>JAIUME010000022.1 GCA_022565695.1 Alcanivorax sp. | reverse complement strand
CCCCCGGGGGCGCTTCGCGGCGCCCTCCACCCCCTCCACCGCCCCCGTCGGGTGGGGTTTGGGGGGGGTTTGGGTGGGCTGTTAAATGCTACGCGCACCACCTACCTCCCCACCGCCCCCTCCTGCCCTCCCACACAACCGCGACGTCCCCCCCTCAGAACAACCCAAACACCCCATCCGGTGTAATACCCAGAAATCTGAACCAGGTCTCTCCCAACACGATAATGGACACCCAGCCAATCAACATCATGACAATGCCATAACGGAAACCGTCGCCGATGCTGTAGTGGTCAGTCTCGTACAGGAGTGCGGCCGGCTTGCTGTTGAAGGGCAAGACATAAACATGCTCGATCAGAAACGCCACCGGCAATGCCAGACTGATGACACTGTAGCCGAGGGTTTCGGCCGCGCCGATGGCGATCGGCACGAACAACATCGCGCGCATGGTTTTCGCCTGCGATACCAGCGCGCTGAAGGCCATGATGCCGGTAAGTAGCACATACACAATCCAGAAGGGGGTGTTGCTGTCGATGCCCACCTGCGCGAAGAACGCGCTGACACTGATCTCCGGCAGCCCGGTGCGGGCGAAGCCGGCGCCCAGACAGTAGGCCCCTGCCGAGAACAGCATGAGGTGCCACGGGATATCAACGTCATTCCAGTCGACGATGCCGATGCGTGGCAGCAGCGCGACAATGCCCCCCAGGAAAGCGACGGCGGTGGGGCTGATGCCGTGCCAGCGGTCAGTGGTCCAGAGCACCAGGATCATCAGGAACAAGGCGGCAGCGCGCACCTCTGTCCAGGAGATCTTGCCCAGCTTTGCCTGCTCGGCCTGCAGCCGCTCCATGCCCCCTTCGATCTGCGGAACGCGCTCCTCGGGTGAGAGCGGGAAGAACAACCGTGTCCCCAGCAGATAGCCGATCAGCATCAGGCCGATCATGGTCGGAAACATAGCCACCATCCAGTCACTGAAATAGATGCTGCCGGAAATGGCGCCGCTGATGAGTGCCACGGCCAGCAGGTTGGCGCCGGAGCCTGTCATGAAAGCACCTGCGCCGAGATTGATGCAGAGCAGATTCTGCAGAACGATATTGCGCCCGAAGTTATTTTTGCCTTCGCCTTGTCGCGCACCGTAAATGGCGGCAATCACCATGAATACCGGCAGCAGGATGGCGGCCTTGGCAGTGGTGGCGGAGACAAAGGCGGACATCACCGTATTGATCACGATGAAACTGAGAAAGATGCCGGAGGCTTTATGGCCAAAACGCAGCACCAGCCATAACGCAAAGCGTTTCGCCAGCCCGGTTTTCACCAGCATGCTGGCGAGAACGAAAGACATGATGTTGAGCCACATGACCGGATGGCCCAGCTGTGCATAGGCTTCCCGTTCACTGAGCACGCCGGTAAACACGAGGCCGAGAATGACAATCAGCGACACCAGATAATTCGGTAACGCCGCGCTGGTCCAGAGAATCATGGCAGCCGTGAACACGGCAAGCATCAGGCTGTTCTGGCGAATGAAATCGGTGAGCCCCGCTTCTGCAAGACGAGCGGCTGCGCTGCCGGATACGCTATCCGGATCAAGATGGGTGAGAAAGGGCGGCGTCCAGACGAAGCCGATAATCAGGAAGCTGATTACTGCCAGCGGAATGCCCAGGCGGGCGAACCACAGCTCGAAATGCGATCGGGCGCGCCGTGGCAACTGATCAATACGATAGTGATCCATCTCCAGCGGATCAAACCCCTCACGCTGATCACTCATCGCAGCAACGGGGCGGTGGGGGTGAGGCCCATGATTTCGCGCAGGGCGGTGACGTAGCTGCGATTGCGCCAGGCATCCAGGCCGAGATCGGCTGCCAGCGTTCTCACTGCATCGGCGCTTGCCGATTCGATACAGATGGAGCGCAACGTCGCGCCATTGATTTCCAGCTCCACCAGCTCGCCCAGACACTCATCCTTGCCGCCGCGGGTGTCACTGGCATCACCGCCTGTCCCGCCGCCCGTGGTGCTGCCCAGCACATAGCGTGCGCGCCGCTTGACCAGATCGACAGCGATCAGCCCCGGGTGACGATAGAACATCCTGGCGCTGAGCAGGTGCTCGTCCAGCAGCGTTTCGCTGTCCTCTGTGTCGTGTTGCGGAACAGGTATGCCGAGTGGTTCCAGCACCCCGGCGTAGAACTGTGCCGATGTCAGTGGCAAAGGCACTGTGCTTTCCGGCGCCCACTGTTCCAGTTCCCCGTCCTGGCAGAGCATCACCTTGCAATCGAGTTTGCCCTTGCGAATCTTGATATTGCGCCCGCTATCGTGGGGGGAGACCAGATACCACTCACGACTTTCGCTGATATCCCTGAGCGAGCCACGTGCTTTCAGTCGGTACTCCAGGGCGCCGAAGTGGGTGGCAAATGCGCGCCATTCATAACGATTTCGGGTGCCTGGCATGGTGATTTCCCTGATGGCTGCGGCCTGGCCTGTATTGGCGGCCTGTTGACGAGAGTTGCCTGATAACAGCCCCATTGTTCCCCGGCGACAGCTGTCAGCACTTGATGTGCATCAATAAGTATCAGGAAAGAGATGTGCGAAAAGGCGCTCGGGACAGCGCTGGAGCCTGCCGGATTTGACCTGAGTCAATGGTTCGCCCTGTCACGACTGTCGTTGTTGATACAGATCAAGTGGCGTTATGCCCCCCTGTGCCGGAATGAATGAACAAGTCCAAGGGGGATGCAGTGTCATCTGCAGCTGCCACATCAGGAGCGTCACCATGAATGCATTAACGCGCGTCACAACAGACTGGTATGCCATGGCGCAAGCCGGCTTTTTCTCGCTGCTGCTCGTCAGCGCCCTGGCGGCGCCGGGGCTGGCCGCTGCAGACCCGACCGAAGATCTGGTCAAAAAGCTGCTCGAGAAGGGCCTTCTCAGTGAGGAGGACGTCGAAGCGCTGCGATCCGAGACTGCGGTCGCCGATCGTCATCCAGGTATGAACTATGAACCGACAACGCGGGTCGAGGACGAGCTGGTACGCACGCGGGTCAATCACTTCCGTGTGGAAACGGCCGATGGTGCGCACCGCTTCGGTGTGCGCGGGCGCGTGATGATTGATCATGCCCGGGTACAAGATCCTTTCAAGACGACTGATGATGACCGCCTGGACCGGGGTGATATCGGCAGATCCGGCACCATTATCCGTCGTGCACGACTCGGCGCCCTGGGGCTCATGCACGACCGCTGGGAATGGCAGCTGGAAGTGGATTTTCGCGATCCTGTGACCTATGACATTGAAGAAGGCGACGACATCGAAGGGATCCGCTTCGCCAATGCCTACATCGCCTACCTGTTTGAGGAAGGCCGGCTGGCGGTGGGGTATTTCAAGGAACCGTTCAGTCTCGAAAGTGCCACCAGCTCCCGCCGGATTTCCTTCATTGAGCGTGCGGCGCCGGTGGATGCCTATCGTCCGGACCGCCAGCTTGGTGTCATGTATGAAACCCTGCGCCCCGACTGGTATGCGGCGCTGGGTGTCTTCGGCACCGATGTGTCGCGCCGCCGGGATGTGAGTGAAGGCTGGTCCGTGGCCGGTCGTACCTCGTTTGCGCCCTACATGGACACAAGCAATGGCATCTGGAGCCACCTGGGTGTATCGGCCAATCACCGCAACAATTCCTACGTGCATGAGAAAAGCCGTGGTCGCGACAGAGACTATGACAGTGTGCGCATGCGTACCCGTCTGGGTACACGGGCAGTGGATGGCCGGGTCATCGGTCGTCGGGATTTTGAAGATGTGAAGTACCACACGACCTATGCACTGGAAGCTGCCTATGGCGTGGGCCCATTGTCTTTTCAGGGGGAATACCTGATTCAGGATGTGCGGCGTGATGCGAATGCTCACGGCTTTACCGGGGACCCCGCTACGGATCCGCTGTCACTGTCCAACGGGGGTTATTACCTGCAAAGCAGCTACTTCCTCACCGGTGAGCGTCGCAACTATCGGGTCTTCAGCGGGGACTTCGGGCAGACCCGGGTACGCAATCCGGTCAATCGGGGCGGCTGGGGCGCGCTGGAACTCCTGGCCCGTTACGCCTATGCGGATCACACGGATCATCATGACGAGCGTGGCGAGCAGGAGCTGGATCACTACACGCTCGGTGTGAACTGGTATCCCGTGGATGACATCGTGCTCAAGTTCAATGCCATGTATGTCGATGCGTCGACCTCAAGCCGGGATCTGCCCGCCGGAGAAACCAAGGACTGGACCAGCATGGTTTATGCGTTGCGGCTGCAGTACGAATTCTGAGGGGCTCGTGCCCCGGTGCGCCTAACATCCCCCCCCACACCCACAACACCAACCATCCCCCCTAACGCAACACAGCCACCATCAACAGCACCGCCTCCTCACTAACTTCTTCCAAAACCGCACCATCCACATAAATGACCTCAATGAGCAGCTTGCACAGGCCATGCAGCGT
>JAIUME010000021.1 GCA_022565695.1 Alcanivorax sp. | reverse complement strand
GCCTGTGATGGCGCCTGTGATGGCGCCTGCAGGATGCCCCGCATAGCCTGCCGGCATGTCGGCCACCAGGCCGCCACTCATCCCGCCACCTTGCCCCGCCTGACCCGCGCCGCCCGCCGGGCCGAAGCCGCGCATCGCCGACAGCAGTTCCTGCAACACCCCGAACATCTGTGCATTCTCGGCAGACGTCGCCCCGCCATCTGCGGCAGTCGCCGCCGCTGGCGCGGCGCGCACCTGCCCGGGCTGTCGGGCAGGACGAATCGGTGGCGCTTTCATCTCAGGCAGAATACCCGCATCAACCAGGACCCGATTGGCCTCGGTTACGGCATAGCCGGTTTCCGCCAGCACCATGCGCTCGAACAGCTTGAGGACGATCAGCTTGCTGCGGATATCCAGCTCCAGCCGGTCCACACAGCTCTGGAAACACTCGGCGACCTGCCGTGGCTCCAGCGGATTGCGGCGTTCACCGAACTCCTGACGCCCCTCGAACAGGTACTCCAGGCGGTGATTGAAGCTGCGCAGCTGCTCATCACAGCCATTGCGGATGCGCCGGGCCATATTGTCGATGGCGACCCCGGTTTCCAGCTCGTCTTCGTTGACCAGCGTCAGGCTGTCGATATCGATGTCCTGATTTTCCAGGGTCTGGGCGCCCTCGGCACCCTTGAGCAAGCCCCGAAAGCTGTTGTGCAGTGCCTGGCGGAAACCGGTTTCCAGCCCTGCGCGTTTCACCCGCAGCTCGCGCATGGCGTTGAAATAGCGGTCACGGTCTGCATCGGTGGCGGTTTCAGCCAGATCGAACAGCTTGTCATCCGCCCCATCGAGCATCCCGGCCAGGTACTTGCCGAACACCTCGGCAGTGCGCTGCTGCACCTTGTCCAGAGGACGCGGCAGCTGCAGCGGCTGCTCCGCCTGCGGCGTTTTGCCTTCTATCGGCTTCAACCTGGCCACTTTTTTCATGGGAGTCCCCTGGATTCATTCACCGCGGCGCACCATCGTCGATATCCCCGGGTGCCGGTTTGCGTCATTTTCTGCCGCAATGCTGACCTTCGCAGCCTATCACCCCTGCCCTGACAGAATTTTGAACCGGTTATCAGACTCAGTATTTAGACTGAATAAATTGTTAATAAATAGGACTTCCGTGCAGCTTTATGTGAGCGCCCGGCAGCCCCCACGCCGGAGGCGCCCGCCCCGCCCGCGTCAACGGTGCTTTTCCCTCTGGGGCATTTGCCCTACTCTTCTCAACATCTTGGTCTCAACATCTTCGTCTCAACATCTTCGCTGTACTCATCTGGCTGGCTACGGAGCACCTGATTCTTGGACACTGCTGATACCCTGACACCCGTCACCGCAGCCCTTGCCGACACCCTCGAAACGCTCTCCGGCCTCGCCTGGGGCCCGCCCATGCTGCTGCTGATCGGCGGCACCGGCCTTTTCCTGACCCTGCGGCTCGCCTTTCTGCCCCTGCGGCGCTTCGGTTTCGGCCTGCGGCAGCTGATCTCCGGCAGCACCGGCGAGGGCAGCATCGGCTCCCGCTCCGCACTGGCCACCACCCTGGCCGCCACGGTCGGCACCGGTAACATCGCTGGCGTAGCCACCGCCATTCATATGGGCGGCCCAGGCGCGCTGGTGTGGATGTGGCTGATTGCCCTGGTGGGGATGGCGACCAAGTACTCCGAGGCCGTGCTGGCCGTGAACTTCCGCCGCCAGGACAGCAAAGGCCAGTTCATTGGCGGCCCCATGTATTACATCCGCTATGGCCTGGGCAAGCGCTTCGCCTGGCTGGCCGTCACCTTTGCGGTGTTCGGGACCATCGCCGGTTTTGGCATCGGCAATACGGTGCAGGCAAACTCGGTGGCGGACGGCTTCGCCACCAGCTTCGGCATCACGCCGGTGGTCACTGGCAGCGTGCTGGCGGTGCTGGTGGGGCTGGTCATCCTGGGCGGCATGCAGCGCATTGCCAATATCGCCTCGGCACTGGTGCCCCTGATGGCCGCCGCCTATCTGGCCCTCGGCACCATGGTGCTGCTGATGCACGCCAGCGGGCTCCCGGATGCCATCATGCTGTGCCTGCGCAGCGCCTTCAGCGGCACCGCCGCCACCGGCGGCTTTGCTGGCGCCACCGTCTGGGCCGCCATCACCTTCGGCGTGGCGCGGGGCATCTTTTCCAACGAGGCCGGGCTCGGCAGCGCGCCGATTGCCCACGCCTCGGCCACCACCGATCACCCTGTGCGCCAGGGCACGGTGGCCATGCTGGGCACTTTTATCGACACCCTGATCATCTGCTCCATCACCGGCCTGGCGATTGTCGTCACCGGCGCCTGGGAAAGTGGTAACACCGGCGCCACCCTGTCAGCACTGGCGTTTTCCGCCAGCTTCGGCGAATTCGGCCAGACCATTGTGGCGCTGTCGCTGGCGGTGTTTGCCTTCACCACCCTACTCGGCTGGAGCCTCTATGGCGAGCGCTGCGCCCAGTATCTGTTTGGTGACCGCGCCGTGTTACCCTTCCGCGTCCTGTGGGTTCTGGCAGTGCCCGCCGGGGCGATACTGAGCCTGGAGCTGGTCTGGGGCGTGGCCGATATTCTCAACGCGCTGATGGCCATACCCAACCTCATCGCCCTGCTGCTGCTGAGCCCGGTGATCGTGACCCTGACACGCGAATTCTTCCGCAATCAGGCCAAACAATGAGTACAGAGCATGAACCAGGGTAAGCCAACCGCCATCGACCTGCCGGAGTGGGTCCGGGCCGAGATCCCCGAGACCGTGCGCCGCGCACTGCAGGAAGATGTCGGCAGTGGCGACATCACCGCCGAGCTGATCCCCGACGATGATCACGCCGAGGCACGCGTGATCACCCGGGAACCCATGACCCTGGCCGGCAGCGCCTGGGTAGACGAGGTATTCCATCAGCTTGGCGGCAATGTCAGTGTCAGTTGGCAAGCGCAGGACGGCGAGCCGGTTGCCGCCGACAGCACGCTGTTCACCCTGAGCGGCCGTACACGGGCCATCCTCACCGGCGAGCGCACCGCGCTGAACATCCTGCAGACCCTCTCTGCCACCGCCACCAGCGCCCGGCGCTACGCCGACATGGTAGCCGGCACCGGCGTCACCCTGCTGGATACCCGCAAGACCCTGCCCGGCCTGCGCACCGCGCAGAAATACGCCGTCACCTGCGGCGGCTGCGCAAACCATCGCATCGGCCTGTACGACGCGTTTCTGCTCAAGGAAAATCACATCGCCGCCTGCGGCTCCATCACCGGCGCCGTCGAAAAAGCCCGGGCGCTGTATCCGCAACGCTGGGTTGAAGTGGAAGTCGAAAATTTTGATGAACTGGTAGAGGCCCTGGCCAGCGGTTGTGATGTGATCATGCTGGACAACTTCAGCCTCGACGATCTGCGCACCGCAGTGAAAACCGTCAACGGCAAAACCAGACTGGAAGCCTCCGGCGGCATCGACGACACCACGTTGCGCAGCGTGGCCGAAACCGGCGTGGATTATATTTCCATCGGCGGCCTGACCAAGCATGTGCGCGCCGTGGATCTGTCGCTGCGCCTGATCGATTGAATGCCCTCGAAATACGCACGCCTTGATCGCTTTCTGTGCCAACACCTCGGCCTGCCCCGCAAAGCCGTGCAGCAGCTACTCGCTGCCCGCCGGGTGCAGGTCGATGGCAACCCGGCCCGGGACGGCCAGAGCATCATCGGCCCGTTTTCCACCGTGACCTTTGACGACCGGATACTGCAGGACACCAGCGCCCGCTACATCATGCTGCACAAGCCCGCCGGCGTCGTCAGCGCGACGCGGGACACCCGGCACACCACGGTGCTTGATCTGCTCAACGCACAGCACCGCAGTCACGGCGCCGACACGGACATCGACACCGACCGGATCGACAATACCGACCTGCACATAGCCGGCCGCCTTGATTTCAATTCCACCGGCCTGCTACTGCTGACCAACGACGGCCGCTGGTCCCGGCACTTGAGCGCCCCGGAAAACCAGATCACCAAACGCTACCGCGTCACCGTCGAAAAACCCCTCACCGAAGAGTACGTACACGCCTTCGCCGCCGGCATGCCATTCGCCTACGAAAACATCACCCTGCGCCCTGTCACCCTCACCCTCATCAGCGACCACATCGCCGACATCACCCTGACCGAAGGCCGCTACCACCAGATCAAACGCATGTTCGGCCGCTTCCAGAACAAGGTCCTCACCCTGCACCGCTACGCCATCGGCAACCTCCACCTCGACCCCGCCCTGCCCCCCGGTTCAAGCAAACCACTAACAAAAGAATAAGCGGGGTCAGGTCTCACATTTCACAAAATCTGCCACGGTTAATTCGGGCGGTTTATGTGAAATGTGAGACCTGACCCCGCCTGGAGCCTGTAGCGCCTGGAATCAGAGTTTCGCGGCCAGGGTGCGATCAGCACTCAGATTACCCGCACCTGTAATCGCCAGGGCAACACTCATTGCCAGCAACGAGAGGGCGAACTCGTAACCGTTGTTGCTCATGAAGAGGCCGTTTTCAAAGTGAACAGCGAAGATCGCCACCACCATAGTGAACGCCAGCACCACAGCCGCCGGACGGGTCAGCAGGCCGATGATCAAGGCAATGCCACCGAAAAACTCTGCGGAACCCGCCCCCAGCGCCATCAGGTAACCCGGCTGCAAACCAATGGAGGCCATCCATTGCCCTGTGCCTTCCAAACCATGGCCGCCGAACCAGCCAAACAGCTTCTGGGCGCCGTGGGCGGCAAAAATGATCCCGGCCACAATCCTCAAGACCAGAGGGCCCCAGCTGTCATTGGTACGTAATGTCGTGCTGATCAAACTGTTCATGGTGATGTGCTCCCTTACTCGCAAATAGTGATGGGAACATTAGACCGATTAAACGAATAGGGATGAAGGGAGTGAAATCGCACGTTTATATCTAATAATCAGATTGATAGTGCCAAGTGGGGTTTTGGGGCGGGACGCCTCTCAGGCCATGCGCAGCGAGGCCAGCCATTAAGATGGCCCGCTGCTATGGCTCAGGCGCCTAGAAACGATAGCCTGCATAGAGCCCGTAGGCCCAGGGGTCTATATTCGCTTTGCCCACCTTGGTACCGTCCAGCCTCACATCACTGTCGATATCCATATGGCGGACATCTGCGCCTACCAGCCAGCGCTCGCCCAGCGGCACATCCACACCCACCTGCCCCGCCAGCCCCCAGGAGTCCTCAAGCTTCAGCTTGCTGCCGGACAAGGCGCCGGTCGTGCGGGTATGGAAGAAGCGGGTGTAGTTCAGGCCCACAGACGCATAGGGCTGCACCGTAGCGCCCGGCAGGAAGTGATACTGCACCGACACCGTTGGCGGCAGATGCCGGGTGGAACCCACATTGCCCAGCCCTTCGAGATCGATCTTGTGGCGGAACGGCACTGCGCCCAACACCTCAATGCCCACGCGCTCATTCGCCATCCAGGTCACACTCAGGCTGGGGCGGGTGCTGCTGCCGATATCCAGATCCATGCCCGCCGCCTGGCCGTTATCCGACGACGGCGCAATATGATGCAAACCACCGCGCACCACCCAGTCACTCGCCATCGCCGTGCCAGCAAACAGCGCCGCGGTGCTCACAAGCGTGCATTGCATGTACTTGCCGATTTTCATGGTACCTCTCCTCTCCTGATACCCGACACCGGGCAGCAGAAGCATCCGCCAGCGCGCCCACGCTGAACTTGACCCGCATCAATGCCCTGCACTGCAAGCGCACCATGCCATGACACAGATCAAATCCGGGGCGACATCAGGAAACCTTTAGCCTGACCGCCTGCGCCTCGTCCAAGCGCATCATTGTTGATGACAAGGGAGTAGACTAGGTCGCCTATCAACGCGACTTGGCAGAATGCCAGCAGATTGCCGCGCAGGTATTGACCTTCCCCCCGAATTAGCACCAGGTCTTCGATGAGAAATCCATTCTATGCAGCCCGCTTGGCGAACGCTACCGGCGTCATGTAGCCGAGCGTGCTGTGTGGGCGTTGGTGGTTGTAGTGGTATC
>JAIUME010000020.1 GCA_022565695.1 Alcanivorax sp. | reverse complement strand
TGCGATCTCCTCCCACTACCTCGCGGCGAAGCCGCCATGTGACACCGGCTACCGCCGGTGGACGCCGCAGGCGCCCCGAAGGGGTCAACGCACCGCGTTGATCAAGTAGGTCGACCATCTCCCCGTCCACTCCCGCAACCGCCCAGGCACGCTGAAGCCAACGCTATCTGGGGGCGGGTTTGCGCATCAGCCACATCAGCAGTGCCACCCCCAGTCCCCAGGCGCCATTGACGATCAGGCCGCCGATCATGGTCTGGGCCGACACCGGCATATCCTTGAGCGGGAAGACGATCAGCATGGCGACGGCGGTCGGGGCGATGGCCCCGATAACCAGCGCCCGCAGCCAGTAGTGGATGCCCTTGCAGGCGCGGATCAGCCACCACAATGGCAGGCCCCAGACGCCCCCCCAGAATGCCAGCGAAATCACCTGCGGTACGCCCAATGGCGGTACGGGAGACATGTTGAACGGCGGGTTGGGCACCATGCCGGCCAGATAAAAGAGCCCGATGACGGTCTGGTGGCACAGCAGCGTGGCGAGAAAGCCGGCGGCAAACGCTTTGATCCACAGCATTGAACATCTCCTCAGGTCACTTCAGGGCATTACTGCATGGCATAACTTCTGGGCATTATGGTCATATTGCACGGGCTGAAGCACCCCCCCCCGAGTACTCGATGAGCGAGACGGGATTGTGGTCACCTTGCCAGCGTAAAATGGTATGGTTACACACTGCAGTGGAGCAGGGCCTCGGCCGTGGTATGTTTGCGAGCCGGGTCATGGTGGCCTGGGTTTCCGGATTCGCCGTCAGTGTCCGAATGTACACTGCAAATATCTTGCCTGACCGGCATCAAGCGCTGAACATCTTTCAGGCCTCGCTGCACATGTTGAGGCCATATAAATAACAGTAGAGAACAACGGGAGAACACAGGATGAATGCTACAGCCAATACGGATCTCAAATCGCCGCTGGAGGCCCTGCAGGAGCGCGTCGCGCGGCAGAAAGATGTGGTTGCCATGGTGCAACCCCTTGGCGGTGGCGCCCTGCGGGAATATGTCTGGGGCGAGCTCGACGATGAAGCCCGCCGGATGGCGTCGTATCTGAAGAGTCTGAATCTCCCGGCCGGGTCCAATATCGCATTGATGTCCAAAAACTGCGCCGAGTGGATGCTGGCGGACTGGGCCATCTGGATGGCGGGCCACGTGAGCGTGCCGCTGTACCCGACCCTGACAGCCGAGAGCGTGCGGCAGATTCTGGAGCACAGCGAATCGAAACTGCTGTTTGTCGGCAAGCTGGATGTCTGGGATGAGGCGAAGGCGGGCGTGCCTGCGGATATGCCGAAGCTCTCTTTCTCCCTGTCCCCCGACGATGCCCGCAAGGAGTTCCCTTGCTGGCCCGACATCATCCGCGCTCAGCAGCCGCTGGCAGACGTGGCCAAGCCGCGGGGTCAGGACCTGGCGACCATTATCTATACCTCGGGCACTACCGGCGTGCCGAAAGGCGTCATGCACAGCTTCGGCAATCTGGCGCTGATGGGCAACAAGATGCCGGACGTCTACGAGCTGTCCTCCAGTGATCGCATGATTTCCTATCTGCCGTTGTCCCATGTGGCCGAGCGTGCGGCGGTAGAGCTGTCGCTGCTGTATGTGGGGATGCGGGTTTTCTTCGCCGAGTCCCTGGAGACCTTTGCCGACGACATCAAGCGTGCAGAGCCGACACTGTTCTTCGCCGTGCCGCGCATCTGGACCAAGTTTTACCAGAAGGCCAGCGACGCCGTGCCGCCGGAGAAGCTCAACAAGCTGCTCAAGATCCCGCTGTTGAACAGGGTGATCAAGAAGAAGGTGCTCAGCGCCATGGGCCTGCAGAATTGCCGTATCGCACTGTCCGGTGCCTCGGCGCTGTCCAAGGAAGTGATCGTCTGGTTCAAGAAGCTCGGGCTGGAAATCCTGGAAGTGTATGGCATGACCGAGAACATGGCCTGGTCCCACACCACGCGCCAGGGTGATCAGAAGATCGGTTGGGTGGGCACGCCCAACGATGGCGTGGAATGCCGGATCGGTGACAATGGCGAGATTCTGGTGCGCAGCCCGGCCAACATGCAGGGCTATTTCAAGGCGCCTGAAAAGACCCGCGAAGATCTGACAGAAGATGGCTGGCTGCACACTGGTGACGTGGGCGAAATCGATGAAGCCGGACGCCTGCGCATCACGGGCCGGGTGAAAGAGATCTTCAAGACCGAGAAAGGCAAATATGTGGCACCCGCCCCCATCGAAGGGCGCTTTGTGTCGCACCCCGGTATTGATCAGGCCTGCGTCATGGGTGTTGATATGCCCCAGCCGCTGATTCTGGTGTGTCTGTCGCCGGAAGAAGAAGAGCACCTCAGTAGTGACAAGGCGAAAGAAGAGTATATCGAAGGCCTGAAAGCCCTGTTGCAGCGCGTTAATGGCGAAATCGATGCCCATGAGCGACTGGATGCACTGGTCGTGGTCTCCGAGACCTGGGGTGTGGAGAACAACCTGCTGACACCGACGCTCAAGCTCAAGCGCAACGAGCTGGAAAAGCTGTACCAGGACCGCCTTGCCGGCTGGGCGAAGCAGCGGAGCGTCGTCTGGGCGCGTTGATGCCTGCGGATGGGGCAGACAGTGCGCTGGTGCGCTGTCTGGCCGACGGCAGCTATCACTCCGGGGAGGCGCTGGGCGCCTTGCTGGGGGTATCACGGGCCGCCGTATGGAAGCGTCTGCAGAAGCTGGCGCCGTTCGGACTGGAAGTGGAGTCTGTGCGGGGCAAGGGCTACCGGTTGCCCGGTGGCCTGAGCCTGCTGGATGAAGCATCCGTGCGTCAGGCCATGGCCGGCGCAGGTTCAGACCCCGACATGCTGGATTTGCGCATACTGGATATCACCACATCCACCAATGCCGATGCCCTGGTGCTGGCCCGTGATGGCCTGCGCAAGACAGTGGCGGTGCTGGCGGAGTATCAGAACGCGGGTCGTGGTCGGCGTGGCCGGCCATGGCAATCTCCCTACGGACGCAATCTCTATCTGTCGCTGGCGACCAGCTTCAGTGGTGGCGCTGTCGCGCTGGAGGGGCTGAGTCTGGCAGTGGGTGTGGCGGTGGCTGATGCCCTGAAAGGCCTGGGGCTCGGCGATCGTGTGCAACTCAAGTGGCCGAATGACATCTGGGTCGCGGAGCGCAAGCTCGGCGGCATTCTGGTGGAGTTGGCCGGCGATATGGATGGCATTTGCGTGCCGGTGATCGGCATCGGCATCAACGGCATGCTGACCGCGACGGCGGCCACAGCCATTGATCAGCCCTGGACGGATCTGACGCGGGAGCTGGGCAAGGCGCCGGATCGCAACCTGCTGGCCGGGCGCGTGCTCAGTGCGCTCATGGCGGTGCTCTCGGAGTTCCGTCAGGCCGGCTTTGCGCCCTTGCGTGAGCGCTGGCAACGTTACGATTGTTGTGATGGACGAGCGGTACAGGTGCTGCTTGGCGAGCGACGCATCATCGGCGTGGCGCGCGGGGTCAGCGAGCAGGGGGCATTGTTGCTGGAAGTGGATGGCGTGGTGCAGCGCTTCCATGGCGGTGAGGTAAGTCTGAGGCTCGCATGAGACTGTTTCTGGATATCGGTAATACCGCCATGAAGTGGCGGGCGTATGATGCGCAGGGCGTGCGAACCCAGGGCGGGCGGGCGCATCAGCGTGACTGGGCCCTGTTGGCCGAGGAGCTGGCGGCGGCTTGTCCGGAGCCGGTGACCGCCTTGTGGGTGGCCTCCGTGGCCGGGCGAGAGGGTGACGCCGTGCTGGCCGCCGTGCTGGAAGACGCGCTGCACTGTACGCCCGGCTTCTATTACTCACCTGCCCGGGATGCGGGGGTGACCAATGCCTATGCCGAGCCCGAACGGCTTGGCGTGGATCGCTGGCTGGCGGTGGTGGAGGCCTGGCACCGCCATGGCGCCTCGATCATCGTGGACTGCGGCAGTGCGCTGACGGTGGATGCCGTCAATGCCGGGGGGCAGCATCTGGGCGGGTACATCGTGCCGGGGCTGACCATGCTCAAGGGGAGTCTGAGTCGCGGCACAGCCCAGGTGCGTGTCACGGACCAGGTCGATCACAGCCTGGCGCCGGGCTGCAGCACCAGCGCAGGTGTCGAGAACGGCGTGCTGCGCATGTCCGTGGCCTTCATTGCCGATACGGTAGTTGAACTGCGTAAAACCCTTGATGATACTGACAGTGTTTACCTGACCGGCGGGGACGCCCGTGTGCTGCAGCCGTTCCTGCCGCCGCCGATGCACCATGACCCGGATCTGGTGCTGGACGGGCTGGAGCGCGTGACCCGCGCCGGCAGCGAAAGCGCCTGAGGCGTCTGTTCTGTGACGTCAGGCTCAGGCCCGGATAGCGTGACCGGTTACAGTAGATCGCCGTATGTGGGGCCGTCCTGGCGGCCGAAGGCATAAAAAGAGCGGTTTCAACAATGGGCGGCAATCACTGCGGCTCACGGGGATAGGGGCGTTCATGCGCTGGGTTTTCTATAGTCTTCTCATACTCAACACCGTTTATCTGGGCTGGAACCTGCTGAGCTACGTGGCGCCGCCGTCTGCGCCCGCGTCGGTGACAGTGGCTGCGCCGCAAACGCTGCAGTTGCTGGGCGAAGCGTCATCCCCGGGGGGCGCCCGGATGGATCGCTCGGGCAGTACGGAGGATGCCGGTGGCGACCCGGTGGCACCGGCCCGCAATGTGCTGCTGTGTGAGGTGGTCGGCCCCTGGCCGGATCGGCAACGGGCCGAGCAGGTGCGCAGCGAACTTGGCGCGCTGGCCCGGGCGGGCCGCATCCATGGCGTGCCGGTGCGCCGTGACCGCCTGAGCTGGGTGTATCTGCCAGCCCAGCCGCGCCGGGAAGATGCGCTGGCGGCGCTGCGCGAGCTGCAGTCTCAGGGCGTCGACAGCTTCATTGTCTCGGAGGGTGACGATGCCAATGCGGTATCCCTCGGCTATTTCAGCAGCGAGGAGTCTGCCCGGGGCCTCCAGGTGAAAATGCGCAATGCCGGGTACCCGGCGGAGGTCCGTGAGACCTGGCGCGAGGCGCTGGAATACTGGATTTACCTGGATGCACAGCCTGATGAGGCACTGGATCGCCTGATATCCGCCGTTGGCGGCCTTCCTGATGCACTCGCCGAGCCCGGTAGCGGGGTCGATCGAGCCGCCTGTCGTTAAAAAGCTGCCTGATTCAATTGCTTGCCGGGCCCACATTCATTACAATGCGCGACCTTTGCAGGCTGGCGTAGCTCAGTTGGTAGAGCAGCTGATTTGTAATCAGCCGGTCGGGGGTTCGACTCCTCTCGCCAGCTCCATATACAGCAGCAGGGTGTTCGCAGGTCGAACGGTGCGCTGAGGGTGGCAATCTGCCACCTCGAAAGTACCTGAAAACAAGTTGACAACCTGTTAATGCAAAATGAGAATGTAGGCCCTTTTTTGGAGGGGTTCCCGAGTGGCCAAAGGGATCAGACTGTAAATCTGACGCGCAAGCTTCGCTGGTTCGAATCCAGCCCCCTCCACCACATTGTAAGAGGCTCCGGGCAGGCATGACGCTCAGGGCAGTAAGGCAGCCACTGGTGCTCGGGCCGGCGGCTGATACAAGGTTTAAAGGTAAGGTTTAAAGGTATAGCACCAGGCAGCCGAACCGGGCCGCCGGAAGGCAAGGTTCGCGGGTATAGTTCAAAGGCAGAACCTCAGCCTTCCAAGCTGATGATGCGGGTTCGAGTCCCGCTACCCGCTCCATATCATTGTATGGTTGCAGGAAGGTTGCTGTGCCGACAGAGTTCATCGCCTGCGGGGTGATGTGAAGGTAATGCTCATATAGCTCAGTAGGTAGAGCACTTCCTTGGTAAGGAAGAGGTCACCGGTTCAAATCCGGTTATGAGCTCCAATTTCCGGATCCGGGGCATGCCCCGGGTCTGGCTTCGCGTCATGCTGATGGTGCTGAAGGCGGTCACGATGTCCGGGCGGGCGCGTGTCCTTTTTGTGTTTCCCGGGCAATGCTTCGCTGTTCAGGCAGGAATGCACAACCGAGCTGAGAGGTAGAGAGTCGTGGCAAAGGCAAAGTTTGAACGTAATAAACCGCATCTTAACGTTGGCACCATTGGTCACGTTGACCATGGCAAGACGACCCTGACTGCAGCGCTGACAAAAGTATGTCACGAAGCATATGGCAC
>JAIUME010000019.1 GCA_022565695.1 Alcanivorax sp. | reverse complement strand
GGGGAACGGGGGCTGTGGGACCGGGGGGCCGGGGGCGCTTCGCCGGGGGCCCAGCCCACCCTACGCGGCCGGGGGCGACGGTTGGGTTGGTGGCGTGCGGGGGGCGGTGCGCGCCGCTCCGCTCCCAACACCCCCCGCCACCCCTTCCCACCCGTGGGGTGTGCTTCGCAACTGGCTAAGCGCACCATTGCCCAATCGAAGCCCCACACCGACCAGCTCAGGCAACCATCCCTATGCCCGCTAAACCCATATCTTCACCAAACCACGCTCATCTTCGCCAAAAAGACGCCATTTCCGTCAAACTACCTTATCCGCACCCGGCCCCAATCCCCCGGCAACCCCCTCAGTGCTCCCCCTTACCCTGATTCGCCACCGCCGCCGCAGCCTTCTCCGCCGCCTCGGCATCCCCGAGATACCCACTGCGGATCGGCTTCAGATCATCATCCAGCTCATACACCAGCGGAATTCCGGTCGGAATATTGAGCTTCAGAATCTCTTCTTCCGACACATTATCCAGATGCTTCACCAGCGCCCGCAGGCTGTTGCCGTGGGCCACGATCAGCACCTGCTTGCCCGCACGAATCTGCGGCGCGATTTCCGCGTCGAAGTAGGGCACAAAGCGATCCACCGTATCCTTCAGGCTTTCGCTCAACGGAATCTGCTCGTCGGTCAGATCCTTGTAGACCCGCTGACGGCCGGCATAGCGCTCATCGTCACGGTCCATTTTCGGCGGCGGGGTGTCATAGCTGCGACGCCAGATCAGCACCTGCTCGTCACCGTATTTCTGCGCCGTCTCGGCCTTGTTCAGGCCCTGCAATGCGCCGTAATGCCGCTCATTGAGGCGCCAGTTGCGGATCACCGGAATCCACATCTGGTCCATGCCATCAAGAATGGTCCACAGGGTACGAATGGCCCGCTTCAGTACCGATGTGTAGGCCACATCAAACTCAAAGCCCGCTTCTTGCAGCAGTTCCGCTGCCCGGGCGGCTTCGGCACGCCCCTGGTCGGTCAGGTCGACATCCTTCCAGCCAGTGAAGCGGTTGTCCTTGTTCCAGGTGCTCTGGCCATGGCGGACCAGCACGAGTTTTGTGGTCATCGTGAATCCCTGCGGTGGTTCAGTTTTTGGGGGCGTAAGGGTATCAGGAAGCCAAACCCGGTGTCAGTCCCCGATGTCAGGCTTCCGTGTCAATGTTGCGGTCAGTGCTGCGGTCAATGCACGGGGATTGGCCAGCGACCAATCCGGTCGCTACCCAGGGAGCCCAGATACAGATGGCCCTCATGCTCGGTCGCGGAGGTGACCTCATACAGCATCTCCCCACCCGGGTCCCGTGGCGCCATGCGGATCTCGCCATCCTTGTCCAGCAACAGCACCATGCCGTAGTGCTCTGGCGCGGGTTGCATCCAGTAGGGCAGGCGTGCCGTCAGGTTACGCAGGCGAGGGGAGTGGCTGATGCTGTCCAGCTGCGCGTTGCGGCGGCTGGGAATGGCTACCCAGTAGCCACTGCCATCCGGGCGAGTGGAAATATTGTCCGGGAACCCCGGCAGATTGCTGGCGAAGATATCGTGCTGCCCCGCGCGCTCCCCGCTGAGCCAGTAGCGGGTAATCTGATAGCGTGCGGTCTCGGTCACCAGCAGATAGTCCTGTTCTGCGGACAGCGTCACGCCATTGGCAAAATACAGATCCTCCAGCAGCACCCGTGTCTCGCCGCTCTCCGGATCAAAGGCCAGCAAGCGCCCGTTGGCCCGCCCCTCGATCAGATCAAGCTGGTAATCGGACAGGCCGAAGCGGGTCGAGGCATCACTGAAGTAGATAGTGCCATCGGCGGCGACAGCCACATCATCGGCAAACCGGATCGGCTCGCCGTCGACACTGCTGGTCAGCACCTCGATCTCGCCGCCCATGTCCACTCTGATCAGGCCGAGTTTCGCGTCGGCGATCACCAGCTTGCCGCCAGCATCGAAGTCCATGCCCAGGGGGCGGCCGCCGGTGTCGGCCAGCTTTTCCACCTGCCCATCCTGGTTGATGCGCACAACGCGGCCGTCCGCCGTGCCGGTATACAGGTTGCCGTCATTGTCGATGGCAATGTCCTCCGGGCCGCTCACCGCGCCCAGTGCCAGCAGGGTGGCCTCGCGCAGATCGGCATTGTCGGCCAGCACGCCGCTGTCCTCGGGCGGCACAGGCGGCTCCCAGCCTACCGCATCCACGGCGCCGGGTCGGGTCAGCAGCATGGCGCTGACAAGCAGTAAAATGGCAATGACTATCAATATCTTCAGTGCGCGCACACCGTCTCTCCTTTTTTTAGATAGCCCGAGTATAGGGTTTTTGAGCGCGGCTGGCAGGTCGGGTGATGGGCGAGGGCAGGCAAGGCTCGCAGGCCGCCCCGCCGGGCCCGTATAATGCCCGCCAACGTGAATACAAGGAACAGCATGAGCTATCGCTGGATCGACCAAAACCCGCCCCTGGCGGACCTCAATGCCAGATTGCCCACCGATCAGCCGCTGTACCTGGATACGGAATTCATGCGCGAGCGCACCTTCTGGCCGCAGCTTGCGCTGGTGCAGGTCAATACCACACCGGATGCGGCACCGGCGGCACCGGCGGGGGCAGCGCAGGAGCACACTGGCGAGCACGTCTGGCTGATTGATACCCCGGCGCTGGGCGATGCTGCAGCGCTGCGGGAACTGCTTGCGGGCCGCACCCTGGTCATGCACGCCTGCTCGGAAGATATCGAAGCATTGAAGGTGTTCACCGGCGAGACCCCGGCGCGCATCCGCGACACCCAGATTGCAGCGGCCCTGACCGGCTTCGATCTGCAGTGCAGCTATCAGCGCCTGGTGCGCGAGCTGACCGGCACCGAACTGGCCAAGGATGCGACCCGCACGGACTGGTTGCGGCGGCCCCTGAGCGAGAGTCAGTTGTCCTATGCCCGCGATGATGTGGTCTGGCTGCCGCTGATGACGCAGATGCTCACCGAGCGGCTGAATACGTTGGGCCGCCTGGCCTGGTGGGAGGAAGAATGTGATCGTCTGCTGCGCAATGCGGTGGCAGAGGTCGACCCGGCACTGAGCTGGCGCCAGGTAAAAGGCGCCGGCAATCTGGCCGGTGTGGCACTGGCCCGGCTGGTGACCCTCGCCCAATGGCGTGATGCCATGGCCCGCGAACGGGATCTGCCGCGCGGTTTCGTGATCCGCGATCCGGCGCTGCTCGCCCTGGCCCAGGCCGGGCCGACGACCCGCGAGCAACTGGCCGGGCTGGATCTGCATCCGTCCATGGTGCGCCGTGATGGCGACACCCTGCTGGCGCTGCTGCGGGAAGGCGAGCAACAGACGCCGCCACCGGCGCTGCCGGGGCCACCGGACCCGGCGCAGCGGCAGTTGATCAAGCAACTGCGCGCCAAAGTGGCGGCGATCGGCAAGGACATGGGCCTGGAGCCCGAAATACTGATGCGCCGCCGCTGGCTTGAAGCCATGGTGCGCGAACCCGGCACTGTGCCCGAGCCCCTGACCGGATGGCGCCACGAACTCGTAGCGCGCCCCTTGCTGGAGATGTTGCCGTGACGCAGCACCTGTTCTGTTCCATCTATCGCAGTGCGCGGCAGGACGGCATGTACCTGTTCGTGAACAAGCAGCGCGGCCTGGAAGCGGTGCCTGAAGCGCTGATGATCCGTTTCGGCACCCCGCGCCATGTCTCTGACATGCTGCTCAAACCCGGCCGCCCGCTGGCTCGGGTGGACGCGGAAAAAGTACGCGAGGCGCTGCTTGATCAAGGCTGGTTTCTGCAGATGCCGCCACCGCCGGATGAAGACCTGTACCTGGCGGCCGGCCACAAGCGTGGCTCGGGGGCGGCATGAGCGATACGCCCGCCGACACCCTGCGTGAGCGTTTCTGGGAACAGTATTCGCTGGCGGAGCTGAACCCGCTCGAATGGGAAGCCCTGTGCGACGGGTGCGGCCGGTGTTGTCTGCTGAAGCTGCAGGACGAAGACACCGATGAGATGTATTACACCCGGCTGGCCTGCCGGGAACTGGATATTCATGCCTGTCGCTGCCGTAACTATGCGGATCGCGCGACCCGCGTGCCGGGTTGCCTGCAGGTGACACCGGAAGTGGCAGCCTACGACTGGCTGCCGGCGACCTGTGCATACCGGCGTCTGGCCCACGGCCAGCCATTGTCAGACTGGCACCCGCTGATCAGTGGTGATCCGGCATCCGTCCACCGGGCCGGTCTGTCCGTGCGTGACCAGGTGATCAGCGAGGAAGGCATTGCCGAAGAAGACTTCGAGGACCATGTGGTGCATTGGGTGAACTGACCCGGGAGCACCGATGGTGGCCCTCTGCTATCATCGGCCTGTTCGCCATGCGCATCATGATTCAGATTCATGGTGCGGGTGTCGGATCAGGTGTCCGAGTTGTTAATCAGGAGAGACATATCGTGGCACAAGAGGTCGTGGCACAAGACGGTTACATGATGGCCTGGTTGGTCTATTCCGCCGCCGCCCTGGTGATTGTGGCGGTAATGTGGTGGCTCACCGCCACCTGGCGCCTGTGGCTCAAGGCGCCGTTGCGGGCGCTGCTGATTGCCCTGCTGTTTACGCCCTGGCTGGTCTCCACCGAGACCGAAAGTCTGGCACCTGCCTGGGTCATCATGTTGTTCGACAGCCTGATTCAGGCGGATGCCGAGCCCATGCGCGCCGGTGCGCCGTTACTGGCGGCTTGTGTCCTGGCGTTGGTGCTCGCTGCGATATTTGTCGCCGTGCGTCGGCGCTTTTCATGAGCGGCCTGTCATGAGCGACTGTATCTTCTGCGACATTCTCGCCGGCAGCGCACCTGCCAGCGTGATCTACGAAGATGACATTGCCCTGGTGATACTGGATCTGTTTCCGGTGCGCGAGGGCCATGCACTGGTGATTCCGAGACAGCATGTGGCGTTTGTCGAGGAACTGGACCCGGGTGTCGCCGCCCATATGATGAGCCTGGCCCAGGCCACCATCGCCGCGCAGAAATCAGCCGGTATGGCGATCAAGGGCCACAACCTGGTGATCAACGACGGCAAGGCCGCCAACCAGCATGTCCCCCATGTCCACCTGCACGTGATTCCCCGCCGTGGCGGCGACACCCTGGCCATGATGCTCGGCTGGGCCACCCGCATGATGAATATCTTCGGCCTCGCCGCCCGCCGCGACCGCCTCGACCGCCTCGCCGGCCTCCTCCGCGAACGCTTCCGCCCCCCCACACCCTGAGCCAGCCAGTGTGCGTGGGTTCTGCGTAGGGTGTGCGTAGGGTGTGCTGAGCGCAGCGAAGCGCACCGAAGACTCTCAGCACCTGCGAAAGTACGGCAGTGAACCGAAGCAGTCGGTGCGCTTCGCTGTGCTCAGCACACCCTACACGCACACCCGCGCATCCCTAAGGGCGAACGGCTGCCTTGATATGCAATGGCCAGATGACGGTTCGGGGGTGTTCTCCCCAGGCATCAGCCAACACCGGGGCCAGTGCGGCGAGTGGGTCGTGCCCTTGAGCGCGAGCGGCGATGACGGCCGACCAGGTGCCCAGATAGCCGAGCATGTCCTGCCAGTGCCACGCATAGCGCAGCGTCAGCGTGGGTGCCGCCAGCAATGGCCAGGGGAGTGCGAGTTGACGGTAGCCGTCCACCACGTGAGCCCGCGAGGGCGCCCACCAGGGCGCGAGCGTCCGGTCGTGGAAGTCCCGCACCAGCTGGCCTGCCTCGCCCGCGATATCGCATAACCCGTAGGTCCACACTGCCAGCAGGCCGCCCGGCCGCAAGGTGCGGCGAGCCTCGTTCACAAAGGCGGGCAGATCAAACCAGTGCAGTGCCTGGGCCACGGTAAGCAGATCAAGGCATTGATCAGGCAGCGGCAGGGCGCCACTGTCGGCCACCAGGCGCTGGCAGTTGGCCGGGGCGTCGAACGCGGCAAGTTGTGTCTGCACCAGATCAGAGGCGATCACCTGTGTGAAGCGGGCAGCCAGCGGTGTGCTGGCCTGGCCGGTGCCACAGCCGCAGTCCAGCACCCGGCCTGTGGCCGGTGAGTGCCGGGCAAGCCAGTCGAACAGGGCGTCGGGATAGCGCGGTCGGAACTGCTGGTAGGCGGGCGAGCGCCAGTCAGTGGGGCTGTTGCGAGGTGATCCTGTGGGCTCAGTGCTCTCTGGCATGGGCGCACGCTCAATCGGTACCGGGATCAGCCCGGAATCAGTTCAGCACCAGTGCATCGACCACTGCGGCAGCGAGGGCAACCAGCGCCACAAGGCCAGCCAGGAAAAGCAGCAGGAGCCAGACAGGGCGATAGCTGGTGGGTGCGGGTTCATAGGTGCTGTAGTCGCGCCGGTTTCTGCGCCGTCGCGGGCGGGGCTGCTCAGCGGGTTTCTCAACTTGACTGGGCTCAACGGGCTGCGGTTTGTCGGTCATTGCGGCTCATCACGGTTGCTGGTGAAGGGTAGTGAGGGGTAGTCGCGGGGCAATCACTGGCTGAAGCGTACCGCCTCAGGGGGCAATATTACATGAAAGACCGCATGAAAGGTGACATGAACGCGCAAACGAAAAACGCCCCTTGCGGGGCGTTTTCCGGTTTGGCCTGTGGCAGGCGGGCTTAACCGCCTATCGCGACCTTCTTGAACAGCCACTCGTGCAGTCCGTCCCAGGCCAGCGGCAGGAATGCGACGATTATCAGGGCCGTGAGCATCACTGCAATGGGCAGCAGGAACTTCTCGTAGCGATCCCAGAAGGACCCGGTAGTGAGCTTGGACTTCTCCACCTCGTCGTCGCCAACCACCTGCCTGGTAAGCAGGTGGTTTAGTGCAACGGGCGGCGTCAGGTACCCCAGCTCGAAGGCCACCAGCGTGATCATCCAGAAGTGCAGTGGATCAATGCCGGCAGCAAAGGCCACCTGGGCAATGGTCGCATTCACCAGGATCACAGCGCCGTACGGGTCCATGATCATGCCGATGCCCACCAGGGTCACAACCAGAATGGCGGCAGCGATCCAGATAGAGGCGAATTCAGACGGCATGGATTCCATCAGGCCGGTCCGCTCGATGATACCGCCCACGCTCACGGACAGTGCCATCAGCATCAGCAGGGCACCGATGTGGCCGGTGGTTTCATTGGTCGCCTTGCGCAGCGCGGGCTCAAAACCGGTCGGGCGTGCTTCGTTGCCCGTGGTCTTGTCCGCATCCAGTCCCAGTGCTTCCGCTGTCTTTTTGGAGAAGACATATTCGTAAAGCAGGATCACCAGCAGGATCACCGGCAGGATGATTGGCGCGGAGAACTCGTCCAGACGGCGGTCCAGAATCTGGCCGAAGAACATGATGACCACGGCCATCAGTACCACATAGGGGATCAGCGGCTTCAGACGACGGATGCTCTCCGGCAGCGCTTCACGGAAGGGCGCGATACGGGCGGGCTCCTTGCGTGCGAACTGCGAGTAGATGAAGAACAGGAACGCAGTCAGGAAGAAGATCTTCACCCCGGAGCCGAACAGCTCGGTCGTGGTGACCTGGTTGTTCAGCGCGGCGATGATCACCACCAGCAGACAGGGCCGCAATACCACACCCATGGAGCCGGACATCGCGGTGGTGGCCAGTGCCATCTGCGGCCGTGCCCCGGCGCGCATCAGCTCACTGTAGATCACCGCGCCCGCCGCGATCACGAAGATCCCGGAAGCACCGGTGTACGCGGTGGGCACCGCAGTGACCAGCAGCACCACGAAGCACAGCAGTTCAGGCGACATGTTCCAGGGGCGCAGCACGTTGAACACCAGCTGTGCCATCCGGGTCTGCTTGAGCATCATGCCGATCCAGATATACAGGGCCAGATTCAGGAACAGCGTGGAGTGCTCCATCATCATGCCCAGGTACACGCTCATGCCGTGGTAGTAGCCATCCAGCATGAAGCGGCTGCCGGCAGTCAGGGACATGAAGCCATATAGCGGAATGGTCAGCAGGGCCTTGCCGTAGTTGCCTCCGGCCTCCAGTCCCGCCGGCCGCTTGGCCAGATGGTAGATATTGATGGCCGCCAGTATCCCGAACCCGGTAATCCAGATCAGGTTCAGGTTGTAGTGACTGACCGATATCCCCTCCGCAATACTCATCAGCTGCCGTTCGCGATACTGGATCGACGACACGAACAGCATGGTATTGGCCGCCAGCAGGGCGGTGGTGGAGACATAGTGGTCGCGCACACTGCGCACCGGGCGGATAGCGATATGGTGCCGACTGAAGGTGGCGGTGGCCGCACAGATCAGCACCAGCAGGGCAAGCAGGGTGCGCTTGCTCTCGCCAATGCCGGTGATCATGCGCGACACACCGACCTCCACGGTGCGGAAGGCGCGCACGCCGGGTGTCACGCGCTCCTCTACTCGCTCGAAGCGCGCCCAGCGCTCCTGACACACCTGCACCGAGCGCTCGATGGAGCGTCGGATGGCGTCCTCGTCGATGTCGGTGCCGAACATGCCTGCCAGCGGGTCGTCAGCCGCTTCGGCCTCTCGCTGTATGACAGTGCGGCGCACCTGCTCATCGATATCGGGGTTCTGCTCGCAGGTAGGTTCACCAATGACACCGGCGCCACGCAGCAGGAAATATTCTTCCCAGGTGTTCTCACCAACGCGCAGCAGCTGAGAGTGAATGATCTCACCGGAGGCTACGAAGATGGTGATCAGAAGAATAATGAGAGTGGGGAGAGAGGATATCCATTCGCCGACAGAGCGATTGGCTATCTTGAATGAAGGCGACGCTGTAGTCATTGTTCACCCGGTTGTTGTTATCACAGTGCCGGTTATCTGCCCCGGACACCTGATGGTTTGAAAGACCCGGGCGCCAAACTGTCGGCCCGGAATTTCACATTGCTCAAGCGAAAGGCTGATTCTATGTGACCTGTGCCCATCTGCCTACCGCTGAACTGCCATTCAAGGCAGCTTTTCGGTAATTGCATGTCTCTGAAGTGTATATGCGGCTAAAACCAAACAATACGGGGCCACTGGGGCCCCGCATCATTACTGTTTCTGAACCGGTATTACTCCCGACTTTCGCTACACTCGCCGCGCGACGCATCCAGGCGGCAGCGGATGTTGCGCAGCAGAGACATCATGTCAGCGTTGTAGACGCCCTGCTGGGTCAGGTCGATCCGCGCATCGCGCATCATTTCGTCGTAGTTGAGGGTGTCTTCTTCGCTGATGCGGATCCAGCGATCATCGCGGACATCACTGTAGGCGTTGTCGACCACGGCCTGCGCACGATCGTAGATTTCTTCAAACATGTACTTGCGTGACCAGGTGGCGAAGCCCTCTGGCAGCTTGTCGTGACGGGCGATCAACTGAATGGTCAGCTGGCCGAGGGTGTAGTCGACGATGCCGCCGTTCTCGCCCATGCCACGATACAGCTCCAGTGCGCCATAGGCTGCCATGGGTGCAAAGCAGATGTCGACACTGTGGTTGTTGAACCGGCCGGAGAAGTTGGTGATGTCGGACATCACCGGCGACATGCCGACGCGGGACGCCATGCGGCCCTGAGCCACGTCATATTCCATCACGGCGATGGACTTGCCCGCCAGTGCGTTGACGTTGTTGATGCTCTGGTCTTTCACGAACAGGTATGCCGCACCCATGGGCGCAATGCCGATGACTTCATAGGGGCCGTTACGCAGGTTCGGCGTAATGCGCGGGTTCTCGCTGGCCAGCACCTGAGCCACCATGCGCAGCGCATCGTAGTTGGGCACAGCACCGATGGAGTCCAGGCTGCCGGTGTAGCTGTTCAGCTGACGGCCACGAATACCGGTGATGGCTGCCACGTCACACTGGCCGCCAGTCAGCTCTTCATAAGCGATGTTTTCATCGGTGAAAGCACGCATTCTGAAGTCGACACCCTCTCCGAGAGCGGCGGTGCGGTAATCCCGCATCAGGTTGAAGATGTCACCGGAGGTACCAATGATGTCGAACACACACAGACGGAGCTGCGTGTTGGCACTGGCCTGGGAGGTGAAGCCCAGGGCGAGCGCAGCAAGAGCAACGGAGAGAAAACGTGAAAAACGCATGGTTACTGCCTCCTGATCGACAGCACCCGGAGGAGGGTGCTGCCAAGCACGTTATTAATGTTCAGATTACAGCAGGTCATCAATGTCGAAGTCAGGCTGTGAGGATCTTGCATCGTCCCAGAATGTACCCAGCGCATTGAACGGTGTGCGGCGTCCTGTCGCCTCAGTCCACATGCGGTCGGATACCCCCGTGATCAGGAATTCAGCCAGTGCATCCAGCATGGCGTAGTTCGGATCCAGGTTGTTATTGTTATTGGCAAACTCGCGAATGGCGCGGCGTACACGCTGCTCGTCACCGACGCTGTGGGCGGCGATGGCTGCCAGGGCGCTGGGGAGCCGTACGCCTTGCTCGAAGCCGAGACGCACAGAGCGATCCATCTCTTGCCAGGCGTCAGCACCTTCCGGCGCGAACATGGGCAGGATGCTCCACAGTGCAGCGCGTGTCCCGTTGGGCACGCCCCACCATTTTTCGTTGTCCAGGCAGGCGGCGCCGCGCTCGACCTTGGCCGCGATATCCCGCGGGATGCCCAGTGAGGCATCAGAGGCGCCATCATTCAGGACAGCCTGAACACCGGCGATCTGACCGACCATCCATACCAGCTCATCGAAATCCTTGCGCAGACGCGGGCACTTACCGTTGTCGGCTTCGCCGTACTGGGCTGTCACGCGCTGGTAAGCCGTGTGGTAACGCTGTGCTGTGACACGCAGGTAGCGCTTCTGCAGGGCGCGGGCATCCTGGGCCTCATTGACATTGCCGTCCTTGAGGGCGCGGCTGTAGCGGAGTTCCTGCTCGGTGGCCAGCGCTTCGGTACAGCTGGCTGCGACGGTGAAGACCAGAGGTGCGAGGCGGTCGGGGTTGGAGCCCACGGCTTCGAAAGACATCAGCAGGGGCGTCAGGGACTCGCCGGTGGCGCAGCCCATGGCAACATCGTCATAGGTGAGCAGATAGGGGACCATCTCGTTGCTGCCGTAGCTGATCAGCACGTCACCGGTGGTCTTGTAGATGATGCCGCAGCCCTGCAGGGCAACAACCGTCAGCGCAAGGGCGGCCAGCCTGACCCGGCCAAACAGATTCTTCATTACTGGCGTAGCAACGCCAGCCACACCCGGAGTCTCAAAAGAAGACTTCATGTAGCGTTCTCCATGTTATTGTTCTGGATCACCAAGACGGCAACAGTACCGAACGGTCATTATTGGCACAAGCGCCGATTACAAAAAGCAAAGTATGCAATTACAAACGCTTATAGCCGCATAGTAAGCTATACATAGAGGGTGTTCGGCAAGCGTGAATTTCCCGTGATGCCAGCTTTTGACCCATTCGAACATAAGGTGATTGGCGCTGATGAGCAAAAAGACTGAGGTAGAGCAGATGCGCGAGCGGATGGCCGCTCGCCGTGCGGGTTTGAGCCTGGCCCGAGACACCGCCCGGGGCGGATTTCGGGTGGTGCAGACCGGCGCTGTGCTGCTCCGCGCGGGCGCGGGTTGGCTGCTGGGCCATCGTCCGCCGGCGCCAGTGCTACTCCGCGAGACCGTCGAAGCGCTGGGCACGACTTACATCAAGCTTGGTCAATTTATCGCCAGCTCGCCGTCCCTGTTTCCGGAAGCCTATGTCGAAGAGTTTCAGAAGTGCCTGGACCGCACGCCGCCGCTGCCGTTTCGCTATATCCGGGAAACCGTCGAGAGCGAGCTGGGCAAGCCCCTGAGTGCCCTCTACAGCCATGTGGACCCGGCGCCGCTGGCCTCTGCATCCATCGCCCAGGTGCATGCGGCACGGCTGCACACCGGCGAGGATGTGGTGATCAAGGTGCAGAAGCCCGGTGTCAGCACGGTGCTGCTGACGGATTTCAACTTTCTCTATGTGGCGGCGCGTATTTTCGAAATGCTGACGCCGGGGTTGTCGCGTTCTGCCGTGTCGGGCGTGATTGAGGAACTGCAGGGCTCCATGCTGGAGGAGTGTGACTTTCTCAAGGAAGCCCAGAACCTGGAGCGCTTCAACGAATTCCTGCTGCTGACCGGCAATACCCGCGCCGTGGCGCCGCGCCCCTACCGGGAGCTGAGCACAAAGAAAGTGCTGACCATGGAGCGCTTCCATGGTGTGCCGCTCACCGATCTGGATGTGCTGCGTCGCCATGTGGATGATCCGGCCGACACACTGGTCGCTGCCCTCAACACCTGGTTCTCCAGCCTCATGCTGTGCGACTTCTTCCACGCCGATGTGCACGCCGGCAACCTGATGTTGCTCAATGACGGCCGCATCGGCTTTATTGATTTCGGTATGGTAGGGCGCATCCGCAAGAATACCTGGGAGGCCATGTCACGCTTCCTGGACGGCATCAGCAACGGCGACCACCGCGTGGTGGCGGAAGCCATGATCCAGATCGGCATGACCCGCGAGACGGTGAGCGTGGATGCCCTCACAAAAGATCTGGAGCGCTTTCAGTCACGCCTGGAAAATGTCGACCCTGCCAGCCTGCTTGAAGGTAACCGCAATGAGCGGGAGGTCAACCGCCTGCTCATGGATATCGTCAAGATCGGCGAGCAGCACGGCATTCGTTTTCCACGGGAATTCGCGTTGCTGTTGAAACAGTTCCTGTATTTCGACCGCTATATCCAGGCCCTGGCACCAGAGCTGGATATGTTTTCGGATAACCGCGTCGACATGTTCGGTGGACTGGACGGTTTCCCGCCCATCGACCGGCTGCATTGATCCTTTACTCTACGGGATTGGTGCACTCGCCACGGTTGTTGTCCATCCGGCAGCGAATGCGCCGCTGTAGTGTCAACATCTCGGCGCTGTAATAGCCCTCTTCCCGCAGTTGCAGCCGCGCATCCTGCATCATGGTTTCGTATTCCTGTTTGTCTTCATCAGGAATGGCGATCCACCAGCGATCGGGCACCTTGGCGGCTTCCGTATTCAGTTGCTCCATGATGTCTTCATAGCCTTCAAAAAAGGCTTCCCGGACCAGTTGTGCAATTTCATTCGGAAATTTGTCTTCCCGTCCGATCAACTGCATGGTGATCTGTGCCAGCGGGTAATCAATCACACCGCCATTGGCGCCCATGCCGCGATACAGCTCCAGAATTTCATAGGCGATCAACGGCGCCGGCAGCACATCCACCACACCATTATTGAACATGTTCGGCGCGCTGATCAGATCCGCCGCCACGGGGGTGGCGCCGATCTGCGACACCATGCGCGCCTGGGTCGGGTCATACTCCAGCACCGGCACCCGCTTGCCCGCCGCGCGCGCCAGTGAATTGATCGAACGATCATTGACGAACACATAGGCGCCGCCAGCCGGCGCAATACCCATCACCACATAACGGTTGCTCACCATCCTGTCGGCCATGCGCGGATCAGCCAACACCTGCAGCAGTACGTGCATGTGCTCATCTGTTGGCAGGCCGCCGACGGAATCAATGGTGCCGGTGAACTGGTTGAACAGGCGCGCCCGCAGCCCGGTCATCAGCGCAGCATCGCAACGGCCCGAATGCAGTTCTTCCACCATGACACCCTCATTGGTGTAGGGCAGCAATTCCACATCGACGCCGAATTCCAGAATGCGCAGCCGTTGATCCTGGGCCGCCTGATAGATGGGGCCGTTACGCCCGGCAATATCCCAGATGCAGATACGACGTTTGACCATGGCATCATCCGGGAAGCCGGACACGCGACGCATCGCCGCGACGCGCTGTTCCAGCGGGAGCGAGCGGTCGTAGGCAATCGCCCGTAACTGCTCTGCCATCTCATTGGTGATGGTCAGACCCGGTGCGAGACGGCTGAGCTCTTCCCGCTGTGCGTCGGTCATCTCCACGGCGGCAGCCTGACTGATACCCAGCAGGCTGATCAGTGCGGCAGTCAGTAGCATCTGTAGCGAATGTCTTGTTCTGGTTATACGCATCATGTCCATGTCCTGGTCGGAGCAATGTAATGGCCTTCTTTCTAGCAGTGGGCCGAGAGGGCGTACATGACCCGACAGAAAGTATGCGGTGACTGCGGAGTCAATCAGCCCCCGGGCAGGCGGATCAGGCGCTGGTACGCTTGTTTAGGATTTTTGTAAGCCCTGAGGGTTTATCGTAGCCAGCCACTCCCGGACCCGGCTGTGCCGGAGTAGAACTGAGTTCAGTGGTCATTATCCGGGACACAACCATGAATAATAATGCACAGTTTCTTTTGGTCGGCACGCTGCTGACCGGCACACTGCTACTGGCCGCCTGCGGCGGCGACAGCAACCTGCGCGCGCCAGGCCCAGGTATCGATCCTGACGTGCCGCCGCCAGCGACAGACTACGATGTCACCATCCGCCGCACCGGCGAGGGCATACCCCATATCACCGCAGCAGACTTTGCCAGCATGGGTTACGGCTACGGCTACGCCCAGGCGGAAGACAACCTGTGTCTGCTGGCGGAAGACACGCTGACGATTCGGGGCCTGCGCGCCCGCTATCTGGGCGGCGAGGGCACCTACACCATTCCCGCCAACGGCGCAGTCGCCAGCAATATCGAGGCGGATTTCTTCTGGCGCAGCCTGGCCACCGATGAGGCCATAGCGCCCCTGCGCGACAGCAGTGATCAGGAAGTGCTGGAGGCCTCCCGGGGCTTTGTCGATGGCTTCAATCGCTACCGCCAGGAAATTCTCGACGGCCAGCACAGTGGCCGGCACCTGGCCTGCCGCGATGCCGACTGGCTATTGGCCCTTGAAGAAGAGGATATGTACCGCCGTTACTTCCGCCTGGCGGTGCTGGCCAGTTCCTCGGTCTTCGTGGATGGCGTCGCCAATGCGGCGCCGCCAGATTTGCTGGGTGAGTTGCCGTTGCCGCTCGACCCGCAGGAGATCATAGATCAGCTCACCGATCTGGTTGGCGGGGTGGTGGACGGTGTCAGTGGCCTGTTGCCTGTGCCGCTGCCGTTTCCGCTCAGTAACGAGCTGCCGTTCGGCAGCAACATGTATGCGCTGGCCGGAGACACCACAGAGAACGGCGAGTCGATCCTGTTCGGCAATCCCCATTTCCCCTGGGAGAAGACCGAGCGGCTTTACATGACCCATCTGCAGGTGGGGCCGCCAGACGAACGCATCGAGATCATGGGCGCCGCGCTGATCGGCCTGCCTGCCGTGCTGATCGGCTTCAACGACAAGTTTGCCTGGAGCCACACCGTGTCCACGGCATTCCGGTTCAGCTTCTACGAGCTGACCCTCGATCCGCTGGACCCGACCCGGTACCTCTTCGATGGCGAATTCATTGATATGGAAGCCCGCGATATCACCATCGATGTGCTGGAGCAGGATGGCAGTGTGCGGCAGGAACAGCGCACGCTGTACCATTCCCACTACGGGCCGATGCTGGAGTTCGAGGTGTCCGGTATCCCGATCCTGTCCTGGTCACCGCTCAAGGCTTATACCCTGCGTGACGCCAACGCCGAGAATGACCGCCTGCTGAACCAGTTTTTCCGCTGGAACCGTGCCCAGAGCTTTGAGGAATTCGTGGACCTGCATGCCAGCGTGCTCGGCACGCCCTGGGTCAATACCATCGCCACCGGCCCGGGCAAACCGGCCTACTATGGTGATGTGACCGTGGTGCCCAATGTGCCCGACAGCAAGGTCCTCAGTTGCGCCACGGTACTGACGCCGGTGTTCGCATTGCTGCAGCCCGGTGTGCCGATTCTCGATGGCAGCCGTGCGTCCTGCGCCTGGGATACGGATGACGACGCCCCGGCGCCCGGCATTTTCGGCCCCGGCAACCTGCCGAGCCTGACCCGCAGCGACTGGGTGCATAACTGCAACGACAGCTACTGGCTCACCCACCCCGAAGAGCCCCTGACCGGTTTTGCCGCCATCATCGGCGATGAGGAATCAGCGCGCTCCCTGCGCACCCGCCAGTGCATACGACACATCCAGGATCGCCTCGACGGCAGCGACGGCCGCCCCGGCACCACCTTTGATATGCCGGTGCTGCAGGACATCGTGCTCGACAGCAGCCTGATGACCGAGCGGCTCGCCCGCGACACCATTCTCTCGACCTATTGCCAGGTGCCGTTACCCCTGCTCGGCACCAGCGGGCCGGTGGAAGTGGCAGAGGCCTGTGCCGTGCTCGCCGAATGGGACGGCACCCACAACCTGGACGCCCGCGGCGGCCATATCTGGCGCGAGTTCTGGCGCGGCATCAATCCGTTGCCGCTGGAACTGCCAGGTATGTGGCTGACGCCATTCAATGCCAATGACCCGGTGAACACGCCGGCCGGGCTGAACCCCCTGAGCCCGCTGGTGGAGCTGGCCTTCGCCGATGGCGTGCAGACCGCCATAGATTCCGGTTTTGCCCTGGATGCGCCCATGGGGGATATCCAGTTCTCCGGCATTCATGGTTCGGGCACCGATGAGGAGCGTATTCCGGTATTCGGCGGGGAAGGGTTTGAAGGGTCGTTTACCATTGCCAGCTCGCGAGGGGCGCTGACAGAACAGGGTTACGCGGTCACCTTCGGCAACAGCTATATCCAGACGGTAACCTGGGACGAGCAGGGCATGCCGGTGGCGGAAGGGTTTGTGACCTATTCCCAATCCACCGATCCGGCCTCGCCGTTCTTCCGCAACATGACCGAGGCATATGCCGACAAGGCCTGGATTCGGTTCCCGTATGCAGACGCCGAGATCAATGCAGACCCGGCGCTGCAAACGTTGCGCTTGCGGGCAACGGCGCCCTGAGCGTTACTCGCGCGGCTCTGCACACTCACTGCGATCCGGTTCCAGACGGCACCGGATTCGCCGCTGCAGCGTCAGCATGTCGCCGTGGTAGTAACCGAGGTTGCGCAATTCCACCCGCGCATCCTCCATCATCACCTCGTATTCCTGGCGATCCTTTTCAGGGATGTTGATCCACCATTTTGCCGGCACCCGCTCCGCTTCCCGGTTCAGGAAAGCCATGATGTCGTCATAGGCTTCGTGGGTGGCCTCGCGAATCAGTTGCGCAATTTCGTTGGGGAATTTTGCCCGCCGCCCGATCAGCTGCATGGACAGCTGAGTCAGCGGGTAATCGATAATGCCGCCATCCGGGTCCAGCCCGCGATACAGCTCCAGCGCTTCATAGGCCACCAGCGGTGCTGCCAGCACGTCCACCACACCGTTGTTGAACATGCCCGGCGCCCGGGTGATATCTGCTTGCACCGGCGTGGCGCCGAGACCGGCCACCATCTGTGCCTGCATCGGGTCGTAGTCCAGCACCACCACACGCTTGCCAGCGGCCTTGCCGAGGGTGTTGATCTCACGATCATTGACAAAAATGTGCGCCGCGCCCGCCGGGAACACACCCAGCACCACGTATTCGCCATCGACCATGCGGCCGGCGTTGCGCGGATGCTTGAGCACTTCCAGAAGAATGCGCATGTGCTCATCCGTCGGCAGGGCGCCTATGGCGTCCACCGTGCCGGTGAACTTGTTGAACTGGCGCGCCCGCAGGCCGGTCATCAGTGCCGCGTCGCAACGTGCGCTGAGTAACTCGTCCACCATCACGCTTTCGTTGGTGTAGGGCACCATATTGATCTGCAGGCCATATTCCGCCGCGCGGATGCGCTGCTCTTCGGCTGCGGTGAAAATCGGACCAGCGCGCCCGGCCGGGTCCCAGATGCAGATGGTGGTGGACATGCGCTGGTCTTCCGGCAGGCGATCCAGCCCGGACAGACGGCCGATGGCGCGCAAGCGTGCGTCGATGCTCATGTCCGGGTTATAGGTGATGTCCTGCATCAGCTCGATCAGCTCCGGCGTGATCTCGACGCCCGGTGCCAACTGCTGAAGCGCCTGTTTCTGTTCGTCCGTGAGCACAGGCCCTGTCTGGCGTTGCGAACCCTGAACCAGCGCCGCGCTGAACATCAGGCACAGCCCCAACCCCCATACTGCAATCCGTTTCATCATTATGCTCCCTGTGATCCATCCGCTGCGCCCACGTCGGGCACAGGGAAGCTGGCACGACAGCGCCAGCCTTCCTTGATAGTCCTACCGGGAGCGAGGGTGATCTATGACTGTAAGGTCGTCAGGGGTGTGCGTGAGGGTCAATAACACGTGAAAGTCAGGCCTGGGCGTTGAGCGCCAGACCTGTCACGCCACGGCTGGCCGGGCCGAGCAGATACAGGTAAGCCGGCGCCAGTGCTTCAGGCGCGGTCACGCTCATGGCTTCTTCGCCGGGGTAGGCCAGCGCACGCATGCGCGTGCGGGTGGCACCGGGGTTGATGCTGTTGACGCGGATCGCGGTGGTGTTCTCCAGCTCATCCGACAGCACCTGCACCAGCCCCTCGGTGGCAAACTTGCTCACCGCATAGGCACCCCAGAAGGCCCGACCCTTGCGGCCGACACTGGAGGAGGTGAACAGCACCGACGCATCCGTGGAGGAGCGCAGCAGCGGCAGCATGGCGCGGGTCAGATAGAACGCGGCATTCAGGTTGACCTGCATGACGCTGTCCCAGGTGCTGTAGCCGTAATTATCCAGCGGCGTGATATCCCCCAGGATCGAGGCGTTGTGGAGAATGCCGTCCAGCCGCCCGAACTCCCTGTCGAACATGCCGGCCAGCTCCTCGAAGTTGGCCGGGGTGGCCACCTCCAGATTGACCGGCACCATGGCCGGTGTCGGATACCCGGCGGCGATAATCTCGTCGTACAGCTTTTCCAGCTTGTCCTGGGTGCGCCCCAGCAGGATCACCGTGGCCCCGGCGGCGGCCAGCGCCAGGGCCATGGCCCGGCCGATGCCTTCGCCAGCGCCGGTGACCAGGATGATGCGGTCTTTCAGGGTGCCGGGCTCACAGTGGTAGGCCAGGGCGGCGGCTTGCGCCGTATCCAGGTCGACTTTCGGGGCGCGGCCTGCGGGTGTGTGGGTGCTCATGAGTGCAAATCCTGATCCAGCAGCGGCAAGAGTTCCTCCGCCGCGTCTATATAGTAGTCAGCGTGCCAGGCACGCGGGTCTTCATTCGCGTCCAGATAGCCGAACAGGGCGGCCACCGTGACCATGCCGGCATTGCGGCCCGCTTCGATATCGCGCAGGTGGTCGCCCACATAAAGGCACTGCGCCGGTGCGGCGCCCACCGCCGCAGCGGCTTTCAGCAGCCCCTCCGGGTCAGGCTTGCGCAGGGTCACGTGATCCGGGCAGATCACTGGCCCCACCCGCTCACCGAGGCCAAGCCCCCGCAACACCGGCCCGGTAAAGCGCGCCGGCTTGTTGGTGACCACACCCCAGGGCGTGCCGTCCGCGTCCAGGCGCGCCAGCACCGCGTCCATCCCCGGAAACAGACAGGTGTCCACATCCAGGCGGGCGGCATAGGCGTCCAGCAATGTCTCCAGCGCCTCGGCGAAGCCCGCGTCGTCCGGGCCGAGCCCGAAGCCGAGTGTCACCAGCGCCCGGGCGCCATTGGAGACCTGGCTGCGCACCGCCGCCATGCTCTGTGGCGGCCGCCCGGCATCGGCCAGGACCTGATTCAGCACCACATGAAAATCCGGCGCGGTATCGATCAGCGTGCCGTCCAGATCAAAAAACACTGCGTGTGGCATCAGCTACGCTCGCCCGGTTTGACCGCATGAATCAGATAATTCACTGACACATCCCGGTTCAGTTTGTAGACCTGCGTCAGCGGGTTGTAGGTCATGCCTGCGGTGTCGCGCACCTCCAGCCCGGCATCCCGGCACCAGGCGGCCAGCTCCGAGGGGCGGATCAGCTTGGCGTACTCATGGGTGCCCCGGGGCAGCAGGCGCAGCACATACTCGGCGCCGACAATGGCAAACAGGAACGACTTGGGATTGCGGTTGATGGTGGAAAAGAACAACTGCGCGCCGGGCTTGGCCAGCGCCGCGCAGGCGGCCACCACCGCTGCCGGATCGGGCACATGCTCCAGCATCTCCAGGCAGGTCACCACGTCATACTGCCCGGCGCGTTCTGCGGCGATTTCCTCGGCGGCGATGTTCAGGTATTCCACCGCCACGCCGGATTTCTGCGCGTGCAGGCGCGCCACGGCCAGCGGTGCCTCACCCAGGTCGATGCCGGTGACGTCGGCGCCGCGCAGGGCCATGCCCTCGGACAACAGGCCGCCGCCGCAGCCGATATCAATAACGCGCTTCTCCGGCAGCCCGGCGCGCTCGTCGATATAGTTCAGGCGCAGCGGGTTGATATCATGCAGGGGCCGGAACTCGCTGTTCGGGTCCCACCAGCGCTCGGCCAGCTCCTCGAACTTGGCGATTTCCTGCAGATCCACATTACGTGCGCTATTGCCTGAATGAGCATCAGCCATTGATCGTCTCCTGCCAGTGCTGGGTATCGCGCAGAATGCGTGCGCTGTTGAGCGTCAGTAGCTGGCGCTCTGCCATCAGGCAGCGGCCAGCCACCCAGCTGTAAGTCACCTGTTCACGCCCGGCGGCATACACCACCTGGGCGATGGGGTCGTACAGGGGGCGGGTTTCCAGCGCCCCCAGATCCACGGCAATGATGTCGGCCTGCTTGCCTGCCACCAGGGAGCCGGTCTGGTGCTCCAGCCCCAGCGCCCGGGCGCCATTGAGCGTGGCCATGGCCAGCGCCGCGTCCGCCGGCAGCGCATCAGCGGCACCGGCCACGCCCTTGGCCAGCAGGGCCGCCGTGCGCAGCTCGCCGAGCATGTCCAGGTCGTTGTTGCTGGCAGCACCATCGGTGCCCAGCGCCACATTGACCCCGGCGCGGCGCAGCGCTTCGACCCGGCAGAAGCCGCTGGCGAGTTTCAGGTTGGATTCCGGGCAATGCACCACGTGGGTGCCCGTGTCCCGCAGTTGCTCGATCTCGTCGTCTGTGAGCTGCGTCATATGTACTGCCAGCAGGCGCGGGGACAGCAGCCCCAGCCGCGCCAGCCGCGCCAGCGGGCGCTCTCCGGCCTGTTCCGCCATGCTCACTTCGCCCGCCGTCTCGTGCACATGCATCATGATCTGCGCATCCAGCTCTTCGGCCAGCATGGCGACCCGCTGCAGGGGCTCGTCGGACACGGTATACGGCGCATGGGGGCCAAAACCCACGGAAATCAGCGGGTCATGGCGCCAGGCATCTGCCGCCTGGGTGGCCAGGCGCAGGTAATCGTCCGGCCCCTGGCCCATGGGCGTCGGGAAATCCAGCAGCGGGCTGAACAGGCTGGCGCGCAGGCCCGCCTCCGAGGCGACACGGGCGATGGCATCCGGGAAAAAGTACATGTCGGCAAAGCAGGTGGTGCCGCTGCGGATCATTTCCGCCGCCGCCAGGCGCGTGCCGTCGGCCACGAACTGCTCGCTGATCCATTTGCCCTCTGCCGGCCAGATATGCTCCTCCAGCCAGGTCATCAGCGGCAGATCATCCGCCAGGCCCCGGAACAGGTTCATGGCCGCATGGGTGTGCGCGTTGATCAGCCCCGGCATCAAGAGGTGCTTGTCCAGCCGGATCGTCTCGGTGGCCTGCCAGCGGCGAGCGATATCCGCAAACGGCAGGATATCGACGATGCGCGAACCGCTGATGACGATGGCATGGTCCGTCAACAGGCGTTCCGGGCCCTCCACAGGGGCAATCCAGCTGGCCTGGATGATCAGATCGGCGTGGGCCGGGGCTTGGGGCATGGACACTCCTGATTCCTGGTTGATCTCCGGGGCGGCAGTATAGCGCAACCGTGTGAAAGATTGGGTAGGGGAGGACCCTACCTGGGCCTTCGGGTTGTGCTATTATTGCCGGCTTAAAACCGGTCGGTGTGCACCGGCTGGTCAAAAAACAGGCACCACCTCGTACCAGCGCCATAATAAAGGATTAGCATGACGGATCTCGCCAGAGAAGTTACCCCGGTCAACATCGAAGACGAACTGAAGCAGTCCTACCTGGATTACGCCATGAGCGTCATCGTCGGGCGAGCGTTGCCAGACGTGCGTGACGGCCTCAAGCCGGTGCACCGTCGCGTGCTGTTCGCCATGCACGAGCTCAACAACGACTGGAACAAGGCGTACAAGAAGTCCGCCCGTGTCGTCGGTGACGTGATCGGTAAATACCATCCCCACGGTGACTCCGCCGTCTACGACACCATTGTCCGCATGGCGCAGCCGTTTTCCCTGCGCTATATGCTGGTGGACGGGCAGGGCAACTTCGGTTCGGTGGATGGCGATTCTGCTGCGGCCATGCGATACACCGAAGTGCGCATGTCCAAGATCGCCCACGACCTGCTGGCCGATCTCGACAAGGAAACGGTGAATTTCGTCGATAACTACGACGGCACCGAGCGAATCCCCGAAGTGATGCCGACCCGGGTGCCGAACCTGCTGGTGAACGGCTCCTCCGGTATTGCCGTGGGCATGGCCACCAATATTCCGCCGCACAATCTCGGCGAAGTGATTGACGGCTGCCTGGCGCTGATCGATGACGACAGCCTGACCATCGACGACCTGATGGAATACATCCACGGTCCCGATTTTCCCACCGCCGGCATCATCAATGGCCGCGCGGGCATCATCCAGGCTTACCGTACCGGCCGTGGCCGCATTTATGTGCGCGCCCGGGCCGATATCGAAGACATGGAAAAGGGCAACAAGCAGGCGATCATCATCACCGAGCTGCCCTACATGCTGAACAAGGCTCGCCTGATCGAGAAGATCGCCGAGCTGGTGAAAGAAAAACGCATCGAAGGCATCACCGAACTGCGCGACGAATCCGACAAGGATGGCATGCGCGTGGTGATCGAACTGCGCCGTGGCGAGAACGCGGAAGTGGTGCTCAATAACCTCTATGCCCAGACCCAGTTGCAGACCGTCTTCGGGATCAACATGGTGGCGCTGGCGGATGGCCAGCCGCGCCTGCTGAACCTCAAGCAGATGCTGGAAGCCTTTATTCGTCACCGCCGCGAGGTGGTGACCCGGCGTACGGTGTATGAACTGCGCAAGGCACGGGAAAAAGGCCATGTGCTGGAAGGCCTGGCTGTGGCACTGGCGAACATCGATGCCGTGATCGCCTTGATCAAGAAATCCACCTCGGGTGCCGAAGCGAAAGAAGCGCTGGTGGCTAAAGGTTGGGCGCCTGGCGAAGTCATGACCATGCTGGACCGTGCTGGCGGCGCAGATGCCTGCCGTCCGGACGGGCTGGATGAACACTACGGCCTGCGTGATGGCCTCTATCACCTGTCCCCGGATCAGGCGCAAGCGATTCTGGATCTGCGTCTGCAGAAACTGACCGGCATGGAACAGGAAAAGCTGGTGCTGGATTATCAGGCGCTGCTTGAGCTGATTACCGAACTGGGCCGGATTCTGGCCGACCCGGAGCGGCTGCTGGAAGTGATTCGTGAAGAGCTGCGTGCCATTCGCGAAGAGTACAACGATCCGCGCCGTTCCGTGATTCAGACCTCCCATCTTGATCTGTCCATGGAAGACCTGATCGCCGAAGAAACCGTGGTGGTCACATTGTCCAATGGCGGTTACGCCAAGATGCAGCCCATCGACACCTACCGTGCACAGAAACGTGGCGGGCGTGGCAAGGCGGCCACGGCGGTGAAGGATGAGGATTACGTCGAACATCTGCTGGTTGCCGGCACCCACGACACGCTGTTGTGCTTTACCAGCGCGGGCAAGGTGTACTGGTTGCGGGTCTTTACCCTGCCGCAGGGCGGACGTGGTTCCCGTGGCAAGCCGATCATCAACCTGATTCCTGCCCTGCAGCCGGATGAGCGCATTACCGCCATCCTGCCCATGGCCAAGGACATGACCAGCAAATACATCTTCATGGCCACCAGCAACGGCACCGTGAAGAAAGTGGACATGGAATCCTTCAGCCGCCCCCGTTCCAACGGCCTGATTGCCATCGAGCTGGATGAAGGCAACAGCCTGGTGAACGTGGCGATGACCAGCGGCGAAGAAGACATTCTGCTGGTGGCGGACAACGGCAAGGCCGTGCGCTTCCGCGAGGAAGATGTGCGACCCATGGGTCGTACCGCACGCGGTGTGCGCGGTATGCGCGTTGCCGAAGGCCAGAAAGTGATTGCCCTGATCGTGCCCGCAGAAGGTGGCCAGGTGCTGACCGCATCAGAAAAAGGGTACGGCAAGCGCACCGATGTGAGCGAGTTCCCCACCAAGGGCCGCGGCACCCAGGGCGTGATCGGCATGATCGTCAATGATCGTAACGGCGCGCTGGTCGGCGCGACACAGGTGTTCGGTGGCGAAGACCTGATGCTGATTTCCAACCAGGGTACGCTGGTGCGGACCCGGGTGGATGAAGTCAGCACCCTCAGCCGTAACACCCAGGGTGTGACATTGATTCGCGTTGGCGACAATGAGCGTCTGGTGGGCGTCGAACGCATTCCGGAACTGGAAGGCGTGGAAGTCGATGACGACGAGGAAGGTGTTGTCGGCGATGCGGTCGACGGCGCAGTGGTTGTTGCGGATCAGCAGGCTGACGACGCAGGGCAGGGCGAGACGCCAGCAGCCTCTGACGACGAGACAGACAGCGACGACAAGTAACACGATCGCGCAGAAGCAGTGGGCCGGAGCATATGCTCCGGCTTGTTGTGTAAAGTAGATACTGATCACGAACCGAGCGATGCGGCCGAGCCGCCAGGTGTTTTATGACGCGTGCCTATAATTTTTGTGCCGGTCCTGCGGCACTGCCCGAAGATGTGCTGAAGCAGGCGGCCAGCGAAATGCTGGATTTTCACGGCCGTGGTCTGTCGGTCATGGAAATGAGCCATCGCTCTGACGAGTTTGTGCATATAGCCCAGACCGCCGAGCAGGATCTGCGTGATCTGCTGGGCATCAGCGATGACTACGCCGTGCTGTTTCTCCAGGGCGGTGCCAGCCAGCAGTTCGCCATGGTGCCCATGAACCTGTTGGGTAACGGCGGCAAGGCCGATTACATCAATACCGGGCAGTGGTCCATCAAGGCCATCAAGGAAGCGAAACGCTACGGCCAGATCAACGTAGCGGCCAGCAGCGAAGATACCAACTTCACCACCGTGCCGGCGGAATCCACCTGGCAGCTGTCTGATGACGCGGCCTATGTGCATTACACGCCCAATGAAACCATCGGCGGGCTGGAATACTCCTTTGTGCCGGAAACCGACAAGCCGCTGGTCGCTGATTTCTCGTCCACGATTCTGTCGCGTCCGCTGGATGTGTCCCGCTTTGGTCTAATCTATGCGGGTGCGCAGAAAAATATCGGCCCCGCAGGCATCACCGTGGTGATTGTGCGCCGTGATTTGCTTGGCCGTGCCGGTGAAAAAGTGCCGGCGATGCTGGATTACCGCGTGCACGCGGAAAACGAATCCATGTACAACACGCCGCCGACCTACGCCTGGTACCTTGCCGGGCTGGTATTCAAGTGGCTCAAGGCCCAGGGTGGCCTGACCCAGATGGCGGCCCTGAACCGTCGCAAGGCGGAAAAGCTGTATCACTACATCGATGAGAGCGGCTTCTACAGCAACCCGGTGGAGCGCCACAGCCGCAGCTGGATGAATGTGCCTTTCGTGCTCGCCAACAGCGATCTCGATAACACCTTCCTGAAAGGCTCCGAAGGCGCCGGCTTGCTGAACCTGAAAGGCCACCGCAGTGTCGGCGGCATGCGTGCGAGCATTTACAACGCCGTGCCTGAAGTGGCCGTAGACGCCCTGATCGACTACATGAAGGACTTTGCCCAACGCCATGGCTGATGATCTGACCCTCGACCAACTTCGCCAGCATATCGACGCGCTGGATGATCAGCTGCAACAGCTGCTCAACGAGCGTGCCCGGCTCGCCAGGCAAGTCGCGGATGTGAAGCTGGTGGAAGATGGCAATGCCGTGTTCTATCGCCCCGAGCGCGAGGCGCAGATCCTGCGTCGCGTCAAGGAGCGCAATACCGGCCCGCTGGATGGCGAAACCGTCGCGCGCCTGTTTCGTGAAATCATGTCCGCGTGTCTGGCGCTGGAGCAGCGCACCAAAGTCGCGTTTCTCGGGCCGGAAGGCACCTTTACCCAGCAGGCGGCACTGAAACATTTCGGCCACGCTGTCGACACGGTGCCCATGGGCGCCATTGATGAAGTGTTCCGCGAAGTGGAATCCGGCGCGGTGCATTACGGCGTCGTGCCGGTGGAAAATTCCACCGAGGGCGTGGTCAATCACACCCTGGACAGCTTCATGGATTCGTCCCTGAAGATTTGTGGTGAAGTGGAGCTGCGCATTCATCACCACCTGCTGGTGGGCGAGAACACCCAGGAGAAAAGCATCTCCCGGATCTACTCACACCAGCAGACCCTGGCGCAATGCCGCAAGTGGCTGGATGCGCACATGCCTCACGCCGAGCGCGTGGCCGTCAGCTCCAACGCCCAGGCGGCGCGCCGCCTCAAGGACGAGTGGAATGCCGCCGCCATCGCCGGTGAAACCGCCGCTGAAATCTACGGCCTGAAAATTCTGCGCAATAACGTGGAAGACCGGCCCGACAACACCACCCGGTTCATCATTATCGGTCGCCGCGAGACGCCGCCTTCAGGGCAGGACAAGACCAGCCTGCTGGTGCGGATGAAGAATCGCCCCGGCGCCTTGTACCATGTGCTCAAGCCGTTCATGGAGCAGGGCGTGGATCTGACCCGCGTCGAATCACGCCCCTCACGCAGCGGCAACTGGAGTTACGTATTCTTTATCGACTTCGAAGGCCACAAGGATGACGCCGCAGTACAGCGCGTCCTGGAGAGCCTGGAAGGCGAAGCCCTGGATATCCGGTTTCTCGGTTCCTACCCGAAAGCGGTAATCTGACGGCTGGCGACACAATAATCTCTGGGGCGGGAGTGCGTGCAGTGTCCCGCCCATACCGACGCAAACAGATGTTTTCGGGAGCCCTGCCTATGGCGCGGGGTTGTCGCGGAGCGATTCGACATGGCTGATTTTATTTCGTTATCCACTGCTGGCGTGCAGCAGCTCAAGCCCTATCAGCCCGGCAAGCCCATCGAAGAGCTGGAGCGCGAGCTGGGCATCTCCAATATCGTCAAGCTCGCCAGCAACGAGAACCCCCTGGGTCCGAGCCCCCGGGCACTGGCAGCCGCGCGCGCGGCGCTGGAGAACATGCATCGCTACCCGGATGGCTCCGGCTATCGCCTGAAGGCGGCACTGGCAGAACGACTGGGTGTGCGTGCCGCACAGATCAGCCTGGGCAATGGTTCCAACGATATTCTCGAACTGGTAGCCCGTGGCTGGCTGTGTGCAGACGACGAGGTGGTGTTCAGTCAGCACGCCTTTGCGGTCTATCCGCTGGTGACCATGGCCTGTTCGGCCAAACCGCTGCCGGTGCCCGCCAAGGACTACGGGCATGATCTGGATGCCATGCTGGCGGCGATCACCGAGCGCACCCGCATTGTCTTCATCGCCAACCCGAACAATCCCACAGGGACCTGGGTTACTGCGTCTGCGCTGGACCGGTTTCTGGCACGGGTACCGAAGGACGTGTTGGTGGTGCTGGATGAGGCCTACTTCGAGTATGTCGAGGAAAGCGCTTACCCCAATGGCGTGTCCCGCCTGGCGGCACATCCGAACCTGATCGTCGCGCGCACCTTCTCCAAGGCCTATGGCCTGTCCGGCCTGCGCGTCGGCTACAGCGTCTCCAGCCTCGATATCGCCGAAGTCCTCAATCGCGTGCGGCAGCCCTTCAACTGCAACAGCCTGGCGCTGGCAGCGGCGGAAGCCGCACTGGACGATGAGGATTTTCTGGAGCACAGCCGCGATCTCAATACCAGCGGGCTGGCGCAGGTGGCGGAAGGTCTGGAGCAGTTGGGGCTGTCCTATATTCCTTCCGTGGCCAACTTCATTGCCTTCGACTGCGGTCGTGAGGCCATGCCGATCTACGAAGCGCTGCTGCGCGAGGGCGTGATCGTGCGTCCCATTGCGGCCTATGGCATGCCCGACCACCTGCGTGTGTCCATCGGCCTGCCGGAGGAAAACGAGCGCTTTATCGAGGCCCTGGGCGAGGTGCTTGGATGAGCAGCGCGTTCCGCAAAGTCGCGATTATCGGCCTGGGCCTGATTGGCGGCTCACTGGCAGCGGCGCTGCGTGCACGGGGACTGGCGGACAGCATCGTTGCGGGCGGCCGTTCGGCGCGCACCCTGGAGCGCGGTCTGGCACTGGGCTTGATCGATGCCGGATATCAGGATCTGGCCAAGGCGGTGGACGGCGCTGATCTGGTGTTTGTTGCCGTGCCGGTATCGGCCATGGCAGACACCTTTGCCGCCATGGCCCCCGGCCTGGCCCCCGGCGTGGTCATCACCGATGGCGGCAGCGTCAAAGGCGCAGTGATCGACGCCGCCCGGGCGCAGCTGGGCGCGCATCGCTCGCGCTTTGTGCCCGGCCACCCGATTGCCGGCAAGGAAAAAAGCGGTGTCGACGCCGCCGATGCGGCCCTGTACGAACGCCACCGCGTGATTCTCACGCCCACGCCCGAGACAGACCCGGCCGCGACACTGGTGGTGCGCCAGATGTGGACCCGCGTCGGCGCGGAAGTGCTGACCATGCGCCCGGACGAGCACGACCGGGTGCTGGCGGAAACCAGCCACCTGCCGCACCTGCTGGCCTTCTCCCTGGTAGACACATTGGCCCGCCAAGGCGACTCCACCGAGATCTTCCGGTATGCTGCCGGCGGTTTTCGGGACTTTACCCGCATCGCGTCCAGCGATCCGGTGATGTGGCATGACATTTTTACCGAAAACCGGGATGCCGTACTGGCCGCAACCGATCTGTTTGCAGCGGGCCTGGCGCGCTTCCGCGACGCGGTGGCAGCAGGCGACAGCGATGCCCTGCTGGGCGTCATGACCCGGGCCAACAGTGCCCGCGCCCGGTTTCTGGCCATGAATGCCCGCACCTCTTATACACATATCTATGCCGAGCAAGCCATGAACACTGATTCACAGCGCACGGGTTCAGAGAACGCCGCAAACCCGGTTTTTGTTGTCCAGCCCGGCGCACAGTTGAGCGGCCAGGCCCGAGTGCCCGGCGACAAATCCATTTCCCACCGATCCATCATGCTCGGCGCCCTGGCAGAGGGCGTGACCGAGGTGGAAGGTTTCCTGGAAGGGGAAGATGCCCTGGCGACCCTGCAGACCTTCCGCGATCTGGGCGTGGTCATCGAAGGCCCGCATGCGGGCCGGGTGCGCATTCACGGGGTCGGCCTGCAGGGTCTGCAAGCACCGTCCCGCAGCCTGTATATGGGCAACTCCGGCACCTCCATGCGGCTGCTGATGGGGCTGCTGGCCGGGCAACCGTTTGACTGTGAGCTGACCGGCGACGCGTCGCTGTCCCAGCGCCCCATGGAGCGCGTGGCACGGCCACTGCGCGATATGGGTGCGGCGGTCAGCACCACCGACAGCGGCGGCAAAGGCACGCCGCCGGTACGGATTCGTGGCGGCAAGGCCCTCAAGGGCATCGACTATGACCTGCCGGTGGCCTCCGCCCAGGTGAAATCTGCCATCCTGCTGGCCGGGCTCTATGCCGAAGGCGAGACCCGGGTGACCGAGCCGGCACCGACCCGCGACCACACCGAGCGCATGCTGGCCGGCTTCGGCTATGCCGTACAGCGCGACGGCGCCAGCGTGACCCTGAGCGGCGGTGGCACACTGCGCGCCTGTCATCTGGACGTGCCGGCGGATATCTCCTCCGCTGCATTCTTCCTGGTGGCGGCCTCCATCGCGCCGGGCTCCGAATTGCTGCTGCCCCACGTGGGCATCAACCCGACCCGCACCGGCGTGATCGACATCCTGCGCCTGATGGGTGCTGACATCACTGTGGAAAACGAGCGTGATGCGGGCGGCGAGCCCGTGGCCGATCTGCGCGTCAGGAGCGCCCCCCTGAAAGGCATCGTCATCCCCGAGCACCTGGTGCCGCTGGCGATTGACGAGTTCCCGGTGCTGTTCGTGGCGGCGGCCTGTGCCGATGGGGAGACCATCCTGCATGGCGCGGAAGAGCTGCGCGTCAAGGAGTCCGACCGTATCCAGGTGATGGCCGACGGGCTGCTGGCCCTGGGCGTCGATGCCGAGGTCTACCCGGACGGTATCCGCATCCGCGGGGCAGGGCAGGGCAATGCCGCCTTCACCGGCGGCGAGATCCAGAGCCATGGGGATCACCGTATCGCCATGAGCTTCGCCATGGCCGCCCTGCGCGCCAGTGGCGAGATACGCATCCATGATTGCGCCAATGTGGCCACCTCGTTCCCTGGCTTTGCCGAACTTGCCGCCCGGGCCGGGCTGCAGTTGGTGGTGGCATGACGGCGCCGATCCTCGCCATCGACGGCCCGTCCTCCTCAGGCAAGGGCACCGTGGCCCGCATCGTTGCGGGCCGCCTGGGCTGGCATCTGCTGGATTCCGGCGCGCTCTACCGGGTGCTGGGCTACCATGCCGAGCAGCAGGGTGTGGCGCTGGACGACGAAGCAGCCCTGGAAGTGCTGGCCCAGCGCCTGCCGGTGAGCTTCCGCGAGCGCAACGGCGACACCCTGGTCTGCCTCAATGGCGAGGATGTGAGCCGGGAAATCCGCGATGAGCGGGTGGGTGAGCTGGCCTCCCGGGTGGCGATCCTGCAGCCGGTACGCGACGCCTTGCTGGCCCGTCAGCGGGATTTCGCCGAGGCGCCGGGCCTGGTGGCCGATGGCCGTGACATGGGCACCGTGGTGTTTACCGCCGCCCCCCTCAAGATATTCCTCACCGCCAGCGCTGAAGAGCGCGGCCGGCGGCGCTATAAGCAGTTGAAGGAAAAGGGCTTTGGTGCTACCCTCCCGGCCCTCATTGAGGACATCCGCGCCCGGGATGACCGTGATATGCAGCGTGAAGTGGCGCCTTTGAAGCCCGCCGACGATGCAATCGTGATCGATAGCACAGAAATGAGCATTGATGACGTGGTCAACCGGATCCTCGATGAAGCCGCACGACGAGCGCTCGTCCAGTCGGCATGAACACCGTTGCGGGTGATTGCCCGTTGGCTGCAAATGTAAACCAGTAAGGCCAACGGTTAATCTGACTTCAAGCTGCCCATGTCTACTGGTTGCCATGGCGAAATACACCTTACAGGTACTCACACATGACCGAAAGTTTTGCTGATCTTTTTGAAGCCAGTCTCCAGGATCTCGATGTTGCCCGTGGCGCGATCATTCGCGGCACTGTTGTCGCCATCGACAACGACTGGGTAACCGTAAACGCCGGCCTTAAATCCGAAGGGATTATCCCGCGCGAAGAATTTCTCAGTGAAGCCGGCGAGCTCGAAACCGCCGTTGGCGACGAAGTCGAAGTAGCGGTAGACGCTATCGACGACGGCCTCGGCTTCACTCGTCTGTCCCGTGAAAAAGCCAAGCGCGCTGAAATCTGGACAGATCTGGAAGCGGCATTCGATAAAGACGAAATCATCAAGGGTCAGATCAGCGGCAAGGTCAAAGGCGGTTTCACCGTCGATATCGGCCTTATCCGCGCCTTCCTGCCAGGCTCCCTGGTGGATATCCGCCCGGTGCGCGACGTTGCTCACCTGGAAGGCAAAGACCTCGATTTCAAGGTCATCAAACTCGATCCGAAACGCAACAACGTGGTGGTATCCCGCCGCGCGGTCATGGAAGCCGAGCACTCTGCAGAGCGCGAGCAACTGCTCGAATCCCTGCAGGAAGGCATGGTTGTCAAAGGTATCGTCAAGAACCTCACCGACTACGGCGCGTTTGTCGACCTGGGTGGCATCGACGGCCTGCTGCACATCACCGATATGGCCTGGAAGCGCATCAAGCATCCGAGCGAAATCGTGGAAGTGGGCCAGGAAATCGAAGTCAAGGTACTCAAGTTTGACCGCGACAAGATGCGTGTCTCCCTCGGCCTCAAGCAGCTGGGCGAAGATCCATGGCACGACATCGTGGGCAAGTACCCGGAAGGCGCCCGCGTCAAGGCCAAGGTCACCAACCTCACCGATTACGGCTGCTTTGCCGAAATCGAAGAGGGTGTGGAAGGTCTGGTCCACGTATCCGAAATGGATTGGACCAACAAGAACATCCACCCGTCCAAAGTCGTATCCATTGGCGACGAAGTCGAAGTGATGATTCTGGATATCGACCAGGAGCGTCGTCGTATTTCCCTGGGTATCAAGCAGTGCATGTCCAACCCGTGGGAAGCCTTCGAAACCAACTTCAACAAGGGCGACCGCATTTCCGGCAAGATCAAGTCGATCACTGACTTCGGTATCTTCATCGGTCTGGACGGCGGCATCGACGGCCTGGTGCACCTGTCTGACATCTCCTGGGAAGAAGCAGGCGAAGATGCAGTGCGCAAATTTGCCAAGGGCGACGAGCTGGATACCGTGATTCTCTCCGTGGATGCAGAGCGCGAAAGAATTTCCTTGGGTATCAAGCAGTTGACAGATGATCCGTTTGCTCAGTATGTTGCTGTTAACGAGAAGAACGCGATCGTTACCGGTAAGGTCACCGCAGTAGACGCCAAGACGGTTACGGTCGAACTGGCGGATAACGTGGAAGGCCTGCTGAAAGCCAGCGAAATCAGCCGTGACCGCGTCGAAGACGCCGGGACACTGTTCAAGGTCGGCGACGACGTCGAAGCGAAGATCATCGCTATCGATCGTAAGAACCGTGGCATCAGCCTCTCCATTCGCGCCAAGGACATGGCAGACGAGCGCGAGTCGGTGGAAGAGCTGAACGCCAAGCCGGACGCACAGTCTCCGAAAACCATTGGTGACCTGATCAAGGCACAAATGGAAGGCAGCGACCAGTAAGGCCGTCCTCCACGCACCGCACGCTCCGGCGTGCGGTGCGCGGGCAGGACGCCCATGGGGATCATCAGGGATATTCAGTATGGCGTTAACCAAGTCAGAACTGATCGACCGCATCGCGGCACGTCAGAAACAACTCTCACCCAAAGATGTCGAGCTGGCCGTCAAGGCGCTGATCGAAGAGATGGCGGATAATCTGTCTGGCGGTGGCCGGATCGAGATTCGCGGCTTCGGCAGTTTCTCTCTGCATTTCCGCGCGCCACGTGTTGGCCGCAACCCCAAGACAGGCGCATCCGTGGAACTCCACGGCAAATATGTGCCGCACTTCAAGCCTGGCAAGGAATTGCGCGACCGCGTGAATCAGGCCATGCAGGATAACCCCGGCCAGATCGCTGGCGAGGGCGATATCCAGACGCTTCAGGAGCATCCCCGGCAGCTTGCTTCCGGTACCTGAAACGCTACACTCACAGCAACCCGAATCATAAAAGGATGCGCTCTGTGCGCTGGTTGCTGAATCTTCTGCTCGTCCTGATCACCATCACCCTGTTGCTGGCCGGCATACTGTTCCTGCTCGGCAATCCCCAGCCCGTAGCGCTGGATCTGCTGGTTGTTGCCTGGCAGCCCTCAGCGGCCCTGGGGCAATGGCTGTTGGCCTTCCTGCTATGCGGCCTCGCCATCGGCCTGTTGGCTGGTCTGGCACTCAGCGGCGCCTTCAGGCTGCGTCGTCAACGCCGGTGACTAATTTCCTATGAATACCTCCACCCTGTGGCTTCTGCTGGTCCTGTTCGTGGCCATCGCCGCCGGGTTCTTTCTCGGGCGTCTTGAAAACCGTCGTCGCCGCCGCGTGCGCCGCAAGGGCGGCCTGAATTATGGCCTCAGCAGCCAGCCGGACCATGCCATCGACGCACTGATGAGCAACCGCGATACCGACCCGGATACCGTCGACACCCACCTGGCCATGGGCCGCCTGTTCCGCAAGCGCGGCGAAGTGGATCGGGCCACCCGTATCCACCAGCGAATGCTCGACAACGGCGCCTTGCCGGAAAACGTGCGCGAAGACGTGGAGCTGGAACTGGCGCGGGACTTCCTGGCCGCCGGCCTGCTGGATCGCGCCGAGCATGTCCTGCTGCATATGGTGGATGTGGGCAGCCACCACTCACAGCTGGCGATGCGTCACCTGATGTCCCTGTACGAGCAGGAGCGCGACTGGCACAGCGCCCTGGCGATTGGCGAGCGCCTGCTGCCCCGCGACAGCACTGTGGCACCCATCCTGGCGCACTATTGCTGCGAACTGGCCGACAGCCTGCGAGGCAACGACGAACTCAACCCCCGGCGCCGTCTGCTGCGCCGCGCATTGACCTTCGACCCCGGCAGCGCCCGCGCCAGCCTCCTCAAGGGCCGCCTCGAGCTGGCCGCCGGCAACCACGCCAGCGCCCTGCGTGCCTTCCTCCGCCTGCGCAACGGGCGCGAGTACCTTGAACTGGTGCTGGATGATATTCAGGCCTGTCTCGACGCACTGGATCGCCAGGATGAAATGTTCGACCTCCTGCTGGACGCAAGCCTGGACCAGCCCTCCGGCGCCGTCCTGAGCCGGTTAATCCAGCAATTGAAAGAGCGGGGCGGTCAACAAGAGGCCAGCCAATTCCTCGGCCAGTACCTCAAACGCTACCCCTCACTGCACGGCCTCAGCGAAATGGCCGCGCTGGAACAGACCGACAGCCTCGACATCCTCCGCACCCTGAACGCCCGCCTGGCCAACGACACCCCCCGCTACCAATGCACCCAATGCGGCTACAAAGCCCGCAAACTCCACTGGCAATGCCCCGGCTGCAAAAGCTGGTCCACCCTCCGCACCCCACCCACCGCCACCTAACCCACCACCCGTAACCCACCACCCGTAGGGTGTGCTGAGCACAGCGAAGCGCACCAAAAGCCCTCAGCGCACACCAAAGCCCGGCAATGAACTGACACAACCGGTGCGCTTCGCCATGCTCAGCACACCCTACACCCCAACAGCCACCACCCCCACGCACACCCCACGCACCCACAACGAAAGATGATTTTCAAAGCCCCGTAGGGTGTGCTGAGCGAAGCG
>JAIUME010000018.1 GCA_022565695.1 Alcanivorax sp. | reverse complement strand
GGTTCGGGCGCGGGGGGGTTTGCGGTGGCTATCACAACATTACACCCTCCGTTTTGGGTTGTGTTTGTGATGCTATGCGCACCGGGACCCGCCGCACCACACCGACCACACCCATTACACCCACCACACCAACCATCCCCCCTAACGCAACACCGCCACCATCAACCGCACCGCCTCCTCACTCACTTCTTCCATATCCGCCCGATCCACATAAATGCCGTCATTGAGCAGCTTGCACAGGCCATGCAGGGTCGCCCAACTGGCCTGAGCCAGACGCAGTGGTCGTGCCCCTTCAGGCAGGTTGGCGCGCTGAATGATGCCGCCGAGACGTTCAGCGTAGCGGCGAAACGCCGCGAAAGCGGTTTCCCGCAGAGCATCAGTGGGGGCACCCGCCTTCCACAACGGGCGCCCGAACATCAGCTCATAGCGTTCCGGGTGATCAGTGGCGAAGCGCAGATAGCCGTGTACGAAGCCACGCAGGCCCTGTGTCAGGTCCTGTCCCTCATCCAGCTGGGCCAGGTCCACCAGTGCTTCCAGTTCATGGAAGCCCTCGGTGGCCAGTGCGCAGAGCAGGGCGTTCTTGTCCTGGAAGTGGTGATACGGGGCCATCCGCGACACGCCGGTGCGTTCGGCGAGCTTGCGCAGACTCAGGCCGTTGATGCCATCCTGGCGCAGCAGCGCGTCTGCTTCCCGCAGGAGCGCGGCACGCAGGTCTCCGTGATGATAGCTGGGGGCCTTGTCCATGATTTCTCCAGTCTTGACAGTGTCAAGATAGCGGCTTATCTTGACGCTGTCCAGATGGGGATCTGGATGAGTCTCTGGATGAAAGTCCGGATGGGAGCGTGTGGCTTGTGGAGAGCGCGTGTGCTCCCGCCCATAGCAAACCCGTCCCTAGCCAGCCAGCCCGTAGCCAAGGAGCCACGTCATGAGCGTTACCGCAGAAGCCGTCAACCCAGCCTATCCGCATATGCTGGCCCCGCTGGATCTCGGTTTTACCACCCTGAAGAATCGCGTCGTGATGGGCTCCATGCACACCGGCCTGGAAGATCGCATCTGGCACCGGCGCAAGCTGGCGGAGTACTTTGCCGAGCGTGCCCGCGGTGGCGTAGGCCTGATCATCACTGGCGGCTTCAACCCCAATCGCAAAGGCTGGTTCTACCCGTTCTCGGGCGCCATGCTCAATAATGCCGATGCACTGACCCACAGAGTGGTCACGCGAGAGGTGCACAAGGCCGGTGGCAAGATCTGTTTGCAGTTGCTGCACGCGGGCCGTTACAGCTACCACCCCATGTCGCGGTCTGCCTCGGCCATCAAGTCACCGATCAATCCGTTCAAGCCGAAAGCCATGTCCACCCGTGAGGTGAAGCAGACGGTGAAGGATTTTGCCCGGGCGGCCAGGCTGGCCAAACGCGCCGGCTACGATGGCGTCGAGATCATGGGCAGTGAAGGCTACCTGATCAACCAGTTCACGGCACCGCGCACCAACAAGCGCACAGACGAGTATGGCGGCAGCGAAGAAAACCGCCGGCGCTTCCCGGTGGAAATCGTTGAGGCGACTCGCAAGGCCTGTGGCGAGGATTTCATCATCGTGTTCCGTATGTCGGTGATGGAGCTGGTGCCCGATGGGGCAACGCAGGATGAAATCCTGGCGCTGGCCCGGGCCCTGGAGCAGGCGGGCGTGACGCTGATCAACAGCGGCATTGGCTGGCACGAAGCCCGCGTGCCCACGATCGTGACATCCGTGCCCCGTGCTGCGTTTGCCGAAGCGACGCGTCGGGTCAAGGAGGTGGTCAGTGTTCCGGTGATTGCCTCCAACCGTATCAACACCCCGGAAGTGGCAGAGCAGATCATTGCCAGCGGCCAGGCGGATATGGTGTCCATGGCACGGCCCATGCTGGCCGACCCGCACTTCGTCAACAAGGCGGCGGAAAACCGGGCCGACGATATCAATACCTGTATCGCCTGCAATCAGGCATGTCTGGATCACACCTTCGAGTTGAAGCGTGCATCCTGCCTGGTCAATCCCCAGGCCTGCCATGAAACCGAACTGGTCTACCTGAAGACACGCAAGCCGAAAAAAGTGGCGGTCGTGGGCGCGGGTCCGGCGGGGCTGTCTGCTGCGACGGTCGCCGCAGAGCGCGGCCATGATGTGACACTGTTTGATGCCTCCGACCGTATTGGCGGCCAGTTCAACATGGCAGCCCGCATCCCCGGCAAAGAAGAGTTCTGGGAAACCATTCGTTATTTCGGCAAACGTATCGAGCACACCGGGGTGACACTGAAACTGGGTCACAAGGTTGTGCCGGGCGAACTGGCGGCAGCAGGGTTCGAGGAAATCATTGTGGCGACCGGGGTGACACCGCGGCGGCCTGCCATTTCTGGTATTGACCACCCGATGGTGCTGTCCTATATCGATGTCCTGTTGGGCAAAGTGACCGTGGGGCCGAGAGTGGCGTTGATTGGTGCAGGCGGTATCGGTTTCGACGTGGGGGAGTTTCTGGCCCACGATCATGGCGCAACACAGCCGCAGCCGTTGCAGGAGTGGGCCCGCGAGTGGGGTGTGGATTTTCTCAGCGATGCCCCCGGCAATCTGGCACAGGCGCAGCCGGTGCCGTCTGCCCGCAAGATCTATCTGTTGCAACGCAAGGCCAGCGCTCTGGGCAAGAACCTGGGCAAAACCTCTGGCTGGGTCCACCGGGCAACGTTGAAGATGAAAGGCGTGGAGATGATCGGCGGCGCTACCTACGAGCGCATTGATGACAAGGGGCTTTACATCAGCATTGGCGGTGAAGAGCAACTGCTGGAAGTGGACAACGTGGTCATCTGCGCCGGTCAGGAATCACTGCGCGAGTTGCACGAACGTGACAGCTATCATCTGATTGGTGGCGCCAGCCTTGCTGCAGAGCTGGATGCCAAGCGGGCGATTCGTGAAGGTGCCGAGGTAGCGGCGAAACTGTAACGGGGCATACTTACAGCCAGGGATGGCTAATTGCAGTATTGCCCGTAACGACCCAGGGCGCGATGGGAGGAGCGATCAATCATGTCGACCCAGACCGTGATCGGCTCCTGAGTGCGACGGTTGGTCAGGTCTGCAAACTCACGCACTTCCAGTACCCCGTCGCTGTCGAGCCGATCGCCGGGGCGGGGCGCGTCACCACGGATCAGTTTCAACAAGGCCTGGCTACCGTTTCCCAGATTCAGCATCACGTAACCACAGGCCTGCTGGCTGAGTATGACGGTGCCGTTGTTGCTGGATGCCTGAGCTGCACTGGAGAGCATCACCAGCCCGGTCAGTGCACATGCCACGCCTGTTATCACAGATCTCATTGGTCGCTCTCCTTGTTGACTGAGCGTAAGCATACACAAGGCCACGCCGGTGGGGGTGGTCATTTGTGACCATTTTGTGGCGAATTATTGCACCTTCAAAGGCGCGGCGGCCAATTGCGCTGCCGGACGGTTTGCCGGCAGCCGGTCGGCTACAGCGCCATTTGCAGGCAAATGCGGGAATCCTCGCCGGCACTCAGCAGGCCTTCCTCTTCCTTGGTGTGCCAGGACACGTCGTTATTGCTGTAGCGCACCCCCGAGCCTGCGGGGTCCCGATGTAGCAGATGACGTTCATCGCCCAGTGTCAGGATAGCGCCTGGGCCGCTGTATTCCACGGTGACGACCATGTCATCGGCGCAGTGGTAGCGAATCAGTGCGGGGGAATAGCCGGTCAGTTGCTCCACCGCAAACGCGGAAAGCTGATCTGCAGCGGGTTGACTGGGTGGCGGGGCTGACGTTGGTGCAACAGCAGGCGTGCGTGCGTTGCTGTCATCGCAACCTCCGATCACGACCAGGACTGCCGTAAGAAGCACCGGAATGCCGAACGAGCGGCGGCAGCAGAAAAAACGGTGTGTACTCATGTCGTGCATGGTGTCGTGCATGACGCTTCAGTCTCCGGCGTTCCATGTCAGAGACTGATTATGCGTCTATTGGCGGGTATCGTGCCAGTAGGTCGGTTTACGTATGCCGGCCTCGCAAGAGGCCGGCATTATTCTTACTTCAGCTCCCTGGAACTCAGCCCCAGTAGTCGGCGGGCAATGATCAACAGCTGAATCTGTTGCGTGCCTTCGAAGATATCGAGAATCTTTGAATCACGGGCCCATTTTTCCAGCAACTCGGTCTCGGTATATCCCAGGGCTCCACACAGCTCCACACAGCGCAGCGTGATGTAGTTGCCGACGCGCCCTGCCTTGGCCTTGGAGATGGACGCTTCCACGGAGTTGGCAATACGGTTGTCGGCCATCCAAGCGGCTTTCACGGTCAGCAGATAGGCCGCTTCCCACTCGGCTTCCATGGTATACAGCTCCGCCTCTACCGCGCTCACGTTACCGATCGGCTTTTCGTAATCCAGCTTGACGTGTTCGGCGAGCAGCTCGCGGGTGCGATCCAGTGCTGCCTTGGCACAACCCAGGGCAAAACAGGCCACCAGTGGCCGCGTGTTGTCGAAGGTCTCCATGACGCCAGCGAAACCTTTGGCGACGTCAACTTCCGGGTTGCCGAGCAGGTTTTCTTTGGGTACACGGCAGTCATTGAAATTGATCGCTGCGGTATCCGAGGCGCGAATGCCGAGCTTCTTTTCCAGACGTGCCAGTTCCATGCCCGGCGTGCCCCATTCCACCACGAAGGATTTGATCGCGGCACGACCCAGCGCGAGATCAAGCGACGCCCAAACCACCACGCAGTCAGCGCGTTCGCCAGAGGTCACATAGATCTTCTCGCCGTTCAGTACATAGTGGTCGCCATCTTCCTTCGCTGTCGTGCGGATGGCGGCGGAGTCAGAGCCGGCACCGGGCTCGGTAATGGCCATCGCGGCCCATTTACCCTTGAAGCGTTCCAGTTGCTCGTCGTTGGCCACGGCCGCAATGGCGGCGTTGCCCAATCCCTGTCGCGGCATGGACAGCAGCAGGCCGACATCGCCATAACACAGCTCCAGCGCACCAAGGCAGGTGGTCATGTTGGCGCCGTTCTTGACGCCCGTGCCGGTGTCCTTGCCCCGTCCCTTGCCGGTCTGGCTGGCGCCGGCACTGGACGTGGGGTCACCGTCGTTCATGCCATCCAGTACCGAAGCGAGCATATCGAGTTCTTTCGGGTACTCATGCTCGGCACGGTCATACTTGCGTGAGATAGGCCGGAACACACTCAGGGCGACCTGATGGGCATTGTTGACCAGCGGTTTGATTTTTTTCGGCAGATCGAAATTCATATCGTTATCCTCCGCTGATCAAAGATGCAGGCCGCTGAACATGACACCGACGGCCCGGAGGTCGCGGTACCAGCGTTCAACAGGATATTCATGGGTGAAACCATGGCCGCCGAGCAGCTGTACGCCATCGGTGCCGATCTTCATGGCTTTTTCCTTGCACAGGGTGCGTGCCATGTGGGCTTCGCGTTTGAAATCCTTGCCTTGCTCGGCACGGCTCACGGCACGCCAGACCAGCATGCGCATGGCGTCCACTTCGATGGCCATGTCGGCAATCAGGAAGGCGACCGCCTGACGATAGCTGATTGGCTCACCGAAAGCCTTGCGCTCGTTGCAGTAGGGCACGACGTAATCCAGCACCGCCTGGCAGTTGCCCACCGCCAACGCACACCAGGCCAGGCTGCCCAGATCAACGAACTTGCGGTAATCGAAGTCATCGGTGCCGAGACGCTGTGCTGCCGAGACGGTAACGTTTTCCAGAATCAGCGGCCGCTGGCCACTGGCGCGCACGCCCATGGCCGGGTCATCACCCGCGCTGAGGCCGTCAGTGCCGCCTTCCACGATGAATACTGCGGGGCCGTCTTCTGTCTGGGCGGCAATCAGGAACAGTTCGGCTTCGGCCGCCAGCGGCACCATGGCCTTGGCACCGTTGAGCACATAGCTGTCGCCCTTGCGCACTGCCATAGTGCTCAGCGCCATCGGGTCAAACATCAGTTGCGCTTCGGTAACGGCAATGGCGGCTTTGGGCGGCTCGTCGCCAGCAAACGCGGGCAGGTAACGGGCCTGCTGATCTGCTGAACCCCATTGGGTCAGGGCGTTGGCCACGCCCATGGGGGACAGGATGGCAACTGCCTGGCCCATGTCGCCCCAGCCGAGGTCTTCGGCCACCAGCATGGTGGTGACGGGAGAACGTTCGCTGGCGGCACCACCGAGGGATTCCGGCACGGCGAAGAAATTCAGACCCAGCTCCAGCGCGGCGGAGAGTGTTTCATCGCTGGTGCGCTGTGCGGCATCGGCTTCTTCGCCACGGGGGCGAAGCACCTCTTGCGCAAAGCCCTTCACGGAATCACGGATCATCTGTTGCTCATCCGTGATGTTCAGGTCAAACAGGTCGGTGGTATGCCCCGGGGCGGTCAATCGCTCGGGCTTGTCCAGCTTCTTGCCGCTGCTGAACGTGCGGGCAGAGGTGGTGATAACGCGAAAGCCGGTGCGTGTGAGTGAATAGGCGACGCGCTCTACCAGTCGGCGCAGTCCGAGGCGGTCAAGCAGAGTGGAACTGGCCATTTTATTCAGCCCGGTCAGGGCGTAGCCAACGGCATCTTTGGCCATATCGGAATCCCTCGTTATGCGGAAGAAGTGGGGATCGATTATGCGCTGGCGACATCAGCTCACAATGACTTCCTCGCCGAGAGAGACTGGCCGCAAGGCAACTTTCACACAAAAAAAGGCGCCTCTGAGGGAAGAGGCGCCTGGAAGCCGCATAACTGATGCGGGAGTCAAACTCTGTTGTTCATGTCGTCATGTCTGCGATCAGTTGCTGCACAGCAAGCGGATGGCGCAGAGGATTTCAGACAATGGGTCCAGTACCGGATCCAGTGCATCGATCAGACCACCGCTGAGATCAATCAGGTTGCCGGTGGACAGATCCAGAACGCTGACCCCCAGCAGATTGCCGACGGTGGCGTCCAGCAGCGCACCATTGAGCAGGTTGGCCTGGATCAGCGCTTCCACGCCGAAGTTGGCGAACAACTCGTTGAGGACCGGCACTTGCTCCAGACCACCCTGCAACTCGCCCAGCACCATGTTCAGTGCGTCTTCAAGCGGACCAGGCAGTACGCCCAGGCCGTCGGGGTCAAGGATGTCCAGGTTGATGCCCAGGAAGCCACCTTCACCGATCAGTGCTTCTGCCAGCAGGCCCGGGATCTGCTCCGGATCACCGCCTGTGAAGGCGTCCGCCAGTTCCTGCAAAGCCAGCGGGTCCAGGGCGATGTCCAGAGCCAGGGTGCAGTTCTCACCGGGCGTGGAAGGATCACAGATCGCGATCAGCGTATCTTCGAATTGCACGCCATCGAAACCGTCGAGTCCGCCGTCAGGGATGCCCGGCACCAGCGGCAGCTTGATGATCAGCAGGTTATCCAGGCTGCCAAGGCCGCCGTCGCCGTCGCTGAGGTCCAGATTCTCCAGCAGCGTATCGCCGATGGTGTTGAGCAGATCGCCGAGCCCGGGAATCTGGCTGATCAGTTCGTCGTTAAGCAGTACCACGACACCGCCAGTACGGAATTCACTGTTGAACGGCGCTTCCAGTGAGTTGCCGGCCAGATCACGAATGTTGGTCGTGATGGCGACATCGTAGTTTTCCTGCATGGCCAGCGCTGAATCAGGCTGGAAGGTCGCGATTTCTGCGTTGACGTCAAAGGCGCCAGTGATGACCTGGCCATTGTCACGACGTGTCACAGTGACGGTGGCGTCGTTGACGGTGGCGGGCAAGACCGGCTCGCTGAAAGTGATGATGATGGGCGCGCCAGTGGACACCAGCGATGCGCCGTCAGCCGGGTTGATGGCTTCTACGCGCGGTTGCTCATTATCAACGGCTCCGCCGGTGGCGAAGGTACGGTCGCCGGCTTCACCCTCTGCCAGGAATTTCGTGGGCAGCGGATCAACGCATTCTGCGGCACGGAGTTCCGGACCAATGGTCAGTGTGTGCAGCGTGTTTGCGGCCAGGTTTGCTTCCGGCGTCAGTGTTACGGTGCGGCCGTTGATGGTGTAGGTCACCGGCACCGGTGCACCATTGGCGGTCAGGAACAGTGTGGTCTCGTTGACAGAATCTTCCGCGACCGGCTCATTGAAGCGGACTACCGGCGAGATGTTCTGCGGTACGCCGGTGGCGCCGTCTGCCGGTACGATGCCGTCCAGCTCGAACAGTTGCGTCGGATCTTCACAGAAGGTTTCATCCCGTGGATCCTCACCGCCACCACCGTTGCCACCACCTCCTGGCAATTCGATACGCGGATCGCTGGGGCGGTTGCTGCCGCCACAGGCCGCAAGGCTGGTGGCTATCAAGCCTACCATGACCAGTTGAAGCCATTTTGCATGTGTCGTTTTCATGATCTTTCTCCAATGAATTCCGGTAATCAGCGACGTTTCATTTCTTCGCGAGTGGCCTGCACGACGGCTTCAACACGGCGGTTGCGAGCGCGGCCTTCCTCGGTACTGTTGTCGGCGATTGGTTGTGTCAGGCCCATGCCTGAGGTGCGGATACGGTTGGAATCGATGCCGAACTCTGAAACCAGAACGCGCATGACAGCATCAGCACGGCTCAGAGACAGGTTCTGGTTGTAAGACGCGCTACCTGTGCTGTCGGTGTGACCTTCCAGCAGGACTTCGCTGTCCGGATACTGCGTCAGCACTTCCGAGATCTGACCGATGTCCTCGAAGAACTCAGGCTTCACGGTGGTGCTGTCCAGATCAAACTCGACATACAGGGTGATGTTGACGCTCTCCGTCATCATGATCGGGCAGCCGACATCATCGACCAGGGCGCCGGCAGGCGTATTCGGGCACTGATCCAGATGGTCGGGTACGCCATCACCATCGCTGTCCATCCAGATTTCCGAACGGGGTGTGGCGACCGGCGCGGCGGCGTAACGCTTGCCGAACAGGAAATCCAGTGCAACGAAGGGCTGTGTGTCGACGAAGCCGTCCTCAAGCTCTACCAGGGCACGCATGCCACCGTCGAGCATGAAACGGGTGCCGAGCAGACGCTGCAGGCCAGCTTCCAACACGATGGCGTCTTCACGCTTCGTGCCGAGCCCGTCCACCTTCAGGCGGTTGTAGCCGTAGCCTGCGCCGCCGTAAGGGACGAAGCCGACCAGCGACATTTCATGCCAGTGCGCCCGGCCTGTCAGCGTGATCAGCCTGCTGTCGACGTCGATGTCTGTCTGACGCGTCTCCGTGTCGCCCTCGCCATACTGGAGCTGCGCGGAGAAACGTGGATTGAAGCGGTAGCCGCCATGGACGGCGTACTGCCAGAAGTTGTGAATGTTGTCGAGGCTGTCGCGACCCTTGCCGGTGTCGAAATAGGACCCCTGAACCCCCACATACCCGAATGATTCAGGCCAGCGTTGGTCAGCCTGAGCGCTGGCTGCGCACAGCAACAGCGCCAGGCCGCCCACGATGGCTGACCGTGAAGTAAATGCTTTCATGATGTAACCCCTCTATATGACTCCCAAGAACTGCAATGCGGAATCGGGGCAGACCGATTCGCACGCTCATGATGAGGGATGGCGTCGGTGGCGCGGGGGTGTGTTGCTGGCAGAACGGGGCGGGCGCCGTCGGGGGCGGGATATTCGTATTCGAGGGTCTGAAAAAAATCATTAAATTCAAATGGTTGTGATTGATGTCACAGCGCCATCAGTACGTGGTGCAGCGCAGGATATGTAGTATTTTTGTCACTCTGTGTATGTGAGGTTTGCGTGGTCGGGGGGCGGAATACTTCCTGTTTACAATGATCAGAGCCAAAAGCGGCGGGATTTTGCGTTGCATCACGGCGGCGGGGAAATTTGTGTAGCGGAGTGTAATGGGGGGAAAAGATTTGATACATCTCCTTTTGTAAGATAATGCTTACAAGATTAATAGCGAATGTCTTACATGATGTATGGCGAATATCCTACAGACGTTTCGGTGCCATCTCTTCTCCTGCAGCTCCGGCAAAAGCCAATGCTGGTGCTTCCGGGCCTTTGGCGCGCCAGCGAGCCGGGAAGGAGCACAAAAAAAGCGCCCCGGAGGGCGCTTTCGATGCTGGCAATGGCGTTGCGAGCCGCTTCTATTCGTAAGCGGCTTCGCGTGCCGTGGCTCGCAGGATGGCTTCAACCCGGCGATTCTGCGCCCGGCCTTCAGCTGTGCTGTTGTCGGCAATGGGTACCGCAGGGCCTTTGCCCTCGGTGGTAATGCGTGCCGGATCAACGTCGTAATGTGTGACCAGCGCATCCTTGACGGCGTCTGCCCGCTGGGCTGAGAGCTGCTCGTTATAGGCGACGGCGCCAGTGCTGTCCGTGTGGCCTTCCAGCAGCAGGCTGGCATCGGGGTACTGGCGCATCATATGGGCGATCAGACCCAACTCTGCGATGTACTCCTGACGCAGTACGGCCCGGTTCAGCTCGAATTCCACGTACAGGGTTTCGCGGACATCCCGCTCCAGGTAGACCTGGCAACCTTGCTCATCGACGATCGCGCCAGCAGGGGTATCCGGGCACTGATCCAGGTAATCCGGAACGCCATCACCGTCGCTGTCCAGCGGGCAGCCCACTTCGTCTACGGTGACATTGGCCGGGGTGTCCGGGCATTCGTCCCGGTAGTCCGGAACGCCATCGCCGTCGCTGTCGATGGTGCGCGGGTCGACCGGCGGTGCGGGTTCGGGGGCAGGCTGCTGGCGGCCACCGATGACGAAGTTCAGGGCGGCATAGATCTCACCTTCCAGCGCATTCCGCGAGGCGGCGCGCATTGGTCGGGCGCCGAGATCCAGAATCCAGTGCTCCGACAGGCGACGCTGGGCGCCGAACTCCAGACCCACCAGTTCCTGCTCGTGGCGTACGTTGCTGCCCTGGCGATCAAAACGGATCTGGCCAGCAGCGAGACCGGCATAGGGTTCGAAGCCGATCAGCGAGGTGTTGTTGAAGTGATGGCGGACGGACAGCAACGCGACGCCGGCGTAGGTGCGCGGCCCCGGAGTATCCCGGACGACATTGTTGCGCTCCCACCAGATCTGGGCAGACCAGTTTTCATTGAAGCGCACGCCGGCCTGGATGCCGGGCAGTGTGGCCTCCTTGACAGAAATCTTGTCGGTATCAAACCAGTATTGGCTGATATGGCCACCCACATAGCCATACTCATCGGGGATCTCATGGGCAGAGGCGTGGGTTGTAGCAAGCGCCAGCGTAAAGACTGCGGCAAGGAGGTGTTTTCCGGTAAGTCTGAGGGTTTGATGTGTCATGGATTCCTTCCTGACTGGGTAGAGATGCTGCAAACGATAGTGCCATCGGCACGGGTCATGCGCCGCTGACAGGGTTGCAGCCGGTGAATCGGAATTATTAAGGGCAGGATGGTAGGTGCTTTAACCGGGTCGCGCAACGCTGGCGGCCGCCTGATGTGCGGCCTTGTCGGGCGGGTCACAGAAACGGTTGGCGCTGGTCTGCACGCCTGGCACGCTCGTGCATTAGCGCCGGATCAAACCGTCCGCGGTTGCTCCGGCGTATCCGTGTTGTCCGGCATGTTGCCGGACAGGGGCCCTTGCTTGCGCGAATTGTAGAGCGCGTAATCTGCGTCGTTCAGCAGGGCCTGCATGGTACGGCTGCTGGTGTCCGTGGAGGCCACGCCCACGATGGTCCCGAGTGTCATGTCCTGTGTCTCGCCCTGCACAGACTGCTGGGCCAGACGCTCGCGCAGGTTGTCACTGATGCGCAGCGCATCACGCAGGCCGGTGTGGGGCAGTACCAGGATGAACTGAGCCCCCTCGAAACGGCCGAACAGATCGCTCTCGCGAATCTGCGCCCGCACTTCCCGGGCCAGCATCTGCAGGGCCTTGTCAGAAGCATGTCGGCCGAGTTGATCAATGATGTCGCGGTTGTTTTGCAGGTCAATCAGCAACACGGATACCGGGTAGTCGTGGCGGCTGCTGAGTGCCAGCTCACGCTCGAGCATATTCAGCATGTAAGGGCGGTTGTACAGCCCCGTGAGGTGGTCGTGCCGGGCCAGTTGCTGCAGGTAACCATTGTGTCGTATCAGGGCGGCATTGATGCAGCTGACCGGGTAAATGACCGCAGGCATGATCAGCAGGGGAATGAGCACAGACAGGCCGATGGCGAAGACCCAGTTACGCTCCCCGGTGGCCAGAATGCTGATGACGGTCACGACTACGGACACCGACAGTACCAGTAGCGTCAGCTGCGTGGCGCGGGTGATCCCGCGCAGGCGATCCTGGCTGGTGACAGCAGGTTCTACGTCTTGCAGCCCTTGCTCATCAAGCGACTGATTCCAGAATCCCATCCTACCCCCGATGCAACGTGTAGCCTTTGATGCAGTCTAGCGCAAGGGAGCGCCACGCCGGTAGGGGCAGGGCTCAATTGCCGAGCAGATCCCGTTTGAGCCGGTCATTGTAGGGGTCGTCGCCAAACCAGATGCTCAGGTAGTTGAGCGCGAAATCATCGCCGCTTTCTTCTGCCAGGGGCTCGCCGTTCAGGCTCAGCAGCAGGCGGCCATCCGGCGCGTAGTCGAGCTGGTAGGTGTCGCCATTACCGATATCGCGATAGTTGGCGTTGAACGCCTGGATGCGGCTCTGCAGCGCGTCGAAGGTGTCCGCGTCTGCATTGCGCTTGATCATGGTCTCTGCCGCTTCTGCGAAGGCATCACCGGGTACGTCGCGGCGGTAGGAAAACTGGAGCCGCAGTGGCGGCTTGAGAGGCAGCCCGTTGCGCGCACAGTCATCCAGCGACAGGCGTGCCTCGCCAACGCGAATGAAACGCAGCGCGCGGACGTCACCACGCGTGCATTCCTGCATGGCCGGCGCGTCGTCCCCGAAGAAGGACGCCGGATCGGTGAGGTCGTCCGCCATGGCGGCATGGCTCAACGCAGCGGCTGCCAGCGCCGATACAATCAATCTGCTCAGTGCTGAGCCTGAAAATCGGTGTGTCATAAGCGTCCTCGTATCCAGCGCACCATACCGCCCATTACCGGGATGTGTTCATACAGGCCCTGACTGCTGTCCCAGAAATCCTGATGCAGCGTGACCTGCCCTTCGTCATTGAAGCGCAAATGGGTCATGCCGATGGTGCGGCTGTCCACCTTGCGTCCGGTGACCGAAAACTGTGTGCGCATGGTCCAGCGCACATACACATCACCTTTGTCTTCAATCCAGCTGAGCACCTCGACCTCGACGTCATCCACCGCGTCGCCGGTGGCAACAAGATAATCGGCCAGCTGCCGGCCGGAGGTGGCGGTGTGCAGCGTGTCGTTGAAGAACAGGGTGTCGGCGTAGGCCAGACGGGCGCGCTCACCCACATCATCGTGCGTCAGGTGCGTAAAGACCGCGACGAAGCGCTCCACGCCGGCGGCAATGTCGGTCGTGGTACTGGCCGGGAAGCGTTCAAGCGCTTCCATATATTGGTCAGTAAAGCTCGGCCCGCGCTCGCGGCCCGCGCAGGCAGTGGTGCCCAGCACGACGGCCAGGAGCACAATAAAAAGACGGATATCGGGGAGGGATGAGTTCATGCGGCAATCATTGGCCCGAACCAGTGAACCGCCTGTGAAGGGAGGCCTGTTCCCGGGCCTGCCATTCCGGGCCGTGTACGAGTTTCACAGGCCATTCATGACGTCAGGGCTATCGTCTTCACGTACCTTCCTGCTGCCGCCTCACAAGATGCTGTCCCTCATGACGAAAATTATGAACGCCATCCGAAACTCGAAGATGCCATCCTCCGCCATCGTGGGTAACTTTGTGCTCTTCCAGGTACTCTGGTTTGCCGCCATTCTGGGCGCGGCAGGGGGTGTTCTGTGGCCAGTCATGCTGGTTTTGGCGGCGCTTGTTGGCTGGGCGTTGGTGCACGAGCGCAACCCACGGCAAGAAGTACGGATGTTGCTGGCTGGCCTGGTGATCGGGGCGGCCGCAGAACTGGTCTGGCTGAATACAGGGCTTATCAGTTATCAACTGGCCTGGAGCGCCCATTTCGCCCCGCTGTGGATACTTGCCCTGTGGGGAGGCTTCGCGGTCAGTCTTAATTACAGCATGGGCTGGCTCCGTGGGCGGCCGCTGATCGGCGCTGCTTTTGGCGGTTTCGGCAGCGTCGGCTCTGTGATAGCCGGTGTGCGCTTCGGTGCGGCTGAAGCACCCGAAGGCATGCTGCTGCTGGCCGTCTGCTATGGTGTGATCTGGAGCCTGATTGTGCCGATATTGGCCTGGTGGGCGCAGCGCGGGCAAGTGGCACAGGGCCCCGGCAAGAACGTAAAACCCGGCAAGAACGTAAAAGAAGGCGCAGGAAAAGACGCAGGGAGCAATGGTCATGGACCTCGTTCAATCGCCTGACATCGTATCCGGTTTGATGGGCTGGCATCTTCTTCTGATCAGCGCTGTGGGCCTTGCCATCGTGTGCCTGTTGGGCTGGTGGGTGCAGTGCCGCACCCTCAATGCGGCGCATGCCGATGTGATCTGGGCCTACGGCGTAGGTGGTGCCTCGCTGTTCTATCTGTTGCTGGGTGACGGCCCGGTGTTGCTCCGGTTGGTGACTGCGGGACTGATCGGCTTCTGGTCGTTGCGCCTGGGGACACACATTCTCCGCCGCGTCATCGCTGAGGGCGGCGAAGAAGAAGGCCGTTATGCCGCCATGCGCGAATCGCTGGGCGAGCGTATCAACACGTTTCATCTGTTCTTTTTTCTGGGCCAGGGCCTGCTGGCGTGGCTGTTCGCGCTCCCGGCATGGGTCATTGCCCATCATCCCGGCGAGGTGTCTGCCGCCTGGCTGATGGCCGGCCTGCTGGTTGGCGTGATCGCCCTGGCTGGCGAGAGCATCGCAGACAAGCAGCTCGATCGCTTCCGGCGCAATCCCGCCAATCGGGGCACCACATGCCGCGACGGTCTCTGGCGCTATTCGCGACACCCGAATTACTTCTTCGAATGGTTGCACTGGTTCAGCTATCCGCTGCTGGCCGTGGGTGCGGTCTATGCGGGTTGGCTCTGGCTGGCCCCGGTCTTCATGTTTCTGTTCCTGTGGTTTGTTACCGGTATCCCCTATACCGAAAAACAGGCCCTGAAAAGCCGCGGCGACGATTACCGCGAATATCAACGCACAACCAGTGCCTTTATCCCCTGGAAACCACGTCATGGTCATTCAACTCGCTGAACGCCGCCTGGTGCCGGACAGCTTCATCCGGTTTGGTATCCGCAAATTGCTCGGACAGCGTCTGCGGGATGAAAAAGCCGAAGACCCGGCCCTGGTGGAGCGCCGCAAACTGGCCTTGATGGAAAAGCTGTCCGCCGGCCCGGTGGCCGAACAGCAACAGGCTGCCAACGACCAGCATTACGAAGTGCCTGCGGCCTTCTATCTGAAAGCGCTCGGGCCCTACCTGAAGTATTCCAGCTGCATCTGGGATAACGGTGTGACGGATCTTGCCCAGGCCGAACGCGCGATGCTGGCGCTGACCTGCGAGCGCGCCGCACTGGCGCCCGGCCAGCGGGTGCTGGAGCTGGGTTGCGGTTGGGGCTCCCTGTCACTGTGGATGGCGGAGCATTACCCGGACAGCCAGATCACGTCCGTGTCCAACTCAGCCTCCCAGAAAGCCTTCATTGATGGCCGTGCCCGCGAAAAAGGATTGACCAATCTGACGGTGATTACCGCCGACGCCGCTACCTTTACTCCGGAAGGGCAGTTCGACCGCGTTGTGTCCGTGGAGATGTTTGAACATATGCGTAACCACCGCGAGCTGATGCACCGCATCCACGATTGGCTGGTGCCCGGCGGCAAACTGTTTGTGCATATCTTCTGCCACAACGACGTGTTCTACCCCTTCGACACCGAGGGCGAGAAGAACTGGATGGGGCGGATGTTTTTCACCGGCGGTGTCATGCCGTCCTTCGATCTACTGGAACGCTGCCAGGACAAGCTGAAGTTGGATGAAAAGTGGCGCGTCAATGGCACCCATTATTCCCGCACCCTGGAAGCCTGGCTGGACAATACCGACCGCGACGAAAAAGCCATCATGCCGATCCTGACCGAGACCTACGGCAAGGCGGAAGCGAAGCTGTGGCTGCAGCGCTGGCGCATGTTTTTCATGGCCTGTTCTGAGCTTTTCGCCTATCGTGACGGTGAAGAGTGGTTTGTCGGCCACTATCGTTTTACCCGCCCCGATGCCTGAATAGGCCTGAAGAGGTAAGGTTCATGCCCCATCGCCGCTCCGGCGTGCAGCACCGTCTCACCCGCGTCTACCTGATGCAGGTTGTGCTGATCAGTCTCGCCACGGTCTTCGGTGTCATGGCCACCGCCAAGATCGTCGAGCATGTGCTGGTCAAACAGGCACTCAAGCGGGAAGCGGAGCATTTCTGGGCCATCTACGAGACAGACCCGGAGTTCGCGCGGCCGGACACACGCCACATGCTGGGTCTGCTGACCCAGCCTGATGGCTCGGGTGATCCCATTCCCGACAGTTTCCAGCCCCTGACCCCTGGATATCACCGTGTTGACCTGGCCGGAGACAGGCCCATCGTCTTTGTCGAGGATTTCGACGACGCCCGGCTTTATCTGATCTTCGACGAACGCCGGGTTGCCGCCCTGGCGCTGGTCTTTGGCGTGCTGCCACTGACCGGCGTGCTGCTGGTCATCTACCTGATGTCATTCATTACCTGGCGAAAGTCCCGGCAATTGATGTCACCGCTGGTGCAGTTGGCCGAGATGCTGCGCGGCGCCCCCATTACCGATCCCCGCGCTGCACGGCCGGAGTTCGATCTGATCGAAACCGAAGCCGATTCAGAAGTGGCCGTGCTGGTCGCAGCACTGGAGGCCTACGCCGACCGGCTGCTGGATTTCGTCGAACGCGAACGGCAATTTACCCGGGACGCCAGCCACGAACTGCGCACGCCACTGGCGGTGATCCGCGCCAACCTTGAGCTGCTCGGCGCCCGCTTCCCCGGCGTGCCGTCCGTACAGCGCATCGAAGACACCGTCGGGGATATGGAAGCATTGATCGCCACGCTGCTGTTACTGGCGCGCAGCGAGCATCGCCAGCTGCCGGAAGAGCGGCTGATCGTCAATGATCTGGTAGTGAACATGGTCGAGCGGCTGCAGCCGCTGTCCACGAGCAAGAATGTGGCCTTGCGCTCGGAGCAGCGCAGCATGCTCAAGCTGACCGCGCCGGAGCAAGTGCTGTCCATCGTCATCACCAATCTGGTGCGCAATGCGATCAACTACACCAACTCCGGGTCGGTGGAGGTCATCGTGGGCAAGAACGATGTCATCGTCCGCGACACGGGGCCGGGCATCAATCCGGATGATCTGGAGCGGCTACTGCAACCGTTCGAGCGTGGTGTGGGGAGCCAGGAGGGTGGCCACGGGCTGGGGCTGGCCATCGTGCAGCGCCTGTGCGAACGCTTCAAATGGAAACTGGAAGTGGCCAGCGAAGTGGGCCACGGCACGCAGGTAAGAATCTCCTTCCCGGCCTGGCAGACCTGGTCCAAGTTCTAGCGGGTCTGTGTTGTGCCATTCTTTGTTGTGCGGTGGTCAGGGCCCACGGGGGTGGGGGACTGCTTTTCAGGACCCGCCGTAAATACGTCCGTGTAGGCTTGTGTTCGACATCCATGTCTCACACAGTCCTGAAAAGCAGTCCCCACCCCCGTGGGCCGTCACGTTCAGTAGGATCAACTACACCCAGCCAGCCGATTGTTTGGTTCTTACGGAAAACTCGATACCCACTGAAACTAGAATCTCGCTCCGGCGTAGAGGCGGGGGGCGCCCTGTAGGGACCTCTTTGGCCATGGATGGCCAAAGCGCGAGCGCCCAGGGATGGCTTGAGCGGTCCCGGAAGGGCGCCCCCCGCCTCTACGCTTCTCGCTGGAGGATGACCCACTGTCTGGCGACCCCCACGTCCAACAAGCAATAAAAAAGGCGAGCACATTGCTCGCCTTTTTTGCTGCCTGCACTACTGAGCAGAACTCAGGAAAACATTCAGGCCGGCTGTCGAATGCAGAAGCCGACGCCGGGCATGGTTTCCAGCAGGTGGACATCGAAGGGCTTGTCCACCGCCTTGCGCAGATTGTAGAGATGGCTGCGCAGGGCATCGGAGTCGGGGACCAGATCGCCCCAGAGTTCCTGCTCCAGCTGCTCGCGGCTGACCACCTTCGGTGTTTCCCGCATCAGAATGCGCAGAATACGGAAAGCGGTGGGGGACAGTTTCAGTACCTGGCCATCGCGGCGGACTTCCTGGCGTGCCGGGTCCAGCTCCAGATCGGCCACGGCCAGAATGTGCGGTGCCACTTCGCGGCGCTCGCGGCGCACCAGCGCCTGGATGCGTGCGGACAGCTCGGGCAGGGCGAAGGGCTTGATGAGGTAGTCATCGCCGCCGCGTGAGAAGCCTTCCAGCTTGTCATCCAGTTGATCCCGTGCAGTCAGGAAGATGACAGGGGTGTCCAGCGTCAGGTCGTTGCGCAGGTACTGGCACAGCGAGTAGCCGTCTTCGCCGGGCAGCATGATGTCCAGCAGAATCAGGTCATAGTGGTGTTCGCGCAGCAGCTCCCGCGCAAGGCCGCCATCGCCAGCATAGTCAGCGGAAGCGCCCAGTTCTTCCAGGTATTCAACCACGGTCTGGGCCAGTTGGCGGTGGTCTTCAACCAGAAGGATTGCGAGTTTTTCCAGTGGTCGGGTCATGGCAGCCTGTTCCTTATCTGTGTTGTGATCCGTTATAGATATCACTATCGTCCTGATGACAGCGTCAAGGCAACATCAATGCCGCGACCATACGTCGGCTGGCTGCGACAATACGCCACATTGTCCGTTCTGCGCCTTCCCGGAATACTGTGCGCCGGTTTCCGGAGCGCTTTCATGACCCCAGTCAATCTTGTTGCGCATTGTTCGGGCGCCCGCAGCAGTGCCTGCGGCCGTCCCGGGCACCTGTGGGCCGCTGTATCCGGCGCTCTGCTGGTTTCAGGGCTGATGGCGTTCTCCGCCCCGGCTCATGCGGCGCACGGGCCGGGGATGCATGGCCACAGTGAGCCCTCAGGCGTCTCTTCAGAAGTATCTCAGGGAGGCCGTCTGGAGCAGGTCGAGGTGCGTGGAGAGCCCTCGACTGAGGGGCTTTCGAGCACTGCGGATGACAAGCTCGAGCGCTTTTTCCGTGCTTCCCGTGCCCAGTCACTGCTGGACGGCGAGCAATGGCGGGAAGGCCATGCTGCCAGCCAGGAGGATCTGTTCAAGCGTGTGCCCGGTGTCTGGGTCAGTAACCAGAATGGTGGCGATGACGTGCGGCTGGCGATTCGGGGCTCCGGTATTTCCAGCAACAGCTTCGGGCGCGGTGTGCGTTCTTTCCAGGATGGCGTGCCGCTGGGCAGCCTGGATGGCGGCACCACCAACCAGTTGCTGGACCTGCTGGCCTATGACCATGCCGAAATCTATCGCGGCCCGGCCGGGCTGGCGCTGGGTGCCGCCACCACGGGCGGGGTGATCAACTACGCCAGCCGCACCGGCCGTAACAGCCCGGGCTGGCTGCTGCGCAGCGAGGCCGGCAGCTTCGGTTATCGCCGCAACCAGATTGCCCACGGCGGCAACGCCGGGGATCGTGATCATTTCATCAGTATCAACCACAGCTATCTCGACGGATTCCGTGACCAGTCCCGGCAGAATGCGCTGCGTTTCAACAGCAACGTTGGTATCCGTCTGCGCGATGACATCGAAAATCGCACCTACCTGTTTCTGACCGACGCCGAGCTTGAGCTGCCGGGCACGATTCCGCTGGATCAGCTGAATCGTGACACCCGCCGTGATGCGGCAAACTTCAACCGTCAGTTCGACGCTGATCGCAACTGGCAGGATGCACGCTTTGCCAATCGCACCCTGTGGCAGATCGACGATCAGCGCAGCCTGACCACCAGCTTCTTTCTCAATCGGGGGCGGCTGGATCATCTGCCAACGCCGTTCGTGGGCATCATCGACAACCGGGTTGAAAGCCACGGTCTGAGCCTGGATTACAGTGCCGCCGAGGCTGCCGGCCATACCCTGGTGGCGGGCGTGCGCGCGGGGCAGGGCAGTGACCAGCTGGCGCGCTTCCAGCAAACCACGGACGGGCGGCGCAAGGGGAACCAGACCTTCGACGCGCGCCTGCGCACGTTGCAGTTCGAGGCTTATGCCGAGCGCACCTGGCAGGTGAGTGAGCGGTGGCGTCTGAATCTGGGTGCCCAGGCGCTGCATTCGCGCCGGGTGTTTGATGATTATCAGCGCGATGTGCCGCCGCCCTGTGCGGATTGTGCGCCGTTCCCGCAGCCGACGGCTGATCCGAATGACAACAGCTACACGGTGACCTATCGCGGTGTGTCGCCGAAGCTTGGCGCCACCTTCGAGTGGCTGCCGGGGCAGATGGTCTTTGCCCAGCTGGCGCGCAGCATCGAGGGCCCGTCGTCCTCGGAGCTGGGCAATAATCCGGAACCTGCCGCCCTGGATCAGCAGGACGCGCTGACCGCCGAAATCGGCACGCGCGGTATGCTGGACTGGGGCTACTGGGATCTGGTGGTGTACCAGACTCGCATCGATAACGAGATCCTCAATCTGGATCTGGATGGCGCATCAGGCACCTTTAATGCACGCGGGGAGACGCGCCGTTACGGCGTGGAGTTCGGTGGCGGTGTCCACCTTGCCGATGATCTGTTGCGCGGTGGCGACAATGTCATGCTGACCGCCGTATACAACTGGTCCGACTTCCGCTTTGATGACGACCCGGATTTCGGCAACAGCCGGCTGCCCACGATTCCGGTGCATACGGTGTTCAGCAGCTTGCGTTACAGCACCGTGGGCGGGCTGGTGATCGCACCGAACATGCGCTACGTCAGCGGATATGAGCTCACCTACAGCAATGATGGCGGGCGTTTGTGGCAAGCGCCGTCGCACACCCTGTGGGGGCTGACGCTCAGCAAGACATTTGCCAACGACCTGCGGGTGTTTGTGGACGGCCATAACCTGACCGATAACGTCTACGTGGCGACCGGGACGCCGACGGTGGCGCCGAACCCGATGAGCAGTGCCGCCGGTATCACGCCTGGTGCGCCGCGGGCCTGGTATGCGGGTTTCGAGTACCGGTATTAACTGAACAGGACCAGAACATGCTGCCCTTGCTGTACCGCTGGCACCGCCGGCTCGCGCTGATCGTTGCCCTGCCCGTGGCGATGTGGGTGATCAGTGGCCTGACCCATCCGCTGATGGCGCATGTCTGGACGCCGGACGTGCGCTGGCAGCAGGTGGCGCTGCCGTCGTTGCCGGACGCCCAGGCGGTGATACCGCCCCAGCGTCTGCTGGAGCGGCATGGCTACACCGACGTGGATCAGATCAATCTGGTTTACGTGGCCGGGCGCCCGCAATGGCAAGTGGCCATCTACGGTGCGCAGGAGGCAAACGAACGCTGGCGGGAGGCCCGCCCACCCGCCAACGTGGCCATCAGCTATTACGATGCCACCAACGGCCTGCCCATCGTGGGCGGCGAGCGGCTGCACGCCATGGCCTTGTCGCGCATCCTCCTTGGCGACAGACAGGCGCAGATCACCGATGTGACACGGCTGGATGACTTTGATCTCCAGTACCGTTTCGTCAATCGCATGCTGCCGGTGCACCGGGTCAGTTTTGATCGCGCCGACGGCATTCAGTTGTACATCGACGTGCTCGGCCAGCGCCTGGCCACGGCGGACAATACCTGGCGCCGCGTGGGCCTGTGGACCTTCGCCCAGTTCCATAACTGGCATTTTCTGGGCGAGCGCCATCATCCGCTGCGGCTGGTGGTGATCACGGTATTGATCGGCCTCACCTTTGTGGTGGGTGTCGGCGGGCTGTTGTTGTACGCCATGCAGTGGCGCAAACGCCGTGGGCGCCAGGGACGGGGTGGCGCACATCGCTGGCATCGACGTCTCGGGCTGGTCATGGCGCTGGCCATGCTCGGCTTTGCCAGCAGCGGCCTGCACGTGGTCCTCGGCCAGTTTCAGAGCGAGGATCATCTGGCCTGGCGCGCGGATACCCGCATCCCTGTCACCGAACTGGCCTTCAATCCGCTTGATGTCGTCAGCCCCACGACCGTTGGCCTGTCCCAGGCCTGGTTGGGCGGTGAGCCGGTGTGGCAGCTGCGCGAGAGCACGCCCGAGGGCGATGTGATTCGCTATCACCACGCGGGTACCGGGGCGGCGGTGGAGGAGGGCGACCAGGCCTATGCCCTGGAGCTGACAGCGCGCTGGTTTGCCGATGCCGGGCATCCTGTGCCGCCGGTGGCGTTCACCCGGGCCCTGCCCGACTTCGCCATGGACTATGTGTCGGTCTACAAGCGCCTGCCGGTGCAACGAATCGCCCTGCGCGAGGGGCCGGTGAACGTGCTGTTCCTGGAAACCCATACCGGACACGTGGCTCACCTCACCACCCCCGAAGGGCGCCTGCGCAGCCTGCATTTCATGCATCTGCACAAGTTTCACTTCCTCGGCAAACTGGGCCTGAGCCCGGCGGCCCGGGATCTCGTCATCAGCATCGTGGTGCTGCTGATTCTAGGGGTTGTGCTACTCGGCAGCGTGGCCTGGATGCGTAACATGCTGCGATAGCGTCATCGGTCGTTGAGCCTGAAACCCTGCGCCCTTTGCTGTATCCGTAGAGATTTGATCTCGACACCAAAAGATAATGAGTCTCATTGACATGCGACGCCTGATTCGCTAGCGTTAATGATTATCAGTATTAATCAGGGTTGAATGCTGCCAATTCGCTATCAATGGGGAGCCTTAAGGCCAGGAATGGGATCGGGGGAAAGGCAATGGTGAAAGGGTGCAATAGACCAGTCCTTTATGCTGGAAAGCATATCTTTGGAGCGTGCCTTATCGTCATGGGTGTCGCTGTGCCAGCTGGGGCAATGGCCAATAGTGGGTATGCGGACGCCAACCCGGATAGACAGTCTTGGTTCCTGGCTCAAGGGCGGAAAATAGAGAAGAATTTCAAGGCACAGATAGAGAGATCCATTGAAGAGGCTTTTGAAGAAAATGTATTCGGTTTTTTTGCTAACAGCCTGGCTGAGGGATTTGCAGATCATCTTGTATCTGGTCTGGGGGGGATGTTCTCTATAGGGCCGTTGATCGAAATGAGTGCAACATTCAATCTTTCCCTAGGCGCCGGTGAGAGCCGAATACTTCGCCAAATTGAAGTTATGACACGAATTTTGCTTGAGAGTATAGAGCTCTCAAAAGATGAAATAATCGCATCGGTAGACCAACATTTCCAGGATGAAACGCGGGCAAGACTGAACTCGATAATAAGAGATTTGAGTATCTATAATGCTCGCTCAGAGGCCAACAGGTCTGCGGATTACAGGCTTCTTGGTGATTTGATAAGTCATGCTAATTATGTTCTGGAGCGTATAGAGGTAAGGCCTGGAAATGTGCATGATGGCTTGCATAACTACATGAGTCTTGTGGGGGTGCAGGTTATTATGCAGAGAGAGTATACGCGTTGGCTGTACCTCAATGAAACGGATCCGAATGCAGGAGAAGATGTAATTGATGAGGAAACCGCGTCGGTACTTGGTGCTCAGCTGTCACCGGTGAATAACTTTCTGGTCAACTCGGAGGTGGGATCTGTTTCAGCGTGGAAAGATTTATTTCATGAAGAGTTCTATGGCGCAAAAGATGATATCGAATATGTGGGTGGGGTATCTGCCGAGAGGATAAATTCCTTCACAGGGCAGCAGTATAACCCGAACTTAAGTGATTTTTCGGGGCGTTATACCTACCCGATAGGAGAGGATCGCCGCGTTGAGTTTATGGTTGTGGCTTCGCATGTGTCTGTTCAATCTTCTGGGCCAGGGGATTCATTTTTAAAGAGTATTAATTACGATGCATATGGGCCAGCCGGAAATTATACTGGTTCTTTTCAGGATGTAAGAGTTACTGACGGATCCTTGATCCCCTATCCGCCTACTGAAAGCGTAGTCAGGGAAAGCATTGCTGCAGATGTGGTGCAAGCACATAAGGAAAGTGACGAAGCATTTGCAGGGTTTATGCTTGATGGCTATATGCCTGTAAAACGCATGATGGATACATGGTGGGGCTTGACGAACAGGCCGCCCAGAATGCTCTCTGAGGTTGATAATGAGCTCGATCAAGTGCTATCAGCGTATTCCGATATTGTAGTGAATATCCAGCCTTATCAGGAATATATGATGGACGGTGATTACCTGGTTACATTGAGCAATATCGGTGGTGCTACTGCCACTCAGGTAGGGTTTGATATTGATTATTCGGGTTATATAGCGCTGATCGAGGGGAGGAATGGCGCTGAGGTTTATTGTGATAGTTCGTACTACTGTACGGTCGGTGATATCCAGCCTGGTGAGGAAGTGAGGTTGTTCGTTGTGCTGTTTTATGATGGTGCGCACAGACCTTTATCAGTAGATGCATTGACGTCCTCCCAAGAGTTGAGAACCGGTAACAACGGTTTTTCCATGGTCGTTCCGTCGACTGATTGACGTTCTGTGCCTTGCGGTTTGATCGGGGCCTCTTCGATGAGGTCCCGGGCCGGATGACGCGTTGGGCGGCAAACTTGAGCAGGTATCCGGTATCCCTGCTGCCTCCCTAGAGGATAATGATTCTCATTGACGGCCCTTCGTCACCCCTCTATGATGCGAATGATTCTTTTTATCAAATGATGTGCACTATGCGCTCTCTCCTCCTCTGCGGTCTTTTTGCAGTCTTGTTTGCCAGTAACGCTCTGAGTGCGCCGGCTTTCGCGAAGGATGTCGCTTCGCTAGACCAGGTCGTGGTTACCGGTACACGAGCGGAACGCAGCATCATTGATGCCCCGGTGCGCACGGAGGTCGTCACGCGCCAGGAGCTGGAGCGCACCCATGCGCGCTCGCTGAAAGAGGCATTGGAGAATGTCTCCGGCCTGCAGCTGCGGGAGGTTCACGGTAAGGCCGGATACGAAGTTTCCTTGCAGGGGCTCAGTGGCGAGCAGGTTCTGGTGCTGGTGGATGGCCTGCGTGTGTCCGCGAGTACGGGCTCCAAGGTCGATGTCAGCCAGCTGACGTTGACCGAAGTTGAACGTATTGAAATCGTCAAGGGCGCCACCTCGGCGCAATACGGCAGTGCCGCTATGGGCGGCGTCATTAATGTCATTACCCGTGACATCTCGCCTGGGTTCGGTGGCGAGGTCCGGGGCGATATCGGTAGCTATGGTAACCAGAATCCGTCCGGTGACCGTATTGATATCGGTCGTCGGCATGCCCGTGCGCGGGTGGATGCTGGCGGCGACGCCCTGCGCTTGCGGTTGTCGGTAGATCGTCTGGAAAGTGACGGCATCACGCCGGTGTACGGCGGCTGGGCCCGGCCTGCGGACGAAGTGGATCGGCAACAGTATGACGCTCGTCTGGAGTGGCACCCCTCCAGTAATGGCCGCCTCTACCTGCAGGGCGGTCGCTTCACAGAAGATGGCATCAGTCGCACTTCGGAAGGCTTTCCTGGTGGCTTGCAGGTGAATCAGAGCAAGACAGAAGCAATTGTCCGTGATCGTTATGTTGCCGGTGGCCGCTGGGTCTGGCCTGGAGGCTTCGGTCTGCAACTCAATGGTGTGCATGAAACGTTCAGCGACGATACGTTGAAGTTTTCCCCAGACGGCGCCTATGACGACCGATACGCTGAAATGACGCTGTCGCAGGTGTCCTTGCAACTAGACAGCCCGTACTACGACGGGTTCGGTGGCCGTCTGGGGTACAGCTATCAGATGGGCGGTGATATCAACCACGAAAGCCTGCGCCAGACCAAGGATGGTGTGTCCGAGCTCGACGATACCGATCGGGTCAGTCGGCGCAGTGATGAGATATTTCGCCAGGACACCTTTTTTCTCGGTGATGTCATGGAGCTGGTGCTGGGGCTGCGTTACCAGGATGACCTCGACTTCGGCAGCCATCTGGCAGGTAGTGCCGGGGCGCGCTGGCATCTGTGGCGTGGTGACAACTGGCGTACCACGGCAAGGCTCGGCTGGGGGCAGGGGTACCGCGTGCCTGATCTGAAGGAGCGCTTCTACCTGTTCGATCATAGTCAACTTGGCTACATAGTGATCGGCAACCCGGAGCTGGAGCCGGAGCGCTCTCAGAGTTGGCAGATGAACACTACTTTTTCCTGGCGCGAACGTTGGGTGCTGGAACTGGGGCTGTTTCATAACGCGCTGCGCAATCTGATCCAGATTGATGCCGAGAATGATCCCGTACCCGGTGGGCCGGTGCTCGAATACCAGTATGAAAATGTCTCTCGTGCCATGACACGGGGGGCCACTGCGGGCCTGGACTGGGTTCTTGGGTCACGCGTGAGCCTGCATCTGAACCATACCTGGATGGAGACTGAAGACCGAGCTACCGGACAACGGCTCACACGTCGTCCTCGCGACATCAGCCGGGCGGGTCTGAACATCGGCATCACCGACAACACCGATGTGACTCTGCGAGGCCGTTATCAGAGTAATGAACTGGCGAACAGCGATGGCGCTCGCTCGCCAGCCTGGCATGCGCTGGATGTCAGTCTGACGCACAGGGTGACGCCCGCGTTCAGCCTGATGGCTGGCGTGGACAACCTGCTTGATACGCAACGCGATTTCGCGGACGCAATGGATTTTTCACCTGTTACCGGTCGCTTTATCTATCTCGGTGTGCGCTATGGCTTCGGGAACTAACAAAGGAGGATTTCATAACATGCGATACGACATCAATTCTCAGTGGCGTGCCCTGCTGTTGGGCGCCGCGACGCTTGCCCTGGCGGCTTGTGGCGGATCTTCCAGCAGCAGTACACCGCCTGATGTGGTCACCAATAATTGTGAGGAGGATTCGGGCGTTCTGAGCTGTCGATACAATGCCAGCAGCTACGCCGACTGGGTCTACGTCAATCTGGAAACCGGTGACGAAGTTGCCGAAGAGAGTGAATGGCATGTGGCGCTGCGGCGAACGGAGCTGCGTCTGAATGGTGGCGATTCTGGGCCCAGCAGTGTGGCGGGCGTACTGGTCGCCGCGCAGGATGATTTTTATGACGGGGACGGTGAGCCGAACGCCAGCGTGTTCCTGAATGCCACGCCGGAATCCGAACTGTCCGTACTGCTGGAAGATTACCCGGCACCGGCCAATCGCAACTGGGTGGTAGACGGTCTGGCCAGTGCGTTTGGCGGTATGGGTGACTGGTATCTCTACAATCAGGTGTCGCCGGAATGCGACGCGGGTGCAGGCTTGATCACGGCAAACCCGGACAACGGCTGGCTGGTGAAATCCGGTGAGGGCAACAGCTATGCCCGTGTGCGCGCCACAGACATCGTGTTCTGTACCCGTGACGGCAACGGTGTGGAAACCTTCACCTTTGAGTTCGATGTGCAGGTGCCGGATTCTGACCAGTTCACCACCGAGGCAACCTTCACTGGCACCCTGCCACCCGCAGGCGGCGAAATCTGCTTCGATTTTGATGCGGACGAGATTGTGGACTGCACCGGCAACGTCTGGGATATCAAGGCCGGTTTTGCGGGCACGAACTTCTTCCTGCGCAGCAACAGCGGCGACAGCGGTGAGGGTGCCGGTGGTGTGTTCGGCCCCCATGAATGGGCGGACCTGGCTACCTGGCAGAGCGCCACCATCGACCCGGACAGCGGCGAGCCCATTCCGTCGCAGTTATTTGCGGCGGACAGCAGCAGCGGCATCTTTGCCCAGCAAAGCTGGTACGCCTACAACCTGCAGGGCAACCATCGTCTGTGGCCCAACTATCGCGTCTACCGCATCGATACCGATCGCGATGACGACGATGCACCGCAATTCCAGTTGCAGGTCACCGGCTATTACAGCGAAGGCGGTGCCAGTGGCCATCCGCGCCTGCGCTGGCGCCAACTTGATCTGAACACAGCACAGGAGTGATCCCATGACTCAGGCAACGACGCCAACCCATGAGCACAGCGCGCCGGCACAGCGCGACGGGCTGCAAGCCGCCTGGCACGCTCTGCGCGAAACCCAGCCCCGTTTGCGCATCCGCAATGCGGCAACGCAACTGGGGGTCAGTGAGCTGGAACTGCTGCTGACAGAACCCCAGGACAAGGTGCTGCGCCTGCAACCGGCGTTTACCGAAATCTATCCGTCACTGTCCCTGCTTGGACGCATCATGACCCTGGCGCGCAACGATGAGGTGGTCCACGAAACCACCGGCGTGATGAGCAAGTTCAGCGTCATGGAAGGCGGCCGCATGGGGCTGTGTCTGGGCGAGATCGATTTGCGCGTGTTCTTCTCCCACTGGGGGCATGCCTGCGCGGTGACCGAGGCCGGCCCGAAAGGGCCGCGCCACAGCTTGCAGATGTTCGACCACAGCGGCCAGGCGGTGCACAAGGTATACGCCACCGACGATACCGATATGCAGGCCTGGCACGCGCTGGTGACACGTTTTCGTGCTGCCGACCAGCGTCCGCCGCTGGCCCTTGAGCCTGCGCCGGTGTTTCAGCGCAAGGCACCCATTGCTGACCCGCACCCCCTGCAGGAGGAGTGGGCGTCGATCACCGACGTGCATCAATTCCACGACATGCTGAAACGTCATGGGCTGGATCGCCTGACGGCGCTGGAACAGGTGGGCGAGCCCTGGGCGCGTCCGGTAGCGCTGGACAGCGTTGAAAACGTGCTCAACAGTGTCGCGGAAATGGGCACGCCGATCATGGCGTTTGTCGGCAATCGCGGCATCGTGCAGATCTATACCGGGCAGGTGCAACGGCTGCTGCGCACCGGCGAGTGGTTCAACGTGCTCGACCCACATTTCAACCTGCATATGCGCACCGGCGAGATGACGCAGCTGTGGGTGGTGCGGCGGCCTTCCGAAGATGGCGATATCACGTCGCTGGATGCTTTCAATGCGAAGGGCGAACTGGTGTTGAGCCTGTTCGGTGAACGCAAGCCGGGCAAGGCCGAGCTGTCTGCCTGGCGTGATCTGCTGACGCAGATTGAGCGTCTTTCATGACGGCGATAAAAGGCATGACGGCCATGACACGCGTATTGGCAGCGCTGTTGGCAGGTCTGCTGCTGGCGGCGCCGGTGCACGCGCAGCGTCTGGTGGTGGCGGGCGGCGCCGTGACGGAAATGGTCTATGCCCTGGGCGCCGAGGACCAGCTGGTGGCCGTGGACGATACCAGCATCTGGCCACCCGCTGCCCGGGCCTTACCGAAAGTCGGCTATGTGCGTGAGTTGCCAGTGGAGGGCATTGTCTCGCTGCGGCCCGACAAGGTACTGGTGTCGGCGGACGAGGCAGGCCCGGCCCGGACATTGCGTCAGCTTGAACGTGTGACCAATGTGGTGCGCATTGATGCGGCCAATTCGCCGGACGGCGTGTTGGCCCGGGCGCGTCAGGTGGCGCAGGAAACCGGCCGTACGGAAGAGGGCGCCGCACTGGTGGCCGAACTGGAAGCCGCCTTTGCCCGCATTAACCAGCGCTTGCCGCTGACCGATCCGCCGCGTGTGTTGTGCCTGTTATCGGCGGGCGGTCATGGCGTGCGTCTGGCCGGGGCGGGCACCAAAGCCCAGGCACTGCTCGACAGCCTGGGTTTACCGAACGCGGTGACCAATCAGCAGGGCTATCGCCCCCTGAGCAGTGAGGCACTGATCGCTCTGGCGCCGGACATGATCATCGTTGCCGAAACGCAACCCGGTGAATTCCGTGCCGAGGACTGGCCCGCGCTGGGCATGACACCGGCAGGGCGTGACGGCCGTATCCTGGTGGCGGACAGTATGCTGCTGCTGGGCTTCGGCCCACGGCTGCCGGACGCCATGACGCAGGTGCTGGATGTGGTCAGCGGGCAGGGCGGGGTGGCGTGGTCCCGGTAGCTGGGCGGTTGCCACCGCGTCCGGTGCTGGTCGCCCTTGGCGGGCTGCTGGTGCTGGGCGCCATGCTGGCCCTGCGCACCGGGCCCATGCCACTGAGTGCGGGGGAAGTCTGGCAGGGGCTGTTCGCCCGGGATGCTGAGGCCAGCGTGCAGCTGGTGGTGCGCGAGCTGCGCTTGCCGCGCCTGTTGCTGGCCATGCTGGTGGGTGCGGCGCTGGCAGTATCCGGTGCATTGTTGCAGGGGCTGTTTCGTAACCCGTTGGCCGATCCGGGGCTGATCGGTATTTCCAGCGGTGCTGCCCTGGGCGGCATTGGCGTCATCGTGTTGGGTGAACGAGTCTTTGCGCAATGGGGCATGGCGGTGCCGGGGCTGGCGTTACCGTTGACGGCCTTTTTCTGTGCCTTGCTCACCACCGCTGTGATCTGGCGCATCGGCAATCGCCATGGGGAAGCCCATGTGGCGATGCTGCTGCTCGCCGGGATCGCCATCAATGCCATCGCCATGGCGGGTGTGGGTGTACTCACCTTCATGGCCGACGACGGCCAGTTGCGCACCCTGACCTTCTGGACCATGGGCAGCTTGGCCCAGGCCGACTGGCGCGACCTGCGCCTGGTGGCGCCGTGGATTCTGCTGGTGCTGCTGGCCATGCCGATGCTGGCGCGCGCCCTGAACGCGGTGTTGCTGGGCGAAGCCGTGGCCCTGCATCTGGGGCACGATGTGGACCGCCTGAAGCGGCGCATTGTGGTGATGTGCGCGCTGGCGGTGGGCGCTGCGGTGTCGGTGTCCGGGCTGATCGGGTTTGTCGGGCTGGTGGCGCCGCATCTGGTGCGGCTGACGCTGGGCGTGGATCACCGCTGGCTGTTGCCCGCCTCGGCGTTACTGGGCGCGGTGTTGCTGGTGCTGGCGGATACGGCGGCGCGGCTGATCGTGGCACCGGCAGAATTTCCCATCGGCCTGATGATGGCATTGATTGGCGGGCCTTTCTTTCTGGCACTACTGATGCGGAGAGCCCGCTGATGACAACACGTCTGGTGGCGCCTCTACTGGAGAAGCCCCTGCTAGAGGCACGCGAGATCACGCTGGTGCGTAACGGGCAACAGTTGCTGCGCAACATCAGCCTGCGCGTACGCGCCGGTGAGCGCGTGATGCTGCTGGGGCCCAACGGGGCAGGGAAATCGACACTGCTGCGGGTGCTGGCAAGCGAATGGCGCCCGCAATCCGGTGAGGTGCGCCTTGGGGGCGATTCACTGGCGACATTGCCGCTGCCCGCCCTGGCGCGGCGGCGCGCGGTGATGCCACAACAGGTCACGCTGGGCTTTCCCATGCTGGCGGAAGAGGTTGTGGCACAGGGTTTGCCGGGCCGTGAGGCCGGTGACAGCAGCCACCCCTCAGTCGGCACGCAGATGGCCTGGTGCGATGTCGCCCACCTGGCCGGGCGCCTGTACAACAGCCTGTCCGGCGGCGAGCAGCAGCGCGTGCAACTGGCGCGGGTGCTGGTGCAATTGCGGGCCATGTCCGGCGAGCGTTTGCTGCTGCTGGACGAAGCCACCTCGGCACTGGACCCGGCGCAGCAGTATCGCCTGATGGCGCAACTGGCGTCGCTGGCACAACAGGAAGAGACCGCGCTGATCATGGCATGCCATGACCTGTCCCTGGCGGCGGCCTACGGCAGCCGCATCCTGTTGCTGGCAAACGGAGAGTGTGTGGCGGATGGCCCGCCCGAAACAGTCCTCACGGAAGAAAACCTGGCCCGGGTATATGGTCTGGATGCGTGTCTGGATACGCGCGGCCCGCTGCCGCAGGTGTGCGTGCGGGGCGCTTCAAATCCTGTAGTACTTTCTAAACCTCTGTGTGCTAAACCCCTGCGTGGTCAGTGCTCGCTGGGTTCTGACAGTGCTTGATTGACCAGATATTCAATGCGTCCAAGCTCAGTGACAATATCGTCAAACCGCGGGGGCTCCCCGTAGAACATTTCGTCCATCCGGCCGTAGTCCTCTCGAAATGCCGGCTCCAGTTCTGGCGTTAATGATAGCCGGAGCGCGCCCGAGCCGGCCTCAATGTAATCAACGCCGCCTTGTTTGAAGTAGATGCTTTTGTGGTAAGCGACTTTTTTGAGGAGTTCAAGGGTTTCGAGGCAATGCTTGCCATATTCGGAATTCGCAATCATGGCGATGTCGTAGAGGTGCCTGCTCAGTCGATCCTTTACCTTTTCCGGGTCGTTGCAGCTGTTCTGCTGGTGGAGGAACGTCACTTTCTCCCAGAACGTCCGCTCGATCCGCAACGTACGCACCGTAGTGCCATCTTCACCAATCGACGGAATCGCTTCGATAACATTCTCGGCCTGCGTAATGAGAGGAGAGATGTGCAGCTCGGCTACAGGTTCGTGGGCGGCTTTGGTGCCGGTTTCAATAAGCACGACCGGTTTGACATAGTTGGTGTCACCGTAATCAGCGTCATCAAGGCATCTGGGGTAGAAGAACAGGATATTGTCCGGCGTTTGCTCGTCAATGGTAATGGAAAACGTTTCCTCCAGATCGCTTTCCAGGTATTTATGTATTGCCGGGTAAAGAGAGTCGGCAATGTATTGCGTCCCTGCAGACTGCAATTCCTTGAGCTTTCTTTTGGCTTTGGTTGCGGAGGACTGCACCTCGGGGGCATTGTCCCCATCGAATCCGAGATCATCCCGATCCAGAGCCAGATCAATATCCTCGGAAAAGCGCTCGATCACATCGTAGCACTTGGACAGGCTGGTGCCGCCCTTGAACATCATTCCTACGGGCAGTTCCAGTTGCTGGAACAGGGCGTCCAGCAAATAAGTGACCCAGAAATCTTTCTCCAGCACATGAGCTGGCAGACCGAGTTCTTGCTCGGCCACTCTGAAAACTTCTGCCCTTTGTTCCGGCTCAAGCGTCAGTAGTGCTCTCATTCATCGACATCCATGTCTTGTTAATCTTTTCCACAACCTTCCTCACCCAGACAAACCGGGGCGTGGCCGCTTGCTGCAACTGCAGCAGCTCTTTCCTTGTGAGCTTTCGGGCAATCTTGCCACAGAAATCGGTGGAATTGGCTTCTTTGCGGCCCACATATTCAATCGCACTCAATATCTCGCCAGCTTTGGTGCCGGCACCGCTCAGGCGTCGCTCTGGCACCTTGTGCAGCTCGATCCGGATCTTGCCCAGTTGCTCCATTCGGGAGCTGCGGCTGGTCAGGTAGGAGTACCTCATTGGCACTTGGGTAGTCAGGCCAAGCCGGTGCAGCGCCGTTGGGCCGGACGGCACCAAAGGTGCCCCTTCGGTTAATGCGCGGGCCACGGCTTCCGGCTTGGGGGGCAGGGCCCCAAAAACGGCTCCGGGCTCCGGGTAGTAATAAAGCCCGTGGCGGATGCGCTGGACACCGCCTTTCTCGGCAAGGCGGGCAAGCGTTCGCTCAATAGTGCCGGGCTCTGCCCCCAGCCCATGAAAGTGCACGGCGGTAAAGACCGATCCTGGCCCGGACCTGAGAATTTCGCTCCGGATCTGCTCCGCGATTGTGAGCTTGATCATGATTGATTTGCCATATTAGTGAAAAAAACAGACATATTGTCTGATTTATAGGAAAATAATGCAATAGCGGGCGCGTCTCTATCAGGGCGCCGCAGGGTTAGTTGTTAGTTTGGTAACTGGTGCAGCAGGCGGTGGAACAAACGGCAACAAGAGGGTGGCTGCGGGGGGGCTCAGGCCTCCAGCGCCTCGGCACAAGCGATGCACAGTGTAATGGTCGGATAGAGCCTCAGGCGTTGTTCGGCAATCTGCTCGCCGCATTCATCGCACACACCGAAATCGCCTTTTTCAATCCGTATCAGTGCTGCCTTGATGGCTCGCATCTCATGCAGACGACGCGCATTGGTGGCGACGGCCATGGCCTGTTGCTGCATGGCGTCCATGCGTGACAACCTGCCCAAACTTTGCTGATCCAGCGCCACCGGGGCGCGGTTGTCGGCGGCGTCCCGATGCTGGTCTTGCAGCGCCGCCTGACGTGCCAGCAACAGTTCGCGAAATGCTTCATGGTTCATGGCGCAGGCCTTCCTGTTTCGAGAGCTGTTCCGAGAGCTGTTCCAATCTATCTTCCACCCTATCACTCATTGGCACTCGTTAGCGGCCTCGGGCCCCGATGCGTTGAACCCTGAAGCGTCTGAAATAGTCCCGGGCAGCGGCATTTACCTTGGGGGCAAGCAGCAACGAGGCGATCATGGTGGGGACCGCCATCACCGCATACATGCCGTCGACCAGCCCCAGCACCATGTCCAGCGATACCACGCTGCCAATCAGGATCAGTGCGCCATAAAACCAGATGTAGTGATGCTGATGCTCGGCACCCAGCAAAAAACCCAGACATTTGCTGCCGTAATACCAGAACGTCATCACCGTGCTGAGACTCAATAGCGTCACCATGAGCGCCAGTAACGGCCCGCCCATGACCGGCATCACCGATGAAAAGGCATCCAGCGTCAGGGACACGCCCTTGCTGTCCGTCTCCACCCAGGCGCCGGTGACAATCACCACCAGCGCCGTGCAGGTGCAGATCAGCAGCGTATCAATCACCGGCCCGAGCATGGCCACCAGCCCCTCACGCACTGGCTCCCGGGTACGCGCCGCGCCATGGGCCATCACTTCCGTACCGATACCCGCTTCGTTGGAAAACGCCCCGCGTCGCACACCCTCCATCACCACCGCACCAAGAATGCCGCCAGCGACCGCCTGGCCACTGAACGCATCGGTGAAAATCAGTGCGAAGGCCGCGGGAATGGCAGACAGGTGCTGGCTTAGGACCGTGATTGTCATGCCCATATAAAGCAGCACCATGGCGGGCACCAGCCGCGAGGTCACCAGGCCGACCCGCTGAATACGGCCAGCGACCACCAGCCAGACCAGCGCCAGAATCACCAGGCCACTCAACAGATCAAAGCGCAGGCTCGTGTCTTCGGTCACCCAGCCGGCCGGTTCCGCCACCACTTCCCGCAGGGTCTGTACCAGTTGATTGACCTGAAACACCGGCAGGGTGCCGATCAGCCCGGCCACCGCAAACAGTGTTGCCAGCGGCCACCAGCCTTTGCCCAGCCCCTCACGCACCACATACATTGGCCCGCCCTGCAATGCCCCGGCGCTGTCCCGGCCGCGATACATGATGGCCAGGCTGCAGGTATAGAACTTTGTGGCGACACCGACCACCGCAGTGACCCACATCCAGAACACCGCGCCGGGTCCGCCGGCGGTAATGGCCACCGCCACGCCGGCAATATTGCCCAGCCCGAGGGTGCCGGACAGGGCAGTGCTCAGCGCGCGAAAATGGGAGATGTCGCCGTCATCGTCGGGGTTGTCATGCTTGCCCCGCAGGATGCCCAGCGCATGGCCGAAGTGCCGATAGGGCAGGAGTCGGGAATAGACCAGAAAGAAGAGGCCGCCACCCACCAGCAGCAATACCAGCGGCGGGCCCCACATAAAGGTGGCAAAGGCGCTCAGTGCTGCTTCGATCTGGTCGTGCAGGCGCTCGAAGGCTGTGGCGGTGTCAGGCTGGCTGTTATAGGTGTCGTCGATTATCCCATCCATGGGCAATAACCCTACCATTACGACTCTGTCATTACCCGCGCGTGTTGGCCCTGGCCTGAGTGATCCAGCGATCCAGCGCATTGGAGAAGGTCTGCTTGTCCTTGCCATCCATGGGCGGCGGGCCGCCACTGGCCAGACCGGCGCCGCGCATCTCTTCCATGAAGTTGCGCATGGTCAGGCGCTGGCTGATGTTGTCCGGGGTATACAGCTCGCCGCGGGGATTCAGCGCCGCAGCGCCGACCTCGATGGTGCGGGCCGCCAGCGGAATATCGGCGGTAATCACCAGATCCCCGGCGGCTACCTGTTCGGCGATATAGTCATCGGCTTCATCGAAGCCCCCGGGGACCTGAATGGCCCGGATGAGATTGCCCGGCGGTGTGCGCTGAGGCTGGTTGGCCACCAGGATCATCGGCATCTGTACCCGCTGTGCGGCGCGGAACAGCACCTCGCGAATCATGTTGGGGCAGGCGTCGGCATCAACCCATATTGTCGGCATGGCAATTCTTCTGACAGTGGTGGTGTGACAAGCTGAATGGCCCATGATGCACTACCACTGGCGCTTCTGCGACGGTTCATGTACACTGCGCGCGCTTTGATGGCAGATACCACTGCGCAGCCAACACAGTTTCTGAGCGCAGACAGCCTGCCCCGTGTCAGTTCGCTGACATCGTGCCCCGTCCTGGCCCATTCCCCTATCCTCGTGATACGGCTCGGGCTTCTTACGGGAAGCCTGGTGAGAAGATTCCGACCCCATGCACTGCGTGCAGGTTTGTTGGATGAAATCTTTATATTTTGCACAACAGCGCATGGCGCGAGCCTGACTGCGCAAGGTGAATCATGTCTGATCAAACCGCTATCCCGGCGTTCGACGCTCTGGGTCTCGATACCGTTGTCCTCAAGGCCATCGGTGAAATGGGTTATACAACCCCGTCTTCCATTCAGGAAGCCATTATTCCGCTGATGATGGGCGGCCGCGATGTTATCGGCCAGGCCCAGACCGGCACTGGCAAGACTGCGGCGTTTGCCTTGCCGCTGATCTCCCGTTTTGGCAACACCCAGGCGCAGGCTGTGCAGGTACTGGTGCTCGCACCAACCCGTGAGCTGGCCCTGCAGGTGACCGAATCCTTTGAAAACTACGGCAAACATGCCAGCAACCTGCGCGTGATTTCGCTGTGCGGTGGCATGGACTACCGGCCCCAGAACAAGGCACTGCGTGATGGCGTGCAGATCGTAGTCGGCACCCCCGGCCGCGTTGTCGACCATCTCAAGCGCGGCACCCTGCGCCTGGACACCTTGCAGTGTCTGGTGCTGGACGAAGCCGACGAAATGCTGCGCATGGGCTTTATCGATGACGTGGAATGGGTCATGGAACAGACCCCGAAAGCCTGCCAGGTGGCACTGCTGTCTGCGACCATGCCGCCGCCGATTCGCAAGCTCGCCCAGCGCTTCCTGAAAGATCCCCAGGAAATCACCGTGGCCACCAAGACCGCGACGGTTGCCCTGATCAAACAGCGTTATCTGTTCATCAACCAGCGTGACAAGCTGGACGCGCTGGTGCGCGTGCTGGAAACAGAAACCTTTGAAGGGGTGATCCTGTTTGCCCGCACCAAGGAAAGCACGGTCGAGCTGGCCGAGTTCCTGCGTAACGCCGGCTTCCGCGCCACCGCCCTGAACGGCGATATGGCTCAGGCCCAGCGCGAGCAGGTTGTCGAGCAGATCAAGAACGGCCGCATTGACATTCTGGTTGCCACCGATGTGGTAGCGCGGGGTCTGGATGTGCCGCGTATTTCCATGGTGCTGAACTACGATATTCCGTTCGACGGCGAAACCTACGTGCACCGTATTGGCCGTACCGGCCGTGCAGGGCGCGAAGGCGATGCAATCCTGTTCGTCACGCCGCGCGAGAAGCGCATGCTGATGAGCATCGAACGCCTGACCCGTCAGAAAGTCACGGAAATGACCCTGCCCAACGCAGCGGCCATCAACGCCGCGCGTCAGCGCAAGTTCATCGCGCGTCTGACCGATGCCATGAACGCCGGCCAGAAAGACGGCAAAGCGGAGAAATTCCGCGAGCTGATGGAACTGTGCCACAAGGAAACCGGCGCCGAGATGGTCGATATCGCTGCCGCACTGGCGCGTATCAGCCAGGGCGATGCACCGCTGTTTGCCGACGACAAACCGGCACCGGTCATACGCCTGAAGCGTCCTGAGCGTGACAGCCAGCCCCGTGGTCGTGGCGGTGAAAGCCGTGGTCGCGACGCACGTGCCGGTGGTCGTGAAGACCGCGCGCCGCGTGCGCCACGCGCGCCGACAACACCGGATGCTGGCATGGTGCGCTACCGCATCGAAGTGGGTCGCACCCACGGGGTCAAGCCTGCCAATATCGTTGGCGCCATTGCCAATGAAGCCAAGCTGACCAGCGGTAATATCGGTCGCATTGATATTTTCCCGGAACACAGCACCGTGGACCTGCCGGAATCCATGCCGTCCTCAGCCCTGACGCACCTGAAAAAGGTCTGGGTTGCCGGCCAGCAGATGAATATCCGCCAGGAAGGTCAGGCTGCAGCGCGGGCTCCCAAGGCCCGCCGCGCTAACGGCTGATTGCTTTTACCTAAGCTCCGCACATAAAAAAAGCGCCTCACGGCGCTTTTTTTATGTCTGCTGGAAACTTGTCCCGGTCACAGATTCTCGAAGCGATTGATGTCAAAGATGCCGGCCTGCAAGGGCTGATGCTCGGCCTGCCATGCCGTGAAGTCATGCAGGATATCCCAGAAGTCGGGATGTGTTCTGCGCACTCCCCAGTGGGCGACGACCCCGAGAAAGTCATCGTCCTTCTCAGCGGCACCCAGATGGCGGCTGAATTGTTCCACCTCATTGGCGGCCACATCGAACATGAAGTTCGGGTAGCTGCCGATGATACCGGGGTACACCACCAGGTAATCCTGGTCCGGCTCATAGCGCCGTTCCTCACCAAGCATGAAGGCAACATTGGTATGCGCCCGGTTGCGGACCAGTGAGTAAACGGTGCGCTCACCATCATCGCCAGTCACCCGCAGAAAACTGACCTCCGGGAGATGCTTGATACCCGGCATGTGGCTGGCACGCACCGACGCCAGATGAGACAGCTCCCGGTCAGCCTGCCTGATCCAGGCCGGCTGGTCACGGCGGCCACAGTCATCCCCGGTACAACGGTTCAGGCGATCCTCTGCCATCACATTGATGCCCGCAAAGCGCTCGAGCAGGCGCACGCCCAACTCCTGTTTTGCGGCATCGCTCTGGAAGGATTCCGCCGTCGGTGTCTTGTCATCCAGTGGGGCATAGGTCATATGTGTCTTGAGCTTGCCCGTGCCGCGATACCAGTCATCCCGCTCGGCACGCCGTACATCCGGCGGCAACAGACGCAGAAAATTGTATTCCGACCCATTGCGGATCAGATCGAAATACAGCCGTGTCTGCACCTGATGCGCCGCGTTGCCGAACACATCGAAATTGACCACCAGCTCGTAGTAGGTGCGCTCGAACAACGGATAGTCCATCCACCAGATGGTCTGCGGTACGGGCCCGATCAGGCCCCGCTCCACGGTGGCACTGTCGTGGTGGCGGAAGATACTCAGCAGAGCATTGGTGTTGCTGCCATCACCATCCCAGATGTGGTCGGCGGACGCACCATTGGGTTGCGCCGCGCGATAGGCATCGGTGCGCAACGCCAGATAACGGTTGCGCTTGTTCTTGTAGTCGCGCCAGTTCTTGCCGGCAGCGAGCAGGTCATCGTTCTGCCCGGGCAGGCCCAGCAGTGGCGCCACAGCGTTGTGGTAAGCCCCGTCGGTAACGAACAGATCATCGTCCGGGTCCTGGAACAGCGCCCAGAAATGATCACGTATCACATCCGTAGCGATCTGCCCGCGACACACGGGGCCGCGAATAAAGGTACGCGTGAAATATTCCGCGTGATCGAGCATGAACTGATAGCGTGCCCGTGCGGGGATCGCTGCGAAGGTGACAAAAGGATTGGCGCGTTCTGCGTAGCCATAGCCCGGCAGTGTGTCCATGGGCCAGTCTTCCGCAAAGAACAGCGACTCGATACGCGCCATCATGGCGTCGCCCAGAGGCAGCATGATGTGTCGCTTGTGCACGATACTGCCGGAGACCGGGCGGAGACGATAATACAGCGCATCGCCCGGTGGATCATTGGGGCGCGCCGTGGCAATCGGGGCAATGGCTTTGCCGGGCGGTGTGGAAGAGCGCACCATTTCGAAAAAGCGGGGTTGCTCACTATGCGAGCCATCGCCGTACAGGTCTTCGAAATGCAGATGCGCCAGGAAAAGATGTTCGAACAACCAGCGCGAGACCAGACGCGCTCGCTTGTCCTCCCGATTCAGAAACGCTTCCCACGCATCGATAACGCCCTGTTCGGCATCACTGATGTCCGTGACGGTAGCGGGCACCTGGCCACCTTGCTCGAGCCACCCTGCGATCAGTGAAAATTCCTTATCGGTCAGGCCACTGACGCCCAGCGGCATGCCTTCCAGCGGATGCTTTTTCTCATAGCGGCTGAAATTCTCACTTGCCTCACAGCTGTTCTGGCGCGTGACACCGAGCGCGATGCTATCCGGCAAGCGGGTGTTGGGTTGTACCGGCCGCTGCTTGCCGAGCGCCACCATGTTGTACAGCAGTGAGCGGTAGTCGTTGTCCTCGTCCGCATCCAGCACAGAATGGAAGCCCAGCGCTCGCCATCCGGCTTCGTCTTCCGCATCCATGCCAAGGCGAGTGGGTGTCTGTGCCTTGAGGCGCGCGCCGTTGTAGGTTTCCTGCGTATTGCCACCACGCACCAGGCCCTCTGCGGTCTCCAGCTTCAGCTGGCAGGGCGCGTCATTGCAGCTATGGCAACTCAGGCACTTGGTTTCCAGAATCGGGCGTATGTCGTCATGGAAAGACACATGCCGCGTGGCAGGTGCGGGCAGCGGGAGTGGGTCGGGTGCCCGGGTGCCGGAATCAGCACAGGCGGCGAGCGTGAAGAGCAATGCAATGAGCCAGGGCAAGCGATGAGGATGACGTATTCCGGCCGAATGTCGGTCAAGGGTAGTGCAATCCATGGTGTCGTTCCCGCTGTCTGTCCTTCGAATTATGTCGCTTATCCTGAAGGAAACTCGGGGGCAGAACCATGCATTAGATGAAATTTTTCCCCGTGCCTGACCAGGACTCACATCACGCCGAGCCAGCCCACCATCAGTGCCAGGACAGCGCCAGCTGTCAGTCTGTCGCGCAGATTGCGATACCAGGGTGGCAGGATGGTTTCAAATAACGTCTGATCCAGCGTCCAGGCCAGCACCAGCCCTGCGGCGACCAGCGGCAACCCGAGTGCGGGTGGCGCCAACAGCATGGGCGTGGCCATGGCGACGGGCATGATGCTCCAGATGATACCGCCCGGTGTCATACGTTCGTCAGCAATACCAAAACCGAAATGAATGGCGCCGACGAAACAGAAGATCAGGGCGCCGTAGGCCAGCAATACCTCACCTGGCCAGCTCAGCGCCGGCCACACCCAGATGATCAATGTCAGCGTCACAAAGGGAATCAGCCCGGCATAGCCGAGCCGATGGATCCAGTGATGCGTCAACGCGATCACAGCCACTCCATCGTCATGGCCAGATTGATGCAGGACACGGCCAGTGCCAGCGTGGCGATGGCCAGGGCGAGATACGTCAGGCCCATAAAATCATGGGCTTCACCGGGCGGGGGAGATGTGCTGTTCAAACGTCCGAGGGTCGGATCACTGATACGCTGCAATAATGTCAGCATTTCCTTCACGTGATCTTCATTGAACAGATAGGGGTCAAACGTATCAAACCCGAACGCCTTGACTCGCGACATGACCTCACGAGCGGCAGGGACGTACTTCATGGACCACTCATTGAAAGTGCGCACCTCGATATCCCGCACACTCAGCACCCTGACGTCCTTGTGCCGGGGATCGTCACTGATGCGAGAGAACAGCGCTTCCACCGCGCTCCGTTCACCTTCGATGCACTGGAAAAAGTTGCCGTCACCATAGAACAGCACGCCCACCAGACCTTGCCGGGGGTTATTCTTGCGGGATTTCAACAGGATTCGCGCCACATGCGGCTCAACGCCATTTTCTCTCGGGCCAGCCTCGAACGTCGCTCTGCTTATGTAGATGATCTGAATCAGTTCGCTCATGGCCCCACCCACTGTGCATCCAATGATTATGGAAACACCGGGCGGGGCAGGGGAGCGTGAATGTGAAGGGTTAGTGTCCGCCGGCCAGGATCAGGGCGTTTCGCCCTCGTCCTCCTCATCTTCCTCATCGTCCCCGTTAACGCCATCCCAGCAGGATGTGCGGCTGTTGCTGACGCGCCAGCAGCCGCTCACCATGACCTGCGGGACGCCGTCTACTGGGCCGCCATGGAAGTCGCTTCTTCGTTCGAAGGTCAGCTGGAAATCAGCATCTTCGACGGAGTTGAAATTTACGTGACCACCGACAGCCCGAAAAATTTTGTCGTAAACGTCATGGCTGATGCAGTTGGAGCTGGAGCCATCTGACTGCATCTGATAATCGCTGAGCAGACGGAACACGGGCTGGTTCCCGCTGGGGAGTGTCACCGTGCCGGTAATGTCGGACGGGGCCTGGAACAGTAGCGTCCATTCCGAGTGTGTGCCCGGTCCGTCGAGATCGTAGACAGCTACCTGATACCAGAAATCTTCATTGGTATTACAGCGCGCACCGCCGAACCCATTGACCTCATCGTCGAGATCGATAGTTTCCAGATCAGGCGACAACATATACCCGGTAAGGAAGCTGCGGTTGTCGTCCGATCCACCACACGCCGTCAGCATGGCGGCGGATAACAGTATTGTTGTCAGATAACGCATTTCAAAACCCCAAAGCATGTGGATACACCGGATTCTGGGCAGGTCCGTGCTCACATACAATCACTGCCGTACCAATAAAACCGGAAACCCGTCGCATATCCACCATTCAACCCTGCACACCCTGAATCCCGTTCAATACCCAACGCATGCGCAGGGTGTGCATGATGGGGTGTGCATGGGGGTGCGTAGGGTGTGCGTAGGGTGTGCTGAGCGCAGCGAAGCGCACCGAGACCATCAGCACCCGCCACGCCTTGCCGGGAAGATAGCGGTGGTGGGGGTGGTGTTTGGCTTTTTTTGGGGGGTGACTGCAAGTATGGGAGTGGGCTGAGGACCTTGGTGC
>JAIUME010000017.1 GCA_022565695.1 Alcanivorax sp. | reverse complement strand
GGCGGCGCTGCGTCAGGGGGGAAGGGGGGTGTGGTGGGTGTAATGGGGGGGGGCGGTGGGGTGCGGCGGGGCCCGGGGCGCTTCGCTGCGCTCAGCACACCCTACGGGTGCCACGAAGCCGCCGTAGGGTGTGCTGAGCACAGCGAAGCGCACCAAACCCTCCCATGCCCGAAGACCTACTCCCCCCGCACCGCTTTGATCGCCGCCTCAATGTTGCCCTCGAAGCACAACCGAATCCGCTTCAGCGCCTCCTCCGTATGCCCCTCATACCGCGTCACCAGCTTCGGCGAGGTATTGGACACCCGGCACAGCCCCCAGCCGTCCTCATAATCCACCCGTATCCCGTCAATGGTGTTACGTACCCCGTCACCGAAGTCACCGTCGGCCATCAGGCGCTCCACCACCGCGAATTTCTCCTCCTCCGGCACCGGAATAGTGATTTCCGGGGTGCTCGGGTTCTGAGGATAACGGCTGAAAAAGGCATCCAGATCCAGCTCCTGGGCCGCCAGGATCTCCATCAGCCGGGCCGCCGCATAGAGTCCGTCATCAAAGCCATACCAGCGCTCGGAGAAGAAGATGTGCCCACTCATCTCCCCGGCCAGCGGCGCGCCGGTCTCCTTCATGCGGGCCTTGATCAGCGAATGGCCCGTGCGCCACATTTCCGGTTCACCGCCCAGATCACTGACCACCTTCGCCAGGCTACCGGTGCACTTCACATCGTAGATAACGCGCCCGCCCGGCACGCGGCTGAGCACATCCTCGGCAAACGCCATCATCAGGCGATCCGGGAAGATCAGCTCGCCCTTCGGCGTCACCACGCCAACCCGGTCACCGTCACCGTCGAAGCCCAGCCCCAGGTCCGCCCCGGTTTCCGCCACGGTGCGGATCAGGTCCACCACGTTTTCCGGCTCACCCGGGTCCGGGTGGTGATTCGGGAAGGTGCCGTCAATCTCGGTAAACAGCGGCGTCACAGTACAGCCCAGGCGCTCGGCCAGCATCGGCGCCAGTTCCCCGGCGACCCCGTTGCCGGTGTCCACCACCACCTTCAACGGGCGCTTGAGCACCACATCCGAGGTGATGCGCTCCAGATACTGCTCACGCAGATCCATGTGGCTCAGTGTGCCCTGCCCTTCGCTGAGGTCCCCTTCCTGCAAACGCCGGTGCAGATCCACGATGCGTTCGCCGGAGAGCGTCACACCGCCAATCACGATCTTGAAGCCGTTGTAGTCCGGCGGGTTATGGCTGCCGGTGACCATCACCCCCGAGGTCAGCCCCTCGATCACATGAGTGGCGTAGTACAGTACCGGCGTCGGCACCATGCCCACATCCACCACGTCGCAGCCGCCGGCACGCAGGCCATCGATCAGCGCCGCACTGATGTCCGGGCCGGATAGCCGGCCGTCACGGGCCACGGCGATGCGGGTCTGGCCGGCAGCGCGGGTTTCCGCCGCAATGGCGCGACCGATATCGCGGGCGATGTCGTTGCTGAGGGTCTCACCGACAATGCCGCGAATGTCGTAGGCGCGGAAGATGCCGGGGGTGAGGGGGATGTGGGTCATGGTTGATGTACCTTGAATGTGTGAATTCGGGTTTAGGGGGTTTGGGGGGCATGGTGCGCTTCGCTGCGCTCAGCACACCCTACGGGTGCCACGAAGCCGCGTAGGGTGTGCTGAGCACAGCGAAGCGCACCGCGCACCACACGACACGACACGACACGACACACCCCCACACCCTCACCGCTTACGGATATACGCCAACAACCCTTCCGTCGACGCATCCATCGCCACTGTCTCGCCATCGCGCAGGGCCAACAGGGTATCCGTGGCAATCTTCTTGCCCATCTCTACGCCCCACTGGTCGAACGGATTGATCTCCCAGAGCACCGCCTGAGCGAACACCTTGTGTTCGTAGGCTGCCAACATGGCGCCCAGGCTGTAAGGCGTCAACTCGTCCATCATCAATGTGGTGCTCGGCTGATTCCCGCGATAGCGCTTGTAGAACGGCATCTGCTCGCCCTCCGGCAACGCCGCCTCGCCCAGCGCCAGCAGCCGCGACTGCGCCAGGCAATTGGCCAGCGCCAGCTCATGCTGGCCCACCAGCTCCTGCGCCGCCGCCGTATGCACCGCTTCGTGATAGCGCAACGCCGGGGCAATGAAATCGCAGGTCACCGCTTCCGTGCCCTGGTGCAACAACTGATAAAAGGCATGCTGGGCATTGGGCCCGACATCGCCCCACAGGATCGGACAGGTCCGCGTCGTTACCGGGTCGCCGTCCCGCGTTACCGACTTGCCGTTGGATTCCATTTCCAGCTGTTCCAGGTAGGACGGCAAATACTTGAGGCGGCCATCGTAGGGCAAAATGGCGTGACCATGAATGCCCAGCAGGTTGGTATTCCAGACGCCGGTGAGCGCCATCAGCACCGGCAGATTCTCCCGCCAGGGCGCATCACGAAAATGCACATCCATGAAATGGGCACCCGCCAACAGTTCACGAAACCGTGGCATGCCGATGCGAATGGCAGCGGGCAAGCCGATGGCCGACCAGAGCGAATAACGCCCCCCTACCCAGTCCCATAACGTCAGGCGGTTTTCTTCCGCGATACCCCAGGCGGCGACCTTGTCCACGGCACTCGACACTGCCAGGAAATGACAACGCGTGACGGCAGGGTCCTCCCCCAGGGCACGGGTCAGCCAGTTGCGAGCCGTTTCGGCGTTGTACAGGGTATCGACGGTGGTGAAGGATTTGGACGAGATGATGAACAGCGTGCTCTGCGGGCGCAGCTGACGCAGCAGGTGCGACACCTGGCTGCCGTCCATGGAGGAAACAAAATGCACCTGCAGATTCTGCGGTGTCGGCACCGCGAAGTCTTCCAGCGCCCGGGACACCATCAAGGGCCCGAGATCCGACCCACCCACGCCGATGTTCACCACATCGGTAATCACCTCGCCGGTAAAGCCGCGCCATTGACCCGCCTGCAGCTTGTCGACGATATGCGCCATGCGATCCAGCTCGGCATGCACCGCGTCGCGAATTTCCGGCGGCGCCAGCTCAGGCGCACCCGCCGCATTGTCAGCGTTGCGGGTGTCGGGCACGCGCAGGGCCCAGTGCATGGCGGCACGGTGTTCGGTGCAGTTGACCTCGTCACCGGCAAACATTCTGTCGATCCAGCCGCGCAGATCGCTGGTATCAGCCAATGCCGATAGCTGGACCAGGGTGTCCTCGGTCAGGCGTTGCTTGCTGAGGTCCAGCAACAGGGGGCCCACTCGGCGATGCAGGCGTGTGAAACGCTCGGGGTCTTCCGCGAACAGCTCTGCCAGGTGGCGCTGGGAGAGTGTTTCGGCGTGGGTCTTTAGTTGGTGCCATTTCATAGGGGGTACCTGTGGTGCTTTGGGTGCGGTCGGTGTGGTGTGGTCGGTGCGACCGGTGCGCTTCGCTTCGCTCAGCACACCCTACGGCATCGACGGGCAACCCGGGGGCGGTTAGCGGCCTACGCCGTAGTAGGTGAAGCCGGACTGGCGGACGAATGCCGGGTCGTAGATGTTGCGGCCGTCGAGGATCAGGGGGGCGCGCATTATCTTGCTCAGGCGTTCAAAATCCGGGCTCCAGTAGGCTTTCCACTCGGTGACCAGCATCAGGGCGTCCGCGCCCTCGGCAGCCAGATAGGGCTCGTCGCACAAGATCAGATCATCCCGCGCGCCATAGGTCTCGCGCAATGCCGGCAACGCCTCGGGGTCATGCACCCGCACCGTGACGCCCTGCGCCCAGAGGGCTTCCAGCAGCTTCAGAATCGGTGCATTGTCGATGCGCCCGGTGCCAGGCTTGAACGCCGCGCCCCACACCGCCACCACGCGCCCGGACAGCGCGGTGTCATAGTGGCGCCAGAGCTTGCGGAACATCACTTCTTTCTGGCGCTCGTTGATGCGCAGCACCTGGGTCAGCAGTTCCGACCCCACCCCACTGGCTGCCAGGGTGTCCGACAGGCTGATGACATTCTGGGACAACCCGGGGCCACCAAAGCCGCAGCCCGGATACAGGTAGGCTTCACCGATACGCGGATCAGACCCCACACCGCGCCGCACCTGTTCGATGTCGACCCCCAGGGTGTCCGCCAGATTGGCCATATCGTTCATGAAGCTCACCCGGGTCGCCAGCATGCCGGTGATCGCCAGTTTGGCAAACTCGGCTTCCCGCGGGCGCATCACCAGGAAATGATCACTCAGGCGATTGAACGGCCGGAACACCTCACGCACCAGCAACTCGGCACGCTCATTGTCGCAACCCAGCAACAGCCGCGCCGGCCGCACAAAACTCTGCACCGCCGCGCCCTCCTGCAGGAACTCCGGCAAACAGACGACGCTGCCCACCGGGAACAGCATCTGCAGCTCTTCCGTGGTACCGACAGGGAACGCAGACTGATTGATCACCACCGACGGCGCCGTCCGCCCTGCCATCTGTTCGGCGAGGCGCAACAGCACGTCCCGCGCAACGGGTTCGTCAGCCTGCTCGAAGGCCATGAACAGCGCGCGCACTTCCGGCGCCGGAGGCTCGTCCAGGGCCCCCCAACGCAGGCGGCCCGCGTCGAGCTGTTCCTTCAACAGCTTGGCCAGCCCCGGCTCGCGATACAGTGACTCACCGCCCTGCAGCGCCTCGGCAAAGGCACCCGCCGCCGACCGCAACACCACCTGGTGGCCGCTGGAGGCCATGGCCGTGGCGGTTACCAGAGCGCAGAGGGTGTCGCCGTATACGTTGAGGTGCATGGGGTGGGGTCTCCGTTCAGGGTGTTGGGGGATTTGGGGGCGTTTTGGGGGGCATGGTGCGCTTCGCTGCGCTCAGCACACCCTACGGCGGCTTCGTGGCACCCGTAGGGTGTGCTGAGCCATAGCCGAAGCGCACCGCCGCTCCCCACGACCCAGCCACCACTCAACTATACTGCCGCACCAACGCCCGGAAGGCATCACCCACCTCCGGATGCCGCGCCGCGTAAGCCAGGGTCGCTTGCAGATACCCCACCTTACTACCACAATCATACGTCTTGCCCGTCATCCGATAAGCCTCCACGGGCTGCTCCTTGATCAAGGCCGCAATGGCATCCGTCAACTGTATCTCATTGCCCGCCCCCGGCTTCGTCTGGGCCAGCAATTCAAAAATCCGCCCCGGCAACACATACCGCCCGACCACAGACAGATCCGACGGCGCCTCGTCCGGCTTCGGCTTTTCCACCACGCCGGTCATGGCCGCGCTTTCTCCCGGCCCTGGGCCCGCCCCGGGCGCATCGCCGCCCAGCGACACGATGCCATACTGGTCCACCCGCTCACGGGGCACCTGCTCCACCATGATCTGCGACGCGCCATGCTTCTCGAACGCCGCCATCATATGCCCCAGATCCGTTTGCCCCGGCGTGGCGGCATTGTCCACCAGCACGTCCGGCAACAACACCGCAAACGGTGCATCACCAATCACTTCCCGGGCACACAACACCGCATGCCCCAGACCCAGCGGCTTGCCCTGGCGCACACTGATCACACGCACATCCGGCGGCACGATGTCGCGCAGCACTTTCAACAGGGCCAGCTTGCCCTTCTTTTCCAGCTCGGTTTCCAGCTCATAATGCACATCGAAATAGTTTTCAATAGCGGTCTTGGCGGAGTGATTGACCAGCACGATCTCCCGCACCCCCGCCGCCACCGCCTCGTCCACCACATACTGGATCACCGGTTTGTCCACCACGGTGATCATTTCCTTGGGGATGGATTTGCTGGCCGGCAGAAAACGGGTGCCCAGACCGGCAACGGGCAATACTGCTTTGCGAATCATCGTCTCGTCCTTCAGTGCTGAGAATAGTAGTCCTGATACCAGGCAACAAACCGTGCGATACCTTCCTCGATGGAGGTGGCCGGCGCATAGCCCGTGTCACGCTGCAACGCAGTCACATCAGCATAGGTGTGTTCCACATCGCCGGGTTGCAGCGGCAGCAGTTCTTTCTCGGTCGTCTTGCCCAGCGCCAGCTCCATCAGTTCGATGTAACGCAGCAGTTCCACCGGCTTGCTGTTGCCGATGTTGTAGATTTTCCAGGGCGCGCGGCTGGAAGCCGGATCAGGTGACAGGCCGCTCCAGTCCGGGTTGCCCGCGGGGATGCGGTTGAGCGCGCGGATGACGCCATCAACGATGTCGTCAATATAGGTAAAGTCACGCTTGTGCTCACCGTAGTTGAAGACTTTCAGTGGCGTGCCTTCCGTGATCGCCCGGGCAAACAGGATCGGCGACATATCCGGGCGGCCCCAGGGGCCGTACACGGTGAAAAAGCGCAGCCCGGTGGTGGGCAGGCCGTAAATATGGCTGTAGGTATGCGCCATCAGCTCATTGGCTTTCTTGGTGGCGGCATACAGGGACACCGGATGATCCACGTTGTCCGATTCCGAGAACGGCATGGTTTCGTTGGCACCGTACACCGAGCTCGACGATGCAAACACCAGATGCTCGACCTTGCTGTGCCGGCAGCCTTCCAGAATTGTCAGAAACCCGGTCAGGTTGCTGTCGGCATAGGCCATCGGATTTTCCAGCGAGTAACGCACCCCCGCCTGCGCGGCCAGATGCACCACCCGGTCAAACCCTTCCGCCGCAAACAATGCCGCCATGCCGTCACGATCCGCCAGATCCAGTTTGACGAAACGGAATTGCGCGTGGGGGGTAAGTTGCGCCAGCCGGGCTTCCTTTAACGAGACGTCGTAGTAGTCGTTGAGGTTGTCCAGACCGACCACGGCGTGGCCGTCCGCGAGCAAGGTGCGGGCTACGTGGAAGCCGATGAAGCCGGCGGCGCCTGTGACGAGAATTTTCATAGTGGGTCCGGGGTTTGGGGTGGAGAGGGGGTTTGGTTGGGTGGGGGCTGGTGTTTGGGTGGTTTGGTGCGCTTCGCCTATGGCTCAGCACACCCTACGGGTGCTACGTAGCCGCTGTAGGGTGTGCTGAGCGCAGCGAAGCGCACCACACCCGACTCCCTAACGAAGCACCAAAACCCCAAACCTACCGCCGCACACTCTCCCCACGCCCCACAGCATAATACATCAGCCCAGCCGCCTTCACCGCCGCCGGGTCAAACAGGTTACGGCCATCCACCAGCACCGGCGACGCCAGCGTGCCTTTCAGGCTCTCGAAATCCATCACCCGGAACTCCTTCCATTCAGTGCAGATCACCAGCGCATCCGCACCGGCCAACGCCGCATTACGGTCATCCACCAGGTTCAGATCATCCCGCTCGCCATAAATACGACGCGTCTCCGCCATCGCTTCCGGATCATAGGCATTGATGCGGCCACCGGCCGCCCACACCGCTTCCATCAGGGTACGGCTTGGCGCCTCGCGCATGTCATCGGTGTTGGGCTTGAACGCCAGCCCCCATACCGCAATGGTGCGCCCTGCCAGATCACCATCAAAGGCCGCATTCAGCTTGTCGAACAACGTCTGCTTCTGGCGATTATTCACCGCCTCCACAGCCGTGAGGATCTGCGCTTCATAACCGACACCGCGGGCGATACGCTCCAGCGCCTGCACATCTTTCGGGAAACAGGAACCGCCGTAACCGCAGCCGGGATAAATAAAGTGGTAGCCAATACGCGGGTCAGAACCGATGCCGTGGCGCACATGCTCGATATCCGCCCCCAACCGCTCGGCCAGATTCGCCATTTCGTTCATGAAACTGATCTTGGTGGCCAACATCGCGTTGGCGGCATACTTGGTCAGCTCGGCAGAGCGGACATCCATGAAGATCAACTTTTCATGGTGGCGGTTGTAAGGCGCATAGCACTCTTTCATCAGCGCCTCGACCCGCTCTGAATCTGTCCCCACCACAATCCGCGCACCCTTGGTGAAATCCTCGATGGCCGCGCCTTCCTTGAGGAATTCCGGGTTCGAGCACACATCAAACTCGAGCTGCACACCACGCTTGCCGAGCGCCCCGGCCACCGCCTCATGCACCCGGTCCGCCGTGCCCACCGGCACGGTGGACTTGTTCACCACCAGCTTGTAGTCCTGCATGTGCTCGCCGATGGTATTGGCCACCGCCAGCACATATTTCATGTCAGCCGAACCGTCTTCATCTGGCGGCGTGCCCACCGCAATGAACTGCAGCGTACCGAAATTCACGCCCTCTGCCGCGTCCGTGGTGAATGCCAGCCGGCCTTCTTTCACGTTCCGCGTGACCATGGCTTCCAGGCCCGGCTCATAAATCGGGATCTGCCCTTTCTTGAGCGCCGCGACCTTGGTCTCGTCCACATCCACACACAGCACATTGTGACCCGCGTCCGCCAGGCAGCTTCCTGTGACCAGGCCCACATAACCTGTGCCGAAAATGGTGATGTTCATGTGTTACTCCATTTGAATCTGTAAGGGGTATTTTGCCACCGTGGGGTGGTTTGTTGCGATTTTTCGGGTAAATGTGAAGGTGCTGGGGCCCGGTGCGCTTCGCTGTGCTCAGCACACCCTACGGGTGCTACGAGGTCGCGTGGGGTGTGCGTAGGGTGTGCTGAGCACAGCGAAGCGCACCGCACCCACCCAACCCGCAACAACCCACCAGCCCGGCACCAACCTACCGGCACACCATCGCCAACACCTTGCGCACACAAGCATCCAGATCATCCGCACCCGTATCGACCGTAACCTCCGGCGCATCAGGCGCCTCATACGGGCTGTCAATCCCGGTAAAGTCCTTGATCAACCCCTGGCGGGCCTTCTGGTAAAGCCCCTTCGGGTCACGCTGCTCGCAGGTCTCCAGCGACGCGCTCACATAGACCTCGATAAACTCGCCCGGTTCGAACAGCGCTCGCGCCGATTCACGGTCCGAACGAAACGGCGAGATGAAAGCGCTGATCACGATCAACCCCGCATCCACCAGCAGCTTCGACAGCTCGCCCACCCGGCGGATATTCTCGGTGCGATCATCGTCCGTCATGCCCAGGTCCTTGTTCAGACCATGGCGCACGTTATCCCCATCCAGCAGATAGGTATGATGCCCCGACTCAGCCAGCGCGACTTCCAATGCATTGGCAAGGGTAGACTTGCCCGAACCAGACAACCCCGTCAGCCACAGACATCGCGGCGTCTGTTGCTTGATCGCAGCGCGGTCCGCCTTGGTCACACCACCATGGTGCCAGACCACCTCGGCGGGGCTCTCGTTGTCCCGCTCCTCATACGGATTCTTCATATCACATCGTCCATTCGCATCATCTGTCTCAGAAAGACCAGACCAGCGGAATCAACGTCAAGGATACCACCGCAGCAATCACACTCACCGGTGCCCCAACGCGTACATAATCCATGAACCGGTAACCACCCGGGCCCATCACCATCAGATTGGTCTGGTACCCCAGCGGCGTAATAAAACTCGCCGAAGCCGCAAACATCACCGCCACCACAAACGGCATCGGGCTGACACCGCAGAACTCGGCCACCCCGAGCGCCAGCGGGAACATCAACACCGCCGCCGCATTATTGGTGATCAGCTCCGTGAAGATCACCGTAATCAGATACACCAGCGCCAGCGCCAGCCAGGGCGACGCGCCGAGATCCGAGAACGCCTGCGTCACGATCCAGCTCGCCGCGCCGCTCTGGGTCATGGCTGCCCCCAGTGCGAACGAAGCACCGATGACCACCAGCACCGGCAGATTGACGCTCACCATCATGCGCGCCCGGTTCACCGTGACACAGCCCGTACCCAGCAGGATGCCACAGGCCACAAACACCGATTCCAGCACCGACAACACGCCGACGACATTCAGCAGCACCATGCCCACCAACACACCCACAGCCAGCGGCGCCTTACGGAAATCCGGCGGCGCCGAGTCCTGCAACGGGCTCACCAGCATGAAATCCCGCCGGTACTGATACTGCTCGACAAACGCCTGCCCGGTCTCCAGCAACAGGGTATCCCCCATGCGCAGTACGATATCCCCGAGCTTGCCACTCAACCGCTCACCATTACGGCTGACACTCAGAATCGCCGCCTGATAGACCGTGCGGAAGCCGCTCTCCTTGATGGTCTTGCCCAGCCCCGGGAATTCCCGGCCCAGCACCACCTCCACCAGACAACGCTGATGGTTGCGCAGGTTAAGCTTGTCCACCCCGGCATTGGCCGCCTTCAGGCCATTGATGCGCTGCAGCTCCCGGGCACACTCCGGCGCCCCGACAAACACCAGCACATCACCCTCCTCCAGCTGCATGTCCGGCGCCACCGCCGTAAACAGAGTGTCCTTGCGAATCACTTCCGTCAGATAACCATGGGTGAGACTGCGCAGCCCCGCTTCACGGATGCTCTTGCCTGCCAGCGGGCTTTTCTCCGGCAGCCGCATCTCCACCCGATACTCCCGGGCGCTCTCCAGCTGCTCAACAATCCCCTCGCGCTCCGGCAACAGCCGATAGCCCACCAGCACCAGATAAGTGCCCGCAATCAACAACAGCGGCACCCCCACCCAGGCCAGATCAAAGATACGGAACCCCGGCATGCCCTCTTTCTGCAGCAGGCCATCCACCACCAGGTTGGTACTGGTGCCGATCAGCGTACAGGTGCCACCCAGGATCGCCGCATAGCTCAACGGCAGCAGCAGCCGCGACGGCGACACCTTCAAGCGCTGGGCCCACTCCTGCACCGCAGGAATCATCATGGCCACGACCGTGGTGTTATTCAGGAAGGCACTCAACAACGAGGACGGCAGGATCACCCGCCCCAGCGCCTGCCGCTGGGAACGCGGCTGGCCGAGGAAACGGTGCGCCAACCAGTAAATGGCCCCCGTATCCCGCAACGCCGCCGCCACCACATACAAGGCAGCAATGGTCATCAAGCCCGGATTGGCAAAGCCCAGCAACGCTTCACCGGGCGTGATCACCCCGGCCAGCACCACCAGCGCCAACGCCCCCATCATGGCCATATCGGCAGGCACACGATTACTGGCGAGCATGGCCAGTACGCTCAGCACCGTAAACAGTGTCAGGGCAATATCAAATGTCACCGCGTTGCCTCACAAAATACCACCCTATCAAGCAAATCCAGAAAATATTCACGGGACCAGATATCCAGCTGCGCGGGAGTGCGCAAAAAAGGCTGCACGTCAAGACGCGCCGCGTCTATATCCAGAGTTTGAATACGTGCTTCCAACATGTCCCGAAAGCCCGTCTGATCCAACACCCCACCCTGCCAATCCCCACTCTGCCGGGCACGTATTTCCAGATGCTTCAGATTGAGTGGCGTGGCGTGCCGCACATACCACTCGAAGTCAAACCAGTCGCGCCCCTTGACCCGACTTTTCCAACGCCGGAACAGTAGCGCATGCACTTTCCCCGCGTACAAATCCGGCAGCGCATAACACTTCACATAAAAAGAGTAAGGCTGCACCAGCAACTTTTCCTCCGTTGCAAAGCCGCCAGGAGGGTCAGTATCTACCTCGAACTTGATCTTCAGTAAACGCTGACCCGCTACCTGGACATCATAGATGCTGGTGTTTTCTTTCAGGAACGCAGAGACCACAGCAGAGGGCGCAGCCTTTTCCCTTTGCGTGATCTGCACCTCGAAACCGAACGCCGCAAACTCTTCGCTGAGTGCGCGAAAATAGGGCTTCAATGAAAAACCGTCCTCGCTTTTCAGCAACGAGAAATCCAGATCTTCCGAAAAACGCGGCAAGCCATGAAAAATACGCAAGCAGGTGCCACCATAAAACGCCGCTCGATCAAAAAAACCGGCGCGCTGCAGCCCGGCCAGTGCGATCTCCTGCATCACTTCGCGCATCGCATGACGGCGCTCTTCTGCGGGATAGCGTGCCAGCATCTGCTCAATGACATTCATCGCATCGCCTCCAGCACCTTCAAGAGCGCCCGCATCTGGCGGGGCTTGTGGCCAGAGGCCGCGTAATGCTCAAGCACGGACCAATCCAGCACCACCTCCGTGAGCATCGCCTCATCCAGTCGCAAATCCTCAAACAGAAACCGCTGCATACCACTCATCCCCGCTACCTGGAGATGGCGGGTCAGGACCACTTTGTCACACAAGGCTTTGGCCGGGCTGGCTATCAGGAAATGTTGCTCACTGGAAACAACCTCTTGCACCACGCCTACCGGGAAGAGGCTCGCGGGCAGCGTCACATAGGAAAAACGCCCCAGCGAGTTATCAAACACCCGGCCGCGACGCATGCAGACCGACGTCAGCACATGCACCCGTTCCGGGATAAGACCGTGCCATGACAACGCATAATCAAGGGATACACAGGACGGCCCGTACAAACGATTGGCAACCAGAGGCAAGGACAGCTCACCTCGCCGCCACGCGGGCCCGACCACATAGAGGCCACGCTTGAGTGATACCAGCACCTCTTGCCGTAACCACTGGGCAATCTTGTCATTCGGGCGCTGATAGCCCTCCAGCAGAGGCAGCAAGGCACTATGCCCGAAGGGTACCGCGCCAAAGCGGGCTAGTTGGGTTTCCAGCACCAGACATCCAACATCAGAGACTCACATATTTGTATAGATAATCGAAAAATATCCGATTATCCCTACAAAATCAATCACGCCAAGCGTCGCGCATCGCGCTGACGAATACATCCAGTTGATCTGCCGGCAGCACATTGATGCCCGCAGCGCCCTTGCGCCCACCGCCGGTGGCGAACTGCTTCGCCAGCAGGTCGGCCCCCTCGGGCTTTTCCAGCGGCGCCCGGATGCTCACGGCCAGATTACCAGCGCCCTCAGAGCCGCCGGAAGCCGTGTGCGTCACCACCGCATGGGCCCGGCCCGGCGCCCGATTGGCCAGGGCATTGCCCATGACCCCGTTCACCCGCCGCGCCCAGGCGGCGTCTGGCAGGCAGATTACCGCCACATGGTCGTCCTGGTAAAACGGCGCCGTCTCCAGACCACGGGCCATGTCCGCCTGATAGCCCTGCTCCAGCTGCTGCCAGGTGTCCCGCGCCCCCACCATGAACTCAAAGGGCGACGCATAGCCCACCATGTCACGGAACAGCACCGCCGGATCAAAATGCAGATCCGCCACGCTGGCGCCGTAGCCATTGTAGTTCAGGCAGACCCCCAGCATCTCCAGGCGTTCTGTTTCCGCCGCACTGTAGCCCGCCGCCTCACACCGGGCCAACGCCACCGCCCGCATGTTGTCACCAAAGGCCGCCGCGGTAGCCCAGGCTGCATAGGCACCGCCCAGATGCCGATCAATCAGCAGACTGGTGCAAATCGTGGCCTCCGTCTCGATCATCGCCGTAAAGCGGGGGTGCACAGGCAGATCACCGCCCGGGTTGTGATGATCGGCATAGAACAACGGCACATCCCGCGCCAGCAGCGCCAGCACCGCATCGCGGTTACTGCCGAAGTTCACATCCAGCACCGTCACCCCGGTTGCCTGGTCCACCGGCACCCGGTCCAGCAGCGCGATATCGCGTTTCACACCCGTTACCAGGGTGCTGGCTTTGGGCTCGGCCAGACGCAACTGCACCAGAGCGCAGAGACCGTCGGCGTCGCCGTTGAATACGTCAAAATGCATGATGGTTTATCCCGGCACCTTCGCGCTCTGCCGCCGCCACCAACTCAGGCGACTGGGAGCAAGCCCGACGGTATTCACAAGTTGCATTGAGTGCTTTCGTAGCACGAGCGAGGCGGTGCAATACGGACAGCGCAGGCGTCAAGGGTAGTTTACGTTCAGCGAGCATCCAACCCAAAACATCGTCCAAATGCCAAAGCGGGGTGCCGCCGGATACGCCTGGGGCCGGAAACGGAGCGGCGCGCTTCTTTGCTTCGCCGGACGCATACTTGCGCATTGCCTGCCGCGTGATGGGCGCCCCGTGGTCAGTGAGCACGGTGGCCACCTCCGCCAGGTTGAGCAGGTCTGGTGCCGCACTGACAAGAAGCGCGCCGGGAATAGCGCGCTGCACGTCGGAAACGGCGGACAAGAGCACCGACATGGCCTCCCCCCCCTCACGAGTAAACGACAGTGCGACATGTCCAGGCACGGCTATACCCACAAGAGCATCATCGCAGCCAGCCTCGAACAACGCATCCAGCCACGTCTCTGCATCGCCACCAGCATCTGGCAGAGCGCAGTGCAGTTCAAATTCATAAGACTCAGCCATCGCCACCACCAAAATAAATACATCGCTTCACCCAGCGCCTGATAGCGTTGGCATGGATATCGGCATCGCGAGGAGTAGACCAAATACTGTTGCGGCAAAAAACGCCGCAGCGACATGCTTTGCTGTATGCGGGGCATTCCAGAATTGCCCATGCATGCGCGCTTTTTCCTGCCGGGACAACACGCCAGCCGTTCTTTTCCGCATAACGCACTGCTTCCTCGATCGCAGCACGGGGATGCTTCTTCCTTGCCAAGCCGACCTCCCTGAAGCGTGAATGAATATTCGATTGTTGTCAACCGACAACAACTCTTTTCGCTCATCAGGACGAGTCTGGCTGTTTCCGTACTAACAGGCTGTAAGCCCCGACTGAAATCCGTGTCAGCCAATGTCGCAAGGCGTGGAGCATGAGCCGGTGTGCTGGTGTGCTGGTGTGCTGGTGTGCTGGTGTGCTGGTGTGCTGGTGCGCTGGTGCGCTGGTGCGCTTCGCTGCGCTCAGCACACCCTACCGATGCTCCGATAAAACGTAGGGTGTGCTGAGCATGGCGAAGCGCACCAACTCCCCAACGCCCTGACACCTCCAAACACCCCCCAACACCTTCACCCCCCTAAATGCCGCCCCAAAAATTCCAACTGATCCCGCAAACTCTGCGCCCGCGCCTCCCCCTGATAAATATCAAAATGCCCCACCGGATACCGCCGCACCTCCGCCTGCGGCATACGCGCCGCCGCCTTCTCTGCCGCCGCCACCGGCGCCACCGTGTCCGTCTCACACAACAACAGCAACGCCGGGCAACGCACCTGCGCCGCCACCCGTACCGGGCGGAACAACATCAGCGTTGCCGCGAAACGCGCCGCCACCTTGTTCGGCACCCCCGGCGGCAACAGCGCGGTGTAGCCGTCATAACAGTCATGCGCGGTCATAGCCGCCACCTCCCCCGGCTTGCCGGCAGAAGCAACATAATGCGGCGACGCCCCCACCAGGCCGCGCACCGTATCCACCGCCCCATGGGCACTGAGCCGCAGCACCTGCCACAACCCGCCATAACCTAACGCGGCCTGCACCGACGCCAGGCCATCCATCATCGGACACTGGGCAATCACCGCCTGTACATTGCCGTCACGGGCCGCCGCCACCGTCACAAGGCCACCACCAAACGACGTGCCCCACAGACAGATCGCATCCGACCGAACACCCGCCAGCCCACGCACAAAGGCCAGCGCCGCCAACCAGTCCTCGACCTCCCGCGCCGGCACCAGCACCTGGCGCGGCTCACCGCCACTGGCACCGAAATGACGGTAATCAAAAACAAAAACACTGTAGCCCGCAGCCGCAAACGCCTCGGCAAACGGCGCCAGGCCGCAGTCCCGTGTGGCGGCAAACCCATGGCCCATGATGATGCAGGGGCGCGGGCCCTGACCCACGCCGGTGTAAAAGTAACCCCGGCAGGTGATGCCGTGGCTGTCGAAGCTCAGGTCTTGTGGTTGCATGGTGTGTCCTCAGGATTTAGCAGGCACTCCGACCACGAGAGCACCTTCCGCTACATTATCGACCACTGCCGCCCCGGCGCCGACCATGGCATGTGCGCCAATCACGATCTGCTGCTTTACGGATGCACCAATACCAATCCATGCCTGGCGGCCTACCTGCACACCACCGGCCAGATGCGCACCAGGGCTGATATGCACTGCATCACCCAGTTGGCAGTCATGATCTACCGTGGCCCCGGTATTGATGATGCAGCCCACGCCAAGCCGCGCATCCACATTCACCACCGCACCAGCGAATACTACTGTTCCGGGACCAATGGTCGCATATTCGCTGACCGTCGCTGCCGGGTGGATCAATGTCGTCAGTGGCAGCCCGGCATCGCGCAACAAGGCCAGCTTCTGCGCCCGCGCCGCATTATCACCGATGGCAACCAGCACACCTTGATAGTCGCCAGCGCTAGCCAATAAGGCCGCCGTATCACCCACTACCGGCCAGTGGCTATTGATACAGCATTCGGGCCAGCGGTCATCAAAAAAGACCACCTCATCCCAGCCACAGCTTTCTGCGCAGTCAGCGACTACCTTGCCATGGCCGCTTGCGCCCAGGATCGCTAACGGGCCCAACTTCCCATTGATATTGCTCATCGCATTACCTCCACCGGCAGCCTTTACCCGCTAGCTCATCAAGAACCATCCCGCGATGTGCGGTACAAGACCTACAAATGCTTGATCAAGGGTCGAAGAGGTTCATGGCCCTTCTAAGCACATTAACCAACCCAAAAAACCTATTTAGGGCAGTCCTGTGCAGCTAACGAACAACCTTCTATCACCACCTTTCATTTTTCAGAAACCTCCTTCCTTTACCGCAGCCATTGCTATCGGCATGAATCTTCATCATCCTAAATTCCTTATCCTTCTTAATCTGATGCACCCAATGAAAAAATGCACGTCTTACTTCCGGCATATAGTACTAGCGACGGAGGAAGGAAGGGCATGTATCCATAGAGTATTTAATAGTCGATTGGGCTCCCCACAGTAATTCATCAGATTATAGAAATAATTCTACCGGAGATAAAAATCGAGATACCCTTTCCATACAGCCTTCTGTTCGAAATTTTCTGCCGCCCATTTTCTAGCATTCACGAACCGAGCTCCAAACCTATGAGGGTCATCAGCATATTCAAGGATAGCTTCTGAGACTCGATTAGAATCAAGAAAATCAAATACTATTCCCGAAACTCCATCTCTGACACTATCTCGCACTCCTACCACATCAAAGGCAAAGGTAGGTATCGAACAAGCAGCAGCCTCAATGGCCACATTGCCAAACCCCTCGCGGTGACTCAGAAAAAGATGAAGATCAAATGATGCAAAAAGTTCTTGGATATTTGATGTATGAGGGATATGAGTGGCAAGACCACCCGCTAGCAATCGTCTGATCACAGTGGAGCCAGCCTCATCGTCGATAGAGCCTACAAAGATAAAATCAATATCTGGCCTTTTAGACTTAACGTAACTTATAACTTCTTCAATTTGTTCAATGCCTTTATCTTTACAAATCCGCCCAACTACCCCAACCACAAACCCGTCCCGCTTCTTCTTGGAACTCTCGGAGATGCAAAACCTATCTAAATCGACACCATTCGATGAGCCCATACCGAGAACGGAAATATCACAACCATTGAACCCATCATCAATATATGCCTTCCTTAGTGAGCCAGATATAGACACATTGTCGGTGGAAAGGCAGATCACAATTTTGTCCAACAAAATGTAAAACTTTCTTTTCAATCCCAAAAAGTCCTCATAAACTCTTCCCCTAATAACGGATATTCTCTTTCTTTGAAGTGTGCAGAAAGACGCAACTGCTGCAAGAAGCATGACTTTCGGCGTTGAATAAACAATCACATCGAAGCGATTAAATAAAAAGAACAATAAAAGCCTCAAAAGACACCAGAAGTCATGAAAAAGAGCAGGTTGGCGACGAAAGGGAATATAAACAACCTTCCCAACAGATCTCTCCTTTAGAATATCCCGCTCAATGATAGATCCTCCACAAACCAGAGTAAGATCAACATCATAATTATCACGAAAAAACTCAAGTTGCCCACGGCATAATACATTGAAGGAGACCGCGTCAGTAATAAGCATACACACACGTTTTTTCATGGCATATCAACATAATTCTCGATTGGATATCCGGGGACACTGTACGACCTCCCATCTTGGACACCGGAATGGCAGGATAGACGCCATCTACGACCCATGCAAACTGGGGCCCCAGTGTACCTCCTCTTACTTAACAGAGCCATTCCTGAAACCATGATAATTTTAATAAAAATAACGTAACGAGATGATCAGAATAGTGGCCTCTAACCGTTACGCAAAACATTTATCCATGTCGACGCTGAAAAAATAAATATAATTAATCATATAGCTTACTCCAAAAATGATGCCGCCTCTCCTTTAATGCATCATTACTAAATTTCTCATGGATAACCTTATGGTTTCTCTCACCATGCTGTCTGCGTAATTCGGGATCACAGAAACTGGACAGCGTATCCGCAAGCTCATGCGCATCGCCAGGCACCACCATACAGTCACCGCTAAGAACTTCAGGAATCCCCCCAACATTACTACCCACACAAGGCATTCCCATAGCCATTGCTTCAAGCAAGGCTCTTGGCATACCTTCAGTGAGAGAAGGAATGACAAATACATCACCAGAAATCACCGCACTAAAAAGCTTATCCCTATCTGTTAACACCCCAAGAAAATGTACATCAATCTCTTCACTGCTAACATACTTCTCTAAACGCAGCCTATCCCCCCCATCCCCAATTAATGTCAAGCTAGTCGGAACCCCCCTCTCTCTCATCTCAGACAATGCCTGAAGCAATACATAATGCCCCTTTTCCCTCTCCAATCTGCCAACCGAAACCAAAGAGAGCTTTCTAGGAAATGCTTCCAGATATGCCCCTTTCCTGAAATTAATTTCATCTGAATTAAAACTTGAAAAAACAAAACTAGGACGAGAACTCCCATAAAGAGAACGGCAGTATTCGCTAACAAAACTATTTGCCCGCGAGCATCTCCCTTGCAGGCGAGAGAACCAATCAGATAAATTGGCTATGAAGCGAAGAGAGATTGAGTCCCCCACCAAACCTATAATACCTTCCTTAACATTCCCCGGATACTCACTGATAAATTTTTTTCTAAACAATATTATAAAAATAAACGCAATATTCGAAACATTCCCACTTCTCAGCAAGAAAAAATCTTCTCGGGAAACAACCTTCCCAAGGTGTAGCAAAAGAAGGGGAAGCGTTATAATAAAAGATTTAAACCCATGGTAGTAGGGAACATCATCAAAAAAAACCATGTCACCGGAGGCTTTGACGAAACCTTCTTCGACTTTCTTAACATGCTTTACTCTCGCAACAACATTCACTTGATCGAAAAAATCCAGGTATTCCCGCCAATAGGAATAAGGAAAGTTAAGAGCTGTATATACATCATGACCGACTCGATAGAAACGATGCTCGAGACAGACAGACACCTTTTTTTCACCCATTCCTCCACTCTCCATCTTAGCAAAACCTATATCAGCATGAGCTGGGAAAATAAATCAGAAAACTCATTATAAATAATAAATTCAACCTCTCACCTTAAGACCCAACAAGATAAATATATTAGGCCCCGGAAGCATCCATACGCCAAGCCGTCGCCAAACAAATACAAGAGCCACTATATTCTGCATCATCAGAACGCATGCAAGAGCCATAGCTGCACCCAGAACACCCCAGGCATTTATAAAGAAAAAGAATATAACCACTCCAAACGCGCCGGAAACAAGAGAGATATTACGCATCAACTTCTCATTGCCAGTCATATTAAGGAGAAATCCAACAGATCCTGTGGCTGCATTTATAAACTGAGCCGATACAATAATCCGCAACAAGTCTTCTCCACGAACAAAATCTTCCCCAAACAGTCCCAAAATCCACCCTGGGAAGAATAGACAAAAAAGCACTAGTGGAGATGTCATAAGAACGGACAACAATGAGCTCCTGCGTGCCAGGGCATTAAGGTCGCTCATTCTATTCTCATAATACAGTTTGGCAAACCGTGAAGGGAAAACAGCATTAATTACAATTAGTGGAAATACCGCCAACATCCCAACCTGTTGCGCAGACTTAAAAATCCCCAAATCAGAGCCATCTAACAACCAGCCGGCGACCATAACAGCCAAGACAGTCTGCATAAGAGCTGATAGGTTAGTAACAAGAAATGCTCGAGAGGTTCTACTAAACTCTCCTAACGATACTGCTACCGTCTTCCCTCCCTGCATATGGCCCTGCTCTTTAACGTGGAACCATAGCCACAGCTGCCCCCCACCTTGAAGAACAACGAACCATGCGGCTAACGCATAACTATAGCCTATTAGCTCAACCCCACCCGCCCCGCCCCACTCCCAAAGGAGTACGAACGCCGTCATGATCAATGAAATTGATCCATTCTCTAGGGAGCTAGCGGCAGCAGGCTTACGAACCCCTCTTAAAAATCCGGCGAAGATAAAGGATAAGCTAATCGCAGGAAGAGCCAAAGCCATACCGGTCATTACTGAAGACAGCCCATCCACATTGAAACTGCCTTCCAGAAAATCTCGTAATAACCATAGGAAGACGACAATCGGAAAACAAGCGTAGAGGCACCTTAGAATGGCCCATCGTAGATAAAGAACGACAAATTCTGAATCCAGATCGCGGCCGACAAAACGCATGAGTGCGCTATCCATTCCTCTCTTTGAAAGGATTGCCCCCCCGGCCGTAAAGCTTTGAGCCAATGCAAAAACGCCGACACCTTCGGCACCATATAGACGCCCGAGAGTCAGAAGAAGGGCCACACTACCCAACATGGCTATAACTCGTACTATAAAGGTACGGATCATAGCCAACCCAAGCTCCCCATATAAATAGTGCATAACCTTAAGGTTGTAGCGGCTCATATAATCACGATCCAAACATTATGGACTCAATAGGACTGGCATTAGATGGGCGCATAATAAAAATCACATTACTAGCCCCCTTCAAGATCAAGAAAATACCGGCATAGAAACACCTCATTTAAGCGCAACTCGACCCTCTCTACTATTTTCCTTTAAATACACACAACTCATCGCAACCGCTAACATAAGCATTCCCCCGCCGCCGCGAGGCAACCAATGCAACTCTTTAAACATCATAATGAAGATTGTTGCCCAAACTCCGTAGAGAAATAGCTTTACCGGCTTCGGCACTCCCAATGAAAAGAAAATGCTCCCCAAAAAGAACAGAATAATCAGGGCGACCCCAACAAAGCCACCAGCATGAATCAACCTAACCCATCCGACATCCGATGGGATATAAGGTAGGTGCATCGTTCTACCAAAATTTCCATCACCAATAAGAATTTGCATCTCAGAATCCGGCAAGAAGTACATTCGCCCAGTAATACTCTGCACAGATTTTGACTCCATAACACCATCTACAAAGGGCTCGCTAACCCACTCGATAAAGGAGTCACCCTCACCTTTATCTATACCACTAACCGCAAGGAAAGAAACAAACCCAAGAAGAAGAAAAAGAAAAACATACCCTCCCACTCGATTCCCCTTCCCCCCCCCATCGGAAGCAGAGTACATTAAGGAGAAAATCAGCAAAAAAACAGCAATAATCAAGCCCGACCTTCCTGTAAGCGCAATCGCAAATAAGTAGAATGGTATTAGAAATAGATATCCTTTTTTATTGGATTGCATATAAAGAGAGAGCGCCACAGGAATAAATATCGCGAACACAGCCGAGGCGCTCGCCCCTCCACCCATCCCAAAATCCATAAATCTGTGCCCGGTAATAAGCCAGGCGCTCTGAGTTTCAGATAGAACAATATAGCCCGCATAAATCTCTTGGATATTAGGAAAAATAAAGAAGATAGAAACAATAATTGAGTTCAAGAGACCTGCAATTGCAATGCTTCTCATCAAGCAGTAGGCCCATTCGCCATAATAATTGTAGTGAACAAGAGCAACTCCATACGCCGCAAGAAAATACAATGCCATCTTAATTCCAAAAGCAAGGCCTGTACTATCAAGGTGACCATGGATCAGGTTCACAAATACATAATATGAGAACCAAGAAAGCGAAACGACAATAGAAAAGGAAGAAAGCACATCCATTCTGCCCTCTCTAAAAAAGAAGAAGAGTGCATAAATAGACATCAGCAAAGAAAAAACAATAAGAAGATCGATGCCCGGAATTCTTGGGGCGAAAAGAAAAAGAAACACGATCAGAGAATGAAGAAGAAGCACTCGATTACCCTGCTATACTGAAAATTCTGGAAAATCTAGCTTTAAAAGTATAACGCTCAACCAGCGCTCTCCCATTCGAGGCTAAAGCAATGCACCTCTCTGGACAAGCAAGGGTATCCTCTATCAAAGCAGCCCATACATTTGCGTCATACTTGCTAGAAGTCACCATACATTCATTCTCGAGAATATCCGTGACAGCCGGTATCTCCGAAGCGAAGACAACTTTTCGGCATGCTAAGTATTCAAAAAGCTTGATCGGAGATGTTGTCAATCCTATATCATCTCCAGCCGCCATTACTTGCTCCATTTTATTTGGAAGTAAAAGCGCATGCATTTTTTTCATTGCTTTAATTGCTTCAGCATGCGGCACTCTCCCCATAATTATTAAATTTGCAGGAAGATCCTTAGTCTCATCCATCACTCTACCAATGTCTCTCGCTGTACCTCCATACATATAGAAATCCATTTCCGGAAGGCGTCGAGCGATATCAGGAATCAATGCAGCACCTTTCCCTACAGCGAATCCCCCAAAGTATCCAATTTTGGGTCGGTTCATATTTCTAATGCTGTAGAAATCATGCAAACCACAATCTTCGGCATCAAAATTATCAAGATTAACAGCATCAGGCTCGACATAGATCCTTCCCTCTAGCCCAGGGAACCTTGATAGCCATTCCTTTTTGGCTGCGCTAGTTAGAACAACATGCCCCTTATATAGCTCGTGCCCCACTGGAAGCCTTCTCAACCCTTCTTTCCGAGGCATTCCGTGGTGCTCAAGAATGAAAGGAATTCCATATTTTATAGCCGCCGGAATGAAATAAGTATTCCTTAAATAAAGCAAAGACACCCCGTCAGCCTTTGCTTTTTTTACAATCGCCTCAGCTAAGAACCTTGTGACCTTGGGAAATATCTGTATAACTCTCTTTATTCTAACCTTTCCTGAATATCCACTTGGGTAATACCGTTCACCATCAAATAATGTAGACCATCGCCATAGCTTTATAGGAGCATATAATTCGACATCGATGCCGATAGAACGTATACCATCCACCATCATCAAGGTATTCAAAGAAGCAGCACTAGGATAAGGAACGGAATTGAAAGTCATATAAGCGACCTTTCTGATATTCATTCCTCTTTCCTCACTCTATTCGCTGCTGACCACTTCATAATATAGTGGGTAATAATTTTTAAAAAATTATATCGAATACTAATCGGCCACTCACCAAGGCGCATCAGGTCAATTTTTCTAGGTTTCTTCCTCCCCGCATCAGATATTTCGTACCCCAGAGCCGCCAGCGTTGGCCCAGAATAATATTCAAATATGCCAATCTCCCCACCCCTCAGCTTCTCCTTCCAAGCCATAACACTGCTATTGTCCACTCCCCTTCCAACCTTTCCATGTTGCTTCTTTGTATATTCAGGAACTTTAAACCCTCCCCCTTCTAGAACTTGATTCGAATACTCCATTTCCAAGAAGGAAAGCAGCTCACGAAAGGCGGCCTCTGGGGTAGCAACAACATCTTCATACTTAATCTGAATTATGTCTCCTGGCCAGCAAGACGTTAGTGCCAATCCCGTAACAATATTAATCCTCCACCAATCAGCGGCATGAACAATGTTGTTTGGGCCCCAAGGCAAGGGGAGAACCGAAGCCGCAACCGCTCGGCCATCTCTAATCACATGAACAAGCTTGGCGGATGTAAAAGAAGAAACAATTTCATTCCAATCACTAATATTGGAAGGAGTATGATCAACCCAGACATTCCAACTATCAACTCCATTTTTTTTTGCATATCCATCAACAATAGTAAAAATGAAATCTTCAGCTGATTTCGATCTGCGAGCCCTACTCTCATCAATTGATGATCCCCAATGCTTAAATCTCAGATCCTTCTTTACATAGCTAATTGCTGCTTCGGCACCTTCTCCCTCAAAAATTTTCATGGCTGGTATCTTGAACTGAGACTCGGGAGTTACAATAACTCCATCAACACACCCCAAATGATCACCCAACATAGTAGTTCCACTTCTAGGACAACCACCAACAAAAACGCTTCTTTTCATATTTAATGCCATCATCCAAACGGAAGGAATCTCCATCAACAACCAAGCTTTGTTACTATCTGTCTGCATGGAATAGGTGTCACCTGATGGGAAGTTTCGATATCCCACCTCCTGGCCATCCTATAGCGACTGCCCACGCCATTCCTACATCGCTTGGTTCGACGTTACCTCTCATCCGACATAACCAAACTCTAGTTACCGACCAAAAGCTATACCAAGGACTTCGACAGCCCCTCCGCTTGGCTAAATCAGCCCCTTTATTGAGAGCGATCTTCATATCCCAACAACTTCATCGACATCGCAGGAGCAATCAGCGCCGCTAGTCCGACCGACGCCTCGCCGTTCGACGCCCCTCATCTTTGGGCTAGGCCCCACCAGACGTATACCTAGGTCCTGCAGGTTGAGGGGAGGCAGCTAGCCAACTGGAAATCTATATCCTGAAATCAACCTCTTCCCTACTGAAGATATGCTTTATGTCGTACAGCACGTGGGTTTGCTTACCAAGTCCACGAAGTGATGCACTGCCCATCTCGACAAAATCCCTGTGTCCAACGGCGATGATAATCGCATCATAGGCATCCCTCTCCGGTTGACTTGAAAGCGATACGCCATATTCGCTCATCGCCTCATCAGGGCTAACCCAAGGATCACATACATCTACATCAACGTGATAGCCCTTGAGCTCATTGATCAGGTCGATCACTTTGCTGTTGCGGATATCCGGGCAGTTTTCCTTGAAGGCCAGGCCGAGGACCAGAACCTTGGCGCCTTTGATCTGGATGCATTTATCCAGCATTGCCTTGATCACTTCACTGGCGACATATCGACCCATGCCGTCGTTAATGCGGCGACCCGACAATATGATTTCCGGGTGAAAGCCCATGGCCTGAGCTTTGTGGGTAAGGTAGTAAGGGTCCACGCCAATACAGTGCCCACCCACCAGCCCCGGCCGAAAGGGCAAGAAGTTCCATTTTGTACCGGCGGCCTCCAGGACTTCCAGCGTATCGATACCCATGCGATTGAAGATCATTGCCAACTCGTTGATCAGGGCAATATTGAGATCGCGCTGTGTATTCTCGATAACTTTGGCGGCTTCGGCCACCTTGATGCTGCTGGCCTTGTGTGTGCCAGCGGTAATTATACTTTTGTAAAGCTGGTCTACCTGCTCGGCGATCTCGGGGGTGGAGCCGGCGGTCACCTTGGTGATCGTGGTGACACGGTGCTCCTTGTCGCCAGGATTGATGCGCTCGGGGCTATAGCCCGCAAAAAAATCCTGGTTGAAAGTAAGCCCGGAAACGCGTTCCAGAACAGGCACACAGTCCTCCTCTGTTGCGCCGGGGTATACTGTTGATTCATAGATAACAATATCGCCCCGCTTCAATGTTTTACCGATGGTTTCTGATGCCTTGATCAGTGGCGTAAGATCCGGGCGCTTGTAGTCGTCAATCGGCGTCGGCACGGTGACAATGTAGATATTGCAGCGTTCAAGGCTCTTCAAGTCTGCGCTGAATTCCAGCCACTGCGGTTCTTTCAATTCTTCGTCGCTGACTTCCAGTGTGGCGTCATGCCCATCTTTCAATGCCTGGATGCGTTGCTCATTGATATCGAAACCCACAGTGCTGTATTGCTTTCCAAACTCCACCGCAAGCGGCAGCCCAACGTAGCCAAGACCAATAACGGCAATGCGGGTATCAGATTTATCTAACATCTCATCTCTTCCTTAAAATGACTTCTCTTGAAGCACTTTCATTCGTTGAAATAGCTGCGGTACCAGCTGACAAAGCGCGCGACGCCCTCAGTGACGGGTGTCTCAGGCTTGTAACCCACTTCGCTTTGCAATTCGCTGACATCTGCATACGTATCGGGCACATCGCCCGCCTGGAGGGGCAACAGTTCCTTGATGGCTTTTTTCCCGGTCACGGCCTCAATGGCTTCGATATAGGTCGTCAGCTTCACGGGGTTGTTATTGCCAATATTGAAAATCCGGTATGGCGCGTTGCTGGTGGCCGGGTCCGGGTTGCTGCTGTCCCAATCGGGGTCCGGTGTCGCTATCTTGTCGCTGGTGCGGATCACGCCTTCGACGATGTCATCCACATAGGTGAAATCGCGGGTGTGATTGCCGTGGTTAAACACCTGGATCGACTTCCCGGCGAGGATGTTGCGGGTGAACAGGAACAGAGCCATGTCCGGGCGGCCCCAGGGGCCGTATACCGTGAAGAAGCGCAGCCCTGTGGTGGGCAAGCGATAAAGGTGGCTGTAAGCATGCGCCATCAGCTCATTGGCGCGCTTGGTCGCGGCATAGAACTGCAGCGGGTGATCCACGCCACGGTGCTCGCTGAAGGGCATGTTGGTGTTCGCCCCGTAAACACTGCTGGTGCTGGCATAGGTCAGGTGCGGCACCTCCGCATAGCGGCAGGCCTCAATAATGTTCGTGAAAGCGATGATATTGCTTTCAACGTAAGCATGCGGGTTTTCAATGGAGTAGCGTACCCCGGCCTGAGCTGCCAGGTGAATGACGCGGTCAAATTTGTGTTCTGCGAAACAGGCCTCTACTGCTTGCCGATCGGCGAGATTGGCGCGGATAAAGGTGTAGTCACCAGGGCTTTCAGCAGCTTCCTTTTCAAGCAGGCTCAATCGCGCTTCTTTGATGGTGGGGTCGTAGTAGTCATTCACCACATCGAAGCCAACGACGCTGTCACCTCGTGCCAACAGCTTGCGTGCCGTGTGGAACCCTATGAAGCCGGCGCTGCCGGTTACCAGAACTTTCATTATTGGTTGTCCCTGTTTACGTCTTGTTCAGTCGTCATGAAGTGTCAAATCGGTGGACAGGCGCCGCTTGCTGCTTCAGGCACGCTACCGCCCCAGGATTTGCCGCCCTTCCCTGATGGCATGGGATACACACGCATCCCCAATGACCTGCGATAGACAACAGGTCTGTTCAATGGTTGAACACGAATGTGAAGTCTGGATGAAAATGTGACGGACTTCAATGTGCCTGCACGGCAGTGCGAGGTGTGTTCGGGGTGCCTGTGCGGCTCGGGGCTAACAGGCGTGGGGAGTGTAGCGGCCCCGGCGGGCCGCAGGTGTGCGCCGGGTGGGCTTATGCGGGAATTTTACGGTCTGGGGTGCTCGTTCAGCCATTCCTTCAGGGCGTTGTTCATGCGCGTTTGCCAGCCCGGGCCCGTGGCTCGGAAGGCAGCGATCACATCCGGGTCCAGGCGCAGGCTTACCTGCACTTTGCGCTCGCTGGCCGGGGGGCGGCCCCGACGAGGCGTCCACGGCGGAAGATGGTGTAGGTGATTGGCGATTCGGGGGTGGGGGCCAAGGCAAGCGCGCGCGTGCTGCGCCTTACCTGGTCAGGAGGCGGCGCAGCGGCGCAAAGGTGCGGACATCAACATTCAGGAGGTATGGAAGACGTCTTCCAGGGTGTTGGCATCCAGGATGTTGTCGGCCCACTGTTCAAGCTCGGTGGTGTTGGCCTGGTCAAGACGCTGGTGGATCTCACTGGGCACAGTGCCGAAGCGGCGGGTGAGTTGTCGCAGCAACAGTTGTGCTTCGCCTCTGCGCATACCCTGTTCAAGGCCCTGTTCAAGACCCTTTTCCAGGCCCTTTTCCAGGCCCTGCTTCAGGCCCCGTTCCTCGTATTCCCGTCGCCATTGCTCTACACGTTCGGCCAGCATGCTGTGCATCTCCTGTAAGGTGTGCATGTCTTCAAGATAGGTGTTGTCCGGCAAGCGGGCCGGCAACACTACGCGACGCAGCCACTCTGTCAGGCTGCGCCGCAGGTCTTCCTGATTCGGGGCCTGTAACCACGACACCAGCAGACCGAGCACCCGTTCAATATCCTCCGGGGAACGGCTGTTTTCAAGCTGGAAGATAGCAGATACCAGGTTGGTGCCCCGTGGTTCCCGCCCTTCCCAGGCACCCTCGTCCAGCAGCAGATAACGCATGCGGGGCAGGTAGGAGGCCATCGCGTCGGGAAACTTGCTGATCTGCTCGGCGATGTCAGTGGGTGCGTTCCAGCGCGGGGTGCCATTGTACAGAACGATAGGCATGATCGGCGGCAGTCTGCCCTGCTCTTCCAGTTGGCCAGCACTGATCAGGTCCTGATAAAGCAGGGCGATATAGCTAAGCATCCGCACGGCCATATGGCGATCCACAGTGGACTGGAATTCCACCAGCAAGTAGATGTACAGCCACTCCTCATTCCAGCGTACCCGCCAGATGACATCGCTAGCGCGGGTGCGCAGATCGTCGGCCACAAAGGCGCCGCTGACCTTCTCCAGGGTGCTCATGTCCAGTTGGCTGACCCAAGGCTGAGGTACAAAGCCCAGCAACAGGTCACGAATCATCTCGGGATGAGAAAATAGCTTGCGGTAGGCGGTATCGTGATTGTCCATGTCGTGCGGCGCGTCCTTGCGAAAAGGACACCATGGCAACGATACAAACGGCTGTCTGTCAGCCGTGACGGAAGGTGGTGTAGGTCATTGGCGCTTGCGGGTGCGCTGCGCGGGTTTTGCTGCAGGGTCGGGTTGCAGGGCATTGAGGGATACCGGTGGTTGATCAGGGAAGCGAGCGACGATATCTAGTGAACCTCCCAAGGCTTCGACATAGGCCCGCAGGGTGGAAAGCCTCATGTCACTGCGTTTTTCCAGGCGCGAAATGCTGTCCTGCCCGATGGCCAGCTTTTCAGCCAACTGCTGCTGCGTGCAATCCAGCGCCCGGCGCAGCTCGCTCAGGGTAGCGAGCACGCAGGTTCGCTCCTGAATCGCCTGGCGGCGCTCCGGCGGTAGCTTGTCCAGTTTATTCTTGAGTGTTGTCACAGCCATAGTCATACCTCCTCCGCGAGCCATTGGCGCCGGCGCTCATCGGCCTGCACTGCGGTGTCCAGCGACTCGAATTCCCGGTCGAACTCATGCTGGAAGAGCACACACCAACGCACGCCCATATTATGGCCTCCATGCCATATGTCTTTCAATACATATTCGAACCCGCCAGAGCCCACATCCTGTCATCCGATCAGGCAGCTGTCTGTCAGCCGTGGCGGAAGGCGGTGTAGGTGATTACTGATACCTACAGGTTGGTAGCGATTTCGTGCTCGATGGCGGTCGCAACGAACTGGTTCAGGCTTTGGCCGCGCGCTCGGGCAATATCGGCGGCTTGTTGATGCAGGGCCTCGGGTACTCGTACCTGGAACTTCCCTGAGAATGACTTTTCCGGGGCAATACCCTGCTCTTTGCATACCGCAAGAAAGGCAGCCAGGGAGCGGGCGCCCTCCTCGCGCAGCGCATTCACGTTATTAGCGTAAAAGTCAGCGCCGCCATTCAGACCGGTAAACTCACCACGGAAGAGGTTGATCTCCGGATCGTAGTGGACAATAGCCCGATAACCTTCAATCACCATCATATTTTTCATGGCGTCACTCCGTTTGATTCCAGCCAGTTCCGAATGCTGCGCACGGCACCTTTGTCCGTGTCAGGGCTCGGGTGAGGTCGGTGGAATATCCTGACCTGGCCAAACAGGATCACCGCAACACGGGAGCCCTCACGCTCCTGAACGGCGGCCCCGAGGCTTTTGAAAAGTGCCTCTATGTCTGCCCAGAGGATACTGCCCTGCGTAGGGCGGGCAAATATAGCCGCCAGCGTCCGTGCCTGCTTTCGTCGCATTTTAGTACCACTTTTTAGTATCAATCAAGCATAGATAAAATAGCTGGGCACAGCATTGCAGCGACGAAAGCGGCTGTCTGTCAGCCGTGGCGGAAGCTGGTGTAGGTGATTGGCCGTATGAGCACTATTGCCCGGGGATCTCCAGGCGGGTGCCAGGGCCCAGGGCCTCATGGAGCGCTTCGCGCAGGCCCTCGCGGGCGTTGCGGTCGCCGTGCACGATGCGAATGGTGCCGGGGCGGCGGCGCATGCCGGTGACAAAGCGCACCAGACCGCGCTGGTCGGCGTGGGCGGAATAGCCGCTGATGGTGTGCACGCCGGCGCGGATGGCCAGGCGTTCGCCGTCCAGGGTCAGGTGGCCGCCCTGCCCCGCCTGTTGCAGGGCGCGGCCGGGGGTGCCGGCGCCCTGGTAGCCGACGAACAGTACATTGTGGCGGGGGTCGCCGAGCAGGGCTTTCAGGTAATTGACGATGCGGCCGCCGGTGCACATGCCGCTGCCGGAGATGACGATGGCCGCTCGGGCGCTGTCGCGCAGGTGGGCCACCATGCGTTCGTGGGCGGCGTGGTCGTCGACGGTGATGAGTTGGTCGAAGCTCAGGGGGCGGTGGCCTTTGGTGACGCGCTTCAGGGCTTCTTGCGACCAGTAGGGTTTGAGGTTGCGGTAGGCCTGGGTGAAGCGGCTGGCCAGAGGCGAATCGAGTATTACGGGTATATCCCGCAGGGCGTGCTGAGCACGTAGGGTGTGCTGAGCAAAGCGAAGCGCACCGTTGCCCAGGTTGTTTGTGGCATTGCCGGGTTTGGTGCGGGCAGAGAGTTGGGAGGGGTGGTGCGCTTCGCTTTGCTCAGCACACCCTACGGTCGGGGTTGGGAGCGTGGGGATGAGGGATTCGAGTTCGTAGAGGAGTTCCTGGGTGCGGCCGATGCTGAAGGCGGGGATGAGGACGGTGCCGGCGTCGGTGAGGGCTTGTTCGAGGACGGCGCGCAGGCGTTGGGTGCGTTGGCGGCGGTTGGCGTGGTGGCGGTCGCCGTAGGTGCTTTCGATCACCAGGGTGTCGCAGCCGTGTGGGGGTTTGGGGGCCGGCAGCATGGGCGCATGGGGGGCGCCGAGGTCGCCGGAGAAGACCACGCGATGCGGGGCCTCACCGGCGGCGCGCAGGTCGCATTCCACATAGGCGGAGCCGAGGATATGCCCTGCCCGTTGCAGGCGCACCCTCACCTGCCCGGCCGGGGCGTCGATGGCGGTATGCCAGGTATTGTAGGGCACTGGCACCAGGCGCTCACGGATCAGGTTCAGGTAGCGCTCCAGGTCTGCCGGGCGGCGGCTGAAGCTGAGCCGGAAGGCATCCTCCAGCACGATGGGCAGCAGGTGGGCGCTGGGTTCGCTGCACAGGATCGGGCCGCTGAATCCGGCGGCCAGCAGCCAGGGGATGCGCCCGACATGATCGATATGGACGTGGGTGACCACCAGGGCCTGAATGGCGCTGATATCGAAATCCAGCGCCAGGTCGTTGGCGTCGGCGCCGTGGGGGCTGCGGTCGCCACCCTGAAACAGGCCGCAATCAATCAGCAGGCTGTGGGCGGCATCCAGTTGCAGCTCGTGGGCGGAGCCGGTAACGCCGCGCACGGCGCCGTGGTGCAGAATACGCATGGGGTGACCTCCCTGGTCATGGCAATGCTGGTGTCCTTACACGGCCCAGTATACCGCCTGCCCCCACCTGGCGCCTGTGCATGGCATCAATCTAACCGGTCGACTGTCTGCCGTGGCGTGGTGCAGGTGGTGGCGTGATGCAAGTCATTGACGCCTGGCACGCGTCGTCATGTCCCGATCCGGGGTCGAAAACCCGGGAGCTGTCCCTCTGATGTCTCATCTGAGGGAAGGGGCAACATCATGCGTTATCTGGATCATTTTCCGGCTGTGCTCAGGAGTATTCTGTTTGCCTGGGTGTTCCTGCTGGTGGTTGGGCTGTTTGTCGGGTTCGAGAATGGCTGGTGGTTGCTCACGGCCGGGCTGGTGGGTGTGGTGGTGCCGATTATGCTGCTGTTCGGGGGGCTGCGGACGGCGCTGCGGCGCTGGCAGTGGCGCCATGAGGCGTTCAGCGCACCATACCTGCCAATGATGTACCACCGTGGCACCGAGAAGCTGGATGCTGACGGGCAACCTGTCCTGACCAGGCGCGGCGAGCCTGTCCTGGCGCAAAAGCCGCGGCTGCACCTGCGGCACGCCTGCTGTGTGGCGCTATTGTCGCCACACACGCTGGTGCTGTGCCGTGCGGCGCAGCATCTGTGTCACAAGCCCGAGGCGGGCATCCCCTGGAGCGATCTCGATGGCACGCTGGCAACGGTGCCCGTGCCCGATTGGCGAGGCGTGACGGTGACGCTGTGTGATGCGGAGGAGGTACGCCAGGCGCAAGCGGCGGATCTGTCCAACGATGCCTTTTTCACGGCGCTGCTCGCGCTGACCTGGCGCATGCCGAACGGGACGCAACGCCGGGCGGTGTTTGCTTTTACGCAGGATGAGGGCAAGGCTCCGGTGCGTGAGGCGCTTGCTTCGATGCTGACCCGGGCGGGCCTGCCTCTGCCGGAGCGGTTGCAGCATGCTGGCGAGGACAAGCTGCTGGCGAGTCAGGGGGTGGCGGAGGCGGTTGCTGTTTATCTGCGTGCGTGGGCGGATTGAGGGGGATGGGTGTGTGGTGCGGTGGTGTGGTGGTGTGGTGGTGTGGTGCTGTGGTGCTGTGGTGCTGTGGTGCTGTGGTGCGCTTCGCTTTGCTCAGCACACCCTACGGGTATGTGGGGATGTGTGGGTGTGTGGGCACAGATGTGATACGAGGTTGTAACACAAGCAAACGGCGTGGTGGCTGGGGTGGTGGCATATTGGGGGTGGCTGAGGGGAATCAGTCAGACGGTAGTCGGATTCATAGGGGGAGATCGCGTTTATGAGGTATCTGAGTCATTTCGTGGCCATTTTTGTGGCCGTCGCTGGTGTCTGGCTGTTTCTGTTGCTCGCGGCCTGGCTGTTCGGCTTCGACAATGTTATCTGGCTGGCGGCAGCTGCCCTGTTCGGGGTTGCGGGGCCGCTGGTGGCGCTGATTGGCGGGGTGTTTACCGCGTTTCGGCGGCGGCGGTACGACACGTTGGGGGTGGGGCCTGCCATCAGGGATGATCTGTTCCCGTTGATGTATTACCGGGGTACGTTTTCTGCAGACGGCAGCAAGGCTTATCGCAAGCCACCGACGCGTATCGAGGATTGCTTTACGGTGGCCCTGCCGGGGGCTGACTGCTTCGTGCTGAGCCGCGCCAACAAGTCATTGTGTATGAAGCCGGGGCAACCACAGCAGGTGTGGCTTGAGCTGGGCAAGGAGCTGGCTGTGCTGCCTCGGGAGCTGTTGCGGGATGTCTCGGTGGAGCTGTTTGATGTTGCTGCGCTCGATGCCAATCGGGTGGCCGATCGCATCGGGGATGCAGCCGGGAGTCTGGTGGGGATGGCGCTGGGTGGCGGGACCAGCAAGACCATTCATTTTTCCGCGATGATTGTGTTGCACTATTTGCACAAGCCCGCTGGCAGATTGGGCCGGCGTGGTGGCAATGATGGCAACAAGAGTGAGTTGCGGCAGATGTTGTTTGCGTTTACGCAGGAGCATGGTGCGGCGCCGGTGCGGGCGCATCTGGAGAGTGCGCTGGAGCGTGCGGGGGTCAAGGCAGGCGATGTGCTGGGGGGGCGGCATAGTGAGGTGAGTGATCCGAGCCAGCAGGCGGCGTTGTTGGCGGCGCGGTTGTTGAGGCAGGGTTGTGGGGGGTGATGGGGGTGATGGGGGTGATAGAGAGTGATAGAGAGTGATGGGGGGTGCGGTGGGGTTTGGTGCGCATCGCTGCGCTCAGCACACCCTACGGCGACCCGGTAGCACCCGTAGGGTGTGCTGAGCACAGCGAAGCGCACCGAAGACTTTCAGGCCACGCGAAAGCACACTAAATACTGCACAATCACGGCTGATCCAACTCAGCACGCAACTCCGCAATCTCCCGAATCAAGGCGTCATGCTCCGCTTCCTTCCGGCGCAGAAAGCGCAGGGTCAGGGCCGCTTTTTCCTTGATACCACCAGGGGTGAGTTTGTAGAGGTAGGCTTTCTTGTTATTACTGCGACGGAAGTTCTCGGCCTTGATCCAGCCTTTCTCCACCAGGGCACGCACGCAGTAGTTCACTTTGCCCAGGCTCACACCAAGGCGCTCGGCCAGCTCGCGCTGGGAAAGCTCCGGAGATTCCTCGATCAGCCGCAGCAGACGCAAGTGCGCATCTTCTGAAATCAGAGCGCTGTTGGCTGAGCCAGAGGCCGACACAGGGCGGTTGGTGGGCTGTTTTTTATCTGTTATGCGTTCATTCATTGAACAGATTTTTGCACGGGTCTTCACACCATGGCAAATCAGCCGGTGGCGACGTCTGCCATCTGTATGACCAGGCGCTGGCGCCGCTGCATCAATTCCAGCAGCACAACCACCCGTTCCTCACCATCAAAACCCGCGAATATGGCCTGCACCTCCGCAAAGGGGCCACGAGTGATGCGTACTACTTCGCCGGGTTTGAACAGGGTCGAGACGCCCCGCTCCTGCTGGTCCACCTGATTGCGAATGCCGTCGATGATGTCGTCGGCCACCGGCGCCGGCTTGTTGTCGAAGGTCACCAGCCGCTGCACGCCGCGTGTAGAGCGGATTGGCTGCCAGCTGTCTGCGCCGGGGCACAAGTGGACGAAAAGGTATCCCGGAAAGAGCGGCTCACTGACCTCCTGAAGGCGACCAGCGCGCAGGCGGTCCACAAGTATTCGGGGAAAGTAGCAACGATAACCCTGATTCAGCAGGTTCTGCTCGGCCCGTGTGCCCTGCCGGGGTTTGCTTTGAATGAGGAACCAGCTCCCGGTCTCCGCCGTCTCAGCCTGCATGATCTCTCCTTGATGCCGGTTACGCGCGCCTGTCTGCCCAGGCTGGGTCAGACATCCCTGCCGCGCCGAAGTTTTGTGACCGGAGTCACAATCTACAAGAGTCACAATCTAGCAGAGCCGCGCCGCGCTGTGTAGGGCCAAGTGTAGGACCAAGTGCCGGGCCTCACGTATGGCGTCGGCCCTACTTGTATTCATACGCATAGTAGGAATAGGCGTTGCTGGCCTTGCGCTCTACCGCGTTGAGGATGCACCCCTTGATGGTGACGCCGTTTTGCTCGAAGCGGCGCAGCGTGTGGTCGATCTCCTTGACCGAGTTATGGCCGTAACGGGCAACCACCATACCGGTGCCGGCGATCTGCCCGATGATCGCGGCATCCGTCACCGCCAGCACTGGCGGGGTATCGATCACCACCAGATCATAGTCTTTGCTCAGGCTGTCCATCAGCGTCTTGAAGCGCGGATGCATCAACAATTCTGCCGGGTTCGGCGGTATCTCGCCGCGCGGAATGAACGACAGGTTGTCCACCTCGGTCTTGCCGAGCACCTCTTCCAGGCTGCTCTGGCCAGACAGATAAGTAGACAGGCCCACTTTGGCATCGGCCGTGAAGTACTTGTGGATATGCCCCTTGCGCAAGTCACCATCGACCAGCACCACTTTCTGGCCGATCTGGGCCAGCACCATGGCCAGATTGGCCGAAATGAACGACTTGCCGACGTTGGGGCTTGGGCCGGAAATCATCAGGACATTATTGTCGGCCTCCATCATGGCGAAATGCAGGCTGGTGCGCAGGCTGCGTAGCGCTTCGATGGTCAGATCGCCCGGGTTGGTCTCTGCCAGCAGATGGTGGCGCTTGGGCGCCGCGCCTTTTCTGCGGCTGATGCGCTGCAGCAGGCGTTCATTCTTCATCTGGTCTTCAGACAGCGGCAAGGTGGCATACACCGAGATACCCTCTTGCTCCAGCTGCTCCGGGCTTTCGATGCCGCGATTGAACACGGCGCGAACCAGTACCATGCCGACGCCGCCCATCAGGCCGAGCAGGGTCGCCAGTGCCACAATCAGTGGCTTCTTGGGTTTCACCGGCTCAGGTTGCACCTGCGCCTGATCGATAATACGCACGTTGCCCACGGTGCCCGCCTTCAGGATGCGCAGCTCCTGGGCGCGGTTCAGCAACTGCACATAGATTTCCTGATTCAGCTCGACATCGCGCATCAGGCGCAGAATTTCCTGTTGTTTTTCCGGCAGGTTCTGCACTTGTCTGTCGAGTCGCTCGCGCTCCTCTTCCAGGCTGCGCCGCTGATCAATCAGGGTGCGGTAAGCAGGATGTTCACGAGTGTAAAGCCGTGCCACCTCGCTTTCCTTGAATCTCAAATCATTCAGGCGGGCTTCAAGCTCTACCAGCTGATCCAGTACTGCCTTGGTTTCCAGTGACAGATCGACCGACTCGCTTTCCAGCCGATACTCGTTCAACAGCTTCTCGGCAGCTTCCAGCTCCTTGCGGATTTCCGGGACCTGCTCATCCAGAAACTCCAGGCTTTTCTCTGCTTCGGCAGAGCGGCGCTGGATATTCTGCATCAGGTAATTTCGGGCTATGGCGTCCAGTGTTGCCTGCACACGTTCCGGATTGGGGCCGGTCATGCTCAGCGTCAGGATGCCGGTATTCCGGCCACGCTCCGCCACGGACAAAATGCCCTGAAAATTGCGAATAACGTTGGCCCGGGGCCGTTTGATCAATGTAAAGCGTTGCCCCGGCGAGGCATTCAGCTCCGCCAAATGCAGCACCGTGCGCTCATCGCTGGAACGCAGGGTCTCACCGGCTGAGCCGCTCAGCACCGCCTCCCCCGCCAGCGCCAGGACGAAACTGCCATCGTCCTGCACGGTCAGTTCAAACTCTTCACCGCGCAGCCAGTCGGGCACATCAAAACGATCAATCCAAAGCTGGCGCTCCGCATCAGCCCAACCGGAAAACAGCATGCGATTGTCTGCAGCCTTGGGGCCGGTAAAACGTCCGATGAAGGGCGCCACCACAGGTGCCACATCAATATCTGCTTTCAGTTCGTCGCTGGCATTGCCCAGCACCATGCGCGAGCGCACGATTTCAATTTCAGTTTGCGCTGAACTCTCGCTGCCGAACATCTCGGACAGATCACCGATCAGCGGCATACCCGACTGACGCGCTTCCACCTGCAACAAGGCATCCGCACGATAGATCGGTGTCGCCAGCATGGCGTAGGCAACACCCATGAACATCGCAATCCCGGCAATCAGGCCGATCTGCCAACGGTGATCCACCAACAGAGCCCAGAGGCGGGTCAGATCAATTTCGTCATCGCCCATACTGGCGCCGGCGCGGGAGGCACTGGCGTTGGCGGGACGGTTATCCTGGGTCATGTGGTGCTCCGGTCAACCAATTCGTCTGGTCCAGGCGGCGACGCCCTGGGTCATCAATTCATATGCCTGCTCGTACACTTCGCGGCTGCGTTTGTACGGGTCGGGTATTTCCTGATTCTCGTGCCATTTGCCGAGCAGAAAGGTCTTGCCGCTGGCTTCCGGGGCCAGATTGGCGAGACGGTCCCATTGGCGGTTTTCCATCACCAGGATCATGTCCGCCTCGCGGCACATCTCGCGGGTCAGCTTGCGCGCGCTGTGGGGTGGGCACTGCAATCCGTGCCCGGCAGCCACCTCACGGGCGGTGGCATCCATATCATGATCCACCAGCGCCACCAGCCCGGCGGAGGTCACTGTCTTGCCTGCGGGCAGGTCACGTTGCAGCATGGCCGCTGCCGTCGGGCTGCGGCAGATGTTGCCGTCACACACCACCAGAATACGCTCAAACATCAGCGATCCAGCTCCCGCTCTGCCCGGGCACTGAAGTAGATACCCTGGATGGTGGGCATGATCTGCGACAGCACGCGGTTCCAGCGTGCGATAGGCGCCGCTGTCACATAGATGATGTCGCGCGGATTGAGCACAAACTCATCCGCCAGCACCATGGCGGTGGCGTCCTTGGCATTGAGCTGGAACAGGTCGATCTTGTCGGCGGCTTCGGTGGAGCGCCGCATGACGAAGATGCCGGTGGCGTCGGCCTGCAGCTCGTTGATGCCACCTGCTTCTGACAAGGCCTCGGCCAGGCTCAGGCCGTTACGGCCCATCATCAGGGCTTTCGGGTTGCGGACTTCGCCCAGCAGGAACACCTTGTTGTCATCACCCCGGCCCACATGCACCACATCGCCGGCACGCAGCAGGATGTTGTACCGGGCATCGCCGCGTTCGTAGACCGCACGCAGGGACAGGCGGTATTCGCGCCCGTCGCGGGTAAGGATGACATTGCGCCAGTCGGCGTCTTCGGTGATGCCGCCGGCGGCGTTCACCACGTCCAGCAGGCGCATGGGCACATTGGTAACCGGGTAGGCGCCAGGCTCACGCACGCTGCCGGCCACATAGACCCGCTGGGAGCGGAACGCGGCCACGGTGACGTCCACCTGGGGGTCTTCGATATAGCGGGCAATGCGGCGGGTGATGACATCGCGGATCTCGGTCACCCGCAGGCCAGCCACTTCCACCACACCCACATAGGGGTAAAAGATGGTGCCGTCGTTGTGTACCCAGTTACCGGCTTCAGAGGGGCTGCGCATGGACCCCGCCGGAATGGTCAGTTCCGGGTGATCCCAGACGGTGATGTTGAGCACGTCGCCCGGCCCGACAACGTAATCATAGTGATCTCCGTGCTCGCCACCGGCGAGCTCAAGCTCCTCCGGCAACTCGGGAGCAGACTCCCGGGGCATCAGGGCGGACATACCAGGGCGTATGGGGAAGATACGTACTTCGTCCGGCTCAGCCTGTTCGCCCGCGTCGCGGTCATCAAACCAGCGGCTGTCGGCGGAGCCGGACACGTGGGAGCCCGGCACCACGGTGCAGGCACTCAGGGCGCCCAGAACAAGCAGTAACAACAGATTGCGCACAGGCAAACATCCTTTTTCAAAACCGGCGTTAGTCAAAGCGGAACTCCCAGGCGGCCATCACGGTGCCGCGGGGCCAGAGCCGGGCCACGGAGTCGATCTCTTTACTCGTGCGATAGCCGGACAGTGTCAACCTGCCGCCCAGTACCGGCCTGCGATAACTCAACGCATAGATATCCACCTCCTGGGCTCCGACCGGGTCAAGCAGGGGCGTGCCGGCCTCAGGGGGACGGCCGCGCAGTGTACCATCGCGATTGAGTTCTGCTCTGCTCAATGTCACGGAAATGTCACTGCCATCGCGGAAAAACTGGCTTACCCCCAAGGTAACGACGCGGGCGTCGCTCTCCCAGGTAGAGGCGATATTGCGGCCATTGAAACGGTAACCCGTTTGGTACGTCGTGTGCTCGAAGGCGACATTGGCGCGCTTTTCGCTCGAAAAAGTACCGGCCTGGGTATCTGTAAACTCCGCATAAAAGCGCTGCTCCGTCCCGCCAAGGCGGGTGCCCAGATCAACCCCCAGAAGGCCGAACAGTTTTGCCGGAAGGTAGCCTGCCTCATCCTCACCGATGACCTGGCCGTAAAAACCCATGGTCGTCTCTGCCACCGGCACGCCAAGCCGGAAGTCCACCCCGGCCAATTGATTACACGGGTCGTCCCCTACCGCAAAACCATCCGTCTCGCCGTTGGATTTGCCGATAGCACACTCTCCGAGACTGCGGAAAGACTGGCGGCGCCCTTCCCCGCCCCACTGGGCGGTGCGCACGAAGCCGATCTCCAGGGCCTGTATCGGCCGCACTGTCAGACGGGCACCGAGCAGTTTCGCATCTTCGATGGCGCGCTCGGATTCCAGTTGCCCGGCAAACAACACCAGATTCCAGGGGCCGATCCAGCGTAACCAGCTGTGCTCGGGCGCCGTCGAGCGGCGACGATTGACCCAGACGCCCGGCACTGGCCTGGCGTTATCAGAGAGGATCGCACTGCTGTGCCAGCCTGGGCCCCACCAACGATCAATCGCCCCGGCGCCCAGCACCCAGTTGCCCAGATTCCCGGCCAGATAGGAGCCGTCGAGCCGCAGGCGGTCGCCGTCGCGGGGGTCACGGGCATAGGACGGCGCGATGCCGATGGCCACATCGCCGCTCATCACCTCCAGGCGGGCGCCGATCTCTGCTTTCTCGCGGGCGCCGCCACCGAAATCCCGGAACAGGGGTTCGCGACTGGCGCCAGCCGCGCGCAATGACACCCGCGCGTTACCGCTGGCGTGGTAATCCCGCTCAAACCGCAGATAGCGCCAGGCCATGCTGTTCCGGCAATACTCTGGAGCGTCGTTACCCAGGGCCGGGCTTACATCGGCCCACATGACAGGCCAGCTGGTGATCGGCGCCGCGATACAGCCACGGTCAGCCAGCCACTGCAGGCTGTGGCGGGCACGGATATCGCCTGGCTCAATCCACGGTCTGCTGTGAGCCGGCAGTGTGGTCAGCGCCAGTGCGGCGGCCATGGTCAGGGAGATCAGTCTTGTCAACATCTGGCAGCGCTTCCCATGACGTCGCGAACGGCACTCACCACCTGCTCCATATGCGCAGGGGCAAGCGTCGGATGTACCAGAAACATCAGGCTGGTCTCACCGAGCTGTTGAGCGATCGGCAGCCTGTTGGCGGGCTGCAGGCCCGCCTCCTCAAAGCATTTCTCAAGGTACACTTCCGAGCAACTGCCGCTCAGGCACGGCACGCCGCAGGCATTCACCTCCGCCATGATGCGATCCCTGTCCCAGCCATGTACCAACGCTTCAGGCCTCACAAATACATAGAATTTATAGCATGCGTGGCTGATATTGGCATCGGGCCAGGGCACCCGCAGCCCCGGGATGGCACCCAGGCCTTCACGCAATATGTCAGTCAGGGCCTGCCTTTCACGCAGCCACTGCGGCAGACGCTGGAGCTGGATGCGGCCGATGGCGGCTTGCATCTCCGTCATTCGCCAGTTGGTGCCGAAGTGCTCGTGGAGCCAGCGGAAACCCGGGGGGTGCTCGCGGTTGTATACCGCATCCCAGTCCTTGCCATGGTCCTTGAACGACCAGGCCTGGCGCCAGTGCTGCTCGCTGCGGAGCAACAACATGCCGCCCTCGCCGCCGGTGGTCATGATCTTGTCCTGACAGAATGAGTAAGCCGCCGCATCACCAAAGCTGCCCACAGGCTGGCCGTCTATGGCAGCGCCATGGGCCTGCGCGCAATCTTCGATCAGCAGCACGCCGTGCTCATCGGCCAGCGCACGGAACCCTGCCATATCGCAGGGCCAACCGGCCAGATGGACGCACATGATGGCGCGGGTTCGGGGCGTGAGTACCTGCCTGGCCGTATCCGGTGTGATGTTCTGGCTGTCTGGATCAATGTCGGCAAAGATCGGGGTCGCACCCGCGTTAACGATGGCGGTCGCCGAGGCAAGGAACGTGCGGGGTGTGACGATGACCTCGTCTCCCGCCCCGACACCCAGCACGCGCAGGGCCAGATCAAGAGCCAGTGTGCCGTTACCCAGGGCAATGCCGTAAGGCATGCCCATGGCTTCTGCGAAGTCTTTCTCGAACTGACGGCCATGCTCGCCAGTCCAGTAGTTCACGCGATTGGAGAGCAGCACCTCTCGTACAGCGTCACCCTCTTCCTCGGTAAAGCTGGGCCAGGGCGGAAACGGAGTGTTCAGCATTGTATGTCCTGAATAACCTGCATAGAACGCAGTCTCAGCGGTCGGAATTCCGGGCAGGTGAGCCAGTGAAGGGGGCCATGGTTGCTTCGCCCTCCTGGCTGATACCGTCGCGTCTTACTACCTTGATCAGGGTACGCATCAGAATCCGGATATCCAGCAGCAGACTCTGATTGTCCACATACCAGACATCCAGCTCGAATTTCTGTTCCCAGCTCAGGGCATTGCGGCCATTCACCTGAGCCCAGCCCGTGATCCCCGGGCGCACTTCATGGCGACGTGACTGCCGAGATGAATAGAGAGGCAAGTATTGCATCAGCAACGGGCGCGGGCCAACCAGGCTCATCTCTCCCCGTAACACGTTGATCAGTTCGGGAAGCTCGTCGAGGCTGGTGCTACGCAGGAAACGGCCAAAAGGGGTCAGCCGCTGGTCATCAGGCAGCAATTCACCGTCCGCGTCACGGCCATTGGTCATGGTACGGAACTTGATCATGCGAAACGGTCTGCCACCCAGCCCCGGACGGGTCTGCGTGAAAAACACAGGTGTGCCCAGGCGCCAGGCAACCAGCAAAGAAATCAGCAGAAGAACAGGCAGGAGCGCCAGCAACAGGAACAAGGCCGACACTGTATCGAAAATTCGCTTCAACATCCCTGGAGCTCGCTAATGACCATCTTTGGCGGGCAGAGGGTGCCTAAATGTGAATCACTCGTCAATAAGCGCTGTGTATCCCGGATCTCAAAAGATGTGAAATCTCCAGAGGCCGAACACGCTTCCGCGTGTGAATTCACGCGCAGTGGCATGCATTCACACGCGGCGGGCATCAATCCGTCTTTATCTGTGACCTGTTGCGCTCGATGGTGGCCGGGCCGATGCCGCTGACGCGACTGAGTGCGTCGGCATTGGCGTAGGGCCCGTGTTGCTCGCGATCGGCGACGATGGCCTCAGCGCGGGTGAGGCCGACGCCTTCCAGCGCTTCTGCCAGCTCGGCGGCGGATGCCTGATTGATATTGACGACGGGGCGCGCCTGCAGGGCTGGTTCGGCCAGGCTGGCAGCAGGGGTCATGCTCAGGCCCAGGGTGAGCAGGCACAACAGGGCTATGCGTTGGAAGGCTATGCGTTGAAACATATTCATGGTGGTCTCCTTGATGTATTGGGAGACATGAGCATAGGCAGCCCGCCGGGCGCCGTATGTCGGCGATCGGCGCAGGTTCAGGTAGGTCGTTGCTGACGAAATCTGTCAGCGAAAGCCGTCAGCGATGCGCTTGGGCCGCTGGCGGGCCTGGCTGTGGTGTTCGCCGGGTAGCTGTCGGGCCGGTTGTCAGGCCGGTTGTCAGAATGGTTGTTCGGCCCCCTCTCGGGGGACGTTGCCAGGGCCGACGCAGGGCAAATATCAGGGCTGTCCGGCGCCAAGGCTGGCCAGGATCTGTTGTACTGCTGCGGCCGGGTCTGCCGCCTGGGTGATCGGGCGGCCGATCACCATGTAGCTGACACCCAGCGCCTGGGCGTCAGCCGGGGTCACGACGCGGGTCTGGTCGCCGGCGTCAGCGCCTGCGGGCCGAATGCCCGGGGTGACCAGGCAAAAGTCCGGGCCGCAGGCGTCGCGCAGCATGGTGGCTTCCTGGGCGGAGCAGACCACGCCATCCATGCCGCTCTCGCGGCTGAGCAGGGCCAGACGGCGTACCTGTTCGGACGGGGGCACGGTGATGCCGATGTCGGCGAGGTCGTCCGGTCCCATGCTGGTGAGGACGGTGACGGCGGTCAGCAGGGGGCGGTGGCGGCTGTTGGCGACGGCGTTGGCGGCGGCTTCGAGCATGCGCCGGCCGCCGCTGGCGTGGACGTTGGTCATCCAGACGCCCAGTTCCGCGGCGCTGCGCAGGGCGCCGGCGACGGTGTTGGGGATGTCGTGGAATTTGAGATCGAGGAAGACATCGAAGCCGCGCTGGTGGAGGGCTTCCACAATCGCCGGGCCGCTGCGGGTGAACAGTTCCTTGCCGACTTTGGCGCGGACGTGGGCCGGGTCGAGGCGGTCGGCCATGGCCAGGGCACTGCTGCTGTCGGGGAAATCCAGGGCGACGATGATGGGGGATGTAGTGGATGTGTCAGGCATCAGTAATCCTGCGGCAGTGCGTGTCATGGCTGTCAGGCGCGGATTGTCGCCTACCCTGCTTTGAAAATCATCTTTCGTTGTGGGTGCGTGGGGTGGTGGGTGTTGGGGCGTAGGGTGTGCTGAGCATGGCGAAGCGCACCGGTTGTGTCAGTTCAATGCCGGGCTTTGGTGGGTGCTGAGGGCTTTTGGTGCGCTTCGCTGTGCTCAGCACACCCTACGGGGCTTTGAAAATCATCTTTCGTTGTGGGTGCGTGGGGTGTTCGTGGGGGTGG
>JAIUME010000016.1 GCA_022565695.1 Alcanivorax sp. | reverse complement strand
TGCGATCTCCTCCCACTACCTCGCGGCGAAGCCGCCATGTGACACCGGCTACCGCCGGTGGACGCCGCAGGCGCCCCGAAGGGGTCAACGCACCGCGTTGATCAAGTAGGTCGACCATCTCCCCGTCTACTCTCGCAACCGCCCAGGCACTCCAGGCCCAAAGCTCAAAACGAAGTCGATCCCCTGCGCTCGCAACCCAAGCAGACCCACCGCACTGCCCGCTACCTCCGAACGACCTGACAACCCCCTGCCCACCCATAGCCCCACCCTATCACCCAAAAAGCACCAATCACCTTAACACCACCCCCAGATATGCGATGATCTACCTGAGAATCAATTTCATCTGGAGCGCAGCACCATGATCAAGACAGCCAGTTTCGGAGTCATGCACATCGTTGTCGCCTTTCTGGTCGTCTGGGCCATGACAGGTGACTGGATGATTGGCGGCGCAGTGGCGTTGGTTGAGCCGCTGGTCAACACCGTGGCGTACCACTTCCACGAGAAGGTCTGGTTACGGATACGCGACCGGAAGGGTCGTGAGGGTGGGGGCAGTGACGATATGCTGGCCGCTTGAGCGCAGCGGCCAGCCGTCATGAGTCAGATCAGCATCAGTCAGATCAGTTAGTCAGGTTGATGGTCCGTGTTTCCCCTGCCGCAACGGTGACGTTGGTCACTTTCAGGAAGGTGACATTGGTATCCTGGGCATTGGGTCTGTCACCCAGCGATCGACATGTGAAGGCCAGGGTATAGGTGCCCTGCGGAACAAAGCCGATTTCGAATTCGTAGGTGCTGTTGGTGAGGTTCATGCGCACGTCGGCAGTGGTGATCGGGTTCAGGCGTGTGCCAACAGGTTGCCCCTGGGCGTTGACATGTATATCCCCCGGTGTCCGGTTGCTGCCTTCATACAGATAGACCGCATTGCCGAGACCACGCCCCTCATCGGCAGCCAGATCGCTGGTGCAAGAGCTGGTATTGATCAGGCCGTTACTGACAGTGCCTTCAATGATGCCGCTCTTGTCGTTGTTTACCAGCCGCATTGCAGGGCGCAGCAGATAAAAGTCCTCGCCGGAGGGTTTCAGCAGGGCGCGTCGCAAATCAAGGTCGATGGTGAGCCGGTTGCTCTCATTGGGCTCGATGCGAAAATCGCGGGTCAATTGAAGGTAGCGATCGCTGGTGCCGGGGGCATCGGTGCCCAGGCGCAGGGGCAGGGTGCCGCCGGTATCGCGAGTACGTACTTCTGAGTCACCGTCTCGTTCCGAGATGAACAACCGCAGCCATTCATAGTCGCCGGCCCGAATCTCATCCAGCGGGAACAATATCTGGGATTGGCTGCCTTGCAGTTCCAGCAGGTTATTGACCACCACCGGCGGATCCAGTGTCAGGCGTTCGGTGCCGCGGTCGTAGCCCAGGTGGATCGCCGTCACCGTCAGGCGCACGCGATCCACGTCATCGGCAGGGGCGTCGGTGATGGCAAAGCTGGCGTCACCGCTGCCCTGGCTGCCGACTTTCAGATCGCAGCCGTCTGAGGCAATGGCACCGACAATGGCAATGACCCCGAGGGGCAGGTACTGCATCCACATGATCTTGTCTCCCGATGGTTCCCGGAGTGTAGCGAATAAGGCGCGCGGGCTGTAGTGGCGGGAGAAAGGATAAACTCTCTGTTTACGCCCTGTTCACGGTTGGTTAAGCTTTGCACCACTGCGGCCAGCTGTTGTGAGTCATGATGGAGTTCAAGTCAAACCAGGATCTCGACGCGATTCGCGAGGTGGTGAATCAGGTTCTAGATGCGTATCAGGGTCAGGATCGCAGTGTGCAGCGTTCCCAGGCGCGGGCGGAGATACTGATCCACTCCATGGCGGTCTTTGCCCAGCGCGGCCTGCACCGGACCACGGTACAGCATCTGCTGGATGCGGCGAACATCTCCCGGCGCACCTTCTACAAGTACTTCCGGAACAAGGTGGATGTGCTGGAAAACATCTACCGGATCTTTGTGGAGAACATGATCCTGCGCTTCCAGCAGCAGGTGAACCGCTCGAACACGGTCCGGGACATCATCCGCAACACCACCGATATCTACTTTGAATACCACGTCAGCATGGGGCCGGTGATCCGTCTGATGATGGAAGAGGCCCGCCGTTCGGGTTCGGCGTTGGCCCCGTACCGGGAGAATGGCCAGAATCTGGCCGTAGAGATTCTGGCAAAAGAGATCCACCGGCTGATCGGCAAGCGCTTTGATCCGCTGGTGCTACGCACCTTGCTCTGGAGTCTGGAGAACTACTCCATTTACCTGCTGGCTGACGGCAAGCTGAGTGACGCAGAGGTCACCCGCTGCAAACGGGTCATGACCGGTATTGCCGAGGCCGTGGTGCTGGGTGAGGCTGACGAAGCCCTGCTCGGGCCGGCTTCCCCGGCCGCCTGACCAGGGGGCGCCGCTCTCGGTGCCTGTTGTTCAGGGCTTCCTGAATTTCAGCGTCATCCGGTCACTTTCCCCGATTGCCAGGTAGTGCTCCCGGTCCGTGTCACCCAGGCGCAGGCTGGGAGGCAAGGTCCAGACGCCTTCCGGGTGATCGGCGCTGTCCGCAGGGTTGGCATTGATCTCGCTGCTCTCCAGTAACTCGAACCCGGCAGCTTCCGCCAGCGCAACCACATACTCCTCGGTCATGTAGCCGGACGCGATCTGCTCATCCAGACTGCGGCCCGAGGGTGCCCGGTGTTCGACAACACCCAGGATGCCGCCGGGGCGTAGTGCCGCATGGAAAGCACTGAATGCGGCCTCTGCACTGCCGGCGCTGGCCCAGTTGTGCACATTGCGGAAGGTCAGCACCCGGTCGGCGCTGGCAGGCGGGGCAATGGCGGTGTGCGCCGGTGGTGCGAGAACGGTGAGGGTAACCTGGTCGTAGATTGCGGGGCGCTCTGCCAGCTTGTCCTGGTAGGCAACCAGTGAGCGCCGGAAGAAGGGCACCGGGGTGTCCGGATCAAAGTGCGCGGCGTACAGCTTGCCCTGATCGCGCAGCAGCGGCGCCAGGATTTCTGTGTACCAGCCAGCGCCAGGCCAGATTTCCACCACCGTCATGTCCGGCTCGATGTCGAAGAAGGTCAGTGTCTCGACAGGGTGCCGCCAGACATCCCGCGCGACGAAGGCTGCAGTACGGTGCTCACCTTGTGTGGCAGCAGTAATGGGGTCGGCGTGCTGTGCCCCATTCTGGCAGGCGCCGAGGAGCAGGGTCGCGGACAAAAGAAGTGTCGCGGCCAGCAGTAGTGGGGTGCGTCGGGACAGGGTATTTCGGGACGGCGAGTGTTGCAGGCGCAGGCTGTTCATCATGGTACTCCGCAGTGAGAGTCATGGACGAGCGTCAAAGAGGGTTGCGCAGGCCAGCTACCAGCACACGCAGGTAGGTGACCGCTTGCTCCTCAAGATTGCCCTGGCCGGTAAGTGACCAGGTGTAGGCGGTGCCCATTATCAGGTTCATCATCAGTTGCATGGTGGCACGGGCATCCAGTGCCACGAAATAACCGTCTTCACGCAGGGCGCTGAAGAAGGCCTCGGCGATGGGCATATTCTGTTCGACCAGCGCCAGATGGCGCCGCTGTATCTCGCCGGCAAACTCGCCCGCCTCCTGCACCAGCACCCGGGTAAACGCCTGGTTGCCCGCAATGAAGCGGGCGATGGCCCGACAGGCGCCCTCCAGACGGTCCAGAGGCGGCCCGTCGTTGAGCAGCTGACGCAGTGCCAGATCGCGAAGCTGGTTGAGATTCTCTTCGACGATCACCAGCAACAGCTGTTCCTTGGACTCGAAGAACTTGTAGATGGTGGCCTTGCCGACCCCGGCAGTCTGGGCAATGGTCTTCACTTCCGCAACGCGAAATCCTTCCCGGGCAAACACCTCCCGTGCCGCGCTGAGAATCCTTTCCCGTCGTTGGTCCGTGGCCTGCTGCCCCATCATCGTTTCCTGTTGTCGCGCCTGCCGTGGCAGGCTCACATGTACTTGATCTTTTCCAGCTGCTCTTCCAGGCGCGCGAGGGCCGAGCGCAGATCGGCCGCCTTGGCGCGCTCCTTGTCCACCACGGCATCGGGTGCCTTGTCGACAAACGCCGGGTTCTTGAGTTTGCCTTCGCAACGTGCCACGTCAGTCTGGAGCTTTTCCACTTCCTTGCCCAGGCGCGCCATCTCCTTGTCCTTGTCGATCAGACCGGCCATGGGCACCAGCAATTCCATACGCCCCACGAGCTGCGTGGCTGACGGTGGTGCGGAGTCTTCGGCCGACAGCATCGTGATGGACGACAGCCGGGCCAGCTTGCACAGGAAGCCACGGTTGGCCTCGACGCGCGCCTGATCCGTGGCGTCGCCGTTGTGCAGGTACACGTCCAGCGCCTTGCCGGGCGGAATGTTCATCTCGCCGCGGATGTTGCGCACAGCGGTAATGACATCCCGGATCCAGCGAATATCGGCTTCGGCCTCGGCGTCGATCTTGTCCGGGTTCGCTTCCGGGTAGGCTTGCAGCATGATGCTGTCGCCGCCACGACCGGCCAGCGGGGCAATGCGCTGCCAGATTTCTTCCGTGATAAACGGCATGAAGGGGTGCGCCAGCCGCAACAGGGTTTCCAGCACGCGCAGCAGGGTGCGGCGCGTGCCGCGCTTGCGCGCTTCGCTGTAGTCATCGCCATAGAGTACGGGCTTGGACAGCTCCAGATACCAGTCGCAGTATTCATTCCAGATGAATTCATAGGCGGCGTGGGAGGCCTGATCAAAGCGGAACTGATCCAGCGATTCGCTGATCTCCTTTTCCGCCCGTTGCAGTGCTGAAATGATCCAGCGATCGGCCAGGCCAAGCTCGACCTCGCCGTCCAGCCCGCAGTCCTGGTCTTCGGTGTTCATGACCACGTAGCGCGCGGCATTCCAGATCTTGTTGCAGAAGTTGCGGAAGCCTTCGATGCGGCCCATGTCCCACTTGATGTCCCGGCCCGTGGCGGCCAGCGACAGGAAAGTGAAACGCAGCGCGTCGGTGCCATAGGCGGCAATGCCGTCGGGGAATTCCTTGCGCGTCTGTTTGTCGATGCGGCTGGCCATCTGCGGCTGCATCAGCCCGCCGGTGCGTTTGGCCAGCAGATCGTCCAGGCTGATGCCGTCGATCAGGTCCAGCGGGTCCAGCACGTTGCCTTTGGACTTGGACATCTTCTGGCCTTCGGCATCACGCACCAGACCGTGTACATACACCGTCTTGAATGGCACATCGCCGGTGAATTTCAGCGTCATCATGATCATCCGGGCGACCCAGAAGAAAATGATGTCGAAGCCGGTGACCAGCACGCTGCTGGGATGGAAGGTGGCCAGCTCCGGCGTCTTGTCCGGCCAGCCCAGCGTGGAGAAGGTCCACAGGGCGGAACTGAACCAGGTGTCGAGTACGTCGTCATCCTGTTGCAGCGGCGTGTCGCCGAGCTGGTGTTTGTCGCGCACCTCGGCCTCGCTGCGGCCGACATAGACATTGCCGGCGTCGTCGTACCAGGCGGGAATGCGATGCCCCCACCACAGCTGCCGTGAAATACACCAGTCCTGCAGATCACGCATCCAGGAAAAGTACATGTTCTCGTACTGTTTCGGCACGAAGCGGATGCTGCCGTTCTCGACGGCGTCGATGGCCGGTTTGGCCAGGCTTTCCACGGCCACGAACCACTGGTCTGTCAGGTAGGGCTCGATGATGACGCCAGAGCGATCGCCACGCGGGACCATCAATTTATGGTCGTCGACTTTTTCCAGCAGGCCCAAAGAGTCCAGATCGCTGACGATCTGCTTGCGTGCTACCAGCCGGTCCATGCCGCGATAGACGTCCGGCACTTCATCATTGAGGCGCGCATCAACGGTCATGATATTGATCATCGGCAGCTGATGGCGCTTGCCGACGTCATAGTCATTGAAGTCATGTGCCGGGGTGATCTTGACGCAGCCGGAGCCGAAATCAGGATCAACGTAGTCATCGGCAATGATCGGGATTTCCCGGTTCGCCAGCGGCAGGGTGATGGTCTTGCCCACCATGTCCTTGTAGCGCGGGTCTTCCGGGTGCACCGCCACAGCGGTATCGCCGAGCATGGTTTCCGGTCGCGTGGTGGCCACAACCAGGTGGCCGGAGCCATCCGTGAGCGGGTAGCGGAAGTGCCACATGTGGCCCTGCTCTTCGTGGTTTTCCACTTCCAGATCAGAGATGGCGGTATGCAGCGTCGGGTCCCAGTTGACCAGGCGTTTGCCCCGGTAGATCAGCCCTTCTTCGTGCAGGCGCACAAAGGCTTCCTGCACGGCGCGGGACAGACCTTCGTCCATGGTAAAGCGCTCGCGGGACCAGTCGAGGGAGGAGCCCAGCCGGCGCAGCTGGCCGGTAATGGTGCCGCCGGATTCGGCTTTCCAGTCCCAGATACGCTCGATGAAGGCGTCGCGGCCCAGATCGTGCCGGGTCTTGCCTTCTGCTGCCAGCTTGCGCTCCACCACCATCTGCGTGGCGATGCCAGCGTGGTCGGTGCCGGGCTGCCACAGGGTGTTGCGCCCCTGCATGCGGCGATAGCGGATGAGCGTGTCCATCACGGCATTGTTGAAGCCATGGCCCATGTGCAGGGAGCCGGTGACGTTAGGGGGCGGGATCATGATGCTGAAGGGCTCGCCTTCGCCCTGGGGGGCAAAGTAACCGGCGTCTTCCCAGCATTGGTACCAGCGCTTTTCTATGGCTTCAGGTTGATACGTTTTATCCATGATCTGAGGCGTTACCCGGGCTGCTCGACGAAGCCCGCGATTATACAGAGATCGGCCTCAGGCGTCGTCTCCGTCCCGCAGTTGCTGCGTCAGCCGGTCACGCAGCTCGCGCTCGATACGCGGCATCCAGACCGCCAGGATCTCGTCCACCGCAGCCCGGATCGAGGCGTCGCTCGGGCGAGCGGGCGTCGCGGCGCTGCCGGTGAGAGTGGCTTTGTCGGCTGCAGTAGCGGGCGCAGGAGGGCGCAGGCCCTCGGGCGTATGGGCACGATGCTGGGCCAGTCGTTCCATGGTGTGGCGGGGCAGGAACGGGTTTTCGCGCGCGGACAGCAGGTCTTCCAGCGGGCCGGATGCAACCGGTTTGCTGCCAGAGGTGCTGGACGATGGCGGTACGGGCGGTGTTTTTGAGGTCGGCCTGGACACGGTCGGGGCAGCGGCGGTAGCTCGGGGGCGTGTTGCCGCGGCCGGCGGTGACTCCGGTTCCAGCAGCGGAATATCCAGATCGTCGGGCAGCCCCTGGGCGCCGTCATCCAGGGCATCGCCCAGCAGGCTGCGGATGTCATCCAGCTCGTCCAGCAGGCCGGGTTTGCCGGCACTGCCCGGGCTGAAAACGGTGTCTCTGCTCACAATAACCCCCTGGGTCATCCCGCTATGGCGGCAGTGTCAGGCCGCCCGAGTACCATTGTCGTCAAACGGGAGGGCGCAGGACAAGCCTTTGCATGCGGCAGCGATACCTGCATCACATCCTGTCCCAAAGACAGCCTGTTTCAAAGACGGTGATCAGTGACGGGGTAGCCGCGTTCCCGGTAGAACTTCCAGCGCGCACGGCCCTGATCCCGCAGGGCGGGGTCGCCACAGATCATTTCGGCCACGCGCTGGAAGCGCGCATAGAAATCCGGGACCTCGCCAGCGAGGTTGATCAGTACATCATGGTGTTCGCCGGGGTTATCGCCGTGGCCCAGTACCACCGGGCTGCCCGCAGCGGCCGGGGTGCCGAGCAGGGCATGGGGCAGGAATCCATGGGCCGGCTGTGCCCAGAAGGCCGCATCCAGTGCTTCGGCGTCAGCCGCCGAGGCACTGTGGATATAGACCTGGCGCTGTTGCCGCCAGGCCTTCTCCGCGATGCGCCAGGCCAGGCTGGCCCGCACGCCGGGGGTGTCGGTGATATAGAACAGCACTTCAGTCATGACGGTAATGCCGGCTCATTCGCCGCTGCCAGCCCGGTGCATCAGGTAGCGGGTCAACATGGGGACCGGCCGACCGGTGGCGCCTTTCAGCTTGCCGCCGCTGACCCAGGCAGTGCCGGCGATATCCAGATGCGCCCAGCTCACGTCTTTGGTGAAGCGGGACAGGAAGCAGGCAGCGGTGATGGAACCGGCCTTGGGGCCGCCAATATTGGCCATGTCGGCGAAGGGACTGTCCAGCTGTTCCTGGTAATCGTCCCACAGCGGCATGGGCCAGCCCCGGTCGCCGCAATCTTCACCGGCCAGCAGCAGTTCTTCCGCCAGTTCGGCATCGTTGGCATACACGGCCTGGGCGTGTGAACCCAATGCCACGACGCAGGCGCCGGTCAGAGTGGCGATGTCGACAACGGCAGAGGGTTTGTACTTCTGTTGCACATAGGTCAGCGCATCGCACAGCACCAGCCGGCCTTCGGCGTCCGTATTGAGGATCTCAACGGTCTGGCCGGACAGGGTGCGGACAATATCGCCGGGCCGGGAGGCGCGGCCGTCGGGCATGTTCTCTGCTGCGACCACGACAGCGACCAGGTTGACCGGCAGCTGCATCTCGCACACCGCCTTGACCGTGCCGAAGACGCTGGCGGCACCGCACATGTCGTACTTCATTTCATCCATGCCGGCGCCGGGCTTGAGGGAGATGCCGCCGGTATCAAAGGTGATGCCCTTGCCCACCAGTGCCACGGGGGCACCTTTGGCGCCGTGATACTCGAAGATCATGATCTGGCCATCACGCTCACTGCCCCGGGCGACGGAGCAGAAGGCCCCCATGCCGAGCTTCTCAGCCTGCTTCTCGCTGATGGTTTTCAGCTTCAGCGCCGGGTATTCGGCCACCAGGGCCTTGGCGACGGTCACCAGGTAATCGGGGTGGCAGTCGTTCGGGGGGCGGTTGCCGAGATCTTTCGCCAGAGCCATGCCCGCTGCGATAGCCGTGCCTTCAGCCAGCGCCTGTTTGGCGGTGGCGGCCGGGGCACTGGTCAGAAAGGTAAAGCGCTTCAGGGCCGGGACCGACGGTTTTTCGCTGCGATATTCATCATAGCGGTAGGTGTTGTCCGCCACGCCACGGCTGCCTTCACGCAGGATCCAGGTGGTGTCGTGTTCTTTCACGGCAATATTGTCCAGCAACCAGGCGGCGCTGCGGGCCCCGGTTTCCGTCACGCCCTTGGCCACGGTGGCGGTCAGCTGCAGGAAGGCCTGTACGCCCAGTTCGCCGTCGACACCGGTGCCCACCAGCAGCAGGCGCGAGGCAGTCAGCTCCGGCGGCTGTTGCAGCAGCAGGGTCTGCTGCTTCTTGCCGGTGAAATCGCCGCTTTTGACGCAGGCGCTGATCAACTGGCGGGTGGCCTCCGGCAGGGTGTCGGGCAGGTCAGTGGCGCCCTTGCCCAGCGCCACCACCAGGCAATCGGCTTTCAGGAGAGCGGGGGCTTTATTGCTGACGGCGTAATCCATGGATGCTCCGGGTTGGCGAACGTTCAAGAGGGAAACTGTTGTAGAGTGTGGGGCAGATGCTAGCAGATTGCGGGGGCGCGGTAACGGGCCCGGTGACGGGTTTCGTGACACGGCACATGTGGCGGTGCTCACTCTGCAAGGCTGGGGTACACTACGTCACTTCATGTCGCTTCGACAGTTCTGGCGCGCGGGTGCGCGTGGCATTTCCCGGTATGCAGGCTGACCCTTGATTCTCTATCGCTACGTCAACAAGCAGCTGTTCATGACCACGGTCGTCGTCACCTTCGTGCTGGTGATGGTGCTGGTCAGTGGGCGCTTCATCCGCTACCTGGCCTCTGCGGCGGTGGGGGATATCGATGCCACGGTGCTGTTCTCCGTGATGGCGTTTCGGCTGCCTGAATTCCTGCAGATGATCCTGCCCCTGAGCCTGTTCATTGGCGTGCTGCTGGTGCTCGGGCGCATGTATACCGACAACGAAGTGGTGGTGCTGCGCGCCTGCGGCGTCAGCCAGCAGCGTCTGATCCGGGCGATGGCGGCGCCGGTGGCGGTGACCACCCTGGTGATCGGTTTCTTTGCGTTGTATGTCACGCCCATGGCGGACGGCGAAGTGTCGCGCATCTTCGAGGAGCAGCAAGGGCGCTCCGTGCTGGAGCTGCTGACGCCGGGCAGGTTTCATGTGCGTGGCTCGGGCAATACCTATCGGGCCACCTATGCCGAAGGGTTCGACCGTGAGGCCGGGTCCCTGAAGCGGGTGTTCATTTCGGATTTCCGGACCTACGCCGACGACAACCAGAGCGAGATGCTGACCGTCTGGGCAGAAACCGGCACGCTCATCGAGCACGAGGGCATGACCTATCTGGAACTGCTGGACGGTCACCAGTACAGCGGCCAGCCCGGCGATGGTGATTTCCGCAAGGTGCTGTTCGAACGTGCGCTGGTGCGGGTGGGCGAGGAGCGCAGCGTCCCCCGGCCGCCGCAGGTGCGCGCACTGAGCACGCTGACGTTGATGGATAACCTGGATGACCCGGAGGCCGATGCCGAGTTGCAGTGGCGTATCGCCCTGGTGCTGCTGGTGCCGGTGATGACCATCGCGGCCATTCCCCTGGCCCGGGTCAATCCGCGTCAGGGCCGGTTCGGCAAACTGATTCCGGCCGTGCTGCTGTATCTGTTCTATGTCGGCCTGATCATGGTCATGCGTGGCTGGATCGAGGATACGCCGCGGGCGGAGCGACCCTTCTGGTATCACACGGCCTGGGTGCACTTGCTGGCCATCCTGCTGGTGGCCAGCCTTTACCTGTGGCCGGCGTTTCGTGCCCGCACCAAAGGGGTGGCGCAAGGATGATCCTGATTCGCCGATACCTCTGGAATGCTGTGTTGTTGCCCTCGCTGGCGGTGCTGGCGGTGTTGCTGGCGCTGGACGGGCTATTCAGTTTCATTGATGAGTTGGGCAAGCTGCGCGCCAATTACCAGGTGATGCAGGCGATGCAGTATGTCGTCACCACCATGCCGCGCACGGCCCATGAGTTTCTGCCCATGGCTGTGCTGTTGGGCACCCTGCTCGGGCTGGGGGTGCTGGCCAACAGCGGCGAGTTGACCATCATCCGGGGTTCCGGCACCTCACCGCGGCGTATCAGCTGGCTGGTGATGCGCCCGGCAATCGTCATGCTGCTGATCGGCATGGCGGTCGGTGAGTACGTGGTGCCCTGGAGTGAGCGCATCGCGCAGAGTAATCGGGCTATTGCGGAGCGCGGTGAGGATATTACCTACCGGTCCCGTTCCGGCTTCTGGCACCGTGAAGGCAATGAGTTCATTCACATCAATGCGGTGCAGTCCAACGGTGTGCTGCATGGCGTGACCCGGTATCGCTTTCACGAAAACCGGACGCTGGCGGAAACCCAGTTCATTGGCCGGGCGATCTATCAGAATGAGAGCTGGTTTACCGAGGATATCTTCGGCACCACGTTGCTGGAGGATCGCACCGTCCCCTACCGTCAGAATACCGGGGTGTGGGAGTCAGAACTGACGCCGGAGTTGCTGTCGATCATTGTGCTGAGCCCGGAAAATCTGGCGCTGACCAAGATCTGGGGCTATGCCCATTATCTGCAACGCCAGGGGCTCGAGGCGGGAGAATACCTGCTGTCATTCTGGCAGAAGCTGTTCATGCCGTTTGCGACCCTGGGCATGGTGCTGATTGCCATTTCCTTCATTTTCGGCCCCCTGCGTGAAGTGAGCATGGGGCTGCGGCTGACCACCGGCATCATTGCCGGCATGGTGTTTCATTATGGCCAGCAGTTTATCGGCCATGTCTCGCTGATCTTCCAGATGCCGCCGTTGCTGGCGGCTGCAGTGCCCGCAGCCGTGTGCCTGGCAGTCGGCATCTGGCTCCTGGGCCGGATTCGCTGATCAGGTTTGCTTTTCCGGCTTGGGCAGCAGCACGGTTTCGGTGCCGGACAGCCGGTCATGCAACGTCTGGTAAGGTTTGATCAGCGCCAGCAGGTAGCCCGCCCCCAGCAGTATCCAGCTCAGTAGCCCGGCACAGAAGCGCTTCAGCGTCTGAGGCAGTGTCAGCATATGATTGCCTGCGGTCTGCGTGCGGATGCGCCAGGCCCGCATGCCGAGGGTCTGGCCACCATGCAGCCAGAACCAGGCATAGAAGGCCCATATCTCCAGTAGCAGCAGTGGCAGCAACACCCCGCGCAGGAACCAGGTGGGAGGGCGAATCACGCCGTTCACATCGGTAACGGTGAGCCCGGAATGGGTATACAACGGGATCACGATACCGGTGGTGATGAAGACCAGTGCGATCAGCAGCAGCAGGTCGTAGCCGAGTGCGGCAAGGCGGCGCCAAAGGGGGGCAGGGAGGAGGGGCGCAGGGAGAGTCGGCGTCATGACACGTCACCGTTTGTGATTCGGGCTGCGCAGTCTCACGTGTTTTGCGCCGATTGACAATATGCGGCATGCTTGGGCCCACGCCTCGACTGTCGGGTCAGCATGCTGAAGCGTCACACAACGGATCCGACAGCGATAACAACAACCGATACGGGACATGTTCGATGGATGTGCTGCAGCTGCTGATCAGCGGCATCGCCAACGGCTGTATTTATGGTCTGCTGGCGCTGGGTTTCGTGCTGATCTACAAGGCGTCGGAAGCGGTCAATTTCGCCCAGGGCGATATGCTCATGCTTGGGGCGTTCCTGGGAATTACCTTCATCAATACCGGCTATGCCGACCTGCCTTTCCTGATGGGGCTGGTGTGCGCAGCCGTGGTGCTCGGGGTGTTCGGCTACCTGCTGGAGCGCTTCGTGCTGCGCGGCATTTTCGGTCAGCCGCAATTTGCCATGGTGATCCTCACCATCGCACTGGGTTTCCTGATCCGCTTCTTCGCCGGCACCGTCTGGGGCCACAACCCCATGTCACTCGAAACGCCCTTTACCGGGCAGGTGCTGCGCTTCGGCGGCCTGATCATTCCCATGGTGGACGCAGTGATTATCGGCGCCACAGTATTGCTCACCACGGTGCTGTACTTCTTCTTTGCCCGCACCCGCCTTGGTGTTGCCATGCAGGCCAGCAGCCAGAACCAGATGGCGGCCTACTACATGGGCATTCCGGTAAAGCGGGTCAACGCTATCGTCTGGGCGCTGGCGGGTGTGGTGGCGGCTATCGCCGGGGTGCTGTTCGCGGCCAAGGGGGCGGTGGAGCCCTCCGTCGGGCTGCTGTTCGGTATCAAGGCCTTTGCTGCCGCCGTGATCGGTGGGCTGGGTTCGTTGCCGGGCGCGCTGGTGGGTGGCCTGTTGGTGGGCATTGTCGAGCCGTTCGCCGGGCGTTACCTGCCCAGCGGTTTCGGGCAGGTGGCGCCTTATGTGCTGATGTTGGCTGTGCTGATCCTGCGTCCGGGCGGTCTGTTCGCCCAGGTCAGCCAGAAGAAAGTGTAGGGCGGGGGCGTAATCAATGAGAGTCCAGTTCAAGAGCAGTTACGACCACGATATCAATCTGTTTCAGGATAACCGGCATCGCATCCAGTACGGCATTCTGATCCTGCTGGCGATTGCGGCGCCATTTGTGTTGCCGGAGTACTTCGTCGGTGAGTTAACCCAGATCGCCATCTGGTCACTGGCCGGTCTCGGCCTGATGCTGCTGGTGGGTCACACCGGCCAGGTCAGCCTCGGCCATGCGGCCTTCATGGCCATCGGCGCCTTTGCCAACATGGCACTGATGGAGAGAGGCTGGCCGTTTATCCCGGCGCTGATCGCCAGTGCTGTGATCACGGGTGTGGCCGGGGCCGTGCTGGCACGACCACTGCTGCGCATGACCGGCATTTACCTGGCCATTGCCACGCTGGCATTGAGCGTGATCATCGAGGATATCGCGATCATTGCCGAGCCGGTGACAGGCGGTGTCAGTGGCGTGATCGCGCCAATGATCGAGCTGTTCGGCTACGAGATCGACCGCTATGGCACGCCTACGGCCTTCTATTACCTCTGCCTGGGGGTGTTGCTGCTGGTCACGCTGATGTACGCCAACTTGCTGCGTTCACCGTCGGGGCGAGCGTTTCTTGCAGTGCGTGACAGCGAGGTGTCCGCGCGGGCGCTGGGCGTGAATGTGGCCAACACCAAGACCCTGGCATTTACGCTGTCCTGTGCGATCACCGGGCTGGCGGGTGCGCTGTATGCGCATATGGCGCAGGTGGTGAACTATGAAAGTTTCCTGATCCTGATTTCCATCACACTGCTGCTGCAGGTGGTGATCGGCGGGTTGGGTTCCATGCACGGTGCCTTCCTCGGCGCCATCGTGGTGGTGCTGCTGCCTCAGGTGATTGCGACCTTGCGGGATCTGGTCAACGCGCATACCCCGATCGCACTGGGTGACTATCCGGGCATGGACATGGCGGCCTTCGCCCTGATCATTCTGGTCATGGTGATCTATGAGCCGCGTGGCCTTTATGGTGTCTGGCTGAAGGTGCGTACCTGGTTCCAGTTGTTCCCGCTGTACCGCAAGGGCATGTTCCGCCGCTCCCGCACCTACCTGAAAACGGAGCGCATGCGATGAGTCTGTTACAGGTCGAAAATCTGTCCATCGCCTTCGGCGGCGTCAAGGCCGTGGATGGCGTCAGCTTCAGCGTGGAGGCCGGCGAGGTCTTCACCATTGTCGGGCCCAATGGCGCCGGTAAATCCACCATCTTCAATCTGATCAGTCGCCTGTATGAGCCCAGCGGTGGCCGTATCCTGTTCGACGGGCAGGACATTACACGTCTGCCAGCGCACAAGATTGCGCCGCTGGGGATTGCCCGCACCTTCCAGAATATCGAGCTGTTTGATCACTCCACGGTGTTGCAGAACCTGCTGATGGGGCGGCATGTACGGCGCAAGACGTTGTGGATAGAGGATATGCTGTTCCTGCCGCGTGTGCGCCGCGCCGAGCGCGAGCATCGCCGGCATGTGGAAGAAGTGATCGACTTCCTTGATCTGGCCGCCTATCGCGACAAGCTGATTGCCGGTCTGCCCTACGGTGTGCGCAAGGTGGTCGAGATCGCCCGCGCCCTGTCATCGGGGCCGCGCCTGGTGCTGCTGGATGAACCGGCGTCCGGGTTGAGCGTGGAAGAAACGAAAGACATGGCCTGGTGGATCGAGGACATGCAGAAGGATCTCGGTCTGACCATCCTGATGGTGGAGCACGACATGAGCCTGGTGTCGCGGGTCTCCGATCGCGTGCTGGCGGTCGCCGAAGGCAAGCCGCTGGCGCTGGGTACCTCTGCCGAAGTGCAGGCGGACCCGCGCGTTATCGAGGCCTATCTGGGTGCGGAGGAGACGGCATGACGAACACGCTGGAAGTCCGCAATCTGGAAGCCTTCTATGGCCCGGTGATGGCCCTGCGCGGGGTCTCGCTGTCGGTGCCGGAAGGCAAGATCGTCACCATTCTTGGCTCCAACGGTGCGGGCAAGACGACGCTCATGAAAACCGTGTCCGGCTCGCTGGCGCCGCGCAAGGGCACCGTGACGTTCCATGGTGAACAGATCGGCGGCAGCGAGCCGGATGTGCTGGTGCGCAAGGGCATTGCCCATGTGCCGGAAGGCCGTGAAGTATTTCCGTTCCTGTCGGTGGCCGAGAACCTGGCCATGGGCGCCTACACCCGCCGCGACAAGGCGGGCGTGGCCGCCGATATCGAGATGGTCTATGACTACTTCCCGGTGCTGCGTGACCGGCGCAGCCAGCCGGCGGGCACCCTGTCCGGCGGTCAGCAGCAGATGCTGGCCATCGGCCGGGGGCTGATGTCGCGACCGCGGCTGATGTTGCTGGATGAACCTTCCCTGGGTCTGTCGCCGCTGCTGGTGAAAGAAATCTTTACCATCATCCGCCGGCTGAATCAGGAGCAGGGCGTGACCATGCTGCTGGTGGAGCAGAATGCCCGGGTGGCATTGCAGACCGCCGATCACGGTTACGTGCTGGAAACCGGCCGTATCGTGATGGACGGCTCGGCGGAAAAACTGCTCGCCTCGGAAGATATCCGTGAGTTTTATCTTGGCCAGTCGGCCGATAGCGACCGACCGGAAAAACGCTGGAAACGCAAGAAGACCTGGCGCTGATGACGACAAAAAACGACACCACAGTAACGGTCGATGGCTGCGACACCATGGTCAAGCTCTGGCGCAAGAAGTGCCTGGAGCGTGGCGCGCGTATCGCCCATCGGGAAAAGTATCTGGGCATCTGGCAGGCAAGCACCTGGCAGGACTACTACGAGCGCGCTCGCGCCATCGGGGTGGCACTGCTGGAGCTGGGCCTGGAGCGTGGCCAGCCGGTCTCGATCCTCAGTGAGGACTGCAAGGCGTGGTTGTACTGCGACATGGGTATTGCGGGCGCGGGCGGTATCTCCAACGGCGTCTACACCACCGACAGTGCCGAGCAGCTGGCCTACCTGGTCAATGATTCCGGCTCGGCGTTCCTGTTTGTCGAGAACGACGAACAGCTGGACAAGTATCTGCAGGTGCGTGACCAGGTGCCGACCCTGAAAAAAGTGATCGTGTTCGATCGCAAGGGGTTGCGGGATTTCGATGACCCCATGGTGATGTTCATCGATGACCTGTATGCCCTGGGCAATGGCGTTGCCGATGCGGAAGCACGGTTCAGCAGCGCCATCGCGGCCAGCAAGCCCGATGATATCCGCATGCTGATCTACACCTCCGGCACCACCGGCGCGCCGAAAGGTGCCATGATCAGCCACCGCAACATCCTGTTCCAGTTGCAGGCCGGCGAGAAAATGCTGGGCATCAACGACAGCGATGAACAGCTCTGCTTCCTGCCGCTGTGTCATATTCTGGAACGGCTGGTGTCGGTGGAAATGCCGACCTATGTGGGCTCCACCGTCAACTTTGCCGAGAGCCCCGAGACGGTGTTCGATAACCTGCGGGAAGTGTCGCCGCATACCTTCACCGCCGTGCCGCGTCTGTGGGAAAAGATCTACAGCGCGCTGATCAATCAGCGCAATGAAGGCACTCGCCTGGGGCAGTGGGCATTCGACCGCGCCATCGCGGCAGGGATGGCCTATCGGGCAACGAAGGCGCCGTCGTTCCTGCAACGACTGCAATACGGCATCTGGAGCCTGCTGGTGCTGCGCAACGTACGCGAGATGATCGGCATGGCCAATATCCGCCGGGCCACCACTGGCGCGGCGCCCATCGCCCCGGACCTGATTCGCTGGTTCGATGCCCTGGGTGTGCCCCTGTTCGAAGGCTACGGCATGACCGAGAGCACGGGCGTGATCTCCCTGAATACCGAAGAGCGTAGCCAGGTGGGTTCCGTGGGCCACCTGCTGCCCGGCACCGATGTGCGCATCTCGGAAAAGGGCGAAGTGCTGGTGCGTGGCGGCCACGTGTTTGCCGGTTACTGGCGCAAGCCGGAGAAGACCGCCGAGGACATTCGCGATGGCTGGCTGCACACCGGGGATATGGGCCGGTATGAAGACGGCATGCTCACCATCACCGGGCGCATCAAGGACATCATCATTACGGCCGGTGGCAAGAACATCACCCCGGCGGAGATCGAGAGCAAGCTCAAGTTCTCCCCCTATATTTCCGATGCCGTCGTGATCGGCGACCAGCGCAAATACCTGACCTGCCTGATCATGATCGATCAGGAAAATGTGGAGAAGTATGCCCAGGCGCGTCAGGTGCCTTTCTCGGACTTTGCATCGTTGTGCCGGTCAAAAGAAGTCGTGGAACTGGTGGACGGTATCGTGAGCGAGGTGAACAAGTCCTTTGCCCAGGTGGAGCAGATCAAGTATTTCCGTCTGATCGATGTGCTGTTGACCGCCGAGGATGAAGAACTGACGGCAACCATGAAGCTCAAGCGCTCCTTCGTGGAGAAGAAGCACAAGCCCTTGATCGACGACATGTATTGAACATACGTAATGGCGACGCGACCGCAATGGTCGCAGGAGAGAGACGATGAAACGTTTACTGATAGGGCTCCTGGCCCTGACGGCGGCTTCGGCAGTATCAGCACAGCGTGGCGTTACCGACAACGAGATCGTGGTTGGCGGCATGCATGACCTGTCCGGCGTGTTCTCGGCATTTTCTGTGCCTGCGGTGCGCGCTGCCCAGCAGTATTTTGCGGAGGTGAACGCGGAGGGTGGCGTGCATGGCCGACGCATTCGCTACATTGTGGAAGACCACGGTTATCAGGTGCCCAGATCCATGCAGGCAGCCAACAAGCTGGTTAACCGCGACCGCGTGTTTGCCATGCTGATGAACATGGGTACGCCACACAACCTGGCCGCGTTCCGGGTCATGGATCGCCAGGATGTGCCCAGCCTGTTCCCGCTGGCGCTGTCACGTCAGATGCAGGAAGAGGGCGACTTCAGTCGGCGCTTCGTCTATTCCTCCAGCTACTACCACCAGATGCGCGCGGCGCTGACGTGGATGGAGGCCGAGCACGGCATCGAACGCCTGTGCATCATGTACATTCCCTCCGACTTTGGCGAGGAAGTGCATCAGGCGGGCAAGGATGTGGCCGAGGACACCAATATGACGCTGGTGGCGGCGACATCACACCGCCCCGACGAAAGCGACTTCTCCGGTACCCTGTCGCGCCTGCGTTCGCGCAACTGCGAGCTGGTCGTACTGGCCGTGGCGATCCGACCAATCATTTCCGTCATGGCCACCGCGCGTGACATGGGCTGGGATGACGTGAAGTTCATGGTTTCCCCTGCCGGCTTCCACTCTGCCGTTGCCGCTGCGCCGGGCGGCGTCACCGAAGGTCTGTATGGTCCGGCGGCTGGTGAGGACATCTACAGCCGCATCGACGAGCCGGAAGTGGCCGAGTGGGTGGAGGCTTATAGAAAAGCCTATGGCGAGAGGCCAAACACCGGCGCGGCGCTGGGCCGCACCATTGCCGAAGTGTTTGTGCGCGGGCTGGAGGCGGCCGGTCGTGACCTGACGGTGGATTCGCTGGTGGCAGCGCTGGAAACACTGGACTACGAAGACCCGATCTCCGGTGCCCGCGTCACCATGAGTGCCGACAATCATGAGGCCATCAGTGGCGTCTATGTGTCACAGGTGCAGGACGGCGTCTGGAATCTGGTCGAGGTGCTCGAGCAGCGTTGACCGCAAGACCCGGAGCCGCCGGTTCCTCTGGCTGCGCCGTCATCCCCCCCCCCCTCCTTTTTTCCATGCTCTCCCTGCTCGGATTGTGCTGGCCAGGTGTTGCCCGGCCATTTTCTGATGGGCGTCAGACCACGACCGCTTGTCAAAACTTAACGCCGGCGCAGGCTCTTGATCTGGTCCGGACCGCCCCAACCTCCCTCACGTGATTCGAAACCTCATACAGGTAACATTTCGATGTCGTCAGTATGAATTTTTCATGATAGAAAGCAGGTATACCGGCAATGCCCGGGGTAATGCTTGGTTTGGAGAAGCCAGATGAACGAGAAATGCCCCGAGTCATTTACCGCCGTGCAGGCAGGTCCCGAGATCGGGGCGGGCACGCGGGCCCAGATCCGTCAGGTGTTGGCGGCAACAGGCGAGTTCCTGTTGGTGGGCCTGGCACTGATGATCGTGCCCCTGTGGCTGTTCGTCGACCTGCGGGTCATCGGCAGCCCCCTCAGAGAAGCGTCATTCACGGAAGTCACCCAGTCACTGCTGCTGGTGCTATGTTTCGCGTTGTTCGCCCGCCGGGCAATCACCTTGCCCTCGCAACGGGGGTTTCTGGTGCTGGTCAGTGGCTTCATCCTGTGCATGCTGATTCGTGAACAGGACCATGCGCTCGACTTCATCTATCACGGCTTCTGGGTGATTCCGGCACTTGCCGCGGCCGGGGCCGCTATGGGTTACGCGCTTTCGCCAGGGCGCAGGGAGACCATCCTGCCCCCCATGGCACGCTATATCGGCTCCCATTCTTACTACTACCTGTTCTTCGGCTTGCTGATGGTGCTGGTGTTCAGTCGGGTGTTCGGCAGCGGCTCGCTGCTGTGGGATATGGTCATGGGGGACCAGTACAACCGGGACATCAAAACGGTCATTCAGGAAGGGCTTGAGCTGTTCGGCTATGTGTTGATGGCGTTCAGTGCCTGGTACTTTTTCCGCGACACACGCAGTCAGGAAGGTGTGCAAGAGGCGTCAGAGCGGCACGTGTGATGTGCTCTGTTAATAGCAGGGCGCCGGCGCAACTGGCGGCGGTGTCCTGCGAAGGCCTTGCAAAGTAAGACCTTGCAAAGTAAGACCTTACGAATATGGTACCAGAGGCCGGACTCGAACCGGCACGGGTTTTACCCCAACGGATTTTGAATCCGTCGTGTCTACCAATTTCACCACTCTGGCATGGGCGGGCAGTATACCAAGACCGCTTGCATATGGAAGCGGTCTGACGGTCTTAAGTGGCGCCGAAAGTGGCGCTGGCCCGATGTGGCCTGTATCCTTCGCTTCCCTTTTTGCTCGTGCCGGTACAGTACGATGCGTGTTGCTGACTTTGATTTTGATCTGCCGGAGCAGTTGATTGCCCGGCGTCCGACCCCCGAACGACGCGGCTCACGGCTGCTCACCCTGACCCATGAGGGTCTGTCCCACCGGCAATTCCCGGATTTGTTGGGCCTGTTGGCGCCCGGCGACCTGCTGGTGTTCAACGACACGCGGGTGATCCCGGCGCGCCTGTTCGGGCAGAAAGACACCGGTGGACGTGTCGAGGTGCTGATCGAGCGGATTCTGGACAGTCATCGGGCGCTGGCCCATGTGCGGGCGTCCAAGGCGCCCAAACCGGGTTGTTCGCTGCTGTTCGAGGGCGGCGTCGAGGCGACCATGGTGGCCCGGCAGGGTGAGTTGTTCGAGCTGGCGTTTCGGGGCTGCGATGATCTGCTGACGGCGCTGACCGACATCGGCCATATGCCGTTGCCGCCCTATATCGACCGGCCGGATGACGCGGAGGACCTGGAGCGGTACCAGACGGTCTATGCCCGCCATCCGGGTGCCGTGGCCGCGCCGACCGCCGGGCTGCATTTTGACGAGGCCCTGCTGGCGGCCCTGTCTGAACGGGGTGTGCAGCAGGCCTTTGTGACCCTGCATGTAGGCGCCGGCACCTTTCAGCCCGTGCGGGTCGATACCGTGCAGGATCACATCATGCACAGCGAACGCTTCGATGTGCCGCCGGCACTGGTGGCTGCTGTGGCCGAGACCCGTGCCCGGGGCAACCGGGTGGTGGCGGTCGGCACCACGTCACTGCGCGCGCTGGAGGCGGCCTGCGCCCTGTCTGGCGACGGCACGTTGCAGGCGGGGCAGGGCGAGACCGACATCTTCATCTATCCGGGCTACCGGTTCCGCTGTGTGGACGCCCTGATCACCAACTTTCACCTGCCGCGCTCCACGCTGTTGATGCTGATCAGCGCCTTTGCCGGTCGCGACAGGGTGCTTGCCGCCTATGCCGAGGCGGTGGCTCGGGAGTACCGTTTCTTCAGCTATGGCGATGCCATGTTCATCGAGCGTGCCGATGAGCCTGCCCATCCCGCGGAGGCCGTGTAATGTCCTCAGTAACCTCGTCCCGTATGTCGTTTGAGCTGCTGGGCAGTGATGGCCCGGCGCGCCGCGGCCGCATGACCTTTCCTCGCGGTACGGTGGAAACCCCGGCATTCATGCCGGTGGGCACCTACGGCACCGTCAAGGCCATGCTGCCCCGGGATCTGCTGGAAACCGGGGCAGAGATATGCCTGGGCAATACCTTCCATCTGATGTTGCGGCCGGGCACCGAGATCATCGAGGCGCACGGTTCCCTGCATGGCTTCATGCAGTGGTCGAAGCCGATCCTGACGGATTCCGGCGGCTTCCAGGTGTTCAGCCTGGGGGAGATGCGCAAGATCACGGAGGAAGGCGTCGCCTTCCGCTCGCCGGTGAATGGCGACAAGGTGTTCCTGTCGCCGGAAAAGGCCATGCAGGTGCAGCGCAGCCTGGGCAGCGATATCTGCATGATCTTCGACGAATGCACGCCGTTCCCCGCGACAGAGCAGCAAGCGCGGGACTCCATGACCCTGTCCCTGCGCTGGGCGCAACGCAGCAAGGCGGCCCACGAGGGCAACGATGCGGCCTGTTTCGGCATCATTCAGGGCGGCATGTACCCGGCCCTGCGCCGGGAATCCCTGGCGGGCCTGACGGACATCGGCTTCGATGGCTACGCCATTGGCGGCCTGTCCGTGGGCGAGCCCCAGGCGGAGATGCTGCGCATTCTCGGTGAGGTCGCCCCCGAGATGCCCGTTGATCGCCCCCGTTACCTTATGGGCGTCGGGCGTCCGGAGGATATCGTCGAGGCGGTGCGCCGGGGCGTGGACATGTTCGACTGCGTCATGCCCACCCGCAACGCCCGCAATGGCCACCTGTTCACCCGCGAAGGCGTGGTCAAGATCCGCAACGCGGTGCACCGGCATGATCTGGGGCCGCTGGATGCGTCCTGTGAGTGCTACACCTGCCGCAATTTTTCCCGCAGTTACCTGCATCATCTCGACCGTTGCGGGGAAATGCTGGGGGCCCAGCTGGCCACGATTCACAACCTGCACTACTACCAGCAACTGATGGCCGGATTGCGAGGGGCTATTGAAGCGGGTACATTGTCGGCCTTTATTGATGACTTCTACGCCGCGCGGGGCCTGAAAACCCCTGCGTTTCAGCCCTGATGAAGATGACACGGAGTAACAGCATGCGTTCCAAGACCTCGACCGGCCATGATGGCGTGCGCGCCACCAGCCTGACCTCCCGTATTCTGCTGGCCATGGCGGGCCTTCTGCTGGCATCCCCGGCGCTGGCCGAAGGCGGCGGCGGTGGCGGCGGCTTCGAGCTGATCTTCATCGTCGTGATGATGGTGGTGTTCTATTTCTTCCTGATTCGCCCGCAGACCAAGCGCGCCAAAGAGCACCGTGAGCTGGTCTCTGCCCTGGCCAAAGGGGACGAAGTGGTCACCAGCGGCGGCATCCTGGGCAAGGTCAACAAGGTCTCCGATGATTACGTCGTGATCGAGATTGCGCCGAATCTGGAAGTCAAAGTCCAGAAACACGCCGTTCAGGCGACCCTGCCGAAAGGCACTATCAAGTCAGTCTGATCTGCCGGAGAGTCTCATGACCCGCTACCCGCGCTGGAAGTTTTTCCTGCTGGTGGCTGTGCTGGCCGTTTGCGGCCTGTATGCCATGCCCAACCTGTACCCGGATGCGCCGGCCATTCAGATCACCAGCGCTCAGGCCGGCGGTGAGGTGGATGAGCGGGCCATGTCGCGTCTGCGCAGTGCGCTGGATGACGCCGGTATCGTCTACAGTGACGCAGAGCGCGTTGGCACATCCTGGCTGTTGCCCTTGAGCGACAGTGAGGCACAGCAGCGCGCCCGCGAGCTGGCCCAGCGTACCCTGGGGCGCGACTATGTCGTCGCCCAGAACCTGGCGCCAACCACGCCAGACTGGCTGCGGCGCATCAACGCCAGCCCCATGAATCTGGGGCTCGATCTGCGTGGTGGTGTGCACTTCCTGCTGCAAGTGGATATGGACACGGCCATCGAGCAGCGTCTTGAATCCTGGGTCAATGAGATGCGGCTGCTGCTGCGGGACGAGAACATCCGTTACCGCGAGGTCAGCTATGAAGGCCAGACCATCACGGCCCGTTTCGACAGCAGCAGTGATCTGGATGCGGCCAACACCCGGGTGCGCAACCAGTTCCGCGAATTCAACATCAGCCGCGACAGCGACAACAACGCGCTGGTGCTGAATCTCAGCAGTGAAGAGATCTCCAAGATTCAGGATTATGCGGTGGATCAGAACCGCACCGCCCTGAACAACCGGGTCAACGAACTCGGTGTTGCCGAGCCGGTGGTGCAGCGTCAGGGCGCCGACCGCATCGTGGTGCAGTTGCCCGGCGTGCAGGACGCCAGTCAGGCCCGTCGTATTCTCGGGCGCACCGCGACCCTGGAATTCCGGCTGGTGGCGGATGATGTGGATCCCCGCCGCGCGACCTCGGGCATCGCGCCCCCGGGGACGGAAATCTATCCCTTCAAGGGCGATACACGTAATCCGGTCATCCTGCGTCGGCAGAACATCGTCACCGGTGATCAGGTCACCAATGCCACCATGGGCTTTGACGAAAACGGGCAGCCCGAGGTCAATATCTCCCTGAACTCGGCGGGCGCGCGCAATATGCAGCGGGTCACCTCCCGCAACGTCAACCGGCCGATGGGCGTGCTGTTCATCGAAACGCGCACAGACATCGAGCACATCACCAATGAAGACGGTGAGCGAGAGCAGCGCGCGACGACGACGCGCGAAGCCTATGTCATCAATGTGGCCAATATCCGCGATACCCTGGGCAGCCGGTTCCGCATCACCGGTCTCGACAGCCCGGCTGAAGCGGGCGAGCTGGCACTGCTGTTGCGTGCTGGCGGCCTGGCGGCACCGATCTACATTGCTGAAGAGCGGTCGGTGGGGCCGAGTCTGGGGGCTGACAATATTCAGGCTGGCCTCAACTCGATGATGCTGGGCCTGGCGCTGGTACTGATCTTCATGGTGCTGCGCTACAAGGTTTTCGGCGTGATCGCCAACATTGCCCTGGTGGGGAATCTGGTCATTCTGGTGGGTGTCATGTCGATGATTCCCGGCGCCACCCTGACACTGCCGGGCATCGCCGGTATCGTGCTGACGGTGGGCATGGCGGTGGACGCCAATGTGCTGATTTTCGAGCGCATCCGCCAGGAAATGAAATGGAACAACCAGCCGCCGCTCCAGGCGATCGAGGCCGGCTACGCGCGCGCTTTCCAGACCATTCTGGATGCCAACATCACGACGCTGATTGTAGCCGTGATCCTGTTTGCGGCCGGTACCGGGTCGGTGCAGGGCTTTGCCGTGACACTGTTTATCGGCATCGTCAGCTCCATGTTCACCGCCATCGTCGGGACGCGCGCCATGGTTGACCTCATTTACGGTGGCCGTCAGCGCGCCCCAACAGCATTGAGTATCTAGTTATGGCCATTGCGACTCCTGAAACCAATGTCAATTTCATGCGCGTGGCAAAGCCGCTGGGCATTCTCTCCATTGTGCTGGTGCTGTCATCGATTTTCCTGCTCGCCACCAAAGGACTGAATCTCGGGCTGGATTTCACTGGCGGTACTGTGGTGGAAGTCGGCGCGCCGGAGGATATTTCACTGTCGGTGGTGCGTGAAGCGCTCAGCGAAGGGGGTTACGGCGCGGCGGTGGTGCAGCACTTCGGTTCTTCCCGGGACGTGATGGTGAGGATTCCGCCGGATGAGTCGGACGAGCCGGATCAGGCCGGGCTGGAGGTGTTCGAGCTGATTGGCGGTGTGATTCCGGATCTGGATCTGCGTCGGGTGGAATTCGTGGGTCCCCAGGTGGGTGACGAGCTGCGCGACCAGTCCGGTCTGGCGATGCTGATGGCCATGGGTCTGATGCTGCTGTATGTCTGGTTCCGCTTTACCAACAAGTTTGGTGTTGCCACCGTTGCCGCGTTGCTGCATGACGTGATTGTGGTGCTGGGGTTGTTTGCCCTGTTCCAGTGGTCGTTCGACCTGACCGTGCTGGCGGCGGTGCTGGCGCTGATTGGCTACTCGTTGAACGACTCCATCGTAGTGGCGGATCATATTCGTGATGACTTCCGTAATTCCCGCATGACGGACCCTCTGGATATCATCAATCAGGCGCTGAACCGTACCCTCAGCCGTACCGTGATCACGTCGTTGACGACCTTGCTGGTGCTGATGGCCCTGTATCTCTTCGGTGGCGAAATCATGCGTGGCTTCTCCATCGCGCTGATGGCCGGTGTCGTGATCGGGACCTATTCCTCGATCTATGTTGCCAGCAACGTCCTCATGCTGATGCACGTGGACAAGCAGGACTTCGTCATCCCGCAACAGGAAGAACTGGACGAGATGCCCTGACGGGCATCTCCGTCACGTCTCTGTTAAAAATCCTGTTTTTTCATCCAGGGAATGATGCGCTCGAAAGCCCGCTCGATATTGTCCAGTGAGGTGGAGTAGCTGATCCGCAACGCATTGCTGCAACTGTCGCCGAAGGTATTGCCGGCGATGGTGCAGACGCGGGTTTCCTTGAGCATGCGCAGCGCCACATTGTCACCGTCGATGCCCTCCGGCAGTGACGGAAACAGGTAGAAAGCTCCCTCCGGTGTGTAGCCGGTAAGATGGGGCGTCTCGTTCACCAGCTCCACCAGCCGATCCCGGCGCCGCGTGTACTCCACCAGCATCCCGTCAACAAAGTCCCGTGGGCCTTTCAATGCCGCCACGCCAGCCCATTGGCAGGGTGTGTTGGCCACCGTAGTGGTAAACATGTGGTAACGGCGCAGCTTGCGGATCGCGCCCTGGCTGGCAATCATCCAGCCGATGCGCATGCCCGCCATGCTGAAGGTCTTCGAAAAGCTCGACACCACCATGACATGATCCAGATCGCTGCAGCAGGACAGCACGCTGGGGTATTCGCGTCCGTCGTAGACCAGGTGATCGTAGACTTCGTCGCTGATTACATAGACGCCCCGGTAGGCGGCCTCTTTGACAATCGCCTCTACAGTTTCGCGAGGATAAATGGTGCCCGTGGGGTTACTTGGTGAGTTGAGCACAATCGCATAGGTGTTCATGTCGATGGCATCAATCACTTCCTGCGGATCAAGCTGGTGATTGTTTTCCGCCCGCGTGGGAATGCTTTTGACGATGCCGCCGTTCATGCGAATCAGTGGTGCATAGAGCATGAACGAAGGATCGGGCACGATAAATTCCCGGCCCGGCGCTGAGGTGGCCGTCAGCGCCAGATAAATGGCTTCAGTGGCGCCCGTGGTGATCAGAATGTTTTCCGGCGACAGCGGCCGCTGGTAGCGCTGGCTGTAGTATTCCGCCAGAGCATCCAGCAACTCCGGCAAACCGGCATCCATGGTGTAACCGGTCTGGCCCGCCTGCAGCGCTTCCACGGCGGCATCCACGACGTGCTTCGGCGCGGACATATCCGGCTGGCCGATGGACAGATGTATCACGTCCTCAAGATCGGCCGCCAGGTTCACCATGCGGCGAATACCGGGTACCGGGATGGTCAGCAGCGCCGGATTCCAGATGGGATCTTCGGATTCATAGAAGTCGAGATCGGCTTTGCTCATGCTGCACCCCCTGCGGCGACGGTGTCTGACGCGTCCAGAAACAGGGGCGGGCGTTGCAATGTGTCCGGGCGAGCCTGTTGCCAGGCCTGACCCGCGCGCAGCACCAGCGCATCGTCAAAGCGCCGTCCGACGATCTGCAGGCCGATGGGCAGGCCATTACTCAGACCGCAGGGCACGGACAATGCCGGCTGCCCGGTGAGGTTGAACGGATAGGTAAAGGGTGTCCAGGTCGGCCAGCGGGTGCTGGGCCAGTCTTTGGGGACTTCGCGGTTGGTCTCAAACGCAGTGATCGGCAAGGTCGGTGTGAGCAACAGATCGTAGCGCGTGTGAAACACGGCCATGCGCTCGCTCAGTGCCATGCGTTCGTTTACTGCGCCGAGATAGTCCAGCATGGAAAGCTGGCCAGCCTTCTCGGCGACTATGACCAGATTCGGATCCATCATCGCGCGTTTGCGTGGCCCAAGATCGCGCATGGCGTTGGCGGCGCCGCCATAGAAAAGATGCCCGAAGGCGGCCAGCGGGTCGCTGAAACTGGGGTCCACTTCAACCACTGTAGCCCCGAGTTCTTCAAACACCTTGGCGGCATCGCGCAGCGCCTTCTCGATATCGGGATGGACATCCACGTAGCCCAGGGAGGGGCTGAACGCAATGCGCAGGCCGCTGACACCGTCATTCAGCTGCGCCAGATAGTCGATGTTACGGCGGGGCGCCGCCTGGCTGTCCCGGGCATCATGCTCGGTGAGCACATTCATCATCAGCGCACAGTCTTCCACGTTCCAGGTCATGGGCCCGGCATGGGCCAGGCTGCCGAACGGGCTGGCGGGCCAGTGGGGCACCTCGCCGCAGGTGGGCTTGAGGCCGGTGATCCCGCAGAAGCTTGCGGGAATGCGGATCGAGCCGCCGGCGTCGGTACCCAGTGCCAGCGGGCCCATGCCCAGCGCCACGGCAGCGGCACTGCCGCCGCTGGAACCGCCGGCCGTCAGCGTCGGGTCCCAGGGGTTGTTGGTGTGGCCACAGTGCAGGCTGTCGGTGACGCCCTTCCAGCCGAATTCCGGGGTGGTGGTCTTGCCCAGCGGCACATAGCCATTGCGCTCCAGCGCGGCAACGCAGGGCGAGCGCTTGCCGAGCGTGCTTTCCGGATCAATGACGCGGGAGCCTTTGACGGTGGGCCACATGGGCGTCAGGAAGACATCCTTGACCGCCACAGGTACGCCATCGACCTTGCCGTGAGCCGTGCCGTCCCGATAGCGCTGTTCCGCCGCGCTGGCGTATTCCAGCGTGGTGTCGGGATCCACCAGACACCAGGCGTTGGTATGGTGATCCAGCCGCTCGATCTGTTGCAGCATCGCCCGAGTGACGTCGACCGGCGACAGGTCGCCCGTCCGGAAGTGCTGCAGCATGGTGGTTGCGGTCATACTTAACAGATCGTTTGTCATTGCCACATCTCCAGATGCCGGGTATCAGGGCCGGCATGCCCCGTCATATATCAACCTGATTGAACAGGTCTTCATTGCGCTGCCAGCGCGCAAGGTTTGAGAGAAACTGTTCTGCCAGTGCGCGACGCCAGCCATGAAAATCACCCGCCATATGGGCGGACATCATGACCCTGGGGTGCTGCCACAGGGGATGATCTTCCGGCAGAGGCTCCTGCTCGAACACATCCAGTGCGGCGCCGGCGAGCGGCCCGTTATCCAGTGCATCCAGTAACGCATCGCTGCGCACGATGGGCCCACGGCCGACATTGATCAGCACGGCGCCGGTCTTGCAACGCGCCAGCATGTCGTCATCAAACAGCCCTCGGGTATCGTCGGTCAGTGGCGCTGTGATCACGACATAATCCGCATCGGGCAGCAGTGTCGGCAGTTGCTCGCTGGCGCAGACCTTGTCGAACGCCGGGTCCTCTCTGGCGCTGCGCGCGGTGCCAGTGACCTGCATGCCGACGGCGCGCAACATGCCGGCAACTTCGCGGCCGATGCTGCCGGCGCCGATGATCAGCGCCCGGGCATCACGAATCAGCGCAGTTTCCCGGTGTTGCCACTGGCGCGCCCGTTGCAGGCGCAGGTTGCCGAGCGTGTCCTTGGCAAACAGCAGCACGGCACCGAGTACGTATTCCGCAATGCCGCGATCAAACACCCCGCGGGCATTGGTGATGACGATGTCGCGGTTCATCAGCGGCGGAATCATCAGCGCATCAACACCGGCGCTGGTGGCATGCACCCAGCGCACCGTGCTGTTTTCCGGCCAGCAGTCTTCCAGCATGCCGGTGCGAAAATCCGTGACCACCAGAATGTCGGCCTGCGTGAGGGCGTCGCGCAGCGTTGCCGCATCGCGCACGTGCAGCAGTGTTGCCGTGTCACCCACGTCCATGCCGGGCAACATGTCCTCGTCTTCAGCGGTGAGTACAGCTATCACCGGTCTGGCCATGGTTCAGGCTCCTGTGGCGGTCAGTGCGCGCTCGAAGGCGCGCACTGCGTCGTCAATTTCATTGTCGGTCACGGTCAGCGCGGGCAGCCAGCGCACTACCTGGCCCTGAATGCCGCAGCGCAACAACAGCAGACCCTCTGCCTCAGCCGCCTTGAGCAGTGCGCCGGCATGCTCGCCGTTGGCCGCTTTATGTTGATCTACAATTTCCATGCCAAGCATCAGCCCCATGCCGCGTATTTCGTCGATGCACTGATGGCGTTGTTGCAGCGCGGCGAGCTTTTCACGCAGGTAGTGGCCGCGTTGCGCCGCATTGGCCACCAGATTTTCCTGATCAATCACAGCCAGTGTCGCCAGCGCGGCAGCGCAGGATACGGCGTTGGCGCCGTAGGTGCCGCCCTGGGAGCCAGGCAGCCCCTTGCTCATCAGTGCACTGCTGGCAGCGAGACCGGAGAGCGGAAAGCCGCTGGCGAGGCCCTTGGCCGTCAGCAGCATGTCGGGCTCCACGCCGTAATGGCTGTGGCTCCAGAATTTGCCGGTGCGGCCATAGCCGGCCTGAATCTCGTCCGCAATAAGCAAGATGCCGTGGCGCTCGCAGCGTTCACGCAGCCCCTGCATGAAGGCTGCGGTGGCGGGGTAGTAGCCATACTCGCCTTGTACCGGCTCCACAATCATTGCTGCGGTGTCCGTGGGTGCGGACTGGGTCAGGAACAGATGATCAAGCTCGCGCAGGCAGAACGCGACGGTCTCCTCTTCGCTCCAGCCGTATCGATAGGTATGCGGAAAAGGGCTGAAGCAGACACCGGCCATCAGCGGATGAAAGCCCGTGCGCACTTTGGTGGTAGAAGTCGTGAGTGCAGCGGCGGCGTTGGTGCGGCCATGAAAGCCACCGGTAAAGGCGATGATATTGGCGCGCCCTGTGGCGTGGCGGGCGAGACGTATGGCGGCTTCCACGGCCTCGCTGCCGGAGTTGAACAGGGCGATGGCATCCAGCGCCGAGGGCAGCTTTTCATACAGGCGATCCGTGAGCTTCAACAGGGCGGGGTGGCGTACGGTCGTGTATTGGCCATGCACCAGCTTGCCGGCCTGCTCACGCACTGCTTCGACAACAGTGGGGTGACAGTGCCCGGTGGCCGTGACGCCAATGCCGGAGGTGAAGTCGAGCCAGCTGTTGCCCTGGTCGTCATACAGGTAGCTGCCGCGAGCGTGGTCGGCGCAAATGTCGCTGGACTGTTTCAGCAGCGGTGACAGGTGACTCATGGTGACCTCCGTCTGTCCCGGGTGTGCATTTGTGACAAAGTGCATTCCCGAAAAGTGCATGAATGTTTTGTGTGTGTCAGCCCTCGGTGAGCCGTTGAATGATGTCCCGGGTAATCTGTTGCGTGCCGCGCGGTGTGGCCAGATTGTTTACGGCCAGATCAGCACACAGCGCCTGACGCAGCAGGGTGGCCGCATCGCTGGCGGCGCTGTCTTCCTCACCCATCCAGTCGAGCATCATGGCGGCGCTGAACAGCATGGCGCGCGGGTCCGCCAGATCCTGCCCCGCGATATCCGGTGCACTGCCGTGGGTCGGTTCGAACAGCGGCGGCACGCTGCGGTCCTGCGGATTGATATTGGTGGACGGCGCAACGCCCATGCCGCCGCTGAGCACTGCGGCCAGATCGGTGAGAATGTCGCCGTGCAGGTTGCTGGCCACCACCACATCAAAACGCCACGGGCACTGCACAAACTTCATGCAGGCGGCATCCACCAGCTCATGATGGGTGCCGATATCGGGGTAGTCGGACGCTACGGTGGCGAACACCTCGGTATACAGCTCTCCCCAGTAACGCTGTGCATTGCGTTTGGTGATCAGGCAGACCTGCGCCGTGGCCGTGTCACCGGCGGCGTTGGTGTAATGGCGTTCAGCGTTTTCCGCCTTGCGATGTTGCTGACGCTGGCGTGCGCGCTCAAAGGCATGGCGTATCAGGCGCTCGGTGGCGTGGCGGGAAAACACTTCCAGTTGTGTCGCGATTTCTTCGGCACTGCCCTGGCGCAGGCGCCCGCCCTGATTGACGTATTCACCCTCGCTGTTCTCACGGATCACCAGCATGTCCACATCAGCGGCGCGCGGATCAGCCAGGTAACGGGTGGCGCCGGGATAGCAGATCGCCGGCCGCTCACAGGCCCACAGATCAAAGCCCTTGCGCAGCGCCAGCAGGGGCGACAGGGAAATACCATCCGGTAACTGGTAGCGCTGCTTGTCACGGCTCGGGCCCGGGTCGCCGAGCGCGCCGAGCAGCAGTGTGTCGAAGTCGCGCAGTTGCGTCAGCGCATCCTCGGGCATCATATCGCCATGGGCCTGATGCCAGGCGGTGCTGGGCCACGGCAGCCGCTGCCATTCCAGCGCCAGGCTACAGTGTTTGCGCAAGGCGGTAAGCACGGCTTCTGCCGCATCACTCACTTCCACGCCGATGCCGTCACCGGGTAGCAAGGCCATGCGCCATGTGCTGCGCGCTGCGGCGACGGCCATCAGCCGCCTCCCATGCACAGATATTTGGCTTCCATGAATTCATCCAGACCGTATTTGGAGCCTTCGCGCCCCAGGCCAGATTCCTTGACGCCACCGAAGGGGGCCGCGGCATTGGAGATCATGCCCTCGTTGATGCCTACCATGCCGGCTTCCAGCGCTTCGCCAACGCGCCAGCAGCGATGGATGTTCTGGCTGTAGAAATAGGCAGCCAATCCGAAGGGTGTGTTATTGGCTTCGCGAACGGCTTCTTCTTCGGTACTGAAGCGCATGATCGCTGCCAGTGGACCGAAGGTTTCCTCCTGGCAGAGCTGCATGTCCGGCGTGACGCCGGTAATGAGCGTCGGGGTGACAAAGGCACCGCCGTCAGGATGGCGGTCGCCGCCGCTGACGCAGGTGGCGCCGCGCTGCAACGCATCCTCGATGTGCGCGTGGACCTTGTCGGCCGCTGCGGGATTGATCAGTGCGGACTGGTTGACGCCTTCGGCAAACCCGTCACCCACCTTCAATGACCCCATGGCAACGCGCAGTTTTTCCACGAAGGCGTCATGCACGCTGTCCTGCACCAGGAAGCGGTTGACGCACACGCAGGTCTGGCCGGTGTTGCGGAACTTGGAGCCCATGGCGCCTTCCACGGCCTTGTCCAGATCCGCGTCGTCGAACACGATGAAGGGCGCATTGCCCCCCAGCTCCAGGGAGACTTTCTGAATATGCTGCGCGGCATTGGCCATCAGCGTGCGGCCGACCTCAGTCGAACCGGTAAAGCTGATCTTGCGCACGATGGGGCTGGCAGTCAGGGTATCGGCAATCGCTGCGGCGCTGCCTGTGATCACATTCAGCACACCGTCCGGGACACCAGCACGCTTTGCCAGCTCGGCCATCGCCAGCGCGGAATAGGGCGTGGCAGAGGCCGGTTTCACCACCATGGTGCAACCTGCTGCCAGCGCGGCACCTGCCTTGCGGGTAATCATGGACGCCGGGAAGTTCCAGGGTGTGATGGCAGCGCTGACGCCGACAGGCTGTTTGATGACCAGAATCCGTTGCCCGGCCTTGGGGGCGGGAATGGTATCGCCATAGGCGCGTCGTGCTTCTTCGGCAAACCACAGCAGGAAGGATGCGGCATAAGCGATTTCGCCTTTGGCTTCTGCCAGCGGCTTGCCCTGCTCCAGCGTCATGATGTAGCCCAGATCATCCTGATGCGCCATCAGTGCCTCATACCAGCGATACAATACCGCGGCGCGCTCGGCTGCGGTCTTGTCGCGCCATGTCGGCAGGGCCTCGTTGGCGGCGGCGATGGCCTTTTCGGTTTCGGCTGCACCCATTCGGGGCACATGGCCGATCTGTTGCCCGGTGGCGGGATTGTCGACAGCCAGTGTGGCGCCGCTGTCTGCATCGCACCAGTGGCCAGCAATGAAGCACTGCTGACGGAACAGGTCGCGGTCGCTGAGGTGGCTGAGAAACGTCTCGGATGTCATCGTCTGTCTCCGTTGTGCGGGTTCGACCTGTATTCAACCTAGCAGAGAAAAAGTGCTGCGCACAAACAAACGCACGTTTGAGTGATACTGATGCACCAGGATGCTTTGAGTTGGAAGGACCCTGGCCCGCAGTTGACACTGTCATGAAAGTGCAGACATATGCTGATGTTGTCTTCCGGGGAGGGTACTGTTTGGGGCACGAAGCATCTATGCCGTACAAAGCATCTATACTGTACGCACAGCTTTAGCAGGAGAGAGCGTTATGCAGAAGCGAAAGACGAGTATGAAAGCGGGTATGTGGATGGTTGGCGCGCTGTTGCTGACCGGCTGCGCTGACGAGCGCGGCGACGGTGTACTGGGCGATGGCTGGCTGCTGGAGCAAGACAGCCATGCGGCGCGTTTCGAGCAACTGGAGTCCTACCTGGGTGGTTTTTCCTCCGCCATGTGGGAGACGGGGCACCGCTATGACATCGTGTACGCGGCCATTGCTGACGGCAATTATGCGCTGGCGGATTACCACTGGCAGAAGATCCGTTCAGCCATTCGCAATGGCTACACCAAACGCCCGGCACGTCAGGCGAATGCCGATGCGCTGTTTCTCGATGGCGCGTGGGGTGAACTCGCCAGTGCGCTGGAGACCGCAAAGGAGAGCGCAAAGGAAAATGAAAATGGCAACGGTGCCGAGGTGCGTGATGCATTTATGGTGGCGCGCAGCGCCTGCATGGCCTGTCATGTTGCTGAAGATGTACCGTTCATGAATGACCAGAAAATGTTTCGTGATACCGATAGTTTCTAGTTCTTACGCAGCAGCGTGATATTGGTGTCCGGCAGCATCAGGGTGTAGCCGTACCGGTCAGCCAGCCACTGGAAGGTCGCCGGTTTGTAGAAGCAGACATGGGTCGGATCGCGGCGGTAATGCCAGTGTGCAAAATTGGCGTCGTTCATCAGCCAGCTGGTCATGACGGCCAGTATGCCGCCCGGACGAAGCAACCCGTCCAGTAGCGCAAAGCTGTCACCGGGGGCATGAAAGTGCTCCACCACTTCGGTGCAGGTAATGAAGTCGTACTGCTGTGTCAGCAGGGCCGGGTCCGGGGCATACACCGGATCATGGTCCTGCATGGTGAAACCTTTGTCCCGGAGCATGCCGGACAGCGCCGGGCCAGGCCCGCAACCGAAATCCAGCCCGTTGGCGCCGTCGGGAAAATGCTCACGTAACGTGGCCATCAAGGGGCCCGCGAGGCGGCTCAGGAACTGACGGTAACCGTCGTCCGCCGGGTCGTTGCGGTGCAGATCGTACTGGGCTTTTTCTTCTTCCCGGGTGGGTAATGCAGCGGGATCAAGAAAGGTCAGCCGGCAGCCGGGGCAACGGAAGTAGTCGCGGGGAGTGCCGCTGAGTTCAGCGCTGGCGAAATGTGTCGGGGCCGGGTGTTGGCATAGCGGGCAGCACAAGCTGCCCGCGCTGCCCGCAGGGCGGTGTGATGACTCAGCGTTTGAGGGCATCGGTCAGGTGCGGCTGAAGCTTCTGCAGCAGGGCCTTGAAGATCTTCGGATTGCCGCCAACGATATTGCCGCTGCGCAGGTGCTGGTGGCCGCCGGTGAGGTCGCCCACCAGGCCGCCCGCTTCGGTGATCAACAGGCAACCTGCCGCCATATCCCATTCCTGCAGACCGATTTCCCAGAAACCGTCCATGCGGCCTGCGGCCACCCAGGCGAGATCCAGGGCAGCGGACCCGGCCCGGCGGACACCGGCGGTCTCGGCCATGATGTCCTGCAGCATCGCCATATAGGCCTCGACGTGCTGCGCCTGGTTCTTGCGGAACGGGAAGCCGGTGCCGATCAGGGCGCCGTCCAGTGTCGGGCGTGGTGCCACGCGCAGACGACGGCCGTTGAGGGCCGCACCGCGTCCACGGCTGGCGGTAAATTCTTCTTCGCGGACCGGATCAAAGATCACGCCATGCTCGATCTTGCCGTCACAGGCCAGCGCGATGGAGACGGCAAATTGCGGGAAACCGTGCAGGAAATTGGTCGTGCCATCCAATGGATCAATGATCCACTGCCAGCGGGCGTCGTCGCCCTTGCCCTTGATTTCCCCGGATTCTTCCGCGAGGACGCCATAGGTGGGATACGCTTTCTGCAACACATCAATGATGCGGGCTTCGGCAGCACGGTCGACTTCGCTGACATAGTCATTGAGGCCTTTTTTCTCCACCTTGAGGTGCTGCACATCTTCAGCAGCGCGGCGGATCAGCTGGCCGGCCTGACGGGCGGCGCGCAGGGCGATATTCACTTGCGGGGCGAGCATAGGCGTTGGGCATCTTTTAAAGAACGTGGGAGAGGCGCAGTGTACCAGAAGCTGCCCGGATTGGCAGCGTTCCGGGGCGGGGCAGGCGGGTCACAGCGTGCCGGCATCTGGTAGACTTGCGCCTTTCCCGACCCCTTGGCCGAATTGAGTAACGCGCACATGCTTGAGACCTTCCGCATTGTCATGGTGGAAACCTCCCATCCGGGCAATATCGGCGCCGCCGCCCGGGCCATGAAGACCATGGGCCTGACCGACCTGCGTCTGGTGCAGCCGCAGCAGTTTCCCAATGTGGAAGCGACCGCCCGGGCCAGTGGCTCAGCGGATATCCTGGCCAATGCGCAGGTCTGCGCAGACCTGGACGAGGCGCTGGCGGGTGCCACGCTGGTCATCGGCACCAGTGCGCGCCAGCGGCGTATCCCCTGGCCCTGCCTGTCCCCCCGACAGTTGGGCGACCTGGTCGCGGCGCGGGCAGAGGCCGGTGAACAGGTGGCCATCATGTTCGGCCGAGAGGACCGCGGGCTGACCAACGAGGAGCTGCAGCGCTGCCATTACCATGTGGCGATCCCGGCAAACCCGGACTATGGTGTCCTCAATGTGGCATCAGCGGTGCAGTTGATTGCCTACGAGATACGCCTGGCACTGGTGGGCGATCCGGACGCGGAACTGCCACCGCGTCGCGCTCGCAGCCACCAGCTCGAAATTCCGCCCATGGAGTGGGATGCGCCCCCGGCGGACAGCGCCGAGATGGAGCACTTTCTCCGGCATATGGAGCGGATGATCATTGAAAGCGGCTTCCTGGACCCCGATAACCCGGCTCAGGTAATGACACGTTTGCGGCGACTGTTCATGCGCGCCCGGCCCGACAAGATGGAAATCAGCACCCTGCGTGGTGTGCTGGTGAGCCTCGAAAAGCTCAGTGTGGAAAAGAAAGGCCAGGCGAAAAAGGCCGAAGCGCACAGCAATCCAGACAACGATAAGGGCTGAAGGAGCCTGTATGTTCAAGGGTATTCGCGAAGACATTCGCTCGGTATTCGACCGTGACCCGGCTGCCCGCAACAGCCTGGAAGTGCTGCTGACCTATCCGGGCCTGCACGCGCTGCTGTTTCATCGCCTGGCGCACTGGTGCTGGCGGCGGGGCATGAAGTTGCTGGCGCGTCTGATTTCCACCTTCAGCCGTTGGGCCACGGGGATCGAGATCCACCCTGGTGCGCGGATCGGTCGCCGCTTCTTCATTGACCATGGCATGGGAGTCGTGATCGGCGAGACGGCGGAAGTCGGCGACGATGTCACCCTCTACCACAGCGTCACCCTGGGCGGCACCAGCTGGAGCAAGGGCAAGCGGCACCCGACCCTGGAAGATGGCGTGGTGGTCGGCGCAGGCGCCAAGGTGCTGGGCCCGATTCTGGTGGGCAAAGGGGCACGCATCGGTTCCAACTCGGTGGTGACCAAGGACGTGCCCGCCGGGGCGACCGTCGTGGGCATTCCGGGCCGGATTGTTGCCAAGGCCACATCGCCTGCAGAGAAGCAGCGCGAGGAGATGGCGAAGAAGATCGGCTTTGACGCCTACGGGGTCACCAACGACATGCCGGACCCGGTGGCCCAGGCGATCCGCAGCCTGCTGGATCACATGCATGCCGTGGATACCAAGATTGACCGCATGTGCGGCGCCCTGCGCGAGCAGGGCATCCGTGGCTGCGACGAGAAGCTGCCGGAGCTGAATGACGCCGACTTCGATGCCGTAGACGGCGCCGATGCCGGGCCGGACATGGCCCACGAGCCCGCCCCGGAGGCGCCTGCAGGCGATGCCGAGCGCAATACTTGACCAAAATACTCGGGATTAGTAACCTCCTTGGATCAATGATGTCTGAGGTACGGTGATGCGACTCACTACCAAGGGCCGTTATGCGGTCACGGCCATGCTGGATCTGGCGCTGCACGCCCGGAGCGGGCCTGTGTCGCTGGCCGATATATCCGAGCGGCAGGGCATTTCCATCTCCTATCTGGAGCAGCTGTTTGCCAAGCTGCGCCGCCGCAAGCTGGTATCCAGCGTGCGCGGGCCGGGCGGTGGCTACCAGCTGAGTGCCGAGAGTGCCTCCATCAGTGTCGCCAGCGTCATCGATGCCGTTGACGAGTCCGTGGATGCCACCCGCTGTGCCGGGCTGGGGGACTGCCAGGATGGCGAGACCTGCCTGACTCACTATCTCTGGTGTGATCTGTCCGACCAGTTGCACAATTTCCTCGACGGTATTTCCCTGGGGGATCTGGTGGAGCGCGCCGACGTGCGCCAGGTAGCCGAACGCCAGAAACGCCGCCAGCGCCAGCATGAGCAGGAGCGGGTGCCGCTTAGTGTTATTAATTGAAAAGTTATTAATTGACTGAAGCCCCCATGAAACCTGTCTATCTGGATTATGCCGCCACCACCCCGGTGGACCCGGCTGTGATTGAGGTCATGGTCGGCTGTCTGGGCCAGGAGGGCCTGTTCGCCAATCCCGCATCCCGCTCCCACATGTACGGCTGGCAGGCCGAGGACGCCGTCGAGACGGCGCGGCGCCAGGTCGCTGATCTGATTCATGCCGACCCCCGTGAAATCGTCTGGACCAGCGGCGCCACCGAGGCCAATAACCTGGCCTTGAAAGGCGCGGCGCAGGCACGCAGCAAGTTCGGACGGCATATCGTGTCGGTGGCGACGGAGCACAAGGCGGTGCTGGACACCCTCACCTGGCTGTCGCGCCAGGGGTTCGAGGTCACGCTACTGGCGCCGTCGGCAGACGGCCGGCTTGACGCGGCCACGCTGCGTGACGCCCTGCGAGAAGACACCATCCTGGTGTCGTGCATGCACGCCAATAACGAGACGGGGGTCATCCACGATATCGCCGCGCTGGGCCAGGTCTGTCGCGATGTGAGCGCCGACCGCCCCCGGGGCGAAGGCATTCTGGTGCATGTCGATGCCGCCCAGACCTTAGGCAAGCTGCCCATTGATCTGTCGCAGCTGCCTGTCGACCTGATGTCCTTCTCCGCTCACAAGCTGTATGGCCCCAAGGGTGTGGGTGCCCTGTATGTGCGCCGAGCGCCGGGTGTGGTGCTGGAAGCACAGATTCACGGTGGCGGCCACGAGCGGGGGATGCGCTCCGGCACCCTGGCCACCCATCAGCTGGCCGGTTTCGGCGCGGCCTGCGCCCTGGCGGCCACCAGCATGGACAGCGACAACGCCCGGATACAGACATTGCGTGACCGCCTGTGGGCCGGATTGCAGGCAATCGGTGGCGTACACCTGAATGGCCACCCGGATGCCCGCTTGCCCGGGCATCTGAATGTGGCGTTCGAAGGGCTGGACGGTGAGCTGCTGTTGACCGCCCTGTCGGATATCGCCGTCTCCACCGGCTCCGCTTGCACGTCAGCCTCGCTGGAGCCGTCCTACGTGCTCCGGGCCATGGGCATCAGCGATGCCCTGGCCCACGCGTCACTGCGCTTCTCTGTCGGGCGCTATACCTCGAGTGCGGATATTGAGCACGCGCTTTCTCATATTGCGGACACGTTGGCGCGATTGCGTGGCGAATGACGCGGGTGCAGTTGATCTCCAGCTTGCAGCGCATAATCAATATTGGCATCCTGTTACGACAGCTGCAGGGTCGGGGATAATGGGCAGGATCAGTTCTTGGTGTTATGCTTTTGGACGACAGCAGTAAAAATTAATAATTAAATATGCCAAATGTCTGATTTATATAAAATTTCCAAATAGATTTGGAAGATGCTGATTTCTGGTTGGCTCTAAGGGGCGGCATTAATTCGCAAGGAGAAACCGGATTTACTCCTTCGCACCGCACAGCTGAACAGCGCCATCTTGATGCGATTAATCTATTGATTAATTGTTGATTTGGGTCTGTATTTAAGTTGCAGGCCGGAAGCCTTGCCATTAATAACCTGAACAGGGACGTTATGATAATTTCCAGCTCATCCATATTGTTTCGCAGGCAGTGCAACTTCCTCTTTGCTTTTCTTCTTCTCCTGATTGCAAACGTTGCCGTGTCAAATTTGCAGGCATCGGAGGGGGACGAGCCATTAGTTACCTACTACTGGGTGCATGCTGCCGGTACGAATGTTTATCCGCATCGTATGAAATGCGTTGATAATTTTGGTGAAGGGTGTACGGAGCCCTGTCTGGGTGCCTGGTCCACTTCCAGCAGTGATCTGATGGATTTGTGTGCATCCATGGCATACACAGTATCGGACATCCACGTCAGCATGGATACCAGCAGGGCAGAGCCCATCGGATGGGGAGGGTATTACGACATTCCAGGCCACTATCTCGTAAATTTCAGGTTTACGTGGACTCGCAGAAACGAATCCGGCTCGGATGTAACTTCTCATCAAGGAATTGTAGTAATCCACAATACTACTTGTGCACCTGAGAATAGATTTTTTGTGGTCGACAGGAAGCCTTATTGTATCGATGAGGAGGAACCTGAATGTGAATGCGAAGAGGACCTTCAAAACGGCCAGTGTGTCGCGCGTAATGTCACATGGAATGGTAGCGTTGTCAGAGATTCTAAAAGCGGCGCGCTTCTGGAGCTGTCCAACCATAACAATCAGGGCTTGCGCTGCGGGCGTATCACTGAGGGGGACGAATGCGACGGTGGCAGTGCAGGCTCGCCGTGGGTCGGTAACCCTATCAGTTGTGCCAGCGGCCAGAAAAAGCAAACTGAAGTTGTATACCAGTCCCCGAACGGGTTGCTTGGCGCCAGCCTGACTTACCGTGCAGGGGAAGATGCCCTCAACCGGCTTGGTTCCCGGAAAGTTTATACGCAACCTGTTCCTTCCAATGTGCAAATTACGGAAATTCGTCGGCCGGGCGAGGCTGCCTTGGGTTGGTATACTGACGAACCACGGTTGATTCGCTACGAGAGCAACATCACTGCCTTGCTGGATGGCAGAGGTAATACCCTGCTGTTTGTCGCGAACAACGCCCATCGCGCAGCGAACGGCTCGTTGAGCACCTCCGGAGGTGAGACGCTCTACACCAGCGCCTCGGGCGTGGTTTACCGCTTTGATACCAGTGATCGTTTTATCAGCAAAACCTATCCCGATGGCCGCACGGTGACCTACACCCGGCCCGAGCCCGGTCTGGTGGTGCAAACAGATCAAACGGGCCGCAGCTTGCAGACCCAGTACACTGAGTTCGGCCCGGAGGGCCACCTCCTGCCAGAACAGCTTACCGATCCTGAGGGTAACGTTTATAGCTACTTGTACGACGATGACGGTTACCTTGAACGGATTGTTTTCCCGCATGACGTTCCCGGGGAGGACAATCCCTACCGGGAATACAGTTACCAGGTCTTCGATGATGGTGAGAAACGCCTGAGTCAGGTGCGTGACGAGCTGGGCGCTATTCATGCCCAGTGGCACTACGACGACGAGAAGCGGGCCACGCTCTCGCAGCGTGCTGGTGGAGCGGGCCGGGTAGAAGTGGTCTACCACGACGACGAGCCCGATGAGCCCGTCAGCCGCACGGTACGCACCTACCGCACCGATCAGGATTATGCCGAGGTGGACTACACCTTCGCGGTTCTGAATGGCAGCTACAAACCCCTGAGTGAATCCCCTCAGCCCTGTCCAGACTGCATTCAGGGCGACACTCACTACCAGTACGACCAATACGGCTATCTGGAAGAAAAAGTGGCACCGGACGGCACCGTAACCCGTTACACCCATAACCATCGTGGCCAACAGACCAGCCGCACCCAGGCTTGGGGGACGCCGGAGGAATACACGGTCACGACCACCTGGGATTCGTCCAGCACCCGTCGCCTGCCACTGACCGTGGAGGAGCCCCATCGACGCACCACCTACACCTACGACAATCAGGGCAACCGCACGTCGGTGCGGGTACGGGACAAGCAGACCAATGATGAGCGGGTCACCAGCTATACTTACAACAGTCAGGGCCAGGTGTTGACGGAGAGCGGCCCGCGCACCGATGTCAACGATGTCACTCAATATAGCTACGACGCACAGGGCAATCTGGCGAGTGTCACTAACGCCCTGGGCCACCAGACCCTGCTGACCGATTACGACGCCCACGGGAACCTGCTGGCCATGACCGACCCCAACGGCGTGGAGACCACCTTCAGCTACCACCCTCGGGGCTGGGTGACCGCCAGCACTACCGCTGGCGCCACTACCACCTATGAATACCTGCCCACTGGCTCGCTGGCTCGCGTCACCAGCCCCATCGGCGCGACCCTGGATTACACCTACGACAATGCACACCGCCTGATCGCGATTCAGGATGCTGAGGGTAACCGGATCGACTACACCCTCGATTTTATGGGTAACCAAACCGCCACCGAGATGCGAGACGCCAGTGGAGTGCTGCGGTATTCCCTGGCCCAGGTCCACAACAACCTGGGCCAGTTGACCCAGATCATCCGGGCCAGTGGTGATGCCGACGGCTACCTTTATGACGCCCTGGGGCGGCCCATTGAACAGACCGACGCCCTGTCGCGCACCACCGATTCCTTGCTTGACCCCCTGGGTCGTTTACGTCAACAGGTGGCGCCGGACCAGAGCACCATCGTCTACGACTACAATGCGCAAGGTGATCTTACCGCCGTCACGGACCCGGCGGGTCTCACGACAGCCTACAGCTACAACGCGTTCGGCGATCTGATCACGCAAATCAGCCCCGACACCGGCACCACCAGCCATGACTATGATGCGGCGGGTAATCGCACTCGCACCACTGACAGCCGGGGCGTAGTAACTGACTACCAGTACGATGCCCTCAACCGCCTGACGCACATCCAATACCCGGCGGCCCCGGCAGAAAACATCACCTATAGCTACGACGACAACAACGATGACAATCCGGGCATTGGCCGCTTGACCGGTATTCAGGATGCCAGTGGCAGCACGGCATACCGTTACAACGCCTTGGGCCAGGTCACCCGCAAAACGGTTGTCCTGGCCGGGCAAACGGTGCAGATTCATTACGACTACGATGCCGCCGGCCAGTTGACCGGGGTGACCTACCCCTCAGGCCGCACCCTGAGTTATAGCCGGGACGCGCAAGGACGTATTGAGACGATATCAACCCAGGCCTCCGGGCAGGCCCCCAAGACGCTGATCAGTGGCGCTCAATATCTGCCTTTTGGTCCCGCCACGCACTACAGCTATGGCAACGGCCTGATTCACCAGCAAACCTACGACCTGGACTATCGCCTGACCGATATCGAGATCAGCGGCATCAGCCCGGTGCTGGAGCGGGTCTACAGCTACGACCCGGTCAGCAATATCACCGATATCGAAAACAGCCTGCTGCCCGCGAAAAGCCAGAGCTTCAGCTATGACGCCCTCAACCGCCTGATGGATGCCGACGGCCCTTACGGCTTTATGAGCTACGACTATGACTCAGTAGGTAACCGCCTGGGCCTGCAGCACAACGACGGCACGCAGCTGGTTGCTGAAAGCTACAGCTACGCCTCCGACAGTCATCGACTGCTGACCGTCGAGCGTGAGCTTGACCAGCAACCGGACACCACTCGCAGCTACCAGTACGACCCTGCCGGTAACCGCGTTGCTACCGAGTCCACCGATGGCACACGTCAGGACTACGACTATAACGCTGCCAATCGCATGTCCGCCGTCAGTGTTGATCAGGCCCAGGCCGCCGACTATCACTACAATGCCCTGGGTCAGCGGGTCCGCAAGATCCTGGCTGGTGGCAACCAGGAGCACTACCACTACGACGAAGCCGGGCAGTTGCTGGCCGTGACCGATGATACCGGCAGTACTCTGCGCGAATATGTCTATTGGGACAGCCTGAAAGTCGCGGTCATACTCAACGGGACTGTGTACTATTTGCACAACGACCATCTGGGTACGCCGCAGGTGGCCACGGACCAGAATCAGGCGGTGGTCTGGATGGCGGACTATGAGCCCTTTGGTCGGGTCAGTGTCGATCCCGCTAGCAGTATCAGCCTGTTTTCGCGCTTTCCGGGCCAGTACTTCGACCAAGAGACGGGGTTACATTACAACTACTTCCGGGATTATGATCCGGCGCTGGGCAGGTATATCCAATCGGATCCCATTGGACTTGAGGGCGGAATTAACACTTACGGATATGCCTTGCAGAACCCCGTTAAATATATTGATCCGTTTGGTTTATCTGCATGCACTTGGGGTGACACAACCCTAACGTGTTCATGCAAAACGCCAACCCGATCTGCGCAGCAGAATTGTAAAGCTGCCGGTGGAATTCCGCTTCATCCAGATATGTTGAGAGGCTATGCGTCTGAGGAATGCGACGACGCAGAAGATGCCAGCTGTGAGGCGCTTTATCAAAGCATTCTTCAGACTTGTGCTGGATTGACGGGAAGAAAGCAATTTAAATGTTTTGAGGCAGCAAGAAAATCCAGAGATCAGTGCTACCAAGAAAAAAGGCGGTAACCCAGCGAGGTCAAGCAATGAAGTACATAGCTAATAGAAAACTTCTTTTTTCAAAAAAAGGGTCTCAGGTTACCAAGGAGATGGTAGTCAGGATTAGTGAGCCATTCATAGTGGATCAAGGTACGGTTTCATTTCCCGTTGACGGTGTGGTGTCAGGCTGTCGTGTAGAGGTTGAGGGTCTGGATGAACCCGCGTTTGATTTGTATGGCATGGACTCTTTGCAGGCAGTACATTTGGCTGCCAATATTGAGCCATTTTTAGAAAGGCTGAGCGACAAGTACGATTTTTTTTGGGTTACAGGAGAACCGTATTTTGAAGAATGAGCAAAGCCACAAAGCCCAGCCGGTAACCCGGCTTGGCTTTGTGCTTTAGTCCGCCTTGTCACCAGCCGCGATCAACACCAGACGGCCCTCCATCGCCCGATTTAAGCCACTGATAACACTGGGGTTGTGGCCAGGTGTGGATAGCTGGTTCGACGTTGGTAAGTGCATTAAGAAATGCGACGAGGAAAAGTACTAATGTTTAGGAATTTCTTTGCTTTCTTTTTATTCTTGTCGATGGTTGTATTCTTCTACTTTTTCAGGAGGGCTGCCCTGTACAGAGAGGTAGATATGAGTTGTATCGTCATTTCAGGGATTGTGTTCTTGCTGATGCTTGGCGTTGCCTTTTTTCTTATATTAAAAGACCATTTTAAGGATGGTTGAAGCTCAAGGCGTACGCAAAATAAGAAAATGACTCATGTGTAATATTTGATGAGTGATGAGTGATGAGTGATGAGTGATGAGTGATGAGTGATGAGTGATGAGTGATGAGTGATGAGTGATGAGTGATGAGTGA
>JAIUME010000015.1 GCA_022565695.1 Alcanivorax sp. | reverse complement strand
CCCCCCCCCCCCCCCCCCCCCCCCCCCCCCCCCCCCCCCCCCCCCCCCCCCCCCCCGCCCCCCCCCCCCCCCCCCCCCCCCGCGGGCGGGGGGGGGTGGGGAGCGTGGTGCGCTTCGCCTTGCTCAGCACACCCTACGTCAGCTCCCGTAGGGTGTGCTGAGCAAGGCGAAGCGCACCATGCCCTCAAAACAACCAGCACCCCAAAAACAGCTACCTCACCGCGGACTAATGGTCACCGGCAACCCATCCTTCGGCACCGCCAACGGCACCAGCTGATGCGGCATCACATACCCGGGTTTCACGCTGACCCGGTAACGGCGCAGGAAGTGAAACAGGAAGGTCTTGGTCTGCAGCTCGGCAAAGTTCAGGCCGATGCACTTGTGGTGGCCACCACCAAACGGCACCCACTGGAAGAAGTGCTTCTTGTCTTCGGCGCGTTCCGGCGAGAAGCGGTCCGGATCGAAGGTGTAGGGATTGGTCCAGTACTCTTCCATGTAATGGGTGTGCAACGGCACGACGCTGACCAGCGTGTTTTTCGGAATCCGGTAGCCCTGCCATTCCACATCTTCCACGGTGCGGCGCGGCATGGTCGGCAGCGGCGGGAACATGCGCAGGGATTCCTTGAACACCCGGGTGGTCAGGGTCAGTTTTTCCAGGTCGTCATATTCCAGCTCGTCCTTGCCCAGGGCATCGAACTCCTCGATCAAGCGGTCCTGCCATTCGGGGTAGCGCGCCAGCGTAAAGATAATCGAGCTCAGGGTGCTGGTGGTGGTGTCGTGGGCAGCAAACAGCAGGAAGATCATGTGGTTCATGACATCCCGGTCGGTCAGTTGCGTGTCGGTTTCTTCATCCGCCGCGCGGCACAGCTCGGAGAAAAAGTCGATGTCATCGCCAGCGCGCTTGCCGGGAATCAGGTCCATCATGAACTGTTCCAGGAAGCGCCGGCCTTTCATGCCGCGATGCCATACCGTGCCCGGAATCGGCAGGCGCATCACGGCCAGGGAGGCGTCCACTGAGGCGACAAAGGCTTCATTTACCTTCTGTGCTTCCGGCCCCATTTTCAGGCCCAGGAAGATGCCTGCACCGACATCCAGCAGCAGGGATTTTACGTGGTCGAAGAACAGGAATTCCTTGTCCTGCGGCCAGTGGGTAATGCCTTCGGCAATGTGCGGGTTCATGCGCGTCATATAGCCGGACAGGGCTTTTTTCTTGAAGGCCTGCTGCAACATGCGGCGGTGATATTTGTGGTCGGCGAAGTCACGCAGCATCAACCCGTCGGTGAACAGCTTTTCCAGAAGGGGATTCCAGGCGGCCCGGCTGGAAAACACATGGGCGGTATCCCGCAAGACAAATTCGTTGGCGTCCGGGCCGAGCACGGTGACACCGCGCTGGAAAAAGGAACTGCCCCGGAACACCAGACCGTGCTCCCGGGACATGCGATTGATCAGGCCATGAAAGTCACGCAGGAACTCGAACGTTTGCCCCAGCAGCGGCATGCCGTAATCACCGGGAATATGATCCAGCTTGCGCTGCGGCATGCGCGGCAGTTTGGCGGCATCGGCCTGGGCGGTGTGCATTGAAGAAGTCATGCGTGTCTCTCCGGGGAACAGTCACAGCGGTCCCGGGGTGTCCGGGTCGCAGGGTATACAGTGAATGTACGCCGGCCTTCACGGAAAGCCAGCGCTTGCGCCGAAGTGTCAAAACGCCGTGTTCATGCCTGTTTCCGGCCCCGGGGGCGGATAACGGTGGCCGGAATGCGTTACCATCATCGCCCGGAGCTTCACGCTGATATCTGACAGGAGAGCGTATCCCCATGGGCCAGGCCAAGACTGAATTCGTACCGCTGGACATTGCCGTGCTGACGGTCAGCGACACCCGCACCGAGGCCAATGACACCTCCGGTGATCTGCTGGTGGCGCGGCTGAGTGAGGCCGGGCACCGGCTGGCTGCCCGGGCACTGGTCCGCGACGACGTCCATCAACTGCGCGCGGTGGTCTCGGGCTGGATCGTGGATGCCGGCGTGCAGGTCATTGTGGTCACCGGCGGCACCGGGTTCTCCGGGCGTGATGTGACCCCGGAAGCCCTGGCGCCCCTGTTCGACAAGCCTATAGAAGGCTTCGGTGAACTGTTCCGGCATCTGTCCCTGTCCGAGATCGGTACTTCCACGGTGCAGTCCCGCGCGCTTGGCGGGGTGGCCAATCACACCGCGATCTTCTGTCTGCCGGGCTCCACCAACGCCTGTGCCACCGGCTGGGACGGCATTCTTGCCGAGCAGCTCGACAGCCGCCACCGGCCCTGTAATTTCGTTGGCCTGGTCAGTCGCAAAGGCACGGAAAGTCCTGCCTCATGATGCCCGTGGATGCCGCGCTGGCCCGGTTGCTGGCTGCCGTGCCGACACCGCCCGCCACAGAGACGGTGCCGCTGGGCCAGAGCCTGCACCGGGTGCTGGCGGAGACCTTGTTCAGCCAGGTCACGGTGCCGCCGTCGGATAACAGTGCCGTGGATGGCTATGCGCTGCGTCATGCCGATCTGGCGGCGCACCCGGATGGCCTGCCGGTGAGCCAGCGCATCCCTGCCGGCGTGGTGCCCTCCGCCCTGAACCCCGGCACCGCCGCACGCATCTTTACCGGCGCTACCGTACCCGACGGGGCCGATACCGTGGTGATGCAGGAGCAGTGTTCTGTTGAAGGCAGCTCTGGTGAAGACAGCATTGGCGAAGCAAGGGTGTCGCCCACCAGCGCCCAGCCGGGCAGCAACATCCGCCGACAAGGCCAGGACATCCGCGCCGGTGCGGAAGTGGTGGCGGCGGGCACCCGGCTGACGGCCCGTCATATCGGCCTGCTGGCCTCCGTCGGCGTGGCCGAGGTCCGTGTGTTCCGGCCCCTGCGCGTCGCGGTGCTGAGCACCGGCGATGAACTGGCGGAGCCCGGTCAGGCCCTCGCGCCGGGACAGATCTACAACAGCAACCGTTTCCTTTTATGTGCGCTGCTCAGCCAAGCCGGTTTCATACCGGTGGATATGGGCCGGGTCGCAGATCGCCGCGACGACACCGAAGCTGCGTTGGCCCGTGCGGTCAGCGAGGCGGATCTGATCCTCACTACCGGGGGTGTTTCGGTGGGCGAAGAAGATCATGTGCGTGGCGCTGTCCTGGCCCAGGGCGCGCTGGATCTGTGGCGTATCGCCATCAAGCCGGGCAAACCGTTTGCCTTTGGCCGGGTGGGTGACGTGCCTTTTATGGGGCTGCCCGGCAATCCCAGTGCTGTACTGGTGACCTTTATGGTGCTTGTGCTGCCCTGGTTGCGGCGCGCCCAGGGTCAGGCGGGCGATCCGCATCTGCCGGTGACCTGGTTGCCGGCGGGCTTCAGCCTGAGCAAGCCGGGCGGGCGGCAGGAATACCTGCGGGTGCAGGTCGCAGAGCAGGGCGGCATGCAGCGGCTGGTGCCCCACGACAACCAGAGTTCCGGCATGCTCAGCTCCGCATGCTGGGCCCACGGGCTGGCGGTGGTGCCGGTGAATACGGTGGTCGCGGAGGGTGATCTGCTGGCTTTTCTGCGCTTCGATTGACTGTGTTGGTTGATATTTTCAGCTAACCTGCTGTTTTCATGCGTTATTCATATGGTGAATGCTGAGTATACGAAATATCGATTTCATTTATGGTTTGGCCAGGGATTAGAATGCGCAGCCTGGGTGGCCCAGCGCTGAGTGGCCACAGTTTCCAATGCCAACCGTAAAGGATCGGACCATGTCATACACCAAGGACATCGAAGCCGTCGCATCTGTGGTCAAGAGCAACAAGACCTGGAGCGCGATCAACCCTGAGTCTGCCGTCCGCATGCGTCTGCAGAACCGTTTCAACACGCATCTGGACATCGCCAAGTACAACGCGAAGATCATGCGCGAAGACATGGCTGCCTACGACAAGGACTCTTCCCAGTACACTCAGTCCCTGGGTTGCTGGCATGGTTTCATCGGGCAGCAGAAGCTGATCTCCATCAAGAAGCACTTCGGCAGCACCAAGCGCCGTTACCTGTACCTGTCCGGCTGGATGGTTGCCGCGCTGCGCTCCGAGTTCGGCCCGCTGCCCGACCAGTCCATGCACGAGAAGACCACCGTTGCTGACCTGATCCGCGAGCTGTACACCTTCCTCAAGCAAGCCGACGCCTGGGAACTGAACCACCTGTTCCGCAGCCTGGACGAAGCACGCGCCAAGGGCGACAGCAAGGCAGAAGCCGAGCTGGTCAGCAAGATCGACAACTTTGAAACCCACGTTGTGCCGATCATCGCCGACATCGACGCTGGCTTTGGTAACGCGGAAGCGACCTACCTGATGGCCAAGCAGATGATCGAAGCGGGTGCCTGCTGCATCCAGATCGAAAACCAGGTGTCTGACGAGAAGCAGTGTGGCCACCAGGACGGTAAAGTCACCGTTCCGCATGCCGACTTCCTCGCCAAGATCAACGCTGTACGTTACGCGTTCCTGGAGCTGGGTATTGACGACGGCGTGATCGTTGCCCGTACCGACTCCCTGGGTGCTGGCCTGACCAAGCAAATCGCAGTCACCAACGAGCCGGGCGACCTGGGCGACCAGTACAACAGCTTCCTCGACGGCGACTACATCACCAGCGCTGACGAAATCCAGAACGGCGACGTGGTCATCAAGTCCCAGGGCAAACTGCTCAAGCCGAAGCGTCTGGCCTCTGGCCTGTTCTGCTTCAAGGAAGGCAGCGGTATCGACCGTGTTGTCCTCGACTGTATCACCAGCCTGCAGAACGGCGCTGACCTGCTGTGGATCGAAACCGAGAAGCCCCACGTTGGCCAGATCGCAGAAATGGTTAACCGTATCCGCGAAGTGGTGCCGGACGCCAAGCTGGTTTACAACAACAGCCCGTCCTTCAACTGGACCCTGAACTTCCGTCAGCAGGTGTTCGATGCATGGCAGGCTGAAGGCAAAGACGTTTCTGCCTACGACCGCGCCAAGCTGATGAGCGCTGACTACGACAGCTCCGAGCTGGCCCAGCTGGCTGACGAGTGGACCCGTAACTTCCAGCGTGATGCGTCCCGTGAAGCAGGTATCTTCCACCACCTGATCACCCTGCCGACGTACCACACTGCGGCACTGTCCACCGACAACCTGGCCAAAGGCTACTTCGGCGACGAAGGCATGCTGGCTTACGTTGCTGGCGTTCAGCGGAAAGAAATCCGTCAGGGCATCGCTACCGTGAAGCACCAGGACATGGCCGGTTCCAACATCGGTGATGACCACAAAGAGTACTTCGCCGGTGAAGCAGCACTGAAAGCAGGCGGCAAAGACAACACCATGGGCCAGTTCGAGAACGTCTGATCTCGACAACCTGATGTGTTGAATGAAGAAGGCGGGCGCAAGCCCGCCTTTTTTATGCGCTGAGCAGACCTGTCATTGTGTTATGCCATCGGCAGTTGCAACCTTGCAGCTCGATTGATTGCCGGGAGCAACACATGACGGATCTGTTTTCCATACAGGGCAAGGTGGCCCTGGTCACAGGCGGCACCAGCGGCATCGGCTATATGATTGCCGAGGGGCTGGTAAAGCATGGCGCCACCGTCTATGTCGCATCGCGCAAGGCAGAGGCCTGCGCCGAGACCGCGAAAGCGCTGTCAGCCCATGGCACCTGCATCGGCATTGCCGCTGACCTGTCCACCGAGGCGGGTTGCCGGACACTGGCGGATGCGTTGCAAGCGCGCGAGGAAAAACTCCATGTGCTGGTGAACAATGCCGGCGTCACCTGGGGCGCGCCGTTTGACGAATATCCCGGCGATGCCTGGGACAAGATCCAGAACCTCAATGTGAAAGCGGCCTTCGTCATGACCCAGCAGTGCGCACCGATGCTGGCGGCGGCAGGCACCGCCGACGACCCCGCACGAGTCATCAACGTCACCTCCATCGCCGGACAGGGCACCGCCAGCATGCAGGCCTATGCCTATGGGCCGAGCAAGGCGGCACTCAATCATCTGACCCGCATCCTGGCCAACGAACTGGCCGAACGTCACATCACCGTCAACGCCATCGCGCCGGGTGTGTTCCCCAGCAAGATGACGCGTTTCATTACCAACAACGAATCCGTAGCCGAAGCGCAGGCGGCGCAAGTGCCGCTGAAACGTCTGGGTGAGTCCCGTGATATGGAAGGGCTGGTGGTCTTTCTGGCGTCGCCGGCAGCGGCCTACATCACCGGTAATGTGATTGCCCTGGATGGTGGTACGGCCGTGAAACCCGCGCCATTCATTTGAGGAGCCCTGTAGGCGCGGCAATTGAAATCCAGGGCTGTCAGCGCTACCATGAGTGCAATGATTGCACTTGCTGATCTTTATGCCGACGATACACCGTTCCGCCGACTGGAAAATCTGCCTGTATGCGGCGGACCATCTGCCACCCCATTTCCATGTGGTGTTGCGTGATGGTCGAGAGGCCTTGGTGGAGATCAGTACCCTGGCGGCCATCCGGGGCGGTATCTCCCGGCGGCTGCTCTCCGATGCGTTGGCCTGGGCAGCAGAAAATCGCTCAGAACTTGAACGTAAGTGGCAGGAGTTGAATCCATGAGCAGGGCACACTTTCAACTGAAACGACTTGTGGTGACGGGGCCGGAAACCTTGCGGCTGCGCTATGCCGACGGAGAAGAGTTTGTGCTGGACATGGCGCCCATCATTCGCCGCTATCCGGTGCTACGCGCTTTGCGAAGCGCCGATGTGTTTGCCACCGCCAAGCTGGTTGATGGTGGCCGGGTGGTGCGCTGGATGGGTGATGAGGACCTCGAGCTGGCTGCAGACAACCTGCGAGCTCGGGCGATCGAGCAGTCGGGGAAGTGCTCGCACGAAGTTGTGCTGAACTGGATGGCACGGCACCAACTTACACTGGACGACGCGGCTGACGCGCTCGGCCTGAGCCGACGCATGCTGGCTTACTACCGCAGTGGTGCCAAGCCAGTACCGCGAGTAGTTGAGTTGGCGATGACCGGCTGGGAACATGAGCACGAAGCGGCGTGAACCAGGTAACAAAGCTAATGATTGAAGGCCGTTCAGATTTATCGAGTGGAGTGTGCTTCGTGCAGTAATTGCTCGATGGCAAAAACATGTGGGTCTTCGGCATTCAGGGCACGCAAGGCGTCTGCCAGATTCAGCAGGTAGTCGCGGTTGGGCCCGCTCGGGCCCTGGGCCCCGGCAATGTGCCGGGCGATATCGGCTTCCGGCGCCGGGCCGAGGAAGGCGGCATTGTCTTCGGTGGCAATGTAGACCAGCCCCTCTGCCTGATCGGGCGCGCGGCCATCGGTAAAGGTCAGCGGTGTGCTGAAACGCAGGTAGCCGTTTTTCTCACGCATATCCAGATGGTCGAACACCGCCGGGGTAATCATATAGGCCATGCCGACACAGCAAGCGCCGGGTTCCCGGATCAGTGTAGCGACCCGCCCCGGCGCGTCCAGCGTACCACGGTGGTCATGTGATCCCTGCCAGAAGCGCCGTGACCAGTTGTGAATGTAGGCCGGGCGGCAATCCTGAACCGGGAAGTCCACCTTGAAGATCAGCGACCCGTAACCGAACAGCCACAACTGCGCCCGGTCATTGAAATGGCCCTGCTGGCGGTTGATATCAATCGTGTTCAGTGGCATGCGGCATATCGTCGAAGGGTTGCAGGTGTCCGGCAAGCGCAATGCCTGCCAGGCGGCGAAGGTGCCGTATGTCATCCATGGGGTCGGCATCGAGCAACAGGAAGTCAGCCCATTTCCCTGGTGCCAGCGTGCCTACCGCGTCACCGACGCCGCTGCAGTCGGCGGCATTTTGCGTGGCGGAGATCAGTATTTCCAGCGGCGTCATGCCCGCCTCCTGCATCATCGCCATTTCCATATGTTCGAAGTAGCCTTGGAAACGCGCCGGGGGCCCGCTGTCTGTGCCCATGGCCACGCGCACACCGGCCTCATGCAACGTGAGCATATTGGCCTTGGCCAGCGGCAGTGCCGCGCGGTAGTAGTTGGCCGCCCGGCCGGTAAAACGCGCCTGCATGTCCGGTTCCTGCAGCGCCTCCAGTACCTCAGGGTCGGCCGCCTTGATAAAAAAGGGATCGTCAAAGAAGGCCGGGCGCTCCGCATAAACGAAGGTGGATACTTCCCGGGTCAGGGTGGGGGTAATGCAGATATCGCCCTCGCGCATCAACTCGATCATCTCGTTGTCCACCGGGGCGTCACGCACGCTGTGGGCAATCAGATTGGTGCCCGCACGCAATAGCCCCTTGGCATCCTCCAGCGTGACCATGTGCGAGGCCAGCGGCCGTTCGAATTCATGGCTGGCATCAATCACCGCGCCGTAAACATCGGGCGCCATCTTTTCCTCGGTGCCGAGGTGGTCGTCCACCCGGATTTTGACCCAGTCCGGGTTCATGCGCATCAGCGCTTCGACCTTGCTGCGGGCGCTGGCGGCATCGGGCGGATCAAGGACCTCCCCGGCCAGAAACAGCCGCGCCATGCCGGGTTGCTCGGCGACTTGCGTGTCGCGCACCGCAAACGCCTCGGGCGGCTCATCCCCCAGGCTGATGACGGTGGTGATGCCATAGCGGGCATACAGCCGGAGCTGGGCTTCCACATTTTCACGACTGTGGATGGTGGGGCCGGTTTCCAGACCGCGTGCCATGCCCACATGCCCGTGGGCATTGATAAGCCCTGGAATAAGGTAGTGGCCGCTGACGTCGCGGATCTCAACGTCATCCGGCACGTCGCCGCGATGCAGCGCCAGAACCTTGCCCTCGCGGACAATGAGGGTGGCGTCCTCGAGGTAGCCTTCGTCCTCGCCCGTCCAGATGCGCGCGCCGGTCCAGGCGGTCGCCCCGGCGAAGGGCGACGGCGGCGGGCTGCCACAGCCGGAGAGGGCCAGTGCGGCGATGCAAAGCATGATCAGGCCGCGAGGGACGTGGAGGGCCATGGCGATGTCCTCGACAGGAGAAGGATGCTTTACCCTAGCTGCCGCGATGTGGGCAGGCAAATTCACGAGGGCGATAAGGGCAGGTGGTGGGCGCAGGTAGAGGGTGTATCGCATGCCGTCGCGCTAGCAGACAGGTTTTGATCAGGTATGATTACAGCATGCATAAAACATTGATTCTCGGTGGTATCCGCAGCGGCAAGAGCGCCCGCGCTGAAGGGCTCGCACGGCGCCGACAGCGCGTCATCTATGTGGCCACGGCAGAAGCCGGAGATGGCGAAATGGCTGCGCGTATTGCCCGTCACCGGGCCCAGCGCCCGGCCAACTGGGGCCTGTTGGAAGTGCCGTTGGCGCTGGGCGATACCCTGATGGCGCAAGCCGGTGCGGCTGCCGATGAGGCGCCCTGTCTGCTGATCGACTGCATGAGTTTGTGGGTCAGCAATCTGCTGCATGCGGGAGACGCAGTATTCGGCCGCGAGAAGCGGGCCTTCCTGAGCGCGCTGGAGGCCTATCCCGGTGCGGTGATCATCGTCAGTAACGAAGTCGGCCTGGGTACCATCGGCATGGATGCGCTGACGCGTCGCTTCTGCGATGAGCTGGGCTGGCTCAATCAGGCGTTGGCGAGTCGTTGTCAGGATGTGGAGCTGGTGGCAGCCGGTCTCAGCCTGCCGCTCAAGGGCGCGCCCACCAGAGGCCAGCCTCCCGGAAACCCGTCGCCCGGCAAATAGACATCAGGGAGTGCGCCTCACACACGCCTCACAACAGCAGTGCAGCGCTCAGCAGCACGGCGGCTTCCGTGGTTTCCACCAGCGCGCCCGCCGTATCGCCGGTAAAGCCGTCCAGACGCTGGCGCATCAGCCGCCGCCCCGCGAGTATCACCAGCACCGCCACCAGTAGCAGCCACAGACCGGTCACACCGGCCAATAGCGGCGCCGCCACGGCGGCCAGCAGGATCATGACGCGCACGGTCGGGCCATGCAGCTGGGCGGCAGCATCGCTGCCCAGGCCGTTCGCTCGCACATAGGGCAGGGTCATGAACAGCGCGCTGCATGCCATGCGGCCCAGCAGCGGCGCCAGCAACAGGGGGAGCAGGGCGAACGCGTTATTCCCCAGACTCAACAAGGTGCCCAGCGCCACCGTCTTGGCCAGCACGATCAGCACCAACGCCAGCACGCCCGCCGGGCCACAGGCCGGGTCTTTCATGATGGCGAGAGTGCGGGCCTTGTCGCCCTGGCCGCCGAGCCAGGCGTCGGCACTGTCAGCCAGCCCGTCCAGATGCAGGGCGCCGGTCAACGCCACCCACAGGATGACCAGCAGCACCGCCACAGGCCAGGCGGGTAGCCCGGCCAACAGGGCAAGGCAGCCCAGCCCCCACAACAGCAACCCGATCAGCAGCCCCACCAGCGGATAGGCGGCAACGGCGTGGCCCTGGTCCTGCGGTGTCACCGGCGCCGCGATGCGCAGCGGCAGCCGGGTCAGAAACACCATGGCTAACAGAAAACCGCGCCAACTCATGAGGCAACCTCCGAAGCGCCATCAGCGCGCGGCGCCATGCCGTGGCTGATCAGGCAGGCGAGCAGGCCATGCGGTGTATGGTCCAGCCGCACCTGGCTGCGGCAGGCATAGGGCACCTGGATGCGCGCCATGGCCTGGGCGGGAGACAGCCCCAGCACGTGTGCCAGCACCATGCGAATGACGCCGCCGTGGCAGACCAGCAGCAGGCGCTGATCACGCTGCGTGGCGATGTGGGTCTGCCAGGCATCGCCGACGCGGCGATGAAAATCGGCCACATGCTCGCCGCCAGGTGGCGGATGGCGTTCGGCGTCGGCCCAGAAGGCCGCCAGGCGTTCGCCATCCCGTGCCTGTACTTCTTCCGGTGTCTGTCCCTCCCACTCACCAAAGCTGATTTCCTGAAAGTCCGTCACGACTTTCAAGGGCAACTGGCGCTCGGCGGTCAGGGCTTCGGCAAAGTCGCGGCAGCGCAGCAGGGGCGAACTGATTACGGCGTCCCAGTGCTCGTCAGAGTGAATGGCGGCGTGCATCTGCTGCCAGCCGGTATCGCTGAGCGGGTCATCCCGGTGGCCGCGATACATGACGCCGCCCTGCGGTTCGCCATGACGAATCAGATCAATGATGCAGCTCACGGGGCGTGTCCTGTGGCGAAGAGAAGGGCTTGTGTGAGGGCATGACGTTAGTGCCGGGCGGCCGTCAGCGCAAGGGCAGGGTGGCATGACCGCTTCGGTCAGATTTTGTCATTTTGTGACGCCGTTCACACTTGGCCTTTTACAGGAGTAAGATCGGTGGGTGAGGAGGGGATCACGGCGCAACGCGGGAGAGGGGCCAGCGTATGCATGAAAACCAGCGTATAGACGACGACCAGCGCATACACGATGAGAAGCCTGATCCGGTCGGCGCGCGCCTGCCCGGCTGCCAGCCGGGGCGATTGGCTTTCGATGCATTCGATACCAGCACCCTGCCGGGGGATGAGGGCCATGCTGTCTGGCGCGAGAGCCTGCATCCGTTGTTCAACGCCCGGGCCGCCGTCGACACGTCCGGCGGCTTCGCCGCGCGCATCGAAAGCTATGACTTGCAGCAGGTATTGCTCGCGCGCAGTGACTTCCCGGCCAGCATCTATGAGCGCGGCCGGCATCATGCCCCGGACGAGGGGGCAGACCCGTTTCTGGTGCAGCTCTATCTGAGCGGCGGATATCGGGGGCACAACGGACATCGCGACGTGATCGTGCAGCCCGGCGACATCAGTTTGCTGGATATGGGCGAGGGGCTGACCAGCCACGCCAAACCGTCCCGCGCGGTGTCGCTGGTGGTGCCCCGGGCGCTGGCCAGTGAGGGCGGGCAGCAGCTGGCTGGCGGGGCGGTGCTGCGCGCCGGGTCACCACTCGCGGCGATCCTCGGCAATCACATGCTGACCGTCTGGCAGCAACTGGACAGAGTCGGCCCCGAGGCGCTCGCGCCAATCAACGAAACCCTGGTGGCAACCATGGCCAGCGCGTTTCGTGGCGCGAGACAGGATACCGCCCAGGGCCTGGCGTCGCTGCCCGAGCAGGCCCGGCTTGAGGCCGTCTGCGCCTACATCGTGGGTAATCTGGGCCGGGACGATATGACGCCCTCACATCTGTGCCAGCGTTTTGGTTTTTCCCGCGCGCGACTTTACCGGCTGTTTGCGCCGCTGGGCGGCGTGGCGGGTTATATCCGTGAAGCCCGGCTGCGCCGTTGTTATGACGAGCTTGCACAACCGGATGTGCGAGGGCGGCCACGGCGCGTCATTGATGTGGCTATGCGCTGGGGGTTCGGCAGCCAGAGCCACTTCTCGCGTCTGTTTCGGCAGACCTTCGGCGTCTCCCCCGGGGATGTGCTGGCGGACAGTAATGTGCGTGCCCTGCCAGCGGAACACCGGCGGGATACGGATGCGTCGTCGCGCCCGGCGTTACGTGCCTGGCTGGATCGCCTGCGCCAGCAGACAAATGTTTTTTGAGCCGCTCAGACGTGAATGCGAGACGAATGAGCAAGTAATGCGAGACAGGCGGGCAAGTCATTCATGACAGCCCGTCACAAAATGAACGGCGCATGGGAGCGTCGTATCTGAGGGTACATCGCACCAACTGGCCAGACAGGGAGTGTCAGGAGCCGATCGGTGCAAGGGGGGATCAAATGCAGATTACACGTACAGGATGGTCAGCTGTCGTGTATCGCTTTCGGGTGACGGACTGGTCGTCCATCCGTCTCTGGGCGGTGCGTGTACTTGTCACAGGTATCGCCTGTGGCGCGGTGGCAATATTGATTGCTGACAGCTTATAGGTTTCAACAGTCTCACCGGCATGGTTCCCATGCCGGCTTTTTTTGCCTGCATCACACTCTGCACCACATCAGGTGCCAGCGCTGCTGACTCCGGCATCGGCAAAGCTTGCCATGCCGTTATGCAGCGCACAGGCCGCACGCAACAGCGGCACCGCGACCGCCGCGCCGCTGCCCTCACCAAGACGCATACCCAGATCAAGTAATGGTTCGGCCTCCAGCGCGTCCAGCACATGCGCATGACCCGGCTCGCCGGAACGGTGGGCAAAATGCAGCCAGGGGCGTAGTGCCGGCTGGCAATGCACCGCAGCCAGGGCGGCCACCGACACGATAAAGCCATCCACCAGCACCGGAATCCGGCGCGCCGCGCAACCCAGCATGGCACCACTGAGCGCGACGATCTCGAAGCCCCCCAGCGACGCCATGATGGTCAGCGGGTCCTGCGCCAGCTGCGCGTGCGTATCGGCGTGCCGTTGCAGTGCTTGCGCCACGATGTGTGTCTTGTGGGCTACGCCGGCGGCGTCGAGCCCGGTGCCCGGCCCGGTAAGTTGGCGGGCTGGCGCCCCGAGCAGCGCACAGGCCAGCGCCGCAGCGCTGGTGGTGTTGCCGATGCCCATCTCGCCGCCGATAAACAACTCGGCGCCCGCTGCCGCCGCGCGTTCGGCGGCAGCCTCGCCCGCCATCAGTGCCTGATCACGCTCGGCGGCGGTCATGGCATCGGTGCGCGCCAGGTTGGCGGTCCCGGCAGCGATACGTGCATCAATGGCCTGCGGGTGTCGTGCCGACACGGTGCCGGTATCGATGATTTCCAGCGTGGCGTCGAGTTGCCGCGCGAGCACGCTGATGGCAGCGCCTCCGGCGGCAAAATTGGCAATCATCTGGCCGGTGACGGTTTGCGGAAAGGCGGAGATACCCTCTTCGCAGACGCCGTGATCGCCGGCAAACAGGGCAATGTGCACCCGATCCACGGCGGGCTTGTCCCGGCCCTGTTGGGCGGCGAGGGTAATGGCCAGTTGCTCCAGCCTGCCGAGTGAGCCAGCTGGCTTGGTCAGTGTGGCTTGCCGTGCAGCAGCATCGGTGGCCGACGTCTGCGAAAGCGATGGCAATATCGAGGGCAAAAAAGATGAAGGCGCCTTCATACGTTCATACGTTTCCTGTGTGGGTCACTCTTCAACGACGAAGGTGATGGCAGAGGGCAGCAGGTCGGTCGCAATAAACGCCACCTGGCTGTCATCGTCGGGATTGATCACGCGTAAACCCGGTGCCGCCATTGTAGCATCGGCCACCCAAAGACGACCCAGAGGATCAAATGCCAGGCTGCGGATGTCGGTAGCGGATACGGCATCAATCGCGCCCAGAATGTCACCGGTCTGTGGATTGATGCGGCGCATGCCGCCGTTATAGATGGTGATGTATGCCGTCTCTGCGTCGCGCACCGCTATGCTGTCAATCTGTCCGGTGTCGTCGCTCGCAGCAAGCAGCTGGCTCACACTGAAGTCATCGACATCAATCACGTCAATGCCGCCGCTATGCGTCGAGGAAAAATAGGCGCCTGCGCCTTGCACGAAGAGCCCCAGTTCCGGTTGATATGCCATGCTCAACGGGTTGCGGCTGATCAATGGAATTCCCTTGAGGCCATCTTCACCCTGCTCCGTGTCGATCTCGGTGTCAGTGTTGATATCAAACACGGCCACGTAGCCATCATGCGAGGGCTGCCAGCTGCTATCCAGCCGCTGCATGGCAAGAAATAACCGGTCGCCGATGAGGATGCCCGCAGACATGCGAGGTGTGGTCGCGCCGCCAGCAGAGTAGGCAGAGAGATCAAGCTCACCGATACGAAAGTCCTCTTCCCGAGTCGCGGACGGGTTGACGACCCAGGCCGTAGTGCTGTCATAGCGAACAAGATAGGCCTTTTCATCATCGACAAAAATCAGCTCATAGGGGTTGGCGCTTTCAGTATCGTCTTCGGATACGGTGGAATACTGCCAGTCGAATACCGCCGGGTTGCTGATATCCACCTTGCCAATGCGATCGCCCTGATAACGCTCGATAAGATAGTAATGCTGACCATAACTGGAGACGGAAATATCGGAGATCGTAGCGTGGTAACCGCCGGATGCCGTCATCGCTTCGGCGTCCAGATCGATCAGTTCAACCTCACCGGATTGATAACCGGCATCGACTGTGGCGATGACAGCGGTCATCCCTTCCGGGCTGATCGGACGGGGTGCGCTGCTGGAACTGCTGCCACCACATGCCGTCAGGGCTGCTGCGATGATGAGACCTGGCAGCAGGCCTTTAAGTGGAGAAAGCCTTGTGCTGTTGTCTGATGTGCTCATTGATCGTTCCTCGTGTGGTATCAGAGCGTGTGTTGCAGGGTTAAAAACCAGGCGCGGCCAGCGCCCGGGAAACGGTTGAATTCCTGGTAATGTTTGTCGGCGATGTTGCGCACCAGAAGATCAATGCGCGTCTTGCTCCGTTGACGGTGAGCGTGCAGCCAGGAAAGGCTTGCATCGACTGTCTGCCGGGTATCTGCCGGCAATCTGTTCGGGGCGTCGTAATAGAGCCCGTCGTCGATATGCCATGAAACTCCGGCTTGAAAAGGGTTGAGCTGCCAGGCGCTGCCGATCATGGCGGAGCGGTGGTAGATGCCCGGCACACGCTTGCCAGTGTGGCTCAGCACGGCGGTGGATGTGTTTTGCGAATCCTGGAGTGTCAGGTTTCCGTTCAGTGACCATTTTTCGGTCACCCGGTACAGGGCCTCGGCCTCGATGCCCTGAAATTCCGCCGCGATATTGACGTGGCGGCCGACGCCGCGCGCGTCAAACACTGTGACGATGGCGGGATCAAGATCCCTGTGGAAGCCGGTGACTTCCAGATGACCGTATGTGCCTGTCCACCTGGCACCGACCTCGATGTTCAGTGCTTCTTCCGGTTGCAGGTCCCGGTTGCCGATAAACAGGCCTTGTTGGCCAAAACGTTCGAGCAGCGTGGGAATACGCACCTGCCGCGAGACATTGGCGTAGATATCCAATGGCATGAAAAGCGCGTGTCGTATCCCGAGTTGCCAGCCGCTGTAATCGCTGCGCTCGCGGCTGTTGTGACGCGTGCCGTCGGGCAGTGTCTCCCGTGCCTCGTCGATCAGGTCAGTGCGGCGCAGCACGGCCTGGGTATGCCAGGTGTCGTCGATATTGCGCCACTCGTGGCTGAGTGCCGAAGCCACCAGCCAGCGTTCCCTGCGCGCCGGTGGTTCCGGGCGAAGGTCGTCCGTCTGGGTCTGGTCATAGTAGGAAGTATCGATCGAGGCACTGACGAGATGAAGGTTCTGTATCCAGCTCAGTGTGTTGGCGACGCCGATGTGCGCCGTCTCCGTGCGCATGTCGTAGCTTCCGGTGCCGACGCGCCCGCTCAGGTCTCGATAGCTTTCGTCAATATTGGCAACAGTAAGCCGATGGCTGCGATGCAGTCTGCCAGCAAAGTTGCTGCGATCCTGATAGTGCAGCTGTGCACGTTGCGTGCGTGTCGCGAGCCGGGCGTTGTTGCTCTGCCAGTTTTGCGGTGTGGGAATGCCCTGGTCCTTGTCTGTCCATTGCAGCAATAGCGACGCGCGACGTGCCGGGTCCCATTGATAGCCGGCATTCAGACTGCCGTCATATTGGGTGATGTCTGCATTGCGGCGCCGTGTCTGGTCGCCGTCTGCCGGATTGAACCAGGCTGACCGGTTGGGGTACCGGAAGTCGTTGTCTGCCGCCTGATGGTTGGCAGAAAACCAATAATGAAAACGCCCCGATGAGCCGCTGTTGAACAGCCCGTGGCGTTGGGTGCCGAAGCTGCCGGCGCCAAGGTTGATCTTCGTTCGTGCGTGGGTGTCCGCACCGAGGGATTCAAGCAGGATGGTGCCGCCGGGCCCCGCTTGCGCAATGCGTGCTGGCGGATTGCCGGGATAGATCTGGATGCGACCCACGTCATGCAGGGAAAAAAGACTCAGATCCACGCTGCCATACAAGGGGTCATTCAACAGCATGCCGTCCAGAAACACCTGAACCTGTTTGCCCGATGAGCCACGAATGGCGACAGTTGCCAGGCTGCCCAGGCCACCACTTTGCCGTACCTGCACACCGGTCTGGTTGCTCAGCGTATCCGCGAGGGTGGTGATCCGGTTTTCAAAGGCATCGCGGTCGATCACGCGCACCGGACTGGTGCTGTCTTCCGGTTCAATGTCGGCGGCGGCATTCAGCGCGCCCGCACGAATTTCCACCGGCGCGAGGCTACTGTTTTCCGCACTCGTTGGCATTGCGACCACCGCCAGTAATAGCGGCAGCAAGCGTGCTGCGCCCATGACTCCCCCCTGCGGGCACGGGGCGGCCCACAGTCTTGTGTGTCGGTTCTGGCAGCTATCTGGGGGATGGAACGATGGAGTACCCCACGCAACGGCCCACCGCGGTTGCGTCGATAGCCAGTGGCAGGCCGGTATCCGGGCTCTCGGTCGAAGGGGGCGTTGAAGAAAACCCCTTCGGCATGACGCCTTCCCACGCGGAGCGCAGTGGCTGGCGGCCCCGGGGCGGGGTGCCTGTCATGCCTGTTACCGATCACCGTTGCGGGGGCAGCGCTGGCCTTGGATCAATGATCCTCACCAGACTTCCCGTTTAACGCCCCTGAGGGCGCACCTGCCACGGTTATTCAAGCATCGGCATGCTAGGGCGTTGACCGGGGAAGTCAACCATTTCCACTGGTCAGTCGTGCGTGGCTGTCGCACACTGTCGCTCCGTTTGTACCCCCGGTCCTGCCTGACGATGATCTCCTTGCTGACAGACCTGAACCTCATGCTGCCCGCCCTGTTGCTCAGTGCGCTGCTGCTGGACGCCCTGCTGGGCGAGCCCCGGCGCTGGCATCCATTGGTGGGTTTCGGGCGGCTTGCGGTGGCGTTTGAACAGCGTCTGAATCGCGGGCCGGGCAGTATTCGCCACGGCGCGCTGGCGCTGCTTGTGCTGGTGCTGCCCTGGGTTCTGTTGGCGTTCTTGCTGAGTCGTGTGCTGGACGGCGCTGCCCTGTTCGTGGTGCAGGTGCTGGGGCTGTGGTGGGCGCTGGGCTGGCGCAGCCTGGGCGAGCATGCGCGGGCAGTGGCGGCGCCGATTGCTGGCGGAGAGCTTGCCCTGGCACAGGAAAAAGTAGCCTGGCTGGTGAGTCGCGATGCCGCGCAGCTGGACGCCCGGGGCGTGGCGGCGGCCACCACGGAGTCGGTGCTGGAGAACGGTGCCGATGCGGTGTTCGCCAGCCTGTTCTGGTTTCTGTTGGCGGGCCTGCCTGGCGTGGTGCTGCACCGGCTGGTGAATACGCTGGATGCCATGTGGGGCTATCGCACGCCGCGCTATCTACGGTTTGGTCGGGCGGCAGCGCGGCTGGATGATGTGTTGAACTGGGTGCCGGCACGGCTGGTGGCGCTGACCTACGCGCTCTGCGGCAAACGGCGCACGGCGCTGCGCTGCTGGCGGCAGCAGGCCAGTCACTGGGAGAGCCCCAATGCCGGTCCGGTGATGGCGGCGGGTGCCGGTGCGCTGGGCCTGCAATTGGGTGGCGACGCGCCCTATCACGGGGGCTGGAAAACGCGGCCGGTGCTGGGCGAGGGCGCGCCGCCGGATGCCGACAGTATTTACCGCGCGTTGCGACTGGTGCGGCGTGGCGTTCTGTTATGGCTTCTGACCGTGACCGTGACGCTGGTGGTAGTGGGGGTGCTGCTATGACAGGTCGGGTAACCGATCCGGCAACAGGGCATGGCGGCCAACTGAATGCCGCCGTGCGGCGTTGGGGCATTGCCCGGGAAGACTGGCTGGATCTGTCGGCGGGCATTACCCCCTGGCCCTGGCCGGTACCGCCCGTGCCGCCGGAAATCTGGCAGCGTTTGCCGGAAGAGGATGACGGGCTGGCGACGCTGGCGGCGCACTGGGCTGGCGCGCCAGCGACCGCCGGCTGTGTGCCGGTGGCTGGCAGTCAGGGGGTGATTGCGGCGTTGCCCGGTTTGCGTGAGGCGTGCGCGGGCAGTGCCCGCGTCGGCGTGATTACGCCGGGCTACAGCGAGCACAGCGAGAGCTGGGCAGCGGCGGGGCATGAGGTGGTGCCCTTATCCTCGGTGGCGCAGGTGACGGCGGCGCTGCCGCAGCTGCAGGTGCTGGTCTGGATCAACCCGAACAACCCGACCGGCGAGATCGTGTCCCGCCGGCAACTGCTGCAATGGCACCGGGCGCTGGCGGCGCGGGGCGGCTGGTTGATCGTGGACGAAGCCTTTCTGGACGCCTCACCGGCGCAATCGCTGGCCCCGGATTGCGGCCCTGACGGCTTGCTGGTGTTGCGTTCGCTGGGCAAGTTTTTCGGTCTGGCCGGGGCGCGCACCGGGCTGGTGTGTGGGCCGCCCGCGCTGTGCACCGCACTGTCTCAGCGGCTCGGATTGTGGGCGGTGAGCGGCCCCGCCCGCTTTGCCATGCGCGAAGCCCTGGCCGATCAGGCCTGGCAGGCGCAAGCCCGCAGTCGCCTCGCCGCCGCCGCGCAGGCGCTTCAGGCGTTGCTGCGACGTCATGGTCTGGTTCCCTCCGGGAGCTGTGATCTGTTCTGCTACTGCCCTCATCCGGATGCACTGCGCCTGGCGGACGGGCTGGCACGGCAAGGCATTCTGGTGCGCTGTTTTGCCGATCCCTCTGCGCTGCGTTTTGCGCTGCCCGCCGATGCGGCAGCCATGGCGCGGCTCGACGCCGCTCTTCATACAGCCCTCCTGCACGTGTCGGATTCAACAGCCTAGGGCGACGGCCTGCGAAGCTGGCGCGCCCGCGCGTCGCTGTGCTAATGTCCGCCCCGCCTCCAGGTGCCCCGCCGACAGCCGGCGGGGTTAAACGGGAAGCTGGTGCGGATCATCGATCCAAAACCAGCGCTGCCCCCGCAACGGTGATTGAGACAAGAATGATTGAAGTGCCACTGTGTCTGCGGACATGGGAAGGCAATCATTCCGGTCGGCGCGTCGGCGCCGCCCACTCATCAGCCCGGATACCGGCCAGGAGCGTCAGTGCCGTCCCGACTTCGGATGGCGTAAGCCAGGCGTTGCGGAGGGCAGCGGCGGGGCAGTCGACCATGCCGGCGCCTGATGCCGTGTCCGCTCTGCTGTTCCTGTAAGCCACACCCTCGCCACGCCCATGATGCCGTGCGGGTGAGCACGGCTTACAGGGGATACTTCTTTGAATAGCCTTTTGACGACGTCAGTTTTTTCCCGTGCCTGTTTCTCGCTTGCGCGCTTCTCCAGCGGCATGGCCGCCCTGAGCCTGTTTTGTCTTGTTGTTACCTTGCCAGCCTTTGCCGACGACACCGCCCCCTCGGCGACGGATCAGGATGCTGAACACGATGTTGCAACACACAGGGGAACCAGCCTTGATCCGGTGGTCGTGACCGCGAACATGACGGCGCGTACGGTCAGTGACAGCCTGACCTCCGTCACGGTGATCGATCAGACCATGCTCCGTCAGCAGCAGCCCCGTGAACTGGGCGAATTGCTGCGCGGCCAGCCCGGTGTGGATGTTGCCAGCAACGGCTCTTTCGGCAAGAACACCAATGTCTTCATTCGCGGTAACAGCGGTGAATCGACGTTGCTGCTGATTGACGGCGTGCGCATTCGCTCCGCCACATCCGGCAATGCGCCGTGGCAATTCCTGCCGCCGCAGTTGCTGGACCGCGTGGAAATAGTGCGCGGCCCCCGCGCCAGTATTTACGGCGCCGATGCAGTGGGCGGCGTGGTGCAGGCGTTTACCCCTTCCGGTCATCACGACCGTGGCTGGGTGCAGGTTGGCGGCGGGTCGTTCGGTGCCCATGAATACGGCGCAGGTCATGCGGGTCGCCATGGCAATACCCGATACAGCGTGGCCGCCAATCATTTTCATACCGATGGCACGCAGATTCGCGCCAATGACAATGAAGACAAGGGGTTCTACAACACCTCGGGCGTTGCCCGTGTGGTGCAGCAACTCGACAACGGCGCCGAGGTTGGTGTGCTGGGTTTCCGTACCCAGGGCAATACGGTATTCACCACCGGTGATACGGATTTCACCAAGCAGGTGGGCGCGCTGACCGGCGCACTGCCGGTGACGGAACAATGGCTGATCAATCTGCAGGTCAGTGAAGCACGGGACGATGGTGTGACCACGTCCGCCAGCACCGGCAGCGAATCCTTCTTCGATACCCGCACACGCGCCGTGCGCTGGGACAATCACCTTTTCCTCGGGCGCCACGAACTGATTGTCGGCAGCGAGTATTTCCGTGATGAGGTCGACAGCAGTACGGCCTTTGCCGAAGACAGCCGCGACAATACCGCCGCCTATGCGCAACTGCTGAGCCAGGCCGGGCGCGTGGATGCCCAGGCCAGCCTGCGCTGGGATGACAATGAAGCCTTCGGCACGGAAACCACCGGCGCCTTTGCGTTGGGTCTGGCCCTGGATGCGCAGCATCGCGTGCGTGTCAGCCGCGCCACGGCGTTCCGTGCCCCGACTTTCAATAACCTGTATTTCCCCGCTTCGCCCACTTTTGCCGGTAACCCGGATCTGTCAGCGGAGACGTCGATCAGTACCGAAATCGGCCTGCGCGGTGACTATGCGCAGATGTTCTGGGACCTGGCCGTCTTCCACAACGAGGTGGATAACCTGATCGTCAATGCGGTGGGCAATGATGGTGTGCGCCGGCCCACCAATGTGGAGCGGGCGCGTATTCGCGGCGTCGAACTCGGCGCTGGCGGCGAGCTGTCGGGGTTACGCTGGCGCGCGGCGGCGACGGCCATGGACCCCCGTGACCGGGATACCGGCAACCGTATCCAGCGCCGCGCGGGGCAGGCGGTGCGTCTGGATCTGGATCGCGACATCGGCAATGCCTTTGTCGGGCTTTCCGCCGTCGGCCAGAGCTTCCGCTACAATGATGCAGCCAACCAGCAGCGCCTGGCGGGCTACGGGTTACTGCACTTGCGCACCGGCGTACGCTTTGCGCAACACTGGTCGGCCCGGCTGAGCATCGAGAATGTGCTCGACAAGCAATACGAAGTGGTCGCCAACGATGTCAGTGCCGGGCGCCATGCGTTCCTGACACTGCGTTACGACTTTCTCTAATATCCCGGCACTGAAAAGGGAGACGCTATGGGCCGCACGGCCAGATTCATCACAGCACTGTTTGGCAAAGCGCGGCCCGCAGGCGCCCTGGCGTGCCTGCTGCTGACGTTGCCTGCCGGTGTTGCGGCGGAGCAGGGCGAACGCTGCGTGGTCGATGATGCGGCGCGTGAGGTGTGCCTGGCCGCGCCGGCACAACGCATTATTGCGTTGTCCCCCGGCGCCACCGAACTGATGTATGCCGCCGGCGGTGGGGCACAAATGGTGGCGGCCGTGAATTACAGCGACTACCCGCCCGAGGCGGCAGCGTTGCCACAACTGGGCAGCAATCGGCGTGTGGATATGGAGGCCTTGCTGGCGCTGGAACCGGACCTGGTGCTGGTCTGGCCCACCGGCAACCCGCCGGAACAGGTGGCGTTGCTGGAGCGCTTCGGCATTCCGCTGTACTTCACCGAGCCGGTCAGTTTCGAGGATGTGGCCACGTCGCTGGAGCGGCTGGCCCGATTGGCGGGCACCGAGGACGTCGGCGCCAGTGCAGCGCAGGCATTCCGGGACGGCATTGATGCATTGCGGCAACGCTATGCCGAGGCGCCCCCGGTGCCCGTGTTTTACCAGGTCTGGGATGAGCCGATCATGACGGTCAACGAGACCCACCTGATCCATCAGGTCATCGCGCTCTGCGGGGGCGAGAATGTGTTTGCGGCGCTGCCGCGCCGGGTGCCGCGCATTGGTGTGGAGTCGGTGCTGGTGCGCAACCCGGAAGCCATCGTGGCCGGCGGCATGGGCGAGGAAAATACAGACTGGCTCACCGACTGGCGACGCTACCCCTCACTGACCGCCGTGCAGCGCGACAACCTGTTCTTCGTGCCGCCCTCACGCATCCAGCGCCCCACGCCGCGCCTGCTCCAGGGCGGGGAAATCCTGTGCGAGCACCTGGAGACAGCCCGTGCCCGGCGTTGATTCAGGGCTGCGCCACAGCCTGACCTGGCTGGTGCTGATACTGGCCTCGCTGCTGGCGCTGGCGTTGGCCGTGGCCATCGGCAGTGAAACCGTCCAGCCGATGCAGATCCTCGCCGTGCTGCGCGGCGAAGGCGAGCCGCTGCACCGGCTGTTGTTGCTGGAATTGCGTGCGCCCCGGGCGCTGGCCGCGTTTGCCACCGGCGGCTTGCTGGCCGTGGCGGGTGCCTTGATGCAGGTCCTGCTGCGCAATCCCCTGGCGGACCCTTATGTGCTGGGGCTTTCCGGTGGCGCGGCAGTGGGTGCGCTGGCGGCGATGCTGTCCGGGTTGGGCACCGCACTGATATCCGGGTCGGCGTTCGCCGGCGCCTTGCTGTCGACGTTGCTGGTGTTCGGGCTGGCCCACGGCACCGGCAGCTGGACGCCCACACGATTATTACTGACCGGGGTGGTGGTGGCTGCCGGATGGGGCGCGGTCATCACTCTGATGCTGGCATTGAGTCCGGCGGAGCGCTTGCCCGGCATGCTCTACTGGCTGATGGGCGATATGAGTTACGCGCGTAGCCCCTGGCCGCCGGTGCTGACCCTGGCGCTGGCCTGTCTGCTCTTGCTGCCCGCCGGGCGGGTACTGAACGTGCTGGCGCGCGGCCCCATGCAGGCGGCTGCCCTCGGGGTGGCGGTGCGGCCCCTGGAGTGGGGCATCTATATTCTTGCCAGCCTGCTGACGGCGGTGGCCGTGACCACCGCAGGCAGTGTCGGGTTTGTCGGGCTGGTGGTGCCGCATATGCTGCGCCTGGTGCTCGGCAACGATCAGCGCATCATCCTGCCGGCGGCGGCCCTCGCGGGGGGGATTCTGCTGACCCTGGCTGACACGCTGGCGCGCACGGTGCTGGCGCCGGAGCAGTTGCCGGTGGGCGTCATTACCGCACTGCTGGGCGTGCCCACCTTCCTTTACCTGCTTTACAGGAGCCGCATGTGATGGTGCTGGAGACCTGTGATCTGGTGGTGGATGTCCCGGGCCGTGCCGACGGCCGGGCCTTGAACCTGCATATTGCGCCCGGCCAGGTGTGGGGCGTGCTCGGCCCCAACGGCGCCGGCAAGACCACCTTGCTGCACACCCTCGCCGGGCTGCGCCCGCCCCGCGGTGGCACGGTGTTGCTGGACAAGGCGCCGTTGCCCCGCTGGCGCCGCCGTGCCCTGGCGCAGCAACTGGCCGTGATCTTTCAGGAACGTCAGGACGGCTTCCCCGCGACAGTGATGGAGACCGTGCTGATCGGGCGACATCCGTTCCTGTCCCCCTGGCAGATGGAAAGCGCCGCCGACCTGGCCCTGGCGGAAGCGGCGCTGTCGCAGCTGGACCTGCTGCCGCTCCGGGACCGATTGGTGAATACCCTGTCCGGTGGCGAACGCCAACGGGTGGCGGTGGCACTGGCGCTGACCCAGACCCCCGCCGTCTGGCTGGCAGACGAACCGACCAACCACCTGGATCTGCATCATCAGGTGGCGGTGATGACATTGCTGCATCAGCAGGCCCGCGACGGCCGTGCGGTGGTGATGTGCCTGCATGATCTGAATCTCGCCGCCCGCTGGTGTGATCATCTGTTGTTGCTGTACCCCGATGGCGAGGCCTGTTGGGGCCCCACGGATGACATGCTGGTGCCTGGCGCACTGGAAAAACTGTATGACCAGCGACTGGCAGTGGGCGAGGTGGATGGCGTGCGAGTCTTCGTTGCACGCTGAATGACGGCTTACTGAATCACCGAAACAGGATTGCCTTGCATGACGGCTTCAAACGCGACAGACCAGAACAACCATACAGGGAGCTACACCGGCACGGCCGCCGCCGCACTGATTACGGCGCCCGGCTCCGGCCAGGGCAAATCCATGGTGACCGCGGCGCTGGCACGGCTGCACCGCAACGCAGGCCGCACCGTGCGCGTATTCAAACACGGGCCCGACTATCTCGACCCCATGGTGCTGGAAGTGGCCTCCGGCGCGCCGGTCTATCAACTGCATCCATGGATGACGGGCGAAGAGGAATGCCGCTGGCGGTTGGCGCAGGCAGCATCCGAAGCGGACCTGGTGCTGGTGGAAGGCTCCATGGGCTTGTTCGATGGCGATCCGTCCAGTGCCGACCTTGCTGTTCTGGCAGGCCTGCCCGCCATGCCGGTAATCAATGCCACCGGCATGGCACAGACCTTCGGTGCCGTGGTGCTGGGCCTGGCCCGCTATCGCAGCGACGTGCGCATCCATGACGTGATTGCGAACCGCGTCGGCAGTGCACGGCATGTGGAAATGCTGGCGGCGAGCATGCCGGCGGATGTGCGTCTGCTGGGCGCCATTCCGCGCAGCGAAGCGTTCAGTATTCCTGACCGGCATCTGGGGCTGGTGCAGGCGGCGGAGTTGACGCACCTTGATGCGCAACTGGACGCGGCGGCCCAGGTGTTGATCGACGCAGGTCTCGATCAATTGCCGGCCAGTGTGACATTGAGCGCGCCGGTGCCTGCTGCGCCGCCGCAGCGCCTGGCGGGCGTGCGTATCGGCATTGCCCGCGACCAGGCCTTCGCGTTTATCTATCGCGCCAATATCGCCGTGCTGGAAGCCATGGGCGCCAGCCTGCATTACTTTTCGCCGTTGCAGGATGCACAGTTGCCGGAGGTGGATGCGCTCTGGCTCCCCGGCGGTTATCCCGAACTGCATGCCGCAGCCCTGTCGGAAAACCAGCCCATGATCCGCGCAGTGCGTGCGCACCATGCCAGCGGCAAACCCATCCTCGCCGAGTGCGGCGGGCTGATGTACTGCATGGACACCCTGGCGGACAAGGACGGCGTCGCCCACGCCATGAGCGGGCTGTTGCCCGGTGCATCACGCATGGCCGGGCGTTTGCAGGGGCTGGGCCTGCAAAGCATGGCGATGACCTTCCCCGGTGGCCCGGAAGAGATATTGCGCGGCCACACCTACCATCATTCGGAACTGACCACGACCATGACACCCGCCTGCCACACCCGGCGGCTGGGCGGCACCGTCGCAGAGCCGGTTTACCAGCAGGGCAACCTGGTGGCGAGTTACTTTCATGGCTACTTCCCGTCCGCACCGGCGCTGGTTGCCCGGCTGCTGGGCGGGTCCGCGTGCTGAATCAGGCGCGCTAATCAGGAGGAACGCATTGTGCGAGAAGATGCCAAGACCCCCGAACGTCATGCCATACGCATGGCGCGCAAACAGAAAATCATGCAGGACCGCATGGCAAAGGCGCAGAAAGATCAGGGCGTACTGCTGGTGCTGACCGGCCCGGGCAAAGGCAAGAGCAGCTCCGGCTTCGGCATGGTGGCGCGCGCCCTCGGGCATGACATGAAAGTCGGCATCGTGCAGTTTATCAAAGGCAAATTCAGCACCGGCGAAGAACGTTTTTTCCGTAATCTGCCGAACGTGGATTACCACGTCATGGGCGAGGGCTATACCTGGGACACGCAGGATCGCGAGCAGGATGTACGCGCTGCCGAAGCTGCCTGGAAGATTGCAGCAGCCATGCTGCAGGACGACAGCTACGATCTGATCCTACTGGACGAACTGAATATCGCGCTGCGCTATGACTACCTGGATCGCGAGCAGGTCATGGATGATCTGCAACAGCGCCCGGCCATGCAGCATGTGGTCGTCACCGGCCGCTACGCCCCGGCAGAGCTATTGGAACTGGCCGACACCGTCACAGAAATGAAAGTGGTCAAGCATGCGTTCAAGGACCTGGGCGTACGCGCCCAGAAAGGCATAGAGCTGTAACCCCCATGCCGACGCTGATGATCCAGGGCACCACCTCTGATGCCGGCAAAAGCACTGTCGTCGCTGCGCTGTGTCGCTGGCTGGCGCGACGGGGTGTGTCGGTGGCGCCGTTCAAGCCGCAGAACATGTCGCTCAACAGCGCGGTGACAGAAGACGGCGGCGAGATCGGCCGGTCCACCGCGTTGCAGGCCCAGGCCTGTGGCATCGCCCCGCATAGCGACATGAACCCGGTGCTGCTCAAGCCGCAGTCGGACATGGGCGCGCAGGTCATCCTGCGCGGCAAGGTGCACGGCAACATGCAGGCGCTGGATTATCATGCTTTCAAGGCGGAGGCGCGGGACACGGTGCTGGCCGCATGGCAGAGCCTGTCACAGCGCTATGATGTGATTATCGCCGAAGGCGCAGGCAGCCCGGCGGAAATCAATCTGCGCGCCAACGATATCGCCAATATGGGGTTTGCCGAAGCCATCGACTGCCCGGTGTGGCTAGTGGGGGATATCGACCGCGGCGGTGTCTTCGCACAGCTCACCGGCACACTGGCGTTGCTGTCAGACAGCGAGCGCGCCCGAACCACCGGGCTGATCATCAACCGGTTTCGCGGCGATGTGGCGCTGTTACAGTCCGGCCTGGACTGGCTCAGCAAGGACAGCGGCAAACCGGTGCTCGGCGTGTTGCCGTATTTGCCAGGCCTGTTGCTGGATGCCGAAGACAGTGCCGGGCTGGGGGCGGGCAAGCGTGAAGCCGGCGCGCGTAACGATGGCGCATCACACATCCTCAAGGTCGTGGTGCCGTTGTTGCCACGCATCAGCAACCACACCGACCTCGATGCATTGCGTCTGCATCCACAAGTACACCTGACGTTTGTCGGGCCGGGGGAGCCAGTCCCACCCGCCGATCTTGTCGTGTTGCCCGGCAGTAAAAGCACGCGCGCAGATCTGGCCTGGTTGCGTGAGCAGGGCTGGCCGCAGGCGTTGCAGCGGCATCTGCGTTACGGCGGTCGGGTGCTGGGTATTTGCGGTGGCTTCCAGATGCTGGGCGACCGGATTTCTGATCCTGACGGTCTTGAAGGGCCCGCCGGCGATAGCGCAGGGCTGGGATTGTTGCGCCTGAACACCCGCATGGTGGCCGGCAAGCAATTGCGCCAGGTGCGGGGTGTATTTGCGAGCGAGGCGGGTCCGGCAGCCATTCAGGTAGAAGGCTACGAAATCCATAACGGCGTCAGCGATGGCCCCGCTCTGGCCCGTCCACTACTCACCCTGAATGACGAAAATGGCCCGCGCCCGGACGGCGCCCGCAGCGACGACGACCAGATTGCGGGCACCTATGTCCACGGCCTTTTCGACCACCCCGACGCCTGCACCGCACTGCTGCGCTGGGCGGGTCTCACCGATGTTGCCCTGGTGGACTACCGCGCCCACCGCGATGCCCAGCTCGACCGTCTGGCAGACATGCTGGAAAGTCACCTCGACCCGGCTGCCCTCGCGGGCCTGTGTCCTTAACGCGTCTATGATCTGCGGGTGATAAAACTCCCAGCAGGATGTCGTAACGTCAGCGGGGCTTCAGAAGGGGCTTCAGAAGGGACGTCAGAGGGGAAAATCAGTGGAGTATGAAAGCCGGGCGAAGTCCGCCTGGTAAATATCCCTGACCGCAGAAATCAATCGCTCATCATGGTAGTACTGCCGCAGTTTTTTTGACGCGCCAGTGGAGGGCGGCCCGGCATTGCTCGTCGTGAAAGACTCCGCTTCGCCATGGATTCTTGCGGTAATTGTCGCAAGGTCCTGATCCAGCGATTCAACCTTGCCGATAAAATCAAAATCCTCCACCGGGATCAGCATCAACGCCGTCTGGGGTGCCCAATGCGCATTGCTGTGCAAGTACGCCCGGTCTTGCGACAGTCGTTCGACAAACGCATCGAAGGTGGCGTAGCTGGTCTTGCGTTCAGGGAAGCGTGCCATCTTGTCCAGGTAGGCCGACAGGACCCGGCTGTAAGGGTTGCGCACCACAGTGAAGCGGAACAGATCAGCGAACAGATCCACTTCTTTCCGGTTCAAGGTGCCCGGTGTGCGGAACGCACGCTTGGCGCCATGTGAATCAATATCCCGCCCGAACTTGAGTTGCGCCAGGTGCGTGACGATGGCGGAGTTGGCCGCTTTCGGCACCCGGTTGCAGAAGAAGCCCAGCTCCAGATCCACCATGCCCCGTGAGTCGGCACTGTTGATGGAGACGCCCTCGCCATACGGGTAAACGCGATAAAAAGGACGGTATGGCAGGGTGAAGCGGTTATACAGGTATCTCGAGAGATAGTGGTTCATTGACGGCCTGGGCTCTGGGCAAGCAAGTGGCAAGCAAGTGGCAAGCATAGCATGCTCGCCACCCATAAATAGCCTGCCCCAGGCGTTTTCAGGGCATATCCATCAGCACTTTGGCGGCCTCCCTGTCCTGTTTCAGGCGGTGTTTGCCCAGCCGTAACACGAGTGGCGCGGCGATAAAGATCGACGAGCCGGTGCCCACCACGATGCCGAACAGCATGGGCAGGGCGAAGCTGGCCACGGCGTCGCCGCCGGCGATGGCCATGGGCACCAGCGCCAGAAACGTGGTGGCCGAGGTGAACAGGGTGCGGGTCAGGGTGCCAGTGAGGCAGCGGTTGATCAACTCCCCTAAAGGCATGTCCGGGGTCAGCGCCAGTTGCTCACGCATGCGATCAAACACCACCACCTTGTCATTCACCGAATAACCGATCAGCGCCAGCAGGGCGGCAATGGCGGTGAGATTGAACTCGATGCCGGTCAGCGCCAGAAAGCCCAGCGTCTTGGTCAGGTCCAGTGCCAGCGTGGCCATGGCAGCCGTGGCGAAGGGGCTGGCGAAGCGCAGGCGCAGATAGAGGAACATGCCGCCGCCCGCGAGCAGCACAGCGAGCAGGCTGGTTTCCAGGAACTGGCCGCTGACGCTCGGGCCGACGTTATCCACCTTCGGGAATACCGCATCGGGCGCCACGTCGCGGACCGCCGTCTGTACGGTTTCGATACGTGCGTTGTCGGTGCCCGCAGGCAGACGCACGCGATATTGCCCGGCATCACCGAACTGTTGCAGGCTGGCTTCGGTCACACCGGCGTCCAGCAGTGCAGCGCGCAAGGGTTCAATGGTGGTGTCGGCGCCCGCGTTGATTTCGATGGCGGTGCCGCCCTTGAAGTCGATGCCCTGATTCAGCCCCGGGGCAAACAGCAGCCCCACCGAGGCCAGTGACAGCAGGATCGACAGCAGCAACCCTGCGCCGCGCACGCGCATGAAGTGCAACGGCTTGTCTTCGCTGAAGCGTGTCAGCAGGCCGCGCTCGGGCAGTGCCAGCAGTTGCCCGGGATGGCGCCGCACCCAGGCGGTCATCAACAGACGGGTGACGCCCACGGCGGTGAACATCGACACCAGCAGGCCTGCCCCCATGGTGACGGCAAAGCCGCGAATCGGCCCGCTGCCGAACATGAACAGCAGACTGACCGCGATCAGGGTGGTGACACTGGCATCCACAATGGTGCCGAAGGCGCGGTCGAACCCGGCATTGAGGGCACTCATGGCCCGGCGCCCGCGACGGGTTTCTTCGCGGATGCGTTCGTTGATCAGGATATTGGCGTCCACCGCCATGCCGATGCTGAGGATCAGACCGGCGATGCCGGGCAGCGTCAGGGTGGCGCCCAGCAGCCCCAGCAGGCCGAGGGTCAGCAGCACGTTGAGCACCAGCGCCGTGTTGGCGATCAGCCCCCAGCGGCCATAGATCACCACCATAAAGCCGAGCACCAGCGCGGCGCCGAGCAGGCCGGTGGTCACGCCCATGCGAATGGTGTCGCTCCCCAGTTCCGGGCCGACGGTGCGTTCTTCCACCACATTGAGCGGCGCAGGCAGGGCCCCCGCGCGCAACAGCAGCGCCAGCTCGCTGGCCTCGCGGCTGGAAAAACCGCCGCTGATCTGGCCATTGCCGCCGGTGATGGGGCTGCGAATCACCGGGGCGGTAATCACCTCGCCATCCAGCACCACCGCAAAGGCACGCCCCACATTGGTCCGGGTGATGTCGGCAAAGCGCTGGGCGCCGGCCCGGTTCAGGTGGAAGGTCACCAGGGGTTCGCCGGTGCGGTCATCAAAACCCAGGCGGGCGTCTTCCAGATGTTCGCCTTTCAATAGCGCGGTGCGCTGCACCGGGTAATCGTACTGCCCGTCGCGGTCCGGCAGCGTCTGCGTGTCCATGCCGGGCTGGTCGGCGACCAGATGGAAGGTCATCACGGCGGTGCGGCCGAGCAGGCGTTTGATCTCGCCGGGGTCGGTGACGCCGGGCATCTGCACCAGCACACCCTGGCTGCCCTGACGGGTGATCAGCGGTTCCACCACGCCGGTTTCATCCATGCGGCGGCGCACCACTTCCAGGCTGCGCTCTACGGCATCGCGGGTCAGCGCCTCGCGCCAGGCGTAGGTGGCGGCCAGTGTGAGGCGGTTGTCGTCGGTGCCCACATTGAAGGCGGTGGGGCGCTGCTCACGGGCCAGCCGCTCGGCGATGTGGGTGGCAGCGTCCAGGTCATTGGCGCTGGTCAGGCGCAGCGTCACGCTGCTGTCGTCGTTCAGGGTGGCGCGGCTGTGCCGCAGGCCGACCTCGTCCAGACGGCTACCGAGCTCATTGGCCAGCTGTTGCAGGTGTTCGCCGGCAAGGCGTCCGGTATCCACTTCCAGCAGCAGGTGCGAGCCGCCGCGCAGGTCGAGGCCGGGGTTGATATGACGGGAGGCCCAGATGTCGGGCAGGGCACTACGTGCGTCTTCGGACAGCAGCGACGGGAGTACGGCGCCGAGCCCGAGCAGGATCACCAGCCCGTAGGCCAGTACCCGGGTATGAAACGATTGCATGTGTCGTCCTTTCAGATCTGATGGTGTGCAAAACCGGGCGACGGCGCGCACAGCAGCGCTGCCGGCATGTCCGGTGTCTGGCTGTCAGGGACAGCGGGGCCGATCAGAGTCGAGAGGGTGGGGCGCGGGGATTGCCGGGGTGCCGCAGCCGATCGCTGGCCAGCGCGGGGGCGCGGGGTAGCGGTGTGCGGAGGGAGCAAGGCGGTACGCTGCCGGGCGGTGTCGTCGCCGTCAGCGCCGGGGTGTCGTCGGCATCGCTGCAGGGTTGTACCAGCTGGTGCCCGGGGAGGTCGCGCACCAGCACCATGGCCGGATGATCCAGGCTGCGCTGGCTGGCGGGGCCGTCGTGGTGCAGGGCCTGCGCCGCGCCACTGGCCAGCAGGCCAGGCAACACCAGCAGCAGCCACAGCCAGGCAGCCGGGCGCCACGACGTCGGGCAGACGGCGGATGTGCTGGGCTGGGTCGGCGCGGTATGGGCCACGTTCGGTTCCGGATGGGTCAGATAATGCAGATGCTATGCCTATGGCGCCGGCACGGCAATCTGAAGTTTGGCGGACTGTTTTCGGCTACGGTCATCGTCTGAGGCTGTGCCTGACCCGTCAGGTGGGCGTGTTGTTGATCGGCGAATGCACATTTTTCACAAGGAATTCACGCGTAATTATTTTTCCGCTCGTATTTTTCACAATGTTATTTTTCAGTTGCGAACTGACACGTCACTGGGGTGGTAATAGAGTGCGGGTCTTTTTACCCTGAGCATCACAAAGGGTAAAAAGACTGGAGATTACTGTTGAATCATTCCTGCCTGCCGCGCTGGCAATCATCGCCTGCGTTGTTCGTGATCATGTGTGCCGTGTTGTGTGTGTCGTTGCTGTTGGGTATGTCGCCCGCCATGGCGCAAACACAGTCAAACGTTTCTGCCTACGACAGCCTGGCTGAAATTCTCGAGAACGATGAGACGCGGGCGGAATTGATCAGTGAGTTGCGGCGGCTGGCCGGCTCATCCGCGCTGGCCGATGATGCGGGTATTGAGATTCCTGCTGATGAAGACATGGCGGCGCCCAGCGGTCAGACACCGGATCAGGTGTCCTTTGCGCGCAAAATCGCCAACACCACCCAGGATTTTGCCCAGAGTCTGGTGTCCGAGTTCTCCGGCGGCGTCGGTGCGCTGGCCTCGCTGACTGAGACCCGTGAGAGCCTCAATCTGGCGGCCATCGGCAGTGCACTGCTGAATCTGGGGCTGGTGATTGTTGCGACGGTCGTGCTGTTCATGGTGCTGCGGCGTCTGGCGCGGCCGATCTTCCATCGTGCGAATATGTGGGCCAAGGCAGGCGGCGGGCCGTCGTTGATTCGGCGCGGTGTGGCGATTATCGGTTCCGCAATACTGGATGTCAGTGTGGTGGTCTTCGCCTGGGTGGGCGGCTATCTGCTGGCGCTGTTCGTGATTGGCGAGTCCGGCGGCATGGATGCCCGGGAATCCCTGTTCCTCAACGCCTTCCTGTTGATCGAGGTGTTCAAGGCGGCATTGAGAGTGCTCTTCGCTTCCCGCGATGACAGCTTGCGTCTGTTGCCCATGCCAGCGGAAGAAGCCGCATACTGGAATGCCTGGCTGGCGCGCCTGAGTGGCTTTATCGGCTACGGGGTGCTGTTGATCGTGCCGATGATCAATTTCAATATTTCACCGGCGCTGGGTCGGATGGTGACGCTGGCCATCATGGGCCTGGCATTTATCTATGCGCTGGCGGTGATTCTGCAGAATCGTGACCGTGTTTCCGAGGCGTTGCAGAAGCGCGCCAATAATGCAGACATGGCGGTGAGTCGCGTGGCGCTGGGTATGCTGGCACGCAGTTGGCATATTCTGGCGGTGGCCTATTTTGCCGCGCTGGCTGTTGTCACCTTGCTGCGCCCGGACACGGCATTGCCAATGATGCTGTCCGCCACAGTGCAGACTCTGGCGGCCATCGGTGTTGGCGCCTTTGTGTCGCTGGTGCTGACCCAGGTGATCAGTCGCCAGCTGGTGCTGCCCCCTGAAACGCGTGAGCGCTTCCCGATGCTGGAAGGGCGCATCAATGGCTTCGTGCCCAAGGCGCTGCGAGTCATGCGGCTGCTGATTATTGCGGCGGTGGCCATGGTGGTGATCAATGCCTGGGGTGTGTTCGATGTGGCCGCCTGGCTGGGCTCTGACGCTGGTACGCACACACTGGGCGCGCTGATCAGCGTGCTGGTGATTATACTGCTGTCTTCCGTCCTCTGGATCGGCCTGGCCAGCTGGATCGAGCAGCGCCTCAACCCGAACACCGGCGACGGTGAACCCAGCGCCCGCGAACGCACATTGCTGACGATCTTCCGCAATGCCATTGCCGTGGTGCTGATTGTCATTACCACGATGATTGTGCTGGCGGAAATCGGTATCAATATCGGCCCGCTGATTGCCGGTGCGGGTGTGCTGGGCCTGGCGATTGGTTTTGGTGGCCAGAAGCTGGTGCAGGATGTGATCACCGGCGTATTCATTCAGCTGGAAAACGCGATCAACGCCGGTGACATTGTCACGGCGGGCGGCATCACCGGCACCGCCGAGAAACTCACCATTCGCTCCCTGGGCATTCGCGACCTGTCAGGCACCTATCACCTGATTCCGTTTTCTTCCGTCGACACCGTGGCCAACTACATGCGCGAGTTTGCCTACCATGTGGGTGTCTATGGCGTGGCCTATCGTGAAAACACCGATGAGGTCATCGTGCTGCTGCGCAATGCCTTCGACGAACTGATTTCGGACGACGAGCAGCGCGCCAAAATCATCGGCGAACTGGAAGTGCATGGTGTCACCGCGCTGGGCGACAGCGCGGTGGATATCCGTATTCGCATCAAGACGCTGCCGGGTGTCCAGTGGGCGGTGGGCCGTGCTTACAACCGCCTGGTGAAGCAGCATCTGGATGCCGCGGGTGTCGAGATTCCATTCCCGCACATGACGCTGTACTTTGGTCAGGACAAGGATGGCAGCGCGCCACCGGCGCCGTTGCAGATCCAGCAGCCGAAGGCCCTGCCGTCATCGCGGGGCAAGGGCGAGGGCAAGACATCCCGCAGCGAGACCAACCCGGTCGAACGCGGCGATTACGATGATGCGGATGACTGAAGGAGAACGTTGTGAAATCGGTGCCGGCACTCGTCATGTTGCTGGGCTTGTGGCTGGTGCCGACACTGGCGCCTGCGGACGTGGCAGAGCGCATCCGTCACCGTCTGGAGGTTCTGCAGGCGCCTGGTGAGCTGGAAGCCGGGGGCGAGCGTCTGTACACAGCGGCTGTGCTGCAGGATTTCTATGAAGCGCGGGGCTACCGGCCAATCTGGTTCGATGATGCGACCCCCCGTGCGGCCCTGGCCGGGTTGCCAGCTGCGATTGCTGCTGCCCACAACGAAGGGTTGCTGCCAGCGCATTATCATCTGGCGGCGCTGGAAACAGTGTTGGCAGAGTTGGCATCCCGGCCTGCCACACAGCGTGACAGCCGAGTGGTTACCGATGCAGAGCTGCTGGCCTCGGACGCGTTTCTGTTGCTGGCCAAGCACTATGCCGATGGCAAGGTAGATCCCGGGCAGGTGGACCCCGGCTGGTTCCTCGGGCGGGAGGATACCGTGCTGGTGCCGGCGCTGGAGCAGGCGGCCCGTGGCGACGTGGGCGCACCGGCGAGTATGCTGGCGGCCCTGCTGCCACCGCAGCCGGCCTATGCCGCGTTGCGCGAGCGCCTGGCATTGCAGCGTGCTCTGCTGAGCGGTGAATGGACCCCGGTGGCACAAGGGCCAACGTTGCGTGAGGGCGACAGCGACGAGCGGATCGAACAGCTGCGCCGACGCCTGACGGAGCTGGCCGATCTGCCGGAGGATGCGGTCCCGGCCCAGGCTGAGGCACTCACACACTTTGATGCGCCGCTGGCTGCCGCCGTGCGGCGTTTCCAGCGCCGTCATGGTCTGGAGGCGGATGCGGTGGTGGGTGCGCGTACGCTGGAGGCATTGAACGTGCCGCCGGAGGCGCGCATCGAACAGTTGCGGGTCAATATGGAGCGCTGGCGCTGGTTGCCTGCGGACCTGGGTAACGAGCATATCCTGGTGAACATCGCCGGTTTCTTCATGAGCGTGATGGCGGACGGCGAAGAGGTCATGCGCCAGCGTGTCGTGGTGGGGCGGCCTTACCGGCGTACCCCGGTGTTCACCGGCCGGATGACCTACCTGGTACTGAACCCGTCCTGGGAGGTGCCCCATTCGCTGGCGGTGCAGGACCAGCTGCCGCAGATACGCCGCGACCCGGACTACCTTCGTGACATGGGCTTCCAGGTGTTGCGTGGCTGGGGTGCGCAGGAAGAACGTATCGATCCGGCCACGGTGGACTGGCAAGCCCTGGGGCCGCGCAGCTTCCCGTATCGGCTGCGTCAGTCACCCGGCCCGCGCAACGCGCTGGGGCAGGCCAAGTTCATGTTCCCGAACCAGTATAATGTTTACCTGCACGACACCCCGGCCCGGGGCCTGTTTGCGCGGGAGGACCGGGCGGCGAGTTCGGGCTGTATCCGTGTCAGCGACCCGGTGGGTCTGGCGGAGTGGCTGCTGGACGGTCCCGGGCGGCCCCAGGCGATGTCACGGGAACGAATTCGCCGCACGCTGGACCAAGGGGTTGAGACCACCGTGCGTCTGGGGCGCGCGGTGCCGGTACACCTGCTCTATTGGACAGCATGGGTGGAAGCCGACGGGCAGGTGTATTATGTCCGGGATATCTACGACCGTGACCCGGCCGTGCGCACGGCGCTGAATGAGGCGCCTCCTCGCTGAGGGACAGCGGGGTGTGCCGGCGGCTCACTCCCTTTTTCTTTTCTGGAGTTCCGTGCGCCATGTGGGTGATGCGGTGCGTACTGGTGTGGTGCCTGACCATGCCGTTCTGGGCGGTGGCTGCGGCTGACTTTGATGCAGGCCATGCGCCGTTTTCAATCAATGTTTCCGGCAAGGATATTGCCTATCGCGATTTCGTGCGTCTGGCGATGCCGGGCGAACAGGTGATTGTCAGAGTGCCGGCGGCAGAAAGTGGGCGCACCAGTTTTACGCTGTTGCTGGATGGTCAGCCGCAGCCGGCCCGTTCCCCCGGCCTGTGGCGCTGGCGCGTACCCGAGCGCCCCGGCGTGCAACAGTTGCGTGTGCGCCGCGCGGATGGCGAGCAGGTTCAGGTGCATGTGTTCATCATGCGCCCGTTGAACGACGTGAACGGGCAGTATCTCAACGGCTATCGGGTCGGTAGCTACCCGGCCTCGCCCTTGCACGGCAATCCTGTGTATCTGCCGCCCGCCGGTTTTATCGAAGTGACGGAGGAGATGCTGGATATCCGTCTGTCGCCACACTTCACGCTGGGTCAGTTTCTGTGCAAACAGCAAGCGGATGCCTGGCCCAAATACATGGCCCTGCGCGAACCCTTGCTGGTCAAGCTGGAACTGTTGCTGGAAGAGGTCAACCGGCGCGGTATTCGCACCGAATCGTTCGTGGTGATGAGCGGTTTCCGCACGCCCTGGTACAACGCCAATATCGGTAATGGGACTTACTCCCGACATATCTGGGGTGGCGCGGCGGACATTTATATCGATACGAACGGCAGCGGCCGCATGGATGACCTGAACGGTGATGGCAAGCTGGATATGGCCGATGCACAAGTGCTGCACGACATTGCCGAGTCCCTGTTTGCCGAACCGCTATTCAGCCGTCTCAGTGGCGGGCTTGGTCTGTACGGCGCGCGAGCACACCGTGGCGCGTTTCTGCATGTGGATGCACGCGGTCACGAAGCGCGCTGGGCGATTCCCTGATCTGAAAGCGGTCAGGACAGATTGCGCAGCGTGCGCAGGGCGCGCACGCCCACCGCCAATGTCATGAAGTCCGGTTGGCCCTGCGCTTGCAATGCGTCGAGCCGGCGAATACTGAAATGAATGCTGTCGCGGTGCGCGGCCTCCCAATGCGCAAAGCGGTCGTCGGCACTGTCACCCGGCCGGGCCAGCACGCGTGCTGTGACCTGCCGTTGCAGCCGGTAGCTGTCCTCGCGAAGATTGGCACGTGCCAGCGCTTGCCATTTGTCCTGCACCCCGAGGTTGATGATGGAGGACAGCAGCCACAGCATGTTCAGCCGATCGCCGACCAGAAAATAGCAGGCAGCGGCCATGTTCGTGCCGCAGCCCGCTTCATCGGCGAGTTCGATGATGTCCGGGGCACTGCCCAATACCAGCGTGTTGGCCAGGGTGCGCGCCGTGCTGTCGGGCACGGATGCTTCCACCAGTGCGGCACAGGCGCCGTCCCACTCTTCCCGGTAAGACGGTGTCAGCACGTCCGGTAACGTCTTTTCCAGCGCCCGCAGCGGCCCATGAAAACTTTCCAGCGCGTCGTTGATCTGACTGCTGCCATGGTGGCTGCGCAACAGCCATTGGGTCAGATGCCGCAGCAGGCCCGTCACGCGCGCATACAGGCGCAGTTGCAGGTCTGATGCTATCGTGTTGTCCAGCGTATCGATCAGGCGCCAGTAGGTGTCGCCGTCGCAGATCGCCCAGGCCATGGCGAAGGCCTTGACGGTATCCGCCGGCGGCAAGCCGTGATCATCCAGCAGGCGATGCACAAACGTGCTGCCCATATGGTTGACGACACGGTTTGCCAGCTGGGTCGAGATGATCTCGCGCCGCAGACGATGTGCCAGCAGGCTGTCGCGACAATGCGCGTGCATCGGCGCGGGAAAATAGTGCAGCAGGCTTTCGGTAAAGCCCGGATCGTCGGGTACCGGCGACGCCAGCACGGCATCGAACAGAGTGATCTTGCTGTAGGCCATCAGCACGGCCAGCTCGGGGCGTGTCAGCCCGGCGCCGTCGGTGCGCCGCTCTGCCAGGGTGTCGTCATCCGGCAGGTCTTCCTGTTCCCGTGCCAGCAATCCTTCGCGCTCCAGCGCACGCATCAGCTGGCTGTGTTCGTCCAGCCGTTCCGGTGCATCCTGTTCCTGCAAACTCAACGCCAGGCTTTGCAGGCTGCTATCACTGAGCACCTGTGATGCCAGGGTGTCGGTCATGTCGGCCAGCAGTGGGTCGCGTGTTGCCCGGTCCAGCTGACCCGCCTGCATCAGGCTGTTCAGCGGAATCTTGATGTTCACTTCGCGGTCGGAGCTGTGCACGCCGCCGGCATTGTCGATGGCATCGGTATTGATGCAGCCGCCGTTAAGCGCGTATTCCACCCGGCCGGCCTGGGTGAAGCCGAGATTGCCGCCTTCGCCCACCACCTTGCAGCGCAACGCGCGCGCATTGACGCGCACGGCGTCATTGGTGCGATCACCGACATCCAGATGACTTTGCGGGGTGGCCTTCACATAGGTGCCGATACCGCCATTGAACAGCAGCTCCACCGGCGCAGTGAGAATAGCGCGGATCAGTTCATTGGGTGTCAGCACGCGTGCATCGATATGCAGTGCCGCACGTACCTCATCGCTCAGCGTGATGCTCTTGGCACTGCGCGGCCAGATGCCACCACCGGCTGAAATCAGGCCGGTGTCATAATCATTCCAGCCCGAGCGGGGCAGGGCGAACAGCCGCTGCCGTTCAGCAAAGCTCGCCGCCGTGTCCGGATTCGGGTCAATAAAGATATGCAGATGGTTGAAGGCCGCCAACAAGCGAATGTGTGGCGACAGCAACATACCATTACCGAACACATCGCCGGACATGTCGCCGATACCGATGACTGTAAACGGCGTCTCCTGAATATTCTTGCCCGCTTCCCGGAAATGCCGTTTGACGCTTTCCCACGCACCGCGGGCGGTAATGCCCATTTTTTTGTGGTCATAGCCTGCGGAACCGCCGGAGGCAAAGGCATCGCCCAGCCAGAAGCCGTACTCGTCAGCGATGCCATTGGCGGTATCCGAAAAGGTGGCCGTGCCCTTGTCCGCCGCGACGACCAGATAGGGATCATCGTCGTCGTAACGCACCACATTGTCCGGCGCAATGACGGCATCACCCACGCGGTTGTCGGTGATATCCAGTAGCCCGCACAGGAAGGTGCGATAACAGGCCTTTCCCGCAGCCTGCCAGGTATCGCGGTCAGTGGGGTCGCCGCGTTTCACCACAAAGCCGCCTTTGGCGCCCACCGGGACGATGATTGCATTCTTGACCATCTGGGCTTTGACCAGGCCGAGCACCTCGGTGCGAAAATCCTCGCGCCGGTCAGACCAGCGCAACCCGCCACGGGCCACCTTGCCGCCGCGCAGGTGTATGGCTTCCATTTCCGGGGAATAGACGAACGTCTCGAACATGGGGCGGGGGGCGGGCAGCTCCGGCACAAGCTGCGGGTCCAGCTTGATGCTGACATAGCGTTTCGGCAAGCCCTCCGCCGTGCGCTGAAAATAGTTCGTGCGCAGGCTGGCGCGCACCACTCCCAGAAAGCTGCGCAACACCCGGTCGCCGTCCAGCGTGCTGATCGCATCAAGCCGGTGATCCAGTGCCTGGGCGAGATTCAGGGCGCGCTGTTGGCGTGTGCTGTCATCCAGCTGCGGATCAAAGCGGGTTTCAAATTGCTCCACCAGCAGGCGCGCGATATCGCTATGTTCGGCTAACAGCTCCGCCATGTAATGCTGGGAATAGGGTAGCCCGGTTTGCAGCAGATAGCGGGTGAGCGTGCGCAGGCAGACAATCTGGCGCCAGTCCAGCCCGGCGGTCATGATCAGTTGGTTGAGGCTGTCGTTCTCGGTTTCGCCATGCCAGCATTTCAGGAAGGCGGTTTCAAAAATCGATTTCAGTGCTTCCTGACTCAGCGCACAGTTGCCCTGCACCTGAATGTCGAACGCCTGAATCCAGAGCGTGCCGCCGTCCCGGGGCGTGACTTCTGTCGGGTCCTGGCGAATGACGCGCAGCCCGAAATTCTCCAGCGTGGGCAATACATCCGACAGCGCAACCGGCTGGCCCAGGCAATACAGCCGCAGCCCGGTGGGGCAGGATTGCCCTGCCGCCGCGCGATCCACCAGCAGGCGTGGCAGCAGCGGTGTGTCCGGGTTCAGTTGTGCCAGGTAATGAATGTCCGTGGCGGCATCGACGATATCCGTATGGCCGGTGTAGGCCAGCGGGAAGGCATCACAGAAACGGCGCGCCAGCCGCTGCCCTGCCTGCCCGTCATGCTCGGCGAGCGGGCTGCGCGTGAACTGATCGCGCAGGCGGTCGCGCCAGCTGCGCGTTGCAGCAATCAGACGCTCTTCGACTTCTTCCGTGCGCAGGCCGATGCGGCTGCCCGGCGTGGTGCGCACGATGTAATGAATGCGCGCCAGCTCGCCGCGCAGGAAATCCACGTTGCGGTCAATCGACAGCCCGCTGCACACGCGCAACAGCTCCTGGGCAATACGGTCGCGCAGTTCCCGCGTATAGCGATCCCGAGGCAAGTACACCATGCAGGAATAGAAGCGGCCGTAACGATCCCGGCGCATGAACAGGCGCAGTTGATGCCTGTCGCGCAGGCCGCGAATGCCCATGCAGGTGTGATACAGCTCTTCCTCGGAAGACTGGAACAGTTCGTCCCGTGGCATCTGATGCAAGATGTCATGCAGATTCTTGCCCGAGTAGGAATTTTCCGGCAGCCGGGAACGGTCGATGACGTAGCGCGCCTTGCGCCGGATCAGGGGAATATCCTTGGGGCGGTTGATATAGACATCCAGCGAAAACAGCCCGATAAACCGGTGCGTGCCTTGCAGCGCACCGTTGGCATCAAACTGCTTGATACTGATGATGTCCATGTATTGCGGATGATGAATGGGCGAGCGCGCATTGGCCTTGGTGACCACCAGCAGATGGTTCGATTGCGCGTGCCGTTTCAACTCCTCCACCGGTGCAATAAATTCGTCGGTATCGGCAAAGCGCGCGTCCGCGCGAGTGAGCCCCAGCCCGTGCTCATGCAAGGGGTGCAGCAGAAAGGCCTGGCTGCCGTCGCCGTTGTCCTCGATGCCGGCACGCGAGCGCGCATAACCGAGGAACGTGAAGTGCCCTTCTGTGAGCCAGCGCAGGAAATCGGCCACTTCATCGCATTCACTCTGGTCGAGGTTGGGCGGCGCCTGGCTTAGTCGGTCGGCCTGTTCAAGCAGGGCGTCGCGCATCGCCGGGTAATCCGCCACCACAATACGCAGATCATGCAGCAGCTGGTGAATGGCATCGGCCAGTTGCGCGTAGTCCCCATCATCGGCCAGCGCTTCGAATTCCATATGGATCAGTGATTCGGAAGGCTGCGCGCCGTCACCGGTCCCCAGCACCTGCTGCAAGTGCCCATCGTTGTCGCGGCGGATGCGCAGCAGCGGATGCACACTCCAGTCGATGGCGCTGTCGGCATCACGAATAGCCATGCTGATGGAATCCATCAGAAACGGCATATCCTCGACCACCGTGCTGATGTGTGCGAAATCATCAGGGCGCTCCTCAGACGGCGCTGAAACACGCAGACGTATCTCACCTGGCGCGCGCTGTTCGGTGAGGAGCCAGTGCTGCCACGCCGTGTGAAACAGCTGAACGGGCGAACGTGCTGCCAACGCAGTGGGCGTGGCCATCTCGTAGTAGTGATGCAGAAAGGGACGAAAGCGGGCCAGCGATGTGGCGGCGTCGGTGGTGTACCTGGAAGAGTCAAGATCGGCAATATGGGCGGCCGCAATGGCGTCCAGTTGTGCCAGGAGCAGATCGTGCTGTCGTTCGGCGTCGTCGAGCATCCGGCCTCCCGCTTGCCACAGCGGCGGAGCGGGAGTGTTCCGCCAGCTCAAGGCACGTGCAGCGTTGCACAGTCAGTATAGCGGGTCAGTGCGGTGGCTATGCAAGTGTGGGCAAGTCCGGACAAGTGTGGGCAAGTCCAGGCAAGTGCGAGCAGGCACCACAAAAAAACAAGGGCGCCGTGGGGCGCCCTGTGCGGTCGTGCTTGCCCGGTTATGCGGCGTTAGTGCTCAACGCCACCTTCGCCGTGGACATGACCGTGCGCCAGCTCTTCTTCACTGGCCTCGCGTACTTCCGCGATTTCCACATCGAAGTTCAGGGTCGAGCCGGCCAGCGGATGGTTGCCATCCACGGTCACGTTGTCGCCTTCGACTTCGGTGATGGTAAACAGGCGCGGACCGGCATCGGTCTGGGCCTGGAACTGCATGCCCGGCAGCACTTCTTCCACGCCTTCGAAGGCGTTGCGCGGTACCGTCTGGATCAGGCCGTCGTGGCGCTCGCCATAGCCTTCAGCCGGTTCCACTTTGACAGTCAGCTTGTCGCCTGCCTGCTTGCCGGTCAGCGCGTTTTCCAGGCCGGGGATGATGTTGCCGTGGCCGTGCAAGTAGGCCAGTGGTTCGTCGCGCTCGCGGGAGGAGTCCAGGGTGGCACCCGCGTCGTCGGTCAGGGTGTAGTGGATTGCCACTACGGCATTGTCTGCGATCTGCATGAAAAATCCGGTATTGACTATGAATGGAAGGCCCATGCTAACGGCCCTGAGCGCTGCTGGCCACCGCAGGGGGTAATTTCGGGCTGGTTCTTTTTCCGTAGACATCCGGGAAAAGCGATGCTTATCAGTTGGTTGCGGGATCTTTTCGAGACGCGGCCAGTGCCGCTGGTCGCCCCGTTCCGGGATAGCGGCTACACTCTATGGCATGACCTATGGCATGACACAACCTGTGCAGCAACGTGAATTGATTGACGGCTTTAATCGCCGGGTCGACTACGTGCGCCTGTCGGTGACAGACCGCTGCGACTTCCGCTGTGTCTATTGCATGGCGGAGGAAATGACCTTCCTGCCCCGGGCCGACATCCTCTCCCTGGAAGAGCTGCACCGGGTGGCGCGGGTTTTCGTGTCGCTGGGTGTCACGCGCATTCGCCTGACCGGCGGCGAGCCGCTGGTGCGCCCCGGTATCGAGAAGCTGGCGGCCTGGATTGCCGCTGAGCCGGGGCTTGAGGAGCTGACACTGACCACCAACGCTGGCCGCCTGGCCAGCAAGGCAACTGCCTTGCGTGCAGCGGGAGTCAAACGCCTGAATATCAGCCTGGACAGCCTCGACGAAACGCGCTTCCGCGCCCTGACCCGCACCGGCAACCTGGCCGACGTGCTGGCCGGTATCCAGGCGGCCCGCGAGGCAGGCTTCGAACGCATCCGCCTTAACAGCGTGATCATGCGTGGTCGCAACGATGATGAAGTGCTGGCGCTGACCGCCTTTGCACTGGAAAACGGGCTGGATATCGCCTTTATCGAGGAAATGCCCCTCGGCGCCATCGACGACCACAACCGGGCAGAGATGTTTGTCTCCTCCGAGGAGTTGCGTGACACCCTGGCGCAACGCTACACACTGCTGCCCGCAACAGACGGCACCGCCGGCCCATCCCGCTACTGGCGTGTGGCAGGCGAAAGCGGACGTATCGGCTTTATCTCACCCCACTCCCACAACTTCTGTCATTTGTGCAATCGCGTGCGGGTTACCGTGGAGGGGCGTTTGTTGCTGTGCCTGGGCAACGAACATAGCGTCGATCTGAAACCCTTGCTGCGCGAACACCCCGAAGACGATGCACCACTGGCGCAGGCGATCATCGCGGCCATGGACATCAAGCCCGAGCGCCACCACTTCAGCCATGACGACAATGCCGAGCAGCTCGTGCGTTTTATGAACATGACCGGGGGGTGAGCTGCCTGAAGGGGGTCAGGCCTCTCGTCTGGTGCCCGCCTCCGGCGCGTCGATGATCGCCTTGTTGACGTGACCGGTGGCCAGCAATTGCTCCTCGCCGTTTTCCATGATCACCGCCGCTTCAACCCGCATGGCAGCCAGTGTCCGCCCCAGCCGATCCACATGCGCCCGCAGATGCACCAGATCCCCTTTACGCCCCGCCCGCAGCAGCGTGGTGCCGACATCCACCGAGACCGCATGCTGATTCGTCGGCAGCAGTGTGCCCACCGCAAAGAAACAGCTCACATCCATCAGCGCGTAAAGAATGCCGCCATGCAGCGTGCCCTGAGGGCTGGCGCAAAAATCATTGATACGAAAGGTCAGCTCGGCCTCGCCGTTGGCGGCGCTGACGAACGACAGCTCGCAGGCAAGATGCAGGGGGTGCGCGAGCACGAACTCGCGCACCAGATCAAGGCGATTGGGGGCTGGCTGATTCAAGAGGGACTCCGGCGGTGTGTCAGGCCGGGTAGTGTAGATCAGTCAGTGCACAGGACATATGCCAGAAACGCTCACCGATTTCTTCATCCCGGGCATAACGGGTGGCGTAGGCCTCGGTGGGCGGGCCCATGGTTTCCTTCAAACGCGCTGGCCCGTAGTAGCCACCGGGCGTGACATCCGCCGTGGCGGCATACAGCGTGGGCAAGGCACCGTTTTTCGGGCTTTGCGTAAACAACGGCATCACCAGTTTGACCAGCGCACCGATTTTCAGTGGGCTTTGCTCGATCACGCCGGGGTTGACAAGATTGGTGCCGGAGACGCCGGGGTGACAGGCCACCGAGATGGTTTGCGCACCGGCTGCCGCCAGCCGCCGCTGCAACTCGATGGCAAAGATCAGATTGGCCACCTTGCTCTGGGCATACGCGCGCTGGCGGGTATAGCCATTGGCCAGCGACAGATCATCGAAGCAGATGCGGCCGCCCCGGTGCGCAATGCTGCTCACGGTAACGATGCGCGAGCCCGGCACATCCTGCAGCATATCCAGCAACAGCCCGGTAAGCGCAAAGTGGCCGAAATGATTGGTGGCCAGCTGGCTTTCAAAACCGTCGTCTGTCAGCGCCCGCTGCACCCACATGATGCCGGCATTGTTGATCAGCAAATCCAGCTTGTTGTGCCGGCTGCGCAGTATCGCAGCGCTTTCGTGCACGCCTTTCTGGGAAGACAGATCCAGCGGCAAAAACTCCAGCGACGCCTCCGGCAGTTTGCGCTGGATATCCGCCATCGCTTTGGCAGCCTTGTCCTCACTGCGACACGCCAGGATCACATGGGCGCCACGGGCGGCCAGCGCCCGCGCTGCTTCAAGGCCGATGCCACTGTTGGCGCCGGTGATCAGGGCCGTACGGCCACTCTGGTCAGGCATGTCACGGGTGGTCCAGCTCATCGGTCTGCATCCTTTGTCGGGGCAGTCTCGGTAACAGGCCCGGCAGGAATGCCGAGTTGCTCCCACATCGCATCAACGCGCTGCTTGACCGCGTCGTCCATGGTAATCGGCACGCCCCACTCGCGAGTGGTCTCGCCGGGCCATTTATTGGTGGCATCCATCCCCATCTTCGAGCCCAGGCCGGACACCGGCGAGGCGAAATCCAGATAGTCGATGGGCGTGTTTTCCACCAGCAGCGTATCCCGCGCCGGGTCCATGCGCGTGGTCATGGCCCAGATCACGTCCTTCCAGTCCCGCGCGTTAACGTCGTCATCGCAGACAATCACGAACTTGGTGTACATGAACTGCCGCAGGAACGACCAGACCCCCATCATTACCCGCTTGGCGTGCCCCGGATACTGCTTCTTCATGGTCACCACCGCGACGCGGTAGGAGCAGCCCTCCGGCGGCAGATAGAAATCCGTGATCTCCGGAAACTGCTTGCGCAGTATCGGCACGAACAATTCATTCATGGCCACGCCGAGAATCGCTGGCTCATCCGGCGGCCGGCCGGTGTAAGTGCTGTGGTAGATCGGATCACGGCGGTGGGTGATGCGCTCTACGGTAAACACCGGGAAGTGATCTACCTCGTTGTAATAACCGGTGTGATCACCAAACGGGCCTTCCTCGGCATAGTCATCCGGGTAGATAAAGCCCTCCAGCACAAACTCCGCACTGGCGGGCACCTGCAGATCCACGCTCTGGCATTTGGCGACCTCGGTGCGGCCGCCGCGCAGCAGACCGGCAAAGGCGTATTCACTGAGCGTATCCGGCACCGGCGTCACCGCCCCCAGAATGGTGGCCGGGTCTGCGCCCAGGGCGACGGCCACCGGGAAGGGCTCGCCGGGGTGCGCCTTCTGCCATTCCTGGAAATCCAGCGCGCCGCCCCGATGGCTCAGCCAACGCATGATCAGGCGATTGCGGCCGATCAGCTGCTGCCGGTAAATGCCCAGATTCTGCCGTGTCTTCTCCGGCCCCCGGGTAATCACCAGCGGCCAGGTCACCAGCGGCCCCGCATCACCGGGCCAGCAGGTCTGGATCGGCAGCTTGTACAGATCCACATCCGCGCCTTCGATCACCTGCTGCTGGCAATCCGGCGACCCGACCACCTTCGGGTTCATGGCCAGCACCTGCTTCAGGATCGGCAGCTTGGACAACGCATCACGAAAGCCCTTCGGCGGCTCGGGCTCCTTCAGGAAGGCCAGCAACTCGCCCAGCTCGCGCAGCGCGCTGACATCCTCGCGCCCCATGCCCAGCGCCACACGCCGGGTGGTGCCGAACAGATTGCCGAGCACGGGAATTGTGCTGCCTTTCACATTTTCAAACAGAAGTGCCGGGCCACCGGCACGCAGCGTGCGGTCACAGATCTCGGTCATTTCCAGATTCGGGTCCACTTCCACCCGGATGCGTTTCAACTCGCCAAGCTGTTCGAGCTGCTGGATAAAGTCCCGCAAATCCTTGTATTTCATCGCAAACCTCAATCTTGTCCGGTGGGGCGGCCTGGGCCGCACAACTGCCGCCGGAGTATAGCATTCGCACGTCAGCGTGCCGTTGTCATCTGGTTGACCAGAGCGTGTCTCAATGCTGTCACGCCTCGATAATCTGCTGTTCACCCATCGCCATTAGGGTCATTCGCGACGTTTTCTATTATCCCCGAGGAAGACCATCGTGAATATCAAACTGGATCATCATCTCCCCGACATGCTGACCGACAATGGCGACGAAGCCATGAGCAACCTGTCCAGCAACCGTCACTTTGCCGATGTCATTCAGGCGCGCTACTCTCGCCGCGCCATGCTCAAGGGCTCCCTGGGCGTTGCCGCCGTCTCCTTTATGGGCGCTGGCCTAGCCGCCTGCGGTGGCAGCTCCAGCTCATCGACGCCCGGCACCGGCCCCGGCGGCGACCTGCCTGCGCCCCGTCTCGGTTTCGACGCCATTCCGATCACCCGCGCCGACACAGTGACCGTGCCAGCGGGTTACACCGCTACGCCGTTTGTGCCCTGGGGCACCCCGATCACCGGCGGCATGCCCGCCTTCTTCGATAACGGCACCAACACCGGCATTGACCAGCTGCAGCAAGTCGGCTCACACCACGATGGCATGCACTACTTTCCCATTGACGGCAGCTCCGAGCACGGCCTGCTGGTGATGAACCACGAGTATGTGGACCAGCGCGTGTTCCACGCCAACGGCCCCAGCGGCGCCCCGCGCCCCCTGGACGAAGTGCGCAAGGAAATGGCAGGCCACGGCGTGTCCGTGATCGAGATCGGCAAGAACAGCCGCGGTCAGTGGGAAGTGATCCCCTCCATGCGCAACCGCCGCATCACCGCCTTTACGCCCATGGAAATCAACGGCCCGGTGCGCGGCGATGACAAGGTCAAAACCGTCTACAGCCCTGAAGGCCACCGCACCCGCGGCACCCTGAACAACTGCGCCCACGGCTTCACCCCCTGGGGCACCTATCTGACCTGTGAAGAGAACTGGGCCGGCTACTTCCGCAACAGCACCGCGACCTCTGCCGAGCGCCCGCGCGAACAGACCCGCTACGGCGTGCGGCATTCCGGCCAGACCAGCCGCTACCTGTGGGAAACTGCTGTCGGTGGCGATGACAACTACACCCGCTTTGACGTGGGCAGCACCGCCGAGAGCGCCGAAGAAGACTTCCGCAACGAACCCAACACCTACGGCTGGATCGTGGAAATCGACCCCTTCAACCCGGACGCCATGCCGGTGAAGCGCACCGCTCTGGGCCGCTTCGCCCACGAAGGCATCGTCTTCGCCGAGCCGAAGGAAGGCGAGCCGATGGTGTTCTACTCCGGTGACGACGCCGGTAACGAATACATCTACAAGTATGTCAGCAACCTGAATTGGGCCCCGGGCCTGCGCGGCGACGACCTGCTGGACGACGGCACCCTGTACGTCGCCCGCTTCAACGATGACGGCACCGGCGAGTGGCTGGCGCTGGACTTCGATGACGTCGCATTCATGGCTGCCGTCTCCGAGAGCGAACACAGCTTCGAATCCCAGGCCGATGTGCTGCTGAATACCCGCCTGGCCGCCGATATTGCCGGCGCCACCAAAATGGACCGCCCGGAGTGGGGCGCCGTGTGCCCGCGCACCGGCATGGTGTACTTCACCCTGACCAACAACTCTGGCCGCAGCGCCGCCAACACCGACGCCGCCAACCCCCGCGCCCAGAACCTGGTCGGCCAGATCATCCGCT
>JAIUME010000014.1 GCA_022565695.1 Alcanivorax sp. | reverse complement strand
TAATACATGCTCAGCATAAATCGCAAATTACACTCATAATGAGTTGAACTTGCTCTAATGCCGAATGTTACTAAACCCGACACAGAGCAGGTCCCACACGTTTGTCTGCCTGATTGTTAAAGAGCGCGTCGGTCACCGTTGTTGCCATGTGCCGTCGTTGTGGAGGCGCATTCTAGAGAGATTTGGCTGCCGGTCAACACTTTTTTCGAGCATTTTCATCAACCGGTCACCTTTTAGCCAATTCTTCACGCTTCGGGTGCTTTTTGATCAAAAATCAGGTGCTTAGCGGTGGTTTTTTAACCTTTTTCCCATCCCGTGCGGCCGCTTGTGTGGCCGCTGCGGAGCGACGATGACGCCATCGCCATCCGATCAGCACCAACACCACCAGAGAAAACAGCACCGGCTCGGTGTAATCGGACTTCTGAATCCACCATTGATGCGCCAGACCAAGAAGAATGGCCGGAAAAACGAGCTGATGCAATTGACCCCAGCGCCGCCCCAGCCGCCGGCGCGCCCGGCGCGTACTGGTCAGCGCCAGGGGCAGCAACAGTAGCCAGGCCAGCATGCCCAACACGATATACGGGCGCTCGATCAGCTCCGGTCCGATAAACTGCGGGTCCCAGCCCAGCAGCAAGCCGGCCCAGGCCAGCAGGTGAAGGCAAAGGTAGCCAAACGCCAGTAATCCGAGGGGGCGCCGCAACGCCACCAACCAACCCTGCCGGCTCAGTACGGCGAGTGGTCGCGCCGCCAGCGTGAGCACCAGCAGCAGCAATCCCCACCAGCCCAGCCGGAATATCAGCACCAGTACCGGGTCTGGGCCCAGAGCGCCAGACACCCCCTGCCACAGGACCACCACCAACGGCACCAGCCCCAGCGGCCAGATCAGCCACAACCCTCGCCGCGCACCGGTCATCAGTAGAACTTGCTCAGATCCATTCCCCGGTACAGGCTCGCCACCTCATCGCCGTAGCCGTTGAACGGCAAGGTCTCGCGCCAGTTGGGATTGAACAGGGAGGTTGGCAAGCGCCGTTCCCGCGCCTGGCTCCAGCGCGGATGACTGACCGCCGGATTGACGTTGGCGTAGAAGCCATACTCGCCGGGCTGCATCATATTCCAGGTCGTGGGCGGCTGCTTTTCAGTCAGCTCGATGCGCACAATCGACTTGATGGATTTGAAGCCGTACTTCCACGGCACCATCAATCGCAGCGGGGCACCGTTCTGATTCGGCAGCGTGCGCCCATACAGGCCCGTTACCATCATCGTCAGCGGGTGCATGGCTTCGTCCAGCCGCAGCCCCTCCACATAGGGCCAGCGAATACCGGACAACCGCGCCCGTTGTCCCGGCATCTGCTCCGGATCGTGCAAGGTTGTGAAGGCAACGTATTTCGCCTTCGACGTCGGCTCGAACCGCCGCAACATGTCCGCGAGAGAAAAGCCGACCCAGGGCACCACCATGGACCAGGCTTCCACGCAGCGAAACCGGTAAATGCGCTCCTCCAGCGGGTGTGCGGCAAGGATGTCTTCCAGCGCATAATCACCCGGTTTGCCGACTTCGCCCGCGACCGTCACGGTCCAGGGGTCTGTCCGGAGTTGGCCGGCGTTACGCGCAGGATCGCCCTTGTCTGTACCGAATTCGTAGAAGTTGTTGTAGCGGGTCACGTCACTATAGGGCGTCAGGCTCTCGCTGGTATCCGGCTTGCCGTCGGTCCGCGCACGCACTGCATCACGCCACCATTGGGGGCGCGCCGGGTCCTCCGCCGCAGGGTCGTCAATCAGTGCACCGAGCGTCGGGCCGGCGGCCCCGAGTGCCAGCACGCCCGCCGCACCCGCCATGAATTCCCGGCGGCGCAGGTAGACGGATTCCGGGGTAATCTCGGAGGCGGCAATGTCTCCCCGGCGACGGTGGCGAATCAGCATGTTGGCTCTCCAGATGGCTGTTCAGGCGACTGAACTCCTGTTTACCATAGACCGCGTGAAGCCAGACGGAAACTGCCGCAATGCATGTCATCGCTGACGCTTGATCAGCCGGTCAATGGCCAGCCCCACCTTCGCCAGCCGCCACCAGCGGCGCAGGCCTTTTTGCCCCAACAGGTCCAGCAATTCCCCGGTCAGGGCCAGCTTCTCTGCTGAATAGGGGTACCAGTTCGGCTCCGGCTTGCCGCGGGTCGGGTCTTCCAGCACGGCCTTGCTGCGCGTCATGCCCCGCAAGCCTTCAGCGCCCTTCATGCGGCCGAAACCGGATTCCCGCACGCCGCCGAACGGCAGTGCGGCGTTACCCTCGGTGAGCATGATGTTGTTGATGTTGAGGCAACCGGTGGCCAGCGCACGCTCCAGCCGCTGCTGGCGTGTCTTGTCGCGGGTCCAGACGCTGGTGCTGAGCCCAGAGGGATTGCTGTTGTGCCGGGCAACGATGTCCGCTTCCGAGGTAAAGGGATACACCGCCACCACGGGGCCAAAGATTTCTTCCCGACTGATCCGCATGGCCGGGGTGACCCCGGTAAGCACCGTCGGCAAATAGAAATGTCCGCAGTCGCTACGCCGGCCGCCACAGTGGGCAACCGCGCCTTTGGCCACCGCGTCCTGCACCAGCGCCTCGATATGCGCCATCTGGAATGGCGTGGTCACGGCGCCCAGGTCATGGTCCGCGCCGGTGCCCAGCCGAATATCGCCACTGGCCGCCACCAACGCCGCCAGGAAGGCGTCGTAGATGCCCGCCTGCACATGCAGCTGCTCCACCGCCGTGCAACTCTGCCCGCTGTTATGCAGATTGCCCCAGCAGGCGGCGGCCACTGCACGGGGCAGATCCGCGTCGTCGAACACCAGCATGGGGTCTTTGGCGCCCAGCTCCAGCAATACGGGAATCAAGAGCGGCGCAGCACTGGCCAGGATATGCCGCCCGGTGGGCTGGCTACCGGTGAAGACCACCAGATCCGGTTGCGCCTGCACCAGCCGTGCGCCCACATCACCACCGCCCTGCACCACCTGCAGGCCGAGGTATAACAGGGGGTGGAGCTGCCTTATCGCCTCGAACACCGCCACCATGGGCGTGTGCTCCGACGGCTTGAGAATCACCGCGTTGCCAGCAACGAAGGCAAACATCGCAGCTGTCATACCAATCGCCAGTGGCAGATTCCAGGGCGAGATCACCAGCACCACGCCGTGGGCATCACGACGAATACGGCAATGCTTGCCGAGCAGGCTGATGGGGGTGGGCACCTTCTCATCCGCCAGCACTGCCGCAGCATGATCACGCAACCACAGGCAATCCTCGGTGAGCTGGAAGATATCCGACAGCATGGCGTCGCCACGGCTGCGACCGGACTCCGCCACAATCTGGTCCAGCAGCGCCTCGCGGTTGTCGCGCAGGTAATCCAGAAAAGCCGTGAGCGCCGCCAGACGAGCGGACAGCGGCGTGGCACGTAACGCCTCCGCCGCTGATCGTGCGGCGCCCATGGCAGCCGCGCATTCCAGATCGGTGGCGGATTTCATGACGTAGAGCTGCGCGCCTGTGGCGGGATTGATGACCGGAATATCGGATACGACGTCAGGCATGGGGAGGCGTCCTTTTTTGGCACCAATGTACCAGCAGGACGCCTGAACGCCAAACGCCGCTTGTCAGCAAGTCAGGTGCCGGCAGCGCGGCGCTTGCGTAACTCCCAGAGCGTCTGCAGGGGGCCGGAGGCGACATAAGCCACGGCCACGGTCAGCAGCACCAGCGGCGGATCAAGGAAGACGATGGCGAACGCTACAATCACACCCAGCAGCATGCGGAATGGCACCCGGCCAATGCTGAACTCCTTGAAGCTGTTGTAACGGATGGAGGACACCATCAACAGACCGGCGCCGGCGGTGAAGAAGGCCACCAGATAGCTGATGTCATTGCCGTCGATCTCCCGGCTCGCCCCCAGCCATACCAGCGTTGCCACCAGACCGGCGCCTGACGGGCTCGGCAGCCCGGTGAAGAAGCGCTTGTCGGAACTCGCCGCCTGCACGTTGAACCGGGCCAGCCGCAGCGCGGCACAGGCCAGATAGATGAATGCCGCAGCCCAGCCAAGATTGCCCAATTCCGACAACCCCCAGGAATAGGCCACCAGGCCCGGCGCAACACCAAAGGCGACACAGTCGGAGAGCGAATCATACTCCGCACCAAACCGGCTCTGGGTATTGGTCATGCGGGCCACACTGCCGTCCATGCCATCCAGAATGCCCGCCACGATAATGGCAATCGCGGCATGGCCGAACATGCCGTTCATCGCCGCCACAATGGCATAGAAGCCCGCAAACAGGGCGGCCGTGGTGATCAGGTTGGGCAGCAGATACACCCCCTTGTGGCGCGTACCGTGGCGGTCCGGCCCTGGCTCGATGACCTCGAAGCCGTGATGCTCTTCCTGCTGCTCCGCAGGCGTCTTGTTATCTTCCGTCATGGTCTGGTCTCGTCGGGCGCTGACTGGCAGGACACTCAGTGTAACCGAGTCGCCGCCAACAAAAAACGCGGCCCGAAGGCCGCGTCTGTGTATCCGCTTTCCCTGACGGGAAGGCTGATCAGTTCTTGCTCTTGTCGATGATCTTGTTGGCCTGGATCCACGGCATCATGCCACGCAGTTTTTCACCCACCTGCTCGATCGGATGCGCTGCATTGTTGCGACGGGCTGCCGTCATGGACGGGTAGTTGTGCGCGCCTTCAGCGATGAACATCTTGGCGTATTCGCCGTTCTGGATACGCTTGAGGGCATTGCGCATGGCCGCACGGGATTCTGCGTTGATGATTTCCGGGCCGGTCACGTACTCGCCATACTCCGCGTTGTTGGAGATGGAGTAGTTCATGTTGGCGATACCGCCTTCGTACATCAGATCCACGATCAGCTTCAGCTCGTGCAGACACTCGAAGTAAGCCATTTCCGGCGCGTAGCCTGCTTCTACGAGCGTTTCGAAACCGGCTTTCACCAGCTCGACGGCACCACCACACAGCACGGCCTGCTCACCGAACAGGTCAGTTTCAGTCTCGTCCTTGAAGGTGGTTTCGATGATGCCGGTACGGCCGCCGCCCACGCCACAGGCGTAGGACAGTGCCAGCTTCTTGGCATTGCCGGACGCGTCCTGGAAGATGGCGATCAGATCAGGAATACCACCGCCCTTGGTGAACTCGGTACGCACGGTGTGACCCGGTGCCTTCGGCGCGATCATGATCACGTCCAGATCCGCACGCGGCACGATCTGGTTGTAGTGAATGGCAAAACCGTGGGCAAACGCCAGCGTGGCGCCTTTCTTCAGGTTCGGCTCGATCTCGTCACGGTACAGCTGTGACTGGAACTCGTCCGGGGTCAGTACCATGACCACATCGGCAGCGGCGACAGCGGACGGCACGTCAGACACTTTCAGGCCATGCGCTTCAGCCTTGGCAACGGACGATGAGTTCGGGCGCAGACCCACGGTGACATCGACGCCGGAATCGTTCAGGTTGCAGGCGTGGGCGTGGCCCTGGGAGCCGTAACCAATGATGGCCACTTTCTTGCCCTGGATGATGGACAGATCGCAGTCCTTGTCGTAATACACGGTCATGCTCATGATGCGAATCCTGTGCTGGAAGTCATGGGAACGGCCCTGAGGACCGATGCAGGCTGGCCACCTTAGGCTATCGGCCGTGTTGCGTAAAATGATATATTTGCAACATTACATGCCGATTAATGAAACGACGATGGATACCCGCCCGCTTGAGCTGTTCCTGACCCTGGCCGAGACCCTGCACTTCGGCCGTACCAGCCGCCTGTGCCACGTCAGCCCCTCGGCGGTAAGCCGCAGCATCCGCCAGCTGGAAACCGAACTCGACACCACCCTCTTCTACCGCGACAACCGGCGTGTCAGCCTGACCCGCGAGGGCGAGCGCTTCCGCGACTATGCCCGCCAGGCCCTGAGCGACTGGCGCGCCGTGCGCCTGGCGCTACAGGATGAGCAGCAGGTGCTGCGCGGCGAGTTGAGCCTGTATTGCTCGGTGACCGCCAGCTACAGCTTCCTGCACGATATGCTCAGCAGCTTCCGGCAGAACTTCCCGCGCATCGAGATCACGCTGCACACCGGCGACCCGGCCCAGGCAGTGGAGCGGGTATTGGCGGGCACCGAAGACATCGCCATCGGCGCCCGCCCGGCGCAGTTGCCCAGCGGAATCGCCTTTCACCCCATCACCCGCTCCGCCTTGCTGTTTATTGCTCCGGCCAGCCAGCCGCAACTGGCCGAGCGCCTGGCTGGCGACGCCCGGGCCGACGCCTGGCGAGATATGCCGATGATCCTCTCGGAGGAAGGGCTGGCACGCGAGCGCACCGACCGCTGGTTTCGCGATCTTGGACTGCGCCCGGAAATCTACGCTCAGGTGAGCGGCAACGAGGCCATTGTCAGCATGGTGAGCCTGGGCTTCGGTGTCGGCGTGGTGCCACAGATCGTGCTGGACAACAGCCCGCTGGCCGGTCGCATTCGCGTTCTGGATGTCCAGCCGCAGCTCACTCCCTATGAAGTGGGCCTGTTCACGCTGGAGAAACGCCTCAGCGAGCCGTTGATCGACGCCTTCTGGCATCAGCCGGAACTGGGATGACCGGACCAGATGACCGGGCTAACCGGCGTGGTTGCTGATAACGCGCTCGATCAGGGTGTCTTCGTCCAGCGGCAGATGGGCCAACTGGCCATCGAGGATCAGATAGCTGAGACCATGCGCCAGCGACCAGGCCCGTAACGCGGCCACCGCCACGTCGGGGCTGTCGGCGGGCTTGTCGAGAAAGGTGGCCAGCCCCGACTTGAGCACGTCGAAGGCCTGATTCCCCGCCAGCGTCAACTCTTCCTCCTGACGCCCGACATTGAAACTGCTGAACATCAGGCGGAACAGTGAAGGGTTGGCCCGCGCGAAACGCACATAGGCCCGGCCGCTACCCAGCAAACGACCCTGCGGGTCATCCGCCTCCAGCGCCCCCTCCATCAATGCCCTGCCGAAGCGGCGGAAACCTTCCGCCGCAATCGCCACCATCAGCGCGTCCTTGTTGCGGAAATGGCGGTAGCTGGCATTGACCGTGACCCCGACACGCCGGGCCGCTTCGCGCAGGCTGAAATCCGTGCCACCCGTCTCGACCATCAGCGCGAGCGCAGCATCCACCAGCGCCTGGCGCAAATTGCCATGATGATAACGATGATTCGATGTTGACACTGTATACATTTCCCATCAGGATCAATGTGAACATTGTACACATGACGGACCGCCATGACACGAACAACCCTTTTCGCCCTGACCCTCCTGCTGGGCCTGGCCACCAGCAACGCCGCCGCTACGCCAGGGAGTGTGCCACGGACCGTCTGCGTGTTCAGCCTGGTCGGCGTGCATGGCGAACCCTATGACACGCTCCGCGACTTCGCACTGACCTCGCAGAGCTGGGGCGTGCCCCTGACCCTGCAACCGATCACCAACGAACGCATCGCCGCCGAAGACCTGCAAGCCAGACAGTGCGATGCAGCACTGCTCACCGGCATGCGCGCACGGCAGTTCAACGCCTTCACCGGTAGCGTCGACGCCATTGGCGGCCTGCAGGACTACGACGGCCTGGAAATGCTCTTGGCGGCGCTGGCCCGGCCTGAGCTGGCTGAACGCATGCGCCAGGGCCCCTATGAAATCGCCGGCCTGATGCCGCTGGGCGCGGCGTATATTTTTCTGAACGACCGCCGTATCAACAACGTCAGCAAGATCGCTGGCAAACGACTGGCCGTGCTGGAGCATGATCCCGCGCAACAGATGATGGCCCTGCGTATCGGCGCCCAGCCGGTGCCCTCGGATATCAGCAACTTCGCCAACCGTTTCAACAACGGCGCCGTGGATGTCATTGCGGCGCCGGCGACCGCCTATATGCCACTTGAACTGTATCGCGGTGTCGGCGCCACCGGCGCCGTGGTGGACTTGCCCGTGGCACAACTGAGCTTGCAGCTGGTGTTGCGCCACGACCGCTTTCCGCCGGACTACGGCCAGAAGGCCCGCGCGCACTTTCTGGCGCAATTCCCCCGCGCCATGCGGCTGGTGCATGCGGCCGAATCCGAGATGCTGTTTTTCCTGCCGCCACCGGATGCCGACCGCTCGGCTTACGATCAACTGCTGGACGATGCTCGCATTGCGCTCACCGAGGCCGGCCTCTATGACCCCTTGATGATGCGATTAATGAAGCGGGTGCGCTGTACCCGGCAACCCGACCGGCCGGAGTGCACTGATGAACGTGAATGACGCCCTGGTTCGCCATACCCTTGTTCGCCATAGCATGTTGCGCCTGCTGATCAGCCTCGCCTGTCTGTGCAGTGCCAGCGCCTTGTGGAGCCAGCCTGCAGACACTGACAACGCCCTCACGCGCCGCGACGGCGAACTCTTTTTTCAACGCTATCAGGACATGCTGTCAGCCAGATCCGCCGACCAGCTCAGCGCCATGATTGCCGAGGACGCGCCGCTGCGCATTGCCCTGCAGCAGCCGGGCGATGAACCCGCACAAACGTTCACTCTGACCCGGGCGCGCTTTGTACAGTTGCGGCGCACCCTCTGGCATTTTGCCACCGACATACGTCAACGCCTCGAGAGCCCGCGCTACACCCCGCAGGCCGATGGCTCGCTGAAACTGACATTTACCGAAACCGAGCGACACACCCTGTTCAACCGGGACAGTGGTCAGCGCAACGTCACGACGCTGACCCTGGCACGCCGCGACGGCGAGGTGGTGGTGGTCGATCTGTTCAACGACACCACGCTCTGGTGAGCGTGCAACATGCGAGGTACAACATGACAAGGACGCTCTATCAGTTCCCGCTGTCCCATTTTGCCGAGAAGAGCCGCTGGCTGCTCGATGCCAAGGGCCTGGATTATGCGATCCGCAATCTTTATCCGGGCCTGCACCGGTTCTTTTTATGGCCGCGAACCCGTGTCTGCACCATTCCTGCACTGAACGACAATGGCCACTGGACAGGCGACAGCACCGCCATCGCCCTGTATCTGGACGACGCCTATCCGGAAGCACCGCAGCTGCTGGCCGCAACACCGCAACTGCGCGCTACACAGCTGGCGATCAACATGCTGGCCGAACGCATCGGCGAGAAAGTACGGCAACTGGTGATGTCGCATCTGATCGATACGCCCATTCCCGTGGCTATGTATTTCCAGGATGCCCCGGTGTCTGCGTTCAGGCGACGCATGGCCGAAGCCACCTTCCGCACAGCGGTGAAAACGCTCTACAAGGCACATCCACGCCACCTGCCCGCAACCCGTGAGGCGCTGGACACATTGCTGGACACCGCCGACGGTCTGGCGCTGGCACGCTGCGGCGACTTTATCGCAGGCGATCACCTCAGCCTGGCGGACATCGCTCTGTGCAGCATGCTGGGTCCGATTCTGCTGCCTCCGGACACCCCCTGGTCAGTGCCAGACTCCCTCCATGCCCCCGACGCACAGCACGCAGCGGCGCATATCAGCCCTGACCTTCTGGCCGTGCAACAGGCCCTGCGGGAGCGCCCCGTAGGCCAGTATGCACTGCACATTTACACCCACCACCGACATGCAGCGGGTAACTGGCGTGGCCAGTGGCAACCTCAGCCCGGTCGCAGCGCGTTACCCTGATCGGAGACGCCCCTGAGTGGGCGTCTTCCGCCCTGAGCTTCCTCGCTGTTCAAGCACGCCCGTCCGTCCCTCTCACCTGCTGGCCCCGCAGCTTTCTTACAGGGCAGGTTAACCACACAGAGGAACGACAACGATGAAAAAGCACACCCTGACGCGCCTGCTGATAGCAGGGCTGATGACCGCAGGCCTCATCAGCCCTGCCATCGCCAAAGGCCCGGCGACACCGGAATGGATGCAGCGCCTGAATACCATTGGTGTTTATACCAATGACGACAATGATCTGGATGGCATTTTCTGGCGCTGGTATGACGCCGCCGGCTTCAGCGGCAACGAGGATGGCAACGGCGTCGTGGTACATATGGATCTGCGCTTTGGCGGCTTTTCCAATAGCGACGTCATGACCTTCGGCACCTACCTGGGCGCCGGGTATCAGAGCCGTTTGCAAACGGCCAGCCCGACCATTGCCTACGCAGCGGCAGACCTGAACTTTCAACTGGTCAGCATTGAGGGGGCATCCGACAATTTTGATGATGTTGGCTTCGGTGTAGAGGCGGGTTTTCGCACCGCCCCCGATCCACGCATGCTGATTGAAGGTGTGCTCCGCTATGACACCAACGACCTCGTGGACCAGGCCAGCCTCCGCGCAGGACTGTCTTACGACAGATTCACCGTGACCCTGACACGTTTCTTTGATGCAGAAGCCAATCAGATAGAATTGGGGTATCTTTTCTTTTTCTGATCAGCCTTTATGAGGGTACCAACATGAAAGCAGGGAAGTTTGCCGTTCTGGCATGCCTCACGGCGTCTATGTCGTTTTATGCGCAGGCCCACGCTGGTGCTGCTACACACGACGAATTCGAATCCACCATCATCACGACACTCATCACCAAGTACAACATTGATCCGAAAATAACTTGTTTGCTCCGGGCATGCAGGGAAGAAAGGGCCCAGGATATTCTGGCCAGAATACTTGATGAAGCAGCCCTGCAATCTGCCTATTGCGAAACTGAAGCCAAGACGTTTTCTTTCATTGACGACATGAAGGAGTACAGTTCAGAAACCATTTTAGACAGCCCGCCGCATAGTATTTCCGGGCGATTCTTCGAGGAAAATGAATATTTTCTCAATTGCCAGGATCTGGTGCAGAAGTATCATGCTGATGAGATACAGGCCAGAGCATCGCGGCAAGCCCCCGAGGCCGACGACAGTATCAGGGCGGCGCTTCAGAGAAACACTGATGCTGTGAACAGGATGGCGGTGCGCGGGTACATCCAGGAAACCTGTCAACCGGTGGTAACGCTGAGGAACTGCATGGTGGACAAGCATCCCGAGGCGCGGCAGCTTCATGACACACTGAGTGCACCGGGAAGAAGAGGCCACTGGAGAAATTACCAGGACACCTACGAGGTCAGAATGTAAACGGACATTCACCCCGCCTCCACCGACGACGACCTGGCGGGCGCACACCCACGTCCGCCTGACGGCGCCGGGCCTCATGGCCCGTGCGCCAGCAGCTCTGCCGCATGAATACGCAAGACACTTTCCCACAAGGGCTCAAAACGCTCCACCAGTGTGGCGAAGGCCTCACGCTCCAGCGCCGCGATACGCGATGCATCAACGAGCCCACCGTTCCACATGGAGGTTCGCAGGTCAGCCCGCGTAGCCGCCTCCAGCGTGCCATAGACGTATCCCGTACGTGTGTCATACAAGGTCGCCGACGCCGTCACTACCAGATTATTCTGCTTGCTCGGCAGCAGGCCCAGCGTGGCGACATCCAGAGGCCAGCTTCGGCCTATGGACGTGTTCTCCTGGGTTTGCACCATGTAAACCAGCAACATGTCGGCATGAAGCCCTGCGGCCGCCACGCGCAGATCTTCCATATTCATGATTTTCCCGGACACAATCAGCGGTGTCAGCATCCGCATACCGGTGATGCCCGGCAGCGACATCAGCCGGGAATACTGCTCCTGCGATTCGACATCCCGCGATGTGACCAGGCAATAATGGCTGCTTGCCTGGCACATGTAGGCACCGCGATGCTCACTGCGCGGCACGACCCGCGCCACCACAATCTGCGCTGGGAAACGTTCCGACATTTCAGCGAGCGGAACCTCATTGACCACTTTTTCGGAGACAACATTATCGTCAGCCGCTATCGGCCCAGTGGTTGTCACCACCGGCATCGGACGCGGCTGTGTGGCCGAATGGTAGCCTCCCGGCGCACTGCAACCGAGCAAAACCAGAAAAACCAGCAGGGCAGAAAAGGGGTAAAAGACGTGCGACATTACCTTGGGACGCATGATGACTCTCCATCGTGAATACGATGAAAAGTCTGACGAGGTTATGCCGCAAAAGGGAGAGACAGGCGCCCTTATGGCACGAAGAGACGAAACGCGTTCAGCATCCTGTTCAACAGGGCGTTCAGGAACGTGTTCAAGAGCCGGATTCAGTCGTCGTCCGGGTCTGCCATGCGGCGGCGACGCTCTTCCTCTTCCAGACGCGCGTCCTCGATCTCGCGCAGCACGCTGACCAGATCTGCCTCGTGCAGGTCTTCTTCTGCGTGCCCGGTGAGGGGCGTCTCCGGCGTCAGGGCGCCGTCTTCGTATAGCCCCCATATCTCGGCGGCATAACGCGTCTCGCGCAATGACGGTGCAAACTCGGCAAAGAAATCGCGCAGATTGTTCACATCTCGCTCAAGCATGCCCTTGGCATGGGGGTTGCCGGCAGCATCCACCGCCTGGGGCAGATCGATGATCACCGGGCCCCAGGCATCCATCAGGATGTTGTACTGCGACAGGTCACCATGAACCAGCCCCGCGCACAGCATGCGCACCACCTCACCGATCAGCTCCTCGTGGACCTCGAGCGCTTCCTGCTCACTGAAGACCAGCTCGCACAGGCGCGATGCCACCTGCCCTTCGTCGTCCGTAATCAGCTCCATCAGCAGGATGCCGTCAAACACCCCGTAGGGCTTGGGCACCCGCACGCCGGCCTCGGCCAGACGGTACAGCGCATCAACTTCGGCATTACGCCAACTGCCTTCCGTGACCTGCTTGCCGAACTTCGAGCCGCGCGCCATGGCACGGGCGTCGCGGGTGTTGCGCGTGCCGCGCCCCTCCCGATAGGTGGCTGCCTGCCGGAAACTGCGCTGGGCCGCATCCTTGTACACCTTGGCGCACAGCTCATCACCGCCAGCGCGTACCAGATACACAGTGGCCTCCTTGCCGCTCTGCAACTGGTACAGCACTTCGCTGATAACGCCTTCTTCCTGTAACGGGATCAATGACTTGGGGGTTTTCATGGAACGCTGACAATCACTCTGGCCGGTGCGGGCACCCTGTCGGGTGGCATATGCTGCAGAGTATACGCGGATCGGCGCCGGGGTGTTTACCTGCGCGCCAACCCACTCGGCAAATCAGCGCGGCTTGTAGCGATCTTCGTAGGTACGCCAGTGGCCACGACGAGGGCTGACGTCATCATAGACACGAATGCCCACCCGGTGGTGATCGATCAGGCAGTTGCGCAGCAGCACCAGCGGCTGACAGGCTTCCTGAATATACCGCGTATACTCGGGGCCACTGGCCTGCCCCGCTGACGCGGGGGCAAAGGTATCGACCAGACTCTGGCAGGTCAGGTTGCTTTGCGGATGGCCGTTAAAGCCCGCCGCAAGACGCTCGGAGAGGGTCGCCATCCGCGCATGGTAGACCTGCGGGGTCGCTCCCGGGCTACGCTCGTTTCCGGCCAGGTAGTACTCGGTAAATTCATCCACCAGCGTGAAGTCCGTGACGCGCCGGCAAAGGTCCCGCTGCCGCTCCATCTCCGCCAGCGTTCTTTTCAGATTGTCCTGGCCACGCGCCACCCGGCACTGGCTGTCTGCACAGGGGCGCAGATCCAGGTCTTCCTGCGCGCCAATCACGGCGCTGATCACCAACACCTCAAACGGATCAGCGCCATCATTGGCCACCGCAGCACCAGACAACACCGTCAGGCATAGCACCAGCAAAGGCACATGGAAAGTCGTAGATACAGACATGGCAGCTTCCTCATCAGGGGCCAGAATCAATTACACCTGCTCTCGCGCTTCCGGCGCGCGCAGGGCTTTACTGTAAAAACCTGACGGGCCAAAACAGCTAAAGGCGCGCCCTTTAATCCTGGGGCATGGCAAGCGGCGGATCAAATGGATAGTAGGGTGCCTGGAAATACGGGAAGTCCTTTCGCGGATCCTGCAACTCAGCATGCGTCAGCCGACGGAGCGTTGTCGATGTGGACAAAGGCAGGTCATCAATCCTGAACTGAACAGAAACCGCCGCTTCAGTCCCATAATTGGATATGGGAAAGCGCCCCGGCACCGCTTTTGTTACAGAACGGGGTGCCAACTCCAGAGACTCGACCTCCAAAGGCTCAGCGGCGCCACGAACAAGGGAAACGTTGATATCTGTGACTCTCCTGGGCGAATCATCCAGATTGACGAAATAGATAGTCACAAGGCCTTCTGCCCGAAGATCATTTGGACCCAAAGCACCCAATGCCCGCTGAATCGAGTAAAATGGGCCGACCTTCTTCTCATGATCCATCCAGATTTCCAATCCAATCTCACCAGGGACGGCCCATTCGCCGGCACTGTAGTATTTCGTGTAGGTGACACTCTCCCTGTTTCCGCTCTCATTGATGCTCGTCCTGGTCATTTCTGTAGCGGAGCACCCGACAAGCGCTGTCACGATGAGCATTGCTGCCAACCCATTCCGTTTTTTCATATCGCCAGCCCCCTCCTGCTTATGGTTGATTTTTCATTTTTACTCTGCCAACCGGTTGACCTCCGCACTGGCTTCAAGACGTTTCTGCTCTTTCCCCAGCATGGCACTGACCTGTTTCAGTTCGGCGATTCGCCGATCCACCGCTGATTTCTTTTCCGCCATCAACCGGGCGCCTTGTGCGCAATCGATGCTGTCGCTGCGTAGCGCATCAAGCACCTCATGGATTTCCCGCAGGGAAAACCCCAACGCCTTCAACTGGCGCACCATCGCCACACGCTCTACCGCCTTGGCGGGGTAGTCGCGGTAATTGTTGCCGCGCCGCTCCACCTCCCGCAGCAAACCGGCTTTTTCGTAGTAACGCAGGGTGTGTCGGCTCACGCCGGTACGCTGTTCCAGTTCCGCGATCTGCATGGCACCTCCCGGGCATTGACCTTAGAGCATACTCTATACTTTAGGGTGGTGGCAGACCTCATCACGGAGACCTGCCATGACCCTTTTGATTACGGGCGCTACGGGCTTTATCGGCCGCCACGTCTGCGCTCAGCTGACCCGCGAGAAACAGGCGCTTTGCGCCGTGCTACGACAGCCGGACTCACAGCTCCCTGCCTTGCGCGAGCAGGTAAATGCCCTGGGCGGAGACGGCAGCCGCATTCATGCGGTGAAGGGAGATCTGGACCTCCCCGGGCTGGGCCTGCCGGACAAGCTGGCCTCGCCGGAGGCCATCATTCATCTGGGGGCCCGTTTTGCCTGGCAACTGGACCAGGAAAGCGCCCGGCGCACGAATGTCGCTGGCAGCCTGGCAGTGGCTGAGCTGGCACGCCGCCACAACAGCAGGCTGGTGTTTGTCAGCGGCTTCATGCTGGGGAACCACGGACATCTGCAACGCCTGGGCATCACCCGCGACGACCCGGAACAGGTGAACTGGCAGCACGTCTATCGACGGGCTGGTGGCTATGAAGCCAGCAAGCTGGAGGCCGCCATCCGCGTGCGCGCCCTGGCAGCCGAACACGATCTGGAGATGATTGAGGTACAGCCCGCCACCGTTGCCGGACACAGCACCAGCGGTGTTCTGGACCCCGCCCAACCCCTGTTCAGCCTGCTGGACAACCTGGCACGGGGGCGGATGGCCATGGTGCCCGGCTCCACCGCGCACTGGTTACCGCTGGTGCCGGCGGATCATCTGGCAAGGGTGATCGCCCTGGCGGCAACCGCCGACGATGTGCCGCCAAGACTGCTGGCACTGGACCCGGCCACACCGAATCTGCGGGGCCTGTTGGCCATCGCAGCCGGGGTACTCGGTCGACGTGCGCCCCGACACCACTTGCCAATACCCCTCCTCGCAGCCCTGCTACGGATACCAGGCATGCCACGCCTGATGAACACCTGGCCGGAAGCCCTGCACTTCATCCAGCCAACGCGATTCGATACCGGCATAGCTGACAGCTTTCTGCAGCAGCATCAGGTGGAGCGCCCGGATATCGAGGAGGTAATAGCCACCAATGCGCGGTGGTATGTCAGTTCTGGTCAGTAAATCGCTATAGCTCATCATGCAGAACGAAACAGGGCGGCTTACGCCGCCCTGCTCGTCTGCCAACATCCAACCCCTCAATCAGCGAGCACGATGAAACCAAAGTCTTCCAGCCCTGCTTCCAAATCAGCATTGCGTGCTACCAGCGTCGTCACCGAGCCTCCATTGATCTCGATGGCTTCCACGTCGATCGCCACGCTGCCGCCCGCCCGTACCCGCACATCGTAAGTGCCCGGGGGCAAGGCCAGATATGGCGTGATGTCGCCTACTTCGAACTCCGGCAAGGTCGGCATCACTTCACCCATTTCAATCTGATTGACAGTGACCGCCTCCGCACTCGGGGTGACAAACACATCCACGGTGCCTGCCAGAGACGCCGCGTGGATGGCTCGCACCCGGGCATCCGTCGCAACCGACCGTCGATCATCTTCGGCCAGCAGGGCAAACAGGTTCGGCTCGCCCATGTCCGCAGGCAAGTCGCCCGCCGCCAACGCGGTGTAGGCAGTGCCGGCCTCCAGCAGCGCAGTGGCCACGATCGGCGCGGCATCCACACCCTGCCCCGCCACGCCGATACGCAGCTCATATTCGTCCGAGGTCAGTCCATCCAGGGTAAGATCCTGGGCGAATTCGATCATCTCGACGACCGGCGTAGCATCACCCGCAAGCGGTGCAGGGCCCGCAAAAATCTCCGCCGTGCCAACACCCGACGCCGCATGCACTGCCCGCAGTGATGCACCGTTGTTCACATCGCGCAATACGAAGTCATTGCCCGCACCCGTGGAGACCAGCAGATCGACCGGTGCGCCGGGGCCTGTATTGTCCAGCGCCAGGACCAGCAGATCCGCGCCACCGGGCAGCGTCACCGCGCCGGAATCAAACACCACATCGTCTTCCGCGTTACTGCTGCCTGCAGTGATACGAATGCGGTACTCCCCCGCCGGCACCGTGACTTGCTCCGTATTGTCGTAAAAAGAAAAGGTGGTCAGCGGCATATCCAGCATGCCATCTGGCGCGGTAACGAAAACAGATACTTCAGGCGCTCCCGGCGCTGCATGTACCACCTGTACACGGGTACTGTCAGCGGGCACGCTGGCACGCTCATTGACGATCACCTGCGGCCCGAAACTCTCATCCGCCAGCAGGCCCGCTGCGATAACCGTGGTCTGGGTATTCCGCTCCAGCGCTACCGATTCGCTGATCACACCTTCGAGCACGCCTGCAGCAGCCAGCGCATCGACATCCACGTCATACCGATCCGCACGCACACGCAGGAACTCGGAACCGCTCCCGAAAGGCACGTTCTGCAATGACGATACCGCGCCACCATTCACGCGCACATTCACATCCGGCGCGTCTGTTGCCGCATGGACTACCCTGATATCTGCTGTCGGACGACTGCCGCTACTGCTGCTGCCACCACACGCCGCCAACCCCAACACACCCGCGGCCACAAGCAGGCCACCAGTTACTTTAATTAACCGCATCTCTGTCACCCCATGCCACAAAATGGAAGAACCGACAGATTCATATCGACGGCATCAACGTCAGGTCAAGCTGGCAGCACGAGGCAGATTTTCTTTAAAAAATGAGATATTGCCATGAACGATGCGTCATGGCCTGGCTATGCCAGGATCAAGACACGGCCGATATTGCGGGGGCTATTGCCGTTGGCTACACTACGTTCATATTTGCTAGACACTGAATGTCCTCAACACAACTGAACGCCCTCAACACAGGAGTCATGCCAATGAAGTCAGCACTCTGAACCCGGTTTCCTTTTCTGGTGTGACAGAGGTGTTGCCCATGGCCATGGCCTGTATTTCCGCGACGGATCTGACCGTCGCTTTTGAACCTGCTCCCCCCGTCTTTCGTGCCCTCGACGTGCATCTGTCGGCAGAGCCCGTGGCGCTGATCGGCCCCAATGGCGCCGGCAAAAGCGTGCTGGCCGAGTGCCTGGCGGGTATTTGCACACCCCAGAGCGGCTCGGTGCAACATCATGTGCAGGTGGGCTTCCTGCCACAACTCGCTGCAGAGCAACAAGACCCTCGCAGCGCGGCCGCATTCCTTGGCGTCGAGTCGCAGCTCGCGGCCCTGGACAGACTGACCGCTGGCGCGGGCCGGGTGGACGATCTCGCTGTTCTGGATGAACGATGGACTCTGAGGCAGGATCTGGAGGCCCGGCTGGCCGCGTTCCAGCTTCCGCCCGGCTGCCTGCGATCCCCCGTTTGCGCCCTCAGCGGCGGGCAACGCACCCGCCTGCACCTGCTGAAGCTCTCCAGCCAACCCGATGCTTTTCTCATCCTGGACGAGCCGACCAACCACCTGGATCAGGCAGGCCGGCAATGGCTGGCCACCTGGATCCACCAGCGCGCTGCTGGCACGCTGGTGATTACCCATGACCAGACCCTGCTGATGACTTTCACGCACCTGCTGGCGCTGCGGAACGGCCAGTTGCATCGGCACGGGCAAGGCTTTTCCGAGTATCAACAGACGCGCACTCAGGTGATAGCAAAAGCGCAGCACGATAAAACCCATGCACGCCAGACCCTCAAGGAGGCGCGCCAACAGCAGCAAACCGAGCGCGAACGACATGAGCAGCGTGCCGCCAAAGGACGCGCCAAGGCCCGCAGAAAAGACATGCCCAAAGTTCTGCTGGATGCGCGCAAGGACCGCAGCGAAGCGACCGGCGGGCGTATCGCCCGGAAACATCAGGCGACGCAGGACGAAGAACAACAGCGAATGCAGGCTGCAGAGTCCGTGCTCGGCCACAACGGCATTTTTCAGGATAGCCTGCTGGCCTTTCCCCTGACTGACCCAACGCCGATCTCCGGTCCTGTGCTGGTGCTGGACAAGGTTCGCCTGCCCTGGATCAACAACGTGTCACCGCTGAGCGAACACATTCTGAGCGGCGAGCGATGGCGGCTGCGCGGTGCCAACGGTAGCGGCAAATCCACGCTGCTCGCGGCCATCTGTGGCGCGGTTACACCGCTTTCCGGACAGGTCCACCGGCGCGGCTCCGTGCTTCGGCTGGACCAACATCTGAGTCTGCTGAACCCCGAACACAGCGCACTGAATAACTTCCGGCGCCTGAATCCCGGCTGGTCCGACACGGCCTATCGGGACCGGTTGGCGCTATTGCGGATACGAGGTGATCAGGCACTACAACCCATCAGCCGACTCAGCGGTGGCGAGCGCCTGAAAGCAACGCCGGCCTGCAGCCTTATGGGGCCGAAAACAGCGCAACTGTTATTGCTGGATGAACCGGACAATCACCTGGATCTGGAAAGCCAGGCCCTGCTGGCTGACATGCTGCGGCAATATCGGGGGAGTCTGATTGTGGTGACGCATAGCGAAACGTTTGCGGAGGAATTGAAGCTGGAGGGCGAGATTATGATGAGCGGGTTCGCAAAGGCGGTATTTTCTTCTGCTACCTGATCAATGCCCGGAGGGGACGCTGAAGCGTATCAAGCGCGCAATGGTTTTCGGACCGCCATCGAGCACCGCTTCGTTGTAGACCAGCCCCACCTCGGGCGTAAAACACGACAGGGAGTAGTCCCCGTCGCCCATATCCAGATGATAAGCGTGGCAATCGAAGCTACCTGCCGGCAGGGTCATGCTCTGCACGCCCTGGTAGGTGACCTCGGTGTCAAAAAACGACCAACGATCGCCCGCCTCGGCCGGGTAGTGGAAAACCAGTAGCTCATCGTCTGCATCGCCGCGCATGTAGGGGCCATCTTCGTCAACATTGAGCGCTTCAATCTGGCCACCATCGCCGTTACGTATCCAGAACACTTCACCGAACTCGTTCAGCCGATACCAGAGGACACCATCAACGGTATGGGCCGTTTCAATGCGCACGACGCCTTGCCGGTTTTCTGTACCTTCCATCTCATAGAACCACTCGGCGCCGACATGCAACTCGAAGAGCACGTCCGCATAGACCGGTGAGACAATAGTGGCGCACAAGAAGACCATCAAACGCATTCCATCCCCCTTCCTGAGGTTGAGCTGAGCCAGCCGATAGCTGAAGGTATCAACTGCACAGAGGAGGATGCAATCCCGGCCAGGCAGGCCCTGCTACACCGCAGCAAGTATATTAGTGCCTGTGATGGCCAATACGACCAAAAGCGCAATAGCAGACAGTCGAATCAGCACGCTGCGCAGCATGCTCTGATCAGCAAAATAAGGTCTGAACTCCGCCGGAATGGGCATCCGCCTGAGAGCAGAGACATTGGCCCTCCCCGTGTTTCCAGCGGGCACCCACCCTGTCAATGCGCCGGGCACCGTAGCCGCCAATCGCAGGATCTGGCCGAACACCTCGCGATAGTCACGCTGCCGCCATCCCACTCGCAGCATCCAGGCATGCGTCAGAATATGAGGCCACAGGTTGCGTTGTCCGAGAACGTGGGCCCTTTCCAGGTATTTTAAGCAGGCCTTGATATCACCATTCGCCCTGGCAGCCCTGGCCTTCTTCATCTCTTCGCGAAAGGCAGCGGCTAATTCAGCTCTCATTTGATATATCTCCCTGCATCACATAGATACATAGAAGATAACCCTGCCTACTTTCGATCTCTTGAAGGTTTCGCCTGCGCCGGAGAAATCATACTGGCTGCTGTAGAAGGGGTAACACCGAATACCTGCCGCATACTGCGAGTGAGGTGCGCCTGATCAGAAAATCCTGCATCAGCCGCCGCCTCAGCAAGCGAGCAGCCCGATGACAGGGCCCTGGCAGCATGATGCAACTTACGCAGCATCACCCACTTTGCCAATGATATACCAAGATACCGCTGGGCAAGCGCCCGAAGCCTCGAGCTGGATAGTTGTACCACCGCTGCGGCACGTTCAATAACACGCGCTCCTTGAGCGCTTTCTATAAATATCAATGCAGCACCCAGACGCTCATCAAGTGGCTCACTATGCGCATTCTCATGATGAAATTTATCCAGGCACTGGGAAAGCACACCGCGAGCATCTATCAGCTCCCGTACAAACCGCGGCAATACCGAAACATCACTCGATTCAGAGAGCGCAATCAGTTTACGCCCAATCAATGTTTGTGGTTCAACCAGGATAAGCAATGCGGAGTCCGTCGGATCAAGCGCATGGCTCACCCCGGGCCTGACGAACAAAGCACTGCCAGTAACAGAGGAACTGCCAGGCTGGCGAATTGTCACTGGGCCATTAATACCAATGGTCACCTGGGCGGTAGCGTGTCGATGATATCCGTTATCACCACAATGCCCACGAAAGGCGACCCACGCCTGACCAAATACGAACTCACCGCACCAATTCACAGACAAGTCTCTCCTGCCACCCAGGCCGTGCTTACACTGCCTGCAGGGGCTTTACATTCTCTGGCACCAACATCCCAATCGCCGGCTCCGGTGCTCACCCGATATTTCTTGATCGCTTCAACACAACTTCCATCATGTAGCCAACAAGGAACCAGATGCCTGGCCAGAACACGAGGGCGAGCACATAGCCCAAGGCAGTGGGCTCCGACCACCCCCATCCCGATCCCGCTTCAAAAACAGGCAATCCCGAGTGCGCGAACGCGGTCAATGGAAGATAGATTGATGCCGCACAGATAAACAGGAGGATATCGAATCCAGACCACAAGGCAGTGATTATCAATACGCCATGTATCAATGAAAGACCGGATCCAACTTTATGGGCATTACGCATTCTTCATATGCCTGGTAGTTATCAGAAATCCGCTAGGTGCCCACCGGACGATGCTCCGTGCCAGCACCTGGCGTAAGGAACAGCAGCGTGGTTGGCGCCATGGTTCTTGCCGTATGCCAGATGTTCTGCGGCACCAGGACGTAAGAACCGGGAGTGCTGAGTTCGACCTCCCGCTCCTGGCCGGACTCCTCGAGCACCAGTGTGGCAGTCCCCGAAAGCAGCATGACCAGTTCCTCACCGGCAGGATGGCGCTCCCACATGGACCACGGCCCGGAGAAAGTGAACGCTGACATGAGCCGGCCTTGATCCAGTTCGGGACGTTCCCCGGCAGCTACCTTGCTCCAGAACGACTCCGACACGGAAATCGTTTCCGCCCGCCCACTCTCCTGGAAGTGCAGGTATGTGCTGAGAATGTCCTTGGCTGAACTCACCGCTACCTCCTCTGATGCTGCAGAACCGCATGCGTCGCCTTCTCCGGCGCCACAAATTCAACGCACTCGTAACCCAGACCCTTCAAGTCTATCCCTTCGAACAGTCGCTCTCCACTCCCCAGCAGAACCGGCGCAATGGCAATATGCATTTCGTCGATAAGGCCCTCACGCAGATACTGCTGGATGGTGTTCGCCCCGCCGCCGATGCGTACATCCAGTTCGCCAGCAGCTTCGCGCGCACGCTCAAGTGCCTCGCGGATGCCGCCCGTGACGAAGTGGAAAGTCGTGCCGCCTTCCATCTCGATGGACGGGCGCGCATGGTGGGTCAGGATGAAAACGGGGAAGTGATAGGGAGGATTGTCGCCCCACCAGCCTTTCCAGCTCATGTCCGGCCAGGGGCCGCGAACAGGCCCGAACATGTTTCTGCCAAGGATCCAGGCGCCGACATTCTGAAAGCCGCGCGCGGCGAAGTCATCGTCCACCCCGGTCGTACCGCCTTCATTGCCGAGCACGGTGCGCTGGAATGTACGTGTCGGGAGTAGCCACTGATGCAGTTTTTCTGCACCAACGCCAAGCGGGTTGTCGATATCCTGATTCGGGCCTGCGCCATACCCGTCAAGAGAGAGGGTGAAGCTTTCAACGCGTACTCTTGTCATCGTTCCTCCTGGTCTATCTGGCAGTCGTGCCCAGTAGTCGAATGGAGAAAGACCAGATCGACCGGCCATCCCGACTTATTACGCACTGGCTTCCAGATGCGGCCTGATGGTTTCAGAGAACCACGCCATAAACACACGCAAGCGCCTGGAATTCTGCCGACGGTGGGGATATACCAGCGACACTGGCATGGCCGGCGCACGGTGACTGCTCATCACCTCAACCAGCTTTCCACTGTCCAGCAGATGCTGAATATCGAAACGGGGAACCTGAATCAGGCCGAGCCCTGCGATACAGCAGGCTATGTAGTTTTCCGCATTGTTTACCGTTACCCAGGCGGGCAAGGTGAGCTGCTGCGTATCACCATTGGGCAGACAATATTCCCAGGGCTCTTCCTTGCCGCTTCGGGAGGCGGCATACCCGACAACCCAGTGGCCCTCAGCAAGCGCATCCGGATCACCGGGTTCACCGTACTTGTGCAGGTATTCCGGGCTGGCGCAGTTGGCGAGTGCAATGCTGCCGAGTGGCTTCGCCACAAGGCTGCCATCGTGCAGTTCACCCACACGCACCGCACAATCCACGCCCTCCTCCACCAGGTTGATGGCGCGGTCTGCCGAACTCATTACCACCTGAAGCGCCGGGTGCTTACGCAGCAGCCCGGGCAGCTCCGGGGCGATGATGCGCCTGGCGATACGGCTGGGGGCTTCGATGATAAGGCGGCCAGACACCTGCTGCCGGGGGCTCTGGAACAGGTTCTCGATGCTCTCTACTTCGATCAGTAGCGGGTAGATATGCTTGAGCAACTGCTCCCCATCGGGCGTGACCTGTACGCTCCGCGTGGTTCGATGGAGCAAGCGCGTTCCAACCTGCGCCTCGAGTTGCTGCACCGCGGCGGAGACCGAGGCGCGCGGTATCTTCAACAGCTTGGCAGCCTTGGTGAAGCTACCCATCTCCGCCACTTGTGCAAAAACCCGATACTGCTCGAAACGATCCATCTAGGTCCGCCACGCCCACCACATGCTCCAGGCAGCAGCAGCGGGCAAGCCGAACAGGAGCAGGTGAATCGGCAACTCCACAGCCATACTGTAGCCGTGGGACAAGCCCAACCTCAGGTTCCAGCTACACACCCCCAGCCATACCAGGGTGAATACCCCCGCTGCAGCGGTACGGTATACAGGAGGCGCCAGCCGCAATGCAGCTGCCGCCAGTAACAAGCCAATGACAACAAGGATCAGGGTACGCATCGCTACCTCACCTATTTTGTGGTGTAGCCCCCATTGATCAGGATGGTCTGGCCGGTGATCCACCAACCGTCGCTGACCAGGTGGCGAATAAAGGGTACCACATCTTCTATATGCGTCAGCCCGCTGGGGCTGAAGGCCGACAGGGCTGCCCCTGTCTTGTGATAGGCCACCGACTCATCGCTTTCCTGCCCGTAGAAAAAGGGTGTATCCATCGGGCCCGGTCCCACCGCTGTCACGGAAATGCCTCGCTCGCCAAACTCTTTCGCTGCGGCACGGGTGAAATGCTCCACGGGTGCCTTGGTGCCCGCATAGGTGGCATAGAAAGGTGTAAAAGCACCCAGAAGCGAGCTCACCAGGGTAACGATCTTGCCGTTGTCGTTAACGTGCTGGCCCGCTTCTTTCAGGAAGAAGAATGCCGACTTGCTATTGATGGCCGTCATCTCATCGTATTCAGCCTCGCTCACATTGAGCATCGGCTTCTTCAGCACCTTGCCTACGGTATTGATGGCAATGTCAGGTTTTCCGATAGCTGCAATGGTGTCGGCGAACAGCGTTGCCACAGCACCGGCCCGGGTCAGGTCACCCTTCAGCGCGACAGCCTCGGCACCCAGGGCCTTAACGTCCTGGACTGTCGCCTCGGCGGCTTCTCTACTGCTGTCGCTGTTGTAGTGAATGGCAATAGCTCTGGCGCCCTGCCCAGCCAGATCCCGGGCGATCAGCCCGCCAAGATTCTTGCCGCCACCGGCGATCAATACTGTTTTTCCCTTGATGGAATGGTCAGCCATGGAAATCTCTCCTCATCACGTAGAGATTTCAGTCTAGGCAGCACTACCGGAAGCGACTAGACAGGAAGTTCTGGATAAATTATCCAGAATTATCGACCAATCCCCTGCCCGAATCCCGTATTGCACGGTAAAGCGGCGAAGAATCCATATCTCCCCGGCATCATAACGCCTCGCCGTATCACGGCCTGCAACGACATGCTGCAGAGCCCAGAGGGAAGTCAGGAAGACATCCGGGCCAACGCCGTGAAACGTAGCTCAAACCTCAAGGCCAGGGTTTGCGCCGCCCGTAAAGCGCATACTGACGAGGCCTTGACCTCAATCTTACTTTAGGTTCTAGAATCATCCCCGAGCACTTCCAGATCAGTGTGAATCCGGGATTTTCCCACCCGCATTCCAGAAAAGGAGCAAGGTATGAACATCGATTTTCATATAGCCGTCATCATCGGCAGTAGCCGGAAGGGGCGCCTCGCCGATTCGGTTGCGGCCTGGGTCTGCAGCCAACTGGATCAACACCCGGGCATCACATACTCCCTGGTTGACCCTCTGATGTTCGATCTGCCTGCCACTATGGCTGACGACAGCCATGCTGATGTCGTTGCACTGACACAGCAACTGGCCAAGGCCGATGCCTTTTTAGTTCTGGTTCCCGAATATAATCATAGTTTCCCCGCTGCGCTGAAACACCTGATCGATTACGCCTACCACGAGTGGCAGGCCAAGCCGGTAGGATTTGTCAGCTATGGAGGACAATCGGGCGGCATCCGGGCTGTCGAACAGTTACGTCTGGTATTCACTGAACTGCACGCGATTAGCACTCGGGATTCCCTCGCGCTACCCGATATCTGGGATCAATTCGATAATGAGGGGAATCTGCGCAATCCTGAACGCCCGAAGAAAACCTTGAATCGTGTGTTGGCGCAACTTGGCTGGTGGGCTATGGCCTGCCGATTGGCGCAGGCCGAAACACCCTATTCAGCAGTGACGTGAACTATCCGCCCTCTACAGCCGAGATCATCTTCCATCCGTTGCCGGATGGATCTCGAAAGCCGGCATCCACGGTGCCATATCGCTCTACTGGTTCCTGCGTGAACTCGACACCACACGCGTTCATGCGTTCGTAGACGGCACGACAGTCATCCACCATGAGCACCAGCGGCGGCATAGCCCCCTTGGCCACCACTTCCAACAGGGTCTGCGCCGTCGCTGCGTCATGCACCGGAGGGCCGGGCTTGAACAATCCCAGCTGGAAGAACGGTTGATCCGGATGCTGAACCGTCAGCCAACGGTAGTCCCCGTTACGAACATCGGTATGAACGACAAACCCGAGTTTCTCTACGTAGAATGCGAGCGCTTCATCCTGATCACGCACATACAAGCCTGCTGTACTCACCCCGATAGCCATGGAACCTCCTCAACTGGATTGAGTCTCGAGCTTGCCATCCGCCTTGAGCCGGCGCTTCTCCGAAACTGCTATATTGAGGTCAGGCCGCTCGGCAGCGCGCATCAGGCATTCGGGCACAGCCTTCCGCCCATGCGGCATCTCGTGTGCACGCTCTCTACACTCCCCTGGCGTCATCCCCGTAATGTCATTGAAGACACGCCCAAATGTACCAATGCTTCTCCAGCCGGTTTCGAGTGCAATCTCGGTAACAGGCAAGTCCGTATCACGGAGTAGCGCAGTGGCTCGCTCTATGCGGCGAGTCAGCAAGTACCGATGTGGCGGCATGCCGAACGCCTTTTTGAACTCTCGCGCAAAGTGAGCCACCGACACCGCGCTCACCTCGGCCAGCCGCCGGACTGGCCACTCCTCATAGGGAGCACCGTCCATTCTGTCTTTCGACCGCAGCAGCCTGCGTAATAGTTCGGGGCTTTGGCTCATCCTGTACCTGAGATATCGTTGACATAGCCGGTCACACCAGCCACATCCAGGTGCGAACACAGCAGCCTGAATTTTGCCTCACCGCTGAAGGCAACCTCTATGCCGCCCTGCACAACTCCAACATTCAACGTGCCAGACGACTGATTGCTCCAGCGCGTTAATTCCGCCTCGACCAAGCCGAAAGCACGAACTGTGATCTGACAGGTATTGGCACCAGGCGGCCATTTTCGAGATGGCCTTTCCGGAAAGCTGCCTACGTCAAACGTGATCTCGGCCATTGGCCCGTCGCGCATCAACGAGATGCGATGGACATCGACATGCTCAAGGCTCGGCGCACTATCGTAGTATCCGAGAATGACTTTCGGGTTGATCGTGCTTTCGTTCCAGTTCATGGATGTCTCTCAGAAGAATCGGCCAGCGCCCCTCGCTCATCCATAAGGCAGGTGAAGAAATCCGTCAAATCCATTTGGCACCCATAAGCACCAGTACCAACAGGTAGCCAAATGCCGTAGGCATCATAGTCAATGTCATACCCAGAGCTCTACCTTCGACACCTCTGGAATAGCCCCGAAAAAAGAGCACCCGCCCAATCAAGAAGAAGATTACGCCGACCACTATGAGGGAAAGCCATGGGCCGCTCAGAAGCACCGCCAAGGCAAAGTAAAGGCCTACGGCTATTACTGACTGCTCCAAGGTATTTTGAAGGAATGCCACATAAATGGCGATACGCTTACTAGGCGCCCGAGCGGCAGAGCCCCCAATATCTTCTGGTGAAAACCTGCGGGCAGTCGAAACCATTCCTATGGCGACAACCGCGCAAAGCAGCACGAATATGCTCGCTTGAGCCGCGAAGGCAAGCCGTTCCGGCAGTTCTTCAGGAAAGGAAAATAATGCAGGCAACATAAAATAGGCGGCCGGAACAGCGCCCGCCAGCGCCAACACACTGATGAGACCCGCCACGCGAATCGATCTCTCGGCCTGTGCCATGTCAATCTCTTCCGGTGGCTTCAGGTATCCTTTTTCGCTCACCTTTACCTCCTGTGTAAATTTGAAGCGATAGCCACGGGCTACCCGTCACGCGCGCGCCGATAGTGCATGGCGACCGCGCCGCAGCGGAGCGGCTGCGCCGAAACAAGCTCGAGCCGCCGCGCGCCGGGCAGCCCACTCTGGTACAGCGTCGGGCCGTGGCCGGCGACCCTGGGATGGACGAGGAATTTGTACTCGTCGATCAGATCCAGCCTGTCCAGTTCGGTCGCGAGCTTGCCGCTACCGAGGAGTATGCCCGCCGGGGTGGCGTCTTTCAGCCTCTGCACGCCCGCGCCCAGATCGCCAGCAATGTGGTGGCTGTTGGTCCATGGGAAGTTCTTTCGCGTCGACGATACGACGTACTTCGGCTTTGCTTCCAGTTTAACCGCCCACTCGCGCATCGCTGGCGTCGCCTCCTCCTCGCCACTGGCTACCGCCGGCCAGTAGCTCTCCATCATCTCGTAGGTGATACGGCCCCACAACATCGCCCCGCTCTCGTCCATCAGTCCGGTGAAGAAAGCATGTGTCTCGTCGTCGGCGATTCCTTCCTGATGATCGACGCAGCCGTCCAGGGTGACGTTGATGCTAAAGGTCAAGAGTCCCATAATGCGACACCTTGTCAGGGGTAATATCCAGGCCCCAATATTCCATGTCGGCAGATACCCCGACACAAGGATGGGCACGAAGCTCAGAACCAGAAAGCCCGCACCCAGCGAGATCGACCAGGCATCGCGGCGCCTTTTGCGCGGCCATGCAAGCCCCACAATCAACACAAGAGCTGGCATGAAAAGGGTCACCCACGGGGAGTGGACTTCCCCCACTCCGACCACCTGGATGGGATCGATATCTACCCAACCCCATGACTCTGCAATTTATCGAATGATGCTCATGACCTTCCTTGCGTATAACGCCTTGCTCACCGGAAAATGCGAGCGCAGCGAGTATTTTTCCGCGTGCAGCAAATTGTTATGCGCTTTACTTCGGCTTATTTTCAGTCTGATACTTCTCAAACTGCTCCTCATTGTTGATGTTATTTCTGTGTACGTCCGCATGAGTTTCAGGATTCAAATTCCGCCCCTTAGTAGGATCTAATACGTCCTCTGGGTCTGTATGCAATTCCTTTGGATTAACATGATGAAATGCAAAACCTCTTCTTCTATCTTCACCAGTTACTTCATCAGTATTTACGCCTCGTTCGTCGCGGAGTTTTGGAAGGATTTTGGATGTGAATGAATCAACCTTTCTTCTCATATCCTGCGCCTCAGGTGAGTCTGATACACTAATGAGCGAGTCCCGAGCATATTGAAGCAAGGCTTGCTTTTCGGCATCTCTGAATTCTTGTGATTTCTTTTCGGTCAACCCAACCACTGCCGAGCTATGAGCGTAATTTTTACCATCAAAACTTTTCTTGTCTGCATCTGGAATCTGGTTTTCAAATATAAAAGCAGCTTTCGGCCAAGTGGTTTGAAATATTGTAGAAAAAGTATCTTCATCTACGTAAATTACGCCATTAGTGCCGAGCTTTACTAGTTCACCAATTTTCGAATCGATCTTGTCGTATTTTTTTGGCTCAGTTAATTCGTTTCTTCTTTCTGGTTTTTTGTATTCAAAGTCAACCGGTTTTAAAGTTACAGGAAGCTTGCTAGTGCTATTCTTCTTCTCTTCCTCATTCGGCATGCTTTTTCATCCTTGAATAGATTTCGTTGACTTTCGCTGTGGCCTCATCCGCAGATAGGTGCTTGCAACGGTCAGAATGAAGTACTTTAACCAAAGAATTTCGCCATTCTTTTGCCTTGGCTCTTGACTCATACATTTCTTCTTTAATACCAAGGAAGTCGGCTCTTTTTTCACCATCAACATACAATAGTACGAAAATCAAAAAAGCTTCTTTCGAATGAAAATAATCATCGTATGAAAAATCATTGCTTTCGTTGGTAGCGTCACTGACTTTAATTTCTGTTTCGTTAGGTTCTGTCATTTTTTTCTCTTTGGTTGACGCAGATGGCTGCGCGCATAACGTCGCGAGCAGAGGGCCGAAGGCGCCCGCTGCCTTGCCTTGTTAATCGACTCCGGAGATAAGATACTGTTCCAGAGTTCCCCAGAAACCATCATCTACCACCGCAGGCTCTTTGCTAGACTCCTTCGAACTGTCCTTTACGGCATGTATGGCCTCTTGTAGCTCTGAAGTCTTTTTCAATAACCTAATACGGACGTCCCTAGAATCCGTTTCATCATAATTCTGACCAATCTTTTGCATTTCTGCTTCCAGGATAACTTTTAACCCAGAAAGAAAGGCCAGCCTCTCGTCGTAACCCATTGCCTCATAAGACTGTTTCATTGAGCCAAAATCTCGCATACATCCTCCACCTTTGAAACGATTAACGCCCGCGTAATAGGCGAGAGCTTGCGAGCGTCCTAATTGACGCGATTGTTATATGCTTACTTAATTCTCGTTTCTCGCTCTACAACTTTGGGTGAATGCTTGTCTTTGTGTGTCTTTCCGAAACCAAACATCATAAAGCAGGCCACCAAGGTGATGGCTATAACAAACGCATGCAGTCCAATATTTAGCCATTGATCCTTTGATAACCCAAGCGGATCTAAAGAGTTATAAGCAGAGAACCCGACCAACAAACACCACGCAAAAACGATGAAAATACCAACCCACTGGTTTATTTTAGAAACGGATACACTCAAAGGACCAGTTATAAGTTTTTCCGCCAGATTTATGTGGCCAGGCCGTTCGAGTAAGGTTTTGTATAAGGGACCAGTTACATTGTCTTCTAGGAGGTCAAGGTGATTCTCCCAGTTCTCCTGCCAGTACTTGCTCCCCCTACTTGAAAGAAACCAAGCAAAGGTAAATACAAAACCAATACAAGAAACTATAAGTGACAGAAAAAACTTACTGGGCATATGTTCAGAAGCCAGAATCGAGAAGTAACCAGCAAAAGCTACCGCTATTAATGCCCAAAAATAAGTTGCTCTTTTCCAGTAAAGCTCAACCTCAAATTTTCGTATGTCTGAAACTTGGTCAAAAGCAGCTTTCAGCAATTTTGACTCTTTGTCATTTGTTTCAAACTTAGAGCTGTACTTGTCTTGATTCATGAGATGAACTCTCTTTGCATATAACGCCCGGCCCACCGGGTAAATTTTTGATGGCGGCATTTGTGCGGCTCTATGCACAAAAGATGACAGCGGAAATTTGTCCGGTGCAGCTGATTGTTAGCGTCCATTGCCATCAACTCCTAGGCTCTGCAAGTATATCTCTCGATTCTGTCCAGCAGGAATGAACAGGGGCACTATACACTGGCCCATCACGGACGGGAGGTTTGGATTATTTGTATGGATGAGTCTTCCAACTTTCTGATCCCACCTGAACTTGCTATATACCTTCCTACCGTTTGTGTAGATCACTAGCAGTCCCCAGGCGACATCCCAGTAGCACTCGTTAGGGTGCTTTCCGTCGTTGATCGAGCCATCGGCATTGAAAGCTAAGCGCTTCTTGTGGGATGTATCGTGATCTCCCCGATAGTAGAAGATAAACACTCTAGTTGAATTCTTTAAGAGAACTCGGATCGTATGGCTCCGATAGCGGAGAAGCGCAAGCCATATTAGCCCCCCGGAAAGGCCGGTAGTAGCCAGTCCGATTATGGTTTTAGCTGACTCCTCAAGGATAAAACACGAAACTTGCATCAAACTCTTCCTTGATCGCTAACGCCGCTATCACGCGCTTGTCGCGTGCATTGCTTTGTTAGCATCATGCTGCTCGGATTTGATTTATAAGTCGAAATGTTCCATTCGCTAATGGCAGCGAAATTTTACCTGCACGGTCATAGCCGTACTTCATTAGCTGGTACATCAGCGATAGTATCGAATTACTAATGTTGAATAGTGATTGAATTTCTCCGGTATTTGGATTTAGATCAAAGGTCTGTGGTTGCTTTAACCATTCTGAGTTTCTTAGTATAGCCTCGTGATCATGCAATGCATTTTTGTACGGATACCAAACACCATGACTGTGTTGATAGTTAACCCTATTCCTTACTTGCGAAGGCCAATTACCTTTAGCTGCTCCGGACTGTGACATCGCCTGTTTGAGTTTTGAAACAAGATCGATAGCATCGGACTTGTGTTTCCCCAAGCCTGTAGTGCTCTCAATGTTATTAATTATCCAAGTCAACAAATTCGAGAACGACAGCCAAGTATCTGCATGTGAATCTTTTAATTTTTTGTATTCAATACCGTTATTATCTATCACCGAGATGTAAAACCCATTTTCAATGCAGGATGAACTGCCATCCATATTGGTAGCGCTTGCCACTTGATATACTGCCTCAACATGGCTGCTATCCAATTGCGTGCAAGCTCTGCCAAAAATTCTCAATAACGCATGCACGGCGAAAAATGCAGAATAATACATTTGAACAGTAGCCCAGGCAGTGCTTCTTGGTAACTTTTCCACCTTTCCAATGCACCACATAGACTCAATCGCGGCTTGTGAAAAACGGTTACAATCATTCGCTAAGGCAATATTTAGTTTGTCAGCGTCTTGAAATCGGAGTTTGAATTCGCTAGCCCTTCCTTGTGGATTTGGCACTAACGCCTGATCCATCAGATACTGACCATTCGCAACCCAAGCTTTTAGGTCAGTCTCATTTTTCGAAGATACTTCGAATATTGCGTTATGTGATAACTGGTGAATAAGCTTAATCTCAGGCGTCATTTAAAGAGTAAACTCCTGCTTTAATGACTCTTCAAGATGATCAACAATAGGCTTATATGCATTAGTCGGATTTTCTAGCTTTATAGGCTTGATTCTCTGACCAATAATCTCTGTAAATTCATGGTAGTTATCAACTGTATAAATGGCACCAAACCGATCTTTAACTCTTGCGGTTATAATAGGGAAGAATCCGGCAATGGCCTTGAATACAGTCGTGTTGAAAGCCTGGTCTTGAATGCCATGGGGGACCAATATCCCTTCATTGAAAGCAATTAGGTATGCGTTGTATATCTCATATATTTCCGTTGGCGTCTTGTTTCCAAAAACTTTAACCAAAGGCTTAATCGCCGTATTGAAAACAGATCTAGTGATCTTTCCCTTTTCTCTTTTCGAAGCTGAAAGCCTATTGTAGAGAGCGCTGTCATTCTCTGTTAAGAATGTATCGAATATCTCTCTTAGGTATTGCTCAGCATCATTCTCATACTCAGCCATCTTCTTGATATCTAGAAGAAGTTCTGTTCGCACCCCCTTTTGCTTAGAATTTATATCAATAAACAGCCTTGTTTCATCTCTTTTTGACAAGTTCTCGTATACTACAACAGGAATTCTTAGTGCCGTGTTCGCGAGCTTGAATCCATACACTCGATGCTGCCCATCAATGATAAGGAATGCCTTATTTATGTTTTTAAAGCTCACTGATTTTGTTTTTGAATCGTATGTAAAATCGCAATCTTCCTGCGCTGATAAAACTATTGAGCTAGGAATAGTCCCAAGTCCTGAATCAATATAATTTGCAATTTCCATCGCTCTTTTTTTATCCAGCTCTCGCTGAAATCCTTCTATGGGATCTTCATCGCGGTTGATCACGTAACACGTTTCCGCAAGGATATCACTGGGCATAGTGAATGAGTAAAACCTATGCTCTCCCTGACGAACTAGGCTCACACTTCCAAAACTTTCTTTATTGCTCATATGTTGACCTTTAAGATTACCCATAGGTTTAAGTCTAAAAATGCTAACGCCAAGCATGAGCGGCGCGGCTTTAGCCGCGTCCGCTCGATGCGCTTGTTAGCTCCTCGGCTTCTCGCTGATCCTGCTCAAAATTTTCAACGACAAGCCGCCTGAATGCATCTGGATTTCGCTCACAGTGATAATAGTAATGACGCATTAGTTGCTCCTTCTGCCGCGTTTCACTCTCATGTGGCAAAGGCTTGAACCTGCCAAGCATCAGGCCTGCTTGACGGACGGCCGTGCCCAATGCGTAGACCATGACCATGAAGCCAACCAACGGGCTTGTCCATCCCAGCAACGCAATGGCTGCCGGGACTGCTACTGCCCAGCAGAAGATAATTGCAAAACCGATACGAAGCTCCTTAGAACGGCTCTTCCAATTGGTGCCGGCTTGTTGCCTTACTTCCTCCGCAGTCCTGTAGGGCACTCCCTCATAGGTCTTCAAGAGATACTCGGCCGAAAGCGCTACATCTGTATGACCTCGTCTTTGAGATACTCCCAGTACATATCTAGACTGCCATCAGAACACCGCCAGGCAATCAGGTTGTTCCGACCCCAATCCTCGCTGATCTCTACCGTATCGCCTTTTTCGTCGCACGCGAAAACCATAACCGGCACTGGATATCGCAGCGTCCATAATGCGGCCTCATGTTCCATAGCCGCCTTTGCGAAGTCAGGCGTCGCGCCTTCGTGAAAAACAAGCGTGAGCCACGCAAACCTTACTTCTCCACCCGGCGGGTTGTACTCGACGAAGTAGCCGTCGCGGGCCTCTTTAAGCTGCTCGAAGAAGATTTCCCGCTTTTTCGTCTCACTCATTCAGGCCGCCTTGAATGTAGACCTAACGCCGCCAGCACGCGCGGCTTTGTAGTGTAGGCGAAGCCGCAACGAAAAAGCCGTCGCCGTGCCTGGCCTTGTTATGAGCTACGCCACTGATCGATGCGCGCCTTGGAAATATTTACTGCTTGCTCGCTGAATAGATTGGGATAACGAAGGATTACATTTTCAAAGGCATAGTCTTCGAGGCCCATTTCAACAAGTGAGGTATATCCCTGCGTTTCCGTTGGGCGGTTTACCGCACGCTCCACCGCGCCGATAATTCCATGACGCTCAATCATTTGCCAAGTACGTCCAGCGCGTGTTCTCTTTCCATTTCTTGTGCTCAAGACCTCTTCGTAGGCATATACAGCTTCAAGAGCTTCACGTTCTGCTTCCGTCTCTGCGCCGTGCGCTTCTGCTCGGAGCTGTAGAGCACGCTCTTTTGCCTCTTGAGCCAAATCCTCTCGACCGCGCTCAATACAGTTCTTGGCAAATATCGCGCACTTTTCTGGCGTATCTAATTTTTTGACTCTATCGTCCATTCATACTCTCGATGTTGATTGGCTCATAACGCCGTCATCAGCCGCGCGAGGTACGAGCGTCGGCTGGATGACCTTGTTAGCCCTGGTCATACTCGTCTGAGTGGCGACACACTATGCCCTCGTCTCGCATTTTCGAGATAGATGGCAGCCCGTCCCCTGTCAAATGACTGCCGTCCAACTTCTGTCCTGGTTCGAACGGCGACGACGCAGTCAGTGGTGCTGCAAAACATTCCTTATGAAACCTCAAACAAGCGCGCCCAATTCCCTTACCTTTGCATTTGTTGAGGAACATGTGTGTTATATGGAAGTGATAGGGACCATCGCCCATCGTCAGCTCAATGCTTCCTGTTTCCGCACCTCCGATCCACACCGATATGACTGTACCATCTTGGTCGATCACGATGTTTGCGATGGTTCCGTCTTTGGCCGTGAATTGAGTTTTGCACATTACTAAATCGTTCCATTTGGCTAACGACCTGCGCAGCGGCGTGCGAAGCGCGTCCGGCACCGAAGGTGCCTTGCTGCCGCTGCTTGTTATGTGTCATCACCAACTTTTCCAATAGCACGAATCTTCGCCACTCCACAAATCACGCCAGAGCAAAGCAAAAATACCGAGACAGCCCAAATTGCTCCAATAAAAGTCCAATATGCCCAGTGGGCCGCACCTTCACAGTGGATCTCACACTGAGGATTGTGATCCCATGCCATGTACATCGCCGCTCCGCCGATGATAAAGCTCACTAGCGCGGATATACCCAGTAGAAATCTCATGCGCTCCCTACCAACACATAACAGGCATTAGGACGCCGGCGCATATATCCAATAACAACGCCGGCAGCCTATCACAGTTAGCAAATTTATATATTGATGAATAGATAATAAAAATCAAAGACTTACCAGCGCCCCGCCGAGTTCCCGACCCATTCGCTTGAATTCTTCTTTTTCCATTTCAATAATACTGTCCGCATGGACAGCATAAGAGTATCGCCATGCGCAAGGACAGCGACAGGCAACCACGGTTGCGTGATCAGGTGCGCAATGCAATTCGCGTTCGCCATTATCAGTGTCCGCACTAAACCCGGCACGCTACCGCCATGCCCGACATTCCGCGCACTGTCCGTGCCTCGGCGAGCATCTGCTTACTTTCGTTATTTTTTCTCCGGTGCTTGTCCGCCGCCCATTAACCCTGCCTCGATACTGCCCCGCCCCCGGGATGATGGCAACCCCGGGGCGGGCACTTGTGGCACAAGGCAGCGCTAGCCTGCCCGGGCAGCGCGATGCGCATGCAGCTTTTTGTAGCTCTCGATCAGGCGCTGGTGTTTCTCCAGGCCATCAAGTTGCATATTGGTGGGCGTGAGGCCGTGGAAGCGCACCGTGCCCTGGGTGGAGCCCACCACGGCATCCATGGTGGTCTGGCCGAACATGCGGGTCAGGTTATAGAGGTAATCATCCAGTTCCAGCTCATCATCCAGCAGGATGGTGAGCACAGCCTGCATGGCCTGATAAAAGCGGCCGCGTTCCACGGTGTTGTCGTTGTACTGCAGGAACATTTCCACATACTCAAGGGCGTCTTCATGCGCCCCCAGGGCCAGGTGGATCAGCAACTTCAGTTCGAGGATGGTCAGCTGGCCCCACACGGTGTTCTCGTCGAACTCGATGCCGATCAGGGTGATGATGTCCATGTGCTCGTCGATCTGGGTTTCTTCCAGGCGTTCGAGCAGGGCGGTCAGTTGTTTGTCGCTCAAGGCATGCAGGTTGAGGATGTCTTCGCGGAACAGCAGGGCCTTGTTGGTGTTGTCCCACACCAGGTCTTCCACGGGGTACACCTCGGAGTAGCCGGGCACCAGGATGCGGCATACGGGGGCGCCCAGGTCTTCGTGCACGGCCATATAGGCTTCCAGCTCCATGCCCTGAAGGATGCCGAACAGGGTGGCAGCTTCTTCGTCGTTGCTGCCCGCGCCGTTCGAGAAGTCCCAATGCACAAACTCGACATCCGCCTTGCTGCTGAAGAAACGCCAGGAAATCAGCCCCGAGGAATCGATAAAGTGCTCGACGAAGTTGTTGGGCTCGGTCAGGGCCAAGCTGTTGAAGGTCGGGGGCATCAGGTCGTTCAGGCCCTCGAAACTGCGGCCCTGCAGCAGTTCGGTAAGGCTGCGCTCCAGCGCCACCTCAAAGCTGGGGTGCGCGCCGAAGGAGGCAAAGACACCGCCAGTGCGGGGGTTCATCAGGGTGACGCACATTACCGGGTACTGGCCACCCAGGGAGGCGTCCTTCACCAGCACGGGGAAGCCCTGTGCTTCCAATGCCTTGATGCCTTCGACGATGGCCGGGTACTGGGCGAGCACGGTGTCGGGCACATCCGGCAGTATGATTTCCTGTTCGATGATCTCGCGCTTGACGGCGCGCTCGAAGATTTCCGAGAGGCACTGCACCTGGGCTTCCTGCAGGGTGTTGCCGGCGCTCATGCCGTTACTCAGGTAGAGGTTCTCGATCAGGTTGGAGGGGAAGTACACCGTCTCGCCGTCGGACTGGCGCACGAACGGCAGCGCGACGATGCCGCGTGCCGTCTTGCCGGAGTTGGTGTCGATCAGGTGCGAGCCAAGTAGTTCGCCTTCCGGGTCGTAGATCGCCCGGCAGTGCTCATCCAGAATGCCATCGGGCAAGGCGTCGTCCGGGCCAGGCTGGAACCACTTTTCATTGGGATAGTGCACGAAGGCGCTGTTGGCAATCTCTTCGCCGAAGAACTGGTCGTTATAGAAGAAGTTGCAGCTCAACCGCTCGATAAATTCGCCCAGCGCAGAGCACAGGGCGCTTTCCTTGGTGGCGCCCTTGCCGTTGGTGAAGCACATGGGTGAGGCGGCATCGCGGATATGCAGGGACCACACATGGGGCACGATATTGCGCCAGGAGGCGATCTCGATCTTCATGCCCAGGCCGGCGAGAATGCCGCTCATGTTGGCGATGGTCTGCTCCAGCGGCAGGTCCTTGCCTTCAATCCAGGTGCTGCCGGCCTCATCGGGCACGGCCATCAGCAGAGCCTGGGCATCTTCGTCAATGTTCTCGACGGTCTCGATCTGGAATTCGGGATTGGCCTGCACCACCTTCTTGACGGTGCAGCGGTCGATGGCGCGCAGGATGCCCTGCCGGTCCTTGTCGGAGATATCCTCGGGCAGTTCTACCTGGATGCGGAAGATCTGCTTGTAGCGGTTCTCCGGGTCAATGATGTTGTTCTGCGACAGGCGGATATTCTCGGTAGGGATGTCCCGGGTCTTGCAGTACACCTTGACGAAATAGGCGGCACACAGGGCCGAGGATGCCAGGAAGTAATCGAACGGCCCGGGGGCGGAGCCATCTCCCTTGTAGCGGATGGGCTGGTCGGAGATGACGGTAAAGTCGTCAAACTTTGCCTCCAGACGGAGGTTGTCGAGATAGTTGACCTTGATTTCCATGGGGAGCACCGGGCGTGGGGGACTTGTAGCAGAATGGTGCCATTATCCAGCTTTTGGAGGCTGGCGTCTTGTTCGTGGCGGAATGCGGCCCATGGAATCCATCGGCCAGACGCTGTGGATTCAGTGGTTTCAGGCCCGCTTCGATACTGCCTCGCGTCAGAGGTGAAGACAACCCGCAAACGCAGGCGAAGCCGCCGTGATCCGCTATACTGGGCGCGTCTTTCTAACCAGCGACCCTTGATGCGTACTTTCGTGCTCCGCGCCCGCGCCGCGCCCACCGACAGCCGGGACCTGCTGGCCAACGTCGGCGGCGACGCCCATACAGAAATTCTGGCCCATACGCTGATGAACAGCCTGTTTGTGGCCCAATCTCACCGGGACGATGTAATCGTACATCTGGTGCTGGAGAGCACCCGGGACTTTTCCCGCACCATCACCTTTACGGCCGCCGAGATGCAGCATATCGGCGGCTTTCACGAACAGGCACTGCTCGCCAAGGTGGCGAAGGCGCTGGATGCCTCACAAGGGCTGGGCAAGGAACAGGAAAAGGCCGTGGAGCCGGGCATCCGCGTGCGCACTCTGAGCTTTGAACGACTGGTGAAAGACCTGGCGGAAGACCACCAGCTTTACATGATGGACAGAAAAGGCACACCTGCTCGCGGGCTGGGTTTCGCCGATAACCCCTGCTTCCTGCTGACCGACCACATTCCCATGCCAAAGAAGACGTTTAATAGCCTGAAACGGTTGGGTGCCGAAAAGATCAGCCTGGGGCCCACCATGTTGTTTGCATCACAGTGTGTGGTGTTGATTCACAATGAGTTGGATTTGGCGGGCTAATCCGTTCTCACCAATTTGAAAAATACGCCATCCCATACTATGTAGGCCGATTCAGGGCCTGCCTCAATCAACAGGGCGCCAGGGTGCGCCCAGCCGTCCGGGCACCCCACTTCCAGTATTTGCACTGATGAACCATCAATATCCAGCGCTGAAAAGGTTGCCCGATACGCATTGCGGAAAGCTGCCTCATTCATTTCACTGACCGAGAATCGAGGCTCCTCACAGCGTCTGCCTCGAAACGTCACCGATGACGCTGAATAGACTGCTTGAGAGCCATACCACTCCCGAGCCTCATCCAACCCCATGGCGCTGATACCGGGAAACCTTGCCTCCGTTACTGTCCACTCACCAGTATACCAATCCCTGGTACAACCCGAGGCCACAAGCATCACCAGAATGATCGCGATACACCTGTACATTTCCTGCACCTCTTTCCATCTGGTTGGTCATTCTTCATATCGCGCCACACACCGTGCTCAGAGGCTCATCTCATCACCGACCCTGGCTGAAAATAACGCCACGCATCCCACAACTTCCAGCTGGACGTCCTCGAACCGTTGACGCAACGCGGCCTCCAGGTTCGCCACGCCATCTCCTGTGTTATCGAAAATACCCTTTTTGTTGTAGATCGCCATCAGTTTCCGGGCCGCCCACCCTCTTTTCACACCGCCTTGCAGAATAGTCGACCCAAAGATGCGAGCCCCTGGCTTCATCACCGACTTCAGGTGGTCAAACGCCACCGCCTTTTCCTCGATGGCGCCCGGCAAGCAATGAAACAGATAATTCACGCCCACAGAGTCAAACGGCGCGATATCGCTCTCTATTTTCTCCAGAATATTCTGCTGCCAGGTTTCCGGGTTATGGCGCGCGATGCGCCGGGAGACAAAATCCAGGGAATTGGGGTTCATGTCCATCAAGGCAATGCGCGGAGTGCTTGATGGAAACTGACAGCGGTTCAGGAAGTACCCGGTGCCCACCCCGACATCCAGATGGTTCGATGATATATGCCGGTTGTAATGCTGCTCGATTATTTTCGACGGGCACTTCCAGATATAGCTGCTGGATATGCCGAGAACCAATATGTCGTAAGCGAAAAGCACCTTCTTTGTATACACCGCCTGCCCGGCGATGGCCTGCTCGTTTGTGGCTGTCATCAATATCACTCCCTGTGTATGCCTGCCTGTGTATGCCTGCAACGCAGGCCCTCTACAAATCCCCGCAATCTGTCACTTGTCAGCATGGCTGCCCACCCACAAAATGATACATATGATAAATATTGTCTCATCACAGCAAGCCGCCATACATGCAGACAGGGAGCACCCGGCATGGCCACTCACCACGCACAGCAAACCACCGCATTGGGTCCCGATTCACTGGCCTGGACCCATGCCGGCGACAACCTGCAATTGCTGATGGCCGGTACTACCCTGCTGCTGCAGGTCTCTCACCCCATCGTCGGGGCCGGTGTAGGCGATCACTCCGTCTTCAAAAAAGATCCCTGGGGCCGCCTGCAACGCACCACTGAGTGGGGCCTGCGCCTGCTCTATGGCGGGCAGGACGGCTCACCGCAAGCGGGCCAGGCACTGCGCGACCTGCACAGAGACATCAAGGGACAAGACGAGAAAGGGCGACGCTATTTCGCCCTGGATCCGGAAGCCTACGCCTGGGTCCACATGACCACCTATTTCACCATGATCACCACGCAACAGGCGTTCGGCAAGCGACCTTTTACGCCAGAGGAAGCGGAACAGCTCTACCTGGAATGGGTACAGCAGGGCAAAGTGTTGGGGATTCGCGACCAGGACATGCCACAGGACCTGGCCGCTTTCTGGCAATACTTCGACAACATGGTGGCCCAGCGGCTGGAGAATACAGACACCGCACGCTATTTGCTGGATGTCAGCCTCTGGAAAGTGAAAAGACCACCTCAACTTGGCTGGATGCCTCATTGGCTGTGGAACCTGATCTACAGCCAATTGGGTAAAAACGCCCGCCTGGCCACCGCCGCCACTCTGCCGGAACGCCTGCGAAAAACGCTCGACGTGGACTGGAACGACCGCCTGGCGCGACGCTATGCACGACGACGCGCTCTGGTCAGGCTCCTGCTACCGCTGATACCGGCAAAGGCGCGGTACTTGCCGCCAGCGTATCTGGCCGTGACGGGGCAAATGGATCGATTTAATCCGGTGACAGACAAGGCGGCATGAAGCGGGGCCACATCACCTCTCTGCAACAGCCAGCTGCGCTCCCAAACCTGCGAAGGCAGCGGAGAAGCCCTGACGCAACCAGTTTTGAACACGCGGCGACTCAATGCGCGAACGGCTAGACGTGATAGCGGCTGACAACATGGATCACCCCCGCTGCAAGGAGTGCAATTACCGCAATGATGTCCGCGATAACGACCTTGCGGACTGATTCATTGTATCCCCCAACTGACCAGGCGATGGCGATGAAGGTCAGAACACTCACGAAGCCCGCGACGATTGCCAGCAACTGCAGTGAAGGCTGAAATGCGGCATAAATCAGGAATAGACCCAGCAGCCCGAACAACACCGCACGATGACGCATCAGGATTTCGAGGTTCGGATCATTCAACGATACGCCGTATAACGCAGCGAGACGCCCAACGCCCAGAACGCCAGAAACGGGCAACAGGTGAATGATACCCACGAGCACGAGCAGCCCTGTGACAACTTTCTCCACGTTTTCGCGCCTCCCCGACGATAATATCTCTGTCAGCCGGCATGATCTGCTACCACTTTACATGGACACGTTCAGGCACATGCCGGCAGAGCCCGGACCTCATTCGCAGCATACTCCACGCCCTGCTCCGTGTGAAATACACAGCATGACAGGCGGTGCTGCAACGAAGATGGCTTCCGCAGGCCGGCCTGGTATGCAGAATCTCCAGGATCAGGTATCGCCCTGCCCCGGCCCTGATGTGATGACAACCCCCAACAACAACAAACCCCGCTCAAGGCGGGGTCTGTTGTGTACGTCATTGCAGCGATATCAACGTGCCGTCATATGCTCAGCACTTTTTCTCCACGAGCAATGCCGCTGACGCCGGAGCGAACAACTTCCAGCACCTGGGTTTCGCCGATGGCGCCGATGAAGGCGTCAAGCTTGTCGCTGGCGCCCGCCAGTTGCACGGTGTACACCGTGCTGGTGACGTCGACGATCTGCCCGCGAAAGATATCCACGGAGCGTTTCACTTCGGCGCGCTGGGCGCCGGTGGCCTTGACCTTGATCAGCATCAGCTCGCGCTCGATGTGAGCACCTTCGGTGAGGTCCACGAGCTTCACCACCTCAATGAGTTTATTGAGGTGCTTGGTGATGCGCTCGATGGTGCGGTCATCACCGATGGTGGTCAGGGTCAGGCGCGACAGGGTCTGGTCTTCTGTCGGGGCCACGGTCAGGGTTTCAATGTTGTATCCACGCTGGGAGAACAGGCCGATAACGCGTGACAGGGCACCCGGCTCGTTTTCCATCAGGATCGAGATAATGCGTCGCATCAGGTCCGCTCCGTCTTGCTCAGCCACATGTCACGCATGGCGCCGTCTGCGATATGCATCGGGTACACATGCTCCGAGGGGTCTACATACACGTCCAGGAAGACCAGCCGGTCTTTCAGGCTGAAGGCTTTTTCCATGGCGGCATCGAGGTCTTCGATGTGATCCACCCGGATGCCGACGTGGCCATAGGACTCAGCCAGACGAACAAAGTCCGGCAGGGAATCCATGTAGGAGTGGCTGTGGCGGCCGCCGTACTGCATGTCCTGCCACTGCCGCACCATGCCCAGAGCCTGGTTGTTGATGTTGACGATCTTCACCGGCAGGTTGTACTGCAGGCAGGTGGACAGCTCCTGGATGTTCATCTGGATGCTGCCTTCGCCGGTGACGCAGGCAACCATCGCATCCGGGAATGCCAGCTGCACGCCCATGGCGGCAGGCAGGCCGAAGCCCATGGTCCCGAGGCCGCCGGAGTTGATCCAGCGCCGCGGTTTATCGAAGTGGTAGTACTGGGCCGCGAACATCTGGTGCTGGCCCACGTCGCTGGTGACGTAGGCGTCGCCTTTGGTGGCCTTGTACAGCGCCTGGACCACCTGCTGGGGCTTCATCGGGCCGTCCTTGTTGACCTCGTAGCGCAGGCCGTGGACTTCGCGCCAGCCGTTGATCTCTTCCCACCAGCGGGCCAGGGCTTTCTGGTCTGGCTGGCCACCGTGCTCGTCGAGCATGGTGATCATGTCTTCCAGCACCTGCTGAACAGGGCCGACGATGGGTACGTCGGCGCGCACGTTCTTGGAAATGGTCGCCGGGTCCACGTCGATGTGAACGATGGTCGCACCGGGGCAGTATTTGCTGGTGTCGTTGGTGGCGCGGTCATCGAAGCGGGCGCCCACGGCCAGAATCAGGTCGGAGTTGTGCATGACCATGTTGGCTTCGTAGGTGCCGTGCATGCCGAGCATGCCGACGAACTGTTTGTCCGTAGCCGGGTAGCAGCCCAGGCCCATCAGGGTATTGGTGACGGGGTAGCCGAGCTTGCGCGCCAGGGTGGTCAGCAGGTCGCTGGCTTCGCCGCTGATGACGCCGCCACCAGCATAGATCACCGGGCGCCGGGCCTTGAGCAGTTCTTCCACCGCCTTGCGGATCTGGCCGGCGTGGCCACGGGTCACCGGGGTGTAAGAGCGCATCTTCACCTTTTTCGGGTACTCGTAGGGCACCTTCACGTTGGGCGCTGTCTTGTCCTTGGGGATGTCGATCAGCACCGGGCCGGGCCGGCCGGTGGTGGCGATGTGAAACGCCTTGCGCATCATCTCCGGGATTTCGGACTGATCGCGGACCATGAAGCTGTGCTTCACGATGGGTCGGGAAATGCCGACCATGTCGGTTTCCTGGAAGGCGTCATCGCCAATCCAGTCGGAACGCACCTGGCCGGAGATCACGACCATGGGGATCGAATCCATGTATGCGGTGGCAATGCCGGTTACGGCGTTGGTCGCACCGGGGCCGGAGGTGACCAGCACCACGCCGGGCTTGCCGGTGGCGCGCGCATAGCCATCTGCCGCATGGGTGGCTGCCTGCTCGTGGCGCACGAGAATGTGGTGCACCTTGTCCTGCTGAAATATCGCATCGTATATGTGCAGTACCGCACCACCAGGATAGCCGAACAGGTATTCCACCCCTTCGTCCTGGAGCGCACGGACGATCATCTCCGCACCGCTAAGCTTTTCCACGACTGTCACCTCGGTTGCTCGCTGCGCCGGACACAAGGCAACGCAGGCATCAAGGCCTGCGCCACGCGGCCTGCGCAGCAGATAAGTTCATCTACGTTTCGTCAACGTTTCAGTAAGAGTGTCCGCAGATAGAAAACCCTGATTTGGTTTCCCGGGGGCTCTTGCGGAGGTGGCCGGCAAGAACGCGGACAGGTGGAAGCTGGGACGATGCGGCAGTGTCACTGCATTGAGCGCCACGGTAATGACGCCCCCGGTCCCGGCCGCACTGTCACCTGGGTAAGATGCAGGGGTCCCGATTTCCGGAAGCCTCGATTGTCGCAGATTTGTGCGTGGTGTCAAACACTTGGCAGCAGGAAAACGTGACATGGGCAGTTGCGGACCGGGGTGGGCAGCAGGCATGCTAAACGCTGTCCGGGGTCGCCTTCTCCAGAAAGTGTGGCCCCTGAAGATAACTGAGCCCGTGACAATCATCGTCAATCATCAGGGTGGGGAGACAACAGCGTGAACCGTATAACAACGATCCGTGCCACATCAGGTGCCACCTTGCCTGGAGTCACATTATCAGGCGCCATCCTGGCATTACTCGGCCTGGCACTGCTGAGTCAGGCCGCCAGCGCCCAGAGCTTCTATCGGTGGGTAGATGACAGTGGCGTCACCCATTACTCCGAGAGCCCGCCAGAGGGCCATGAGAGCCGTGAAATACGGACGCAGAGCCGGCCTTCTTCTGACCAGCCCCGGCAACTGGAGCGCCTTGAGCAACGTCGCGCGCAGGATGGTGAGAACCGTGACGCTGCAGCACGCGCCGGCGAAGAGGCTGCGTCACGCAATCTGCCACGGCCCGATCCCCAGTACTGCGACCAGCTGCGCCAGAATCTGGACAAGCTGGAGAACCGGCCCATCGTGCGCATGACCGACCCGGAGACCGGGCAGGTCATGACGCTGGACCGTGATCGCCGCAATCAGCTCATCGACGAAACGCGGGACGAGCTGCGCGCCTGCGAGTAATTACGGAGTAAGACCCCGTCAGTGGCCTTTGCCAAATACCAGGCCCTCGCCACTGACATCCCCCTGAATCAGGTCTCCGGCGGCGAAGTCGCCGCGCAGGATGGCGGATGCCAGGGGGTTCTCGATCTTCTGCTGAATCGCCCGCTTCAGGGGGCGCGCCCCATAGACCGGGTCGAAGCCGGCTTCCACCAGCAGGTCCAGAGCGCCATCGGTGAGCGCCAGACGCATATCGCGCTCGGCCAGGCGATTGCGCAGCCCGGCCAGCTGGATCTCGGCGATGCCGCGAATCTGCGTTTTGGCCAGTGGGTGGAACACCACCACCTCATCCACCCGGTTGATGAACTCGGGCCGGAAGTGGGTGCCGACGACCTCCATCACTGCCGCCTTCATGGTGTCGTACTGTTCTTCACCCGCCAGCCGCTGGATCAGATCCGAGCCCAGGTTCGACGTCATCACCACCACGGTATTGCGGAAATCCACAGTGCGACCCTGGCCGTCGGTGAGTCGGCCGTCTTCGAGCACCTGTAGCAGGATGTTGAAGACATCCGGGTGGGCTTTTTCCACCTCGTCGAGCAGCAGCACGGAATAGGGTTTGCGGCGCACGGCTTCGGTCAGGTAGCCGCCCTCTTCATAGCCGACGTATCCCGGCGGCGCGCCAATCAGCCGTGCTACAGAGTGCTTCTCCATGAACTCGGACATGTCGATACGCACCATGGCCTCTTCCGTATCAAACAGGAAAGACGCCAGGGATTTGCACAGCTCGGTCTTGCCCACACCCGTGGGGCCCAGGAACAGGAAGGAGCCGTTGGGGCGGTTGGGGTCAGACAGCCCGGCGCGGGAACGCCGCACGGCGTTGGCCACAGCCTGGACGGCTTCGTCCTGGCCCACCACGCGCTCGTGCAGGGCATCTTCCATGCGCAGCAACTTGTCGCGTTCGCCTTCGAGCATCTTGGATACCGGGATGCCGGTCCATTTGGACACGACTTCGGCAATCTCTTCGTCGGTCACCTTGTTGCGCAGCAGCTGCATGTCCTGCTGTTCCTGGCCCTGGGCTGCGGCGACTTTCTTTTCCAGCTCGGGGATCAGGCCGTACTGCAATTCGGACATACGGGTCAGGTCGCCGGCACGGCGGGCCTGGTCCATTTCGACGCGGGCCTTTTCCAGCTCGGCCTTGTATTCCTGGGCGCCCATGAGGCTGGCTTTTTCTGCTTCCCAGATTTCACGCAGGTCGGCGTATTCCTTCTCCTGCCGACTGATGTCTTCTTCCAGTTTTTCCATGCGCTTCTTGCTGGCGTCATCCTCTTCCTTGCGCACGGCTTCGCGCTCCATCTTCAGCTGGATCAGCTTGCGATCGAGGCGGTCCATTTCTTCCGGCATGGAATCCATTTCCATGCGGATACGGCTGGCAGATTCATCGATCAAGTCGATGGCCTTGTCCGGCAACTGGCGGTCAGTGATATAGCGCTGTGACAGTTTGGCTGCCGCAATGATGGCGCCGTCAGTGATTTCCACACCGTGATGCACTTCATAGCGTTCTTTCAGGCCGCGCAGGATGGCGATGGTGTCTTCCACCGTGGGCTGGTCCACCTGCACTTTCTGGAAACGGCGCTCCAGGGCAGCATCTTTTTCGATGTACTGACGGTACTCGTTCAGTGTCGTAGCGCCTACGCAGTGCAGTTCACCACGGGCCAGGGCCGGCTTGAGCATGTTGCCGGCATCCATGGCGCCATCGGCCTTGCCAGCACCAACCATGGTGTGCAGCTCGTCGATAAACAGAATGATGCGGCCTTCCTGTTTGGAAAGCTCGTTAAGCACGGCTTTGAGGCGCTCTTCGAATTCACCGCGATACTTGGCGCCAGCGATCAGGGCCGCCATATCCAGGGACAGCACGCGCTTGTCTTTCAGGCCCTCCGGGACTTCGCCATTGACGATGCGCTGGGCCAGACCTTCGACGATGGCCGTTTTGCCGACGCCGGGCTCGCCGATCAGCACCGGGTTGTTCTTGGTGCGCCGTTGCAGCACCTGAATGGTACGGCGAATTTCATCGTCGCGACCGATTACCGGGTCCAGCTTGCCGTCTTCGGCGCGGCTGGTGAGATCTACGGTATATTTGTCGAGCGCTTCCCGTTTTTCTTCCGCGTTGGGATCATTCACGGTCTCGCCTCCGCGCACATCATCAATCTTCTGTGCCAGCACCTTTTTCACCACACCGGCGCGCTTGAGCAGCTTGCCCAGCTCACCGCTTTCGTCGCAGGCCGCCAGCAACACGGCTTCGCTGGAAATGTACTGATCGCCACGCTGCTGGGCTTCGCGATCAGCCAGATTCAGCAGGTTGCCCAGGGCACGGGACAGCTGCACATCCCCACTGAACTGTTGCGTGGTGGGCAGTTTTTCCATGGCCAGTTGCAGGGCGGTATCGATGTCGTTGGCGTTGGCGCCGGCTTTTTCCAGCAATGGCCGGGCACTGCCGCCACGGGCACGCAGCAGCGCGAGCATCAGGTGCACTGGCTCGATGGTGGTATGGCTGGCGCCGACGGCAAGGGACTGGGCTTCGCCCAGCGCTTCTTGCAAACGGCTGGTAAAACGATCAGGACGCATGTTGTTTTCCTCATTACAGGCATCGCTTCAGATGATCTGAAAATGAGGCCAGCATGGTCGATTTTCAAGCACACGACGGGAGCGTGAGTTGCGCCAGATCAACAAACGGGGAGGCAGACGGTGATGTGGGCAGGGATGTGGGCAGGGACGTGGACAGGGGTGATGCGGACAGCGTGGCTCAGGCGTCGAGCCAGATCAGGCTGGCAAAGCGGCCGGTCTGGCCTTCGTAGCGGTAAGAGTAGAAGCGGGACGGGTCGGAGGCCGTGCATTGCTCGCCGCCGCTGACATCTGTTACGCCAGCACGCTCAAGACGCTGGCCAGCCAGTCCGGTCAGGCTCAGATGCCAGTGCTCTGGCGTGCCGTCCGGTTCGAACCCGGCGCTGGCAGCGGGATCGCTCCCGACAAACGCCTCGTACACATCCCGCCCGACCTGGTAGCAGGGCTGGGAGATGGCCGGGCCCAGCCAGGCCGATAGCGCTTCGCCGCCGGGGGCAAGCTGCGCCACGGCCCGTTCGATGATGCCCGCCTGCAAACCGCGCCAGCCCGCATGCACCGCCGCCACCGCCTGGCCATCACGGCGAGCCAGCAGCACCGGCAGGCAGTCTGCGGTGAGCACGGCGCAGGGCCAACCGGCCTTGTCGGTCCAGACGCCGTCCGCTTCCGCATCGGCCTGCCCCGCAGGCACCAGTACCACGCCATGCACCTGGCGCAGCCAGGTCGGCGGATGCGGGGTGGCCAACAGCCGGTGCACATGGCGCCGGGCCTGCTCGACCCGCTCCGGCTCGTCGCCGCAGTTGGCGCCGAGATTGAACCCACGCCAGGGCGGCGGCGACAGCGTGCCGGCGCGCGTGGTCACACAGGCGCGCACCCGGGGATGCGGCTGCCAGTCAGGGATCAGCCAGTCGCTCAGCGCGGGAAGTTGCGCGACGTCTTTCATCTAGTCGGCCTGCTCGGCCACGTCAGCGCGCAGGCTGGCCAGCAGCGCCTCGAAGTCCGCCGGCAACGGCGACTCGAATTCCATGTATTCACCGGAGGTGGGATGGATCAGGCCCAGCTTGCGAGCGTGCAGGGCCTGGCGGCGGAAGCCCTGAATGGCCTCACGCAGTGCCGGGGTCGCGCCAGCGGGCAGTTTCAGGCGGCCGCTGTAGACCGGGTCACCCACCAGCGGATAACGGATATGGGTCATGTGCACGCGGATCTGGTGCGTCCGCCCGGTTTCCAGCTGCACGCGGATGTGGGTGTGGCCCCGGTAGCGCTTGATCACGCGGTAGTGCGTGACGGCGGGTTTGCCGCCTTCTACCACCGCCTGCCGCTTGCGGTCCTGGGGGTGGCGGCCAATGGGCGCATCCACCATGCCGCCGCTGGTCATCACACCGACGGCCACCGCTTCGTATTCCCGGTACAGGGACTTGTCCTGGAGCTGGGCCACCAGCGAGGTGTGCGCCTCCAGGGTGCGGGCCACCACCATCAGCCCGGTGGTATCCCGGTCCAGACGGTGCACGATGCCCGCCCGGGGCAGGTTGTTGAGGCCCGGGTCCTGATGCAGCAGGCCATTGAGCAGCGTGCCGTCATGGTGGCCGGCGGCGGGATGCACCACCAGTCCGGCGGGCTTGTTGATCACCAGCAGATCGTCGTCCTGGTAGATCACCGGCAGATCGATGGCCTGGGGCGCATCGTCTACCTCGATCTCCAGTTCAGCATCGATGACCAGCTCTTCGCTGCCCATCAGCTTGTCCTTGGGCTTGGCCTGTTTGCCATTCACGGTAAGGGTGCCGGCCTTGATCCAGTGCTGGAGGCGGGAGCGGGAAAAGCGGTCAAACAGCTCGGCAGCCACCTGGTCCAGGCGCTGGCCCGCGTGTTCCGGGGCAGCCCGGGCGCTGAGCTGAATTTTATCGGTGGTCGGTTGTCCCATCAGGGAACCTCGGCAAACAATGGCGGCATCAGGTGTGAAGGGTGCCGACGGTGCGGCGCCCTGCTTCTGGCGGCAGTATACACCGGGTGGCCGTGCCAGGCTGCCCATGCTTAAATGGCGGGCGCTGGCCCTGCCGCAGCGAGGGTGTGACGCCCCGTGCGGCAGGGCTGCCCGACAATCAATGAGTTACCAACTTCAGGTCATCATGCGCGCACATATCAGTTTTCTCGTCATCATCGCCCTGCTGCTGTCCGTAGCCGGTTGTTCCAATCGGCCAAAGGAACGCCCGGAGCGCACGGAGTCGGAGCATTATCAGGAAGTGCGCAAGCAACTTGACCGCAACAACTTCCTGTCGGCCATCGATGAATTGCGCGAGCTGGAAGCACGCTTTCCCTATGGCGATTTTGCCGAGCAGGCGCAGCTTGATCTGATCTATACCCAGTACCGGGCGCTGGACTACCCGGCGACGGCGGCCACCGCGTCGCGCTTCATGCGCAACTACCCGGCCAACGAGCACATGGACTATGTGCTGTATATGAAGGGGCTGGCCAACTACAACATGCAGCGCGGCCTGTTTGATCGCCTGGTACGCACCAACCGGGCGTCCCGTGACCTGACGTCCTGGCGTGAGGCGTTCCGGGATTTCCACGAGCTGGCCCGTCGCTTCCCGGACAGTGAATACGCCCCGGACGCACGCTCAAGGATGGTGTATATCCGTAACCAGATGGCGGAGCAGGAGCTGCATGTCGCACGCTACTATGCGCGCCGCAGTGCATACGTGGCAGCCATCAATCGCGCGCAGCAGGTCGTGCTGCACTATCAGGAAACGCCCTCCGTGGAAGAGGCGCTGGCCATCATGGCGCGCGCCTATCGCTCTCTCGGCGAGGACGAACTGGCCAGCCGCAGCCAGACGGTGCTGGCGCACAACTGGCCCGACAGCGAGTATCTGGATGGTCGGCAGCGGGTGGCGCTGGACTGGTGGCCGCGGGATGAGCGCACCTGGCTCAGCCTGATCACTTTCGATCTGCTTTGATCAGTCGCCTGGCCGCCAGCCGTTGGTGATCGGGTAGCGACGGTCCTTGCCAAAGGCACGGCGCGTTACCCGGGGGCCGACGGCGCTCTGGCGCCGCTTGTATTCGTTGCGATCCACCATGCGCACCACCCGGTACACATCCTCCCGCTCGAACCCGGCACGAATCACCGCCTCGGCGCTGTAATCCTGCTCTACATAGAGCCCGAGAATGGCATCCAGCACGCTGTAATCCGGCAGGCTGTCCTGGTCTACCTGGTCCGGCGCCAACTCCGCAGAGGGCGGGCGGTCGATCACGCGCTGGGGAATGATTTCCTGGCCCGCTTTCCTGTTGCGGTAGGTTGCCAGGCGATAGACCCAGGTCTTGGACACATCCTTGAGCACGCTGAACCCGCCCACCATGTCACCATAGAGCGTGGCATAACCCACTGCCATCTCGCTCTTGTTCCCGGTCGGTAACACCACATGGCCGAGCTTGTTCGACAGGGCCATCAGCAGGACGCCGCGGCAGCGTGCCTGGAGATTTTCTTCGGTAGTGTCGGCATTCAGGCCAGCAAAGCTGTCGGCCAGCACTGTCATGGCGTTCTCGTACATCCCTTCGATCGGCAGTACGCGATAGCCCACATTCATGGTCCGGGCCTGGGCGGCAGCATCCTCACGGCTCATATCGGACGTATAGTGGAATGGCATCATGACGGCCTCGACCCGCTCCGGCCCCAGGGCGTCCACGGCAATGGCGAGGGTCAGGGCGGAATCAATACCGCCTGAGAGCCCCAGCAGCGCACCGCGAAAGCCGTTCTTGCCGACGTAATCACGCACCGCCAGTACCAATGCCCGATAAACGCTCTCTTCCTCGTCCGGCGCCGGCAGCTGCTCGCCTTCGAGAATCAGGCCCGTGGCCCCGCGATGAATATCCAGCGGAATCAACGCTTCCTCGAAAAAACCGCCCTGCACCACACACTCTCCGGCGCCGTTCAGCGCGAATGAACCACCGTCAAAGACCAGCTCATCCTGGCCACCCACCAGATTGCAGTAGATGACCGGCAGCCCGGTATCCCGGGCACGAGCCTGCACCTGCGCCAGGCGCTCCTCATGCTTGTCCCGGCGGAACGGCGACGCATTGAGATTCAGTACCACTTCGGCGCCTGCATCGCGGGCTGCCACCGTCGGGCCCGGGTGCCAGATGTCTTCACACACCGACAGGGCAAAGTGCAAACCGTCGAGCTCGAATATCTGCGGCCGGTCACCGGCATGGAAATAGCGCTTCTCATCGAAAACACGGTAGTTGGGCAGGCACTGCTTGAAATATTCACAGGCCGCCGTCGCCTCGCCGGGGCGTATCAGGCCGGCCACGTTATAGCGCAACCCGTTGCGCACGCCCGGATAGCCAATCACCAACGGCACTTCGGTAGCCGCCGCGATGCCGTGAATCGCCTCTTCGATGCGCGTGTTGAGGCTGGGTCGCAGCAGCAGATCCTCAGGCGGATAGCCGGTCAGCGCCAGTTCCGGAAACACCACCAGATCGGCCCCGAGCAGCCGCCGGGCCTCGTCTGCCGCAGCAAGAATGCGCTCGGCGTTGCCCTCTATGTCGCCCACCAGCATATTGCGCTGTGCGATGACCACTCGCATGACTGTCCGCCTCTCGTTTGCCAGAGCCGAGATTGTACCCTCTGCCGCGATTGCCGGCACTTGCGATACGCACCGGTTCCGTAGAATCTAGGAACCTCGTTTTTTACTGATCATCAAGGAATCCGGGAATGGGCCTGATCCGACTCATCATCCTCGCGCTGCTGGTTTACCTGGTCTGGCGCCTGATCAAGACAGTCACGTCACGTGGCAGCAAGTCCGTGCCCCAGAGTACCGAGCGTATGCTGCGTTGCGCCCATTGTGGTGTCTATGTGCCGGAACATCTGGCATTGCCGCACAAGACGCATCACTTCTGCTCACACGAGCACCGCCAGGCATGGCTGGAGCAACAGGGTGATTGATAACGCCCGGACTCTGGAGGATAACCAGCTCTGGACGCCCATTCGGGTCTACACCGCCTACCGTATTTTACTGGCGGTGCTGTTGCTGGTGGTCTTTCTGGCCAGCACCGAGGCCCCCATGCTGGGGCAGTTCAACCCGTCGCTGTTTCTGTATACCAGCGTGGCCTATGTCGGGCTGACGTTCATGTCCGTGCTGTTGAAGGCGCCACTGTATCGGGGCCGTCCTCTGATGCCCCTGGTGCCGGTGCTATCGGATGTGCTGGTGCTGACGCTATTGATCCATGCCAGCGGTGGCATAGAAAGCAATCTGACCGTGTTGCTGCTGGTCACAGTAGCGGCGGCAAGTATCATCCTGCCCGGCAGGCTGGGGCTGCTGACAGCGGCACTGGCCACGTTTGCGGTGATGTTCGAGCAGGTGTATTTCGCGCTGCAGGCCGCAGCTGACGACCCTTTCCAGATGACCGAATCCGGCACGCTGGGCGTGGCGTTTTTTGCCGTCGCATTGATTACCCGCCAGGTTGCGCAGCGACTGGCCAGCAGTGAGCAATTGGCAGCGCGCCAACATGGTGCAATCCAGCATCTGCAGGCACTCAATCAGCAGGTCGTCGAGCGCATGCGCACCGGCATTCTGGTCTTCAACACGGATTTCACCATCGAACTGTGCAATCGCTCAGCGCAGGAGTTGTTTCCCGGCACGGCGGAGGGCCGGAAGTTGCCGAGCTGCCTGACGGCACATTTCCGCCAATGGGAGGCGGCTCCGGACGAGCAACTCGCGCCGCTGGCAGCTGATCGCGAGAGGCCGGCGCTGGATGCGCGCTTTGCCCTGCTGGACAGCGGCGACAGCCATAACACCTCGGTGATCGTCTTTCTGGAAGATCGTGCACGCCTGATGCAGGAAGTGCAGCAGCTCAAACTGGCGTCGCTGGGGCGCATGTCCGCCACCATCGCCCATGAAATCCGCAATCCCCTCAGTGCCATCAACCATGCCTCACAGTTACTGGAAGAAGGCATTGCCAGCGAGGAAGACAAGAAACTGTTGGGCATCATCCAGAAACATGTGGCACGGGTAAACGGTATCATCACCGATATTCTCGGGCTGTCGCGCCGACAGGCCAGCAGTGCGGAGAAACTCAGTCTGCGCCAGATCGTCGGCAACTGCGTCAACCGCTGGCGAGAGGGAGGCCATGACCCGGCGCTGTTACGCGCGATGATTCCTGACAAGCTGCCGGATGTCCGCTTCGATGTGCGCCAACTGGATCAGGTGCTGGATAATCTGCTCGGCAACGCACTGCGGCATGGTGGTGGCGGGAAAATCGATATCACCGCCGGGGCACACCCCGTCACCGGCCTGCCCTGGCTGAAAATTCGCGACTATGGCCCGGGCGTTGCGCCCGAGGCCGTGAAAAATCTGTTCGAGCCGTTTTTCACCACATCGCGCGAAGGAACCGGCCTGGGTCTTTTTCTGTGCCGGGAACTCTGCGAAAGTAACCAGGCCCGGCTCGACCATGAAGCAGCTGATCCGGGCGCCAGCTTTGTGATAACGTTTGCTCATCCGGATCGGGTATTCCAATAAATGACTCAACAACGACGTATTCTGGTTATTGATGACGAAGCAGATCTGCGCGAACTGCTGGTCATCACGCTTGGCCGCATGAAACTTGATGCTCACGCGGTGGGTACGGTCAGTGAAGCCCGCGAGGCACTGGGCAAAGGCGAGTATGACCTCTGTCTGACTGACATGAACCTGCCTGATGGCGACGGTATCGAGCTGGTTCGGCACATCAATCAGCACCACAGCGATCTGCCCGTCGCCATGATCACCGCCCATGGCAATATGGAAACGGCCACACTGGCGATGAAAGAAGGCGCCTTCGATTTCATCGCCAAACCGGTATCACTCGATCGCCTGCGCCAACTCGTCGACGACGGCCTCGGCATCCGCGACAGAACCCCTGACACCCCGGTCGAAGATCAACTCGTCGGCGAAGCACCCGGCATGCAACAGCTGCGCCGGCAGATCGTCAAGCTGGCCCGCAGCCAGGCACCCATCTACATCAGCGGGGAATCCGGCAGCGGCAAGGAACGGGTTGCCCGGCTGATCCATATGCTTGGCCCGCGTCAGGAAAAGCCATTCATAGCGGTGAACTGCGGCGCCATTCCATCTGAACTGATGGAAAGCGAGTTCTTCGGCCACCGCAAGGGCAGCTTCACCGGCGCGTTCGAGGACCGCAAAGGCCTGTTCCGCGAAGCGGATGGCGGCACCCTGTTTCTGGATGAAGTCGCCGACCTGCCCCTGCACATGCAGGTCAAATTGCTGCGTGCGATTCAGGAGAAAAGCGTACGCCCCGTGGGTGAGCCTCGGGAATTCCAGGTCAACCTGCGCATCCTGTGCGCCACCCACAAGCATCTGGCTGAAGAAGTCGTGCAGGGGCGCTTCCGGCAGGATCTTTACTATCGCCTGAATGTCATCGAAGCCAACGTGCCACCGCTGCGTGAGCGCATTGAAGACTTGCCGCTGCTGATACAGCACATTCTTGAACGCCTGTGCCAGCAATGGCAGATCAGCATCCCGGCGCTCAACCGGCAGGCCAGGGATGCGCTGATGCAGTACTCTTTCCCGGGCAACGTTCGCGAGCTGGAGAATATTCTCGAGCGCGCACTCACGCTGGCGGATGGCACCGAGATCGATACACGGCATCTGCAGTTACGCAATAATGTGGAGCCTGCAGGCAGCAGCGCCGGCCATTCCAGCGCGGAAGTATCGCGCCCTGCCAGCCAACCGCTTGAAGACTATCTTCAGGAAATCGAAAAACGTGAAATTCTTCGCGCACTGGATGCAACGCTGTGGAATCGTACGGCCGCCGCCAAGAAACTGGGCATGACGTTCCGATCGTTGCGCTATCGCCTGAAAAAGCTGGGGCTTGATCAGGGCGGAGAGGATGACGATACGGACGCTGATGATGAGCACGGCGCGACGTAACCGGGCACCATACCCTGTACCAACTGAGCCTTACAGAGAGTAAGCCGCTGGATCGGTTGCCGGTGTCTCGCCGCACATCAGGCTGGCCAACAGGGCTGCGCTGGCGGGCGCACTGACCAGCCCGTTGCGATAGTGGCCGGCGGCAACAAAGACGCCAGGCGCTTGCGGCACACCGGATAACCACGGCCAGGCCCTGTCACTGCCAGGGCGCAGACCCGCCCATTGAGCGACCGGCGTCACCTCTGCCAAAGGCGGCCAGATCTCCGCAGCCATACCCCGGAGCGCCTCGGCAGCTTCCGCTGTCGGACGCTGATCCCACGTACCCCGCCTGAGCGTTGAACCCACCAGAATATGCCCATCCGCCCTGGGAATGACATAGCCCTCGCGTGCCAGAAGGACCGCGCCGGGCGATGGCGTCCCGGCAGGATAAAGCAGCATTTCGCCCTGCACGGGCACCAATGGCAATGTCACACCGAGCGGCTTGAGCAGTGCGGCGGACCAGGCGCCCGCCGCAATCAGCACCTGCCGCGCGGTCACATTGCCCTTGTCGGTGATGATGTTCCAGCCACCTGGAATGGGTGTCAGCTGGCTCACGGAAACAGGGCGCTCGACAGACACGCCGCACGCTGGCAACAAACGCGCCAACCCCTTGAGCAAGCGAGGATTACGCAAGGTGCCGACGCCTGGCAGCCAGACGCTGCCCGGTTTCGGCGGCAATGGGGCGGCGGCCAGAAAGGCATCCCCCGCCTCGGCACGCACACCATGGCGCGCAGCCCAGGCCAGCGCCGCCGCCTGATCGTCGCCCGCATAGGCCAGCATTCCGGTAGCACGCGCTTCCGGATCTGGCCCGCCAGCGGAAAGCATACGCTCACCGATAGCCTGGTAGGCCGACAATGCATCGCGGGTCAGCGCGGTCAGTGCTTCAGGGTAGCGCCAGGGGAATAACGCAGAGAGGATGCCGCCACCGGCCCAGGAAGCAGGCGGCCGGACGGGGCCAGCGTCAAGCACATGTACCTGACGACCCCGATCCGAAAGAGCCAGCGCCGTAAGCTGCCCGAGGACCCCGCCGCCGATTACCACTACGTCCTTCATCCGCGCTGCCCGACCGTGCCTGCAAAGTCAGTGATGATAACGCCGTGGCGGAGAAAGGAAACAGCCCGCAGGGCATGACACGGAATGAATTACTTCCAGGTGCCGTGTGTACCGATGGTGCAGACGGCATCGCTGCCAGTGTTCAGGCAATTTTCGCCTCGATGATTGATAGCCATCGCGCCTGTTCCCGCCTGAGGACCCACGGGCCGGGCCAGTATCTGCAGGGACCGACCACCGTCTGCGATGGTTGCCGTGAAAGTATAGCGATCAGAATTGGCCATCGCCGCCGGCAGAGTAAAACCGGTGTAACTGAAACGTTGGGAGCGCCAGGATTCTGCCGCCGCCATCGCTGACACCATCTGGCCCTGAGCCCGGGATTGCTGGGTACTTTGCACCTGCCGGGTATACGCCGGATAGGCCACTGCAGCCAGAATCCCGACTATCAGAACCACAATCATCAGCTCAACCAGCGTAAAGCCCGCTTCCCGCCGCTGTCGTGGACTATTCATGACGATCCCCATATCTGAAAGCTTACACGTTTTTCGGTCACGGCTTACGTTTGCGCCCGACACCGACTGCTAACCTCCGGTCAATCACCTTGCTAGCAGGCTTTGCCGGAGGCTCATACCTTGACAGATTCTGAACCCAGCGACTTTCACCGATGCCATGTTATCGCACACCAGGCCTCATCTCGGCCCCTGCAACGAGGCGTGACATTGCTGGAGCTACTGACAGCACTCCTCATCACCACCCTTCTCCTCGCCACGGCGCTCCCCGCCATGTCGCACTTGCTCGCTCAGCAGCGCCTTGCCGCCGCGACCAATGCCGTCATGACATTGATGCAGCTTGCGCGCAGCGAATCCATGACCGGTGGCCCGGTCATGTTGTGTGATGCAAACCATGCCTGCCAGGACTTCGCAACGACACGGCACCTCATTCTTGTGCGGGCCGATCCCGACAACCCGGTCAGTCCTGCACCAGGTCCGCCGCTGGCGACACTGACCCTGCCCCACGACACTACAGTGAGTTGGTCACGTTTCAGGGGCAACGCCCTGATTTTTCGGCGCAGCGGCATCCTGCACTTCCAGAACGGTCACTTTCAGCTTTGCAGCGGCAGCACAGGCCGACGCATCGTCATGAACTGGGCCGGCCGACCGCGCGTTGAGCGGGCGGCCGGGCAGGGCAACTGCACAGAGTGATGCCCCCGCCCGAGGCGCCCAATTCGTTTGGCTTGATAATGTATGGTTAGCCCGGCCCGAGCAGATACCCAAAGCCGCGGCG
>JAIUME010000013.1 GCA_022565695.1 Alcanivorax sp. | reverse complement strand
TGCCGGGCGACAACGTCAAAATGACGGTGAAGCTGATTGCGCCGATCGCCATGGAAGAAGGCCTGCGCTTCGCGATTCGCGAAGGTGGCCGTACCGTGGGCGCCGGCGTCGTCGCCAAGATCGTCGAATAAGGCAATATATAGCGAAAGTTTGGCCGGGGCTCTTGCCCCGGCCTTTCTTTCTCTATACAATTCGCGCCCTCTCGTCGGGACTTCTGCAGCAAGAAGCAGGTTCCGGGCCGATATAAAGGCACCTTTCAGGTATGGGAAAGGCGAGACCAACCGGGGCATTGTTCCCGGGACTGATTTGCCACTCACCGCCTCCTGAATGGAATGGCGGGTGGGTTTTTTGCCATCTGAAGCATGGTTTGAACAGTCTGGAGCTAGTTAGCTATGGCTAACCAACGAATCCGAATCCGTCTCAAGGCGTTTGATCATCGTCTGATCGATCAGTCTGCCCAGGAGATCGTGGATACGGCAAAACGGACCGGTGCACAGGTTCAGGGTCCTATTCCTCTGCCTACGCGGAAGGAAAAGTTTACGGTTCTGGTCTCACCGCATGTGAACAAGGATGCGCGGGATCAGTACGAGATTCGCACCCACAAGCGCCTGGTGGATATCGTCGAGCCTACGGACAAGACCGTAGACGCGTTGATGAAACTGGATCTGGCTGCTGGTGTTGACGTGCAGATCAGCCTGGGATAACGGCACGCTGTGCGAACGCATGGCAGGTTGTGAAGAGGTAGACAATGGCTATTGGTGTAGTCGGTCGGAAATGCGGAATGACTCGGATCTTCACTGAAGATGGCGCCAGCATTCCGGTTACCGTTATCGAGGTGAGTCCTAACCGGATCACCCAGATCAGAACCGAAGAAACAGACGGTTATCAGGGGGTGCAGGTCACCACCGGTGAGCGTCGTGCGTCCCGGGTAACACGTCCGGCCGCCGGGCATTTCGCGAAAGCGGGTGTTGAGGCAGGTCGTGGCATCTGGGAATTTCGCGCTGAGACAGGTGATCTCGCAGTTGGCGGTGCTATTTCCGTCGAGATCTTTGAGGCTGGTCAGATCATTGATGTGACCGGGACATCCAAGGGTAAGGGCTTCCAGGGCGTGGTAAAGCGCTGGAACTTCCGCACTCAGGATGCCACTCATGGTAACTCCCTGTCCCACCGTGCGCCGGGCTCCATCGGCCAGAACCAGACCCCGGGTCGTGTGTTCAAGGGCAAGAAGATGGCTGGTCACATGGGTGCTGAACGCGTCACCGTCCAGAATCTGGAAGTGGTGCGTGTAGACGCCGAAAAGAATTTGCTGCTGGTGAAGGGCGCAGTGCCCGGTGCCACAGGGGCCGATGTTATCGTGCGCCCGGCAGTGAAGGCGAAGGCCTGAGAGAGGATATAGAGGATGAATCTCAATACTGCCTCTGGAGGAACAGTTTCTGTGTCTGAAGTCGCCTTCGGCAAAGACTTCAATGAGCCGCTCGTGCACCAGGTTGTCGTTGCCTTCATGGCAGGCGGCCGGCAGGGCAGCAAGGCACAGAAGACCCGTTCAGAAGTAAGCGGCGGCGGCAAGAAGCCGTGGCGTCAGAAGGGCACGGGCCGCGCCCGGGCCGGTACCATCCGCAGCCCGATCTGGCGCAGCGGTGGTGTGACTTTTGCTGCCAAGCCGCGTGATTTCGAGCAGAAAGTGAACCGCAAGATGTACCGCGGTGCGCTGCAGTGCATTCTGTCCGAGCTGGTGCGTCAGGAGCGTCTGGTGGTGGTTGACGACTTTACCGTCGAAACCCCCAAGACCCGGGCGCTTCACGAGAAGCTGAAAGCGCTGGGCCTGACTAATGTGCTGATCGTGTCGGATGAGGTGGATGAGAATCTGTTCCTGTCCGCGCGCAATCTGCCCCGTGTTGACGTGCGTGATGTGCAGGCTATCGATCCGGTCAGCCTGATCGCCTTCGAGAAGGTGCTGGTGACAGTGTCTGCTCTGAAGAAGCTTGAGGAGGCGTTGGCATGAACCAGGAACGTATTTTTCAGGTCCTCCTGTCGCCGCACGTGTCTGAAAAGGCCAGTGTCGTTGCTGACAAGAACGAGCAGTACGTATTCAAGGTGGCGCGCGACGCATCCAAGCGTGAGATCAAGATTGCTGTAGAGCAGTTGTTTGATGTCAAGGTTGAGGCGGTGCAAACCCTGAACGTGAAAGGCAAGAAGAAAGTCTTCGGCCGGGTTCAGGGTAAGCGCAGCGACTGGAAAAAGGCTTATGTCTCGCTGCAGGCTGGCCAGGACATTGATTTTCTGGCTGCAGAGTAGGGGTAACGCATCATGGCACTCGTGAAATGTAAACCTACTTCCCCGGGCCGTCGCTTTGTGGTCAAGGTGGTGAGTGAGGAGCTGCACAAAGGTGCACCTTACGGCCCGCTGACCGAAAGTCAGTCCCGGAATGGTGGTCGGAACAATAATGGCCGTATCACGACCCGTCATAAGGGTGGTGGTCACAAGCAGAAGTATCGGATCATCGATTTCCGTCGTAACAAGGACGGTGTCGTGGCCGAGGTGGAGCGTCTGGAATATGATCCGAACCGCTCCGCGCATATTGCTCTGCTGAAGTACGCTGATGGTGAGCGTCGTTACATTCTGGCTGCAAAAGGCCTGAAGGCCGGCGATAAAGTTCGCTCTGGCCAGGACGCTCCGATCAAGACAGGTAATGCGTTGCCGCTGCGCAACATCCCGCTGGGCTCCACGGTACATAACGTGGAAATGCGCCCGGGCAAGGGTGGTCAGCTGGCACGTTCCGCCGGTACCTCTATTCAGGTACTGGCAAAAGACGGCGAGTTTGTGACCCTGCGCCTTCGCTCTGGCGAAATGCGCAAGGTGCATGCTGAATGTCGGGCGACCCTGGGTGAAGTCTCGAACAGTGAGCACAGCCTGCGGTCTCTGGGTAAGGCGGGCGCATCCCGCTGGCGTGGTGTTCGTCCGACCGTTCGTGGTGTTGCCATGAACCCGGTAGATCACCCGCACGGTGGTGGTGAGGGTCGTACTTCGGGTGGTCGTCACCCGGTATCTCCCTGGGGTGTTCCGACCAAGGGTTACAAGACCCGCACCAACAAGCGCACCCGCAAGATGATCCTTCGCGATCGTCGTGCGAAGTAATAGAGAGGGCTAGGCTGTGCCACGTTCACTGAAAAAGGGTCCCTTTGTGGATCACCACCTTCTGAAGAAGGTGGAAGAAGCGGTAGAGGCTAACTCACGTAAGCCGATCAAGACCTGGTCGCGCCGCTCCATGATTATCCCGGAGATGGTGGGTATGACCATCGCGGTACATAACGGCAAGCAACATGTTCCTGTGCTTGTTTCCGAACATATGGTTGGCCACAAGCTGGGCGAATTCGCCCTGACCCGCAATTTCCGCGGGCACATCGTGGACAAGAAAGCCAAGCGGTAAGGGTGACAACCATGGCGACTGAAGTTGCAGCCCGCCTTCGCGGGGCGAGAATCTCGGCACAGAAAGCACGTCTGGTCGCTGACCAGGTGCGCGGTCTGAAAGTTGAGCAGGCACTGAATGTGCTGGGATTCAGCCCGAAGAAAGCGGCAAAGATAGTAAAGAAAGTGCTGGAGTCCGCAATCGCCAACGCGGAAAACAACGATGGCGCTGATGTGGACGAGCTGAAAGTGTCCGCGATCTTTGTGGATGAGGGTATGTCGCTGAAGCGTATCAAGCCGCGGGCGAAAGGCCGCGCTGATCGCATCACCAAGCGCACCTGCCACATCACCGTCAAAGTGTCGGAAGGCGAGGAGTAGTCAGATGGGTCAGAAAGTTCATCCGGTCGGCATCCGCCTGGGCATCGTCAAAGAGCATAACTCGCTCTGGTACGCCAGCCCGAAGCATTATGCTGACTATCTGGTTACTGACCTCAAGGTCCGTGACTACCTGTACAAGCGTCTGAAAAACGCCTCGGTCAGCAAGATCAAGATCGAGCGTCCGAGCGAGAACGTGCGGATTACCATCAGCACAGCTCGTCCGGGCATTGTGATCGGCAAGAAAGGCGAAGACGTCGAGCGTCTGCGCAAGGAAGTCGCCCAGCAGATGGGTGTGCCGGTACACATCAATATTGAAGAAGTGCGCAAGCCGGATCTGGATGCGCGCCTGGTAGGCGACAACGTCGCTGGCCAGCTGGAACGTCGTGTCATGTTCCGTCGTGCTATGAAGCGCGCGGTACAGAACGCCATGAAGGCAGGCGCAGAAGGTATCCGGATTCAGGTTTCAGGCCGCCTCGGTGGTGCTGAGATCGCGCGGACAGAATGGTACCGCGAAGGCCGTGTGCCGCTGCATACGCTGCGTGCGGATATTGACTACGCCAGCGTTCGTGCTGAAACCACCTACGGTACCATTGGTATCAAGGTGTGGATCTTCCGCGGGGAGATCCTTGGTGGCATGGAGCAGGCGCAGGAAGAGAAGCAGGTCAAGGCGCCCAAAAAGCGTGGCCGTGGCTAAAGGGTAGCGAACGATGTTGCAGCCAAAGCGTACGAAATTTCGCAAGATGATGAAGGGCCGGAACCGCGGCCTGGCACAACGGGGCAGCAAGGTGTCTTTTGGCACCATCGGCCTGCAGGCCACTGGCCGCGGTCGCTTGACTGCTCGCCAGATTGAGGCGGCCCGTCGTGCCATGACCCGTCACGTCAAACGTGGTGGGAAGATATGGATCCGGGTTTTCCCGGACAAGCCGATTACCAAGAAGCCGCTTGAAGTGCGGATGGGTAAAGGTAAGGGTAGCGTCGAGTACTGGGTGGCCCAGATTCAGCCCGGCAAGATGCTGTATGAGATGGAAGGTGTGTCGGACGAAGTGGCCCGTGAGGCGTTTCGCCTGGCTGCGGCAAAGCTGCCGGTCAGCACCCGTGTCGTTATCCGGACGGTGATGTAAGCCATGAAAGCAAGCGAGCTGAGAGACAAAAGTGTTGAGGATCTGCAGGGTGAACTGCATAGCCTGCTGGAGCAACAGTTCAAGCAGCGCATGAAGCAGGCATCTGGCCAGCTTTCCAAGACGCATGAAATCGGGACGGTGCGCCGTGATATTGCACGCGTACGCACTATCCTTAGTGAAAGGCAGGGTAAATAGTCATGGCTGAAGCTAAGCAGAAACTGAAGCGGACGGTTACCGGCAGAGTTGTTTCCAACAAAGCCGACAAAACCATCACCGTACTGGTTGAGCGTCAGGTGAAGCACGCGCTTTACGGCAAGTTCATTCGTCGCTCCACCAAGTTGATGGCGCATGACGAGGAAAATCAGTGCCGCGAAGGTGACCTGGTCACCATCGAAGAGTGCCGCCCACTGTCCAGTCGTAAAACCTGGATGCTGGTCAGTGTTGTAGAGCAGGCTCAACAAGCCTGATTTGGCGTTGCGGTGGCTGCCTGCAGAGGCAGGAGTTGGAGAGATAAGCGATGATTCAGACCGAAAGCATGCTCGAAGTGGCCGATAACAGCGGCGCGCGCCGGGTGCAGTGCATCAAGGTACTGGGTGGGTCACACCGCCGCTATGCTGGCATTGGTGACATCATCAAGGTCACAGTAAAAGAGGCGATCCCGCGGGGTCGCGTCAAGAAAGGCGACGTCATGACTGCAGTAGTGGTCCGGACTCGCAAGGGCGTACGTCGTCCTGATGGTTCAGTAATTCGTTTCGACGAAAATGCCGCGGTCCTGTTGAACAACAACAAGGCGCCGATCGGTACTCGGATCTTCGGCCCGGTAACCCGGGAGCTGCGTAATGAGCAGTTCATGAAGATCATCTCCCTGGCACCTGAAGTTCTGTAAAGGCGGGTGAAGGTAATGCTCAAGATCAAGCGTGATGACGAAGTCATCGTAATCGCCGGTAAAGACAAGGGTAAGCGCGGCAAGGTCGCGAAAGTTCTGACCAACGGTCGGCTTATCGTCTCTGGCGTGAATATAGTAAAGAAGCACACGCGTGCTAATCCGCAGCGTGGTATTCAAGGTGGCATTCTCGAGCAGGAAGCCAGCATCGAAGCGTCTAACGTAGCGATCTGGAATCCGGCAGCCGAGAAAGCTGACCGCGTGGGCTTCCGGGTAGAGGATGACGGCAAAAAAGTCCGTTACTTCAAATCCAATGGCGAAGCACTGGACGCCTGACAGGTTGGGTGAAGCATGAGTACGCTGAAAGAAGTTTACGAAAAAGAGATCGTGCCCCAGCTCATCAAAGAGTTCGGGTACAAGAATGTGATGGAAGTGCCGAAAATCACCAAGATCACCCTGAACATGGGTGTAGGTGAGGCTGCCCAGGACCGTAAGGCGATGGAAGGTGCGCTTTCCGACATGACCGCGGTCTCCGGCCAGAAGCCGATCGTGAACAATGCCCGGAAATCCGTGGCAGGCTTCAAGATCCGTGAAGGCTGGCCGATTGGTTGCAAGGTCACCCTGCGCAAGCAGCGGATGTACGAATTCCTGGGTCGTCTGGTTGATGTGGCGATTCCGCGGGTCCGTGACTTCCGTGGCCTGAACCCGAAATCGTTCGACGGTCGTGGCAACTACTCCATGGGGCTGCGCGAGCAAATCGTGTTCCCGGAGATTGAGTACGACAAGATCGACAAGCTGCGTGGTATGGACATCACCATCACCACGACGGCGAAGACTGACGACGAAGCTCGCGCGCTGTTGCGCGCCTTCAACTTCCCGATGAAAGGCTGAGAGAAATGGCAAAAGTCTCGATGATAAACCGGGAGCAGAAGCGCGCCATGTTGGTGGCCAAGTATGCGACCAAGCGTGCGGAGCTCAAGGCAATTATCCAGGATCCCAATGCGGAGGCGGAAGCCAAGTGGGATGCACAGGTTCAGCTGCAGAAGCTGCCCCGTGATTCCGCTCGCACCCGTCAGCGTAACCGCTGCCGTATTACCGGGCGCCCTCACGGTGTATACCGTAAGTTCGGCCTGGGTCGTAACAAATTGCGGGAAGCGGCCATGCGCGGTGATGTACCGGGCCTGGTTAAGTCCAGCTGGTAAGAAGCCTGCAAAGGCATGAGTAGCGGAGCGACAGCAGCATGAGCATGCAAGATACCCTGGCGGATATGTTTACTCGTATTCGCAATGCGCAGATGGCAAACAAGGTCGCGGTGGACATCCCGTCCTCCATTAGCAAAGTGGCCATTGCCAAAGTGCTGCAGGATGAGGGTTACATCGCTGGTTACAAGGTAGACGGTGACGAGAAGAAGCCGACCCTGACCATCGACCTCAAATATTTCGAAGGCCGCCCGGTGATCGAGAAGATCAAGCGGGTGAGCTCCCCTGGTCTGCGTATCTACAGAGGCGCAGGCGAGATACCGAAAGTGAAGGCCGGTCTCGGCATCATGATCGTATCCACAAACCAGGGCTTTATGACAGATCGCGCAGCACGCAAAGCCAATGTTGGCGGCGAGCTGATTTGCGAAGTGTCCTGACGATAGCGGCATAGACGGGTTAGGTGCAGCAATGTCGAGAGTAGCGAAAGATCCGGTAAAACTGCCGCAAGGCGTCGACGTCAAGGTCGACGGCCAGCACGTGACTGTCAAGGGTAGCAAAGGCTCCCTTGAGCATGTGGTACACGAACTGGTGAATGTGGCACTGGAAGATGGCGTCATGACGTTTGCGCCGGCCAAGGCATCCCAGCAAGGCTGGGCCCTGGCGGGTACAACGCGGGCGCTGCTTCAGAATATGGTGACCGGCGTGTCTGCGGGTTTCGAGCGCAAGCTCGAGCTCGTCGGCGTAGGTTACCGTGCTCAGGCGCAAGGCAAGGTCCTGAATCTGTCTCTCGGGTTTTCTCATCCGGTGGCTTACGAGCTGCCAGAGGGTGTAACCGCCGAAACCCCGAGCCAGACAGAAGTCGTGATCAAGGGTGTCGACAAGCAGTTGGTGGGCCAGGTGGCTGCCAATGTGCGTGGCTTCCGCCCGCCTGAGCCATACAAGGGTAAAGGCGTCCGTTATGCCGGCGAACAAGTTCGCCGCAAGGAAGCCAAGAAGAAATAACTGTCGAGACTGAAGTCATGAAAGACAAAAGAGTAGCACGTCAGCGCAGAGCGAAACGGACCCGGATGAAAATCCGCGAGTTGGGTGAGTTCCGTCTGTGTGTCAATCGCACACCGCGCCATATGTATGCCCAGATTACGACGGCTGCGGGTGACAAGGTGGTAGCAACAGCTTCCACTGTCGAAAAGGATCTGCGTGGTTCCGCCACCGGTAATGTGGATGCTGCGGTCTCCGTCGGCAAACTCATCGCCGAGCGTGCCAAGGCAGCCGGCGTTGAACGCGTCGCCTTTGATCGTTCCGGCTTTAAGTACCATGGTCGGGTGAAGGCGCTGGCCGATGCGGCGCGTGAAAACGGGCTTGAATTCTAAGGGTATTGGTTATGGCGAAGGTTGATCCCAACGAAGGTCTGCAGGAAAAGCTGGTTCAGGTGAACCGGGTTGCCAAAGTGGTTAAAGGCGGCCGTATTTTTGCCTTCACCGCGCTGACTGTTGTGGGCGATGGCAAAGGCAAGGTCGGTTTTGGTCGTGGCAAGGCGCGTGAAGTGCCGGCAGCGATCCAGAAAGCCCTGGAAGCTGCCCGTCGCAACATGATCCACGTAGATCTGGACGGCAGCACAATCCAGCACCCTGTGAAGGCCCGTCACGGCGCCTCCAAGGTGTACATGCAGCCTGCTTCTGACGGTACTGGCGTTATTGCCGGTGGCGCCATGCGCGCAGTGCTGGAAGTGGCCGGCGTCCAGAACGTACTGGCCAAATGCTATGGTTCTACCAACCCGGTGAACGTGGTACGGGCAACCTTCGAAGGGTTGCGCGCCATGTCTTCAGCCGAGCAGGTTGCGGCCAAGCGTGGCATGACAGTTGAAGAAATTCTGAACTGAGCGAATAACCGGAAGCAGAACGATGGCGGCTAACAAGATCAAGGTAACCCAGACGAAGAGCACGGCTGGCCGGCTGGAAAAGCACAAGGCTAGCGTCCGTGGCCTCGGCCTGCGCCGGATCGGCCATACGGTTGAGGTTGAAGATACGCCTGCTGTACGCGGCATGATCAACAAGGTCTCGTACATGGTACAGGTGGAAGGAGAATGACGATGCGCCTGAATGAATTGAGCCCCGGCGCCGGTGCGCGCCCCTCGGCCAAGCGTGTAGGTCGTGGTATCGGTAGCGGCCTGGGCAAGACTGCCGGTCGTGGTCATAAAGGTCAGACCTCTCGTTCCGGCGGTACAGTGAAGCCCGGTTTCGAGGGTGGCCAGATGCCACTGCAGCGCCGCCTGCCGAAGTTCGGTTTCGCGTCCCGCAAGGCGATGACCACTGCCGAAGTACGTCTGTCCGAGCTGGCTGCCGTTGACGGTGACGTGATTGACCTGGCCGCACTGAAGAAGGCGAATATCATTCGCCACGACATGCTGCGCGCCAAGATCATGCTTAGCGGCGAAGTAACCCGTGCTGTGACTGTGCGTGGAGTGCTGGTGACTCGTGGAGCCCGTGAGGCGATCGAGAAGGCCGGCGGTAAAGTCGAGGAATAACAGGGCAGTCCACTCATGGCGAAAAACCGTGCACAGACATTGAACCAGAACACCCCTGACGGGTCCGCGCTGCGGACCCTCTGGCGCCGTATCGGGTTCTTGCTGGGTGCTCTGGTGGTGTTCCGTATCGGCGCGCACATTCCGGTACCGGGGATCAACCCGGACGCTATGGCGCGATTGTTTGATCAGAACCGCGACACTGTCCTGGCGATGTTCAACATGTTTTCCGGCGGTGCACTGGAGCGGATGAGTATCTTCGCTCTGGGTGTGATGCCCTATATCACGGCTGCCATCGTGATACAGCTGCTGACGGCGGTGAACCCCACCCTGGAGCAGCTGAAGAAAGAAGGTGAGCAGGGGCGTCGCAAGATTACCCAGTACACCCGCTATCTGACGGTGGTGCTGGCGCTGGTGCAGTCCTTCGGCGTTGCTGCAGGTCTCTACAGCCAGAATGTGACACTGGTGGCTGAGAATGCCGCCACCATGGAGATTGCGTCCTTCTACTTTGTGGCGGTCACGTCACTGGTAACCGGGACGGTGTTTCTGATGTGGCTGGGTGAGCAGATCACCGAGCGGGGCATCGGTAACGGTATCTCGATGTTGATTTTCGCCGGTATTGTTGCCGGTCTGCCTGGCGCCATAGCCCAGACATTTGAGGCCTCCCGCGAGGGTGAGCTGAATCTGCTGGTGATGCTGCTGGTGCTGATCGTGGCAATCGCGGTGGTCTACGCGGTGGTGTTCTTCGAGCGTGGCCAGCGACGGATAACGGTGAACTACGCCCGTCGGCAGCAAGGTCGTCGGATGTACGCGGCGCAGCAGAGTCATCTGCCGCTGAAAGTGAACATGGCGGGCGTGATTCCGGCCATCTTTGCCAGTTCCATACTGCTGTTCCCGGCGTCTATCGCCCAGTGGACAGGTGGCACCGGCGATGGATGGTGGGCGAACGCCATGCGGGCTACCACAGACGCGCTGATGCCGGGTTCACCGCTGTATATCCTGCTGTTTACGCTGGGTATTGTGTTCTTCTGCTACTTCTATGCGGCGTTGATGTTCAACCCGAAAGATGTGGCGGATAACCTGAAGAAGTCGGGTGCTTATATCCCGGGGATTCGTCCGGGTGAGCAGTCCGCACGTTATATCGATACAGTCATGGGCCGGTTGACCCTGGTGGGTGCTACCTACATGACGCTGGTATGCCTGCTGCCCCTGTTCTTGCAGGGGATCTGGAACGTGCCCTTCTATCTGGGTGGTACGTCCCTGCTGATCGTGGTTGTGGTGGTCATGGACTTCTGGGCTCAGGTTAACGCCCAGCTGATGTCCACCCAGTACGAGAAGATGATGAAGAAGGCGAATATGAAAGGCTATGGCGGCACCGGTCTGGTGCGCTAACGCTAACGAAAGAGGCGAGAGCAATGAAGGTTCAGGCGTCAGTCAAGAAGGTATGCCGTAACTGCAAAATCGTGCGCCGAAAGGGCCGTGTGATGGTGATTTGCAGTGCCGAACCGCGGCACAAACAGCGTCAGGGCTGATCCGGCGGGCTCCTCTGGAGCCCCTGACTCAAAGGTTAAGTTGAAAATATGCCGGTCTGCGGCTACTATGCGGCGCCTTCCCGGGCCCTTAGACCCCAGGTCTAGCACAACCGGCATTGAACAGTTGCGTAAAGCGGAGAAATTTGGATGGCCCGTATAGCTGGCGTAAACATCCCGGACAACAAGCACGCGGTAATCTCGTTGACGTATGTCTTCGGGGTTGGCCGTACTACGGCACAGAAGATCTGTGTCGCCAGCGGCATCGCGCCGACCGTCAAGATCCGTGAGCTCTCTGAAGAGCAGCTGGACGTGATTCGTGGCGAAGTCGCCAAACTGTCGGTGGAAGGTGACCTGCGCCGGGAAGTGAGCATGAACATCAAGCGATTGATGGACATGGGTTGCTACCGTGGCATTCGCCACCGTCGCGGCCTGCCGCTTCGTGGTCAGCGCACCAAGACCAACGCCCGGACCCGTAAGGGCCCGCGGAAACCGATCCGCAAGTAAATTCTGATTTCGGGTAGGCATCATGGCAAAGTCAAAGAAAGACAGCGGCGCACGTCGCAAGAAAGTGACCCGGACGGTAGCGGACGGGATTGCGCACGTACACGCGTCGTTCAACAACACCATCATCACCATCTCTGATCGTCAGGGCAATGTACTGTCCTGGGCGACCTCTGGTGGCGCTGGTTTCCGCGGTTCTCGCAAGAGCACCCCGTTCGCAGCCCAGGTAGCGGCTGAGAACGCGGGTAACGCGGCCAAAGATTACGGTCTCAAGAACCTGGAAGTTCGGGTCAAAGGCCCGGGTCCGGGTCGTGAATCCTCGGTGCGCGCACTGAATGCCTGTGGTTACAAGATCACCAGCATTTCAGACGTGACGCCGATTCCGCATAACGGCTGCCGGCCGCCGAAAAAACGCCGCGTGTAACGGGAGTTAGAGCAAGATGGCAAGATACATCGGTCCCAAGTGCAAGCTTTCCCGTCGTGAAGGCACCGACCTGTTCCTCAAGAGCGGTATCCGTCCGCTGGACTCCAAGTGCAAGGCGGAACAGGCTCCCGGGCAGGCAGCAGCCAGCCGTCGGATGGGTCGTCTGTCCGACTATGGCGTGCAGTTGCGCGAAAAACAGAAAGTACGTCGTATGTACGGCGTGCTGGAAAAGCAGTTCCGTAGCTACTACAAGAAGGCAGCCCGTTCACGCGGTGCAACCGGCGAAGTACTGCTGCAACTGCTGGAAGGGCGTCTCGATAACGTCGTTTACCGCATGGGTTTCGGCGCTACGCGCTCCGAGGCACGCCAGCTGGTCAGTCACCGCGCGATTCTGGTAAATGGCCAGATCGTCAATGTGGCGTCCTACCAGGTGCGTCCCGGTGATGTAGTGTCCGTGCGTGAGAAAGCCATGAACCAGCTGCGTGTCAAAAACGCGATGGAACTGGCTCAGCAGCGTGGTTTCGCAAGCTGGATCGAAGTCGACGAGAAGAAGCTCGAGGGTACCCTCAAGTCGCTTCCGGAGCGTACTGATCTGCCTGCTGAAATCAACGAGAACCTGATCGTCGAGCTGTATTCCAAGTAACGGACAGCCTGAGGGAGCCCTATGACCGCCGTGAATGACTTTCTCACGCCACGCTCGATCGCTATTAGTGCGATCAGTCCCACTCACGCCAAAGTCGTGCTTGAGCCGCTTGAGCGTGGTTTTGGCCATACTCTGGGCACGGCACTGCGTCGTATCCTTCTGTCCAGCATGCATGGTGCTGCGATCACCGAAGTGGAAATCGACGGTGTGCAGCACGAGTACTCCTCTATCGAGGGTATTCAGGAAGATGTGATCAACATCCTGCTGAACCTCAAAGGGGTCGCTCTGCGTCTGAATGACCGTGGCGAAGCCAACCTGGAGCTGTCCAAGAAAGGCGCCGGTGCGGTAACTGCTGCGGATATTCAGAGCGACCACAGTGTCGAAATCGTCAACCCGGACCACGTGATCTGCAACATCACGGGTGATACCGAGTTGAAGATGAAGCTCAAGGTGACTTCTGGCCGCGGTTATGTCCCGGCAGATGCACGCCTGAGCGAAGACGATGAAACACGCGGTATTGGCCGCCTGCAGATTGATGCCAGCTACAGCCCGGTGCTGCGCGTTGCCTATGTCGTGGAAGCGGCACGGGTTGAACAGCGTACTGACCTGGACAAACTGGTCATCGACCTGGAAACCAATGGTACGATTGACCCGGAAGACGCGATTCGCAGCGCCGCCACCATTCTGCAGCAACAGATCGCTGTGTTTGTGGACCTGGAGCAGGATCGCAAGCCGGAGCCGAAGCAGGAGCGTGAAGAAGTTGATCCGATTCTGCTGCGTCCGGTTGACGATCTGGAGCTGACCGTGCGTTCCGCCAACTGTCTCAAGGCGGAAAACATCTACTACATCGGTGATCTGGTACAGCGCACCGAAGTAGAGCTGCTCAAGACGCCGAACCTGGGCAAGAAGTCCCTGACCGAGATCAAGGACGTGCTGGCATCCAAAGGCCTGTCTCTGGGCATGCGCCTGGAAAGCTGGCCGCCGGCAAGCCTGCGGGACGATGATCGCCTGACGCACAAACTGCGTTGATGATCGAATGCCCGCGTCACCGGCGCGGGCGTTGGCCGCGGCCACAACATTTAATTCGAGAGTGAGGGCGTCGTGAGACGCCCCGAATGAAGGAAACGGAACCATGCGTCATCGCAAAAGTGGCAGAAAATTCAACCGGACCAGCGCGCATCGTGCGGCGATGTTCCGCAACATGGCGGTGTCGCTGTTCGAACATGGTGCGATCAAGACGACCTTGCCGAAGGCGAAAGAATTGCGTCGCGTTGCTGAGCCGCTGATCACATTGGCAAAAGTCGACTCGGTAGCAAACCGTCGTCTGGCTTTCTCCCGTACCCGCTCCAAAGAAATCGTGGGCATCCTGTTCAATGAACTGGGCCCGCGTTACAAAGAGCGTCCGGGCGGCTATATGCGCGTCCTGAAGATGGGCTTCCGTGCTGGCGACAATGCCCCGATGGCATACGTCGAGCTGGTAGATCGCCCGCAGACGGGTGCTGCTGTTGAGGCTGCCGAAGCCGAATAAGCGCCTGTTTGTTCAGTACAGAAATAGCACAGAAGTAAAAAGCCGGGCTCAAAGCCCGGCTTTTTTGTTTGTCACGAATTTGTTTGTCACGAACCTGCGGACTGGGGCAGGCAGTGGTTCATTCTCCCCTCAGCCGCCTCAGGCCCGCTTTCTGCTTTTTCTGGCTGCCGGGGTGTCTGAGGACGCAGCTGCGGGCAGCATCCCCTTGAGGAAGCGCCCTGTGTGGCTGCCCTTCGTTTTTGCCACGTCCTCAGGCGTCCCCTCGGCGATGATCTGACCTCCGCCGTCGCCGCCCTCTGGCCCCAGATCCACGACCCAGTCTGCAGTCTTGATCACGTCCAGATTGTGCTCGATCACGACGATGGTGTTGCCGTGGTCGCGCAGACGGAACAACACCGTCAACAGCTGCTGGATATCATGAAAATGCAGGCCGGTGGTCGGTTCGTCGAGGATGTAGAGCGTGCGTCCGGTGTCGCGCTTGGACAGCTCCCGGGCCAGCTTGACCCGCTGCGCCTCACCACCGGACAGCGTTGTCGCTGCCTGGCCCAGCGTGATGTAACTCAAGCCCACATCCATCAGTGTCTGCAGCTTGCGCGCCAGCGCCGGCACGGCATCAAAGAACTCCCGGGCATCCTCGACCGTCATCGCCAGCACGTCATAAATGCTGCGGCCCTTGTACAGGATCTCCAGTGTTTCCCGGTTGTAGCGCTTGCCGTGGCAGACCTCGCAGGGGACGTAGATGTCGGGCAGGAAGTGCATCTCTACCTTAATCACCCCGTCGCCCTGGCAGGCTTCGCAGCGGCCGCCACGCACGTTGAAACTGAAGCGCCCGGCCTTGTAGCCCCGGGCGCGGGCTTCCTGGGTGCCGGCGAACAGGTCGCGGATCGGCGTGAACAACCCGGTGTAGGTGGCCGGGTTGGAGCGTGGTGTGCGACCAATGGGGCTCTGGTCAATATCGATGACCTTGTCGAACTGTTCCATGCCGTCGATATGCGAATGCGCCGCCGCCCGCAGTGTGGTGGCCCCGTTGAGCTCCGTGGCGGCGACCGGGTACAGCGTGTTATTGATCAGCGTGGACTTGCCAGAGCCGGACACGCCGGTCACACAGGTAAACAGCCCCAGGGGCAGCTTCAGGGTGACATCCTTGAGATTGTTGCCGGTGGCGCCCTCCAGCGTCAGCCAGCGGCCATCCGGTTTGACCCGGTTGGCGGGGATGGCAATGCCTTTGCGGCCGGAGAGGTAGTCGCCGGTGAGTGACTTGCGGTTGGCGGCAATCTGCTTTGCCGTGCCCTGGGCGATTACCTCACCGCCGTGCACGCCAGCGCCGGGCCCGATATCGATCACATGGTCGGCGCCACGGATGGCATCCTCGTCATGTTCCACCACCAGGACCGTGTTGCCGAGATCCCTTAGTCGCGTGAGGGTGCCCAACAGGCGTTCGTTATCGCGCTGGTGCAGGCCGATGGAGGGCTCGTCGAGGACATACATGACGCCCACCAGGCCCGCACCGATCTGGGAGGCCAGGCGAATACGTTGGGCCTCGCCACCGGAAAGGGTGTCAGCGTTGCGCGCGAGGGACAGGTAATCCAGGCCGACGTTGACCAGAAACTGCAGTCGCTCGCGAATTTCCTTGAGAATCTTGTCGGCGATTTCGCCCCGATGGCCGGGCAGCTTGAGCTTGCCGTAATAGTCGCAGGCCTTGCCGACCGGCATGGCCACGATATCCGGCAGGTTGCGGCCGTCGATGAAAACGTGCCGGGAGGCTTCGCGCAGGCGTGAGCCGCCGCAGTCCGGGCAGTCCGAGGTGCTCAGGTAACCGGCAAGATCTTCCCGGACGGCATCCGACTCGGTTTCCCGATAACGGCGTTCCATGTTCGGGATGATGCCCTCGAAGGGGTGCTTGCGCTTGACGATATCGCCCCGGTCATTGAGATAGCGGAACTCGATGGCCTCGGTGCCGGTGCCATACAGGATCTTGCGCCGCACGGTTTTCGACAGCTTGCTGTAAGGCGTGTCGAGATCGAAGCCGAGGTGGGTTGCCAGTGAAGTGAGCATCTGGAAATAGTAGACATTGCGCCGATCCCAGCCACGGATGGCGCCGCCGGATAGCGAGGCATCTTTGGAAACAACGACCTTGTCCTCATCAAAGAACTGCTTCACGCCCAGACCATCGCAGGTCGGGCAAGCGCCGGCAGGGTTGTTGAAGGAGAACATGCGCGGCTCAAGTTCCGGGATGCTGTACCCGCAATGCGGGCAGGCGAAGCGCGCGGAAAAGACCACTTCGGCGTCGTTGCCCTCCATGGGGGCAATGACGGCGATGCCGTCGGCCAGCTCCAGTGCGGTCTCGAAGGACTCAGCCAGACGATTCTGCAGGTCGGCGCGTACCTTGAAGCGATCCACCACCACTTCAATGGTGTGCTTCTTGTTCTTGTCCAGCTCCGGCACGTCATCCAGATCCGTGACCCGGCCATTGACTCTGGCCCGCACGAAACCCTGGGCGCGCAGCTGGTCGAACAGGTGCAGATGCTCGCCTTTCTTGTCCCGAACCACCGGCGCCAGCAGCATCAGTTTGCTGCCCTCCGGCATGGCCAGCACCTGATCCACCATCTGCGTCACCGTCTGGGCCGCCAGGGGGGCATCATGCTCCGGGCAGCGCGGCTCACCGGCGCGCGCGAACAGCAGGCGCAGGTAATCGTAGATCTCGGTGATGGTGCCGACGGTGGAGCGCGGGTTATGGCTGGTGGACTTCTGCTCGATGGAGATCGCCGGGGACAGCCCCTCGATATGATCCACATCCGGCTTTTCCATCATCGACAGAAACTGTCGGGCATAGGTGGAGAGGGACTCCACGTAGCGCCGCTGGCCTTCCGCATACAGCGTGTCGAAGGCCAGCGATGACTTGCCAGACCCGGACAGACCGGTGATCACCACCAGCTTGTCGCGGGGAATATCCAGATCAATGTTCTTGAGGTTGTGCGTGCGTGCGCCACGCACCAGGATCTTGTCCATGGGCATCCGGGTACTGTTCAAAATGACAGCATAGTATAGGGAAAGGAAACCGGCGACGCCATGGCGTCAGTCCCGGTCCGGGAAGACGAGCGTCGACGGTCAGCCGTGAAGAACGTGAGAGCGCTAACTCAAGAGCGTCACGGCATGGCAGCTTGCCGAGACTCGCAGAGACTGATGACAGAAGCTGGCAGTAGCCAGCCTGTCCGGTAGGGGATTACAGGTTTTCCTGCGCCCAGTTCACTGCCTGCAGGCGGTTGGAAGCATTGATCTTCTTGAAGATGTTGTAGATGTGGGTCTTGATGGTGTGCGGGCTCAGGTTCAGTGAGCGGGCAATGTCGGAGTTCTTGGCGCCCGTGGCCATGACCTTCAGCACTTCCACCTCGCGGTCGGTCAGATTGACCTCGCTGCGGGAAAACGTCTTGTTGAACGCGCGACTTTTCATCAGGTACTGCTGAAGCACCTTGCGTGGCAGCCACAGCTCGCCTTCGAACATGGCCTTGATGCCCTTGAGCAGCAGTTCCTGCGGGCAATCATGCAGAAAACCACCGTTGACCATGGGCAGCCCTGCAAGCCGTGAAAGCGAGTCTTCTTCATCGACATTGAACACCGCGATAAAGATATCGCTGTCGATCTGCTGGTCGACTTCAAGCAGGTGACTGATGGTGTCGTTGATATCCACGGTGCTGAAATCCACCAGGAAAAGCGCCTGGCCGATCCCTGTCAGTTCCTCCGCGAGCACATCCTGAACGCGCTTGATGCTGCGCGCGCTGACATCCTTTTTGCCGAGAAACTCCGCCAGAAGCGAGTTCTGCAACTGCTGGCCGCCGGCGACGTAGACCTGGTGATCACTGACAAAGGGGGGCATCTGTTCTGTTCCCTGTTCTTAATTATAGGGTCCGCCGTCCAGCGGACGAATAGTCTGGAGAGTGCTTCTGGCAAGCCCTCTGGCTGGAGCGCTGCGCCAGGGTGTTCTTCATTGGCACCATGTCATCCGCATCATGCCAGTCTCATACTTTACTACGAATAAACACTTATTGGCGCCTAATTTATCACCAGTCGCGAAGGGGTTCAATTTGATCAGGTCAGGACCACTCTCTCTTCGCCCCTTCCGCTTATCCTTTCTGCTACACTCGGCGGCTTTCCCTGGCAGCCCGTTGAAGGTCATGAGCAGCTCATCCCCTCGATCAGTACTGGTGCGCACCGAGTTGCGTGTCACTGGTGCCCTTGCTTCCATTTTCGCCCTGCGGATGTTCGGTCTGTTCATGCTGTTGCCGGTATTCGCGGTCTATGGCGCGGAGCTGCCCGGTGCCACGCCCTTTCTGATCGGCGTCGCGGTGGGGGCCTATGGCCTGATGCAGGCGCTGCTGCAACTGCCTTTCGGGATGGTGTCCGATCGCGTCGGGCGGCGCCCCGTCATTCTGGCCGGGTTGCTGTTGTTTGTGCTCGGTGGCGTTGTGGCTGCACTGGCGGACAGCATTCATGGCGTCATAGTGGGGCGCGCCCTGCAGGGCGCCGGGGCGATCGCGGCGGTGGTGATGGCGCTGGTGGCTGATGTGGTGTCCGAGCAGCACCGGACCCGCGCCATGGCCGGTATCGGCATGTCGGTGGGGGCCTCTTTTCTGTTGGCCCTGGTGCTGGGGCCGATCCTCGCCGCCTGGCTGGGATTGTCGGGGTTGTTCTGGTTCTCGGCCGTGCTGGCCCTGGGCGGGATGGTTGTGGCACTGATCTGGGTGCCGGACCCCCGGGTCCGGGTGCGCGAGCCCGCACTGCCGCTGCGGCCGCGCCTGGCGCGGATTCTGCAGGACCCCATGTTGCTGCGCCTGAACACCGGTATTTTCGTACTGCACATGGTGCTGACGGCGATGTTCGTGGTGGTGCCTGGTCTGCTGCTGGATGCCGGTTTGCCGCTGGCACGGCACAGCCTGCTCTATCTGGGGGTATTGTTGGCCAGCGTGCTGGTGATGATACCGCTGATCATTGCCTCGGAACGCCGCGGGGTGCGCCCGGTCAAAGCCGTTGCGGTGGTGTTGCTGGGATTGTCCATGGTGGGGCTGGCGCTGGCCGGTGACTCGCTATGGCACTTTGTGCTGGCATTGTTTCTGTTCTTCTCCGGCTTCAACCTGCTGGAAGCGCTGTTGCCGTCACTGGTCGGACGGGTCGCGCCGGCCGGTACGCGTGGCACCGCATTGGGTATATATTCCAGCAGTCAGTTTCTTGGTGTTTTCGCCGGCGGCGCCCTGGGTGGATTGTTGTGGCAGCAGGCGGGCGCGGCGGCGGTTTTCTGGACGGGGGCGGCGCTGGTCCTGGTATGGCTGTTGCTGGTGTTGACCATGCGCGTGCCACCCAGATCAGACAGTCGCGTGGTCACGCTGCGTGATCCGGTGACCAGTGCCGATGCGGCGGCCGGACGATTGCTCGAGGTGCGCGGGGTGCTGGAGGCGATGGTCATGCCGGAAACCGGCCTGGCGGTACTGAAGGTGGATAGCAGCAGCCTGGATCAGGTGGCCCTGGACCAGATCGCGGACGGCGCCACATGAGCACAACATGGTGAGCACAACATGATGCAGATCGCATCAGGGTATCCCAACTGGCCGATAAAGCTGCCAGAATGGAGCACTTTTCATGGATGAATGGATAAATGGAGACGCAAGATGGCACGTGGTATCAATAAAGTGATTCTGATCGGTAACCTGGGGGCGGACCCGGAGACGCGTTTCATGCCAAGTGGCGGCGCGGTGACCAACGCCAATATTGCCACGAGTGAATCCTGGAAGGACCGTAATAGCGGCCAGATGCAGGAACGCACCGAATGGCATCGTGTGGTCTTTTTCAACAAGCTGGGTGAAATTGCCGGCGAGTACCTGAAGAAGGGCAGCAAGGTGTACATCGAAGGCAGCCTGCGCACCCGCAAGTGGCAGGGCCAGGACGGCCAGGACCGGTACACCACGGAAGTGGTGGCCAGTGAGATGCAAATGCTCGACAGCCGCGGCGGGAGCCAGGGCGGCGGGCAGGACAGCAACTACGGCAATCAGGATAGTGGCTACGCCGGTTATGAAAGCCAGGATGCCTCTCAGCAGGGCGGCCAAGGCGGCCAGGGCGGCAGGCAGCCAGGGCCAGGCAATGCCGGTGCGGCGGCGGGCGGCAATCAAGGTAATGCGGGCGGCAAGCAGGGCGGTGGCTTCTCTTCCCCTGCGGATGATTTTGACGACGACATCCCGTTCTGATCATGCCTCGCCTTCTGACGCTGACAGGCGTTTTTGTTGCCAGCCTGGTGATATTCCTCGTCTGGCTGATGCCGGCCCAGCCTTTCGTGCGAAAGCTGGATGGCGTGATGCTGGGCGAGGCCCCGCTGCAATTGCACCAGATTCGTGGCCGCATATGGCAAGGCGAGGCACGCTGGCGTTGGCAGGGCTATCGGGGAGAATTGCGCTGGGCGACACGCTGGCGCGGCCTGAGTCCGGGTCTGACGCTTGACGTGGCTGGCGGCGGCCTGGAACTTGACGGCTGGGCTGGCGTCTCGCCCAGCGCGGTGACGCTGCGAGAGCTGGCCCTGCGCGTGCCGCTGGCAGAAATCAGTCGGGGCATGGCGGAGGGGCAGGCAGACGGCGTTGTCACCGGCAATATCGAGCATCTTCGCTGGCATCGCCGCAGCGGCGATGTGTTCGCCAGTGGTGCGCTGCGCTATGGTGGCGGTCAGATCACCTGGCCGCCGGACGGTAGTGCCAGAGTGCCACCACTGGAAGGACGACTGTACACTGAAGATAATGTAGCAAGATTGGAGATTGTCGATCCTCAGGGAACCCGACTTGTTGATGGTGAAGCGGGCAATGGCGAGGCCGCCTTGCGTGTGTACCGCGCCTGGCCGCGCCTGCTGGGTGTCAGCCAGGGTGGCAGTGACAGCGATGTCGTGTTCCAGGTCAGCCAGCAGCTGTAGCCTGTAGCAGGCGCAGGGCTTGTCATTTTTTCACGCTCGATGGTCACAATGCGCCAGTCGCACTTGATAGTCACAATTGATAGTCGCAATTGATAGTCACAACAATCACAACGGTTGTCAGTACTGTTGTCATGAGAAGAAGCGTTCGTTTGACAACAGACTGTCGCACTGCCAGCTCCGGGTGGCAGTCAGCAGTCAGGATGGAACATGGCTTTTACGCTTGACCCGACACAGCTCAATCGCCTCACTGGCATTGCCCGGTGGCTGATTGCTGTGCTGGTGGTCATCTGGCTGGCGAAAGTGATCGCTGACAGCGCATTGCTCTGGCTGGCCGGACCCCAACAGACAGCGCCGCCGGATCCGTCATTGCAGCGGCTTGCGGTGGTGGAAAACCGGCAGAACGGTGTGTTGTCCCGGGAGCAGGTCGAGCGCTGGAACCTGTTCGGCGTGCCGCCGGAAGACGAGCCGGAAGAGCGTGTCGTGGATGCGCCCGAAACCCGCCTGCGGCTTGAATTGCTGGGCCTGTTCCAGCATCGTGATCAGTCTCTGGCGCGCGCCATTATTGCCGAGCAGGGTCGTGATGCGGAGTTGCTCAAACCTGGCGACCGGGTGCCGGGTAACGCCGAGTTGGTAGAAGTGCTGGCGGACCGGGTGATTCTGCGCCGGCAAGGGCAGCTTGAAACGCTGCGTTTCCGCGAGCCAGAGTTGTCTGGCGGCGGCGTGTCAGCAACGCCAGCCGGGCGCCAGCCGCAAGCCGCTGCACGACGTCCCGGGCGTGTGCCGGTAACGCCGCAGCAGGGGCAGCAACAGGACGACGCGCAGAATCTGTTCGAAGGCGATGCCAGCCAGCAACGAAACATGCTCATTTCGCAGCTGGCGCTTGAGCCAGTGAGCGAAGGTAGCGCCGAAGGGTATCGCATCACCGAGGGCGCGCCGTCAGATGTCATCGGCAGTGTCGGGTTGCGGCCGGGGGATCAGATTCTGTCAGTCAATGGCCATGCGCTGGGTGAAGAAGCGGGTGACATCCGCGCGATCGAGGAAGCGTTGGCTGCCGGGTCTGCCACCATAGAAGTGCAGCGCGGTTCACGCCGGTTTACGGTTAACTATCCGCCATAACGCAATAAAGGCGAGCGAAGAATGAAGACAATACTGCGGCTTGTCGCAGTCGTGTGGATCGGGGGGCTGCTGACAGTATCCCAGGCCATGGCTGACGATGAAAAGACCTGGACGGTGAATATCCGTAACGCGGATATTCAGGCATTTATCGGCCAGGTGGCTGATATGACCGGCAAGAATTTCGTCGTCGATCCGCGTGTGCGGGCCCGGGATGTCACCGTCATTTCCCGGCAGGCACTGACCGCCCCGGAAGTGTATGAGCTGTTCCTGTCCGTGCTGCAGGTTCACGGTTATGCGGCGGTTCAGGCTGGTGAGATCATCAAGATCGTGCCCAACACCACAGCCAAGCAGAGCAACCTGCCACTGACGCAGGGGGCAGCGAGTGGTGAGGCACTGATCACACGAGTGATCAGCGTGGACAACTCACCTGTGGAGGAGCTGGTGCCGGTGCTGCGCCCGCTGGTGCCCCAGTATGGCCATCTGGCTGCCGTGGGATCTGCCAACGCGCTGATCATCAGTGATCATGCAGACAATATTCACCGCATGGAGGCCATCATCGCTCATCTGGATGGTGCCGAGGCGGAAGAAGTCGAAATCATCTCCCTGGAGCATGCCTGGGTCGGTGATGTCATCAAGCTGCTGGACTCGCTGGCGCCGCAGCAACAGGCGCAACAGGGTCGGCGTGCCCAGCCCCGTGATGGCCGCCTGAGCCTGGTGGCAGACGAGCGGACCAATCGACTGATCATCAAGGGTGACACGGTTGCCCGTCGCAGAGTGGTGGAACTGGTGTCGGAGCTGGATGTGCGCCCGAGCCAGAGCGGCAGCGTACAGGTAGTGCGGTTGAGCCACTCAGATGCCGAAGGCATGGCAGAGTTGCTGAAGAATTTTTCTGACGTGGCAACAGAGGGCAGCGGCGGCAGTGGAGAAGGCGCGCCGCCGGGAACCCGTGTGTCGATTCAGGCGGACCCGTCGCTGAATGCACTGGTGATCCGTGCCGAGCCTGCCTTGATGCAGGAGCTGCAATCCATTATCCGGCAGCTGGACATCCGTCGCTCCCAGATTCTGATCGAAGCAGCGATTGTCGAGGTGGGCGGCGATCTCGGGCTGCAGCTTGGCGTGCAGTTCGCCGGCGGCAATGAAAGATCGGGTGTCGGCGGCAGCAACTTCAGTAACGTCGGGCTCAGCGTTAACGACATCATTGGCAGTATTCTCTCCGGACAGCCACAGGGCAACCTGAACGATGGCATCACGATTGGCGGTGGTCAGCGCGACAGCGACGGCAACTTCCGTTGGGGTGGTTTTCTGCAGGCCCTGGCCAGCACGACGAACGTCAACCTGCTTTCCACCCCCAGCATACTGACGCTGGAGAACCAGGAGGCATCAATCATCGTCGGCCAGAACGTACCGTTTGTGACCGGGCAGAGCAGCAGCACCGGCTCGGGCGTCGACAATCCTTTCCAGACGATTCAGCGTCAGGATGTGGGTGTCACGTTGATCGTTACACCGAGCCTGGCGGGCGAGGGCACGGTGCGCCTTGAGCTTGAACAGGAGACATCTGCCGTCCAGGCCGCTGCGGAAGGCGTCAACTCAGTGGATCTTATCACCAGCAAACGCTCGATCAAGACGACAGTGCTGGCGGATGACGGCGAGACAATCGTACTTGGCGGCCTTATCCAGGACGATGTGCGCCGGGTTGTGCGCAAAGTGCCGCTGCTGGGGGATATCCCCGGCCTGGGCGTATTGTTCCGTTCCACCAGTGACACCCGTGAAAAGCGCAACCTGATCGTCTTCCTGCGGCCCACCATTCTGTCGGACAACCAGCGTTTGCTGGAGCTGACCCGCCAGCGTTATCTGGGTATTACCGCAATGCAGTTCCGGGTCAATCGCCGTGGCGATCTGGAACGGGTTGTTCCCCAGCCCTTGCCGACGAATGTGGACGCGTTGTTCGATGGGCGTAATCCGCCGCCGGAGGAGCTGCGCCGCTACATGGATATGGATCAACTGCCTGACGACACGCGCACTCTGCAGGATGATGCGCTTGAGTGAGTTGTCTGACACTGGGGTTGTTTGCGCTGCAGCCTCGTAGCACAATGGTACCAGTCCCGGATTTGGTGACGGTGATCACATTCCGGGGTGGGCCTTGTGCCCGATATGACAACAATATCGGCATATGAAGAATAAAGGACGCCCGAACGTCGCCCTGGGGGGGAGGCTTGCAGGGCCGGAAAAGGAAGGCAGCAATGTTGCAATTGCGATTCAACGATCGCCGCGAAGATAGCGGCATCTGGTTGTCCGAGCCTCGCTATATCATTGGCCGTGATGCGACCAACACCATCGTTATCGACGAACCTGGCGTGAGCGCATTCCATGCCGAGTTGATCGTCGAGGCCGACAATCGGGTCTATCTCACTGATCTGGGTAGCGAAAAAGGCACTTTTCTCAACGGCGCGCCGGTGGATCTTCCCACCCGGGTCATGCCCGCCGATGTCATCCGGCTTCACGATGTGGAGCTGGAACTGGCAGACCCGTCACACAGGTTGATGCGCATGCCGGATGATGCCCTGAGTGTCATGTTTCCGGAGTTCAGGCGCGTGACCGGCAATGCCTCGCCCTATGATACCTGGACGCTCTATGCCACAGCAGGACCCCTTCTGGGGCAGCGCTTTCCGGTGCCGCCAGCCGGTAATCTGGTGCTCGGCCGCTCCCAGCACAGCGACGTTGTGTTGGCGGGGGTGCATATCTCCCGGCGCCATGCCCAGATATGGTCCAGTAATGGCCGCCTGTTCGTTTGTGATATGGACTCTGCCAGCGGAACCTGGGTGAACCGCAAAAAAATCAGCGAGACCGAGTTGAATCCCGGTGACGACATGCGCATCGACAATGCCGTGTTTCGTATCGAGAGTCCGCGCCCTGGCGCTCCGGCTCACTTCGGTGCAGGGGACGATGCGGGCGGCGTGGCAGAGCCGAGAACGGTCTATGCCGGCCAGCGGCGGCGTACGGGCAGTACTCCGGTGCTGTCGACGGGCGCAATTACCCGTTTTGCAGGGCGCCACTGACACACCCGATGCGGTGGGTCAGGGGCCCGTGGGCTGGCCGTCTCATGGCTGCCGAAGCTGCTCGAGCGAGCTGAGAACGCGGCGGGTGCGTTCGAGTTTCTTTTCCAGCTCCCTGTCACCGGGCATCAGTGGCGCAATAGCGCTCCAGTGGCGGTAGGCGCCCTGATAATCCCCGCTGGCATACAGCGCATCGCCGCGCGCCAGATCCCGCTCGAAACGCTCCTGACACAGATTGTCCACCAGGCTGGATTCCTGCTGCAGATTACCGCGTTGCCGGTGCTGGTGAATATAATCCCGCGCGGCAAGCAGATCTTCCATGGCACCACTGCGCTCGTAGCGCGTGAGCCTCGCCCTGGCTTCGCGTTGCAGTGTCGCATTGCGACGCTGCTGCGCTTCCCGAGAGCTGCTGGCCAGCGCCTGTTCGGCTTGCGCCAGTTGGGGGTGGGCCGGGGCGTCGGGTGCCAGTCTGCCAGCCGCGCGCAGGGTGTCGCGCGCCAGCGCGGGGTTGCCGGCCGAGGTATGCCACTCTCCCAGCATGGTCAACTCATCAGCCAGTTCGGCGCGTCGTCGGGTGAGCCGTTGATGCAGTGACGCAGCGGACGGATCGGCAAAGCGCTCAAGGTCGTTTGTGGCGCCCTGTTGCTGCAGCAACCAGTCGGCTTCGCTGATCAGCAGCCGTGACCGTGCCGCCAGCAATTCCCGCAGTTGTCGCTGGTCGATATCCGCCCGGGCGTCGGGAATGGCATAGCCATGTGCCCAGTGCTGGCGGGCCTGGTCCAGGCTGCTGAGCGCTTGCGCCCATTGTCCTTCGTTGGCGAGTTGGCGGGCCCGGGTGATGCGGATCCGCTCAAAACGAATGATATCCTGATCCAGCGTATCCAGACGCTGTCGCAGCTCCGGCGACGCCTCCTCACGGTCGATGCGTGCGGCGATGCGCCATGCCGCGTTGTAATCCTGGGCTTCGATGCGTTGGTCCAGCGCGAGTACCGGGTCCTCGGCCGGGCGAAGCAGGGCACAGCCGCTGAGTATCAAGGGCATCAGCAGGCAGGCAATGAGTTGCCGCAGTGTGGCCATCGGGGCGCGAGAGGCCTCAGGATACATGGCTCACCCTGGGGATGTGGACGTCCGTATATTCGCTGAGAAAACGCGCGATGCGCTGCTCCATGAGTGCTTCCGATTGCGGATGCACGCCCTCGACCCGGTGGGTGAGCACGGGTTCGCTCTTGCCCCGGATACGCATGGTGCCGGCAACGTGGGTCCGCACCCGCGGCGCGACATTGGGATCGTTGACCAGATGATCGGGCATGATGATCTCGCCGGCGGCGGCCATGGTCGACAACCGGGAAGCGAGGTTCACAGAATCACCGACCACGGTGTACTGCATGCGGTCCTTTGATCCGAGGTTGCCGGCCAGCATCGGGCCCGAGTTCAGGCCAACACGAAAATCGACAATCACCTGACCACGAGCCTGGCGTTGTGCATTCAGGCGCTGCACCAGGCGCTGAATCATGACGGCGCAGCAGAGGCCGTGATACAGATGCTCGTTGTCCTCCTCCGGCACACCGAACACCAGCATGGCGCAGTCGCCCATGAACTTGTCGATATTGCCGCGATAAAAATCGGCCGCCGTGGAGATGGCATTGAAGTAGTCGTTGAGCAGCGCGGCTACAGCATCTGGCGCCATGCCCTCTGACAGGCTGGTAAAACCGACGATATCGGCAAACAGTACGGTTGCGTGGACTTCCCGGCCACCCAGTTGCACCTCGCCAAGATCGGCCATCATCTGCTCGGCGACCCGCGGGCTGACAAAGCGAGACAGTGCCCGCTCAACCTGGGTTTTCTCGAGCAGGCCGTGCGCCATGTTGTTGTAGGCATCCAGCAACTGGCCGATCTCGTCGTTGCTATGGCCTGCCGCGAGGCGCACGTTCAGATCGCCGGCCCGCAGCGCCGTGGTGGCGGCGACCAGATCACTGAGTGGGCGTGCCAGTCGGCGGCTGATGAGAAACGCGGCGACCACCGCAATCAGGCTCATCAGCAAGGTGGCCGTGATCATGGTGCGGCGGGCCTGGGCCTGTGCGGCCACGATGGGCGCACCGGAGAGGGTGACGGCGGCATGGCCTGCCGTCGCGTCTGCGGCGCGGATGGCGGCAAAATAGGTGGTCATCGGCGCATTCGCGTCGCGCCACTGGCGTACCGGCCCGCTGATGGTGGGCACGGCGTCTGTGGGGAGACGGCCAGCGCGGTACTTCAGGCGCAGATCACGGTCGAACAGTGCCGCGCCTTCCAGGTTCTCGCTGTCGGCGAGATTCGACACCAGCACTTTCAATGCCAGCGGATCATCAGCCAGCAGGGGTTCCCGGGCGCTGTCGGCCAGTTGCGTGGCGATGGTGCGGCCCAGCCGGTCGGCCTGATTCTGCATCGTGGTGAGCTGGGTGCTGAGAATGATCGAGCCGAGCACACTCATGCCGATCAGGACCAGTGCGGAAAAGGTGAGTCCCAGTTTCCATGCCACGGGCAGATAATCAGGCAGCAGAGAGCGCAGGCCGCCAAACACATGGCGCCCGGCAAAACCTGCGGTGTCTCGCCAACGGGATGTCACGGTGGTCGGGCCTCGGTTTTTTGCGTCGATCGGTTCCTGAGGGCAACCATACCACTTTGTTATGCCTTCGTAACGGATATGTAAGCCGGTGCCGTCGTGTTGGCAGGGGCGCCGTGATGCCGCATCATCCGGGCAGGTGAGCACACAGCACAGGGCCAGACAGGGAGCAGAGGCAATGAGCAGAAACGGGCGCGGCAGGGTTGCAACAGTACTGGCACTGGGCGCCGTCGTTGCATGGTCTCTCTCGATGTCGGGCTGCACGGATACCTGGCTGAATCGCTGGCTGGCGGATTCCATGGATCCGGCCGAGGGCGAGCTGCATGTGGCCGGACTGGCGGCGCCCGCCAGTATCCGCCGGGATGAGCTGGGTATCCCCTATATCGAAGCCGAGTCGACAGACGATCTGGCATTTGCCATCGGCTGGGCCATGGCCAACGACCGGCTCGCCCAGATGCTGGGATTTACGCTGGCCGCTCAAGGGCGGTTGGCTGAAATGGCCGGTGAGGTGGCGCTGCCCATGGACGTCTATGCGCGCACGCTCGGCTTGCGGGATATTTCACGGCAGCAGCTGGCGGCCAGCAGCGATGAGTTGCAACACATGCTGCAGCGCTTCAGTGATGGCGTGAACGCCTGGCTGGCGGCATACGGGGACAACCTGCCGCTGGATCTGCGGCTGGGTGGCTTCGAGCCTGAGCCCTGGGCGCCGATCAATTCGGTTGACGCCTTCACCATGATCAACCTCGGCCTGGGGGTGAATCTGCATGAAGAGATCATGGCATTGAACCTGGCCGCCCGCGTCGGGACGGATCGTCTGCCCTGGCTGGTGCCGGTGTATCCGGATGAGCCGTTGCCGTTTGATGAGGCCGAGAAGCTTGAGGGGCTGGATCTCGCACGTTTGTCAGCGCAAACACACGGCATCAATCAGGCGCGGGCGGGCTTCGAGCAGATGCTGATGCCGCAGGGGCTGGCCGCAAGCAATAACTGGGTGGTTGCCCCCTCACACAGCAGCTCCGGCAAAAGCCTGTTGGCCAATGATACCCACCTGCTGATCAGCCAGCCGCCGATGTGGATGTTGATGCACGTGCGCACGCCGGATATGGAAGCGGCAGGCGTGGCCTTGGCCGGTATCCCGATTCCGGTACTCGGCTTCAATGGCGATGTGGCCTGGGGGGCGACCATGGTCATGGGCGACGCGCAGGATCTGTTTATCGAGAAGCTGCGCAAGCAGGACGGTGAACTGCACTACCTGGCAGACGGCGACTGGCTGCCGGTCATTGAGCGCGAGGAGGTGTTCCGGGTTCAGGGCGGCGATGAGGTGATACGCACTATTCGCAGCACGCGCCACGGCCCGTTGCTGGATAGCGCGCTGGATGCACCGCCGATATCGCCGGTGGTGCCCCCGCGACTGATTGCGGCAGACCCGGATCAGGATGGCGCGGAAGACGAAGTCGGCGGTTACGGGCTGGCGTTCGCCTGGACGGCATACGAACAGGATCAGACCATGGATGCCATGTTCCGGCTCAGTCGCGCGGCATCACTGACCGAGGCCCGGGCGCACCTCAAGGACGTGCGTTTCATCCACCTGAATATGGTGCTTGCCGATGCGGACGCGGCGGGCTGGCAGGTAACCGGCCGCTATCCCTTGCGGCGGGCCGGTACAGGACAGTTTCCCTCTCCGGGCTGGGACGGTGCGTTCAGTTGGCAGGGGTTTGCTGATGTCGCCGATCACCCGGCAGATTTCGAGCTGGCGCGGGGCTTTGTCGGCACCGCCAACCACCGCACTGTGGAGCAGAATTATCCGCTGAACATGAGCCACTCCTGGTTCTATCCCCAGCGTGGCGAGCGTATCGACGAGTTGCTGGCGTCACGGCCGCAGCATGATGCCGCGCATATGGTCGCCATGCAGGCAGATCGTCATGACCGCTTTGTCCCGGCGCTGCAGGCGATGCTTGCCGAGCATCGGCAGCCATTGAATGAGGCGATTCAGGCCCTGCCCGGGGTGCGTCGAGAGCATGCGCAACAGGCCCTGAGCATGCTGGAAGGCTTTGATGGCGAGATGACAGCGGAGAGCGCTGAGGCGGCCCTTTATGGTGCTTTCTTCCACACCATGACGCGCAAAACCTTTCTTGATGAGCTGGGGCCGGAAGACAGCCCGGCGTGGCAAGCCTTTACCCGCATGACCTTGTTGAGCTATTCAGCGCCCCAGGACCACCTTCTGCAGCGCCATGACAGCCCGTTCTGGAACAATGTGGATACCGAAAAACAGGAAAGCAAATGGGACATTCTCGCGCTGAGTCTGGCGGAAGCCTGGGTGCTGTGCCGGGATGCAATGGGGCGCGATACAGCCGAGTGGTCCTGGGGACAGTTGCACCAGTACCGCTGGCAGACGGCGGCCACGCAGATGAAGCCCTGGCTACCGCGCCTGCAACGCTGGGGCGTGTCTTTTATGGGGAGCTACCTGGATCGCGGACCCTATCCGGCGGGCGGCAACCACAACACGCTCAATGTTGCCGGCAGCGCGCTGGGGCAGGATTTTGACGTGCACTCCATCCCGGCGATGCGCATGGTGGTGGATTTCGGGGCAGAAGAACCGCTGCAACTGGTCAACAGTGGCGGCCAGAGCGGCAACCCGGCCAGTCCTCACTATGATGATGGCATCGACGTGTGGCTGGGGTGGGGAAACCGGACCTTGCCGTTCGACCCGGTGCGCGCACGCGCGCACTACCATCGCGTGCTGACACTGCAGCCGGTGGAGTAAACCCGCAGCAAAGACGTGTCAGCGCCGCCGCCGGCGAAGGGGCCGCACATTGTCGCCGTAATCATCGCCACCCGCCGGTTTGCGCGGTGCCTTGCCGCGTGCGGCGGCCGATTCCGGTGTCATCTGATAGCCCATATTGACGATGGCCTCGCTGAGTTTCGGCAGGCTCATGTGCATGAGGGTGGCCAGCTGTGCGGACACACCGCCGACCCGCTTCTGCCGTGTAATGATGGCCTGGCAGATCCAGTCCACCGCCTGCTCCGGCGTCAGCGCCGGGGAGTAGCGGTAGATTTCCGTGGGGGCGATCATCGGTGTACGCACCAGCGGAAAGTTGATCAGTGAGAAGTGGATATTCTCGTGCCCGAGCTCATTGGCCGCGACCTGGGTCCACATCTCCAGCGCGCCTTTGGAGGCCAGATAGGCGGAAAAACGCGCGGGTAGCGTCTGTACCCCCAGCGTGGAAATATTGATCACCTGGCCGCCACCCTGGTTCCGCATTTGCGGCAAAAGCGCCATGGTCAGGCGAATGGCGCCAAAATAATTCAGCTGCATGGTGCGTTCGAAATCGTGGAAGCGGTCCAGGGAGTGAATCACTGGCCGCCGGATCGAGCGCCCGGCGTTGTTGACCAGAATGTCGACACCGGGCTGTTCCGCCAGAATCTCGGCAGCCATACGCTCGCAGTCATCCGGATTGGCGATATCGCAGGGATAGGCGACCGCCTGCCCGCCGGCATCGACGATGGCGGATACCACACGCTCCAGCTTCTCGGTGCTGCGGGCACTCAGCAGCACCTGCGCACCAGCGGCCGCCAGACGATAGGCCAGCGCCTCACCGATGCCGGTGCTGGCCCCGGTGATCAGTACCGTCTTGCCCCGAACCCGGTTACGCAGGTGCAGCCCCGGAAACAGGGCGGCATCCAGACGTCGAACCATCGTGCCTGCCAGTTCGCGTGCATGGGGGCGGAGATCGGGAAGCTTCAGATGCAGTCTGCGGGCCATAGGATTGCCTGATACAGGTAGTCTGTGGGAAGCCTCAAAGATACCCCCGCAGGGCGGGAACGGGAACCACCGCAAGTGCCAAAGGCAACTCCGGCACAGAAATCAGGTCAATCCACAGGCATGCTGGCCAACGGCCCGGCTCATACATCCACAGGTTGCCCGCTGGCAACCGCCCACAGGGAGGTCACGCCTTTGTCCGCGTGTCGCAAGCGTCTGTTACCTTGTCTGTTTATCTGTCTGTCCACCTGTCTGCTTACCGGGACTGCTGGCTTCGCGCTGGCGGGCGCCGACAGTCCTGAAACGGAAAACCGTCCGGCCTGGGAGGCGCTGTTCGACGCCAACGGCGTAACGGGCACCTTCGTGCTGTGCCGGGCCGAGGCGGCCTGTCAGGTGTATGACGCCGAACGTGCGGCGACTCCCTATATCCCGTCCTCGACCTTCAAGGTGGCGCACTCCCTGATCGGGCTGGAAGCTGGCGCCGTGGCGGATGTGGATGAAGTGCTGCCTTACGGGGGTGGCCCGCAGATGTTTTCAGTGTGGGAGCAGGATCTGCCCTTGCGGGAGGCCATGTCGGTATCCAGCGTGCCGGTATACCAGGCGCTGGCAGGCCGCATCGGGCTGCCGCAGATGCAGCGCCTGCTGGCGGCGCTGGACTACGGGAATGCCGCAACCGGTGAGCAGCTGACCCGCTTCTGGCTGGATGGCCCGCTGATGATATCGGCGCTGGAGCAGGCGCGTTTTCTGCTACGCCTTGCCGCCGGAGAGCTGCCTGCCAGCACGGAGAACCAGCAGGCGGTGCGGGATATCCTGTTGCTGGAGCGCAACGACGCGTACGCGCTATATGGCAAGACTGGTTGGGTCTTTACCCAGGGTGAGGAGCTTGGCTGGTGGGTAGGGTGGGTCGTGCGCGAGGGGCAGGTGCACGCGTTCGCGTTGAATATCGATATGCGAGAGGAAGGGGACGGGGAAAAGCGTGTGCCCCTCGGCCGCGCCATATTGGCGGCCGAAGGGCTTTTGTCCCAGCCGTCGCCCCGCTGACGGGGCTGACGGATGCTTACCAGTGAATGCCTTTGAACAGGCGTGAGAAGGCCCGTTGCTCGCGGCTGATGCGCTTGGGCGTGTCTTCCTTCTCCCCCCGCGCTGCAGCGGAATCCGCGAACAGCTTGTAGCCCGTGTTCATGATGGTTTCCGTCACCTTCGGGGTCAGGAAGTGCATCACCGAACCGAGAATGCCCAGCTGCGTGGCGATGCGCTTCGGCTGGCGGATGATGGCATCGCAGATCATGTCGGCGGCCTGGTTCGGGCTGATCGTCGGCACATGGTTGTAGATCTTGGTCGGCGCAATCATCGGTGTCCGCACCAGCGGCATGTTGATGGTGGTGAAACGGATACCCTGGTGCGCCATCTCTGACGCGGCACAGCGGCTGAAGGCATCCAGTGCGGCCTTGGAGGCTACGTAAGCCGAGAAACGCGGCGCGTTGGTCAGTACGCCGATGGAGGAGATATTGATGATGTGGCCGCCATGATGCTCAGCCATGCTCGGCAGCAGCTTCATGATCAGACGCAGCGAGCCAAAATAATTGAGCTGCATGGTGCGTTCGAAATCGTGGAAGCGATCAAATGAATGCATCACCGAGCGGCGTATCGAGCGCCCGGCGTTATTCACCAGCACATCTACCCGGCCATGATCCTTCAGGATCTGCTCCACCAGACGGTCACAGTCCTCCAGGTCCGAGACATCGCAGCTGTAAGCTTCTGCCCGGCCGCCGAGTTTCTCGATTTCCTGCAGGGTCTCGTCCAGCTTCTCCCGGGTACGCGCGACGACCAGGACATGGGCGCCGGCGCGTGCCAGTTTCAGCGCGGATGCCTTGCCGATCCCCGAGGTGGCGCCGGTGATCAGGACGATCTTGCCGTCAACGCGCTCTTCCAGCGTCGGCAAGGGCATGGAGTCGTCCTTGCGGCCCTCGCGGTCCGGGTCCAGATGGTTGGCCCAGTAGTCCCACAGTACCTGGGTGTAGGACTCCAGTTCCGGGGCTTCGATACCGCTGCCGGCCAATGCCGCCTTGGTGAGCTCGTTGCTGTAGGTGGTCGGGAAGGTAAGGAATTTCAGCGTCGCCTCGGGAATGTCGAGGCTCTCCATGGCCTGATGCAGCATGTAGCGCGACGGCGCCATATTGCCGACCCCGCGACTGATGGCACCCAGGCCGGGAATCGAACGGAACAGGCTGTTGTCCAGACGGACTGCCATCTTCGGGGCATCGGCAACACTGGCAAACAGGTTCATCACCTGCCCCAGGCTGTAATGCCGGTCGGCGGTCAGGTGGAAACATTCGCCATCCCTGTCCGGCAGATGGGCCAGATAGTCGATGGCATCCGCGACATAGTCCACCGGGACGATGTTGAAACGCCCGCCTTCGATACCGAGCAGCGGGATCCAGGGCGGCAGCAGGTCATGCAGGCGCTGGATCAGTTTGAACAGGTAGTAGGGGCCGTCGATCTTGTCGATCTCACCGGTACGGGAATGGCCGACGACCATGGAAGGCCGGTAGATGCGTGTGGCAATGGTCGCATCGCGCACCAGCCGTTCGGATTCATGCTTGGTGTAGAGGTAGGGGTCATCCAGCGGCCCGGCTTCCTCGAACATGGTCTCGTCAAAGGTACCTTCATACAGCCCGCCAGCGGCAACCGAACTGATGTGGTGAAAGCAGCCTGCGCCCATGTCTTCGGCCAGTGCCAGCGCATTGCGCGTGCCTTCGATATTGGTCAGTTGCTGGCTGTCCGCATCCTTGCTCAGATCGTAGATTGCGGCGAGATGCATGAAATGCTGTATTTGTCCGTGCAGGTCATCCCGGTCACGCTTGCTCAGCCCCAGATGCTTTTTGGTCATGTCGCCCTTGATGGCGACCAACTCGTCGGGTTTTGCGCCGAGACGTTTGCGCAGTGCATCGAGCTTGTACTCTGAGCCCGGTCTCACCAGGGCGAAAACGCGGGCACCTTTCCGGCGCAGCAGGCGAGCGACGAGAATGCGGCCGATAAAACCAGTGGCTCCGGTGACGAAGTAATTCATGAACTGACCCCTTTTGCTTCCCTGTTGTGATCCGCTGCGCGCACAGCGGTGTCGTAGTCGTATCTTGCCCGGTTCTGTCTTGCCCGGTGCTTGTCCGGTGATGGTGCCGTTGTATCAGTGCTGTTGCCCGGCCTCCGTGGCCCTGACGTCATGAGTCAGAAGCAGTATCCGTGATAGGCAGTATCTGTAACAGATAGTGCGGCTGTTACCGATGACCGTCCAGCGCCTTGCGTTGCGGGTCTCGCGCTGCTGATAACAACGTACAGTTGTGAGTTGAATTGTCTGTGCGATCCGCTAGGATGTCAACAATCTGTACAAAAAAAGAACATTAAGACTCTTTGAGGTGTTTTTTTGGTCAAAAACAGCTTACAAGTGTTCTTCGTAATGGCACTATGACATAGCGCGCGACGCAGACATTCACGCCCACACGGTTTGGCAATGGCAGGCCCGATTATGGCAGCGATCCCTATCACTCCTCCCTCCGGCGACGCCGGCGCGGCGGGCAACAAGGCGGGCAACAAGATGTCCCGCGCCGAGAGGAAGCAGCATACCCGCGAGCGGATTCTGGAGGCGACACTGTCTCTGGTGGCTCAGGGCCGAGGGCTGGACAGCCTGGGGCTGCGAGAGGTGGCGCGGGTGGCAGGTCTGGCACCAACCTCCCTGTATAACCACTTCCCGGATATGGAGGCGCTCGGGCTGGCCGCTGTGGAGCAGGCCTGCAGGCGTCTGCGTACTACCATGCGCGAGGGGCGTGCGAGCCTGATTGCCGGCAGTGCGACCTCGGCCATTCGCAGCATGATCGAACGCTTTATCGCCTATCTGGAAGGGCACGAGGCGGAATTCAGGTTGCTGGTCATCCAGCGCATGGGTGCCTCTCGGCTGTATCGCCGACGGATCCATCGGGAACTGCAGCTGCTGGTCGAGGAGCTGGCAGAGGATGTGCGGCAGGTGGTCATGACCCGCGTTGCGGTGCCCGTGGACGTGCTGCGAGAGGCAGAAGCGGCGGTCGCCATCATGTTCGGCTTCGGCATTCTGGCCCAGGACATGGCGCCGGAGGCGCGAGTGCAGGAGTTGCCGCGATTGGAGGTGCAGCTGCAGATGGTGTTTCTGGGTGGCAGGGCGCTGGCGGCAGGGATGCGGCTGGACGCGTGATGTCGGTGCCGGGCGATGTAAAGGCAGGTTACTTTAACTTTCGCGTGTAACTTTTTGACTTCTATCACATAAAGCCGATGAGCGGCATTGCCTTTGTGCATGAGTTACTTTAAAAAAGTCATATAACTCATTGATGCATGGAGGCAGGGCATGGCTTTTGATCCCCGTGACCCCTACGACGCAGCGGCACTTTACGATATGTGGCTCAATTGCCAGACCTGCCCGGTGACCTTTGACTTCGAGCCAGAGCGCCCGCTGGGGCTGGACTACTATCACGACATCGGCCAGCGCGCCAAGGCAGAGGGCTGGGTGGTGCAGGAGCAGTCACCGGAGGCCGGCGAAGAAGATGTCAGCTATCTGGTGTGCTGCCCCCAGTGCGCCCAACGCTTCGGGCTGTCTCCGGCCAGTGGGCACGGCCAGGGCCGGGCGCCCGGCGCCATCCTGGATATCTGCGCTGCGGTTCGTGCTGCGGAGAGTGCCGCAGAGAGTGCTGCGGACAGTGAAATCGCTGCCTGACGGGTTGGGCCCTGCCCCATGGCAGGTCCTGCCCGGTGTTGATCAATCTGGCCATGGCTGATGCCCCGGCCTGCCTCCTATACTCCCTGTTTTGCCATGTACAAGCATAGGGAGTGAATATGTCCGCCACAGAAATGAGCCTTGAACACGCGTTGCAAAGCCGCCGCTCGGTAAGAGGCTTTCTGGACAAGCCGGTACCGCAGACCGTGCTGGAGGAGGTTTTCTCCCTGGCCCAGCTCGCCCCCAGCAACTGCAATATTCAGCCCTGGCGGGTCCTGGTGGCCTCCGGGGAGGTGCGTGACGCCCTGCGCCAGCGCATGGTGGACAGCGCGATGCAGGGCAAGGCCATCAATCCGGATTTCGAGCATCTGCCCAATTTCGAAGGGGTCTATCGCCAGCGTCAGGTGGACTGTGCCGTAGAGCTCTACAACAACATGGGTATCGCCCGGGACGACAAGGCCGGGCGCCTGCGCGCCACGTTGCGCAACTTCGAGCTGTTTGATGCACCCCATGTTGCCTTTATTGGCATGGACCGCCAGTTTGGCGTGACCGTGGCGCTGGATGTCGGCATGTACATCCAGAGTCTGATGCTGACCATGACGGCGCACGGCATCGGCTCCTGTGCCCAGGGCAGCATGCGCTACTACCCGGATGACGTGCGTGAGATATTCGGCGAGCCCGAGTCCACGGCGATCCTGTGCGGTATCAGTTTTGGCTACGAGGATACCGCCGTAGCGGCCAATCGTACCCGTGTCGGGCGGGCACCGCTGGGTGAATCGGTCAAGTTTCTTTCATAAATGCTGCGGAACAGGCGGGCGCTCCGGGTAAGTGGGTGCTCGCTTTGTCAGGGGCGCTTCGGGAGCGCGCCGCAGGGCGGGGGCGGGAGGAAACGCGTTCCGTTTTGTGCTAGAATGCCCGGCTTTCCGCAAGTGCTTCCTGCAAAGTGTGAGTGATATGACAGGCGCCATGATCATCGTCAAAGGTACCATTCCGGTCCGGTCCGACTGCCGTGAAGACGCAGTGGCACTGGTGCAGGCGCTGGCTGAGGCCTCGCGCACGGAAGACGGCTGCCTGGCGTATGAGGTGCTTGTGCAGGCCGACCAGCCCGAAGTGATCGTGATCTGGCAGCAGTGGCGCTCCATGGACGCGCTGGAAGTGCATTTTGCCTCAGCCCACGTGGACGCATTCCTGGATGCCATTCCTGACATGATCGACGGTCAGGTTCGGTCGACGCGCTATGAAGTGCAGGCGGAAGACGGTGACGACGAGTATCTTGATGGCCACGACGTCCTTGAAGTGGACCTCCCCGGTGTGTTGCTGGGGGACGAGATCGTCCTGCACTGATTTACTCCGTCTGTTCCCTTTTACTCCCTCTGCCCCCTCGAGTAGATATCCAGCAGGTCACTGCGCCCCAGGGCTGTCTGCAATGACGCCAATGCGATCTCCGGCGCAGTAACCTTGATCGTCTGCATGCCCAATGCGCGCGCCGATTTCAGATTGATGCCAAGATCATCAAGAAACACCACCTCCGCAGGCTGCACAGCCGCTTTCTCGCAAGCCAGTTGGTAGAATGCCGTTTCCGGTTTGCGCACCCCGGCCTTGCTCGACTCCAGCACGAACCGAAACCGTGCCATGGCATCCGCCACGCTGGCGGCGCCGCCGGCATCGAGGCTCATGCCTGCCCCATGCCCCACCGGCAGGTTGTTGGTCAGGCAGGCGAGCAGATAATCATTGCTGAGCGCGTCCAGTACGCGGAGCATGCCCGGGCGAACCCGGGTTGCCAGCAGCGGCGGCAGGTCCCTGCCCGGCACCGCGTGCCCCCGGGCGCGGGTTTCGGCGAGGAACGCCGTATCGAATTCCGACAGCGTGATATCGCCGCGCTCGAAACGGGCCCAGGCATTGCTGTCGGGATTGATGGCATTGGTCTGGCGGAGAAAGTCCGTCGGCAGGCCGTTGGCGCGTTCATACTCGCGCAGTCCGTCAAACGGGCTGGTGCTGATGACACCGCCGAAATCGAAAAATACAGCTCTGATTGCAGTGGTCATGGTGGTGCTCGCTGCCATAGTCTAGTCTGCCGTAGAGCCTGATGGGAGACGTTGATGAAGACCCGCATAGCATCTGTGGATGAGGTACGCGAGAGTTTCAGAGGGCAAGGCTATATCTGTAATGATGAAATCGCCACCGCCGTGTTTCTCGCTGCCCAGCTGCGCAAACCCATTCTGGTAGAAGGGCCGCCGGGTGTCGGCAAGACAGAACTGGCCAAGGCGTCGGCGGCCTTTCTGGAGGCGCCGCTGATCCGGCTGCAGTGCTATGAGGGGCTGGACGAGGCCAAGGCGCTGTATGAATGGAAATATGGCAAGCAGTTGCTCTATACCCAGTTGCTCAAGGAGCGGCTGGGTGATCTGCTGGGCGATGCGGTGACGCTGGAAGAGTGCATGGAGCGCCTGTCCGGCTTCGGTGATGCGTTCTACGCAGAAACGTTTCTCGAGCCAAGGCCACTGTTGCAGGCATTGCGTTCAGAAGAAGCTCCAGTCCTGTTGATTGACGAGATCGACAAGGCAGATCAGGAATTTGAGGCGTTTCTGCTGGAGCTGTTATCGGATTATCAGATATCCATTCCGGAGCTGGGTACCGTCACCGCCCGCACCGAGCCGCTGGTTTTTCTCACCAGCAACAACACCCGGGAGCTCTCCGACGCACTTAAAAGGCGTTGCCTGCATCTGTATATCCCGTTTCCGGATATGCGGCTGGAGCAGCAGATCATTGCCGCCAGAGTGCCCGACGTTGCTGAAGGGCTGCGCAGGCAACTGACGCAGTTTGTCGCGCGTTTGCGAGACATGGACCTGAAAAAGCAGCCGGCGATTTCAGAGACCATCGACTGGGCCAGGGCGCTGGTGCTGATGCATGCCGAGGAGTTGTCACCCGCGACCGTGGACGCGACATTGCGACTGTTGCTCAAGCATGAGGAAGACATGGTCACCGTGCGGGGCGAGATGCATCGGTTGCTCAAAGACTGATGGCAACCCGGATACTGACCGAGTTCATCAAGGCGCTGCGTGGTGCTGACATCAATGTCTCCACAGCGGAAAGCCTGGATGCCATGCAGGTCGCCGAAAAAATCGGCTATGCCGACCGCGCCCGGCTACGCTCTGCACTGTCTCTGGCATTGGCGAAATCACTGCCGGACAAGCTGCGCTTCGAGCAGTGTTTCGATGACTTTTTCCGTTTCGTGGATACACCGGATATGCCATCGACGGAGCAGGATGCTGCCAGCCCGCTGCCTCCGCAAGATGATGCCAGACCGGGGCAGGGTGCAGGAGCTGGCGGCGGTACGGGTAGTGGGGGCGGTGAGGGCGAACCCGCCGCCGCAGCGGAATCCGAGCTGGGCCAGCTGCTCGAGCGTGGCGATAACGCCGAGATCGCGCAGCGCATGGCTGCGGCGGCGCGCCAGGTCGACCTCACCCGTATCACCGTCATTACCCAGAAGGGACTGTTTGCCCGGCGCATGATGATGGCCATGGGGCTGGAAGACCTGGATCAGGAGATATTCAGATTGACGGCCGCCCGTGATCCGAGGGCGCTATCGTTGCGCGCAGCGCGTAATGCGTTGCGCGAAGCCAGCATCGAGGAAGTGAATCGGCAGTTTCTTCTGCATGCACGGGAAACCCGGCAGCAATTACGCGAAGAAGTCATGCGCGAGGTCAGTCTACGCGACCTCGCAGAATTTCGTGATGTGCGTCTGTTGGTGGAGAAGATGGCGCGGCGGCTGGCGGCGCTGCATGGGCGGCGGCAGCGGCGTGCCCGCCGTGGGTTGCTGGATGCCCGGCGCACACTGGTGGCCAGTGTGCGCCATGATGCGTTACCCGCAGAGCTGCACTGGAAAGCACGCAAGCCCCGCAAACCCAAACTGTTTGTGATCTGCGATGTATCCAGTTCCGTCGCCGCCGCCTCGCGGTTTCTGCTGCTGTTTCTGTCTGCGATCAATGATGTGCTGCCGCGTGTGCGCAGCTTTGCGTTTGCTTCCAGAACGGGCGAAGTGACCGACTATTTCAATGAGGCGGGGTCAGCGGGCACCGAGGCAGCCATTGATCGCGTGCTCAGCGAATATGCAGGAAGCGGCACGGATTACGGCGACATGCTGGGCTTCTTCTGGCGCCAGTGCGAGGCCAGTCTGGACAGGCAGAGCACCGTGATCATCCTGGGGGATGCCCGAAACAATGACCTGCCCGCAGCGCAGCAGGATCTGGCGCGTATCGCGGAACGCAGCCGCCAGGTGTTGTGGCTCAATCCAGAAGGGCAGAACCGGTGGGGTACAGGCGATTCGGTGATGCCGATGTACCTGCCATACTGTCGCAGGGCAATGCCGTGCCGAAACCTCAATCAGCTGGAACGGTTCGTTGAGGTGCTGTTGCGGGACATGAAGTAGTGCTGCGGCATCATGCTTGCTTCAGCACGTTTCGCAGGGCTTGCGCGAGTTTCTCGAGGGTGACCGGTTTGGCAATGTGACTGATCATGCCCGCCTCGTGACAGGCCCGGATCTTGTCCGTGACGGCATGAGCGGTCAGTGCGACGATCGGGGTGGCAGGCAGGCGCCCATCCTGTTGCATCTGTATGATCTGCCGCGCTGTGGTGAAGCCATCCATATCGGGCATCTCGCAGTCCATGAGAATCAGATCAAAGGGCTCTGTTGTGCTGAGCAATACGGCCAGGGCTTCCATGCCGCTCTCGGCGACCTCCACGCTATGTCCAAGCTTGCGAAGCAACCCTTCCGCCACCATCAGGTTGATATGATTGTCATCAACGACCAGCAGCTTTGCCGGTCGCATATCTGCGGGTTTCTCAATATTCAGATCGGTCACGCCTGGTGCACCGGACAGGGGGAGTGGCAGGCGGAACCAGAAACAGGAGCCTTGGCCTGCAGAACTGCGCACGCCAATTTCGCCGCCCATCATTTCCACCAGTTGGCGGCTGATGGCGAGGCCAAGCCCTGTGCCGCCATAGCGCCGGCTGGTCGAATTGTCTACCTGATGAAAATGCTCGAACAAACGAGCCAGTTTGCTTTCCTGTATGCCGATGCCGGTATCCTCGACCTCGAATCTGACATAGTCAGGGCTGCTACTCTCCCGCTGAGCGCGTACCGTTACGGTGCCTTCCTCCGTGAATTTGACGGCATTACTGATCAGATTGACCAGCACCTGGCGCAGCCGCATTGCATCGCCACAGCTGTTCTTCCCTGTTATGAGCGATGTTTCTTGCAATAACCGGTTTCCACTGACCTGGGCGCGGTGCTGGAAAAGCTCGACGCATTCGCTGACCAGCGCTTCAAGTTCGAATTCAGTTTCCTCCAGTGGCATCTTGCCCGCCTCGATGCGCGCGTAGTCGAGAACGTCATTGATCAGATCAAGCAGGCTGTTGCCGGATTGTTCGATGACGTGGAGATGGCGTTGCTGTGTCTCGTTCAGGCCGGTGTCTCTCAACAGGTCAAGCGTGCCTATGATACCGTTTAGCGGTGTGCGTATTTCATGGCTCATTACGGCAAGAAACTCGCTGCGCGCACTGAGCGCCTCGTTCAACTCCCGTGTGCGCTCGCGCACTCGCAGTTCCAGTGCTTCGTTGGCTTCCCGTTGTATCCGTTCGTTCTCCTCCTTCAGTCCTGTCATCCGGCTTGCCAGGGCGAATGACAGCAGTAACGCCTCGATGGCAGTGCCTATCTGCATGGCATGTTCCAGCCACCAGCTGCCAGGCAGCACCTGAAATGCCTTGAGCACATAAAGCGAGGCAGCGATGGCCAGGGTGATGAACGCGGCGAGAAAGTATCGCGCGGCGCGAAAGCCCTGCCGGGCTTCAATGGCTGCAATAATGGAGATGATGATCACCCAGATGAGTGCCAGTGCTGTCGAGGCCTGAATGGAAAAGCTGAAATCAAGCAGTGACAGCGGGGCGCAAGCCAGCAGGATGCTGCCGCAGATCATGAGGACCCGATTGAGCCGGGGTTTGTGCCGGTATAGCTGCAGAAAGCTGCATGCGAAGAAAACGGAAAAACCCACGGACAACAGGTTCAGAACGGGCAAGCTATGGTGATTCCACCAGGGTGCGCCTGGCCATAGCCATTGGTATGCGAGCCCTTCCCGTGCGAACAGGTTGAGGCCCAGCGACCCCAGATACAGGACGTACAGCAGGAAGCTTCTATCGCGAAGTGACAGAAAAATAAGCAAATTGAACAGGCACATGATGGCGATAGCGCCGTAGTAAAGCCCGTTGCCCAATTGGCGGCGGCTGTCTTGCTGCTGGAACGCATTCGCCGTCGACAGAGACAGCGGCATCTCGATCGCATTGTCGCCCTGGGCACGGATCAGAAGCGTGGACTTGCCGTCGGGCAGCTGCAGGGGCACGACCAGATGGGGGTGAGGGATCGGCCGCTTTTGGAAGGGCACTCTGTCGCCGATATGCCAATGGGCTATCGCCCGGTCGTCTGCATCAAGGAGATAGATATCGAGATAATCCAGATGTGGCCGGCTTGCCTGGAGAATCCACTCCGGTTCACCTGACAGGTTATCGACAGGCAGCAGAAACCACTGCTGTCCTCGCCGAAAGCCAAGTGATGGGAAGGGCTGGTCGAGGGGGGCGCCATCACCCTGGCGAAACAGATTCAGGGCCGTCTCGGCAGTCAGCACAGTATCGGCGTCGTCAAGCCATACCAGACCCTGGGGGGGGTCATGGCGCTCTTTGTCGGCGGTCAGCTGTTGCGCCGCTGCGCCAGCTGATGCGGCGATGACTGTCAGAGTGGCCAACAGTGGGATCGCCAGCTTCCCCAGGCGCTGTATGGCCGGCCTGGCAAGCAGCTTGATTACCAACATGACGCGCCATGATTGCATGTTGTTATGGTCCATTCCCTGTCCCCCGGAATCTCTGATGGTAGCGCGTCCGTGCGGCAACACCAACATCTGTATCCGTCAATTCAGGATTACCTTGTTTTACAGCGCCCCGGATAAAAGAAGGTTAATTTACGGCTGCGATCACAAGTTCGTGGAATGGCGTAATGATTGTCTGAACGAACTGCTTCATGGCACCTCGAAGCAAGTGTTATCACATTGATTAGGAGTACCGCATCATGAAACAGAACACGATCAAAAGCAGTGTCAGGAGATATAGCTATCTGAAGCTTCTGGTTGCGGCTGTCGCGTTGGGTGGAAGCAGTGCAGCGCTGGCTGCTGGTCCGTATATTGGCGCCAACTATACCCAGTTCCAGTTTGAGGGTGAAGACACGGACAACAAGCTCAAGCCTGAGGCTGTCGTGATCCGCGGTGGCTTCGAGTTCAATGATTTCGTCGGACTGGAAGCCCGTGGTGGTATGGGTGTACGTTCTGACGAGCGGAGCAATGCGCTTGGCAGCGTCAAGTATGACCTCGACCATATCTACGGCGGCTATCTGAAGCTGTCTGCGCCGATCGGCGAACACTTCCGTCCCTATGTTGTAGGTGGTTACACCGAAGCGCGCGGCAAGGTTACCGTGAGCTCGGGTGTCGGCAGTGCTTCCCGGGAGTCAGATACTGTCAGCGATGAGTCCTTCGGTGCGGGCGTGGATGTGAAACTGAGTGATGCAGTGGCACTGAATGTGGAATACATGCGCTATCTGGACAAGAGCGACTACGATCTCAACGGCATCAGCGTTGGTTTCCGCTCTGCATTCTGAGCTGGTATGAAGGCATCTGGTACGACGAAAAAGGGCCGCGCAAGCGGCCCTTTTTTATGCTTGCTGACAGTCAGCTGTTACCGGACTCGCTCATGATGGCTTCCAGTTTAGGCCTGAAGCTGGCGACAACACCCAGGTTGACGAGTGTCCAGTAGTGGCCGCCCAGTACTCTGTCCACCAGCAGTGTTCGGGCCGAGGGTTGGAAAGACTCCAGATATTTCCATGACGTCTCACGCGTCTTCTTTGCCAGCTTCAGGTGCAGTCGTGAGCCGGCAAAATCGAATGGCTGATCTCCGAACGGGGGCAGCAGTAGCTGCGCCCAACCGGCATAGAATTCAGCACTGACCTCGGGGCCGCGGGGTTTGCGTATGCCAAGGTCTTCCAGCACCCCCTCCAGTGCCGCGTAGTCTTCTGCGTAACCGGCCCGGGTCAGACGGCGTAATGCATCCAGATCTTCCTCCGGGATACGTTTGATGGCGCCGAAGTCATAAATCACGATGCTGCCATCCGGGCGATAGGCAAAATTGCCCGGATGTGGATCGCAATGGACTTCGCGCAGCAGAAAGATCTGTCGGGCGATGGCATCAAAAATACGCTCGCCGAGCTGATTGCGAAGCGCCTGATCATAGACCGGACTGTTGCGCACGGCGTCCATGTCGTCGCCGGGCTCATAGGTCAGTGTCAGCACCTTGTCGCTGCTCAGGGCATCGACGACGTCCGGGATAACCAGCCAGCTCTGCTCGGCATGGAAGGCACGGAAGCGGCGCAGGTTATCGGCTTCTTGCCGATAGTCGAGTTCTTCCTCAAGCTGGTTGCGGATTTCGCTGAAGATGGCATCCAGTGTCGCTTCTTCCACCTTGAGCAGACCACCCAGGCGCAAAATGCGGCGCAGGTGACGCATATCGGAATCGATGGATTCTTTCACGGCTGGATACTGCACCTTGACCACGACATCCTGGCCGTCATGGGTTGTTGCGCGGTGCACCTGGCCGATGGAGGCGGCCGCAAAGGGTTTCTCGTCAAAGCGTGCAAACAGGGTTTCCGGCTCTTCGCCCAGCTCTCGTCGCACTTGCCTGCGGATGACCGAAAACGGCATCGGGGCGGATGCTTTCTGCAGCACAGATAGCGCTTCGGCGATTTCATCGGGCAGCAGATCCTGCATCTGCGACGCGATCTGGCCGACCTTCATGACGGCGCCCTTCATTTCGCCCAGCGTGGTGGCAACCTCGCGGCCGATATGGCGCATGAGCTTTTCACGGTCGCGGGACTGCGCTTCTTCGGATTGAAACAGCTTTTTCACGGAGTGGGTGGCGACCCTGGACGCAATCGAGGTCGTCATGCCGGTCAGGCGCAACAGCCTGCCAGTCTGGGTGGTGGTGCGGAATGAGGGTTTGTCGCGAGCCACGATAATCCTGGATCAGCCTACGTAGGGCCTCAATCTGTGCTTCGCTCCGGAATGTGTCAATGCCCGCTGGGGCCAAAAACGAGAAAAGGGCCTGGCGGCCCTTTTCTCTTTACGGACGATTCACGATGAACTGTCCGTGTCTGTCGTGCAGAACGCTCAGGCGCGCTCTTCACCAGCAGTGACCAGCTCGTTGAAGAACTTCTCGCTTTCAGCGCGAGCAGTCTTCACGGCGCCGAGGCCAGCCAGCACGAATTCGCTGGTGCTTTCGGCTTTCTCGCCACGCTCTGCCTTGCCGGTTTCGACAAAGCGCTCGTACAGCTCTTTACGCTTGTCAGGGGCGGTTTCGAGCAGCTCGCGAGCAGCCTGGAGCAGACCACGGCCTGCCAGCAGTGCTTTCGGCTTGCCTTCAGCGCTTTCGCCCAGAGCGGTCGCGCCGGTGGCCGCGTACTTTTCATACAGCTCGCCGGAAGAGCCTTCCGCTTTGCTGTAGGCGCCCAGGCCAGCCAGGTAGATTTTGCGGTTCAGGTCTTTGGCACGTGCGACCAGAGTTTCCTGCTGTTCGCGGAGTTGTTTCAGTTCGCCCATCACTCGATTCCTTCTCAGTGGCTGCGGTTCAAAGGGTTTTCTGCATGGGCCGACGGCGATGTCGTCTCATGCAATGGGCGCAGGATAGCGATTGGCCGGTGCCGTTGCCGGCCTGCTGTCTGACAATCGCACACGAGCACGGGGAGTGAATAACCGGTTCATGATGTGATCTGGGTCATGAAGCCGGGGTTAAGTGGTACACGCGGGCTTCACGGATGAGTGATAGACTGCGACGAAAGAATGAGGCAGCCCCGCTGGAATACGCTCTGGAGTCCATATGATCGAAAAATTCATCGCCAAAGTGCCTGCCAGAATCTGGGAAGAGGGCAGGCCGCCCCGGTTGCGGGTCTGGGAGGGAGAGTACAACATCGCTTCCTGGGTGCGCGTGTCCGGCGCTGTCGGGTCGATCGAGCTGCGTATGACCTACGTCGATGAAGCGGGTGAGCATCACGCTCGGGTGGACGGGGCGGAGATCGCCCGGGACGGCAGCGCGCTGCTGTCGGGCATGGTCAAGCTGCGCTTCACCGGTCAGGTAGAGCAGGTGCAGGCTGTGCTGGTGCTGAGTGATCCCGGTATGCGCTTTGTGGTCGAGGAGCTCTACGTCCAGCGTCGCGGCAGCACGCTGAGCCGCACAGACAAGCTGATTTCCAATTTCTGAGCAAAAAAATGCCGGCGCTTCGTTTTGAAGGCCGGCGTGACTCCCGGGCACCCTTGGCACTCTGCGGTGACTTGAGTGTCTTCTCAGGCTTCCCTTGGGGCCCCTTGTCGTAGCGGGCCCTCACAAGATCCCCTGTCTACCCATGCTTTACCGCTTTGCTTCGGCTACTGCTGCAGCCACGTACTCGCCCCCCGGCGCTAAACCTGTTGCACTGGCCTCGGGCTGGGCCTCGCTGCTGCGGACCGGTTCGCTCAGCAGCGATTCCGGCCAACTGGCGAAGTCCAGGCCTGTCAGGCGCTGAAGGCGCTCCAACGCGGCTTCGGGTGCTTTGTCCTGTATTCGGATGACTCTGCCCATGCTGGTGTCCCCCAAGGCGTATGCAGGGGATGATGCGAGAAGCATGCCAGCAAATTGAAATATATTTTTTCTTTTTATTTCAATGATTTATGGATGTTTTTGGCGTTAGCCCGAAGGCTCCCGACAGAGCCGGGGTCTGCGGGCTGACAGTAAGTGACACTTTGTGTTCGTTGCGGTCTGTCGCGACGCTCAGTCGAGGAAAAAGTCCGGCAGCAGCGTTTTCTCGTCCATGGAGGGGTCAACCTGGTACTGGCTGAGATCGGTGACCCCGGCCTCACGCATGACCTCGTCATCAATGAAGAAGTTGCCGCTGCAGGTTCGGGCATCCCGGCACAGGATGTGATACGCGGCATCCGCCATGATCTCCGGTTGCCGCGCCGCCTGTATGCTTTCCTGCCCGCCGAGGTGATTCTGGACAGCCGCAGTATTGATGGCCGTGCGGGGCCATAGCGCGTTGAAGGCCACCTTGCCCCGATATTCTTCGGCCATGCCGTAAACACACAGACTCATGCCGTATTTTGCCATGGTGTAGGCACAATGGCGGGCAAACCAGCCTGCGCTGAAGTGCAGCGGCGGGGACAGATTCAGGACATGGGGATTGGCGGCTTTCTTCAGGTGTGGCAGGCAGCGCTGGCTGGCCAGAAAGGTCCCGCGGGTATTGATCTGGTGCATCAGATCAAACCGCTTCATGTCCGTGCTTTCGGTGGGCGTGAGGCTGATGGCGCTGGCATTGTTGATCAGGATGTCGATGCCGCCAAATGTGGCCACGGCCTTGTCGACGGCGGCCTGCACCTGGTCTTCCTCGCGAATGTCGCCGACGCAGATCAGTGTTTTGCCGCCTGCTGCTTCCATCTCTTCCGCCGCCGTGTAAAGCGTGCCAGGCAGTTTCGGGTGCGGGGTGGTGGTCTTGGCGAAAAGCACGATGTTGGCGCCGTCCCGGGCGGCGCGAACGCCGATGGCCTTGCCGATGCCGCGGCTGGCGCCGGTGATGAACAGTGTCTTGCCGGACAGGTCACTCATGGTCGATCTCCTTGTGAAATGAAGCAGCCGGGCTGCGAAGTACTAACCTAGCAAGCGCTTGGTTTTCGGGCCATGACCGAAATGCTCAGCCCCTGTTTGCATGATGCGCTTCCGGTGACTTGCGGACACCCGTTCACTGACGGTATTGTGTGCGATCTTCGGTCATTTCGGGCCATCGCCTGGTGCCAGGGGCAGCAATAAAATGACAATACTGAAAATGAATCCGGATGAGTATTCGGTGGCGGCGGAGTACGTGCCCCTGCTCATCGGCCTGATGGAGCGACGCGATATTCCGCGGGATGTTTTCCTGCGTGGCACGGACATTACCCCGGATTGCTGGCGCGAGCCCGGCGCTCGGGTCGCTGCGCATGAGTTCGAGCAACTGGTCAGTCGGGCCATGGCCTTGACCGGGGACGACTGGCTGGGCTGGGAGTTTGGCGCTGCCATGACCATGTCCACCCACGGGTTCCTGGGCTATGCCGCACTGTCCAGCGAAACCCTTGGGGATGCCATCGAGCTGGCGGTGAAGTTCTTTCGCACACGCAGCACCGTTGTTGACCTGCAGTTTGTGGTGGAAGGCGATACGGCGATTTTGCAGCTGGAGGAAATGATTGCCCTGAATGAGCTGGCACCCTTTGTGGTGGAGAGCCTGTTCAGCAGCTTTCATTTCATGGCATTGAAAGTGCTGCCGGATCTGGAGGTGGATGGTGAGTTGCGTTTTGCCTATCCGGAGCCGCATTACTTTCGCAAGCTGAAACCCATGGTCCCGGTCCCTTGCCTGTTTGACTGTGCGTACCACCAGATGCGCTTCCCGGCGTATCGTCTGGAGCAGCGCCTGCGCTTTGCCGACCCGCGTCTGGCGCGCATGGCGGCGGCACAGTGCGAGCAGGAGCTGGCCAATATCAAGGCGCCGCCACGATTGCTGGGGCAGGTGCGGCGCATTGTGCTCAGCCATGCGGGGCGTTTCCCCGGTGTGGATGAGGTGGCCTCGGACCTTCACATGTCCTCGCGTACCCTCAAGCGCAAACTGCAACAGCTGGGTACCAGTTATCAGAAGGTGCTGGATGATCTGCGCAAGGGGCTGGCTGTGGAACATCTCACCCAGACCACGGCTACCGTGGATGATATTGCGTTGTTTCTGGGGTATTCCGATGCCTCGAATTTTGCCCGGGCGTTTCGCCGCTGGACAGGCAGAAGCCCCACTGACTACCGGGAGTGATTGATGCTGCTGCACCCGCGCCTTGCGGCGGACACCCATGCCATTGGCGAGACCGGCGATTACTGGCTTCGCTGGATGAACGACCGACGCTTTCCCTGGGTGGTGATCGTGCCGCGCAAGACCGAGGCGCGCGAATGGCACGAGTTGGCGGAGCCGGCGCAGCATGACCTGCTGACCATGGTGAATCGCTGCAGCCTGCATCTGCAGCGTCTCACTGGCGCGGAGAAGATGAATATCGGTGCTCTGGGCAACGTGGTGCCGCAACTGCATGTGCACATCATTGCTCGCCATCAGGGCGATGCCTGCTGGCCGGGACCGGTCTGGGGGCAGGGCAGTCCCGAGCCCTGGGCGGCAGGGCAGCAGCCGGCCTGGCTGCCGGCCCTGCGCGATGCGCTGGCCTGGCGGTGTGCCTGACCATGCAGCAGGAATCGGTGTATGTCACCTGCCCCTATTGCTGGGAAAGCATCGAAATACTGGTGGATCCGTCAGAGCCGGTGCAGCAGTACGTGGAGGACTGCTCGGTGTGCTGTCACCCGATTGATCTGTCGGTGGTTGTCGCGCCGGACGGCGACATCAGTGTGGAGGCCCGCAGTGACGATGACTGAGGTTGGCGGGGTTATTTGTCGACTTGTCCCTTGTCGACATGCCCCAGATGTCGCGCCGGGGCGACAATGTCCCGCACCCGCCGCTTCAGTTCGGTAATCTCGGGAAAGCCGCCATCGCGCTTGCGCTCCCAGATCAACTGCTCATTCACATGCACGGTGAATATGCCGCCGGTCCCGGGGCGCAGAGCGACTTCTGCCAGTTCTTCACTAAAGCTGCCGAGCAGCTCCTGGGCCATCCAGCCTGACCGTAGCAGCCAGTTGCACTGGCTGCAGTAGGTGATGACCACGCGGTGTGATGTCATGTTCAGGGGTTGTCGTTGCCAGCCAGAAACGACAGCAGCTTCGGATCTGACAGCAGCCGTTCCAGGGTGCGCTCCAGCACCTCATTGATCATCGTTTCATTGCGCCGTGCGCTGGGCGTGATGGGCATGTCGTGGGTGACGCTGCTCTGGTAGCGTCCGGTATGCTCGGCGCTGCCGCCCTCGCTTTCGCGGCGGGCAATGGCCTCGACGCGGGCTGACACCTCGATACGATTGACCACGGAGGTGTCTGCCGGCACATAGCTCAGCTCGGTCAGGCGGACCTCCAGAGTGGTGGCGCCAGCCGAGGGGTTGAGTGCGTTGAAACCTTGCTGGTGCAGGCCCTGCGTGACCGCCTCGTACAGTGCTTTGGGCACGTCATTGGCCGGCCGGATCAGGCTGGTTTCTTTATATACGCCACCGCGAGAGCCGAAGGCGTCGCCTTCTCTGGCATCGCGCGCGGTCACGGAAACCGAGCTGTTGCCGCCGACAGACGAACGCGCCACGTTGGGCTCAGGCTGGATATTGATCACCTGGGGGCTGAGGCCACACGCGCTGAGCAGTGCTGCCAGGCCTGCGACCAGCAATACATTGTGCGCCTTGCTGCGAGCGCCTGTAATGGAAGACATCATTGCCGGTTCCTCCGTCGGGGGTGGTGGTCTGGGTGGTGCGGCGTTGGAGGAGAGCGCCTCAGAAAGTGCGCTCTGTGGCCTCGCGCGCCAGGCGTTCAAGGGATTCCTTGTACCGGGAGTCTGGCACGTCCGCAAGGGACTGTAGCGCAATACCGGTATGTTTGCGCGCCATGTCGCGGGTGTACTCCAGGCCGCCAGCCTGCTGCACGGTATTGATGATCTCATCCAGCTGGTCCAGGCCACCGGTGCGGATGGCATGGCGGATCAGCGCCGCCTGCTCCGGAGAGCCCTCGCGCATGGTGTAGATCAGGGGCAGGGTGGGTTTGCCCTCGGCAAGGTCGTCGCCGACGTTCTTGCCCAGTGCTTCAGCGTCGCCGGTGTAGTCCAGCACGTCGTCGATCAGCTGGAACGCGATGCCCATATGCCGGCCATAGGTGCCGAACACCTCCTGGGCGCGGGCGGCGTCAGCATCGTTGTCTGCAGCCAGGACGGCGCCGGTCTGCGCCGCAGACTCGAACATCTTGGCGGTCTTGTGGTGGATCACGCGCATGTAGCGCTCTTCCGTGGTGTCCGGGTCGCGGCAGTTGATCAGCTGCAGCACCTCACCTTCGGAAATGATGTTGGTGCTGGCGGAGAGGATGTTGAGCAGGGTCTGGTTGCCGATGCGCACCAGCAGCTCGAATGCCCGCGAAATCAGGAAGTCCCCCACCAGCACGCTGGCGGCGTTGCCCCACACGGCGTTCACTGTGGGCCGGCCACGGCGCATGCTGGACTCATCCACCACATCGTCATGCAGCAGGGTGGCGGTGTGCAGGAACTCGATGACCGCCGCGATATCGACATGCCGCTCGCCCTGATAGCCGCTGGCGCGGGCACTGAGGATGGCCACCAGCGGACGCAGACGCTTGCCGCCACCGCTGACGATATAGTCGCCAACCTCACGAATCATGGGGACATTGGAGTCGAGATGGTGGGCAATGAAGCGATTGACGGCGTCGAAGTCGTCCGCCACAACGGCTGAGATGGCCTTGAAGTCCATTGGACCCTCATCATTTGACAGGCTGATCGCACTGGTCGGGCATCAGAAGCTACTCGCCCGAGCGCGAGGATGGCGGCAATGCTAACAGCCGCGGGCGCTGAGTCAAGAAATGCCGGGAGCGCAGGCCTTGCCGCGATGGCGGTCATGGCGTAGAATCCGCGACCCGCAGTAGCCCTTTGTCCCGTTTCAGGCAAGGAGGCTGCTGGCAGATCACTAATCGTTGCAGTGGCCGCCAAGTGGTTATGTCCTACAGGATCAGGTGCAAGCCCGTTCCCCGGACCGACCCGCCACCCGTGACTCGCTCGGAGTAACAGCAGATGTACGCAGTCATCAAGACCGGTGGCAAGCAGTATCGCGTGGAAGAGGGTGACCTCCTGCGCATCGAGAAGCTCGAAGTTGGCACCGGTGAAACCCTCGAATTCGACGAGGTGCTTCTGGTCGCCGATGGCGACAACATCAAGGTAGGTCAGCCGCTGATCGAAGGCGCGAAAGTGACCGCTGAGGTTGTCGAGCAGGGCCGCCACAAGAAAATCAGAATCGTGAAGTTCCGTCGCCGCAAGCACTATCGCAAGCAGCAGGGCCACCGTCAGTGGTTTACGGAAGTGAAGATCACCGGCATCACCGGCTGATCCGGGCACAGCGAGAGGTATAGGACAATGGCACATAAGAAAGCGGGTGGTAGTACTCGTAACGGTCGCGATTCAGAAAGCAAACGTCTTGGCGTCAAGCGCTACGGCGGCCAGGTGGTGCAGGCAGGCGAAATCATCGTCCGTCAGCGCGGCACCCGGTTCCATTCAGGTGCCAATACGGGCCTGGGTCGTGACCACACTATCTTCGCCACGGCCACCGGCCGGGTGAAGTTCGAGACCAAGGGTCCCGAAAACCGCAAGTTTGTCACCATCGATCCGGTGGCCTGACAGACTACTGATCAGCGCTTCCCAGCCTGAGCAGTCAAGGGCCCCGCCGGGTAATGCCGGCGGGGCTTTTTGGTTTATTATTGGTTGTTCATTTTCCGATGCAACAGGAGCGCCTCCGAGCGCAATCGCCATGAAGTTTGTAGATGAAGCCGTCATCGATGTGCACGCAGGAAAGGGGGGCGATGGTTGCCTCAGTTTCCGCCGTGAGAAATACATTGAGTACGGCGGCCCCGATGGCGGTGATGGTGGCGCTGGCGGCCATATCTGGATTGAGGCCGACACGAATATCAACACGCTGGTGGACTATCGCTACGACCGGCTGTTCCGCGCGGACAATGGCGCGGCCGGTCAGGGCCGTCAGTGCACTGGCAAGTCTGCGGACGACATCGTCCTGAAAGTGCCAGTGGGCACCACCGTGGTCGATACGGCCATCGACGAAGTGCTGGCCGATCTGGCCACGCCGGGCGAGCGTATCCTGGTGGCCCGCGGCGGCCGCGGCGGTCTGGGCAATACGCATTTCAAAAGCAGCACCAACCGCGCGCCACGGCGCACGATTCCCGGCTCGCCGGGTGAATCGCGCCAGCTGCGGCTGGAATTGAAGGTGCTGGCCGATGTGGGCCTGCTGGGCCTGCCCAATGCCGGTAAAAGCACCCTGATTCGTGCTGTCTCTGCGGCCAAGCCGAAAGTGGCAGATTATCCCTTCACCACCCTGGTGCCGAACCTCGGGGTGGTGAAAGCTGACCGTTACCGCAGCTTCGTGATGGCGGATATCCCCGGCCTGATCGAGGGCGCGGCCGAAGGCGCCGGGCTGGGGATTCGGTTCCTCAAGCATCTGGCCCGCACCCGGCTGCTGCTGCACCTGGTGGACGTGGCGCCGGCGGATGACGGTGACCCGGTGGCCCATGTCACGGCCATTGCGGCCGAGCTGGACAAGTTCTCCCCGGCGCTGGCGGCGCAGGAGCGCTGGCTGATTCTGAACAAGCTGGACCTGGTGCCGGCAGATTTGCGCGACGAATACTGCAATGATCTGATCGAGCGTCTCGGCTGGGATGGCGAAGTGCACCGGATATCTGCCGCCACCGGCGAGGGCTGTGAAGCATTGGTGTTTGCCCTGATGAACGCCATTGAAGAGCGCCGCCTGCAGGAGCAGGAAGACCCGGACTACGCGGCCGAGCAGGAAGCACTGCGCGCTCAGCTGGAGCAGGAGGCGCGTGAGCGGGTGCAGTTGCTCAAGGCGCAGGCGCGTCTCGAGCGGCTGGCCCGTGAGAGCGACGATGACGATGATGACGACGATGATCACGATGTGGAGATCATCTACACCCCGTAAGCGCGGATGTGAACCGGCATGACAGCCACCAGCAAGCAGGACAAAGACAGCATCGCCGCAGCGCGCCCCGCGCGCTGGGTGATCAAGATCGGCAGCGCGCTGTTGACCAACGACGGCCAGGGGCTGGATCTGTCCCTGATGCAGCGCTGGGTCGACCAGATGGTGGCCCTGCGTGCGTTGGGCGTGGAAATCGTGGTGGTGTCCTCCGGCGCGGTGGCCGAAGGCATGCGCCGTCTCGGCTGGGCGCGTCGTCCCGAGTCAGTGCATGCCTTGCAGGCTGCCGCTGCCGTGGGCCAGATGGGCCTGGTGCAGGCCTGGGAATCGCGTTTTCAGGTGCACGGCCTGCATACCGCCCAGGTGCTGTTGACCCACGACGATCTGTCCCACCGTACACGCTACCTGAATGCCCGCACTACGCTGCTGACGTTGCTGGGTCTTGATGTGATTCCGGTGGTCAATGAGAACGACACCGTGGTCACCGATGAAATCCGCTTCGGCGACAACGACACCCTGGCGGCGCTGGTGGCCAATCTGGTGGAGGCTGATCGTCTGGTCATCCTGACCGATCAGAGCGGTCTCTATGAGCGTGACCCGCGCAAGGACCCGAGCGCTCCATTGATTCGTGAAGCGCAGGCTTCGGACCCGCGCCTGCTGGAAGTGGCGGGTGACGGCGGTCTGCTGGGGCGTGGCGGCATGATCACCAAGGTGCGCGCTGCGACGCTTGCCGCGCGCAGTGGCGCGCGCACCACCATAGCCAGCGGCCGCAGCCCGGAAGTGCTGGCGGCTCTGGCAGCGGGCGAAGCGCCTGGCACCACGCTGTTGCCGGATATCACCCCCTACAATGCGCGCAAGCAATGGCTGGCGGGCCATCTGCAGATGCGTGGCCGTCTGGTGCTGGATGCCGGGGCGGTGCGCCGTCTGCGGGAGGCCGGCTCGAGCCTGCTACCGGTGGGGGTCATCAGCGCCCATGGTCAGTTTTCCCGTGGCGAAATGGTGGCCTGCGAGGATGAGTCGGGGCAGCGTGTGGCGTGCGGGCTGGTCAATTATGACGCTGACGAAGCAGCGAAGCTGGTGCGACGCAAGAGCAGTGAGATTCAGGCGATTCTGGGTTATATGAACGAAGAAGAGCTGATCCACCGGGACAATATGGTGGTGCTTTGATGCCGGTGCTTTGATGCCGGTGCTCGGAGCGCAAACCGAAGCATAAAAAAACCGGCCAGAAGGCCGGTTCTTTTTATGTTGCCAGGCCAGGTACACCAGGCAACGTGCGATCAGGCATACTTCAGGCTGCTGCTGCGCCCAGTGCCTTGATCTTGGTGTTCAGGCGGCTCTTGTGACGCGCTGCCTTGTTCGGGTGGTACTTGCCCTTGCGGGTTGCCTTGTCCAGGACCGAAACAGCTGACTTGTATGCTTCCTGAGCAGACTGCTGGTCACCGGACGCAATGGCAGCGTTTACCTTCTTGAGGTAGGTCCGCACCATGGAGCGCATTGCTGCATTGTGCTGACGACGCTTCTCCGCCTGACGAGCACGCTTTCGCGCTTGCGGTGAGTTAGCCAAGGTCCTGCTCCTGTCGAAATTAGGTTGTCATCGCGGGCGAGTAACGGACGGTAATCCGCCACCTGCCGGAAAGACGCGCAACTATGCCCACGCAGGGGGCGGTTGTCAAGGCGATCCGGGCAGGATTCGTCTCTTTCTGGCGCCATTTCTGCATCAGCGCGCTGGCGTGAATCCACGTATCCGGCTACGCTTGCCCGGTTTCAAGGGCACCAGACCTTCAGAGCAGACCTCATAGAATGGACCTCAGGGAGGCCCCGGCGGCATGAGCCAGCCCACTGCAACGCCGACACCTCCTTCGGGAGACCCGCCCGCCCCCGGCAAGGGGCCGAGCCGGCTGCTGGCATCCACGCTGGTGGTCAGCAGCATGACGCTGCTGTCGCGCATCCTCGGGCTGGTGCGGGATGTGGTGCTGGCGCGCATGTTTGGCGTGTCTGCGGGCACAGATGCCTTCTTTGTCGCCTTCCGTATCCCCAACTTCCTGCGGCGCCTGTTCGCCGAAGGCGCGTTCAACCAGGCCTTCGTGCCGGTGCTCAGTGAATACAAGAGCGGCGGCTCGCAGGCGGCCACGCGGCTGCTGGTCAATCGCGTGGCGGGTTCCCTCGGTTCGATACTGATTCCGGTGACGGTGATTGGCGTGGTGGGGGCCCCGGTGCTGATCTCGGTGTTTGCGCCGGGCTTCGGCGATGACCCCTACAAGCGGGGTCTGGCTATCGAGATGCTGCGGCTGACCTTTCCGTACCTGTTCTTTATTGCCCTGACCGCCTTTGCCGGCAGCATTCTCAACACCTGGGGCCGTTTTGCGGTGCCGGCATTCACGCCGGTGGTGCTGAACCTGTGCCTGATTTCAGCGGCCCTGTTCGTGGCGCCGCTGTTTGCCGAGGAGCGCATGGCCGTTGCCCTGGCCTGGGGGGTGCTGGCGGCCGGGATGCTGCAGCTGATGCTGCAGTTGCCGTTTCTGGCCCGTCTGGGGCTGATGCCGAAGCCGGCGGTGGCCTTCAAGGACCCGGGGGTAAAGAAGATCATGGCGTTGATGGCGCCAGCTCTGTTCGGTGTCTCGGTCAGTCAGATCAACCTGTTGCTGGACACGGTGCTGGCGTCCTTGCTCGAGACTGGCAGCGTGACCTGGCTCTATTACTCTGACCGGCTGGTGGAGCTGCCGCTGGGGATCTTTGCCATCGCCATCGGCACGGTGATCCTGCCCAGCCTGTCGAAGACCCATGCCACCTCGTCACCGGCGGAGTTCTCCCGCACCCTGGACTGGGGCATTCGTCTGGTGCTGCTGCTGGGGCTGCCTGCCGCGCTGGCGCTGGCGGTGATCAGTGAGCCGCTGCTGGCGGCGCTGTTCCTGTACGGGGACTTCACGCTCTTTGACGTGCAGCAGGCATCGCTGTCCCTGCGGGCCTATGCCTTTGGTGTTGTGGCTTTCATGCTGATCAAGATTCTGGCGCCGGGCTTCTTTGCCCGCCAGGACACGCGGACGCCGGTCAAGATCGGCATCATCGCCATGGTGGCCAACATGGTGTTCAACTTGATACTGGTCTGGCATCTGCGGCATATGGGGCTGGCCCTCGCCACGGCGCTGTCGGCGTGGCTCAATGCCTGGCTGTTGTGGCGGGGGCTGCGTCTTGCTGGCTTCTACCAGCCCGCGCCGGGCTGGTGGCAGACGATCCTGCGGATGCTGGCGGCGGGCCTGACCATGGCGGTGGCGATTCACTTCCTGGCGGCGGCCACCGGCGTCTGGTTTGATGGCGCGGCGATGATGCGTGCTCTCTGGCTGTTGCTGGTAGTGGCCTCTGGCGTGCTCGTGTATGGTTTCGCCCTGGTCTTGCTGGGCTTCAGGCCTCGTCACTTGCGCCGCTGATCCTCTATACTTTCCGGCTTCCGCCGTTTGTCCGCCAGTTGCCCTCGTCGGGCGGCGTCAGGGCCGCGGCTCTATGACTCAACCGAACGCTGTAGCCCTGAAGCGGGGCGACGTTCCAGAACCCAGGCTGTGTAATTCCGGCATGCAGTTGATTCGCGGTACACACAATCTCCACCACGCCCAGTTTGGCTGTGTCGCCACCATTGGTAATTTCGATGGCGTGCACCTCGGCCATCGCAAGATACTGGCGCGGGTCAGGGAGCAGGCACGGGATCTGGGTGTGGTCAGCACGGTGATGCTGTTCGAGCCACAGCCCCAGGAGTTCTTCGTGCCGGATCAGGCGCCCGCCCGGCTGATGTCCTTGCGTGATAAACTGCGTACCCTGGCGGCGCTGGGTGTGGATCAGGTGTTCTGCGCCCGTTTCGACGACAGCTTTCGCAGCCAGAGCGCCGACGCGTTTGTACGGGACCTGCTGGTGGATGGTCTGGGGGTGCGGCATCTGGTGGTGGGCGATGATTTTCGCTTTGGCAGTGGTCGCGAAGGCGATTTCGCCTATTTGTGTGATGCCGGGCGCCGTTTTGATTTCAGTGTTGAAGATACCCCGACCTGCGAATTGCAGGGCGCACGGGTGTCCAGCACGCGGGTTCGCGAGGCGCTGGCCTCGGGCAATGTGGCGCTGACGGAACAGCTGCTCGGGCGGCCCTATGTGATCAGCGGGCGGGTCCATCAGGGCGACAGAATCGGACGTACCATCGGTGTGCCTACGGCGAATCTGCCCTTGCGGCGATTGCGCGTGCCCATCTCGGGTGTATTTGCGGTCACCGTAAATGGCGCCGGGCTCAAGGATGCGCCAGCGGTGGCCAATATGGGCCACCGGCCGACGGTGGACGGGGTGGGCTGGCGCCTGGAAGTGCATCTGCTGGATTACACCGGTGATCTGTATGGCCGCCACCTTGAGGTGGCGTTACGGCATTACATCCGGCCGGAACAGAAATTCGACGGGCTCGAAGCATTGCGCTCGGCGATCCACAATGACATCGACAACGCCAGACACTGGTTTGCAGAGACTGGTTTGTGAGAGAAGGCATCAGGTTATGACCGACTATAAATCCACGCTGAATCTGCCGGATACCTCCTTCCCCATGAAAGCGGGGCTGGCCCAGCGTGAGCCGACACAGCTCGACATCTGGCAGCAGAACAAGCTGTACCAGGCGATTCGCGAGCGTTTTGCCGGCAAGCCGAAATACGTACTGCACGATGGCCCGCCCTATGCCAACGGCAGCATTCATATCGGTCACTCGGTCAACAAGATCCTCAAGGACATCATCATCAAGTCGCGCACGCTCAGTGGCTTCGATGCGCCCTATGTGCCCGGCTGGGACTGCCATGGCCTGCCCATCGAGCACAAGGTCGAACAGAAAGTTGGCAAGCCCGGCCACAAGGTGGATGCGCGTACGTTCCGGGCGGAGTGCCGCAAGTATGCCGCCAGTCAGGTGGACGGCCAGCGGGAAGACTTCAAGCGGCTCGGCGTATTCGGTGACTGGGACAATCCCTACCTGACCATGGATTTCGGCTTTGAGGCGAACATCATTCGCGCGCTGGGCCGTATCGTGGATAACGGCCATCTGCAAAAAGGCTTCAAGCCGGTGCACTGGTGCCTGGACTGCGGTTCGGCGCTGGCGGAAGCGGAAGTGGAATACCAGGACAAGCAGTCCTATTCCATCGATGTGTCTTTCCCGGTGGTGGACGCGGCAGATTTTGCTGCGCGGACCGGTGTGCAGGCGGACGCCGGCGCAGTGACCATCTGGACCACCACGCCCTGGACGCTGCCCGCCAACAAGGCTGTGGCAGTGCATCCGGAACTGGATTATGTCGTGCTCAGCGGCAGCAACGAACAGGGACCGCAGACATTAATTGTTGCGGCCGAGTTGGCCGAGACGGTGACGCAGCGCGCGGCGCTGGAGCAGGTCAGTACCTCGGCGACCTTCCAGGGCGCCGTGCTCGAACATCTGCGTTTGCAGCATCCGTTTCTGGATATCGAGGTGCCGGTCATCCTGGGCGAGCATGTCACCACGGATGCGGGCACGGGTTGCGTGCACACCGCGCCAGGCCATGGTCAGGATGACTTTATCGTCGGCCAGCGCTACGGCCTGGAGACCGACAGCCCGCTGCTGGATAACGGCCTGTTCGCCGAGGGCGCGCCGGTGGTTGGTGGCCAGCACGTCACCAAGGCCAACGAACCGGTGCTGGAGGCGCTGCGCGAGCGCGGCCGACTGGTGGCCTGTGAAAAGATCACCCACAGCTATCCCCATTGCTGGCGCCACAAGACGCCGCTGATCTTCCGCGCCACGGCGCAATGGTTTGTGAGCATGGATCAGGCCGGCCTGCATGCGCGCGCCAATGAGGCGGTCAATGATGTGACCTGGCTGCCGGAATGGGGCAAGGCGCGCATCGAAGGCATGCTGCGCGACCGGCCCGACTGGTGCATTTCGCGTCAGCGCACCTGGGGTGTGCCCATCGCCCTGTTTGTCGACCGCGAAACCAGCACACCACACCCGGAAACCCTGCGCCTTATCGAGGCCGTGGCGAAGAAGGTGGAAGGCGAGGGCATCGATGCCTGGTTTGATCTGGATGCGGAAGCGTTTCTGGCTGAACAAGGGCTGGCCGACGACGCCGCACGCTACCAGAAAGTCACCGACACGCTGGACGTGTGGTTTGATTCCGGTGTCACGCATTTCTGTGTGCTGGATCAGAACCCGGCGTTGACCGTGCCCGCAGATCTCTACCTGGAAGGCTCCGATCAGCATCGTGGCTGGTTCCAGTCGTCGCTGCTGACGAGTCTGGCGATCCGCAATGCGCCGCCCTACAAAACCGTGCTGACCCATGGTTTCACCGTGGATGAAGACGGTCGCAAGATGTCCAAGTCACTCGGTAACGTGATTGCGCCTCAGGAAGTGACCTCGACCCTGGGCGCCGACATTCTGCGCCTGTGGGTGTCGGCCACGGATTACCGTGGCGAAATGAGCGTGTCCCACGGCATTCTCAAGCAGATGGGGGACTCTTACCGCCGCATCCGCAACACCGCCCGGTTCCTGCTTGCCAACCTGAATGGTTTCGTGCCGTCAGAGAATGCGCTGCAGCCGGATGACATGCTGGCGCTGGATCGCTGGGTGGTGGATCGCGCTGCGGCGCTGCAGGACGAGATCCAGCAGCTTTATGACACCTTCCAGTTCCATCAGGTGTATCAGCGCATCCACCATTTCTGTTCTGTGGATCTGGGCGGCTTTTATCTGGATATCATCAAGGATCGCCAGTACACCACGCAGACCGACTCCCGCGCCCGGCGTTCCTGCCAGACGGCGCTGCACCATATTGCCGAGGCCCTGGTGCGCTGGATGGCGCCGATCCTCAGCTTCACCGCCGAAGAAATCTGGCAGCATCTGCCAGGCGAGCGCGACAGCTCAGTGTTTCTGGTGGAGTGGTATGACGGCCTGTTCCGTCTGCCGGCGGACAGCACCATGGATGCGGCGTTCTGGCAGCAGGTGCAGCAGGTCAAGCAGGCGGTCAACAAGGCCATTGAAGACGCGCGCAACGAGAAAGTGGTGCGCGCCAATCTGGCCGCCGATGCGGTGCTGTATGTGGACCCGGCCCTGCATGCGGTGCTGGCCGCGTTCGGTGATGAGCTGCGCTTCGTGACGATTACTTCTACTGCGACGCTGCGCCCCCTGGCGGAGGCGCCGGAGACGCTGGAGCCCTCATTGCTGTCGGGCCTCAAAGTGGCGATCACCGCATCGCCGCACACCAAGTGCGGCCGTTGCTGGCACCATCGGGAGGATGTGGGCAGCCACGCTGCGCACCCTGAGATCTGTGGGCGCTGCGTTGATAACATCGACGGTGAAGGAGAGGTGCGTGAGTATGCCTAATGCAACGCGGCCTGGTGCGATGCACATGTTCGGCGAGGTGTCCTGGCGTCGCCTTCACTGGCTCTGGCTGACACTGATTGTGGTGGTGCTGGATCAGTGGACCAAGGGGCTGGCGGAAGCCAGTCTGGCGCTGTACCAGCGTGTGGAAGTGTTGAGCTTCTTCAATCTGACACTGGCCTATAACCCGGGTGCCGCGTTCAGTTTTCTTGCCGATGCGGGCGGGTGGCAGCGCTGGTTCTTTACCGGGGTGGCCATCATTGCCAGTGTGGTGATTCTGGTCTGGCTGGTACGCGGTCGCGAAGGTCCGCTGGTGGCTGCGGCGCTGGCGCTGATCCTCGGGGGTGCCCTGGGCAACCTGTGGGATCGCATCGTGCTCGGCAAGGTGGTGGATTTTCTCGATTTCCACTGGGCCGGCTGGCACTTTCCGGCGTTCAATATTGCTGACGCCGCCATTTCCGTCGGCGCGGCGCTGATCATTTACGACATGTTGTTCGGTGGTCGAGGCGACCAGGCCTGATGGGCCAGGTCCCGGATTCGGGAGTGATGTTTCATGAGTGACGTACTGAAGATCGGCCCGCAGATGCGCATCACCCTGCACTTTGCTGTGCGCCTGATGGATGGCACGGAGCTGGACAGCACCTTTGACGGCAAGCCCGCATCGTTTGTGTGGGGGGATGATTCCCTGCTGCCGGGTTTCGAGCGGGCGTTGCTGGGCCTCAAGGCAGGAGACAAGCGCAGCGTGTTCCTCAGCGCCGATGACGGTTTCGGCGAATACAATCCGGACAATGTGCAGCACTTCCGCCGCGATGAATTTCCCGATGATGCCGAGCTGAACCCCGGCGTGGTGATGAATTTTGCCGATGCGGCCCGTGCCGAGTTGCCCGGTGTGATTACCCGGGTCGAGGATGACTGGGTCTACGTGGACTTCAACCACCCCCTGGCCGGCCGTGAGCTGACGTTCGAAGTGGAAATCATCGACGTTGCCCATAATGCGCCGGAGCAACCGGTGACGCTGCAATAGCGTTTCGTGCAGAGACTGAGGGGGGCGCGTACAATGGTGCCTCACCATGAAGCAGGTTGTCCCATGCAAATCCGTCTCGCCAATCCCCGTGGTTTCTGTGCCGGCGTAGACCGTGCCATCGACATCGTCAATCGCGCGCTGGAGGTCTTCGGTGCGCCGGTCTATGTGCGCCATGAAGTCGTGCACAACCGCTTTGTGGTCGAGGATCTGCGGGCCCGGGGTGCCGTCTTCGTGGAAGAGCTGGATGAAGTGCCGGATGACGCCATCGTGGTGTTCTCGGCCCACGGTGTGGCCCGGGCGGTCCAGGATGAAGCAGGCCGCCGCGAGCTACAGGTCTTCGACGCCACCTGCCCGCTGGTCACCAAGGTGCATATGGAGGTGATCCAGTACGCCCGCGAGGCCCGCGAGAGCATTCTCATCGGCCATGCCGGCCACCCGGAGGTGGAAGGCACGATGGGGCAGTACGATACCTCCCACGGCGGCGCCATCTACCTGGTGGAAGACGAAGCGGACGTGGCGACGTTGCAGGTGCGCGACCCGTCTCACCTGGCTTTTGTGACCCAGACAACCCTGTCCGTGGATGATACCGCCCGTATCATCGAAGCCCTGCGTGCCCGCTTCCCGGACATCAAGGGCCCGCGCAAGGAAGATATCTGTTACGCCACCACCAACCGCCAGGATGCTGTGCGGCAGCTGGCGCTGGAATGCCAGCTGGTACTGGTGGTGGGCAGTCCCAACAGCTCCAACTCCAACCGCCTGCGTGAGCTGGCGGAGCGCTGCGGTACCCCGGCCTATCTGATCGATGAACCGGCCCAGATTGATCCTGGCTGGCTGGCGGGCAAGGGCGTCGTTGGCGTCACCGCCGGGGCGAGTGCCCCGGAGGCGCTGGTGCAGCAGGTGGTGGATCGCCTGCGCGAGCTGGGCGGCGAGGGGGCTGAAGAGGTCGCCGGTCGGGAGGAGAATATTCGCTTCTCGATGCCGAAAGGCCTGCGAACGTCCACCCCGGACGCCTGACCGCAAATCTGATAATACGCCACAGCCACGCTCTCCGCCCGAATGTCTGGCCCTTTCAAGGCCCCGGCGTGTACCGTTCGGCTGGCCGGTCCGCCCGCTTGTCCCTCGCCTGATTGCCCCTTACCGACACACTGCTAGCATGCTCTATGCACGGTTGCACGTCAGTTCCCGGTGCCCGGCTGTTGAAGGCGCCGGAACAACAAGAGAGCACATCTGATGATACCGAGACACGCATGTACTGCGGGCCTATCACTCAGCGGATCCCGGACCCGGCAACGGGGGGTGAACGCCATCGAGCTGATCGTTGGCCTGCTGATAATGGGGATTGTGACTGCGATTGCCCTCCCTTCCATGCAGTCCCTGCGTGATGGTGCCGACATTCGCGGGACAACGTCTGAATTCCTGAATGCGATCAATACAGCCCGGACTCAGGCCCTGAATCTCCGTGTCGACGTGGAGCTCAGCGCTGCACCCGGTGGCTGGTCCAATGGCTGGGACCTTCAATATATGTATCCAGGGACGACGCCCGTTGCGCAACGGGTCGAGGGCGACCAGCGGGTCCGCAAGTCCGGGAACGTCCAGATTACAGGTAGCAGGAATGTCCTCATCTTCCAGGCAAACGGATTGCTGGATGGCGGCGGCGCGGTATTCGCATTGTGTCGTGAAGGCAGGGCTCGGGATATCACGATATCGCCGCTCGGGCGGGTCACGAATCAGGAGGGCTCATGTTGAGGCAGAAACCCCGTCGCGTTGCTCCGCCCAGGGGGCGGCAGCGCGGCGTTGGCCTGACAGAGGTCATGGTTGCAGTGCTGGTGGTCGGCATTGGTGTGCTTGGTTACGCCGGTATGCAGTTGTTCGCCTTGCAGAGCGCAGAAAATGCCGGTTATCGCACCCACGCCACGATGATCGGGCGTGACGCCCTGGAGCGCCTTCTGCTCAATCCCCAGGCGCGGTCGGATTACTTCGATTCCGGCGATTGGCCTACAGCCCCGGGCGCATCGGGCGGCAATTATCCTGCCGGGTGTGTCGGAGGAGGAGCCTGCCAGCCCACGCAGCTGGCTCGGGCAGACATTGCCCAACTTTCCTGGATGGCTGCGAACAGCTTGCCGGGGGGCATGGTCCGTGCCAGCACCGCGTGTGGCGGTGGTATTTCCGCGAGCTGTGTCGTGATTACCTGGCGAGGCATGACGCCAGCGCAGTGCCTGAACGGCTATCCCGATATTCCCAACACGGCAGATTATAACTGCGTGGTTCTGGAGGCGTTGCGGCCATGAGAAAAATGCAGCAGGGCTACAGCATAGTCGAGTTGATGATCGCCATGTTGCTGGGTGCACTGGTGGTGGCGGCAGCGACGCAGTTGTTCAGCGCCAATCAGCAACTCTTCACGACCCAGCAGGCGGTCTCTCGCATTATGGACGATGGCCAGCTGGTCATGCGCTTTCTTGGTGCGGACATAAGGAAGGCGGGCTACAGCGGTGGCGCTGTGTCAAATCTTGATGGCGTAGCGTTTGGCGGCGGAGGCAGCACGGAAAGCGCGCCGAATGATCGTTTGAGAGTGCGCTACCTCGGAACACGGGATTGCCAGGGCAGTGAGTCGCCAGGTGGTCCTGTCGAAATCACTAATACTTATAGCGTCAATGGCAACCGCGAGCTTGTGTGCAACGGCAGTCTGAGTAGTGCACCGGTGGCGCTGGTGTCTGGAGTAGAGGCCTTCCGTGTGCACTATGTCCTGGATACCGCGCGGGACGGCCTGCAAGGCCCGTTCAGCTTTGTCGGGGCCAACGCTGCTGAGCTATCAGGTGATCCGATTCTGGGGGTGCGTATAGGGCTGCTGATGGCAGTCCCGGGTGAGGGGCTTGGACTGAATGAGCCACGTACCTGGCGTGTGCTCGATCGTAATGTGGAGACTGGTGCCGATCGGGTTGTGCGCCGGTTTTTCTCGACCACCATCATGTTCCGAAACATGAACTGGGAGGCGCTATGAATCAGAAATTGCCCGGGAGAGCGCGGCTGTCAGGTCGGCGACTGCGCCAGCAAGGGGTCGCCCTGTTCGTGTCCCTCATGATACTGCTAATCATCTCTGTGATCGGTATTGCTGCGATGCGGTCCAGTACCTTTTCGGCAAAAGTGGCCATGGGTACCCAGCTGGATGCCATGGTGTTTGAGGCGGCGGAATCGGGAATCGCGGTGACCATGGCGCACCTTGTTGACCTGAATGCTTCGGATGACGCCGAGGTCTTTGACGAAATTGCAGGGCTTTTTAACGGGTTGACCATTACCTGGTGTATTGCAGCCAGCGGCGAACTGGTGCTACAGAGCTGCGGCGCTAACCAGTATATGGATGCCCGCAATGCACTGCTTGTGGAGACACGTAGCCGTGCTATTGGCTTCTCACCGGCGTCGGGCAATCAGATCAGCAGTACCGGTGGAATGGGCACGATCATCGGTGATTTTGAGCTACTTATTCAGGGGAATGGTTCGATGCCCGGTTACAACATGTCGAACCGACATATACAGCATGCACTGCGTCGGGGAATGATCCCCGCCCAGGAATTCTAGTGAGGTGGAGATCATGAAGCAATTGTCTGATCTGGCAAAAGGTCTGTTGTTGGGGTTGGCAGTGATTTTGTCACCCACATCGCTCTATGCCCATGATACGGAGATATTCTTCTCTCGTGCACAAGCGGATAACGAGCAGAATCAGGCGATAGCCAATGTGATGATCATGCTGGATACATCCGGCAGTATGCGCTGGTGTCAGAATGAACTGGGCGGCGGCTCCGGGCACAACGCAACCTGGTGCACCGATTATGAGAAGCGCCGCATCAATATTCTGCAGAACGCCCTCAGAGACATGTTGATGGATACGCCAGATGGGGTGAGGATCGGCATTGGTCGTTTCAATTACAACGTGCCAAATCCCAGCTCCAACTCTGGGGGGGTCGGGCAGATTGGTGGCCGCATCCTGGTGCCGGTTACGGAAGTGAATGACGGAACACGTCAGATATTTCTTGATCAGATCGATACGCTCAACGATGCAGGTAATAATGCGAGCGCACCGCTTGCAGGTGCGCAGCCCGTGGGGGACACGCCGACAGGTCGTGCTTATGCTGAGGCCGCTCGGTATATGATGGGCATGGCCCCGGTATACGGTACGCCTGCTAATGGCGCTGTCACCAGCGTATGCCTCGAGACAGCTATCCGCGATGTTGGCTGCCGGCAGGTTTTTGATGGCTGGACAGAGTTTGTCGAGATTGAGGGCGAGTGCGATGTGATGGACCCTTCATGTCGGCTTGATCTGGGTGATGAGAAATTAATTTCAGGCGTCTGTGATACATCCCAGGAATCGTGCCGGGTAGAGATAGGTGAATTCCTGCCGATTTCCGGAACTTGTGACGTTTCTCTGGAGACTTGTGAGCTGCGACCGGATGAAGACTGGGGTCCGGCGACGACCACGCCGTGCGACATATCATTGCCCACTTGCCGTGACGCAGGTTGGACTGCTCCTGTCATTACGCGGCAAAGCGGCGCAACCAATCAGAATTGCACGGCGCAAAGCACTGACCGCATCAGATATGAACGGATATGTAACAATAATAATCTTTTCTGTTTGTTCGGTTCATATCGGTGCGAACGGAGTGATCGTCTTTTCCAGACGCGCGGCCAGACTTATTTCCAGGCCAGTGCAAAATATTATGAGCGCGAAGAAGTCTACTTCCAGAGAGAGGCAACGTATCGCGAAGAGTGTGACCAGGAAGAATACTGCGCTAACGAGGCCGATATTATCAAGGACGGCCGCTATGTCTCGCCGATGAACATGGAAAACCAGTGCGAAAGCAACCATGTAATCCTATTTACAGATGGCGCGCCGAGCCCGAATGATACTCCGGGCAACCAGGGTTTCTTGAACTGCGGCAGCAGCTCTTCTTATGTGTGTCAGCGGGCTATATCCAACTACCTCTTTAGCGAGAGCAACGCCAAAGGACGTGAGGTCAAGACATATAACATCGGCCTGTACATGGGAGGGAATGAAGTCAACATGCGGCAGGTTTCCACTGACGGTGCTGAAGGCACTATCAACGCAGATGATGGTGAAGAGCTGATCCGCGCTTTTTCACGCATCATTGATCTGGTTGCTGATAATGCGCGCTCCTTCTCGTCACCGGGTGTGGCAGTAAACCAGATGAACCGGCTAGAGCATCTGGATCAGCTTTACTACGCTGTGTTCGAGCCGAGGGAATCATCCTACTGGGATGGGAACCTGAAGCGCTATCGTCTTGCCGATGAGCTGATTCGTGATGCAACGGGCAGCCCGGCAGTGAATCCTGATACTGCGTTCTTCTATGAAAACTCTCGCAGTTTCTGGAGCTCGGAGGCAGACGGCCCGGATGTGCGTGCCGGGGGCGCTCGTGAGCATGTCGGCGAGCGGCGTCTGTTCTATACCAATGCAGAAGGCAATATGCGGCAGGTGGACTGGGCGAACGACAATAATCCGGTCATGTTCGGATTGCCTGAAAATGCTGAGGCCGATCGCATTGAGTTGCTCAAGAACCGCCTGCGTACAATGTGGGGGGACCCGCTCCATAGTGAACCCGTATTGGTTAACTATGGCGGTAGTAATCAGAACAACGTGATTTTCGTTTCCGGCAACGGTGGCATGTTGCATGCGATTGACTCTCGGGATGGTAAAGAGTTGTTTGCATTCATGCCGCACCAGTTTTTCCGTCAGGCTAACCGCTTCACTGTTGATCGGCCCGGGCTTGCTCAAGACAACCGCCGCCAGCTCTATGGCCTGGACGGTAGCTGGACTGCGTGGCGCCGGCCAGGCGCGACCGCATCGTCTGCCCCGAGTGCGGTGTATCTGTATGGCGGCATGCGGCGCGGTGGCTATTCTTATTACGCGCTGAATGTCTCCAATCGCAACAACCCGGCGCGTATGTGGCAGATCAATCGCGGTGACGCTGGCTTCGCGCGCCTGGGCCAGACCTGGTCACAACCGACGCTGACACAGGTCATGATTAATGGGGCCAAAAGGCCTGTGCTCGTCTTTGGTGGGGGCTACAGCCCGGAAGATCACGATCTCAAACAGGGTAGTGCGCGCAGCGCCGGGCAAGACCAGATGGGGAATATGATTTATGTTGTTGACGCTCTCAACGGCAGTTTGCTCTGGTCTGCTGGCTCCACGGGTGCGGGCGCCAATCATACCTCAGTCCCGGGCATGAACTGGGCGGTGCCGTCCGGCATTTCCGTGGTGGATGTGGACTTCGATGGTGTTGCGGACCATCTGTACTTTGGTGATATGGGTGGCCAGGTCTGGCGCGTGGATATAGATCAGGAGAATGTCAGCGACTCGCAGGTACATAAACTGGCGGATTTGTCAGGTAATGGGCGGCGGAACAATCGTCGCTTTTACTACCCTCCCGCTGTTGGTTACGTCAAGAATGATGACGATATTGAATCGCTCTACGTAACGCTGGGCTCTGGCTATCGTGCGCACCCGCTTGATGAGTCTGTCGATGACTATTTCTTTTCGATCAACGATAAAACCGCACTCATGGGCGTGGCACCTCAGGCTGTGAACTTCAATCAGCTGACTACTTTGGTGGGCGGTACGACGGTTGACGGTACCGGGCCCGGGTGGAAGCTGGAGCTGGTCGATGACGGGGAGAAGGCGACTGCCTCTCCGGCGATCTTCTCGGATCATATCTTCTTTACGTCCTATCAACCGGGTGGCGATCAGCTTGCGGAAAACCCCTGTGCCGTGCGAATGGGTACAAGCTTCCTGTATGTGGTCAATCTGGTGACCGGCGCAGCAGGGACTTTCCCGGGGGTTGAGGTTGATGCAACCACTCGGCGCAGACAGTTGCAGCAAGACGGCCTGGCACCCACCCCCTCGTGGCTCAGCGATGATGAGAACCTGAACCTGATCATTGGTACAGAGTTGGTCGGCGCAGGATCTATTGGTGCAAAGGGTATGCGCCGCGGCAGTTGGTATCAGCTCTCGCCGGGCGAACCAGACATTATCAAGCCAAACGAATAGGGCGCCTCGCGCGCGGGCATCACTCAGTGCAGATGCCCTGCCCGGCCGACCGCTCAACGCGCGGTC
>JAIUME010000012.1 GCA_022565695.1 Alcanivorax sp. | reverse complement strand
GGGGCGGGGACTGCCTTTCAGGACTGTGTGAGACAAGGATGTCGAACACAAGCCCCCATGGATGGGTCCACGGCGGGTCCTGAAAGGCAGTCCCCGCCCCCGTGGGCCACAACCTCCGAACTAAAAAGAATGGAAAAGCCGAGCTACACGAACTGACCAGCGCAGTAACCTGAGGACCAGGCCCACTGAAAATTGTGCCCCCCCAGCTGCCCGGTCACATCCAGCACCTCGCCGATGAAGAACAGACCCGGCACGTCACGGGCCTCGAAAGTACGCGACGATATGGCGTCCGTGTCCACGCCACCCAGCGTCACTTCCGCCGTACGATAACCTTCCGTGCCACCCGGCTTGACCTGCCATTGCCGAAGCTGCGCCGCCATCTGCGCCAGCGACGCGTTGCTGAAGTGTTGCCAGTCCTGCTGCCAGCCATGCTGCTCCGTCAGCCACTGGGCGAAGCGACGCGGGAAGAGACGCGCAAACAGCGCATCAGTGCGCGCCGAAGGCGTTGCCTGACGCTGGTCACTCAACACCGCCTGTACGTCCTGCACGTCAGGCAGCAGATTGATGGCCAGGGTGTCGCCGGGCTGCCAGTAGCTGGATATCTGTAACATGGCCGGGCCGCTGATACCGCGATGGGTGATCAGCATGGGCTCGGTGAAGGTCTGATCGTTGCAGCTGACGCTCACAGGTATGCTGATACCGGACAATGGCGCCAGTGCCTCCTTCAAGGCTGGCTGCAATGTGAAGGGCACCAGCCCTGCGCGGGTCGGCAGCACTGGCAAACCGAATTGTCTGGCGACCTCGTAGCCGAACCCCGACGCGCCCATGGTCGGGATCGACAAACCACCACAGGCAATCACCAGGGCGTCACAGGTCAAGGCCCCGGCAGAGGTGCGCAACAGGAATCCGGCGTCGCGGCGCTCTATGGCCGCCACCGAGGTATTCAGCGCGATCTCCGCGCCAGCCCAGTCACACTCCGTGAGCAGCATATCCAGGATCGGGCGACTGCTGTCGACGCAGAACAGCTGGCCCGGGCCCTTTTCGCACCATTCAATGCCATGCCGTTCCACCAGCTCATGGAAATCCCGGGCGGTATAGCGCTTCAGTGCGGAAATACAGAAGGCGGGATTGGCGGACAGAAAATGGGCCGCCGAGGTATTGAGATTGGTGAAGTTGCAGCGCCCGCCACCGGACATGAGGATTTTTTTGCCCGGCTTGTTGGCATGATCGATCACCCGCACACGACGCCCGCGATAGGCCGCTGTGGCCGCGCACATCAATCCTGCCGCGCCGGCACCGATAACCACCACATCACAATGCTGCATCAGGCGGCGCCACTGCGCTGTAACGCAACAACCAGTGCCTCGCTCAAGGGCTGTCGATCCTGGCGGTACTGGAATTCCAGCACGGCGATGATGATTGCCCGGTGCAATCCCGCTTCCCCTTCCCGCGCCAGCAGGTCATCACGCCAGACGCGCATTTCCCGGTCATAGCCCGCAGCGATCTGTTGGGCGAACACCCCGGCAAATGTGGCAGTCAGTTCACCCACCCAGACAGGGTCATGCCGGTGGCGGGCGTAATCCTCGCTGGCAATGCGGAAGTCACGCCACACATCGACAACCTGGTCGCGGAAGGTCTGCTCGAGATAGTAGGCGCCGGGCACGCTTGAGCGGGGGCGCCGGCGCCAGAACGGCAGTGCTGCCAGGGCCAGCAGCAGGAACAGGACTGTGCCGATGACAATCTGCAGAATCATCAGCGATCCCGGGCGTCCGGACTGGACAGCATGTCTGCACAGGTCTCGGCCAGTACGCGGCAGACGCTGTCCATGCCGTGGTGCAGCACGGCCTCGATTTCGGCCATGGTAATTTCCCGTTCGCTCTTGCCGGCAGCCGGGTTCACCACCAGCGACAGCATGGCATAGGGCAGCTCGAGCTCACGAGCCAGCACCGCTTCAGGCATGCCGGTCATGCCAACGATGTCGCAGCCGTCGCGCTCGAGACGACGAATTTCCGCTGCGGTCTCCAGGCGCGGTCCCTGGGTGGCGGCATAGCAGCCGCCATCCAGCCAGGGCATTTCACTGCGCGCCAGCACGGTGGCCAGACGTGCCCGCAAGGCGGCATCAAAAGGCCAGGAAAAATCCACATGCACGACCGGGGTCTGCCCCTGATCGAAAAAGGTCATGTCGCGGCCCCAGGTGTAATCAATCACCTGATCCGGCAGCACCATCACCCCACTGGCAGCCTCGGCACTGATGCCACCCACCGCGTTGACCGCGATGATGGCGGTCGCGCCGGCCTGCTTCAGCGCGGCAATATTGGCGCGATAATTTACCTGGTGCGGCAACAGGCGGTGCGGATTGCCGTGCCGGGCCAGGAACAGCACTGGCAGCCCGTTGAGGGTGCCGCGCAACACCGGTGCGGCGGGCTCGCCCCACTCTGTGGCCATGTTTTGTGTGACAGAGCTGTGTGTGACAGAGCTGTGTGTGACAGCGCTATCTGCCACCGGCTGCTCGATCACCAGACCGGGCATCCGGCTCAGGCCGGTGCCACCTATCAGGGCCAGCGTCATGATGTTTCCCCTGCCGGTGCGCTGTCTGCCACCGCGTAGATGCCGGGCGCATTGCGCCAGAAACCCTTGTAATCCATACCGCAACCAAACAGGTAAGCGTCTTCGGCATACACCGCCGTGTAATCCGCCACCAGACCCGGCCGCGCCTTGCGGTCATGTTGCTTGTCTACCAGCACTGCGGTCGCCACCGAAGCGGCGCCTTGCGCCTGGCAGGCGTCGATAATGGCTAGCAGCGTCGTGCCGACGTCCAGGATGTCATCCATGATGATGACGTGGCGCCCGGCGAGATTGACACCGGGTGTGACCAGCCACTGAATGTCACCACCGGCAGTGTCACCGGTGTAACGGGTCGCATGCAGGTAATCAATCTCGAGCGGAAAATCCAGCCTGGTCAGCAAACGCCCGGCAAACACGACACCGCCGTTCATGATCGTCAGCAGCAACGGATTGCGGTCCTGATAATCCCGGCACAATGCCTGGGCCACCTTGTCGATGCCGACGTCCACTGCCGCCATGTCGTGCAGCTCCCGGGCATGCTGTCGAACCTGCAGCAACTCCTTGCGCAACAACTCGTTCATTGATGATTCTCTCTGGTGTCTGCGCCCGCAGCAGCTCCGGCACTGGCGGCAGCCGATGTCGGCATCTCCGCTGGCGTGGCGGGCTGGAGGTGCAAGGTGCGGGTGGGGAAGGCAAACTCGGCGCCGTGGGACTCCACGATGGCCATCACTTTCAGCAGCACATCCTGCTTCACCTGATGGAACTTCACCCAGTTGGTGGTGCGGGTAAAGGCATAGATGAAGAACTCCAGAGACGATGCCCCATAGCTGTTGAAGTTCACCATCAGCGTGTGGTCACTTTCGATCTCTTCGTGGGTTTGCAGCATGCCCATCACCTCATCGCAGATAGCCTGCAATTTCGGGCCATCCTGATAGCGCACACCCAGCGTCTCGAAAATACGGCGGTTGTGCATGCGTGACGGGTTCTCCACCACGATACTGGAGAACATGGCATTGGGAATGTACAGAGGCCGCTTGTCGAAGGTGCGGATGCGCGTCAGGCGCCAGCCGATATCCTCCACGGTGCCTTCGATATCACGGTCCGGTGAGCGCACCCAGTCGCCAACGCGGAATGGCTTGTCCAGGTAAACCATCATGCCGCCAAAGAAGTTGGCCAGCAGATCCTTGGCCGCGAAACCGATGGCAATGCCACCGATGCCACCGAAGGCCAGCACCCCGGAGATGCTGTAACCCATATTCTGCAACAACAGCAGACCTGCCGTAATCACCACGGACAGCCGCAGCAGTTTGCCCACCGCCTTGGCGGTAGTCTGATCCATGGGTTTGTCGACCTTGCTGCCATCAACCAGCACCTGCTCGGCATTTCTGATCAGCCGCGTCAGGAACAACGCCAGAATGACAATCAGAGACAAGCGGCGGATTTCCGGCAGGGCGTCGAACACTGCCGCGGGGGCCACCTCCTGCATGATATTGATGGCCACGGACAGGCCGATCACCCAGATCGTCAACCGTACTGGCAGACGAGCGGCCTCTAGCAGGGCATCGTCCCACAGCGTTTCTGTCCTGGAGACCAGGCGCTCTGTCATATCTATCAGACGCATCAGGATAAAGTTGAGCGAGACCGTCACCAGCACCACCACAAACACCTGGAGCATCCAGATGCGCGGTTCTGCAGACGGTATGAGCAGTTGCTCAAACAGATCGCCGTTCATGATTCTCCCTTCATCAAATAATGCCGGCTTCGGTGCAGAGCGCTTCGGCCAGCGCCTGCGCCTCGGCACGCTCACCGCCGCTCATGCGGGTGCCTGCACTGGCCAGCAGACAGCTCGCAGCCACTGGCTGCGCTGGCAAATCCAGCGCCGGCAAGCGGGTTTCCAGAAACCGGATCACCTGCAGGGCGCCGGGCCGGTCGTTGCAGACCAGCACCATATCGCAGCCTGCTTCCAGTGCTGCCCGCGCACGTTCAGGGTAGCCGCCGGCCATGGCCGCGCCGGCCATGCTGAGGTCGTCGCTGAAAATTACACCGTTGAAGCCCAGCTCGGCACGCAGCACCTGCTGTAACCAGAGACGGGAAAAGCCCGCCGGCAAAGGATCAACGGCGTCATAGACAATATGCGCCGGCATGATACCGGTGAGCTGCTGCGCCAGGCGCGCAAAAGGGATCAGGTCCTGGCCGCGCAACGCCGCCATGTCACGCTCATCCACGGGCAGCGCCAGATGGGAATCTGCCTCGGCATAGCCGTGGCCGGGAAAGTGCTTGCCGGTTGCGGCCATTCCCGCATCCTGCATGCCGGCCACGAAGGCGCCTGCCAGTGCCGTCACGCCCTCCGCGTCGTGGTAAAAGCAACGATCCCCCATGATGTCGCTTCTGCCATGATCGATGTCCAGCACCGGCGCGAAGCTGATATCCACATCACAGGCGAGCACTTCTTCCGCCATCAGGCGCCCCAGCAACCAGCTGTCCGCCAGCGCCTGCTCCGCATCCTCGTCGTAGCGTTTGCCGAGCGCAGCCATCGGCGGCAGGCGCACAAAGCCGTCACGAAAGCGCTGTACGCGCCCGCCTTCCTGATCCACTGCAATCAGCATGTCAGGCCGCAGCGCCCGAATCTCGGCCGTCAGGGCACACAGTTGCGCACGATCACGGATGTTGCGGGCAAACAGGATCAGCCCGCCCACCAGCGGATTGGCCAGCAAGGTGCGGTCGGTGTCGTCCAGTGAGGTGCCGGCAATATCCAGCATGACCAGCCCCGGACAGGCCGGCATCTGCCGAGAAGTCTTGTGAGAGTCAGACATGAAGTCGCCCAGTCAGGAGTTGCTTGATCAGAAGTTGGCGCCACGATAATCAGGGATCAGGCGTCAGGGATCAATGGTCACCGGACAACCCGCTCGCACCTGGTCAAACAGCGCGGCCACAGCCTGGTTGCGCATACGCACACAACCATGGGACAGGGGTACGCCCATGGGCTCGGTATCGGGTGTGCCGTGAATATAAATGAAGCGCCGCATGGAATCCACGGCACCCAGGCGATTCCGGCCCGGCTCGCAGCCGCTGAGCCACAGAATGCGGGTCAGTATCCAGTCACGCTCCGGAAAGCGTGCCGCAAGCGCTGGCGACCAGATCTCGCCGGTGGGCCTGCGCCCGACAAATACCGCATTGAGCGGCTGCCCGGCGCCAATGCAGGCGCGCACGACATGCCGTCCAAGGGGGGTGCAACCGCTGCCCTCCTGCTCGCCCGCACCGTTACGCGCCGTAGATACCGGATAGGTGACAGACACACCCTGCCCGTCATCAAACGTCAGGGTCTGTTGCGAGATGGAAATCCGGATGTGCATGGGCAAACAGGTATCAGGCTCGAATGCCGCCCACAATAAACGGCAACAGGCGCTGGGTCACGTCCGCTGCACTCAGATCGGTATCAAAATCGCTTTTGCACAAGGCGCGCAGGGAATCCATGCTGGACATGGCAAACACCGTGGCACCGAGACCGAAGTGAACACGCCAGAACAGCTCCAGCGGCGGCACATCCGGCACCGCTTTGGCCAGCAACATCAGGAACCGGTTGAAGACATCGCCGTAGCGCTCACGAATAAAGCGCCGCAGATGCCCCTGAGCCTGGGTATAGGCCAGCCCGGAAAGACGGAAGAACAGCGCCAGGCGCTCCGGGCTGCTGCCATGGGCCCCCAGGGCCGTGCGCGACATCATCCGCAGCAGGCGCTCCAGATCCACCGTCTCGCCGTCAGCGGCCAGTTGCGCCATGCTGGCACCCAGCTCGGCGCAAAACGGCGCCAGGAAACGCTCGAAGATCGCCTGGATCAGCGCTTCCTTGGAGCCGAAGTGATAATTGACCGCTGCCAGATTGACACCGGCCTTGCTGGTAATGGCCCTGAGGCTGGTTTCGGCGAAGCCCTTCTCGGCGAACAGCACTTCCGCCGTGTCCAGAATCCGTTCCACTGTACCTGACTGCGCTGCCATGCCTGTGTCCCCGCCTTGCTGCACCCTGTCTGCCCGGCATTGCTTCAGCAGGATTGCTGCACCGGCGCATACAAACAAACGTTTCAAACATATGTTTGCAGGGCACCACTGTCAAGGAGGCCATCCAGGGAGGCCAGAGTGCGGCTGCGCTCAGACGCTGGGCGGCAGGTTATCGGGGCGCTCGGGCATCGTGCTGTGCGCACGGGACACGATATCGAATGCCTCCTCCACGGAGTCAGTCACCGAGAACAGATCCAGGTCCGTGGGGCTGATACAGCCTTCGTCCAGCATACGCTGCCCCATCCAGTCCACCAGGCCCGCCCAGAAGTCACTGCCAAACAGCACCACCGGAAACGGCGCAGTCTTGCCGGTCTGCACCAGCGTCAGCGCCTCGAACAACTCGTCCATGGTGCCGAAGCCGCCGGGAAAGACCACGAAGCCGACAGCGTGCTTGACGAACATCAGCTTGCGCACGAAGAAGTAGCGGAAATTGACGCCCAGATCCTGATACAGATTCGCGCTCTGTTCGTGGGGCAGGGAAATATTCAGGCCAATGGAGCAGGAAGCCTTGCCGAAGGCGCCACGGTTGGCACCCTCCATGATGCCCGGCCCGCCGCCGGTCAGGACGTTCAGGCCTGCCTCCGAAAAGCGCGCCGCCAGCGTTTCCGCATCGCGGTAATAGGGTGACTCTTCGCCCAGCCGGGCGCTACCGAAGATGGTCACTGACGGGCCGATATCCGCCAGCTTGTCGATGCCATCCACCAGTTCGGACTGTATTCGCAGTACTCGCCATGCCTCGCGTATCCGACTTTCTTCCATTACTTTCCGCTTCCTGTCTGGGTCTACCATTCGTCAGAGTAAGGCGCACTCTCTTCCAGCACCGCCGCCACACGCTCGATGGCCGCCGCCAGCCGGGCAAGATCGCCCTCCTCCAGTGTGGCATAGGGATCTTCCACCGCCACCGCCAGCCGCTGTCCCTGCTCGGCCTGGGGTTGCGGGCGACGCGCCATACCTGCCGCGCCGAAGGCGTCCATCACCTGCGTATCCAGCCATGCCAGCGGATCGCGCTGATCTGCGCGAGCCCGGGCCACGAGGTTCAGCTCCGGTGACTCGATGCCCGCCGAACGAAACAGCTGCTCCAGCGCTGCCAGGCTCAGCAGGGGTTCACAGCCCGGAACGCTATAGCTTTTCGCCGCCTGCCGCACCAGCCCCACCAGCACACTGTACGCATGAAAGATGACAGCACCACGTAATGCCAGCTGCTGCCCGCGGGCGGCCCCGCTCTGCTGTCCCTTTCGCAACAGCGTCAGGCTCTCACGTGCGAACCAGAGCCTTTCCCGCAGCCCGCTGGTACCACTTTCGCGCACCATTCTCGACATGGCTCAGTCCTTCTTCGCTGCGGCTTTCTTTGCCGGAGCCTTTTTCGCCGGTGCTTTTTTCTTCACAGCTTTCTTCACTGCTTTCTTTTTCGCCGCAGCTTTCTTCTTGGCCGGCTTTTTCTCCGCACTCTTGTCTTCGACCTGCCAGCGGCCGTCGCGGTAGAACGCAGCCCAGCCCGTGGCCTTGCCCTCGACCTCGGTCATCACATACTGCTCCCGCACCTTGCGGCTGAATCGCAGCACAGCCTTGTTGCCTTTGCCGTCAGTGGCGGGAGCATCAGCAAGATACAGGTGTTTCGGATCAAGTTTGTCCTTGACCGACTGCACCTCTTCCACCAGCGGCGCACGGGTCTCCCGGTTTTTCGGGAACTGACTCGCGGCCATGAACAACCCTGACGCACCATCGCGCAGCAGATAATAATCATCCACTTTCTCGCACTTCAGGTGCGGCATCGGCACCGGATCAGCCCGCGGCGGCGCCGGCTCACCGTTGCGCAGCAGTTTGCGGGTGTTGCCGCAGGCTTCGTTGGTGCACTTGAAGAATTTGCCGAACCGGCCAGTACGCAGCTCCATGTCGCTGCCGCACTTCTCGCACTCCAGCACCGGGCCGTCATAGCCCTTGATGCGGAACTCGCCCTGCTCGACCACGTAACCGGCGCAATCCGGATTATTACCGCAGATGTGCAGTTTGCGCTTTTCGTCCAGCAGGTAGCTGTCCATGGCCGTACCGCACAGCGGGCAACGGCGCTTGCGGCGCTGCTCCAGCGCCTCTGCCTCATCATCGTCCGCGCTGACTGCTTCTTCGCCGGGCAACAGGTTCAGTGTGGCCGTGCAGCGTTCTTTCGGTGGCAGGTTGTACCCCGAGCAACCGAGAAAGACCCCGGTAGAGCCGGTGCGAATCTGCATGTGGCGGCCACACTTCGGGCACTCTACATCCGTGTCCGTGGGCAGATTGGCACGCATCCCGCCCTGGGCCAGCTTGCCTGCGGCCTCGCCCTGCGCTGACTCGAGCCGACGGACAAAGTCCCGGTAGAACTCATCCAGCACATCGCGCCACTTGCGCTCGCCGGCCGCCACCTTGTCCAGGGTTTCTTCCATGCTCGCCGTGAAGCCGTAATCCATCAGATTCGGGAAGGATTCCATCAGACGATCGGTGACAATGTCGCCCATCTTCTCGGCGTAGAAACGCCGGTTGTCCTGCCGCACATAGCCACGATCCTGGATCGTCGAAATGATCGCCGCATAGGTGGAAGGACGACCGATGCCGCGTTTCTCCAGCTCTTTCACCAGGCTGGCTTCCGTGTAGCGGGCCGGCGGTTTGGTGAAGTGCTGTGTGGTATCAATGTTCGTGATCTTGAGCGTATCGCCCTGCTCCAGCGCCGGCAGCACCACATCTTCCTGGCCCTTGTTGCGGGACATCGGCGGCAGGATACGCGTCCAGCCATCAAACTTGAGGATGCGGCCCTTGGCCTTGAGTTCGTAGTCGCCGCTGCGTGCGGTAATCGTGCTGCTCAGGTACTCGGCCGGAGGCATCTGACAGGCGATAAACTGATTACGGATCAGTTCATACAGCCGCTTGGCATCGCGCTCCATGTCAGACAGGGATTCCGCTGTGCGCTGCACATCCGAGGGACGGATGGCCTCATGCGCCTCCTGGGCGCCATCGCGGCTGGAATAGCTGATCGGTTTTTCCGGCAAATACCGCTCACCCAACTCCGCCACAATCCATTTGCGGCAGGTTTCCACCGCGTCAGCACTGAGGTTGGTGGAATCGGTCCGCATATAGGTGATATGGCCCGCCTCATACAGGCGCTGCGCCATGGTCATGGTTTTCTTGACGCCATAACCCAGGCGGGTGCTCGCCGCCTGCTGCAGGGTCGACGTGATGAACGGCGCCGAAGGCTTCGAGCGCGTCGGCCGGTCTTCCCGGCCCACCACTTCCAGCTTGCCTGCCTGCTTGAGATCCGCTTCGGCCCGTCGGGCATCCGCTTCATTATCGGGCCTGAACGCCTTGTCGCGGCTACGGGCCAGTGCCAGGCGAACGTCCTCACCAGCCGGGGCGCGGGTGTCGGTATGCAGCTCCCAGTATTCTTCCGGGTTGAAGGCACGAATCTCTCGCTCGCGCTCCACCACCAGCTCTACCGCGACGGACTGCACCCGTCCGGCAGACAGGCCACGGGCAATCTTGTCCCACAACAGCGGCGACACCATGAACCCCACCACGCGGTCGAGGAAACGACGCGCCTGCTGGGCCTCGACCCGGTGCATATCCAGCTTGCCGGGCTGCTTGAAGGCATCCTTGATGGCCTTGCTGGTGATCTCGTTAAACACCACCCGGTCAAACCGGGAGTCTTCACCGCCAATGACTTCCCGCAGGTGCCAGGCAATCGCCTCCCCCTCGCGGTCAAGGTCAGTGGCGAGGTAGATGCGGTCGGCCTTGGCCGCCAGACGCTTGAGCTCGTCGATCACCTTTTCCTTGCCGGGCAGGATCTCGTAACGGGCATCCCAACCCTTGTCCGGGTCGACGCCCATGCGGTTCACCAGCTGGTCCCGGGCCTTCTTCTGCTTGTGCCGGGCACGCTCCTCCGGCGGCAACGAACGGGTGTATGCCGCCTCTTTCGCCCGCTCGGCAGGGGATGTCCTGGCGCCACCACTGACCGGCAGATCACGCACATGGCCGACACTGGACTTGACGATGAAATCGTCACCCAGATACCGGTTGATGGTCTTGGCCTTGGCCGGAGACTCGACAATTACTAGCGATTTTCCCATCAGCTCTCTTACTCGGATGCGGATATTCAGGTGCCTGCGGGCCTGTGCCATGGCAGACGTTCAGCCGTCCCAAAGGCCGCCTATTTACGCAAGCGTTTGCGGTCAAGGTCAAGGAACCTGTTTTTCGGCCCCCGAAAGTGCCCTGATGCAGGTGCCTCGGGAAGCCCTCTTTCCGGGCCGCTTGCCGGGGCTGTCTGCCGGACTCTTTGCCAGAACCTGCCAGCTGTGCTACATCATTGGGGACGGGTGCCTTGGAGGCGTGTCATGGGTGGAACATATAAGGACGTACTGGTGGCCATTGATGGCAGCGAGGAGTCCCGCTGCGTGCTGTCACGCGCCGCCGCCATTGTCTACGGCAGCGGTGGCAGGCTGCATCTGCTGCACGTCATCGAACCGCTGGCGCTGGCCTACGGTGCGGATGTACCCATGGATGTGAGCGACCTTCAGGCCAGTCTGATGCAACAGGCTCGGGAGAATATCGACAGCTATGCGGCAGAATTCCGGGTTCCCGCAGGACAGGTCCATGTAGAACTGGGTTCGATCGAGAAGACCATTCAGGACAAGGCCGACGCGCTTGGCGCCGACCTGATCGTCATCGGCAGCCATACCCGCACCGGCCTCGCCCTGCTGCTGGGCTCCACCGCCCGCGGCGTGGTCCCCGGCGCCCATTGTGATGTGCTCGCCGTGAAAATTCCCCGCAGCTGACCTGGCACAGGTCAGGTCAACTGCATGTTGCCCCCCGCGGGCGGTGATTCGTTCCACTGACACAGCAGATCTGCCAGCACATGCGCCTGCTGATGCAGCGCATCCAGTTCGTCCTGCGTGCCCTTGGGGCCAGCGTATAGCGGCACCTTGCGCAGCAGCGACACCACCGGATGATCCGGCTCCTGCATGCGGTTCACCTCCAGCGTCCAGCGGATGTTGTGTACCAGCATCTTGTAGAACGACAGCCGGGTGCCCAGGGAAAAGACACTGACTGCCTGGATGTTGCTGAACAGGCTGAAATCAATCCGCGCCAGTACCGCTTCGCGTGCGGCATCGTCCACGCAGATCGTCGCGGTGCGTGGCGTCCCGCGCAGCATGGCCAGCGTGCCGAACACCTCCCCCGGCGATATGTAGTTGAGCACCTGACTGCCCGCCTCACCCTGCTCTGCCATCACCCCCAGTTGCCCCCGCAGCAGGAAGTAAAGGTAACTGTCGTCGTCGCCCTGACGCATCACCACGTCGCCAGGCTGGGCCAGCAGCACTTCAGCGTGGTCCAGCAACAGCTGGAACTGCTCCGCGTCCGCGCGCAGCACCTCGTTGAAAAAGGGCACACCCGCCAGCAAACCCTTGATACGCTCGTCCGGCCAGTCAGACCGATTCACCAGCTTCATTGCATCAAACCCCTCATCAATCCACCCCCGGATACCAGATCGCGGCCAATGCTAGTCGTCACCGGGCGCCTGTTCAACGGTGTACCGATTCAGCCTCTCTACTGCTGACCAAAGGACACTGTTCTTTTCGACAGTACCTGTGCTAGCATCTGATCAATCCCCGACCAGACAGGTCGGCAGGGCCGCCTGAGGCGGGCCTGATGTGAGGACGCTAACGAGGACGCCGACATGAGTGACACGCTGACCTTCCGCCAGCAGCAGGTACTGGATTGCATCCGCCAGTTCATCTCCGACACGGGCATGGCCCCGACCCGGGCTGAACTCGCTGAGCTCATGGGGTTCCAGTCCAAGAACGCGGCGTCCGACCACCTGCGCGCGCTCGAGCGCAAGGGCTATGTGCGGTTGCACAATGACCGTTCACGGGGCATTCAGATGCTCGACGCTGCACTCTGGCCAGAAGATGAGCTGCCGGTTGTCGGCAAGGTGGCCGCTGGCCTGCCCATCGAAGCCATCGAGAACGTCGAGCGCAGCGTGCCGGTGCCCCAGGGCATGTTTCGGCAGCGCCCCACCTATCTGTTGCGCGTTCAGGGTGACAGTATGAAGGATGCCGGCATCCTGGACGGCGACCTGATTGCCGTCCGCAAGAGTAATATGGCACGATCAGGGCAGATCGTGGTGGCGCGCATTGACGACGACGTCACGGTGAAGACCCTCAAATTGGGTAACGGCAGCGCCACGCTGATGCCGGCCAATGACGATTACGCCCCCATTACTGTTGGTGCCGACCAGCTGGTTATCGAAGGTATTTTTGTGGGGCTTATCAGGGACGCAGTATGACCAGACGCCTCATGACCAGCTCTGTATTCACCACACCGCTGCTCTGTGCGTTGCTGTTTTCAGCATCGGCACTATCCTTTGCCGGACTGCCCCGGCCAGCCACTGATGTGAGCCCGGCGGTGCCCTTTGCGCCCTGCCCGAAGGCACCGAACTGCGCCGCGAGCATCTCGGACACCGTGGCGGAGCGTCCCGACCGACTGGTGGAGCCCCTGCAAGGTGGCAACACACTGGTTGATAGTCTGAATAATCTCACCTCCCTGCTCGATGAGTTACCCCGCGTCACCTGGGATAACGACGGCATGCAGCATATCCATGCGGTGTTCACCAGCCCCCTGTTCCGCTTCAAGGACGATGTCGCCTTCTGGTTGCATGAAGATGGTCGCATTGATGTGCGCTCGGCCTCGCGCGTCGGTTACTGGGATATGGGCGCCAATAAACGACGCATCGAGATGCTCCGCGAAAAACTCGAGGCCGCACACCAAGACGATTGAACATGACGATTGAACATGGCGACTGAACAGACGACCAGCACCGGCACGGCCCCACAACCGGCAGTCAGCCATGACGTGCCAGATGAACTGGCGGATATTGGCGTCAACCTCAGCGACAAACGTTTCGCAGGCGATCTTGATGACGTTCTGCAGCGCGCGCAGGATGCCGGGATTCGCTGGCAACTCGTCACCGGCACCAATCTGGAAAGCAGCCAGCGCGCCCTCGCACTAAGCGCCGCGCACGAGCAGCTCTACGCGACCGCAGGTTTACACCCCCATGAAGCGCGTCATTTCTGTCCGGATATCCTGAGTGGTCTGGCGGCTCTGGCAGAGGAAGATGCTGTCCGCGCGGTGGGCGAAACAGGCCTGGATTTCAACCGTGATTTCTCTCCCCGGCCGGCACAGGAAAATGCCTTTGCCGCCCAGCTCGGGCTCGCCGTGGCCGTGAAAAAGCCCGTGTTTCTGCATCAACGCGATGCCCACGAGCGCTTTTTACCCATCCTGAAAGAATATCGCGACCAGCTGCCCGGTGCCGTCGTGCATTGCTTCACCGGCAGCCGTGAAGAACTGTTCGCCTATCTGGACATGGACTGCCACATCAGCATCACCGGCTGGCTCTGCGATGAACGTCGCGGCGAGCCACTGCGCGCGCTGGTCCACAATATTCCTGATGATCGTTTGCTGGTGGAAACCGACAGCCCCTACCTGATCCCGCGGGATCTGCCCGGTAAACCGCCGGTAAAGGGCCGCAACGAACCCGCCCTGCTACCCTGGATCGTGCAACGACTGGCGGCGTGCCGCGACGATACACCGGCAGCGGTCGCCCGACATACCTACCGCAACAGCTGCGCCCTGTTCGGCATTACGCCAGCCCGGGGCGCATGATCCATCGCTCGCAAATATCCGCTCAGTCTTCGTAGTACATAACCCGCAGATTGGAGCCCCCATCGCGGAACTGCACGTAAGGCACATCATCAATCAGCGCGCTGGACACAGCGCCGGGGATGCTGTCGTCATAGGGCTCCACTTTTTCGTCACCCACCAGTTCCCATGCACCGCCCGGGGCCAGGCGTGCGACATAGAGGCGCGCCCGATCATCAACAAAAGGATCATCCTGATACTCCACCCAGAACACCCAGGGCACCTCCCCACTGTCCAGATGTATCTCGTAGTACGGCAGAGTATGGATATTTTCGGTGAAAGGCAGGACCACCGGCGCCGGGCCATCACCGGTTATCACGCTGACGTTGGCGGACAGTTCCGAGCCCTGCGCCCAGTCACCGGTGCTGTGAAGCAGATACTGTTGCGATGAGGTGCTCGCCAGAGCAACCGCAGAGGGTGAATCCGGCGCGGGCACGGTGTCCAGCGTTACCCAGTCACTCCCGCTCCAGCCACCCACGCGCCACTCCGCCGGAGATCCGCTGCGCCATGCCAGCGCCAGATTGCTGCCCGAAGCGGCAATGTCCCAGTTCATGATGCCGCTGATATTTGCGGGACCATTGATCGGCGTACCCGGCGCGGCAGCGCCCTCCATCGACCAGATTTTCAGATCGCCATCACTGTCCATCATCGCCAGACGGCGCATGTCGCCGACCGCCGCTGCACGGGCTTTGCCATGGCTGACGTTACTTGGCACGACCACCGCCGGTTCTGCCCACCCGTCTTCCGGTGAGTAATGCACAATGGCAACATCGCGCAAGTCGGCACCACGGTGATAGATCATCGAAAAGCCGTCATTACCCGCCACCGCAGCGGGGTTGAACACCTTGTCGTCCAGACGAATATTGTCCGGCGCAAGATTCTGCCAGCCGTCTTCCTCATTCTCGTAAACCCAGGCGTTCAATGCTGGTGGCGACCCCGTGGATGCCGACAGTGAATAGATGCGGCCGCTACCATCCGCCAGCAGGCGTGAACCGACACTTGTCTGAATGACACCCACCGGGATTGGCGCGCCCAGCGTCACCCAGGCACCGTCTTCACCCGGACCTTCACCCGGATCACCATTACCCGGATCACCATCGCCTGGACCACCCCCCACTGGTGTACTGCTACTGCTGGAGGAACCCCCACATCCTGTCAGTATCACCGCGCCACCCAACGTGAAGAGCAATAACAGGCTGGCAAGCGGCGAGCGCGTCTTCTCTGTCGTCATGATCGTTCCCTGCATTATAAAAATGCAGATAAGACAGTGTGCGGGCGATCAGGGCAATGCCCGATTCGGGCTAACCCATCACTCACCCACCAGCCGGGTTACCCGGGGTTAGCCCGGTTGGGGGATAGCCGTGCCCTGCAAAACACCAGGATCATCAGTCATGAACATCACGCCCCCCGGGGAACGGCAACATCTCTTGCAGAAGGTGCTAGCTGAGCAGCCTCTCGCGAATATCCAGCAGACCGAAGGGCCAGCGCAGTTCACGCCCCTGATAGCGCAATACCGGAATGAGTTCACCGTACTCCGCAATCAGTTGATCATCTTCGGCAATATCGATCTGCACCACCGGCAAGCCCGGCGCCGCCTGGCGTACCAGGGCTTCAGCCTGTTCGCACAGGTGGCAACCCAGGGTTGTCAGCAGCTCTATCCGGGCCGGGGCGGTCATTTCATCTCCCGAAGGCGAATGGCATAGCAATGGTGGATTTTCATGTTGCGGTGGAAATCATCCGGGATACTCCAGCGACTGATATCCTCCACGTCGTACCAGCGCTTCACTTGCTCATCCAGGGCAAAACCACGGAAATTGCAGGAGAAGTACAGCACCCCGCCCGGTTCAAGCCGCCGCATGATCAATCGGATCAACTCGCAATGATCCCGCTGTACAACAAAGTCGTCGCGGCTCTTGCTGTTGGAAAAGGTCGGCGGATCACAGAACACCAGATCGAACTGCTCTTTGGTATCCGTAATCCAGCGCGTCACATCCGCACGCTCCAGCGTGTGCTGCGCGGTAGAAAAACCATTCGCTGCCAGATTGCAGCCGGCCCAGTCGAGATAGCGGCGGGACGCATCAACAGTGACGGTTTTGCTGGCACCGCCGAGGGCGGCGTGTATCGTGGCCGCGCCGGTATAGCCAAACAGGTTCAGGAAACGCTTGCCGCGTGCCTCTTCTCCCAGGCGCAGGCGTATGGGGCGATGATCCAGAAACAGGCCGCTGTCGAGATAGTCACGCAGATTGACCAGTAACCGTGCGGCGCCCTCCTCGACCACCATATAGTCCCCGGCCTGATCCAGCTTCTGGTACTGATGCTTGCCGCGCTGCTGGCTGCGCGTGCGCAGGAAAACCTGCTCACGATGTACGCCCAACGCAGCCCGTACGGCGCTCACCGCCCAGACCCGACGCTGCTCGGCCGCCTCGGGGTCGATGGTTTTCGGCGGCGTATATTCGTGCACCAGCACCCGGTCGCCGTAGATATCGATGGACACGTTGAACTCCGGCAGGTCCCGGTCATACAGCCGATAGGCCTGCACCCCGGACTGGTCCAGCCAGCGCCGCAACTGGCGGCTGTTCTTGCGCAGACGATTGACCAGCGCCTGGGCCTGCTCCGGCACCTCGAACGCGGCCTCCCCGCTGACCCGCAACGGCGCCGGCAAGGCTTTGCGCTGGGGCCGCATGGCACGCAGATAGGCCATCATCTGGCCATTGCGGACCCGCCACTGGGCATCCATGGTCATACCGGCACGGTCCAGCGTCTCAACCCGGTGGCCCACCACCAGCGCCCGCCAACCCGGTACGACACGGGCCATGGTCCGCCCCAGGGCGTAATAGAGCCAGTCGGCCTGCTCCTGGTCTTCCAGACGCTCACCCCAGGGCGGATTGGTGACCACCAGACCAGCGTCCTCCGGGGTCGTATCCGCCCCCGGTTTGATGCCGAAATCACGGGCCCGGAGACTGCCCAGCTCGCGGCGCTCGAAGTGAATCAGGTCCGCCACACCGGCGCGCTCGGCATTGCTGCGGGCCTGTTGCGGTACCTTCGCATCTGCATCGAAGCCTTTCAGGGACAGGCCGGCCGGCGGCGCGCGGCGGGCAGCGTGAGCCGCTTCCCGGAGGCGCTGCCACAGTGCCTGATCCGTGCCGGGCCAGTGCAGCAGGCCGAATTCGCTGCGCGTCAGGCCAGGGGCGATGTGCAGCGCCATGCAGGCCGCCTCGATCAGCAAGGTGCCGCTGCCACAGAAGGGGTCTACCAGGCGCCCTCGCGGCGTGGCCGACGCCTCTCCGGGTTCCGGCTGCATCCAGCCGGCCGCCACCAGCATCCCGGCCGCCAATGTCTCCCGCAGCGGCGCCAGGCCGCCCGCCAGGCGGTAGCCCCGCCGCTGCAAGGAATCGCCACTGAAGTCCACGAACAGTTCGCTGACCGCCGCGCCGACCTGCATGCGCAGGCATAACGCCGCATCCGGCGTGTCCCGGGTCACCAGGCGATCCAGACCCTGAGTCTGCGCTGCCGCATGCAAAAAGCGATTACGGGTCACACGGCTGTCGCCACGCACACCACGCTCGTGGTCCACACGCAGGTGCAGCGCTGGCGCCCCCGCAGCATGGCTGGCCCAGTCAAACCCGGCAGCCAGCGCATCCGCCGCGTCCATGGGGTCGCCCTCATGGCGCGCCACCGGCAGCAATACCCGCTCCGCCAGGCGGGCGTACAGGCACACGCGCATGGCCGCTTCCTGGTCGCCGCTCAGCAGCACTGCCGCTCCGCCCTGCTCCTGCACCGACAGGCCCAGCCCCTCAAGTTCCCGAGCCAGGAGTGGTGCCAGGCCCGGCAGGCACGTAATCACAAAATTCATAATTCATCCGTTGCGGAACACGCTGCATGGTCGCGGAGAGCACTGTGTTCCGTGGCTTATAAGTCATCTGTCTAAAGACAGCTCTGCATATTGCTACTTGATATTCGACGGCGCTGTCTGGCGTTCTACATACTGAAATTCGCGGGATGGTTATCCTGCAATCTGAACACGTCACTTGAATCACTGCTACCAGGCAAGGGGAACCAGTAGATGAAAAGACAGAAACGTGACCGCTTTGATCGTGCTTACAGTAAAGGTTACAACGCTGGCCTTAATGGCAAATCACAGGACCGATGCCCATTCGACGCACTTATTCCACGTTCCAGCTGGATCAACGGCTGGCGTGAAGGCCGCACCGACCATATCCAGGGCTTTACCGGCGTCGCCAGCGTACAGAATCTGAAGAATATGGGCTGACAACCCACATCCCCTCTGATCCGTTTTACCCAAGGCGCGTCAAGCGCTCAACAGGGCCCCTCCAGGGCCCTTTCCTTATTTACCAGGCCTTCACTGCCTCAGCCACCAGCCCCGGGCCACGATAGATGAGTCCGGTGTACAGCTGCACCAGATCCGCCCCGAGCCGCTTCTTGTCAGCGACATCACTGCCGGAAAGAATGCCACCGACACCGATCAACGGGATACGCCCGTCCAGGGCGCGGGCCATACCGGCCAGGGCGGTATCGGCCAGCGGCTTCAGCGGCGCGCCACTGAGCCCGCCCTGCTCGTCGCCGTGACGCAACGCCTCCACACCCGGACGGGACACCGTCGTGTTGCCCACCGTGACACCATCCATGCCGTGCCGCACGAAGGCTTCCGCCATCGCAGCCAGGCCGTCGCTGTCATTGTCCGGCGCGATCTTGATCACCAGCGGCACGCGGCGCCCCGCCTGTTGATCCAGCAACGTCTGCTTCTCGCGCAGGGTACCCAGAAGCCGCTCCAGGGCGTCCCCGTGCTGCAGGCTACGCAGGCCCGGGGTATTGGGCGAGGAGACGTTGACGACCACATAGGAGGCCTCTGAGTGCACCCGCTCCAGGCAGATCAGATAGTCATCCACCGCCTGCTCTACCGGGGTAAAGACGTTCTTGCCGATGTTGATACCCAGAATGCCGTCGAAACGCCGCCGGGCCACAGCCTGCATCAGATAATCCAGACCCTGGTTATTGAAGCCCATGCGATTGATCAGCGCGTTGGCCCGTGGCAGGCGAAACATGCGGGGTTTGGGATTGCCGGGTTGTGGCTGGGGGGTGACGGTGCCAACCTCGATAAAGCCAAAGCCCAGGCTGGCCAGCCCGTCAATGCAGTCACCATTCTTGTCCAGCCCGGCCGCGAGGCCGACGGGATTGGGGAAGGACAGCCCCATCACCTCACAGGGGCGATCGGGTACACAGCCCGGGTACAGGCGCCCCAGACCACGCCGCAGCATTGCCAGCGTCATGTCGTGGGCCTGTTCGCCAGAGAGGGTAAACAGCAGGGGTTTGGCTAGATCGTAGAGCATAAAAAGACACCGGGTCTGAGCAGACCCGGCGCATTATAGGCGCCCCGGAGGGCGCCAGCCAGCTCAGTTACCGCGACGGCGCAGACCTGCCGGGCTGAAGTGGGAGTCACCCGGATAAGCACGATCAAAGATCAGGTTATTGGATGCCTCGTTGGTCAGCTGCTGTACGTGGTAGCGACGTGAACGCAGGTCATGGAACACATCCATGGCGGTCCACTGGGTCGGCACCTCGTAGAAGTTCTTGATGTGCGCCAGGCTGACACGCCACATTTCGCCGCGACGGTCATACTGGTCAACCACAGCAACCTGCCAGGAATCCGCATCGATGTAGAAGGTACGACGCTCATAGATATGACGCTGGCCGGACTTCAACGTGGCGTCCACCACCCATACACGATGCAGTTCCCACCGGGCATGCTCGGGATTGATGTGGCCAGGCAACAATATGTCTGAATATTCGAGATCCGCACTGTCCAGACGGTAGTTGTTGTACGGGATGAACATTTCTACCGGCTCATCATGCACCAGACGCCAGTCGTAACGATCCAGGGCACCGTTGTACATGTCAGTATCGTCCGCCGTGCGCAGGCCATCCGCAGCAGAAATCGGCTGGTCATAAGCCACGTTCGGAGAACGCTGCACGCGACGTGTGCCCTCGTTATAACCCCAGGCCTGACGCGCCAGCTTCTGCTGATCCAGCGTTTCGTGAACCAGGGTTGCACCGCCGGCAAGACGTGCCGGAGCCAGTGTCTCCGAGATGAAGAAGAAAATAATGTTATCCAGTTCCGCTTCAGACAGCTCCGGATTGTAGTAGCGGAAATAGACTTCCTGCTGCGACGTTACCAGGGTGTAGCGGCCGTTGCGCTGTACCGCCACTTCCGACGCGCGACGGACAACGTACTGGCCACGCCAGCGCAGAATATGGTTCCAGATCGCCTGACGCGCCTTTTCTTCATTGCTGCCATGCAGAATCGGGAACGGAATGCCGCCGAAGGCACCGGAGACACCGTTGTCACCCAGTTGCGCGGTTGTCGCATTTTTCTTCGTATTCTCGTAGACCCAGTCCGGAGCAGAGGTTGTGCGACGGCTCTGGTAGACATTGATGTGGAAGGTCTCCGGGTACGTCTCCATAAGCGCCTTCACGCCCTCGGGAAGACGTTCCGCATACTCGCCCTTGTTGTCGTTGTTGATGGTCAGCAGCACCTCGTCGTTCGGGAACGGATCAGGGTGATGCTGCCCGGGACGGGTATAGGCTGACGGCTTGTCAGACGCGGGAAAGCCGCGCCAGGCAGGTATCGCCAATGGCGACCCGGCATCCACACCGTTACCGGCCTTCGGCGCACCGAAGGCGGTGAGTGAATCACCCAGCTTGGCGGCTTCCTGAGCAGATACCGCCGCCTGGGCGCCACTACTCAGAGCCAGCGCGAGGGCAGCAACGCCGCCCATCATCATGGTCTTGTTCAACATGTCACTTCTCCGTTGATCTGCGCCGCCACGTCAGGGACGGCACTGTCGTTCAGTTATCAAATTCAGAATGAATACTTCATCGTGAGGGCCGCGTTGTTGCGATCTCGAAGCTTGTTGCTGTAACCCGCGCCCCAGAAGGTCGTTCCGGATACACCTACTTCGAAGTTGGAGCGGTAGACAAAGTTCAATGAAAGCGTGCCCGCACGGCGATTTTCCATAAAGTTTCCACCAAGTGGGGAGTTACCCTCCACATCGTGAGCAAACACCAGGGTCGGCTGCAGGGAAATACCGGAGAAGATGTCATTGTAGGTTCCGCGCAGCGCCGCACGATAACCCCAGGAGAACTCGTCCAGATAGGTCTTGAAAGGGTCGTTTGGTGTGCGAATCTCGGATTCAGCGAGGGAAATGGCCGCTGTTGAGTTGTAGTGCAGGCGAGTACCGTCAGCAGCACGGCTGTTCAGCCCGTTGATATACTCACCACCAAGCTCGACCAGCATCAGCAGATCATCCGTGCCAAAACGCGGGCCGAAATTGAAGATGCTGACGATCGAGGTGTTAAAGGTCTCCACTTCGTCATAAGCGTAGTAAAACTGCCCCTCGACAACTTCCGTATCACCCTCAAGGCAACTGCCACCAACAGACTGGCGTACGCAGTGTGGAGTCAGATCCCGAATAGTGGGTGTCTCGCCAGTCAGCGCGGCACCCGCTGCCACCACGGCAAGGTTCTGGATCAGGTTGTCACCCACCTCATTGATGATCGGCTGCTTGGGACGATAAGCCAACTCACCGGACAGCGCGATAGTGCCGATGTTGGAACTGAAACTGACGCCGAACATGTCGATATCATCGAGATACACCATGGCATACTCGGTATTATCGATGCTCTCGGCGACATCACGCGCAGCCCCTTGAGGGTTCAGCAGCGTATTGGCCAGGTTTCCATCGCTGTTGATCTTGTTGAACCGAGCGCCCACCACCGGCAGCTTCGCATGTGTGCGGGTGTAGTAGACACCAAACTCCGTGCCGCCCAACTGGTCGGCAAAATAACGGAACGCAAGACCAAACTGGCCGTCGCTACTTGCTTTCTGATCCGCCCCGCGATTGACAGTCACCTGCGTCTGCTCGTACTGATAACCCGGCCCCGTAGGACCGTAGGTATCATTGGTATAGGCAGCAAACCCGTCGGCGATATCCGACCCTGTCGGCAGTACCCCGGGCAACGGCAGCGGCACCAGCTCTGCCAGCTGATCTTCGACAACCCGGCCCACCAGACGACCATCGACGATGACATTATTGGCACCACGCCCGGGAAATGCATCATGGGTCGAGAAAAAGGTGCCGACCGGGGCATCTTCGGTGTTTTTCCATTCGAACTGGTAAAACGCTTCGGCGGTCAGGTTCAGCGTTACACCGTAAGAAGCAAACACAGAGGCAAGGGGAAGCAAGGCCTCCTTCAGTTCGGCACCGGGCAGGCGCAACGATGCCAGCTCGATATAGTTGGCTGTGTTGATACCGTTCTGAATGAACAGCGCCTCACCCCAGTTGATCACCTGCCGCCCTGCCCGCAACTGCAGCGGCCGGTCAAAGAAATCGAAGTTGCCGAAGGCATAGACATCGAGGAAGCGAGCACGACGCCCGGCATCACTGCGTGCTTCGGAGGTGAAGCGGTTGCCGGCGCCGTTGTTGGCATAATCCGACGCTGTGGCATATCGGTTAATACCGTTTACAGGTTGCGGCGCGGCTGCAATCAGCTCCCCGCCATCATGGAATGAGTCCATGATCATCACATCGTAGAACGCCGTACCGCGTACAAAAATCCCGTAGTCACGATAGCTGAGTGACAATTCCGGCGTAATCTTGCCGACCAGGGAAGCCAGGCCAGTATCAAAGTTGTTGTTGGCGTCATTCTTGTTGAGCTGCGTGCTGTAGCCTCTTTCCGCCATCAGCAACACTTCCTCATTGGCGGCCAACTCCCTGTCCTGGCTCTGAGTCCGCCATAGAGCACCCGCAGTCACGCTGGTATTGAGACTGCCGCTCAGGTCCGGGTTCTGGAAGTCGAATTCGAAGCTGTGGGCCGGCAGAGCGGCCATCGCCCCCAGCGAAATACCCGCCACAGCGGACGCCAATCGGGTTCTCTTCAGGTCGGGATACTTCAGGTCTGGACACGGCATAACGCAAGCCTCCGTCAAATGTTGTAGCAATCAGCGCTTTTTGTTATCGGGCTGCTTTTTTGGGGACCCAGCGTGAAAGATGAGTCAGCACAGCCCTGATACCGCCAATTGAAAACAAATACAGAGTGCTAAACCACAGAGATGAGTGACGTTTTGTAGTCTTTTGTTTGAGGGAAAAGCCCAGCCAGAAACAGGGCAATTAGCGAACTTCAGCCTTTGTTTACCGTATTTTTCGATCCATGACTGGCAAGTTCTACGTATTCAAATCGTTACATGATGGCGGCCCGCCGGATACATCTGCCGCCCCATTTACATTGTTCAATGTCATCGTAAGTCATTGAGAGCACGTCACTTTCAGAGGCACCCCCGGTAGCACCCGCACCCCGACACGGCCAGAGCAGGCGCAGACAACCCATGCTTTGGCGATACAGCGCGCCAAAAAAAACGCCCCGCAAAGCGGGGCGTTCTCACGTCACTTCAGCAGGAAAGCGCTAGCCTTCCCGTGCGGCTTTCGCCTTCGCGGCCATCTCTTCCGGCTTGAGCAGGAATCGCGCCAGCGCTGGCAACAGCCAGAGCGCACCGATCATGTTCCACAGGAACATGAAGGTCAGCAGGATGCCCATATCGGCCTGGAACTTGATGGATGAGAAGACCCAGAAGACCACACCGACCGCCAGGGCCAGACCGGTGAAGGCAACCGCCTTACCCGTTGTCTTGAGGGTTTCTGCATAGGCTTCCTCAAGAGGCAGCCCCTGCTTCAGGTAACCCGCCAGTCGGTTATAGATGTAGATACCGTAGTCCACACCAATCCCCACACCCAGCGCAATCACCGGCAGTGTCGCCACTTTCACACCAATGCCCATCCAGGTCATCAGCGCCTGACAGAGAATGGATGTCAGGCCGAGCGGGATGATGATACACAGCACCGCACGAATGGAGCGGAAGGCGATCAGGCACAGAATCGACACCACGCCATATACCAGCGCCAGCATACGATACTGGTTGGCCGCGATGGTCTGGTTGGTGGCGGCTTCCACCCCGGCATTACCCGAGGCAAGCTTGAACTCGATCACATCAGGATTGTTGTGACGTTCTGCATAGGCCGCCACGGCCTCAGTAATGTTATTCAGGGTTTCTGCACGGTGATCATCCAGGAACACGTACAACGGCGTGACACTACAATCCAGGTTGTACAGCGAATCCGGCATGAAAATCATCGCATTGTTCAACGCGAACTGATCCCGGGATATGGTCGCCCACTTCAGATTCCCTTCGTTGGTGTTGGCGCTGATCAGCTTCGCGGTAGAGGCGATAGTGGTCACGTCCTGTACACCGGGCACCTGCTGCAGCTCCCAGGTCAGATCATCGATCTGCTGCATTGCCCCGTAGCTGTTACAGCCCTCCATCGGCGTCTTGCCGATGACGACCAGCACGTCCGCGCTGACACTGTAGTTGGACACCAGGATATTCACATCGTGGTTGTACTGGAATTTCCGGTCAGGGATATAACCCCGCGGGCAATCCATATCTTCACAGGGGTCTGGCCAGAGCTCCGGAGCACCCTTGTCGAGATCACCGACCTGGATGTCCTTGGCGATCCACATGCCGCCGGCATAACCCACCACGGCAAGCAGAATTGATGCCGCAGCCCAGCCGGGACGGGTAAAGCGCGTAAAGAAATTCGCCAACGGGTGCGAGCCATCACGTTTGACGCGAATCTTGGTAATGGCGGACTCCCCCACCCCGATATAGGACAGCACGATCGGCACAATCACAAGGTTAGTCAGGATGATTACCGCAACACCGACACTGGCGGCAATCGCCAGCTCGCGAATCACGCCAATCTCGATGATATACAGTGTCAGGAAACCGATGCCGTCACTGACCAGTGCGACGATACCCGGCACCGCCAGGGCAGCAAAGGTTGACGACGCAGCGCCCAGCTTGTCCAGACCGTCGGCAGCAAAGTTGGACAGCGCATTGACAACCTGAACCCCGTGACTCACCGCGATGGCGAAGACAAGGAATGGCACCAGCATCGAATAGGGATCGATGGTGAACCCCAGCGTTGCCACAATGCCCAGCTGCCAGATCACCGCAATAAACGAACAGGCGGTCACAACCACTGAGGCCCGCAGACTGCGGGTATCAATCAGCAGCAACAACGCCGTCAGCGCCATCGTCACGAAGAAGAACAGCGCCACCTCTGCCGCAGCAGCCATGACGTCACCGGCCATCTTGGCCGCACCCACGATGTGGATACGGATATCCGGATACTGCTCCTGATACCGTGCGCGGATGTCATCCAGCGCGGCAGACAACTCGGGGATATCCACCGAAGAGTCCTCGGCCAGGACGTCCAGCAGGTTGGCATGCACGATACTGGAACGGAAATCATCAGCTACCAGGCGGCCCACATGGCGCGAACGCAGAACGTTGGTGCGCAGCAGCTCAAGGCTGTCCGCAGAACCGTCATAGGTAGGCGGAATGATTTCACCACCTTCAAACCCGTCCTCCGTCACTTCCGCCCACCGGGTATCCGGCGTCCACAGTGAACTGATCTTGGACGGATCAACCCCTTCCAGCGCGAACACTTCGTCCGTGATCTCACGGAGCGCTGTCATGTAGCTTTCGTTGAAGATGTCTTCATTGCTGACGTCAGCAACAATGACACGTACATCATTACCCAGCTCTACATCGTTACGATGCTCCAGAAAATTCTGGATGTAGGGGTGATTGATAGGCACCATCTTGCGCACATCCGTATTGACCTGGATGCCAGCTGCCTGAATACCGAGAAAGATTGTCACGGCAACAAATACGAACAAGACCAGAGGACGAATGGAGAACAGTCCCCGGGCCATTGCGGATGAAAATTTACCCGTCATTATTCTGATCCCCGCCGTTATCGAACGTCTTCAAGCACGCGCAAACCACCCGCGCCGGCAATAATCACACCACCACCCTTGCGGGCGAGCACTGCGGATATGGTCTGCCTTCCGCTCAGGAATCGCAGGGACAACATCGCGCCCTGATCCCGGCTGGTCAGCATTGCACCGGCATTCCCCACCAGTACAATCGTGCCGTCCGACAACACGGCGCCGTCATTCACGCCGCTGCGCACACCACTGGTCACACGTTGCCAGCTGTCACCACGGTCCCGGCTCAACCACACATTGCCTTGCAGACCATGCACCAGCAGGGTGCGGGGGTCCGAACTGGTTATACCGAAAAAGGTACCGTGGTACGGACTTTCCAGGCGTTCCCACTCCTGCCCGCGGTCTCGGGACCGGAACAACGTGCCGCGCTCGCCGGCGATGATCAGCGTATTCGGCTCACCATCCAGCGGCGCTATGGCATACAGGTGCCAACCTTCGTCATCCGGCAAGCGACCACTGAGACGCTCCCAGTTATCACCCGCATCGGTTGTCTCAATCAGATAGCCGTAACCACCGACCGCTACCGCCCGGTCAGGCGTGTCACACCACACGCTCAACAGAGGAGCGCCTGACGTATCTATGGGGCCTGTATCGCCATACATGTCGTCCCCGTAGAGGTCGTCATCATAGAAATCGTCGTCGTAATAATCGTCATCACCATCATCCATGGCATCAACGATAATCTCGTCACTGTACTGTTTGGCCCAGGTCTGTCCGCCGTCGCGGGTGCCAAGCACCACCGCGTCATGCCCTACCGCCCAGCCATACTGTGCATCGGAAAAGCAGACCGACGTCAACAACACCCGGGTGGGCGTTTCGCCCTGACGCCAGGTCTTGCCTTCGTCATCAGAATAGATCACATGACCGCGGTCACCGACCGCCACAACACGATCCCCGGCACGTGCAATATCAACGTAAATCGTCCCGCGCAACAGCGGATCATCGGCTCCCACCGTATCCGCCTGCACAGAACTGAAAACGGCCATCAGGCCAAGCGCAAATAAATATTTCATGAAGTTACCCAGCTAAGGCTGTCAATCCCGTATACAAACTGAAAAAACCGGGCACGCTATGCGCGTGCCCGGCAGTTCATTTCATACTAATACGACAAGATCCATTCGATAACCGAAATCATCGACCGCGACGTCGCAGCGCCGCAGGGTGGAAGTACTGATCACCCGGTGCAGGCTGGGTGAAATCAAGGTTTGATGACTCTTCATTGGACAGGAACTGTACGTGATAACGACGTGCACGCAGGTCGTGGAACACATCCAGCGCAGTCCACTGCGACGGTACTTCGTAGTAGTTCTTGACGAATGCCATGCTGACGCGCCACAGATCCCCACGGCGGTCATACTGGTCAATGACCGCAATCTGCCAGGAATCTTCGTCGATATAGAACACCCGACGCTCGTAGATGTGACGCTCACCCGGCTTCAGTGTCGCCTCAACCACCCAGACCCGGTGCAGTTCCCAACGAGCATGCTCAGGGTTCACGTGGCCTGTCATCAGCAGATCGCTGTACTTCACCTTCGGATCGTCAATACGGTAGTTGTTGTAGGGGATATACATTTCCACCGGCTGATCGTGCAACAGATTCCAGTTGTAACGCTCTGGAGAACCGTTGTACATGTCGGTGTCATCGGCTGTCCGCAGGCCATCCGATGCCGCGATAGGCGTATCGAAGGACAGGTTTGGCGAACGCTGCACCCGACGGGTGCCGGCGTTATAGCCCCAGGCCTGACGCGGCAGTTTCCGCTGATCCAGAGTTTCGTGCACCAGCACCGCACCGCCCGCCAGACGCGCAGGCGCCATGGTGAAGGACAGATAGTAGAAGATAATGTTGTCCAGCTTGTCTTCAGACAGCGCCGGATCGTAGTAACGGAAATAAACTTCCTGTTGCGACGTCACCAGCGAGTATGAACCGTTACGCTGAACGGCCACTTCAGACGCCCGACGCACGATATAGATACCGCGCCAGCGCATGATGTGGTTCCAGATTATCTGCTGTGCCTTTTCCTGGTTGGAACCGTGAGGAATCGGGAAAGGCGTACCACCGAAAGCACCCGTAATGCCTGTGGCGCCGAGCGCCGCAGTCTGCGCATTTTTCTTGGTATTCTCATAGACCCAATCCGGTGCCGAGGTGGTACGGCGGCTACGGTATACGTTGATGCTGAACGTATCCGGGTATGTTTCCATCATGGCCTTGACGCCACCGGGCAGGCGGCTTTCGTACTGGCTTTTGTTCTGATTGTTGATATTCAGCAGCACCTGATCGTTCGGAAACGGATCAGGGTGATGCTGCCCTGGCTGGGTATACGAACTGGGTATCTGGCTACGATCAAAACCAGTCCACTCAGGAATACCGTCAGGGCTGTTCACATCCTTGCCGTTACCGCGCTTGAGGCCACCAAGCGGCGTCAGGTCATTGCCGAGGCGTGCTGCCTCCTGCGCAGAAACACCCGCCTGTACTCCGGAAGCCAACGCCAGCGACAAAGCCAGCGCACCTCCAACGAAAGATAATTTCTTCAGCATGTCACTCTCCGTCAAATTCTTTTGTTATCAGAATGCGTAGCGTACTGATACGGAAGCATTATTGCGGTCACGTAGCTTGTTGCTGTAACCCGCGCCCCAGAAGGCCGTGCCGGAAACACCGAATTCCAGGTTATTCTGGTAGGAAAAATTGACCCCCAGAGTCCCCGCTTTGCGGTTCTCCATGAAGTTCCCACCCAGAACGGAGTTACCCTCAACATCATGCGCAAAGTTGATGAACGGGGCAGCTGACACACCAGAAAATACGTCATTGTAACTTGCACGCAGCACCGCACGATAACCCCAGGAGAACTCGTCCAGATACGTCCGGTAAACATCATCAGGTGTGCGTGTGATGGCCTCGCCTTCCTGAATCGCTGCTGTCGATGTGTAATAGAGTTTATCGCCGTCGGCATTGCGGCTGGGGAGGCCACCAACGTGTTCAGCACCAATCTCAACCAGAGCCACCAGATTGTCCGTACCCAGTGCCGGGCCAAAGCTGAAGATATTCACAAGAGAAGCGTTGGTCATGCGTGCTTCTTCATAAGTAAAGTATTCCGCCCCAGCCACCACGGCATCGCCTGGATCAAGGCAGCTGCCACCCACTCTGGAGCGCACGCAATGCGGCGTCAGATCACGAATATTGGGCGTCCCGCCTTGAGCAAATATAGCGGCAGTCCCGGCCAGGTTGGCGATCAGATTGTCGCCCACTTCATTCACAATCGGCTGCTTGGGTCGGAACGCCACTTCACCGGAAAGCGCCATGTTGCCCACATTGGAGCTGAAGCTGACACCAAACATATCGATGTCTTCCGGGTAAACCATGAAGTATTCGGTGTTATCAATCCAGGCAGGGATTTCATTCAAACCTATTCCCTGGGGGTTTATCTGAGAGCCAACGATCGGAAGCTTTGTATGGGTGCGGGTGTAATAAAACCCGAACTCCGTCCCGTTGAGCTGATCTGCGAAATAACGAAACGCAAGACCGAACTGCCCTTGGTCATCAGCATCTCGATCCGCTCTGCGATTAACCGTCACCTGAGTTTGCTCGTATTGGTAGTCTGGGCCAGACAAGCCATAGGTGCCCAACGTATATTGCGCGAATGCATCGGCAAGCAAAGGCGCGCCCGCTCGAGATGCCACAAGGCGGCCATCAACGATTACATTATTCGCCCCGCGACCAGGAAATGCGTCGTTGGTAGACCAGAAAGTACCGGCCGGTGCATCTTCAGTGTTTTTCCACTCAAACTGATAAAATGCTTCAGCACTGAGATTCATCGTCAAACCATAAGAAAAATACAAAGAGGCAAGCGGCAGCAAAGCGTCACGAATCTCTGACCCAGGCTGACGCAACGCGGCCAAGTCGATGTAGTTCGCGGTATTGATGCCGTTCTGCATGAACAGGGCCTCGCCCCAATTGATCACCTGGCGACCTGCTCGCACAGTCAGGGGACGATCCGCTACCATGAAGTCGCCCCACACATAGGCGCTCTGGAAATAAGCACGCTGTCCCGCCCAGTCTCTCGCAGCACGACTGAATCTGTCACCGGTGCCGTTATTGGCATAGTCAGAAGAAACAGCGTAGCGCCCCAGGGTCCCTGGTGCAGGAAAATCACCAGGCGCCAGAGGGACGAGCATCCCGCCATCATGAGAACCATCCATGAGTACAGTGTCATAGAAGGCTGTCCCACTGACCTGCAGGCCATAGCTCCGGCCAAAATCCAGTGAAAGCTCCGAACTGATACGACCTACAGCCGAGGCAAGACCAGTATCAAAATTGCTGTTGCCATCATTCTTGTTCAGCTGGGTCGAGTAGCCGCGTGATTCCATCAAAAGCACATCTTCATTGGCGACCAGTTCGCGGTTCTGACTTTGGACACGAAACAGCGCCCCAGCGGACAGAGTCGTGTCCAGGCGACCAGAAATATCGGGGTTATCAAACTGTAGTTGAAGGGCCTGGGCTGGTAGAGCCAGGGCACCGAACAGTGACGCACTGGCGATGGATGCCGCCAGACGTGACTTCAGCATGGTCTTGTTATTCATTACGCAACTCCATGATTGCGAGGCTTGTAGCGTTAGCGCCTTGTTATTTTGACGATCCGGCCAATGCTTACCGGAACGCTCTCCCTTTTTACCAGACGCCCCACGGGGGGTGTCTAGGTTTATTTTCGTATATTCAAAACTAATTCTGACCGATTAGCCACAGCAAATCATGACTTTCCGGTTCCCTGCTCTGCGCGCAACAGTCCGGCTGCGCACCATCCAGGCCCCCCGAATCAACCCCGGGACGCCAGAATTCTTTCCAGAACCTCCTGCAGATTGTCCGAAACCGCCCCATTGAGCAACTGCTCAAGGGCGCCAGCCAGCATATCCCGCCGGGGCGCCGGCAATCTCGGCAACCGCGCACAGGCATTGGCCATACGCGCCGCAACCTGGGGGTTCACTTTGTCCAGACGCGCCAGACACTCGGTATACAGCCTGTACCCTGCCCCATCCGCCGCATGCAGCGCTGTCGGATTGGCACCGGCAAACGTCCCCAGCAGGCCGCGCACCCGGTTCGGCACACGCCAGTCGAAATCATCATGGCCAAGCAATGCCTCGACCCGCGCCAACGTCGCGGCGCCCGGCACACTGGCCTGCACGGCAAACCACTGGTCCATCACCAGTGCTTCATCCCGCCAACGGGCAGCAAACGCCACCAACGCAGCCTCGCTGCCCGGCAAACGGTAATGACACAGCAGCCGCAACGCCCCCAACTCATCCGTCATGTTATCCGCGGTGCTGCATAGCTCCGCCAGGAATCCGGCAACCCGCTCGTCACCGGCAGCCGCCAGATAGCCCAACGCCCGGTGCCGCAGGCTTCTGCGGCCGATATCCTGCGCCAGGGGCCGATACGGGCCCGTCGGTGCATTGGCATCCACCTGCGCCCACCACTGCTGTGCCAGTTGTCGACCCAGCGCAGAGACCAGTGCCGCACGCGCCACGTGCACACCGTCCACGTCCAGTTCCGGCAGCCGATCCGCCAACGCCACTTCACCCGGCACGGTCAGTAACAGCGCAGCCGCTGCAGGATCACCTCCCGCGCGCGCCAGCACCTTCTCCAGTGCCGGAACCAACGCGGCAGCCTCCGCCTCAGCCTGCCCGGGCTCCGCTATCAGGCGCTGCACAGCGCCGTGATACAAGCGCTGTGCCGCATCCCACCGGCAGTAGCCATCGGTATCGTGGGCGAGCAGGAAGCGCAGCTGTTCAGCGGTATAGTCATAGGCCAACTCCACCGGCGCGGAAAACCCCCGCAACAGGGACGGCACAGGCCGCTCCGGCACCTTGAAGCTGACCTGCTCCCGGGCACCACTGAGCTCCATGACCTTTTCCGTCTGCCCCGCCGCATCAAGCAGCAATGGCGTCCCGTCGGCACCCAGCAGGGCCAACGCCACCGGCATCAGCAGCGGCAATTTCTCCGGCTGCCCGGGGGTGGCTGGCGTCGATTGCGTCGACGTCAGGGTATAAACACCCCCCTCGGCGGACTCCTCGTAGGCATCCTCCACCGACAGCTGCGGTGTGCCGGCCTGGCTGTACCAGCGCCGGAACTGGCTCAGATCCCGCCCACCGGCCTCTTCCATACAATCCACGAAATCATCGGTGGTCACTGCCTGGCCGTCGAAGCGGCTGAAATACAGATCCGTACCGCGCCGGAATGCCTCCGGCCCCAGCAACTCGTGCTGCATGCGCACCAGCTCCGCGCCTTTTTCGTAGATGGTGACGGTATAGAAGTTGTCGATCTTCTGGTATTCCGCCGGCCGCACGGCGTGTGCCATGGGCCCCCGGTCTTCGGCAAACTGCACAGCGCGCAGCATGTCGACATCTTCCACCCGCTTGACCGTGGCAGAGTTCATGTCGCCGGAGAAGGTCTGATCGCGGAACACGGTAAAGCCTTCCTTGAGGCTTAACTGAAACCAGTCGCGGCAGGTCACCCGGTTACCGGACCAGTTGTGGAAATATTCATGGGCCACCACTGCCTCGACACGCTGGAATCCGGCATCGGTGGTTGTCGCAGGGTGCGCCAGCACACAGGCAGTGTTGAAGATATTCAGGCCCTTGTTCTCCATGGCCCCCATATTGAAATGGCTGACCGCCACGATCATGTAGATATCCAGATCGTATTCCAGGCCATAGGTTTTCTCGTCCCAGGCCATGGCGGCTTTCAGGGACGCCATGGCGTGATCCAGCTTGTTCAGGTCGCGCGGTTCGGCATAGATCTGCAGGCTGATATCTCGCCCCGAGGCGGTACGGTAGACATCCTCAAGACAGGCCAGATCACCCGCAACCAGCGCAAACAGGTAACAAGGCTTGGGAAACGGATCCTCCCAACGCACCCAGTGCCTGCCGGCGTCGCTATCGCCCTGCGCGACCGGATTGCCGTTGGATAACAGCACCGGGAACGCCGCCTTGTCCGCCCGCACCGTGGTGACGAAACGGCTGAGGACGTCCGGTCTGTCCGGGAAAAAAGTAATACGGCGAAAGCCCTCGGCCTCGCACTGGGTACAGAACATGCCCTTTGATACGTACAGGCCTTCGAGTGCGGTGTTGGTCTCCGGAGCGATGGTCACCACGGTATCGAGGGTGCACTGATCCGGCAGCCCGCTCAATGTCAGGTGACGACCGTCATAGTGCCAGCGGCTCTCCGCCAGTATCTCGCCATCGACGGCAATGCGCTCGGGAGTCAGCGCCACCCCGTCCAGCACACAGTCGCCCTGCTCGGCATCGGGCGCCGGGTTCCGGCGCAGCGTCAGGCTCGCGCTCACGCGGGTGCCTGTGTCGCGCAGATCCACATCCAGCGTCACCTGATCGACAAGAAACGCCGGTGGGCGATAGTCCGCCAGCCGCACGGCGGATTGAGCTGCCTGTCCGTCACGCATGGTCACCGCCCTCCCGGCCGGGTGTCTCGTTATTCTTTGCCGTGTCAGTCGTTGTGGTGGCATCCGGAGCCGTCCGCAGCGTCACGGGTTGCTCTTCGCCAGCATGGCTACTGCAACCTGCCGGCGCCACGTAACCGGTACGCTCGGCTTCCGGCACATCGTTGCGCAGCTCCCAGGCAATGACCGCCTGCAGGCTCAGTTCACGCTGTTCAGCGGTCAACGTCCGGCCATCGGGCCAGCGGCCGGTTTCCACGGCACGGCGCATGTTGTGCCAGACTTCCATGGTCATGCCGTCAATCAGTTCTTCAAAACTCTGAGGAGCCATTACCATCACCTTGACCAGACTAGGGGGTACCTGTGGGGGGTGTATTGTATGCAGTTGCAGTACAGCTGCCGTACAGTTGCCGTATTAGCCGGGGGCGGTCAATGCTGACCCAGCCGGCTGCTCCAGCCAAGCTTGGAGCGGCAGGCCTCGTAGAAATCGTGCCCCGGCGGGTGCAGCAGCTTGAGCCGCTGGGGTTTCTTGCGTATCGCGATAACATCATCACGCTCCACCCTCACCCCCTGCTGGCCGTCACAGCTGACCAGCGGCGCCTGCCGGTAAGAGGTCACCCGCAGCTTGATTTCACTGTTACCCCCAACCACCAACGGCCGGCTCGTGAGGGTATGGGGGTTTAACGGCACCAGCGCCATAGCATCAATCGCCGGATGCATGATCGGGCCACCACAGGACAGTGCATAGGCCGTCGACCCGGTAGGCGTACAGATGATCAGGCCATCCGAGCGCTGGTTGTAGACAAACATCCCGTCGATAAACAACTCGAACTCGATCATGTGCACACTGTCACCCGACAACAGCACCACATCATTGAGCGCCGCACCGTGGCCCGCCACGCTGCGCCCGCGCGTAAGCTCCATGTCCAGCAGAAAACGGGATTCGACCTGATAATCGCCATCCAGCACCTGGCCGACGCGTTGCTCCAGCTCTGCCGGCAGCACATCCGTGAGAAAGCCAAGCCGTCCCCGGTTGATCCCCAGCACCGGCACGTCATAGCCCGCGAAGGTGCGGGCCGCGCCAAGCAGACAACCATCACCACCGACCACAATGACCAGATCACAGGACTGGCCAATCTGCTTGCGGGACCCGGCCTGCAGGCCGAGGTCACCCAGTTCCGCCGTCAGCGTCTTCTCGAGAATCACATTGCAGCCGCGCTGTTGCAGAAAATGCACCAGCTGACGCAGGGAATACAGCGCCTGCTCGCTGCCGGAGCGGGCAACCAGGCCGATATTGCGGAATGTATCGCGTGGCACTCGAAACGCCTCTGCGTGGGGGCTCTGCAAACGGGCAGTGCCAGCTGACGGGTACTGCGGGAGGTATGACGGGCTGATGGCTGCTGTCGCCCCGTCACACGCCGCAGCGTGTTCCAGGGCCACATGGTAACGTTTATCCGGGCTTCAGCGCCATTTCAGCGCCATGCAGCACAAGGACGTCAGTCCTCCAGCTGCAAGACTTCCGGGCTCGCGTTGAGGCCGCCCTCCAGAAGGTGCACCTGAATACCCGCATGCCGCAGGAGAAATGCCGCAGACGTGCTGCGACGACCGGTATCGCAATAGGCCACATAGGTGCGCGACGGGTCCAGCAACCGGCTCTTCAGACGCAGCACATTCAATGGCATGTTCAATGCCTCACGCAGATGTCCCTGCGCATACTCGTCCGGCGTCCGTACATCAAGCCAGCGCGCGCCCGCCGACACCCGCTCCAGGGCTTCACCCGCGCTGATGCTGTCCACCACGGGCTCCCGAAGCAACTCATCGAAATCCGCCCGATCAAGCCGCATGACGACCCCGTCGGTGGCCATGGTGATGGTGGCGTTACGCGGCGCACCCGTCAGCAGCGCCTCTTCACCAAACCACTGCCCGGATTCCAGCATCGCCACCGGCGTCATCTCGGAGGCGCCTGACACCAGTACCGACACCTCGCAGATGCCTTCCTTGATGATAAAGCAGCAGTCTGCGTCATCTCCCTGACGGATGATGACCTCACCGGTCTTCAGCTTGCGCGGTTTCAGGCGCCGGAAGATCTCGAAAATATTGCCCGGTGGCACCTGGTAGAACAGCGGTGACTTGAGCAGGCGAATCATCCACTCCCGGTCGCCTTCGTAGGCGGCGTTGGCATTAATATCCAGCACCACATAGCCCACTGACTGATCCCAGGCCAGCAGCGTGTCCAGCCGGAAGCTGTCGAACAACACAACGGATACAGCGCTGACGGCTCGCGCCCTGCTGCGCCGTGGCTGGTGGTGATCCAGCGGATGCCAGGACTCCACACCGCCCGCCGACACGCGCTGGGAGGCGCCGTCCGCAGACTCCAGCTCTACCTCTCCACTGAGCAGGTACACGGTGGTGTTGTCCTGATCACCGATCTCAAACAGCAATTCACCCGGCTGATACTGGCGCACCTCCTGCTGATCCAGCAGCCGCTCCAGATGCTCGCCGCTGAGGGCGTTCACGGGCACGAATGTCTGTAGCAGGCTCTTGTCGATGGACGGGCCCTGACCCATGAGTGTGTTCTCCTTGTCCAAGTGCTTTGCCATATGGGTAGCAGCTTGTGTGCCAGCTTGCTCAGCCCTGCAGCCTTCTCGTCAACGACGTGACGCCGCGCACACTTTCACAGCATTCCTGACGCTATTTGAACTTCAGCACATTGTCGATCGCACTGTCGGAGCGGCAATTCGGGCAGCGGTTGGCATTGCGATCCGAGGCGCCGGGCTTGAACTGATTCGGCACATCCACACGTATGACGCGTTTGCCACAAATCTGACTATTTTCGCACGCCACCTGACAGACCGGATTCTCGTAGTGGCGCAACCAGGCACGGTAATGCTCCTCCGTCACCAGACACTTGCGCGCAGCGTAGGCCACCGGATTCTGCATATAGTCGGAGATCTCCTGGGCACTGATCGACACATGACCCGCGCCCGGATGAAAGGCAATGAAGTTCAGACCCAATGCCTGCAATTTTTCCAGCAGCTTCTGCGCGCCGGAATTGGCCATCTTGATCTGGTCACGGCGCGCCTCACGCACATCCTGCTCCAGTACCGAGATCTTCTCTTCCCGATCCAGCACCTCAAGCTCTTTGGCGTGCATCTGCTCCACCAGCCGGGCGCGCTCTTCCTCCAGCCGCTGGGCCAGTGCCAGGCGATATTGCTCAGTCAGAATCTCGATCTCACCGCCCTGATTGGCTTCTTTACGCGCCTGCTCTTCCAGGCTGTGGTTGAGCGAGCTGACCTGCTCCTTGAGGGAGACATTCTGTTCGCGCAGCGCTTCGTTCTGGGACTTCAGGGTCTTGAACTGCATCAGGACCTTTTCCAGCTGGGTGCTGAGAATCTCTTCTTTCTGCTGCTGCGCATAGCGCAGCTGCGCCACCTCTTCCCGGTGACCGTTCTCGAGTGTTTGCACCCGCAGGCGCAATTCCTTGATGGTACGTGCCAGTCGCACCCGCTCCTGTTCCGCCTTGCGGGATTCGGCGGCGGGGGCCACGGTGGGAATCTGTTGCGGCGCATTGACCACAGGCGGCGCTGCCGGTGGCGGTGGTGGCGCAGAATCGTCCACATACAGGCCCATCTTGCGGCCCCGCTCACGCAGCACGTCGCGCACAAAGACAAAGTCATTGGCGCCGGGCTTCATGACCGGGTCCCAAAGCTGTTCCTGATGCCAGGCCACGGGGCACTGGCTGCGGCAAGCGAGACGAATCGGCCCGGCGCCCATGTCCGGGCCCGGCCCGCCATGCTCGGCCAGATGCCGCAGGGGCACGTTCCAGGTGGTATCCGCCATGCCGGCCTCATCGAAATCGATCAGGAACAACACCATGCCCACAACCGTGAGCCGCGCATCCACCATGCAATAGGCGCCGCGCATCTCCTCGTCCGCAAACTCCGGGACGCCGACCATGCCATCGAGAATCGCTTCGAAATCTGAATAGAGCATGCTCTTGGAGACACCCCGTTCCCCGAAAAACAGCACGGCCTCGGACGTGACGGAGGACATGTTCATAGCGGCTTCCTTATTATCATCTGCCTTGACCGGTATCGCTGGCTCTGAGACTGCACCTGCAGAAAGAGGCCCGGGAACGATTATAGTCAGGCAATTTCCCGAGAGTGTGACCCGGATTGCAGATAAAGAAAAGAAAGCCGGTGTGGGCCAGATACAGACCAGATGCAGGGAATGCGGTGGCACGTCAGTGCGGAGGTTTCAAACGATCTGCAGGGAGGCCGATCAGCGGCCGGGGGAATCTATGCGGGGGTGGTACAAATAACGACGGCTATAACTCGTAGCCGTCGTCCGTATCCTCGTTATCCTCATCATCGAGCGCCTCGAGCCAGAGCCGCTCCTCCAGCCGTTCATCAATCACTTCGTCCATCTTTGTCTCCTTTTGTCGTTATCAGCTATGCACATACAGAACTATGCATCAGAGGTTGTGACAAGAAGATGAAACAAAAGATCCGGGCGCAAGGAAACTGGCAGCCAGCGAGGCAGGTGTCAGGGAATGAGGTAGGGGCTGTACGAGGAAAATTACGTTAAAAATGCGTTAAAGAGTGGCGGAGCGGACGGGACTCGAACCCGCGACCCCCGGCGTGACAGGCCGGTATTCTAACCAACTGAACTACCGCTCCACTCTTTAACCGCACCAGGCATGTAACCACCTGGCTTTCACACAACCTGACCGGTACTGCGGGCCAGGGTAAAACTGGTGGGTGGTGACGGGATCGAACCGCCGACCCCCTGCTTGTAAGGCAGGTGCTCTCCCAGCTGAGCTAACCACCCGAAAGAGGCCGCCATTCTAGGGATTTCCGCCGGGGTGTCAACGGCTTTTTCACCTTACTTTTCACCGAACTACCTGTAATGCACACCGTTCGCTCAAAAAACCGGCGAGGCGCTGATTTATCGCACAGTTCAGCGGGTTGAATGTTCGGTGCTGATGCTTTCGATGTAGCGGCGCGCCACTTCCAGACTCGGGAAGCGCTGCGGCAGGGTCTCCCCACTGCGATCCGCCACCAGGTAGTGCTTTACTTCCAGGCGATGGGTGGCAGAGCTCAGCTCGCCCTCCTCCAGAATGGTGTACCCCTGTGTGCCCCAGGGCGTCACATTACCGATCACGGGGCTCACCAATCACCCTGCGCACGATAATGTGTGCCAGCGCCTCCAGGCTCAGGCTGCCGTGCTGGTCGAACCAGGTATTGGCCCAGCTCGCCATGCCGGTAATCAGGCGCCGCACCACGAAAGCGTCATCCTCGAGCATCCCTTCTGCGCGCAGCGCCTCCAGACAATCCGTCCATATCTGCTCGTAGACCGCCCGCAGGGCCAGAACCTCCCGCTGGCGATCCTCCGAGAGGCAGCGCCACTCGTAGACCAGCACGCTCATGGCCTCGCTGGTATCGCCGATGATCGACTGCAGCTCGGCACGCACCAGCGCCTCCAGCTGCGCCAATGGGGCCGGATACGCCACACAGGCATCGCGCAGGCGCGCCGTGTTGAAGCGGATCACCTCCACCATCACGGCAAACAGGATGTCGTCCTTGGTCGGGAAATGGTGGAAGATGCTGCCGCTCTGGATGCCGACCTCCCTCGCGATATCCCGCACCGTGGTCCTGTCGAACCCCTTGTCACGGAACAACCGGGCCGCCGCGCTCAACAGTTTGCCGCGCGGCGAGTCGTCCATACCGTGGATACCACCGGTTACCGACCGTGTTGCCTGTGCCTCTGCCTGTGCCATCAACGTCCCCTCTTGTGCCATCGCGCCATTATCGGCACTGACTGCATTTGTGCAATATCCCGTGTCAGCCGCTGCCTGCCTGTCATCAATTGATCCTGCCATTGACTTTATTATGCTTCAGGGCACTTTACAAACCAAGCGCTTGCTTGGTAACGTTCTGCTCATTATTTGTAAGGAGCAGCGCATGAGCACCGGACCTGTACGCATCGGCTGTGCCGCCGGTTTCTGGGGCGACACCAACACCGCCGCCTTCCAGCTGGTACGTCAGACACGCCTCGACTATCTGGTTTTCGACTACCTGGCCGAAGTCACCCTGTCGATCATGGCGGGCGCTCGCATGAAAGACCCGAGCATGGGCTACGCCCACGATTTCGTGACCCAGGTGATGGCCCCGCTGGCCAAGGACATTCGCGACAAGGGCATCAAGGTCATCAGCAACGCGGGCGGTGTTAACCCCCATGCCTGCCGCAAGGCACTGCAGGAGGCCTTCAGTGCCGCTGGCGTCGACCTGAAGATTGCCCTGGTGGAAGGCGATGACATCAATACACGCCGCAGCGAATTCGCCGATGCGGTGGAGATGGAAACCGGGCAGGCGCTGCCGCCCATGACGCTGACCATGAACGCCTATCTCGGCGCCCTGCCCATCAAGGCTGCCCTGGATGCTGGCGCAGATATCGTGCTCACCGGCCGCATCGCCGACTCGGCCCTGGTACTGGGCCCTTTGATGCACGAATTCGGCTGGGCCGAAGATGACTATGACAAGCTTGCCCAGGGCTCCCTCGCGGGCCATGTGATCGAATGCGGCGCCCAGTGCACCGGCGGCAACTTTACCGACTGGGAGCAGGTCCCCGATTACCACAACATGGGCTTCCCCGTGGCCGAGTGCGCTGCCGACGGCAGCTTTGTGGTGTGCAAACCGGACAACACCGGCGGCCTGATCACTCCCGCCACCGTGGGCGAGCAGATCGTTTACGAGATCGGCGACCCGCGCGCCTATCTTTTGCCCGACGTCGTATGCGATTTCACTCACGTGCAGCTTGAACAGGTGGGTGACAACCAGGTCCGTGTGACCGGTGCCCGTGGCCGAGCGCCTACGGACCAGTACAAGGTGTCTGCCACCTGGCCTGACGGGCAACGCATCACCGCCAGCTTCATGATCGGCGGCATTGATGCGGCCCGCAAAGGCCAGGCCGTGGCCGATGCCATCCTGCGCAAGACCAGCGGCCTGCTGAAACAGCTTGGCATGGCAGACTTCCGCGACACCTCGGTGGAATTGCTCGGCACCGAAGCCACCTATGGGGCACAGGGCCAGCGCAGCGACACCCGCGAGGTGATCGTCAAGATTGCTGCCATGCACGATGACCGCAAGGCATTGGGCGTGTTCGCCCGGGAAATCGCCCAGGCCGCCACCGGCATGGCCCCCGGCCTGACCGGTATTGTCGGCGGTCGGCCCAAGCCGTTCCCGCGCATCCGCCTGTTCTCCACCCTGGTCGGCAAGGACAAGATTCGCTGCCAGGTGGATATGGATGGCAAACAGCTTCCCGTGACCATACCTGCCGGCGTTCCGTTTGATCCCGCTGCCCTGCCCGCTGACGCGGCCTGTGACAGCGCAACCGGCAACACCACAGTGCCACTGATCCGGCTGGCCTGGGCGCGCAGCGGTGACAAGGGCAACCATGCCAACATTGGCGTGATCGCGCGCGACGCCGCCTACCTGCCGTTCATCAATGCGGCCCTCACCCCCGAGGCGGTGGCCAGTTACATGCAGCACGTACTGGACCCGGCCCATGGCAGCGTCGAACGCTGGGTGATGCCGGGCTTCAATGCGTTCAACTTTCTGCTCAAGAATGCGCTCGGTGGCGGCGGCATTGCCTCCCTGCGCATTGATCCCCAGGGCAAGGCCTTTGCCCAGCAACTGCTCGACTTCCCCGTACCTGTTTCGGACCAGATCGCTAAAGAGGTGAATCACTGATGTCCTACCGTTCCGTATTCCGCCCCGACCTGTTTGCCGGTCGCAATATCATCGTCACCGGCGGCGGCAGCGGCATCGGCCGCTGTACTGCCCATGAGCTGGCAAGCCTCGGCGCCCGCGTTGTGCTGGTCGGCCGCAAGGAAGACAAACTGAAAGCCGTGCAGGCAGAAATCGCGGAAGACGGCGGCGACGCACTGTGGTTCACCTGCGACATCCGCGAAGAAGAAAGAGTCAAAGCAACCGTGGCGGACATCTACACGGCCGTCGGCACAGTGCATGGTCTGGTCAACAATGCCGGCGGCCAGTTCCCCTCCCCGCTTGCCTTCATCAACCAGAAGGGCTGGGAAACGGTCATCCGCACCAACCTCACCGGCGGCTTTCTGATGGCCCGGGAAGTCTTCACCCAGGGCATGAACCAGAACGGCGGCAGCATCGTCAATATCATCGCCGACATGTGGGGCGGCATGCCCGGCATGGGGCATTCCGGGGCCGCCCGGGCAGGCATGGAAAACCTCACCCGCACCGCCGCCTACGAGTGGGGCTGCACCGGCGTGCGCGTCAACGCCGTCGCACCAGGCTGGATTGCCTCCAGTGGCATGGATACCTACCCGGAGAGTTTCAAGCAGACCATCCGCACATTAAGAGCCGCCGTGCCACTGAAACGCCTCGGTGAAGAAGCCGAAATATCGGCCGCCATCTGTTTTCTGCTCTCCGATGCAGCCGCCTTCATCAGCGGCGACACCCTGCGTATCGACGGCGCTGCCAGCCAGGGCAACCTGGCCATCTGGCCGCTGCCCGAGCACAACAACAGCAAACCGTTCAATGGCTTTCATCGTGCGGTAGCGCCTGAACTCTTCCAGCACAGCGAGGACAACAGCGATGCCAGTGATTGAAACGCAACTGGACGTGCATGGCGAAGAGTTCACACAGAACTGTGAGGCCATGCAACGCGCCGTGGACGAGTTCCGCGCCATCGAAAACAAGGTGGTTGAAAAAGCGGAAGCCCAGCGGGAAAAATTCGAGAAACGCGGCAAACTGCTGCCCAACGATCGTGTTGCGCGCGTCCTTGATCCAGGTTCACCGTTTCTCGCATTACAAAGCCTGGCCGGCTACATGATGCATGATGACCGTGACGGCACCGAGGCCGGCGGCGGCAGCATCGCCGGGATCGGTTATGTCAGCGGTGTGCGCGCCCTGATCGCCGCCAGCAACTCCGCCATCAAGGGCGGCACTATCACCCCGGCCGGGCTGCGCAAGAGCCTGCGTTTGCAGGAAATTTCCCGCGAGAACAAGCTGCCCATCGTGTCGCTGTCCGAATCCGGCGGCGCCAATCTCAACTATGCGGCGGATATCTTTGTTGAAGGTGCGCGCACCTTTGCCAATCAGGCACGCCTGTCCGCCATGGGCATTCCCCAGATCACCGTGGTCCACGGCAACGCCACCGCAGGCGGCGCGTATCAACCGGGCCTGTCTGATTACTGCATCATGGTGCGCAAGCAGGCCAAGATGTTCCTGGCGGGCCCGCCGCTATTGAAAGCCGCCACCGGCGAAGTCGCGACAGACGAAGAACTCGGTGGCGCCGAAATGCATGCCGGCGTCGCCGGCACCGCAGAATATGTGGCCGAAAGCGATGCCGACGGTATCCGCATGGCGCGGGAAATCATGGCAAAGATCGGCTGGCAGGATCAATTGCCGCCGCTGCCAACGAAGACGTTCAATGCCCCGCGCTACGATGCCGAAGAACTGCTGGGCGTCGTGCCCAACGACGCCCGCAAGCCCTACGACGTGCGCGAAATCATTGCCCGAATCGCCGACGACTCGGACTTCCTCGATTTCAAGAATGACTGGGACGCCCATACGGTGTGCGGCTGGATCATGATGGAAGGCTATCCGGTGGGTGTGATCGGCAATAACGGCCCCATCACCCATCAGGGTGCGGCCAAGGCGGCCCAGTTCATCCAGCTTTGCGAGCAGAGCAATCGCCCACTGCTGTTCCTGCACAACACCACCGGCTTCCTGGTGGGCACGGAGCCGGAACAGGGCGGCATCATCAAACATGGTTCGAAGATGATCCAGGCGGTCGCCAACGCCAGCGTGCCGAAAATCAGCATCGTCATCGGCGGCTCCTACGGCGCCGGCAACTACGCCATGTGTGGCCGTGGCCTTGACCCGCGCTTCATCTTCGCCTGGCCCAACAGCCGCGTGGCGGTCATGGGCGGCCAGCAAGCCGGTATGGTGCTGCGTATCGTTGCCGAGCAGAAACAGCGCGCCATGGGCATGGAACCGGACGAAAAAGTACTGGAAATGCTGCAACAGAGCACTGCCCAGAAACTCGACAGTCAGTCCACCGCGCTCTACGCCACCGCACATATGTGGGACGACGGCATCATTGACCCGCGCGACACGCGCAAAGTGGTGTCCTTTGTCCTGGACGTCTGCCGCGAGGCAGCGCGTCGCCCACTCAATCCCATTACCTTTGGCGTTGCACGCCTCTGAACAGGTAGACGTTCATCACAGGAGACACCCCATGTTGTTGACCCAGGAACATGAAGAAATGCGCCGCACCATGCGCAACTTTGTCGAAAAAGAACTGAACCCGCACGTCGAGGAATGGGAAGCCGCCGGCGCGTTTCCAACCCATGAAATCTTCAAGAAAATGGGCGATCTGGGGCTACTGGGCGTCAGCAAACCCGTAGAGTACGGCGGCCTGGGCCTGGATTACTCCTACAATCTGGCCGTGGCGGAAGAGCTGGGCCTGTGCGATTGCGGCGGTGTGCCCTTGTCCATCGGCGTGCAGACCGATATGGCGACACCTGCCCTCGCCCGCTTCGGCTCCGATGAGCTGCGCAAACAGTATCTGGCGCCTGCGATCGCTGGCGACATGGTGGCCAGTATTGCCGTCAGCGAGCCCCATGCCGGTTCCGACGTTGCCGCCATCAAGACCACTGCAAAAAAAGACGGCGATGACTACGTCATCAACGGCACCAAGATGTGGATTACCAACTCCCCCACCGCTGACTTTTTCTGTCTGCTCGCCAATACCTCTGACGGCAAGCCGCACATGAACAAGTCACTGATCGTGGTACCGAAAGATGCGGGTGGCATTACCGTCGACAAGCCACTGAACAAACTCGGCATGCGCTCCTCGCAGACCGCACAGGTGTTCTTCGACAATGTGCGCGTCCCCCAGCGCAATCTGATCGGCGCCGAAGGCATGGGCTTCATGATGCAGATGATCCAGTTCCAGGAGGAGCGTCTGTGGGGCGCCGCCTCGGGCCTGAAAGGCTATGACAAGCTGATCCAGCTGACCGCCGACTATGCCCGCGACCGTGAAGTCTTCGGGATGCCACTGCTGGACAACCAGAGCGTGCATTTCCGCCTGGCCGAACTGAAAACCGAAGTGGAATTGCTGCGCAGCCTGATCTGGCGCGCCTGCGAGGAATACATCAACGGCAAGGACGTCCTGCAGCTGGCCTCCATGGCCAAGCTCAAGGCCGGCCGTCTGTCCCGTGAAGTCGCCGACGCCTGCATTCAGTACTGGGGTGGCAACGGCTACATGTGGGAAAACCCGGCCTCCCGCGCCTGGCGTGATGGCCGCCTGGCCTCCATCGGCGGCGGCGCCGACGAAATCATGCTCGGCATCATCTGCAAGACCATGGACATCCTGCCGGGCAAGAAAAAGAAATAAGCAGCTGAGGAGTAGATTATGACAGGCTCAACAGCCGGGACACTCCCCGCGACCGAGACACTGATCCTGAACCGGGACGGGCCGTTTCTGCATGTGACGCTGAACCGGCCCAAGGCACGTAACGCCATGAGCCTGGCCATGGTCAACGAACTGATGGCGGTGTTCGATGCCATCCAGGACGACACCGGCATTCGCGCAGTCATACTGCGCGGCGCCGAAGGGCATTTCTGCGCGGGCGGCGACATCAAGGACATGGCCGGCGCGCGCGCCCAGGCCGCGTCCGGCGATGCCCAGGCGTTTCGCAATCTCAATCGCCGCTTCGGCGAGATGATCAGCCGCGCCAATCAACAACCCCAGGTGATCGTGGCAGTGCTTGAAGGCGCCGTGCTGGGCGGCGGCTTCGGCCTCGCCTGCGTCTCCGATGTGGCGCTGGCCGCCGACGACGCCCAGTTCGGTCTGCCGGAAACCGGCCTTGGCGTGATCCCGGCGCAAATCGCCCCGTTTGTCGTGCAACGTGTCGGGCTCACCCAGGCCCGCCGCCTGGCCCTGACCGGCGCCCGCTTCAACGGCGCCGAAGCGGCCCGCCTGGGCATCGTCCATGAGAGCCTGCCCGCCGACCAACTCGACGCGCGCCTGGCCGACACCCTGCAGCAGATTCGCCGCTGCGCCCCTGACGCCAACCGCCAGACCAAAAAACTGGTGCTCAACACCCTGAGCCAGCCACTGGACAAGGTGCTGGACCAGGCCGCCGACGACTTTGCCCGCGCTGTCGCCAGCGACGAGGGCGCCGAAGGCACCATGGCTTTTGTGCAGAAACGCCTGCCCACATGGGCTGAATAATCGATTCCAGAACCGCCAGAACAGGTAGCCCAGGTATGAGCGCAAGCGCACCGACCTCTTTCGACAAGATACTCATCGCCAACCGTGGCGAAATCGCCTGCCGGGTCATCCGTACCGCCCGGGACATGGGTTATCGCACCGTGGCCGTATTTTCCGATGCCGACCGCGACGCCCTGCACGTGCAGCTCGCCGACGAAGCGGTCTGTATCGGCGAAGCCACGGCCAGCCAGTCCTACCTCAATATGGCCGCCATACTCGACGCCGCGCAGCGCACCGGTGCCAACGCCGTGCATCCCGGCTATGGCTTCATGTCCGAGAACGCCGAGTTCGCCCGGGCCTGCGAGGCCGCGGGCATTGTCTTCATCGGCCCGCCGGTGGACGCCATCCATCTGATGGGCTCCAAACGGCTGTCCAAGATTGCCATGCAGGACGCAGGCGTTCCCTGCATCCCCGGCTACGAAGGCGAAGAACAGAGTGACGAGCGCCTGCTGAACGAGGCGCAACGCATCGGCCTGCCCCTGATGATCAAGGCATCCGCCGGCGGCGGCGGTCGCGGCATGCGCGTGGTGACCGATGCCAGCGAGATTCCCGAGCAGCTGCGCAGCGCCCGCTCCGAGGCGAAAAACGCCTTCGGCAGCGACGAGCTGATTCTCGAGCGCGCCGTGATGCGCCCCCGCCACGTGGAAATCCAGGTCTTCGGCGACACCCACGGTAACGTCATCCACCTCGGCGAGCGCGACTGCTCGGTGCAACGACGCCACCAGAAAGTCGTGGAAGAAGCCCCCTCACCTGCCGTCGACCCTGCCCTGCGCGCCCGTATGGGCGAGGCTGCTGTCCAGGCCGCCCGAGCCTGCCAGTACGTCGGCGCCGGCACCGTGGAATTCCTGCTCGATGACCAGGGTGACTTCTTCTTTCTTGAAATGAACACCCGCCTGCAAGTGGAGCACCCGGTCACCGAACTGATCACCGGCCAGGATCTGGTCGCCTGGCAGATTCGCGTCGCACGCGGCGAAGCACTGCCGCTGACCCAGGAGCAACTGCAACTCACCGGCCACGCCATGGAAGTGCGCCTCTACGCCGAAGACCCGGCCGCTGGCTTTCTGCCACAGACAGGCCCGGTGCTGGCCTGGCAGCCCGCCTGCGGCGAAGGCGTGCGGATCGACCATGGCCTGCGCGCCGGCTATCGCGTCGGCAGCCACTATGACCCCATGCTGGCCAAGATCATTGCCTGGGGCGATACCCGCGAAGACGCCCGCAGACGCCTGATCCGCGCCGTGGAAGACACCCGCCTGTTCGGTGTCACCGACAACCGGCGCTTCCTGGCCGCCATCCTGCGCCACCCGGTCTTTGCCGCCGGCGATGCTACGACCGCCTTCATCGGCGCCGATTTCGCCGATGATGCCGGCATGCATGCACTGGCGCCGCAAAGCCATCACTGGGCCATGGCCGCCGCCATACTGAGCAGTCAGCCCACCGGCGAACAGAACATCCAACACTGGCGCAACAGCGGCCCCCACACACAGCACCTGGTCCTGCAGCAGGGCGATACCCGACAAACCGTATCGCTCACTGCCGGGGCCGCAGGCAAAGGCACGCTCGACATCACCGTCGGCGACCAGCAACACAGCGTGCGCCTTGATGCCCACGGGCACAGCATTGAAGTGGATGGCGTACTCCGCCAACCGGCCTGGTATCAGGACGGTCAGCAATTGTGGCTGGATGATGCAGGACACGTGTTCAGCATCAGCGACGAGACCCACGCCCCACCCGCCACCACGGCCGGCGCTGGCACAGGCCAGATCCGGGCGCCCATGGATGGCGCCGTACTCGAGGTACGCTGCACAGAAGGCGACAGGGTGAGTAAAGGTCAAGTCATGGTGTTGCTCGAGGCCATGAAAATAGAGCACAGTCTGAAGTCTGATGTGGACGGCGTCGTGGCGTCCGTGACAGTGCGTAACGGAGATCAGGTAAAGGGTAAACAGATCCTGCTTTCCATTACCCCGGACGCCCCGGAAGCCTGAGCCAGCTTGCTCTGCACGAGCCTGCCGGGTAAGGTACTGAACCTTGTACATGCTTGGCCCGCGCCTGCTCCCAGCAGGCATTGCGGGCCCGATTTCCCGAAATGCAAGACACTGCGTCCGAGCGAGAAAAGCCCCTGGCCCGACGTACAGACAATCGCACAGACAATAAACGGAGATATTCATGAGCAACGCCGACGTCATTACGTTGCCCAAGCTGCTGAGCAAGCTGCCGACGGTATTCGCTAACCTGCCAGGTATCGTCAAGGGCTCCAAATACGGCAAATTGTCCGATACCACTCGCCCCCTGGGCCTCGGGCTGGCAATCCAGACCGCCACCGAAATGAACCCCAACGGCGTTGCCCTGATCTACCAGGACACACAACTCACCTACCGCCAGTTCAATGCCTGGGCCAACCGTATTGCCGACTACCTGTCTTCCATCGGCCTGAAGAAAGGCGACAGCATTGCCGTCGATGTCGAGAACCGCCCCGAGCTGCTGGCGACCGTTGTCGGCGCCGCCAAGATCGGCGTCTGTTCCGCCCTGATCAATACCTCCCAGCGCGGCAAGGTACTGGTACACAGCTTCAACCTGGTCAAGCCCAAAGCTGCCGTGATCGGCGCAGAGCTGACCGATGCCATCGCCGAAGTGCGCGATCAACTGGAGCTGGGAGCTGACCGCTTCTACTGCTGGGCAGACCAGGACACCCTGGAAGATACCGGCAGCGTACCGGAAGGGTACAAGAACCTGGCCGAAGTGATCCGCGACTGCTCCTCCGAGAACCCGGAGCAAGCCAGCAAGATCTTCCTCAACGACCCGCTGTTCTACATCTACACCTCCGGCACCACCGGCCTGCCGAAAGCCGTAGTCTTCAACAACGGCCGCTGGGAAAAAGCCTACGGCGCCTTTGGTTTCGCCGCCGTGCGCCTCAAGAAAGACGACCGCATGTACTCCACCCTGCCCTTCTACCACGCCACCGGCATGGTGATCAGCTGGGCATCCGCCATCGCGGCCGGTGCTGGCCTGGTGCTGACACGCAAATTCTCTGCCAGCCGCTTCTGGGATGACGTGCGCAAGTACGAGTGCACCGCCTTCGCCTACGTCGGCGAGCTGTGCCGTTACCTGCACGAACAACCCGCCCGCCCCAATGACAAGGACAACAAGGTCCACGTCATCGTCGGCAACGGCTTGCGTCCAAGCATCTGGAAAGCTTTCAAGGCCCGCTTCGACATCGAGCGCGTCGTGGAGCTGTATGCCTCCTCGGAAGGCAACGTGGCGTTTACCAACATCTTCAACTTCGACAACACCGTCGGCTTCTCCCCGGTCAGCTACGCCATCGTCAAGTACGACAAGGAGAAGGAAGAGCCAGTACGCGGCAGCGACGGCTTCATGATCAAGGCTGACAAGGGCGAGCCCGGCCTGCTGATCGGCGAGATCACCGACAAGACCCCGTTCGACGGCTACACCGACAAGGCCAAGACCGAGAAGTCCATCCTGCGCAACGTCTTCGCCAAGGGCGACGCCTACTTCGACACTGGCGACATGATGCGGGATATCGGCTTCAAGCATGCCCAGTTCGTGGACCGTCTGGGGGACACTTTCCGCTGGAAAGGCGAGAACGTCTCCACCACCGAGGTCGAGCAAATCCTGGATGGCGCCGAAGGCATCGTCGAAACCGTGGTCTATGGTGTCGAGATCCCCAACACCAACGGCCGTGCCGGTATGGCCGAGATTCGTCTGAACAACGACGACTTCGAAGCCTTCGATTACAAGGGCCTGTGTGCTTACCTGCAGCGCGAGCTGCCGCACTATGCGATCCCGGTCTTCCTGCGTATCGCCAACCACCCGGTGGACACGACAGGCACCTTCAAGCACCAGAAGAACAAGCTGAAGGAAGAAAAGTACGATCTGGGCGCCCACAGCGACCCGGTGTACGTGCTGCTGCCGGGTGAGAGCTGCTACCAGCGCCTCACGGCTGAGATCCAGCAGGGCATCGATGGCGGCCAGTACCGCTTCTGATCCACCCTGAGCAGTACCAGAGGGCCTCTTCGGAGGCCCTTTTTTGTTGCTCCTCGCGGTGTGCCGGGTGGCGGCGGCCGGTGCTTGCCATTCTTTGCTGTTCGGAGGTCATGGCCCACGGGGGCGGGGACTGCCTTTCAGGACCCGCCGTAAACCCATCCCTGGGGGCTTGTGTTCGACATCCTTGTCTCACACAGTCCTGAAAGGCAGTCCCCGCCCCCGTGGGCCGTCACGTTCAGAGTAATCAAGAACACTCAGCCAACCGCTGGTTTGGTTCTTACGGAAAATTCGATACCCACTGAAACCAGAATCTCGCTCCGGCGGTGAGGCGGGGTACGCCTTGGAGGGGCCTCTTTGGCCATGGATGGCCAAAGCGCGAGCGCCCAGGGGTGAGGCAAGCGTCTTGCAAAGCACCGCTTTGCGCGCAGCCGAACGCCCGCCATCTGCGATGGCGGGCCGGTCCCGAAGGGGCTTGAGCGGTCCCGGAAAGGCGTACCCCGCCTCACCGCCTCTCACTGGAGGGTAACCCACTGCCCGAGAACCCCAGCCGCCCCAATTCGAGATGAACCTCTTTTGTTCCAGTGGCTTGTAGTTGTTTCTGTACCCCCGGGCAGCGCACTCTTGCTGTGCATAAAACATCGGGACGCCAGCCTGTGGATAATTCCGTGGACAGTTCTGCCCTAACGTTACCTTCACTGTCACCGACAGGTGTCACCTTTGGTGACACTTTGATCTATCGCTGTATAATTTTCATATAATTCATTTGGTTAGACTATATTTCGCACACAAAGCATTAGGAGGACGCACTAAACTCGGAGGCAAAATTCGACGCCACCCTGTTGTGTACAAATACCATCCGGGCACCCGAATGGGGCCCTTTTTTGTCCACAGAATCTGTGGATAACTTTGTTGAAAAGTCTCGGACAATTCCGTGGAACTACCATCACTTGGGCCCCCTCCACCTCTTGACGTTTTTTTGATCGCAAGATGACATCACCGTCACAAACGGCGCCGGGCCCACTTCGCGGGCACGGCCGCGCAGGCGCTCGCACCATAAACGGGCCACCGCTTCAGTGAACAGCAAGGGGATAAATCAGGCAAAAAAAAGGGCCTCAAGGGGATTGAGGCCCGTAAATACACCACTAAGGGGATAGCGGTGTGCGCTACAACATCGTTACCCTTTTTCCTTGCCCTGCTTCTTCTTGCCGGGCTCGGAACTGGACATTTCATCCAGTGCGGCGGTCAGTTCGTGCACCCGCCTTTGAAGCGCTTCTACTTCGCGCTTGTTGGGAATACCGAGGCGCGACAGGGCTTTGTTCAGCCGCTCGTCAAACGCCTTTTCCATCTTGTCCATCGTCTCGCCAGTGCGGTGCCGGACCTTCTCCTTGATCTCCTCCACGCGCGACTCGGACTTGTCACGGGTCTTGGATTCGAGATCACGGCCGGTGTCCACCAGCGTGTCGAAAAACCGGCTGCCTTCTTCTTCCGCCTTGGCGAAAGCACCCAGGCCGGCCAGCCATATCTGGTTCGTGTACTTGCGCAGATCCAGGGAACCACCGCTGAGTCGAATGGACTTCAGCTTGTCCTCTTTCTGCGCATCGTCGTTCTGCTTGTGGTCGGGCGTCTTGCTGTCAGGCATGAACTATCTCCGAGATGAGGATTCCACAAGCCAATGCAGTGCGGATGCGGGGTCAGTGACCCAAGGCAAATCAAAACAAACAACAACAGTGGATCAGCGCAATTCAATATGTGCGTAGTGTACGGGGAGAGAGGCGGAGGGAGAGGGACATTCTGTCGAACAATCTTACATCGAGGGATGTTTTTTACTTCAAAGATCGTCGGGGGGTGGCCGTGATGAAAACAGCCCCATGCCCCGGGCCAGGTCCTTGACCGCCTTGCCGCCGGTCACCAGCCCCAGCACGCGCCGGCGCAGGCGATCTTCCAGATCCGCGGCGCCTTGCTGCAAACGCAGTTCCACGCGTTCCTCCAGTTGCGGGGCGACATGGAAATGCACCACCAGGAACACCACCAGCAATGTGATGGCGGAGGACACCAGCGCCGCGCCGGTCAGCAGCCAGAACAGGGTCATTGTGGTGACCTCGATGGTCTGGACCATGTCCGGTGAGGCGTCCATCTCAGCTGACGCCGAATATCAGGAACAGTTGAATGAAGCCCGCCACCATGCCCAGCGCGCCGCCCACCATGATCAGAATCCATTCGTCTTCCTGGAACGCGGGCCGCAGGAGTGCCTGGAACTCTTCGGAGGACAGCTCTTCCATGCGCTCGCGCATGATGCGCTCGACGATGGCGCCGCGTTCGCGGTTGAAGGTCGGGTCTTCGAAGGGCAGCACCGCCAGGTCAACCGCTTTCTCTTCCACGGCTTTCTTCAGGTCGGCATAGCCGCCGGGGCCTACGGTTAACTGGGCCGCTGTGCGCACTACACCGCCTTCCAGCAGTGGGCGCATGTGCCGTTTGATCAGTGCTTTGGTGCGATCAGCCCGTGGCCCGTTGATGACCTGGTACATGATGTTGCGCAGGGTCACTACTTCGGTAGTGGTCAGCCGTGCGAAGCTCTCTGCCACGTCTTTCTGGCGCTTGAGGAACAACCCCTGAATTCTGAATGGCCCCACTCGCACGGGATTGAGCGGCCGGAAAATCACGTTCAATGCCACCCAGTTGGTGGCCACGCCGACCAGGAAGCCGAACAACGGCATGACCCAGTTACCGGGGAAATAGATGAATATGGGAATCTGGCACAGCCCAAACAGGAAGCCGAAATAGATGCCGGAGTTGATGACGAAGCGGAACTCGGGATCACCCACCTCACGGAACATCTTCACCATCAGCGCCTTGTCCTCGCGCATCTGGGAACTGATCATGTGCTTGAGGTCCACCAGCTCTTCCACATGCTTGCTGATGTCGTCCACAACATTGTCCATGACCTCCGGGATTGCCCGGCGCGCACGGCTGTAGACCCGACGCCGCACCAGCATCGGGAGATTCTCCCACAGCACGGCGTTGCGCTCGGTCATGACTTCGTCGGTGTATTCTTCAATACGGCCCTGAATGCTCCGGGTCAGATGTGCCGAGATCTTCTCGGGCTCCATCTGCTGGAAGAACTCTTCGATACTGCCGATCTTGGAGAGGGTCTGGTCGACCAGGATGCCGGACATCTTCTCGGCTTTGGACGGAATGATGCCCTGCCAGCCAAAGATAGGACGGATGCCGATGAATTCAAGTGGATAGAACGTCATTTGCACGGCCATCCAGTTGGTAACCCAACCGACCATGCCCGCGATGAAAGGAATACTGACGTACTTCCAGAAATCCGGGTGCGAAAACAGCGATTCCAGCATAGATAAAACAGCTCCCCTTCCCGAGGAATTCAGCCGCACCTCACGCTCTTGTATGACCCCCGAGGCAGAAAATGCTCCGGACCCCGGCAAAAATATGCAACCGGCCAGCAGCTGATCTGGACATTGGCCCAGACTAACCACCGGGGTGGCGTAACCAATTGGTTAGTATAGCCAGTTAGCGGCTGAAGGTAAGGCATTACCGTGTAATTTTGCGTAGTCTATGGGTTCAGCCGACGGGCTGTGTGTAGAATGTCCTTTTGGGGGATACACGAATCAGCACAATGGAACAGGAACAGCCATCCATCACCCGGTTTCTGGTGCACGGCACCCTGGAAACCCTGATCAATCAGGCACTGGCCCACGAGCCAAAGGCCGCGGAACGGCTGCGCGCGCTGCACGGGACGGCCATCCGGGTCCGCACCGAACGTCCCATGAGCATCCTGTACCTGTTGATCTACGAAGATGGCATCGAGGTCTTGCCGGAATACGAAGGCTACGTGCACATCCGGGTGCGGGGCGCCATGGGCGCCCTGCTCCAGTGGTTGCTGGCCCCCAACACTCCCATGCCTGAAGAAGACCAGGTCCGCATCCTCGGCCCTGAAGACCGTATCCACATGATCAGCGAGGCTGTGAGCGAGTTCAGCCTCTGGGGCGTCACGCGCAACTGGCTTGATGACCATGTCCGCCTGAATGACCTGTTATCCCTGTTACGCAAGGAAGACCCGGGCTGGCTGGCGCGGCTGCAAGGGCTGCCGGAAGAAGTCGGCCAGTTGGCCAATGAGCTGGGGCGCCAACGGCTGTTGCAGGAAGAGATTCTGGATGAGCTGCGTGGGCTGAAGCGGGGGCTGCGGCGGGAACGGCGCCTGGACGCCGCTTGCCTGATGCTGGGTATGTTGCTGCTGCTGGGTGCGCTGGCGACCCTGGGCGATCTGCTACCGATTGCCGCTGCGGCCTCGGCTACCGGTCAGGCGGTGCTGTTGGGGAGCATCGGGCTGACGTTTTTGCTTTCGCGGTTGTTGTTTGGGCATCGGTATTGAGGGTGTGCGGTGGGTGACGTGCGGTGGGTTTCGGTGCGCTTCGCTGTGCTCAGCACACCCTACGCGGAGCGAAGCGCACCAAAACCCACCCAAACACCTCGCCCGCACCATCACTACTTCTTCTTCCGCCCAAACAACGACCCCAAACGCTCCTCCACAATCTCCACACTCGTGCGGGCAATATTACGGGTTGTGCCCTGCAACACTTCCCGCGTCGGCAGGGACGTCACGCCATCCACGATCCCCCGACGCACCGCCTCTTCCACCTTCACGGCCATCAGATCCGCCGCCTGCTCCGCCTGCTCTTTTAGCAGGGTCTCCAGATCACGGGCCACATTGGGGCTGACCACAAACTTCAGCCATAGCGCCAGTGCGGCCAGGGTCATCAGCGCTGCCAGCAGTGCTGTTGCCAGCATCATTATCCAATCCATGCCGCTCTCCATTCCGCGTCCTGTTGCACTTCCAGGGCCCCTTTCAAGGCCATATTCGATCCCGGTTTCCTTCATATGACCCGGTCATGTGACCCGGCTTCACGCCCATCGGTCACATCTGCTTCACCAGCCACATTATATGCCGATTGGCGGCCGCTGCGAGCCTTCACAGACGGACACCGCGCGTTAAGACTTGCTGTTGCTTTGTTACGTGCTGAAAACGCCTATGGCTCCGCCAGATCAAGCTGACTATGCTCCAACTGACAACCGTTAGTCTGTCACGGCGCCTGTCTCCACCTGCCATTGCAGACTCGCTGGACGCTTCATCCACTGATTCCTGACAGAAGGTCGTCGTCATGTCTTCCAGTACGTCCAACGACAGTACAGCCAATCGCCCGGACACCGGCATCAGCGCCCGACTGCGTATGCTCGACCAGGCGCTTGAGTGCCAGATCGCCTTCTGCGAACGCCGCGCCCTGCCACTGAACCTGCTGGCCGTCTATGTGGCAAATTTCGAAACCCTGGCCAGCGACTACGGCCATGATCTGGCGCGTCGCATGCAGCGTCTGCTGGGTGACGAAATCGACCGCTGCAAGCGCACCGAAGACTGGCTCTGCGCCTGGGGCGACGGGCGGCTGGTCTTCAGCCTTCCCGACACACCGCCGCGAGGCGCCAGGCGCCTTGCCAATCGCATACTGACGCAGCTCTCCCGGCACAGCTTCCGTTACCAGGGCAAGGTGCTACGCATGCAGCTGCGCCTTGGGCTGCACACTTTCGGCGAAGATCAACGTGAAGATCCGCGCAAACTGATGATGCGTGCGCTGCACACCGCCACCCAGGGCGCTGATGAAATCAACGTCAGTCTTGCCATGAAAGCGGCGCTCGACGCCCCTGCGCCAGCCTTCAGCCACGACCGTCATCAGCAGGCCGCATCGACGGATGTGCTGCCGAATGACACCCGCACACCGGAGCAACTCAGGCGTATCCTCGCTGACATGAATGAGAAAGACCGTATGGCGCTGATGGATGAGTTGATGTTGAGCACCACCCCCTGATTTACGCTTTACGCGCCACCAGCACCGCCCGCACCGGCGGCGGATAACCCTCACGGGTCTGCCCGGCATCATCCAGAAAATCCGCCAGCGACTGAAACTGCATCCAGTCGGTGGCGCGCTGCTCATCTGTCGTTGTGGGCGAGACATCCACCACCCGCACATCGGTAAAGCCCGTGCGCCGCAACCATATCTCCAGCATGCCGGTGCTGGGCAAAAAGAAGACGTTACGCATTGCCGCATAGCGATCTTCGGGCATCAATACGGTGTGCGCGTCACCGGCCACCACCAGTGTTTCCAGTACCAGCTCGCCCCCTGGAGCAAGCGCGGCGCGCAGTTCCAGCAGATGGTCCAGCGGCGAACGGCGGTGATACAACACCCCCATGGAAAACACCGTATCAAAGGCCGCAGCCTCCCCCGGCAATTCTTCCATGCGCAGCGGCGCAAACCAGACCGGCGCCTGGGGCGCATAACGCTTTACCGCGAGATACTGCATCAGAAACAGGATGGTTGGATCAATACCGAGCACGAACGCAGCGCCCGCACCGTGCATGCGCCAGCAGTGATAACCGGAACCGCAGCCCACATCCAGCACCCTGCGTCCGGCAAGCGGGCTGATATGCGCGCTGAGCCGCTGCCACTTCCAGTCAGAGCGCCACTCGGTGTCGATGAAGGTCCCGAAAAAATCGAACGGCCCCTTGCGCCAGGGCATCAGGCCACGCAGTCCCTGCTCCAGGGATATCTGCTGGTCCGCTGTCAGCGGATCCATCGCATCAGGTTGAGTCAGTGCAAGAGTGTCGGCATCAAAAGCGCAATGCGCCGACACGTCAGGCAGCTTCGCCAATGCCGACAACCAGCGCGGCAGATCACCATGGGGTGCATCCAGCAGACGCTCGCGCGTCAATCCGTCCAGCGCATCCGCCCAGGGCGACAGCGACGCTGTCGCGTCCTGCAATGCACGATGATAACTGGCCAGCGTCTCATCCATTTTCAGCGCACCGCCACCAGCGACATGAAATTGAAGCAACGAAACCACACATGGACACTGCGGTAACCGGCGCTGGCAAGCCGCTGTTCATGCTCCGCCAGCGTTTCCGGGATCAACACATTTTCCAGCGCTGTGCGCTTCTGACTGATTTCCAGATCGCTGTAGCCGTTATTGCGCTTGAACGCATGATGCAACGCCTGCTGAAGGGCGTCTTCGGCGGCATCCGGGAAACGGATTTTTTCTGACAGGATCAGGATGTCACCCTGCTGCTGGGCGCCGGCAATACGCTGGATCAAGGCATCACGATCTGCGACAGGCAAAAACTGAAGGGTAAAGTTCAGCACGGCCACCGAGGCATTTTCCAGCACGGTATCCCGCACATCCTCACAGCGCAGTTGCACCGGAATGTCCGGCGCTTCCGCAGCCAGCAACTGCCGGGCCCGTTCGATCATGGCACTGGAGTTATCCACGGCCACCAACTCACAATCCCGATGCGGCAACAGGTGCGCCATGGCCAGCGTCGCAGCCCCGAGAGAGGCGCCCAGATCGTAGAGCCGGGTGCCCGGTCGCGCATAGCGCGCTGCCAGCACACCGATCATGTCGATGATGGTGCCATAGCCCGGCACCGAGCGGCGGATCATGTCCGGGAACACCGCCGCCACCTGCGCATCGAAACTGAAGCGGGCGATTTCATCCACCGGGTGGGCATAGATCTGGTCTTTCATAACCGGTGCCTCGGAAGTCTGTACACCACCACACAGCAAAAAGGCCGCTTTCGAAGCGGCCTTTTTGTGATGCCCGAGCTGTGATACCCGGGCTGTATTGGTCGGGACGGAAGGATTTGAACCTTCGACCCCTTGCACCCCATGCAAGTGCGCTACCAGGCTGCGCTACGCCCCGAGATTGCTCTGATCTGACTGTGGATCGGGGTTAACCAGAGCGGCGGCAATCATAACGGATTAAGCGCCGCCTGCAAACATTCCGGAGAACAATCTCGCACCCGGGACCGACTTTCGGGTACAAGTCAGGCGCGAAGCACGTCCAGCACGTCTTCCAGCTCGGCAATCATCTGCCGGATCAGCTGGTGGTAGTGCGTGGCCTGATCACCGTTATTGGCACCGTCAGTCAACTGCAGGCGAGCGCCACCGATGGTGTAGCCCTGCTCATACAACAGGCTGCGGATCTGCCGGATCATCAGCACATCCTGACGCTGATAATAGCGCCGGTTACCCCGCCGCTTGACCGGCTTGAGTTGCGGGAATTCCTGTTCCCAGTAACGCAGCACATGAGGCTTCACATCGCAAAGATCGCTGACTTCACCAATGGTGAAATAGCGCTTGCCAGGGATTGCCGGGAGCTGGTCGTTATTGCTTGGTTCCAGCATATGCTTCAACTCGTTGTTTTAGTTTCTGTCCAGGCCGGAACGTCACCACACGGCGCGCCGTAATGGGAATCTCTTCGCCTGTCTTCGGGTTCCGACCGGGGCGTTCACTCTTGTCCCGCAGATCGAAATTACCGAAGCCGGAAAGCTTCACCTGAATATTGTTTTCCAGGGCATGGCGGATTTCCTCGAAGAACATTTCCACCATTTCCTTGGCTTCACGTTTGTTCAGTCCGAGCTCAGTAAACAGCCGTTCGGCCATATCTGCCTTGGTCAGCGCCGCCATCCAGAAGCCCTCGAATCATTCTCTCAAAGAAGCGTTAAATTCTTGTTTTAGCTGGGATAGTACCCCTGCCAAAAGCAGGTTGATGTCAGCCTCCCCTAGCGTGCTCGAACGGTCCTGGAAGGTCAAGCCCAAAGCCAGGCTCTTATGACCTTTTTCGATGTTATCTCCCTGATATACATCGAAAAGCTGAATGTCTCTCAGCCGTTCGTCGCAGGCGCCACGGGCGCTCTCTAACAGTGCACCCGCTGGCACACTGTCCGGCACCACCAGCGCCAGATCACGCCGCACCGACGGATATTCCGACAATTCGGAGAACTTCGGCACCGATACCTGCTCAATCACCTCTTTTCGAAGCTCAAACAGATAGATATCCGCAGGCAGATCCAGCGTCGCAGCCAGCCCCGGGTGCAACTTGCCGAGCCAGCCCGCCTCAACACCCTCACGAAGAATGCGGGCGCACTGGCCGGGATGCAGCACATGCTGCTCCGCCGCCTCGAAACGGTACGCGGCGCTGCCGCCCGCAACCGCCAGCAGCGCTTCCACGTCCGCCTTCACATCCAGGAAATCCACCCGCCGCGGCTTGCCGTCGGTGAGATCATCGAAATGCTGGGGCCGCGCCGTGCCAAATACCAGCCCGGCCAGCATCGGCTCCTGCAGCAGGCTGCCGCCCTCACCCGCGCCGGGCACGAAACGCAGCCCCTGCTCGAACAACCGCAAGCGGCTGATCTGCCGGTTCAGGTTACGCTGCGCGGTGGTGAGCAAGCCCGCCCACAGCGTGCTGCGCATTACGGCCAGCTCACTGGAAATCGGATTGGCCAGCGCCAGCGGCGTCAGGGTCGGCGCCAACGCGGCCTGCATGGCCGGGTCCACAAAGGTGTAGGTAATGGCCTCGGTGTAGCCCCGTGCCGCCAACAGGTCAGACAGTCGGCGCGCCGGCAGCCGGGTTTCCGGCTCGGCAATCGCTGATCCCTGGATGGCCGGCAGCCGGGTGGGCAGCCGGTCATAACCGTGCACCCGCGCCAGCTCCTCGATCAGATCCGCCTCGATGGCCATATCGAAACGCCAGCTCGGTCCGGTGACCTCCCACGTAACGTCCTGGGCACCGGCGCCAGTCTCGACCACCGCCATGCCCAGGCGCACCAGAATATCCTTGATCTCATCCGCCTCCAGGGACAAGCCCAGCAGCGCCTCGACACGCGCCGAAGACAGCCTGATCGGCGTGGCCTGCGGCAAATACTGCGCCGCCGCCACCTCGACCACGGGCCCAGCCTGACCACCTGCAATAGCCAGAATCAGCGCGGTAGCGCGGGCCATGGCCTGTTCCTGCAACTGCGGATCGACACCACGCTCAAAGCGATGGGAAGAATCCGTGTGCAGACCATAGCCCCGCGCCTTGCCGGCAATGGCCAGCGGCGCGAAAAAGGCACACTCCAGGAAAATGTCCTGCGTGCTGTCCGAGACCGCCGAAGCCGCACCACCCATGACGCCGGCCATGGCCAGCGGGCCACTGGCATCAGCAATCACCAGGGTGTCGTCTTTCAGCGTCACCGTCTGCTCATCCAGCAACGTCAGTTGCTCACCCGCCTGCGCCAGGCGCACATCAATGCCGCCTTTCAATCTGGCCAGATCAAAGGCATGCAGCGGCTGCCCCAGCTCCAGCAGCACGTAGTTGGTGACATCCACCACCGGATCAATGGGCCGCAGCCCGGAGCGCCGCAACCGCTCTACCATCCACAAGGGTGTCTGCGCCGTGGGATCAATGCCACGGATCACACGCCCCTGATAACGGGGGCACGCCTCGGGCGCACTGACCGTCACGGCAAATGTATCGTCAATCGTGGGGGCAACGGGCTCCACCACCGGCGCATTGAAGGGCACGCGGTTGAGCACGCTCACTTCCCGGGCAATGCCACGCACGCTCAGGCAATCTGCCCGGTTCGGCGTCAGATCCACTTCGATGATCTGATCATCAAGGTGCAGATACTCGCGGATATCCGTGCCCACCGGCGCATCGGCCGGCAGCTCCAGCAATCCGTCGATCAGATCTTCCAACCCCAGTTCGGAGGCGCCACACAACATGCCCAGAGACGGCTGGCCACGCAGTTTGGCTTTCTTGATGGTGAAGTCGCCCGGCAAGGTGGCACCGACACGGGCAAAGGGCACTTTCAATCCTTCACGCACATTGGGCGCACCACAGACCACCGGAAACACCTCGGTGCCGTCACTCACTTCACACAGGGTAAGCTTGTCCGCATCGGGGTGCGGCGCCGTGCTTTTCACTTCACCCACAACCACACCGGAGAACGGCGGCGCGGCGGGGGTCACGCCATCGACTTCAAGGCCGGCCATGCTCAACTGGTGTGCGAGCGCGTCGGTATCCAGTGCCGGATCAGCCCACTCGCGCAACCAGGATTCGATAATCAGCATTGTCTTTTATCCTTTGATCAGCGGAACTGAGCGAGAAAACGCACGTCATTTTCGAAGAACATACGCAGGTCCTTGACGCCATAACGCAGCATCGCCAGACGCTCCACGCCCATGCCGAAGGCAAAACCACTGTAGCGCTCCGGGTCCACACCACCGTGTTTGAGCACCGTCGGGTGCACCATGCCGCAGCCCATCACTTCCAGCCAGCCCGTTTGCTTGCACACGCGACATCCCTTGCCACCACAATGGGTGCAACCGATATCCACTTCCGCAGACGGCTCGGTAAACGGGAAATAGGACGGACGGAACCGCACCGCCAGATCATCCACTTCAAAGAACGCACGCAGAAACGCTGCAACAGTGCCGCGCAGATCGGCAAAGGTAATGCCTTCATCCACCAGCAGACCTTCCACCTGATGGAACATCGGCGTGTGGGTCAGATCCGAATCACAACGGTACACACGGCCCGGTGCGATAATACGGAACGGCGGCGCGCCATTTTCCATCACCCGTATCTGTACCGGTGAGGTATGGGTGCGCAACAGATGGCCGTCCGGGAAATAGAAGGTGTCGTGCATGGCACGCGCCGGGTGATGCCCGGGAATGTTCAACGCCTCGAAGTTGTGGAAGTCGTCTTCCACCTCCGGGCCTTCGGACACGGCATAACCCAGTCCGGCAAAAAAATCTTCAATGCGGCGGCGCGTACGCGTCACCGGATGCAGCCCGCCTGGCTGTTCACCACGCCCCGGCAAGGTCACATCAACACGCTCGCCCGCCAGCTTTTCCGCCAGCGCCGCGGCACTCATGGCCTGCTTGCGTGCGTCCAGCGCCGCTTGCACCTGATCACGCGCTTCGTTGATCAGTGCCCCCGCCTGCGGCCGCTCTTCGGCGGACAATTTGCCCAGGCCTTTCAGCAATGCGCTGATCTCGCCTTTCTTGCCCAGATACTGCACCCGCACATCATCCAGTGCGCGCAGATCAGCGGCATCTGTGACCGCCTGCAGGGCTTGGTTAGTCAACGCTTCCAGGTTATCCATCGTCTCTCCAAAAAAAACGGGGGAAGAGCGCGAGCTCTTCCCCCGTTATCGCCTGCCAGGAGATCAGTTTCCCGGCAGGTTACTGTCATGCGCGTTCAGTACGCAGACGTTCAGGCGGCGAGGCTCGCTTTGGCTTTCTCAGCCAGCGCGCCAAACGCGACCTGATCGCGGATCGCCAGATCGGACAGCACCTTGCGGTCGATCTCGATGGCCGCTTTCTTCAGGCCATTGATCATGCGGCTGTACGACATGCCGTGCATGCGAGCACCGGCATTGATACGCACGATCCACAGACGACGGAACTGACGCTTGCGTGCCTTACGGTCACGGTAGGCATACTGCCCTGCCTTGGTGACAGCCTGTACGGCAACACGATACACACGGCTGCGGGCACCATAGTAGCCTTTAGCCAGTTTCAGAATTTTCTTGTGCCGGCGACGGGCCTGCACACCACGCTTTACTCGAGCCATTTCAGTTCTCCAAAAACCGTTACATTATCCAGCGTTGAATGCAGGTGTCTTAAACACCCGGCAACATGCGCCGCACCAGCGCCACATCAGAGGCATGCACCTCGGACTTCGGGCGGAGCTGACGAATCCGCTTGTTGGATTTCTTCGTCAGGATATGGTTTTTGAATGCCTGCTTACGCTTGAAACCGGAGGCGGTTTTCTTGAAACGCTTGGCGGCCCCGCGATTTGATTTGATCTTTGGCATGATCTCTCTCAACTGTATTCGTTAGGTAGTGTTCAGCAAGTACCCGGCAAATCCGGTTACTTGTTCTTGCGATGGGGCGCGATGATCATGATCATCTGTCGGCCTTCCATATTCGGACGCTGCTCGACCTGCCCTATCTCCGCAAGATCCGCCTCCACCCGCTGAAGCAATTCAAGCCCCAGGTTCTGGTGCGCCATCTCACGGCCTCGGAACCTGACGGTTACCTTGGCTTTGTCACCGGCATCAAGAAAGCGAATCAGGTTTTTCAACTTCACCTGATAGTCGCCGTCATCGGTGCCAGGACGGAATTTCATTTCCTTTACTTGCGTCTGGCGCTGCTTCTTGCGCCCTTCTTTCAGCTTCTGCTTGAGATCAAACAGATGCTTGCCGTAGTCCATCATGCGGCAGACCGGTGGATCAGCGTCCGGAGAAATTTCCACCAGGTCCAGGTCTTTTGCCTGGGCCGCTGCAATGGCCTCCTCCAGATTGACAATGCCTATCTGCTCGCCCTCGTCATCGATAAGGCGAACCTGGCTTACCTGAATCTGCTCATTAATGCGGGCGCGTTTGTCGCCCTTGCCGCCACTTTTAATGTGGACTACCTCCGGTCTGTTCTCGTCTGTCGAAACACTGCTATGCGCCCGGAACGTTGCCCGGCGCTGGTTTCGACCCCCAACCTGTCTGGCTGACCGCGCATTGTATAGACCGCCCACAGGCGGCACAAGCCCATACACCGGTCTAATCGCCTGTTTTAGCGGTGCTTTACATGCACCCTTGCATGCCCCCTTGAGGGCGGCCTTGACCATGCTGGCACGGCACAAAGATGCCAATGATAACCATTATTATTGATGCCTGCCATTGAGTGTGGACACCCTGATTACGGCAGCATTCTATCGCTTCGCGCTACTGGCCAACCGCCAGCCGCACTGGCTTCCCGATGCGACTCAACATTTCAACCAGCGCATCGATGGTGAATTTGGCCGTCTTCCTGTTCACAACATCCGACACACGCGGGCGGGACACCATCAGAATCTCTGCCGCTTCGGCCTGTTTCAGGTGATGCTGCTCGATCCACGCCGCCAGCTCCCCCATCAGCTGCTCCTTGAGGTCCTTCGTGTCGCTGATCTGCTTCCTGGACGCCCTGTGCAGGCGCTCGGCTTCCTCTGGCGAGAAGCCCAGCTCAAGAAACAGATTCGCGCCTGGTTTGGTCACATGGCGGATGTCAGTATCGATCTTCATGATTTACGTTTCCTCGCGTTGACGATGGCCCGGTAGCGGGCCTCCGCAATGCGCTTGTCCTTCAGGCTCGTCGCTTGCGTCTTCTTCTGAAAGCAGTGCAGGACGTACACGGCCTCCGCGAACTTGGCGACGTACATCACCCGGAATGCACCGTCCGCATCGCGCAACCGGATTTCGCGGGTACCCGCCCCCACCTCGTCAAACGGCTTCCAGTCCTCCGGCTCCAGGCCAGCCTGAATCTTGCCCAACTGGAAGCCCGCCTGCTGGCGAGCCTTGGCGGGGAACCCCAACAGATCGTCGTAGGCCGACCCAATCCAACGGATTTCCTTATCCATTGCACCTCCTTGTATAAAATTTTATACCAAAGCGTGCGACCACGCCACCCTGAGCAGGGTCGGTCATGCAGGCATAAAAAAACCGCAACGTTGCCGCTGCGGTTTTTATGGTGTGCATATCTGCTTCTTTCAATCTGGTAGGCACGAGTGGATTCGAACCACCGACCCCCACCATGTCAAGGTGGTGCTCTAACCAACTGAGCTACGTGCCTGTCGAGCGCGGTATTCTACAGACTGTCTCCCGGCTGTCAAAGCGTTTTTACCGCCCGGCCACCCGGCGCTCGAACAGGTCCAGGTCCTCCACAAAGGCCCCTTGTACGCTGGATATGAGGCTGCCGATTTCCTCTGCGGTGCGGGTGTCGGGAATCAGCCGGTCGCTGACCATGCGCATCCCCAGCCGCACCATGAAGTTGTCCAGTGCCTCGAAGGCACCGCTGGCATGCAGCTCCGCATCACCGGATTCCGCCGATTGGTCGAACACCACCGTGCCCTGAATGCCGCGGCCGTTGTTGCCCTGGGTTGCCACAGTAAGGAAATCCCGGGCCAGCTGGTCGATGGAGCGCGGCAGGACGAAGTTGATCGCCCCGGCGGGCATAATGCCCAGCGCGCGGCCGCTGGTCCTGACTGCCGGCACATGGATCATCTGCGCAGAAATCACCGCCCCACCGGGCGCCGGCTTGTAATGCACATAGCCCTGCAGGCCGGTGACATCGGCGACGATGCCCAGCAGCTCCACGCGGGTATCCACATGCACACTCAGGCGCCGTTCGGTGTGATCCAGCAAGGGCACGGCGTCGGGTACGGCCTTGCCGTGGCGGGTGGCCACCGGCTGGCCATCGCGGATCAGCATGCTCACCTCAGCGCGCAGATCACGGGTGTTCATCTCCACGCCCACTACCTCGCCATACTCGTCGTGCACGGCGGCACTGACGGTCACCAGCGATCCCAGCCGGTTCAGATAGCGGGCCAGAGACGGATAATGCTGGCTCATGCTGTCCGTGTTCACCCGCACGGCCACCTTCAATTCGCGATCCTGGTCCCCCGGGCTACCTGCCAGTGCCAGGCTCTCGATCTCGCCCAGGTCCGACACCAGTTCCCAGATCGCCGGGTAAGCCGCCCACAGGGGGGCCAGTATGTCCACCTCGTGCCGGCTCAGCTTCGGGTTCATGCTCAGCACACGGCCACGGTAACCCTGAAAGGACGGCTCGCCCTCTACGGTCAGGCGCAAGGTATCCCGGGACGCCGCCACCACCGCCGGCCAGCTCATCTCCCCCATGCCGACCCGCACATCACCGCTGAGCAGATAATGCGTCGCACGCCCGGCGCTGATCTCCCGGGCGCGGATGCTGGCCTGCATATCGCCCATGGGCAGCACACCGGCGTCTGTACCGGGCCGCCGGGCATCCACCGTCCCTGGCCCCACGCGATAAGTGCCTTCCTGAAGCACGCCCTGGAGGTTGAGCTGGCGATCCTGGCCCGCTGTTTCGGGCAGCAGGCGATAGAAGCCCTTCAGATCAAAGCGCTCCAGCGACGACCGCAGGTCACCGACGAAGGCCTGAGTTGATTCATGATATTCGGTGTTGTGCACCAGCGTATGGCGGAGCGCGGCATACTCGCGCATGCGCTCCACCGCAGCCTGCGGGTCACCCTCGCCCGCCAGCGACACCGGCGGCCGCCAGCCACGATCGATGATCTCACCGGGCACGGACTGCGCTGTTGCGACAGAGGAGAATAAAGAGAACAGCGCCAGCCAGAGGCCAGCAATCAGCAGGCGACTGCTGAACAGGGAAAAAGGTCGGGCATACCATCCAGACATGGCGTCATACCTCCTGTATCGCCGAAAAGGGCGTGTCTGTTGTTATTTATGGCCAAATCATGGCCGAATCATGACCGGCCAGTCGATTCTGCGCCGCCGACCGCCACAATGGGCATGTCTTTACAGACCGGCCTTCACGCCGCAAGGTCAAACCGGCCTGCCCCTTGATCGACGATGACGCTACCGACAGTTACCCGCCTTGCGGAACCCCGCCGCCAGGGCGGCGGACTCGTCCTCGAATACCACCACGTTACGCTCGCTGATCTGATGATAGCCCGGGCAGCCCTGCGGCAGGTGGTACAGATTGCTGTTTCGGTTTCCGCGCACCGGCTGGCCGGCATGGGGCTCGCGCATCGCCGGGTCGTCATCCGGCAGTCGGCTCAGGATGCCCTCGCCGCTGTTGCGATGCCCACGTTGCCACTGCCGCGCCCCGGTCACGAACGGATTGTGGTGCCCCATGCGCGCCGCAATGCGCAGGTCACGCTCCCGCTCCCATTCACTCACCGGAAACTGGCGATCCCAGGCCATCAGCAGGCGCTGCTGCGCGTCCGCCATGGGCAGGTCGTACCGGTCATGCATATAGAAGGTGATGCGCGCCACCTGGCCTTTCACTGCATCCCGGGGCTCGACAGCACGCTGGGCAAAATCCACCCGGAAATCGCAGGCACCGTGCTGGCGCGCCACACCCGGCAGTTCGGTGAAACGGAAATTGGACCGATCGCCATTGACCTCCCCCACTGACGGGCTGAGGTTGTGCATATCCGCTTCCATGGCATTGAACACCGGGTCCGTGGCGTTACAGTTGCGGCGGCCGCCCTCCTGCCAGCACTGCCTGGCCCGGCCGAAGTTGCTGGCCGGCACCACATGCTCCCACTCCAGCCTTGCGGCACGGGTTTCCTGGGCGCGCACCTGATACCCGCAGCTGTCGAAATCGATGCGGCCACCGGAGCGCCCGGTCCAGTGCCAGGCACAGCCACAATACAGCGTGCCCTCAGCGGTGCGATCAAAGTAAACGTGCTGGCGGGCCTCAGTCTTGGCCCGCTCGAAGGTGGCCGGTGCGGCGGTTGCAGCAGTAACTGCCAGCAACAGCCACACCGCAAGGCCGGCGAACGACAGTCGCCGGCGACATGAAGTGCTGAGCATTCCCGTAAGCCCCATGGCCTGAGCGCCGCAACGGGCGGCGCAAAGGAGCAGTATACGACGGAGTCAGCCGGGACGGTGAATCTGTCCCATGACGGCCGGCGCCAGGGTGGTGGCGCGGCGGAACGCTTCAGGGATCGTCAGTTCATACGTTATACCGCTGGAAGTCAGGAGCGGAGAGCGCCCCCGCTGGCTGCTGAAATACAGGCGTGAACCGTCCGGGGTAAACGCCGGCCCGGTGAGTTCGCTACCGCCGCCCGGCACCTGCAGCAGTATCTTCGCGGGCTGATTCGGCACCATCACCATCAGACGCATCAGATCGCCGTCCTCCGCCACCACCACATCACCGGCCGGGCTGATCACCAGGTTATCCACGTCATCGAACGGTTCGCCAACGCCGATCAACTGATCGTTATCGAACACCACTTCCAGCAGATCGTTGTCGACGTCGAGGGCCAGCACCCGGTTGTCGCCCTTGCAGGCAAAGAACACCACCGAGCGCAGCGGGTTCGCCGCACCGGCGACCGGCGGCCGCAGCCCCACCGGCAGCTCCTGAATCCACAGCCCTTCCCCGCCGCGGAAGCGTGTGCCGGGCGCGCCGACACCCGTGGCGCGCTCCACTTCCGGCCGCACGGTTTCCTGGGGCCGATGGGGATCGATTACCGGCACCCAGCGCACACGGTTCACGCGCCGCGCCTGCTCGGCGTCTTCCTGGTAAGCGCCGTTCTCGAAGCCCACCACTTCCAGCACTTCAAGCACACCGTTGTCGAGATCCAGCGACGGCTTGCCGGTCATTGATGTCACCGTGCCGAAAGAGCGGAAACGATAGAAACGCCCGTCGCCCCGATCTTCGGTGAGATACACCGTGCGGGTCTGCCAGTCGACGGCAGCGGCTTCGTGGCGGAAGACGCCCAACGCCGGCCGCACCTGCGCCTGGGAGGGCGTGCCCAGTGGATGGCACTCGTACACCAGCCCGTCAGACACTTCTTCGCAGGACAACCAGGTCCCCCAGGGCGTGGGGCCGCCAGCGCAATTAGTGCGCGTGTTGCGCAAGATACTGTAGGCCCGTGTCACGCGCCCCTCGGCATCGAAGCGTAGCGCGCCCACGCCGCCATTGATGGGCGTTTCACTGTTGGAGACATAGACCCAACCGCCGTCCTCTTCCACCGGGAACACAGCACCGCCATCCGGGAAGATGTGCCAGTTATAGCCGGTCAGGCCAAGGGGGTCCGGCAGACGGGTAACCGGATTTTCCAGATGCCTGGCCACACGGCGGATGCTGAATCCCTCGGGAATCAGAATGCCATCCACGTTGCTCTCCATGAGCGGACCTATGTCGGCCAACGGGCCGGGGGCCAACGGCAACTCCGCAGCCAATGGCTCGGGCGCACCCGGAGGCAGCGGCGGCATGCCCGGCTCACCCGGGGTTGGCGATGAGCCCATGGAGGATGAACCACCACAGGCACTGAGTACCGTGGCACCCGCGCCATAAAACATGGCCTGGATCAATTTGCGACGCGTCAAGGAAACAGAATGCATGACATCAACCCCGAAAAATAAATTCGGGGTGATGCTCTGCCCGCGCTGTGACGGATTGATGATCCTCTACAAAAGCGCAACACAATTGCCATCATTCTGCTACACATCTTCGGGCCGCTGTCTTTTTTCTGAAAGACTCCACCGGGAGACTGGCCCCACCGTGAAAACACCGCCAGGACAGCCCCATGCCGCGCTTCTTCTTTTTGCCTTTTCTTGTCGCACTCGCCCTGATACTCAGCGCCTGTGGCGGCAGTTCCTCCAATAGCGCTGAAGCGGAAATACCGCGCGACGATGCGCCGGAGGTCGAACAACCCGACCTGCCAGTGTGCAATGGTGAAGCGTTCATGCTGCAGGAAGAAAACGGTCGCCTGCCCGCCGACGGTGACACCGGCGTTGCCCTGAACAGCAGTCTGCTGCTGCGCTTCAACGCGCCCGTGGACCCGGCGAGCGTCAATGAAAGCAGCATCATGCTGACCGGCCCCGGCGCTGGCGCGCTGACGTTCGATATCAACGGCGCCAACGTCACCGCGACACCGGACATGCCGCTGCAACCGGATACCGAGTACACCCTGACGCTGACCACGGCACTGCGCGACCAGTGCGACACGCCACGCCCCCTGCGCGAGGCCGATGCCACCGCCAGCCGTTTCACCACGGGTACGGACATGGATCTGGCGCAACCACGCCTGACCACATTGAATCCTGCCGACGGTGAATTCCTCGCGCCGGGCGGTGATCCCCTGACGCTCACCTTCAACAAACCCATCGCCCCCGCCAGCACACTCGGCAGTGTGTTTCTGATTCAGGAAAGCACCAATCAACCCGTCGCCGGCACGCTGGATACCGACGGCGACACCGTGCGTTTCATCCCCGCACAACCGCTGCCACAGCAAACCTGGTTCCGCCTCAGCATTACCACCAACCTGCGCGATCTGTCCGGGAACTCACTGGAGGCACCCGTGCAGGCGCGCTTCCGCACCGGTGGCCTGATGGTGCAACTGAACGAACAGATCATCCGCCAGATTCCGGGCGTCAGTGACGGCATTGATCTCCTCGCCGGCCAGTTGTTCGATGCGCTGGGCATCAGCGACAGCGATGACGGCCTGGGTGGCCTCGATAATCTGCTGGTGCTGACACTGCCGCTGGTCACGCCTTTGAGCCAGTTCGACCCTGCCGGTATCCCGGACGCCACCAACACGCTGGTGGCCGTGTGCAATCCCGCCACGCCCGGCGAGCGATGCGTGCTGTCACTGGAGCTGAACGTCAATCCGTTGGCGCTGACCGGCTTTGCGGTGGCGCTGGCAGATGGCGACCCGGCGGAGGCATTGCAACAGATTGCCAACGCGCTGATCACCACCGATGGTTTGCTGGGCCTTGAACTGGCACTGCTCGAACCGGGGTTCGAGGCACTGCTGCCCGGCCCGCTGGCCGACGCCGTGGGCGAAGGCCTGGCCCAATTGCAAAGTGGTCTCGGCGCAATCCCGCTCGGCGCCATCACAGAACTGCTCGGTCAGGGCACCGAGCCGCTGGTGCGTCTCGGCCTGCTGAATGGCTCACTGTTATCGCTGGGCGGCGCCGACGGCCTCAGCAATGCGCCTGCAGGCATCATTGCCGCCCTCGTGGTTGGCGCCGCCGGGGGCTTTACCGGAGGAGGCTTCAGCGTTGATGATCTCCCCCTCGGTCCGCTGGCTGACTTGCTGCCGTTCTAGATCTGCTGCCGTGCAGGATGCGCGGCAGCTTGACCCAGATCAGTGTGCGGCGAAATACCGCAGCGTTATTTCCCAATGCGTCCAGTGAAAGGACTATGATAACCCTCGATCCAGTCATCGACCCGGGCGCCTGAGGCTTCACGGGCGCTTGTTGGGTCCACCCTTATCATGTGTGATACTGATTCCCGGGTGCTGTGCGCGCTCAGGTGCCTGATGGACCAGCGCCTTCGGCACCCGTTACGGTGACACAACTACCAGGGAGACAAACGTGATCGAACTTGATCCGGTCCTGTTATCACGTATCCAGTTTGCTTTTGTGGTGTCCTTCCACGCCATCTTCCCCGTTTTCACCATCGGTCTCGCGTCCTACATCGCCTTCCTCGAAACCCGGTTGTTCGTCACCGGCAAGAAAGTCTATGAAGAACTGGCGCATTTCTGGACCAAGATCTTTGCGGTGGTGTTCGGCATGGGTGTCGTGTCCGGCATCGTCATGGCGTTTCAGTTCGGCACCAACTGGAGTGTGTTCTCCTACGCTGCGTCCAATTTCCTCGGGCCAGTACTCAGTTATGAAGTGGTGACGGCCTTCTTCCTGGAAGCGGCCTTCCTCGGCATTCTGCTGTTCGGGCGACACCGGGTGCCGCCAGGCATGCACCTGTTCTCCGCCTTCATGGTGGCCATCGGCACTTTCATCTCGTCCTTCTGGATTCTCTCTGCCAACAGCTGGATGCAGACACCGGCCGGGGTCGAGCTGGTCAACGGCCACTTCCAGATGACCTCCTGGGGGCAGGCGATCTTCAACCCCTCCTTTGGCTGGCGCTTTGCCCACTTTGCCCTGGCGGCCTTCATCACCGGCGGCTTTGTGGTTGCCGCCATGTCCGCCTGGTATCTGATCAAGGGCACCGCCGTCGAGAGCAGCCGCAAGGCGTTGGGCTCTACCATCATCCTGCTGGCCGTGCTGACGCCGACCCAGGCGTTTGTCGGTGACATGCATGGCCTGGACACCCTCAAGCATCAGCCGGTCAAGGTGGCGGCGATGGAGGGCGCCTGGGAAACGCAGGAAGGTTTGCCACTGCTGCTGTTCGCCATTCCCAGCCAGTCGCAGGAAAAGAACTTTTTCGAAATCGGCATTCCGAAGCTGGCCAGCCTGATCCTCACCCATGATCTGGATGGCGAGGTCAAAGGCCTGAAAGAATGGGCGCCAGAGGATCGACCCAATGTGTTCATCGTCTTCTGGAGCTTCCGCGTCATGGTGGGCATCGGCCTGCTGATGATTGCCATCACACTGACCGGCGCTTTCCTGCACTGGCGCGGCAAGATGTTCGACAGCAGATGGTATCTGCGCATTGTGTCGATGACCGCCCCACTGCCTTTCCTGGCGGTGCTGGCCGGCTGGTTTGTCACCGAAGCGGGCCGCCAGCCCTGGCTGGTCTACGGCATGCTGCGGGTGGAGGACGGCATCACGCCGTCGCTGACCGGCTGGATGGTGCTGGCGACGCTGATTGGTTATGTGCTCGTATACGCTGCCATTTTTGCTGCGGGGCTCTATTACCTCAGCCGCATCATGCGCGCTGGCCCCCACGCCTATCCCATCAAGACCGATGACGGCACCGGCCGTCCCAAGCGTCCCTTCTCGGCGGTGGACACATCGATTGATAGCCACCTCGACCAGAAAGCACCGCACAGGAGCTGAGACATGGAACTGATTGATCTGACACTGATCTGGGTAGGTATCGTCGCCTTCGCGATCTTCATGTACGTGATCATGGATGGCTTTGATCTGGGCATCGGCATCCTGTTTCCCTTTGCCCCGGGCGACAAGGCCCGCGACGACATGATGAATTCCGTGGCGCCCATCTGGGACGGCAATGAAACCTGGTTGATCCTCGGCGGCGCCGGCCTGCTGGCGGCCTTCCCGCTGCTTTACTCGATCATGTTGCCGGCGCTGTATATCGGCGTCTTCCTGATGCTCGCCGGGCTGATCTTTCGCGGCGTGGCGTTCGAGTTCCGCTTCAAGGCCACCCGCAACAAGCATCTCTGGGATTACTCCTTCAACCTCGGCTCTACCGTGGCCGCGTTTGCACAGGGTGCGGTGGTGGGTGCCTATATCCAGGGCTTCACCACCGAAGGCACCAGCTACGTGGGCGGCGCCTTCGACTGGCTGACGCCGTTTACCGTCATGACCGGTCTCGGCGTGGTGGTCGGCTACGCACTGCTTGGCGCCACCTGGACCATCATCAAGACCGAAGGCGAAGTACAGGCCTGGGCCTATCGCGTGGCCCCCTGGCTGCTGGGCACGCTGATGCTGTTCTTCCTGATCGTCAGCATCTGGACCCCGCTGGCCCACGAACGCGTCATGGCGCGCTGGCTGGATAACCTCAGTATCCTGTGGATCTTCCCGGTGCTGACTGTGCTGGTGAGCGCCGTGCTGATGCGCGCCTTGCAACAACGCAAGGAAGTGGTGCCCTTTCTGTGCACCCTGCTGATCTTTGCCCTGTTCCTGCTGGGTATGGCGATCAGCAAATGGCCCTACGCCATTCCGCCCACCTTCACGTTCCATGAGGCAGCATCAGACCCTGGCTCGCAATTGTTCCTGCTACTGGGCTTCCTGTTCGTGATCCCCATCGTGCTGGGCTACACCGCCTGGACCTACTGGGTATTCCGCGGCAAGGTCTCCGGCCAGCAGGGCTACGGCCACTGACCGCGTCCTTTCCGGGCGCCTGTCACCAGACAGGCGCCCGGGGGTGCGATAAGTGCCCTCTGCGGCATGGCTTTCAGGGAAACACATGGATTCTGCAACACTCGCCGCACGCCACAACAGCGAGGCACCGCAGTGGCGCCTGGCGGCAAAACAGTTGCGCGGCTACGTCCCGGCCCCGGCGCGCTGGGCCCTGCTGGCCTGCATCACCGGTGAAGCGGCTGCGCTGATCGGCTTTCTGTGGTTGCTGGCCATCACCCTGGCAGCACTGGTCACAGCGCCCGCCCTGCCCGCTGTCAGCACCCTGACGCTGCTCGCCTTGCTCGCGCTGGGACGAGGCGCCCTGCTGATCCTGCGTGATCACCTGGCCACCCGTCTCGGGTTACAGATCACCAGCCAGTTGCGTACCACACTTGCCCATAACGCCATGCAGCCCGCCTGGCGCCTGCAACATGGCGAAGGCGCCGGCCGTCTGGCGACCCGCCTCGGTCAGGAAGTGGATCTGCTGCAGCCCTATTACGGCGGCTACCTGCCTGCCTTCTTCAATGCCCTGATACAACCGGTGCTGATTCTGTTGCTGGTGTTCAGTCAGAACTGGCTCGCTGGTGTGCTGTTGTTGTTCGCTGCCCCCATGATTCCGCTGTTCATGGCCATTATCGGCATGGGCGTGGCCGGGCTGGCCGAGCAACAGCAGCAACAACTGGCGCGCCTGGGCGATCACTTCCTTGACCGTCTGCGGGCGCTGCCACTGCTGCGCCTGACCGGCGCCACGTCGCGCAGCATCGACAGCGTCGGCGCTGCGGCAGAGGCCTGGCGGCAATCCGCCATGCGCGTGTTGCGGGTCGCGTTTCTGTCTTCTGCCGTGCTGGAATTCTTCGCCTCCATCGCCATTGCCAGCGTCGCCATTTATGTCGGCATGGCGTTGCTGGGCTTCCTGACCTGGGGCCCCGCCGAGAGCATCACGGCCGTGTCCGCGCTGGTCATTCTGCTGCTGGCCCCGGAATACTTTTCACCGCTGCGCCAGCTCGGCCAGCACTACCATGATCGCGGCGCCGCACTGGCCGCCATGGCGGGGCTGGCGCCCCTGCTGGAAAGCCCCGCGCCGCCCGTCGAGCAGACAACGCCACCCGCGCCACGCTGGTCCTCTGCCCCGGCGGTTACTGTGACGGACCTGACGCTGCAGCCACCGGGATGTGCCGCACCGATATTCAGTGGGCTCTCGCTGCACGCGGCGGCGGGCGAATGGCTGGCAATCACCGGGCCGTCCGGCAGCGGCAAGTCGTCGCTGGCCGACGCGCTGCTGGGTTTCAGCGCACCCGCCAGCGGTCACATCGAGATCGGTGGCCAGGCGCTGACAGATATGGCGGCGAGTGAACTGCGCGCCAATACTGCCTGGCTCGGGCAACAACCGAATCTGTCCGCCGCCTCCGTGGCCGCGAATATCGCGCCGGACGGCAGTGGCCACGACCAACAGCAACGCATTGCAGACCTGATCGAGGACTGCGCGCTGACCCATGTAGTGGCCGCCCTGCCCCACGGCTTGCAGACCCGCCTGGGCGATGACGGCGCCGGCCTCTCCGGTGGCGAACGCCAACGTGTTGCGCTGGCCCGCGCACTGTATCGGCAGCCCCGCCTGCTGATTCTCGACGAGCCCACCGCCAGCCTCGATCCCGCGTCGGAAGCCGCCATACTGGCGACGCTGCGCAAACTCGCTGGCCACACCACGCTCATCATGTTCGTACACAGCGAGCGCGCGGCAGCCGCAGCGGATCGCTGTCTGCATCTGCCAGACATCACGCAGCAGCATGCTACGCCTCCCGCACAAAGCGCATCGATCAGCGAGGGCAGCTCTGATGTCTGATCAAATGTCTGACCGAATGTCTGATCCGGGCCAACGCGCGCACTGGCGTTTCCTGCTGCAGCTCGACAGGGGCCGACGCCACTGGACCGTCGCCGCCTTGCTGCTGGCGTTGCTGGCCGCCGTGGCGGCGGTGGCACTGGTCGCCGCCGCTGGCTGGCTGATTACGGCGAGCGCCCTGGCCGGTATCGCTGCCAGCGCGGGCCTCGCCATCACCCTGGAGATCTTCGCCCCCGGCGCCGCCATTCGCGCCTTCGCCGTGCTGCGCACCGTCAGCCGTTACGGCGAACGTCTGGTGGGCCATGAAGCCATTTTCCGCATCATGGCGACCCTGCGCCGCACCCTGTTTGCGCGCTTCGCAGCGTTGCCCTACCAACGCCTGCTGTCCGCCCGACGCGCCAGCGTGCAGGTGCGTCTGATGAGTGATGTGCAGACCCTGGAAAACGTGCATGCGGGGCTGCTGTTTCCCACCGCAGCGGCGTCCGGCGCCACCCTGCTGCTCGCCTTGCTGGCCTGGTGGTGGGCAGGCGCCGCGTTTGCACTGCTGATCGGCGGGCTGGGTGTGATGATGCTGGCCACCTGCGCCGTGACCTCACGCCTCAATCGCCATCGCCTGCTGCGCCAGGAAGCGCGCCGGGATCGCAGTCGCCGCGACCTGCTGACCCTGATCAGCAGCCACCGCGAGTTGTATTTTGCGGATACGCAAAGCCAGCAGATGCAGCAGTGGCTGGCACGGGAATCACGCAACAACACCGCACTGCTGCGCCAGCGCCTGGGTGCCGCAGGCGGCGAGGCCATGATGCAGTGGCTGGGTGCAGCGGCACTGATCGGCGCCCTGTGGCTCAGCGCCCACCTGCTGCTCACCGATGACCTGCTGCGCCGCGCACTGCACGGCGCTGATGCGATACGCGAAGCGCCCGGCGCACCGATCATGGCACTGCTGATCGTCGGCATCCTGTCACTGGGCGGGCTGTGGGCAGGCCTGGCCAATGCCTGGCGGCAGATGCCACAAACCCATTCTGCTGTCAGACGTCTGTTGCGTGACAAGCCAACGTGGAATTCAACGCAGAGGCCGACGCAGGGGCCCTCAAAGGCCCACTCTCAGGTCCCCTCACAGCCCCCTCCACAAGACCCCGCGCAGGACGCGATGCCTGATACCAGGTCACGGACTGATACGACAGCCCAACCCGCAGAGTGGGTGCTGCATCAGGTCTCCCTGCGCCGCAGCGTTGCCGGACGGCCTCTGCTGGACCAGCGGGATCTGGTCATTGCGGCGGGCAGTTGCCTGTACATCACCGGGCCCAGCGGCATTGGCAAAAGCAGTATCGCCAGCCTGCTGTGCGGGCTGCTGCCCGCCGACAGCGGCAGCGTGCTGTTTGCCGGGCAACCGGTCGGCACCATACCCGAAGCCCAACGCCTCGCCCGCATTGCGATGATGCCCCAGGACACCACCCTGGTGTCCGCGACACTGCGCGACAACCTGACCCTGGCCAACCCCACACTCAGCGACGACACATTACGCGCCGCACTGACCGCCGTCGGGCTGGAGTATCTCGCCAGCGACCTGGATCAATGGGTCGGCCTCAACGGCCGCCCCCTGTCCGGCGGCGAAGCCCGCCGCGTCGCCCTGATCCGCTGCGTCCTCGCCCCCGGCGACGCCCTGATACTCGACGAGCCGTTCCGCGGCCTGGACACCGCCAGCGCCACCCTCGCCAACGACTGGCTCCACCAACACCAACACCACCGCACCCTGATCATCCTCGACCACACCCCCCGCTTCGCCACATCACCCGAGATCCTTTCACTGCCGTAGGGTGTGCTGAGCCGAAGGCGAAGCGCACCGCCTGCCCAAGTTCACTGCCCAAGCTATGGCAGGGTCTGAAAGTCCGAATGGTGCGCTTCGCTCCGCTCAGCACACCCTACGCACACCCTACGCAGGCCCCACCCATGCGGCCGATTAGCGCACAAAAACGGTCATGCAGGGATAAATGACTGGACTCGTCTTTCCGGAATTTCTACGCTGATTTTTTTCGTCAAGGGAATGACGATCATGCCCAACTACCGCCGTCCATGGTGTCCCGGTGGCACCTGGTTTTTTACTGTGACCTGCCAACACCGCTACAACGACCCGCCGCTGATTCACAACATTGACGCCCTGCGCGACAGCATCCACATCGTAAAACGTCGTCACCCGTTTCATATCGATGCCATGGTGGTACTGCCTGATCACCTGCATGCCATCTGGACCTTGCCGCCAGGCGATACGGATTTCGCCACGCGCTGGTCACTGATCAAGGCCGGGTTTGCCCGTCGCATTCCCCGGCAAGATACCGGCACATCAACTGACGCATCAGAGCGCCGCACACCCAGCCAACGTCGGCGACGGGAACGCGGTGTCTGGCAGCGTCGGTTCTGGGATCATCTGATCCGGGATGAGGAGGATTATCGGCGGCATATGGACTACATCCATTTCAACCCGGTGAAGCACGGTCTGGTTGCGCGGGTGGCAGACTGGCCCTTTTCCAGTTTCCACCGTGCGGTGCGAGAGGGGCTTTACCCGCTGGATTGGGCTGCTGATTTGGATGAGGAGTTTGAGGCCGGGGAGTGAGAGTGCGGATGCGTAGGGGGGTGCTTGGAGGGTGCTTGGAGGGTGCTTGGGGGTACTTGGGGATGCTTGGGGATGCTTGGGGATGCTTGGGGGTGCGTAGGGTGTGCGTAGGGTGTGCTGAGCCAACGGCGAAGCGCACCGGGGTTTGCAGCCCGCACCCAAGTACGGCAGTGAACCGCAGCAATGGTGCGCTCCCCTACTAGTGAGGGAGGAAGGCGGCGTCGCGGAGTTTGGTGATCTGGTCGCGGAGTTGGGCGGCTTGTTCGAACTCCAGGTTGCGGGCGTGCTCCATCATTTTGGCTTCCAGCCTGGTGATCTGTTTGGCCGCATCGGCGGGCTCGATGGCTGCATCCCATTCCAGTGCATCTTCCATCACCGCAGACAGTTTGCCTTTGCCCTTGGCGCGTTTGCCGCCCTGGCCGGTACTGTACGTATCTTCCAGAATGTCGCGAATGCGCTTGTTCAATGCCGTCGGCTCGATACCGTTTTCCAGATTGAACGCCGTCTGCTTTTCCCGACGCCGCTCGGTTTCCGAGATGGCGGCCGTCATGGAGCGAGTCATCTTGTCCGCATACAGAATCGCCCGCCCTTCCAGGTTCCGGGCAGCACGGCCGATGGTCTGGATCAGGGAGCGTTCGGCGCGCAGAAAACCTTCCTTGTCCGCATCGAAAATCGCCACCAGCGCCACCTCAGGCATGTCGAGACCCTCCCGCAGCAAGTTGATGCCCACCAGCACATCGAACTTGCCCAGACGCAGATCGCGGATCAACTCGACCCGCTCCACCGTATCCACATCCGAGTGCAGATACCGCACCCGCACCTCCTGCTCTTGCAGAAACTCGGTCAGATCCTCCGCCATGCGCTTGGTCAGTACGGTAATCAACACACGCTCATTCTTCGCCACGCACAGGCGAATCTCGCCCAGCACGTCATCCACCTGACTGGTGGCCGGGCGCACTTCGATACGCGGGTCCAGCAGCCCGGTGGGGCGCACCACCTGCTCGACAATCTGCCCGGCGTGCTCTTCCTCATAATTCCCGGGCGTCGCCGACACGAAAATCATCTGCGGCACCAGCCGTTCCCATTCCTCGAACTTCAGCGGCCGATTATCCAGCGCCGACGGCAGGCGGAAACCGTACTCCACCAGGGTTTCCTTGCGCGAGCGGTCACCTTTATACATGCCCCCGATCTGCGGCACGCTGACGTGGGATTCATCCATCACCAGCAACGCATCATCCGGCAGATAATCAAACAGCGTCGGCGGTGCTTCCCCCGGCGCGCGCCCGGAGAACAACCGCGAATAGTTTTCCACGCCGTTGCAGTAACCCAGCTCCTGCAGCATCTCGATATCAAACCGGGTGCGCTGTTCCAGCCGCTGCGCTTCCACCAGCTTGTTGTTGTCACGCAATTGCTCAAGGCGCTCTTTCAGCTCCACCTTGATCATCTCGATGGCCTGCAACACTTTCTCTCGCGGTGTCACATAGTGGCTCTTGGGATAAATGGTAATGCGCGACACCTTGCGCAGGATTTCCCCGGTCAGCGGATCGAAGATACTGATCGCCTCGACTTCCTCATCGAACAACTCGAGGCGCACCGCCTCGCGCTCTTCGTCCGCCGGAAAGATATCAATCACATCCCCGCGCACCCGGTAGGTGGCACGGCGGAAATCCATTTCATTGCGGGTGTACTGCAATTCAGCCAGCCGCCGCAGGATCGCACGCTGGTCGATATGATCGCCGCGCACCACATGCAGCACCATGGACATATAACTGGTGGGATCACCCAGACCGTAGATCGCGGACACCGACGCGACGATGATGGTATCCCGACGCTCCAGCAGTGCCTTGGTGGCCGACAGCCGCATCTGCTCGATATGCTCGTTGATGGCGGAATCCTTCTCAATGAAGGTGTCCGACGAGGGCACATAGGCTTCCGGCTGGTAGTAATCGTAATAAGAGACAAAATATTCCACCGAGTTTTCCGGGAAGAACTCCCGGAACTCGCTGTACAGCTGCGCCGCCAGCGTCTTGTTGGGCGCCATGATGATGGTAGGCCGTTGCAGCGTCTGAATGACATTGGCGATGGTGAAGGTCTTGCCCGAGCCCGTCACACCCAGCAGGGTCTGGTGCGCCAGCCCGTCCCGCAGGCCTTCCACCAGCCCGGCAATCGCCTCCGGCTGGTCGCCGGCGGGCTCGTACTCAGCGTGAATGCGGAAGCCCGCAGGTGCCGCACTCGCCTCCGTATCGGTTCCCTGGTGCTCTGGTGTGTCTGCTGATGCCATTTCCGCATGGACCTCTGATCAGGTAAGATTGGTGCCCCCACAAGGGACGCAGCCCGGCCGCAACGCCGCGCCAGGGCGCGTTAACCCATGACTCGACAGAACGAGGAGTCCATGTCCGAACTGCAGCTGTCCGACCGCGTACAACGCATCAAGCCCTCCCCCACCCTGGCCGTCACCAACCGCGCTGCCGAACTGCGCGCTGAAGGCAAAGACATTATTGGCCTGGGCGCCGGTGAGCCCGATTTCGACACGCCGGATCATATCAAAGAAGCCGCCATGGCGGCGATCAAAGCGGGTAAAACCAAGTACACCGCTGTGGACGGCACCCCCGGACTGAAAAAGGCCATTATCAGCAAGTTCAAGCGTGAAAATGGCCTCGACTACCAGCCGAACCAGATTCTGGTCTCCAGCGGTGGCAAGCAAAGCTTCTTCAACATGGCCCTGGCATTCCTGAATGACGGCGACGAAGCCGTGATTCCTGCCCCCTACTGGGTCTCCTACCCGGATATGGTACTCGTCGCCGGGGCAAAACCTGTCATCATCGAAACCGGTATCGACAGCCGCTTCAAGATCACCCCGGGACAGCTGGAAGCGGCGATCACGCCGAAGACCCGCCTGTTCGTGATCAACAGCCCCTCCAACCCGTCCGGCGTGGCCTACACCGAAGACGAGCTGAAGGCCATCGGCGCGGTGCTGCGCAAGCACCCGAATGTGCTGATTGCCACGGATGACATGTACGAGCACATCCTGTTCACCGGCAAACCGTTCATCAACATCGTCAACGCCAACCCGGACCTGTATGACCGCACCATCGTCATGAACGGGGTATCCAAGGCCTATAGCATGACCGGCTGGCGCATCGGCTATGCCGGCGGCCCGGCCAAGCTGATTGGCGCCATGAAGAAGGTGCAGAGCCAGAGCACCTCCAACCCGGCCTCGATCAGCCAGGAAGCCGCCCAGGCCGCCCTCGACGGCGACCAGAGCTGCATCCAGGTCATGGGCAAAGCCTTCAAGGAGCGCCACGACTACCTGGTCGCCGCCCTGAATGACCTGCCCGGCGTAACCTGCCTGCCTGGCGACGGCACCTTCTATGCCTTCCCGGACTTCAATGAAGCCATCAAGGCCGCTGGCCTCAAGGATGATCTGGAGCTGGCCGAGAAGCTGCTGGAAGCCGGCGTCGCACTGGTACCGGGTTCGGCCTTCGGCACCCCGGGCTGCATGCGGCTGTCGTTCGCCGTCAGCATGGATACCCTGAAGTCAGCCATGGAGCGCATCGCCGCATTTCTCGGTAAATAAGCCATAACGCGCAAATAATCGGCAAACAGCGCGCCCGGGTGTTGACCCACCCGGGACGCGCTACTAATATACGCGCCTCAAGACATTCCGCCTTAGCTCAGTCGGTAGAGCAACTGACTGTTAATCAGTGGGTCGCTGGTTCGAGCCCAGCAGGCGGAGCCAGAAAGAAAAAAGGAGCCAGCATTGCTGGCTCCTTTTTTTTGTGCTTCTGCTTTTGTGCTGCTGCCACGCTGTAAAGCAAGCGATGTTTACTGGCCCGGCGCCTCACGCGGGCCCAGATCAAACGGCCCAACGATAACACTGCCGCAATCCGCCCTGTGCTGTGCAAGACGTGCCCGCCAGGCTTTCCCGTAACGGTAAAACGGCACCGTCGGGTACAGGTGGTGGACCAGATGATAGTTCTGATACATCAGCACCGGCGTCTGCCACCACTCCTGCCCCATGCGCATCAATGCGGTGGTATTCGGATCAGTATCCTGACGCCCGGTGTGCGGATAATGCGGCAACACCATGAACACCAGGCACATCAGAAAAAACGCCATATAAGTCGGTATCAGCCAGAGCATCAGCATATAAAACGGCTGCCAGGCAATCAGCACACCGAACACCAGACCCGACACCAGCAGCTCACGCCAGATTTCCCGGGTGCTCACCCCCGGCACCAGGGATGGATTACGCAGGTACTGCACCAGATACACGAACGGCCACAGGCCCCACAACGGCATGTACTTGAGGCTGCCTGACACCCACAGATCCGGGTCGCGCTCTTCGTTGGTAAAGCGGTGATGGCGCATGTGCATCAGCCGGAACAGCTTGCCCTTGCCGAACGGCAGGGCCAGAAACGTCGCCGCCGCCAGAATAAAGTCGTTAAGACGCGCATTCCGGGACGCGCAACGATGAATGGCCTCATGGGCCGGCGTAAACAACGCATAGCCCGCCGGTGCATTGATCAGCATGCCGAGCCACAGGGGCCAGATATCCATCAGCACCAGGGTCCAGCTCAAGGCGATGAGCGCGAAAGCGCCGATCAATATAGCCAGCGTCGGCAGCGCAATGACCGGTGTCAGGCGCAAAGGGGCGAGATCACTGGTGTGCGTTGTCATGGCACGCCTCCTCCCTGGTTGTGCGACGGGGTTTGTACAGCAACCGCCCGACACTGTTCATCGCCCACTCGGTCAGGCTCAGGCGAATCAGCTGACGGAACACCCTGCCGGGCAGGGTTGCCCGGGCAAACATCAGCAATCGGGCATCACTGCCAACCAGATAGCGCAGGCGGCCAGAGCCGCTGGTGGCCGCACGGTAGATCACGCGCGCAGCATCCTCACTGCTTGAGCCGCCCGCGCCGGTGCGATCCATCACCGCCAGTTGCCAGTTGCTGTACTCCGCATAGGCCTGCACACCGGTCTGGTTTTCGCGATCAGCCGAACGGCCAAAGAACTGCGTGTTGACGGCGCCGGGCTCGACGATGCGCACCCGAATGCCCAGGGGCTCAAGCTCGTAGGTCAGCCCCTCCGTAAAGCCCTCGAGGGCATGCTTGCTGGCGTTGTAGACGCTGTACAACGGCAGCGGCACGCGCCCCACCATACTGGTGATATTGACGAGGGTGCCGCCCTGCTGCGCGCGAAAATGCGGCAACACGGCGCGACAGACCTCCATCGCCGCAAACACATTGGTGGCGAACTGGCGCTGTACCTGGGCCACAGACAGTGTCTCGAAGGCGCCCATCAGGCCATAACCCGCGTTATTGATCACCACATCAAGCCGCCCGAAGGCCTCCAGCCCTTCGGCGACCACCTCCGGGATGCGGGCGTAATCGGTGACATCCAGCTGCGGACATATCACCCCCGGCAGATCCGCCAGGCCCTGGTGCTGCGTGGGATCACGCAGCGTGGCGATGACGTGCCAGCCCTGCTGATGAAAGTGCCGTGCGGTGGCGAGGCCGATACCGGAGGAACACCCGGTAATCAGTACGACGCGTTTTCCCTGCTTGCTTGCCATGATGGAACTCCAGTGCTGCTCAGCCATGTTTACATCGGGCCACTTTATTGCCAGTATTTACTGACATTCAACTGGCATTGGCTGATTCGGGAGTTCCGTCATGAGAAAGCACCCCCGGCAGAAGCGGTCGCAGGCACTGGTCAACAAGCTGATCGACGCCGCCGGCGACGTCATTGTTGAGCGGGGGCTGACCTTCACCACGACCAATCACATCGCAGACCGGGCCGGCGTGGATATCGCGTCGCTGTACCAGTATTTCGAGAACAAGGAGGATGTGATCGAGGAGTTGCTGAAGCGGCTGTCATCCGAAATGATCGATATCGCCAACGGCTACTTCGGCAGCATCGAGATGTATCAGGCCACCCCGGCTGAACTGATTCGCGGGGCCCTGTCACTGGGGTTGGGTATTGCCCGGCAGAAGCCGGCCGTCCTGGAGCTGGCCCAGCACCCCGGCGTGTTCTTCAGCAGCCACGGCATACTGAGGCTGGAAACCTACCTGCAGGAGGTTGCGACGGCGTATTTCACCCACCACTTCCGCAGCTATCCCATCACCAACCTGCATACGCGCCTGCACATCGTCAGCCGCAGCGCCATCACGCTACTGGCCAGGCATCTGGCGGATGAGGCGCTGCCGCACATTGATGATGCGGAATTCGTGGAAGCCATGGTGGCGCTTTACGCGCCCTATTTTGACAATGCGCACTTTGACAATGCGCAACGCTGAACACCCGGATCAGTGCAGCACTGAACGCGGCTGCTCGGCTGGCCGCTCGGGTTTCTGTTCCAGCAGGCCCTCCACAGAGCCGTGGGCAGCCGGGGCATAGCCTTTGACATAGCGACGCAGCAGCACAACCAGCGCCTTCTCATCGCCCGTCTCCAGCGCCTCGCGGTAAGCATCCAGCGCATCCTCAATGTCTTGCCAGGGCAGCGCTTCTTCCCGTGCCTGCATGATCATCGGGTGGCGCGTGCCCACGCCGTCTTCACCGAACAGCAGCTCTTCGTAGAGCTTTTCACCCGGCCGCAGGCCGCTGTATTCCACCTCGATATCGCCCTGGGGGTTTTTCTCGTCCCGTACGGAGTAGCCCATCAGGTGAACCATGGCGGTGGCCAGATCGAATATCCGCACCGGCTCGCCCATATCCAGCACAAAGACTTCCCCGCCTTCGGCCATGGAGCCTGCCTGAATTACCAGCTGGGAGGCTTCAGGGATGGTCATGAAATAGCGGGTGACATCCGGATGGGTCACCGTCACCGGGCCACCCTGAGTGATCTGCTCGCGGAACAACGGCACCACGGAGCCAGAGGAACCCAGCACATTGCCGAAGCGCACCATGGAGAAAACAGTATTCGATCCACGCGCTGCCATGCCCTGCAACACCAGTTCGGCAAAGCGTTTGGTGGCGCCCATCACGTTGGTGGGCCGCACCGCCTTGTCCGTGGACACCAGAATAAAGCGCTCCACGCCGGAGGCCTCCGCCGCTTCCGCCGCCGCGAAGGTCCCGATGATGTTGTTGCGTACGCCAGAGAAGGGGTTCATTTCGACGATCGGCACATGTTTGTATGCCGCCGCGTGATAGACGGTATGCACACCATAACGGCGGCAAACGGTTTCCAGCAGGCCCCGGCTCACCACGGAACCCAGCACCGGCACGATCTCGATATCAATCTCTGCGGTCAGCTCCAGCAGCTCTTTCTCCATGCTGTAAAGACCGAACTCATTGTGCTCTACCAGCACCAGACGGCGCGCGCCGAGTGAGGCAATCTGCCGGCACAGCTCGCTGCCGATGGAGCCGCCTGCCCCGGTGACCAGCACATTCTTGCCGGCAATACAGGCATCCAGCAGATTCCCCTGGGGCGGCACAGGGTCACGACCCAGCAGGTCTTCGATGGCCACATCCCGAATCTGTTCCAGGCGCGCCTTGCCGGAGACGATGTCATGCAATGCCGGCACGGATTTGACCTTGACCGGCAGCTTTTCGAGAAAGGTGATGACGCGCAAACGCTGGGAGCGGCTGGCCGAGGGCATCGCCAGCAGCACGGTATCGATCCGCCCCTGCTCCACATAGCGCTGCAGGCCCTGGCGGCTGAGAATCGGCATGCCCTGAATGATGCTGCCCTGATAACCGCGCAGGTCGTCGACGAAGGCAACCGTCTGATACTGCTGGCCGCTGCTGAGTGCCATGGCCAGCTGGATACCGGAATCCCCGGCACCAAAAATTGCCACCCGCTCCTGCCGCTGGCGTCGATGCAAGGCCCAGAACAGATAGCGCCGCACCAGAAAGCGGCTGGCGCCCAGGTACAGCATGCCCAGCGCCCAGTAGATGATGAAAACGGAACGGGGGGTGCCGTCCATGCCGACCATGCTGCCCCCCGCCGCCAGCACCACCATCGCCATGGTCATGCCGGTAAAGATGGCAATGGCCGCCTCACCACCCAGATACCGCACCATGGCACGGTAGAGGCCGGCGGTATAAAGGAACGGCACCGTCAGCAGCGGCGCCATGAGAATCAGCCAGGGTTGCGCGATGGTGGGGGTAATATCCCCGACGCGCACGGCGTAGGCAGCAATAAATATGAGGGGGAACGCAAGCAGGTCGGCGACGATCATCAGCCACTGCTTGGCAGTGCGGGGGAGGCCCACCAGCCAGTGGTTATAGCGTTCGAATCTTTCCATAGTCGTTCATCGCCTCCCTGCGAATACACTTGCCAAACGCCCAGGCCAGGAGGACCCGGCACTGCATTTCGAAACGACCGCCCACAGATTGAGAAGCGTGTCACATTATGAACAGACGGTCAATCACATGACGTTCACGTTCATCACAACCGTCCGCACGCAATGATAGACCACCCTCCAGGCCGCAGGTGCCATGCCCGGGGAGGGTTTTACGTAATATGTGACTTGGTACGACCAGTCAGTGTGCCCCCGGCCAGAGCCGGAGCACACTGACAAGCCCGGTATCAGCCGAGGATGGCGTTCTCGCGGAGCAGCGCCAGCGCCTGTTCAGCCGCCTTGTCATCCGACTCAGGCAGTGACGAGACCACAATCTCGCGCTCGCCACAGGACAGCTGCAAACGCCGCTCGCCCTGCTCGTCGCCCGGCATGATGACCATCACCCCGGCGGCTTGCAGCACCTCGGCATCTGATGAATGCTGTGTCACGGCAGGCAGAGCACCTGCCGCGAACAACGTCTTCTCGATACGCTGCGCCAATGCCGCAGCGCCCGCCCCCGTCACCACCAGGCGCGCGGCCTGCTGACCCAACCGGCGCGCCCGCAGTTCAGCGGTCACCGCAGGCAGCTGCGCGCTGGCACTCAGCGGCTCCGCCCGGTCTTCGATCATGCCAGCGCCGACCGTCACGTTACTCAGCCGATCCACCACGATCAGATTCCCGGTGGGGCGGCATTCACGGTAACGGTCAAAGGCCACCGCACGGGTCAGCTGCAGACGGCACAGCGCGATGCCATTGAGCGACAGCTCGTTGGTCTCGCTTTTTTCCAGCGTATTGACATCAATCTGGTGCACGATTTCAGTGATCTGACCGCTGGTAAAGGTGGTGCCCAGCTTGAAGTCATAGGTCTTGCCGACTTTCAGCGGCTGCTCATGCATCCACACCACATGGGCCATGAAAGCATGCCCCATGGTCATGTCATCGTCCGCCGCCACAATCATGTCGCCACGGGAGATATCAATCTCGTCATTCAAGGTGACGGTAATGGCCTGCCCCGGATGTGCCACCGGGATCTCCCCTTCCCAGGTCACGATGGCCTTGACGGTGGAGGTCTTGCCGGAAGGCAGCGCACGCACCGCCTGGCCCGGCTTCAGGACACCCGCCGCCAGCGTGCCGCAATAACCCCGGAAATCCAGGTTCGGACGGTTCACATACTGCACCGGCATACGCAGATACTGCAGTGGCTCATCACGATGCACCGGCAAGTGATCCAGCAATTCCAGCAGCGGCGTGCCCGTGAACCAGGGCATGTTCTCGCTGGCATGCACCACGTTGTCCCCGGCCAGGGCCGACATGGGCACGTAACGGATATCCGGCACGTTCAAGGCTGCCGCAAACGCGGCGTACTCTTTTTTGATCTCTTCGTAACGGGCTTCGCTGTACTCCACCAGATCCATCTTGTTGATGGCGATGACAAAGTGGCAAATCCCCAGCAACGAGCAGATAAAGCTGTGACGGCGGGTCTGCACCTGCACGCCGTAGCGCGCATCGATCAGCAGAATCGCCACATGCGCACTGGATGCCCCGGTGGCCATATTGCGGGTGTACTGCTCATGCCCCGGCGTATCAGCAATGATGTACTTGCGATGGTCCGTGGCAAAAAAACGATACGCCACATCAATGGTGATGCCCTGCTCGCGCTCGGACTGCAGACCATCCACCAGCAGCGCAAGATCCACTTCTTCGCCGGTGGTGCCATGGCGACCGCTGTCACGGGTAATCGCCGCCAGCTGGTCTTCGAAAATCATCTTGCTGTCATGCAGCAAACGGCCAATCAATGTGGATTTACCGTCATCCACGCTGCCGCAGGTAATGAAGCGCAGCATGTCTTTCTGCTCATGCTGGCGCAGGTAATCTTCGATATTGTCGATTTTCGGTGCTTCGTATGACATCAGAAGTAACCCTCGCGCTTTTTCTTCTCCATGGAGCCCGCTTCATCATGATCAATGGCGCGACCGGAACGCTCGGAAGTACGTGCCACCAGCATTTCCTGAATGATGTCAGGCAGCGTGCGGGCACTGGATGGCACAGCACCCGTCAGCGGATAGCAGCCCAACGTCCGGAATCGCACATCCATCTGCTTTGGCACTTCGCCTTCGGCAAGCGGCATGCGCTCATCGTCCACCATGACCAGCATGCCGTCGCGCTCGACAACCGGGCGCGCGTCAGCGTAATACAGCGGTACGATCTCGATGTTTTCCAGATAGATGTACTGCCAGATATCCAGCTCGGTCCAGTTGGACAGCGGGAACACCCGGATGGACTCGCCTTTGTTGATGCGGCCATTGTAAAGATTCCACAGCTCGGGACGCTGGTTCTTCGGGTCCCAGCGATGCTGCTGATCACGGAACGAATACACCCGCTCCTTGGCGCGCGATTTTTCCTCATCGCGGCGCGCGCCACCGAAGGCGGCATCGAAACCATGCATGGACAGCGCCTGCTTCAGCGCCTGGGTTTTCATGATGTCGGTGTACTTCGCGCTGCCGTAGTCAAACGGATTGATGCCGGCTGCCACGCCTTCCTGGTTGGTGTGCACCAGCAGTTCCATACCCGCCTCTTCTGCCATGCGGTTACGGAACGCAATCATCTCCCGGAACTTCCAGGTGGTATCGATATGCATCAGCGGGAACGGCGGCTTGCCCGGCGCAAACGCCTTGCGTGCCAGATGCAGCATCACCGAGGAATCCTTGCCGATGGAGTACAGCATTACCGGGTTCTCGAACTCGGCCGCGACTTCGCGAATGATATGAATCGACTCCGCCTCGAGGGCTTCGAGGTGGGTCATGCGATGCTCTGGAAGTACCATGGTTACAGGTCTCTACAGTCGAACGTGAAGGCCCCTGCGTGGCGGCAGGGGCGAAATGATACAGCAAAATGTGGGTGGGGGCATGGGGGTAGGCAAGGCGGAGAGTTGTGGGACGGAGAGTTGTGGGGGCTCGGTGCGCGTGCCAGGCCGCACCCCCCCCAAACGGGGGCCCCGCGCCGCC
>JAIUME010000011.1 GCA_022565695.1 Alcanivorax sp. | reverse complement strand
GGGACTGCCTTTCAGGACCCGCCGTGGACCCATCCATGGGGGCTTGTGTTCGACATCCTTGTCTCACACAGTCCTGAAAGGCAGTCCCCGCCCCCGTGGGCCGTCACGTTCAGTAGTATCAACTCCTCCCAGCCAACCGCCGGTTTGGTTCCTACTGAGAATCCGATGCCCACTGAAACAGGAATCTCGCTCCGGCGTTGAGGTGGGGTACGCCCTGTAGGGACCTCTTTGGCCAGGGATGGCCAAAGCGCGAGCGACCAGGGACGGCTTGAGCGGTCCCGGAAGGGCGTACCCCGCCTCAACGCCTCTCGCTGGAGGGTGACCCACTAGCTGGGGAACCTCACCCCAACAAACTCGCGATGAAACAAAAAGAGGCCGCAGAAGCGGCCTCTTTTCTTTTGCGACGCGACGGGCGCGTAAAGCGTCAGTCGGGCTTTTTGGCTTCCGCCTGCTTCGCTGCAGCCTGTCGCTCTGCTTCCTGTTGACGGCGCAGCACACGCGGGTCGTTGGAGGCCCGGGTGATGGGTTGCTGTGTCGTCGGGGCAGGGGTGCTGGCTGCCGGCTCAACAGGTTGAGCGGGTTTGTCCGCGGTGCTCTGCGGTGCCGCAGTCTGCTTGTTGCTCTCCGCTTTGCCGTCAGCAGCCTGGGGTGTTGCAGGGGGCGCTGAAGGGGCTGCTGCGGACGGTGCCTGTGCCTGAGTCGGTGCAGGTGCAGGCGCCGCAGGCTTTTCCGTTGCCGGTTTGTCTGTCACCGGTTGTTGGGTGGCAGGCGTCGGTGCAGCGGTTGCGGCGGGTTTGTCGGCTGCGGGTTTGTCCACCGCCGGTTTGTCAGTCGCAGCGTTTTGCGGCGCTGCCGGCTTTTCAGCAGGTGCCTCAACGGCAGGCTTGTCGGCGGCAGGTTTTTCAGCGGCAGGCGTGTTGCGGGCCTGGGCTGGTTTTTCCGGGGCCGGAGCAGGCGTACTGGCTGTTGTGTTGCCGTCTGCCTTGTTGCCATCCACATCGCGGATCGGTGCCTTGTCGGCGTTGCGATCTGCCTGGTTGCCGTTCGCTGCCGGTTTGGCGGCTGCGGCTTTCGGCTGTTCAGCAGGTTTCTGCTCAGCAGTGCGTTGTTCCGGCTTCTGTTCAGGTTTCTGGTCCGGCTTTTCGCTGGCTGGCTGCGGCTGTGCTGCCGGTGCCACAGGCGCGGCAACGGATTCCGCTGCAGGCTTTGTGGCAGTGCTGTTGTCGCTTGCGTTGGCGGCCTTGTCCTGTGCCGGCTCTTTTGCCTGAGGCGGTGTCGGGGCGGCGGCTGTTTGCTCAGCGTTTTGTTCGGTGTTGTCTGACTGTGCCTGGGGCGCGGCGGCGTCCTGGCCACGGGCCGGGCGCTGGCGTTGACGCAGCGGGCGATCATCTTTCACCTGTGAACGGCGCTCGGCACCATCCTGGCTACGGATATCGTTGTTATCGCTGGGTGTATCGCTGTCGTCATTGCGTTCGTTGCCTTGCTGGCGCGCCTGGCGCGGCGGTCGGCTGTCTTGCTGCGCGTCCTGGCCTTCTTGCTGCTCGCCTTGCTGAGCACCTTGCTGGGCATTGTTGCCGCCACCGCTGCCGCCGCGGCTGCGACGACGACGGCTGCGACCGCTGCGTGGCTGCTGCTCGGACGAGGTGCCGTCCTGCGCGGCGTCCTGGCGGTTGCCGTCGGCCTCATTGCGCTCAGCGCGCTGCGGTTTATCCGCGGCGGGCTGGGGGGCTTTCTGTTGTGGGCCTTTTTCTGGACGAGGGTCTTGTCGATTATCTTGTCGAGCGTCCTGCCGCTCCGGGCGACCACCGTCTTTGCGGCCGTCGGCATTCCGGTTGTCGGCATTGCGCCCGCCACGTCCGCGCGGGCTGTCGCCGTCCTTATCATTACGAGCGTCGTTACGAGCGTCGCCGCGGCCACCGCGCGTGTCGTTGCGTCGACCGCGACCGCCTTCGCTCTGGCGGCCTTCGCCGCCGCGACGGGTGCGTCCCTGGCCACCGCGGGCTTCTGTGCCACGACGGTTGCCCTGGTTGTCATTGCGCGGGGCAGGTTTGCGTTTCGGTTTCTCGTTCCCTGCATCGTCGCTCTTGAACAGTTGCGCGAGAAACGCCAGGAATCGGGCGAGCATGCCGGGTGTTGCAGCGGCAACCGCCTTGGCTTCTGGCTCGGGCTTCGGTTTCGGCGGTGGCGCAGCAGTATCCGGTGCCACCAGTTTGACGGCAGCTTCCTGACGTTTGATCTCGGTATCCTGGGCAGACACAAGGCTCGGATCTTCTTCGCCTTCCAGCAGATCCACTTCATGGCTGACCAGTGTGGCGTGCACCTGGTCGTCGCGAATGCGCTGGACTTCGAAATGCGGTGTTTCCAGATTCTGATTCGGAATGATCAGTACGCGAATCTTGTAGCGAGCTTCGATATCGCGCAGGGCCTGGCGTTTTTCGTTCAGCAGGTAGGTGGCCACCGGTACGGGCACTTGCGCCTGGATTTCGCCGGTACGCTCTTTCATCACCTCTTCTTCCACCAGACGCAGGATGGACAGTGCGAGGGATTTGACGTCGCGGATGTGGCCCTGGCCGTTACAGCGCGGGCAGACAATGCTGGATGTTTCGCCGAGGGACGGGCGCAGACGCTGACGGGACAGTTCCATCAGGCCGAAACGGGAGATGCGGCCAACCTGCACGCGTGCGCGGTCCGCTTCCAGCGCTTCGCGCATGCGGTTTTCCACTTCACGCTGGTTGCGAGCGGGGCCCATGTCGATGAAATCGACCACGATCAGGCCGCCGATATCCCGCAGTCGCAGCTGGCGCGCGATTTCGTCTGCGGCTTCCAGGTTGGTCTGCAGGGCGGTTTCCTCGATGTCCGCGCCTTTGGTGGCGCGGGAGGAGTTGATGTCGATGGAGACCAGTGCTTCGGTAGGATCAATGACAATCGAGCCGCCGGAGGGCAGCTTCACTTCACGCTGGAATGCCGTCTCGATCTGGGATTCGATCTGGTAACGGGAAAACAGCGGTGTCTCATCCTTGTACAGTTTGATCTTGTTGGCAAAGTCGTTCATCACCTGGGTGACGAAGCCATTGGCCTCTGCGAAGGTCTCGTCGGAATCGATCAGTACTTCGCCGATATCCTTGCGCAGGTAATCGCGGATGGCGCGAATGATGACATTGGATTCCTGGTACACCAGGAACGGGGCAGGGCGGCTTTTGCCTGCCGTGTCGATGCTGTCCCACAGCTTCAGCAGGTAGTCGAGATCCCACTGCAGTTCTTCCGGGGAACGGCCCAGGCCGGCGGTGCGCACGATCACGCCCATGTCGGCGGGCAATTTGAGTGAGCTCAGTGCTTCCTTGAGTTCCTGGCGCTCTTCACCTTCGATGCGGCGGGAGATGCCACCGGCACGGGGGTTGTTGGGCATCAGGACCAGGTAACGGCCAGCCAGGCTGATAAAGGTGGACAGTGCAGCGCCTTTATTGCCGCGCTCTTCCTTGTCGACCTGAATGATGACTTCCTGACCTTCACGGACCACTTCCTTGATATTGATGCGGCCCTGGATGTCTTTCGGATCCTTGCTGAAGTACTGGCGGGAAATTTCTTTCAATGGCAGAAAGCCATGGCGCTCGGCGCCGAAATCAACGAAAGCAGCTTCAAGGGAGGGTTCGACGCGGGTGATCTTGCCTTTATAGATGTTGGCTTTCTTCTGTTCCCGGGTCCGGTGTTCGATGTCCAGGTCATACAGCCGCTGGCCATCGACCAGTGCAACACGCACCTCTTCAGGGTGGGTTGCGTTGATAAGCATACGTTTCATGTGTCTACCACATTTATAGGGTAGCCATGACAGAGGGCCCGTTACAGGGCGTCAGACCGGGAACCGGACGGACAGACTTCTTGTACAGCCGGGAGACGGCATGAAACACCGTGTTAGCCCTCCCGTAAGGCTGCGGGCCGGTAATTGCCGGCTATTCTGTCCCGAACGCGGTTCCCCGATGGTGTTCGGAGATCACGCCTGGGTTGTCTGCTGCCCCGGCGATGGTGATCAGCCCGGGCGGCATAGAACCTGTTATCTGGCTGGGGCCGCGATCAAGCGGGCGGCCCCGCGAGGCATCTTTCTGCCGTATAGCTATCGTATTCAGTCTGTCGCCCGATTCAGTCGGGGCGTCTCTGCAGGCTACCTGGGTTGTCGAATCGCCGTCGTCGCATAGGGTTTCGACGGCATGTCCAAAGGTATTTTCCTGCTGCGCCGGGCCATCATGATGTGCTCGGCGCCAGTCATATATCTGTCGCTTTGTCGGGCGAATCCCTGCTGCACCCGGCGAATGTCCGCTGCGCGTCGCCGGGGCCGGTAAACGGCCGACAGGGAACTATAGCAGCAAAATAGTCGGCGGATCAATTAGATAGCGCCGCCCCCGCCGTTGTGGCCCGGTTGTGGGCTGCGGGCGCCGGGGCAGATGAAGATGGCTGATGCACTTTGCCTGCGGCCTGTTTAGAATCGCCGGCATGTCAGACACCCCGAGCTCTACCCCCAGCGTCACTCATGTAAGCATCGATGCCGACCGCGCCGGTCAGCGTCTGGATAACTTCCTGATGGCCACGCTGAAAGGCGTCCCCAAATCCCGCATCTATCGCATCATCCGCGATGGCCAGGTGCGCGTGAACGGCAAACGCATCAAGCAGACCTATCGCCTGGAAGACGGCGATCAGGTGCGCATCCCGCCCGTGCGTGTCGCGGGCGATAGCGGCACGCCCGCTGTCAGCCAGTCTCTGGGGGAGCGTCTCAGCCGCAGCCTGATCCATGAGGATGACAAGCTGCTGGTCTACAACAAGCCGGTGGGGCTGGCCGTTCACGGTGGCAGTGGTATCAGTCTGGGGCTGATCGAATCGCTCCGGGTGTTGCGGCCGGACGACCGCAATCTGGAGCTGGTTCACCGCCTTGATCGGGACACCTCCGGGGCCATCATGCTGGCAAAGCACCGGCCTTTCCTGCGGCGCTTGCAGCGGTTGATGCTCGATGGGGGCATCGAAAAGCGTTATTGGCTGATCTGCCGGGGCTTTACGGGCAAGCAGCGCACCATCGAGGCGCCGCTGCTGAAGCAGACCCACGGCAACGAGCGGGTGGTGCGGGTATCGCAGGAAGGCAAGGCTTCGCGCACGGACTTCAAGCTGCTGGAGCGTTTCGGGGATCTGGCGTTGGTGGAAGCGACACTGGGGACCGGCCGCACGCACCAGATACGCGTGCATGCACGCTTTGGCGGGTTCCCGCTGGTGGGTGACCCCAAATACGGTGATCCGCAGGAGAATGCCCACTGGGCCCGGGAGCTCGGCCACGCGCGTATGTTTCTTCACGCCCGTTATCTGGGGCTCAGACACCCCGAATCCGGCGAGATGCTGCAGCTTGCGGCGCCCCTGGACGAGGCGTTTGAGGATGCCCTGCAGCGGCTGCGACAGCATCCGGTGACCGCCCCGGCGCTGCCCCCGGTGGGCGACGACCCGGTTACGGCTGCGCCGCTGCCTGACCGCGCTCAGGGTCGTGCTGCCTCGGAGCAGACCCGATCCCGCGCGCAGCCGCGCGGCAATCGGCAGAACGCCGGGGCTGGCACCGCTGCCCCGGAAACGGCCAGGCCAGCAAAAGCCGCCACGCGCAAGAGCGGGTCGAGTGATTCAAGGTCCGGCAAGGGCGAATCTGGAAAGAGAGAGTCTGGAAAACGAGAGCCCGGCAAATCAGCGCGAGGCAAGTCGTCCGGCGCCCGGGCCAAGCCGACGGGCCGCAGCAAAGGAAGGCCATCCGGCAGAGCCACGGGTACACCGCCGCCGAAAAACAAAAGAGGTCGATCCTGATGGGTGAGCAAGCCTGATGCGCTATTCACTGATTATTTTTGACTGGGATGGCACCCTGATGGATTCCACCGGTCGGATTGTCAGTTGTCTGGCACGGGCGGCGGCGGACGTCTCGCTGCCGGCATTGCCGTCACTGCAGTTACAGTCGATTATCGGGCTCGGTCTGTACGAAGCCATCAGGGCCTTGTATCCGGCGGCGGACGAGCCGTTGGTTGAGGCGATGCGCGAGCGCTATGCGGTGCATTTCATTGCGGCAGAGCAGCAGCCCAGCCCGATGTTCCCCGGCGCGCTGAACACACTTGAGGTGTTGCGTGCGGAGGGGCTGCAACTGGCGGTGGCCACGGGCAAGAGCCGCAAGGGGCTGGATCGGGTCTGGCGCAATACGGGGCTGGATCGCTACTTTCATACGTCGCGTTGCGCTGATGAGACACGGTCCAAGCCGCATCCGGATATGGTGCATGCCATACTCGACGAACTGGCTTGCCCGCCGGCGCGTGCGCTGGTGGTGGGTGACACAGGATTTGATATGGAAATGGCAGCGCGCGCCGGGGTGGATCGTGTCGGCGTGGTGTATGGCGCCCATGAAGTAGCCTTGTTGGCCCCCCATGGCCCGCTGGCATTGCTGGATCGTATTGACGCATTACTGCCCTGGCTGGGGCTGCCGCAGGCAGCGTTGGCAGAAGGCAGTCTCTGAATCGCAACAGCACTGAATCGCAACAGGAGAAGGCAAAATGGCGGAATCGGGATACGGTGTTCAGGGGAGTGGTGCAGGCGGTAGCCGGCCAACACCCCCGCAGAACAACCGTGAATGGCAGTTGATCGAAAAGGTTGTGATGTCGATGCAGGACGAGCAGCGCAAACAGCGCCGCTGGAGCATCTTTTTTCGCATGGCGACGCTGGGTTATCTGTTTCTGATCCTGATTCTGTTCCTGCCCATGCGCATGGGGACCGGTGGCTTTACCGCGCCGACCGAGCCGCATACCGCCATGGTGGATGTCAGCGGTATTATTGCCGACGGTGCCGAGGCCAGTGCCGATGCGCTCACCAGTGGTTTGCGTCGCGCCTTCGAGGCTGAATTTTCGCAAGCCGTGATGTTGCGTATCAACAGCCCTGGTGGCTCACCCGTGCAGTCCGCCTATGTCTATAACGAGATCCGTCGTCTGAAAGCCGAGTACCCGGACAAGAAGGTGTACGCAGTGATCACTGATGTCGGGGCGTCCGGTGCCTACTATATTGCTGCAGCCGCCGATGAAATCTATGTGGACCCGTCCAGTATTGTCGGTTCCATCGGTGTGATCATGGCCGGTTTCGGATTTACCGAAGCGCTGGAGAAACTGGGTGTGGAACGCCGCGTCCTGACCTCCGGGGACAACAAGGCCATCATGGACCCCTTTGGTCCGGTCGAAGCGGATCAGCAGGCGCACATCCAGCGGCTGCTGGATGGCGTGCATGAGCAGTTCATCAGTGCCGTGCGCGAGGGGCGTGGTGAGCGCCTGAAAGAAGCGGAGCATCCGGAGCTGTTTTCCGGCCTGATCTGGACGGGCGAAGAAGCGGTGCAGCTGGGTCTGGCCGACGGTACGGGCAGCCCGGGTAATGTGGCTCGTGATGTCATTGGTGCAGAAGAAATTGTCGATTACTCGGTGCTGCCGCATCCGTTCGAGCGCTTCCTGCGTGGTTTCGGTGTCAGCATTGGCCGTGGTATCGGGCAGGTGATGGGTGTTGATGGCTGGAGTCTGCGCTGACACAAGGTATTCACGTTGGCTGACAGGCCCACTGGGCCTGTTGGCGCTGCTGATGTGTGTGCCGTTTTCCGGGTGCTCTCAGCTCACCCAGACAGAGCGACGCGATGGCTACGTGGTGGATCGCAGCCATGTGGCGCCCTCCCATAACAGCCGTGTCTACCATCTGGTCATTCATTATACCGGGCATCATGAAGCCCGTGCCTTGCACACGCTGACCGGTCCCCGGGTCAGCGCCCATTATCTGATGCCGTTACCGGCGCGGCAGTCGCGCGGTGGCGCGCCACTGATCTATCAACTGGTGGAAGAAAAGCGTCGCGCCTGGCACGCCGGCGTCAGTGAGTGGGGGGATCGGCGCAATATCAATGACACCTCCATCGGCATCGAGATCACCAATGCCGGGCCGCGCGGCACCCTGTTCGGGCTTTACTGGGCCCGGTACCCGGAAGACCAGATCGAGGCCGTGATTGCCCTGGCGCAGGACATCATTGCCCGCCATGACATCGACCCGGTGAACGTGGTGGCGCATTCAGATGTGGCGCCCTCCCGCAAGCTTGATCCCGGCCCACGGTTCCCCTGGCGACGCCTCTACGAGGCGGGTATCGGCGCCTGGCCTGATGACGACATCGTTGCCTGCTATGAGGCGGTTTTCAGTGTGGCGCCGCCCTCGGTCACCAGTCTGCAGGCCGGGCTGCGGGGGTATGGCTATCCGATTGTGGTGAGTGGGGAGATGGATGCACAGACCCGTGATGTGTTACGGGCTTTCCAGCTGCATTTTCGCCAGCGCCGCCATGACGGGCAGGTGGATGTCGAAACCCAAGCGGTGCTCTGGGCGCTGCTGGTGAAATACCGCCCGGGCGTGGCCCAGGCGCTGGCTGATGAGGTGGATGCCTACGCCTGCGGGGCGGCCCACCGGGGCTGAGCAGCCCGGGACTGATTAGCTTGGAAAAGGGGGCAGGGCGATGCCTTCGGCGCGGAGAAAATCCGTCAGCATGATCAGGGGCAGCCCGACCAGGGCGTTGGGGTCGCGGCCTTCCAGCGCGCTGAACAGCACGATACCCAGTCCTTCCGACTTGAAGCTGCCGGCGCAATTGAACGGTTGCTCCTGGTCAACATAGCGCTCGATCACATCATCCGTCAGGGTGCGGAAGTGCACCTTGAAGCGCTCACAGCCGTTCTGGTAGCGCCTGGTGGCGGCATTCATCAGGCACAGGCCGGTCAGGAAAGTGACGCTGCGGCCACTGCTGGCGCGCAGTTGCGCAATGGCCTTGTCCCGCGTGCCCGGCTTGCCCAGCACCTCGCCGTCGGCGGTGATGGCCACCTGGTCCGAGCCGATCACCAGCGCCTCCGGGTGCCGTTGTGCCACCGCAGCCGCTTTGGCGCGTGCCAGCCGCAGCACCAGCTGCTGAGGCGTCTCCCCCGGCAGGGCTTGCTCGTCGATATCCGGGCTGTCGCTGAGGAAGCTGAGCCCGAGGCGGCCGAGCAGCTCACGGCGAAACGGTGAGGAAGAGGCCAGAACGAGGGGTTGGGGGGTGTCTGTCATGATGGCTTCCATGATGGCTCAGTGGGGGAAGCGCTGCGTGGCCAAACATGGCAAGACACGCGGCAAATAAAGAGGCGCTTCCGGCGGCAATTCAGCCCGGATCAGCCTATAATCCGCAATTATAGCGTTACTCATTTGCCTCTGCACGAGAAAAGCCTTTCTCATCAAATGGTTAGCTTTTCAAGAACGCTTTGACAGGGGGGCTGTCCGGCCCTAGAATTGCGCGCTTATGTTTTCAGAGCAATTGCCGCACTACGTCGAGCCGCGCAAGCTGGCTGATCAGGGTGTCCTCATCAGTGGTCAGACCACCGTCGCAGCCCTTCCCCGGTTCAGTGATTTCGATCAGAGCCAGGCAGAGGCAGTCTCGGTGGCGCTCACTTTCGAGCGGGATCCCGACGACGGGCAGCGCATTGTTCACGGCACTGTCTCTGCCGCGCTGGTGATGACCTGTCAGCGCTGCCTGGAACCAGTGACCTGTGATGTGACCGCCCAGGTGAATCTGGCGCTGGTCTGGACCGAGGAAGAGATCAGCATGCTCCCGGAGCGTTATGATCCCTGGCTGGTCACAGACGAGAAGATGACGCTGGCGACATTGCTGGAAGAGGAATTGCTGTTGGCGCTGCCGCTGGTTGCCACGCATGAGCAATGCCCCACACGTCTGCCGGAGGGTGATGAGCCCGAAGCGTCGGCGAGTGATGAAAGAGCGGATAACCCTTTTGCAGTTCTGGCAAGCCTGAAAGGCAGCCAGAAGTAACGACTTGCTTTACTAGGAGCGAACCATGGCAGTTCAACAGAACCGGAAAACCCGTTCCAAGCGTGACATGCGTCGCTCTCACGACGCCCTGTCTGCGCCGGCTCTCACCGAAGACAGCAACACCGGTGAAGTGCATCGTCGCCACCACATTTCTCCGGATGGCTACTACCGTGGTCGCCAGGTGATCGCGTCAGTCGAGACTGACGACGACGAAGCCTGAGTCGGTCACTGAACAACGGGAGCTGCGGCTCCCGTTTTCATTTCTGCGGTGGTGCGGCCCTTGGTGGGGCATCTGCCCGGACATGTGGCCGGGCATGGCTGGTAACGTTTTTTTCTTTGCGAAAAGGATGTCTCTCCCGCATGCTCTGCGGGCACTGATTTCAGACACCTTTGACAATAAAACACAAGAGAGGCTGGCGCATGGCCCAGTTGACCCTGGCGGTGGATGCCATGGGCGGCGACCACGGCTTGTCGGTGACCGTACCGGCGGTGGCGCGGCTGCTTCGGCAACATGCCGAATTACATATTATCGTGGTGGGACAGATGGCGCCGCTGACTGCGGCCGTGAAAGCCGCAGGCCTTGCAGGCCATGCGCGGCTTGAGATCGTCGCCGCCGCAGAAGTCGTGGAAATGCACGATCCCATCCCTGTTGCCCTGCGTAACAAGAAAGATTCCTCCATGCGCGTCGCCATCAATCAGGTGCGCGACGGGCGTGCCCAGGCGGCGGTCAGCGCGGGCAACACCGGTGCGCTGATGGCGATCAGCCGGTTCGTCCTGAAAACCCTGCCGGGCATTGACCGGCCCGCCATCTGCACGGCCATTCCCACCCGCAAGGGGCACTGTCATATGCTCGATCTCGGCGCCAATGTGGATTCCGAGCCCGAGCATCTGTTGCAGTTTGCGCTGATGGGTGCAGCAGTGGTGCGTGCTGTGGACGGCGTCGAGTCGCCGCGTGTGGCGTTGTTGAACATCGGCGAGGAAGACATCAAGGGCAACGAGCAGATCAAGCTCGCGTCACGTTTGCTGCAGCAGCATCCCGGCCTGAACTATACCGGCTATATCGAAGGTAATGCGGTGTTTGCCGGCGACGCGGATGTCGTGGTCTGCGACGGCTTTGTCGGCAATGTGGCGCTCAAGACCATGGAAGGCGTGGCCTCCATGATCAGCCAGATGATTCGCGAAGAGATTGGCCGGTCCTGGCTGAAAAAATTGTCCGGTCTGCTGGCGTTGCCGGTACTGCGTGGCCTGAAAGGGCGCCTGGACCCGGAGCGGTATAACGGTGCCAGCCTGGTCGGCCTCAACGGCATTGTGGTGAAGAGCCACGGCGGCGTCGGTGAAGAAGGATTCGCCGCGGCCCTGGAAGTCGCCTTGCTGGAAGCAAAGCGCAATGTGCCGGCCCTGATCGGCAGCGCGCTGCAAACGCCTGTGGCGGAGAGCGAGACGGCGAAAGCCGCGGGCCAGGACGCCACGGGCCCGGACGCATAAGGTTTTGTTGCAAATCCGGCGCGCAATGTGACGCGCGGATCAGCACAATGCTTGCCGCTGCGCCTGTTCTGGCGGGCCGACGGCACACCAGATTGATCATGATCGAGCGACGCGTATTAGATCGAGCGAAGCGTATTTGAGAGTGGAGCGAAGCGTTTATGAGTAAGACGGCATTTCTGTTTCCCGGTCAGGGGTCCCAGTCGGTGGCCATGCTCAGTGACTACGCCGGGGAATCGGTTGTTCAGCACACCTTCAATGAAGCCTCTGGTGCCCTTGGCTATGACCTCTGGCAGCTGGTGCAGAACGGCCCCGATACCGAACTCAACCGTACCGAAGTGACCCAGCCAGCGCTGCTGACTGCCGGCGTGGCGCTCTGGCGCCTGTGGCTGCACCGTGGCGGGCAGCGCCCGGCGGTGGTGGCCGGGCACAGTCTGGGCGAATACACCGCCCTGACCTGTGCCGGTGTTATGAGCCTGGGTGACGCGGCCCGTCTGGTGGCGCGCCGTGGCGAGCTGATGCAGAGTGCAGTGCCTGCCGGGACCGGCAGCATGGCCGCCGTGCTGGGCCTGGAGGATGACAAGGTCCGGGAAGCCTGCGCCAGCGCCGCTGCCGGTCAGGTGGTGGAAGCCGTGAATTACAATGCACCGGGTCAGGTGGTGATCGCCGGTGATGCGGATGCTGTGCTCCGCGCCATCGAGGCCTGCAAGGCAGCAGGCGCCAAGCGCGCCATGGCGCTGCCGGTGAGTGTGCCGTCCCACTGTGCCCTGATGCAGCCGGCGGCTGACGCGCTGGCCGACGTGCTGGCAGGGATCAACCTGCATGCGCCGGAAATGCCGGTGATCAACAACGTGGACGTGCAGGCCGAGCAGGATCTGGATGCCATTCGCGCTGCTCTGGTGCGGCAGCTGCATTCCCCGGTGCGCTGGGTGGAAACCGTTCAGAAGCTGGTTTCAGAGGGTGTCAGCAAGGGCTACGAGTGTGGTCCCGGCAAGGTGCTCTCCGGGCTGGTAAAACGCATTGACCGCAGCCTGGAGATGGTGGCGCTGGAAAATGCCGAGACGTTGCGCGCAGAGACGCCCAACGGCTGATAACAGGGAATCAAGGAGCAGACCAGATGACAGCAGCAGAGCAGACAGCGCGGGTCGCGCTGGTGACCGGCGCCAGCCGCGGGATCGGCAAGGCGATTGCCGCCGGGCTGGCCGCCGCAGGCTATACCGTGGTGGGCACGGCAACAACACAGGCCGGTGCCGATGCCATTGGCGCCATGCTCGGCGAGCAGGGCGGTGGTGTGGTGATGGACGTCAGCGAGGCAGAATCCGTGACCGCCGCCATGGCGACGATACAGGCCGACTACGGCGCGCCGCTGATACTGGTGAACAACGCCGGCATCACCCGGGACAACATCATGCTGCGCATGAAGCCGGAAGAGTGGGATGCGGTGATCAACACCAACCTCAATGCACTGTTTCGGGTCACGCGGGCCTGCCTGAAAGGGATGACCAAAGCCCGCTGGGGCCGGATCATCAACATCACATCGGTGGTGGGGACCATGGGTAACGCCGGGCAGGCCAACTATGCGGCGGCCAAAGGCGGCGCAGAAGGCTTCACCCGGGCGCTGGCGCGGGAAGTCGGGTCCCGTGCGATCACGGTCAATGCGGTGGCGCCGGGCTTTATCCAGACGGATATGACGGATGCGCTGCCCGAGGCACAACGTGATAACCTGCTATCACAGATACCATTGGGCCGCTTGGGTCAGGTGGACGAAATTGCCAGTGCCGTAGCCTGGTTGGCGTCAGAAGGCGCGGGCTATGTGACAGGTACCACTGTGCATGTCAACGGCGGTATGTTCACCGGCTGACACACAATTGGCAACACATGTACCCGGGTGGGGGTGGATCGCTGCTTGCATGGGCAATCAGCGTTCCCCTAGAATAGCCGCCTGAGGTGTTGAGACACCACAACAGGAGAGAGTTAGTATCATGAGCAGCATTGAAGATCGCGTCACCAAAATCATCGTGGAACAGCTGGGTGTGAAGCCGGAAGACGTCAAGCTGGAAGCTTCCTTTGTCGAAGACCTGGGCGCCGACTCGCTGGATACCGTCGAACTGGTGATGGCTCTCGAAGAGGAATTCGAAACTGAAATCCCCGACGAGGAAGCTGAGAAGATCAGCACCGTTCAGGCTGCCATCGATTACGTCAAAGGCCACGCCTGATCCGGCTCTGGCCTGATCAAGAAAACCGCAGGTTCAGTTCTGGACTTGCGGTTTTTTTTTGCTGACTGCGAACTGGAGGAATAGGCAGTGACAAGACGTCGTGTAGTTGTCACCGGTATGGGGATGCTCAGCCCGTTGGGTACTGATGTGGCGTCCACGTGGCAGCGTCTGGTAGCTGGCGAGAGCGGTATTCGCAGCATCGATCATTTCGACACGGAACGCTTTGCCACCCGTTTTGCCGGGCTGGTGCCGGAATTCGACGTGGCTGATTTTTTCCCTGCCAAGGATGCGCGCAAGATGGACGGCTTCATGCAGTACGGCATGGTGGCCGCCATACAGGCGATCCGTGATGCCGGACTGACCGATGCCGAACAGGATGCGGACCGCATTGGCGTTGCCATTGGCTCCGGTATCGGTGGTCTGAGTACCATCGAAGAGAATCACCAGAAGCTGCTGGACGGCGGTGCGCGCAAGATATCGCCGTTTTTTGTGCCGGGCAGCATTATCAACATGGTCGCGGGTAACCTGTCGATCATGTATGGCTACCGTGGCCCGAACTTCGCCACCGTGACAGCCTGCACCAGTGGCACCCACTGTATCGGTTTTGCGGCCCAGCAGATCATGCTCGGCACGGCAGACGTCATGGTGGCCGGCGGCGCCGAGAAAGGCTGTTCGCCGTTGGGGATGGGTGGATTCGGTGCGGCGCGGGCGCTTTCCACCCGCAATGACGATCCGAAAGGGGCCAGCCGCCCCTGGGACCGTGACCGCGATGGCTTCGTGCTGGCCGACGGCGCCGGCATCGTCGTGCTTGAGGACTATGAGCGCGCCAAAGCGCGCGGCGCGCACATCTATGCCGAACTGGTCGGCTATGGCATGAGCGGCGATGCGTTCCATATCACTTCACCACCGGAAGATGGCGCAGGGGCGGCCCGTGCCATGATCAATGCCTTGCGGGATGCTGGCGTGAACCCGGACGAAGTGGCCTACATCAACGCCCATGGCACTTCCACCAAGGCGGGTGATCTGGCTGAAGCCCATGCGATTCGCAGTGTCTTCGGGGCACACGCGGACGCCCTGGCAGTAAGCTCGACCAAATCCATGGTCGGCCACCTGCTAGGCGCTGCGGGGGCGGTGGAGGCCATCTTCACCATGCTGGCCATGCGTGACGGGGTAGCCCCGCCCACCATCAATCTGGATAACCCGGATGAAGGTTGTGATCTCAACTTCGTGCCGCATATCGCGCAGCAGCGTGATATCCCGATTGCGTTGTCGAACTCCTTCGGCTTTGGTGGCACCAACGGCTCGCTGGTGTTCCGCCGCCTGTGACGCTGCTGTGGCAGTCACTGCCGGCGGATGACCGGGGCCTGGCGTACGGGGATGGCTGCTTCGAGACCGTACGCCTGGTCGCTGGCGCAGCCTCTCTCTCTGCGCCGCCCTCCGCCCCCCTCTCTGCACCTCTGTGGCCACGGCATCGCGCGCGCATGCTGGCAGGGGCTGAGCGCCTCGGCATCGCCATCCGTGCCGATGCCCTGGACCAGGCCCTGGCGGACGGCTTGACGCAGGCCATGGCGCAGACCTCGACGCAGCATGCCAGCCAGGCTGGCTCATCCGCTGTTTTCAAACTGATTCTGACCCGGGGTAGCGGCGGCCGTGGCTATGCCTGGCCGACGCCCGCGACACCGCGTTTGCTGGCCAGCCTGCACGGGTTACCCGTCCGGCCTGCCAGTGACTACCGGGAGGGCATACAGGTCGGCCTGTGTCAGCAACGGCTGGCGCTGCAACCTGCCTTCGCGGGCCTCAAACACCTGAACCGGCTTGAACAGGTCATGGCACGCGGTGAAGTGCAGCGGGCCGGCTGGCAAGAGGGGTTGATGTGCGACATGCAAGGCCACCCCATAGAACTCACCAGCATGAATCTGTTCGCCCGCTTTGGTGAGCGGCTGTGGACGCCGGATCTCGGCCAGTGTGGTGTGGCGGGGGTCGCGCGGGGGCTGATAATCGAAAAACTGGCGCATGATCAGGGACTTGACGTGGATATCGATTCGCGGCCACTGTCACATCTTGAGCGCGCTGACGAAGTTTTTGCCTGCAATAGTGTTGCCGGAATTCTGCCGGTCCGTACACTGATGGATCGAGCATGGCCGGTGGGGGAGTCTACACTGGCTTTACAGGCACGCCTGGAACAACTATTCGAATGAAAAAACGCCATACGAAGTATTTTGTCCTGCTGATCTTTGTACCGCTGCTGCTGGTGCCGCTGGCCTTTACCTGGCTCGCCGGGCACATGCATCGGCCTCTGCTGCTGGAAGAGGAATACATCCTTGATGTGCCTCGGGGCGGTTCCTTGCACGGTGTTATCCGGGAACTTGACCGGGAGGGCATGCTGGGTGATGCCACAGAAGCGCGCCTGCGACAGCTCAGCGTACGGGTTTATGCACTGACCAATGATGATGCGCGGCGCATACATCGTGGCGAGTACCGCATCAAGCCGGGTGAGAATCTGGTGTCCTTGCTGGATAAACTGGAGCAGGGCGATGTGATACAGCATCCCTTCGTGATCATCGAAGGCACACATTTCCGCGAGATGCGTGCCCAGCTGGGCATGGCTCCGGGGCTGCAGCCGCTGACAACAGAGATGAGCGACGAGGAGATCATGGCCGAACTGGGCGCCCCGGACAGACATCCGGAGGGGTGGTTTGCGCCAGACACCTATTTTTACACCCGTGGCGAGACGGACCTGGCGCTGATGCGCCGGGCCTACACACGTCAGCAGCGGATTCTGGATGAGGCCTGGGCTGCCAGGGATGCGGATCTGCCCTATGAGAGTGCCTACGACGCCTTGATCATGGCCTCCATCGTCGAACGGGAAACCGGCGTGCCCGGCGAGCGCGGCAAGATTGCCGGTGTATTTGTGCAGCGGCTGGAAAAGGGCATGCGTTTGCAGACAGATCCCACCGTCATTTACGGGATGGGTGAGCGCTATGAAGGGCGTATCCGCCGTGCCGATCTGCGGGAGCCCACCGCCTACAATACCTATGTGATCCGCGGGATGCCGCCGACACCCATCGCCATGCCCGGTGCGGCAGCGATTCGCGCGTCGGTCAATCCGGAGCGCAGTGAAGCCCTGTTCTTCGTGGCCCGTGGCGACGGTTCCCATCATTTTTCCGCTACACTGGATGAGCACAATGCGGCAGTACGGCGTTACCAGCTGAACCGCAGGGAAGACTATCGGTCATCGCCGGCCCCCCAGGTGCCGGCCGAGGCACCCAACCCATGACGCAAGCAGCGGGGCGGTTTATTACCTTTGAGGGCGTAGAGGGCGCAGGCAAGTCCAGTAATCTGGGCTGGGCGGCGGAGCTGCTGCGCGCCGAAGGCATCGAAGTCACGATTACCCGTGAGCCCGGCGGCACGCCACTGGCGGAGGCCTTGCGGGATCTGCTGCTTGCCCCCCATGAGGAACCCGTAGCGGCGGATACCGAGCTGCTGCTGATCTTTGCCGCCCGCGCCCAGCATCTCCAGCAGGTGATACGACCGGCCCTGGCAGCAGGCAAGTGGGTGCTGTGCGATCGTTTCACCGATGCCACCTATGCCTACCAGGGGGGTGGTCGAGGCCTGCCCTCTGATCATATCGCGACCCTGGAAAATCTGGTGCAGGGTGACCTGCGTCCGGATGCGACCTTCCTGTTCGATATTGATGTGCTCACGGGGCTGTCCCGCGCCGGGCGGCGGGGCAAGCTCGACCGTTTCGAGCAGGAAGAGCGTGTCTTCTTTGAGCGTATCCGCGACACCTATATGCAACGCGCTGCGGCTGATTCGGCCCGCTTTCGCCTGATCGACGCCGGTGCGCCACTGGACGAGGTACGCACCCAGGTCCAGCAACTGATTGCCGAGCAGGTGCGCGCCCATGGCTGATGCCGCTGCAGTACAGGCGCCATGCCCCTGGCACCGGGATGCGTTGAACCAGTTCCTGAGCCGGCGCGAAGCCGGACGCTTGCCCCATGCGCTGTTGTTCAGCGGCCCGGCAGGCATCGGCAAGGAGCGCCTGGCGCTGGCGTTGTTGCAAGTGCTGCTGTGTGAGTCTCCCCGGGGCGGTATCGCCTGTGGCCGCTGTCACGGCTGCCACATGACCACCGGTGGCACCCACCCGGATATGTGCCTCACGGAGCCGGCAGAGGCGGGCAAGGCCATCCGCATCGACCAGATTCGCGAGTTGGTCGAGTTTGCCAGCCGCACCCCGCAGTACGGCGGTCACCGGGTGGCGCTGGTGCGCCCGGCCCAGGCGATGAACCGTAACGCCCAGAATGCATTGCTCAAGACACTGGAAGAGCCGGGTCGCAACACACTGCTGATTCTGGTGTGTGATCAGGTCAGTGCCTTGCTGCCCACGGTGCGCAGTCGTTGTCAGCAGCAGCCGTTGACGCCACCGCCCCTGTCAATCGCGGAACCCTGGGTTGCCGGGCAACTGGCGGTACCGGAGCGGGCCGCGCCCTTGCTGGCGGCGGCCGGCGGTGCGCCGCTGCGCGCCGTGGCGCTGGAGCAGGCTGACTGGTTTGCGGAGCGTGCAGCGCTGGTCCAGGCTCTGGCGCGGCTGGCGGCCGGCCAGGCCAGTGCGGTGGTGATTGCCCGGCAGTTCGCCGGCTATGACACCCTGGCCTTGCTGGAAGCCTGTTACGGCTGGACGCGCCAGGCGTTGCGACTCAGCCAGGGTGCCACCCATGTCACGGACCCGGAACTCGCCAATGCCATGCAGCAACTGGCCCGGGTATCGCCGCTCATATTGCTGCAGTTTGCCCAGGCGTTGTCCCGGGCCCGGCGGTTGTTTGTGTCGGGTGCGAATCCGAACAAGGAGCTGCTGCTGGAACAGTTGTTGTTGACGCTGACTGGCGCAGTGGCGGTTGACGCTGTTCCGGGGGGCTTCTAATCTGCACGAACACATAAACGGCACGACCCCGTATCGATACGGCGTGTCGTGACCACAAAGCAGTAGTTTATCGGGGTTGCTGTTCATGAAAATGCCAGGCGGTCGTAGCGGTATTCTGTCACTGACCATCAAGGACAAGGCCGTCCTGTATTCCGCCTATATGCCGTTTATCCGGCACGGGGGCTTGTTCATTCCCACCAGCAAGCATTACAAGCTGGGCGAGGAGATCTTTCTGCTGCTGAGCCTGATGGAAGAATCCGAAAAGATTCCGGTAGCAGGGAAGGTCATCTGGATCACACCGGCGGGCGCTCAGGGTAACCGCGCTGCCGGTATCGGGGTGCAATTCTCCGATCAGGATGATACGGCGCGGCGTACTATCGAAAACTATCTTGCCGGATCACTTGAATCCGACCGCCCGACGCATACCATGTAACGGCTTGATGGCCAGCAACAGGTTTTCCTATGACTCAGCCGGCACCGGCGCGGGCAGAGCAACTGCCCCTCGTTGATTCCCACTGTCACCTTGACCGCCTTGACCTGAAAGCCCACCAGGGCGACCTTGGTGCCGTGCTGCAGGCGGCCGAGGCGGCAGGCGTCGGGCATATGCTATGCATTGGCGTGGACATGGAAACCTTCCCCGATGTGCTGGCAGTTGCGGAACGCTGGCCCCGGGTATTTGCCACGGTTGGCGTACACCCCCTGTATCAGAAGTCGCGCGCCGCCACGCTTGATGAATTGATCCGGCATGCAGCCCACCCGAAGGTGGTCGCCATCGGTGAGACGGGCCTGGATTATTTTTATGCCGGGGATGATCCGAGCTGGCAGCACGAGCGATTCATTACCCATATCCAGGCGGCCCGCGCAACGGGATTGCCCCTGGTGGTGCACACCCGGGACGCTCGGGAAGATACCCTGGCACTGATTCGTGAGCATGGCGGTGGTGAGGTGCGCGGTGTGTTGCACTGCTTTACCGAGAATCTGGCCATGGCCGAAGCCGCCATCGAGATGGGATTCATGATCTCGATTTCCGGCATTGTCACCTTCAATAATGCGGCTGATCTGCGCGATGTGGTGAAGGTATTGCCGGTGGAGTCCCTGCTTATCGAAACCGATTCGCCCTGGCTGGCGCCGGTGCCGTATCGCGGTAAACCCAACGAGCCACGGCATGTGGCCGAGGTGGCCCGTTGTGTCGCCGGCCTGAAGGGCATGAGCGTGGCCGCGTTGGCGGCACAGACGCGTGCCAACTTCTTCAGTCTGTTCAACAAGGCTCAGCCGGTGGAGGTACTGTGAGTGGAGGGGCTGTGAGCGGTGTGATGGCGGCATTGATCGTTGGTTTGGTGCTGGCGCTGGCAGCTGTGGTGGCGCTGCTGTGGCGTTTGCGCAACGCCGACCAGCATGCCGCAGCGTTGCGCGAGCAGATGCTGGCCGCCGAGGCCGAGACCCGTGCCGGACAACAGACCCTGCAATCTCTGGAGCAACGCCTGCACACCCGTGATCAGGAACTGCGGGATGCCCAGGAGCGTGTCGCCGTGCTGCGCACAGAGCAGGCGCGTATGGAAGAGCGCCATCAGGGCCAGCAGGAGAAACTCACCTGGCTGGAACAGAGCCGGGAGCAGCTGAAGCAGGAATTCGAGCAGCTGTCGGCGAAGATATTCGAAAGCCGCAGCAAGCAGCTGCAAGAGCAGAATCGCACCGGTCTTGACGACCTGCTCAAGCCATTCCGGGAACAGCTTGCGGACTTCCGCCGCCGCGTGGATCACATCCACACCGAAGATAACCGGTTACAGGCGACACTGGGCGAACAGATCCGCGGCCTGCATCAGCTCAATCAGCAGATGCATGAGGATGCGCGCAACCTGACCAGCGCCCTGAAGGGCCAGAACAAGGTGCAGGGCAACTGGGGCGAGATGATTCTGGAGCGTATTCTGGAAGAGTCGGGCCTGACCAAAGGCCGCGAATATGATACTCAGGTGTCGCTCACCGGCGACGAGGGCGAGCGTCGCCAGCCCGATGTGATCGTTCATCTGCCAGACCAGAAAGACGTCATCATCGACAGCAAGGTGTCGCTGGTGGCCTACGAGCGCTTCTGGAGCACAGAGGATGATGCCGAGCGGCAGCAGGCGCTGGATCAGCACATACTGTCCCTGCGCAGCCACATCCGCGCCCTCAGTGAGAAGCGCTACGAGGGGCTCAACGGGGTGCGGACACTGGATTTCGTGCTGTTGTTCATCCCGGTCGAAGCCGCCTTCCTCAGCGCCATCGAGCGCCAGCCGGGGCTGTACAACGAGGCCTACAGCCGCAATATCGTGCTGGTCAGCCCCACCACATTGCTGGTCACCCTGCGAACCATCAACAATATCTGGCGTTACGAGTACCAGAACCGCCATGCCATCAGCATCGCCGAGCGGGCAGGGCGCATCTGCGACCAGATTGCCTTGCTGGAGGAAGCTTTCCGGGAAGTGGGTGATCGGCTGGGCAAGGCCCAGGCGGCCTGGGATACCAGCTACAAGCGACTCACCGAGGGCCGCGGCAACCTGCTGCGCCAGGCGCACCAGTTGCGCGACCTGGGGGCCAAGGCCCGCAAGGAACTGCCAGCGCCCGCTGACGATGATGCAGACCATGAGCTGGACACAACAGCCGGGGACGACCCCGACGACGGCGATATTGGCAACTAGCGCAGCCCCGCCTCTCTACGCCTCCAATCCCACTGTTTCCCCCCGATAGCCGCCTGCCGGTCTGGGCCGTGTTCTCGCGGCCCCTTGTGCCGGGTGTCGGCCCCGGGCGAGCTCGAATGTAACTTTATTTTTTCAGAGTGTTACCTGTGGCATGTTTGTGTAACCAAGTCGGTCACAAACTGAGCAATTCGCACTATTCCTGATCCTTCGTATCGCCCAAAGTCACTACCTACATCATAATAAGATAGGTAGAACGACGTATGCTTCGTAAGCTGGGCTTTGGGCTGGTCATGGCAGCATGCCTGGTCAGCCAGGGGGTGGCGGGGGACGGAGCACAGGCCAGAATCATTGGTGGTACAGAGACAGTACAAGGCAAATGGCCCTGGATGGCCGCAGTGAATTTTGTGACCGGTGCGAACAACGCGAACCGATCTCTCATCTGTGGCGGCACCCTGATTGCACCTCGCTGGGTGCTGACGGCGGCACACTGTGTAACGACCAACCAGGAGGTGCAATACAACGCGCAGAATCTGCTTGTCGTTGTCGGCAGTATTCACCGTGATGGCAGTGGTGGCGAGCAACTGCCGGTCAGCGCCATCTACGTGCACCCCGAATACAGCCGGGCCTCGTTGCATAACGACATCGCGCTGCTGCGCCTGGCGCAGCCGGCCGATGCGAGGCCGGTGAATCTCGCCGGCCCGGAGACGCACCACTATCTCACGCGGGCAGGTCGCCGGGATCTGTTCACCGCCATGGGCTGGGGGCGTACCCAGGCCCATGACCCATCCAGCGGCGCCAGCCTGCTGCAAGAAGTGTCGCTGGATTATGTCCCCGGCAGCCAATGTCGGCAGATCTGGCGCAACCTCACCGATCAGCAGATCTGTGCGGGGAGTGATCTGGCAAAAGATACCTGCAACGGCGACAGCGGTGGCCCGCTGATCATGTACCACGAGGGGCAGCACTGGCTGATGGGGGTGACCAGCTATGGCAGCGCGGACTGCGGGACGCCGGGTGTGCCGGGCGTCTATACCGCTGCCTCGAGCTACGCCGGCTGGATGGAGCGGACCGCCTACGCGAGTCTGGTCGATCTGGCCTCAGCCAGCCGCACCAGCGAGATGGCTGGCCGTCGCCAGACACGGCGTGTGCTGACCAGCGATATCGTCAATCAAAGCGCTGTGACTCAGGCATCCGCAGTCGGCTGGCGTCTGCGCAGCGATCGCCCGATCACTGTCCGCAGCCTGGATGGGCTCTCCTGTGTGGCGCGCGGACCAAATGAGGCCGAGTGCCGCAACGCAGGTAATGTGCAGGTCGGGCAGCAGATCAGCGCTCGGCGCTTCGAGGTGAGCTATGACGGCCACCAGGATGCGGATGTCAGCGTGGATATCACGCCACTGGCCAGCGAGCACAATTATCGCGAACGGGGCAATGATTCACTGAGTCTGCGTTTCTCCGATCAGCCGGATCTGTCACTGCATCTGACCCGTCAGCCCCTGCGCCAGGATGGTTTGCTGGGCGGGCGAGTGCAGTTGCAGGCGGGTAATGATGCGCCGGATGTCAGTGCGGAGGATGCGGTGCTGCGTATATTCCTGCCCGCCGGTGCCAGCATTACCAACCTTGCCGAGGCCGGTTGCGTGGATCGTCACCCGGTGGAGTGCCCATTGGGTACTCTGTTGCCCGGAGAGGGCAGCAGTCGCAGTCTGGATATCCTGGGCGGCAATGCGGCGGACCGTGTGCGCCTCGAGGTGGCGGCGCGTAACGGGAATTTCCCGGCCACGGCGTCCGCCCGGCTGGTGACCCTGGGTGAGCTGGCTGCTTCCACAGGGGGCAGTGGCGGTTCCGGTAGCGGTGGTAGTCTGGGGGCTGGTGTACTGCTGCTGGCGGGCTTGCTGATCAGGCGTCGCGGCCGGATTTGCTGAGTTCTGCCCCTGTTTTCTCTTCCTGTCGGCGCTTGTCCGAAGAGCTGCCTTCTGATGTGCTTTCTTGCAGCGTGTTCTCTTCCAGTGTGTTCTCCTCAAGCGCACTCTCCTCAAGCGTATTCACGCGGCCCCTCCAGGGCAGCAGGCGTAGCTTGCGCTCGTCGTTATGATCCACGAACGGGTACTTCACGATATCGAAATACGGTGAGTGGTCGAAATCTGCGGGGAAGAAGATTTGCGGATGGCGGCGATACAGCCGCGACACATCGCTTTCCGTGCGCTTGACCAGCGGCAATACCGGGAACTGGATAAAAGAGAAGGCATCGCCCACGGTGCTGCCGGTCAGGGCCCGCAAGGTACGGCCTGCCAGACGCGCAAACAGACCGGTGCGCCAGTGCCGGGGCAGCAATCCCCAGGGCAGCAACAAGGCCACCGCATCGCTCCAGGCCAGCGGGCGATGGGTGCCGAGTCGGCTGAGCGCATAGCGGATGACCGCCTGCGGATCTTCACCGCCCAACCCGCGAGGCCGGCAGATACGCACATGCTCCGGTGCCATCGCGGTCAATGGCATCAGGACCAGACCGCGGGCGGGGTCGGCCATGAGCACCAGCTGGGTGTCTGGCTCGCAGGCAAGGTATTCGGTGGCGGTGGCACGTAGCGACGGGTCACGGATATCGTGCAGGCGACCCAGATAGAGGCCGGCCCGGGACCAGCGGCTGTCCGTCACGCGTCGCAGCCGCGCATCAAGGCGGGTGGCGCCGTCGACCAGCAGCACATCACAGGGTTGCAGCAGGTGCCGCATACGATCGATATCGCACAGTTTCAGCGACGGGCGCGGTTGCTCGGCCTGCAGCCAGCCACGCAGAGAGGGGCCGCTGTTCTGATCCTGGATGATTGATGGGCTCGGGTCGGTATGCATGGCGCTAGTCTAGCAGCAATGTCAGGGCGTGATCCATGACCGGGTAGTCAGTGTAAAAGTGCGGGGACAAGCGAATGCCGCCGCCGCGCTTTGCGCAGACCACACCGGCTTCCCGCAGGCGGTTGAAGCAGCCTTCCAGCGCCTCATCGGGGCGCCAGGTGACGATCCCGGCACGGCGCTCCGGGGCTTCCGGGCTGATCATCTGTCCGCGTCCGGACTCACGCAGCGCCTTGTCCAGCCAGGCGGTGCGTGCGGCCAGTTGCTGTCCGACTTCCTGCAATCCGACCTCCAGCAGCAACGACACGCTGGCCGACAGGGCATGGGCCGCCAGCATGTTGGGGCTGCCACACTCGAAGCGCCGCGCGCTGTGGGCGATTTCCCAGTCATGCCGGTCGTAGTTGCCGGCGTCTTCGACCATGTGCCAGCCAAACTGATGCAGGGTCAGGCGCTCCCGCAGGGCCGGTGTGCAATAGAACAGGGCCAGGCCCTCGGGGCCGAGCATCCATTTGTGGCCGTCAGCCACCACCACATCTGCCTTGATGGCCTGGAGATCAAACACACGGGTGCCGATGCTCTGGATGGCATCCACGCAGAACAGGATGTCGGCATCCTGACAGGCCTGGCCGAGCTGCAGCAGATTCAGTGCCAGGCCGGTGCCGTACTGCACTGAACTGACGGACATCAGCCGGGTACGTGGTGTGATGGCGTCGGCCAGTGCCTGCTCCGGTGCCGGGCCGCTGATATCCACCTCGCGCAGCACGACGCCCCGGGCTGCCAGGGCCTGCCAGGGGATGCGATTGGAGGGGAATTCCTGATCTGTGATGATGATTTCATCGCCGGCGCGCCAGTCCAGCCCGCTGGCCAGCACGGACAGGCCCTCGGAGGTATTTTTCAGCAGCGCGATGTCGTCCGGTGAGGGCGCGTTGATGAGCGTGCACAGCTGATGCCGGAGCGTGTCTTCGACCGCTTGCCAGCGCGGGTAATGGCGCGCTCCCCGGGTGACGTTTTCCCGGGCAAACAGGGTCACGGCATCCAGCGTCCGGCGCGGCCAGGGCGCTACCGCAGCGTGATTCAGGTAAAAGGTATCCGGGTCTTGCGGGAATTCATCAGCAGACAGGGTCATGGGGAGCCTCGTTGCGATTCAGGGTAGTTGGCGTATTATCCGCGCAGCCGTCCGGGGATTCTGGGCGGTATTCGCTGTGACCACAATGTTTGGGCAAATCAGGTTCGGACAAATCAGTGAATGTTCTGACACGGTGCGAATTCGCACAACGCGCGGCGCGGCGGCTTTGCCCGTTGCCGGGCGGTGGGCTAGACTGCTCAGTCGTGGGCACTGCCAAGGCAGGTGCCGCACGCTGGGCGACAGGAGAGAAAGCGGGATGGGCGATCTGGAAAAAGCGGCACGCAAGGCGCAGGAGTTTCGCCAGCGTGAAAGGGAAATCCTCGATGCGGCACTGACGCTGTTTCTTGAGCAGGGCGAGGACCGGGTGACGGTCGAGATGATCGCGGATCGCGTCGGCATCGGCAAAGGCACTATCTACAAGCATTTCGAAACCAAAAACGAAATCTACCTGCTGTTGATGATCCGCTATGAAGAGGATCTGGCTGAGTTGTTTCGGGAGATTGGTCAGTCCCAGGACAAGGAGCGACTGGCGCGGGAATACTTCCGGTTTCGCATCAGCGACCCCAGCCGCTACCAGCTGTTCGACCGGCTGGAACATAAAGTCATCAAGGATCAGGCGGTGCCCGAACTGGTGGAGAAACTGCACGCCATTCGCGCCGCCAATCTCGATAATCTCACCGGTGTGGTGGAGTCCCGCATCCGTGAAGGGGCGCTGGAAGATGTGCCTGCCGGCTACCATATCGCTGCTGCCTGGGCCCTGGCCCATGGTGCGGTCGGTCTGATGGAGTCACCGTTTTACCGCAAGTTCATCGATGACAAGGAAGACTTTCTCGATTTCCTGATCAGTATCGGTATTCGCATGGGCAATAAAGGGCAGCGCGGTAAATGAGCGACGACCGGCAACCCGAGCATATCCTGGCTGTCCTCGAGCAGGCCGAAAAGGATGGGCAGGGGTTGCCACCGGTGCACAAATGGCACCCTGAGTACACGGCCGATATCGACATGCGCATCGCCCGTGACGGTAGCTGGTACTACCAGGGCACCCCCATTAACCGACCGGCCATGGTGCGGCTTTTTTCGACCATCCTGCGCCGTGAAGGCGATCGCTATTATCTGGTGACGCCGGTGGAAAAGCTGGGCATTCAGGTCGATGATGTGCCCTTTGTTGCCATCACGCTGGAGCAGCTTACGGAGCAGGGCGAGCCGCTGCTGGCGTTCACCACCAATGTCGGCGCCACCGTGATTGCGGATGCGCGCCATCCCCTGCGAGTCGATACGGACCCGGATACCGGCGAGCCGGCGCCGTACCTGCTGGTGCGGGATAACCTGGAAGCACTGATTCATCGCAACGTCTTCTATCAGTTGGTGCAGGCCGCCCGGACGGCGTCCATCGACGGCAGCGACTGGTTGGTGGTCCACAGCCGGGGCGAGCGTTTCCGCCTCGGGCCGCTGGAAGGCTGACTCTCATGACCGAATCCGCATGACCGAATCCGCTGAATTCCACCCGGCGACCAGCTGGCAGGGCCGTGTGCTGGCGAGAGGCGCCCGTCACTTCGTCAAGCCGGTGGTGTCCCGGGTGCGCCTGACCCCGCGCACGATGCGTTTTTCCCAACTCGGCTTTGATACCGTGACGCTGGCCTTGCCGGTCCATGCCGATGTGCATATCGCGCCGGCGAACGAAGGCGGTGTGCCCGGGGAATGGGTGATGGGCGGGCGGGACCTGATTGCTGGTCGGGTGCTGTTGTATTGCCACGGTGGCGCCTATTTCTTCGGCTCACCGCGCTCGCATCGGGCGCTGACATGGCGCCTGAGCCGGGCCTGTCGGGCCCGGGTGCTGGCGCTGGATTACCGGCAGCCACCCAAGTGGCGCTATCCCGCACCGCTGGAAGATGCGGTGGCGGCCTATCGGAGCTTGCTGGAACGGGGTTACCGCCCGGAAAATATCCTGCTCGGTGGTGACTCGGCGGGCGGCAATCTGGTCCTGGTGACCTTGATCAGGCTACGCGAGCTGGGGCTGCCGATGCCCGCAGCAGGTATCCTGATCAGTCCGTGGGCGGATCTGTCGGCCAGCGGCGTCAGCCTGGCCGATAATGCGGATCATGATCCGTTGATTCCGGTGAAACTGCTGCGGTTTGTCGCCAAGACTTACTGTGCCGGGCACGATCCGCGCTCACCGCTGTTATCACCGGCCTGGGCGGATCTCAGTAATCTGCCGCCGCTGATGGTGCAGGTGGGCAGTACCGAGGTCTTGCGCAGCGATGCAGAAGCCGTGGTGGCGCGCGCCAGAGCCTGCGGCGTGCCTTGCCACTATCAGGTGTGGGAAAACATGATGCATGTGTTTCAGGCGCTGGCTGGCTGGTTGCCGGAGGCGTCGCTGGCGGTGCGCGAGATCGGTGCCTTTGCTCGGGAAAGTGTGGCGCTGGCCGGTGGGGAGGTCTCGCAAGTGGCCCGGGCACATCTGGTGCATGGCAACGGCCAGCCCTGAGCCAGGAGCCTGAGCCAAGACTCTGAGCCAAGACTGGGCAACGCCCTCAACAAGAACAAGGAGTGACGATGGAGCGTCTCAAGGCCTGGTATATCAGTCTCTATGTGCTGGTCGCATCGCTGGTCAGCCTGCATATCCTGCTGCAGCTTTCGCGCACCTGGCGGGTGGAGTGGGTGGGGGCATTGATGGCCTGCACGGCGCTGCCGGGTTTCCTCGCCTGGCTGTTCGTGCGCCGCCCCGCGCGGACGACTGCGCACCTGTTCGGCGTGACCTGCTTTGCCTGGCTGGGCGCCTGCCTGGCCGTATTTGGCACTCTGACCGCCAGTGATCCGGACTGGTGGCCGGTGCTGTACGCTCTGCCGCTCGGGCTGGGCGGCTTTCTGTTGTATCTGCTGTGGTACAGCCGCCTTGCCAGTCGTGGGCGCCAGCTGCAGCTGCTGAGCAAATTGCCCGATATCACGCTTCTGCGCCTGGATGGCACCCCGGTGACCAACCAGGATCTGCTGGGTAATCCGGTGGTCTGGTTATTCTTTCGTGGCAACTGGTGCCCGCTGTGCATGGCGCAGATTCACGAAATAGCTGCGCTATACCGCCAACTGAACGAGCAGGGCATTACGGTGGCCCTGGTGTCTCCCCAGCCGGCAAAAAAAACCCGCGCGCTGGCCCGGCGCTTTGATGTCCCTTTGCTGTTTCTGCAAGACAAGGACGGTGTTGCCGCAGAAACCCTGGGCATCGCGCATCTTGATGGTGTGCCCCTGGGGCTCGGGTTATTTGGTTATGGCCGGCACTCGGTGATGCCGACAGTGCTGGTGACCAACGGGGAAGGGGAGGTGATCTTTCTGGATCAGAGCGACAACTATCGGGTTCGGCCGGAGCCGCAAACCTTCCTGAAGGTGATCGAACGGGAGCGGGCTCGCCGCGCAGGTCTCTGACCCGCGCGGCGAGCCCCGGGGGTCAGCCGGCTGTGCGAGCGGGCAGCACGTCGCGCAGCTTGTCCGCCATCATGCGAATGGTCTCTTCGGTGGCCTCCCAGCCAATGCAGCCATCTGTCACAGATACGCCGTACTCGAGCTGGGACAGATCCGCCGGGATCTTCTGATTGCCGGGTTTGATGTGGGATTCCACCATCAGGCCGATGATGGAACTGTTGCCCTCAAGAATCTGGTTGGTGATGTTCTCCATGACCAGGGTCTGTAACGACGGGTCCTTGTTGGAGTTGGCGTGGCTGGCATCGACCATGATGTTGGTCGAAACCCCTGCCTTGGCCAGCGCCTGCTCGGCCAGCGACACGGATACCGAATCGTAGTTGGGCTTGCCGCCGCCGCCGCGCAGCACCACATGGGCATAGGGGTTGCCGCGGGTGACGGTGATGGCGACCTTGCCGTCGGTATCAATACCGAGGAAACGGTGCGGGTGCTGAACGCTCAACATCGCATTGATGGCCACATCCAGGCCGCCGTCGGTGCCATTCTTGAAGCCCACCGGGCTGGACAGGCCGGAAGACATTTCGCGGTGAGTCTGGGATTCGGTGGTGCGGGCGCCGATAGCGGACCAGGTGATCAGGTCCTGCATGTACTGCGGGGTAATCGGGTCCAGCGCCTCGGTGGCGGTGGGCAGGCCGATTTCCGCCATGTCCAGCAGCAGTTTGCGGGCAATATGCAGACCCTCTTCAATCTTGAAGGTGTCATTCATGTAAGGGTCGTTGATCAGGCCTTTCCAGCCCACGGTGGTACGCGGTTTTTCAAAATACACGCGCTGCACCAGTACCAGCGTATCGGACACCTCATCAGCCAGGGCTTTCAGGCGGCGGGCATAGTCGTGGGCGGCTTCCACATCGTGGATGGAGCAGGGCCCGATGACAACGAACAGGCGGTGATCCTTGCGGTCCAGAATATTGCGAATGACCTCGCGGCCCCGGGCTACCGTGTCACGCGCTGTGTCCGAAAGCGGCAGCTTCTCTTTCAGTGCTTTCGGTGTCACCAGCAGTGTCTGGGATTCAATATTGAGATCGTCAACCTGTGTTTCAACCATGATGGTCCGCTACCTGTACCAAGCTGTTGGATTTTATGCGTATAAGGAGCACAGCAGTCTAGCGGAATCAGTGCGCTGAAGAAACACGATGCCACGGTGCCATCAGTCCCGCATGCAGCCCCCCTCGTCAGCCCCCGGCGCGATTGCTGTCTGGCACCATGGCCCTGTCCGCCATATTGGCGGTGAGCAGCGCGTCTGCCCAGGCCGGCACCAATGCGCTGGCCAGCCCCTCACGATGCTCACGGAAGGCGCTGCGCACCCGCGATGCCTCAAGGTTGAGCTCCAGCGTGTGCGCCCCGGCACTGTTGGCCACCTCCACGAACCCCGCTGCGGGATACACGTTGCCCGAGGTGCCGATGCTGATGAAGTGCTGGCATTGCTCCAGTGCCGCGTAGATACGCTCCATCTCCAGCGGCATCTCGCCGAACCAGACAATGTGAGGGCGCAGGCAGCCACAGCTCTGGCAGCCCTGGCACTGGCTGTCCGGGCCCAGATCCTGCGTGATGCCCTGAACATGGTCGCAAAGGCGGCAGCGGGCCTTGAGCAGTTCACCGTGCATGTGCACCACGCGCTGGCTGCCAGCGCGCTCGTGGAGATCATCGATGTTCTGCGTCACCAGCAGAAACCGGTCACCCAATTGCTGTTCCAGCCGCGCCAGCGCCACATGGGCGGGATTGGGGCGGATCGTGGGGCTCAGCAGTTGCTGGCGGCGTTCGTTGTAGAAGCGCTGCACCAGCGGCGGATTGCGCAGAAAGGCCTCCGGCGTGGCCACATCCTCCAGCCGATGGTTTTCCCACAGCCCGTCTGCGCCCCGGAAGGTGCGGATGCCGGATTCGGCGGAGATCCCGGCGCCGGTCAGTACAACAATGTTTTCACGGATTTCTGCCATGCCTTCTCCTCATCGGCGGTACTCATTGCCCGCACTGTGCCGCTATACTGTCGCCCATGAACGATACCATTATCCGTCTGCAGGAAACCTGCACCCTGGGAGACCGGGGCAACGTCAATCTATTGTATTTCCATCATGAGATGGTGCTGATGGTCAGCGCCGCTGCGGTGGGGCTGTATCGTAACCGTGCCGCGCTGGATGATCCGTTCGGCAACGGCGTGCTGGGCTATGAGGCCATTCCGTCCGAGATGGCGCCAGCCTGGCAGGAGGACTGTGGTTTTGTGCGTGAACAGGCCTCGGGCTACGTCGGCCTGACCTCTGGCGCGGTGCTGTTCATCCGCCCGGACGGGGTGGCACTGTACCCCGATGGCATGGCCGCGCTGCGCAATCAGGCCATGCAGTGGCTGATACCCTACGAGCCCCGCCAACTGAACTGACACCTGGCCGGTACGTCCGGCCGAGCCGTAATGCGAGCTGTAACGTGAGGAATGCCCCATGGGTGAAGAAAGCACCAAACTGCGTCTTCGGCAGCTGACCGAAGAGGACTACCCGGAGCTTGCAGCCCTGATGAACCTGGTCTACGCCGACATTGGGGGCGCCTGGCCGGAAGACACCGTGCGTACCCTGATGAAAATCTTCCCGGAAGGGCAGTTGGGCATCGAGGACAACGAGGAGCTGGTTGCCGCCGCCCTCACCGTCCGGGTGAAGTACGATCGCTTCTCCAACCCGCATCGCTACGAAGACCTGATTACGGACGACAAGGTGCATTCCCACGACAAGGACGGCGACGCCTTGTACGGCCTGGATGTGTTCGTTCACCCCGGTTATCGGGGCTATCGTCTTGGCCGGCGCCTGTATGAAGCACGCAAGGAGCTCTGTCGAGACGAGAATCTGCGCGCCATCCTTGCTGGTGGGCGCCTGCCCGGCTACACCAACCATGCCGATGAAATGTCTGTGACGGACTATATCGAGCAGGTTGAACGGCAGAAGATCTACGACCCTATCCTGTCCTTCCAGCTGGCCAATGGCTTTGACGTGAAGCGCCTGCTCAAGCGCTACTTGCCAGAAGACGAAGACTCCCGTGGCTACGCGACGCTGCTGGAGTGGGACAATATTCTCTACGTGCCCGAGGATCAGAATTTCTACGAGAGCAAGACCATGGTGCGTCTCGGCGTGGTACAGCGCCGTATGCGGGCTGCGCGCTCGGTGGAGGATCTGCTTAATCAGGTGGAATTCTTTGTCGATGCCTTGTCCGATTACCGCGCTGATTTTGCCGTGTTGCCCGAGTTTTTCAGTGCACCACTGATGGGCCTGGAACTGGACATGCCGTCACTGGAGGCGATTCGCTTCCTGGCCAGCTTTACACCGCAGATTCGCGACGCGATTTCCGAGCTGGCGGTGAGCTACAACATCAACGTGGTGGCGGGTTCCATGCCGCTGGTGGAGAACGGTAACGTCTATAATGTCGCGTATCTGTGCCGGCGTGACGGCACCATGGAAGAGCAGCGCAAGATCCATATCACGCCCAGCGAGCGCCGTGACTGGGGTATCGAGGGCGGTGATCAGATCGAGGTATTCGAAACCGATGCCGGCCGTGTCGGTATCCTGATCTGCTACGACGTGGAATTCCCGGAGCTGGGCCGTATCCTGGCAGAGCAGGGTATGGAAATCCTGATCGTGCCGTTCTGGACGGACACCAAGAACGGTTATCTGCGCGTGCGTCATTGCGCCCAGGCCCGGGCCATCGAAAACGAATGCTACGTCGCCATTTCCGGCAGTGTCGGCAACCTGCCACGGGTGGACAACGTGGATATCCAGTACGCCCAGTCCGCCGTCTTTACCCCCAGCGATTTCTACTTCCCCCATGACGGCATCATCAGCGAAGCGGTGCCGAACACGGAAATGCTGCTGTTCGCCGACGTGGATCTGGACAAACTGAAGCTGCTGCACACGGAAGGCTCGGTGACCAATCTCAAGGATCGCCGACATGACATGTATCGCCTGAAGTGGCGGAGTCAGGTTACGCCTGAGTGAGATGTGCCTGAGTGGGGGGCGTAGGACATGGCGGTAACACGACGGGGATTTGTGACGATATTGCTCAGCAGCATGCGGGATCTGCTGCCGATCATCTGCGTTGTCGCCTTTTTCCAGCTGGTGGTGATCGGTCAGCCATTGCCCGATGCTGCAGCATTGTTGCTGGGTATCGTGTTTGTTGTTCTGGGCCTGGCGCTGTTTGTTTATGGTCTGGACATCAGCCTGTTCCCCCTCGGCGAAAGCATGGCGCACAGTTTTGCCCAAAAGGGCAATCTGGTCTGGTTGCTCCTGTTCGGTTTCTCGCTGGGGTTTGCGACCACCATCGCGGAGCCGGCGCTGATAGCCATTGCGGCAGAGGCCGCCATGATCGCGGCGTCGGAGAACCAGATCGACAACAGCGAAGCGGCCATGGCGACCTATGCACTGCGCCTGCGCCTGGTTGTGGCCGCCGCAGTGGGCTCAGCTATCGTCCTGGGTATCTTCCGTATCATCAAGGGCTGGCCGCTGCATTATCTGATCATCGGCGGTTACACGGCGGTGATCATGATGACCGGGTTCGCGCCGCCCGAGATTATCGGTATTGCCTATGATGCCGGCGGCGTCACGACATCCACCATCACTGTGCCGCTGGTTACCGCGCTGGGTATTGGCCTGGCCATGTCCATCGAGGGCCGTAATCCGGCCATGGACGGCTTCGGGTTGATCGCGTTTGCCTCGTTGATGCCGATGATCTTTGTCATCCTCTACGGGGTGCTGGCATGACCGAGCTGCTGCAGACCTTTCTGGGTACATTTTTCACTACAACACTCTCGACACTGCGGGATGTTGCGCCCATCGCATTCGTGGTCATTATTTTTCAGCTGCTGGTGCTGCGACGGCGCTTGCCGGAAGTGGGCACGCTGATACTCGGCTTCAGTTGTGTGCTGCTGGGGCTGGTGTTCTTTCTGATGGGGCTGGAATCTGCACTGTTTCCGCTGGGCAGGGCGATGGCCGAGCAGCTGGTGGCGCCAGGGTTTATTACCTCGATCAGTGATAGCGCAGAACCCCTGGCGGTCCACTGGCGTGATTACTACTGGCTGTACCTGTTTGCCTTCGCCATTGGTACCAGTGCCGTGATCGTCGAACCTGCGGTGATCGCGGTGGCCATGAAAGCCAGCGAACTGTCGGCCGGCGCCATCAATGCCACCGCATTGCGCATTGTTATTGCGGTGGGCGTCGGGGTAGGGGTGGCGCTTGGTGCATTCCGCATCGTGAGCGGCATCTCATTGCCGCTGTTTATCGGCGCAGCCTATGCGCTGGTGGTGGTACAGACGTTTTTTACGCCCCGCCAGATGATCCCGCTGGCCTACGATTCCGGCGGGGTATCCACATCAACAGTGACTGTTCCTATTGTGGTGGCATTGGGCCTCGGCCTCGCTGCCAACATACCGGATCGTAGCCCGCTGATTGATGGCTTCGGTATGATTGCCTTTGCCGTGTTGTTTCCGATCATATCCGTCATGACCTATGCACAGCTTGCTGCCTGGTGGGTTCGCCGAACCGACCGAAAGAATGGAGGGAGATGACAATGCCACTCGAGACAATGCAACCCAAGACAATGCAACTCAAACTGATAATGGCTTTGGTCAGTGATGAACACAGTGAGGATGTCCTGCACGCGGCGCGTGAGGCTGGTGCGACAGGCAGCACCGTAATCAATAATGCGCGCGGTGCCGGGCTGAAGCCCCGGAAAACCTTTTTCGGACTGGATCTGGTGAGCCAGTGTGATGTGCTGCTGTTTCTGGTCGAGGCTAACATCGCTCGCAAGGTGCTGGAAACCATCAACGAAGCGGGTCGTTTCGACAAGGAATCAGGCACTGGCATGGCCTTCCAGCTGGATGTGGAGGACGCAGTGGGTGTGGCGAGGCAAATGGCCGCGATACAGCGGACCGATTAACAGACAGGTTTGCTCCACACACACACACACACACACACAAGGCTCAGCAGCTGGCCTGGAAATCATCCAGTATCTTCAGTTCCCGCAATAGCTGTTTCCGATGTGTGCGGGCGGGTGTCTCATCCGCCTCGAAGACGCGGGCAGCATGCTTCAACAACTGTGCCTGCCAGCGTGCGATTTCCTCGTGTGTTACACCGAACTCCCAGGCCAGTTCCGGCAGAGAGCGGTTTGCCTGCAGTGCGCTCAGGGCAACCTGCGCCTTGAACGTCGGGGAATAAACGGGTTCTCGTTTTTCGTCCACTCTCTTCTCGTGCATGACGGTGTCCTCGTCGAGACCCGAAGCCGGGCGGGGCAGGGCGCCCCGCCCGGCATTCGGGTTCACTCTTCCTCGTCTTCGATGATGATGAATTCCACACGCCGGTTCTGCTGGCGTCCTTCTGCCGTGCTGTTGTCAGCAATCGGGGCGCTTTCGCCTTTGCCTTGCGACTGCAGACGGGCCGGGTCGATGCCGTGACCAACCAGCGCATTGACCACGCTTTCCGCGCGTCGCTCTGACAACTGCTGGTTGTAAGCCGCCGCGCCCTGGCTGTCGGTATGGGCAACGATCAGCAGTCGGGTATCACTGGCGCCCAGATAGGTCGCCACACGGCCTACGGCTTCCAGACCGGCGGCGGTGAGCTCGGCGGAATTGCTGGCGAACAGGATGTTCCTGACTTCCAGGGCGAAGGCTTCCTCGCAACCCTGAGCGTCTACCACTGCGCCGGCGGGGGTGCCCGGGCAAGCATCGCGGTAGTCAGGTACGCCGTCGCCATCACTGTCGAGCGGGCAGCCGACCTCGTCCACCTTCACGCCACGGGGGGTGTTCGGGCACTGGTCGAGGTAATCGGGCACGCCATCGCGATCACTGTCGAGGGGGCAGCCGACTTCATCAACTTCTACGCCGCGCGGGGTATCCGGGCACTGATCCAGTTCGTCGATGACGCCATCGCCATCGCCGTCGCTGTCCAGCGGTGGCGGAGGCGGGCGGCGGCCAAAGCGTTTGAGCACATCAAGCGTGACGACGGACGCGTCCTTGTCAAAGCTCGTGGCCTGCAGGCGCGTGGCCCAGCCGCGGGCAAAGCGATATTCCACACCGGCGCCGAAGAACAGTTGCCAGTCCTTGTCCTGATCGACACTGACGCCGCCGTTACCGGAGGTGTCCAGGGTGCCGATGCCGAGGCGGCCGAACAGATCCCAGCCGCGCGCATCCCAGTCGAAGCCTTTCAGGTAGCCGATGCCCGACAGGCCAAGGAAGCGGTAATCGACATCGATCGGGTCCAGGCCGGGCAGGGTGGGCTCAAGCTCGGCGGCGCCGAGGTCGTGCCAGGACAGTTCTGCGCTCCAGTGGGGATGCCACTGATAGCCGACAAACAGACCCAGGGCCGTGTCGGTCTTGTCATCGATCCGGTAACCCGTGTTGTCGGTGTCCGGCGCCAGGCGTGACTGCCCCAGACCAGCGCCCGCATAGGGGTAGTGGTCAGCGGCGCTCACGCTGGTGGAGAGCAGACCGATGCTGGCCAGCAGGCCCAGCCAGGTGGCCCTGCGGCGCAGCGCGCCGCACAGGGCCAGCATCAGCAGCAGTACCGGGGCACCGCTGCCGCCGACACCGCGCAGGCCGGTTTCGATAGCGCGCAGGGTGAGGTTGGTGACGCCCTGACCCGAGAGCGAACTGGTGCCATTGCCAGCCAGATCCTGGATGGCTGATGTGCCGGGAGCATAGCTGACGTGGACCTGAGCGCCAGGAGAAACCGGGGTTTCCAGTGTCAGTGTCACACCGTTGCCGCTGATGCTCACCGATGTCACAGGAACTTCCTGGCCATCGACGATCACAGTGAAGTCACCCGCGTCAGGTACGCTGCCATCGTCCAGCGACTCGTTGTAGGTGAGCGCCAGGCTGCTGCCGACCACGCTGGCCTCTGTCAGCGTCGGTGCCAGATTATCCAGCAGGTAGTCCTCGTTGACGCCCGGTGTCGTGTTGCCCAGCGGGTTGCTGTACTGGTCGACAATGCTCTGGCCAGCGGCCAGTGCCAGGCCCAGCTCACCGTTCGGGCTGTTGGACACGTTCAGCGTGACACGGTACAGGTCTTCGCCATCGCCATTGATACCCAGCGGTGTCACCTGATGGATCAGGATGTCGCCAGCTACCGCGCCGGTCAGGGCGAGATCGGTGGCATCCACCCCGGCGACCGGTCCGCTGAACACCAGCAGGAAGCTCACCTGGGTCGCGTTGGTTTCGCGTTGCAGCGGCGCGTCACGCTCAACCCGGCGCAGTACGGTCAGGGCTTCGTCGATGCTGAGCGTGTAATCACCCGAGGCGGTATTGCCAGCCGTATCGGTGGCCTCGACGGTGACGCCGTAGTCGCCGTTGGGCAGGCCGTCCACGATCTCCACGCTCCAGTGGCCGTCGTTGTCGGCGCTGGTGGTCCAGGTGTCACCGCCGATGGTGACGGTGATCTCGGCGCCCGGCTCGGCGTCGCCAGTCAGGGTCGGCGTTGCATCATGGGTTTCGCCGTCCTGATTCAGCGTCGGCACGCTGGTTTCCGTGTCGATGGTCAGACCGAAAGGCAGCGACAGGATCGACACATTGCCCAGCGGATCTTCGGCGATGGCAGTGATGAGATAGCTGCCATCGTCCAGGGGCAGGCCGCTGTGCGGCAGTGACCACTGGCCATCGATGTCGACCAGGGCGGTGCCGATCTGGGCGCCGTCGCGGTAGATGGCCACCGTATGCCCGGCCTGCGCCGTACCGTGAATCGTCGGCGTATGGTCGCTGGTGATGCCGTCGTTGTTGCTGACGCCGGTATCCGCGCTGATGCCGGTGATGAGCGGTGTCGACGGGGTGCTCACGGTGACCGTAAAGGAACCGCTGTCTTCGTTGCCAGCAGGGTCGGTGACGGTGATATCCAGGTCATGGGTGCCGACACCGAGTTCGTCCAGCTCCAGCGTCCAGTCGCCGTTTTCGTCGGCGGTGACACAGGCGACCTCTTCACTGTTGATGGCCACACAGACTTCGGCGTGGGGCGAGGTGGTGCCGGTCAGGGTGCCGTTCTCCAGCGTGCTGCCGTCCTGATCCAGGGTGGGTTCATCCACCTGCGTCACGATCACCACGGTGAAGTCATCGGACAGCTCGGAGGTATTACCCAGTTCGTCCTCGGCGGTCGCGGTAACCGTATAGGTGCCATCGGTCAGGACGGTGGCGGTGTGGTCCAGGGACCAGTCGCCGTCGCCGTCGACCACAACCGTGCCGATCGCCACATCATCCAGATAGACGGTGATCAGGCTGTCGGGCTCGCCAGTGCCGTGGAAGACCAGCGTGTTGTCGCTGGTAATGCCATCCTCATCGCTGCTGCCGGTATCTTCGCTGATGCCGGTGATGGCGGGCACCGCCGGTGGCGTATTGTCGAGGGTATAGGTCTCGCTGTTGCCGAGAACGCCCGAGTCCACCAGCAGGTTACCCGCCAGATCTTCGATGTTCTGCATGCTGGAGAGCATCAGACCCAGTTCACCATTGGCCTCGTCGATGCCGCCTACGGTGACGGTATAGCTGTTGCCGCTGAGGGCGGTGACGTTGTCGATGGTCGCGGTGGTAGCGCCAGCGCCCGTGGCCTCGAAACTGCCGATGGCGACGTTGGTCACGTCTTCATCGAAGGTGACGAGGAAGGTGACGCTGTTGGCGTTGGTCAGGGCATCCACCGGGTCGTGACGGGTGATGTTGTCCAGGCGCGGCGGCACATTGTCTGCGGTGTCATTGGTGACGGGCTCACCGCTGAAGCTGTCCGCCGGGTTGCCTGCCAGATCCACAATCGGGTTGGTGCCCGGTGTATAGCCGACGGTGACACTGGCGTTGCTGGAAATACCGTCTTCCAGGGTCAGCACGACGGTGTCGTCAACGATGGAGACACCGGTGACGGTGGCCGGGCTGCCATCCACCATGACGGTGAAGTCGCCCGCCGCCGGCACACTGGTGTTATCCAGAGTTTCGTCGAAGTGCAGGGTCAGGGTGTCATCCTCGATCACCGCTGCATCCAGCGTCGGTGCCGTATTGTCCAGCACATAACCTTCGCTGATCGGCGGTACTGCCGGGGTCAGGGCATTGCCGTGACTGTCGAGGATGTCTGCGGTGGGACTGATGGCCAGACCAAGCGCGCCGTCCGCATTGTCGATGCCGCTGATTTCCACCAGGTACTGGGTGCCGCCGGCCTGCGCAATCAGATTGCTGATGATGGCGCCGGCGGCAGCAGTGCCGGTGAGCACAAAGTCAGTGGCGTCGACACCAAACACTTCTTCATCGAAGCTCACCAGGAAGGTGACTGTGTCAGCGCTGGTGATCTCCTCGGTGGGCGTGTGCCGCTGGATGCTTTCCACCACCGGCGGTTCACCATCGATGCTCAGGGTAAAGCTGCCGCTGTCGCTGTTACCGGCCAGATCGGTGATGGCAACGTCGACGGTATGGATGCCGTCTGCCAGTTCTTCGGTGACAGTCACAGTCCAGGCGCCGGTCGTTTCATCGGCAGTGGTGGTGTAGGTCTCGCCGTCGATGGTCACCACCACAGTGGCGCCTGGTTCGGTGGTGCCGGTCAGGGTAGGGGTGCTGTCGTTGAGTTCAGCACCATCCTGATCCAGGGTTGGTGTCGGCGCGACAGTGTCCACCACCACGGTAAAGCCATCGGACAGGTCAGACGTATTGCCCAGCTCATCTTCGGCGGTGGCCGTGATCGTGTAGGTGCCATCAGTCAGGACAGTGGCGGTGTGGTTCAGTGACCAGTTACCGCTGCCATCAACCACAACCGTGCCGAGAGAGACGCCATCCAGATAGACGGTGATGTCACTGTCGGGCTCGCCGGTGCCGTGGAAGATCAGCGTGTTGTCGCTGGTGATGCCGTCGCTGTCGCTGATACCGGTGTCATCAGAAATGCCGGTGATCAGCGGTACAGCCGGTGGCGTGTTGTCGAGGGTATAGGTCTCGCTGTTGCCGAGCACACTCGGGTCCACCAGCAGGTTACCCGCCAGATCTTCGATGCTCTGGCTGCCGGACAGCATCAGGCCCAGTTCACCATTGGCCTCATCGATACCGCCCACGGTCACGGTATAGCTGTTGCCGCTGAGGGCGGTGACGTTGTCGATGGTGGCCGTGGTGGCGCCAGCGCCCGTGGCCTCGAAACTGCCGACGGCAACATTGGTCACGTCTTCATCGAAAGTGACGAGGAAGGTGACGCTGTTGGCGTTGGTCAGGGCATCCACCGGGTCGTGCCGGGTGATGTTGTCCAGGCGCGGGGGGATGGTGTCTGCGGTGTCGTTGGTCACCGGTTCGCCGCTGAAGCTGTCTGCCGGATTGCCCGCGAGATCCTGAATCGGGTTGGTGCCCGGTGTATAGCTGATGGTCACACTGGCATTGCTGGAGACGCTCTCGTCCAGCGTCAGCACGACGGTGTCGTCAACAATGGAGACACCCGTGACGGTTGCCAGGTCGCCGTCCACCATAACGGTGAAGTCGCCTGCCGACGGCACACTGGCGTTATCCAGGGTTTCGTCGAAGTGCAAGGTCAGGGTGTCATCCTCGATCACCGCCACATCCAGTGCGGGCGCGGTGTTGTCCAGCACATAGCCTTCGTTGATCGGGGGCACCGCCGGGGTCAGGGCATTGCCGTGGCTGTCGAGGATGTCTGCGGTGGCACTGATGGACAGACCAAGCGCGCCGTCCGCATTGTCGATGCCGCTGATTTCTACGAGGTACTGAGTGCCACCGGCCTGCGGTGTCAGGTTGCTGATGATCGCACCTGCTGCGCCAGCGCCGGTGAGCACGAAGTCAGTGGCATCGACGCCAAAGACTTCTTCATCGAAGCTCACCAGGAAGGTGACCGTGTCAGCGCTGGTGATTTCCTCAGTGGGGGTGTGCCGCTGGATGCTTTCCACAACCGGTGGTTCACCGTCGATGCTCACCGTGAAATTGCCGCTGTCGCTGTTGCCAGCCAGATCAGTGATGGCAACGCCAACCGTATGGATGCCGTCGGTCAGTTCTTCGGTGACAGTTACGGTCCACACGCCGGTGGTTTCATCAGCGGTGGTGGTGTAAGTCTCGCCATCAATAGTGACGACCACGCTGGCGCCCGGTTCGGTGGTGCCGGTCAGGGTAGGGGTGTTGTCGTTGAGTTCGGCACCATCCTGATCCAGATTGGGTGTCGGCGCGACAGTGTCCACGACCACGGTAAAGCCATCGGACAGGTCGGAGGTGTTACCCAACGCGTCTTCTGCCGTGGCGGTTACAAGGTAGCTGCCATCGGCCAGGGTGGTGGCGCTGTGGTCCAGAGACCAGTTGCCGCTGCCATCAACCACCACGGTGCCGAGAGAGGCGCCATCCAGATAGACGGTGATCAGACTGCCAGCTTCACCAGTGCCCTGGAATACCAGCGTGTTGTCGCTGGTAATGCCATCGCTGTTGCTGATGCCGGTGTCTTCGGAAATGCCGGTGATCGCCGGTACTGCCGGGGGCGTATTGTCCAGGGTATAGGTCTGGTTGATCCCCGTGGGCAGCAGATCAGCGAGCGGATTGCCGGTAGTGTCTTCAATGTCATTGGCGGGGGACAGGGCCAGGCCCAGGGTGCCGTTGGCATTGCTGATGCCCGTGACAGTGACCAGGTAGCTGTTGTTACCGCCCTGCACGGCCACACTGAGTATCGATGCCGAGCCCGCGCCGCCACCAACGGGCATGAAATCCGTGGCATCCACGTTGACGACGTCTTCGCTGAAGGTCACCACAAAGCCGACCGGGTCGAGGTTGGTGATTTCATCCATGGGCGCAAAGCGGGCAATGCTCAGCAGCACCGGCGGCAGGTCCAGCGGTGTGGTGGTGGTGACCGATGAGGAACTGAACTGCCCTAGCGGCCCGTTAGCCACTGCGCTGGCGGTAACGCTGATTTCTTCGTCGTCGAGCATGGCCTGGGTCAGGGTGACCGTGGCGGTGCAGGTGGTTTGTGCGGAGGCCGCCAGTGACGACTGCACACAGCTCACCCCGGTCACCGGCAGGTCGATATCCAGACTCAGGTCGCTGACGTTGATGCTGCCGTTATTGGCGATGGTAAAGGTGTAGGTCAGTTCGCCACCGAGCCCGACGGTTGTGGGCGTGCCGACGCTGACATCAGTAATCTCGAGTTCGAGTTCATCCTCGATGTCCGGCGCGCTGGCCACGGAGAGATTCAGGGAAACAGTGCCAGAAGCATTGTATTCAGTGCCCAGGGTTTCCGAGTTGTAGGTCACGAACACCATGCTGGTGAGGGTTTCGCCCACCATGGCAGGTGTATTGTCGACGCTGACCCGAAAGCGCAGGCTGGCGCCTTCGCCAATGGGCATGTGGCCGCCTTCGGTGGTGCCGGCGCCGGTGCCAGCGCGGAACCGTATGTTGTTGCCGTCCACTTCCGCCAGATCGTCGCCGACGGCATCAGTTTGCGGGCCGACCGGGGCGCCGGTGGCATTGCTGATGATTTCCAGGCTGCCGGGCACGATGCTGACGCCGACGGGCAGGGGGCTTTCCAGCACGACGTTGGTGGCGGCATCCAGGCCGGTATTTTCGAAGGTGATGGTGTATTCGATCTCGTCACCGGGCAGCAGCAGACCGCCGTTGATATCGACGCCGTCGATATCCAGTGAGGTGATCAGGTCCGGGGCGTGCAGCTCCACGGCAAAAGCCACCGCATGGGGCGCGTAGGCGTCCATGTTGGTGGAGAAAGTCAGTGTGGCGCTGTCGGCGCCGTTGGCCAGAATGCCGGAAGCATCGACATAGTTGATATCAACCGCGAGTTGGTTGATGTAATGCGGGTTCTTGTTGGTGATGTGCTGGCCCAGGCGGGTAATGGTGCTGTTCCAGAAGTTGTTGGCTGGGTTCAGCGCGTCGCTCAGTTGGGTGCCATTGAGGCGGAACTGGTCACCGGCATAACTCAGGTCACCTTCCCAGACGAGGGCGCCCAGATAGGTTTCGAAGGTGCCACTCAGTGGTGTCAGCAGGCCCTCGACGGTGATATCGACGTTGTTGCTGTTATCTACTTCTGCCGCGCCGTCATACACCATCAGGCGACGGAAGGGGGCGTTGTTGTCCTGATAGATGACGACGAGGCCCCACCCACCGTAGTACCCGAGGGTGCCGCCGTTCCCGTTGTTGGCGGTCAGATCCGCTACGGTATAGGTGCCGGACCCGGCTGCCGAGACCAGCGCGGTCACATCGGCCATCCCCTGATAGGGGTGCGAGGCCGCAGTGGTCCACTGGTTGGGCACGGTATCGAGGTCTTCAGCCGTAATCTCGTGATAGCCCGGGGTGCCCGGGACCCGAAAGCGGACAGTCCCCCGGGTGGTGGATGTCTGTGCCGCCCGCGCGCCCCAGTAGAGGCCGGCGAACTGGATGGTGGCGCCAGCGGGAATGACCAGGTCGGCGGAGGAGGAATTGGGGAATCCGGCAATGGGGTCGACGTTGACATACACCATGTTGCGGTTGCCGTTGTGCGCATTGCTGCCTGTGTTGGTGCCGTCCTGGATGGCGGCGCATCCGGTTCCGGTACAGGTGAGCAGCGTGTTGCCGACCAGCTGGATGTCGCCGCGCTGGTCGAAGCTGGCACGCGGCTCGAAGGCGCGAACGATGTCGGCGTGCGCCGTGCCGACCAGTGTGGTCAGCAAGGTCAGCAGCAGTAGTGTGAAACGGACGCATGGCCAATGCATTGGATGTTCCCCTCATAACCCTAGTGTGTGTTCTGGACCGCAGGCGCAACTCGCCCACTGGTCTTATTGGTTTGAGGGGTAATCTAGAGGGCGGGGAGGGGGCAGGCACTCACAGTTAATGACAAATATAGATCAAAACTAACATTGTATTCAGAGGCTGAGGATGAATCCGATGCTGCGTACAGCGCGCAGAGGGAGACGACTATCGCAGCCTTCGCGCACCTTGCGGCGCAGGCGGCTGATCATCATATCCAGGCGTTGATTCAAGTAATAATCACTGTTGTGGCCGAGTGCAGCGATCATCAACTCGCGGGGAACCGGCTTGCCGGGGGTATCGAAAAGCAGCTTCAGAACGGTGCTTTCTGACGCCGTCAGGGGCAGCTTTTTCCCGTCAGGGCAGCGCAGTGTCCAGCCATTGTCGGTCAATGCCCAGTCTTGCGCAGGCGGCGGATCGACGGCAAGCTTGCTCACGCGACGATGAACGCTGATCAGCGTGGCGACCAGCTCACGCAGGTCGACAGGCTTCACCAGATAGGCGTCGGCACCGGTCATCATGCTGCGTACGCGTTCGTCCATGGCGCTGCGAGCGGAGCAGATAACAATACCAATAGGCATGATATCCCTGAGGCGGCGCATGATGGTATGGCCATCTTCACCTGGCAAGCCAAGGTCCAGCAGTAGCAGCTGGGCGGGTTGGCGTAGCAGCGCGGCATACAGCTCAGTGGCTGCGGAGAACGCCCGTACTGTGAACCCGGCGCGGGTCAGGGCACAGGCAAACTCTTCCCGCAGGTCGTCGTCATCCTCGACGATACAGACGTTTATTCCTTTGCCGATCAGGTCGTTATTGATGTCATTTCCTTGCATAAGCCCTGCCGTGGCCTGTTGCAGACAGGCCGGCAGTATAGCTGATATGGGTTGTTCCGGGGAGCGCACGCAGTGAGGGGAGCAGCGATGCGGTTACTCATCGGCCTTGGCTGCCTGCTGCTATGGCCAGCGCTGGCCAGCGCCCAGCAGACCTGTGCGCCGACCCTCCTGGGCGCTGGCGGGCAACTTGGTGTTGCCGAGATCGGTGCCGGGCTGACCCGGGTGGTGACACCGGTGCCGCCGCAGAACGCGGCGGAGGTGGCGGCCTTGCCGGAAACCGCGTTTGTGCCGCTCCCTCGCAGCGGGGTGCATGTCCACTACGATGAAACGGTGTGGCTGCGTCTTTGTCTGCAACGGGATGCCGAGTCGCCCCGGGATTGGGCGCTGAAGCTGTTGCCAGCCTATATCAGAATGGTTGCGCTGCATGAGGTCCGGGGCGACGGCACACGTGTGCGCGTGCGCGAACTGGCTCAGGGGCGCAACGATAACGACTTTTCGTATCGCGGGCCGGCCTTCCTGCTGTCGCCGGCTGTTGAGGCGCCCTCCGCCTATTATCTGGAAATCCGTTCAGGCCGCATGGCGGTGGATCTGTTGTTGTTCGAGCATACCGCCATGTCCCGGTTTGTGGCGCTGGAGTATGCCGGCTTCGGTCTCTATTTCGGCATGATGCTGCTGGTGGTGGTGATCAACCTGTTCTTCTGGCAGCGCCTGCGTGATCCCTTGTACTTGCGCTACGGGCTGGCGCTGCTGGCGACGGCGTTGTTTTCGCTGGTGACCGGTGGCTACCTGCAACAGCTTGTGCCGGCCACCGGGCCTTTCTACGACAGGATTGCTTCGGGGCTGTTTGCATCCAGTGTCGGGCTGATGGCGGCCTTTATGCTGAGGGCCTTTCGCACTCGGCTTTATTACCGGCGCCTGTACCGGTTCGGTCACGTTTTCATTGCGCTACTGGCCATTGCCGGTGCCTGTGGTGTGCTCGGGGTGACGCCGGGTATCGAGCCGATGCGGGTGCTGCGCATCCTGACGCTGGTGGGCATTGTGGTTTTCACTGGCATGGCGATGCATGCCCTGTTCTTCCATCGCAGTGTCCGCTTGTATGCCGTTGCGTTCTTGCCGCTGGTTGCCGGGATGCTGGCGATCTCCGCGCGCTCGCTGAATCTGTTTGATGTGATACCGCTGGTGGATCACCTCCCGAATATCGGGGCGCTGGTCCATCTGATGCTGCTTAACCTCGTGCTGGCGCGTCGTGCCGGGCGGGCAGAGCTGCATCGTCAGCGGGCGCAAACCGCTGCGCTGGAAGCCTCCCGCGCGGCGGAGAAGGCACTGGAAGCCCGTGTCCGTGAGCGTACCCATGATCTGGACACGGCCAACAGCCGCTTGCGGGAGGAAGTGGCCGAGCGGGAAGCGGCGCAACACCGTTTGCAGGATGCGCTGGAGAGCGAGCGGCGCGCCTTGCATGGTCAGCGCCAGTTCGTGGCGATGCTGTCCCATGAACTGCGCACGCCGCTGGCCGTGATTGATACCGCCGCCCAGGGGGTGGCTGCTGATGCGCCGAAAGATCAGGAGCATGTGCATCGCCGCGTCGATCGCATCCGCCGCAGTGTTGTGCGCCTGATTGGTGTGATTGAAAACCTTCTCGCAGATGACCGCATCGCCATGCCGTCGCGCCTGCAGGTCAGGGCTTGCGATATGCGCCAGCTCATTATTGACAGGTTTGCGCAGTATGCCGATGATCGGTTGCGTCTGGATATGCCGTCGCGCGCCATATGGGTGGATGCCGACCCGGATCTGATCGGGGTTGTGGTGGCCAACCTGGTGGACAATGCGCTGAAGTATTCACCCGCGACACAGCCGGTCTCTGTGCGGCTGCGCCAGCAGGGCAGGGATGCACTGATTGATGTGCGTGACCAGGGACCGGGTATTCCGCCGGAAGAAGCGGAAAAGATATTTGAAAAATACTACCGCGCTGCGAACGAGGTCACGGCAAAGGGTTCCGGGTTGGGCCTTTATCTTTGTCGTGAGATAGTGCGTCACCACAATGGCGACATCACACTGATGTCACCCGCAGAGGGTGGCGGAACCCTCGCTCGGGTCCGGCTTTCCGTCCGGGCGGGTGTGGCATAAGAATATAATGTATCAAGGGGGGAATACGCATGCTGGTCAAGGCATCTCACGGACCAGTGCTTGTTGTTATGACGGTGCTGTTGTCTGCAGCGCAGGCTGCGGAGCTGCCTCCGGTGCAGGTGATTGCCAGCGAGGGGCGAGATACCTCCCTGCCGACGTCTGCCACCACTGTCAGTGCCGGTTCGTTGGAGCACGGAGGGCTGGTCAGCGCCGCGGACCTGCCTTCTGCAGCCGTGTCGCTGCAACTCACCCAACCGGATAACCGCAACACCGGTATCTTTATTCGTGGCCTGGGCACCACCGGATTCAACGATGGGATGCAGGGGAGCGTGGGCGTCACGGTGGATGATGTGGCGCTCGGCAGACAAGCCATGTTTCCCGCACATCTGTATGACATCGAGGCGGTCGATGTGGTGCGCACGCCGGTGCTTGGCGGGCCGGGCCCGGTCACCAGCGTCGGGGCGTTGCATATCCGGCATCGCGCACCGGACTGGCACAATCATACGGCACTGAAGGCCTCGCGTGGCAGTGATGGGCTGCGCCACCATGAACTGGTTGCCAACGGCGAACTGGTGCCCGGAGTACTTGCCGGACGCATTTCGGCCTACAACCACCGGCGCGATGGTGTGGTGGACAACCTCACAACCGGGCGCAAGGTGAATAACGCGCAACATGACGCCGTGCGCGCCCAACTCCTCTGGCTGCCGGGCGGGGATAGTCGGGCACGCCTTATCCTGGAACGCACCCACCTGGATGAAAACTGCTGCGCCTATTCCGTGGCGCACTACAGCCAGGCATCGCAAAACCGCGCTGCATTGCTCGGGCATCCCCTGTTAGCCGCTGATCCATTTTCCCGCGAGGTCGCCCAGGACAGCGACAACCGGCGCCTGATGGATCAGGATTCGGCCACCCTGCATCTGGATACCTGGCTGACTCCCGGCATGCGGCTGGTCAGCGTGTCCGGGTATCGTGAATGGGATATGCATGCCTGGCAGGACCTGGATGGCATTGATCTGGCGATTGCGCCACGCGGCGGCTCGGAGCTGCAGCATCGGCAATGGAGCCAGGCGCTGAGTCTGGAAGGTTCTCTGGGCTCTGCAGTGGATTATCAGCTGGGTGGCTACTATCACGATCACGCGCATCGTCGCAGCCGCAGCCTGACTTATGGCCCCGACGCTGCGCGCTGGTTTACCGCAGGTCTTGGTTTCCCTCCCGTGGATGAGGCGTTACTCGCCAGCGTAATGGATGGTGCCACGGTGGTGTCCCCGGGAACAGAATCTGCCCGGCATCGGGCCCTGTTTGCTCAGCTCGACTGGTTTGCGCGGCCTGATCTGGGCGTTAGTGGCACGGTGCGGCACAGCCATGATCGCAAGCACGGCACTACCGGACGTCGAATAGGTGGCTTGCAGGCCATCCCGCCTGTGCCGGAATTCGAGCTGTTGCGCGCAATGCTGTTGGGGCAGCCGGCGGACAGTCGTCACCAGCTGCGCGACGAAAGCCTGGATGGCGCTCTGCGCCTGCGCTATATGCCGTCTCGCGCCGCGCAGTACGAGGTGGCGGTGAGCAGCGGATACAAGCCGGGCGGTATTAACGGCGAAACGGTGAGCGGCAATGTGCCGCCGACGTTTGACGCCGAGCACAGCCGCAGTATCGATGCCAGCGTAGCGCTGGCGCTCACGGATGCAGCGCGGATGCAGCTGACAGTCTATTTGACCGAAATTCGGGATTATCAGGCGCTTACCTACAATCCGGATTCCTCGCCGCTGATCCCGCAAATGAACAACATCATCAACGTCGACCGGGTTCGCTCGCGTGGCGTGGAAGCAAGTACGGATCTGACGTTACCTGCCGGGTTCCGGTTTGCCACCGGTGTGGGATACAACGACGCACGCTATCTCGACTTTCGTGATGCACCCTGTCCGCCGGAGTCGGGGCAGTTATTCTGCGACCTCAGCGGCGAGAGGATGGCCAATGCGCCACGCTGGACGGGGTTTGCCGACCTTCGCCATAGCATCCCGTTAAGCGACACAAGAGAGCTCTATAGCGGTATCAACTATCAATATCGCAGTGACTATCCCGGCACCACCGAGCGAGGGCAGGGCAGCCACGTGGACAGCCGCGAGCTTGTCGATGCCCTGATTGGCCTGCGTCACCCTCACTGGGATATTGAACTGTGGGTGCGCAACCTGACCGACGAGCGCTACATGAGCGCCGTCTTCGCGTTGAACGGTGGGGGGGATTACGGTGCGCTTGCTGGTGCGCCGCGTACAGCCGGTGTCAGCCTGGTGCTGCGCTTCTGATGACCACTGCGGGGTATGACGATGTGTTCGTCGAGGCCGGACCGGGCGGGTGAATGACCCGCCCGGTATCCGGTGTCAGTCTTCTGCTTCCATGACAATGAACTCCACGCGGCGGTTCTGCTGGCGTCCTTCTGCGGTGCGGTTATCGGCGATGGGGGCGGATTGCCCCATGCCCCGGAACTGCAGGCGTGCCGGGTCGATGCCGTGATCAATCAATGCATTGACCACGTTTTCCGCCCGCCGCTCTGACAATTCCTGGTTGTAGGCCGCCGCGCCCTGGCTGTCGGTATGGGCAACAATCAGCAGTCGGGTATCGGCGGCGCCCAGGTAGGCCGCCACTTTGGTCAGGGCCTCCGCGCCGGCAGGGGTCAGCTCGGCGGAATTACTGGCGAACAGGATGTTCCTGACTTCCAGGGCGAAGGCTTCCTCGCAGCCCTGATCGTCCACCTTGGCGCCAGCGGGGGTGTTCGGGCAGGCATCGCGGTAGTCAGGTACGCCGTCGCCATCGCTGTCGAGGGGGCAGCCGACTTCATCCACTGGCGCACCACGGGGCGTGTTCGGGCATTGATCCAGGTAGTCAGGCACGCCATCGCCGTCACTGTCGAGGGGGCAGCCGACGTCATCAACCGCCACGCCACGCGGGGTATCCGGGCACTGATCCAGTTCGTCGATGACGCCATCGCCGTCGCTGTCCAGTGGTGGCGGCGGGGGTGGTGGCGTCGGGCGACGACCGAAGCGCTTGAGCACATCAAGGGTGACCACCGCAGCGTCCTTGTCAAAGCTCGTGGCCTGCAGGCGCGTGGCCCAGCCGCGGGCAAAGCGGTATTCCATACCGGCGCCGAAAAACATTTGCCAGTCCTTGTCCTGATCCACACTGATGCCGCCCTCGCCGGAGGTGTCCAGAGTGCCCACGCCAAGGCGGCCAAACAGATCCCAGCCGCGTGCATCCCAGTCGAAGCCTTTGAGGTATGCGAGCCCCGACAGGCCAAGGAAGCGGTAATCGACATCGAACGGGTCCAGCCCGGGCAGGGTGGGTTCCAGTTCGGCGACGCCCAGGTCGTGCCAGGACAGCTCGGCGCTCCAGTGCGGGTGCCATTGATAGCCGACAAACAGGTCCAGCGCTGTGTCGGTCCTGTCATCAATCCGGTAACCCGTGTTATCGGTGTCTGGCGCCAGGCGGGACTGGCCCACACCGCCGCCGGCATAGAATTGATGGCTGGCAGTGGCAACGCTGGTGGACAGCAGGCCGATGCTGGCCACTACGCCCAGCCAGGTGGCCCTGCGGCGCAGCGCGCCGCACAAGGCCAGCATCAACAGCAACACCGGCGTGCCGCTGCCGACACCGCGCAGGCCGGTTTCTACGTCGCGCAGAGTGAAGTTGGTGACACCCTGATCCGAGAGCGCACTGGCGTCATTGCCGGCCAGATCCTCAATGGCTGGTGTGCCAGGGGTGTAGCTGACGTTGACTGAGGCGCCGGCAGAAACCGGGGCTGCCAGTGTCAGCGTCACGCGGTCGCCGCTGATATCGACGGCCACCACCGCCACACTCTTGCCCCTGGTGATCACGGTGAAGTCACCGACGTCGGGCACGCTACCACCGTTGAGCGGCTCGTCGTAGAGGAGGGTCAGGCTGCGGCCGGTCACGCTGGCCTCTGTCAGCACCGGCGCCAGATTATCCAGCAGGTAGTCCTCGTTGCCGCCCGGTGTCGTGTTGCCCAGCGGGTTGCTGTACTGGTCGACAATGCTCTGGCCAACGGCCAGTGCCAGGCCCAGTTCACCGTTGGGGCTGTTGGACACGTTCAGCGTGACGCGGTAGAGGTCTTCGCCATCGCCATTGATACCCAGCGGTGTCACCTGATGGATCAGGATGTCGCTGACCACTGTGCCGGTCAGGGCGATATCTGTGGCGTCCACACCGGCCACCTGTTGGCTGAACACCAGCAGGAAGCTCACCTGGGTGGCGTTGGTTTCGCGTTGCAGCGGTGCGTCACGTTCGACCCGGCGCAGCACGGTCAGGGCCTCCTGGATGTTGAGGGTGTAGTCGCCCGAGGCGGTATTGCCTGCCGTATCGGTGGCCTCAACGGTGACGTCGTAGTCGCCGTTGGGCAGGGGGGCCTCGATCACCACACGCCAGTGGCCGTCGTTGTCGGCGGTGGTGGTCCAGGTGTCACCGCCGATGGTCACGGTGATCCCGGCGCCCGGCTCGGCGTCGCCAGTCAGGGTCGGCGTTGCATCATGGGTTTCGCCGTCCTGATTCAGCGTCGGCACGCTGGTGTCGGTGTCGATGGTCAGCGCGAAAGGGAGCGATGCTGCGGACATGTTGCCCAGCGCATCTTCCCCGATAGCGGTGATGAGATAGCTGCCATCGCCCAGGGGCAGACCGCTGTGCGGCAGCGACCACTGGCCATCGATATTGGCGATGGTGGTGCCAATCAGGTCACCGTTTCGGAAGACCATCACGGTATGTCCGGCGTGCGCGGTGCCGTGCACGGTGGGCGTGTTGTCCCGGGTAATCCCGTCACTGTCGCTGACACCGGTATCGTCAGTGATGGCGGTAATGAGCGGGGTCGATGGCGTGTTCACCGTGACGGTAAAGGCGCCGCTGTCCTCGTTGCCGGCAGGGTCGGTGACCGTGATATCCAGGTCATGGGTGCCGGGCCCGAGTTCGTCCAGCGCCAGCGTCCAGTCGCCATTGTCGTCAGCGGTGGTGCAGGCGACCTGTGTGCCGTTGATGGCCACACAGACTTCGGTATGGGGCGAAGTGGTGCCGGTCAGGGTGCCGTCTTCCAGCGTGCTGCCGTCCTGATCGAGGGTGGGCTCATCAACCCGGGTGACGACGACCACGGTAAAGCTATCGGACAGCTCGGAGGTATTACCCGCCGCATCCTCCGCTGTGGCCGTGATTGTGTAGGTGCCGTCGGTCAGCACGGTGGCCGTGTGGTCCAGTGACCAGTTGCCGTCGCTGTCGACCGCAACCGTGCCAATTGCCACCTCGTCCAGATAGACGGTGATGTCGCTGCCGGGCTCGCCGGTGCCGTGGAAGATCAGCGTGTTGTCGCTGGTGATGCCATCCTCATCGCTGATCCCGGTGTCTTCGGTAATCCCGGTGATCGCCGGTACTGTCGGTGGTGTATTGTCGAGAGTATAGGTCTCGCTGTTGCCGAGAACGCCCGAGTCCACCAGCAGGTTACCCGCCAGATCTTCGATGTTCTGCATGCTGGAGAGCATCAGACCCAGTTCGCCATTGGCTTCATCGATACCGCCTACGGTGACGGTATAGCTGTTGCCGCTGAGGGCGGTGACGTTGTCGATGGTGGCCGTGGTGGCGCCAGCGCCCGTGGCCTCGAAGCTGCCGATGGCGACATTGGTCACATCTTCATCGAAGGTAACGAGGAAGGTGACGCTGCTGGCGTTGGTCAGGGCATCCACCGGATCGTGACGGCTGATGTTGTCCAGACGCGGCGGCACATTGTCTGCGGTGTCGTTGGTAACGGGCTCACCGCTGAAGCTGTCCGCCGGGTTGCCTGCCAGATCCTGAATCGGGTTGGTGCCTGGCGTATAGCTGACGGTGGCATCGGCATCGCTGGCGATAATACTGCTCAGGGTCAGCACCACGGTGTTATCGATAACGGCGACACTGGCAATGGTGGCGGGATCACCGTCCACCATGACGATGAAGTCGCCTGCCGACGGCACACTGGTGTTATCCAGGGTTTCGTCGAAGTGCAGGGTCAGGGTGTCATCCTCGATCACCGCTGCATCCAGCGTCGGTGCCGTATTGTCCAGCACATAACCTTCGCTGATCGGCGGTACTGCCGGGGTCAGGGCATTGCCGTGGCTGTCGAGGATGTCTGCGGTGGCACTGATGGCCAGACCAAGCGCGCCGTCCGCATTGTCGATGCCGCTGATTTCCACCAGGTACTGGGTGCCGCCGGCTTGTGCAATCAGATTGCTGATGATGGCGCCGGTGGCAGCAGTGCCGGTGAGGACAAAGTCAGTGGCGTCGACACCGAAGACTTCTTCATCGAACACCACCAGGAAGGCCACAGTGTCAGCGCTGGTGAATTCCTCGGTGGGCGTGTGCCGCTGGATGCTTTCCACAACCGGTGGTTCGCCATCGATGCTCACGGTGAAGGTGCCGCTGTCGCTGTTGCCAGCCAGGTCGGTGATGGCAACGTCGACAGTGTGGGTGCCATCTGCCAGTTCTTCGGTGACGGTGACGGTCCAGACGCCGGTGGTTTTATCGGCGGTGGTGGTGTAAGTCTCGCCATCAATAGTGACGACCACGGTGGCGCCGGGTTTGGTGGTGCCGGTGAGGGTGGGGGTGCTGTCGTTAAGCTCGGCACCGTCCTGATCCAGGGTTGGTGTCGGCGCGACAGTATCCACGACCACGGTAAAGCCATCGGACAGGTCGGAGGTGTTGCCCACGGCATCGTCTGCCGTGGCGGTGAGGATATAGGTGCCGTCGTTCAGGGTGGTGGCGCTGTGATCCAGAGACCAGTTACCGCTGCCATCAACCACCACGGTGCCGATAGAAGCGCCATCCAGATAGACGGTAATCAGACTGCCAGCTTCGCCAGTGCCCTGGAATACCAGCGTGTTGTCACTGGTAATGCCATCGCTGTTGCTGATGCCGGTATCTTCGGAAATGCCGGTGATCGCCGGTGCTGTCGGTGGCGTATTGTCGAGGGTATAGGTCTGGTTGGCGCCGCTGGGCGTGGTGCTGATCAGCGCATTACCGGTGTTGTCCTCGATATCCTGCGTGGGCGACAGTGCCAGGCCGAGGGCGCCATCTGCGTCACTGATGCCAGTGACCGTGACCAGATAGCTGTTGTCGCCGCCCTGGGTAGTCACGCTGAGAATGGATGCGCTGCCTGCGGCACTGCCCGTGGGCATGAAGTCGGTGATATCAACATTGACCACGTCCTCGCTGAACGTCACCAGGAAACCCACCGGGTCCACATTGGTGAGTGCATCGGCGGGAGCAAAGCGGGTGATGCTGAGCAGCGCCGGGGGCAAGTCCAGGGCCGTGGTGGTGGCGCCCGGGATGCTGATGGCACCGGCGGGGCCGGTGGCGCTGAGTGTGACATCCAGTGAGACCTGCTCTGCGTCAAGCATTGCCGAGGTCAGCGTGACAATGCCTTCGCAGGTGGTGCTGTTATTCGGGGCCAGGCTGGTGGCCACGCAGGTGGCGCTGTTGTCCAGCAGTGCGCCGTTGATGGCCAGGTTTTTCAACACCACGTTGCCGTTGTTGGTGACGGTAAAGGTATAGGGCAGGGTCGCACCCGGGGTGGCGCCGGAAGGCGGGGCGGCGCTGATATCCAGCGTCAGGGCCTGGTTGATGTCACTCGTTTCGGCCAGGGTGAGGCCCATACTGATGTTGCCGGAGGCATTGTATTCGGTGCCCAGGGTTTCCGCGTTGTAGGTGACAGAAACGGTGTTGGTAATGGTTTCGCCGAGCAGGGCAGGATCATCGTCCACGCTGACGCGGAAGCGGATGCTGGCACCTTCACCGATAGGTATGTAGCCACCCTGAGTGGCGGTGGCGCCAGCGCCCAGGCGGAATACCACGCTACTGCCAACAACGTCGGCCAGATCGTCGCCAGCGGCGTCGGTCTGCATGCCGGTGGTGCCGCCGGTGGCATTGGACAGGATCTCCAGTGAACCGGGCACATAACTGACGCCGGCGGGCAACGGGTTTTCCAGAACCACATTGGTGGCGCCATCCAGCCCGGTATTCTCGAAGGTCACGGTGTATTCGATGTCGTCACCGGGCAGCAGCATGCCGCCATCCACATCCACACCGTTAATGGTCAAGGAGGTGATCAGGTCGGGCACATACATTTCCACAGCGAACGCCGCGACATGCGGAAAGTAGAAGTCCTGGTTGGTAATGAAATCCAGCGTGGCGTTCTGGGCGCCGTTGGCGAGAATGCCGGAGGCGTTGACATAGTTGATGTCCAGCGCCATCTGGTTGATGTAATGCGGGTTCTTGTTGGTGATGTGCTGACCCAGGCGGGTGATAGTGCTGTTCCAGAAGTTATTGGCCGGGTTCTGTGCGTCGCTGAGCTGCTGGCCTTCCAGACGGAACTGGGCGCCAGTAATGTCCTGGTCGCCTTCCCACACGAGTGCGCCGAGGCGTGTCGTAAAGTTGCCGTGCAGTGGTGTCAGCAGGTTCTCGACGGTGATGGATACGGTTTCGTTGTCGGTCACCGTGGCGGCGCCGTCATAGATCGTCAGCCGACGGAAAGGTTGGCTGTCGTCCTGGTAGATGATCACCAGGCCCCAGCCGCCGTAATTACCGAGCGAGCCGCCGTTGCCGGTATTGGCGGTCAGGTCGGCGACGGTGTAGGTGCCGGAGCCCGCCTGTGATACCAGGTTGGTGATATCAACCATGGCCTGGTAGGGGTGGGAACTGGCATCGGTACGGTCCGTCGGCAGGGTGTCCAGCGTGGTGGCGGAGAGGTGGTGATAACCGGGATTCCCGGGCACACGTAGCCGGATATTGCCACGGTTACTGTTGGTGGTGGCTGCCCGTGCGCCCCAGTAGAGGCCGGCGAACTGGACGGTGGCACCAGTAGGCAGGAGCAGATTCGCCGAGGATGAATTGTCAAAACCCGCCAGCGAGTCAATATTGACATTAATCATGTTGCGGAAGCCATTGCCGCCGCTGCTACTGCCCGACTGGATACTGGAGCAGTATGGCGGCAACAGAACCGGCGCACAGGTGAGCAGGGTGTTGCCGATCATCAGGATATCGCCGCGCTGGTCGACGCTGGCACGCGTGTCGAAGGCACGAATGATATCGGCCTGGGCCGTGCTGAACAGCGTGGTCAGCATGGTCAACAACAGTAGTGTGAAACGGGCGGTATATGGCCTGTGCATTGGATGTTCCCCCTGAACCCCGAGTGACGCGTCAGGACCGTGGGCACAAAATCGCCCGCGGTTCCTTTTGGTAGTTTTGCTGGCAGCCTAATGCGCAGGCGGGGGGAGGGCACTCACTGATAGTGGCGAAACCAACCGGAAATTCACATTGTGTTCACGGGCTGAGAATAAATCCGACGCCGCGTACGGCGCGCAGGGGCAGGCGAGCTGTGCAACCTTCCCGTACCTTGCGGCGCAGGCGGGTGAACACCATATCCAGGCGATGATCCAGGTAATAATCGCTACTGTGGCCGAGTGCAGCAATCATGACCTCGCGGGGAACCGGCTTGCCTGGTGTCTCGAAAAGCAGCTTCAGGACGCTGCTTTCCGACGCAGTCAGGGCCAGACTTTCACCGTCGGGGCAGCGCAGCGACCAGCCGTTATCGATCAACGACCAGGTTGTCGTGTTTGGCACATTGGTAACAGCTTTTCTCACGCGACGATGGACGGTGAGCAGTGTGGCAACCAGCTCACGCAGGTCGACGGGTTTGACAAGATAGGCATCGGCGCCTGTCATCATGCTGCGTATGCGTTCGTCCACGGTGTTGCGGGCTGAGCAGATAACGATACCGATATCGATAGACATGGTGTTTCTGAGGCGGCGCATGATGGCATGGCCATCTTCACCCGGCAGGCCGAGGTCCAGCAGCAGCAGTTCGGTGGGCTCTCGAAGCAGTTCCGCATAAAGCTCTCTGGAACCGGGGAAGGCGCGGACGGTGAACCCTGCGTGGGTCAGGGCGTAGGTGAATAACTGACGTAACTCTGTGTCGTCCTCGACGATGCAGACATTTATGCCGTTGCCGGTCATGTCGCTGGTGATGTCAGGTCCTTCCACTGGAATAATGCCTGCCTTGGCTGTTGTGAAGTGGTTCGCAGTATAGCGCTGCGGCATTGGCGGCGCAGCTCCGTTGGTCAGGCCGCTTCCGTTAAACCATTGTGGTAGTAATGGTACGGATGTGCACCATGCGGGAGGGTGTGTGCTGGTGAGAAGGGGGCGCCGTTCCAGCTCTTGGCGATTCAGTCACGGAGGTGTTCGTGTTGATAGTTGGCGCCAGTCCGGCGCTCCGTTTTGACCACCCCCATCAGTCTGCCGGATAGACAACAAAGGCGAGCTTGTTGCCATCCGGGTCACGCACATAGGCAGCGTAGAAGCCCTCACCATACTGCGGTCGATAGCCTGGTGCACCCTCGTCGCTGCCGCCATGACGCATGGCAATCCCGTGGAGTTTATTGACTTGCTCGGGATCGGGAAACTGGAAGGCCGTCATGGTGCCATTCCCGATGGAAGCATCGTTGCCATCAAAGGGGTATCCGACAAAGAATCTCGGGAAGTTCAGATCATCTTTTTTGCCGTAGCACACTGATGCATCGTCTTCCCAGCAGATATCCAGATTCATCTCGGCAAAGAGCGGGGCGTAGAACGCCAGCGCTCTGGCCAGGTTCCGTGTCCCCACCATGGTGTAGGCAATCATGATTCAACTCCTTCTCTTACCCTCTCAAGTAGCCTGTCGTACTCCTTCCTGATTACTGCGTAGCAGTCGCAGCCAAGCCGTTCCAACTCGGGGCGATTCAGTACACGAATGTGTCCGCGCTGGTACTGGATCACGCCCGCTTCCTGAAGTTTGCTAGCCGCCCTCGTCACGCTTTCCCGGCGCACCCCCAGCATGCTGGCAATCAGCTCCTGAGTGATATCGAGCTTGTCGCCCTGGCGGCGATCCATGGACATTAACAGCCAGCGGCAGAGTTGCTGATCAATGCTGTGGTGGCGGCTGCATACGGCAGTTTGTGCCATCTGGGTAATGAGCGTCTGGGTGTAGCGCAACAGCAGATGATGGAACTCACCGTGCAGATCAAATTCGGCCATCAGATGCTTTTTGCTGAGGCAATAGGCATGGCCTGCACACTGTACGATGGCACGACTGGGTGTGCTCAGCCCGCCCATGAACAGCGCAATGCCGACCATGCCCTCGTTGCCTATCATGGCAATCTCGGAGGAGTGGCCGTCCTCGATCACATACAGCAGGGATACGATCGCATCGCTGGGGAAGAAGACGTCCTCCATGGCATCGCCGGCCTCATAAAGTGCTGTTTCCGCGGGTAGCTTGATCAGTCTGAGATGGCATTGAAGACGTTTTCGGGCATCTTCAGAGAGGGCGCTGAGCAACTTGTTATTCAGATAATCCGGCGCCTTGATCATTGTAGCTTCCCTGGGTGGATCTGCTTGAGTGCTCTGCGTGTATGGGTGTGTTAGCCAGCGTACAGACAGGTTGGTCTCAGGCGTTCACTGTGATGTCATTCCACCCGTTCAGGCGGGGCGAAGTGCATGGCCCTTCATAACATGGATGAATCACCGCAGCCACTCGGCCCGGGCAGGCTATCTAGCGCTTTTACGGGCTCAGCAAAGGTCTTGTGACCGGCTGGCGGGATGTGCGCTGCATCTCACTGGTCCGGGGCGGCGGGTATAAAAAGCCCCCTGAATCGTAAAAGTTCCGTTTTGTCTCCCTCTATTGCCCGCTATTGGCCGCACTAAGCGCGTTAGCGCACCGAGCGCGCATCTGTCACTGCTCTACTGTAAATCTTCGACATCTTTTCTTACATCGATGTACTTCATACGGAGAATGATGATGCATAAGTCACAACCCCCTGTCTTCCTGAGACGCTTGTTCGCCGCGACAGGTGTGGCAGTGGTCACGCTGATGGTGGTCGCCTGTGCTTCGGCACCTGTGGCGCCAACATCCTCGTTGACGGCTGCTCGGGATGCCATAGCGAGTGCGGAGCAAGCTGATGCCAGGCAACATGCTGGCGCTGAGCTTGACGAGGCAAGCCGGAAACTGGCGCAAGCTGAACGTGCTGTCGCCGACGAGAAAATGGTGGAGGCCGAGCGCTTCGCCGAACAGTCTCGGATTGCTGCCGAGCTGGCCATCGCCAGGACCGCAGCGGTCAAGGCGGCTGAGATCAACAGACAGATGGGGCGCGATGCTGACGCCCTCAATGAAGAAATGAAGCGTATGGGAGAGCAACGATGAACACCTTTTATTCAAAGTACTGTGCGCTGTTGATCGGTTCTGTATTCATGCTTTCAGCCTGCGCAACGGGTCCCGTGAGTCCGGAAGGCTCAATGGAGGTGCGTAACAATCTGACGGCGTTACAAAGCGACCCGGAACTCTCCAATCGAGCACGTGTAGAGATTCGTGAGGCGGAAGAAGCCGTCAAGCTTGCCGAAAGGCCATTGTCCCGCGATGAGGCGGCATTGGGTGAACACCGCGTCTATCTGGCAGAACAGAAGGTTGAAATAGCCCGAGCAACGGCCTCCACCAAGCTGGCAGAAGATCAACGTGCGCAACTCGATCGTGAGCGCGGCGATGCACGTCTGCAGGCGCGTACCCGTGAAGCTGACAGGGCACATGCTGATGCCGCCAAAGCACGCGGTTCAGAAGCGGACATGCAGCGGCGACTGGACGAGATGCAGGCAAAAGAGACAGAGCGTGGCCAGGTGGTGACATTGGGGGATGTGCTGTTCGACACAGGCAGTGCGCAGCTGCGCAGTAGCGCCAGCAGCAACCTGGACAAGCTGTCGAGCTTCATGAAGCAGTACCCTGACCAGCGTCTTCTGATCGAAGGGCATACTGACAATGTTGGCAGCGCTGCCTTCAATCTGGAGCTTTCTCGCCAGCGGGCGCAGGCAGTCCAGCAGTATCTGGCCCAGAGCGGTATCGCTTCACATCGGTTGTCTGTTTCAGCGATGGGTCTGCAGAGCCCCATTGCCAGCAACAACACCGTCAGTGGGCGTCAGCAGAATCGCCGTGTTGAGGTTGTTATCGAGAACACGACACGATGATAGTGCTTCAATGACCGTGCTTGAGGGCTGAGTTCCAGCAGCCTGTTTGATGCAAAGACCATCCAGCCGGGGCTTATACGCCCCGGCTGGCGTTGTAACCCCTCAATGTTTTGATACCTCACGGCTTTCTTCCGGTTGATCAATCAGAAAGGATATTCTGCCGACTTTCTTGTCAGGCATGTCGAATTGCCATCCTGTGAAACGACACACATCGTGTGACACAACACCAGTCTGTGACACAACACAGTGACGATGCGGCGTTTTTGCCGCCATCATGTTGAACGATCAATACAGGAGATCAGGCATGTCATACGTTGACGGGTTTGTGGCCGCTGTTCCCACAGCGAACAAGGGGCTATTTCAGGCGCATATTGATGAGGCTGGCAAGGTGTTCATGGAACACGGAGCCACGCAGTATGTGGAGTGTTGGGGGGATGACGTGCCACCCGGTGAGGTGACGTCGTTTCCCATGGCGGTCAAGTGTCAGCCCGATGAGACGGTGATCTTTTCCTGGGTGATGTGGCCCTCGAAAGCGGTGCGTGACGCGGGTATGAAGAAGGTCATGGAAGACCCGCGCCTGCAGCCGGATGTGAACCCCATGCCGTTCGACGCCAAACGGCTGATCTTCGGCGGCTTCGTGCCGATGATCATGTTATGAGGTGGGCGGGCAGATGCGGTTGCGCGCGTCTGCCCGGCGGTTACACTCTCCGCAGCACGACAGGACGCCCACAGACCCTCAGGTCTGTGGGCTGTCGAATGAGTCATTGAGCGCTGTGACGGCGCTTGCTGCGGATACTACACATGGCAATCACCCCGTTTGATGCACTGGCCTGTCCGCTGGATGGCGATGCGCTCTACTGTCAGGACGGCGCCTGGCGCTGTGCTGCAGGGCACAGCTTTGATATCGCCCGCCAGGGCTATGTAAATCTGCTGCCGGTGCAGAACAAGCGCTCACGGGACCCGGGAGACAGCAAGGAGATGGTGGCTGCCCGTGCCCGCTTTCTCGGAGCCGGTTTCTACGATCCCATTGCCGACGCCGTTAATGCAGCGGTGCTGGGCCAACTGGCGCCTGGCGAGCACGCCAGTTGTCTGGACGCCGGCTGTGGCGAGGGGCACTACTTGCGCAGTCTGGCTGCTGCTGCGGAGGCCCGCAATCTGAGCCTGCTGGGCCTGGATATCTCCAAATGGGCCGTGCAGGCGGCAGCGCGGCAGGTGCTGACGGCGCAGGGTGAGCAAGCCCGCTGGGTGGTAGGCAGTAACGCGGGTCTGCCTGTGTTGTCCGATTCGTTGGATCAAGTGCTGTGTCTTTTCGGTTTCCCGGTTTACGGCGAGTTTGCCCGCGTTCTGCGCCCGGGTGGCACGCTGCTGCAAGTGGACGCGGGGCAGGACCACCTGCGTGAGTTGCGGGAAGTCATCTACCCAAGCCTCCGGCCCGAGCGGGTCGTTGAAACAACAGCGCCGCCAGGTTTTGTTTTGCAGCACCAGCAGAGTCTTCGTTATCCCCTGACTTTGCGGCAGCCAGAGTTGATTGCCGACCTGCTGGCGATGACGCCGCACCTTTATCGTGCCAGTCCGGAGGGTCGCGCCAGAGCTGCGGCGCTGACCGCAATCCGGGTCACCGTGGACGTGCGCCTGACGGTCTATCGCTGCACGCCTTGACCTTAACCAAGCTTGAGGTATTAGGCTGGACTCCACCTTTCGAAAAATCCGCCTTTCGAAAAATGGAGCAGAGCATGAAACAGATACTACCGGATCTCTGGCAGACCAGAGTCGAACGACCCGCGCCAGGCCTGACAACCCAGGCCTGCATGCTCACCCGGCCCCAGGGCAACGTGCTGTTTTACAACACCAGCCACGCTGATGAGATCGAGCATATGGCACGCCTTGGTGGTGTCCGCTATCAGTTCCTGAGTCATCAGGATGAGTTGGGTGAGTCGCTCGGCATCCTGCATGAACGTTTTGGCACCGAGTTGGGTGGTCATGTCCGGGAGCGTGAGGAATTTGCCCGATTTCGCGCCCCGGATATCCTGTTTTCTGAACGGGAAACCCTGTTGGGGGATATCGAGGTCATACCCACGCCGGGGCACAGTCCGGGCAGCACCAGCTTCCTGGTCACAGGGGCGGAAGGGAAACGTTATCTCTTTACCGGCGATACCCTCTACCTCAGTCGCGGGGATGTCTGGAAGGCGGGGCTCCTGCCCGGCAGCAACAAAGCCGAACTGATTGAAAGCCTGAAGCTGTTGCAGACGTTGGCACCGGACGCGGTATTCTCGAGTGCGTTTGCCGGGCCGCGCAGCTACCAGCTGGCGCCGCCGGACTGGCCCGGGCAAGTGGCCAAGGCGCTTTCCAGACTGGAATGAGGCCGGTTACAGTGAATTGTGAACGGTGACCGGCATGCACGAGCGGTGCTATGGATACTTCTTCAGGGGCGCTAAAGTGGCTGCATGACTGATGCGGACGACGTGTTATGGCTGAAGAAGCACAACAGGCGAAGGGGCGGGGAGGCCAGTATCTGCTGACGCTGGTCTTTGTCGTGATCGGTTTTGTCATCGGCGCCTACATTGATGCGATTGCGCCCTGGCTGAGGGATGATCTGGGGCTGCGGCTGTGGCACCTGTTGTTCCTGCCACTCTGGTTCTTTGTGTCCATCATGGTGCATGAAGGCGGCCATTTTCTGGCGGGGCGGCTGGCCGGGCTCCAATGGATGACGGTGACAGCGGGACCGCTTCGCCTGACGCGATTGCATGGCGGGCATTCCCCTGAACATTCCCGTTCCCGTGTCCGTCCCCGTATCAAAGTACAGTGGTTCACGAACAACACCAGTATCGGCGGGTTGGTGCTGATGGTGCCCGGGGTGAAGCCGACCTCCCGCGCCGGATGGGCCTGTTTTGTGCTGGGTGGCCCGGTGGCCAATCTCCTGCTCTCGGCGGTCCTGGTTGTCATCATGCGCGCCGGTGCGGCGCCACTCTGGCAGGGGCCACTGTTGCTTCTTGCACTGGTGTCGCTGTTTCTCGGTGCCCTGAACCTGCTGCCTTTTCGTGCCAGTGGTTTCAGTACTGACGGGCGCAATCTGCTGGATATTCTGCGTGGTGACGCAGCCTATGCGGTGTCCCGGGCGATGCTGGCCATTGCCGGGCACAGTGTCGCCGGAGTGCGCCCCCGTGACTGGGACAGGGCGCTTGTCGCGCAGATCCGCGAGGCGCAGATGCAGAGCCGGGATCAATCGGAAGCAGGCGACGAAGAAAGCCAGGCAGCGCGCGCGGCGCGGGCCTATACGCTCTATCTTGAGGCGCTGGATGCGGGAGATCGGCAACGGATGCAGCGGCATCTTGCGGAAACCGAAGACTATTTCGAGGCGTTGCCATCACTGGTTGCCTCACCGGTTGCCTGTGCACTGGCCATACACTTCAGACTGATCGACAGGAATCTTGCCGCTGCAGATGCCTGGCATGAGAAAGGTCAGGCGGGCCTGACTGATGCCTCGATGCTGGCGCTGGCTGATTTTTCACGGGCGCATGTCCGTGGTGACATGGCGGAAGCCCGACGGCTTGCCGATCATGCCCGGCGCTGTATGGCAGAGGACGCTGATCAGGGGGGCGTGCAGCCTTACAGGGATTTGCTGGAGCAGATCATGGCTGCGGACAGCGCAGCAGGTAATGCGTTGAGCGTGTTGTCCTGATCACAGCCCATAAAAAACCCCGCAGAAAATGTGCGGGGTTTTTTTGTGCTACCTGATTTCAGGATCACATGTTGGGGTAGTTAGGCCCACCCGTGCCCTCAGGGGCCACCCAGTTGATATTCTGGGTCGGGTCCTTGATGTCACAGGTCTTGCAGTGGACACAGTTCTGCGCGTTGATCTGGAAGCGCTTGGAGCCGTCGTCGTTGTCCACAACTTCGTAAACACCGGCAGGGCAGTAGCGCTGCGCAGGCTCATCCCACTTCGGCAGGTTGACCTTGATCGGCACTTCCGGATCTTTCAGCTGCAAATGGCAGGGCTGATCTTCTTCATGGTTGGTGTTGGAGAGAAACACCGAATCCAGTTTGTTGAAGGTCAGTTTGCCATCGGGCTTCGGATAGGTGATTTCCTTGCACTCGGCGGCAGGCTTGAGCGTCGCGTGGTCCGGCGTCTCGTCGCGCAGGGTGAACGGCATCTTGCCGCCCAGGAAGTTGAGATCCAGCACCGCCAGACCCGAACCGATGAAGTTGCCGAACTTGTGCTGGTAGGCACCGAAGTTGCGCTGTGTGTGCAGTTCTTCGTAAATCCAGCTGCTCTCGAACGCCGCCTTGTAGCCATCCAGATCATCGTTGCCGCGACCTGCCTTGAGCGCTTCAGCAAGCAGTTCGGCGGCGATCATGCCGGACTTCATGGCAGTGTGGCTGCCCTTGATCTTGGCGAAGTTCAGGGTGCCGGCATCACAGCCCACCAGCAGACCGCCGGGGAAGCTCATTTTCGGCAGCGACTGCAGACCGCCCTTGGCGATGGCGCGGGCACCGTAGGAGACGCGCTTGCCGCCTTCCAGGTACTTCTTCACTTCGGGGTTGGTCTTCCAGCGCTGCATTTCGTCAAACGGGCTGACGTGCGGGTTGGAATAGCACAGGTCGGTAATCAGACCCAGAGCCACCTGATTGTCGTTGAGGTGGTACAGGAAGCCACCGCCCAGCGAGCCGGATTCGGTCAGCGGCCAGCCGGCGCTGTGCATGACCAGGCCTTCGCGGTGTTTGGACGGGTCAATATCCCACAGCTCCTTGATGCCGATACCATAGTGCTGGGGATCGGCGCCCTCGCGCAGGTTGTACTTGTCCATCAGCTGCTTGCCGAGATGGCCGCGGCAGCCTTCGGAGAAGATCGTGTACTTGGCGTGCAGCTCCATGCCAGGGGCATAGCTGCCTTTCTTCTCGCCATCGTGGCCGATACCGAAATCACCTGTGGCGATGCCGCGCACGGCGCCGTTATCGTCGAACAGGACTTCGGTGGCCGCAAAGCCGGGGAATACTTCGATGCCGAGCTGCTCGGCCTGTTCGCCGAGCCAGCGGCAGACATTGCCCAGCGAGACAATATAGTTGCCTTCATTGTGCATGGTCTTGGGGACGAACGGGCCGGGCACCTTGATGGCCTTCTCTGCACCGGTCATATAGAAGATCTCGTCTTCCTTGACCGGGACATTCAACGGCGCGCCGCGCTCTTTCCAGTCCGGGAACAGCTCGTTGAGCGCTCGTGGCTCAAGGACGGCGCCGGAGAGGATATGGGCGCCGACTTCGGAGCCTTTCTCGACAACCACGACACTGATTTCCTGGCCGGTTTCCTGAGCGATCTGGCCCAGACGGCAGGCAGTTGCCAGGCCCGATGGGCCTGCGCCGACGATGACGACATCGACTTCCATTGCTTCGCGTTCCACAGCCTGTCTCCTTAACGTAGCCACCCGGACAGCGGGCAGTAATATTGAAGGCGCGCAGTATATAGAGCCCCCTTCCAGGTGACCACACCGTGAGGCGGTGGCCGTTGACCTTGCTGCCCCTGAGGGTTGCGACGCCGGTCAATTCAAACAAGTGTTTAAATTATCCCCCTGAAAGCCGTTGATTTACAAGGAAAAGCCGTTCGCCAGGCACACCTGTTTGTGACTGATGCGTCAAAATCAACGGCGCTATTTGCTGGAAAATCAAAAGCTTCGGGCATTTCGGGCTATTGACCTTACGGACAGCAGCGGTCAACATAGCCGCCTCATTTGCGCGGGGGTAGTCCCGGTCAACGCCAGGCGCCTCCTGTTCTGTCACTCAAGCAATCATTCCGAGGATCCTATGAAGGTTCTTGTACCGATCAAGCGGGTCGTGGATTACAACGTCAAGGTACGCGTCAAAGCGGACCAGAGCGGTGTTGACCTCGCCAACGTGAAAATGGCCATGAACCCGTTCTGCGAAATCGCAGTGGAAGAAGCCGTACGCCTGAAAGAGAAAGGCGTTGTGACCGAGATCGTTGCGGTCACCGTTGGCCCGAAGGCTTCCCAGGAGCAGCTCCGTACAGCCATGGCGCTGGGCGCTGACCGTTCCATCCTGGTTGAAACCGATGAACAGACCCAGCCGCTGGGCGTGGCCAAGGCGCTGAAAGCGCTGGTCGACAAAGAGCAGCCTGACCTGGTGATCCTCGGCAAGCAGGCCATCGACGACGACAACAACCAGACCGGCCAGATGCTGGCTGCGCTGTGTGGTATGTCCCAGGGCACCTTCGCGTCCGTCGTGGAAGTGGCTGACGGCAAAGTCAAAGTGACCCGCGAGATCGATGGTGGCCTGCAGACTGTCGAACTGACCCTGCCTGCAGTAGTGACGACTGACCTGCGCCTGAACGAGCCGCGTTATGCCTCACTGCCGAACATCATGAAAGCCAAGAAGAAGCCGCTGGAAACCCTGTCCCCGGCCGACATAGGTGTGGACCTGACCCCGCGCGTCAAGACCATCAAGGTCGAGCCGCCGGCTGAGCGCCAGGCGGGTATCAAGGTGGCTTCCGTCGAGGAGCTGGTTGATAAACTGAAGAACGAAGCAAAGGTGATCTCATGAGCGTACTGGTCTATGCAGAACACGATAACGCTGCGCTGAAAGGGGTCACCCTGAGCGTCGTGGCCGCCGCCAAGGCGATCGGTGGCGATATCACCGTGCTGGTTGCTGGCGAAGGCTGTGCCGCTGTGGCGGACGAAGCTGCCAAAATCGACGGTGTCAGCAAAGTACTTCTGGCTGATAACGCGGCTTACGGCCATCAGCTGGCAGAGAACATCGCCGAGCTGGTTGCCGAAGTGGGCAAGGACTACGGCCATATCCTGGCGGCAGCGACCACCACCGGCAAGAATTTCGCCCCCCGTGCTGCAGCGCTGCTGGATGTGGGCATGATCTCCGAGATTCAGTCTGTGGAGTCTGCTGACACCTTCAAGCGTCCTATCTATGCCGGTAACGCCATTGCGACCGTGCAGAGCAGCGACAGCATCAAGGTGATCACCGTGCGTGGCACCTCCTTCGACGCAGTAGCGGCTGAAGGCGGCTCTGCCAGCGTCGAGAGCATTGATGTTGCCAAGGATGCCGGTCTGTCCAGCTTCGTGGGTGAAGAAATCGCCAAGTCTGACCGTCCTGAACTGGCCGGCGCCAAGATCGTGATCTCCGGTGGCCGAGGCATGCAGAACGGCGACAATTTCGAAATGCTCTACAAGGTTGCCGACAAACTCGGCGCCGCAGTAGGTGCGTCCCGAGCGGCTGTTGATGCAGGCTTCGTACCCAACGACATGCAGGTCGGTCAGACCGGCAAGATCGTTGCACCGGAGCTGTATGTGGCCGTCGGTATCTCCGGCGCCATCCAGCATCTGGCGGGCATGAAAGACTCCAAGGTCATCGTCGCGATCAACAAGGACGAAGAAGCCCCGATCTTCCAGGTGGCGGACTACGGCCTGGTGGCAGATCTGTTTGAAGCCGTACCGGAGCTCGACAGCAAGCTCTGAGCCGGTGTGACACTGACGCCGTACAGATAACCCGGCTCCGGCCGGGTTTTTTGTGCCTGCGGCAAGCCGCTTTTGTGCGCCGGATGCTGTGTCGCGTCACAACTTTATGGTACAAAGCGTTCACATTGAACAGGGACGACCCATCATGCTGACAAGTTATGCATTCTGGATGATTCTGGGCTTTTTGCTGATCATCTCCGAATTCTTTTTCACCGGCCTTATCGCCATCTTTTTCGGCATCGGTGCTGTTGTCGTTGGTCTGCTGACGCTGATCGGCGTGATTGATACGGCGCCGGTACAGCTGCTGCTGTTCAGCCTGATCAGCCTGGGGGCGCTGTTCGGCTCCCGCAAGCACTTCAAGCGCTGGCTGAAAGGGAGCAAGTCAGACGGTGGCGGCGATGAGCTGGCCGCTACCCACATCGGTGCCCGAGTGCTGGTGATCACTGATTTTCAGCAGGGCGCCGGACACGTACAACTCAATGGTGCCAAGTGGGATGCGGAATCCACTGAACCCTTGAGGGCAGGGCAGTCCGCCTGGGTTGTCGCCAACCGCGGCATCCTGCTTGTCGTCGCCAGCAACTTGCCTGGCTGACCCGTTTTTCATTCATTGAATAATCTGGAGATTAAACATGGAAATAGCGACCATTCTGGCGCTTTTGTTTGTTGCATTTGTTGTTGTGGCAGTGGTCAAGACTGCCCGTATCGTACCCCAGCGTTCTGCCTTCGTTGTCGAGCGCCTGGGTAAGTATGCCACCACGCTGGATGCGGGCTTTCACCTGCTGATCCCGTTCGTGGACAAGGTGGCTTACCGCCACACCCTGAAAGAAGAAGCGATCGACGTTGAGCGTCAGTCCTGTGTCACCAAGGACAACATTCAGGTCGTGGTCAACGGCGTCATCTACCTGCAGGTGATCGACCCCAAGCAGGCCAGCTACGGCATCTCCGACTACCGCTTCGCGGCCATGCAGCTGGCGCAGACCACGCTGCGTTCTGTGGTGGGCAAGATCGAACTGGACAAGACCTTTGAAGAGCGCGAAACCATCAACTCCCAGGTGGTCGAAGCACTGGACGAAGCGGCCAAGCCCTGGGGCGTCAAGGTCATGCGTTACGAAATCGCTGACATCGAACTGCCCGCGACGATTCTCGATGCACTGGAAAAGCAGATGCGCGCCGAGCGTGAGCGTCGTGCAGTGGTCGCCCAGTCTGAAGGTGAGCGTCAGGCCAAGATCAACGTGTCTGAAGGTCAGAAGCAGGAAACCATCAACCACTCCGAAGCCGAGAAGCTCAAGCAGATCAACGAAGCTGAGGGTAAGGCGCGCGAAATCGAGCTGATTGCTGATGCGACCGCGCGCGGTCTTGAGCGGGTTGGTGCTGCGATCCAGACAAGCGGTGGCAAAGAAGCCGTCTCCCTGCGCGTTGCAGAACAATACGTGCGTGAATTCGGCAAGCTGGCCCAGACCAACAACACCATGATCCTGCCCGCTGAACTCAGCGACATCGGCTCTGCCGTGGCAGCCCTCACCAAGACCCTCGACGTAGCTCGCCGTTAATCCGGCAATCCGGCCCCTCCTTCCCGGGAGGGGCCTCTTCCTATTTTTCCCTTGCTTGTTTTCTCCTCGCTCTCCGTGCGTTACCGCGAACATGATTGCCGCGCTTTGCACCCTGCGGTCAAGCTTCATTGTGCGGGTAAACATCTTGTTTCGCTTCAGCAGCTTGGTTAATGTCATGGCTCAATGACTGATGCGTCACACGCAGGAGTGAGGCGAGCCATGCCCACCGCAAAAGATACCCCCCCGAATCAATCAGACCAGGCCGCAGCACGCCAGGTGACTGCGCCTCTGGCGGCCGTGACCCGGCGTCGCTTCATGAAAGGGATACTGCTGGGCAGTGCCGGCCTGGCCGTTGCCGCCGGTGGCACCTTTGCCGTGCTGCGCCGCTCACCGGTGGACCAGCTGCCTGTGCCGGACGGCATACAGCACCTGAGCCAGTCCGAATATCATCTGTTCCGCCGTGCCATCGAGGTATTGCTGCCACTGGCGGGGAGTGCCCTGACGCCCGTTTCCGAGGTGCCGGTGCTGGCCAATATTGATGCCATGATCGGCACCTTGCCGGCGCATATCCGCAAGGATGTGGCCAGTGGCCTCATGCTGTTCGATAACGCCGCCGTGGTATCCGGATGGCACGGGCGCCGTTTTGTGGACCTGGAGGAGGCCGATGCGGTGGCCTATTTCGATCGCTGGTCCCGGGGCAGTGTTATTCAGCGCACCATGAATACGGTGATCAAGCAGTTTGTCTATGTGAGCTACTGGCGCGACCCGAAAACCTGGCCGCCGGTGGAATTTGATGGCCCTGTGTCCGATCGCTGGGGCATCGCCTATCTGGGTAACGCCCCCTTGCCTGAGGAGGCAGATGCATGAGCGCTTCAATTCTGAGCAGTGCGATTGAAACGAAAGACGAGACCGTGCAGCAGATCAATCAGGGGCTGCCCGTGGTGCAGGCCAGTGATGTGAAAACGGGACGCCTTGAGCTGACCGCCGACGTGGTCATTATTGGCTCCGGTGCGGGCGGCGCCGTGACGGCTTATGAGCTGGCGCGCAAAGGGCTGGATGTACTGGTGCTGGAAGCGGGGCCCTATGTGCCATCCAGCGAGTTTACTGAAGACTTTACCGAAAGCCTTGAAACCCTCTATGAGGATCATGGTGGGCAAGCCAATACCGACGGGGATCTGCTGGTGCTTCAGGGGCGATGCGTCGGCGGCTCCACCGTGGTCAATGGTTGTGTGTCTTTCCGCACGCCGGACTTCATCTTCGACGAATGGCATCGGGATTTCGGTCTGACCGATTTCACCTCGGCATCCATGGCGCCTTACTTCGAGCGGGTAGAGCGCAACCTGTCGATCACCGAAAACGGCCCCCATGAAATAGCGCGTCACAGCCAGATCATGCAGCGTGGTGCAGCAGCGCTGGGCTGGTCCATGAAGCCGTTCAAACGCAACATCCGCGAATGTGCGCTCACTGGCCATTGTCTGTCCGGCTGCAAAACCGAGCGCAAGCAGTCGATGCTGGTGACCTATCTGCCCTGGGCGGCGGCGCACGGTGCGCGCATTCACAGTGATACTCAGGTCGACCGGGTGACGTCCGAGCAGGGCCGTGCCACGGGCGTCGAGGGCAGGGTGATAGACCGCCACGGCAAGCACGTGGCCGATATCAGCGTGAAGGCAGAGCGGGTGATCATGGCCGCCGGGGCGGTGCAGACGCCGGTGATCCTGCAGCGCAGCGGTCTGGGCAATGATCAGGTGGGGCGTAACTTTGCCTGCCACCCGTCCATGTATGTCGGGGCCCGCTACCCTGAGCCTGTGCATCCCTGGCGCGGTGCCATGCTGGGGGTCTATGTGGATGAGTTCATGCACCCGGACAATGGCGGCTTCATCCTTGAGGTGGGCGGCCTGGGTATTGCCGAGCTGTGCATGATCTCGGAGCCGGGGACTGGCAAGCCGTTCGTCGAATATATGGAGAAGGCGGCCCATATGGCCGGCATCGTGACCCTGATCCACGACCACAATGTGGGCGAGATCCGCTGGCAGGGAGACCACAAGGAAATCCTCTACAAGCTCAGTGACAAGGACTTCCCGTCCATGCTGGCGTCCCTGAAAGCCGCAGTGCGCCTGCATCTTGCCGCTGGCGCTGAGGAGGTGCTGCTGCCGACCAGCGAGCGCCTGTCGGTGACCTCGGTGGACCAGATCGATGCGGTGATTGACCGCCTCAGCAACAAGCCCCAGCACCTGCGGATGGTGTCCTACCACCCCCAGGGCAGCTGCCGGATGGGTACGGACCCGGCCAACAGCGCCACTGACGCAGAAGGCCGGCTGCGTGGGGTCGAGGGCGTATGGGTGGCGGACGCCAGCCTGCTGCCCACGTCGCTGATCGTGAACCCGCAGGTGACGGTTTACGCCCTCGCCAACTATGTGGCGGACCGTATTGGCTGAAGTGCGATACTACCGGGCCGGGTTGCCTCTTTTGCCCGGCCCGGGCTTTGTATAGACTGTCTCCGGTTACATAAAATAACAGGGCCATCAGGCCTCGCTGTGGAGACAGCACCATGAATAATAATAACCTCCGCGCGCCACGGCGCAGCGGTGTGTCTGTGGCCGGGGCCAGCGCTGTTGAACAGAGCGTTGCCGGGCTTGGTCCTCTCCTGTCCCGTCGCAGTGTCCTGCGTGCCGGCCTGCTTGCGGGTATGGCGATCAGCAGTGGCTGCGCCACCCTGACCGGGCGTCGAGCCCTGGATGGTGAGGCGGTCTACCCCCATCTCACAGCGGAAGAAGCACGGGTGCTGACGCGCCTGACCGCGATACTCCTGCCCACCGAACAGTTCGGTTTGCCCTCCAGCACCAACGAGGTGCCGACCGTCGCCAACATCAATGATATGGCCGGTGACATGTCCGCCCAGACCCGCGACCTGATGGGGATGGCGTTGTGGGCGTTCGAGCGCCGGCCCATGGCCAGCTTCCGTTTCAGTCGCTTTTCTCGCCTGGATGATGAAGAAGCCCTGCGCTACGTGCAGGCGCTGCAAGCCGGTACCTTCTTCGAGCGTGGTCTGATCACGACCCTGCATACGGTGGTCTGCGTGAACTACTGGCGTGACAGCCGGACCTGGCCGGGGCTCGATTACCACGGGCCTGTGACCGGGATATGGGGGGTGCGTCGTCTCGGCAACGCGCCGATGCCCAACGGATCTTCCACCACCCAGCCGACCGCCTGAAGGGGACAGACATGCGTGCAATCAATATGCCCCGCGATGGGCTGCCGGTGACGACCGCCCGGGACATGGCCCGGGATGACAGCATCGGCCAGCAATTTACCCTGAAAACCGAAGTCGTGGTGGTCGGTTCTGGCGCAGGTGGTGCCATGACCGCCTATGAACTGGCCAAGGCCGGCCGCCAGGTGCTGGTGCTGGAAGCAGGCCGCTACCACCCCAGCTCACTGTTTACCGAGCATCTGGGCGATACCATGACCGATGTGTATCGGGACCAGGCAGCCCAGTTCAACACCACCGCAGATGTGCTGTTTGCCGAGGGCGCCTGTGTCGGCGGCTCGACGGTGATCGGTGCCTGCGTGATGCAGATGCCGCCAGACAGCCTGCTGCGGCGCTGGGAAACAGAGCTGGGCCTGAGCAACCTGTCGCCCGCGCGCTTCAAGCCCCTGCTGGATGAAGTGGGGGTGGAGCAGTACCTGCATCTCAATGAGGCCCACGAAATCAATACCACCGCCCACAAGGTGATCCAGGGCTGTGAGCGCATGGGGTTCAGCTGGAAGCCGGTGAGCCGCAACGTGCGCCAGTGTGCCCTGACCGGGCATTGTCTGGCCGGGTGTCCGTCGGACCGCAAGATGTCCGCGCTGGTGACCCATCTGCCCTGGGCCGTCGCCCACGGCGCCCGGGTGATGGCCGACACCGAAGTCACGCGGGTACTGATCAGCAACGGTCGTGCCTACGGTGTGGAGGCCGTGGTCAGGGATCCGAATACCCGGCGCAAGATCGCTGATCTGCGGGTGGAAGCCGAGGTGGTGGTCGCCGCCGGTGGTGCGATTCAGACGCCTTTGTTATTGCAGCGCAGCCAGGTGCCCGATCCCAGTGGTCAGGTCGGCAAGAACATGGCGGTGCAGCCTTTCGTCCAGGTGTTGGCGCGTTTCAAGGAAGAGCTGCACGGTTTCCGCGGCGCACTGGTTGGCGTGGAGATCGATCATTTTCTGGAGAAAGAGGGTTATATGTTCTTCTCGGCGCTTGCCGAGCCGGAGCAGTTGATGATCCAGGGCAATCAGGGTGCAGGCGCGGACCATATCCGTTTCATGAAAAGCTACAAGCATCTGGCTGGGCTGAATGCCTTTGCCATTGATGAAGGGCGCGGTGAGGTGACCTGGAAAGGTGGGCTGGAAGATGGCCGCAAGGTCATCAGCTGGAACCCGAGCCGCAAGGAGTTCGAGAAACTCAAACACGGCGCGTCACTGGCCGCGCGGGTGTTCTTTGCTGCTGGTGCCGAGGAGGTCTTTATTCCCAGCTTCCAGCAAATCTCTGCGACCAGCGTGTTTGATCTTGATCCGGCACTGGATGAGATCAGCTACGGCGTACGCGGGCTTTATTCCCTGCGCATCAATTCCTTCAGTGCCCACGGCACTTGCCGGATGGGTGTGGACCGCTATCAGGCGGTGGCGAATGCGCGAGGGGAGGTCTATGACGTCAAGGGCCTGTTTATCGCTGACGCCAGCCTGATCCCGGAGCCGATGCCGTCAGCGCCGCACTGGACGGTGCAGGCGCTGGCGAAGCAGGTTGCCCAGGGTATCAACGAGCGCAGCAGGGAGTTGTTTCTGTCCTGATGCAGATGTCCTGATGCAGACTGGCAGGACCTGCTCCCCGACGCATTGCCGGTGGAGCAGCCCCTGCCAGCTGATGTCAGGCTTTCAGGGCAGGGTGGTTGCGGAAATGTGCGAGGGCGTCCGGGTTGGCGAGGGCGCTCTGGTTGGTCACAGGGCGGTCATGCACCACTTCGCGCACCGCCAGTTCGACGATCTTGCCGCTGACCGTCCGTGGAATTTCCGGCACCGCCAGAATCACGGCCGGTACATGGCGCGGAGTGGCACCGGTGCGAATCGCCTTACGGATTTCAGCCTGTAGTGTGTCGTCCAGCGTATGGCCTGGTTGCAACACGACAAACAGCACAACCCGCACATCACCCTGCCAGTCCTGGCCGATGACAATGCTCTCGCGAATGGCCTCGAGTGTTTCCACCTGACGGTAGATTTCCGCTGTGCCGATACGCACACCGCCGGGATTGAGTACGGCATCGGAGCGGCCGTGAATCACCAGCCCCCGGTGCCCGCGATGGCGGCGGATCTCGGCATAGTCACCATGGGCCCAGATGTTATCAAAACGGTCGAAGTAGGCCTTGCGATAGCGGCTGCCATCCTCGTCCTGCCAGAAGGCGACGGGCATGCAGGGAAAAGGCCGGCGACATACCAGCTCGCCTTTTTCGCCTTCCACCGGTTGCCCCTGATCCGTAAACACGGCGACATCCATGCCCAGGCCAATGCACTGCAGTTCGCCGCGATACACCGGCAGCAGCGGGTTGCCCAACGCAAAGCAGGAAATGATATCGGTGCCACCGGAGATGGAACTCAGCAGCACATCCGCCTTGATGTGCTTATAGATAAAATCAAAGCTTTCATGCAGCAGTGGCGAGCCGGTGGACATCAGCACTTTCAATGAAGACAGGTCGTGGTCGCTGCCGGGGCGCACACCGGCTTTTTCCACGGCCTGAATGAATTTGGCGCTGGTGCCGAAATGGGTAATGCCTTCCTGCTCGCAGAGCGCAAACAGGCGGTGCGCGTCAGGCCAGGCCGGGTTGCCGTCATACAGCACGATGCCGGCGCCAGCCTGCAGACCGGCAATCAGCCAGTTCCACATCATCCAGCCACAGGTGGTGAAGAAAAAAAGCCGGTCCTCTGCCGTCAGGTCGGCGTGCAACCAGTGTTCCTTGGCGTGCTGCAACAGGGTGCCGCCTGCGCCATGGACAATGCATTTGGGTTTGCCGGTGGTGCCGGAGGAATACAGGATATACAGGGGATGATCGAACGGCAGCTGCACAAAGTCCGGTGCAGCGCCTGCGTCGTCGAGCCAGTCATCCCAGCGCAGCGTGTCGGGCAAGGTCGCGCTGTCGGCAGCATCACGTCCGGGGATATGAATCACCTGTTCCGGCGTCAGTACCTCACGCACGGCGGCGACCTTGTCAGTCAGATCCTGCCATTTGCCGTTATAAAAATAGCCGTCAGTCACCAGCAGGATACGCGGTGCAATCTGGCCGAAGCGATCGGTGACGCCACTGACGCCGAAATCCGGCGAACAGGATGACCAGATGGCGCCCACCCAGGCACAGCCCAGCGCAGCGACAACGGCCTCGGTGCGATTGGGGAGCCAGCCGGCAACCCGATCACCGGGCTGAATACCGGCTTGCTGAAGGCGCGCCGCAACCTTCCCGGCTGCGCTGCGCAGCGCCCGGAATGTCATGATGCTGCGCTGGCCGTCTTCGGTGAGCGCGGTGATGGCGATGGCGTCATCATGCCTGCGCAGCAGGTTCTCGGCATAATTGAGCGTCAACCCCGGATACCAGCGTTGCTCGCGCATCACGTCGGCCTCCGTCAGCAGCGGTGTGCGTTCGCCGCAGGTGCGCAGGTCACAAAAGTCCATCACCAGCCCCCAGAACGCATCCGGGGCGATCAATGACCACTGGTGCAGCGCTTCATAGTCGGCGAAATGTTCACCGCTGAGCGCCTCGGCCTGTTGCCAGAAGCGACCGAGTTGAGTGGTCTCCCGGGCATTGGGGGCAGGGTGCCAGAGCAGATCATCCATTACGCGGCTCCGTCTTCGTCGTCGGCCTCGAACACCACCAGCAAGGTGCCATCACTGACCGTGTCGCCAGGCACATAGGGCAGCTCACGCACGATGCCAGCGGCGGGCGCGCGCAGGGTGTGTTCCATCTTCATGGCTTCCAGTGTGACCACCGGATCACCCGCCGCAACCCGTGCGCCAGCGTCCACGTGCAGCGCCACCAGCGTACCGCTCATGGGCGCCACAAACGCCGCCCCGCGTTGTTGTTCGGCGCCGGGGGTGAAGGCCGGGTCGAGTGCCAGACACCAGCTGTGCCCCGCCGCGAACAGATAGAGCTGGCGAGCGACGATACGGGCACTGAATTCCTGCGTGCTGTCGCCCTGTTGCAGGCGACCGCGACGAAAACCGTCGCTGGCCGAGGCGCTGTGCCAATGCAGGCTCAGCAGCGTGTCGTCGACCCGCGCCTGCCAGGCACCGCTGTTGCCCGCTGTGGCGGCGTCAGCTTCCAGCATGATGCTGGCGACGGTGCCATCCAGAGCCAGGCGGGCGTGGAAGCGTTCTGGCAGCACACCTTGCCAGCCGGTCAGCTGTGTCCAGGGATCACCGTCCGCCGCTGCCGCCAGGGCATCCCGCCAGAGCAGCGTGGCAGCGCAGAGCAGGGTGTGGGTGTCCGGCTGTTGTGCGCTGCCCATCACGTCCGGGTGCTCTTCAAGAAAGCGGGTGGACAGATCCGCTGCAACAAAGGCCGGATGATTCAGCACCGTAACCAGGAAACCGATGTTGTGTGCAATGCCGCCCAGGTGCACGGCGGACAGGCTGCGTTGCAATTGCCGCCGCGCTTGCTCCCGATCACTGCCATGGGTGATGACTTTGGCCAGCATGGGATCGTAATGCTCACTCACCCGGTTGCCTTCCACGAAACCGGTGTCGATACGCAACCCCGGCAGCTGCGGCCAGTGACACACACTGAGCAGACCGGAGGAGGGCATGAACTGGTTTTCCGGGTCCTCGGCATACAGCCGCACTTCCATGGCATGACCGGTAATTTTCAATGCACTCTGCGCTTTCGGCAGCGGCTTGCCGGCCGCAACATCAAGCTGCCAGGCCACCAGATCTTCGCCGGTGATCAGTTCTGTCACCGGATGCTCGACCTGCAGCCGGGTATTCATTTCCATGAAAAAGAATTCGCCGTCCGGTGCCAGCAGAAACTCTACAGTACCTGCGCCACGATAATTAATTGACTGGGCGGCGCGCACAGCCGCGTCACCGAGGCGCGCGCGCAACGCGTCATCGACGCCGGGGGCGGGTGCTTCCTCGATGATTTTCTGATGGCGACGCTGCACCGAGCAGTCGCGCTCGAACAGATGCACGGCATTGCCATGCGTGTCGGCAAACACCTGCACTTCCACATGCCGTGCACGGGGCAGATAACGTTCCAGCAGCACTCTGTCATCGCCAAACGCATTGCGCGCTTCGCGGCGCGCAGCCTGCAATGCTTCCTCGAATTCAGCGGTGTTATTGACGATGCGCATGCCTTTGCCGCCGCCCCCGGCGACCGCTTTGATCAACAGTGGATAGCCGACGGTGTCGGCGGCCTTGATCAGTGCCGCATCACTGGCGCCTTCTTCATCAAAGCCGGGCAGCACCGGCACGCCATGGCGTGTCATGTGCTGGCGTGCGGCTGCCTTGTCGCCCATCAGGCGAATGGCATCGGCCTCCGGGCCGACAAAGATGATGCCTGCCGCCGCGCAGGCATCGGCGAAGACGGGGTTCTCTGACAGAAAACCATAGCCCGGATGGATGGCGTCCGCGCCACTGGTGCGTGCGGCAGCAATTACCTTGTCGATATCCAGATAACTGTCCCGCGCCGGGGCGGGGCCGATATGCACGGTGTGGTCGGCCATGCGCACATGGGGCAGGTCAGCGTCGGCGTCGGAGTAGAGCGCGACGGTTTCAATGCCCAGGCTGGCGCAGGTGCGCATGATGCGGCAGGCGATTTCGCCCCGGTTGGCGATCAGCAGGCGCTGAATCATGAGGTTTCTCCGTGGCTGTCCGCCTGCCAGGCGGGCGCGCGTTTGTTCAGAAAAGCGTCCAGGCCTTCGCGGCCTTCATCGGCGGTGCGCAGCCCGGCGATCAGCTCGGCGGTCCAGTCCGTCAGGGTGTTATCCAGCGGCGATTGCGCGGTGCGGGCTACCAGCTCGCGTACGCGAAGCTGTGCCGCTGGTGCGCCCTGCAGCAGCGCTTCGACCAGCGTCGCCACGGTGCTGTCCAGCGCCTCGTCGGGCACCACTTCGTGGACGACGCCGAGCGCTATGGCCCGTGGCGCATCCATGACTTCCGTCGTCATCATGTAGCGCTGGGCCTGGCGCGCGCCCATGGCGCGTACCACATAAGGCCCGATTACCGCAGGCAGAATACCGAGGCGTGCTTCGCTGAGGCAGAAGCGGCTGGTGTCGCTGGCCACCGCGATGTCTGCGGCGCAGATCAGCCCCAGGGCGCCACCAAAGGCTGCGCCCTGCACCCGCGCAATAACAGGCTTGCCGGCCTGATCAATCGCCTGCATCAAGGCGGCCAGGCGTAGTGCATCGGCACGGTTGTCGTCCCAGTTCATGTCGGCCATGCGGCGCATCCACCCCAGGTCGGCACCCGCACTGAAATTGCGGCCCTTTGCCGCCAGCACGATCACGCGGGCAGTGCTGTCACCGGCCTGCGTAAAGGCGGCGGTCAGATCACCGATAACCTGGTCGTCGAAGGCATTGTGCTTTGCCGGGCGGTTCAGTGTGATGCGCGCCACTGGCCCTTCAATCTCCAGCTCAACCGCTGTCTCAGACATGTCGCGCTCCTTACATGCGGAACACGCCGTATCGGGTTTCCCCGATGGGCGCGTTCAGGCTGGCAGAAATGGCAAGGCCGAGGACATCCCGCGTATCCACAGGATCGATGATGCCGTCATCCCACAGGCGGGCGCTGGCGTAGTAGGGATGCGCCATGGTGTCGTAGCGCGCCACCATCTCATCCTGAAATTGCTTCGCCTCTTCTTCGGGCCAGAGCGTGCCTTTCTTTTTCATGGAGGCGGCGCGGACCTGTGTCAGCACGCTGGCCGCCTGCTCGCCGCCCATCACGCTGATGCGGGCGTTGGGCCACATGAACATGAAGCGGGGATCATAGGCGCGACCGCACATGCCGTAGTTGCCGGCACCATAACTGCCGCCGATGACGACGGTGAATTTCGGCACGCTGGCGCAGGCGACGGCGTTGACCATCTTGGCGCCGTGCTTGGCGATGCCCTCGGCTTCGTACTTCCGGCCGACCATGAAGCCGGTGATGTTCTGCAGAAAGACCAGCGGAATACCACGCTGATTGCACAGCTCGATAAAGTGCGCGCCTTTCAAGGCCGATTCCGAAAAGAGGATGCCGTCGTTGGCGAGAATGCCCACCGGGAAACCGTGAATGCGTGCGAAGCCGGTGACCAGTGTGCTGCCATAACGGGCCTTGAACTCATCAAAGTCCGAATCATCCACCATGCGGGCAATGATCTCCCGGGCCGGCATTGGCTGACGCAGGTTATCGGGAATGATCCCGTACAATTCCTGCGGATCAAAGGCCGGGGGTTGCGGCGCCGCCATGGCCATCTGCTCGGGCTTTTTCCAGTTGATGCGCGCGATGACCTGACGCGCCAGCGCCAGGGCATGGGGTTCGTCTTCTGCCAGATGATCGGCGACACCGGACTGCTCACAGTGCAGTGCGGCGCCGCCAAGGTCTTCGGCGGTGACTTCCTCACCCGTCGCGGCTTTCACCAGCGGCGGGCCGGCCAGAAAAATGGTGCCCTGACCGCGCACCATGATGGTTTCATCGGCCATAGCCGGTACATAGGCGCCGCCGGCGGTGCAGCTGCCCAGCACCACCGCGATCTGCGGAATGCCCTGGGCGGACATGTTGGCCTGATTGAAAAAAATGCGGCCGAAATGGTCGCGGTCGGGGAAGACTTCATCCTGGCGGGGCAGGTTGGCACCCCCGGAATCCACCAGATAGATACAGGGTAGCCGATTTTGGGCCGCCACGGCCTGGGCACGCAGGTGTTTCTTGACGGTCAAGGGGTAGTAGCTGCCGCCCTTGACGGTCGGATCGTTGGCCACAATGACGCACTCGACGCCATGCACGCGACCGATGCCGCCCACGCAGCCTGCGGCGGGGACGTCTTCGCCGTAGACGTCCATGGCCGCCAGGGGCGAGAGCTCCAGGAATGGCGAGCCGGGGTCCAGCAGTCGCGCAATACGCTCGCGCACCGGTAACTTGCCGCGCTCGCGCAAACGCTGCTCTGCGGCTTCACCGCCACCGTGGGCGATGCTGGCCAGCTTGTCGCGGAGATCATCACGCAGCGCCAGATTGTGTTCCCGGTTACGGGAAAAATCGGCGCTGCCGGTGCTGATTGTCGAGACGATACGTGGCATCAGGCGGTTTCCTTGAACAGTTCACGGCCGATCAGCATGCGGCGGATTTCGCTGGTGCCGGCGCCAATTTCATACAGCTTGGCGTCGCGCAGCAGGCGTCCGGTGGGGTAGTCGTTGATATAGCCGTTGCCGCCCAGGCACTGAATGGCATCCAGTGCGAGCTTCGTCGCGTTTTCAGCGCAGAACAAAATAGCCCCGGCAGCGTCCTTGCGGCTGGTTTCACCACGGTCGCAGGCCTGGCACACGGCATACAGATAGGCGCGGCTGGCGTTGAGGGTCACGTACATGTCGGCCAGCTTGCCCTGCATCAGCTGGAACTCACCGATGGCCTGGCCGAATTGTTTGCGCTCGTGTACGTAGGGCACTACGACATCCAGCGCCGCTTGCATAAGGCCGACGGCGCCACCGGACAGTACCGCACGCTCGTAATCCAGGCCGCTCATCAGCACCCGTGCACCATCGCCTTCCTTGCCGAGAATGTTCTCCGCCGGGACCGGGCAGTCTTCGAACACCAGCTCGCAGGTGTTGGAGCCGCGCATGCCGAGCTTGTCGAGCTTCTGGGCGCGGGAGAAACCCGGGAAGTCGCGCTCGACGATAAAGGCGGTGATGCCACGGGCACCGCCATTGATATCGGTTTTGGCGTAGATGACGTAGGTGCTGGCATCCGGCCCGTTGGTGATCCACATCTTGTTGCCGTTGAGAATGAAATGATCACCCTTGCGTTCTGCGCGCAATTTCATACTCACCACGTCAGAACCCGCGCCGGGCTCACTCATGGCCAGGGCGCCGACTTGCTCCCCGGACACCAGCCCGGGCAGGTACTTCGCCCGCTGGGCGTCGGTGCCGTTGAGGAAAATCTGGTTTACGCAGAGATTGGAGTGGGCGCCATAGGACAGGCCCACCGAGGCGGAGGCACGGGAGATTTCCTCCATGACAATGGTATGGGCCAGATAGGACAGGCCAGCGCCGCCGTACTCTTCGCTGACGGTCATGCCGAGAATGCCGAGATCACCCATTTTCTTCCACAGGTGCGCGGGGAAGGCGTTTTCGCGGTCGATCTCGGCGGCAATCGGGGCTATCTCTTTTTCGGCGAAACTGCGCACGCTGTCACGCAGGGCGTTGATGGTTTCGTCGAAATTGAAGTTCAGGGTGGGGTAGTGGCTCATACTGGGGCTCATGCGGATTCTCCGGAGAGGGTGCTGGGGTCTGCGGTGCGCATGGCGTCCTGGCAACGGCGTTCCGCTTCGTCGAGTTCGATCTGCATCACCTCAATGTCATGCAGCTGGCGCATGAGTTGCGCCTTTTTTTCGGCAATCTTTCCCAGCAGGGCCTTGAGCTGGGTCTGGTTGTTGTCGGTGTCGGGGTTGTACAGCTCGATCAGCTCGCGGCTTTCCGCCAGCGAAAACCCCAGCCGCTTGCCGCGCAGGATCAGCTTCAGCCTGACCCGATCGGCAGGGGTGTAGATGCGGGTCTGGCCGCGGCGCTCCGGGCTCAACAGGCCCATATCTTCATAGAAGCGGATGGTGCGCGTCGTGATGTCCAGTTCGCGGGCCAGTTCACCGATGCTGTAGGTCTTTTTGCTCATGGGGGAACGCTACCGCAAGTTTACGTTAACGTAAAGTGCGGATCGCGTTCCCGGCAGGCCCGGAAGGGCGCCGGTTCAGGCGGCATGGGGCGACCGGTGAATACGGCCAGCGCCACGCCCGGGGCAGGCTGCATATGGGGCTGGCGAGCTCCGGGAGCCGGTGTTACCTTAGCGCGTCATCGCAAGGAGATGGCGCTGAATGACCCGTTCTGCAGCACCGGTGAACAAAGACCGCAAGGTATTGCGGCGCATTGACCATGGCGCTGCCTGGAACTCCGTCATGGGGTTGCTGGCCGCACTGGCCGTATTCGTGCTGGTGGGCTTCTGGGGCCGCCTGTACTTCGACCACGAAGGCCTGGTGATCGGCTTCGGCCTGCTGATTCTGGTGGTCACCGCCTACCGCCTGCTGATCGTCGCCCGTTTTGATTCCCTTTATGCTGCCGGCCCGGCGCGCTGGCGCTGGCTGTTCGGCATCGGCCTGCTGGCCCATGCCTGCATCTGGGGCGCGTTGCTGGCAGTGGTAACGTTGAACTACGGGATCAGCTTCAACTTTTTCGCGGTGGCGATTTACAACATCGGTGTCACCACCGCGCTCTCCGGCGCCTGGATGGCGGCGCTGCCGGCCCGGCAGAGCTACATCGGCCTGATGCTGGCGCCGGGCATCGTTGCCCTGTTGCTGGTGGGGGGCGCAGAAGCCATGATCCTGGCGCTGCTGCTTACCGTTTACGCCGTCTACCTCCACCGTCTTTTTGCCAGCCTCTATCACACCTTCTGGCACGCCCTGGCCCGCGAGCGCCGCCCGTTGCAGGCGCAGGCCGAGGCGGATGATCCCTCCCGTCGTTCCCGTGATATGCAACTGAGCCTGGTTTACCGCCTGGCCCATGAGCTGCGTACCCCGATGAACAGCATGCTCGGCATGCTGTCGCTGATTGAAGAGACAGCGCTGTCCCGGGAGCAGAAGGAATACCATCAGGTGGCCTCCCAATCCGGCCGTCTGCTGCTGTCATTGATTGATGATGTGCTGGACTACAGCCGCGTGCTGACCGGACGCATCGTGCTCAATCACGAGTACTTTGACCTGCGCGGCGCCATTGAGCAGTCCCTGGACGCCTTCGGCAACATCGCCCAGAGCAAGGGGCTGGAGTTGACCTGTGTCATGAGCCGCCATCTGCCGCGCCGGGTGCGCGGTGACCGTGAGCGATTCCTGCAAGTGCTGAACAATCTGCTCAGTAATGCCATCAAGTTTTCCGATCAGGGCGAGATCCGTATTGAGGTGGAACACCTGGGTGACCATGATCGTGACGGCATTCTGCAAGTGCGTGTCGTGGACCATGGGGTCGGCATGGAGCCGCTGTCGGCCCGGCGCCTGTTCGAGGACGAGTTTCTGGGCCCGGATGCAGACCCGTTTGCCAACCGCCATACCGGCTTCGGCTTGCTGGTATGCAAGGGCCTGGTGGAAGCCATGGCCGGTCAGATCGGTGTCGACAGCGCGCCGGGGCAGGGCAGTACCTTCTGGTTTACCCTGCGTATGCCGACGCAGCTGGATCTGAGTGATCGCAGTGAGCTGCGGCGTGCGCTGCGTAACAAGCGCTGCCTGGTGGCTGGCGCAGCACCGGGCACGTTCAGTGCATTACTGGAAGAGCTGGAAATACTGGAAGCAGAGTGCGAAGAAGCGGATGACTATGATCATGCGCTACAGCGTTTGCGCGCCGGGCATCGTGACAGCAGCGAGTATGATGTGCTGCTGGTGGATACCCGGGAGCGCCGCGACAGCGCCCTGAACCTGTGCGCCACGGTGCTGGATGATCCGGCCCTGCGCGGTGTCAACGTGGTACTGCTGGCATCGGTGGATGAGCGCAGCCATGCCAAGGTGCAGAAGCTGGTGCAGCGACACAGCCTGCCGGTGCTGACCAAGCCGGTGCATCGTTACGGCCTGCGTACCCTGATGGCCGGGCTCTACGGGGTTGATGACGTGGCCCCTGACGACAGTGATTACACGGAAACCGCCGAGGATCTGGCGCGGCGGCGAGACTATCGTTTGCTGCTGGTGGAAGACAACGAGGTCAACCAGATGGTGATCCGCGGCATGCTGGGCAAGCTCGGATACCAGTTGAAGAGCGTCAGCAGTGGCGAGACAGCCCTGGCGTTGCTTGAACAGGAGCGTTTTGACCTGATACTGATGGACTGCATGATGCCGGACATGGACGGCTTCGAAGTGGCCCGACGTATCCGCCAGAACGAACAGGCGCAGCACGAACAGGTGCAGCACGAGCAGATGCAACAGGCCAGCGCGGCGGATGACGAGCGTGACACAGGTCGCGTGCCGATCGTGGCGATTACGGCGAATACGATGGAGGGTGTCCAGGCCCGCTGCCTGGCAGCTGGCATGGATGATTTCCTGGCCAAGCCGGTGCAACTGGAGCGCCTGGAAACCATCCTGCGGCACTGGCTCACGCCGGAGGCATCCACCTCGGTGGACATGGATCAGTAACGGGGGAAGACACAGTGGCGGGTTATCATGCATTAGTGCTCGGCGGAACCGGGCTGATCGGGCAGGCGTTGCTGCAGCGCTTGCTGGCCGATCCCGCCTGGGCCCAGGTTACCGTGCTGACGCGCCGTGCACTGGTGGGGGCGGACGGCGCCCCATTGACGCATCCTCGGCTGCATCAGCAGCAGGGTTCGCTGGATGACATGGCAGAACACGCGGACCTGTTTTCCGTGGATCAGGTGTTCTGTTGCCTGGGCACCACATTGCGCAAGGCCGGTTCCCGGGACGCATTCCGGCGTGTTGATTTCGATTATTGTGTCGAGGCAGCGCGGCTTGGACGACGACAGGGCGCCGAGCACTTTCTGGTGGTGTCGGCCGTCAATGCCAACCCCCGTGCGCGTGTTTTCTATTCCCGCGTCAAAGGCGAAATGGAAGCGGCAATACAGGCACTGGATTTTCCCATGCTCAGTATCATGCAGCCGTCCCTGCTATTGGGGGATCGCCAGGAATTTCGTCTTGGCGAGACCCTCGGCGCCTGGTCTGCCCGAGCCCTGCGACCGTTGGCCGCTTTCAGTCGGGCTGACTGGTTGCCCATCGAGGCAGATACGGTTGCGGCGGCAATGCAAGCCGCCGCGAAATCACCGGTACCAGGTTGCCGACGGTTGCGCTATGACGCCATGCTGTCGCTGCAATCCGGCAATGTCATCCCGGCGGCCTGATTATTCCAGCCCGCTTTTCAGCCCCTCAGGAGTCAACAGTGAGCTTTGTAACCTGCGACCTTTGCGATGACCATGCAGAACACGTCTCAGTCGTCACCGGCCTGTCATGGCGCAGCTTCGGTGGCCGCACACAATTCAGCGGCGAAATCCAGACGGTAAAGTGCTTCGAAGACAACAGCCGTATCAAGGAACATCTCGCCACACCCGGGAAGGGCAAGGTGCTGGTGGTGGATGGCGGCGGATCACTGCGCAACGCATTGATCGGTGACATGATCGCCGAGAATGCGGTGGATAACGGCTGGGAAGGCGTCATCATCTACGGCGCTTGCCGCGATGTGGATGCCCTGGCGACCCTGGATATCGGCATCATGACCGTGGGCTGTGTGCCCATCAAGAGCGTACGCCGAGGCGAAGGCCAACTGAATATCCCGATCAGCTTCGGCGGCGTCACCTTCGAGCCAGGCCAGTTTGTGTATGCCGACAACAACGGCATTATCGTTGCACCCCACTCGTTGACCTGAGCCCCGATTTTCCCGGGAGCCCGTGCCAGCGGAGGGGTGCTGCGCGGCAATCAGAGCCGATGCTTTAGCGGTTAAACTGCATTTCCATGCTTTGTGACCGTTCGACATAGAGGGCGTATTGCGGGATGGCGATGGCGAACAGCGTGATGACCATCAACAAGCCGGGGATCACGACCAGTAATACAACCCCGGTGGTGTTGGCTGCCGGCGGTGGGCCGAAGCGATTGGCGTGGGGTTTGCCGGGGGCGAACAGCAGATACAGGGCGAGTAGCAGGTTGACGATGGGGACCAGCATCAACAGTGAGAACCAGCCGCTGTGATCCAGGTCGTGCAAGCGCCGCACCATATAACCGATGGTGAACACCAGAATGGCGACGTAGACGGCAATGCCGACGATGATTGCGAGGACCATCCCCGCGTCCTCTCCGAACACCACCATCATCAGGAATACGCTGATGGCAATGCCGATGTAACCGATGAGGGCGATACCGAAGCAGTAGCCGAGATAGCGCAGGCGGCCGAGGCGGCCGGACAGGCTGAAGAACTCTGGCGAATAGGGTGTGTCATCCGCAGCAAGGGGCGCTGCGGCAGGTGTCTGGTACGGATTGTTCATGCTGGATTCCCCCGCTGATTATTGGTGTGAGGGTGACGAATATAACGTGGACCGGCAAAACTTGCGCGAAAAACGTGCGTAAAAAAGGGTGCGCCGTAGCACACCCGTAAAGGTTACCCCAAGAACGCCGTGGGCATCGGGCGCCACGGCGGGGCGAAGCGGTGCTCTCAATCGTTCAATCGTTCAATCGTTCAATCGTTCAGTCATTGTCGTAAGGGCCTTTGCCGATCCACTCGTCGATTTCGATGTAGCCATCCTCGTCATGATCCAGCGCGTCGAACATTGGCGCCATGACAGCTTCCATTTCTTTCAGCGTGACACGACCATCGCCATTGATATCCATGCGCAGGAACCAGGCTTTCTGTGACTCGGCCGCCTGGGTGTCACCTGTCGCCAGGTCACCCGGGACGATATAGCCCTTGTTGCCCTTGTCCAGCTCCCGGAACGCAGCGGCGCGCATGTCGGCGGCCTGTTCACGGCTGAGCAAGTCTCCAGGTGCGAGTATCAGGGGACCGGCGCCAGCGGATGCCGTCACCAGCAGGAGCAGGCTCAGGCAGAGTGGGCGGATGCAGTGTCTGGAATAGCGTTTCATAAGTCTCTCCACCGGAATGCCGGTTTTATGGGGCCAGCGGTGAACGCTGGAACTGGATGTCGGTAAACTGGATGGCACCGTTACTGGTCTGGTCGAATACCAGTTCAAGCGCGGCCAGGCGTGTCTTGTCGATACCGCTATAGGCGGCAAGAGGAATGGCCACCATGTTCAGCGTAGTCTTGCCTTCTGAGGCGAGCGCCAGCGGATAGAACAGGGCGTCGCTGTAGCGGCTGGCCAGTATCTCGGCGCTTGCGCCGTCCACGTCGGTCAGACGAATGTGGAAATCCTGATCGCCGCTGGAAAGCACCCCGGTGGTGTCGAAGGCCACCCCGGCACGCAGGCTGACCACTTCATAGCCCGACACATCCAACTCGCCCAGTTCGCTGCGGTATACCGCGTCGGTACCGGACCACTTGGCAAACAACTGTGTCGCGTTGCCGTAGGTGCGTGCAGAAGGACAGCCCGTCGCTGCGCCGTTCAGGATGCTGCAGAACTCGAAGCGATCCAGATTGCTGATGCTGACCGGCAAGCCCAGGGCATTGCGACTGAGGCTGGTTGGGCTGAGAGTATCTTCAACCAGGAGCCGATGCTGCCAGGGGGCATGATACGAGACGATGGTTTTCGCGGTGCATTGCTCCGCGCTGCTGTTCAGCGGGCAGTATTCCTGCGGGACCGTGGCACGACCTTTCCAGAAATTGGTGTAGCCGGTTTCACCGCCTGCCGCCATGCGCAGATAGGAGGACATCAGGAACTCACCATAATCACGCTGCTGCTGCGGTGTAAGACGTCCGCTGGTGCTGGCGCTGCTGAGCTGGCAGTGCACGCCCGCTGCACGGTAGTCATCGCTGGGCCAGTAGGTGTTGAAGAAGTTGTGGTTGGCGCCATCCAGCAGCAACTGGTACTTGGTTTCCGGCTCGCCGATGGAATTCGGGTCGTCGGGGTCGGGTGGATTGGTGTAGCGGCTGGTGTCATACATGCGTGCGCCCTGCAAGTTACTGACGTCACCGTCACAATAGGGCAGCAGGGTCATGAAGTTCGATTCCGGCACCGTCTGGTACTCGAAATCCGTGGGTGCCAGAGGCAGCACCGCGCCGAGGGTGTGCTTGTTGGTAAAGGGTTCGACAAGCGTGGTAGCCCCTTCCGAACGGTATTCCAGCGTGGTGCGTTCCTCAGCCAGTTCGTTGAGCAGGTTGGCGCGCATGACGCCTTCACCGCCGCGGGAATGCCCCATGATGCCGACGCGGGAAAAATCCATCTTGCCCATCAAGTCCATAAAGAACGCCGGTTCCGGTGCGGTGCCCTGCATCGGACTGAGGGTGGCGTATTCACCGGTTTCATTGATCTGCCGGAAAATATCAAGGTGATGCAGGATGATATAACCGCGTGCGATACCGCCGCGTTCGGGCAGGCTCGGGTTATCGATATCGTTGACGTCGTTGCCGTCAATGGAGATCACCACATAACCCGCTGCGGCGAGGTTGGTGGCCATGTAGTCGTAACCGGCATAGCTTTTCACCGGGCGAACGCCGACAAGCGGCAGGCCGATCAACGACATGTTCGGGCAACCGGCTGCACCGGTCAGTGTTTCCGTGCCGCCCAGGTAAATGCAGGTGCCGTGGCGGCCGTGCAGATAGAGGATGACAGGGAAGGGCGCTTCACCGGCTAACGGGTATCGCACCTGGCCCTTGATGGACATGGGTGCGTCGGCACCCCCGGTGGTCAGTACGCGGATCGGTGCAGCCTTGTACTCGATGACCGAACTGATCGGTAGCGTACCGTCGCGTACACCGGGGGCGACGTCGAGGAAGCGCTCGGTTGAGGTTTCGATCTGGTCCACAGGGATTGTCACAGTGGGGGCTGGCGTGTCGGGACTGTTACTGCTGCCGCCGCCACCGCAACCGGTGATGGCCATGGCCAGTACGGATAGCAGGAAAAGAGACGATGATGGTTTCATGTTAAGCCTCGTTTGATACATATGCGTTGAGCGAATCGGCTCTGCAAGCGACATGCTTACAGCGCCGGGTCGAAGCAAGGGGCAAACGCCGCCGGATCGTCCGCGCGTTCGGAAAAGCCCATGCCAGTGATGTCTTCCGGGGCACTGTAGCCAGCGCCGTCCGCGCAGGCGGCCAGCACCAGGTCCATCAGGTCATCGGAGGGCTCATGCGGTGTTTCCGGCTCTGGCGGAGGCGTATCCGGTGAGCTGCCTGAACTGGAGGAACTGCCACCGCAGGCAGATAGCAACAACACAAGCAGCAGGAGCGGTGTATAGCGCAATAGCGTCATGATGATTCTCCCGTATCAGCGCGCGGAGCCGGCGGTGGGCAGCGGCAGGTAGGGGAAGCTGGTGAGCATGCCGCTGGTAGTGCGGCGTGCGCCATCGGTGATGTAGTCGCCGGCGACCAGTTCGGGGTCTTCTCCCGCCAGATCGCAGTGCTGAAGCGCCAGCGGGTTGTCGCTGGACAGGGCCCCGAGGCTGGCAGTGAGCACAATATCCAGCACGTCATCCATGGGGCGGCGGCCGTTGGGATAGCCCGCGAGGTCGCAGCCGAGCAGGCCCAGTGGATCCTGATTAGCCAGGGTGACCGACGGGACGCTGGTGTCCAGGCGCAGCATGTCGGCGGGCAGCGTGCTGATACTGTTGAACCCGGGGATGCCCTGGAAGAACAGCTCGGCCAGATCCTGCCGTGGCGTCGCGGCATCCACCAGGTTGTAACGCTGGGTGATGACTCTTGCCGGGTTCGGATACAGCGCGGCATTCAGGAACCGTGCGTCATCCGCAGGATGTGACGCGTTGAACGCGTCACGCTCGCCGGCATCCACAAACAGCGCGTTCAGGTAAGGGCTGCCAACACGGGAAACCTGAATCCAGCCGCCACCGCTGACAGACAGATCGGCGTCTGTGTTATCAGCAAATGCCGGATTCAGCACGCGAGCCTGGGGAAGGCTTGCTGTGGTCCAGGCACCCATTACTGTATTTTCGGGGTCCGGGAGCAGACAACTGATGGGAATTTCCATGGCGATGGATGTGACGTTGAAGCCGGCCATGGGGTTATCCACGCTGTCGGCACCGATGACGCTGGCGAAGGGTTGCTGGCCTGGAGCCAGGTTGCCGTTGTCGAAATAGTTGCCCAGGCTCGCCGCCGTGCTTTCAGCGCGTTGGCCGACAAACACCCGGCCCTGGCTGCCGCACAAAGGGAGCCCGACAGTGAAGATCCGGGCGTTGCTGTAGTTGGTGTAGCTGGTGGTGGAGAAGGTGCTGGTGCCGATGAAATCAGCGGGTTTCTCCAGCGTGTCGTTGCCGCCGGTGGTGCGTACCACGGCACGGTTGCCGGTGCGGCGATCACCGCTGACCATGGTGATGCCGTAGGTCTGCAGCACGTCATTTTCGTCCAGACGCTCGGTGGTGCCAAAGCGGAACTGGAACGTCAGGTTCTCGCGCCCGTCCCCGGTATTGTCCACATGGATTTCGTAGAGTGCGTCCTCGTCCATGGGGTAGTAGATGGCGCCACTGAACGGCACCTGGAAAGGTTGATAGTTGGCGATCAGGGTGACCGTGTCGGTGCGACCGGACTGGTAGCTCCGGAAGAGGTAGAAATCACTGCCGTCGACGCGCGGCTGACCCGCGATGAAGGGCGCCTCCCGATGGCTGGAAGCAGCAGATGGCTGCGGCAGAACCGCCGTACCCAGACTGATGAGTGTGCTGCAGGCAATCGACAACGCAGCACCCCCTGTGAGAAAAGTTCTCATGAGTGACAAGCCTTTTCAGAATATTGAAATAATCCAGAAAGAGGTGGTGATGCCGTCCCGGGCGGAGTAACAAGCAGCAATCGCTATGCCATCTGAACAACACTCAGTTACATAAATTAACAAAGCGTTTATTTTTCATGGTCTTGGAAGTACTTTCGTACTATCTGGATGATGCTCGGGGAGGGGTTATAACCACCTGATATAGAAAGGGTTATGCACTTTCAGTGAACACTCTGCCCTAAAAAGGGCGCATTCTTCTGCGCTCTTATGGCGCATTTCCATAATCTGTTTCAGCGCGGGGATGGTCTGTGCCGAGAAACGTCGGGCACCAAGAAAAGGAGCCAGTTGGCCCCGTTTTTCTGCTCTGCCAGCACGCACTCGCGGGAAAAACGTTGATGTTCAGGCCCTGGACAATATCCCGGTCGCCTTCCGCGCTGCCCAGTGCCCAAGAGCATATGGGGTCGACAGCGGAGGCAACGGAAGAGGGGTGGGGCAGGAGCAGATAGGGGGCCTCAGGCACGATGCCGTGGTGGGGCGTCGCGCTTTGGCATTACCATGCACGATTAACGGAGAATGGCCTCATGCTCGGGCTTAATATGTTCCCAGCGCGGCCCGGTTCGATGGGCGGCGCGTTCATCTTCCTTCAGCTTTCGCCACTTGCCGTTGTCGCCGAGAATGTGGGTGGGTGTGTCGGGGAGCTCTGGCATGCGGAAGCGGCTCATCCAGCGGCCCCAGAAAGGAAGAAATTTCATGTCATCTTCAAGCATGGCTTGCTGATCACCGCCATGAACTTCATTACGAATTCTTTCATTCAGATTTATATGTTCCTGCATAACAGGGTGATGTTCCGGCCCATAGCACATAAAAAATACAATATAACGCCAGACCGGATCACCGTTGGTGCATTTTACAGTGGTATTGTCCATCCCCCTGGTGATATTTGCGGCGCTATAGAGCGCTTGGCCTTGTACTTTGTAACTGACCACGCCCATGCGTTGCAGTGTGGTGGGCGGCATCAGCAGTTTGATGTCATAGGTTGGTAACGGTTTGGTTTTAT
>JAIUME010000010.1 GCA_022565695.1 Alcanivorax sp. | reverse complement strand
GATACCACTACAACCACCAACGCCCACACAGCACGCTCGGCTACATGACGCCGGTAGCGTTCGCCAAGCGGGCTGCATAGAATGGATTTCTCATCGAAGACCTGGTGCTAATTCGGGGGGAAGGTCAGCAGGAAGGATAGCTTGGAAACTCTTGTACAGTATGGCTTTGATGTAAATCATATGAGTTATTCCGGGGTTACACCTTTAAGGAATGCTTCCGGCATGGGGCAGTATGAAATTGCGTTATGGTTGCTGGAGAATGGCGCTGATCCGACTTTAAAAGATGGACCAAGTCCTCAATCGACATCAGTCCTGGATTTTGTGAAGCGTTTCGGCGGCAGAGGCGAGAACATCTGGAGTAGAAGAAAGCTTAACGCCTATAACGAATTTATAGATGCACTGATCGAACGTGGCTATCTTGATGAGCTGCCTTCACACAACGGGTCTTAGTGATTGCGTGGCACGAGGATTTGGCCGGGGCATCCAGAATGAGAGTTAGGCCTTAACTCCTTCGGCAAACCCACGGAGATAGATGGCACCGGCAAAAGCAGCAGCTTTATCTACGGCATCAGCCGTTAACTACTCAACCAAACCTATTTTCTTCGCACCGCTATTTAAGAAGAGTGGACGTTATTGCCTTCCTTTATGTTGATGCAAAGGGGCGGATTGTAGAGTTGGATATGTGGAAAGCCGATTTTTCAGCTTTGATACGGATTCCGGACTTCTCAGTATGGAAGCTGATGCAGGCCATGCATTCGGAACGTTTATTTCGGAACGTTATATAAGTGATGGCGGTGGATATATGCCTCGACGTCCGCCGGCAATGCCGGGCAGTGGCCGCGTTGGGCCAGCACGTCTCGGACGGCGGTGGCGGAGACGTCCAGAAACGGGCGTTTGAGCATCAGGCGTCGTCCGGCGGGGGTCTGGCAGAGCACGCCGGCATCGCCTTCGGGAAAGGTGGCGAGCACGCCTGCGCGGGGTCGGCGGGCGCCGGGTCGTGGGAGCACCACGAGATGGCACAGGGCAGGGTAGTCCTGCCACTGGTGCCAGGTATGCAGGCCGGCCAGGCTGTCGGCGCCGATGACCAGCGCCAGCGGGCGATCGCCCGCCAGGGTGCGGAAGTGCTGCAGGGTGCGCAGGCTCCAGGACGGGCCGTCCTGGCGCAGTTCCCAGTCGTCGGCAATCAGTTCCGGGTAACGGGCCACGGCCAGGCGCAGCATCGCCAGGCGATGTGCGCCGTCGGCTTGCGGTTGCTCGCGGTGCGGGGGCACGGCATTGGGCAGCAGATGTACCGGGCAGCGCAACGCACGGGCGACGGCCCGGGCGCCGTTAATGTGGGCCCGGTGGATCGGATCAAAGGTACCGCCAAACAGGACGACCGGGCCGGTATCAGCGGTCATTCCCGCACGTGTCCGTCGCCGAGTACCACCCACTTCTGGCTGGTCAGCCCTTCCAGGCCCACCGGGCCCCGGGCATGGATCTTGTCGGTGGAGATGCCGATTTCGGCGCCAAGACCGTATTCGAAACCGTCCGCAAAGCGGGTGGAGGCGTTGACCATCACCGAGGCCGAATCCACTTCGCTGAGGAAGCGGCGGGCACGGGTGTAGTTCTCGGTAATAATGCTTTCGGTATGGCCGGAGCTGTACTGATTGATATGCGCTATCGCTTCGTCCAGCCCCGCCACGATCTTCACCGCCAGAATCGGCGCCAGATACTCTTCGGACCAGTCGGCCTCTGTGGCTGCGTTCATCGCAGGCACCAGCGCCCGGGCGCGTTCGCAGCCGCGCAGCTCGACCCCGGCGGCGAGCAGCTGCTCCGCCAGTGCGGGCAGCACCTCGCTGGCAATGCCCTCGGCCACCAGTAGGCTTTCCATGGTGTTGCAGGTGCCGTAGCGGTGGGCCTTGGCGTTCATGGCGACAGGAATCGCTTTGGCCAGGTCCGCCTGGTCGTCGATATAGACATGGCAATTGCCATCCAGATGCTTGATGACCGGTACCCGGGCGTCGCGGCTGATGCGTTCGATCAGGCCCTTGCCGCCGCGGGGGACGATCACGTCCACATACTCGGGCTGGCTGATCAGGGCACCGACAGCAGCGCGATCCGTAGTTTCGATCACCTGCACGGCGTCTTCGGGCAGCCCGGCTTCGGCCAGCCCGGTGCGGATGCAGGCCGCGATGGCCTGATTGGCGCGGATCGCCTCGGAACCACCACGCAGAATGGCGGCATTGCCGGATTTCAGGCACAGGGCAGCGGCGTCGATGGTGACGTTGGGGCGCGACTCGTAAATGATGCCGATGACGCCGAGGGGCACGCGCATGCGCCCCACCTGAATGCCGCTGGGGCGGTAATTGAGGTCGGTGATGCCGCCCACGGGGTCGGGCAGGGCTGCGACCTGCTCCAGGCCTTCCAGCATGGCGTCAAAGCGGGCCGGGGTCAGTTCCAGGCGGTCCAGCAGGGCCGGCTCCAGGCCGTTCGCCCGGCCAGCGGCCATATCCTCGCGGTTGGCGGCCAGAATGGCATCCCGGCCAGCCCGCAGGGCGGCTGCAATCGCCAGCAAGGCTGCGTTCTTGCTGCCAGCGGTCGCTCTGGCGACCAGGCGTGACGCGGCCCGGGCGCGCTGGCCCAGGTCCTGCATGTACTGCGCTATGTTGATCTGCTGCGTGCTGTTCATGGTGCTCCCGTGGTACTCCCTTGGTGCTGTCTCGGTGCTGTCTTGGCGCTGTCCCGGCTTTTCGGGGGATAACTGTTGCCCCAGTATACCGACATGTGGTGGTTTACGCGCTGCCGGAAATGCCACAGAATGAGATGCTGCCAGCGGCTGATGTCAATGCGCCATAGTGCGGCCAAGAGTGCAGCCAGGAAAGAATGTCAGGAATAAGAATGAACACCCGTAGAGGTGAACAATAACAACAATGAGGCCAGCTCCGGAGGCCCGCACAATGCTTATCGATTATCAGGAATACAACAGGCAGGCCATCAAGGCCGTGCCGAGACACTTCTGGGTGGGACAATGGCGCATCGATTATCTGCCCTTTGCCAGCCCGGAAACTGCGCACAAGCCACCGTTGCTGGTTATTGGCGGTGCCTTCCAGAACTTCACCTCCTACAAGTACTGCGTGGAGCGTATCTACGAGGACTTCCCGGTCATTCTGGTGGATCTGCCGTCGCTGGGCAGTAACGATCAGGTGGCGCCGCATCTGGGCATGGAAGATCTCGCGGATCTGCTGCACGAGTTTGTGGTCAAGATGGGCCTGTCTCAGGTGCACCTGATGGGCCTGTCCCTGGGTTCCGCCATTGCCAGCACCTTCGCCTACAAGTATCCCGCCCTGACCGGCAAGATGATCGTTGCCGGCATCGTGGTACGGCCCCGCAAGAGCTGGCGCATGCTGGTGGAAGAGTCTGTACGTGTGCTGGAAGAAGGGCGCATGGATGAGTTCTCCCAGGCCGTGGTGCTCTACCTGGTGAACTACCATCGCATCAAGGAAACCGGCATCACGCCCACCGCCCGCCGTCTGTTCTACCGGCAGATGAAAGCGCTGAGTGATAATGAGCGTGAGCGCTACAAGATCAACGGTCGGCGCCTGCTGTCCGTTGAAGGGCTGCTGGGTTATCCGGAATGCGAAACCCTGGTCACCACCGGTGAGTTCGACAGCTTTACCTTGCCCTGGGAAAACGCGGATTTTGCCAGCAAGTGCCCGAACGCCACCTTCGCGCTGATCAAGGGCGCAGATCACCTGCCGCAGCTGGAGAAGCGGGAGGTATCGCTGGATCTGTTTTCGGCGTTCCTGCGTGGCTCACCAGTAGACGCGGTGGAGGGCGTTGCAGTCTTCCCCCGTGGCACCTACGACCGCCTGGAACGTCGCCGCAGCGAACGCCTGCTGCCCTGCAACACCCGGGGGCGCGTCACCAGCGAATCGCGGATTGGCGACCAGTTCCGCTTTGATCAGCAGGTCAAGGTGGTGGATATCAATTTCTTCGGTTGCCTGGTCAAGCTCGAGCAGCCGGGGTTTTCCACGGCGGAGCACGCCCGCGACTGCACGCTGCATCTGGCATCACCGGAAATGAAGCTGGAGTTGCTGGTGTTCGATTATGACGAGGGGGGTTACCTGCGTTGCCTGTTCAAGCACGGCAATATTGCCGAGGCCGAGCGCTTCGCCGGGTTGCTGGGTGATCCGCAGTATTTCATCGAGCCGAAAAGTACCAAGGCAGATGTCCGCAAGATCTACGGCTGATCGTGATAACAGGCCCGGGTCGTTCAGACCCGGGCTTCGATGACTCTGACAAACGGATTGCCCCGGGACTGCGGCATTGGCAGCGTGGCGTAGTAATCCTTCGGGTTGTGCACCGTTACCGGTGCGAAGCCACAGGCCTCAAAATGCTGTTTTGCTTCGGCATCGCTACCGAAATGAAAACTCACCCGACTGCGTGACACGGTGCCCAGCAGCCCGCGCAGCACTTTCATGGTGCGGTGGAAGGGGTGATCGTGCAGCAGGGGATAATTGTCGGTCAGGTAAATACCGCCAGCCTGTTGTTGCAGGCAAGCGCGCAAGCGTTCCCAGAAGCCGTTGATGGTGTCGAGATCAAAATAATTCACCAGGCCTTCGGTAATCACCAGCAGCGGCTTGTCGGCGTCAAAGCATTCCGCAATGACGCTTTCCAGTGAGTCGTTGCCCTCTCGGGAAAAGACATTCAATGGCACAGCCAGATGCTGCGGGCTGAGTGCTGCGGCCTGGGCCAGCAGACGCTGTTTGCGGTCTGCCATCTCAGGCAGGTCGGCCTCCACGTATTTCAGCTGCGGATACTTTTCCGTAAAACGGCAGCCCCGTGGTGACAGCCCACAGGCAATCTCGAGCACCTGGGTGACGCCTTCCTCTTCAATGGCACGACTGACCAGATGATCGATCAGATGGTGGCGTTGCAGCAGGAAGGTGCGGATATTGCCGCCGGCCAGTTTGCCGCCGACATACTCGAAGGGCGCCAGCGCATGGTAATAGAAACTGCCCATGCGGGTGTGGAAGCTGGGCGCAGACAGTCCGTTGGCGGTCCACACATGGCCCGTATACAGGGCGGTGAAACTGATGGATGACGTGTCGGTCTTGTCCTGGTTCATGGCGGATGTCATAGCGGGCAATCATGGCAAATATGGACTAGCGAGGTTAGCAGCATGACCGGGCCGGATGCACGGCCTTTGGGGACAAAACGAGCAGTGTGACCGGAGCGCCGGGATCAGCGCTCGTACAGGTTTGGCAGTGGTTTCCCGCACAGGCGCATGACCAGTGTGGTGAGGTGCTGCCAGGGATCGCCGCCCTGCATGCCCTTGAGGGTCTGGTCGACGCGGGCGGCCAGAATCAGTGCCTGCTGCAGCGAATCCTGGCCCAGCTTGCGCGCCACACCTTCGAGCTGACGCAGGCGCTGCGGCGGCATGCCGCCGGGGGCCTGGCCGGCCGCCATCGCGGCCATGGCGCGCACATCCCGGGCTACACCCCATAGCACCACGGGGATCTCTACGCCTTCGCTGCGCAGCGTGTCGATGATGCGCAGCGCACGGGGCAGATCGCTGGCGGTGATGGCATCGCCCAGGTCAAACGGGCTGAAGCGGCTGCTGTTGCCCATGGCCTGCTGGATCTGCGCTGGCTCGATGGTGCCGCCGGGGAACAACAGCGCCAGCTTGTCGATTTCCTGGGCGCAGGCCAGCAGATTGCCTTCGCTGCGCTCGCACATCAGGGCAATGGCGTCGGGGGTGGCGCTGAGGCCGGCCTGGCGCAGGCGCCCTTCGATCCAGTGTGGCAGTCGGCCTGGCTGGACCGGCCAGATCTCTATCAGCGCGCCGATGCCGCTGACGGCCTTGACCCAGGCGCTGTTCATGTCCTTGCGCCGGTCCAGTTTCGAAGCGCTGATCAGCAGCAGGGTGTCGGGTGCCGGTTCCTTGCACAGTTGCACCAGCGTCTCGCTGGCCGCCTTGTCCGGGCGTTTGGTGCCAAGCCGGATTTCGATCAGCCGCTGGCCGCCGAACAGGCTCATGCTGTGGGCTTCGCTGTAGACCCCGTCCCAGTCGATACCGGTGTCACTGCTGAACAGATGCCGTTCGGCGTAGCCCTTGTCGCGGGCATGGCGGCGGATCAGGTCGGTGCACTCGCCGAGCTGGAACGGTTCGTCGCCGGCTACCAGATACATGGGCAGCAATTGCTGGCCCAGGTGACGGGTGAGTTGCTCCGCTTTCAGCTGCATCAGCGCAGACTGCCAGCCGGGCCGCTACGCGAGGGGCGTGGCGGTGCGCCGTCATAGCGCTCCACCGGAATATCGGCATCCAGGGCTTCGTCCTCGATCAGCTGGCGGCTTGCTGCGTCCAGTTGGCGCAGCAGCTGCAGCGTGGCGTCTTCGAACATGTCCTGGCGGGTGAAGCGCTCTTCATCACTGGCGGCCGTCGCATTGGCCGCATCGAAGTTGAAATTTCTGATGAGATTGATCCGGCGACGCGGAGTAAGTGTCGCGCCCTCGGAGCTGCCCGTTGCCGAGCGGGATGAGCGGGATGAGCTCGCGGAGCCGTTTGCACCGGCGCCGTTGAATTCCCTGAGTTGCCAGTTGAAGCCGTAGCGCAATTCGATTTCTGCGGCACGCCCCTGGGCGTCGACAGCTACCGTGCGCCGGTCCCAGGTTTCATCCGAAATCTGCAGCCGTCGCAGCGAATCGTTGTGCACCAGTACGCCGCTGTCTTCCAGCGCCATGGAGACGCGCCGACGGAGATCATGGCTGCCGCCGTCCAGCGACACGCTCTCCAGAGCCAGGTACTGTGGCGCGCTGCGCAATTGCCAGCCGCAGGCGCTCAGCAGCAGTGCGACAGCCATGACGATAATCAGGGATTTCATCCGCTCACCCCGTTTCATCCACTCACCACAATATTGACCAGTTTTCCGGGCACCACGATGACCTTGCGCACGGTCATGCCCTCAAGAAAGCGCTGGGCATTGGGGGCATGCATGGCCAGTTGTTCCAGCGCCGCCTTGTCGGCATCCGCCGGTGCATCAATCCGTGCGCGTACCTTGCCGTTAACCTGTACCACCAGTTCGATGGTGTCCTTGCTCAGTGCGGTCTCGTCGTGGCTTGGCCAGGGTGCGGTCACCACCGGCTGATCATGGCCGAGGGCCTGCCACAGGGTGTGGCAGATGTGCGGCACGATGGGCGCCAGCAGCAGGACGGCCGCGTCGAGGGCCTCCTGCACGACGGCCCGGTCATTGTCGCTGGCCGGGGTAAAACGCCCGACGTCATTACTGAGTTCCATCACCGCCGCAATGGCGGTGTTGAACGTCAGTCGGCGGCTGTAATCGTCGCTGACCTTGGCGATGGTCTCGTGTGTCTTGCGGCGCAGGTCGCGGGCGTCGCCGTCCAGCGCGCTGGTGTCCAGCGGGCCGGCGGGGCGCTCGTGGGTCTGCACCAGACGCCACAGGCGCTTGAGAAAGCGATGTGCGCCCTCGACGCCGGAATCATTCCATTCCAGTGACTGTTCCGGTGGCGCGGCGAACATCATGAACAGGCGCACCGTGTCGGCGCCGTACTGCTGGATCATCTCCTGCGGGTCGACGGTGTTGCCCTTGGACTTGGACATCTTGGCACCGTCCTTGAGGACCATGCCCTGACACAGCAACTGGCGGAACGGCTCGCTGCTGTTGACCAGCCCGGCGTCACGCAGCAGCTTGTGGAAGAAGCGCGAGTACAACAGGTGCAGGATGGCATGTTCGATGCCACCCACATACTGATCCACCGGCAGCCAGTAGTTGGCCTGGTCCGGATTGAGCATGGCGTCGTTGCTTTGCGGGCTGCAGTAGCGGGCGTAGTACCAGCTCGACTCCATGAAGGTGTCGAAGGTGTCGGTTTCGCGCAGCGCCGGCTGGCCGTTGAACTCGGTCTTTGCCCACTCGGGGTCGGCCTTGATCGGGCTGGTGACGCCGTCCATGACCACGTCTTCCGGCAGACGCACCGGCAGGCTGTCGGCAGGGGCCGGTACGGTGTCGCCATTTTCCAGATTCAGCATCGGAATCGGCGCGCCCCAATAGCGCTGGCGGGACACGCCCCAATCGCGCAGGCGGTAGTTCACTTTGCGCTCGCCCTTGCCCAGTGCCGCCAGTTTTTCTGCAATGGCGTTGAAGGCATCGGCAGAGGACAGGCCGTCAAACTCGCCCGAGTTCACCAGTACGCCCTTGTCGACAAAGGCGCCGGCTTCGAGGTCCGCGCTGCTGCCGTCCGCAGGTGCAATGACCTGGCGGATGGCGATGTCATATTTGCGGGCGAATTCCCAGTCGCGCTGGTCGTGTGCGGGCACGGCCATGACCGCGCCGGTGCCGTAGCTCATCAATACGAAGTTGGCGACCCACACCGGCACCTGCTCGCCGGAGATCGGATGAACTGCGCGCAGGCCGGTATCCACGCCACGTTTTTCCATGGTGGCGAGTTCGGCTTCGGCCACCTTGTTGTGCTGGCATTCCTCGACAAAGGCGGCAACGTCGCTGGACTGTGCGGCAGCCTGTTTCGCCAGTGGGTGACCAGCGGCCACGGCCACATAGCTGACGCCCATCAGGGTGTCCGGGCGCGTGGTGTAGACCCGCAACGGATCGCTGCCATCAACGTCAAAGGCGATCTCAACGCCCTCGGAGCGGCCAATCCAGTTGCGCTGCATGGTCTTGACCTGCTCGGGCCAGCCATCCAGCTGGTCCAGATCGTTGAGCAGCTCTTCGGCGTAATCGGTGATCTTGATGAACCACTGCGGAATGTCTTTCTGTTCCACCAGTGCGCCAGAGCGCCAGCCGCGACCATCAATGACCTGTTCGTTGGCCAGTACGGTCTGATCCACCGGGTCCCAGTTCACGGTGGCCATCTTGCGGTACACCAGGCCTTTTTCGAACAGCTGGGTAAAGAACCACTGCTCCCAGCGATAGTACTCCGGGGTGCAGGTGGCCAGCTCGCGGCTCCAGTCATAGCCGAAGCCCAGGCGCTGCAGCTGGCCGCGCATGTAATCGATGTTTTCGTAGGTCCACTTGGCGGGCGCGACGCCATGCTTCAGCGCGGCGTTTTCCGCCGGCAGGCCGAACGCATCCCAGCCCATGGGTTGCATCACGTTCTTGCCGAGCATGCGCTGGTAACGGCTGATCACGTCGCCGATGGTGTAGTTGCGCACATGGCCCATGTGCAGACGACCACTGGGGTAGGGGAACATACTCAGGCAATAGAACTTTTCTCGCCCGCTGTCCTCGGTTACCTTGAAGGTCTGATGATCTTCCCAGTACTGCTGGGCTTCCCGCTCGATCTGTTCGGGACGATACTGTGCTTCCATCGGGGCTCTTTGATCCTGGTGGCTTTGATAGGCAGTTTGCCCGGGCAGGCGGCATCCGCTGAGGCGCCCGCGGCAAAAACAAAAACATAGGATACATGAGCGCACAGCAGGCAGACAGCAGTGCCGGGCAATCCGGCCGCTACAACATCGTTGCAGGCAATCAGCGGGGTGCGCCATGGGCAGCATGACCCTGTTTGCACTGCTCTTCGTGCTGGCGACCTTGCCCGGCGTGGTGCGGCGTTTCATGCCGCCCATGCCCCGGGCCGGGTTCGAGGGCAGTCCCCAGGCGGTGGTCACCCTCGGCGCGGGCCATACGGAACGGGGCGGGCGCTATCAGGTGTCCCCGGCGGGCCTGCGCCGCGCGGATGTGGCCATGCATGTGGCGGACGAGATGCAGCTGCCACTGCTGATCAGCGGCGGTGGCCGGCGCGGAGAGGGTGTGCCGGCAGAGGCGGTGGTGATGGCTGATGCACTCAAGGCACGCTGGCCGGAGTGTGCGCCGTGGCTGGAAACCGAAAGTCGCAACACCTGGGAGAATGCCGGGAAGTCCGCCGAGTTACTGGTGCAGCGTGGCGTCCAGCGGATCGTGCTGGTCACGGATCGGGCGCACCTGTGTCGTGCGACCCTGTGCTTCCAGCACCACGGGCTGGAAGTCGTCCCGCTCTCCGCAACGCGGTTACCGCTGCCGGAATGGATGCCCTCCGCCGGCGCCTTGTCGGTCATCCCGGAGATCTATTACGAGTGGGTGGCGCTGATCTGGTACCACTTCCGTTACCTGCGCTGATCCGCGCTGATCACCACTGCTCTTCCTGCATGGCCCGCCGTCGGCCATAGAGGCCACTGAGGCACAGCAGGGCGGCCAGCAGCCATACGGGCCAGCCGCCAAGGCGCATATACGGCGTCATGCCGGTCATGGGGACATACTCTCCCAGCAAGACCCCCCGCTCGAACTGTGGCAACTGGTCGGTGACCCGGCCGTCGGGATCGACGATGGCAGTGATGCCGTTGTTGGTGCCGCGCAGCAACCAGCGCCCGGTTTCCACCGCCCGCAGGCGTGCCATCTGGAAATGCTGATGGGGCCCGGCGGAGGTGCCGAACCAGGCATCGTTGCTGACGGTGATCAGCACATTGCTGTTCTGCGCCCGGCGTGCGACCAGCTCCGGGTAGAGAATTTCATAGCAGATGAAGGGTGATACCGCCTGGCCCATGGCCAGCAGATTGGGCTGGTCCGGGTGGCCGCGCGTAAAGCTCGACATGGGCAGATCGAAGAAGGGAATCAGCCCGCGCAGCAGGGATTGCAGGGGCACGTATTCGCCGAAGGGCACCAGCTTCTGCTTGTGATACAGCCCCTCGCCGCCGGCGACCACGGCAATGCTGTTGAAATACTCGATGCGCAGCGGTGTGGCTTCGCGGCTGGGGATGCCGGTGATCAGCGCACCACCGCGTTGCGCCAGCAGTTCCCCCTGCTCGGTGAGAAACTCCTCTGCCGTATCAAAGAATTCGGTCAATGCGGACTCGGGCCAGATCACCAGGTGATTTTCCGGCACGGTAGCGGTGAGGTCGGCATAGATATCCCGGGTGGCCAGGCGCATGGTCATCTGCCAGCGCAGGTCCTGGGGGATATTGCCCTGGGGCAGGGCGACGCGGGCAGGCGCTGCGGCCTCGGTGACGAAACGACCGGGCTCCGTCACGCTGCCGGCACCCCAGGCAACCAGTGTCAGCAGCGCGGGTGCGGCGATGATGCGCAGGCCAACCGGGCGCCAGCGTTCACCGTCGCGCTGCCAGTACAGTAGCGTGCCGAGGGTGACGCCGGTCAGCACGGTCGCCAGCGTGACCAGCCAGATGCCGCCCAGCGGCGCCAGGCCCCTGAGCGGCGTGTCGATCATGGCGTAGCCCGCGTACAGCCAGGGGAAGCCGGTGAGCAGCCAGCCGCGCAGCACATCCAGCAACAGCCACAGACCGGCAAACAGCAAGGTGGCCGGGGCGCGGCCAAGGCGCGCGCAGAGGCTGAACAGGATCGCGGGGAACAGCGCGAGAAACGCCGCAAACAGCCCGGTCATCGGCACGGCCAGCCACATCGGGGTATCGCCGTAATCGTGCATGCTCACATGCACCCAGGACACGCCATAGCCGAACAGGCCGACGCCGTAGAGCCAGCCGCGTAGAAAAGCTTCACGCGCGCTGACGCCCTGCAATGTCCGCCAGGCGACAGCGATGCTCACCAGCATCAACGGCCACAGCTCGAACGGCGAGAAGGCAAGGGGGTAAATCAGCCCGGCAAGCAGGGCAAAACATCGCATCAGCATTGAGCCTGGTCGCTATTCAGTGAAGAATGGAGCGCGAGCAGCCTGGTTGCCATGTGTCGGAAAGCCATCGCGCAAGACGATGCAGACACGCGGACCGGCATGCCAGCGTTTGGGGGATCATAATGAAACAGGTTTGCAAGTACCATCCAGGCACGCGTGCTCACTGGTATTGTCCGCAAGACGGTATCCACCTGTGCGATGACTGCGTCGGCGGCGATCAGCATGCCGGCGCCCGTAGTCTGTTGTCCAACAAGGCGGTGGAGCCGCTGTTGTCGCCGCTGGCGGCCACACCATTCTGGCAGATGCTGCCCTGGTGTCTGCGTCAGGCGACACACCCACAGGCCTTGCTGATGCTGGTGCTGGCGGCGTTGCCGGCGGTCTTGCTGGCTGCGAATCCCGTGCTGTGGCCGCTGCTGGCGCTGCCCGCGCTGGTGCCTGTCCACTATGGCGCGCTGATGATGACGGCGATGGCCAATGGCCGCTTGCAGCCACTGCCGGTGTCCGAGCTGCGCGATACCACTTCCCTGGGGCTTTCCCTGCAACATGCGGCGCTGGCCTTGCTGTTGGTGGCCGTGCCGCTGGCGCTGGCGCAGCTGGCCGGGCCTGTGGCGGGCTTCTGGCCAGCCCAGGCTGCGCTCGCGTTCATGTTATTGCTGAGTGCCCCGCTGCTGATCGAGCTGTTGCGTGACGGCCAGTTGCCGGCGGCACTGCGCGGGATACTGCGCCCCATTCTGCTGCTGGGTGGCACCGGCCTGCTGGCTGCGCTGGCGATCGCCTTTGGCGGCGCGGCATTGCTGGCGCTGACCTGGGTACTGGCGGACATGCTGCCGGCGTGGCTGGCGGGGCCGGTACTGGCAGTGCTGGTCGGAGCTGGCTGGCTGACCCTGGTCGCCCTGCTCGGTTTTCTCGCGTGCCAGTGGCAGGACGTGCTGGATTTGCCGACCCGGCAGCGGCAGGCCCGTGAACGCCGGATGCGTGCCCGGCGCCCTGAGGATGTGCGACGTCAGGAAGTCCTGCTGTATGAGGGCCGTTATGACAAGGTGCTCAGCGTGTTGCGTAACCGGTTGGACAAGCAGCCGGAATCGCTGGCGCTGAATGATGACTACATGCGCATGCTGCAGGCGCTGGGGCGGGAGCAGGAGGTGCTGGCGCAGTCGGAGGACTGGCTGGCGGCGATCATCAAGGCGGGGCAGGGCTACCGGCTGCCTGATGCGCTGCGGCAGCTGCGCGAGGCCGAGGCAGATTACCGCCCGGCGGATCCGGCGCTGTGCACGGCGTTGGCGCAGTCTCTGCGGGACGCGGGGCAGCCGAAGGCGGCGCTGTGGATGTTGCAGGATCTGCACAAGCGCGCGCCGGAATGGCACGGGCTGGCGGAGGCATATCTTTTGCTGGTGCGCATCCTGGCGCTGGATCTGTCACTGCCCGCCAAGGCGGAGCCGTTCCTGCGGTTTCTCGAAAACCGGTTCCGCGAGCCCCGCCACCGTGAACAGACCCGCGCCTGTCGCGCTGAGGTGGGGCTCTAGCAAAGAATCAATTTTTAAAAGACAGGGCTTTTGAGAGATAGTGACGCGCCTTGCTGGTGTTGCCGCGCCGGGTGAAGCCCTCTGCCAGTGCGCGCAACGCCTTGATCATGCCGTCCGTTGAATCATCAGGATCTTCATCAAGTGCCTCATCCGACTGGCCGTCAGTTTGCCGGGCGAGCAACGCCTCGGCATCGCTGAGGGCATCAATGGCAGCGAAATGGCAGATCAGTTGCTGCTGCGTGGCCACGGGCAATACCAGTTCTGCGCCCAGTAGCGCCGAGGCTTCCCGCCATATCTGATGTTGCTGGCGCTGCTCGCCCGGGGCGGTCAGCGGCAGGCTCAGCAGTTGAATCGCTTGCGCGGCAAAGGCGGGCTGCTTTGGTTGCAGTTTGAGGTTCTGGTAAAGCCCACAGTGCGCGGAAAAAAGGTGCGCGGCAAAGTTCTCCGGCGCCGCCGCCACAATGGCCTCGAACCCGCGCCGCGCATCGCTAAAGGCCATGGTGCCCTGTGCCGCCCAGGCCTGGGCCAGTTGCTCGGCCTGCGCATCCGGTCCGCTGTCTTCCTGATCGCGCATATCCGGCACGCCCGGTACCCGAGTCAGTTGCACCATGGCTGCGCCAGCGAGCAGGCCGGACAATGCTCCGATCCAGTGCTGGCCGGCTGCCATGGCCACCCAGGGTATCGGCAGCCAGACCGGCAGGAACACCCAGGCAGGCCAGGCGGGCATCGTGGTCAGCGTGCGGCCGGGCAACAACACACGTAACCGTTGTAAGCCGAACCGGCCGACATACATGCCCACCGCAGCAGAGACCATGATGTGGCCGCCGTAGACATACTGACTGCTGTGTAATGTCGCCTGGCCGTTGCGCAGCACCAGCGCCGTGACCACCGTGGCCAACAAGCCGGCCAGCGGCCAGAGTATCAGCATGCGGCGCCAGCCCAGCGCGCCTTCCAGTGCCCAGCCGAGCCAGACCAGGGCCAGCGCGCCCACCAGCCAGCCCAGCAGGCCGGTGCTCAATCCATGCAGGGACAGGAAACTGCCCGGCGCAGGTTGCGCCGGGTTCAGGCCTGCCACGACCCAGGGCAGGCCGTCGGCGCCGGCCAGAAAGGCATCCTTGAGCCCGCGCCAGCGATGAATCTGCTCGCCACTCCAGTACCGCTGGGCATCGGTTCTGTGGGCGGCATCGAATTGTCGATCAAATGCCATCAACCGGAATACGGGCCGTGTGTCCCCGGCGTCCCGTGCCTGTTCCAGCGCCCAGGCGGTCTGGATATTACCCTGCAGCCGCAACCAGGAGGTGTACACGGGCAATTCCATATCCAGCAGGCCGCTTTCCACATAGGCGTCATGCAGCCCGTCTTCCAGTGTCTCCTGGCTGCGTTGCCAGGTCAGTAACACCACCAGGGTGATCAGCAGATACCCCAGGCACACCCACGGCAGGGAGCCCGGCCCGGGCAAGGCGGATTCGGACTGCGGATGTTCTGGTGCCGCCTTGTCTGGCAACGGAATCATGATGGGCCCCCAAAAGCGCTTCAGGCTCCCGCTGACATGGGGGGGAGCCTCCCCGGCAGGCGGGTTATCCCGCCTTTTATGGTGTTATCTATGTATGGTGCTGTGTGCATGGTGCTGTGAATGGTGCTGTGCAGGGCGTTGGGTAGGTCAGCCGTCTTCGGCCGGTACCGGTGCGTCCTGCAGCGGTGTGACCCGCAGCAGGCGGATGGTGCGCCCATCCGAATTCAGCACGGTAAATCTGAATCCCCCCAGCTCCACAGACTCGTTTCTTTCCGGCAGTCTGCCAAATTGTTGCATCACCAGACCACCGATGGTGTCAAATTCCTCATCATTGAGTGCCGACGCGAAGTGCTCGTTGAAATCCTCGATGGGGATCAGTGCCTTGACCGTGTACTCATCCTTGTTGATGCCCTTGATCAGGTAATCATCATCCTCGACATCGGTCTCGTCCTCGATCTCGCCGACGATCTGCTCCAGCACATCTTCAATGGTCACCAGGCCAGCAATGCCGCCGTATTCATTCACCACGATGGCCATGTGATTGCGGTTGATACGGAAATCCCGCAACAGGGAGTCCAGTCGTTTGGATTCCGGAATGATGAACGCCTGACGCACGTGATCCTTGATGTTGAAGCGCTCCATGCGCGTCGGGTCCAGCGCCAGTGGCAGCAGGTCCTTGGCCAGCAGCACGCCGATGACCTCATCCGGGTCGTCGCCCAGTACCGGGAAACGGGAGTGCGCGCACTCGATGATCACCGGCAGGAAATCCTTCGGGTCAGCGGTGGCACGAATGGAAATCATCTGTGTCCGGGGAATCATGATTTCCCGGACCTGCATGTCGGCGACTTGCAGGGCGCCTTCGATGATGCCGAGCGTGTCGACGTCGATGATCTCCCGGTCACGCAGATCGCGCATCATCTCCGTCAGGTCTTCACGGGTGCGGGGCTCGCCGGAAAACAGGTGCGTGATCCGGTCGAGCCAACTTCGGCCAGGGTTGTCGGAATGATCTTCCGGCATGACTACTCCATATCCAGTGCAGGTGAATGTGCGGCCGGGGGTTGCATCGCGTCCGTGAGGTACGGATCAGCAAAGCCCAGCGCCGCGAGAATGTCGGTCTCGAGTGCTTCCATATCGGTGGCATCGGCCGCGTTGATGTGATCGAAACCCAGCAGATGCAGCACGCCGTGCACCACCATGTGTGCCCAGTGCGCCGTCAGCGTCTTGTGCTGGGCGCTCGCCTCGAGGGCGACCACCTCGGCACAGATGGCGATGTCTCCGAGTATCAAGGCCTCGTCGGGCATGTCCAGCCCTTCCGGCATCTCGAACGGGAAGGACAGCACATTGGTGGGCGCATCCTTGCCCCGATAGGCCAGATTCAGCGCCTGGCTTTCCGCCTGGTCGACGATGCGCAGGGTGATTTCCCCCAGCGCGCCGCCAGCACCGGCGGCGGCAGCCAGTGCCCAGCTTGCCAGCAGATCGTCCTGCGGCAGGCCTGCGGCGTCTGTGCCGTGCTGTATCATGACAACCGGGTGCGCCGTGGCAGGGGGGGGCTTGGTGGCGCTATTTTTTGGGGGCATGTTTGTTTTCGGGGGCATGTGCGCCGGTCTGTTTGTGGGACGGCGCGTCAGGATTGTTGTCGTGCTCATAACGCTCATAGGCTTCGACAATGCGCTGGACCAACGGGTGCCGGACCACGTCTCGGCTATCGAAGCGGGTCACGCCGATATCTTTCTCGCCGTCCAGAACTTCCAGGGCATGCACCAGCCCGGAGCGCAGATGGCGAGGCAGGTCCACCTGGGTCATGTCACCCGTCAGCACCGCTTTGGAGCCGAAGCCCATGCGGGTGAGGAACATTTTCATCTGTTCCATGGTGGTGTTCTGCCCTTCATCAAGAATGATGAAACTGTTGTTCAGTGTGCGGCCGCGCATGTAGGCCAGGGGCGCCACTTCGATGACGCTGCGCTCCATATATTTGGTGACCTGTTCGAAGCCCAGCATTTCGTACAGGGCATCGTACAAGGGGCGCAGGTAAGGATCGATTTTCTCTGCAAGATCACCGGGCAGGAAGCCCAGCTTCTCGCCGGCTTCCACCGCGGGACGAACCAGCATGATGCGCTGCACTTCGCCGCGTTCCAGCGACTCCACGGCGCAGGCGACGGCCAGCCATGTCTTGCCGGTGCCAGCAGGACCAATACCGAAGTTGATGTCATGGCGGCGAATGCTGCGGACATAGTCGCGCTGATGATTGCCGCGCGGGCGAATGCGCGTGCGTTTGGTGCGGATCACCAGTTCGTCGGCCGGGAATTCCACCGTATTGTCTTCAGCAATACCGGTGCCCTGCAGTTGCAGGTGGACCATTTCCGGGGTGATATCCAGACCTTCACCGGCCTGGTCGTAGAGCAGGCTGATCACGTTGGAGGCCGCGGCCACCGCAGCCACGTCACCGGAGAACGTGAACTCGTTGCCACGATTGAAGATGTCGATGCCGAGACGTCGGGAAATATGCTGGATATTTTCGTCCAGCCGGCCACACAGGTTGGCCAGGCGACGGGAATCGTAGGGCTCAAGGTTGAGCTTGCGCGAGGCGACTTCAGTACTCAAGACGGTGTCTCAGACCCCATAGGTAGTGGTGATACCGGCAGGATACCCCCAACCTGTGCCCGCCGGAAGCCCGACGGCAGGCTTGTTTGACAGTATGGGGCTCGGGTGCTGATGGAGTGAGCATCTGCTTACCCCTGTGATGCACGGGATCAAGGCGGTTGCCCTTGCTGCGCAGTGTATCAGGTGGGGTTGATCATCGGCCTCTGGTCGCCGATTGCGGTGACCGACTGGAGCCGCAGTGGGTGCCACAGGCCAGGCCGACTCTGAGAATCAGTGTTAGTAGTTCGAGCCGACAGTAACGTGGTCAAGCGATGGTTAGTGGTGCCAGGGGCGCGGGTCCGCTGCAGTAGCGAGCAGGGAGGCCTGCATAGTTCAGTCTTTCCGTAGGAGGCTTCTTTGGGTGTTTCGCATAAAATAACCCCTTTGTGGATAAATAAGTAAGATTATGCATATATGGGATATCTTTGTTGATTTATGCGATTTGGCAGGCTATTGTGGTGCTTCAATCAAGAGTGAAGGGGGCATACATGAACATCATTAAGAGAGATCTTGAGGGAATGCGTGAAGCTGCAGGCATATCCCAAATGGAGATGGCAAGTCACTTGGGGGTGTCGCAAAGCCAGGTCTCCCGGTACGAGAATGATCCTGACGAGGTGTCCGTTAAAGTGTACAGCGCATGGGTGGCCTACTGCGGGGACATTACAAGCAAGCAGTCTTTGGATGTGGGTACGCCAATGAAAGAGGTTGATGATCGCATCAGCCTTATTGGCAGCTACTTCGACTCCCAGCCTATCCCCAGTGAAGACCAGGCTCTCGAAAGCTTTGAAAGAGACGCAAATATCTCGGAACCCAAGGAGCTCTTGGAGGCGATTAAACGGGTAGGGCGCAAGCCGCGAGTCGGCTTCTTTGGTCGCTACGATATGGGGAAATCACGCTTGGCGAATGTTCTGATGGGTTCGGACAGCCTCCCGGCGAATTATCAGCCCGCTACAAGCATTACCTGTCTCGTTCGTCATATGGACGATAAGCCTTCTTGGCAGCCAGAGAATGTCTGGATTATGGGCTCTGATTTTGATCTGGATCGAGCAGATGACGAGGAGCACTGCAGGTCCCATCGCTTGATTGGTGGCGGTTACGAAACTCTGGCGGAGCACGGTACACACAAAACTGGTAAAGATAGGCCAGCCATTGAGGGTGCTGCTACAGGAATAGTCTATGTTGATTCTGACTTCCTGAAAGGGTGTGACATCATTGACCTGCCTGGATATGGCCACAAGAAAGGGGACGATGAGCGTGCCGAAATGGCTCAAACGCTGGTGGACATAGTAATATACGTTTCTCATGTAACGGGATTTATGAATGAACCGGATAGGGCCTATTTGTCCCAGCTAACGCATCACTTGCCGGTATTCGAAACTCCTGAAAACAGTCTTTCGCCTCTTCGAAATCTTTTCATTGTTGCGACTAGGGCTGATACTTGCGGTGGTGATCATATTGGAATTCTGGATAAGGCTGCATATAGCTGCTATGACGGAATAGGTAGGCGTCTTGAGCAGCGAGGCGAAAAAACTGGCATAAAGGTCACGGAGTCTGAATTTAGAAATAGATTCTTCACGTTCTCTGTGGAAGATATCGATCTCCGAAAAATATTTGAAAAAGACTTGATCGAGCTAATATCGATCATTGCTCCAGAGAAACGGATTCAGGAGCTGGATGCCTTTGTGAGGCAGTCAAAATCATCGAATTCCACGGCTTGCAGAAAGCTAGTCGAAACCATAGAGAGGGCGCTGAGTAAGCAGGATCAAGCTCGAAAGGATATTAAAGCTATTCTTGATAAGGAAGAAGATCGGATTAGAAAAAAAGATGCTGATAAGGAGGGTATAGTTCGATTCATTGATGAGTTGGAGGTCGAGTCAATAGAAGATTGTAAGAAAATGCTCTTGGAGTGGTCGGACGTGGATCACCTGGAAAGAGTTATTGGGGGTCGCTATGAAGGAAAGAAGGATGCTAGGAGGCTTGCGCCAACATACGTCATGGAGTCGATCCAGCAAGAGTTAGATGGGATACTTTCCAATAAGAGTGACCGATTGGGGAAAAAGGTTGATGCGTTCCTCGAGTCTTATGATGTTAATGTTGATGGCGTCGATACGCTGAAGAATCAGTGGTCTTTTAATGCAAAGGGTGCGTTCATCAGCTCTCTTGCCGGGTTGGGTACGTTTGGTGCTTTGGCTGCATGGGCTTCGGTCGTGGCTGGCGGTAGTAATCTTGGAGCGTACATTCTTGTTGGTAAAGTTGTATCGTTCCTGGCATCTATTGGGGTTTCGGTTGGTGGTACTGGCACAGTATTCGCGGTAATAAGCGCTTTGGGGGGGCCAATAACAGTTGGCATAGGGATCGCTGTGGCGGTGGGCGTCCTTGCTGGGGCACTATTCGGCGATTCATGGCAACGAAAGTTAGCCAAGCAGATTCGAAAAGGCCTGATAAAGGGGGGGGCAGAAGACGGAATTATCACCCAGTTCCGGAAGTTTTGGTCGGATACCAGAACGGCTTTCCATCACGCTGTTGCTGAAACTGAGAGGGACTATCAGGAAAAACTGAAAGCACTAGAGGATATCGCCTTTACCTCGGACTCTGAAGTCTTGGAAAAGCGATTGCCTTTCTTGAGGGATTTGCGGGATTTTTTCGCCGGCATTCCTTGGAAACATCTCGGGTAGTAAGCGCTAAATATTTGGCATACCCGCTAAAAGCCAAGATTTAGTGATAACGAGGAATGCCCAAAGGCCCCTTCTAAGGGGCTTTTCTATAAGGCATTTCTGAATGCAGGGGGACTCCGGTCGGACATCAAATGTTATTTACGTTAACAGCCGCAAGCCAGAGCTGGAAGTGCTGAAGGCTGTATTCATAAGCCTTTCAGTGATAAGAAGCCAGTGATAAGACACGTCAGGCAGGCACCCTTGCCTCGTCGGCGATCACATCCGTGCCCAGCAGGGAATTGGCGTAGGCCTGGGCAATGTGCACGCTGGCAAACTGGCCAATCAGGTCCAGATCGTCGCTGCGGAAATTGACGATGCGGTTGTTCTCGGTGCGGCCTTTCAGCTGACCGGGGTCCTTCTTCGAAAACCCGTCCACCAGGATGCGTTGGCGGCTGCCCACCATGCGTCGGCTGATCTCATCCGCCTGCTGCTGAATGCGGTGCTGCAGCAATGCCAGGCGCTGTTTCTTTACCGCCATGTCCACATCATCCGGCAGATCGGCTGCCGGCGTGCCGGGGCGTGCACTGTAGATGAAGCTGTAGCTGGCGTCGAACCCGACATCCTGGATCAGCTTCATGGTGGCATCGAAGTCGGCATCGGTTTCACCGGGGAAGCCGATGATGAAATCCGACGACAGGGAAATGTCCGGGCGGATACGGCGTAACCGGCGGATCTTCGACTTGTACTCCAGAGCCGTGTGGTTGCGCTTCATCATGGCGAGGATGCGATCCGAGCCGGACTGCACCGGCAGATGCAGATGGCTGACCAGCTCCGGCACTTCGGCGTAGATGTCGATCAGGCTGTCGGAAAACTCCACCGGATGGCTGGTGGTATAGCGAATACGATCAATGCCGTCGATATCCCGCACCAGCAGGATCAGGTCTGCCAGATCCAGGGTGTCGCCGTTGCTGCCGGCACCCCGGTAGGCATTGACGTTCTGCCCCAGCAGATTGACTTCGCGCACGCCCTGTTCAGCAAGATGCCGGATTTCGTCCAGCACCGGCGCCACCGGGCGGCTGACTTCTTCGCCCCGGGTGTAGGGCACCACGCAGAAGGTGCAGTATTTGGAACAGCCTTCCATGATCGAGACGAACGCGCTGGGGCCGTCCACGCTGGGCTCGGGCAAGCGGTCGAATTTCTCGATCTCCGGGAAGCTGACATCCATGGCCAGGCCCTTGCTCTGCCCGGCCTGGGTGATCAGCGCGGGCAGCCGATGCAGGGTCTGCGGGCCGAAGATCACGTCCACATAGGGCGCACGCTGGCGAATGGCGTCCCCTTCCTGGCTGGCAACGCAGCCACCCACCGCAATGACCATGTCCGGCTTCTTGTCTTTCAGACGTTTCCAGCGCCCAAGCTGGTGGAACACCTTGTCCTGCGCCTTTTCGCGAATCGAACAGGTGTTGAGCAGCAGCACATCCGCCTCTTCGGCGTTGTCGGTGCGGGTCAGGCCGTGGCTCTGCTCAAGCAGATCCACCATGCGCGAGGAGTCATACTCGTTCATCTGACAGCCGTGGGTCTGTATAAACAGCTTGCGTGACATGGCGTTCCGGTCGTTGGGTGTAGCGTGAATGACGTGAAAGGCTGCCGATTATACCCTTCAGCAGCCACTGGATGCCATGCAGGGCGGCGCCTGCGACAATATGCCCCATTGGCGCCCGACAGCGCTGGGGGTATGGTAAGCGCCAACAGCGGGGTGGCCCTGATGACCAGACAGCCGTGTGCGCTGCCCCCGCTCCCCCTCAGGAGAGACAGATATGAAGAAGCTCGTGCTTATGGCAGTTGCCGTGATGCTGATACTGGCGGCGGTGGTGGCCTGGGAAACGACCCGCGAGCCCGCTCGTGAGCCGCTGCCCGTGAATACCCGTATGGGCGGCGACTTCACCATGACCGACCAGCGCGGTGAAGCCTTCCACAGTGACGCGCTCAAGGGCCAGGTGGTCCTGCTGTTCTTCGGCTTTACCCACTGTCCGGATATCTGCCCCGCGACCATGGCGCGCATGACCCAGCTCTACAAGAACCTGGAAGCGGCCGGTCAGGCGGACGACGTGCAGATGGTGTTCATCACCTTCGATCCGGAGCGCGACACACCCGAGCACCTGAGTCAGTACCTGACCTGGTTCCACGAGGACATCATCGGCCTGACCGGCAGTGAAGAGCAGGTCGAGCAGGTGGCGAAGCAGTTCGGTGTCGTGTTCATGCCCGTGGGCGAGGACAGCCAGGGCGGTGTGGAATTTGCCCACAGTGATTTTGTCTATCTGCTGGATCGGGAAAGCCGGGTGCGCAAGCTCTATCCCGTGGATGCCGACCTGAAGGAGATGCAGGATGATCTGCTTACGTTGCTTTGATCGCGTGAGGGCGCTGGGCCCGCTGCTGGCCTTGAGTCTGGCGGTGCTGGCGCCGCTGAGCCATGCCGGCGAGATTGACGAGCCAGAGCTGTTGATCGACAACATGTGGCTACGCGCCGTACCGCCGGTGAGCAGCAACACGGCGGGGTATTTCAGCGTCACCAACACCAGCGATGAGCCAGTGACCCTGCTGGGTTTCAGCACCGATATCGCAGCCGCTGGTGAGCTGCACACCATGGCGCCCCAGGATGACGGCACCCGGCGCATGCAGCGTCTGCCTGATGTGCCCGTGCCCGCCGGGGAAACCGTGCACTTCGCCCCGGGTGGCCATCACCTGATGCTGTTCCGGCTGACGCGTCCTCTGGAAGAAGGCGAGCAAGTAGAGTTGTGTCTGGAGTTCGACGTTACAGCACCCTATTGCCTGCCTTTCGAGGTGCGGCGCTGACACCACGCTGCGTTCCGGGGTAGATTCGTGGGGCACTGATTGCCACGAGCTGCCCCATGTCTTATTCCCTGTTCCCCGTCTTGTCTTCTGTAAAGCCTCCTGTTTATCGACGTCCGTTTGCCAACTGGCTGCTGGCCGCCTGGCTGCTGCTATCTGCCCAGAGTCTGTTCGCGTCCTGCCCGGTGGTGGAGACCGTGCGCGCGCTGCCAGAGCCGGCGCCGGCCGAGTTGCTGGTGGCCAGCCAGAACCTCTGGAATCTGATGGCGCCGGGCCCCCGGGACCGCAATCGCTCGACGCCCGAGGAGTTGTCCGCGCGGCTGGATGCGCTGGCGGCCTATGTGCTGGATGTGTTGTCGACACCGCACATACTGGCCGTACAGGAGGTGGAATCCCTCGATCTGCTGGAAGCACTGGCCGATCGGATCAGCGCCTCGGGCGGTCCGCAGTACCGGGCCTGGCTGCTGCCGGGTCATGACCCCTCCGGCATTGATGTGGGCGTGCTGGTGCGCGACTCGGTTTCGGGCGTGACGGTGCGGCAGGTATTTCAGGGTGAACGTAATCTCGGCCACTGGCTGTTCCATCGCCCGCCACTGCATGTGACAGTGGCGGAGCCCTTCGCTCTTGAGCTGCTGATCGTGCACAACCGCAGCGGCCACGGTCTGGATGACGCCCGCCGCGGCCGCCAGGTCAAGGCCCGCCGTCTGGCCCAGGCCAAAGCCCTGCGCGGCTGGGCACTGGCCCGCATCAGTGAGGGCGTGCCGCTGATGCTGATCGGTGATTTCAACACGGCTCCGGATGCCGGGGCCTACAGCGAGCCCTTCGAGTACCTGGACCGCCCGCCGCTGCACAGCCACTGGTCAGCGGTACCGGAATCAGATCGCTTTACCTACATATACCGTTGCCAGCGTCAGGCGATTGACCATGCCTTTCTGTCGCCGAGGCTGCAGACTCGCCTGCAACGCGCTGCCGTCACACGGGGCAATGCCGGGCGCTTCCGCACGCTGTATGACCAAAGGGGTACAAAGGTGGTATCAGATCACGATGGGATAGGAGTGTATCTGAAGAGATAGAAAACTGAAGACATAAGAATCGGCCCCGCAGGACGAGCTGCTTGCAGGTAACAGCGAGGACCAGGGAGATGTCCTGCGGAGCCGAAAGAGTGGAGCGGTCTGTTCAGATGCCTTGCAGATGTCTTACAGGGTCTCTGCAGGCCGCTCCTTGAAGAGTGGGCTCCCTCGCGGAGAGAGAGCCCGGTCTTGCTATGCCTGTTGCAGCAGTAATCAGAACGAGAAGCTGTAGCTCACTACGAACTGAGTATTGTTGCTGAGGCCAGTGCCGTCGTCGGCATCAACGATCTGTGAAGCGGTGAAGACCAGGCCATCGTAGATTTCATAGCCCAGGTCGATGTGGGTGTAATTCATGTCGTCCGCGTCCATGTCAGCGTAGCCGACCAGGAAGCTGAATTTGTCATAGTCATAAGACAGGGTAAAATAGTTATTTTTGTTGTCTTCACCGTTGCTGCGGTTTGTGCCTGTCTTGTCCACGCCGATGTAGGCGCCGAAACCAAAGTCCATGAAGCCCAGACCCAGGTAAACTTCTGATGCGAACTCATCGCTTGCACTTTGGCCAGCATCAGAGAAACGGTAGTGGATCAGGCCCACATCATAGGAGAAATCACCCACTTCGCTGGCAAAACCTGCGTAGTAATTGGTTTCAACGCCCTCAGCCAGAGAGCCGGTCCAGAAGCCTGCATAGACACCGGAGTCGTGCTCGTAGTCGAGGCTACCAGCAACTTGTGCGTTCCCGGTATCTTCAACCAAGCCTCGGAACATGTACTGGCTGGCAATTTCCAGGGTTGCGCTGATTTCAGCAGATGCTGTCATCGGCGCGGCGAAGCTGGCGCCGGCAACAGCGGCAGCGATAATGGATTTCTTGAATACGCTTTTGGTTTTCATCCGATACAACCCTCTTGGTCCGTTGTCTGTTCATAGCTGAGCGCCGACGGCACGTCCGTCGACAGCTGCTCCGAATAAAGCACAGACCGTGCCAGCATTTCATTTTTATGTAAAACAGAGGGTTAGCGAGGCGTGTGCGGAACGGCGGCTTGGACGCGTGCACCACCTTGAGGCAGTGCACTAAAGTGGTGCCCTAAAGAGGTGGGAGCCCGGAAAGCGGGCGCTCGAGGGTCCGTCGGTCATTTATCGTTAGCATTTCCAGGGGACTGCAATCGCGCTTTCAACGTTAGCGCCGTTGTCTTCAGTGATATCCAGGCCGCATTGGTTGCCCTGAATCGTAAAGTGCACTGTATAGGTGCCTCCTGGCGCTGGCTCGAATTGCACCGCTTGGCGGCAACTGAAGTCCGTCGTGCCCCGGCTGCGTTGTGAGTGCCTGACGCCGACGCGGACAGCCCCATCCGCAGGCACTTCTGTGACAACGGCTTCTGCCTTGCCAAGCGCCTTGTTGATTTCGTCAAAAATTTCGCCGTCAAAGGGTTTCTGGGACAGCGCCTTGCGTGTGGACTGGAAGCGGCCCGCTTCATTGCAGACCATAGGCTGACCTGACACGTTATTGCTGGTGAATGTGATGCGGGCCGTCTCCTCTGCGCCGGACGCCTGATAATGGCTGCAGGCGCCGAGCAAAAGCGCGCTGAAGAGAACACCGACGGGAAGGGCGATTCTGTGCATGCTGGAGACTCCGTAATGAGCGATGCAGGGAGTCTAGCAACCGCAGCGCAGCGCGGCACCTGATCTGTGATGTGTTCCCTGTGATGGGTGCGGAGTGGCTGTGTGCTTCGCCGGCAGGTGGGTCAGTCCCGCAAAAACCAGTTGTCGATCGCCTGCTGCGTCAGAGCGGGGCGGTGCCGGGGCAGGGGAGTCCAGTTCTGCCAGCAATCCACAGCGTTCAGCAGAAAATCGAACAGTGGCAGATGCTGGCGCAGCACCCGGTGATGCCGGTGGGTGATGACCGGGTTGAAGTAGCCAAAGAAATCCAGCATCTGCTTCGGGTTCTTGCGCACCCAGAGCCAGGAGCCCATTTCCAGCGTGAAGGGCAGAAACAGATTATCCGGATGGGTGTCCTGCGCTTCGTCATAGAGAAAATCCCACAGATCACCGTGAGTGGTGTAGTTCACGGATTGCGGTTCGATGATGTAGGGGTGGTGATAGGGATAGGTATTCTGATACAGCTGCTTTAACGCATAGACCTCGGCGATATGGCTGATGGGTTTATGGCTGCGGGCATAGCAGCACCAGAGCCGGTCGCGGCGGCCGAATCCGCTGTGACAATCCACGCTCAGGGAAAACGGGGCCTTGAGCAACCTCTCCCGTACCGTGCGCACCACCGCCTGGGCTTCCGGTTCCATGGGGGCCCCGCGTTTGCCACGATACCAGGGCAGGTGGCGGCTGATGCGATGGCCACCGACCAGAAACGGCACCTTGCCCATGGCGTCGATGGGCGCATTGCGCATCAGGTCTACCCCATTGGGGTTGCAACGCGTGTGGTTCCAGATGCCGCCGGGATTGATCATCGGCATGATGACAATGCGCATGCGCTCCAGCCGTCTTGCCAACTGGTCGTCCCAGCCCAGACGATGCACCAGGGTATGCAACCAGGACAGCAGCACCTGGCTGCCAATGCGCTCCACACCATGTACACCACCGAAGAAGCCGATCACCGGCACCTTGTCGGAACGGCTGCCGATTTCGATCACGCGTACCGGCAGCAGGGTGCCGTGCATGTCCACTTTCAGCACTGTTTCATGGCGCAACCAGCGCGCACCCTGATCCAGCAGCCGTTCCAGCTGGATCTCTTCCGGCAGGTGGCGTTGCAGCTGAAAAAGACGATCTTCCATGGCGGGCACATCAAGGGAAAGATGGCCAGTATGCGGCAAGGGGGTGACAGGCAAGTGACAGCCTGCGCACTGTAAGGATTCACGTTGCGGTGACCAAAGTGTCACGGCGGCGTCACGGGGGATTTCTAATCTCGCTTGCATGATACCCAGCAGAGCGAGCTTGCCTGTGATCAGGTTGCTGCCGCAACGCCCGCCCCTCTCCCGAGCCCGGTTGACAGACCTGGCTGATCAATTCCGCACCGGCGACCTGCTGTTGTTCTCCGGTCGCAGCTTGCCCAGCGACACCATTCGCCTGTTCACCCGCAGCCACTGGAGCCACGTGGCCCTGGTGGTGTGCCTGCCGGAGTATGACGAGCCGCTGGTGCTGGAGGCGACGGCTGCAGGGGAAGGGCTGGATGTGCGCACGGGGGCGCGCATGCCCGGTGTGGCGCTGGTGCCCCTGCGGGACAAGATCGAGAGTTATTGCGGTGACGTGGCCTGGCGCCAGCGTCGCGGCGCACCCCTGAGCGAGGCCCGGCAGCGGATGGTGGCGCGGCTGGTGCGGGAGCTGAGCCACCGGCCCTACAAGAACTATGTGCTGACCCTGGCGCGGGACCTGTGCACCGGGTTCCAGTTGCGGCCGGACTTTTCCGGTGTGTTCTGCAGTGAACTGGTGGCGGAAATCTATCGCCGGCTGGGCTGGCTGCCCAGGCGTGAGCGGCCCAGCCGTTTCGTGCCGGGGCATTTCGGGTCTGCGCAGCTGACGCTGGTGGATGGCGAAATGGGGCCCCCGGTCCTCCTGCGCGAACTGGAGACCGGGCTGGCGTCTGGTTGGGAGGATGCGGCTATAGCCAGCGCCTTACCTTGCCGCGATAGGCCTGCCATGCCGGGCCGAACTGGCGGGCATGAAACGCTTCCTCTGCTGCAATGACGTGGCGATCCATGACGAAGAGGACGGCGACGAGGGCCACCAGCATGCCCGGGCTGGACAGGCTCAGCGCCGTAGCGGCATGCAGCAGGGCAAAGCTGAGATAAATCGGGTTGCGGGTAAAGCGAAACGGGCCGCCGGTAATGAGATGGCTGGCGGGTTTGTGTGGCATGACGGTGGTGCGATGACGCATGAACAGCAGCAGCGTCCAGACCAGCAGTATCAGCGCAGGGATGGCCAGTGCCAGTGCCACAGAGCTGAACAGGTCACCGTATTCCCGGGTCAGCGGCAATTGCCAGCCAAATACCTGGTCCACGGAATAGCCAATGAGCAGGCCGCCGAGGTGCAGCAGCGGCGGAGGCGTCATAACGTGGGGGTGATCGTTGGCGGGCAAGGTTTTGTCCTGTGTTGGCCTGTGTGATGGCTTGTGTGAGAGCACGGCGATGCCGCCTACCATAAACCAAAACGCTTTTTTCGCAATGCTGTTTCAATTCGCGCCGGAAGTGTTGTGCGCAACCGATAACCGGGTTATGTTTGAGCCAACTCCAGCCTTTGTGGGGGTGATCGCGATCAAGCAAGACAATTCCGATCCGCCGAAAATGCACTCAGAATCCGGCGGTAGGGGGTCGCGTCACTCCAGCTTCCGTCTGCCGCTGTTTATCACTCGCCTGGTCCCAGGGGGATACACATGGAAGAGCGTGCGGCAGCAGTACATTCCGTCAAGATTGCCAGCAGCAAACGTCACTCGACACACCCGCAACAGCTATCGTCCAGCGTGCAGGATGATCATTCACAAAGTGCCTCGGGCACCCAGGAAAAGGTCTACGTCCTCGATACCAATGTGCTGATCCATGATCCGAACTCGTTGCTGAATTTCGAAGAGCATCGGGTGGTCGTGCCGATGACGGTGCTGGAAGAACTGGACCGTCTGAAATCTGGCAAATCTCATATTGCCGCAGATTGCCGTGCGGCCATTCGCCTGATCGACAAGGTGCTGGGCCCGGCGTCGCCGGACCAGGTGGATGCCGGGGTGCCGATCCCGCGCGGGCCGGACAGTCATGAGGGTGTATTGTCGGTGCTGATGCCGCGCCCTCGCGGGGAAGAAACCGGCTACCTGCCCGAGCATCTCAACGACAACCGCATCATCAATGATATCGCTGCGATGAAATCCCGCGATCCGGCACGCCGCTATGTGCTGGTGACCAAGGACATCAACATGCGGCTGAAGTCGCGTGCCTGCGGCATCGATTCCGAGGACTACCATAACGATCAACTGGTGTCGGATATTCGCCAACTGACCCGGGGCTATTTCGAACTGGAAGGCTCTTTCTGGGACCGCATCACGCAGGTGGAAACAGAGCAGCATGGCGCCGAAACCCTGCACCGGATTTCCCATGGCCTGCTGGTCAGTGAGGTACTGGGCGAAGAGGTCTACCCGAACCAGTTCATCATGGATGAGCAGGGCTTTGTTGGCCGGGTGCTGAATGTGGAGCAGGGTGTGGTGACGCTGCGTCACTTGCCGCAGGAACAATTGATGGACCAGCAGGCCTGGGGGCTGCAGCCGATCAACATTCACCAGGCCATCGCCCTGAATCTGCTGCTGGATCCGGACGTGCATCTGGTGACGCTGACCGGTGCGGCGGGGTCCGGCAAGACCATTCTGGCGCTGGCGGCGGCGATTGAGATGACCATCGAGCATCGCCGCTACAACAAGATCATCGCCACCCGCTCCACGCCGCCACTGGCCGAAGAGCATGGCTTTCTGCCGGGCACGGAAGAAGAGAAGATGGACCCCTGGCTGGGCGCCATCAACGACAACATCGAGGCGCTGCATCTCAACGATGAAAACCCCGGTGGCAGCATCACTTATGTGAAGGAACGCGCCAACATCCAGTTCAAGGCGTTGAACTATATTCGCGGGCGCAGCTTCCAGAAGTCCCTGATCCTGATCGATGAAAGCCAGAACCTGACGCCGCATCAGATGAAGGCCATCGTGACCCGGGCCGGGGAGGGCAGCAAGGTGGTCTGCCTGGGCAACCTGTCACAGATCGATACCCCCTATCTGAGCCCCACCAGCTCAGGCCTGACCTACATGACCGAGCGCTTCAAGGGCTTTGCCTACGGCGGCTCGATCCAGCTTAACGGTGTGCCGCGCTCGGTGCTGGCGGAATACGCTGAAACCCACCTCTGACGAGACCCGCCGGGGCGTTATGCCCCGGCGCTCTGCTTTTTTCGCCGCCTTCTTTCCGGACGTATGCATTGACATGCCTGCCGTGTGTCGCTGTAATAACGGACTGACGCGTCCGTCCTGATTAATGAGCGACACACATGACAGAGCCTGGTCATCAAGAACTTGTTGCTGGCGTCCGCCGTCGTGTGCACAAGCCGGCGGACGAGCGGCGTGCAGAGATCCTCGCTGCGGCCTCGAAAATCTTTGCCGCTCACGGCTACCGCGCCACCGACGTTCAGTTGATTGCTGATGCGGCGGACGTTGGCAAAGGCACGGTCTATCGGTTCTTTGCCACCAAGGAGGCGTTGTTCCTGGGGACAATGGCCGATGTCATGGAGCGGTTGTCGGGCGATGTAGACCAGCAGCTGGCGGGCCTGACCGATCCCTGGGAGGCCTTGTGTACCGCGATCCGCACCTACTTTGCCTTCTTCCAGCGTCATCCCGAAGCCGTGGAGCTGTTTATCCACGAACGGGCCGAGTTCCGGGATCGCAGCCTGCCGACCTACTTCGCTCACTCTGAACGTCGTCAGGCGCGCTGGCTGCATCTGTTTCGCGAGTTGGGCCTGTCGCAGCACACCTGGCCCACGCCGGAGATCGCCATGGATATCCTCGGTGATCTGGCCTTTGGCGCCATCTTCGTCAATCCCCTGTTGTCCCGGCGGCCGTCACTGACCACCCGGGCCGAACACGTCATCCGGTTCATGGCGAGCACGCTCGGCCGTGAACACGACACCGAGTCCTGACCCGCACCAGAGGAAAGCGTTATGTCTGTTGTTCCACAGCCTGCAAGGCATCTGCGATTGCGCCTTGTGTCGTATCTGTTGACGGGCCTTGCCGGTGCCGCGTTGATCACGGCCTGCGATAGCCCTGACGATGGTAATGGCCAGCCGCCCCCGCCCCAGGTGTCGGTACTGCAGGTCACGGCGGAAAACATTGATGTCGAGCGGGAATACGCCGGGCGTGCCCGGGGGCTCGCATGGTGGAGGTGCGCGCCAGAGTGGACGGCATTCTGGAGCATCGACGCTATGTCGAGGGCCAGCGGGTGGAGCAGGACGATGTGCTGTTCGACATCGATAGCCAGCCTTTTGATATCGCCAGACAACGTGCTGAAGCGGAACGTCAGGACGCGCGCGCGGGCCTGAATCAGGCAGAGCGGGAGTGGCGCCGTATACGCCGGCTGTTCGAGCAGAACGCGGTGAGCGAACGTGAGCGGGACCAGGCGCAGTCCCAGCATGAGCTGGCGCAGGCGCGACTCGCGCTGACCGAAGCGGGTGTGGCGGATGCCGAGCGTAATCTCGGTTACGCGCAGGTTCGGGCGCCGCTCGCAGGGGCCACCGGTCTGGAAATGCTGCCGGAGGGCAGTCTGGTGGAGCGCGGCACCTTGCTCACCACGGTGACAGAACTGGATCCGGTGCATGTGCGCTTTTCTGTGCCGGAGCGTGATGCCGCGTTGCGGCGTGCCGCCGGCGGTAGCCGTGGCAGTAGCAAGGCGTTTCTGACGTTACCGGATGGTCGCGATTATGACAGCGACGGCGAGGTGACCTTTACCGACAGCACCATCGATGCGCGCACCGGCAGCGTGATGGCCAGAGCGGTGTTCGCCAATCCTGACGGTGACATCATTCCCGGGCAGTTTGTCCGGGTTCGCGTGGTGCTGCAGTCGCTCGAGGATGTGATGCTGGTGCCGGAGTCGGCCGTGGGGCAGGGCCGGGAAGGGCCGCAGGTCTTTGTCGTCTCTGACGACAAGGCCAGTGCCAGAGTGGTGCAGCTCGGGCCGGTGGTTGATGGCCGTCAGATCATTCTGGATGGTCTGGAAGAGGGCGATCAGGTAGTGGTCAATGGCCAGGTGGCACTGCGTGACGGGATGCCGGTGAGAGCAGAGCAGGCGGAAGACGCGCAGCAAGACGGAGGCGCCTGATGCTGAGATTCTTTATTGACCGGCCAATTTTCGCGTCGGTCATATCCATTGTCATTGTGCTGGCGGGGTTGGCGGCGCTGAGGGCGCTGCCAATCGAGCAGTATCCGGACGTGGTGCCGCCCCAGGTGGTGGTGGAGGCAAGCTATCCCGGTGCCAGTGCCGAAGTGCTGGCGGAGTCCGTGGCGGCGCCGCTGGAGCAGGAAATCAACGGCGTCGACAACATGATCTACATGGAGTCCAGCGCCACGGATGCCGGCAGCCTGAGGCTGACGGTGTCATTTGAAATTGGTACTGATCCGGATCAGGCCGCCATTAATGTCAACAACCGTGCCCAGGCCGCCATGGCCCGTCTGCCTCAGCAGGTACGAGATCAGGGGGTGCGAGTGCAGGCGCGCTCCACCAACATCCTGATGGTGCCGGTGATGTATTCCCCGGACAGCAGCCAGAGCACCCTGTTCATCAGCAACTATGCCCTGCTGAATGTGCTGGATGAGCTGGTACGTATTCCCGGTGTCGGCGATGCGTCGCTGTTCGGGGCGCAGGATTATTCCATGCGCATCTGGCTGAGCCCGGACAAGCTGGCTCAGTACGACATGACCCCCTCTGAAGTGGCTGCTGCGGTGCGCGAGCAGAATGCCCAGTTTGCGGCGGGCCGACTCGGCGCCGAGCCAGCGCCAGAGGATCAGGCATTTACCTTTACTGTCACGACCCGTGGCCAGTTGGCGGATCCGCAGGAATTCGAGCGCATCATTCTGCGTGCGGATGAGGACGGTGGCACCCTGCGCCTGGGAGATGTGGCGCGGGCCGAACTCGGGGCCCAGAATTACGCGTTTTCGGCTACCTATAATGGCCAGCCGGCGGTGCCTATGGGCGTGTATCTGCAGCCCGGTGCGAACGCACTGGACACCGCCACGGCAGTTCGGGAGGCGCTGGATGATATTTCGTCGCGCTTCCCGGATGGCGTGCAATTCGCCATCCCTTACGACACCAGTGAGTTCGTCGAGATTTCCATCCGCGAAGTCTTTATCACACTGATCATCGCGGTATTCCTGGTGGTGCTGGTGACCTTCCTGTTCCTCCAGCACCTGCGCGCCACGCTGATTCCTGTGGCGGCGATTCCGGTGTCGCTGATTGGTACCTTCGCCGGCATGTTGGCATTCGGTTTTTCGGTCAACCTGCTGACGCTGTTCGGGCTGGTGCTGGCCATCGGGATTGTGGTGGACAACGCCATCATTGTCCTGGAGAACGTCGATCGTCTGATGCAGGAAAAGGGCATGAAAGCCCGGGAAGCCTCCATCGAAACCATGAAGCAGGTGTCCGGCGCTGTGTTGTCGTCGACGCTGGTGCTGGTGGCGGTGTTTGCGCCGGTGACCTTCCTCGGAGGCCTGACCGGTGAGCTGTACCGCCAGTTTGCCGTGACCATTGCCATCTCTGTGGTGGTGTCGGGGGTGGTGGCACTGACGCTCACGCCCGCCATGTGTGCCCTGCTTCTGGACAAGCAGCCGCATGACGAGCCTGCCTTTTTCCGCTGGTTCAATGCCGGTTTCGCGCGTCTCACCAACGGCTTCAGCCGCGCGGTGGATGCCCTGCTGGGCAAAGCTGTCCTGGGCTGTGGGCTGTTTGCGCTGGTGATACTGGCCACCCTGTTTCTGATGGGGCGCATGCCCTCGGGACTGGTGCCCCAGGAAGATCAGGGTGTGGCGCTGGCGGTGGTGCAGTTGCCGCCGGTGTCATCACTCTCTCGCACGGAAAAGGCGCGGGATGATCTGGCGGCGATGTTGCTGGAGCTGGACGAGGTGTCCGATTTTACCGCTTTCGCCGGTTTCGACATCATTGCCGGTTCGCTGCGCAGCAACGCCGGGGTCGGGTTCGTGAATCTTGCCGACTGGAGTGAGCGGACGGGCAAGGGGCAGGATGCGGCGTCCCTGGCCGGCCGCTTTATGGGCATGGGCGCGCAGATTCCCGAGGCGTTCGTGATGTCCTTCATCCCGCCGCCGATTCAGGGCCTGTCACTGACGGGCGGGGTCGAAGGCTACCTGCAGGTGCGTGGTGAAACCACACCGGCGCAGATTGAGGCGATGGGGCAGGAGCTTGCTGCGGCGGCCAATGAGCGCCCGGAAGTGACCGGCGCCCGGGTGACGCTGGATACCGGCATCCCGCGTTACAGTGCCAACGTGGATCGGGAAAAAGCGCGCGCGGTGGGTGTGCCGATCAACCAGATATTCGAAACCATGCAGAGCACGTTCGGCGCGCTGTATGTCAACGATTTCACCCTGGCGGGGCGTAACTGGCAGGTGAATCTGCAATCCGAAGGCGAGTTTCGCAGTCGCCCGGAAGATCTGAACAAGGTGTTCGTGCGCTCGGAGCTCGGTGAAATGATTCCGCTGAGTGCGTTGGTGGAACTCACACGGGAGTCCGGCCCCGACATCATCAATCGCTTCAATGTGAACGCGGCGGCGAAGATCATGGCCGATCCGGCACCGGGTTACACCACTGGGCAGGCCAAGGACGCCATGGAGGCGGTGGCGGCAGATATTCTTGATGCCAGTGCCATGCTGGGCTGGACCGGCGAAGCGTATCAGCTGGATGCGGCGGCAGGGGCGGGTGGTGTGGCCTTCGGTCTGGGTCTGCTGATGGTGTTCCTGATTCTGGCGGCACAGTATGAGCGCTGGACATTGCCACTGGCGGTGGCTTCAGCGGTGCCGTTCGGAGTGCTGGGTGCTGCGCTGGCAGCGACCTTCCGGGGCTTCCCGAACGACATCTATTTTCAGGTCGGGTTGCTGGTGCTGATCGGGCTGGCGGCGAAAAATGCGATCCTGATTGTGGAGTTTGCTGCGCAAAACCGACGTGACGGCATGTCTGCCCGTGAGGCGGCTTCTGCGGCGGCGCGGCAACGTTTCCGCGCCATCATCATGACCGCCATGACCTTCGTGATCGGCACGCTACCACTGATGCTGGCCACCGGCGCGGGTGCGGCCAGTCGCCAGGAAATCGGCACGGTGGTGGTGGGTGGCATGATTGCAGCCAGTACTCTGGCTTTGGTGTTTGTGCCCATGTTCTACATGCTCATGGACAACCTGACGACACGCCGTGCAGAGCGTCTGACAGAGAAGTAGAGGCTGAAACGATGCAGGCGGTGCCGAAGGGCGCCGCCTGCTCAGCGCGAGGGCGTCAGGAATCCTGCCCTGTCGCCTGCTGCGCTGCGCGCTGGTCACGCTCGGTCTGCTCATCACGCTGGCGCTGCTGGTCCTTGAGCTCCCGCTCCGGTGCCGGACGCTCCTTGAGCAGTTCTTCCGGCGGGTATTCGCAGTCCAGCTTCATGCCGATGGCTTTTTCCAGTTCTGGCAGCAGGAAGGCATCGTCTTCACAGGCGAAGCTGACTGACGTGCCGGTAGCACCTGCGCGACCGGTGCGGCCAATGCGGTGTACATAATCTTCCGGGTCTTCCGGCAGGTTGTAGTTCACCACATGGGAAATACCGTCGATATGAATCCCCCGGCCTGCTACGTCAGTGGCGATCAGGACGCGTACCTTGCCATTGCGGAAACGCTCCAGGGTTTTCATGCGCTGGGTCTGCGGTACATCGCCGGAGATCATCGCGGCATTCATGCCTTTTTTCTGCAGCCGCTCGCACAAACGCCGGGTGATGTCGCGGCGGTTGGCGAACACCATGACCTTGTCCAGATCCTGTTGGGAAATCAGGTTGTACAGCAGGGCAAATTTCTGCGAGGTCTCGGTGATATAGACTTTCTGGTCAACGGTATCGGTGGTGACCTGCGTCGGCTCGATTTCCACCACTTCCGGGGTCTCGGTCCAGCGCTGTGCGAGGCTCATCACGTCCTGGTTGAAGGTGGCGGAGAACAGCAGTGTCTGGCGATACTCGGAGGTGGGTGTGTGGCGCACGATGCGTTTCACATCCGGGATAAAACCCATATCCAGCATGCGGTCCGCTTCATCCAGTACCAGCACTTCCACACGGTCGAGCCACAGGTCGCGGCGGGTGCAGAAGTCCAGCAGGCGGCCGGGTGTGGCCACCAGGATATCAATCAGTGAGCTTTGCAGGCGTTCCTGCTGGCGATTGAAGTTCATGCCGCCGACCACGCTCATGACACGCAAGTCCGTGTGCTTGCACAGGCCCCGGGCATCCTTTTCGATCTGCATGGCCAATTCGCGGGTGGGCGCGACAATCAATGCCCGCGGTTCCCCGGCATAGCGCTTTACCGTGATCGGATGCTTGAGCAGGTCGTTGATGATGGTGATCAGAAAGGCGGCCGTCTTGCCGGTGCCGGTCTGGGCGCGGCCGATGGCATCGGCGCCCGCCAGGGTGTGGGTCAGCACCTGGGCCTGAATCGGCGTGGCATAGTGAAACCCCTGATCAGCGATACCACGCATCAGCGCGGGGGCGAGATCAAAATCATGGAAGCGGGTTTCGCCGTCTTTGGGTTCGACCTGGAACTGATCCAGGCTCCAGCTCTTATCGCTGTTCGACATAATGCTCTACTGTCCTGTTCTGAAGGCCGTCATTGTAGAAAAAATGCACAGGCAAGGGGAACCTTTATTCTTCTGCTGTCCGGCGGAAGACCAGTGTCCGGTTGTTGGCGGGCATGGCCTGATCATCGGCCAGTGTCATGCCGGCGGCGTTCATGGCAGCACAGACCCACTCGATATCGCGAATGGCAGAGGCCGGATGCTGTTGCTGCAGCCAGTCATTGAACCGGGCATTGCTCTCTGATGTGAAGCGCCCATCGTAGTTGAAGGGGCCATACACCACAAACAGCCCGCCGGCTGGCAAGCGCTCGCCCGCGTGCTGTATGGCGCGGGCGACGTCGTCCTGCGCGAGGATGTGGAAGGTATTGACGGTGAGCAGGTAATCGCAGGCCAGTGATGGCCAGGGCTGCGCCATGTCCAGCACCAGCGGGTCTGCCACATTGGCGGGGCGATTGTCGGCCAGCCAGGCGCGAATGCCGGGGAGGCGTTCAGGCAGATCAGAGGGCTGCCAGTGAATATGGGGCAGGAAATGTGGCATCCAGGCCGCATGCTGGCCTGTGCCGCTGCCGAGTTCCAGCAGTGTGCCGGGGGCCTTCAGATACTGTTGCAGCACCTGAAGGATCGGCCCCCGGTTATTGTCGCAGGCCTGTGAAAAAGGCTTGCTGATCATCCCTGACGTTTGCGCATCAGTTTCTGACCACTGATGACCAGTTTCTGGTACATGGTTGGCATGGAGCGCTGCATGGTGTCGATGGCGTAGGCATCGCTGCCGATCAGCACCCGGCGTTTGTTGTTGCGTACGCCGTTGATGATGGTGCGCGCGGCGGCTTCCGGTGTGGTACGGAACAGCTTCTCGAACTCCTTGCGGGCGGTTTCCGAATCGGCGCCGGTGATGTGCGAAACATCATTCATGCGCGCATTGCGGGCGATGTTGGTCTTGATGCCACCGGGATGCACCGTGGTGCAGGAGACATTGCCGCCGTCGAGTTCCAGCTCCATGCGCAGGGATTCAGTGAAGCCCTTCACCGCGAACTTGGCCGCGTTGTAGGCCGATTGCGTCGGAATGCCGATCAGGCCGAACACACTGGAGATATTGACGATATGCCCCTGGTCCGCCTGCTTCAGATACGGCAGGAACGCCTTGGTGCCGTGCACGACGCCCCAGAAGTTGATCCCCATCAGCCAGTCGAAATCCTCGTAGCTCATGTCTTCCACCGTGGCACCCAGGGCGACACCGGCATTGTTGATCACCAGATTGACGCTGCCGAAGTAGGCAAATACCTGATCAGCATAGGCGTGGAAGGCGGCGCGGTCGGCAACGTCCAGCACCTGGCTGTGCACATCGTGGCCAGCGGCGCGCAGGGTATCAGCGACCTGCTCAAGGCCTTCGGCGTTGACGTCAGAAAGCGCCAGCTTGCAGCCAGCGGCGGCCAGTTGTTCGGCCAGACATTTGCCGATGCCTGATGCGGCGCCGGTAATCACGGCGACCCGGTTGTCCAATACCTTCATGCTGCGTCTCCTGAGGGGCAATTCAAATTGTTGGTCAAACACACTCTCGGCGCAGTGTAACGGGGCATCGTGAGCAAAGTGGGCCAATTCTGACATGGATTGGTGTCAGAGTTGACCGATCGGGTTGGCCTTGCTGACCTGAGCGGCTGCCGTTGGGCGAACCAGGCTGTATTCTGGCTGCCCGAACAGCGGCGGCTGACGGCCTGAATGCGGTACGTCGGCTGTCCGGGTCAGGGGCAGGGCTCAGGGGGCGGCGTCGCTGTCCGGGGCAGGTCGGCCAGGGCCGGAGAGGTCCAGATAGTCGTAGTACTTGCCCTGATATTCCGGGCGCAGCACCGTCCGGCGCAGCCGGTCGAGGGTGAAATAGGGCGCATCACGGAGCAGGATATTGGACAACCAGGCGGGAATGTAGCCGCCGGCATCCAGGATCAACTGGTAGGTGAACTCCACCTGATCGTCGCCCAGAAAACGTGCCGCGAGAATGCCGGACATTTCCGGGAAGCGCACGTAGCGATCGTTTTCCGGCAGCAACTCCGGGCGCCCCTGAAGGTATATGGTCACGCCGTCTTGCGGTGATTCGGGGTCTTGCACCACATCGGCCTGCAACACGGCTTCCCGATTGGCCAGGGGCCAGGGCAGGTGCGTGGTGAAGCGCAGGTAGCGCAGCAGCGGGGACTCGCGCGCAAACTCTTCCGCGCCGTCGACGAAATGCAGCCAGCGCGGGAAATTGTCATAGTCCTCCAGTACGGCTGCCAGCGCGTACTGGTCTTTCAGGGTGATGTGGGTGACGCCCCGGAAGGTCTTCAACCGTGAGTCGTCCCGGTGGCGCATGTAGACCCGGATATCATTGCGGTCACTGACCAGACGCCAGGTATCGTCCAGCTCTTCAATGGGATCGGCTACGCTCCGTGTGGCGGTGCTGTCTGTGCTATGGATTGTTGCTGTGCCTGCCCCTGTGTCAGCGCCATTGACGGGGCTCCAGCACAGCAGCAGTGCCAGCAGCCCCCATCGCGACACGGCTGGCACCCGGGTACGCGAGAAACGGGGTGATCGGTATTCCATGCCTGACTCCTTGAGAAGCTCCCTGATGCTGCGGCGGGCAATCCGTCAGCGGGCATTGCGCAGCGACAGTCTGACGTCACCGGGCAAAGCACCCCGCGTGGCCGCCGCAGGTTTGCCTATATGGTAGCCCTGAGCGTAGTCCACTCCCAGACCGTTTAGCAGGGCGAGCACGCGGTCGTTCTCGACGAATTCTGCCACGGTCTGCAAACGAAAGGCGCGGGCAACATCCACCAGGGCCCGGATCAGCACGCGATGCTCCTCGCTTTCATCCAGTTGCCGAATGAATGAGCCGTCGATTTTGACGAAATCCACCGGCAGTTTCTTCAGGTAATACAGCGACGAGAAGCCGACACCGAAATCGTCCAGTGCAAAGCGGCAGCCCTGGGCGCGCAGATCCTGCATGACGTCGATGGTGGTATGCACATCGGCCAGGGCTGCCGTTTCGGTGATTTCAAAAATCAGTTCCCCGGCCACGATGCCATATTGCTGCATCGCCTGGCTGACATGGGCGACCAGACGAGGATTGTGGCAGGACAGCCCGGACAGGTTGACGGCCAGTGGCGGGCGCTGCCCCGGAGGGCCTTGCTCCGCCAGCATTTCGCAGGCGCGGGTGATGATCTTCTCGTCGAGCTGCTGGATCATGCCGGCCTGTTCTGCGGTACTGATCAGTTCCTGGGTGGCCAGCCAGCCCCCCTGGTCATCGGCGACCCGCAGCAGTGCTTCGTAATGGCTGATGGTTTGACTGGGAATATGCATGATCGGTTGGCAATGCAGGGTAATCGCGTTGCCCGCAAGCAGCTCCCTGACCCGTTGTTCCCACAGTATGCGTTCCTGGATTCTGGCCCGATGGAGTTCGTCGCCATCAAACACATGCCAGGCATTTCTGCCGATAGCCTTGGCCTGATACATGGCGATATCCGCATTGGCGAGCAGGGTTTCCATGCTGCGACCGTGTTGCGGGTAGTGGCTGATGCCGATGCTGGTGGTGACGGGCAGATGTGCATCGCCTTCTTTCATCGCATGTTCGTTCAGTGTGTTGCAGCAGCGGCGGGCAGTTGCCTGCACACGATGGGCGTCGTTGCTGGCCAGAAGGATGCCGAACTCATCGCCGCCCAGGCGCGCGATGACGTCCGCAGGCCCAAGGCAGTTGCTCAGCAGCAGCGACACTTTTTGCAGCAGGCGATCACCCTGATGATGGCCATTGAGGTCGTTGACGTCGCGGAACTGGTCAAGATCCAGCAGCAGGAGACTGAAACCGGCACGCTCGCCGGATTCGGCTGCGTCAAGCCAGCGTCGGCCTTCCTCGATGAAGCGGCGTCGGTTGAACAGACCGGTCAGCGGGTCATGGCTGGCGAGCCAGCCGATATGGGCTTCGGCAATGCGCTGGTCGGAGACGTCCAGGCCAATGGACACGATGCGCTGTTTGCGCCCGGCACCAGACTGCCAGAGCGTGTGCCACCAGGACATCAGCAGCGCGTCGCCATCGGGCCGGGCCAATGAGCTTTCATGACGCAGAGAGTGTGTGCGGCCGGCGGCCACGTCTTCCAGCTGCCGGGCCAGCGCTTCGGGCGGGTCCTCCAGCAGGCTGGCAAACGTGCGGCGCCGCAGATGGCTGGCGGGCTGTCCCCACAGCCAGCGGCCATAGCGATTGACGGACAGTAGCCGGCCTTTGGCGTCCTGCGTCAGCACCACGATATCTGCAGTGTCCTGCAGCGCGCGACTCAGTCCTTGCTGGTCGGCGAGGCGTCGCGCAATGCGCAAAAGCTGGTCATCGCCGCCCGGCGCAGTGCCGGCGGCCAGTTTGAGGTTGGCAGACACGTGTAGTACCCCGCGTTGTTCTTGTGTGTTATGAAGCGGGCCTGCGCCGCAGTGTGAAGGGCGCATTCTTTGAACTGGTTCAAATTATCAGTGAGAGGTGCATAGCACAAGAGTGGGGTTGCCGGTGCCAGCCGGGCTGGGGCAAATCACGTAAGAGGGGCCGTTCCCCGTGTATCATGTGCCGCTGTGAGCAACACAGGACCACGTCATGCAAGAGCCGCAAAAACCCGATGGGACGCCCGATTTCGGTCAGGCTGTCCGTCATTTCTTCCACAGCAAGGGCCTGCATCTGGGTATCGGGGCGTTGCTGGTGCTGGGCTACTACGCCAGCTTGCCCGGTCATCTGTGGCAAAGCACGCCGCCGTTTCAGGTGGCGCCTGTGCCGCAGATCGCCGCAGCCGAGGTGGGCTCAGGCCCGGCAGCGGTGCCTTTGCCCCTGCCGGTGCAGGACGGTCACTCGCCGGCCTGGGTATCCCTGCCAGAGGGGCGCTTGCGGGCGCTCTGGCAGCACCAGGGCGGACTTCACAGCGCGACCTACACCCCTGCCAGCGGTGATCGGGAGACCGGGCGCTGGAGCGACACGGAAACGCTGCCGCCGGAGACTCATGCCGGCAAAGGCGGTCTGGACCGTGGTGTGGTGGTGGTGCGAGGCGCCCGCGACGAGGTCCACATCTACGCGATCAGCGGCGGGGCAACGCCTGCGCTGACCCTTGCGGTGCAGGATGGCAGCGGGTGGCACCTGCGCTCTGGTCCGCTGTTGAGTGCGTTGCCCGGCCAGGCGGTGCGGCTCGCCGGCCCGGCAGCCCGGCGCACTGATGGCAGTCATGCCCTGCTGGTGCAGCGTGGCGATACGCTGGTCTGGTTGCGTGTGGCTATTCAGGAAGGCCGTCAGCGGGGTACACAGCAAGGCGCCCCCTACATCGCCGCCAGCCAGCGGCTGCCCGACGATCAGGCGGCGGGCACGGCGATACTGCTGGCGGACGGCGGTGAGAGCGCCCTGCAACTGCTGACCCCCGCGGCGGAGCCGGGCCCACTCTTCTGGTCGGGCACGGCCGATCGAGGCGAGCGCTGGTCCGTACCGCAGGCCTTGTCTGCGGCGGGGACGCTGGCGCCGGGCAACAGTCTTGCGGCGTTGCGCCTCGCGGAAGGGGACTGGGGTCTGGTTGCCGTCAGTGAGGGCGGCGCACTGCAGTGGCACCGCGGGCAAGATGCCGGCCAGCGCTGGCGCACACCGGTGACACTGGCCGACCGCGCCGGACAATGCCGCCGGCCAGATGGCCAGGCCACCGGGGCACCGGCATTGACGATTGCGGCGGACGGCATGGTGCACCTGTTGTACGCCGACGACGGCTGCCGACTGCGGCATCAGGTGTTCAGCGCCGCCTGGACAGGGGAGACATCATGATGACCTATGCTGTACTGGCCAGCCTGGTGCTGGCGACACTGGTCTATGCCGCCCTGGCGACGGCATTGCTGACGGCGGTGGGGTCGACACGTACGCCAGCTTCCCGGTGGCCGGTGATCGCCGCCGTGGCCATTTGCATGGCCGTGTTGGCCGGGCTCTCGTCGCAGGGCTTGTTTGATGGCTTGTCTGATGGATTGTCTGATGGATTGCCGGGTGCATGGGCCGGGCAGGGGCGTTTCAGTATCACCAGCGGCCTGCTGGCAGTGTTGTATCTGCTGCACCCGTGGTGCCAGAGGCGCCCTGGCTGGGGCAGTCTGGCCTTGCCTGACGGGCAGCGGCGCATGCTGATTTTCGGCGTGATCGTGGCGGGGCTGGTGGTTTATCCGGCAGCGCTGGGGCTGGGGCCGGGAGCAGGGGCTGCAGATATCTGGGGGGCTGGCTTCGGCGACTTCCGCCTCAGTACAGGGTTGCTCTGCCTGGGGCTGGCGTTGTGGGTATTGCGTGCCTACCACCTTTGCCTGCTGCTGGTGGCGGCACAGTGTGCCTTTGCGTTGCAGCTACTGCCGTCGGGCAACCTCTGGGATTACTTGCTGGATCCCTGGTTGTGCACGGGTGCTATCGTGACAGTGCTGTGGGCACTGGCCAGGCCAGGTACGCCGGTTGGCCCTGTGCCGCCCCGGGAAGCGTGACGCTGTCCCGAGGCGGATGCAGTGCTTCAGTCTTCCACGTACACGTCTTGCGCTTGCTCGCCACGTTCGGTGTCGCGAACCTCGAAACTGACGCGCGCGCCCTGGCGCAGGGTGCGTCGGCCACCATTCTGCAAGGCACGGAAGTGAACAAATACTTCGCGGCCGTCATCGCTCTGAATGAAGCCGAAGCCCTTGTTCGGGTTGAACCATTTGATTTCGCCCTGCAGGCTGCCGCGTGCGGCGGCCCCGGGTGAGGCATCACGGCTGCGGGTTGCCTTGACGGCGGGCAAACGCCCGGCGCCAGCAAACTGGCGCACCAGCGCAGCGGTGCCGGTCATCAGCAGGGGCAGGGCAAAGAGCGCGACGGGCAGCAGCATCCAGCTGGCCGGGCCAGCCAGCAGCGCGCCATGGCTGGCGGCGAATGCGACAAGAAACAGCAGCACGAGGCAGTGCAGTGCCGTGCGCAGGCCGCCTGCCCGGAGGCAAACGACAGTGATGGCGGCGGCCAGCAGCAGCCCTGCGCCGGCCTGGCGCGCCAGGACCGGGACCATCGCGTCGGCGTCCTGCTGGGGGTGCCAGAGGCTGAAAAGGCCGCTGGGAGAAAATGCCAGGGCCAGGCCGCACAGGCCGAACAGTGCGGCAAAGAACAGGTAAAAGGGTGTCAGAAATCGTACATCTTGCATAACAGTTGACGTCACCTTGCTTGTGATTGCTTATAGTCGGGCGCGCATTGTAACCAAGCCGGGCAAGATTTGAACAATCGCATCAACATTCATGGGAATTCATGGCTCACTATCCTTTTCTTCGTGCTGCCTATCTCAATGCCCTGGCAGATACCGGCGCGGTCGGTGCGGCTGCCGGCTGGCATGATATGTCTCTGGGCGACCGGTCCCCAGGCGACCTATCTCTGGAGAGTGCCGCACAGGGCTGGATGCCCCTGTATGCCAAGGACAATCCCTGGGGCGAGTATGTCTTCGACCATCAATGGGCCCACGCATACCAACGCTATGGTCTCGCCTATTATCCCAAGCTGATTACGGCGGTGCCCTACACGCCAGTGCCGGGCCCTCGCTGGCAGCTGCCCGCCGGTCAGGATGCTGCGGCCTGGTTGTGGCCGCAGATTCAGGCGCAGTTGCAGGACACCGGTGCCTCGGGCTGGCACCTGCTGTTTCCCGACCAGCCTACCCGCGAGGCGCTGGCGGACTTGCCCCTGATTTCCCGTCAGGCCTGCCATTTTCGCTGGTTCAACCGGGGTTACGCCGATTTCGATGGCTTCCTCGATGCGCTGGTTTCGCGCAAACGAAAGGGGTTACGCCGTGAGCGTCGGCGCATCAGTGAGCAGCATCTGCGCACTGACCGTGCCTGCGGCAACGCCATTCCGGAGCGCTGGTGGGATGCGTTCTATGCCTGCTATGCCAGCACCTACCTCAAACGCGGTCAGGCGCCTTACCTGAGCCAGCAGTTCTTTCGTCTGCTGGCGCAACACATGCCTGAACAATTGATGATGAGTGTGGCTTTCGACGAACGGGACCCTGACACGGCGGGCACTGACATTCCCGTGGCCGCAGCGCTCTACCTGTTTGACGACAGTCGCCTTTACGGGCGTTACTGGGGCGCCTTGAGAGACTATGACGCCCTGCATTTCGAGCTCTGCTATTACCAGGGCATTGAATTCAGCATCGAGCGGGGCCTGAACGAGTTTGACCCCGGCGTCCAGGGCGAGCACAAGCTGTTGCGCGGCTTCGAGCCCGTCATCACCTGGTCCCTCCACCATCTGGTGGACCGCCGCTTTCATGACGCTATCGGTGACTTCTGTCGCCGGGAAGCGGCGGCCGTTGCGGCCTACCGGGAAGAAGCCCTGACCTTGCTGCCTTTCCGGGACACGGTGTCAGAGTAGCTCGTCAGGATTGCCCGCCCCCTGCTGTCCTCTTGCATTTCAGCTGTCGGTTGCCGTTATACTCAGGGGGCGCATTCGGGCAGTGGCCGTCCTTGACGGTCGTGGTGCGTGGTGAAGCTTTCGACACGGAACTTTCGACAAGGAACTGTGGGAGGTGAACCATGCCGCGTGACACCGCGAGTATCGTGACACGTCATCAGCCCCGGGCAACGTCGCGCCCGGCCTGGCCCCCTGAGCGCCGTCTGCTGGCCTGGCTACACCGCATGGCAGGCTCCCCTTCCATACGGCTGCAACTCTGGGATCAATCATCCACTGGCCCTGATCAGGCGGCGTACACCGTGACCATCGCGGATCGCGGCGCGCTGTACCAACTCCTGCGCAGCCCGAATATGGCTTTCGGTGATCTCTATGCCAGTGGGCGTATCACCGTCAGCGGTGCGCTGGATGAGTTCCTGATACATCTGTATCCCAGCCTGGCCAAAGGCGCCACGTTGCAGCCGCCCTGGCTGGCCAGGTTATGGCGAGACCCGGCCCGGGAGGGTGCCAGCGAGCAGGATGCCCGCCTCAATATCCATCACCACTACGACCTCGGTAACAGCTTCTATCGCCTTTGGCTGGACGAGGCGGCGATGCAATACACCTGCGCCTATTACGAGCAGCCGGAGTACTCCCTGGAGCAGGCGCAGTTGGCCAAGCTGGAGCATGTCTGCCGCAAGCTCTGTCTCAAACCCGGACAAACGGTGGTGGAAGCCGGGTGTGGCTGGGGCGGGTTGGCCCGTTATATGGCGCGTTATTGCGGTGTGCGGGTCAAGGCATTCAATATCTCCCCGGAGCAGATTCGCTGGGCCCGTGAGCGTGCTCAGCAAGAGGGCGTGGCTGACCAGGTGGAATACATCGAGGATGATTACCGCAATATCGGTTCAGGTGTCCGTCCGATGACGCGCTGCGATGCCTTCGTGTCGGTGGGCATGCTCGAGCATGTGGGGCCAGCCAATTATCCGTCCCTTGGCCAGGCCATCAATCGTGTGCTGAAGCCGGAAGGTATCGGGCTGATCCATACCATCGGCCGCAATCGTCCGGCGCCGGTCAACGGCTGGATTGAAAAACGGATATTCCCCGGCTGTCATGTGCCGGGTCCGGTAGAGCTGATGCGGTTGTTCGAGCAGAGTGATTTTTCGGTACTGGATATGGAAAACCTGCGCCTGCACTACGCGCGAACGTTGCGCCACTGGCGGGAGCGTTTTCTGGCGCACCGGGAGCAGGTGCGCGCGGACTATGACGACACCTTTGTCCGTGCCTGGGATCTCTATCTGGCCGGGTCGGTGGCCGGCTTCACCACCGGCACCATGCAACTGTTTCAGGTGGTGTTTGCCCCGGCGGCATCGAATCGGATACCGCACAACCGGCACCATATGTACCGCCAGAGTGCGCTGGCGGCGGGCGGCAAAGGCAGCGAGAAAGAGACCGCCGTGGCCTCTTGAAGAGCGGAGTGTAACCCATGTCCGATTCAGTCATGACCGATTCTGTGGCGGATCTGATTCACTATGATCTGATCATTGTGGGGGGCGGGCCGGCGGGCAGCACGCTGGCCAGCGCACTCGCGGACAACGGCTGGCGGGTGTTGATTCTCGACAAGGCGACCTTTCCTCGTGACAAGACCTGCGCGGGCTGGGTGACGCCGGCGGTGCTGACCAGTCTTGGTATTACGCCGGAGGAATATGCCCGTGATGGCCGGGTGCTGCAGCCGATCCACCGCTTCAGCATTGGTCTGATGGGGCAGGCACCGTGTGTCAACGATCACGGCAGTACCCCGGTGAGCTACGGCATCCGTCGTTGTGAGTTCGATCACTATCTGTTGTCGCGGGCGCCGGTGGAAAAAATACTGGGTGAGAGCGTGAACGAACTGACGCATCGCTATGGCGAGTGGTGTGTGAATGGTCGCTATCAGGCGCCCTGGCTGGTGGGTGCCGGCGGGCACTTCTGCCCGGTGGCGCGTCTGCTCGGCGATGGCCCGGGCAAACACGAACTGGCCGTGACCGCGAAGGAAGTGGAGTTTCGCCTGTCGCCTGAACAGGTTGCCGCCTGTGCCGTGGCAGGGGACTGTCCCGAGTTGTGGTTCTGCCGTGATCTCAAGGGTTATGCCTGGGTGTTCCGCAAGGGGGATTACCTGAATATCGGACTGGGACGGGAGGATAATCACCGGCTGACAGAGCATCTCGAGGAATTTGTCGAGATGATGCAGCGCACCGGGCGCCTGCCGGCATCGTTGCCCCACCGCTACAAGGGGCACGCGTACCTCCTTTACGGGCATGCCCGGCGACCATTGGTAGCACCGGGCGTTTGTCTGATCGGTGATGCAGCAGGTCTGGCCTACACGCAGAGTGGCGAAGGCATCAGGCCGGCGGTGGAGTCAGCCCTGATGGCGGCCGACGCACTGGCCGAGGCTGCGCCCGGCTCTACGCTGTATGACTATGAGGCGGCAGTGCGGCAACGCTTTGGCGTGCGCGGCGATGAGGGTAATGCGCCGGTACCGGCGCCGGAGTGGGTCAGGGATTTGCTGGTGGGGCCGCTCATGCGCAGCCGGTGGTTTACGCGCAAAGTGGTCACGGAGCGCTGGTTTCTGCACCGCCAGGTGCCTGCAATGCAGCGCGGTGTCGGGTGACGGCGAACGTAGACGACAAACGTAGACAATAAACGTAGACAACAAGCGTAACGGCCTGGCCTCTCAGGCAGCCTGGCCGCGCTGGTTGTCAAAGAAGATCAGCGCCATGGTGATCAGATCGCGCACATCGCTGTCCGGGTGGGCGGGATCCTTGGGGCCGAGTTCGTCGGTGACGTCTTCAAAGTCGCCGGATTCAGGCTCGCTGAGATCAACAAAGTATTCGTAGACGCGGCGGTCCTGGGACACCAGCGTGCCGGAAAAGACATCGCTGTCGAATAGACCGACGCAGGGAAAGACGGCCTGGTTGATGTCCACGCCCTGTGCTTGCAGCCAGCGCAGCAGATCAGGGTGCGCATTTTCATTACGGCGTATGGCATGCGTGACGCTGGCCACGGCATCCCAGGCATTTTGCTCGCTGGCTTTGTGGAATTGCATCGGTGTTGCTCCCCTGTCTCGTTCCTTTCCCATGCCCGCCTGCCCATACGCGCTTGAGCCGGCTCATGCCTGCGATCGTGCGGACTGTGCTATCCCTGTCTCACCGGGACCAGTCTGACAGCTTCAGCAATAATCGAAATAAGACAATTGCCATAAAAGCTGTAAGCCAGGGCTTACACGTCAGCGAACACCTGTTCTCCAGACGTCATTGATCAGGCTGCCGATGTGGCGTCGAAAAGCGGTGGCATGGGGCAATCCAGCAGCGTGCATATGGCCCGTAACAGCTCTGCTTCAGCAACCTGAACCTTCTTGTCGGCCAACACCACATCTGCGCAGGCATCCACCAATCCAGCCTTCAAGAGCGGTGTCAGCCTGGCCAGTTCCGTCAGCGCCGGCGCCAGCCGATCCAGCGTACAGGCCTCAATCGCCAGTAGCGGTGTGCCAGCAGGGAGCAGCACGCCAGCGGTACGGCGAAACAGGGCTTCGGCGTCCTCGCCACGCTGTCCGCCGACATAGACCATCATCGACAGCAGCACCTGTATGGCCGGTGCCACGGCACGGTAGCTGCGGTGGCGTACCGACTGGTTGTGACCGGCCTTCGCGCCAAGATGATCGCGCAGCACGTGCAACAGAACGAACTCGAACAGGGTCATGCGGCGGTCGGCATGGATCAGCGTTGTCAGCCGCTGTAATACCGCATCGCGGGTCGTCTGATCGCCTTGTTTGAGGGTCGGGATGGCCAGGTCAATGAGCGGCAGTCGCATACGCGTTCCCAGTGATTGCACCACCGGGACCAGCGCGGCCACCGCGTCCTGCTCGGGCTCGGCCAGATTCAGGGCAGGTAGCAACTCTTCCGGCGGGCTCTGGCTGACGCTGATGGCCAGTGCGTACATCAATTGCTCGGCGCCGGCCTTGTCGTGCACCAGGTCCCGCAGACCCAGGGGTACCGATTCGAGAATGCGGGCAGCGTAACCCACGTGGGCGGGGGTGACGGTGCCAACCTGCCGGGATGCGGGTTGCGAATGCAGTGCCGGGCTGAGCAGCGTGGCGGTACCGCCGGACAGTGCTGCGCCGCCTGCACTGGCCACGGCCTGCGCGGTGCCCTGTGCGAAACCGGACTGCGTTTCGCTGACGACCTGTTGCCGGGCCCTGTTGCGCGCCCGGGGGACCCACTCGGGACCGATGGCCTTCAGGCGTTCATCCAGCTCCGGGTGTGTCGCCAGCAATCGCCGCATATTGAAGGAGACCGTGTCGGCGAAGCACATGTGGCTCATGTCCTCAGCCTGGGCACTGTCCAGCAACGACCCCTGACCATTGCGTATCTTGATCAGTGCATTGGCGATGCCAGACGGATTACGGGTGAACTGCACCGATGAGGCGTCAGCCAGCAGCTCGCGCTGGCGTGATATGGCGGCCTTGATCAGCCGGCCGAAGAACAGGCCGATGTAGCCGATGGCGATCAATGCCGCACCCATTGCCATGGCAGCGGCGATGCCGCCTGCAGCATTGCGGTTATTGCCGGTGCGCACCATCAGGCCGCGCCGATGGGTGCTGCGCAGCATCAGCTCGCCGACCTTGCCGACGGCAAGAATGCCGGCCAGGACCGCCATCAGGCGCAGGTTGAGGCGCATGTCGGCATTGAAGATGTGGCTGAATTCGTGGGCGATGACGCCTTGCAGCTCGTCTCGATTGAGCTGCTCCAGAGTACCTCGCGTCACCATGATGGTGCTCTCTGTCGGCCGGAAGCCTGCGGCAAAGGCGTTGATACCGGCCTCCTTGTCCAGCACAAACAGCTGCGGCACGGGGATGCCCGAAGCAATCGCCATTTCTTCCACGACATTGATCAGCCGTCGTTCGTGGATATCCTTGCTGGCGGGGTCAATGCGCCGGGCGTTGAGCATCTCCGCCAGTGCCGGGCCGCCGCCGCGAAGACGCCAGAACTTCAGCAGGCTACCGCCGAGGATGATGCCGAGCGTGAGCAGTGTGACCCAGGCGGCGCCAGGCGAGCGCAGCCATTCTCCGGGCGGGTAGGTGCCGTCACTGAGCCAGAACAGACCCAGGTACAGCACCAGGTTGACCGCCAGCGCTGTGGCCAGGACGGCCACAACGAAATACAGGGTCAGCAGACTGGTGCGTCGGCGGGCGCGAGCCTGCTGCGCAAAGAAATTCATGGGCTATCAGAAGCTGACGCTGGGCGCCTTGCGGGCCTCCGGCGTCTCTATCTGCAACAGCTCAGCGTGTTTGAAGCTGCCAAACAGGCCGGCAATGAAGTTGTTCGGGAACTGCTCGCGATAGGTGTTGTAGTCCATCACGGCGTCATTGAACGCCTGCCGGGCAAATCCGATCCGGTTCTCGGTGGAGGTCAGCTCTTCCATCAACTGACTCATGGTCTGATTGGCTTTCAGATCAGGGTAGTTTTCTGACAGCGCGAAGAAGTTGGCCAGTGAGCCGGAGAGCATGCTCTCTGCCTTGCCCAGGGCGCCCATGGCATTGGCATTGTCGGGGTTGGCTTTGGCGGCCTGGCGGGCATTTACCGCCTGGTTGCGGGCCTCGGTGACCTGCGTCAGCGTTTCGCGCTCGTGGGTCATATAGGCACGGGCGGTCTCGACCAGGTTGGGTACCAGATCATGGCGGCGCTGAAGCTGCACATCAATCTGCGCAAAACCATTCTTGAAGCGGTTCTTGAGCGCTATCAAGCGGTTATAGATAGCAATGATGAAGACCACCAGTGCCGCCAGGACAACAAGAAAGATCAGTGTGCCACTCATGACTCGCCCCATAGTGTATTGCGCGCTGTATCTCGCGCGTTGTTATGAGCCCAAGGTTAACGCAAGCGGGGCGGGGTGCACAGTGGCGTGTGTAGCAAATTCAGCTGCCGCTGACGACGCCGATCGGGAAATAGTGATCCACCAGCAGCGCACCAAACAGCACGAACAGATAGGTGATCGAGTAGCCGAACGTCTTCATCGGCGTGCGCGGATCATCGCCAAAGCGCAGTTGCATGGCATGAAACAGGAAGACCGCACCGAGCACGACCGCCGTGGCGAGATAGATCAGGCCACTCATGCCAGTGAGGTACGGCAGCAAGGACGTAATCACCAGCAACACGGTGTAGTAGAGCACGCTGCTGCGGGTAAACGGTATGCCATGGGTCACCGGCAGCATCGGGATCTCCGCCTTGGCATACTCATCCCGGCGGTGGATCGCCAGCGCCCAGAAGTGGGGCGGAGTCCAGACAAAAATGATCAATACCAGCAGCCAGGCATAGGGATGCAACTCGCCTGCCACGGCAGTCCAGCCCAGTAGCGGCGGTATCGCCCCGGCCAGACCGCCAATGACGATGTTCTGCGGCGTGGCGCGTTTCAGATAGAGGGTATAGATGAACGCATAGCCGACAAAGCCGAACAGGGTCAGCATGGCCGTGAGCCGGTTGACCAGTTGATCCAGCACCAACATGGAGATCAGCGCCAGGGCTATGGCAAACGCCACGGCAGAGCGCGTATTGATGCGCCCGGTGACAATCGGGCGCTTGTCGGTGCGCGCCATCATGGCATCGATCTTCTGATCCATGATCTGGTTGATGGCGGCTGACGCCATCATCGCCAGCGTCAGCCCGATGAATGCCGGTATCAGCACGCCCAGCGGCACCATGCCGGGCGGGTCGGTCGCCAGGAACATGCCGGCGATGGCCGTCACCATCAGCAACAGCACTACGCCGGGTTTGGTCAGGGCCAGGTAATCACGCCAGCCCGCCGCGTCAGGCATCTGTTTGTCTCCGTTCCGGTTGTGTATTCAGTGCCCGCAGGAACAATACCAGCGTGACGAGTAGTACTACGGCGCCAAAGTTATGCGCCACCGCCACCTTCAACGGTACGTGGAAAACGACGTTACTGACACCCAACGCAAACTGTGCCAGCAGGACACCGCCAATCGTCAGGCCAAAACGGCGAAACAGCGTGCAGCGTGCGCGAGCCAGAATCTTGATGGCCAGCAGGCCCACCACGAGCAGTGTAGCGATGGCGCCGAAGCGATGCATCACATGGATGGTGGTGCGGGCATCACTGGCCAGCACACCGAACTCATAGTCCTCACCATCATGCTCATGACCGAAGAAGGTGAAGGCATCACTGAAGTTCAGATGCGAAGTCCAGCCGCTCTCACAAATCGGCAGCTCGGTACAGACCACGGCGGCGTAGTTGGCTGTGGTCCAGCCGCCGAGCGCACTCTGCAGCATGACCACCCCAAGGGCCGCGATGGCCAGGGGTTTCAGCGTCCTTACATCGCAGTCGTTGCGGAAACTGGGCCAGTTGTAGAGCCTGGCGGCGTGCCAGCACAACAGGATCATGGTGGTGAAGCCGCCCATCAGATGAAGCATGACGATGGTGGGCTGCAGCCCCATGGTAACGGTCCACTTGCCGAGAATGCCCTGGCAGATCACCAGCACCAGAATGGCGGTGGGCAATGCCACGCGCTGTCCGGTGTGTCGGCGATTGGCCCAAGCCATGGCGGCAAGGATCAGGATCAGAAAGCCCAGCAGACCGGCGAAATAGCGATGCACCATTTCCGGAATGGTCTTGAAAGCATCGCGATACGTGCCCGGTTGATGGACATTGGTTTCGCTGACATAGGAGTGGGCCTTGCGCACGTCCATGTGGCCATAGCAGCCCGGCCAGTCCGGACAGCCCAGCCCGGCGTCAGTGAGGCGCGTCCAGGCGCCCAGGATGATGACACCCGCAACCAGTATTACCGAGGCCACGGCGAGACGGCGTTGCCAGATCAACGAACGATTCACAGTCGACATGAAGGTTACCCTATCAGTGAGCCTTTCAGGGTGCGCTTGAGATCATCACGGATATTGTCCGCCTCGAGCAGTGTGGCATCCTGATCCGCATGGGTGGGGTACCACATGAAGATCATGCCGTCGGGGCTGATCAGGAAGATATGATGACTGGCGCTGTCAGTACTGCTTTCCATCGCGGGAAGTAGCAGGGCGTCTGCCAGGTCGGGATCGACGCTGACTTCCACCATGCCGGGCACATTCTCATCCAGGAATGTGCGTAACGTGTTATCCGGTTCTGCCGTATGCATGATCAGGCGTCTCACACGGGGCGCGTCCCGATCAAGCGAGCGTTGCAACTGGCGAATCAGATAGAACAGACCATTCTTGCAGGCATCGCCACAGGTGCCGTCAGCCATGTAGGCCAGCGTCCATTTGCCCGCCATGTCATCACTGCGGTACGGCGTGCCATCCGCCTGAACGAGGCCCAAGTCATCCACACTGACATGCGGTACGATCAGGGTGCCTTTATTCAGGCGCGGCATATCATCAGGGTTGATCAGGTAGCGGCCCGCCAGGAAAAAGGCGATGAAAACACCGATGATCAGCCCGAGGATCAGAAAATTCTTGCTGCGTTCCTGCATGGGTCAACTCAATTCTGGTCAGTGAGGATGTTCAATCGGCCTCGCGACGGCGCAGGCTGATGGCGATAAAAAACACCACGACGGCCCCCGCCAGGGCAAACCACTGCACCGCATAGGCCTGGTGCCGTTCCGGACCCATGACCGGGTCATGCCAGACGCGGGGTAACTGCTCCCCGGTCTCGATAGCGAAGCCCGGATCCACCCGGATTTCGAAGGGCGCCAATTCTACCTCAAGCAGCGCCGAAAGTGCGTCCATTTCCACTTTTTGCACGCGCAGAGGCCAACTGGCATCGGAAAGGTCATCATCTGCGAGAACAAAGGTGCGCGGGCTATAGATATAGCTTCGCCCATTGACCGTCACCATGCCGTCGTCATGCTCCGCAACGAGGGCCGGTATTTCGGGCAAAACTGCCCGGTCACGCCCCCTGGGAAGCCAACCGCGATTGACCAGCAGCCACTGCCCCGACGCACTGCGCAGCGGCGTCAGCAGGTGATAGCCCGCCACACCGTCGAGCATGCGATTATCCAGCAGTATGTGTCGGCTGTTATCAGGCCTGCCGCGCAGGGTAACCGGGTAGTTGCCCGGCTCCTCCTTCACCAGCAGTTCAGACAGGCTCAGATAGCCTGCCTGCGATCTGGTCTCGAAATCACGCGCAAGCGTGCGTTTCTCCTCCGCACGAGACAGCTGCCAGAACGCGGCTTGCAGGCACACTGCAGCCACGACCAGCGTCGCCAGAAAACCCATCCAGCTGGGGCGAAACTCACGTGCAGGCATAACGTCCGGGCCTTAGAATAGGGCGCTCATTGTACACAAGGTGCACGTTATGTGGTGGTTAAAGCTCCTGATTCTGTTGTTGTTCGCCGCTGCGGTGGTTTCCCTGTTCCGCGGGCTGGGCGCGCTGATGCGCAGTGATTCCCGGAGCAAGGACAGCAGTACCGCCCGAGCGCTCACCTGGCGTGTCGTGTTTTCTGTCGCGGTCTTCGGATTGATGCTGTTCTCCGCCTGGATGGGCTGGCTGGAACCCCACGACGTCAACCCGACACTGCGCGACGGCGTGCCTATCGAGCAAACGGCGCCTGGGTCCTAGGTTGTTCGGAGGTCATGGCCCACGGGGGGCGGGGACTGCTTTTCAGGACCCGCCGTAAACCCATCCCTGGGGGCTTGTGTTCGACATCCCTGTCTCACACAGTCCTGAAAAGCAGTCCCCGCCCCCCGTGGGCCGTGACGTTCAGTCATATCAACTGACTCTCAGCCGGCGTCGGTTTTTGTTCTTACTGAGAATCCGATGGCTGCCTGACTTCGAATCTCGCTCCGGCGTTGAGGCGGGGTACGCTCTGTAGGGACCTCTTTGGCCATGGATGGCCAAAGCGCGAGCGCCCAGGGATGGCTTGAGCGGTCCCGGAAGAGCGTACCCCGCCTCAGCGCCTCTCGCTGGAGGGTGACCCGCGGCCCGGCCCCCCCGCCCTCCGCTAATACGCATGAACCAAAAACAAAAAAGGCGCCTCCGAAGGGCGCCTTTTTCGATGGTGCTGTGTACGGCGTGTGCTTACAGCCAGTACACCGTGATGAACAGGAACAGCCAGACCACGTCCACGAAGTGCCAGTACCAGGCCGCCGCTTCCCAGGCAAAGTTGTTGCCATCCATATGGTGACGCTTCAACACCCGGAAGAAGGTCACGATCAGGAACAGACTGCCGATGACCACGTGAATGCCGTGGAACCCGGTCATCAGGAAGAACAGCGAACCGTAAATCCCGGCTTCCAGGGTCAGCCCCAGATCCCGATAAGCGTGCACATACTCGTAACCCTGAACGCCAGTGAAGATCAGCGCCAGAATGATGGTGATGCCCTGAGCCCAGAGGACCTTGGCACGGTCGCCAGCGAGCAGCGCATGGTGCGCGATGGACAGGGTCACCGAGCTGGTCAGCAGGATGGCCGTGTTGATCATCGGCAGACCCCAGGCGCCCATAGCCTGCGTGGTGCGGCCGTCAGGCGTGGTGGTTACCGGCCACATGGCCTGGAAATCCGGCCACAGCAGTTCATGGGTCATGGCGCCAGTGCCTTCACCGCCGAGCCATGGCACGATCAGCCAGCGCGCGTAGAACATGGCGCCGAAGAACGCACCGAAGAACATCACTTCGGAGAAGATGAACCACAGCATGCCCTGACGGTAGGAGCGATCCATCTGCTCACTGTGCAGGCCACCAATGGATTCCTTGATGGTGTCACGCCACCACATGAACATGACGCCGATCATCCACAGCACACCGATGGTGAGGACAATGCCGCCCATGGTGCCGTCATTGGCTACTTTACTGGTGCTCTGCTGGAGGTAGTTCCCGCCGCCAATGGCGATCAGGAAAAGGCCCACAGAGCCAAGCAGCGGCCAGGGGCTGCTGTCGGGCACATAGTAGCTGGTTGTTTTCTCTGACATGCCTGAGTCTCCTGAAACCTGTTTTTAGCGCGTCTGGCGAGCGGCAACTCCGCCGACACTCGTCCTTTCTGTGATGTCATAAAGCGTGTAGGACAGGGTGATGGTGTTGACGCTTCGCGGTATAGCCGGATCCAGATAGAAGATCATCGGCATTACTTCTTCGCCATTTGCCATCAGCGGCTGCTGGTCAAAACAGAAGCACTGCGTCTTCTTGAAGTGACTGGCGGCCTGGCCGGGCACCAATGAGGGAATTGCCTGGCCTACCATGTCTTCGCCGGTACGGTTACGCACGCGGAAGTTGACTGCCTTGATCTCGCCGGGGTGCACGCGCACGCTGCGTTCCATCGGCTCGAAATCCCAGGGCATGTCCTTCGCTGCGCGGGTCACGAACTGCACCAGCACGGTCCGGTCTTCGTCTTTGACCATATCCTCAGGGACATCGACAATGGCGACGCTGTTGGTGCGGCCATTGATGCCCAGGGCTTCGCAAATCACGTCATAGAGTGGAACCAGTGCGTAAGCGAAGCCGAACATACACACGCAAACCACCAGCAGTTTTGCCACTGAAAGTCGGGTGCGTCGGGTCAGTTGCTCGTCAGCCATGGTGCCCTCCTTCAAAAAACGTGGCGCTGTTGCGCCGGAGCAGCCCGGGCTGTCGAGATAGGCCGGGCTGCCGTTAGTGCGTGTGGTTCAGCTTATTTCACAACCGGCGGTGTGTCGAAGGTATGGAACGGCGCCGGAGAGGGTACGGTCCACTCCAGGCCTTCCGCGCCTTCCCACACTTCGTCGGTGGCCTTCTCGCCTTTCTTCAGGAAGCAGGCCTTGATCAGTACCCACAGCAGGAACAGCTGGGAAATACCGAACCAGAAGGCGCCAATGCTGATCCACCAGTTGTAGTCGGCAAACTGCAGGGCATAGTCCGCATAGCGGCGCGGCATGCCAGCCAGGCCAACAAAGTGCATCGGGAAGAACAGCAGGTTCACGGAGATCAGTGAGCTCCAGAAGTGCACTTCGCCCCAGAACTTGTCGTACATCACGCCGCTCCACTTCGGCAGCCAGTAGTAGACGGCGGCGAACATGGAGAAGATCGCGCCGGATACCAGCACATAGTGGAAATGCGCCACAACGAAGTAGGAATCGTGGTACTGGAAGTCAGCCGGGGTGATGGACAGCATCAGGCCGGACAGGCCGCCGATGGTGAACAGAATCACGAAGGCCAGCGCCCACTTCATTGGCAGTTCGAAGGTCAGTGAGCCGCGCCACATGGTGGCCACCCAGTTGAAGACCTTCACGCCGGTGGGGACGGAAATCAGCATGGTCATGTACATGAAGAACAGCATCCCCGCCAGCGGCATGCCCACAGTGAACATGTGGTGTGCCCACACGACAAAGGACAGCAGGGCGATGGAGGCCGTCGCGTACACCATGGAGGCGTAGCCAAACAGCGGCTTGCGGGCGAAGGTCGGGATGATCGCAGAGACCACACCGAACGCCGGCAAGATCATGATGTATACCTCAGGATGCCCGAAGAACCAGAAGATATGCTGGAACAGTACCGGGTCACCGCCACCTGCCGCGTCGAAGAAGCTGGTGCCGAAGTGTCGATCAGTGAGCATCATGGTCACGGCCCCGGCCAGTACCGGCATGACCGCGATCAGCAGGAATGCCGTGATCAGCCAGGTCCAGACGAACAGCGGCATCTTCATCATGGTCATGCCGGGCGCGCGCATGTTCATGACGGTCACGATGACGTTGATCGCGCCCATGATGGACGAGATACCCATCAGGTGGACGGAGAGAATGAAGAAGTCCGTAGACGCAGGGCCGTAGGTGGTGGACAGCGGTGCGTAGAAGGTCCAGCCGAAGTTCGGTGCCGGCGGGTTGCCGGGGCCGAAGGCGCTCATCAGCACTGAGCCGATCAGGATCGAGAATGCCGCGGGCAGGATCCAGAAGGACCAGTTGTTCATCCGCGGCAGCGCCATATCCGGCGCGCCGATCATCAGCGGGATCATCCAGTTGGCCAGCCCCACAAAGGCTGGCATCACGGCGCCGAATACCATGATCAGGCCGTGGGTGGTGGTCATCTGGTTGAAGAAGTCCGGATCCACAACCTGCATGCCGGGATACATCAGCTCGGCGCGGATTACCATGGCCAGCAAGCCGCCAACCAGGAACATGGCAAAGCTGAACCAGAGGTACAGGCTGCCGATGTCCTTGTGGTTGGTGCTCAGTAGCCAGCGGCGCCAGCCGGTCGGGGCGTGATGTTCGTGATGGTCTGCCATTATGCTCCCCTCCGTCAGTTCTGCACGTCGTCAGGTTGAATGAGATCGCCTGTTTCGTTACCGAACGCGTTACGCTGGTAAGTAATGACGGCGGCTATTTCTTTCGGTGACAACTGCGCACGGAAAGCGGGCATGGCGCCACGACCGTGAAGCAGGATGTCGATGTTGTCCTGGATGCGGTTGGAATCTGTCATCAGCGCGGTCTGCTGGAAGCTGGGGAACGCGCCCTGACCCTGACCCTGCGCGCCGTGACACATGGCGCATGAGCGATCGTAGATCGGCTTGCCCAGCTCCATGGCGTCATCGAGGCCGGCAAACGGCGTCATGTCCGGGCCTTCCGCTGCGGCTTCCTGTTGCTCGGCGAGCCAGGCAACGAAATCTTCCTGCGATTTGACCTTCACCTCAATGGGCATGAAGGCATGCAGGCGACCGCACAGTTCGGCACATTGGCCGCGCAAGGTCATGCCGATGGCGTCTTCAGGGATTTTAGTCCACGACTCATTGACGAAACCGGGGATGGCGTCTTTCTTGAAGCCGAAGTCCGGGACCCAGAAAGAGTGGATCACATCATCGGCAGTGATCAGGAAGCGGATTTTCTGCCCGGCGGGAACGACCAGGGGGTTATCCACTTCGATCATATAGTTGAAGGCGGTTTCCGGTGTCAGCGGCTCGCGCTCTACACCCACTTGCTCCTGGGCGCTGCCCACCGGGAACAGGCCGCCTGACAGGATCGGCCGCTGCCAGACTTCCGGCGGCGTTGCCAGATCACTGAAGAAGCCGACATTGATGTTGTTGTCGCCTTCGTAATCCAGATATTCGTAGTGCCAGCGCCACTGGGAGCCTGTGACCTTGATGGTCAGCGCTGAATCCGACGTGTCTTCCATATTGATCAGCACGCGGGTGGCGGGAATCGCCATGCCGATCAGAATAAAGAAGGGGATGACGGTCCACACTACTTCCAGTACCACGTTTTCGTGGAATTTTGCCGGTACCGGGTTCTTTTCTTTGCGGTGAGCGAATACTGACCACATGATCAGTGCGAACACGATGACCCCGATGAGGGTCACAATGCCGAGAATGATCATATGCAGGTGGTAGACGTCCTGGCTGACTGCCGTGACCCCCGGGCGCATATTGAGATCAGATCGTTGGGTCCAGTCAGCTGCTGCTACACCACTGATCATCAGTGTTGTGAGCAGGGCGGCTGCACGATGGAACAGTGTAGACTGCATTGCGTAGGCTCCCTGTTTTCCCCAGCGACTGCCTGGGCGGGCAGACGCGTGTTATCGCCGTAGGTGCGGCACCTGGAAAGCGTTTCAGGATGATGCGCGTGAAGACGTTGCCGGGCCCTTGCAAGGGAGCCCTTACCCGTCGGCGCCATTATGATCAGGGGATGATCATTTTTGCGCCAATTTACGAAAAGTTCCGTCAGATCAAGCGACTAGAGCATCGCTGAACAGGCCGAAACAGTTCGGGGTGCGGCAAATTGCCCCACGGTGCATTGTGGGCGGTAACTCTAGTCATTCAGATGGGCAAAGTCCAGCCAAAGTGCAGGGTTTTCAGCCGTTTGTCTTGCTCTCAGGCGGCCTCACGCAGAGTGATGAAGCAGGCGGTGGATATGCTATCCTTGCCCCCCTCCGGCATACCGTACCGAGCAGGCCACAGCAGATGTCTACCCCACGCCAGATCTACAAGGTGATCTTCCACAATCTTGGCCAGATCTACGAGGTCTACGCCACCAATATCTATCAGAGCGATCTTCACGGCTTCATCGAAGTGGAGGAGTTTCTGTTTGGTGAGCGCTCACAGATGGTGGTCGATCCCTCGGAAGAGCGTCTGAAGAATGAATTTGCCGGCGTGCAGCGCTCGTTCATCCCCATGCATGCGGTGATCCGTATCGACGAGGTGGAGAAAGAGGGGATTGGCAAGATCATGGAGGCCGGCCAGAGCGGCAATATCCACGCGTTTCCCATGCCGCTGGTGCCACCGGGCCCCAAGACCGGGCGCTGAATCAGGCGGGTTGCTGCCCGCGTTCCGGCGTCAGTACATCCACCAGTACCCAACTGTCCAGCACCAGCCGCATGACACAGTCATCCAGGTACACATCACGGGTGCCCTGAGGGGGCTGGCTCAGTGCGTCGGCGAGCCGTATCGGCACATGGCGGGCCTGTTCCAGCAGCGACGCGGGGACGGGCTGGCGGCAACGGACCTGGTGAAGCCAGGCAGGCGGCTGGAAAGGGGTTGCAAGGTATTGCCGCAGCGATGCTGCATCCGCCGCGCTGAACGCCATCAACCGGAAGCCGTCCGCCAGCACAGCCTCGCGCAGCGCCGGCGGTGGTTTGTCCTTCTTTACGCCCGGTTCGGTTCCGGTGCGGGAAACCATTCGCAGGGTCATCTCCTTATCCCTTCTGAAGCGTTGAGTACATTATGAACCAGCACCTGCAGGCTGGTTCCCTGTACAGCGCGGGGAATGCTGAAAATGCGTACTCCGTCCGGGAACAGATGAGGGCGAGTTGGCGTTACGTGCCGGATGCCGGGCGGTCAGGCCTGCAAGGTCACCGCGTCGATGACCCGCCGCGAGTCCCGTGCCAGGCGCACCGCCTGATGACCGATCAGCAAATCCTGGGTCCCTTCGGCAGTGCGGGCCAGCCTGTCGCGGATATCCGCAGGCAGGGTACGGGCATTGCGCAGTGCATCGAAACCGGGCGTGTCGCCGACACTCAGCGTGACGGGTTGGGTGATGGCGCTGCTCAGCAAGGTGTTGCCGTCGTCCGGCGCCCCTGCCTGGCGAAAGTGCCCGCGCAGCAATGCCCGGTCGCTGGCACTGTAGCCCAGAGAGGGGTGGCGTTCCCCCTCTCCGCTTTGCTGCATGTGTGTCTGTGCATTGCCGACGCCGTCGCCGCGTTTGGTCTCTGCGACGACAGGCTGGCCGAGCCACGCCATGGCGGTGATTGCGAGGAGACTGTTACGTGCCAGCTTTTTCATGTGTTTTTACTCGAGCGAGCGTGCGAAGTGAGATAAGCATGATTCAGACGATGTACGACTCAGACAAGCATGGCACTGCCAAGGTTCCGGGGCGGCTTCCGCCCCGGATTCAGGGAGTGCTCAGAGTGCCAGGATAATGCCACCGGTAACCGTGTCGAGATGGCGGTCCGTGGCGCTACGGCCGTAACTGACATCCAGCTCGATTGCGCCGAGTGCAAAGCGCAGCCCGCCTGGTGAAAGGTGCTCCCGGAGCGGTCGGTGCCAAAGGATTCTGCAATCAGGGAGACCTGTTGATGCACCGCCAGATCAATGCCCACCCCCCAGAGACCGGCATTGGCGTCGTTGCGCTCGTTCGCGTGGCCGACATTGGCATGGATGGCCAGAGAGTCGGTGGCGTTGAAGGTGGCGGGTAGCAGCAGTTCTACGGTTTCCAGTTTCGCGCTGTCGTTGCTGTACGTGGCAATCGCCGCAAGGCCCAGACCAAATCGGTGTTCGGCGGCATCCCGGAACAGGAACTTGCCGTTCAACTCGACCAGGGTGTCGTATTCACCGTTCTCCTCGGTGCGTACCAGCCCGCCGCCAATATCGAATGCCCCCGTCGGGTTGCAGGTCAGCAGCAGGGCAGTGTCGGCGTTGTTGCGGTCCAGGCGGCTGTGCCAGCTTTCCAGTTCGCAGCCTGAAGGGTCCACCAGCAGGGCATCCTCGACCACATAGTGGCCGCCAGCGGCATGTGCCTGGTTGGCCAGGGTAAAGCCTGCGGCAAGGGTTACAGCAAGGGTGATGCTTGTCTTTTTCATGATACAGCTCCTTCCATGCCAGTCTGCAGACGCAAATTGACATTGTAATGACGTGCCGCACGGACGGTTGTCGCGGTGGCGGGTCTTCAAGGGAAAGCGTCAAGGGAAAGAGAGTGCTGGGGTGATCCGGTCACCTGCTTTCCCGCCGATTATGTGGCGGAAAGCAGAACCTGGTATCGATGGGCCAGGAGCGCTTACCGCGCGAACGGTGCGTTGTGGGGATGCCAACAACTGCAAGAATTCGGTTCCATGCAGGAACCTCCTGTGACGAAAGACGGGCGCGATGGTAAGAGGCAGGTGTGGTTGCGTCAAGTTGGTCGTCGGTCAGCGAATGGTTTTGTCACATTCCACCACATTCCACCACATTCCACCGCATTCCGCCGCACGCCGGATTGTCGTAACCTGAGACAAAGCACCGACCCAGGAGAAAACATCATGAGTGATCTGGTAAAGGAACAGGGCGCATCGCGCTCTGACGACTGCCCGCCGTGCCCTGGCAAGCCGGTGCTGGAACGCATCGATGCCCGCCAGGCGGAAATCGGTAAGGGCTTTATCGTCCGCCGGGCAGTGCCCAGCAAGGCAAGGCGCATGGTCGGTGCCTGGTGTTTTCTGGATCATGCCGGGCCGGTGGCCCATGGCCCTGGTGAGGGCCTGAAGGTGGGGCCGCATCCCCATATCGGCCTGCAGACCTTTACCTGGATGATCGAGGGGGAGGGGCTGCACCGCGACAGCCTGGGATACGAACAGATCATTCGTCCCGGGCAGGTCAATCTGATGACCGCCGGGCGTGGCATCGCTCACTCGGAAGAGTCGCCCCACGACGGCGCGGGTCGCCTGCATGCGGCGCAACTCTGGATCGCCCTGCCGGACAGCGAGCGCCACCGGGAGCCGGCCTTTCATCATTACCCGGATCTGCCGGTGATCGAGCGTGGCGGTTTCACTGTGACCCTGCTGGCCGGCGAGGCGCTCGGCCAGACCGCACCGGCGCAAGTCTTCTCGCCGCTGGTGGGGCTTGATCTGACAAGCCGTGGCGCCGCCAGTACCCGGCTGCCACTCGAGCCTGGCTTCGAGCACGCCGTGATGTGCCTGCGTGGCAGTGCCCGGGTGGAGGGAGAGGTGGTGGAGCCGGGCATGCTGCTGTATCTGGGGCAGGGGCGTGACACAGTGGAGATCGGCTGCGACGGCGAAGCCCAGCTCCTGCTGGTCGGGGGTGAACCCTTCGCCGAGGATATTCTGGTGTGGTGGAACTTCGTGGCCCGCACCCCGGAAGAGATCCGTACCGCCACGGAGAACTGGAATGCCGGGCGCGGTTTCGGTGAAGTCAAAGGTACGCCGCTGGCGCCACTCAAGGCGCCGAGCCTTGCTGGTCTGTCAATCAAGGGGTGAATCAGGAAGCGATGAAGATGGTGGCTACGGGTGGACTTGAACCACCGACCCCAGCATTATGAGTGCTGTGCTCTAACCAGCTGAGCTACGTAGCCATTTTGAAGAGCGCGAATTTTCCGGCAGGGGCTGCGTGGTGTCAATAGCTGCGGCCCCTGAATCCCCGACAATTCCCGCCTGCGCCGCAAATACCGGCGTCAGACGTTAAAGCGGAAGTGCACCACGTCGCCGTCTTTCAGTACGTAATCCTTGCCTTCCAGGCGCCATTTGCCGGCATCCTTGGCCCCGGCTTCGCCGTTGCAGGCGATGAAGTCGTCATAGCCGATGACCTCCGCGCGGATAAAGCCTTTCTCGAAGTCGGTGTGAATCACGCCGGCGCCCTTGGGGGCGGTGGCACCGCGGGGGATGGTCCAGGCGCGGACCTCTTTTACCCCGGCGGTGAAGTAGGTGTGCAGCCCAAGCAGGTTGTAGCCTGAGCGGATCACGCGGTTCAGGCCGGGTTCTTCCATGCCCATGTCCGCCATGAATTCGGCTTTCTCGTCCTCATCCAGCTCGGCAATCTCGGATTCGATCTTGGCGCAGATGGCGACAATGCTGGCGTTCTCGCTGGCGGCCAGTTCGCTCACCGCGTCCAGCAGCGGGTTGTCGCTGAAGCCGTCTTCGGTGACGTTGGCGATGTACATGGTCGGCTTGAGGGTGAGCAGATTGTAGGAGCGGATGCGCTTGTGCTCATCATCGGTCAGCTCGACGCTGCGTGCCGGCAGGCCTTCGCTCAGGGCAGGCAGCAGCTTGTCCAGCACCTTGACCAGTTCGGCGGCGTCCTTGTCCTGGCCCTTGGCGGCCTTGCTGGCGCGCAGCAGGGCTTTTTCCACCGCATCCAGATCGGCCAGGGCCAGTTCGGTGTTGATCACCGAGATATCGTCCAGCGGGGATACCTTGCCGGCCACATGCACGATGTTGTCGTCATTGAAGCAGCGCACCACGTGGGCAATGGCGTCGGTTTCGCGGATGTTGGCCAGGAACTTGTTGCCCAGGCCTTCGCCCTGGGAGGCACCTGCCACCAGCCCGGCGATATCGACGAACTCCATGGAGGTCGGCACCACGCGCTCGGGCTTGACGATGGCCGCCAGGGCATCCTGGCGCGGGTCCGGCACCGGCACCACGCCGGTATTCGGCTCGATGGTGCAGAAGGGAAAATTCTGGGCCTCAATGCCGGCCTTGGTCAGGGCATTGAACAGCGTGGACTTGCCCACATTCGGCAGACCGACGATACCGCATTTGAAACCCATGAGATTCTGCTCCCGTTTACAAGGGGCGCCATGCTACTGAAAGTCGCCGTAGATCGCCACTTGATTGATGGCGGGATCGGCGGCGGTATCGACGGGGCAGAAGGGAGATGGGAGCGTTCAGGTTGGCTCTTTTGACAATTGGCCGTGGCGCCCACGCCGTGGCACGGGCCATGCAGGCTCTTAGACTGTTGCCATTGAATCAGGAGAGCGCCAGCCATGGCCGAGAATCGCGTGCTGTATCAGTTCCCTATTTCCCATTATTGCGAGAAGGTCCGCTGGATACTGGATCGCAAGGGGCTGGTCTATCGTGAGCGCAACCTGCTACCCGGGCCGCATCGACTGTTTACCCGTGCCCGCTCAGGTGTGAATACGCTGCCGGTGCTGCGGGACGGCAAGCGGCTGGTGGGGGATTCCACGCGGATTGCCTACTACCTGGAAAAGTACTACCCGGACATGCCCCTGTTACCGGATGCGCCCGATGCGCGGCAGCAGGTGATCGAGCTGGAGCAGCAGTTCGACCGCTACGGCACCCATGTGCGGCGCTGGCTTTACGGGCAACTGCTGGGTCGCAGTAACGTGATGAAGGTGTTTTACGGCCCTTATCGCCTGCCGGCGCTGGTCCAGCGCGTGCTTGAGCCAGTGACAGAGAAGGGTGTTGCGCGGCTGTATCGGATCAGCCCGGAGTCGATCGCTCACTCCTGGCAGCGTTTGCAGGAAGGATTGTCGCTGATCGAGTCACGCATCAAGGGTGATCCGGCAGCCTTTCTGGTCGGGCAGCAATTGACGTTGGCGGACATCGCAGCGGCATCGCTTTACGCGCCGTTGTTGATACCACAAGGCACGCCCTGGGATGCCATGAACGAGGAAGAGATGCCCGCGCTGCTGCGTGAGCAGATTGCGGCGTTGCGCGCCCGGCCCGCAGGGCAATGGGTGATGCGTCGTTATGCGATGGACAGACGTGTCAGGGTGCCTTGAAGCCGTTGAGGCTGTTCATGGCCTGATCGATCTCGCCGCGCACCAGCTCGCCGGTGTAGCGTAACGCTTCATCAATGGCGCGCTCTATGCGTTCGCGATCTGCGGAAGACGGTTTGCCAAGCACATGGGGGGTGACCAGATCCGCACTGCCCGGGTGGCTGATACCGATGCGCAGGCGCACAAAATCCCGGTCATTGCCGTGTTTGCTGATGATGTCCCGCAGGCCATTATGACCGCCGTGGCCGCCGCCTTTTTTCAGGCGAATCACGCCGGGGGGCAGGTCCAGTTCATCATGGGCCACCAGCATTTGTGTCACGGGGATGCGGAAAAAGTTTGCCAGTGCCGCAGTGGCCTGGCCGCTGCGATTCATGAAGGTGGTGGGGATCAGCAGGCGAACGGTCTCACCTTGCCAGGTAAAGCTGCCAGTCAGGCCGAAGTATTTTTTATCTTCAGACAGCGAAACGCCCTGGCTACGAGCCAGGGCGTCCACATACCAGGCGCCGGCGTTGTGGCGGGTATCCGCATACTGGTTGCCTGGATTGCCCAGGCCAATGATCAGTCTGATCGGATCCGCCACAAGCTTGCCTGTCAGTCTTCTTTCGGTTCTTCTTCGGCGTCGTCTTCTGCTTCGTCAGCCGTCGTGCCTTTCGGCATGTGTACAGACGCGACCGGCAGGTCGTGCTCTTCGCCGTGGGTCAGTGCCAGCAGCTCGACGCCTTTCGGCAGAGACAGGTCAGACAGATGTACGACCTGATCCAGTGCCACGTTGGTCATATCGACCTCGATGAATTCCGGCAGGTTCTGGGGCAGACAGCTGACTTCGACTTCTGAAGCGCTGTGGGTGATCTTGCCGCCCTGTTGCTTGACGCCGGCACACTTCTCTTCGTTGATGAAGTGCAGCGGTACCTGCATGGTGATCTTGTGGGTCTTGTCCACACGCAGGAAATCGCAATGCATCGGCGTGCCTTTGGCCGGATGGCGCTGCAGGTCACGCAGTACGGCCTGTTGCTTCTTGCCGTCGACATTGAGGGTCAGGACGTGGCTGTAAAACGCTTCGTTTTCCAGTGCCTTGACCAGTTCGCGCAGTTCCACGGTGATCATCTGCGGGGCAGTCTTGCCACCGTAGATGATACCCGGGATGCGGGCCTCCAGACGACGCAGGCGGCGGCTCGCACCTTTCCCTACATCGCTGCGGTCCTCTGCTTTAAGCAGAAACTCATTGCTCATGAGTGTATCTCCGTCATGTCCCGAACAGGTCCTGCGACCAGACCACGCCGGGAGGTTCAGTAAAATGGGCGCGCATTATGTAACGCTGGCGCGGGAAAAGCCAGTGCCCGGCATGCCGGGCACTGCGGGGGAGGAGGTCAGACCAGCCCGAGACGGTCGAACATGGCTGACAGGGATTCCTCGTTGTTCACCCGGCGGATGGTCTCCGCCAGCATCGGCGCCAGCGATAGCACCCGGATGCGGCCGCAATCGCGGGCGGCGGCGGACAGCGGGATGGTATCGGTGACGACCAGCTGGTCCAGCTCGGAATCCTTGATGTTGGCAATGGCCGCGCCGGAAAGCACCGGGTGGGTACAGTAGGCGACCACCCGGGTAGCGCCGTGCTCTTTCAGTGCCTTGGCCGCCTTGCACAGGGTGCCGGCGGTATCCACCATGTCGTCCACCAGCACACAGCTGCGGCCTTCCACCTCACCGATGATGTGCATCACCTGGGATTCGTTGGCCTTCGGGCGGCGCTTGTCGATGATGGCCAGGTCGGCATCGTTGAGCTGCTTGGCCAGTGCCCGGGCACGCACCACGCCACCGACGTCCGGGGACACAACCATCATGTCTTCGTAGTTCTGGCGTTCGATGTCGGCCACGATCAGCGGTGTGGCGTAGACGTTGTCCACCGGGATGTCGAAAAAGCCCTGAATCTGGTCAGCGTGCAGATCCACGGTCACCACCCGATCCACGCCGACGGCGGTGATCATGTCGGCAACCACCTTGGCGGTGATCGGTACGCGGGCAGAGCGCACCCGGCGATCCTGACGGGCGTAGCCGAAATACGGGATCACGGCGGTGATACGGCCTGCGGACGAGCGCCGCAGGGCATCGGCCATGACCAGGATTTCCATCAGGTTGTTATTGGTGGGGTTGCAGGTGGACTGGACGATGAAGACGTCCTTGCCGCGCACATTTTCGTGGATGTCGATAGCGACTTCGCCATCACTGAAAGTCCCCACATCAGCCGCGCCCAGCGGAATATTCAGCTGGCGGACCATGGCCTGGGCGAGTTCGGGATTGGCGTTTCCGGTAAAGACGACGAGTTTGGACACTGGCGCTCCCCGAGGATCGTGTCAGTTGAAACGGAGACAACGCAGGGAGTGACGCTGATGCAGGTAGCGGCGGGCCGGCGCTGTCGTGTCCTGAAGATGCCCGCTATGTCCCGGGACATCTTCAATGAAAGTGGCTGGGGTACCAGGACTCGAACCTGGGAATGACGGGATCAAAACCCGCTGCCTTACCAACTTGGCTATACCCCAACGCAAACTTTTGTCATGGCGAAGCAGGGTTTGCCTTGCTCAGCGTGCCGGGAGGTGTTCTCCCAGTGCCTGATGCAGAGGCGAAACAGTACAGCTTCGCGCGACGAAACCTGTCCAGCGCGGTGGCAATCCCGCGAGCAATGTCGCGGCGGACTGCCGATCGGTAACCGGGGCAAAAACACAGGCGCCGGTTCCGGTCAGATGGCTTTCGCCAACCTTCTCCTCAAGCCATGTCATTGCCGTGTCGACGGCCGAAAAAAGCTGTCGTACAACCGGCTCGCAATCGTTGCGAAAAGCGCGGCGGGTGGCGGGCTCGAGAAAGGCCGCTACTGTACTGACGGGGGTATTCCTTGTCAATTCCCGGTGATTGAAAATTTGTGCTGTGGCGACAGACACACCGGGATGTATCACGAGGTAATCCTGTGGCGGGAGCGTCACGGCGGTGAGCTGTTCACCGATGCCCTCGGCAAAGGCGCTGCGGCCGTGCACAAACACCGGCACATCGGCACCGAGCTGCACGCCCAGCGCCGCGAGTTCATCCAGCGAGCAGCCCAGCCCCCAGAGCCGGTTCAGACCCAGCAGGGTGGTGGCGGCGTCACTGGAGCCACCGCCGACACCACCGCCCGCCGGGAGCTGCTTGTGCAACCGGATATGCGCCCCCTGCTGGCATCCGGTGTGCGCCTGCAGCAGGGTGGCGGCACGCCAGACCAGATTGTCTTGCGGGCTGCCCAACTCGCCCGGTGCGTCCAGGTGCAGCGTGTCTGCCGGGCTGAAATCAAGCTGATCGCCCACATCCAGCAGGGTGAACAGCGTTTGCAGCGTGTGGTAGCCGTCCGGCCTGCGCCCGGTGATGTGCAGGAACAGATTGAGCTTGGCGGGCGCCGGCAGTGTCAGTGGCGTCTGGCTCAAGATGTCTCGCTCACGGTTGTGGCGTCCAGCGCTGGATGATGAGGGTGAAGCTGTCGCCGTTGAGGCTGGCGCGCACCCGATGCGGCAGCGCCAGCCCGGCGACGTCCTGATGGCGGTCGAAACGCAGCGACCACCCCAACTGCTCCAGCGTGTCCATGCGGCCGACCTCGTCAAAGCCCGGTTCGGCCTCGGCCCAGGGCCAGGGCAGGCCGCGCACCCAGTAATACAGGGCATCCACCGGGATCAGCAGGCCGGTGAGGTGCCAGGCCAGCTCTGCCGGTGAGCCCGCGCTCATCTGCTCGCGACCGGTATCCAGGGTGGCCAGCCGATCATCCCAGACCAGTTCGGCGCTACCGAAGCCCAGGGGGCCCGAGAAGTGGATGCGGCCCCCTTCTTCCCGCTGGCGCCAGTCCAGGCTGGCGTTGCCACCATCGGCCGCAGTGCGATAGCCCAGCCGGCCGCTGATGTCCCAGTGCTTCAGGTCCTCGGCCCGGTCGAAGTCGTCAATATCCAGCACCTGGCGCGTCTGGCAGGCGCTCAACAGGAGCGTGATGGCGAGCAGTGCCGCGGCATTGCGCAGGATTAGGGTCGTGGGCCGGGTCATGTGAAAGGTCATGTGCAAGGTCACGCATCATCCTCCAGCAGCCGCTCCATGACGCGGGGCACGTGCCGCCCGTCAGGTTCGCGTTGCAGGGAATCAGCCCAGATGTCCCGGGCTTCGGCTTCATAACCCAGGCTCCACAGCACCTCACCCAGATGCGCTGCAATCTCGTCATCCGGATACAGGGCATAGGCCTGCTCCAGGTAGATCAGCGCCTCTTCCGGCCGGCCCAGGTTAAAAAGTACCCAGCCCATGCTGTCCATGATGGCGGGGTTGTCCGGCCGCTGCGCCAGCGCGCGCTCGATGTAGCCAAAGGCTTCTTCATGGCGTTCCGTGCGGTCGGTCAGGGTATAGCCCAGGGCATTGAGGGCATCAGGATCGTCCGGTCGCAATACCAGGATGCGGCGCAGATCGGCTTCTGTGCGGTCCAGCTTGTCGAGACGCTCCGAGGCCAGGGCTCGCGCATAAAGCAGTTCGACACTGTCCGGCAACTCGCCCAGGGCTTCGTCCAGGAGCGCCAGGGCGGCTTCCGGGTTCTGGTCTGACAGCATCTCTGCTTCGGCGGCATACAGCAGTGGTAACTGTGCCGGATAGTGGTCACGCAGATCCGCCATCAGCGCATGGCTGTTGGCCGTGTCACCGCTATCCTGATACAGCCGTGCGGCCTGCACCCGGGCGCGCAACGCCATGTCCGGGTCGCGAATGGCAAGGTAGTGGCCGATCGCGATCTGTGTCTCGCCATCCGCCTCTGCTGCCTGGGCCAGATAGCCGTGAATCTCGTCCTCCCGGTAGCCCTCTTCCACCAGCTGCCTCAGTACCGCTATGGAGCGTTCGCGGGCGCCGTGTTCCAGCCCGTACAAGGCCAGCGACAGGCGCAGATCCTGGTCGTCCGGGTGCTGCCTGGCCAGGGTTTCGAGCTGACGGAAGGCTTCTTCGTCATCGCCTGATTCCAGCAGGAGGCGAACATAAAGCACCCGCACACGGCGTGCTTCCGGGTATTGACGCACCAGGCGGCGCATGTGCCGTTGGGCCTCGTTGCCACGTCCCAGCTCGGACAGCAGGCGCCCTTTTAAAAGCAATGCATCTTCATGTTTGGGTTGCCGGCGCAGGGCCTGATCGTTGGCGTCGAGGGCGGCTTCCAGTTGCCCTTCCAGTTTCAGATGCAGGGCGCGGGCGTACCATAATGCGGCCTGTTCCGGGTAGCGGTCGGTGAGCTGGGCCAGCGCAGCCAGCAGCTCGGTATTGCCCGCCTGATCCAGGTTGCGGGCCTGGGTGACCAGCCGGACCAGCGCGGTGTCAGGGTCCGCAGCCAGGAGCCTGTCGATATAGCCGGCCGCCGCATCGGCATTGCCCAGGCTGACGTGGGAGAGCGCGGCGATCTCCATGGCCGTGGTATCGCCGGGCGCCATGGCCAGCCAGCGCTCGGACATTTCCAGTGCCAACGCGGGGTCTTCCATATAGGCTGCCAGTCGTGCCGCCTGGCCGGTGACCTCCGGGCTGCGCGTGCGCCGTGCGGTTTGCGTGTAGTAGGCCAGGCTCACATCCAGCTGATTCCGTTGCGCTGCCAGCTCTGCCAGCAGCAAATCCGCAATGACTGTCGTGTCATACGGTGCCGTAGCGCGGGGCTCGGGAAGTGTTTCAACTGCCTCAATGGACGGCGCTGGCGTTTGGCTGGCACACCCGCTGAGCAGCAGTGCCAGCAGCAGCCCGGACAGGGCGGCGTTGCCAGGGCGGCGGCGGGAAGGCACCGGCGCTGCGGGGCTGACGCGATGAGTGCAGAGTGTGGTGCGGTGCGTCATACAGAGTGTTTTGGGCATTGCGGTATCGTGTCCGCTGGCAAATTGAGGGCCAATCATGGCACACAGGACCTTTACTGCCCACTGTGCCTGTTGGCGTTATAGTGGCTATGACATTGTTTCAAGGGGATAAATCCCGCAAAATGCGCGACCCAGACAGCGGCAGCACTGCGGGCATACCGGGCATGAAGCTATTCGCCACAGGCGTCAACCATACTACCGCGGAGCTGGGCCTGCGTGAGCGGCTCACCTTTCCCGAGGCGCAGATACCTGCTGCCCTGGATGATCTGCGACGCCTTCCCGGTGTGCGGGAGGTGGCGCTGTTGTCCACCTGCAATCGCACCGAAATCTACTGTCTGACGGATACACCCGGTGATGCACCCTCTCCGGACCTGGCGCAATGGCTGTCGCGCTGGCACGGGCTGGATGAAAAACGTCTGCGCGAGGTGCTGTACCTGCACCAGGATGATCAGGCGCTGCGGCACATGATGCGCGTGGCGGGTGGCCTGGATTCCCTGGTACTGGGCGAGCCACAGATCCTTGGCCAGATGCGTGATGCCTACGCCCGCGCCCACGAGAGCGGGGCCCTCAACGGCGACCTGGCACGGACCTTCCAGCAAGTCTTCAGCGTGGCCAAGCGTATCCGCACGGACACTGGCATCGGTGCCCACCCGGTATCCGTGGCGTATGCGGCGGTATCGTTTGCCCGGCATATCTTCGCGGACCTGCGCACCAGCCGGGCCCTGCTGATCGGCGCCGGCGAAATGATCGAACTGGTGGCGCGCCACCTGCGCGATCAACAGGTGGCCGAAATCACCATTGCCAACCGCACCCTGCAGCGCGCTGATGCGCTGGCCCGGGAAGTCGGCGGCCGTGCCGTGACACTGGAAGAATTGCCGGTGGTGCTGGAAAGAACGGATATCGTGATTTCCTGTACCGCCAGCCCGGTCCCCGTCATGGGCAAAGGCATGGTGGAACGCGCGCTGAAGAAGCGCCGGCACAAACCGATTTTCATGGTCGATATTGCCGTGCCTCGTGACATTGAACCGGAAGTCGGCAAATTGCAGGATATCTATCTCTACACCGTCGACGACTTGCACGAAGCCATTGAGGAAAACGTGCGCCAGCGTCAGGACGCCGCACGTGATGCAGAGCAGATCATTGATCAGGCCATCGCCCGCTACGCCCGTGAACAGCGCGAGCTTACCGCAGTGGATACGTTGCGTGGATATCGCCAACAGGTGGCCAGTCTGGGTGAGGAAGAATTGCTCAAGGCGCTGTCGCAACTGGAAGCGGGTGGGGACCCGGCAGATGTCATGCGGCGTTTCCAGCACGCGCTGCTGAACAAGGTGATGCACCAGCCCAGCGTGCAATTGCGCCGTTTCGCGGCGGAAAACCGCACAGAATCGCTGGCCATTGCGCGGGAATTGCTGCTCAGGGACGATGTGCCCGGGGATGACAGATGAAAGACAGCCTCAAAACAAAACTGCAACGACTGTGCGAACGGCATGAAGAGCTGTCCGGGTTACTGTCGGATGCCGGGACCATCGCGCAACAGAACCGCTTTCGTGAGTTGTCCCGCGAGTATGCAGAACTGGATGATGTCGTGCGCTGTTTTGGCGAGTACCGCGACACCCTCGAGACACTGGCCGAAGCGCAGGCCATGCAGCAGGACAGCGATCGTGACATGCGCGAGATGGGCGCCGAAGAGGCCCGTGCCGCACAGCGTCGCAGCGAAGAACTCGAAGCCGAATTGCAGCGTCTCATGCTGCCCCGCGATCCCCGTGACAGTTGCAACGTCTTTCTGGAAATTCGCGCCGGCACCGGCGGCGACGAGGCCGCGCTGTTTTCCGGCGATCTGCTGCGCATGTACAGCCGCTATGCCGACACTCAGCGCTGGCGGGTCGAACAGGTCAGCGCCCATGAAGGAGAGCAGGGCGGCTACAAGGAGGTCATCTGCCGTGTAAGCGGTGAGGGCGTTTACTCGCAACTGAAATTCGAATCCGGCGCGCACCGGGTACAGCGCGTACCGGCGACAGAATCCCAGGGGCGCATTCACACCTCGGCCTGCACCGTGGCAGTCATGGCGGAAGCCGAGCAGATGGCGGAAGTCGTGATCCGCAACGAAGATCTGCGCGTGGATACCTACCGCTCTTCCGGTGCCGGCGGCCAGCACGTCAATACAACGGATTCCGCCGTGCGCCTGACCCACCTGCCCACTGGCATCGTGGTGGAATGTCAGGACGAACGCAGCCAGCACAAGAACAAGGCAAAGGCCATGTCATTGCTGCAGGCCCGTATCTACGACGGCATGCAGCAGAAACGCGATCAGGAAATGGCGGCCACGCGCAAATCGCTGGTGGGTTCCGGCGATCGCTCCGAGCGCATCCGGACTTATAATTTCCCACAGGGCCGTATCACCGATCACCGCATCAATCTGACGCTCTACAAGCTGGCAGAAGTGATGGCGGGCGATCTTGGCGAACTGATCGGCGCATTGCGCGCCGAACACCAGGCCGAGCAGCTGGCCGCCCTGGCAGAGCAAGGCTGATGGCCAGCGTCAGCGAGCTGTTGCGTGCTGCGCGTCAGCGCCTGGAGGGCTACTCGCCGACGGCTGATGTGGACGCCCGGGTGCTGATGGCGCACTGCCTGAACAAGCCGTCCAGTTTTCTGTTTACATGGCCCGAGCACCAGCCCACGGACAGCGAAGCGCGTCTTTTCCAGCAGTGGATTGCCCGCCGTGTGGAAGGTGAGCCTGTCGCCTATCTGATCGGTCGCCGCGAATTCTATGGCCATGAATTCCTGGTCTCACCCGACACCCTTATTCCGCGTCCGGATACCGAATTGCTGGTGGACATGGCGCTCAACCATCTGGATGGCAATGCGCCGCTGCGCGTCGCCGACCTGGGCACCGGTACCGGTGCGATTGCCATCAGCCTGGCCCTGGCCCGTCCCGCCTGGCAGTTGTTCGCCGTCGACATGGATGCCGCGATCATGGATCTGGTGGAGCGTAACTGCCACCGCCTGGGCGCCCACAATGTGCAACTCGTGCAGTCCAACTGGTGCGAGCAACTCAATGACCGCTTTGACGCCATTGTCAGCAACCCGCCCTATATCGCCGAGGACGATCCGCACCTGGAGCAGGGCGACGTTCGCTTTGAGCCGCTTACCGCACTGGCCTCCGGCCGCGACGGGCTGGAGGATATTCGTCTGATCATCACCCAGGCTGTAACACGGCTCGTCCCGGGCGGCTTGCTGGCATTTGAACACGGCTATGATCAGGCGGAGGAAGTCCGCGAACTGATGCGCGAGGCAGGCCTTACCGCACTGGCCAGCCACCGCGACATGGCGGGCCATGAGCGTGTGACGCTCGGCTTCATGCCCAGAGCACGCCATGCTGACTGACGATCAATTGCTGCGTTACAGCCGCCAGATACTGCTACCGGAATTTGATGTGGCGGGGCAGGCGGCGCTGGCGGCAGCCCGCGTGCTGTTGATCGGTGCCGGCGGCCTGGGTTGTCCTGCTGCCCTGTATCTGGCCGGTGCCGGCGTTGGCGAACTGATTCTGGCAGACCCGGACAAGGTGGACAGCAGCAACCTGCATCGACAGATTGCCTACCGCGAAACGGATGTGGGGCAGCCCAAGGCACAGGCACTGGCAGCGACGCTGCATGCCCTCAACAGCGAGGTGCGTATCACTGCGCATGTGCTGGCGGCGGATGACAGCTGGCTGGCAACGCAGGTGCCGGGCGTGACCCTGGTGCTGGATTGCAGCGACAACTTCGCCACTCGCGAAGCCGTCAACCGGGCCTGTCACGCCGCTGGCGTCCCGCTGATTTCCGGCGCGGCCATTCGGCAGGAAGGTCAACTCGCGGTGTTTGATTTCCGTCAACCGGAGAGCCCCTGTTACGGCTGCCTCTATGGCGACGGTGAGGGGCCGGATACGTTATGCAGTGAGTCCGGCATTCTCGGCCCGGTGGTTGGCACAGTGGGCACGCTTCAGGCCCATCTCGCATTACGTTTGCTGAGTGGCGCTAATGTCGGTGGCGTATTGCATCTCTTCGATGGCGCGACAATGAGTTGGCGCCAACTCCGCCTGCGCCGCGATCCGGGCTGCCGGGTGTGTGGCGGCTGATATAGGGCAGTTGCTCTATACGCCCCCGCGTAGCGCCCGAATATCCGCTTCGGACAGCCCTGTCAGATCAGCAATGGTGATGTCATCCATCGGTGTCTTGCGTACCAGGTTTCGCGCAGTGGCCAGTCGGGCCTCTCGCTGGCCTTGCTCCAGACCTTGCTCCAGGCCCTGTTCCAGGCCTCGTTCAAGCCCTTCTTGAAGGCCTTTTTCCTTTCCGATCGCCTCGTAACGTTCCACGAATCCAGTCATGGTCGCTGCCTCCTTCCGGTAAGTCTGCTCAAAAAGTATACGCTCATTATTGTCAATCATGGCATAGATGTCGATGAAACCCAGGTACTTGGCCTGCTTGTCCGGGTTACCTTCCAGGCTCTCTGAATGCCGCAATCTCCGGAAAACCAGGCGTGTGATATTGCCCTGCGTGAGTGCGGCGTTGGTGCCTGTCCGGTGCCGGGTTATGCTGTGTGCAACCACAGCGCTTCACTCGGGGAAACCGCCATGCCAGCCTGGATTCCGATCCTTAAAGTGTCACTGCCCTACATTACCCAGATCGTGTCGACGGCGATCCCGGCATTTACCTACCGCACTGCGAGCGGCAAGGTCGATCCCATTGTTGCGCAGCAGATTGAAGAGCTGCAGACAGCGGTGACCACCAATGCAGAATCGGTGCATGTGCTGGCCGAGAAGCTCCAGCTCACCATCGAAGGGATTGATGGTGCTGCCCAGCGTTTACAGAAGGAACTGGTGAGGATGAAGTGGCTACTGGCGGGCACGACGACGGTGGCGCTGGCTGCCCTCGTGGTGGCAGGTATCAGTCTCATGAGCTAAGGCACCTCTGAATAATGAGTGTCGATTTGGCGCCTCGGGGTGCGACCAGGGGAAACAGCCAAAGGAGTTTTCCATGAAAAGCGTTAATCCCTATCTCAATTTCCACGGCAACACCCTCGAAGCCTTTACGTTCTACCAATCGGTCTTTGGCACCGAAATTCAGGACAAGGTGCTCTACCGGGATTTTCCAGACAACGCCATGGGCGTGGACGAGGCGGACCTGGACAAGCTGGCGCATATCGGCCTGCCGCTTGGTTCGGACAACATGCTGATGGGTACTGATGTAGTGGGGTGTTATGCCGAGGATTTTACGGTGGGCAACAACGTCTACATCACGCTGGAAACCGACACGGCGGATGAGGCAACACGCCTGTTTGATGCGTTGGGGGAGGGTGGGGTGCCAGCCATGCCCTTGCAGCGTACCGATTGGGCAGAGTCATACGGCATCTGTATCGATCAGTTCGGTGTGCAGTGGATGATCATGTACACCGGTGACGTCCTCAAGGGCTGCTGACGTTCCTGTGCCCGCCACGATGGACGCGTGGCGGGCACAGGGTTGGTTGGCATTAGATACTGCGGACTTCACCACTGAGGTGAGGCTTGATGCCATCGGCGGCCAGCAGGCGGAAATCCAGGCCCTGATCGCCCGCGCTGTTTTGCACGAACTTCACTTTTGCCGGGATGAACATCGGTAGTTTGAACTGGACATCCACAGTGAAAGGGCCCTGCGGCAGCTGTTCGGTGACGGCAGCCAGGCAACGTGCCTTGGACCACATGCCGTGGACGATCTGGCGTTTGAAGCCAAACAGTTTGGCAGTCAGCGGGTACAGGTGAATGGGGTTCCGGTCGCCGGATACGGCGCCGTACTTGCGGCCGGTATCGCCGGGCACTTTCCATTCGGTGAAATCGGTGGCGGCCTCGTCATTCTTGGGGGCCCTGGTCTTGCCGCTCTGCTCGCCACTGCCGCCGCCACGGCGGAACATGGTGGATTCGCTTTCCCAGACCAGCTCTCCCGCTGTGCTGACATGGGTCAGGATGGCGAACTCATAGCCCTTCTCTACCTGGCGCAGCTCGCCAAAGCGGCACTCCACATCCAGTTGTTCGCGCTCGACGATCGGGCGGTACTGGGTGATGCGGTTGCGCACATGGACCAGGCCCATGGCGGCAAACGGGAAGTGCTTGTCGAGAATCAGGCTCATGAACAACGGGTGGGCGTGCAGGTGCGGGTAGGTCACCGGCAGGTGGCCATCGGCCTTGAAGCCGCAGACCTTGCGGTAGGTGGCCAGGTGCTTCTGATCCAGCACCACATCGTTGAGGCGCACGCCGATGTCCGGCAACTGCGGGGCTTTGCCCGGTTTGACGCCCGCACGGATGACGGCCTTGGCAAAAAGGGGCAGCATGGCAGGTGCGTTACGCAGTTCACGAATCTCTGTGGCGCTCATTGTTGCGTCCTTCGAATGCAGAAGATGAAAGCATGGGCACGATGCAGGGTCACACTCGGTGCAGGGTCACACTTGGTGATCGACGTATCGGGCACAGCAGGAATACGGCACAAATACGGCACATAGTATAGGCAGCGATGCGGGGGCGGTGGATTGGCCGAATTGACGAAGCAAGCGACGAGAAAGGCAGGCCGACGTCACGCCTGGCTCGACAGTCTGCTCTGGCTGTTGCCGGTGATGGCGCTGGCGCTGGGCCTGAATATTGCCGGGCGCGAGGCAACATTGCCCTGGCTGGTAACGCTCTGGCTGTTGATCAGTCTGGTGATGTGGGCTGGTCTGTGGCGGCGGGGCCTGAGCCGCCGCAGAGCCTTTCTGACGGCATACCTGCACCCGGGCAGCCGCTGGCGCTGGCGCCTGCGTGGCGGCGCCCTGCTGGCCCTGCGGCTGTGGTTGCAGTCGGCGTTGCTGGCGCTGGTGCTGCTGGTGGCCCTGGTGCGCCAGCAACAGGACCTGTTGTGGTGGTTGCTGGGCGCGAGCCTGCTGGTGCTGGTGGCACTGCATAGTCTGCTGCAGCGCGGGTTGCGCCCGCATATTGCGCCGGTCTATCTGCCCGAGCTGAGCTGGCGGCTGACGCTGGCCCTGCAGTTTATATTGCTGTTCACGGCACTGGCGGGCCTGGCCCTGTTCGTTGACTACCCGGATTTCACGGATGCCTCCCTGCGCCAGGCGCTGTGGCATGAAATGGCCCGGGAGCGCGCTGCCAGCCCCTGGCTGGAGGCGCTGTTGCAGGCGGCCGCCGCCAAGGATGCCCTGGTGTGGTGGCTGAGCCAGCAGCTGCTGCCCGGCGTGGGGAGTCCGCTGCTGCGCGCCGGCGCATGGTTGCTGCTGCTCGCCGCAGAGGGGCTGTTTGTCTGGTCCTGGCTGGTCCTGGCTGCCGGTGCTGCGTCCCTGTCCGGCCAGCCGTTGCCCGCGTCGCCGCGCCCGGATCAGGTGGAGTAGACTGTCCCCATGGCCACTCAGATGGACGCTACGACGCTCAATCTTCCCGCTTCCCCGCCACCTCGCCGGGGGGGGCGCTTTCCTGTGGTGCGCCTGATCTGCCTGCTGGTCGGCATCCTTCTGGTATGTCTGGTGTTGCAGCAGCGTGCCCAGTGGCAAAGCAGCGGCCAGACGCAGGATGTCGTGGTGCGGGTGGGGGAGGCGCACTATCAGATCAGCGCGAGCCAGGCCGATACCCTGGCGTTGCTGTCAGCCCTGCGTTTCAGCGAAGGGGAGGAACAGGCGCGGGAGATCGTCAACGCGCACCTTGAGCAAAGCCTGGCGCAGTTGTTTGCCGATCTCGCGCGCCGCCTGCCTGCGTTTGCCGACTGGTATTACTCACTGGGCGGGGAATATTCGCGGTTGTCGATGCTGGTGCTGGAAAAGGTCAGCCTGGCGGATGAAGGCTATGTGGCACGCAAGGCCGAGGAGCTGATTTTCGACGCGGCGGATTTCTCCGGGCGTCTGGATATCCTGCGTTACCAGGCGGATGCCCGCCTCTTGCGTCAGGCCCACGCCACACGGGATACCTGGCTGACCGAGATGCTGGCACTGCTGGAGCAGGACCGCATGCCGGTGGCGCCCCTGCCGCAAAGCCAGCCGCTGGCGCTGGATGAGTTGCTGGATCAATTGACGGGCTATGGTAGCCCTGAGTTTGTCGCACGATTGTCGGTGAGCAGTGCGGCTGCCGTGGGTGTGGCGGTGGGACCGATGATCTGGCGCGCCGCCAGCCGCAGGGCGACCGCCGCCTCCGGGCGTGCCGTCGCGGCGCGCGGCGCTGGCCGGGGTGCTGCCAGGGCGGGTACGGCGGCGGCGGGTGGTGCTACCTTATGTGCCCCCAGCGGCCCCGGCGCGCTGGCCTGCGCGCTGGTTGCCGGCGCTGCAGGTTGGCTGGCCACGGATTGGGCGCTGTTGCGACTGGACGAAGCGCTTAACCGGGATGAGTTGCTGGCCGCCCTGCAGCAGAGCCTGGATGAAATGGAAGATGAAATGACCCGCAGCCTGATGGCCGCCTATGACCGGGTGCTCACAGAGCAGTACGGGGCCATGCAGACGGACATCCAGCGCACCTTCCGCCCGCTGCAGGGGAAGCGGGACGGCCAGCGGGACTGACGGTTGAGATGGTGCCCCCCATCCATCGGGCGGGGCAGCGGGGCAACGGGCGGAAGGGGGGGCGGATTGCCTACTTGCTGCGCCAGCTGGCAGCGCCGAGGAAAATCAGGCGGAGCTGCTTTTCGGCCATGCGGGCAAGAAACATCTCTTCCGCCACATCTTCTGCCGGAATATCCAGTACCTGCTCGGTAAGGGAGGTCATGTTGTTGACCATCAGCGATGACATCATCTGCAGATCCTCCGCGCTGGTCTTGGCCAGCAGCGGAATCCGCGACAGATCCGTCGCCAGCTCGCTTGTGAACAGGCGTATTTCCTGGCGAATGGCATTGCGGATGGACTGACTGCCGCTGAAACGCTCCTTGGCAACGAACTGAAAATGCCGGGTATTGGTGCGTACATAGCGAATATAGGTCTGCACAGAGCTGTTGATGGCCTGCTTTTGCGGCACGCCGGCAGCGCGCACGTCACGCATCAACTGGCGCAGGGTGCGGAAGGATTCATCCACCAGCGCCAGCCCCAGGGCGTCCATATCCGGGAAGTGACGATAGAAGGCGGTGGGCACCACGCCCGCTTTTCGGGCCACCAGTCGCAGCGATAAAGCTGTGAAATTGTCTTTCTTTTCAACAAGTTCCAGTGCTGCATCCAGCAGTGCCCGGCGCGTGCGCCCGCGCCGCGGGTCGCGGCGGGTATCCCCCGTCTGCTCCACTTTCCGGTCCATGTAGTGTCCGTTTTCAGCTGCATTGTGTGCACGGCATTGTCGCCCGTGTGCGTCAGGATGGAAAGCATATCCGGGTGTTCACTTTCTAACATGCTGATATTAAATGGCTTTATATTATTTTGTGTACAGGTGTTGACATGATGGGGGTGGTCAAAATAAAGTGCACGTATGTTCACATCCGAACCCGGAGACACCCGTATGAGCAGCGTGACCTGGAAACTGCTGAATAACCCCATCACCCGCGCCCTGGCATCGCCACTGTCTGTGGATGACTACCTGAGCCAGTTCAATCCGCTCTGGTCGGTCGGCGATGTGCGCGGTCGCATAGAGCGCGTCGAGCGGGAAACCGCTGATGCGGTCACGTTGTATATCAGCCCCAACAGCCACTGGGCCGGGCATGTTGCCGGCCAGCATCTGGTGCTCGGGGTCGAGATCGAAGGTGTGCGCCACAGCCGCTGCTTCTCCATTTCCTCTGCGCCGGGCGACACGGGCATCACGGTGACCGTCAAGCGCAATGGCGACGGGCTGGTCAGCAACTATCTGGTGGACCGTGCCCAGGCAGGCGAAGTGCTGTTTCTGAGCCAGGCGCGGGGCGAGTTCCTGCTGCCGGACGGCAACGCACCGTTGCTGATGATCAGTGGTGGCAGTGGCATTACGCCGCTGATGGCCATGTTGCGCGAACTGGTGCACCAGGGTCGCGAGGCTGACGTGGTGTTTCTGCATTACAGCAACAGCTACGCCGATACGATTTTCCACGGCGAGCTGCGTGCCCTGGCCGAGCGTTTCGACTGGCTGAATCTGAAGCTGGTGATCAGCAACGGCGCGGCGGTTGAGGGTGACCACAGCGGTCTGTTCAGCGCCGGGCAGCTCGATGAGCTGGTGCCTGACGTCGCCGAGCGTGTGGCATTGCTGTGCGGGCCGCCGCCGCTGATGGATCGCGTTAACGATGCGTTCCTCGCCAAAGGCCGCGACAAGCCGGCCCAGGAACAATTTCAGGTACGTATCACTGCAGCAGCTGGCGAAGGCCGGGTGAGCTTTTCCCGCAGCGGTCTGGAGGCTGCCGGCGATGCCGCGCCCAACCTGCTGGAACTGGCCGAGCAGCAAGGTCTGAATCCCCCCCATGGCTGCCGTATGGGCATCTGTCAGGGTTGTAAATGCCGCATCACCCAGGGCCAGGTGCGCGATCTGCGCAATGGCGAAGTGCGTGATGTCCAGGACGAAGAAATCCAGCTGTGCGTGCATACCGCCGCCGGCGCCGTCAGCGTCGAGCTCTGATACAGAGCACGCTGACACCTGATTACTCAAGGAGACGACTCATGAATGCAGCCGTTAAGAACCTTACTCCCAAGACAGCTCTCGACACCACGCCCAGCCGTGGCTGGCGCCACCTCAGTGCCGAGCAGGTTGAGGCCTTCGGTGCCGAGATTGAAGCCATCCGCGAGGAAGTGATGAACTCGCTGGGCGAGCGCGATGTGAAATACATTCGCCGCGTCCTCAAGACCCAGCGTTACTCCGAAATTGCCGGGCGTACGCTGCTGTTCGCCGGTTTTCTGCCGCCCGCCTGGATTGCCGGCACGGCGCTGCTGTCCCTCTCCAAGATCCTCGAGAACATGGAGATCGGTCACAACGTCATGCACGGGCAGTGGGACTGGTTGAAAGATCCGGCGCTGAACTCCAGCACCTATGACTGGGACAATACCTGCCCGGCGGAGCAGTGGAAGCACTCGCACAACTACATGCACCACACCTTTACCAACATTGTTGGCAAGGACCGTGATGTGGGCTACGGCATCATGCGTATGTCGGATGATCAGCCCTGGAAGCCGCAGTATCTGGCCCAGCCGTTCTACAACTGGATTCTGGCCAGCTTCTTTCAATGGGGCGTCGCCCTGCACGATGTGGAATTCGAGCGCATCGGTCGTGGCAAGAGCCTGGCAGAGGCCCGCACCCAGCTGAAACAGATCTGGAAGAAGGCCCGCAAGCAGGTGTTCAAGGATTACCTGCTGTTCCCGGCGCTGGCCGGTCCGGGCTTCCTGTTCACGCTGTCAGGTAATGCGACCGCTAACCTGACGCGCAACCTCTGGTCCTACATGGTGATCTTCTGCGGCCACTTCACTGAGGGCGTGGAAATGTTCTCCGAGGAAGAGGTGCAGGACGAGACCCGTGCTCAGTGGTACCTGCGCCAGCTGCTGGGTTCCAGCAACCTGGAAGGCGGCCGGGCGTTCCATATCCTGACCGGGCACCTGAGCCACCAGATCGAGCATCACCTGTTCCCGGACATGCCGGCGCACCGGTATGCCGAGATCGGCTCCCGCGTACAGGCGATCTGTGAGCGTTACAACCTGCCTTACAACACCGGGACCCTGCCGCGCCAGTTCGCGACGGTGCTCAAACGCATCAACCGTCTGGCCCTGCCGGGCCGCCGTCGGGCGGCTGCCGCCGCCTGATGTCGCCTCGCCGGGGCCTCGGGCCCCGGCTTCTGGCGGGTGTGCCAGTCGGGTAAAGCAGCTTAAGGGCATCTGCCCGGTTCCGGCGTCTGGCTTTGCTGTGCTAATCTGCCTACTGTTAATGCATTGCGTGGATAACAAAGCAGGATGGCAGAACTTACTGATTCAGGCGTATTACTGCGCATGGCATACAAGGGCATGCAGGCCGCAGGCATTGATGCCGACGCTGTGCTGCAGAAAGTGGGCCTGAATGCCTCGGTGATGCGTCAGCCCGACCTGCGCACGCCCCACGATGCCCAGGAATGGTTCTGGCAGGCCGCCGAGGAAGTCTCCGGTGACCCCCATGTCGGCCTGCACCTCGGTGCCTACATTCCCATTTTCAAAGGCCAGGTGCTGGAGTATCTGTTTCTCAGCAGCCCGACGTTCGGCGAAGGCCTCAAGCGCGCACTCAACTACCAGCGTCTGCTCTCTGATGCAGCCAAGGGCGAGCTTGAGGAGGATGACGACACGGTGCTGCTCAAGCAGATGTTCTGGAGCCGTCGTCTGCACCATTTCAATGAATGTGGCATGGTCGGCGTGATCAAGTTCTTTCGCTTTGTCACCGACGGCGCCTTCGAACCCCTGCAGATCAGCTTCAAGCACTCCGCCCATGCCGATGAGCAGGAATACCAGCGTGTGTTCGGCTGCCCGATACTGTTTGACCAGCCCTACACAGGATTACGCTTCGCCCGGGAGGTGATGACCTTGCCTTCTGCGCACCATGAGCCGGAGTTGCTGCGTTTGCATGAACAGCTGGCCATCGAGCAGGTGGCGCGGCTGGAGAAGCAGGATCTGGTGGCTCAGGTGAATCGCCTGATCGCCGAACTGCTGGAGTCTGGGCATGCCAATCTGGAAGATGTCGCGGCGCGTCTTGGTATCAAGCCCCGCCAGTTACGCACCCGTCTGGCCGATGCCGGCACCAACTTCAATCAACTGGTGGCCGACTATCGCTGTCGGCTGGCCAAGCGGCTGCTGGGCGGTACGGAAGAATCCATCGACGAAATAGTCTATCTCACCGGCTTTTCCGAGCCGAGTACCTTCTATCGCGCCTTCAAGCGCTGGGTCGGCATGACCCCCATCGAATACCGCAAAGCCAAAAGCGACGACTGATCCGATACACCTCGCTGGTGCATCCATGCTGAGGCGAGGTATATCGGGCCGGCAAAGCCGTTACTTCAACGGCGCCGGAACAGCAGCAGTGTGCCCAGCAATGCAAAGCCGAAGCCGATACTGCCAGTGGAGCGGTTCAGTGGCCCTGTGGGGACCTCCACCGGAGCCTCGACGCGAGTGTAGGTGGCACTGCGCACCGCCGACATAGCGTCATCCAGGAACGCAATCGCCCTGACCGTCGTGGTTTCGGTAATAGTCAGTGTTTCACCCGGCTGCAGTGACATGCTTTCCATGGTCGGATCAGTGCCATCCAGGGTATAGAACAGCGTACTACCCTCGGGACCGTTCACGGTCACAACCAGCTGCGCTGCGGAAAATTCCTGCGATGGCGGGTTAAACGTGGGCGCTGGGACGACCTCGAACAGGTTGATGTCATCCAGATAGATGCTGCGCGCAAACGGGCCGGGAGCATCGGCCTCCGGGCCGCTGCGGTCGCGCACACGGATGCTCAGCCGGATCGAGCCGACGTCGACAAGCTGCGTAGCGTCGAGTTGTTCGGTGTTGATCAGCGTCTGCCATTCGCCACTTTCAGCAACCAGCGGGAAATCCTGCTCAAGCGCTGAAGTGCTTGCACTATCCGCACAGGCGTCATCAGCGAAAAAAGCAGTATTGGTGCGCACACTCAATTGCGGATCAGGCGCCAGGCTGGTGGCGCGCAAAGACGGACGCACAGTCTGTGCACCGTCGTATACGACGCACTGATCAATGCGCGCCGCACCGAACCCCCCTTCCTGGTTCTCGAAATAGAACACATTGTCGCCACTAATGGCGAAGCTGGCGGCGCCCGCAGCAGCGCGAATGCCGGGGTTGAGTTCTGCGTACCAGCCATCGCTACCGCTGAGGAAATCGCCGTCGGCGACATCAATGTGCTCGAAGCTCGGATTACGCACCAGATTCACCGGGCTGTCGCCTTGTGTGACGCGTACGTTGTCGAAGAAAATTTCGGCATCCACGCCTTCGACACGATCCCGTGCGCGTAGCGAGAGACGCAGCACTGCAACCTCGTCCGGCAGATCGCTGGCAGAAAACGCAACCGGCGCTGGCTCGAACCACTCGCCTGCTTCGACGCCGCCGAGACCCAGTTGGGTATCAAAATCTTCATTCGAGAGAGCGAAACTCAGGCGGTTGCCATTCTCATCCGCTTGCAGGTTGACTTCGCAATCAGCCATGCTTGCATAGAAGTTGGGGTTGATCCGTGTTTGCGCATTGTTATCGGCGACATTGGTCATGATGCTGTAGCGAATGGTTAGCGATTGATCAGAATCAATCGGCAGGCATTGCTCGAGCTTATTGTCGCCGAAACCTCTGTCCAGTGTCTCGAAGGCAAACGCGCTATCACTGTCAGCGCCGAAACCGGCTTCCGTACGAATGAAGCCGCCCGGCGTCAGCATTGTCCATGAAGGCAGGAAGCCAATGTCTTGCCCATCAACAGGGTAGGCGACATCGCCCAGTCCGCGCATGTCCAGCTCTGAAAAATCACCATTCTGAAGCCCGAGAACGGAAGCGGGTATGATTGCGCCGACCAGCAGGCCGGCCTTGATAAATGATCTCATGATCTCACCTGTCTGTGTCGTGATCAGAATTCGTACTGGAATCGGGCAGCAATGACGCGCCCTTTACTGTCGACATTGTCGCGCTCAGCCTCGAACTGAATCAGGTTGAGTTTGACGATCACGTCCGGGTTGGCGTACCAGTTCAGACCCAGGGTGTAGTGGTCCATTTTCTGGCCACGATCGAGGCGGGAATGCTCCAGCGAATCGATACTGGAGTAACGTGCCGCGATTTCGAATGCGCCCCAGGTGCCGTTGGCGGGATCGAAGTTCCGCTGGGGTGTGACGCGCCCGAAGTCACCACTGGAGGGACGGTAGTTGCGATGCTCTCCGGTGAGGAAGTGCGACGCCTGAACGTAGTAGCCGTCCTGGGTCAGGCTGTTGGAGGGGTTGGCGTTACCACCCAGGGCGATAAGCTTGGCCTGCTCATCCAGATTGACATCGATACGGTTGTACTCGGCTTGCAGTGAAAAAGAGCCGACGCCCCACGCCGCTTCAAGACCGAAGCGATTGAAGTCTTCCACCGCTTCCAGATCGTCACGGCCGATCAGACGCAGGTCGATGGCACGCGCCCCTTCGCGGGTGCGCAGGCGCACTGGCACCCAGATGTCCTGTGCCTTGTCAAAGCCGTTCTGACGATGGCTGGCGCTGCCGCCGAAGTGCAGGAAGTTACCGCCATCGGCCCAGGGTGCAACGCTCAGACGGCCGCTGATGGCATAGCCTTCTTCCACCTCACGATTGATGGAGACGCCCTGACCACCGAAGAGGCCCAGCGCGCCAAACCAGTTCGGCTGGAGTGTCTCGTACATCACACCCAGTTCCCGGCTGGGCCTCAGCGCGTCAACGGATGCGGCGCGCTCCATGAAGGTGATGCGGCGAGAGCTGGTGTTGCTCTCCATGGAATAGGGTTCTTTGAAGTGACCAAACGCCAGCCGCCCGTGGGGCATCAGATAAGCGATGTAAGCGTTGGCGAAACCGATTTCCTCATCGCTGAAATCGACCTCCATCTGCCATTCCCAGTTGGTATGCATATAGCCCAGGACACCGAGGCGGGCACGGCGAATGATGGTGCCGTACGCCGGGGGCTCGAAGTTCTGACGGGCCACAAACGCAATGTCATCGTCGAAAGAGCCGCGTTCTGCATCGAACTGGAAGCGCCCGCGTACACGGAAGCGATGCTGGCCATCCTGGCTGTCAACGGTAAAGCGTCGGACAGCGATGTTGGGTGCGTCATCAAGTACCGGCTCGGTGGGCTCATAGCGCACACCGGAGCGCAGGGGAGGGGTCTTGTCGGAATCCGGTGCCTGACGAAGCGCCTGGGCTTCTTCCGGGGTGAGGATGCCTTTTTCAAGCAGTGTGTCGATCAACATGTCGTTGTCGCCAGCCATTACCGGCACGGAGCAACCAAGCCCCATAGCCATGACCAGTGACGCGACGGGGAGAAGACGTCGTTTCACGATGGAAATCCCATATGCGATGGCACCCGCGAAACGTCAGTCGCGTCCGGATCGTCTGATGCTGAGCTGTTTCGCCCTGGCAGACGAGCGGTCTTCATCCATGATGCGTGCGTGATAAGAAAGGCCGTTCCCGGCATGCACATTGTCTTGTTCTGCCATGACAGTTGTGTTCCGGCTGGTTGACAGTTTTATGAAGGCGAGTGCCGGGACGGCACAGGAAGCGCCTCGGCTGGTGGTGTCGCTGCTGCGGTTACATTTTTGCAACAGGAAACATCGCGCTGACGCGAGGTTGGTCACCGCCCTGCAATCATTCCCGTTCAGGGTCTGCGGGTTGCGCGGCAAGGGTTGTCTTGCCCGTGCGTTACGTATTGACCAGAGGCGAGGCCATAATGATGACGATCCGTGAAAGCATGCGGACTGCTAGCGGTCTGCGTGAGGTGCTGGTGCTCCTTCTGCTGACCTCGGTTGTCGCCTGCGGTGGCAGTTCGACGGTGGGGGATGGACATGCGCCGCCGGGCGGAGGCGACGAGGTGCCTGATCCCGGGCCGGGGCCTGATCCTGACCCGGGTCCCGACCCCGACCCCGACCCTGAGCCAGACATCAGCTTCTTCGATGCGGATTGGCAGTTGGCGCCTCTGCCCTCGCCGAGCCTGGCAGCGCCGCGCGGTCAGTGGTTGTCGTCAGACAGTCATGTACATTCGGATCACTCATCAGATGGATCGGCTTTCCGGCAAGCCAGCAATGATGCGTTACCCGGCAATATGGCGGTCAGCGCTCAGGTTCGGCAAGCCGAAACAGGGGGGCTGGATTTCCTGGCGATCACGGACCATCGCACCTACGACCAGCACTGGGACCCGCTCTGGTATTCGGACAAGGTACTGCTGATTCCTGGTGAGGAAGCCAACGGTCGACCACACGCCAACATTTTTGGCGCGGTGGATACAATTCTGGATGGCATTGATGGTCCATCGGGTATCGAACACCGGCCGACCCAGCAAAGTATCTGGGATGCCGCCGCTCAAGGGGCGGCCTGGCAAGCCAACCATCCTGATCGCGACTGGACCAACAGCGATGGCAGTGCCAATGATCATGGCAGCGCCGTTGGCGGGCACTTGATCGAGGTCTGGAATATTGCAGAAGACCCCGCCGCGCAGCTCGCCTACGCCGAGCAGCGCTGGAATCTGGGTATGGAGACCGGGATCACTGCGAGTACCGACAATCACTTCCGCGAGTTGTGGTTGCTGGGCTTCCGGCCGGGCAGTGTGCAGACCCATGTATTTGCCGACGCGTATACCGAGCGCGGAATACTGCACGGCCTGCGTCAGGGACGCACGGTATTGTCCAGAGGTGGGCTGCTTGATCCTTTCCTGACGCTGGAAGCGGATGCCCAGGGCGATGGCATCTTTGAAGCCGTGGCGGGCGATGCGGTGGTGGCATCGGGCAATCGACCTGTGACGCTGCGTTTGCGCGTGCAGCGCGGTCTGGGGCACACATTGCGGATCTATACCACGCCAGGGCGTTCTGCGGGGGCTATCGAAACATTGCGCCCATTGAGCGTGGACGTCACCTATACAGTGGATGTTGTGCGCCCGGCGACGGGCGAGCCTTTCTGGGTGTACGCCGAACTGACCAATCTCCTGGGTATGCGGACAGCCTTGACGTCTCCGGTGTTCATTCGCCCTGACAACGCCATCCCGGTGCCGGCGGTCGAAGTGCCCATTCCGGCGCCGCATCAGATCACCGATCGGGCCGCGCGGGTCATGGGGGAGCGTGGCCGCTTCAGCGGTTTTGCGGATGTGGCCGAGGATGTCGGAGGTGTGCCACTGGTCGTGGCCGAGCAGCATGATCACGAAGGCACGGACATCTTGCTGCGGCGTGGGGATGAGGCGGAGACTATCAGGATCAACGAGGTTCCCGGTGCTGCGCGGTTCCCCCGAATTGCGGTGGCCGGACACCAGGTCTGGGTGGCCTGGGAAGATGAGCGCCTCGGACAGGTGCCGCGTCGACCGCAGATCATCCTGCGTGGGTCGACGGATGGCGGCCGTACCTGGGGTGAAGAGCAGCGCCTGACTGACGGTAACAGTCGCGCGATTCGTCCGGCGCTGACGGTGTTGAATGATGGCACGCCTGTGATCGCCTGGAGCGACAACCGACGCCGCTGCTTCGATCTTTATGTCCAGGTGGGTGCCCACGGGGCTGCGCAAAACCTGTCAGATGAAAAAACCTGTCATCGCGGCAACATTTTCGATACCCGCAGTCCCCGTGATCCGGCCTCTTTGCATCCTGCGCTGGCGGTGGACGCCGAAGATCGGGTGACGCTGGTATTTCAGGACAACCGCTTTGACATCAATCCAGGCTGGACCGGCGAGACCGGCTTTGATGGTGGTTTTCAGGGAATCGAAGCAACCAATCCCGACAACTGGGAAATTCTCGCGCGCAGCCGTGACCCGTTGACGGGCAACTGGTCCCCGGTCGTCAGGGTGTCCAATAACGGTGATCCGGAAAACGCCTTCGACGAGACTGCGCTGGCCGATCGTCATCCGGCGTTGGCGAGTGATGAGCAGGGTCGTCTGGTGGCGGTGTGGGATGCCAAGGTATTGCGTGCTGCCGGGGTGAACAGTGCCATCTTCAGTGCGGTATCCGAGGATGGCGGTTTGACATGGACTGTGCCTGTGCCAGTGGGCGTTGAGGATATGGCCATGAGCCAACGGCCCGCGGTGGGGCGTGGCGCTGATGGCAGCATGCTGGCGGTCTGGATGGACACTCGCGACAGCGACTGGCGTCAACGGGTGTGGGGCAGCCGCTGGAGCGCCGAGAGTGGCTGGGCCCTACCACAACGCCTCACGGGCACAGGTAACGCGGCCTGGCCGCGCGTGGCGGGCGAACATCTGGTCTTCAGTGCCGACCGTGGTGCTGCGCTGCAGCGTGATCCCACCTGGCAGATACTGTATCGACAGGCGCCGACGGTGGTTGGCGCAATGCCTTTCTCATCGCCGGTGCAGCGGATGTTCTCGCGCGGTGATTCATCTGCGTCCTGGCGCGCGCGATGGCATGACCGTATCCAGCACATGGAGGCCCTTGAGGCGTGCGACCACAACCACCTGTTTTCGTATGCACAATAAAAAACGCGGGCCCTGAGCCCGCGTTTTTTCTTTCCTTTCTTTTTACTTGATGACGCGCGTAACGGTCAGGCGCCGATCAGGCTCTGGCCGCAGACGCGTACTACGTTGCCGCTGACGCCCTGGGACGCCGGGCTGGCAAAGAAGGAGATGGTTTCTGCGACATCCACCGGCTGACCGCCCTGGTTCATGGAGTTCATGCGGCGGCCCGCTTCGCGGATCGCGAACGGAATGGCAGCAGTCATCTGGGTTTCGATAAAGCCGGGGGCAACGGCGTTGATGGTGATGCCGCGCTCCGCCAGTACCGGCACCATGCCCTGCACCATGCCGATCACCGCGGCCTTGGAGGTGGCATAGTTGGTCTGACCCATGTTGCCGGCGATGCCGGAGATGGAGCTGACGCAGACAACACGACCACCGTCGTTGAGGGTCTTGTCATCCAGCAGCTGCTGGTTGATGCGCTCTTCGGAGCCGATGTTGATATCGATCACCATGTCCCAGAACTTGTCCGGCATGCCGGCCATGGTCTTGTCCCGGGTGACACCGGCGTTGTGGACGATGATGTCCAGCCCGCCGTGTGCCCTGGCGGTATCGCTGATCTGCTTCGGCGCATCGGCGGCAGTGATGTCCGCCTCCAGCGCAATGCCGCCGATGCGGTCTGCGACCTGCTTGAGGTCGTCGGCCATGGGCGGGATATCCAGCACAATGACCTTGGCACCGTCGCGGGCCAGGACATTGGCGATGGCGGCGCCGATGCCGCGCGCTGCGCCAGTGACGAGGGCGGTCTTGCCTGCCAGCGGCTGCTGCCAGTTGAAGCTGGCGGCCTGGAAGTCACCGCTGCCAACGTGCACCTGTTGCCCGGACACATAGGCGGCTTTCGGAGACAGGAAGAATTGCAGTGGGCTGGCCAGCTGGCTCTCGGCGCCGTCATCCACATAGACCAGGTTGGCGATGGCGCCTTTCTTCACTTCCTTGCCCAGGCTCTTCACCAGGCCGACAAGGCCGCGCTGTGCGATGCGCTGCGCCAGGTCTGCTTTCTGCGGGGTGCGACCAATCACGACGATGCGGCCACACTTGTCCAGTTTGCGGATCACCGGGTTGAAGAAGTCCCAGATGGCACGCAGTTCGGCAGTATTGCGAATGCCAGTGGCATCGAACACCAGCGCCTTGAATTTCTCACCGTCTTCGCGATCGGGCGTATAACCGGTCACGGTCTCACCGGCAGCGGCAGCTGCGGCATTGATCTCGGCTTCCGCTGCGGCACCGCTGAGCGTCACGACGCTGGCCTGGGGTGCGGTTTTCAGGGTCGCCAGCACGGCGGCAGCTGCCTGGCTGCCGGCGGCGGCGCCCACCAGGACCTTGCCCTTGACGAAGGACACTTCGCCCGGCTCGTGGCGCTCGAGCGTCACCGGGATCGGCAGATTCATTGCACTGAAGACTTTTTTGCCCACTGCGGAGTTGGCAATGGCCTGATAGACGTCGCTCATGATTCTCACCTTATATATGTCAGTGACGGTAAACAGTATGTCGATGCGGAGCGTGTGGCGCCGAAGAGTGGCACGTTGCACATGCTGATGCCGCGCAAGATAGCACAGACGGGGGCGTATGAGGGGCGGTATCCCTGCCCGCAGCAGCCGTCCGGGCCGCGAAAGGCGCTATTGAAGCACCCCGGAGCGCCCCGGGTATTGACCGGTGACAGTGGCGTGATCGGCGATGCAGCCAATGAGCGCCGGCGCCATGCCGCTAGACTGCCGCTCACGTTTTGTTTAGCTTGACGCTTTCATCGCCGTCGATTGGCGGTGGTTGGGCCCCATATCGGTGCTATATCGGAGGAAACACGATGCTGGCAGGAAAAAGTGTACGCAAGGTGGCCATTGTTGGCGGCAACCGGATTCCCTTTGCGCGGAGCAATACCGCCTATTTCGGTGCCTCAAACCAGGAAATGCTCACCGCTGCCCTGCAAGGGCTGGTACAGCGCTTCAACCTGAAGGGCGAACGCCTGGGTGAAGTGGCTGCCGGTGCGGTCATGAAGCACTCCCGCGATTTCAATCTGGTGCGGGAATCCGTGCTGGATTCCGGCCTGTCGCCGGAAACCCCGGCCTACGACCTCCAGCAAGCCTGTGGCACGGGTCTGGAAGCGGCCATCCTGGTGGCCAACAAGATCGCCCTGGGCCAGATCGATGCCGGTATTGCCGGCGGTGTGGACACCACCTCTGACGCACCACTGGGCGTCAATGACGAGAAGCGCAAGGTGTTCATGGCTCTGAACAAGGCCAAGACCACTGGCGAGAAAGCCAAGCTGGCGGTGAAGCTGCTCAACCCGAAGTGGTTCCTGCCGGACATCCCCAAAAATGCAGAGCCGCGTACCGGCCTGTCCATGGGGGATCATGCTGCAGTCACCGCGAAAGAGTGGAACATTCCCCGGGAAGAGCAGGACCGTCTGGCGCTGGCGTCACACCAGAATCTGTCGAAGTCCTATGACGAAGGCTGGCAGAAAGACCTGATCACGCCCTTCAAGGGGCTGGAGCAGGACAACAACATGCGGGGCAATTCGACCTTCGAAAAGCTCTCCACGCTGAAGCCGGTATTTGGTGGTGCCGAAGGCACCATGACGGCGGCCAACTCCACGCCGCTGACAGACGGCGCCTCAGCCGTGCTGCTCGCCTCCGAAGAGTGGGCGCAGGAACGCGGATTGCCGGTGCTGGCGTACCTGACCTTCGGCGAGGCCGCCTCGGTGGACTTCGTGCAGAAGAAAGAAGGGCTGTTGATGGCACCGGCTTACGCTGTGCCGCGCATGCTGGATAAAGCGGGCCTGACCCTGCAGGACTTCGATTTCTATGAAATCCATGAAGCCTTTGCATCGCAGGTGCTGTCCACGCTGGCCGCCTGGGAAGACCCCAAGTTCTGCAAGGAACGTCTGGGCCGCGACAAGCCGCTGGGTGCCATCGACCGCAGCAAGCTGAACGTGAAGGGCAGCTCCCTGGCCGCTGGCCACCCCTTCGCGGCGACCGGTGGCCGTATCGTGGCCAACGCCGCCAAGCTGCTCAATGAAAAAGGCAGTGGCCGTTGCCTGATCTCCGTCTGCGCGGCGGGCGGTCAGGGCGTCGTTGCCATTCTGGAGAAGTAAGCAGCTAGTCCCCCGGTGCGCTTCGCTGCGCTCAGCACACCCTACAACGCTCCCGTAGGGTGTGCGTAGGGTGTGCGTAGGGTGTGCTGAGCAAAGCGAAGCGCACCGCCTG
>JAIUME010000009.1 GCA_022565695.1 Alcanivorax sp. | reverse complement strand
GCGGGGACTGCCTTTCAGGCCCCCCCGTGGACCCAAACATGGGGGCTTGTGTTCGACATCCTTGTCTCACACAGTCCTGAAAGGCAGTCCCCGCCCCCGTGGGCCATCACGTTAAGTAGTATCAACTACTCCCAGCCAACCGCCGGTTTGGTTCCTACTGAGAATCCGATAACTGCCTGACTTCGAATCATGCTCCGGCGGTGAGGCGGGGTACGCCCTGGAGGGGCCTCTTTGGCCATGGGTGAGGCAAGCGTCTTGCAAAGCATCGCTTTGCGCGCAGCCGAACGCCTGCCATCTGTGATGGCGGGCCGGTCCCGAAGGGGCCAAAGCGAGAGCGCCCAGGGATGGCTTGAGCGGTCCCGGAAGAGCGTACCCCGCCTCAACGCCTCTCGCTGGAGGGTGACCAGACTTCATGGAGGGCACCCACTTTCCGGAGCTCTCCTTACTCTTGCCTGTTTGGGATGCTCGCTGAAGATCGGGATCCAGGCGTGCAGACTCAGTGGGTTGTGACGGGCTGGACCAGGACCCAGGGGGCGACGACGACGGCCCAGACTTCCTGGTCTGCGGCCAGCCAGGTGGCGCTCATGTCGTCGCTGACCAGCGCTACGCGCTGGTCCTGCATCCAGGATTGCACCTGCTCGCGGTGGTCCTCGGCAAAGGCCGTGGCGACGCTGACCAGGTCCAGGCCCGGATCGATCCGGACGGTCTGGCCGCGGGCGAAAAAGGGCTGTAGCTCATGCCAGCGGATGCGGGCAGTTTCCTGATTGAGGCGGGCGGTGAGGTTGTCGATATCACTCATCGTGGCTCCGGCGTCGGGCTGGCGGCGGTTTGGGTCGGGCGCCAGTATACGCATTATCGTTGCACCTTATCGCTGCACCATGGTTTTTGCGGCAGCCAGTATGGTTGCGGGGTCCAGGTCGCCGGGTACCCGGATGCCGCGTTCTACGGCCGGGCGGCTGCGGATCTGGTCCAGCCAGCGCTTCAGGTGGGGCAGGTCGGTGATGTCGATGCCGGACCATTCATGGGTGCGGGCCCAGCACCAGTTGGCGATGTCGGCAATCGAGTAATCGCCTGCCAGATATTCGTGATCCTTGAGGCGGCCATCCAGCACGGTAAGCAGGCGTTTGGATTCGTTCTGGTAGCGGTCGATGGCGACCTGGATTTTTTCGGGCATGTAGCGGAAGAAGACGTTGGCCTGGCCCATCATCGGGCCCACGCCGCCCATCTGGAACATCAGCCATTGCATGACGGTGGAGCGGCCTTTGACGTCGGCGGGGAGCAGTTGGCCGGTTTTCTCGGCCAGGTAGATCATGATGGCGCCGGATTCGAATATCGGGAAATTGTCTGCGGCGCGGTCAACGATGGCCGGGATGCGCCCGTTGGGGTTGATGGCCAGAAATGCCGGTTTCTTTTGCGCGCCTTGCATCAGGTCCAGTGCGATGACCTCGTAGGGCAGGGCCATTTCTTCCAGTGTCACGGAGGCTTTCCAGCCGTTGGGGGTGGCGGCGGTGTAGAGGTCGATCATCGTGGACTCCGTTGGGTGTTTGGCTTGAACAGTATGCGTGAGGGTTGCGGGGGCGCCAACCTGTGGGGCGGTCCCGTGTGCGCTCTGCGGTGCTTCTGCCACAATAGGCAATCGTGTTGCAGAAGTACCATGTCAGGAGATGTTGTGAAGGAGAAAGGTGTTGGCTGAACTGCTCTGGCTCAGGCCGGCGGCGCCGGTGGCTACGCTGGTATTTGCCCATGGTGCGGGGGCCCCCATGGACAGTGATGTGATGGCGCGTTTCGCGGCGCTGTGTGTGGCCAGGAATGTGACGGTGGTGCGTTTCGAGTTTCCCTATATGCGCCGTCGCCGGGAGGGTGGCCGCCGTCGGCCGCCGGATCGTCCCGAGGTGTTGCTGGATTGCTTTGCCGGGGTGGTTGCGGAGGTCAGGAAGGAGGTGAGGGCAACCGAAGCTGCCGGGGCGCCTCGGCCGTTGCTGATTGGCGGGAAATCCATGGGTGGGCGTATGGCGACCATGCTCGCCGCGGAGCCGGACAGGGGGGCGATGCCCGATGGTGTGGTCTGCATGGGTTACCCGTTTCATCCGCCGGGCAAGCCGGAGCGTTTGCGGCTGGATCACTGGCCGGCATTGCAGGCGCCGGTGCTGATCTGTCAGGGGGAGCGGGATACCTTCGGGACGCGTGAGGAGGTGGCCGGTTATGCGCTGGGCGCGCAGACGCAATTGTGTTGGCTGGCGGATGGCAATCATGACCTGAAGCCGCGCAAGGCCAGTGGCCTGAGTCACGAGGACAATCTGGTGCGGGCGGCTGATGGGGTGGTGGATTGGTTGATGGATGGGTTGATCAATGGGCCCGCGTTGGCATCCGGCTGATCGTGTAAGCCAGGGCTTACAGAAATATGGGGGAAAAGCTGACGCAGACAGGTGCTATTCTCGCAGGCCTGTCTCCGGCCGCAGCATAGACCGCACTGGCCATAGCAAGGATCGCGACATGCAACAATGCCGTTACCACAGCCGTCAGGGGGCCTCCTGGCACTGCCCCGGGTGTCAGGCTCTGTTCTGCAGTACCTGTATTCCCGGCGGTGAGGATAATTTCCGTGCTGGGCAGCCCCGCTGTCCGTTGTGTACCACGTCTCTGGCGTACCTGGGGGAGGGCGTCAAGCCTGAGCCCTTCTGGCGCATGGGGCCGCGCTTCTTTGCCTACGGGCTGCACCCGCGTGTGCTGGTGTTCGGTCTGCTGGCGGGCTGGGCGGGTGCCTGGCAGGGCGGATTGGCAAGCGGGTTGCTGGCGCTGTTTCTCTATGGCCTGCTGCTCTGCTACGGGCTGTTGATCGTGTCTGCGGTGGCCGCGGGTGACTGGGAGCCGCCTTCCATGGGGGAGGCCGTGGATCACGGAAATCTGTTCGTACGGCAAATTGCGGTGCTGGCGCTGATGTTTGTGGTGCCGCTGTTTGTGCTGACCCAGGTGCCGATGCTCGGCATTGCATTGCTGGTGCTGGCCACGGTGGCGGTGCCCGCCAGCATCATGTTGCTGGCGCTGAGCCGGTCGGTCACGGTGGCGCTCAATCCCCTGTTGTGGCTGAAGCTGATGTTCACCATTGGCTGGCCTTACCTGTTGCTGTGGCTGGCCCTGCTGACGGTCAATTCGGCGCCGCAAGTGGTCGGCAGCCTGTTTGCCGGTGCGCTGGGCAGTATGCCGATACAGGTGCTGTTGGGGGGGCTGGCGGTGTATGCCAGCGTGGTGGCCTACGCGATGATGGGTTATGTGCTGCATGAACGCGGTGACCGGCTGGGGTTGTCGGCCAGTGCCGCGCGTGGGCGTAACCTGGCGCCGGATGAGTATGCGCGGCGCGAAGCATTGGGGCTGAGCCATGTCTACGCCACCGAGGGCCGCCTGGAGGATGCCCGCAAACGGCTGGACAATGTGCTGCAGCAGCAGCCGAATGACCGGTCGCTTCACGATCAGCTGCACCGGATTTTGCGGCTGATGAAAAAGGACAAGGCACTGGCCCGACACACCGACGTGTATTGCCGTCTGTTGATTGCCCAGGGGTATGGCGGCTCTGCTGCGGGTGTGGTGCGGGCGACCCGGCAGGAGCTCAAGGGGTTTCGCCCCGAGGACCCGGCCCTGTGTCATCAATTGGCGGAGCACCTGGCCGAACAGGGGCACTGGCGCGATGCCGCGCAGTTGCTGGTCAACATGCACCAGCGTGCACCGGACTATGCCGGGTTGGGTGATGCCTATGTCTTGTTGGCGCGGATTTATCTGGAAGGTCTGGACCGGTTGCCCCAGGCGCAGCAGCTGATGCAATTTGTCGCGGCGCGTTATCCCGGCAGCCATGCCAGTGATGCCGGGCGGCAGGTGCAGGACCTGCTCACCCGGACAGCGAATATTCAGGCCTTGCCCGGCGGCGGTTCCTCTCCGGCAAGCTGCTGACAGAGTCGTTCCAGACGGGGATGCTGCCAGTTGTCCTCGTGGCGCAGTGTGTCGGCCAGGGCGCGGCTCTGACGCCAGTCACGGCGGCGTAGACACAGTTCTGCCAGCATCAGCCGGTAGGGCGGTGGCAAGGCCTTGTCATCCCCGCCCAGTTCGCAAAAATGCCGCCAGATACGCGACAGCTGGGCGTCGGAAATCTGCCGCCCATGGCGTGCCTTGAGGCTGGCGGCGAAGCTCTGTTGCAGTGTGTCCTGCCCCAGGCGTGCGGCAGTATCCATTTCGAAAAAGCGCAGGGGCATGTTGGCGGGGGTGCGCGTCAGATGTTGCTGTGCCAGCGTCAGGGCCCGGGCAAATTCCAGTGACTCCGCCAACCTCATGATGCTGTCGGGCACGACATCGTCGCGCTGTGCCGGGGCGTTGTCGTCCTCACTCGGTCGAATGACATCGGGTTGCAGTGTCTGCCAGAGCATTGCCAGCGCGAGGCCAGTGGCCAGGCCGCCCGCATGGGCCATATAGGCGACATTGCTGATGGCGGTGAAGTGCTGTACCAGTTCCCAGCCGAACCAGAGCGGAAACACCATCAGCGCGGAAGCGCGGAAGCTGCCGAACACGAAGCCGAGCGTGTAGAAAAACTCCACCTGCCGGTGGCGGTATGTTGCCACATAGATGCCCATCAATCCGGCAATGGCGCCTGAGGCACCCACCAGTGGAATCATGCTGTCGGGGAAAAACAGGATGAACGCCGCGCCGGCACCCAGGCCGCTGGCCAGATAAAGCCCCAGCAACCGTGCTGCACCCCAGCGGCGTTCCAGCGGGAAGCCGAACAGGAGCAGAAACGCCATATTGCCCAGCAAGTGCATGACGCCGCCGTGCATGAACTGGCTGCTGAACAGCGTCAGCAGGGTCGGCTCCGCAGGTGTCAGCCCCCACCGGTACCAGCTGATCTCCGAGCGCGCCTGCTCCATCGTGTGTCGCGCTGCGCGCCAGTCGGGCGGGGGCGTTTCAGCGGCCCAGTGCTCTTGCACTGCCGCATCAAAGTCGCGGTCCAGCCAACCGCGATACAGCATGACGTGCTCTCGATATTGCGCATCCAGCGTCACCATGGCGGCGTCGTCGGTATAGCGCAGCCACACAGGCCATTCGTAGTCTGTCAGCAGGGCGGTGTCGACGGTATTGGCGAAACGATCCATCACACGCTGGTCATGGCCACTGCTCCAGGCAAACAGCAGCGTATTGGCCAGAATCAATAGCAGGCACAGCCAGGGTGGCCGGCGCCAGTCGATGCGATCTTCAACAGGTATCAGAAACATGGCAGGCCATGAGAGTACGTTATTGAGGGCTCGTTATTGAGAGCTCGTTATTATTGTGGTGCTTTTTTCCGGATCAGTACCGCAGTACGCAGTCTGTTGCGACCAAAGCGCGCCATGCGGTCAAAGTCCGCCCGTGCAATCGGCAGGTACTGACAATCCATATCCGTCTGTATGCCATCTTCCGGGTCCGGGTCGTGCAGGTAAAGAAAATCCTCGTCAAAGGCTGACAACACGACCCAGTGCGGGGTGCGTTTGCCGTCCATTTGCCAGGTGGAAATCATGATCAGGGGAATGGCCCCTTCTTTCAGTGCCTTTGTTAGCACCTGCTGGGTGATTTCGCGATGGTGCACGGTGATGCCTTCCTGTTTGCTCTTGCGCACGAAATCCTTGTGCACCAGTTCGATGATCAGCTTTTTCTCATCGCTGCGCACGCTGTCGACGAACAGCGGGCCGGGTTGGCTGATCCAGACTTCGGCGTCATAGTCCCGGGCGACGGCGGCCAGGGCCAGGCCGAGGGGATGGCAGCCGCCGTGGCCGGCGGTCATGAAGATGGTGGTGGCCTCGCGCCAGATCTGCAGTTCTTCGCGTTGGCGCAGTTTCAGTGCCGGATCCAGGGCCCGCATGGCCATCATCAGCGATGCCGGGCCGCAGGTGAAATCCGTGGTCTGTCGGTACCAGGGCACCGGGCGTTGCCACAGCGTGGCATCGAAATGTCGGATGCGCTTCTGGTAGCGCAACGCGTCCTGATGGTCTTCGTAGTAGTCGCGGTATTCGCCGAAGCGCAGGTAACCCATGCTTTCATAGAGCGCGATGGCCGTGGTGTTGTCCTTGCGTACTTCCAGGCGCAGGGAAATGCGTTGGGCATCCAGTGCCGCACGCTCTGCCGCCTCCACCAGTCGCCGCCCCAGCCCTGCGCCGCGACAGGTGTCACTGACCGCGATGGAGTAGAGCCGCGCCATGGAGGTGCCCCGGTGCAGTATCACCAGCACATACCCCACCAGTTCGGGCAACGTGGCTTCCGCAGCGCCGGTGCGTTCAGCAATGATCAGTGCCGCGTGTTCGCTGGCGAGCCAGCGGCGCAAGCTGCGGCGGCTGAGGCGATCGGATGCGAAGGTACGTTTTTCCAGCGCTTCCAGTGCATCCAGATCTTCGGCGCGCCCACGGCGCAACTGTATGGCGTTTTTCTTTTCGCTGGCGGTGCTCATGATGACAGCCCGGTCAGTGCCAGGCCGATGACCTGTCGGGCGCGAAACAACACCAGTTCCCGCCATTGTTGCGCATCAGGACAGAAGTGATGACGCATGGCCTGTTTCACCTGGCGAGTGGCCGCGTCATGCCAGTCCGGCATGCCATGCCGGTGCAGTCGGTGGTCGGCGATGATGACCTCGAACAGGGTGTCCGTGGCAAAGCTGCCGAACTCCAGCGTTACGAAACAGCTGCGGGCATCCATGATGGCGTGCCAGGCATAATCCAGCAGCCCGGCCTTGGGTACCGACGAGGAAGTGCCAGTGGCGGGCAGCGTGACAGCGTCGCCATACCAGCGCCGTGCTGTGGCAGTGCCCGGGCTGTCCGGGGCGTGATCGCAAATGATTTCGCCATAGCCGTAGGGGCCGAGGCCCGTATGCAGATCAATGACCGCCAACTGCCGTGAGGCCAGCCGGTGCTCGCGTATCAGCCCATGGATCAGATGGTTGGCCGCCGCCGGTGCCTGCCCGCCGTAAAAGGGCCCGGCAGGGTCGGTGTACTGGCCGCCGCTGATGGCGATTTCCAGCGCGGTGCGGCCGTGCTGTTGCTCGAAGGCATGCAACTGCTGCTGTCGGGTGGTCGGGGAGGCGCCCAGCAGCCCGTCGCGCAATGCGTCGTAGCCGGGGTTTTCCGGTAGCGGGTGGCGGAAATCGACAAAGTTGCGATTCAGGTCGATGCCCTGCTGGTCACAACGGCGCAGCCAGGCGGTGCCCCAGGGATTGAGCAGGTGCACCATCAGACAGGCGCAGTCGGGGGGCAGCGTCAGTGCGCCGTCGAGGATCTGTTGCAGCAGGTCCTGTTGCACCGCGGAGCCTGCCAGCCCTTCGACACCGTGGGTGCCGGACATCAGCACCAGGACGCGGGAGGCGTCATCCGGTCCCAGCCACAGGCTATGGCTGGCCAGCGCCTCGCCGTCAGGCCCGTGCTCAGCCAGCGTATGGGTGCGCAGATGGCCCAGGTCAGCAGCCAACGTCAGAAAGCGCTGTGTCGCTTCGCCATAGTTGATGGGAAAGCTGGCGGGAGAGCTGACGGAGCTATGAGGAACAGGCATGGTGCAAACCGCATGTGATGACCGGGGGTCGTATGCTGACTATATACCAGCAACCAGGATACCAGCAGCCGGGCGCGCGCCGGTCGTTCACTCCGGCGTTTCAGTGGTGACCGTGACCATTTCGCCGTTGTGATCCACCACGTACAGGCTGCCTTCGCTGATGTTCACCTGCCAGGTGAAGTTGCGCGGCAGGTTGCGCGCCAGAATATCCACGGGCTCCCAGGGCAGTACCACGATCCGCGCCCGGCTCATCTTGCGGATGTCTTTCTCGTTGCGTTTCCACCACTGTGCCCATTGGCGCCCGTAGGGCAGCACCGTAACCTGTGCCGCTTTCAGGCAGGCCTTGCGAACCCGGTCCGCGTCCGGTTCGCCGACGTCCACCCAGTGGGCAATATTGTCATGCAGGTCCTTCGCCAGCAGGTCGGCTTCATCACGGGTGGAGATGCCGCTGCCAAAGGTCAGCGGCGGGTCCGGGAACAGGCACCAGGCGAGCAGGCGCGCCACCATGCGTTCCGGCGTTTCCGACGGATGCAGGGCCAGGGTCAGGCGCTCGTGACCGAAGTGGTTCCGGTCACTGTCGGCGATATCCAGGCTGGCGTGAAAAATGGTCGAGCTCAGTGCCATGATCGTTGCCTGTCAGGTCATTTGCGGGGTGGTTTTTCGGTCACCCACAGGTGAATGGTACCTTCCACCACCACGGCGCCGTCGACCCGTCGGGCCGTGACGGTGACGGGGACTTCCGGGCCCTGTTCCCAGGCACCGGGCGCGACTTCGGCGGTGACTGTGATGTCGCTGTCCGCCTTGGCGGTGTAGCGCACATCCATGCCTTTGGGAATCCAGCGCAGGTGCGCGGGAATGGAGGCCTCGGCGACAACGCCCATGGCGAATTCCAGGCCGTTGCAGATGGCGATGACGTGCACGGTGCCGATGTGGTTTTCCACTGCCCGGCGCTTTTTCAGGGTCGCTTCGCAGTAGTCCTGCCGCAGCGTGACAATGCGCGGGCGCACGGTGCCGAAGTAGGGGGCCTTGCGGCAGATCGCCATGGCAAACAGTGTTTTGCCGACGGGGAGGGCCTCCATTTTCTGGTACATCGCCAGCACCTTGTTGGGGGGCCGGCTTGGAGATTGGCTCATTGGTACGTCCTCACAGCCTGATTTGATCGGCCATTGTCCACGTCCGTCAGGCCAGAAGGAAGTCACATCTGCTAAACTCCTGCGCTTCCCGTGCGACCAAGGTGCACCATGTCAGACGCGCTTTTTCATCGAGATGGCTCCGATTACCTGCCCACCCCGGCCAGTGGCAGCCCCTGGCACCCGAATATGCTGCATGGCGGCGCCGTAGCGGGCCTGTTCGGCCACGTGCTTGAGGAGAATATTGCCGACTACGGTGATTTCCGTCTGGGTCGCCTGACCATGGATCTGCTGCGCCCGGTGCCCCGCGCGCGCCTGACAGTGGCAACACAGCTGCGCCGCGATGGTGGGCGTCTCAAGGTGTTGCAGCTGGACATGTACCAGAACGATACGCTGGTGGCGTCTGCGTCAGCGGTGTTGCAGCGTGCGCATCAGGTCAGGGTGCCAGCGCATGCGCCGCGCCCGGAGGCGCCGCCGCCGGGGCCGGAGGGCCTGGCAGAGACCGATATCCAGAGCATGCTGGATGCCAAGGGATTGAAAATTCCCCGAGGGCTGCACTCACGTGTGGCGGTGCGTCCGGTCACGCCCTGGAATGAATCCGGCCAGGGCACCAGCTGGTTGCATCTGCCCGTGACCATTATCGAGGGGCAACCGTTGAGCCCCATGGTGCGCGCTGCAATGATCAGCGATCTGGGCAACGGTGTGGGCCAGCTCAACCTGGGCAATGCGACGGGCACTATCAATGCCGACATCAACCTGTCCCTGTATCGCTACCCGACGTCCGAATGGGTGGCGATCCGTGCGGAAACCCAGCTGCAGGACAACGGCCTGGGGCTGGTGCATGCAGCACTGTTCGACACACAAGGCGCGTTCGGCCATGTCTGCCAGGTGGTGCAGACCTACGGTGAATACACCGGATGACGGCAGAGATAGCAGCAGAGGTGCTTTACCGCCACGCGGATTTTCTGGCGCTCAACAAACCGGCCGGTGCCAGTATGCACAGCGAAGACGGCCCCGGTTGGGTGGTGTCGATCAGTCAGGCATTGGGAGAGCCAGTGTGGCCGGTCCATCGCCTTGATCGGGCGACCTCCGGGCTGGTACTGCTGGCCAGACACCGGGATGCCGCCGCTGCGCTGGGTGAGCTGTTCGCCGGGCGGCGTATCGACAAAAGCTATCTTGGCATCAGCGCACGACGACCGGCAAAGAAAATGGGGCTGGTGGCCGGCGACATGGTGCGCAGCCGCGACGGTAACTGGCGCCTGACACGGGGACAACAAACCCCGGCACTGACCAGCTTCGTGTCCGCCGCCGCCGGTGAGGGCCGGCGGGTAATCTGGCTCAAACCCTGGACCGGACGGACCCATCAATTGCGCGTGGCAATGAAAGCCGTGGGGGCGCCATTGCTGGGCGATCTTCGCTACGGCGGTGCGCCAGCCCGGCGCCTGGCATTGCACGCCTGGACGCTGTCTTTTCTCTGGCAGGGCGAGACGGTGCATTGTCTGGCGCCCCTGCCCACCGACGACGTGGCATGGACCCACCCGGTACTGCTGGCGCAGGCGCAGCAATGGCTCGCCCTGCAGCAGGCGCCTGATGCCAAACCAGACTGGACAAGACCCGCCGGCGCGCTCCTGGCGCGGGTCGGCATGGAGGATGATACGTGGCAGTAGTCTGGCGAGCCGGTCGTGACGGTGTGGAATACGAAGTGCGTCGCCATGGCCGGACACTGCGTCTGTATGCCAACGGCGTGCAGCATTCCGAGTTTCACCCCACGCGCCTGGTGACCGGGAGTGTGTGGGATCTGCTGTGGTTGCCGGCGTTGCTGACCACACCGGAATCCTTGCGCCGGGTGCTGGTGCTCGGGCTGGGTGGCGGCAGTCTGATACCGCCACTGCGCAAGCTGGTGGACCCGGATCTGATGGTGGCGGTGGAGCTTGATCCCCTGCACCTGGAGGTGGCGGAGACACAGTTCGGGGTCAGGGCCTTCGGCGTCGAGACCTTCTGTGCCGATGCGGTGAAATGGGCGGCGGCGTATCAGGGGCCAAAGTTCGATCTGGTGATTGAAGACCTGTTCGCGCCGGCCAACAAACAGGTGACCCGTGCGGTGGCTGCGGACAAACGCTGGCTCAAGCAGCTGGATCAGCTGGTCAGTCCCACCGGCATACTGGTGATGAATTTCGGTGAATGGCGCGAGTTCAGCCGCAGTGATGCGGCAAAGAAACCCCGTGGCTGGGCCAACGGTTATCGGTTGGCGACGCCGGACTGCCATAACGCGGTGATTGTCTGGACCCGGCAAAGCACCAGCAGCAATGCCCTGCGCCGCCGCGTGCAGGCGGAGCCAGCGCTGGCCGATGCGTTGAGCCTGGAAGAGCTGCGTTACACGATCCGCAAGTTGTTCTGATCCGGGCTCTTAATGGCATAGGCCCTGGGGTGCAGGCGCGTCATTTTTTCTCACCGCGCAGGGCGGCCAGATGATAGCCGGGATTCTTCTCGTGGGGATCGATCAGGGCTATCTGGCTGCGATCCTGACCATCCAGCGTCTGCAGCAGCACGCGATAGGCCAGCACGGCCTGCACATAGTCGCGGGTTTCGCTGAACGGAATGGATTCGATCCAGACATCAAACGGCAGCGTCTGATTACCCAGCCAGTCATCGACCCGGTGGCGTCCGGCATTGTAGGCCGCCAGGGCCAGCAAGCGGTTGCCCTGATAGCGTGACAACAGATCAGCAAGGTAGGTGCTGCCGAAGCGAATGCTGAGCTCGGGCACGTACAGGCCGTCCACATCAGGGGCGGGTTCTTCCAGCCACCCGGCAATATTCTCGGCGGTGCCAGGCATGATCTGCATCAGGCCGCGTGCGCCGACCGGTGATACGGCATGGCTGTGGAAGGCGCTTTCCCGGCGGGCAAGGGCCATCAGCAGATAGGGGTCCATGCCTTTCTCGGTCGCCACAGCAACGAAGGCGTTGCGGTAGGCATGGGGGAAACGCCAGGTCAGCACGTTATGCGCGCCGGCGTGTATGGCCGCATCCACCACCAACGGGTACCAGTGTTGTTCGAGTCCGTAATTGGCCAGGGCATGGGCGTTGGCGTTGTCGCCCCGGCGCAATAGCAGCAGCCACTCGTCGCGGGCCAGTGCAGGCTCATCAATCGCCAGCAGCAAGGCAATGCGCGCCAGCGCATCCGTGTTGCCCGGGGTGGGGGTGGCGGGTGCCGGTGCATGGTGCAGTGCGTAGGGCTGGCCGATGCGGTCAGCGGCAGCAAAGCCCCAGAAGTTGCGGCGCCCGGCGGCCTGCTGCCAGGCGTTGGTGGCCAGCTCCGGCTCGCCGGTTGCGTCATAGGCGCGGCCCAGCCAGTACTGCCAGCGTGCGTTCTGCTGGGCCTCTGCGGGCATGCGGGCGATCCAGGCAATCACGTGGTACCAGCGCTGCTCGATGATGGCACGGCGCGCGCGCTGATCGAGCATTGCTTCGCTGCCGTGGGCCAGCAGCCAGCGATCCAGCCAGGCACGGTTTTCCGGCAAATCGCGAATGGTGGAGTAGAACGCAATTCTGCGCTCTGCCGCGCTGCGACCAGACTCGGTCAGCGCAGGGTCGTGCTCGATCAGGGTGTTGAGGGTGCTCAGGGCCTGCGGTGTATCGAGTTGCGCCATGCGGTACAGGCCCGCATCAATCAATTGTGAGCGGTGCCGGCGTGGCAGGTCGTCGCGCAGGCTCAGGATCAGTTCCGGGCGGTTGAACACCTGCCGCAGCAATAGACCGGTCGCCGCCATGTCGTCGCTGAGCTGGTCACCGAGATAACGCATCAGCGCCGGGTCGCCACGACGGAAGACCAGCAGCATGCGTTCCCAGACCAATTCATCGTTGAGCACGCCCGCATCGCGGGCCAGATCAAACAGGGGATCGCAGGCGCCGGGCCGTGAGCCCCCGTGGAGCCATATGGCCGGCACTTCCGCCAGTGCCTTGTCGGGACTCTTGTCGTGGATGGCGCGCCAGTAGAAGCACACCAGATCATCAGAGACCGGCGGGGTAGTGCGGAACTGGCGCAGCTTGCGCCATTCCCCGGCCTGCCCGTAAGCGCGGATGGCGAGTCGCTCCATGCCCGCTGCCAGCGGCAGATCAGCATAGCGTTCGCGGTAGCGATTGACCTCGGCGGGCGAGGCACCGGGCAATGCCTGGCGCAGCCGGTGATAGTCGAGGTAGCCCTGCAACGGGTGATCACTGCCCAGACTTTTTTCCAGCGCCGCCAGCGTCTCGAAATCATTGTCTCGCGCTGCCGTCAGCGCCGCCTTGGCCAAGGCCGGGTCCGTGGCAGGATCCGGGAGGGGCAGGGCTGAGCCCGGTTGCATCAGCAAGCAGGCTGTCAGCACCAGGCTGAGTGCGATGCGAGAGGGAAATGAGACAACTGACTGGCGCATGATGACGTGATCCGGTGTCGACACACAGGGGATGCACCATCGCATCCCGGATCACAGCAGTGTAGAGAAAGTTAGTGAATACAAACAGTATGGCTTTTGTAAAATCGGGGGTCGCGAGAAGAATTATGGCCGCAAACTGGCACGCCAGACCTTGAAACGGCGATTTTCCCGCACCACGGCGACCTGGGTGAAGTGCTCCCGCAGCCAGTCGCCGTAGGGCAGCCCCTGATTGGCCACCAGCAGCAATTGCCCGCCCGGCAGCAGGTGCCGTGGCGCTTCGCCGATCAGCCGACGACTGATATCGGTGGTGTGCGTCAGGCCCTCGTGGAACGGCGGATTGGTGCACAAGGTGCGGAACCGGCCGGGCACAGCCTGGTACAGGTTGCTGTGGTGCACCTCGGCCTGCAGGCCATTCTCGGCCAGCGTCATGCGGGTAGCGGCTACGGCGGTGGCGCTGACATCCACTGCGGTGACGGTCAGGCCCCGAGCTGCCAGGCTGGCGGTCAGCACGCCAGCGCCGCAGCCGATATCGAGCACCGGGCCGGCGGGCAGGCGCTCTTTCAATTCTTCGAGCAGCAAGTCGGTGCCGTCATCAAGACGGCCATGGCTGAACACACCGGGCAGGCTGCACAGCGTCAGATCACCCAGTGGCCAACGCCGGACAAAGTCGGTCAGTGGCGTGGGGGCAGCAGGCTGCAGCTGGCCGCGATAGAGCTTGCAGTGGCGGGCGCTGTCCATGGGCTCGGGCTCGGCACCCTCGGCCTCAGCACCAATGAAGCGCGCGAACTGCTTGAGCGCACCACGTATGCCGCCTTTGCCGGGCCCCACCAGCCAGCATTCCATTGGCGCGGACAGTCCACCGGCCAGCGTGGCCAGCAGCATATCCAGGCGTTCGCGGGCCTTGGGCAGAATGACCACAAGCAGATCCGTGTCTGCCGGAATCTCCGGCACAGGCGTGGCCTGGTCAAGCCGCAGGCTGGCGAGGTCACCATGCAGCTGCAGGTGTGCCGCCGGCAGATCGCCCAGGGCCTCATCATTGGCATCAATGATGAGCGCACGCCGGCCAGCCAGTAGCGCGGCCTGGCGTTGCAGCAGACGGGTCGTGTTTTCCATGATGCTCCCGGGGGGGCTGTAGGGCGCTGTGTGTAGGGCGCCGTTGTATAGGGCGCCGTTGTATAGGGTGCCGTATGTGGAGCGCCGCGTGGTCTATTTTGATCGGTGTGCTGCTGTGTGCCTTGCTCAGAGCACGTAATTCAGATCACGTCACTCAGAGCAGCGCTTCAGCGCGCATCCAGTCTATGCATTCCCTGAGCATGGTCTCCAGCGGCACCTTGTTGTTGAAGCCCAGCTCCTGCTCCGCGCGCGCGCTGCTGGCGACGACCCGGTTGGTGACCAGCGCGACCTTCTCCGGGGTCAGACGCGGCTCGTTGCCCGTGAACAGTGAGCCAATCGGATACAGCTGTCCGGCCAGCCGCAGCACCAGCGTCGGCACGGTGCGGCGGGGAGGCTTGCGGCCGAGAATATCGCAGATGATCCGCACCATTTCCAGAAAACTGGCATCAATGCCCGACAGAATATAGTTGTGGCCCCGGCGTCCCTTTTCCCAGGCACTGATATGCGCCCGCGCCACTTCGCCGACATGGCAGAAACTGCCGCTGCCCGGCGGCACGCCCGGCAGCTTGCCGGCATTGATCAGGCTGATCAGCTGTGACCAGTTGTGCGTGTCGCCGGCACCGATGATGCCGCAGGGGTTGAGGATGACGGCATCCAGCCCCCGCTCTGTGCCGCGCCGCACTTCCTCTTCGGCCAGATACTTGGTGCGGTTGTAGTTGATCCAGTCATTGGCCGCGGTGGATGGCGTGTCCTCGGTAATCGGCGCTGACTGGATGCCATAGGCGGAAATCGATGAGGTGTGGACCAGACGATGCGCGCCACGCTGGATCGCTGCCGCTACCACCGCGCGGGTGCCCAGCACGTTGTCGCGATGCTGGTTGGCGTCCTGGCGCCGCCAGAGGGACGTGTTGCCGGCGATATGGAACACCGCATCCGGGGACTCGGGCATGACCTCACAGACCTGTGATGCCTCGTGCAATTGTGCCGCAACGGGGCGCGCACCCAGTGCCTCAAGCCGTTCCCGGTTACCACGTGGGCGATGCAGCGCGGTCACTTGCCAGCCCTGCTCGATCAGCTGTGTGATCACGTGGGCGCCAAGAAAGCCTGCGCCACCGGTTACAAATGCCTGTCTGCTCATTCGAACGTCCCCTGATGCCTTTGGTACAGTATCGGTTGTTGCTTTTCCGGGTGTTCCCCCGGTTTGACAGCGGGCCGCCACGGCCGCCTGGAATCACATGCCCCTGCGGCAGGATAACCAAGCGAACCTGAAACAGAAAGCGCTGATGTCTGCTGTCGGGGCTGGACCCTCATGGGTGCGGCGGAGAATAATGGCGCCCCCGGTGCGCGGATTGAGGACTGTGACGTGATTCAGAAAGGCAAGGTAGTGAGTTTCCATTATCAGTTGTTTGGTGCGGATGGCGCGCTGATAGAGCAGTCCACCGAGGAGGCGCCCAATCTCTACCTGCATGGCGCTGGCAACATCATCCGCGGCGTGGAGCGGGCGCTGGAAGGCAAGGCCGAGGGCGATCATGTTGACGTGGAGGTTGCCCCGGAAGATGGCTACGGCCACCGGGACGAGGCGCAGAAGCAGCGCATCTCGGCAAAATACTTCAAGCATCTCGGCAAGAAGCTGCGGCCGGGCATGAGCGTGCCGGTGCAGACAGACGACGGACAGCGCTGGGTCACCATATTGAAAGTCGGTCTGAAAACCGTCGATGTGGATGCCAATCATCCACTGGCCGGGCAGGTGCTGCGCTTCGTGATCGATGTGGCGTCCGTGCGTGATGCGACCGAGGAGGAGGTATCCCACGGGCACGCCCATGGCCCGGGCGGCCATCAGCACTGACGGCCAGCAAGAACAAGCGGATCACGCAGAGGCTTTAATTGGGAGCGGCTATTCCAAAGCGGGGGCCGCTCTGGTACAAAGCTTGTCTGCGCACGTGTGGTTCAGTGCGCGGGTCCGGTTCGCGGGTATAGCTCGCGGGTGTAGTTCAATGGTAGAACGGCAGCTTCCCAAGCTGCATACGAGGGTTCGATTCCCTTCACCCGCTCCATTCTCCCTGTTCTCGTATAGCCCCTGTCTTGCTCCTTGCATCAGTCCTTGTGCTTCTCGTCGAAAGACATCAACTGCAACGTGCGCTCCAGCCCCAGTTCGGTGAGCAGCTTCTGCACCGCATCGCGGCGTACCGGCTTGCTGAGGAAGTGATTCATGCCCGCCTCGCGCATCTTTTCGCGCTGATCTTCCATGACATGCGCGGTGAGCGCGACGATGGGCACCGGCTTGAGGTCGGCGGCCTGTTCCTGCGCACGGATTTGCCGTGTCGCCTGGAATCCGTCCATGACCGGCATCTGGCAGTCCATCAGCACCAGATCGAAGGCGCCGCCTGCGGCGCGGAAGGCGGCCACCGCCTCTTCGCCGTTCTGGCAGATGATGGGCTGAATGCGCAGCGTGCTGAGAATGGCCGCGATGACATCGCGGTTCACCTCGTTGTCTTCGGCGATCAATACACTCAGGTGATCGAAGCGGCTGTGTTCGCGTATTTGCGGCGGGCTGTGCTGACTGCCCCGTGCGTCCTGGTCCAGCAAGTCAGCCAGCTGGCTTGCGGTTACCGGCCGCGTCAGCACGAGGAAGTCCTCGATGCCGGCATCCAGCGGTGCCAGTACCCGCACCCGCTCCTGCACTTTCTGAAGACGTTGCCGCTGTTCCCTGTCACAACGTGCCAGCATGCGTTGATCGATCAGCAGGTAACGGTATCGGTCGGCCAGGTTGAGGTGCGACAGGTCGCTGGCAACCGACACACTCGCCCCATGAAAACCGAGCATGTTCTGTAGCGCCTGTTGAGAGGCGCCCGGCTCGCTGAGGATCAGGATATGCCCGGGGTCATGAACCGGCCTGCGGCTTTTGGGCTGCTCACTGCCGGACTGTTCACTGTGGAGCTGTGGCGTCGCCAGCGGCAGGGTGACACTGAAGCACGAGCCGCTGCCGGGCTGGCTGCGCAGGGTGATCTGGCCACCCATGGCGCCGATCAGACGCCGGCACAGGGCGAGGCCGAGCCCGCTGCCGCCGAAGTGACGGGAGGTGCTGTTGTCCGCCTGGACAAAGGCTTCAAAAATATCGGTGAGGTGATCGGCGTCGATGCCGATGCCGGTATCTTCCACATCGAAACGAATCAGTGCGGCATCAAGATCTTCCTGCACTCTGACGATGACATGACCGGAGCGGGTGAATTTCAGCGCATTGTTGATCAGATTCAGCAGCACCTGACGGATGCGCAGTGGATCCCCTTCGATATGCCGCGCCATATTCAGCCGCACATCCAGTACCAGATCCAGGCTTTGCTGCCGGGCGATACCCGCGAACGCGGTGACGGCGTCTTCCACCAGCAACTGCAAATCCAGTTTGATGTGTTCCAGCGTCAGTTGGCCCGCTTCGATGCGTGAATAGTCCAGGATGTCGTTGAGTATCGCCAGCAGGTTGTCGCTGGAGTGCTGCATCAGCTGCAAGTAGTGCTTCTGGCGCGCATCCAGATTGGTATTCTCCAGCAGATCAAGAATGCCGATGATGCCGTTCATTGGCGTGCGAATTTCATGACTCATGGTGGCCAGAAACTGGCTTTTCGCACGGTTGGCGCTTTCGGCGCGGATCGCATTTTCCTGGGCGGCGAGCCGCTGCTTCTGCTCGTGATGCAGCGCAGCCTCCGCTTCTTCGCGGCGGCAAATGTCATCATGCAGGCCGGCCCGCATCTGGTTGATGGCATCGGTGATGTCCTGCAGCTCATCGTGTTCGTGGCGGTCCCTGTCCAGCACCAGCGGTGTTTGCAGATTTTGCAGGCTCAGGCCGCGCGCATATTCGGCAATGCGGTTGAGATGCCGCGTCAGCACGAAGCGGATCAGCGCGATGATGATCAGTGCAATCAGGAGTGTCTTGAGGGTCTGGAACAGGGCGATGAAGGCGGCATGTCCGGCAACGCGCTGGTAGAGGGCAGCATGGTCCATGCGCAACATCAGGTCGCCGATCTGCTCCACGCTACCATCATTGTGGCGGTATTCCAGCGGGAACAGGCGGGAGTTACTGGCAGCAGTATCGGCGGGCCAGTCTGTGCCCGCGGCACCGTTTGCATCCAGGTGCAGGTAACGGGATTCGCCGCGCCAGTCTCGCCAGCGGATCGCGGCGGCACTGATACCGGGGAGCTGCAACAGGGCCTCGAGTTGCGTTGTCAGCTGCTGTTCGTCGAAGTGCCACAGCGCCAGGGTGAGGCTGGGCAGGGCGGTCAGCTCCGCCTGCTCGAGATGGCGCTCCATCTGCGACACACCGCTGCTGTACTCGCGGCTGAGGAGCAGCAGAATGGCCACCAGCGTAATGACCGAACTGATCAGCACGATGGCGCCCATCAGTCGGAAGGCCAGTGGGTTATGCTGGCGATAGTCTCGCCATCTCTGTGCCATTGCCGCTACGCTCCCTGTTAAAACGGATGTCGACGCTCTCTACATCCGGAAGAGAGCGGTTATCTGATCTTTCATGGTAAAAGCGGGCCCTTGTGCGAGGCAACGTGAAGGCCGTGCGACCCGCTGAACGGTCGGTCAGGAGGCCTGGGGGCTCGGGTTCACCAGCCGCAGGCGACGCAGCTTCTCCGCTTCCAGCCGATCCAGCCGCGTCAGACACTCGCGGAAGGTGCGGCTGATATGGGTGGTATTGCGCACAAGGTCCATCTTCGGCCAGGTGGTCTTCTCGCCCAGGCGGATGTAGTTGCGCACGTCGCTCACCGACGGGTTGGCCAGCATGCGCAGCAGGTTGAGTGGCTGGCGTGGCGGGATCAGATTGATGTCGCCAATGTATTTCTGCTGTACCACGGAGCGCGCCTTGTCCAGCATCAGGCCGAGGTCATTGGACTCTACCCGGCTCTGTACCAGCTGGATGCCGTAACGCAGGTTCATGGAGACGTTACGCACGGCCCAGTCGGTCAGCGTGGGCAAAATGCTGCGGCTGTTTTCCGAGCGCGAAATAAACGGCACCACGTGAGGATTGGTCTGGCTGACAATCGAATGGTTGACGCCATAGAGGCGCGCCAGGCGACGGATCGGCAAGTCGTCCTTGATCGAACCGTCCACGAACTTGCGTCCCGGAATATAGGGTACGCGTTCGCCTTCGAGATTCTTGGCCCAGAGATTGACCGGCGGATAAATGCCGGGGATCGCGCAGGACGCCAGCGACGCCTTGCGAATCAGCACATTCGGTGAGGTGCGCCAGTTCAGCAGCCGCGCGAACTGATGGCGGTCGTAAGGGCTGACGGTGATGTTGATTTCACGCCCGGTCTTGCGATAGGCCTCTTCGAAGGTCATGTCGGGAATATTTTCTTCCAGACAGGCTTCAAGGTGATCGCCGTCGAGCACGGGGGTGCCGCGCAGCAGGCCGCCCCAGCCGATGTATCGAAAGGCCTCGAGGTAGATATTTTCCGGCTCAAGCCGGTTCTGCAGTTCACTGTCGTCGTGGGTGCCCACCACACCGGCAATGATCGAGCCCGCGCTCGAGCCGGAAATGATCGACGGCAGCAGGCCTTCTTCCCACAGACTCTTGCAGACCCCGATGTGAAATAGCCCCAGCGCGGCGCCACCGGATAACATCAGACAGCTCTGGCCGAAGGCATTGCCTGTGGTCTCGAAGAAATCCAGCTTTTCCTTGAACGGAAACTCGTCGAAGTCATTGTCGCAGAGGTAGTTGAGTGCGGTGCTGACCTCGTTGAGATAATCCTCGATCAATCGTTTGGTGCCGGTCCGGGTGTACTGATAGAGCTGGGGGTTGGAGATATTGCCCAGATTGCCGTGTAACCCTTCATGGAGATGGAATACCAGCTTGTTGACGTCGTGGCGTTCCCGCGCCTGCCGGATTTGCGCCAGACGATTGCGGATCAGCTCATAGTCATAGTGCCGTGAGCGATCAATATTCTTCCACTCTTCTGCCCCGGAGAGCCGGTCATGTTCCTGGCTGGCCTCATGCCATTCCTGATAGGTGGTGGCATCTTCAATGGCGCGCTCCAGTTGCCGCAAGGCTCGTTTCATTCATGATCTCCTGCATGGCAGCTGCGCGTAGACAGTAGCTGATGATTTATTCTGGATTGCCTGCGTTTGAATTGTCAGCGAATGACAGGAGTATAGCGATGGCAGAGTGCCATCGCGGCGCTATTGTCGAACAATCAGGGATTGTGGTCCGCCGGGGAGACATAAAACAGGCAGTCGCTGGCGGCGATATCCGCACGGGCCGTGGCCATGAACAGATGCAGTGGCTGGCGGGGCGTCAGGACGCCGGCGCGGGCGTCGAACAACTCGCCGAGCACCGGCCGCCCCCGGTGATCGCGGGCTACCAGATGGCTCAGCCCGCCTGGGCCCAGGCGGGCGAGGGCCACGCCGGGCCGGGCGAGGCCGAAATTGTACTGCTGGATATCGGCACTCAGGGTGATGTCGGCGGCTTCTGACGGGTCAAAGCTCAGGCTGGCCCCTGGTGCCAGTTCCAGGCGTACCGGATTGCGGAAAACAGTCAGTGTGTCAGTCGCCGGTTGCGCGGCAAACAATGCCGGGTTGGCGGCAAAGCGCTCGACGACGGTGGCCGCCATGGCATCCGCCCGGGGATCACCGCTGCCGCCGCATTCGATGGTCAGCGTGGGGAACAGATGCTCGGCCGCTTCCATCAATGCGCCCAGACGCAGGTCCGTGACAATAAGATGGTCGCAGAAGCGCGCCGCAAAGGCACGGTGGCGAGCATCATCAATGGCGGCCACGGCAAAGGCGGGGCTGTTGCCGGAGGTATTGTGCAGATCCAGTACGGCTTCCGGCCCCAGCGCCACCAGCTCGCTGATGATCGCCTGGGCGAGCTGCCCGGGGCCATCCTGCCAGGGTGCGCGAAAGCAGCGGTTGAGGTCCCGTTCCTCCGGCAATTGGCGGTGGTTATAGCGCGGCGCCAACCGCGCCGCCGCGACATTGGCAATGATCAGCACCAGATCGGTGGCCGGTGGCGGCAGTCGAGCTGCATTGGCTGTCCTGTCGGACAGCCAATGGTGGATGGCGCGCAAGCCGGATGGCTCGTTGCCGTGTAGCAGGGTGACCAGCGCGCGGACCCGGGTGCGGTCCACGCCGGGATAGCGCACCATCACCGGCCCCGGCAGGGCCGCCAGCCATGCTTCCGCCGTGGCGGGCAGGGGCTGCCCGTGGGGCAGCCTGTGCAGCCGACAATCTTCTGGTGTCATCATGGCTGTTGCCCCGATATCGGCGGGCTCTCGCTGGCTCTGGCCCAGGTGTGCACCGGCGCGCCGCCGGCCTGATGTGCGGCATAGCGGGCCAGTACCTCGCTGGCGGCCTGATCGTCGCCGCCCAGGGCATGGAAGCCCGCCCGCAGCCAGCGGCTGCCGGTCTGGCCGCTCTCCAGACGTGCGCGGACCAGCTCGCAGTGATGTTGCGCCTCCGTGGTGTCAACGCCCATGGCCACCAGGCCTGCTTCTGCAGCGGGCAACAGTTCGGTGATGATGTCGCCCAGGCGCCGGTCAAACAGTTCGATCTGTGTGGGGCAGGGCCAGATGATGCGCGCATCAAGGCCTTGCCGTGCCGCTTCGACAAAATTGTATTCGGCATAGCGAAACGGCAGCGCCGTGATCAACTCGCGGATACGTGGCCGCAGGCTGTTGGCGGCACCGATCAGAAAGGCGCTGGTGGCAGCCATGTCCGCCCCGGTCGGCCCGGCGGGCAGGGCGCGCATTTCGATACGCAGGTGGCCGCCATCGGCCGGATCGAACACCGGGCGATTCCACAGCCACACGGTGCCCATGTGCAGACGCAGCTCGTGCAGGGCGCTGTCCGGCAGGTCCGTGCGACACTCCGGCAATATGGGCGGGTACAGTGCCACGGCGCTGGCGAACAGTTCCCAGGCGCTGTCGCGCAGCCAGCCTTCGCCGAACGCGACCCGCGCTGGTGGTCGCCAGCGGGGATGGCGGCTGCCCCGGCTGTCGATGGATTGCCGGAACAGCGCGATACGGGTTTCTTCCCACAGGTGTTGCCCGAACAGCAGCGGGCTGTTGCCCGCCATGCCGAGTGCCAGCGGCGTGACCAATTGGATGGCGTTATACCAGTCGGCAAAATCTCGCGCCGCGACCCGCAGGTGTAATTGCCAGGAGGTGTTGGCGCCTTCCAGTGACACGTCATCGCTGCAGAAATCCACCAGCCCGTTGCCGTCGGCACCGTCGATATGAATCTGGAAAGGTTCGCCGCGAATTGCACGCAGTCCGCGGGCGAGGGCGTGGTAGCGGGGTTCGTCCGTCATGCAGTCATCGAAGTCACCACGCTGCAGGGTGGGCAGGATACCCACCGCCAGTACCCGTCCGCCCAGATGTCGGGCGGCGTCATTCAAGTGCGCCAGCCGGGCGTTGACGGCATCGGCGAGTGCACTGAACGGCGCGCCGGCCAGCGGCAGCGGGTCCAGGTTGTATTCCAGGTTGAAGCGGTTGAGTTCGAGTTGCAGACGCGGATCGTCAAGCTGCGCGAGCAGGGCGCGGTTCTCGCCCAGCGGACGGAAATGCTGATCGGTAAGATATAATTCCAGCTCGGCGCCAAGGCGTATTGCGGCAGGATTGCCGGCATCCCGATCCAGCGCGCCGCTTTTCAGCTTGCCGGCCAGTAGCGCCAGTTGAGTACGGACGCGATGCGCGAAGGCGAGATAGTGTTCATCATCATAATCGCTATGCTGCGTGCTACCGCCCATGGCGCCGCCCTGTTCAGTGGCCGCCGGGCAAGCCCGGCGGCGTCGGCTGTCAGTGCATTTCGAAACGCACCTGTATCTGCTTGCGCAGTGTGATCTCGCCGGGGCTGTAGGCACTGCTGCTTTCTGCAGTATCCCGTGCCATGGCCATCATCGGCTGATGCCCACCGCCACCGCCCTGTTCCTGAATCACGATAGCATCACCCAGGGTGCGCCCGGCAGCGTTTGCCAGGATGCCGGCCTTGTTGCGAGCGTCTTTCATGGCTTCTTCAAAGGCCTGATTCTCCAGTGCCGTCGCTTCGGCCAGTTCTGCACCCACCTGCTGCAGCTGTTTGAAGCCCAGCCGGGTCATGCCTTCCAGCAGTTCGGCATAGGCCTCGACGCCGTCCACGGCCATATCGATATCCCGCGACACCTGATGCCCTATGATCTTGCGCTCAGGCTGCCATTGCCACTCCGGGCTGATGTTGATGCCGGTGGCGCGGACCAGGCGTTCTTCGAGACCCAGTTCATTCGCCAGGCTGAGGGCGGCGCGAATTTCTGCGTCCACTTCCTGTTTCATGGCATTGATGTCGTCGCCGGTGCGGCTGGACACCGCCCGTACCCGGAAGCGATCCGGGGTCGCCTTGATTTCCCCGACGCCGGATACATCCACGGTGTTACGGTCAGCGGGCTGGCCGCCGCAGGCAGTGAGCAGGGCCAACATGCTTACCAGAAGCAGGGAGCCGGCAAGGCGTCTTGACGCCATAATGTGTTCCTCATTCAGTCAGTCATTTTTCAGCGACATGTTGCCGCAACCGTGTTGCCGTTTATGATGGACGCCCTGACAGGGACTTGCCCTGCAGGAGTAGCCCCCCAACAGGAGTAGCCATGTCCGGCACAGACCAGACCGGCACAGACCAGTCCGGCAACGATCAATCCTCTATGGATCACGCTATCAGACAGGCGTTGGCGCAGGTAGTGCCCGATGCACTGGGTTGTGACCTGATTTCTGCCGCTGCGGTGCATGCCCTGACGGTGACAGACGACAGTGTCAGCCTGGCGCTGCGCTTCGGTTATCCGATGGAGAGCCTGCGCCCGCTCTATCAGCGCATGGTCGAACAGGCCCTGGCGCCGGTGCTGGCGGGGCGTCGCCTGATCCTGACCATGGACTGGCAGGTGAGTGCTCATCGTACACAGAACCAGATGGCCGCGTTGCCGGGCGTACGTAACGTGATTGCTGTCGCCTCGGGCAAGGGCGGCGTGGGCAAATCCACCACCGCGGTGAATCTGGCCCTGGCCCTGGCGGCCGAGGGCGCTGCCGTGGGCATGCTCGACGCCGATGTTTTCGGCCCCAGTCTGCCCCTGATGCTGGGGTTGCCGGAGGGCACCCGCCCGGATACTCGCGAACAGAAGTACTTTCTGCCCCCCAAAGCCCACGGCATCGAAGTCATGTCCATGGGGTTCCTGGTCGACGACAACACGCCGATTGTGTGGCGTGGCCCCAAGGCCAGCGGCGCCTTGCAGCAACTGGCCTCACAGACCCGCTGGAGCAATCTGGACTACCTGATCATTGATCTGCCGCCCGGTACCGGCGATATCCAGCTGACCCTGGCCCAGCGCATTCCGGTCGCCGGGGCGGTGGTGGTGACGACGCCACAGAAAGTGGCGCTGCTGGATGCGCGCAAAGGGATCGAAATGTTCCGCAAGGTGGGTATCAGCGTGCTGGGGATCGTCGAAAACATGGCGGTGCATGTGTGCAGCCAGTGCGGTCACGAGGAGCATGTCTTCGGCGAGGGCGGCGGCGCGCGGCTGGCGGAGCAGTACCAGACCCAACTGCTGGGGAGTCTGCCGCTGTCGGCGGGTATCCAGCAGCAGACCGATGGCGGCACGCCAACGGTGGTGGCCAGCCCCGACAGCCCGGCGGCGCAGTTGTACATCAGCGCAGCGCGGCGGCTGGCCGGGCGTCTGTCTCTGCAAGGCAAGGGCACCCAGTCCATTGTGCGTATGGCCATGGACGCTTCGACACATTGATTGTATGGATCACATTGATCGCGCCGGATGCGCTGGCCGGGTGCGCTGGCCGGATGCGCTGGCCGGATGCGCTGGAAAGTGCCGCCAGCGGTGGGGTGCATTTTGCCCCCCGGCTGACGTACCATTGCCCGGCTTCGCTGCCATCACCTGCTGAGGAAAGATACACATGAGCATCAAGTCAGATCACTGGATTCGCCGCATGGCTGAAGGACAGGGCATGATCGAGCCATTTGCGCCTCAGCTGATCAGACAGAATGAGCAGGGCGGCAAGATCATCTCCTACGGGACGTCCAGTTACGGCTATGACGTGCGCTGTGCGGATGAATTCAAGGTGTTCACCAACATCCATTCCGCCACCGTCGACCCCAAGAACTTCGACGAGAAAAGCTTTGTGGATGTGCGCGGCGAGTACTGCATCATCCCGCCCAATTCGTTTGCCCTGGCGCGTACCGTGGAGTATTTCCGCATTCCGCGCAGTGTGCTGACCATCTGTCTGGGCAAATCCACCTATGCGCGCTGTGGCATCATCGTCAATGTGACGCCGCTGGAGCCGGAGTGGGAAGGGCACGTGACACTGGAATTTTCCAACACCACCACCTTGCCCGCGAAGATCTATGCCAACGAAGGCGTCGCCCAGATGCTGTTCCTGGAATCCGATGAGGTCTGCGAGACGTCTTACAAGGATCGTGGCGGCAAGTACATGGGCCAGCGCGGCGTGACTCTGCCTCGTACCTGATTTCCCGCGCACCTGATTGCCCACGCACCTGATTTGCCACGTACCTGATTTGCACAGGCCCCGGCAATACACCGGGGCTTATTGCGTGAAAGGCCCTTCGTAGTCCACCAGTCGGAGTTCGCCGAACAGGGCGCGAGTCTCGACATGGCGGGCACGCACCAGCAGGTAGTCCAGTTCGGGTGCCAGCCAGAAGATACTGCGCCGTACGCTGTCCGCGTCGCGGCTTTTCTCGACGCGGATGGTTTCCAGATCACCCAGCGGCGTGCTCAGCGTTTCGCGACCCGACACCGTGATGTGGTGTGTGCGCAGGCGAGTACCGTAGGCGCTGGTCAGCGCATAGGTGTCCTGATCATCCTGCAGCAGGCAGCGGGCTGCTAGCAGCATGGTGAGCTCGTCCATCGTGTCTTCGGTGATGTCGTAAGCACTGATGTTTTCCTCGCCACCATCGCGGCTGCTGACTGCCGTGACGGTGGGCGGGTCTTCCCAGACAAACTCCATGAAATAATCGCGTTGGCGACGAAAACCCTCGAACTGATGCATGTAATGCATGGTGCGTGGCGTGCAGTCCTGCCAGCGGAAAATGCTGAGTTCCGTGTTTTGCATCATGCGCGAGTCGACGCTCAGCTGCATGCGGTAGACACCGTCCTTGTCCCCGGCCTCAAGCACCAGCTCGGCACGGATCGGCGTGGGGATGCGGCTGACATTGACGCGATACTCGGCGCGAAACGGCTGCAGCGTCTGCAATCCGGGATCAGCGGCGGGGGAGGTCTTCGTCTCGGTGACGGTTTCGGCGGCCAGCAGGGTGCTGCTCAGCAGTAATGCGCCGCCAGTGACAAAACGTCTGACCGAAATACCCGTTCTGAACGAAATGCCCATGTAGTCATCGGCTCCGCAAGACCAGTTCATATTGCCCGTCGCCGTCATCCTGGACCATTTTTATCAGGGCGTAGTCGAGTTCTGGAGCGAACCATAGCAGGGTCTGCCGATCACTGTCATCGTCGCGCACCCGGATGACGCGCACGGCGTCGAAGCGGCCAGCGGGCACCCGCACGTTCTCTTCGCCGGTGACCTGGTAGACCATGGTTTCCCGGCGGCGCTCGCTGATTACGTCGATGGCGATGTCATCGCGTTCGCCGCGCATCAGTCGGCATTGCAGGCCGAGGGTCTGCGACAGGACATCGGTGGTGTTGTCGCTGATCTCGAATTCTTCCGGGTCGCGGCCATCCCGGTTGGCGATGGCGATACCGGCCTCGCGGTCCATGTCCAGACTGGCCTCGCGGGTGCGGCCCAGGCCGCGCCGGCGATAGCTGTAGGAGGTGCTCTGCGGGGTGCAGTCCTGCCAGCTGAAACGGGTGGTTTCCCGAATAGAGCCGAGAATGTTGCGTGCGCGGATTTCCATCTTCCAGACGTCCTGGCCATCGCGCTTCCCATCGCGCTCAAGGGTGCGATCGGCGGCGATGGAGAACGGCACGCCAGAGCCGCTGAGGCCATAGGTCGAACTGAAGGGGCTTATCGGGACCGCGGTCCGGGTGGCTTTTTCAGGGGTTTCAGTGTCAGCGCTGGCGGGCGCCAATGCCAGAGCAGTGCTCAGCACCGTCAGGGTGATGCCACTGATAACCCTGTGCGGGAAGTATCTGGCCATCGAGTTCAACTCCGTCATCAGTCAGGCGCAAGCGGCCTTCGGCGCGCCATGCAACCACCTGAGGATAGAGCAGGTGCTCGCTGGCTTGTACTCGTTTCGACAGATCAGACACATTATCGTTCGCGCGCACCGGTATTCGTGCCTGAGCGATCAGCGGGCCGCCATCCAGTTCATCGGTGACGAAGTGGATGGAACAGCCATGCTCTGCGTCACCCGCGTCCAGCGCACGCTGGTGGGTGTTGAGCCCCGGATAGCGGGGCAGCAGGGAGGGGTGGATATTGAGCAGACGCCCGGCATGGTGCTGCACGAAGGCGGGCGTCAGGATGCGCATGAAGCCGGCCAGCACCACGGTATCCAGCGGGCCATGCCGGTCCAGAACGGCGATCATGGCCTGATCGAAGTCTGCCCGGCTGGCGTAATCCCGATGATCCACCACAGCGGTGGTGATGCCCTGTTGCTGTGCCCTGGCAAGCCCGCCGGCGTCCGCCCGGTTCGAAAGCACCAGCGCAATGTCGGCAGTCAGACTGCCGGCATGGATGGCATCGATAAGGGCCTGCAGGTTACTGCCGTTGCCACTGATCAGCACGGCGATACGGTGTGTCACGCCGGGCCGCCTTCAATGACCACGTCAGTATCACCGTCATGGCTGACGATATCGCCCATCAGCCAGGCCTTCTCGCCACTGGATTCCAGCAGCGCCAGTGTCTGGTCCACCGCCGATTCCGGCACCACCATGACCATACCGACGCCGCAGTTGAAGGTGCGATACATCTCTGCCGTGGCGACCTGGCCCTGCTCCTGAAGCCAGGTGAAAACGGCGGGCCATTGCCAGCTGCCGCCATCGACGCGGGCGCGAACACCCTCCGGCAATACACGGGGCAGATTCTCCGGCAGGCCGCCGCCAGTGATGTGCGCCAGGGCATGCACCTCACTCTGGGACAGCACCTTGAGCAGCGACTTGACGTAGATCCGGGTGGGCTCCAGCAGGGCATCCATCAGCGGCGTTTTGCCGACGCGGGTGTCAGCATCGAAATCCGCCTGCTCGAGGATGCGGCGGATCAGGGAGTAGCCGTTGGAGTGGGGGCCGGAGGAGGCCAGGCCGATCAGCTTGTCGCCCGGCTTGACCTTACTGCCATCCAGAATGCTGTCGCGCTCTACGACGCCGACACAGAAGCCCGCCAGGTCGTAATCCTCGCCTTCGTACATGCCCGGCATTTCGGCCGTCTCGCCGCCTACCAGCGCGCAGCCGGCCAGCTCACAGCCTGCGCCGATGCCGCTGATGACACGGGTGGCGGTCGCCACGTCCAGCTTGCCGGTGGCGTAGTAATCGAGAAACATCAGCGGCTCGGCGCCGCCAACGATCAAATCGTTGACGCACATGGCCACCAGATCAATGCCCACGGTGTCATGGCGGTCATACTGCATGGCCAACCGCAATTTGGTGCCCACGCCGTCCGTACCGGCCACCAGAATCGGCTCGCGATAGCCGGTGGGCAGGGCGCAGAGCGCGCCGAAGCCGCCCAGGCCACCCAGCACTTCCGGCCGCCGGGTACGTTTGGCGATGGGACCGATTTGCTTGATCAGCGCATTGCCGGCGTCGATATCAACACCGGCATCGCGGTAACTGAGGGGGCGCTTCTTGTCTGTCATGACGGACTCCGAATGGCGAGGGCGCACATTCTAGTGCCTGTGACACAAGAAATCATGGGGAAAAGCGCGGTACCTCGCTCCCCCGGGCGGAAATATGGATAATGAGCGCAAGCCAATCCGCACCACACCAACCCGGATACTTCATGAGCAGATCGAACGTGTTAACGGAGCGCCCGTCCCGCCGCCTGTCAGGCGCAGCCCTGCTGACCTGTGTGTTTGCGGCCCTGCTGTCGGTGCTGGCACCGGCCTCGGCCCTGGCTGACACGGCGGAGGCGGCAACTGACGTGCGCCTCAATGCCGTCGAGGTCGCCGTGGCGGACCGCAGCACGGATGCCCGCACGGCAGCCCTGCGCGAGGGCCTGGAGCAGATACTGGTGCGTGTTACCGGGCAGCGTAACCCCGGTGACCTGCCGGGGGCCGGGTCATTGCTGTCGCGCCCGGCCACCTGGGTCGAGCAATTCAGCTACAGCACACGCGGTGACGATCTGATGCTGCATGCCCGCTTCGATCTGCGCAGCATCAGTGAGCAATTGGCCAGTGCCGGCGCGCCGGTGTGGGGGCGTTCCCGCCCGACGGTGCTGATCTGGGTGGCTGCCGACCGGGGCGACATTCTGTCGCGCCACAGCAGCACCCTGCTGGCCGGCACCCTGCAGCGCCGCGCAGCCTACCGTGGCCTGCCCATACGCCTGCCGGAAATGGACGCCGAAGATCGCAGCCGTATCAGCGCCGCAGACGTGCGTGGCCGCTTTGACCGGCAGATACAGAATGCCTCGCAGCGCTACGACGCCCCGCTGGTCGTGTCCGCTGTGTACTACACCAGCGGCCGCCCGAGCTTGCGCTGGCGGCTGCTGCAGGACGGTAACAGCCTGCGCGACGGGCAGCTGGACGCCAGTAGCGAGGCAGACCTGGGTGACGCGCTGGTGGACGCGGTGGCGGACTATCTGGCCGAGTTGTATGCCGTGCGCGGTGGTGATGCCAGCGCCCTGGTGCTGCGCGTCGAGGGGCTCGAGCGCCTCCAGGCATGGCATGACGTGGAGCAGTTCGTGGCCCGGCAGGCCGGTGTTCGCGGTGTGACCCTGCAGCGCCTGGCGGGCGATGCGGCGGAGATGCGGCTGGACTTCACCGGGGACCCGGCACAGCTGGAGCGCCTGTTGCGCCTCCATCAGCACCTCGGGGTATGCCGTGATGCGCCGCTGGAACTGCCGGAAACCCAGACCGTGACCCAGACCCTGCGCCTGTGCTGGCAGACCTCCTGATGGATGCACAATTGCCGTTGGCCCTGCGCCTGCGGGAAGGGTTTGATCTCGACAGCCTGCACGGCGCAGACCAGTTGGTGGCTGCGGTGCAGGCGCTGGTGGGTGGAGAGCTGAACCAGCTGTACGTCCACGGGGACGCGGGCAGCGGCCGCACGCACTTGCTCAGTGCTGCTGTGCGAGAGGCTGAGCGCCGTGGCCTGACGGCCTGCCTGCTGCCGGGAGAGGAGCTCGGCCAGTTGCCGCCCGAGGTGCTGGAGGATTTCGAGCACTTTGCCCTGATTGCCATTGATAATATCGACCAGCTGGCGGGGCAGCGCGACTGGGAAGAAGCCCTGTTCCACCTGTATAACCGTTGCCGGGATACCGACGCGGCGTGCCTGTTTGCAGCGCGCTCAGCCCCCGCCGCCGCAGGCTTCGGGCTGGCGGATCTGGCCAGCAGGCTCGCGGCGGGCCCGGTCTATCGTTTGCCAGCACTGACGGAAGCAGATCTCGTGGCACTCTTGTGCCAACGGGCGACCCGGCGTGGGCTGGCGCTCAATGAAGACGTGGCCGGGTACATCGTGCTGCGCGGCGAGCGCACCCCCGCAGCCCTGCTGGGTTTGCTGGACACGCTGGACGAGCATGCCCTGGTACGCCAGCGGCGACTGACTATTCCCTTTGTCAAGGAAGTGCTGGGGTGGTAATTTAGCAAGCTATAACAAAACGCTCAGTCAAGAGTGCCAATAAGAATAAAACAGCGAGGCGACGATCTCGCCGGAGAACACTATGAATTATCGCGGGTTACGACCCCTCCTGACGGGGTTGTTGCTTTGCTTGGGTTCCGGGGCAAACGCTGCACAATTCATCATCACCACGACCGAAGATGCCTCCCTCCCGGGCGAATGTTCCCTGCGTGATGCATTTCACGCCATCACCCACCGTGAAGAAGTCAACGAGTGCCCTGCGGGCGCCGGCACGGATGTGATTCGTCTGACCGCCGGAGAGCGGTATTACCTGGACAGCCAGCTGGTTCTGGGTGGCTTTATCCGGGAGATACCGGTCGAGGACGCGGACGGTGAGCCGGTCTATGTCGATGGTTGTGACCCGGAATCCCCGCCGCCGGGTGAGACCTGCGAGCAGGACGTCGTAGAGATTCCGATCAATCCTACCCTCCGCATTGAAGCCAGGGCTCCGGACACTGATGAAGATCCGGACGAGACCGACGAGCTGGCAAGGCCTGTCATTGTGGCGGCGCCTGGCGAGCGGGTGATATGGGTGCGCAGTAGCGCGAACCTGACCATCGACGGTATTACCGTCCGTGGCTGTGAGCCGACAGACCCGGATGAAAGCACCTGCGATGTCCCGTTGGCAGCTACAGCGGACACCCCTGAAGACGGGGGGCTTCTGTTCCTGGATGGGGCGCTTGTGCTGCGCAACGGAGTGCGTCTGGAGGGTGGCTACGCCCGACATGGCGGCGCTGTGTTCGTCAACGGGAGTGTTCCGGTGACGCTTCAGGATATCGCTATCACGGATAATCGCGCTGCGGGGTACGGGGGTGCTATTGCGGCGTCGGAGACTTACGGCAACGTGTTGCAGCTCATCCGTTTCTATATCGCGAATAACACTGCCGAAGGGGCAGAGGGCGGCGCGGGTGGCATCGCGATGCCGATTGCATTGCGCAGCCCGCGTCTGTTGCTGCGTAATGGCACGTTGCACCGCAATACGTCGCTCACCGGGGGCGCAGCTTTGCATGTGTGGTTGGCAGATATCGATGAGGACGAAGAAGAGTACGGCGCGCCGGTGTTAGGTTTCGGCAATATCACGGTGGTGGAAAATACCAGCGCAGATTCTGACGCGGGCGGCTTTTTCATCGAACCGGTGGGCGGAAATGATTTGCTGGTAAATTCCATGCTGGTGGGCAACCTGCCTCGAGATTGTGCCGGAGCGGGTCTGGCATCCGGCGTGGTTGACGGCATCATGTTGGCCTACACGGTAACCAGCGATGCAGATTGCCCGCTGCCCGCGTTCGAATTCCCCGGCAATGCCGGTTATTCCAGCAGTGCTGATATTGGCGTGTTACGTAACGCAGACGGCGTCTGCGCGCCTGGCTGCGAACCTCTGGTGCCGGATACGGTGTTTGCCTTGCCCGGTTTCCTGCCCAATTTCACCGCTAGTCCTGTTGTGAATAATCTGCCAGCTGTGGTCGACGCGGGCAGCCCTGTCACCAGCATCCAGTTTTCCTGTGAGTCTGATGACCAGCGCGCCCTACGTCGGGAAGACCGGTGTGACATCGGTGCTTTCGAGTTCCGTAAAGCCGAGGGCGCCAATGATAGCTTCAAGCTGGTGATTGGCGAGACGCAAATCCTTGATGTGATCGCTAATGATTTGCGCGACGCGGAGGTGGATTGTGATCTGTTGGCACCTGGCACGCTTTGTATCGAGGTGGTACGGCCCTCGGATCGGGGAGCCCTGATTGAAGCCGTGATAGAGGATGGTTACCCCACGTTGCGTTATACCTTTAACGGCCTGTACGACGGTTACGACTACTTTGACTATCGGATAAATCGGGACGCGATTGTCGGCGCAACGCTGGGCGACAATGACATTGGTGCGCGAGTAGCTGTTGAGGCCCGGCCGGCAAGTGGTATGACGAAGAGCCGCAATATCGATGATTTTGGTGGTGGCGGCTGGCTGTGGTTGCTGCTGGCGGGTGCGGGTTGCTTGCGGCGAATCAGGCTGCGAGTCGGACGGCCGGATGGGAAGAGAGCGCCAGGCGGTGCCCGATCAAGTGTCAGTTCAACCGGCAACTCAACCGGCAACGTCATGGCGCGTCGGCTGATGTCGTCTGTCGCTGTGCTGATGCTGTGTGCCGGTGCGCAGGCCGCAGAGATCCGGGTGACGCATCTGGGAGACAGCATACCCTTCCCGCCCCGGGTGGAGGGCGAATGCAGCCTGCGTGAGGCTATCTACAGCGCCATCGACAAACTGCCGAACAGCACTGGCTGCACTAACGGTCAGACCGGTGAGGATCTTATTCAACTACCGGAAGGCACGATAACGTTGGCCGGCCCGCTGAATGTCGAGCTGAATAACCGGATCGTCATTCAGGGCGAGGGCCCCGACAAGACCTTTATTGATGCGGGCGGTCTGCATCGCATCATATCGCATCGTAGCCGGGTCGTGTTTCGTGATCTGACGTTGCGAGGAGGTAACGCGGGCGCCCAGCCCGGTGGCGCCATTCTTGCCCAGACCAGCCTGGTCCTGGATAACGTTCGGATCGAAAACAGCCAGGCCAGTGCCGGGGGGGCTATTTACCTGGACTTCAGCGCCGACGAGCGTCGCAACGTGATCATTCGCAATAGTGTGATGCTGGATAATCAGTCGGCAGGGCACGGTGGTGCACTGGCCATGGTGGCGCAACAGGAAAGCCATGATATCGAGATCAGTAACAGTACTTTTGCAGGCAATAGTGCGGGTGATGCCGGTGGTGCACTGGATATTCGTGGTTTCGGTCAGTTGCGTATCATCAACAGTACTTTCTTCGACAATAGTGCCGTGCAGGGCGGTGCAGCGCTGGATCTCAATGACAACGCCGGAAGCGTCAACATTATCAGCAGCACTTTCCTGGACAATATTGGCCTGGCGCAGATTGACCTGGGCGAGTTGCCTGATCCCGTGCAGGATATCAGTGTCGGTAATGTGACCTTGTCCAATAGCATCTACGCAGGGAGTACTCCCGACTGCAGTCTCGCAGACCGGCGCTTCCAGCGCAGCAAATACAATCTGTTTGCCGATGTGATCGATCCCAGCTGCCTGACTGACAGCAGCAGCAATATGGAAGAAAACGATACCGCACCGCTGGCGGATATTCGCGCGGCGCTGAACGGCGGTGTGCTCAAGGTGCCGGATGAACTCGCGGAAGAAGACTGGTTCCTGCCGCACCTGCCGGTGACCGATGTCGACTATGTGCTGATAATCGATGCGGCAAATCCTGCCACACTGGTTAACGGGCTGGGCTCGGCAGATGTATGCCGAGCCACCGATCTGCGTGGCGCTTCACGCGCCTCCGGCGGTGCCTGTGATCGAGGTGCCTTCGAGTTCCAGCGTCCCACGGCGATCGATGATCAGGGCAACAACGGCAATCGCCTTACGCGTTCAGTGCGGCTTGATGTGCTGGCCAACGACATCGCCGGCGAGGCGGATATGGGGTTCCGGCGTGGCACCTTGACGTTGCAGGCGGGCGATGGTGAGGATGTTGCAGATACCATCGGTGAAGTTTTTGTCCGCCAGCGTCGGCGCGACCCGGATAATACTGATGAGCCAGTGCTCCAGTATGACGATGTTACCCAGCAGCTCGCAGATGGTAGCGAGTTTGTCCATGCCCTTGATGATGTCCACAACCCCGACTTCGAATGCGGCATCGGCCAGAACATTGACGATCAGGACAGCATCAATAACGACGGCGCCCATCCGGCAGATCACCTGGATGATGATTGCATCGTTGTCTATCGCTTCCGGCAACCGTCACCCATGGTCACCTGCGGAGATCTGCCGTTCAAGGACCGCTTCCGCTACAGCGTCGATGTGGATCGTTTCGACACAGTGGTGGACCCAGTGACCGAGGAAGAGGAGCGCGTCTGGGACAATGACCCGACGACCATTACCGGTGTCGTGGAAGTCACGATCAACAATGTGCCACCGATCGTGCCGCGCCGTGCGATCGAGCGTCGCATCAACCCGGGCGGTGATGTCACCATTCATCTGCTTGATGAAGGCGTGCGAGAGTCCGATTTCCGCATTGTTACGATGCGCCTGAGTGAAAATCGCCGGCCGTTGTTTGCCCGCCGCGCATTGGACAACAGCATCGAGGGCACCGGGGTCATCTTTGATCTGCAGGACTTCACGGTGACCTATCGTCATGGTGACAACACCAAGCGCTTCACCGACAGCTTTGATGTGCAGCTGCAGGATGAATGCGGCGATACGTCAATGGTCCGGATCAACATCACTTTCCCGCAACAGAATGCGTCGGGTGGTGAGATGGTGGGTGCCAGCGGTGGCCTGATGATGCTCGCCAGCGTGCTGCTGATGCTGCGTCGCCGTACCCGGCGCGCAGCTTAGCAGGAGGGCTCAGTAGCAGGGCTCAGTAATAGGGCTTTCGCTTCGCCATGTCACCGCGTTTGTGATCACGCCGTCGGCGCAGGCTCTCCCGGAGCAGTGCGCCGACGGCCATGGCCACCAGCAGTAACACCAGCTTGGGCACAGCGGGTAACTGCCAGAACAGAATCTTCACGGAGGTCGGCTCCATATTCTGCAGCACAATGATCACCACCAGCACAATCCCCAGCACTTTCAGTGCGAGAGCGGGATTATTCCGCAGCCACCTTGTTCCGCGTTGCCACTGACCACGCCAGCCTGATGCCATCCTGTTGTTACTCCTGTCTGCCGTTGCCGGGGTCTGTCGCCTGCCTGACTGGACCCAGGTCGAATGCAGCAATTTGGTCGACCTGCGTATAATGGTGCCACATACACTGGCAAAACGTTACAGGAGCGAATATGAACACCTCTTCCGGTTGGGACCTGGTAGTCATAGGCAGTGGTCCGGCAGGGGAGGCGGCAGCAATGCGTGCGGCGAAGAGCGGCATGCGGGTCGCCATGATCGAGGATCAGGAACAGGTCGGCGGCAGCTGCACACACCTGGGCACGATTCCCTCGAAGGCGTTGCGGCATCAGGTGCGCCAGGTGATTCGTCACCAGCGTAACCCCCTGCTGCAGGGCGTGTCTGCCGTGCCGGATGTGGGCTGGCCCGAACTGGTGAACAAGATCAGCGATGTGATCGGCGCGCAGGTGCGGGTACGCTCTGGCGCTTACTTCCGCAACCGTGTGCAGCTGTTCAATGGCCGTGGCCGCCTGGACGGCGAGGGCCGAGTGCGCGTCGAGGACAGCCAGGAGCGTGAATGGGTGCTGGAAACCCGCAACGTGATTCTGGCCACCGGTTCGCGCCCCTATCGTCCGGCGGACGTGGACTTCAACCACCCCCGCGTCTACGACAGCGACACCATCCTGAACATGGCACACACCCCTCGCAATCTGATCATCTACGGCGCCGGCGTGATCGGTTGCGAGTATGCCAGCCTGTTTACCGGTCTGGGCATGCGGATAGATCTGGTCAACAACCGCGAGCACCTGCTGGATTTTCTCGATGCCGAGATTTCCGATGCGCTCAGTTATCACCTGCGCGAGCAGGGCTGCACCATACGGCACGGCGAGGAGTATCAGTCGGTCGAAGCTGATGACGATGGCGTGACACTGATCCTGCAATCGGGCAAACGGCTGCGCGCCGACGCATTGCTCTGGTCCAATGGCCGCAGTGGCAACTCGGGCAAGTTGGGACTGGAAACCGTCGGTCTGGAGCCCAATAGTCGCGGTCAGCTGCAGGTGGATGAGCAGTACCAGACCGGGGTGCCGGGTATCTATGCGGTGGGTGACCTGATCGGCTGGCCCTCACTGGCCAGCGCGTCGTACGACCAGGGTCGTTTCTGCGCGGCGGCGATATGCGGTGAACCGGCACGTCAGGTGGGCAATGTGCCGACCGGCATCTATACCATTCCGGGCATCAGCTCCGTCGGTCGCACCGAGCACGAGCTGACCGAGGCACGGGTGCCCTACGAAGTGGGGCAGGCGTTTTTCAAGAACCTGGCCCGGGCCCAGATCACCGGCGAGAAGGCGGGCATGCTCAAGCTGCTGTTCCACCGTGACACGCTGGAGTTGCTGGGTATTCACTGCTTCGGTTACCAGGCGACAGAAATCGTCCACGTGGGGCAGGCCATCATGGCCCAGCCAGCGCCCCACAACAGCATCAATTACTTCGTTGAAACCACCTTCAACTATCCCACCATGGCCGAAGCCTACCGGGTGGCGGCCATCAATGGCCTCAACCGGCTGCGCCGTTAAGCGCCGCCGCGCGGCGTATCAGGTCTTGCGCTGGGCGCGGCTGCGCTCAGCGTAGACTTCGCGGGTCTTGAGGCTGGCTTCGGAGGATTTGCGCAGCAACACATAGGTGGCGCCAGCGCCGCCGTGGGCCGGTTTGGCCGAGTGAAACGCCAGCACCAGATCGAACTCCTCAAGCCAGTGCAGCGTATGGCTTTTCATACGCGCCGGGGTCTCGCTGTGCAAACCCTTGCCATGGGTGATCATCACGGTTCTGAGGCCGGCCTCGTGGGCGTGGCGGATGAAGTCATAGACCTGTGTCCGCGCGTCCCGCAGCAGCACCCTGTGCAGATCCAGCTTGGCCTGGATCTCGTATTTGCCCAGCCGCAACTTGCGGTAGACGCCTTCCTGAACGCCGTTCTTCTTCAGTCCGACGATGTCGTGGGCGCCGACCTGCGCGACCTCGTCCGGCAGGGTGAGCGGGTTGGGGTCCAGGCGCCGCGCGTGTTGGGCTGCGTCGCGCCGTGCCTGCTGGCTTAGTGTGGGCGCCGGCCTGCCTTTCGGGCGAATCCGGTCGCTGGGGCCGATAGGCCGCACATCACCCAGTTCGCTGTAAAACAGATCCAGGTCCTTGTCCGTCATGGCCATCACCTGCTGGTGTGTTGTCTATGCCGCCCCACGTCGCCTGCGCTCGGTGCTTCATGTGAGGCCTGACTTGAATAGTACAGAAAGCAGGCAGAAACTGGGACTGGAAAGGTGGTTTGACACCAGCTTCCTGCGGGAGGTCATCATGCATCAACATTTGCACCAACGTCTGCACCGCGATCATCTGAAAATCAATGTCCGCGTCCAGGACACGGCCAGTGGCCGGCATCTCGGGCATCTGGTGGACATCTCCATGAGTGGCTTCTGTATATCAGGCGCTGAGCCGGTCTGCGGCGACAGCCCCGCGCATCTGCGTTTCATATTGCCCTGGGCCCTGGCCGGGCAGCGTGAAGTGGCCGTCGATGCGGTGCTGCGCTGGGAGCGCGGCGTGGCGCAGCGTCGCCATGCCGGCTATCAGATCCGGCATTGCGACAAGGCAGCGGAAGCGGTGCTGGATGAGCTGGCGGCACGGTTTGCTGTCTAGCTTCGCTGCGCGCAAGCCACAGCAATACAGGTCGGGCAACACGTCAGGTGTGTCCGGCGGGGGAGACATTGCCCGGCGAAGCCTGTTACGTCAGGCGTCGTGGTCCCGGTGCGAGTGGCGTTCCTGCTTCGGTGCTGCGGGGGCATCCTGAGCGCGCTTGCGCAGATGGGCCTCGCGACGTTGCTTGTGCCGTTCCTCGCGGGCGTGATGCTCTTGCCATTCGTCCTGTTCGTAATCGTCGAATTGACGGCGTCCCATAACCAGTCTGACTCTTGCGTTGTCCGGTATTTGCCTTGCCAGCCTGCGTGCTGCAGACAGGGCAGTGGCACCCGACGGGTGCCACAACTCCTTTTGTAATCGCTTTTTCAGCGCTTGTCATCGGTTTTACATCACTGACCGGTGAGTGGCGCTTCCGCACACTCCGGAATATGCCACAATAGCGGCCACCTCGCGTGCGCGGCAACGATAAAAAGGAGGACAGGGTTGGGGGCAACGGAGTATGTCTGGGCCTGGCTTGAGCCACTGGCGCTGCAGCTTTACGAATACTGGCCCGGGCTGGTGGCGTTCACCAGCGTGGTGGTCGCCGTGCTGGCGATGTCCCATGCCGTGATGAACAAGCGGGACTCCCGGGCGGCTGCCGCCTGGACCGGGCTGATCTGGCTGTTGCCGCTGGTGGGTGCTGTGCTGTATCTGCTGTTGGGTGTGAACCGCATCCAGCGCCGCGCCCGGCAGATCGTGCCCGACAGTCTTTCTGACGCACCGGATCAGCTCCCGGTTGTACAGCCCCGTCCCCGAGTCAGCCACCTGCACACACTCGCCGAACTCTCTGGCCGCCTGACCGGGCTGCCGCTGCTCAACGGTAATGCGCTGGCGGTCATGGATGCGCCGGAAGCACTGGCGGCCATGATGACGGCGATCGAAGAAGCCGAGGACTCCGTCTTTCTGGTGACCTACATTTTTGGCAATGACGCGGCCGGACGCCCACTGGTGGATGCGCTGGCTGCCGCGGCGAAGCGGGGCGTGCAGGTGCGCGTGCTGATTGACGGCATGGGCGCCCTCTACACCTTCCCGTCCATCGTGCGCAGGTTGCGGCGTCGTGGCGTTATCGTCGAGCGTTTCCTCTACTCGCTGGCGCCCTGGCGCATGCCTTATATGAATCTGCGCAATCACCGCAAGGTCATGATTGTTGATCGGCGCGTCGGATTTACCGGCGGCATGAACCTGCGTGCCGGCTACGTGCAACAGCCGCCCGATATCCGCGATTTGCATGCCCGTATCGAAGGTCCGGTGGTGGAGCACCTGCTACGCAGTTTTGCCGCAGACTGGTACTTCACCTGCCGTGAACACCTCAACCATGACTATGTGGGTACGCTGGAGGCCGGTTCGGTGCTGGCGCGGGGTATCAGTGCCGGGCCTGATGCAGACCTGGGCAAACGACGGCTGACGCTGCTCGCCGCCATCGGCAGCGCCCAGTACGAAGTGCGCATCATGACACCGTATTTTGTCCCGGATCAGACGTTGCTGACAGCGTTACAGCTTGCCTGTATGCGTGGGGTGCGGGTGACCCTGCTGTTGCCCGGACGCAATAACATGCGCCTGGTCCATTGGGCGTCTCTGCACATGTTGCCCTGGCTGGTGAACGACGGCTGTGAGCTTTACTTCTCGGGCGAGCCGTTTGATCACAGCAAGGTGATGACGGTGGATGGCAACTGGGCACTGCTGGGTTCCGGCAACTGGGATGCCAGAAGCCTGCGCCTGAATTTTGAATTCGACCTGGAATGCTACGATGTGGCGTTGGTAGAAACCCTGAATCGGCAGATGGACATGCGCCGGGCCAATGCCCGCCGGGTCAGTCTGGACGATATGCTGAACCAGCCCTATCTCAAGCGGCTGCGTAACGGCGTGGCCTACGTGCTGGAGCCTTATCTCTAACATGAGGAACGTACGGTGAAACTCGAACAGGGGCAGGTGCTGCCGCCGCGTGCGGCGACGATGTTGCGGCTGCATTATGCGCTGGTGTTGCTGGTCGTGCTGCTGGGGATCTGTGCCTGGATTCCCGAAGCAGACGGCAGATTGCTGCCGGTGCGCGGCGTCAACCTGCTGACAGCTTTGTACCTGTGGCAGTTGGCGGGGCTCTATATGGCGCCCGTGTTTGCCCCGAGCCCCGATCCCGCCGAGAGCCCGCTGTCGGCAGGCGAGGGCGGTGTGGCACCGGGGCTGGGCATTGCGTTGTGTATACCGCTGCTTGCGGCGGTCGCGGCGCTGTTCATGCCGTTGGCAGGCGGTGCTGTGCTGTTGCTGTTGGCAGTGCTGGTGTTCGCCGGGATCGAGCATCTGCCCTCCCAGCGACGGCTCTGGCCGGTGCCATGGCTGGCCGCCCGCCGTCAGCAGACACAGCTGCTGGTTGTGGCCCTGGCCAGTGCAGCAGTGGCCGTCTGGTCCGTGGGGCAAACCTACTGACGCGCATCACCTTTGCAATGATGGCAGTGTGATACCATCAAGATTGTCATGGTTCCCGGGGGGGAGTCGGTGAAGCACATACCAGCTATTCATGTAACGGGCTTGTTGACGAGCTTGCTGCCCGTGCTCGCGTTGATGACGATGCTGGTTCTGCCGGCGTCGGCAAGCGCGGGCGCGCGGGCTGATGCGGATGCTGCTGCGCCAGCGAGTGACTGGCAGTTGATCACGGATCGGGACAATATCCAGGTGTTTCGTCGCGAGAACGATCACAGCCGCATGCGATCTTTCCGGGGTGTCACGGTGATGCCGGTAGAGGACTTCGCCGCCATCGGCGCGCAGTTGAACGACTACGGCTTTATCGCCAGCTGGATGCATATGGTGTCCGAAATCACGGAAATCGACCGCCGCACGCACCAGGATCGGGACATTCATGTGACCACCTTTCTGCCCTGGCCGGTGAGCAACCGGGATGTGATGTTGCACATCAAGCTACTCCAGAGCAGTGATGACCATACGGTAAACGTGCGCTATCAGGCACAGGAGGGCGTCAAGCCGCCAGTGCCGGGGTACGTGCGTATGCCGGAGATGACCGGGCACCTGCGTTTCGAGCCCCTGACGGCGCCGGATGTGCGGATTACCTTCGAAGTGGTGGTGGACCCGGGCGGTTATATTCCGGCCTGGCTGGGCAACGTCATCCTGCGGGACATTCCGTACTTTTCCCTGCAGCGCCTGGGCCGCATGATCAATCAGCCGGCGTACCAGGGAATGGAGGACAGCCCCGTTCTCGCGCCGCCGGGCTGGCGTGATGCATCACAGTCTGCGGCCCGCGCCAGGTCGGGCCAGAGTGCCAAAAACATCAACTACGGTGGCGGCAGAACCCGCTGATCCGTGACGCCGCTATTTTTTCAGCGGGCTGCCCGGGCCAAGCAACGCCCAGATGATCAGCCCCAGTACCGGCAGCAATATCACCAGCACGATCCACAGCACTTTCTCGCCCGTTTTGGCGCCAGAGCCAGCGATCAGCACAATGGCGTAAATGACCAACGCCAGAACGACCAGTCCCAGAATATTCGTCATGATGTCATCTCCCTGAATGCGTCAGATCCAATACGTCATATCCAGAGTACTGTGCAAGGCATAGGTCTGTCTGCCATTAACTGGTGCCCCGGAGACGATTTGAACGTCCGACCTAGCGCTTAGGAGGCGCTTGCTCTATCCAACTGAGCTACCGGGGCAGGCGCTCAATTGTAGAGGCTTGGGAAATTTGTGCCACCCCCGGCAAAACGGTGCCTGACTTGAGATGGTGCCCGCGACCACGGCGTTGTATGGTTTGCCCGATGCTTCGCTCACAGATTGATGCCGATCCCATTGATGCCGAGATCCATGCCCGCACACTCATCACCTGACTCGTCCGTTACGAGTACCTCCGACAGGGGGGCGCCCCCCTGGCTATCCGTGATCGTGCCGGTGCGCAACGAGGCGCAGCGGCTTGCTGTCACGCTGATGCCATTGCAGGACTGGCGCACGCGCGGGGTGGAGGTGCTGGTGGTGGATGGCGGCAGTGATGATGACAGTGCCGCCTGTGCGGCGGAGTTCGCGGATCGTGTTTTGCTGTCGCCCGCCGGGCGGGCATTGCAGATGAATCACGGTGCGCAACATGCCCGCGGGCAGTGGTTCTGGTTTCTCCATGCCGACACCGGCGTGACATCGCAGCACCTGGCTGCCCTGCAGGCGCTGCCGGAAGATGCCCGCTGGGGCTTTTTCCGCGTGAGGATGTCCGCGCCGAGCCCCCTCCTGCGTTGTGTGGCTGCGCTGATGAACCTGCGCTCCCGAAGCACGCGCGTGGCCACCGGCGATCAGGGTATCCTTGTCAAACGGGCCCTGTTCCAGGCAGTGGGCGGCTATCCGGCGTTACCCCTGATGGAGGATGTCGCCCTCAGCAAGGTGCTGCGTGCGCAGGCGGCGCCCCGGGTGCTGGGGCCAGCGTTGACGGTGGACAGCCGACGCTGGGCGCAACATGGCACCTGGCGCACCATCATGCTGATGTGGCGGCTGCGCTGGCGTTACTGGCGCGGCGACGATCCACAACGGCTCCATGCATTGTATTATGGTCGGCCCGTGTCACAGCGCCGGCCAGGCCCCCGAGACATAACGGATGACTGACGCGACAGCGGTGATTCTGCTGAGTAAAGGCTTCGAGCCCGGCCGTGCCAAAACCCGCCTGATACCGGCGCTGGGCACCGAAGGTGCCCTGGCAGTGCATCAGGCACTGGTGCGGCGTGCCCTGGAAACCTGCTCCGCCGGGGACTGGGCATTACGCTGTCATGTGGCAGGCGATCCGGCGCCATTGCGGGCCTGTCTGCCCTCTGGCCGTGAGGCCACCTGGCTGCCTCAGGAGTGCGGCGATCTGGGCTGGCGCATGCAGAGTGCCTTGGCCAGTGCGCACGGTGCGGGCTATCCGCGCGTGCTGCTGGTGGGCAGTGACTGTGCCGCACTGACACCAGAGGACCTGCAGCAGGGCCTGGCGGCGCTGACGCGCAGCGACTTTGTGCTGACGCCGGCGGAAGACGGCGGTTACGTGTTGCTGGGCAGCGCACAGCCGTCCGCCTGGTTCGGGGCGCCGGTGTTCAGCGGTGCGCGGTTCGGTGGATGCCATGCCCTGGCCGACAGCCTGGCCTGCCTCACGCCGCGGGGCTCGGTAGCACAGCTCGCTGCGCGCTGGGACGTGGATGACCTGGCTGATGTCGAGCGGGCGCGCAACGAAGGATTACTTAACACGGGCCTGGTGCCGGAGAGAAAACGCATGAACACTGCAGATGTGCTCGACCACGCCCTGGTGGCGGAGCTGCGCGACATCATGGGCGCCGAGTTTCCGATGCTGGTACAGGCATACCTGCGTGACGCGGGCGCCCGCCTTGAGGAACTCAGGGCACTGGTCGCCGGGGGCGCTGATGCCGCACGGGATGAAGCGCTGCGCCGTGCGGCCCACACCCTCAAGGGCAGTAGCAGTAATCTGGGTGCGGTGCGGGTGGCCGCCTTGTGTGCAGCACTGGAGGCCGTCATGGCCGGCCCGGACCCTGCCCACAGCGGGGGAGATGCCAACCGCCTGATTGCCGAGCTTGAAGATGCGACAGCTGAAGCGTCTGATGCGCTTGCTGCATTGGTGTAAGGGCAAATGTGAGGGCAAAAAAAACCCCTCTCCAAAGTGGGGGGAGAGGGGGGGTTGTGAGCGCTATCTTTCATAGCGCCTTGGGGGGATCGTGCACCGGCAATGATGGGTCATCCGGCGACTTCCTATAGAGAGAATGCTACGCGGGGCGGCCAGAACAAGCTGTTAAATCAGGCTGGGATAATGTTAAGAGATGCGCCCCAAATGCGGCGAAATGTAATTATCAGCCTCGTTTCTCAAGTGGCGTGAATATCGCGTCAAGGCTGACGGGCAAGGGCCCGCAGTGTTCAGATCGGGGACATAGGTAACATGTGAGCTGGCGTCTCCTGCATGTATCGCCCGATGATGGAAGCACTGTGCGAGTTTACCGATCAGTCTTGTAAGATATGTCTTACATCGCGTGTAAGCGAAAGCTGTTTTTTCCCGCTTTCGGCTTGGTTTTACAGCTTTTTATTTATGTAACACGCTGATTTTATTATGAAAGAGGCCTTCATGCGAAAAAAGCATGAGTGAAAAACGCGTGCAGGCCGCCCATCAGGGGTGCCTTGCCTTGTTATGATGGCTGTGTGTCGCACGGAGTGCAGTGCACAAGGATCTGCAAAGGACAGCAGACAAGGAAGTCAAGGTGAGCGCAAGACGGGTAGGGAACACTCGAAAAAGGGCGGCAGGATGCCGCCCTTTTACTTTTCTGGCTTACACGTTCAGCTTACGTCAGCGCGCCAGCTTCTCACGCTTGTTCGGTACACCATCCCACTCTTCAGCGTCCGGCATCGCATCTTTCATTTCGGTGATGTTCGGCCAGGTTTCCGCCAGCTCCGCATTGATCTCCAGAAACTCTTTCTGATCGTCTGGCAGCTCATCTTCCGAGAAGATCGCGTTCACCGGGCATTCCGGCTCGCACAGGGCGCAGTCGATGCACTCATCAGGGTGAATGACGAGAAAGTTGGGGCCTTCATAAAAGCAGTCCACCGGGCACACTTCCACGCAGTCCGTGTGCTTGCAGTTGATGCAGTTCTCGCCTACTACGAATGTCATAGCCAGTCCTCGTGGTGTGCTTTCTCGGGGCGGCGGTAGTCTAGCCAGTTCCCCAGCCGCTGAACACCCCCAGTTAATGCCGACAGTTTACCGGATTGCCGCCCTGAAGGAATTGACCGGGGAGAGACACCCGGACAGCCCTGTCAGGTCAGTTGCTTGAGCTGATACAGCAGGTCCAGTGCAGCGCGGGGCGTCAGGCTGTCCGGATCGACTTCCCGCAATGCCCGCTCTGCCGGTGACGGCCCGCTGGCGAACATGTCTGGCTGTTGCGGCGCGGCGGTTATCCCGGTGCTGGCCCCGGCCGTGGGGGTTGAGCCGGTCGCGGGCCCGCCATGCGCAGCATTGCCTTCCAGTGCCGCCAGTTTTTCCCGGGCGTTGGCAATCACCGCGCCGGGGACCCCGGCCAGCTGCGCAACCTGCAGACCATAACTGCGACTGGCCGGGCCTTCCTGCACGCGATGCAGGAAGATGATGTTGTCGCCATGCTCGCTGGCGGACAGGTGCGCGTTGAACACCCCCGGCAGTTCCTGTTCCAGCTGCGTCAGCTCGAAGTAATGCGTGGCAAACAGGGTAAATGCGCCCAGCGACGTGGCCAGATGATGGACGGCCGCCCACGCCAGGGCCAGGCCATCAAAGGTGCTGGTGCCCCGGCCGATCTCATCCATCAGCACCAGCGATTCCCGCGTGGCGTGGTTAAGGATATTCGCGGTTTCCGCCATCTCGACCATAAAGGTGGAGCGCCCGCCCGCCAGATCGTCCGACGAGCCGATGCGGGTAAAGATACGATCCAGCGGCCCGATGCGCGCGCTGGCGGCTGGCACACCGCAACCGATGTGCGCCATCAGACAGATCAGCGCCGTCTGCCGCATATAGGTGGATTTACCGCCCATGTTTGGGCCGGTGATCACCAGCATCCGCCGTTCGCGATCCAGATGCAGGCTGTTGGGCACGAAGGCATCATCCAGCACCCGTTCTACCACCGGGTGGCGACCATCGATGATTTCAATGACGGGCTCGTCCACCAGCACCGGGGTCACGTAACCCTGCACCTCGGCACGCTCGGCAAAACAGCACAGCACATCCAGCTCGGCCAGCAGCTGCGCGCTTTCCTGCAGCGCGCCCAGCTTGGCCGCCAGGGTTTCCAGCAGGCCCTCGTAAAGGCCTTTTTCCACTGCCAGCGCGCGGCTGTTGGCCGACAGCGCCTTGTCCTCAAAGGTTTTCAATTCGGGCGTGATGAAGCGCTCGGTGTTCTTCATGGTCTGGCGGCGCACATAATCCACCGGCGCCTGCTCGGCATCGCGCCGCGACAGCTCAATGAAGTAACCGTGCACCCGGTTGTACTTGACCCGCAGCGTGGCCAGGCCCGTGCGTTCCCGTTCGCGCCGCTCGATCTCCATCAGCACGTCACCGGCGTTGGCACTGATGGCGCGCAGCTCATCCAGCTCGGCATCAAAGCCCGTGGCAATGACACCGCCATCGCGGATCAGCATCGGCGGGTTTTCGATGATCGCCCGCTGCAACAGATCAGCCTCGTCCGGGAACAGGGTCAGGGATTGCTTGAGCGGCCCAGCACCGGGTCCTGGTCGTCCAGTTGCGCGTGCAGCTGCGGCAGCGCATACAAGCTGCGCGCCAGCCGCGTCAGATCCCGGGGACGGGCGGAGCGCAGGGCCACGCGCCCCAGAATGCGCTCCATGTCGCCGACCTCTTCCAGCACCTTGCGCAACTGCTCGAACAGCCATCCTTGCTGCAGCCGGGCCACGCGCTCCTGACGCTCGGCCAGCCGCGCCCGATCACGCAGCGGATTGCCAATCCAGCGCCGCAGCAGACGACTGCCCATGGCCGTGACCGTGGCATCCAGCACCCAGGCGAGGGTGTGGGTGTCGCGGCCATCCAGCGTCTGGATCAGCTCCAGATTGCGCCGGGTGGCAGCATCCAGCTGAATGCCGGCGCGGGTATCTTCCCGCCGCAGGCCACGGATATGCGGCAGGGCGGTGCGCTGGGTATCCCGCGCGTATTGCAGCATGCAGCCCGCCGCCGCGATTTCCAGAGCGGAAGGATCACCAAAGCCACTCAGATCATGGGTGCCGAACTGCTGGCACAGCAGCCGTTTTGCCGTTTCCGCGTCGAACTCCCACACCGGCCGTGACTGGGCACCGCGGCGCTCACGCACACCCTGGGGCAGCAAGGCATCCTCGCTGTACAGCAACTCCGCCGGCTGCCAGCGCTCGAGCAGCGCCAGCAGACTTTCATGGCCGTTGACCTGCGTCACCACCAGCCGACCCGCCGCCAGATCCAGGCTGGCCGCCGCAAACGTCTCACCGTGGCCGGCAATGGCACACAACAGATTGTCCCGACGCTCATCCAGCAGCGCCTCATCGCTGACCGTACCGGGCGTGACGATACGCGCCACCCGCCGCTCCACCGGCCCCTTGCTGGTGGCCGGGTCACCGAACTGCTCGCAGATCACCACCGACTCCCCCAGCCGCACCAGCCGCGCCAGATAGCCCTCGGCGGCGTGGTAGGGGATACCCGCCATGGGAATCGGCGCGCCATTGGACTGCCCCCGCGCCGTCAGCGTGATGTCCATCAGCCGGGCCGCTTTCTCCGCATCGCCGAAGAACAACTCGTAAAAGTCGCCCATGCGATAGAACACCAGGTGTTTCGGGTGCTCGGCCTTGATGCGCAGGTATTGCTGCATCATGGGGGTGTGGGCGCTGAGATCGTCCTTTGACATGGTTACGAGGCTGCCTTCTGTCCAGAAACGGGGAGCTTGAGCTTATGGGCGCCGACCGCGATGGGCGGCGCCGTGAAGAGGGGGAGCATAGCAAAGGGCGGGGCGAGGCTCTATGCCCGGCCAGCCAGTTACTGATCTTCGCGGGCCCATGATCTGGTCCGGCATCTCTCCGGGGGGAATGGCACTTCCAGCTTCTCCGGGAACTGCTCGCGCCGGGTCTTGCGCTTCCTGATGGCCTATTCGGTCCCGGCGAAGGTCGGCTGACTCATGGTGATCTCCGGGGCTGGCGAGCAATCGTGCCATTATGCCAAAGTCGTGGGTTTTCAGAGGTTCCTCAGGGATTGTCGCGACGCAGTACAAAGAAAAACGGCGCTTTCGTGCCTTTCAGATCCATGATACCAAGCACAGTGTTGTCATCCACCTTCCGGAAAATATCATTAATGGGCAGGTTATCGTAAATCATGGTGGCAGAGGGTTTGCCTCGGTAGGTGGTCATGCGCAGGCGAGCGGCGGACTTGCGGCCGGACAGCAGTGGCAGTGTCCACTGGAACAACTTGCCGACAAAGGTAGATTTGAGGAATGGCATCCTTTCCAGCAGGCCCATGCCTGGCATAACCAGTAACGGCTTCACCGAGGTCAGTTTCCCGGATGCCTTGCGAAACACCAGTGGATGCACATGTTCCAGGCTTTCAAAGCGCTTTCCGTGCCAATGGCAACGCTCCAGCATTCCATCCATGGTATGGCCGGTCTCGAAACCCTCGCCTTTCCATGCACCAATCATGAAGTCTGTCTCGATAGATTCCAGCGCGTCAAAAATGGCCAGCGCATCCTCAGGGGATACCCGACCAATCTGCTGTGCTACCGAAAAACGGATTGCTTTCAAGTCGCTCTGATCTGCCTGTAATGCACTCATGATGTACTCCTGAACATAGTAATGGCTGCAATTCCATTGCGCGGAATAAGCTGAATGAGCATCCGAAACGTGAAAAGAGCGAATTATTCGGAGGCTCTCTGGCGCTTCAATGGATGCAAACAATCGTAAGCGCCATCTCCTGTCAACGTACCACCATCGACATAAATAACCTGCCCGGTAATGTAACTCGCGGCCTCACTACAGAGGAAAACGGCCGCATCGGCGATCTCCGTTACCGTGCCAAGTCGCCTCATAGGTACCCTGCCGACAGCTTCGTCTAACCCGTCTTGAGAGCTCGACAGGTATTTCACCCCTTCGGTACCTTCTATTCCGCCTGGAGCAATAAGATTCGCTCTGACTCCCGCCGGCCCCCACTCGACTGCAAGGGTTTTTGTAAGCATGTTTACCCCGGCTTTAGCCGCAGCAGCATGAGCCTGGAAGGGTACGGCATGTTCAGCCTGGCCTGCTGTTATCGCTATGAGAGAGGCGCCGGGCTTGGCGAGATAGTCAAAGCTTGCCCTGAACACGTTAAATGTACCAATAAGGTCTATATCGACCACCGTTTTGAAAGCATTCGCAGACAGCCCCACAATGGGTGAGAAAAAGTTACCTGCTGCCCCGGATACCAGTATGTCAATCTTCCCGAAGGTCTCTACTGTGGTTTTTATGGCTGTCTCAACCGCTGCGTAATCCCGTACATCACAAGACATTCCCAGAGCACTTCCGCCTGAAGTTCGCTCAATTTCGGCCTGGGCAGCCGCCGCCCTTTCAGCATCTCGACCAATCACCGCAACACGGGCACCTGCGCACGCAAACGCTTTCGCGATGCCCAGATTAATGCCTCGAGTACCACCAGCAACGAATGCCACCTTGCCGGCCAGGAGGTTTTCACTAAAATACTGACTCATAAAAGTATCCTTAACTGTTAACGGCCTTCACCGATTTCTTGTAAACCAGATTCGCCATGGCGCCCAGGGGCATCATGCGAATAAAAATGCTTTGCATGGTCACGAAAAGATCGGGCAGGGCATAGCGTTTTCCCCTGTTGAGCGCCGCATAGCCGGCTCTGGCCACGTCTTCCGGGGTGGCGATCTGGGCGGAAACAAACTCTCTGATGCCGCTGGAAGACTTGTGTTTGCTCTGGGCCGTATCCAGGAAGGCAGTTTTGGTGGTGCTGGGGCAGAAGCAGGTGACCTGTACGCCATAGGGTTTCAGCTCTTCCTGCAGGGAGGCACTCAGGTTGATCACGAACGCCTTGCTGGCGCTGTAGGCGGCAAAGAAGGGCATGGGGCAGAAGCCGGCCAGGGAACCAATGTTCAGGATCTTGCCCTGGCCACGGACTTTCATGTGCGCGCCCACCAGCATGCACAGCTTGCTGAGCAGGATGTTGTTCAGGGTGAGCATGCGCTCCAGTTTCTGGCTGTCCTGCTCCACATGCTCGCCCATCATGCCGAAGCCTACATTGTTGACCAGTACGTCCAATGCAATGTTCTGCCGATCCAGCCAATCCACGATCGCTTCGGCAGCTTCGGGTTGGGACAGGTCCATCTGCACGGCATGGAAATCCACGTCAGGGCGCTGCGCTTTCAGGTCCTGGCCGAGTGCGTCCAGTTCATCCTGCAGCAAGCTGAACACCACGATGCGATAGCCGTCCGCGTTGAACAGCTTGCAGAATTCCCGGCCAATGCCGCCAGCGCCACCCGTAATCAGAACAGTTCTTGTCATGGTGGTTCTCCTGTCAGGCGTTGCCGGAGTTGTCGTCCGGGCCAAGCTGGAACGGGCGGATAATCATGTTGCTGGAATGCTCGCGGTGGTATTGCTCGCGGGCTTTCCATGCCTTGCCGTAGCGATAGAACGGAATGGTGGGGTAGAGGTGATGCATCAGGTGGTAGTTCTGATACATCAAGATCGGGGTGAGCAACCATTCCTTGCCCATTCGCATCAGTGCGGTGGCGTTGGGGTCGTCTTCTTGCCGAGCTGTATGCGGATAGTGGGGGAGCACCATGAACACCAGACACATCAGAAAGAAAGCAAAGTAGGTGGGCAGTAGCCACAACATCAACGCTTCATAGGGTCGCCAGAGGATGAGGGCAGTCAGCGCCAGACCGGCCACCGCTAACTCGCGCTTGATTTCCGAGGGGGCCACATTGGGTAATACCTCCGGCTTGCGCAGGTAGTTGATCAGATAGATGAAGGGCCAGAATCCCCACAGCGGCATGGTCCACAGGCTGCTGGCCATCCAGTGATCGGGGTCCTTTTCCGGATCATTGGTAAAGCGGTGATGACGCATGTGCATCAAGCGAAAGAGCGTGCCCTTGCCGAACGGTACCGCCAGGAACGTGGCGATGGAGAGGATCAGATCGTTATGCGCCGGCTTCTGTGCGGCGCAGCGGTGAATGGCCTCATGAGCAGGCGTAAACAATGCATAGCCGGTGATGCTGATAATGATCAGTCCTGCCCAGGCGGGCCATAGGCCATTGAGCACCATTGCCCAGGTAAGAATATTGACGCCATGGGACGCCACAAGGATGGCTACGGTGGGCCAGGCAATCCTGGGTGATGTCTTTAGCCGGGCCAGCGTCTTGAGATCGTCGTCTTGCGGCGTTGTTGTCGTTGTCATGGGGCTCTCCTGAAAAGGTCCGATACAGAGTGTTTCCTTTTGGGAGTAGCCAGATAAGCGCGGAAATTGCCAATGGGGGGATAAAAAGTGTCAATGTGTTGCAGCGTGCAGGCGGGTTATTCCTCGCGGAAGCGGCCAGGGCTGGTGCCGAACCAGCGCTGAAAGGCTCGCCGGAAGCTGGCCACATCGGTGTAGCCAAGATCTTCGGCAACGGCGGCGACGGTGTAGTGGGGCAGGCTGAGTAACTGGGCCGCGCGACGGCTGAGTGTCTGGTCGAGCAGTTGCTGGAAGCGGGTGTCTTCTTGCTTGAGTTTGCGGATCAGGGTGCGGGGGCTCATGTGCAACTGGTCGGCGATACCGTCCAGGCTGGCCTTGCCGGGCTTCTGCTGCAGCAGGGATAGCACCCGGTCACTGATGGTCCCCTGCTTGCGCAACGCCTCCTGGCGGACCTCGCACTGCTGGATTGCCACCCAGAGCAGATCCCTGTCATGGCTGAGCAGGGGTTCATCGCCATAGCTGGCGGGCAGGCTCAGGGCAACGTCAGGAGCGTCGAAGACAATGCGCGTGCCACGGAAAACCTGCGGATAGCAGTCGGCCCAGGGCGGAGGTGGATAGTTGAAGTACACGGTTCCTCCATCAATGGGCTTGCCGCGCAGCACCACATGGCAGGCATAGGAGGATGCCATCGCCGATTCAGTCAGAAACTGGATGACGCTGTCCTTGGGATAAGCAAACTTCAGACGCAGTGTGATGTGCGTCGGGGTTTCCTCCATCACCGTGTTGAAGATGCGGGTGCGAGTATTGTTATAGCGGGCAAACAGGTGCATGGCGTCGCGCAAAGTGGGGCTGGCCATGGCAGCCACGCCCATGGGGCCATGCATGGCGGGCAGAGCGCGCAGGCCGGTCTGCAGAGCAATATCAGGTTGGTCGGTGATTTGATGGACATTGGCGATCAGCTGGCAAATACCCGGCCAGTCAATAAAACCGTCACTGTGCAGCAGTGTCTCCACGTCGATCCCGGTTCCCTGTACCAGCGTTTCCAGGCCGGCATAATCCAGCCCGAGGGTCTGGGTAATCATGCGGCAGTAGGTTATGGCCAGATCCGGATTCATGGCGGTCCCTCAACATCTTGATTTCATCAATGTTGTGATTGGGGAGTGCTTCCGCAAACGCGGTGTAATGCAGGCGATTGTATTCGCCAGGACTTTCGGACAGCACTTGCTCTATGCCGTGTCAGCCCGCTACCGATCTTCGCGCGTATGCCACAGCCGCAGAATGTACACGGTATTGCCCGCAACCTCGTAGCGCATTTCGTATTGGCCGATAAGGATTCGCCGCACACTTCTGGGCTGGAATTCGTCCAGCCGCTCTCCGATACGGGGGTTAGCCAACAAGGAACCTGGGGCTGCCGTCAGCTGCTGGACGGTTCTGGCTGCCGCAGGCTGATTCACCACGGCCAGGAATTCGTAAAGCCTGACCAGATCGGCGAGGGCCTTGCTGGTCCATTTCAGCTGCATCAGCGTGGCGCGGGCAGCGGTGAATCCGTACTCAGGCTCTCGGCCCACTCACTGATCGCCTGATGGTCGATGACGTGCCCGACATCCACGTCGACCAGGGCTTCGCGCGTCAGCCTGTTGCGTTCTTCTTCCTGGTCGAGCCAGTCGGCCAGCGCTTGCCGGACGATCCAGTTCTTGGAACGTTCCAGACGCGTGGCGATTTCATCGATCCGGTCTGCCAGATCTACCGGAACATGGGCCGTTACCGAGCGGGTGTTGGTGGGCGCTGACATCGGGGGTACCTCCGCAATCGGTGATGATCGGGATGATTAACTGTTAATCGATATTAATCGCTGATGGGAGGGCTGTCCAGAAAGCGGCTATTCCCGTGCTGTTTCGCAGCAATGGGCTGTGGTTGACATCCCGGGATGTCAGCGCAAGCGTTAGCGCAGGGTCGGCATCCAGGGAGCCTCGTTCGGATCAGGCAGTTGTCGGGGCAGCACCAGGCTCAGCCGTGTGCCCTCGGCCAACGGGGTGATTTCCAGTGAGCCGTTCAGCTGGCGGATACGGCGGCGCATGTTGTGGAGGCCCGTGCCGCCACGACCCGGCTGCTCCGGAAAGGGCAGGCCGTTGTTTTCCACGTCGATGCGGGCATGGCCCTCGCTGTCCGGGCGCCCGATGACGCTGATCCGGGTGGCCTTGCCGTGTTTGAGGGCATTGGTGATCGCTTCCTGCAGGATGCGCAGGACATTCAGTGCCTGTGAGGGCGTCACACCGGCGATGTCCGGGAGCCGGGCCATGGACCACTCGAGTGACACGCCGATGCGTTTGAGTTGCCGTTCCAGGCGCTCACGCAGGCCAGCGAGGGCCACGGGCAACTCATCCTCCTGAATGTCCAGTGAATGGATCACCAGCCGCAGGTCCTCCAATGCTTCGCGCGCCGCGCGTTCGACCAGGTCGGACTTTTCCCGCTCGGACAAGGCGATGATGGAGGCCAGGTGGCCAGACAGGCCGTCGTGCAGGTCAGCGGTCAGGCGTTGGCGTTCGTGGCTCAGGGCCCGCTGGGCAGTGTCCCGGCGTTCCTCTTCATGCAGGCGCGCCAGTTCCTGCTCCTGTTCGGTGAGGCGTTGGGTGAGATGGGCGTTGGCGTTGTCCAGCCGGTTCAGGCTGATGCCGAGGCGGCGCATAAGAATCATCGCGATGCCGATCATCAGGGCCGGACGGTAATACACGGAAAGAAAGACAGGGCCGTCTATTCGGGTGGTAATTACCGCGTAATCATGCAGCGCAGCCAGAGCACCCAGCATCAGGGGCACAAGCAGCAGCCAGGCTTCGCTGCTGCGCCGTGTCAGCGCCGCCCAGGTGCTGATGACCAGGCTGGCCAGCAGCCCGAGGATATTGAGCGGCGCGTTGACGAACATCACCAGTTGCGAGGCCGGAACGGCCCCGGAAAGCCCCAGCAGGATGCAGGTCAGCGGGACCAGCCATACGGCATGTTTCAGCCAGCGCGGTGGCGGGATGCCAGCGGTCAGCAGCGTGATGATGACCAGTACGGCACTGGCCGACGAGCCGACCATATGCAGATAGGGCATCAGCACGAGTGATTGCGGCAGCAGGTCACGCAGCATGCCCAGATAAATAAACATGGACGTCACCAGCAGCAGCGACAGCCAGCCAAACAATGCGTCCTGCGGCCGATACAGCCAGAGCACCAGCACCACCAGCGCCATCAGCAATTGTCCCGCTGGCACCATCAGGCGCAGGTACTCCAGCAGGAATACCCGACCCCGGTAGTGCGGCGCCAGGTCGCTGGCGCTGCCGGCATAGACCGGCGAGAGATAGATGGGGACCAGGCCGAAGGATTGCAGGTGGATATCGATGATGTTGTCGCCCGGTTGCAGCAGCCGGGGGGGCAACGGCACCAGTGCCGGGATACCGGAGGCCAGCCCGATCATGGTGGTGCGGTGGCCGGTATCGGCGATTTCCTCACCAGCGAGGGCGATGATGGCCCGCTGGCTGAGCGTCGGGATATACAGATAGTGTTGGCTGACATCCTCCATATGGACACTGACGCGGTAGTGCTCCCAGCCTCCGGCTGCGCCGCGTGTATGGGGCAGTGTTACCGCGCGCCAGGCATCTTCATCCTGGTGCTGCGCGTCAATAATGGCCGGGACAGGCGGTGGCGGGAGCGTCAGCCATAACGGCGTGCTGGCCACGAATGCCAGCACCCCCCAAAGCGCCCCCAGCCCCAGCACCCGTATCACAGTCGTATCAGGCCTCGCTTGGATGCTTCATACACCGCCTCGGATCGATTGTTGGCGGCCAGCTTGCGGTAGATGTTCTTGATATGCACCGGCACGGTATGGCGTGAGATATGCAGCATTTCCGCCAGCTCTGCATAGGTGAATCCCTTGGCAATGCCGCGCAGGATTTCCGTTTCCCGGGGTGTCAGTGCTGGCCCGGGCTCGCTCGCCGCTGGCGTGCTCATGCGCCGCACCAGAATACGGGCGATGGAGGAGGAAATGGGCGAATGCCCGGCGCGCAGGGACTCAATCGCCTCGACCAGTTCGATGGAGTCGGCATCCTTGAGCAAATAACCCACGGCCCCGGCCTCAATGGCCGCCAGCACCGTTTCATCATCGGCCAGTACCGAGATCACCATGGCGTCAGCATCGGGGTAGCGGGTGCGCAGCAGTCGGATGGCCTCGATGCCATGGCCATCCGGCAGGTTCAGGTCGGTCATCAGCAGATCCACCGGATGCTGCATCAGAAACGCCAGCGCCTCCTCCAGTGTGGCGCAGGCGCCCACCAGCTCACCGCCAGGCCAGTCTGCCAGGATGCGTGCAAACCGCTCGCGCAGCGGGGTGTCGTCCTCCAGCAGGAGAATGCGGGTGACTGCGTCTGTCATCGATATCTCGCCCTTGTCTGTGGTGACACTGTGCCCGGATTGCCGCCGCGCCAGTATACCCTGTTCATGGTATGCCCCCGCAGCGGCCAGCCGCCGATACTGAGCCCACTCAAAAAAGAAACCGTTCATATCCGTGGGGGAAATGACATGAGACTTCTTCAGTATGCCGGTGTGCTGCTGGTGCTGGCCCTGACCAGTGCCTGTGGCAGTGACCGGCGAGACCAGGCCGCCGAGACCGACACGACACCTGAGCCATACCAGGCCGGGCTGGTGTTTCAACTCGGGCTGAGCGAGGACAACGCCCTGCTTGCCGAGCAGGCCGCCAGCGCCGTGGTGGAGGCGCTGGCAGACCATGCCATTTCTGCCAGCAGCCGCGTGGTGCGCACTCACTGCCCCCGTGGCAGTGAGCTGGACGGGACCCGGACCTGCTTTGATATCTGGTTGCGCATTGCCATGTCATCGCCGTTCCAGGCGTTCCGGTTGTCGACCTTGCGGGAGCTGGTGGCGTCGGAGCAACTGGCCGAGCAGCTGGCGCAGCATGAGTGGTTGTCCGACGTGACCTTCGTGGATCAGAAGGGCACGCTGGCGCCGCACTTCGGCATGCTGTTTGCCCTGCGCGGCATGTTTGCGATCAGCGAAGACGAGTGGCTGGCGATGTCGATGGCACCGAAGCTGGCCATGAGCAGCACCAGTGACGACGACGGTCTGCAACGGGTGCCCGAGCTGATCTGGAAGAACCCGATCACCACGACCACGAAGAAAGAAGGCCACCAGCAACGTGTGCTGGCCCCGGGTTACTGGGACGGCAGCGGCGTGGGCACCAAGGTGCTCACCGGCCTCAGCGCCCGGGTGTCAAAAGGCGAACTCCAGTGTCTGCGAGGCGTCTTTCACGATCTGGCCACTTTCAACGGTGACACCGGGCACTTCGGCAATGTCATGGATGTGGTCACCTCCGGTGATTGCAGCAGCGTGGAGCGCGAGGTGCAACTGGCCACCGACCGGGTGGCCGTGGGCATGAACATGAAAGTCAGCAGCAACGACATCAAGGGCCTCGGTCTGGCCTGGGGCAACCCCACTGTGTGGATCCGCGACGACAAGGACCACTTTCCGGATTTTCTGCTCAATGTGGACGGCAAGAAACACGTTGCCCAGGACGGCACCTCGTCGGGCACCTGGTTGCCCGATGCCTTCTATCTGGATGAGGGCTGGCCGTATGTGATTGTCGGTGTCGAGGCGCGCACGACGAACAGCAAGGTGTCCGGCCTGACGCTGCATCTGGGGTATCTCAGCTCACCCGCGCCGGACAAGAGCGACTTCTGGTATGGCCACAGCATCGAGACGATTGAGCAGGCCGCGACCGACGTGCTCAATCAGGTCTACCCGGTGCTGGCCGAGGAGATGCCACTGGCGCTGTATCCGGATTGCGACTCGACCATCGACCACATCCGTTTCTGCGGCAATATGGGGGCCAAGGACAGCTACTCCGAAAACATTCTGGCGGGCTGGGCCGATGTGGCCATCTGCGAAACGGAGTACGGCCTGTGCATGGGTACGGTGGGTGTTTTCGACCCGGGTACCTGCCGCAAGGAGCGCAACAAATGCTATGACAGCATGACCCTCAACGTTACCGGCTCGGCGGAAGTGGATGTCCGCAATGTCAGGGGCCTGGCCGGTACGGATTTCTCCGACTCCGCGATTCCCTATCTCTCCAGCGGTGCCCACATGAGCATCGAAACCACCGCCACCGTGGAGGACGGGTTGCGCTCCGATATCTATTGGCGCTTGCAGCAGGACCCGGGCATCGTCGTCTCGGACACCACCACCATGCGCACCGGCAAGCTGAAGTTCCGCGTGCGCGCCAAGGTGGATGGCACCGATTGCAGACCGGGGGAGTCCGGCGGGCTGTATCTGACTGTCTCGGCCATTGATGTGATTGATATGGGGGTGTGGGACATCGACGGGTTTATCGGTGATGTCCTCGGCGGCATCGACAGTTCGCTGGCCTGGCTGGGGGAAAGCCTGGAAGACCTGTTCCAGATACCGAGCCTGCAAAAGGAATACGAAAAAGTGCTCGATGATCTCACCGATACCCTGACTGACGGGCTGAACGGCCTGTTGGCCGACATACAGATACTGAGCTGCGAGTGAGCAGGGGGACGACGATGAAATACGCGCAACGTATTGTGCTTTTTCTGGCCTGCATGGCCACACTTCTGTCTGCCTGCGGTGGCAGTTCCGGAACACGCGAGGGGGCCGATGATCCGACCCCGGAAATGGAGACGCGCGCTGGTCTGGTGGTGACGGTGGGGCTGACCCAGGACGACCCCGACCTGCTGCGGGATATCGAGGACGAAGTGCTCGACCGCCTCGGCCGGGCGCTGTTGCCCGCGACCGTGCGCTCGCAACGTATTCACTGCCCGGCGGGGATCGATCAGGACGACCTGACCCTGGTGTGTTACGACCTGAAGCTGACCGTGCCCGTGGTCATCGATGCGATGCGCGCCCAGCGGCTGCGACAACTGGTGACCGGGCAGCAGCTGGTGCGGGAGCTGGAGGAAAGCGATGCTCTGCCAGGTGTCCAGGTGCCGGATGTCGAGGGCGCGCCGCTGCCACCGGGGGTGAGCTATATCGACGTCAACGGTCTGGTCTGGGGCGATCAGGTGGGTTTGCTGTTTGCCCTGCGTAACGGCCTGGCCTGGCAGGAAGCGGTGATGCCGACAGCGCGGGCCATGTCCGGTGCGCTGTCGGTCGAAAGCCACGGTGTTTCTGTGGAAAGCCACAGTGCTGCATCCGATACGGTACAACTGGATGCCCCCCTGATGTGGCGACACCCCACAACCATTCAGGTGAAGAACGCAGGCTACCAGGAGCGGGTGCTGGCGCCGGGTTACAGCAGCGGCGACACCACCGGCTACTGGGTGCTGGAGAGCCTGGCGGCCCGGGTCGGCAATGGCAAGTTGCGCTGTTTGCGCGCGCGCTTTGTGGACCTGCGGGATGTCCAGCAGACCCGCATTGTCGAGTCGCCGCAGGACTGCGGCTCCGTGACGCGATCCGTGTCACTCAACACCGCCAGCTCGCACCGTGTGGCTGCCGGGGTACAGATGAAAGTGAGCAGCAATGATGTGGTCGGCCTGGGCCTCGCCTGGGGTGAACTGGCGACAGAGGTCGATGTGCTGGCACCGGATTTTCTGATCAACACATCGAAAAACCACGTCGTGCACCATGGCAAGAAAGACGGCACCTTCAACCCGGACCCGTTCAACCAGCTCAACGGCAACTGGCCCTATGTGGTGATCGGGGTCGAGGCCCGCACCACCGACAGCAAGGTATCAGGCCTGACGCTGCATGTGGCGGAACTGACCGCCACGCCGCCGGACGCCGACGCACTGTGGCCGATGCCGCAGACGGCCTTTTCCGGCTACGGGGTGGACGACATTGAGGGGGCGGTGACGGCAGCCATGGTGGAGGCGTTTGGCCAGTTGGCAGACCCGGATACCGGCCTGTATTTCGAGAGCTTCCCGCCTCCTGTGTGCGCACCGGCCTCGTCGCAGATGGCGCATATCGACCCCTGCGACCAGTTCTATGCGGTGTATAGCGAATCCAGCAACGAGACGCGCCAGGAATGTGAAGACGGGTGTTCGCTGGCCAAGGGTTACTGTGATGCCCTGGTGCTGGATTGCGAGACACAAAACCTGCTGACCCCTGGCGTGTCTTGCGCGCATCCCTGTGAGGAAGACGTGCACACTTGCTACGAATCCTGCGCCTGGCCGCAACCCTCTCACACGGTGAAGCTCAATATCGTCTCCCTGCACGGGCTTGAACAGATGCAGATGACGCGCTCAAGCATGCCGTTCATGACCCAGGGCATGGTGACGGGCATGGACACCCTGGGCGACCTGCACGACGGACTGACTGCCATGGTGGTGTGGGAACTCTGCCGCACCAGCGGCGGCCAGGCCTACTGTGAATCCGGCATGTCACCGCTGTCGTCGCAAGCCACTACCGTGAGAATGCGCAGCCGCCTGACCGCCGACGGCGCCGACTGTACCGCCGGGGCGAGACCCGCCGTGCGGCTGGACTTGTCACTGGACTTCGGCCATTGGGGCGCCTGGGATGTGGAAGCGTTCGCGGAAGATGTGGCGCAGCAGGCAGGCATGTCGTTCGACTGGGCTGTGGAGACGCTGGAGGAGTTGATCCGCGTTAACTGGCAGGACGAACTGGTCCTCGCCGGGCAGCACATCTCGCAGGCGCTCAGCGCTGGCATGCAGGAACAGTTTGATGCCGAGCCACTGCTGCCTTGCAATGATTGAGCGAACAAACGCTTCAGGCGAGCGGGCCGGTAGGCCCGCCCGCTCCGGCATGCTTCGTTGAAGTTACCCAATAGCGATTGTGGGCAGGGTTCTGCCCATCTGATTTTCGCAGCCCATTATTGCTTGCTATTCGCGCTTCGCCTTACGGTCCCTGCGCTTTTCCTTCAATGTCCTTTTTGCTTCCTTTCTCGGTTTTTCCTTGCTCATTTTACTCACCTTGAAATAACTGCAGAGCCGGACTTATTCTGCACGCCGCTTTTTGCAGACTAGCCGGTTCCGGCGGACTGCCATGAAGTGCTTCCTGGCGGCGGCTTCAGTGCTTCAAGGCGTGGCATCCTGATCCAGTGGTATGACGTTCAAGATGGCCAGTGGCAGTCGATACCCAAGAAACTCAGCTTCGGTAACCTGCCCCCTGCGTCGTCCCGTCAAGGCCTGCCCCAGAGGTGATAATATGGATACAAGGCCATTGTCGGGCTCTGAATCCTCTGGCCTCACCAGCGTAAGAGAGGTCACCTCGCGGGATTCGAGTTCGAGTATCTCCAGGCGGCTGTGCAATGCGGCGCGTGGATGCGGGTGCAGTAGACCCTCCATTAAATTACGCAATTCCATGTCTCCAACATCCCCGGTCAATGATTTCCGGGGCAGACGCGTACGCTAATGACAGCGCACACAATCTGAGTGCGTTATAGTAAAAGCCAGATAAAGAATATGAGGTAAGACGGGGTGGCCGGACGGGGTGAGCCGTCCGGCTTAAACCGGAAAGATGCGGGGGTAAAAAACGGTGGTAAGGGATGGCATGGTGCTTTCCTGAAGCGCTTTCTGATGTTCTCGTTTGGCTAACCATAGCCCATCAGAATATTAAAGCAACCCGGCTGTTGTAGAGCGCATCGCGTCTCAGTTGCCGGGCCCGCTGAACAACAGTTCCCGCAATTCCCTGTCATTAGCCACCATATCTGCCAGCGTATAGTTATCCAGCACCGCCATGAAGGCCCCATGCGCCTGCTTGAGCGCCTGCTTGAGACGACAGGCCGGGTCGATCGGGCAGGTCGAATCCGGGCCGAAGCATTCGAGCAGCTTCAGATTTTCAGTTTCCCGCACCAGCGTGCCCACCCGGATATCTTTTGGCGCCTGCGCCAGCACCAGACCGCCGCCGCGCCCGCGCAAGCTCTGCACGTAGCCGTGCTGGGACAGCGTCTGCGCCACCTTGGCCACATGATGGGCAGAGATGCCGTAATGGCGAGCGATGTCCTGCACGGTGACGGGCGTCTGAGTGGGCTGCAGGGCAAGATAAATCAAGCTGCGCAACGCGTAGTCGGTGTGTGTCGAGAGCTGCATGGCTTGACCCGGCAAAAAGAGGTATCTAATATGCCGCTTTAAAACAGGTATGTAAAATGCCTATTTAAAGCCACGCTGACCCAAGGAAGCCTCCATGCTCACAGCCAGCCAACTCGACGTCATCAAGCAGACAGTCCCGGTCCTCCAGGAACATGGCGAAACTCTCACACGCCATTTCTACACGCGCATGTTCAGAGAGAACCCCGAGGTGCAGCGGTTTTTCAACCCCGCGCATCAGCACGCCGGGACCCAGCAGCGCGCGCTGGCCGCCGCCATCTGCGCTTATGCTCAGCATATCGAGACCCCCGAAGCCCTGACCGCAGCGGTGGAGCTGATCGCCCAGAAGCATGCCTCCCTGGGCATCCAGGCGGCGCACTATCCGATCGTGGGCGAGAACCTGCTGGCGTCCATCAAGGAGGTGCTGGGCGATGCGGCGACGCCCGCCATCATCGAGGCCTGGGCAGCCGCCTACGGCGTGCTGGCGGACATCTTTATCCACCGCGAAGCAGAGATTTACGCGCAACAGCACACCACCTTCGGCTGGACCGGCTTTCGGCGCTTTGTCGTGACGCAGCGGGAAGGCGCCAGCGACAGCATCGTTTCACTGTATCTGGCACCGGAGGACGGCAAGCCCCTGGCTGCGCATCAGCCGGGCCAGTACATCACTGTGCGTGTGCGGCCGGCAGGCGGCGAACCGGTGATGAGAAACTACAGCCTGTCCAACCGCCCGGGCGCCGAGCGCTACCGCATCAGCGTCAAGCGCGAGCAGGCCATGGCGGCGGGTGTCCCCGGCGGCGTGGTGTCGAACTGGCTGCACGACAGCCTGGGCGAGGGTGACGTCATTGAGCTGGCGCCACCCTGCGGTGAGTTCTTCCTGAAGCCTGCGCCAGCCGATATGCGGCCACTGGTGTTTATCGCGGGCGGGGTCGGCATCACTCCGTTGCTGTCAATGTTGTATGCCGCCCTGCAAGAACAGCCGGGCAGGGCAGTCGTCTTCATTCAGTGCGCACTCAACGGCGCGGTCCGCGCCTTTGCCGATGAGCTGACCTCGCTGCGCGCGGACTATCCACAGCTGACCACCCACGTGCGCCTGAGTGAGGCGACGGACACGGATCGGGCGCGCAGCCATCATGACAGCGAAGGCCTGTTGGATGACAGCCTGCTGGATCAACTGATCGGCCAGCGCGAGAGCGAGTTTTACCTGTGTGGTCCGACGCCGATGCTGGCCCATGCCCGGCGACTGTTGCTGGCACGGGGCGTGGACGCGACGGCGATCAATCTGGAGTTCTTTGGCCCGGCGGGTGACCTTGATGGATTCCATTCGTCTTTCGCCCGTTCGTCTTTATGAGAGGTCTTTGCAGAAGGCGCTTTCATGGTTCACATCCCTGTTCTTAGGCGGTTATCGCGTTGAGGTGAATGCAACGCACTCACGGGGAGTTTTCCTGTCAAATCGCCGTGTGGGAACATGAACTGCACGGACAGCAGGATGCCGCGTTCGGATTCCCGTCGGGCCTGGATCAAGCGCATCAAGTCGCTGCCGGGGTTCTTGGGAATGCCCGGGATTCACTGAGGCCGACAGGTCAGGCCTGTGCGTTCATAAATACGGTCTTTCCCGGTGCGCGCAACGCCGCCGGATCATTGAACACCTTTGGCAGTGCGCTGAGGGCATGACAGGCGCCGACGATGTCGGGTGTGTCAGGCGCCGAAAAGAGTTTTCCCAGGTACTCAAGCTGCCGGGGGGTCTCCTTGAACAGCACCCAGCGGTAACGAATGCCATGCTGCCGCGCCGCGAGGCGTTTCTTCAGGTAGGTCTTGCCGCTGCCCGGAGCGGCGGACTAGCGGCGCGGGATGCCACAGCCTCAGTCAGGAAACGTCTGTTTCTGATGAAGTACCCGCATCACCCTGACAGCCTGATCCTCGACATAATAAGAGACGATCATGGCAACGTCAGGGATGATCAGTAACCGGCCCGGAATGCCGGCGCGTTGCACGCCGATCAATGGCTGGTCGAGCAAGTTCTCCACTTTTTCCACGATAACCCTGTCGGTTTGATCGGCGACCAACGGATTGTGTTGGTGGAGAAATGCGAAGATCCTTTCGCGGTCGTTCAGGGCTTCCTCTTCCCAGTAGATCATGCATTACCCACCGTTGCGTATTCTGGCTTTGCGTTCGTCCATGCGCTTGCTGGCTTCTTCATGCGTCACGAAGACCGCCTTGCCGGTATCGCGCTTTGCAAAAGCCTGATTGACCTGTTCAGTAAGCCAGGCGTTATGGGCGGTCGCCTGGCGTTGTTGTTCCGCGAGTTGCTCGGCCAGCTCCCTGCAGGCGTCGCTCAGGGTACGCCCCTGGCTCTCGGCCATCATCTGGGCGAGACGCTTGGTTTCTTCGTCAATGCGAAACTGGATTCGGGTATCCATGGTTGACTCCCAGGTTGTCAGTACAAACGTTAGCACATGGTCGGTGCTGTTGGAACCTCGCTGCCCATGCTCACAGCGAAGGCCTGATATAGGTGACCAATAACCTGTGAGAGTTCGAACGGGTTGGTGGATTGCGAACGGAGAACTGGCTCTGATTGGAGAAGATGACCCTGACGGGTGCCCCGAGATTACATGAGAACCGGGGTCTGGCGGGGGATGGAGACGTCAACGTCCTTGAGCACATCCAGAAATGCGCGCAATGGCGCCGGCACATGCCGGTGGCCGGGGTAGTAGATGCAAAGTCCGGGCCCCCGGGGGCACCAATCCGACAACACAGGCACCAGTTTGCCTTGTTGTAAATAAGGCCCTGTCACCAGGTCAGGAAGATAGGCGATGCCCATTCCGGCCGATGCGGCCTCGGCCATAAGGTTCAAATGGTCGAGGGTGATGGCGCCAGGTACTTCAACCGCCACTTCCTCACCGTCTTTTTCGAATTCCCAGCGATAAAGTTTCCCGCTTGGCAGGCGATGACGGATGCAGGTGTGCTTGTGTAAGCCATCAGGGGTTTTTGGTGGCGGATTTGACGCCAGATAACCGGGCGAGGCGACGGCCAGGAATCGGATCTGCGGGCCAAACCGGACGGCAATCATATCCTGAGGCACGGCTTCGCCCAAGCGGATGCCTGCATCAAAGCCCTCCGCCACGATATCCACCAGTCGGCCTTCGGTAACAAGATCGATCTCAATATCGGGAAACCGTTCTCGAAAAACCGGCATCACATGGTGCAATAACATGCGTGCTGCGGGTTCGTTGGCATTGATCCGGACAATACCGCTCAGCCGGTTTTGCTGTATTTCAATTTCTTCGAATGCGGCATCAAAGTCCCGCAAAAGAGGACGGATACGACTCAATAATCTGGCGCCGATGTCAGTCAAGGCAACGCTTCTGGTGGTTCGGTTAAATAGCCGTACGCTCAGTTGAGATTCCAGTGTGCGCATCATGTGGCTCAGCGTGGACGGTGGCATGCCCAACTCATCTGCGGCCTTGCGAAAACTGCCCTGGGCAGCAATGGCGGCAAAGGCAGTCAGCACATTCAGATCCGGCTTCTTATTCATGTGAATTTTGCATCTACCCATTCAATATTAAACGGATAGTTGCATAGGTCTGGCTCGCTCACAATGACCTCCTTCGTTGAAACACTATTCAAGAAGGAGGCCAAAGGTGACAAAGACATGGTTTATTACAGGCACCTCATCGGGGTTGGGTCGGCTGCTGACCGAGAAGCTTCTGGCGCGTGGAGACACCGTTGCCGCAACCCTGCGTAAGAAGGGCAGCCTTGATGAGCTGAAGGCGCAATACGGCGACCGTCTCTGGGTTGGCCTGCTTGATGTCACCCGGACAGAGCAGGTGCATGAGGTGGTCGATGCCGCCTTTCATGATCTCGGTCACATTGATGTCATTGTAAGCAATGCGGGCTATGGCCTCTTTGGCGCGGCGGAAGAAGTCAGCGACGCGCAGATCGAGCGTCAGATCGCCACGAACCTCACCGGGTCCATTCAGCTCATTCGTGCGGTGCTTCCTTATTTGCGGGCGCAAAACGGGGGCCGCCTTGTCCAGATATCGTCGGAGGGTGGACAGATCGCCTACCCGGGCTTCAGCCTCTATCACGCAACGAAGTGGGGCATCGAGGGTTTTATCGAGTCCGTCGCCAAAGAGGTTGCGCCATTCGGGATTGATTGCCTGATCATTGAGCCCGGCCCGACGGAAACCAACTTCGCCGTTGGCCTTGATCATGCCCAGCCCCTGGCCTGCTATGAAGACACGCCTGTCGGCGATGTCCGGCGGGTGTTTACGTCCGGCGACTTTTCGTCCGGCACCTTTACCATCAAAAGTGACGTTGTCAGGACAGTCGATGCCATGATCGCGGCGGCGGATGCGGAGACGCCACCTTCGCGCCTGGCCTTGGGGAGCACCACCTATACATCCATCCGCCAGGCATTAACCGAGCGACTTCGTGTGTTGGAGGAGCAGAAAGACGTAACGTTTTCTGCGGACCGGCACAGTTGAATTAGCGCATGGCCAGAGTCACGCCTGGAAAAAAACGCTTAATGCCAGCGCAGACACATACAAGCCAAGCCCGAAAACAGCGTGGGTCATCAGGCTGCGTAGTCTGGCCTGCAGGGGATTGGGCGTCTTCGAGGCTGCGATGCCCATACCGAATGCGGGTTGCATGAGAAAAAACGGAATCGTGACCGTGACGAGGCCAATCAGCAGCGCCGGCAGAACCGTGGGTTGATGCAACCAGAGAGGGGAGACAATGAGCACAAGCGCCAGAGCGTAGACAATGCCGATCCCATAGTGCGCAACCCAGCCGACGGTGCACTCACCCCGCTTCTGTTGCGCTGTCGCAATGTTGGTGTGTCGAAAGACACCATCGGGCATGTGGCCCATCCAGCGACCGACAAGGCAGTAGTTGAGAGACGGTATGCTGAACACGCGCTTCAGGAAGACGGCCCACAGGTCCATGACCAGCGTCGCCCCGGCGCCGACGGCAATGGCTTTTGCGATATAGATTGGCTCGATCATCATGGTGGCCCTCCGGTTTTCCCGTTCACAATACACCCTCCGACTCGGGAAAAAAATTTCCAGCGGCTATTGACCGCCGGCACTGGCCGCAAACCATTCCAGAATATCGTTACGCTGATGTGCGCTGTGCGGGTGCGCCAGCAGCCCCTCCACCAGAAAGGTCGCCACCGTCGCCAGTGTGGCGCTGCGTGATGCCTCGACGCCGGCGCTGTTCAGGGCGCAGATCACAGCGCCTTCCACGAACTGGTGGAACTGGTCATGCCAGGCACGAATGACCGGTGACTGATCCAGACGGCCATGCACGGTGGCGACCATCTCGCGGCTCTGTTCGAGTTCGTCCAGTATCCAGGCCATCTGCGCTTTCAACGGCAAGCCCCCCATCGCCGGCAGGCGTTGCAGCGTCTGCGACAGCAAACGGTCGAGGACGCCGACCAGCAGTTCATCCTTGCTCGGGTAGTACCAGTAGAGCGTATTGGGGGCGACATCCAGTTCGCGGGCGATCTGCTGCATGGAGGTCGCGTCGAAGCCCTGCGCCATAAACAGGCGCGCGGCGGTTTCTTCCAGCGCGGCCTTTTTCAGCTTTGCATCCACATTCCGCTTGTTCTTGGCCATAGCGCCAGCTCCCGGGGTGATCAGGGTCATCTTGTATGGCATTCAAGAATGATAATCTCGCGCCTTGAATAGCATACAAGACATCTCATACAAGACAACCCGGTCTGGAGACATGGCACATGGAATCATTGAGATACGGCCCCGCGGATCTGACCTGCCACAGCGAGCGTACCGGCTTCTACTATCAGGGGACCTGGTGTGCCGCCACGCTGTACCGGCCTGCTGACGCAGGCGATGCCATGCTGCCCGCGATCCTGATGGTCCATGGCTGGGGTGGCACCCAGGATACGTTGACGGTGCCGTTCTACGAGGAATTCACTCGGGCAGGGTTCGCGGTGATGGCCTTTGATTACCTCGGTTGGGGCGACAGCGCCGGGCTGCCCCGGCATACCATCTCGGCCCGTGCACGGGTCAGGCAGGCGGATGCCGCGCTGGCCTTTCTGAAATCCCGGCCGGGCGTCGACAGGAACCGGATCGTGGTATGGGGCACCTCTTTCGGTGGTGGCCACGCGGTGGAGCTGGCGGCGGAGCACCCGGAGCTGCTGGGTGCCATTGCCCAGGTGCCGATGCTCGACGGACTGGCGGCGGTACGGGCGGTGCCGCTGGCACGGCTGCTGAGGTTCGGGCTCTACTGTCTGATCGATCTGATCAAGCCGGGTCGGCCCGTTTACATCCCCGTGGTCGGCGAGCCGGGCACGTTTTGCAGTATGGATCGCGATGATGCGGGCAAGGCGCTGACCCTGGGCGAGCAAAGCGCCGGGCGGGTCTATGACAACCGGGTGGCCGCGCGTTCATTCATGACAATGGGGCCTTATCGCCCTGTCAGACGCCTGCGGGATATCCGCATTCCCACCTTGTTGCTGGGGGCCACCGGCGATACCGTGGCGCCCTTCGTGGCGGAGACCATCCGCCGCATAGACAACCCGCATCTGACGCTGGATACCGTCGACGCCAATCACTTCGAACCTTACTTCGAGCCGGTGTTCAGTAGTGTCATCAGCAAGCAGCTGGCGTTTCTGAAACGCCTCACTCACTGAGGCAGCGCAGCGGCGGGCTCAGGGAAAATACTGCGCCCGCAGCTGCCTCAGCGCCTGCTCATATTGCTGTTGCCATGCCTGATCCGACAGCGTGCTCCGCACGGCGTCCATATCCTGCTGCAAGGCCGACACAGCCTGCTGATAGTCCAGCACGCGCTGCTCGTTCTGTTGCTGCTGGTGGTCGCGTTGTTCCAGCTGTGCAATCACCTCAGGGGGATAATGGCGATGCCGCAGATCGCGGATGATCTGCGCGCGCATCGAGGCATCCTCGACACCCGCCAACAGTAATGCCAGCTCCCGTTGATAGCGGCCATCAATCCCTTCCACCTGATGCAGTGCGTCGGTGTAGTCACCGAAACTGGCATCGCGCAGCGCATTCAATGCGGAGAGGCGGTCGGTGGCCGATAACGCGGCGGCGGCTTCCATCAGCTCCCCGTAGCGAAACTGATACTCCGCCCACGCAGCCTCCTGGCCGAACAGCGCTTCCGTGACGTCCCGGCCGAGGGTCTGTTCCCGCAGGGCATGAATGGCGTCATAGCGTTCGCGCGGCGGCTGACTCATGGACATAACCAATTCCTGCATAGCGCTTTCATACAACGGCAGCCGTGCCATCGCCTGTTCCACCAGCGCCGCAAAATCGGCATCCGCATAACCGGCCAGCGCCATGCGGATCAGTGCATCACAGTCGTCCTCCGGCACGCACTGCTGGCGCAATTGCTGCAGGGTGTAGGCGAGATTGCCCGGCTGTTGTTGCGCGTCGTGTAGCAATGACTGCATGGCTTCCATGCGTGCGGCCTGACGTGCTGCCTGTCCCGCTGAGCTTTCCGATATCTGCCCGGCTGGTGAATCGGCCGATGCTGGCGCAGCCCCAGCCCCAGCAGCGACTGAGGATGCCGGCGGCGCAGACGATAACTGCCGGACATCGTTGCCAGCAGGGGAGACCGCAAAGATCACGGCGGCCAGGGCCGCCGTGATCAGTAGTGTCGAGTAGCGTCTCATACAGTTACGGCGCGAATTGGAACTCGCCCATCACCGGGAAGTGATCGGACAGATCCCAGACCTTGAACAGCGGCGTCGTGGCGGCACGTTTGATGCGCACATCATTGCGTGACTGGACCGGCTGGCGGTGGGTGTTGGAATACACCACATAATCCAGATACTCGACGGTATCACCGCCAGAGCCAGCGGCCGTGGCCAGGGTGTTGATGCGCGGATCGAAAGTCGCCTCGGTGTAGCCGGTGCTGAGTGGGTCAGTGGCATCCAGATTGGTCAGCATGTCGGCATAATCCTGCGGCCAGATCAGCTTGTTCACATTGAAGTCGCCACCCATGAGTACCGCATCGAAGGCGGGGATATTCTGGCTGTCCACCAGCGCACGAATCTGCTGGAACTGCTGCTGCCGCAGGGCACGCGCCGCTTCGGTATCAAACGAGGCCGTATGCGTGGAGGTCAGGTGGTAGGCCTTGCCGTCCTTGATGATCTCCGCATAGATCACGCCTTTGTCCGCAAAACAGTCGGTACCGCTGCAATCCGGGAAGATGAAATCGTCCGTCTTGACGATGGGGTAACGGCTGATGATCAGCACGCCACTGTCGAATACATTGATGCCGCTATAGGGAATCTTCGGCACATGGGTCTGATAGGGGTACTCGGCGGCCAGGGCCAGCAGCATGCTGTCGCGGGTGGACGAGAACGCCTCCTGGAACAGGATCACGTCATAGCCGCTCAGGTGATTCGGCAGCTCCGCCAGCCGGTCACCGATTTTGCTGGCCACCAGGGGCAGGGCGTAGATGTTGTAACTCAACACCTTCAATGCGTCCTCGCCGGAGAGCGGCTCCACGGGTGTGTCGTTGGTGATCACATAGTAGAAATCATCGTAACCGCCGGTGAACTCGGCCTTGAACGCCGTGCTGGACGGGCGCGTGGCGTAAGCGTGCTGATAGGTATGCACATTGCGGTCGCTGAACCAGGGCGAGGAGAAGCCCGGCCCACTGGCGCCGTGCTGGATATTGCTGCCGGTCCAGGTGCCCACCATGGTCTGCTTGAGCACGACCGACGAGGTGCCGGAGGACACAGTGGTATCGAAGTTGAAGACCCGGTTCCGGGTCACGCCCCAGAAACGGTTGTAGCGCAGCACCCGTTTGGTCTCGTAGGGGCCGATGCTGGTGGCCTCCTGTTCCCACTGGCTGCCCTGGGTCAGGGTAGCGGTGCCGTGGTGGTGTACGGACACGGTCACGGTGTCCGGCGTGCTGTTGGTGACAAAGACATAGCTGTCTGCCACCGCCTGGCTGCCGAGCAGCGTCAGACACAGCGTTAGTAGAATGCGTAGATTGCGCATAGCTGAGTTGCGCATGAGAGAGTCCCCCTGGTGTTATTGTTTTAAGCTGCCGTTTGTTTACATGAACGACCGTACCAGATAAAGCGCTATCGGATGACTGGCGGGCCAGTGGACCCTTGTTCACTGGATGACAGCAGGCGGGGGCTTCAGTAGCGTCGTCAGTAAAGGTAGCCCAATCCCTGCGGCTTGATCGGCGGCGGCAACTCGGTTTCGCCCAGCAACTGGCGCAGATCAATTTCCACGGTGCGGGAGATATAGTCCATCGGCACATCGTTGACCTGGTTTTCAAACGGCGTCTCGATATAGCGGCCTACGTATTCCAGCATGATGTAGGCGCAGCCGATGATCAGCGAAAATGGCAGGCTCCAGTAGCCCAGATGCCCCGCCAGGCTGATGGGCAGCAGGAACAGGAACACCACCAGGGTGTAGCGCATGAACCATGTGTACTGCATCGGGAAAGGTGTTTTTTTCAGTCGCTCGCAGCTGCCGAGTGCCTCATTGAAGCGGGTCAGCCGGTCGGTCAACGTCACCAGCCGGTAGCTGTCCAGGTGGCCGTCGGCGGCCAGTTGTCGCAGGGTCTGGTTTTGCAGATCGAGAATCGCCAGCGGTGGGTTCTGCCGGGTTTCGATCTGCGCCGCTTCCTCCTTGCCCAGCAGGCCCGCTTCCTCGGCGCCAGCGGGCTGCCGACGCAGGAAGCGGTTCAGGCGCCAGGCGAAGGCCGCCTGGCGGTGCAGCAGTTGCCGCTGGGTGGTCGCATCGGCCTGGCTCAGGCTCTGCACCAGCAGACCGAAGTTGCGGGTTTCATATTTCAGGGCAGACCAGATCTTATGCGCTTCCCACCAGCGGCCATAGGCGGTGTTGTTGCGAAAGCCGATCAGAAACGCCAGTGCCGTACCCAGAAAACCGGTGGCAAACGACAGTGCCTTGAGCAGCTCCTGCGGTACCAGCCGGATAGCGCTGCACGCCAGCACGGTAAAAACCAGCAGGATCAGCAGTTGCGGCCAGGTAAAGCCGACCAGCTTGCGCAGCGAAATCCGGTTGGTGACGATCATGCGGCGCCTGCTCCACCAACACCCACTCCACCAAAGGCCACGCCGGCGAGATCAGCCATGTCCCGCTTCCAGGTGGTCAGGTCATCCGCATTGAAGTCGGCCACATGGCGATGACCGCAGGCGCGGGCCATGACCTGCATCAGTTCTGTCGAGGCGTGCAGGAAATTGGCCAGCCGGCGGGCCGAGCGTTCCACTTCCAGGCGCTGACGCAGGTCGGCTTTCTGGGTGGCGATGCCCACCGGGCAGTTGTTGCTGTTGCAGGCGCGCATCCCCAGGCAGCCGATGGCTTGCAGGGCCGAGTTGGACAGCGCCACCACATCAGCGCCCAGCGCCAGTGCCTTGATGAAGTCTGCGGGCAGGCGCAGGCCGCCGGTGATCACCAGCGTCACATCCGGACGCTGGCAGCGATCCAGATGCCGCCGGGCGCGCGCCAGGGCGGGAATGGTGGGCACGGAAATGTTGTCGCGAAACAGCGTGGGCGCTGCCCCGGTGCCGCCGCCACGGCCGTCGAGAATGATGTAGTCGGCCGTGGCCTCCAGGGCGGCGTCGATATCACGCTCGATATGCTGGGCCGAGAGCTTGAAGCCGATGGGAATGCCGCCGGTGGCCTCACGCACCTGCTCCGCGAAGTCGCGGTAATCCGCCGGTGTGGTCCAGTCCGGAAAACGCGCCGGGGACACGGCGGACTCGCCGGGCTGCAAGCCCCGCACTTCCGCGATGCGCCCCACCACCTTGTTACCGGGCAGGTGCCCGCCGGTGCCGGTCTTGGCCGCCTGGCCGCCCTTGAAATGGAACGCCTGGCAGCGCTGCACCTTGTCCATGCTGAAGCCGAAGCGGGCCGAAGCCAGTTCATAGAAGTAGCGGCTGTTGGCGGCCTGTTCGCCGTCCAGCATGCCGCCTTCGCCGGAGCAGATGCCGGTGCCCGCCAGTTCGGCGCCCATGGACAGGGCCAGCTTGGCTTCCTCTGACAGCGCACCAAAACTCATGTCAGACACCATCAGCGGTGTTTCCAGGCGCAGCGGCTTGCGGCTGTTGGGCCCGATCACCACGTCAGTGCCTACGGGCTCGTCGTCCAGCAGCGGGGGCCGTTGCAACTGGGCGGTAAGCAGTTGCAGATCGTCCCAGCGGGGCAGGGTGTGGGCGGGTACGCCCATGGCCGCCATGGGGCCATGGTGGCCCACCTTTTCCAGACCGTGCTCGGCCAGGCTCTGAATCATCTTGACGTGGGGTTCGTCTTCGGTGCCCTTGAAGTCGGCGTAGTCGCCCAGGTAGGCATCGCGATCATATTTCTGCGGGTTTTTCTGCTCCCAGGCTGCAATCTCCTCTTCATCCACCCAGACGGCACCGCCCTCGATCCAGGCCTGGAAGCGTTGCAGATCAACGCCCGGATAATGAACATTGCGGCCGCTGCGATAGCGGTAAGTGGAACCGTGCAAGGTGCATTGCACGGTGTCGCCGCTCACCGCGCCATCCGCCATCAAGGCGCCGCGATGGCGGCAACGGCCAAACAGTACCGAGACCTCTTCGGCGTCCGGCCAGCGGATCACGATCAGATCGACATTGGCGACACGGGCACGAAACGGGACTTCCGGTTGCAGTTGCGCCCAGTCGGCGACTTTGACTTTGTTCATGAGAGCGATCCTTCCCGGGGTTGGGCTCATGCCAATGCAGCCGGCCGCATGCGCGGCCGGTGCAGTGAAGTGTTTCAAGCTTATCAGCCTTTGGCGGCGGTGTAGCTCTGGATCAGGTTGGCGTAGGCCGGCAGGTGACCGGCCAGCAGGCCGCCGAAGCCCTCGATGTCGTTGCGCCAGTCGCGGTGCAGCTCGCAACCCACCGCAAACCAGGTCATCAGCTGGGCACCGGCCTGTTCCATGCGGCTCCAGGCAGCTTCACGGGTGGTCTGGTTGAAGGTGCCAGAGGCGTCGGTGACCACAAACACCTCGAAGCCTTCTTCCAGTGCCGACAGCACCGGGAACGACACGCACACTTCGGTGACCACGCCAGCGACCAGCAGCTGCTTCTTGCCGGTGGCCTTCACGGCCTTGACGAAGTCTTCGTTGTCCCAGGCATTGATCTGGCCCGGGCGGGCGAAGTAGGGCGCTTTCGGGAACATTTCTTTCAGTTCCGGCACCATCGGGCCATTGGGGCCGTCTTCAAAGCTGGTGGTCAAAATCGTCGGGATCTCGAAAAACCGGGCGATATCGCCCAGGGCCAGCACGTTGTTCTTGAAGTCATCCGGGCTGAAGTCCCGCACCAGCGACAGCAGACCGGCCTGGTGGTCGACCAGCAGCAGGGCGACATCATCCTTGTTCAGGCGGTTGTATTTGAAAGACATCATGTTTCTCCTTGGTGGTTGATAAATGCGTGCGGCCTTCAGTCGATACGACCGAAGGCGCCATGCTGGTAATCACGGATGGCCTGATCGATTTCCTCGACACTGTTCATAACGAAGGGGCCATGACCCACCACGGGCTCGCCCAGCGGTTCGCCGGTCATCACCAGCAGCTTCGCGTCGTTGTTGGCCTGCAGTCGCACCGCATCGCCGTCGCGGCTGAGTTCGATCAGTGACACCTCGCGCGCCAGGTCGCCGTTCACCAGCACCGTGCCTTTCAACAGGGCGATCATGCTGGTGTGCCCGGCGGGCAGCGCCAGATTCAGATCGGCACCGGCCTCCAGCGACAGGTCCCACAGGTTGACCGGCGTAAAGGTCCGTGCCGGGCCGCGCTCGTCGGCGTATTCACCAGCGATAATGCGCAACTGCGCCTTACCCTCGGCCAGCGCGAGGCGCGGGATATCAGCATCGAGTAGCCCCTGATAGCCGGCCGGGGTGAGCTTGTCTTTGGCGGGCAGGTTGACCCACAACTGCACCATTTCCAGATCACCGCCGCTGGCGGTAAACGCCGGCGAATGGAACTCCTCGTGGATAATGCCGTGGCCCGCGGTCATCCACTGCACGTCGCCGGGGCCGATAATGCCGCCTTCGCCAGTGGAGTCGCGGTGTGCCACTTCGCCGGCATAGACCACCGTCACCGTCTCGAAGCCACGGTGCGGATGCTGGCCCACGCCACGGGGGCGCTCGGCGGCCGGAAACCGGGCCGGGCCCGCATAATCCAGCAGCAGAAACGGGCTTCTGCTGTCGGCGCGCCCCTGATAATCAAACAGCGAACGCACCGGGAAGCCGTTGCCGACCCAGTGGCGGCCGGGGGCGGAGTAGATACCTTGTACGCGTTTCATGGCGCCCTCCTGGTGAGCATGTGTGCTGAGCATGTGTTGTAAGGGTCATCCTATTGGTGTTGGTAAAGGTCGTGTAGTATGCGATTTTGAGTATCAGTGTTTCATTTATAGAACGGTGAGCGGCCATGCAGGACCTGAACGACCTCTATTACTACGTGCAGGTGGTGGACCACGGCGGCTTTGCGCCCGCCTCGAGGGCCATCTGCGTGCCCAAGTCGAAGTTGAGCCGCCGCATTGCGGCGCTGGAAGAGCGTCTGGGAGTGCGCCTGATCAGACGCTCCACGCGCCACTTTTCCATGACCGACGTTGGCCAGACCTACTATTCCCATTGCCGGGCGATGCTGGTGGAGGCCGAGGCGGCCCAGGAGTCCATCGAAGCGGTGCAGGCCGAGCCGCGCGGTGTGATCCGGGTGACGTGCCCGACCACTTTGTTGCACGTGCATATCAGCACCCTGCTGGCGGACTTCATGCGCCTGTACCCGCAGGTGACCGTGCATCTGGAAGCCACCAACCGGCGCGTGGATGTGCTGGCCGAAGGGGTAGACGTGGCGTTGCGGGCGCGCCCCGAGCTGGAGGACAGCGAACTGGTGACACGCATCCTGTCAGACCGGGGACGGTGCCTCGTGGCCAGCCCCGATCTGGTGGCGGCGCATGGTCCCCTGGCGTCGCCGCAGGGCCTGGATCGCTGGCCGACACTGGGCTGGGGGCCGCCTCAGTCCGAGCATGTCTGGGTCTTTGAGGGCCCGGGCGGCGAGCGCGTCGAGGTGTCGCATCGGCCACGGCTGGTGACCACCGACATGATGACATTGTGCCGCGCGGCGGAGGCGGGGCTGGGTTTGATTCACCTGCCCGCACTGATGGTGCAGGCGCCGATAGAGCGTGGCAGCCTGGTGCGGGTGATGCCGGACTGGATGCCGCAGCGCGATATCATTCATGCGGTCTATCCCTCGCGACGTGGCCTGCTGCCGTCGGTACGGGCCTTTATTGATCACATGGTCGCCTTCTATGCCTCCTTTGACGAGGACTGACGATTTTTCTGGCAAAACACTGACGCGATCCGAGGCCGATTTCCTGCATACGCATCCAGCGCTACGCGCTATGCTTTTCCCGGTCTGGATCACGGAGATGCGACGCACCATGCATAACGAAATGAACATGGACCTTGCCCGACGTACCGGGCTTGCACTGAACGCAGCGGGCTGGACAATGGCCACGGCGGAGTCCTGCACCGGCGGTGGCATCGCGGCGGCCGTGACCGACATCGCCGGCAGCTCCGGCTGGCTCGACAGCGGCTTCGTGACCTACTCCAATGAGGCCAAGATGCGCCTGCTGGGCGTGCCCGAAGCGGTGTTGGCGGCCCACGGGGCGGTCAGCGAGCCAACGGTGCGGGCCATGGCCGAAGGGGTGCTGGCGCGCAGCCCGGTGGATATCGCCGTGGCGGTCAGCGGGATTGCTGGCCCGGACGGCGGCAGTACCGACAAGCCGGTGGGCACGGTCTGGTTTGCCTGGGCCCGGCGTGGCCAGGGCACCGAGGTGCTGCGGCAGGTGTTCAGCGGCGACCGGGCGGCAGTGCGTGCCGCCACGGTGACCACGGCGCTGGAAGGCATCCTGACGCGGGTACCGGTAGCCTGATCCGGGCTATTTCTATCAGGGGGTTGCAGGGTTCCGGCGACACAGGCAGAATACTGTTCATTGAGTCAGTACTGCCTTTAAGGTCAGTTCGCGCTGCGGGCTCACCACGACATTCAAAGCATACATTCAGATCAGACGAGGATTCGGCAATGGACGACAACAAGGCAAAGGCACTCGGCGCGGCACTTTCCCAGATCGAGCGTCAGTTCGGTAAAGGTTCTGTCATGCGCATGGGTGACCAGAAGCGAGAGCGCATGCCCTCCATTTCCACCGGCTCCCTCGGCCTGGATGTGGCGCTGGGCATTGGCGGCCTGCCGAAGGGCCGGATTGTCGAGATTTACGGCCCTGAATCCTCCGGTAAAACTACACTGACACTCTCCACCATCGCCCAGGCCCAGAAGCAGGGCGCGACCTGCGCCTTTATCGATGCCGAGCACGCGCTGGACCCGGATTACGCCGAGAAGCTGGGCGTCAACGTGGCAGACCTGATTGTGTCTCAGCCGGATACCGGCGAGCAGGCCCTGGAAATCACCGACATGCTGGTGCGCTCCGGCGCCGTGGACATGGTGGTGGTGGATTCCGTCGCCGCTCTGGTGCCGAAGGCTGAAATCGAAGGCGAAATGGGCGACCACCACGTGGGTGTTCAGGCCCGTCTGATGAGTCAGGCGCTGCGCAAGATCACCGGTTCCGTGAAGAATGCCAACTGTCTGGTGGTGTTCATCAACCAGATCCGGATGAAGATCGGCGTCATGTTCGGCAACCCGGAAACCACCACCGGCGGTAACGCCCTCAAGTTCTACTCCTCTGTCCGTCTGGATATCCGCCGCATCGGTGCCGTCAAGCAGGGCGACGAAGTGGTAGGTAACGAGACCCGGGTCAAAGTGGTCAAGAACAAGGTGTCACCGCCGTTCAAACAGGCCGAGTTCCAGATTCTCTACGGCAGCGGCATCAACAACCTGGGCGAAATTCTGGATATGGGCGTGCAGCTGGGCATGATCGACAAGTCCGGCGCCTGGTATGCCTATAACGGCGACAAGATCGGCCAGGGCAAGCAGAACGCCTGCGACTTCCTGCGTGAGAACCCGGCCATCGCCAACGAAGTGGAAGCCCAGATTCGCGCCAAGCTGCTGCCGCCACTGGCACCCCGTGAGCCGGTAGCGGAAGCTGCCGAGACTGAAGCCACCGAAGAGTAAGATCGGTGGCAGGCTCCGCACGCTGGGGGCGCAGGGCAGGGCGCGATGGAGAGCCGAACGGAGACAGCGAGCGCGAGCCCGCCTCCGAAGGTGATCTGCGCAGCACAGCGCTCAACATGCTCGGCCGGCGAGAGTTTGCCCGTGCCGAGCTGGCCGGGCGCCTGCGGCGCAAGTTCGGCGACGGCGCCCCGGTGGAGCCGGTGCTGGACTGGCTGGAAGAGATGAATTTCCTCAACGACCCCCGTTACGCCGGCATGCTGGTGCGCAGCCGCATCGAGCGTGGCCAGGGGGCGCTGCGGATTCGGCAGGTGCTCCAGCAGCAGGGCATCGCCAGCGATCTGGCTGAGCAGGCCATCACTGATGCAGAGGAGGGCGGCTGCGACTGGTTTGCCCTTGCCGCCGATCTCCGGCGCCGCCGATTTGGTGCCACACCTCCCGCCGACATGAAAGAGAAGGCCCGCCAGCTGCGGTTTCTGCAATATCGCGGTTTTACCGGTGATCAATGTTTCGCCGCCCTGGATGTGCCCGCCGCCGAGTACGACGAGCATCACAGCCAGGATCACTGAGCCGGGCATCGGCTCCCAGACAATTTCCCCAGACGATTTCCACAGACAATCGAATCGCAGGCCAGTCCCCGGTATACTGCCGGTCCCTGAATCCTTGTCACTGTGCTGCGAGACTTATGAAGAGCGCCGAAATCCGCCAGGCCTTTCTGGATTACTTCGCCCGTCAGGGCCACGCCGTCGTGCCATCCAGCTCCCTGGTGCCCGCCGACGACCCGACCCTGCTGTTCACCAACGCCGGCATGAACCAGTTCAAGGATGTGTTCCTGGGCCGGGAAAAGCGCGACTACACCCGTGCGACCAGCAGCCAGCGCTGCGTGCGCGCCGGTGGCAAGCACAATGATCTGGAAAACGTGGGCTATACCGCCCGCCACCACACCTTCTTCGAGATGCTGGGCAACTTCAGCTTCGGCGACTACTTCAAGCGCGAAGCCATCAAGTATGCCTGGGAGTTCCTGACGGTAGAGATGAAGCTGCCGCCGGAACGTCTGTGGGTCACCGTACATGTGTCCGATGACGAAGCCGCCGATATCTGGCTCAAGGAGATGGGCGTCAGCGCCGAACGCTTCTCCCGCCTGGACGAGGACAACTTCTGGCAGATGGGCGACACCGGCCCCTGCGGCCCCTGTTCCGAAATCTTCTACGACCACGGCGCGGATGTACCGGGCGGCCCGCCGGGTTCGGAAGGCGATGATCTGGATCGCTATATCGAAATCTGGAACCTGGTGTTCATGCAGTACGACCGCCAGCCCGACGGCGAACTCAAGCCCCTGCCCAAACCTTCCGTGGATACCGGCATGGGCCTGGAGCGTATCGCTGCCGTCTTGCAGGGCGTGCATTCCAACTATGAAATCGATTTGTTCCAGGCGTTGCTCAAGGCCGCTGCGAAAGCGACTGGTACAGTCGATCTTGAAGAAAAGTCCCTGCGCGTTATCGCCGACCATATCCGTTCTTCCAGCTTCCTGATTTGCGACGGTGTCATTCCGTCCAATGAAGGGCGCGGTTATGTGTTGCGCCGTATTATTCGTCGCGCACTGCGTCACGGCCACAAACTCGGTTGCGAAGGCCTGTTCTTCCATACGCTGGTGGCGGCATTGGTGGAACAGATGGGCGACGCCTATCCGACGTTGCGCGCTGAACAGGCCCGTATCGAGAAAGCACTGAAAGCCGAAGAAGAACAGTTTGGCCGCACACTGGCCCAGGGCATGAAAGTTCTGGAGCAGGCGGTTGCGGCGCTGGATGGCGATGTGATTCCCGGCGATGTGGTGTTCACCTTGTACGACACCCACGGCTTCCCGCCCGATCTCACCGCAGATGTCGCGCGGGAGAAAAACCTGCGTATCGACCAGGCCGGGTTTGATGTTGCCATGGCTGCACAGCGTGAGCGTGCGCGCGGCGCAGATTCCTTTGCCAGCGATTACAACGACCGATTGCAGATTGATGCCAATACCGAATTTTCCGGTTACGAGCTGCTGGATGATCAGGCTGCGGTGGTCGGGCTGTACCAGAATGGTGAGGCCGTTGAACAGTTGAACGCGGGTGACGACGGCATGGTAGTGCTGGAGCGCACGCCGTTCTATGCCGAGTCGGGCGGGCAGGTTGGCGATACCGGCGTGCTGTCCGTGGGCGAGGCGCGCTTCACTGTCAGCGACACACGCAAGCGCCAGGCGGCGCATGTGCATCTCGGCAAACTCGAAGCCGGCATCCTCAAAGTCGGCGATAAAGTGGCTGCACGGGTCGATACCCGTCGCCGTCAGGCGGTGATGCGCAATCACTCCGGCACCCACCTGATGCATGCCGCGCTGCGGCAGGTGCTGGGCAACCATGTCGCCCAGAAGGGTTCATTGGTCGGGCCTGACTATCTGCGTTTTGATTTTTCCCACGGTGAAAGCGTCAGCGCAGACCAGATCGCTGAAATCGAACGCCTCGTCAACGAACAGATTCTGGCAAACCTGCCGGTCAGCACTGAACTGATGGGCATCGAGGCGGCGCGTGCGGCCGGCGCCATGGCGTTGTTCGGCGAAAAATATGATGACGAAGTGCGGGTGCTCACCATGGGTGAAGCCGCCTTCTCGAAAGAGTTGTGTGGCGGCACCCATGTTGCCCGCACCGGTGATATCGGCTTGTTCCGCATCACCATGGAAGGCGCCTCATCAGCGGGCGTGCGCCGCATCGAAGCGGTCACCGGCGACAATGCGCTGGCCGAGGTCAAACGCCTGTCGGATACGGTTTCCCGCGTGGCCGCCATCGTCAAGGCGTCACCGGAGCAGGCCGCTGCCCGCGTTGAACAACTGGTGGGCCGTGCCCGCGAGCTGGAAAAGGAAATAGAGCGCCTGAAGCAGAAACTGGCGTCGGGCACTGGTAACGATCTCACGGCCCAGGTGCAGCAGATCGGCGGCGTCAACATTCTGGCCAGCCAGCTGGACGGCGCCGACGCGAAGACCCTGCGCACCGCCATCGACAAGATCAAGGACAAGCTTGGCTCTGCCGTGGTGCTGCTGGCAGCGGTGGAGGGCGACAAGATCAGCCTGGTGGCCGGGGTCACCAAAGACCTCGCCGGCGACTATCCTGCCGGTGATCTGGTGCGCCATGTGGCCAGCCAGATCGGCGGCAAGGGTGGCGGCAGAGGGGATATGGCCCAGGGCGGCGGCAGCGACGTTGCCGCATTGCCTGCGGCGCTGGAGAGCGTTGCAGACTGGGCGCTTTCACGCCAGAACGGCTAGACGCTCATTCCCTGACGGCCCACATGGTCGCCACAAGACAGCCCCGGGACGCATAGACGCTGCCCGGGGCTGTCTTGCTCTCCTGCGACCTGTTGCCTGTTGCACAGAATATTTGACGGATTCTCACCGATAGCCCGCCAGCCCCTCATGCAACCTTCCCGTCGAGATGGTAAAGTACGCCGTTCTTTTTTGCGGATTGGTTCCCTTTATGGCCCTTATTGTGCAGAAATACGGCGGCACCTCCGTGGGTACTGCCGAGCGAATTCAGGCCGTTGCCGAGAAGGTGGCGGGCTTTCGCGAGCGTGGCGACGATGTCGTCGTGGTCGTCTCCGCCATGAGCGGCGAGACTAACCGCCTGCTGGAACTGGCGGGCAGCATTTCCCAGCAGCCCACGCCTCGGGAGCTCGATGTGCTCGTCTCCACCGGCGAGCAGGTGACCATCGCCCTGTTGAGCATGGCGCTGAACGAGCGCGGTCAGGCAGCCCGTTCCTACACCGGCGGCCAGGTGCGCATCCTCACCGATAACTACCACACCAAGGCGCGCATTGAGGACATCGATGCCCACCGCATGCGCGCAGACCTGGATGCCGGGCGCGTCGTCGTTGTCGCGGGCTTCCAGGGCGTGGATGCCGAGGGCAACATCACGACCCTCGGCCGGGGTGGTTCTGACACCACCGCCGTGGCCCTGGCTGCCGCGCTCAAGGCAGACGAATGCCAGATCTACACCGACGTGGACGGGGTCTATACCACCGATCCCCGGGTTGTGGACAACGCCCGTCGCCTGGACACCATCACCTTTGAAGAAATGCTGGAGATGGCCAGCCAGGGTTCCAAGGTGCTGCAGATCCGCTCTGTGGAGTTTGCGGGCAAATACAATGTGCCGTTGCGCGTCCTGTCCAGCTTCAAGGACGGCCCCGGCACTCTGATTACCGTCGAAGACGAGGTTGATATGGAAAAGCCGGTTATTTCCGGGATTGCCTTTACCCGTGATGAAGCCAAGATCATCGTGCGCGGCGCCCCGGATACCCCGGGCATCGCCTACAAGATCCTCGGCCCGGTCAGCGCGGCGAACATCGAAGTGGACATGATCGTGCAGAACGTGGGGAAGGACGGCGCTGCCGACTTCACCTTCACCGTGCACCGCAACGACTTCAAGCGTGCCCAGGAAGCCCTGCGCAACGCCTCCAAAGAACTGGGCAACCCGGAGATCATTGGCGATGACAAGATCGCCAAGGTGTCCCTGGTGGGCGTCGGCATGCGCTCCCACGCCGGCGTGGCCAGCAAGATGTTCGAGGCCCTGGCCGTGGAGGGCATCAACATCGAGATGATCTCCACCTCCGAGATCAAGGTGTCTGTGGTCATCGCCGAGAAGTACCTGGAACTGGCCGTGCGCGCCCTGCATTCCGCCTTCGAACTGGACAAGGACCCTGCCAGTGCCTGATCTTTTCTGTCAATACTGGCAGCGAGACATCAGGAGTGGCATATTGCATAATATGTCCCCCGCCCCGTAGGCTGCGTGCGGTAGTGCCTGCAAAGGTACCATGCCAAGGACCAAGCATGGTTGCACAGGGCCTCCGGGAAACGGATTGCGCTCATTATTGACCGAAAGGACCCAGGAGGGATTGTTATGCTTATTCTTACCCGGCGAGTAGGTGAGACCCTGATGGTCGGTGACGATGTCACCGTGACCGTGCTCGGGGTGAAAGGAAATCAGGTTCGCATTGGCGTCAATGCCCCTAAAGAAGTGGCCGTGCACCGCGAAGAAATCTACATGCGTATCCAGCATGAAAAAACGACGGATGGCGATCCTGTCTGATTTTCAGGCAAACCCCTGAACACAGACGTCATTATTGCTGTTCAGGGGCTGGGATTTCATCACGAAAGTGTTATCATGCGCGCCGAATACGGTGAGGTGGCCGAGTGGCTGAAGGCGCTCCCCTGCTAAGGGAGTATACGTTAATAGCGTATCGAGGGTTCGAATCCCTCCCTCACCGCCAGACACAAAACAGCCCGCGAAAGCGGGCTTTTTTGTGCCCGCCATCAACTATCCAGAAAGCCCAGACAGCCCGCCACGTCAAGCTCCGGTCTGATACGCTCCCGCTGCGCTTCATCCAGCGCGCGCCAGCGCCCCAGGATGTCAGCGTAGCATTTCGCCTGATAAGGGAACGGCGTCTGTGTATAGCGCTGCCCGCGCAGGGTCACCTCCATGGTGGCCTGGCCCGCTTCCAGCGCCCGGGCATTCGCCTGCAGAAAAGGCAGATACTCGGCCCCCATCATCTCCAGTATCCCGCTGCGCGCCGCACGCGCTGAGGCGGCATCTGCGTGCCACTCACCCTCAACCCCTGATGCGTCATCAAGCAGCGCCAGCCAGCTTTCCAGCAAGGGCGCCAGCTCACGCATGATCTGGCGCGGCCAGAGGTCGGTCCCGAGCTGGATCAACTGGCCGTACAACGCGAAATCAGCCAGTGAAGGGCGGCTGCCGAACAAAAAGCGCTCGCCGGTCAGGGTATTGGCCAGGATGCCAAGAATGCGCCGGTAGCTCTGTTCGATAAGTGGTGCCGTCTCCGGGCTTGAGCCGACCAGACCCATTCGGCTTCGTTGACGATCCTGGAAGTGCCGGGCAAAGGCCTGAAGCTGAGTGGCCTCCGGGGCAAGCTGCATCTCCTGTGCGATCCAGAGCGCCGCCTCCTGGGCTGTGTCATCCTGCTTCCAGCGATGATGAAACATCCATTTGGTGCCCCATTCATCGGCAAAGTCTTCGATGAGATGGCAGAGAAAGGCATCGGCGGGGCAGGGGGGAATGATGGAACGCGCCGTCCAGCCAGCTTCCAGCGCATAGGCGAGCGGCGTTGAATCAACCCGCCAGCGCGCCTCGCCAGGCAGGCGCATCAGGGGCATCAGCGCGGGCCGGACGGATTCGATGTCCTCGCCCATGCCGGGGCGCCGCAGCCGCCAGATGTGGGGAATCCGACGGTAACGCAGGATCGCGCGCAACTTGCGCGAGTAGGGCGACGGATTCACCCCGATAATGCCAACCATCTCGCTCATCAGTCATCACCCCTTTGCGGTATCTGCACGAGGCTGTTCAAGGCGCTGCAAGGCCCGTCGCACCATCTCCGGTATGGCCACCGGCCGCCGCGTCACACGATCCACAAACACATGGGTGAAATGCCCTTCAGCGGCCGCCTCATCCTCACCCTCACGAAACACCGCCACGCCATACTCCACCGACGAATTACCCAGCCGGTTTACCCGCAGCGCTCCTTCGAGCTTTTCCGGGTAGGCCACGGCAGCGTGATAGCGGCAGCCGGAGGACACCACCAGACCGATGACCTGGCCATCGTGGATATCCAGCTCACCTTCATGAATCAGGAAATGATTGGCCACCGAATCGAAGTAGCCGTAGTAGGTCACGTTGTTCACATGGCCGTAGATGTCGTTGTCATGCCAGCGCGTGGTGATGGGCGTGAAATAGCCATAATCCCCCCGCGTACCGCGGCTGCGGTCCTGTTGCGTCATGCGCTTTCGCTCCTTTCCCTTTCTGTGCCGTGCTTACCAGGCCGCTTGATAGATGGCGATGGCATCCGCTTCGCTGACATCACGGGGGTTATTCACCAGCAGCCGTTGCTGCAGCATGGCGTCCGCTGCCAGGCGTGGAATAGCGTCTTCCGGCACGTTCACATCCCGCAGGCGCGGCGGCAGGCCGACCTTGGCGGCCAGGGCCACCAGGTAGTCGATCAACTGCTCCACCGGGTCATCCGATACCGGCGCACCGGCAGGCAGGATCAGGGGCGCCAGCTCGCTGTAGGCCTCCCGCGCCTCGGGCGCGTTGAAGCGCATGACATGGGGCAATACCAGCGCATTACTCAGGCCATGGGGAATGTGATAGATCCCGCCGAGCGGGTAGGCCAGTGCATGCACCGCTGCCACCGGCGCGTTGGCGAAGGCCTGGCCCGCCAGCATGGCACCCAGCAGCATGTTCGAGCGCGCGGTGACATTGCTGCCCTCGTGCACAGCAGTCTCGATGTTGGCGGACAGCAGGCGCAGGGCCTCCCGCGCCAGCATGTCAGAGTAGGGATTCTTGCGATGGCGGCTGGTGTAGGCCTCGATGGCATGCACCATGGCGTCGATGCCGGTGGCTGCGGTCACCGGAGCGGGCAGGCCCAGGGTCAGATGAGCGTCGAGCACAGCCAGATCCGGCAGCAGCTGCGGCGCGACCACGCCCTGTTTGGTGGTTTCGCCGGTGGTGACGATGGCAATGGGGGTCACTTCCGAGCCGGTGCCCGCCGTGGTCGGGACCTGAATCAGCGGCAGCCGCTGGCCTTTGGCGTTACCCACGCCGTAGACGTCAGCGAGTGTTTGCTCGCCGGTCAGGAGCAGGGCCACCAGCTTGGCGGTGTCCATGGCGCTGCCACCGCCGAAGCCGATGACGCCATCACAGTCGCCGTCGCGGGCCGCCGTCAGCGCCGCCTGCACAACAGACTCCGGCGGATCGGCCACGACATCGCTGAACAGCGTGACCGGCATGCCCGCGTCCTGAAAGGCCGTGGTGACCGGCGTCAGCATGCCGCTGGCCAGAATGCCGCCGTCAGTGACGATACAGGGGCGCTGCATGCCGAGTTCAGCGGCCAGCGCAGGCAGGCGCATGCTGGCGCCGGGCTCACAGATCAGGCTGCGTGTGGTGGTAAAAGTAAAGGCTGTCATAGCGTGCTCTCTTTTATAGTCGTGCTGTTCAGTCTTCGCGGCGGTACTCGCCCTCAATCACATTGCCCGGCCGTTGGCCGCCCTGATCGGCAGGCCGGCGCTGATGGGGCGGGACCTGCCCGCTGCTGGCATCGCCGCTCTGGCCCTGCCGTTGCTGCATTGCCTCGTGGGCGGCGATGAGTTTGCGGCGTATCCACCATACCCGCGCCATAAGCACCAGGCCGAGGACCAGCCCCAGACCCAGCAGCACCAGGAAGATCATGGCGCCAAGGAACAGTGATACGGCCAACATGATCGCAGCGCCGATAAACATCAGCAGACGCAGTACGGGGTTGGTCGGGGCGGGGCGCTGTAAACGGCTGTGCAGATGCGGGCGGTTCATGGGCTGTCCGGTGCTGGTGGCGGCGGCTTGTCAGTCTATCCAACCTGTTGGTGGAGTGCTAACAGCGGCCAGCGGTGTATGGACGCGCGCGGGTGTCTGCCCGGCGCCGGTTGTCCCTCTTACTCGGGAGATGACGCGATTCAGCGATCTCACAGGCAAGGTAATGGGGGCAATGTATGAATAAGACAACGCTAACCGGCAATGGGTTGCCGAATGCTGGCCTGCTGCGGGCAAATCTGGTGGGGACAAAGTGGCTATTTGGGGCCCTGCTGATGCTGACGCTGAGTGCCGCGGCGCTGGCCGCGCCCCCGGACCTGATGGGCTTCTGCCCCGACGGCACCCTGGTGGTCAACGACACGCGGGTCAGCGGCGTGGACGAAGCGGCGCTGCGACGGGACGAGCAGCTGCTGCTGGATGCGTTCGCCGCCGCAGGCATCCGCCTGCCCGCCGGGCGCATCTCCGATGCCACCCTGCAAGAAGCCGTGACCGGCATCTATATCAGCGCCGAGGGCGTGGAAACCATGCAAGGCCGTGAAGGCGCTGGTGGCACCTTCATACTGAGCACACGCTGGCGCCACGATGCGCTGGCCTCCGGCACCGCCGATAACCTGCTCCTGTCTGCCTTCAGCGCCTCGTTCCAGAGCCCGGATGTGTCGGATGCCGCGACGCTCTCCCTCGGCGACATGCCGCTGGCCCCGGTGCGGCAACGCCTGATTGGTGGCCCGCCAGTCTGGGGCTACACCGATTGCTACCTGGAAGGGCAGTGCAGTGAACATACCAAGCCGGTTGACCGTGACCGGGATGCGCTGGATCAGGTGATGGAGCAACTGCATTATGATCGCGGCCTGATGCTGTCCGATCCGCACACCGGGCAGTTTGCAGTGATGCATACGCGCAGGCTGGGGGAGCGCATCGAACGCATGATGGAAACCTGCGAGTTGATTGTCCCGGAAAGGGAATAGGCGGTAATCTTCCTGAACAGAACGCGATAGCAAAGGGCCTGCCAGGAGCAAGACCATGAACCACAGATGGATTCACCGGGTACTGTTGAGCGGTGTGATGGCAGCGGGGGCGATGCTCGCCGTGCAGATGCCCGCGCAGGCTTATGACGATGATGAGGGGCTGCCAGAGCGCCTGATCTTTGTTGATGCGGATGTATTCCTGACACAGCTGGACACCCAGCTGCATCGCGGTGGTGATTACGAAGTGCTGTTCATGGGCGGCAGGGTCAGCGCCAACGCCTTGCCCGACCGCATCAATCGCATGTTGAACAACGTGCGTGATGCCGGCGGCGATATTCGTGTGACCGTTACGACGCCCGAGCCGGAGGTCCGTGATCGCGGCCTGGATATGGTGGTCGGTGGCGTGCGTGATTTCAGCCGCGCAGTGGATGGGCTCGAACAACTGCTGACCAGTCGCGGCACGGTGACGCGCATGATGCGCGGCAATCCCTATCGCGGTTACGACGTCGAAATGCGCGTGGACCCGGACACAGCGGGCGTTGTGCAGTTGCTGCTGGTTGAACGGCAATGAAGCGGGCAATGAAGCGGGCAGGGGACTTCATACACTGGCCAGGACAGCGCAGCATGACGGCGGCGCTGATCCTGGCCCTGAGCATGCTGTTGGGGGGCTGCGCCTCCTGGCCATGGTGGTCGTCAGAAGCCGAGGCAGAGGAACCCGTCTGTTGCGGCAACCCCGACGAACCGGTGCGCCTGACCTATCTGTACGCCGAAGATTTTAATGCGGATTTCTACCGCAGCCTGCGCCAGGAACCGGCCCGTTTACTGGTGGAGTTTCCCGGCCAGGAGACCAACATCAACAAGCTGCCCGCCGACATTGCCGCACTGGTGGATGGTGCGGCAGAGCGGGGCAGTGGCATCAAGCTGGTGGCCTGGGACGACAACGTGCAGATGCGCTCGCTGGGCATGCTGGAGATCAAGGCCGTGATCGAAGGCGCCCGCTACCTGCGCGCCCTGGGCGCACTGAGCCAGCGTGAGATGCAGCGCCTGCGTCAGCGGCGGCTGGGCGACTACGATATCGATCTGCTGTTCGAGCCTGACACAGGTCGCCTGCTGTATATGCACCTGCAACGGCAGGACGACGAGCTCAGCGCCCGCTGATATCCGCAAACAACGCCTCAGCCAGCGCGTGCTGCCGGTAATGCCGTGAGACATGTTGCACCGCCGTCGGCCAGTGCGCCGGCCCGCCGCGTTGCAGCAGGTACAGCGCCTGATACATCGCCTCAGTACTGTCATTGGCATCCGCATCCGGTGTCCCCGGAGGCAGTTCTGGCGCCGTCGCAAACACCAGCGGGTGACGGCGGCATGTGTCGCTGAAGCAGATATCCAGCTCGTACTCGCCGGGCGCCAGGGGCGGCAGCGGCAGCGCGGCCAGTTGCAGGCCGGGCAGCACAAAGCGGTCGGTCAGCAAGGCGTCATCCTGATACAGACGAATCGCATCCGGGGGCGCTTCTCCCCGCCAGATAAAAAACATCACGTTGCTGATCGCCATTTCACTCGGCTCTGCGGTGGGCAGCCAGGGCATGGGATTGTGTTGCGTCGAGCGCGATACCGCGCCGACGGTACGCAGCACATCCTCATCACGGCTCAGCAGCGACATGGCCCAACTCACCAGATTGCCGCCCACGCTCGCGTTACCGCCGGGTTCTTCTACCACCAGCGGACTCGTATCAGCACTGACGGTATGCCGGGCCCCGGCAATATCCAGCGTGACCCGCGCCGGCCCCGGTGCCACTTCAATGCGCATGCCGGGATAGACAGGCTCCAGCGCATTCAGAGGGCGTACCTCGTCCTGATACACCACCTGCACCGCATCAGCGTCACCGTGAATATCCAGCACATATCCGGCAACAGACGCCGCGCTGGCGGATTGCCCGGCGAGGGCAATCACCGTGATGAGCGTGGCGGCCAGCAAGGCCACCAGCGTGCGGACCGGCGAGCGCCGACTGTCATGCAGCAGGATCATGTGAACCTCTTCGTTGAGTGTGGCGCGCCCGCAGCCGCCGGAACCGGTGCAGCCAGCGGAACACCGCCACCGCGAACAATGGCAGGGCGAAATCGAGCCAGACGCCAGACCGGAACCATAGCATGCTCAGCGGCACGATGAGGACGGCCACCACCACGACAGGCAACACGTTGGCGGCCAGCGGCGGCAGATACACCAGGCAGGCGGACATCACCAGCACCAGCAGCGTCGTCACCAGCACGGTGCGCCACCAGGCCGGCGGGCTGATCTGCCCGAACCGTTCCAGCGAATGCATGGCATTGATCAGAATCAGCGGCCCCGGCATCTCGCCCAACGGCGTGACATGCAAGTCGCCGGACTCCACATGACTGGCCCCGATCACCACAGTCCGCGCCTGCGTCAGATGATCCCCCAGCGGTGCGGTATCACCAAGCAGGCCACCCAGCAGGCTCTGCACCGGCACACGGATCAGAAACGGCGTCTGCTGCCCCAGATGCGCATGCCGGAACCAGCCGTCATCGGGCTGCGCAGGCAGGGTGTAGAGAATACGCTCCGCCAGCATGCCATCGGCCAGCTGCAGGGTCTGGCCGCCCAGCGTCAGCGTGGGCAAGGCCGGTTGGCGGCTGTCATCACAGGACGCACCGGGCCAGGCGGCGAGTTGCGTATCAAGCGCGGCCAGCTGCCCATGTCGCCGGGCCAGCGACACCAGCTGCACCGAGGGCAACAGCGCCGTGTGCTCACCCTGGCAGACGATTTCCACCAGCCGCCAGCGGCGCACCCGATGATCTGCGTCCAGCGAAAAGAAAGGCGCCGCCCAGACCGCCGGGGAGCTGCTTCCGTGCTCCGGCAGATCCTGCAGCAAATCATCCAGCACCGTATCACGGGGCACGCCATAGTGATCCGGCGCCCGGGGCGGCGACAGGGTGCGCATCAGCGTCAGCGGCGGCGCATGCTCCGTCGCCTGCCAGCGCGCCAGCATGGCAGCCAGCGGCGCCAGATCCCGCAAACTGCGCCGGCTGAAATCGAAATCCACCACCACCTGCCGCGCCTGCGTGTCGATCAGCCGGCCAAGCACCAGCGCCAGCGTGTCCGCCGGGGCTGACAGCGGCTCACCCAGGGTTTGCCAGGAAGGCGTATCCAGATCAATAAACAGATAAGGCGTGGCGTGCTCGGCGGTGCCCGTGTTGGCCGTCATCCGCATCAACCAGTCCAGGCCGGCAGACTGCTGCCGCATCAACAAGGGATGCGACTGGAACACATGCAACGTCACCAGCACCAGCATGGCGACCAGCATATTGCTGGCAAACTGCCGGGACAGCGGCGACAACGCACGCCAGTGCCGCCGCAGAGCGCTCGCAGCGCCGCCCAGGCGTTGGCCGGTCCAGGTGAAGGCTCGCTTGAGGCGTGAAGGCGCGCTTAAGATAGTCACGAAGCGGTTACCAAGTTAGTCAGGAGCGCCCGTTGGCGATTGTTGTAGCATAAGCTGTCATAACATAAGACGGACCGATGAAGTCGTTCGAACAGGCCGTCGTTCGAACAGACCAGGGCGTCCATCATAGAGTTGAGAGACGGCAAGAGGGAAGGAGGGAAGTCCAATGAGCAGACCGCAATGGAGTGGCAATCAGGGCCGCTGGCTGAGGGGCATGTTGGCGGTGCTCGCCTCGTTGTCCGTGCTGAGCGTGTCAGTTACCGTGCACAGCAGCGCAGCAAGTGATGCACCGGCGCGACAGCATGCCCTGCTGGTCGGCGTCTCCGAATATCCCGACCTGCACCCGGACCTGGCCCTCGACGGCCCACGCAAGGACATCCCCCGCCTGCGTAGCCTGCTGCTGCAACAGGGCTTTGATGCCGGGCGGATTCGCGTGCTGGCAGATGGCGTTGACGGCGCACAGGGCTTGCCCACATTGGCCGCCATCACCGATGCCATGGAACAACTGATCGACACCGCAGCCTCCGGCGATCTGGTGTTTCTGCACTTCGCCGGCCACGGCAGCCAGTCGCCCACGGACGATCTGGAAAAAGAACCCGACGGCCTGAACGAACTGTTCCTGCCCCGCGACGTCAGCAACTGGAACTTCGAACAGAAAGAAATCCCCAACGCCCTCTACGACCACCAGGTGGGTGAATGGCTGGATGCCCTGCGCGGCAAAGGCGCCAACGTCTGGGTGGTGTTCGACAGCTGCCACGCCGGCACCATGACCCGCAGCGTCAGCGATGCCGATGTGCGCATGCGCCAGGTGACGCCGGAGGCGCTGGGTATTCCCGTTACGCGCAGTCGAGGCGCCGCCGCCCGCGACCCGGCCGCAGCAACGCCCAGCTTCATGATGACGGACACCGTATCCGGCGACGGCACCGGCGACCTGATCGCCTTCTTCGCCTCGCAAAGCCACGAAACCACCCCGGAAATGCGCCTGCCCCTGGGCGATCCGGACGCCGAATTCAACGGCCTGTTCACCTACACCCTGGCAGGCCTGCTGGCCCAGAACCCCAACATCAGCTACCGCCAACTGGCCCAGATGATCATGGTGGAATACAACAGCCTGCCCTGGCGCTCCAGCACCCCCCTGGTGGTGGGCACCAACATGGACCGGCGTGTATTCCACCGCGAAGGCGACCTGCCGACCCGTTACACCGTGCGCCGTGATGGCAACCAGCTGATCATGGATGCCGGCCAACTTAACGGCTTCGAACCCGAGGCGGTGGTGGCCCTGTATACCAGCGTCACCGCAGAAGAGCCCGCCTTCCGCGTGGTGGTGGAGCAGTCCTCCCTGGTCTCCAGCCGCGCCGCCATACCGGAAGAGCTCGGGCGCGCCAGCGTCTGGGCACAACTCGAACGTCCGGCACTCAATGTCAGCCACCGCGTGCGCTGGGTGGGCACACCCCCGGCGCCCTGGGATAAGGCCATCGAAGCCCTTCCCGAGCATGATTTCCTGTCGCGCACCCTGCAGTGGGTGGGCCCGGGTGAGCCAGCGGATCTGCTGCTCCACGTCGCCGACGGGCAGCTCTTTTTTATCAGCCGCGATGACCAGATTTCCTGCCCACTGCTGAAAACCCTGTCGCTGCCCGAAGTGGCCGGCTGCGAGGCTGTGCAGGAAGACCGCCTGCGCGCCCTGCGCATTGCCGGCGAACCGGATGCCAGAGCCGCCACCGTCGTCCTGCAGAACGGCCTGCAGCGCTGGATCCGCGCCACTAACCTGCTGCGCACCGCCTCCGTCCTCACCGGCGGGCGCGGCACCCTGGAAACACGTTTCGAATTCCGCCGCGACGGCAAGGGCGCCTGGGTCCCCTATGATCCGGCCAGCAGCCTGGCCCTGTATGCCGGCGATGAAGTGCGGCTGTCTGTCACCAATCGCGGCCGTAGCGACGCCGATATCAGCGTGCTATTCGTGGACAACGCCCACGGCATCTATCAGCTCTGGCCCGAACCCGGCCAGGCCGGCCGCCTTGGCCCGGGCCAGACTGCCCAGGCCCTGGCGCCCACCGAAGTCACCAGCGACACCGTCGGCGCCGAGCAACTGCTGGTGCTGCACAACCCCGTCAGCCGCGGCGGCCCGCCGGTGAGCTATGCCTGGCTCGAACAATCCGGCATGGAATACAGCGCCCTGCGCGCCGCCGGCTCCGAGCCACTGGCCAGCGGTGTTGCCGTGCGCGGCAGCCTCGGCCTGCTGGCGGAAGCCGTGGGCGACATGCCGCTGACACGCGGCTTGGGCGCCACAGGCGGCCGCAACAGCGCGGCAGAAGCCGGTGCCGAAGTGATCCGCTGGGAAACGCGTAACCGCTGATCATGTAAATACTGTGCAGGGCTGTCTGGCCCTGCCTCCCGTTCCCTCCTACAGGACAAGACCCGAAGGTCGCTATCCCTGAGGAGGGCAGTCCCATGCATCACTCATTAAAAACCCCTTATTTCAAAGCCATGGCGCTGGCATTGCTGACACTGCTGCTGGCCGCCTGCGGTGGCAGCAGCAGCGACAGCAACAGCGGCAACGGCTTCGTTAATCCATCCAGCGTGCCCCTGATGACCAGCAACGCCCAGGGCAACATGACCGTGCTCAACACCACCGACGAAGCCCTGATCGTCAGCACCTCGCCCACCTTCAAGAACGGTAACGGCCGCATCTGGCGACTTGCCAACACCTCGGCCACCGTCGACCTGCGCAGCCTGGGCGGCCCCACCGACCTCATTCGCCTGCACGTAATCCGCGAGTCAGCCCTCCGGCAAGCGCGCAACGGCACCCCCCTGGCGGAACTGGAAGTGATTACCTCACCCGTCTTTACCGCTCGCGAAGGCGGCACCTGGAACCCCTACGGCGCCCTCTGGGGCAGCCAACACACCAAGACCGGCACACTGCTGGTGTGCAACTACACCGACGACATTATCGGCATCACCATCGGCAACCCCATGAACGCCCTGGAAGGCCTGGTCAATCGCGGTGCCTGCAACGTGCCATTGCGCCTGCCCGCAGACGGCCTGATGACCGTCTACGCCGTGGAAATGCCCTCCCTGGCCGTAGTGCGCCAGGCCGAAGTCGCCATCTTCGAAGGCCAGCGCAGCGAACTGACCATCGGCGAACAACAACTGCCGCCCGCACAAGCCACATTAACGCTGACCTCCAACACCCCCTGGCACGTCAACGTGCGCAATGCCCTGACCGGCCAGCCCCTGTACAACAGCGCCTGCAACAACTGCAGCACCGTGATGGCCGGCGGCAGCGGCAACTTCACCATCCCGGCGAATATCGAAGTGCAGATTGAGGTGACCACCACCGATGGCGTACACCGCGTGCTGTCACCGATAGTGGCCGTAGCCACCGACGGCCGCGTGGACCTGGTGCTCCGCAGAGATGAGCAGGGGCAGCCTGAAATCATCGAAGCACCGCCCCTGGCCAGCGGTATGTGCATGCCCAATGACAGCTACTGGATCAATTACTACTACTGCGGATAACCACGCGACCCCGCTTGCGGGGTTGCCATCGCATTGTTGGCGGGGCAGTATCAGGGAAGGGTTACTGGCATGTCGGGCAAGCACTCACTAGAAGCGCTGCCCGCTACGCCTGCGTTCAATATGCCGATAGACACAGATGCTCGCCACTGCATGGGATGATGCGTGGTATGTCGGGTAGGGCGGTAGCGTGTTTGAAGGCTGGTCAGGGTTGGACAGTGTTATTAAATCGAGGAAAGAAGAAGTTACGCGAACAGGGAGCGGCTTCTGAGAAGAATCTGTAGCTGTCTGATATGTATGAAAAATCCATTAAGCGGATGGATGTATTGTGGTAGGTCGCGCGCGTTTTAATACCTGTTATGCAGTGCACGCTATCGCACATTATGGAGGGGTTCCATGAATGATGATGAAGCTAAAAAATACTTTGTTTTGATTAAATTTGGAGGGGAAACTCCGATTCGGCAGCGAATTCTGGAATCAGCAGCTCCTGTAAAATCATCGATAGAGAAGCTGTCCAAACAAGATTGCCAGCTTGTATTCACTTCAGATAGTGGAGATTGCTTTGGCTACTTTATGAAAACAAACCTTCCTATCGGAGTTGTTCGAGCCGAGCTTGAGGGGCGGACGCAATCATCTTCGGCCTCGCCTTTGATTAGGGGGGATAGTCTTCTTGTGTTGGAAGTTGAAGGTGCTTTCGAAGGCCTCGGGTTTGGCAAAGGATGGAATTGGCTTCAACACCGGTAGAGCATAACAAGGCTGGCCATGGCGACGGCTTTTCCGTTGCGGCTTCGCCTCCATTGCAAAGCCGCGGTTGCTGGCAACGTTAGGCAGAAAAGGGAGGGGGTATGAAGAAGGAACGTTCGGACAAATTTTATAGCTTTCTTCATGATATTGAGTATGAAATAGGGTCAGAGTGTTACAACGGTAGTATTCAGAATTTTGGTCCTGGTGGGGAATGGGAAGGTGAAGGGAGAGACTTCAGGTATCCAGTCACCTTTATTAATTCAGAGGGATTAAAAGAGAAGTACAAAGGGGTTCTTCCATTTACTAGAACTGAAGACGGTGACTTTTGTCATTGTCTGCTTGGCAAAAAGCGATACAGCTCAGCGTTTTATGCGTTCGGAGCGAATCAGTTATACATTCTTCGGGGTGTCAAGAATGCATTGGAGCAAATCGAAAAACGCTTCGGTATAGATTTTGATGAACTTCTGGAGAGCGAAGATATAGACAAAAATTCCTAACAAGAAATGGGCAGATAGGCGTCGGTGTTTTAGGCTTTAAGCGTAGATAAGAATCCCAATATTCAATAATTAATTTCCTTAAGGTGCAAACTGTTAATAATGGCATTTAATATTTTTCCTGTTTGGATTTTAAAATAAATATAGAGGCAGTTAAATGCAACTGTTAAATTCATAAAAGAATTGATGGGGCGTAGGTTATAAATGTCAAAAGTAAGATTAGGGCCCGATGGCGTACATATTTTTGACCGAGATTCAGGCAGCAATGTCCTGCTGGACGAGATTGTTCCACCAACTGATCTTTGGACATTTAGCCCAAGGCAAGTTTCGATCGCACTAACTAACGCTTGTGATCTTGAGTGTACCCACTGCTATGCATCCAAAACGCCTGCAAGATTGGACTTTGAATCTTTAAAACAGTGGATGCTAGAGCTAGATAGCGCGGGCTGTTTTGGAGTTGGCTTTGGCGGGGGGGAGCCAATGCTCTACCCAAAAATACATGAGCTTTGCGAGTTTGGGCGTACCTATACTAATCTCGCGATAACTATGACATCTCATGGTCATAGATTGAATGTCCCGTTAGTTGAGGCCCTGAGATCATCGGTGAATTTCCTCAGAGTAAGCATGGATGGTGTGCACTATACCTATGAAAAAATAAGGGGTCGCTCTTTTCCTTCTTTCCTTGAAAAGTTGAGTTTAATCAAGGGGAAAATTCCGTTCGGAATCAACTATGTTGTCAATGAGGCAACAGTTACTGGTTTGACGAAAGCTGCGGAGATTGCGGAAGAGTTTCATGCCAAGGAACTGCTTCTTCTTCCAGAAGCAGCGCATGGCCGAGGGAAAGCCGTTACACAGCAAACGCTTACTCAGCTTTCAGACTGGATAGGTTCTTACAGAGGTAGTTTACAGCTATCGATTAGCTCTGCGCATTCTAAATTGATAAGAAGCCAATCCCCTATGCCCTGCGAGGCAGAAGATATTGCGTTTGCTCACATAGATGCCAACGGTATATTGAAACGATGCTCCTTTGATAGTGGCGGTCAGATTATTAATGATAGGGGTGTAATGTACGCATTTAGCAGGTTAATAGAAGGGCGGAAATCAGCATGAAAATTTGGAATAGCTATGGATCTGAACACTCGCTAAATCTCGTGATAATTGGTATTTTTAAAGAGGAGCACGAAGCCGAAGAGTTTGAACAATTAACCGATAAAGTCACGCGTTTTCTAAGCGAAAACGCAGAGTTTGATGTTGATGCCGATCGGTATGATAGAAAAACTCTCGATTTTTTGGGTAAAGAAAATCTCTTTTCCCTGACGCCTCAGCAGCTAGGCCACTTATTATATGATGTTCATGTTTCCCGTCATGATAAAGAAATCCGCATTAGCTCAGATGACGATGTCAATGCATTCATTAGTCTTCTAATACATAAAGGTGCGAGGGTTGAAGTTTTTTCAGCCCATGATTATCCGGAAAGCAAGAAAAGCTAGGATTTAATTATGCTTGATTGGAATCGTTTTCAAAATTTGCCCGGTTCTGATACTGAAAATTTTGAGAAGCTATGCCGAGGAGTGGTTAGGAGAAACTTTGGCAGTTTAGGTCCTCTGCATGAACTGAAGAACCAGCCTGGTGTCGAGTTCTATATTACATTGAACAACGACCACCCACGATTAGCAAGAAAAAATGAGACTGTTGGATGGCAAAATAAATGGTTTGAATATAAAAAAAATGGAGAGTTAACCAATATAGCTAAGCAGCAAATTATACATTCACTAGATAAAACTAAAGAGCACGTGTCACATATTAATCATTGGTTTCTATGGACCCACCAAACCCTAGCTAAAAGTGATCAAAAATGGTTCTATGATCTTGAAAGTAACTATGGCTTTACCCTTCATCTTTGGAGTCAACATGACTTAGATGAGCTCTTATCAGGCCCTGCTTTGGATTTGCGCAACTCTTATTTTGGCGAGCTTGCGCTGACAAATGAAATGCTGCTTGAGCAGCATGAAAAATCAATTGCTCCTATAAAAAGTCGTTGGCTCCATGAGGTTCATCAGCGAATGGATGCCGAACTCCAGGTTAGAAAGGTGTTGGGCGAAAAAGAAGCGTGGGACACATTAAAAAATATAGCAGATGATTTATCTGAAGTATCTGAGGAAATTGAATTAAGCATTAATAATCCAGAATATTATCGTTGGAGAGATGAGTTAGAGGTTTTTCATGCATATTGCACCAACCTCATTGGGTGTTGTGAGATCTTTAATAAAGATATCTGTGGAGATGATATTCAGGATGTAAGGGCGGCGCTTGAGGATGTTGACTCTTGGTCGAAATTGGAAATTCAAAGAACTTTAATGCGACTTCGTTCAGGTAACCTACCGTTAGCTTTGACGATTACTAATTCTTTAGCGTATATAAAAGATATAAGAAATTTGTTCAGGTCTGCTGTTGAGCTACTTTCCCAACAATTTATTGCAATTTTGGCGGACGCTGGTGGTGGAAAGACACAGCTGGCCGTGGAGCTATCAGCGCAGATGTCTGATAGGCCCGCCGGAGTTTTTATACTCGGAAGATGCCTTAAGAAGGATATGACGCTAGACGATATTGCTCATAGTTTCACTTTCTACCAGAAACAGGTTAACAACTTCGAGGCATTAATTTCAGCGGTGAACTCCGCGGGTGAAAGATCAAGCAGACGTCTGCCAATCGTTATTGATGGATTAAACGAAGCTCAAGACCCGAGAGAATGGAAACACTTATTCGAATCCACTCTTCCAGTTTTAAAGAAATATCCTAACGTCGTGTTGGTATGTACCTTAAGAACATCAGAAAAAGGCTATGAAAATTACTACCGGCGAAACAGACGTCAACGACACGATGGCAGAGAAAGCAGTGCGCAGCAATCGCTACCGGAATCGGCTTTTGAGATTCTTTCGGAAGGGTATAGTGAAGCGTTAACTTACAAAGCGATTGAAGATTATTTCCGGCTTTACAAAATTAAAGCAGACCCATTTACTGCGCCTTTGGGTTTTTTCTCCCATCCTTTGAATCTTAAAATATTTTGTGAGGTTACTAACAGAAAATCTGAAAACGAAATGCGTGTTTCATATTTCCCTTCTTCAATCTACAGTCTTTTTAGAGAGCAAGTAAATCATACTGCAAACTCTATCGCCAGTTTGACAAATCTTAGACAGAAATATGGAGTCGAAGATACCAAGAAAGCTATCTATTTTCTAGGGGAATGTATATGGGAGAAAGGTGCCAGATCAATAGCAGAGGATGATTTTAGGGACAAGGTGAAACTTCCCCTTAATGATTGGGACTCAGATATGGTTAACCTTCTGGCACAAGAGGGAATTATATTTCGAGACGAAGGGGACAAAATATTTAGCTACAAACTGACACCAGTATATGATCGTTTGGGTGGCTTTATTGTTGCGGAGTATCTTCTAGGGAAGAACTCAGATAAGCAGAGTTTAAGCGAATGGGTCGCGAAGTCTGATGTTATCAAAAAACTATTTGGTGAAATGTCGGATCAGCACCCGCTTTCCCAAGATATTCTCCATGCTTTAGTGGTATTGATACCGAAAACAATATATCTAGAACAGCTTTGGAAGGCTCTACCAGAAGACTATAAACCGGTTGCGCTAGCACTGACTCCTCTAATTGATAAGAATGACATTTGCTCGGAAACACTCGATAATTATAAATCTCTAATAACTCATGATGGGCTATCGACAAGGGATATTGAGCAGCTGTTGACTTTGAGGTATGCAGTTAAGCACCCACTAAATGCAGAGTTCTTGAATGAAATATTATTTAATTTGTCTGCGGCAGATAGAGACTTGTCATGGACGGAGTATACTAGAAGCCAAAAATCGGAAATTATTAGCGCACTTAAAGATCATTTAACAAATATAAAATCCGGAGCTAAATTCGACCCTGAAACTATTCGGTTGAGGATGATTTTTTTCTCCTGGCATCTTACATCTACAGTAATTGAGCTGAGGGATTGTGCCACAGAGTTACTGTATCATGTGGGCCAGCAGAATCCTGTTTCGATGTTTGAGCTAACTTTAGAACAACTGAGTGTAAATGATCCTTATGTTTCGGAGCGCTTGTTGGCCTCAAGTTATGCGCTTACATCAATCTTAGTTAGTTTGCCAGAATACAAGGGTGTGATTATTAATTACGGGAAAGGACTATATAACGAAATTTTTGTTAGAAATGCTTCAAATTCCACAACACATTTGTTAGCAAGAGAGTATGCAAGTTGCACATTGAAGCTAATCGCATTTCATCACCCTGATGGTACAAAAGATCTGAATCACGGTTTATTCCTGCACCCATTTCCGGAGATGCCCAGGAGGGATTGGGGATGTACTAAAGAAGATGAAAAGGAGTATTCTCGTTACAACTCACCTTTTAGAATGGATTTTGAAAACTATACAATTGGGCGTCTTGTGAAGGATAGGGGGAATTATGACTATTCACATGAAGGATATAAGATTGCTCGTTGTAACATTCTTTGGAGAGTAAATGAGCTGGGATGGTCTCAGGATCAGTTTAAAAAGGTTGAAGAGCTTATTGAATCAGATAGACACCACTTCTCGCGCTCAAGTCGACCCCGAATTGAAAGATATGGAAAGAAATACTCGTGGATTGCTTATTATGAGCTTGCTGGAAAATTAAGTGATGAATCCAAATTGGAATATTATAGTGAAGCTCGCTTTGCTACGGATATAGATCCATTTTTCCCCAGTCAGGTCGAAGATTCAGAGCTTGGTGCCCATGAATTTCTCTCTGATAAATCTATGACTACAAAAGATTGGATACTGGAAGACAAACCTCCTAATATTTCAAGTATTATTGATATTAATTCGGATGGTCAAGATTGGGTTCTTTTATATGGATTTATTTCTGAGGAATCTAAAGAATTAGATAGAAATTTCTATTGTTCAATAGATACTGCATTTTTTTCTGAAAGCTGTATGAGTCAATTTAAGAAGTACATGGCCGAGAAAAGGAAGATTGACTGGCCGGAAAAATATAGCAGTTATGATGTCTATGCAGGGGAGTTATATTGTGAAGCTCTTAATGATTTTTCTGAAAGCTCCGAGGTCAGAATCGAAGTTGGATATGAGACCCAGACATACGAACAACCTGAGGTTAGATTCAGTGATGAAATCTGTATAAAAGGCGGAACCTTTGAGCGCGAAGTCCCTATTTTTGATAACTTGAAAATTCTTTCCACGACCTTTAACTACTATTGGGAAAGCCCTGGTTTTTCGAAGGAAAGTACTAACCGATTGGCATTGTCTCCCTGGGTCGTAAAAGAGCTTGGGCTTCGTTTCTATCCCTCTCAATTCATGTATTTGGATAAAAGCGGCGATATGGCCGTGTTAAACATTAACCCCAAAGGCGATACCTTTAGTAACTATCGCGATCTTATATACCTTAGAAAAGACTTGTTCGAAAAATTGGGTGAGACGATGAGGATAACGCCATTTAAGCGCATTGCTGGAGAAAGAAGATATGCTAGGACTGAGAGTCTAGACGGAGAAGGCTCATATCGCCAGTTTGAAGCTATCAATTAGTTTTTGCTAGATGAATTATAACATTGTTAATGTGTATTATTTATCGTATTTAGTAGGAGGCGAGCATTTGAGCGCTTCACAAGGCACTGCTGACGGACAAATTTACCGCTGCACTCCAAATTTTCCGCAGAGCGGGGCGTTATGAACTACAGTTCTCTGGCTTTAGTAGATAGGCTTTTCTCTTTGATGGACTTGCCCCAGCACAGTTTTCTCATGAAAGGGTTGTTCAACCCGCTGTATCATAGATCATTTGGCGTCGCAGTGGCCGGCAGCAATGTTAGAATGCCGCCAACATCTACTGATCCACAGGCCCCCCTAATGGTACAAATCGGACAATTCAACCGCCTCCCGATCCTTCGCCATTCCGATTTCGGCCTCTTCCTGGACGCCGGTGATGGCCAGAGCATCCTGTTGCCCCGGCGCGACATCCCGGCGGATCAGCCCTGTGAGCCGGGTGATGAGCTGGAGGTCTTCGTCTATCACGACAGCGAAGACCGCCCTGTGGCGACCACTCGCAAGCCGAAGGTACAGGTGGGGGAGTTTGCCAGCCTGAAGGTGGTGGATATCAACCCCGTGGGTCTGTTTCTCGACTGGGGCTTGCCCAAGGATCTGTTGCTGCCCCATTCGGAAGAACAGCGCCCGTTACAGGTGGGCGATTATTGCGCGGTGTATGTGTTCCTGGATGATCGCTCCGGGCGCATTGCCGCGAGTGCCCGGCTGGACCGTTATCTGGACAAGACACCGGCGCGCTACCAGGTGGGGGAGCAGGTGGATCTGCTGCTGACGTCATCCACCGAAATGGGCTTCAAGGCGATCATCAATCATCGCCACTGGGGCCTGCTGCACCGCAATGAGCTGTTCCGGCATGTGCGCAATGGCCTGAGCCTGAAGGGCTACATCAGTGAGATGAGGGCCGATGGCAAGATCAGCCTGAGCCTGCAACCCCAGGGGGGCCAGGGGCGGGATGAACTTTCCGAGCGTATTCTGGCCCGGCTGCGAGAGAACGGTGGTCACTTGCCGTTAAGCGACAAGAGCTCGCCGTCGGCCATCACCGCCGCTTTCGGTGTCAGCAAGAACAACTTCAAGAAAGCCATCGGTGGCTTGTACAAGCAGGGGCTGATTGTGATCCATGCGGATCATATCGCAATACCGTAATAACGGTATTTAAGCCCTTATAACGGCCAGGGTACCGATATCCCGGTACATTCACCGGCCAAGAGGCGCTTATGAAACAGCTCCCAGCTCTCGGCCAGCGCCTGCGCGCGGCCCGCAAACGCCGCTTTCCTTGTGATGATCTGCAAGCTTTCGCAGTGCGTATCGGCGTTGCGCGCTCGACCCTGCAAAAAATGGAACAGGGCGATCTGAGCGTCGCGCTTGGCAAGTACCATGAGGCTGCCCGGATTCTGGGACTGGAAGAAGGTTTCGAGTGGCTGTTTGACGTGGAGGAGAGTCTGTTCGGCGACACCTGAGCGGTACGATCTGCACGTCAGCACGGTCCATTGAAGGTTGCTTTTCTTTACTGCTTTCAGGGGGCGAGATGAATAAGTTAAGCATCACAGGGCCATATTCCGTTATTGGTTCAAGCCCGGTTATTGATGATATTCCGCCTGGCATAAATGGCATCTATATATGGTGTGTCAAAGATTCCAAGGGGATCTACCGTGTTCACTATGTGGGTGAGGCGCAGGATGTATTGGTCCGACAAAGAAATCACAGGAAGGGTCATCTGGCAGGGAGTTATGCGGGATACTGCCCAGAGGCGCTGAAGAAAAATATCAAGATACTGATGTATCGCGCCAGGCAAGGCATGATCGCCAAATACGCGCACCTTGATGCAGATGAGTTCAACAGGACAATGCTTGAATGCATGAGCGTCTTTTATGCTGACCTGGGTCCACAAGCAGACAAGGCGATGCGTTGCAGGTATGAGGCGGCGCTATATACCGCCGTCGAGGACCATGGGCAGAACATTCTGCAGGTCGGGAGTTTACGGGACACCACAGCGGATCGATTTGAGGTGGCTGTTGACTGTGGCGCTAACAACATAGAGGCGCTTTCCAATGGATTGCTGCGCGTCTGACCCTCACCTTAACGACTGCAACGCCCATTCCCCCGCCATACACGCACTCTCCAGCGCATCCCCCGGATCAAGCTCCGGTGCAGACACCGGGGCGCCTGCCGAAACAGACGACCAGCGTGGTGACAGTTCACGGATCACGCTCTCCGCTGCCGCTTCGTTCTGTTGCGCGCAGACCAGCACCCCCAGCAAAGCCAGACGGCCGGTGTCGCGCACTTCGTCCAGTTGTGTGTTGCGCAGGCCGCGATAGCGCACGCTGGCGTCGTGCAGGCGTTCCCGGTCGATGTCATACAGGTTGCGCTCGTGTCCCAGGGTATCCAGGCCTTCATCCAGGCCGCTGGCCAGGGCCAGTTGCCAGGTTTCCCAGGGGCGGGAGGGGGAGCGGCTGGTGACGTCGGGCAGGGCGGCGAGGGTCTGGTGCAGGCCGCTGCCGTACTCGGCATAGAGTTTGTCCACCGGGTCTGTGGCCGGGTTGTAGGCGATGCCCACGACCAGTGCGATGACGGCGGCAGCCGCCATGGTCGGGCGCCAGCTGCCCAGGCGTAGCCACCAGGGGTTCTCGGCACCGGCCGGGGCGGTGGCTGTTGTTACCTCAGCCGCTGTCTGCGGGCGTGCGTCGGGCAGCAGGTCGGCATGTTCGGTCAGCAGTAGCCAGTCTTCATAGAGGTCGTCATTGACCAGCAAATGACTGATCACCTGGGCCCGCCGGGTGGCGTCCAGGCTGTTGTCCAGCAATGCGGCCAGGTCCTCGCTGTCCGGTATCGGGCCTGATGGCTCGCGATCGGGCACAGCCAGGTCGACGAGCCCGAGGAGGGCGCGAAGCTGGTCCAGGCGGTCCTGCGGACTGTCCTGTTTGTGATGATCAGTCATTATCGTATCCACGCGTCATTGGAGGGACAGGCAGTTCAATTTGCATGGGCGTCCTCCGACAGTTCGTCATCCGGCAGCAGATCGCTCAGCGAGATACCGGCGCTGGCGAGGGCGCTGCCGATATCGCGGCAGGCGCGCTGGGCGATGCGGGCCGGCTGGTGGCCGGGCAGGTTCAGGGTGCGTGCGATCTGTTGCCAGCTCTGGTTTTCGACAAAGTGCAGTCGCAGTATCAGCAGGGCGTCGTCGCCCAGCGACAGGGCCTGGCTGGCCTGCGCCAGGGCGTCAGGGTCCAGGGCGGCGGTCAATGTCTCCGCGCGGCCGGTGCCGCCCAGGCAGCCGTCGAGCCACAGCAGCAGCTCCTCATAGCCGCGTTGTCGCCAGTCATCCTCATGGTCATCCGCGAGATTTTCCAGTGAATGTTCGCTGGCTTCATGGTTGCTGGCATACAGCAGTTGTATGCGTTCTGTGGCGGGTGCAGCACTGGCGTTGTCGCGGCGCCGCAGGCTGCTTTGATATTGCCGTTGCTGAATCGTGCGGATGACCTCACGCACTTCGCTTTCAGTGTGTGCATCGCCGGTGGTGAGTTCGTGAATGATTTCAGTGGGGCGATGCATATTGACCATCAGCAGGCGCCAGACGCGTTCCCAGATGGGGGCGGTCTGTTCCTGAATCCACACCGGCGGGCGCTTCTTGCCGCTGATATGTTTCTGGCGGTATTCACGAATGATGTTGACGGTGAGGGAATAGAGCCAGGTTTCCGGTTTGGATTTGCCCTGGAACTTGCGGCATTTGGCCCAGTCGTCCCGTGCCAGCTCCTCGATGACATAGAGAATGGCGCCCTCGATTTCATCGGAGTCGATGCCGAGCATGCGCTCGCACAATGTGCGGGTACGGGATTGGTGTAATTCCCCCAGCGCCAGTGGCGCCCAGTCGATCTCGCTGGACATGAACGGGGCTTCCATCGATTAGGGTGGGCGTGGTTATACTATTGAAGGCAAAGGTAAGGGGTTTTGGCGTTCTCTGCAATTGTGCGGGCCGTTTGTTCGCACGCTTGTGTCCCTCCCATAAAAAGACAGACGGGCCATTGCTGCCCGTTATAACGGGAATGATCGGAACAGACGGGGCAGGGTAGATGAACTGGGCGAACAGGATTGCGGCGTGCCTGATGGTGCTGGCCGGGGCGTATGCACCCGCGCTGGCCGGGGAAATCGAGGATCATGAAGGCGCAATACGTGAGGCGCTGGTTGCAGATGATACAGCGGCGCTTGAGACGCTGTTGCCGCCTGTGCTTTGGTCGCGCTGGCGGCATTCGGAAAGCGGCCTGGGGCTGATTGCCGAAGCCATCAATGAAGCCGCACCGGGCAGCATGGTGCTGGCCCTGTTCGAATCCGGCCTCGATCCGGTGGCGAACGGGCTGCTCGGTGAAGAGGCTCGGCCGGACCCCATGGGGCTGTCGAATCAGTGGATCGAGCTGATCAGCCCGCAAGTCATCCGCGGTGGTAACGCCATTGCCATCGATCAATTGCTCGGCATGACCCTGCTCTACACCGACAGCCCCCTGTCCGAACCCCTGCTGATGGCCCGCCACAGCAACAACTTGACGGACATTGATGTCCTGCATATCACCAGTGGCTGGCCGCTGAGCAGCTACACCCTTGAAGAACTGGAAACCGAACTGAACGAAGCGGCACGCACACGCTTGCGGCAGGACCCGCTGTGGCCGGCGCTGGCGTTGGGTGAAGGGCGCATCGACAGGGTTCAGGCATGGCTTGATCAGCACGCTGCAACAGAGGATGTGCTCAAGGAGCTTTACTGGATCGCGTTGACCCGAGAGGAGCCTGAATCCGCTGATCTGCGCAAGCAGTTGTTGGCGTCGGGCGCCGATATCAGCACGCCGCTGCGTGGCCACACGGCCCTGCAACGCGCGCTGCGTTTTAATAATGTCGTGGCCGCAGAGGAACTGCTGGCGTTGACGGCGCCAACGGATGTGGCACCGGAGGCAGATCGTCATCGCCCCGTCGAGCCGCCGGTGATGCTGGCTTGGCAAATGCTGCAATACGAGGACAGCGAGGCCGGGCAGGCGGTCTATGCCGAGTTGCTGCAACGCGCGCCGCAACTGGATGCTGAAGATCGCGACGGGCGCCACTGGATATTCCGGGCCATTGATCAGGGCGATGAAGCACTGGTGACGCGCATAGCCGCCGTCTTGTCCGCACCTTTTCCTGTATCACCCGAGCAGCGCCCGCTGCTGGCCACCTTGCTGGCGGCGGGGTTCGATGATGTTGCCCATGATCTGATTCGCCGCGCCGGTGCGCCGCAAACAGACTGGCCCGCGTTGCTGTTCCGTGCCTGGGATCAGGACGACGAAGCCCTGGCTCGTGTGTTGCTGGATCATGGCGCCCGTGCGGATGATGACAATGTGTATGGCCGCAGCGTCTATCACCTGCTGCTGGCTGCCGGGGAGCATGAGCGGCTGTTCGACTGGCTGGCACGTAGCGGCCAGGCGGATGTGCGTGATGCCCAGGGTAACACCCTGCTGCATGCCGCCCTGGCGGCGGAGGCCTGGCCGTTGGTGCCGCGTCTGCTGGCGCAGGGTGTGCCGATGGATGCCGGTGCGCTGATCGATCAGGCCGCGGTGGAAGACGTGATCCGTCTGCTGCCCACAGCAGACCTGCTGCCGGCGGACGCACTGCACCGGGCGGCGGTGCGCGGCGATGCCACCCTCGTGGCCCATCTGTTGAATCTGGGCACAGACCCGTTTGCGGAAGACGAAGCCGGTTACTGGCCTGCCTGGCATGCCATCCTGCAGGGCCATGATGCGGCGCTTCAGGCGCTGGTGGCGGCCATGCCTGCACCGGCTTATACGCCTGCAACAGGGCTGGATATGGGCGCGCCTCGGGCGCGCTGGTGGAGCCTGCTGCTGTGGGCCGGGCAGCATGACGCCCTGCTGGACGATCTGCATGGCCATTTGCATAGCCATCTGGCGAAAGACAGTGTGCACCCGCTTGCGGCCTACACCTGGGTGCGCACGCATTTTCTGCGCGGCACGCTGGATGCGGCGGTGGACGATAAGCGAGTGCCGGAACCGGTCCGGCAGCTTGCCCGCCTTGAGCAGGCCTACCGCGACGGTGATACCCGTGCGGTGCTCGACATGATGCCGCCCGACAGTGACGCACTGGCGCAACTGAACCCCTTCACCCTGGATGCGCTGATGCGCAGCGCGTTGGAGCAGGGCGATGACGCGGCGTTGTGGCACTACACCACCACAGCCATGCAACGCTGGCCGGACAGTTGGCAAATGCTCTGGTCCCTGGATGATCGCCTGCTTCAGAACCCGGCATGGCGAGAGCGTCTGGTGGCGCTGGTTGCCGACAATACTGACAACACCGACAACAGCCTGGCCGGCACCCCCATGGCCCGAGGGCTGGCCCAGCGCCTGAGCTGGTCGGCCTGGGGCAGTGAAGACACCCTGCAGGCCGCCCGCGACTGGCTGCAACAGGCGCCGGACGATGTGCGTGCCCTGCAAGCCGCAGGCAGCCTGTTGCTGGCAGCCGGGCATGAACAGGCGGCGGCGGACCCGCTGGCCCGGGCCGTGTTGCTGTATCCGTTCTTCAGCAACCGGGACAGTCTGCCCCGGGTATTTGTGGATGATCGGGAACGGGTGGCGCGGGTTACGGCATTGATTGCCCGCTGGTATCAGCATCCGGACGACAGCGCGGCACTGATTGCGCTGCGCGCCCACCGCTATCACGCGGATGCCTGCCGGGCGGGGGGCGACCACGGTTGTGCCGTGGCGCAACTGGCGCAACTTCAGGCGCTGCTCGATGCGCAACAAGCGGCCCTGGCGGGCAGCCCGGGCGGGGCAAAGGAACTGAGCCTGGCCTATGGCGCCCTCAGTAAAGATGCTGCGCGACGTAACGATACGGCGCACAGTCGGGAACTGGCACGCGAGGCATTTGCCTTGTCCGACCGTAGCCCGGCAGCGCGGGTCACCCTGGCCCGCGCCCTGGACCCGGCGGCGCAGCCGGCGGCAGTCCGCGCCTTGCTGGAAGACGTGGACGAAGAGACGCGGCTGGGTCGTCGTGATCTGGCTGACCTGTGGCTGGATCTGCTGCTGGCGGAACAGGCTCAGCAGCCGGCCCAGCGCTGGCTGGCCCAGCTGCGCCAGCGCTATCCCGACGATGTTGCCCTGCAACGCCGCGAGGCCACCCTGGCCATGCAGCGCGGCGACCGCCGTGGCACCGCCTCAGCCATGTTGCGCCTGCACCAGCGCCGTCAGTTGACCGACACCTTGCTGCAGGCCTGGCTCGACAGCAGCGATGGCGCAGCGGCTCGCGATGCCCTGCGCGGCTACCTGATTGATACGCCGACGCAGCCGTTTTACTGGCAGAAGGGAGCCGCAGTCTTTGGTGATCAGGTGCTGGTCCAGGCCCGGCAGGCTTTCCCGCACAGTGTCTGGCCCTGGGCCGGGCAGTTCGAGGCGTTGATCAATGCCGGTGATCTGGATGCCGCCCGCGCCTTGCTGGACGGCCACAAGACAGCGGTGCTGACGCATGCTGACCTGAGCCCGTCCACGCACAAGCAATGGCACGACAATCACAACTGGTGGCTGGCTGAAACCGTGCGCCGGGGGCGTGCCGATCCGGACCAGTTGCAGGAAGGGCTGGCCGGGCTGGATATCTATTTGCAGGCGGGCTGGTGGCGCGGCACTTACAACCATTACCGGGATATCCTGCTGGAAGGGCTGGGCGACGACAGCGCCCGCGCCGAGAACCTGCGTGACTGGGCCAGCTGGCGACGGGACAGCACCGATACCATGTGGAGCCTCGCGCGCCTGAGTGAAACCCGTCACGACGCCGTGCTCTACGGCGGCAGGATGGTGGCGCGCCAGCCAGACAATGGCGACGCCTGGCGATCCCATGTGCAAGCGCTGCTCTATTGGCTGGGGCGGCCGGTGTTTGCCCTTTACCGGATCGAGCAGGCGCGAGCGCTGGGGCACGATATTCCCGAAGATTTCGTGGCCCGCGCCCATGCTGCGGTGGGGGACAGCCTGTCTGACTTCGTCGGCTATCGGCATCGCACTGGCGTGTCGCCGTCCCAGCGTTACGTGGACTGGTTTAATGTCGCTCGCCGTAATGCGCTCACGGGTGATGCGCGTCGCGTCTACACACGCTTTGATGGCGAGACGCCGGAAGTGGAAATCCTGCTGCCCAACGGCGAGGTCCAGACCCAGCAGGTTGATCCCCGGCACGGCATGGTGATCCGCGCCACCCACGGTTCGGCGCTGGCCGAAGCGGATTACGATGCGCTGGGGCAATTGCTGGCCGTGCGCCTGGGCGGTGTGGAAACCCTGCGGCTGGAGTACAACAGCGCGCGCCAGATCGTGGCGGCCAGGACCGGCGAGCAACAGTTGGCCATTGCCTACAACGACGCGGGCAAGCCGTTACGCATTCATGTGCGTGGCCTGGGCGAAATCACGGTGGAATATGACGAGCGCGGCGAGATCCGGCGGGTGGTCTCCGATGCGGGCCAGCGCATGGCCTTGCAGGTTACGCAGAGCTTCCAGCAACTGTTGGCCAGCGTGCGCGCGGTAGAGCAGTTCAGCGATCCGCGCCAGCTGCGTGTGCGGGATGACGACGACCCGTTGCCCGCGCGCTGGCGCGCCTATGCGCAGGCCCAGCCGTCGGGCAGCCTGGCACAGAAGGCAGCACGTCTGGCGCAGGCCGGGTATCTGGTGTCGGCGCGGACCCAGCGCAGTGAGTATGGCGAACGGGCGGCGCAGCAGTTGGAGCTTCTGTTTGAGGAAGCCTCTCATTCAAGTGAGCATTCAAGCCAGCATTCAAGCCAGCATTCAGACCAGTACGCAGACCGGGCGACAGCACTGGCTGCTATCGAAGCCTGGGTAGCACTCCATCAGGGCATGCGCCCGCGCGGTCTCAACGATGACGAATTTGCCACCTGGTCGCGCATGCGCCTGTGGCTGGCGAACACGCCGCATCTGTCGGCGGCCCGCCGCGACGCGCTGCGTGAGGCGCCGCTGGCGCGTATCGAAGATCGCCACGGCTTGCAGCGCACCGCGCTGGCCAATGACGGTTACTGGCATCGTCACACGCGCCGCGCCATTCACGGCAATCGCCACGAGGCGCCGCGCCACCAGGCGCTGCTGGTACGGGATAACGGCGAGGTGTTACTGGGCACCAGCCATGGCCTGTTCATGCTCAGCCAGGGCCACTGGCAGCGATACGGTTACGATGCCGCCAGTGATCGCCTGATGCGCGGCAGCGACGGGCTGGATGCGGCGCCGGAGCGGGATATCCTGGCATTGACCGAAACCGCCGAAGGCCTGTGGCTCGGTACGGCGTCGGGGCTGATGCTGTGGCGCGAGGATGGCAGCATGCAGCACTGGCGCAGCGCCCGTGATGGTTTGCCATCGCCCCGCGTCACCGCGTTGCAGGCCACCGACACCGGCGAACTCTGGGTGGGTACGGCGGGCGGCGTAGCGGTCTGGGCAGACGGTCGTCTGCAAACCCCCGAGGCCGCGCCGACCCGGCCCGTTCAGCAGCTGGTGCTGCATGCCGGCCAGCCGGTCATCAACACGGATACCGGGCTGCTGACCCGCACCGCGACCGGTGACTGGCGGCCGGTGCCCGGCGCGCCGCAACGTGCGGTGGACGCCATGCTGGCTGATCCGGTGCGGGCACGGCTGCTGTGGCTGGATGCCGAGGGCTTGCACGCGGTATCCGACGATGCCGGCGCCCGGCGTTTGCTGCCCCGGGATGACATTCCCCACAGCCGCCGGATTCATGGCCTGACGTTGTGGCCTCTGGCAGGCGAAACGCACCCGGTGCTGCTCACCGATACCGGGCTGGCGCTGCTGCGCAATCATTATCTGGAAACACTGCCCCTGCCGCTGGCGGGTCAGCGCGGTGGTCAGGTGATCGGTCCCGAGCAGGCCGCCGGTAATGGCCGGGACATCTGGCTGGTGGCGGCGGATGGTGTCTATGGCTGGCAGACGGATCGCGTGCAGCATCATGCGCTGGGTACGGTGCGTGATATCGCCACTACCCCCGATGCGTCCATGGCCTGGATCACCACGGGTACCGATATCTATCTGCTCACCGACGACGCGGGGGCGCCGCAACTGAGCCGCTTTTCCCGTGACCGGGCGCAGGTGGTGCGCAGCGACGGGGCAGGGGGCCTGTACACCCATGATGGCTGGGACATCCTGCATTATCCGGCGGGCGCAACACGCCCGCGTATCCTGTTCTCCGCTGAGGGCGGGCATGAGCGGGGGCACTGGAACGGCCCGGTGCGCGATCTGCTGGCGGCCAGCGATGGCAGTCTCTGGGTGATCTCCGGCGCCACCCTGTTCCGTTGGCACAACGACGCGGTCACGCGCTTTGATTATCTGGATGACCCGGAGCGCTTCCCCTCCCGTACCCTGATGCTGTTCCGGGTCTACGAGACCCTGGATGGCGAGATTCATGTGGTGGCCTCCAACGAAGGGCATCTGTCCGAGGCGGGCGTCCCGCTGCGTGGCGGGCTGCTGCGTCTGGAAGGGGATCGCTTCGTCAATCTGGGGCAGCCGCCGCACTGGTTCGTCAACGCCTACACACCGGTCAGCGAGCGCCTGGCGATTCTCGGCACCGGTGGTGCCTTTGTGCGCGAGCGGCGCGGCAGTGAGGGCAGCGACCGTGACAGTTATGTGCGCCTGGAAGACCCGGGATACCTGGCCATGGGCGAGCGTGCCAGCATGCTGTTTCTGGGGGGGCGCGGTGCGCGCTTCGGTGATAGCGACACCTGGCTGTTTCCCAGCGCAGGGGGCGTGACCGCCTGGCAGGAGGGGGAATGGTTTTACCCGGATCGCCTGAACCAGTTGCTGCCGGATGACCACGGGCTGGGCCAGTACGGCGCCCGCACCGTGCATGCCGTCGGGGTGATCGGCGAGGGCCTGGTGCTGGCGGGCACCGACCTGGGCTTGCTGGTGTACCCGGCGGGCAGCGCGGCGGGATTGCTCAGCGACCACCAGCGCGGCGCCCGGGCGTTCGTCAGCCAGCAGCAGGCGCAGCAACAGGATCTTGCCGACACCTTCCTCGGTGCCCTGGAGAAGGAATCCCATCCGGCCGCGCAACAGGTCAGTGCCATTCGCGATCTGGGCCGGGATATCGACCGGCTGGATGCCTCCCTGGTCTCACCGCTGTTGCCCGCCCAGGCCAGCCGGGAAGGCCGGCCGGTGGTGGACCGCGAAGCACTGCGCCGGGAGCTGCGCGAGCGTGAGCGCCAGCGCGAAACATTGCTGGCCGAGCTGGAACGGGACCACCGTGGCCTGTTCCAGATGCTGCGGCTGGACCCGCGCGAGGCCAGCGTATTGGCCAGCGATCTGGCGCCGGGGCAGGTGCTGGTGCAGTACCTGCCCACACCGCAGCGGCTGCTGGTGCATGTGGTGACCCGCGATGGCGCGGTGCTGCGCGAGGTGCAAGTCAGTGCCGATGAACTGGAACGCCGGGCCCTGCGCAGTGCGGGTTTGCTGCGGGACGGGGTCCATCGGCAGCCGGGCACCGTGAGCCCGATCCGGGGCCTGGCCCGGACCCGCCACCAGCCGGTGTCGACGGCGGCGCTGGCCGATGCCCAGCTGGATGAGGATCTGGCCTGGCTGTATGAGCATTTGCTGCGGCCGGTGGAGCTGGAGCTGGTGGATGCAACCCAGGTGTTTGTCACGCCGGTGGGGGCATTGACCTATGTGCCTTTCGCGGCGCTGTTGCGGGACGTTCCTGCAGAGCGGCAGGCAGGGCGACGGGAGTATGCTGTTGAGCGCTTCAGCATCGGCGTGCTGCCCTCCCTGTATCACCTCAATCTGGTACTGGCCCACCAGAGCAGCCTCAGTGAGGCGGCGCTGTTTATCGCGGATCCGGACGGCACCCTGCCGGGGGCACGGGCGGAAGTGGCGACCATTTCGACGGTGTTCAACAGCCGTGTGCTGCAAGGCAATGAGGCGGTGCCTGCGGTGCTGGACAGCGCGGCCCGTGGCGCACGCATACTGCATTTTGCCACCCACGGCCTGCTGAACGCGGCGGCGCCGGCCGAGAGCTATCTGGTGATGGGCAACGGGCAGCGGTTGAGCACCATCGATATCTCCCTGCTGGAGCTGTCGGATACCGATCTGGTGGTGCTGTCGGCCTGCGATTCCGGGATCGGTGCCAGCGGTCTGGAATACGCCACCCTGGCGCGGGCCTTCGCCCATGCCCGGGTGCCGACGGTGATTGCCTCCTATTGGCAGGTCAGTGACAGCGCCACACAGGCGCTGATGGAAAAACTCTATCCGCGTCTGCGGGATGCGCCGGATACTTTCACTGCGCTGGCCGAGGCGCAGCGCCTGATGTTGCGGGAGGAGCCGGACCACGCGCACCCGTCAGCCTGGGCGGGGTTTGCCGTATTCGGTAAACCCTGAGGGGTGCATCGTCAGGGTCGGAGTGGTTATGATCGGGGCCCGATGACAATAACCGAGTAGCCATGACAGCGCGAACCCATCGCCGCCCGGCCTATGGCGCACTGGCGGAGAAGAACCGGGATAATATCTATTATCTGGGCCCAGACGGCTTTCTCTTCACCAGCCCGCATGTGGTCACGGACAGCACCCTGCGCCATCCCGCCGCCATCGTGCTGACCGCCGATGGCAGCCCCATGGCGCTGGGGCCGCCCGGCGCGACGCAGCCACACCAGGCCATGGCCGTGGCGCCCATGGTCGAGCGCGCGCTGTATGCGGTGGATATGCCACTGATCAGTGTCAACGTGCAACCCAATCACCCCGCCTTCAGCGCCTTCCGGGCATTGCCTGCGCCGGGGCTGTATCCGTTGCAGCGCTCGGATTTCAGTCATCTGGATAGCCGACTGGAAGAGGCCTATCACGGTCGTCTTGATGTGCATGAGGCCCGGCCGTTATTCGATGAACTGGTCGCCATCACACTCGAACAGCTGCCCCGACGCCCCCGGGTTGATCCGCGGGTGGCGCGCCTGCTGGCGATGATGCAGCAGCAGAACGAGTTGTCGCTGGCGGAGATGGCCGATCAGCTGGGTATGTCCTACACCGGCATGTCACACATGTTCACCCGCGCTGTCGGGATTTCCATGCGCAGCTATCGTCTGTGGTTCAAGGCGGTGACGGCCTGGGCCGAATTCGAGACGGATCAGACGCTGACTGATATCGCCCACACGGCAGGGTTCAGCGATGCCGCACACATGTCCCGTGAATGGCAGCACTGGTATGGCATGGCGCCATCGTACTTGCGCAATGAGCGTTGCGTGAGGATTTTTTCCGAGCATCATCCCCGGGGGCGCACATCGGGGTGAGCGCCCACCACTTCATTTGCAGTAACGCCTCCCTTGGGTATGATCAGTCATGAGTATGACAAAAAAATGCCATAGACCAAGGTGGCATGCCGAAAACACAGGGAGAACGACAATGAGAAGAATCCTTTGCGGCCTGATGGCCGCCGGTGCGTGCAGCCTGGCACTGGCAGATATGACCCCCTATGCCGGTATCCAGTATGCCTATACGGATTTCAAACGTGGCGATGTGTCCACATCACTGGACTCCATCGTGGTGCGTGGCGGTATGCGGTTCGATGAATTGTTCAGTGCTGAAGCCCGTATCAGCACCGGTATAGGCAGTGGCAGCGATGGTGGTGTCAAAGCCGAGAACCGCTATAACTACGGTGCTTATGGTGTGGTGACATTGCCGCTGGGCAATGAGTACACCCCCTATGCCATGGGTGGTTATACCTACGCGCGCAGTGAAGTGGGTGGTGAACGTCAGCGGGATGATGGTGTGTCCTATGGTGCCGGCGTGGATTGGGCACTGGACGACCTGATGAGCCTGAACGTGGAAGTGCTGCGCAGCGTGCGCAATGATTTCACCAAGCAGACCGTGGTCGGTCTCGGTGTGAAATATCGTTTCTGACCGTTTGTTTCCGAGACGGCAGAAATAAAAAGCCCGGCTACTTCATCAGTAGCCGGGCTTTTTGCTGTCAGGCTGCCCGTCTCAGGCGGCCTCGTCCTTCTTCTTCGCCTCGGTACGGAAATACTCAGGCTCGAACGCATCGGTCAGCAGGCAGTCATAACGCATGGCATCGTATTCGCGGAGGCCGGTGATATCCTGTTCGCGGATGACACCTTGAGACGCCGCTGACGCCAGCTTGTCATCCAGGTTGTCGCCGGCCAGCTTGCCTTTGCTGTCCGCCTTGAGAAACGCCTGCCAGGCGTCATCCACTTCCAGCAGCTTGCGATAGGTCATTTCCACGCGGCCCGTGCTGTCCTTGGGATCTTCGGAAATGTAGGTGTAGCTGCCGAAGATTTCCCGCACGCTGGTGGGCTCCATGATCATGTCGCCCAGCTCGCGGATCAGGTCATCCGAGGGCGGTGCCACGACGCGGCCAGTGGGGAAGGCCACGGCCTGGATCAGCCGGGATATGAACCGTGCCGGGAAGTTGCGATAGAAATCGAACAGCGCTTCTTCCGCCGCGTGGAACGCCCGCGTCAGCGCATACTGTGCGTGGGCATCCTGAGCGCGATCACTGGGCTGCGCCGCGTGATACATCAGAATGCTCGATGCCAGCAGCAACTGGCTGTGGCAATCGCCCAACCGCGCAGACAACAGCTCACGCCGCTTGAGATCGCCACCCAACACGGCCAGGGCCACGTCGGAGGTGACGGCCAGGGTGGCACTGAAGCGGTTCAGCAAACGGAACCAGGGGCGGCTGAAATCGCTGGCGCTGTCTGGCACTGCAGAGAAGCGTGCGCCGGTGATGCCCAGCAGCCCCATGCGTACCCCACGGCTGAGCGTGTAGCCCGCATGTTTGAAGAACAACGGGTCGAATTGCTGCAGCCCTTCGTCCTTGTCTTCCGCCGTCAGCGTCTGCAACTCGTCAAACAGATACGGGTGGCAGCGCATGGCGCCCTGGCCGAAGATCATCAGCGAACGGGTCAGGATATTCGCCCCCTCCACCGTGATGGCGATGGGGATCGACTGATAGGGCAGGGCCATAAAGTTACGTGGCCCCAGCTGGATGGCACGCCCGCCGCCGACATCCATGCCGTGATTGATCAGGGTGCGCATCATTTCCGTGGCGTGGTACTTGGCCATGGCCGTCATCACCGCCGGGATGCCGTCTTCCAGCCCCTTGGTGACCAGATGGCGCTGGGATTCCAGCGTGTAGGCCAGCCCGGCGATTTCTGCCGTGGCTTCCTGCACGCCCTCGAACTTGCCGATTTCGATATTGAACTGGCGGCGAATGCGCGAGAAAGCACCGATCATGCGGTAGCCCATCTCGCCACTGGCGGTTGCCAGCGCCGGCAGGGAAATACCGCGGCCTGCGCCCAGGCATTCGATCAGCATGCGCCAGCCTTTGCCGGCCATGTCCTGGCCACCGATGATCCAGTCCAGCGGGATGAACACATCCTCGCCCATGATGGGGCCGTTCATGAAGGGTGAGCCGGGATAGTGGCGCCGACCGATCTGGATGCCCGGGTGATCGGCTGGAATCAGGGCACAGGTAATGCCGTAATCGGTTTTTGTCTTGTCGCCCATCAAGCCGTCGGGGTCATACAGCTTGAAGGCCAGCCCGACGACCGTGGCCACCGGTGCCAGGGTGATCCAGCGTTTGGAAAAGTTCAGGCGCAGCCCGAGCACGGTCTTGCCGTCGTGCTCGCCCTCGCAGACGATCCCCGAGTCGGGAATGGAGCCCGCATCCGAGCCCGCTTCCGGGCCGGTGAGGCCGAAGCAGGGCAGCTCGGTGCCGTCCGCCAGGCCCGGCAGCCAGCGCGTTTTCTGTTCGTCCGTGCCGTACTTCATCAGCAACTCGCCCGGGCCCAGTGAGTTGGGCACCATGGCGGTCACGGCGGTGGTGATGGAGCGGGTGGCGATTTTGCTCATTACCCGGCTTTGCGCGTAAGGGCTGAATTCAAGGCCGCCATATTCTTTCGGAATGATCAGACCGAAAAAGCGCTTGTCGCGCAGGTACTGCCAGACATCCTCGGGCAGATCCTTGAGGTGGTGGTGAATTTCCCACTCATCCAGCATGGCGCAGAGTTCCTGCACCTCGTTATCAAGGAACGATTGCTCATCGGCCGTCAGCGTCGGCATGCTGATGTTGCTGAAGGTCTGCCAGTCGGGCTTGCCGCAGAACAGATCCTTTTCCCACCAGGTGCTGCCTGCCTCAAGCGCTTCGCGCTCGGTATCACTCATGCTCGGCATGGTCTTTGCGAGCAGGCCATAGACCGGCTTGCTGATGATCGCCATGCGCAGCGGTGCCACATTCAATACCACCAGTACCAGCACGAAGGGGATAACCAGCAGCGGGTGGATCAGCGCGGGTGAGAAAAAGCCGAGCAGGATCCAGGCAACCGCCATGGCGATGGAGCCGCCGCGCAGGGATACCTCGCGGTAGAGCAACACAGCCAGCAGAACAAGAAGAAGTAGTACGGATATGAGCAGATTCATAACGGTCTCCAGGACACGTGAACCCTCCCATACTAGCGCAGGCACTCAGGGATTGTATGAAAAAGGCGTAAAAGCCCGGGGTTGTCTGCGACCTGTCAGTCGCGGTGCGAAGAGGCCGCTGCATGGCGTACAATCAGCGCACCGCAAGAGGAGACTGTGCCGTGCAAGCAGGACAGCAAAGCAATACCTACACCATTGACGTCACCGAACAGAATCTGGCCGCGCTGCTTGAGCGCTCCCAGCAGCAACCGGTCATCATCGACTTCTGGGCGCCCTGGTGTCAGCCGTGCCAGCAGATGGCACCGGTGCTGGAAAAAATCGTGGCAGAACAGGCTGGCGGCGTGATTCTGGCGAAAGTGAATGCGGATGAGCAGCAGGCCATCGCCGCGCAGTTCGGCGTCCGCAGCCTGCCGACGCTGAAGCTGGTGTTTCAGGGGCGGCTGGTGTCGGAGCTCAGTGGTTTGCAGACCGAAGCCGCACTGCGCCAGTGGCTTGCACCGGTGCTTGCTGAAGGCCAGGACGAAGATACCCAACAGGAGGCGTTTGCCGAACGCATCCGTGAGGCCATTGCCGCCGGGCACGGTGCCGAAGCCGAACAGGCCCTGCGCCAGGCCCTGGCCCAGGAGCCGGATCTGCATGCCTTGCGGGCCGTGCTGGTGGAATACCTGCTGGCCGAAGGCCGCCGCAGCGATGCCGAGTCGGCACTCGCCGAGGTGGCGGAAGACGTGGAAGCATTGCGGCCCTTCCGGGCGCGTTTTGCCCTGCTGGAGGAGTTTGCAGATGCGGCGCCTGCCAGCCTGACCGAACTGGCTGCCAGGATGGCCGCGGATGCGACCCCTGAAGATCTGTACACCTACGGCTTGCAGGCCGCCGCCGCAGGGCAGTTCCGTGACGGTCTCGAGGCCTTGTTGCGTCTGTTACGTGACCACCCCGGTTACCGGGACGGCATCGCCCGCGCCGGTCTGCTCAAGATCTTCGAATGCCTGCCCAAGGGCGATCCCCTGGCCAGCGAGTATCGCCGGCGGATGTTCAACTATCTCTATTGATCATCCCTGTCCAGAGGCTGGCGCGGGGGCTATTGCCTCCGCCCCCGGGGTTCTATATGGTACGGGAATGTTTCGAACGAGCGTTTGAATGGGCGCTCGGAAACCTGGACACACACCGGGTGTCGAAGCGCCCTCAAACACCAAGGAGAAAGTGATGAGCTGCGAATTTCTGTCTGACGAGTGGTTTGCCAAAGTAGAAGAGCTGCGCGCTGCAGCCGGTGACATCGAAGCCCCGGCCGCACTGGCTGATCTGGTGATCAACATCACCATCGGCACCGACGGTGGCGAGAAGCAAATGGCGCTGGTTGGCGGCATGCTGGAGCAAGGCCACCACGCCGACGCACCGACCACCATGATCCTGCCTGCTGACCTGGCCAAGCGCATCTTCATCGAAGGCGACCAGTCTGCTGGCATGCAGGGCTTCATGAGCGGCCAGATCCGCGTTGAAGGCGACATGAGCAAACTGATGGCGCTGCAGACTGCACAGCCTACCGGTGCGCAAGTCGAGCTGATGAAGAAAATTCAGGAAATCACTGCCTGAAGCAAGGCCGCCTGAAAAGGATGACCGCTCCGGTGTTCGCGCCGGACGTTCATTCCCCGAAAAAGCCCCTTACGGGGCTTTTTTTGTGGGTGGCTGTTCGCTAGCAAAAGTTTGTCTGCCATCAATGATGCAACTGGCTACCAGATCGCCGGTGACATTGAGGGTGGTGCGGCACATATCCAGAATCCGGTCGACACCGATGATCAGCGCGATACCCGCCGCCGGAATGCCCACGCTGCCCAACAGCATGGCCAGGATGATGATGCCGATGCCCGGTGTGCCCGGCGAGCCTATTGAGGCGCCCACGGCCAGCACCACCACCAGCATCAGGCCCGAGAGACCGATATCCACCTGGAAGACCTGCGCCAGGAATACCGTGGCAATGACCTGATACAGCGCCGTGCCGGCCATATTGATGGTGGTACCCAGGGGGATGACGAAGCGCGCCACTTCCGAGCGCACGCCGAGCCGGGTTTCTGCCGTCTGGATGGTCAGCGGCATAACCGCCGCCGAACTGGAGGTGGAGAACGCCAGCAACATGACATCCCGCGCCTGGCGTAAAAAGGCGAGTGGCGATGCGCCTCTGAGCAGGCGATACAACACCAGATACACCACCATCATCACCAGCAGCGCCAGAATCACCGTCAGGACATACACCCCCAGGCCGAGCAGGGCGTCGATGCCCATGCGCGTGGTCAGCTGGGCCATCAGGCCGAATACGGCAAACGGCACCAGATACATGGCCCAGCGCACCACCACCATGCTGAGCTCCTGCACCGCACCAAGCAGGTCCAGCAGTGGCCGGCGCTGGTCCCGGGACAGTGTCGCCAGCGCCACGCCGGCCAGAATGGCGAACACCACCACTTGCAGCATGTTCTGCTCGACACTGGCCTGCAGCGGGTTGGTGGGAATGATCCCGGCCAGCTGGTGGGGCAGATCCATCAGCGAGGGCCGGCTGCTTTCTGCCACGGGCCCGGCATCTGGCAGGCTGCCGCCGCTGAGATATTGGCCGGGGCGTATCAACAGCACGGTGACCAGCCCGATCATCACGGCGGCGAGGGTGCTGAACAGAAAAAACAGGCCGGTGCGCAGCCCGAGGCTGCGCAGGGATTGCATGTCATCCGAGCTGGTCATGCCGAGAATGATGGAGGCGATCACCAGGGGAATGACGATCATCTGCACCAGTGACAGAAACACATAACCCGGCAGCGCCAGCCAGTTGCCGATCAGCAGTGCTGCTTCCGGGCTGACCAGGTTGCCGGTCGGGCCGAGCAGCAGCCCGGTGCCGGTGCCCAGCACCATGGCCACCAGCACCTGCGCCCAGAGTTTGCCGCGCACAAAGCCGGTCAATCGCGCAGCAAGGCGCGGGATGGAAGGGCGGCGGCTGATGGGAGGGCGGGTGTTTGTCATGTTTTTCTGTGAATCCTGTGTGAGCACATCATGGTGGTGAGTGCCATAAGAACACAGATTTTGCATGTTTTGCATGAGTCATATTGCGCGGCGTGCGGTCCTGTTGCATGGTCTGAATCAGAAAATGGGTACAGCAGGGAGAGATTGATGCGGGCAGGACAGCGAATGACATCCGTGGAGCAGGCTGTTGACGAGGTGGTGCGACGTACCGGCGGCGATATCCGTCTGGGGTTGCCGTTGGGGCTGGGCAAGCCGAACCGGTTTGTTAACGCGCTCTATCAGCGCGCCGTACGCGACAAGGCCGTGCGCCTGAGCATCTTCACCGCCCTGTCGCTGGGGCGCCCGGCGGCGGGGAGCGATCTGGAGAAGCGCTTTCTGAAGCCGTTTGCAGATCGCGTATTCGGTGACTACGAAGAGCTGGACTATCTGCAGGATCAGCGCCGTGGCAAATTACCGCCGAATGTCACCGTGCAGGAATTCTTCTTTCAGCCGGGCAGCCAGCTTGGCAACGACAACGCTCAGCGTCATTACATCAGCAGCAATTACACCCACGTAGCCCGGGATCTCAACGCTGCTGGCGTTAACGTCGCGGCGCAGATGGTGGCGGTCAGTGATGACGCGCCGGGCCAGCTCAGTCTGGCCTGCAATCCCGAGGTGTCGCTGGATCTGATGCCGTTGCTGGAAGCGCGCCGTGCGGCGGGGGAAGTTATTCTGGCCCTGGCGCAGGTGCACCATGAATTGCCGTTCATGGGCGGCGATGCGGTGGTGGACGAGACGCTGTTCGACATGATCATTGATGACGAGGCGGCGCAGACGCGCCTGTTCAGCACACCGAACATGCCGGTCAGCCGGCAGGATCATTTGGTCGGGCTGCACACCAGTACGCTGATTCGCGACGGCGGCCTGCTGCAGATCGGCATCGGTGCCCTCGGCGATGCGCTGGTGCACCACACCTTGCTGCGCGAACGGGACAACAGTTTCTATCAGTCGGCAACGCGGGCTTTTGGCTGCGACCGCTTTGCCGCATTGATCGACCGGGAAGGCGGCCTGAATCGCTTTGAGGATGGCCTCTACGGGTGCAGCGAAATGTTCACCCACGGGCTGATGTCCCTGGTGGACGGCGGTGTCATCCGGCGCCCGGTGTTTGCCGATGAAACCTTGCAGGCGCTGCTCAACAGCAAGGCGCTGCGCCCCGAGGCGAGCCTGGCCAGCCTGGATGTGCTCTGCGACGCCGGTGTCATTCACCGTCATCCGGACAAGGCCGATCTGCACTGGTTGCAGCGCTTCGGCTTCCTGCCGGATGACCTGCGTCTGGAGCATGATCAGCTGGTGCAGGGCAAGGTGGCGCTGGCCAACGATCTGCTGGACGACGACACCCGCGCCGCGCTGGCGCCGCAACTGCGCGGGCCCTTGCGCGGTGGCGTCATCATGCATGGCGGCTTCTTCCTCGGCCCGGCGGCCTTCTATGAGCGCCTGCGCACGCTGCCGCCGGCGCTGGCGGCCTCGATCAACATGACGCGGATCAGCTTTATCAACCAGCTGTATGGTGATGAGCCGCTGAAACGGCAGCAGCGCAGCCAGGCGCGCTTCGTCAATACCGCATTCCAGGCCACACTGCTGGGCGCCGCTGTGTCGGATCAGCTGGAGGATGGTCGCGTACTGTCCGGCGTCGGCGGCCAGTACAATTTTGTCTGCCAGGCCCATGAGCTCGAAGGCGCGCGCAGTATTCTGATGCTGCGGGCCTGGCGCGAGCGCGGCGGCGAGGCGGCGTCCAATATCGTGTTTGCCTACGGCCACAACACCATTCCCCGGCACCTGCGGGATATCTTTGTCACCGAGTACGGCATTGCGGACCTGCGTGGCAGAAATGATGCCGAGGTGGTGGCGGCCATGCTCAATATCAGCGACAGCCGCTTTCAGGATCAGCTACTGGAGCAGGCGGTCAGTGCGGGCAAGATCAGCGCGGACTACCGCGTGCCGGAGCCATTCCGGTACAACACCCCGGACAAGCTCGCCGAGAAAGCCGCCCGGCTGGACCAGGACAAGGCGTTCCCGCGCTTCCCCCTGGGGTCGGACTTCGACGAGACCGAGCAGGTGTTGCTCAGCGCACTGGGTTGGCTGAAGGAAAAGGCAGGGCAGAAATCCTACCTGGAGCTGGGCCGGGAGGTGATTCGCGGTGATACGGATGACAGCCGCTACATGCCTTATCTGGAGCGCATGCAGCTGGCGAAAACCCGCACATTGCGCGAGCGCCTGCAGCGGCGTCTGGTCACTGCGGCCCTCGCTCAGGTGATTGACGGTTAATCAGGTGTCGCCATCGTTGCCGGGTTTGCCCGGCGTCGGTTTGCGGCGCGCGGACTCGGGCACCTTGACCCGGCCCTGCCGCGTGCCGGTCATGGCTTTCCAGAACGGAATGCGGCGGGTCAGCGCGGCAACCTCGTTAACGGAATCGCTGATGCCGGAAAGCCGGTCCACGGTGTCACGAATGCCCACCAGATCGTCCACATGCTCCGAGATCCGGAATACCACCATGTAGAATTCCAGTAGCGCCCGCAGTACCGAGGCCAGCACCAGAAACGTCAGGGGCGCCGCGAAGAAGAAATAGAAGACGCCACGCCAGGTGGACTGGAAGAACGCCTCCACGGACAGATAGATCAGGCCCACGCCAATCGCCACCAGTGCCAGCCCGTAAACGCCCGGGATCACCTGGATAATCATGTATTTGTCGAAGCGGAAGTTGAACAGCTCGCGCCAGTACTGCACCACCCAGATCACGCCGAGGCGAAACTTGTCGCGCATGTTCTCTACCTGGAAATCCTTTTTTTCTACCATTTTGCGTACTGCTCCTCGACAAAACCATACAGGTTACGAATCGCGATGGTGCGTCCGTCCTGAAGCGTCACGGTGCCCTCAAAGCGACCGAAAAGCTGATTGAAGTTGCTGGCAAACACGCCCAGGTTCATGCGTTCACGGTGATTGCCCAGTGGCTCGAACTGCAATGTGACTTGGCCATCGCCAGTGCGGATACGCCAGGGGGCAAGCAGGTTGTCCCGGTCGTACTCGAAAGCGGTGGTATCCACCTTGATCAGTTGCCCGTCCAGCCACAGACAGTTTTCTGTGAAACTGGTTTCATTGACGCCGCAGGACAGATTCAGGCCGATGTGCTGGCCGTCGCTGTAGCCGCTCAGGCAGGCCCAGTTCCAGAATGTCTGGCGGCGCATGTAACCGGCAGAAAAATCATGGTGGCCGCAGGCGGCGATTTGTTCAAGGCATGTGCCTTCAGAAACCTTCTCCTTGCCATGCCGGAGTGTGCCCGTGACGGGAACGCCGGCGACCTTGTTGGCATACACCCAGCCATTGATGCCGGTGCGCGTGCACAGGGACATGGGCTGATAGCTCGCTGCTTCCACCATGCGCACATCCAGCTGCAGATCCGGCAGCGATACGGACAGGGTCTTGACCAGCGTATCGCCCTCGCGGGCATAGCCCATCTGCAGCCGGTTCTTGCCTTGCTGGAAAACGCTCTGGCCACTGACCGGCGAGGAGGACATCGTCAGCGCCTGCCCCAGGGGTGAGCGCCAGGTGTGCTCCCGCAGCTTGCCGGTGGCCGGTTCAAAGACATAAAAGAACGCAATGCCGATCCAGCCGGTGTGGGCAAACGCGCAACCGGCTAACAGGGTGTCGCTGATGACGCCAAAATACTGAAACTGTTTGTAGTGAAAATGTTTTGCCAGGCGCGATGCCGGATTCCCCATAGGGGTGCGGTAATCGTAGTCACGACCATTGATGTCCGGCACGGAGGCGGGAAAAAAGCCGAAGGGCACCTGGCCGTCTTCAGCGACCAGTTGCGCCGGCGGCGGCGTGTGATCTGACATGTGTTGGAGTCCCCGTTGCGCATAGCTGCATGCAGGCAGCAATGCAGACGTGCGCAGAGCCGGATGGCTGACGCTACACAGTCTGGCCCTGCAGAATAATGAAGCCCGGTGTCGGGGCCGTTCCCGGTTCTGGACGCCAAAGCGCCATGACCGCCCGGTTCTGTTGATGAACATAGTCAATGATGGCCGGTCGAGCAAGCCAGTTGTCGCTATTGTCTGACAGGTCAGGGGCATGTAGAGAGGCATTCAGCCAGGCCTGTTTCGGCAACGGGAGGAACTCACCTGTCAGCGGCAGGCTATGCAGATCCCACCACTTGCCACGCAGGTGCCCGGGTGCAGCCTGTTTGGGCGATATCTGTTTCCAGGAAAGGTCGGCGCGCGCAGCGTAGCAGAGCATGCCACGGCTGAGCAGGCGCTGCTCGGTAACCTGCCAGCCGTGTTCTGCAAGCAATGCCTGGGTGGCCGGGTGCTGCAACAGCGGTAACTGATGGTTCAGAGTGCGAGCATGTTTTTTTGCCAGGGTGTCGCGTGGGTCGGGGCCGGGCCAGTGGTCTGGGCCCATGCCGAAGTAGAACTTCAGCGTGACCTCCCAGTGCATCAGTACATCGCGCTGCGTGTCATGCACCAGCATGTCCAGTTCGCCCAGCGTGCGTTCGCCGTCATGGATCACCAGATTGCGCGTAACCAGTGTCAGCGCCGGGCTGGCCACCACGGCATCTGCGACCAGATTCTCGAACAGCCGTCCGAGCCGGGCATCATGATCAGTCCGCAAGGTGAGGGCGGGTAATTGCGGCGCCAGAAGCGCGGCGGCATCCGCCACGCCAGCCAGCAGCGCCGGGGCGCGCAGCCACTGGTTCGGGGTCATGGGCCATGTCGGCGTGGTGATGGGTTTGTCGAGCATGGCTAAGGTTCACGGCTGGTCTGCATGGCCCCTAACGATACGGCAATGCGCGTACCGCAACGACCCCGGTTGATGACGAGTCAGGGCAGTAAACGTTTGTGGTGCATATGTCACAGGGGGCTGGGCAGTCGCACCACGAGCCGCTAGATTGATCTGGCGCGCTACACCAATACGACAAGACCTTATAAAGAGGACGCCGGATGTACGATTACCTGATCGTCGGCGGTGGTTCCGCCGGTGCTGTGCTGGCCAACCGCCTGTCTGCCAATCCGCAATGCAAGGTGTTGCTTCTGGAAGCCGGTCCCAATGACTGGAACCCCTTCATTCATATGCCCGCCGGTGTCGGTGAGCTGCTCAAGCAGCGCTGGACCAACTGGTATTTCGATACGGCACCCGAGCCGGACATGCAGGAGCGTCGCCTTTACTGGCCACGCGGCAAGGTGCTGGGCGGCTCCAGCGCCATGAACGGCATGATCTACATCCGCGGTCACCGCAACGATTACGATCGCTGGGCCGCGTTGCCCGGGTGCGAGGGCTGGGACTACGACACGGTATTGCCCTGGTTCAGGAAATCCGAGGGTTACGCGGGCCCGGAAACCGGGCGCGAGGGCGCCTGGCATGGCCGTGAGGGTGAGTTGGGTGTATCGCCGCCCACCTCCGGCATGGCCCTGTTCGATGTTTTTCTCGAAGCGGGGCGCCAGGCCGGTTTTCCGGAAACCGAGGACTTCAACGGCGCGCAACAGGAAGGGGTGGGCTGGTATCAGGTCACCATCCGCGATGGCGTGCGGCAGAGTACCGGGCGCTGTTTCCTGCCCGTGCCGGTGCGCAAGCGCGCCAACTTGACCATTCTGACCGGTGCCCATGTGACCCGGTTGCTGCTGGATGGCGATCAGGTGACCGGTGTCGAAGCGAAAACGGGGCGCCGCCTGCGTCAGTTTACTGCCTCGGAAGTGCTGTTATGCGCCGGCGCGGTGCAGTCGCCCCAGGTGCTGATGCTGTCCGGTATTGGCGACCCGGCGGAGCTGGCGGAGCATGGCATTGCCGTGCAGCACGCACTGCCCGGCGTCGGCAAGAATCTGCAGGATCATCTGGATGTGACGGTGCAGCATCATTGCACGCAACCGGTGACCCTGTTCGAGCAGACCCGTTTCATTCCGAAGATGGCCACGCTGTTGCAGTATCTGCGCACGCACACCGGCCTGGGCACCACCAACGGCCTGGAGGCTGGCGCTTTTCTGCGCACGCCGCTGGCGGGTGCCGAGCCGGATATCCAGCTGCACTTCATTCCGGCCTTCATGCTGGATCACGCGCGGGAGCAGGGGCCGGGGCACGGCTACATGTTGCACGCCTGTCAGTTGCGGCCGAAAAGCCGGGGCGAAATCGGCCTCTGGTCTGCCGATCCTATGGCGCCGCCGCGTATCCAGCCGCGCTATCTGAGCCACCCGGATGACATCAAGGTGATGGTGGAAGCGGTGAAGATCTGCCGCACCCTGTTCCGGCAACCGGCCTTCAATCCGTTTCGCGGCGAGGAGCACATGCCAGGGCCGGCGGTGCAGACGGATGAGGAGATCGCCGAGAGCATTCGCCGCCATGGTGAAACCATCTATCACCCGGTGGGCACCTGCCGCATGGGTGAGGCCGCCGATGCACTGGCGGTGGTGGACAATCAGTGCCGCGTGCACGGCCTCAAGGGACTGCGCGTGATTGACGCCTCGGTGTTCCCGCAACTGCCCGGCGGCAACACCAATGCGCCGACCATCATGGTGGCAGAGAAAATGGCGGCTGCGCTGGCGGCAACGCCGGGCTAGAGCGTCCTTACGGGCGTAACACCATGCTGCTCATATACTGCGCGCTGGTGAGCGCCTGCTCGGCGTCCATGTCCGCAAAGACCTTGCGGATAACGCCATGGGTTGCCTTGCGTGAGGTGGTCAGTGCCACGTCGGCCATCTTGCGCATGACAGGCCCGAAGCGCAGCAGCGCCACCGGGCGCTCGAAATACCAGTGCAGTGCCACGTCAGTCAGCGCATGAAGCGCCTCGGCCAGCACCTTGGCGGCTTGCTGATGGTCGCCATGCTCTGCGAGCTCCCGCGACCGCACCAGCTGTTGTGCCAGTGATTCCTCAACCGGAAAGGCGACGTACCAGACCTCGTTGCCATCGCTGTCCGGCACCATGATGCGCATCTCTTCCATATAGGCAGCGGTCTCCCGGTGCTGCGCCAGATCCAGCTTGCGCGAGGCGCGCTTGATCACCATGGCACCCGCCTTGCCGATGGTGTCGGCCGCCACCCGGATCACTCGTTGCATGCCCGGGCTCAGGCCGACCAGTTTCGCGGGTGCCAGAAAGAACACGCCGAGCGACTCGTCGATGAAGGTCTCCATGATGGTTTCCAGCGTATCGGGCTCCGGTCGGGCCCGGTCTGTCGCCATACGCCGGATGAAACCGTCAGTGTGGCGGTGCAGAGGCTCACTGGACGGGAAGGCGATCAGCGGGGCTGACGCGGTATCGCCTTGCGCGGTGGGGGGCATGGGCGGACGCTCCTTGTTTTAGATGCGAGTGTTGAGATGCGGCTGTTGAGCTGCCAACAGGGTAGGGGGCGTATGATGATCCTGCCAATGATCGTCCGGTGCGGGCAACAGGCACTTTTGGTCAGTGCTTCCTTTCTGGCCCCGAATCTCCGATCATGCGCAGCCCGGACAAGAGGAGGTCGTCATGCATCCCCTGATCACGCCCGATGCCGAGCAGCTGGAGCGCTGGCTGCACCAGGCGGGCATCGAGTTCTATATCTGCGATCAGTGCCACGGCCTGCACCTCACCAGCCTGCAGGAGCGGGACGGGGTCGTGGATGCGCGGCTGTTTGTCGAGCAGGAAGGCATCCTGCTGAGCACGGAACTGGAAGTGCGCCCCTCCAGCCTGTTTCTGGTCCAGGCCGATCTGACCCGCCTGAACATGAGCTTCCCGGTATTGAAGGTATTCCTGGACGTCAATGATGACAGCCTGCCGCGTCTGGTGGCTTGCGACATGCTGCTGACCCGCAACGGGGTGAGTTACGAGCAGTTTGTCTATTTCGTTCAGGCCTGTGTCGATGCCTGTCTGCAATTGCTGGATGACTGCCAGCAGACCGGTTGCCTGATGTGGCCGGAAGATCAGGACGCGAACGACCTGCCGCCCCGGGGCGCGCTGCATTGAGCCAACGCCCGTGAAAGACCTGCCGCCGCCGGTGACGCCGGACGTGCCTGTGCCGATCACCTCGCCATCGCCGGCGGTCGCGCCAGCAGCCATCGTGCCGCCAACCATCGTGCCACCGGGAATGGTGGCCGATCTGAACCCCTCAGAGCAGATCATTGCCGGCCTGGTGCGCAACGGTTACGCGGTGGTGCCCGATTATCTGCCCAGGGCGCTGGCCAGCGCCTTGCGCCGCGAGGCCGCCCGGCGTGACCGGCAGGGTGAGTTTTCTGTGGCCGCCATTGGCCGCGACGCGCAGTGGCAGCAGGACAGCAGCGTGCGACGGGATCGCACCTGCTGGCTGACCGGCGAGAGTCCGGCCCAGCAGGCACTGGGCTCACACCTGGAGCAACTGCGTCAGGGTATCAATCGGGCGCTGTTTCTCGGGCTGTTCGATCTCGAGGCACACTTCGCCATCTACCACCCCGGCGCTTTCTACCGACGACATCTGGATGCCTTCCAGGGTAACAACGCCCGGGTGGTGTCCATGGTCCTCTACCTGAACCCCGCCTGGGTGCCCGAGCATGGCGGTTGCCTGCGGCTGTGGCCGTCGCCCCGTGCCCGCCGTCCGGCGTTTGATGTGGCGCCCATGTCCGGCACGCTGGTGTGTTTCCTGAGCGAGCAGATTCCCCATGAGGTGCTGCCCGCGTTTAATGACCGCCTCAGCATTGCCTGCTGGTTCCGTCGCAATATGACCACGGCCGAGCATCTTGACCCGCCTGTTGCCTTTGCCAGGCCCGCTGCACGTTAAACGGCGGCCTTGAAAAAAAAGGCGCCATCCCCACTTTATATTCTGTGACAGGTCGGCCGACTGAATGCGTCACGTTGAAGACAGAACTTAACGTGTATCAGCGCGCACGGGTGCCTGCGGGGCCGGTGTTGCGCTTCAGGAGGAATCATCATGAATGCCGAGTTTTCACTTGCACCCCTGTTCCGCCATTCGGTGGGCTTTGATCGTTTCAATGAACTGTTTGACAGTGCCCTGCGCGCTGATCAGTCAGGCAGTTTTCCCCCTTACGACATTGTTCGGGAGGGAAAGGGCCCTGAAGGCGAGGATCGCTATCGTATCGTGATGGCCGTAGCAGGCTACCGGCGCGATGATATCGAGATTGTCGCCCGCGAAAACAAACTGACCGTGCAAGGTAGCCAGCAGGCCAGCAAGCAGGATGCAGGCGAGCCGGATCAACAACAGACATGGCTGCATCGCGGCATAGCACGCCGGGATTTTGAGCGTCATTTCCGGTTGGCCGACCATGTCTATGTGGAATCAGCGGATCTGCAGGATGGATTGCTGGAGATTCGACTCAAGCGAGAGATTCCCGAGGAGCGTCGTCCCCGGGTGATTGCGATCAATGGTAGCGCGCATTAAAAGCGTCGTTAATAACCAGCAGTTATCAAAAAAATCCTGATATAGCGAACCGGTCTAGCGCCGGTTCCGCTATTCACCCCCTGTTGGCGGCATACTGATCCATGATGGTTCGTAACAGAACAACATGATCCGGAGGTCGTCACATGAAGCGCTTCTATTATATGACCCAGTCACTCTCCAGTGTGCTGGGCATTCATCAGGATCTGGAAGAGGTGGGCATCGGTCATAACCGCATGCACGTCATGGGCAAGAACAATACAGTCCTTGAAGCCGCCAAAGTACACACCACAACACCCTGGGAAGAAACCGACATCATGCACAGTGGTTTTATCGGTGCGGTGGGCGGTCTGGTGGCCGGGTTGCTCCTGGGGTTGATACTGGTCGCGATGCAACCCTTTGGTATGATTCTGGGCAGCGTGACCGTGATGGCATCAACGGCGTTTTTTCTTTGTCTGGGCGCCTGGTTTGGTGGCTTGATCGGCATATCCCGCCGCAATCATCATCTGCAAAAATTCCTGCCCGATGTCGCGCGTGGCGAATACCTGGTCATGGTGGATACCGATGACAACGACCAGGAGCGGCGCGTGCGCCGGATCATGGGCGAGCGTCATCGGGAAGCGCGCGTTGCCGGTGAAGAGGACGGCTACAGTCCGTTCTTCTGAACCGCCGTTAGCGGTTCATGCTGTCCAGATGCAGGGCGACATCCAGCATACGCTGGGTGAAGCCCCATTCGTTGTCATACCAGCTGAGAATCTTGATCTGATCGCCCAGTACCCGTGTCTGCGTCAGGTCGACGATGCTGGAGAAGGGGTTGTGATTGAAGTCGCCTGATACCAGCGGCTCGTTATTCACTGCCAGCACCCCTTTGAGATAACCCTCGGCGGCATCCGTCATGGCGGCGTTGATATCGTCGCGCGTTGCTTTCTTCTTCAGCAGACAGTGCAAATCGATCATGGAGACATTCAGCACCGGCACGCGCACAGCCATGCCATCCAGGCGACCGGCCAGGTGCGGCAAAACCAGGCCCACGGCGTCCGCCGCGCCGGTACGGGTGGGGATCATGTTGACCGCCGCTGCGCGAGCGCGGTACATGTCGCCATGGGCTTTATCAATCAGGTTCTGATCATTGGTGTAGGCATGAATGGTGGTCATCTGGCCGGAGATGATACCGAAGTGATCATCCAGCACCTGTGCGACCGGGGCGAGGCAATTGGTGGTGCAACTGGCGTTGGAGATCAGGCGATGCTCCGCCGCAAGTGCCTCATGATTGACGCCATAGACCACGGTCAGGTCAGCCTCTTTGACCGGATAGCTGGCTAACACGCGCTCGGCACCCGCATCCCGGTGGGCAGCCAGCAGCGCGGCTGATTTGAAGCGTCCTGAACATTCCAGCACCAGATCGACACCCAGGCGTTGCCAGGGCAGGGCGTTGCTGTCGGCTTGTCCGGGGCATTCGATGCGTTGTCCGCCAATGATCAGGGCGTCACCGTCCTGCTCCACGGGTGTGGCAAAGTGCCCATGGGTAGTGTCATGGCGCAGCAGGTGCGCCAGCATGTCCACCGGTACCGGGTCATTGATGGCCACCAGCACCAGTTGATCAGCCAGCCCGCGCTCATGAATGGCACGGACCAGGCAGCGCCCGATGCGCCCGAAACCGTTGATGGCTATTCGTAACATGGCATGCTCCCGGTGATGACTTTCTGGCACTGTGCTGGTGTATTTGCCAGGGTATTCGCTTGAGTATTCGTTTGATCTTCCTCCTGTCGGAGGCGCATCACAAGAGAATGGCAATAGTGCGACGTGTTACCGCATTTTTGCATCAAGCTGTTTTACATCCCTGATGACAGCGGGGATGATGATGGCTGGGGAAATCAGGTATCAACGAAAAGAAGAATCAATGTCAGACGCGACTATCATCGATACGCTGCTTGACACCATGGCGCCGGGATATGGCGCCGGCGGGGTGTTGCTGCCCGCATTGCTGGGCGCCCTGACGTTACTGCTGCTTCACCACCGTCACCAGATGAAGCGTCACCGCGAGCGCCATCGCCAGAGCGCCCGTGATCTTGCCGTACTGTCCGATCATGACGCCCTCACCGGCTTGCCCAACCGCGCCTGCTTCGAGCGCGAAGCAGCGCAGTATCTGCAGCGCCACAGCACCGCGTTGATGGTGTTTCTGGATCTGGATGACTTCAAGCTGATCAACGATTCCCTCGGCCACAGAGTGGGCGACCAGACCCTTCAGGTCATCGCCCGACGTCTGCGGCAGATGGCCGGGGATGCCGCGCTGGTGGCGCGTTACAGCGGCGACGAATTTGTCTTGCTGGTGCCCGCGCTGGCGGACGGCGAAACCGTGGCGTGGGCCGATCGCCTGCTGGCCATCATGCGACAGCCGGTGGTGTTCAATGAGGTGGAGCTGATGCTCAGCAGCAGCATCGGGCTGGCACGTTGGCCCCAGGATTACAAGGCGCCTTGTGACCGGGTGGAGTGCCTGGTGCGCAGCGCCGACCTGGCCATGTGCGAGGCCAAGCGCGCCGGCAAAAACAAGGTGTGCAGTTATCATTCCCGGCTGCTGCTGGTGCAGAATCACACTGCCGATATCGCCGCGCGTCTGCGCCGTCTCGATCCGGACAAGGAACTGTCACTGGCGTTCCAGCCGCGCATGGAGCTGGCCACCCGCCAGGTGCGTGGCGCCGAAGTGCTCCTGCGCTGGCATACCGCCGAGGGTGAACAGATATCGCCGGCCAGCTTCATCCCGGTGGCGGAAGAAACCGGCCAGATACTGGGCCTGGGATACTGGGTGATGGAGCAGGCCTGCAAGGCGCTGGCCCGCTGGCCGGTGCAGGACGACCCGCTGGTGCTCTCCATCAATCTGTCGGCCCGCCAGTTGATGGACGTGCAGCTGGTGGATCGTATTGAAGCACTGCGTGAGCGCTACCACCTCAGCGCCGCACAGCTGGAGTTCGAAATTACTGAAAGCTCCGCCATGGGCGATATGGCTGGTGCGCTGCATGTGCTGGGCCGATTGCGCGCCCGCGGCTATGGGCTGTCGCTGGATGATTTCGGCACCGGCTTTTCGTCCCTGTCGCACCTGCGCAGCCTGCCGGTGGACACGGTGAAGATAGATCGCTCCTTCGTGTGCAATCTCGAGAACGAGCGGCTGGATCGGGTGCTGGTGGCCAGCATTATCGAGTTGGCGGGCAATCTGGGCCTGCGGGTACTGGCCGAGGGTGTGGAAACTCTGGATCAGCTGGCATTGCTGGATTCTCTGGGCTGTGACGAGGTGCAGGGCTACTTCATCGCCAGGCCCATGCCCGAAGCGAGCTTCCTGGAGACGCTCGTTCAACGGCCGGATTCAGCGCCGGCATGACGTGTGAATGACTTGCAAGACGCGCCGCCATTCGCCACAATGCCGCCCGCCTGTCCCAGGGTCGCAAGGTCGTAGTCGGTGACAGGTTTTAATGGTGGCCCCGTCGGTCCCCCCGCAATGATCAGCTGTGAACCCCGCCAGGCCCGGAAGGGAGCAACGGTAGCAGTGACATCGTGTGCCGGGGTGTGGCTGTCGGGGCCACCTCCATTTCAGCTCCCCGTCTATTTCAGTCCTGCTCCATTCCAGTTTCCGTTCCTGGCGCCCGTATATCCCGGCCTATAGCTGTTAAAGTGGCAGGGCGCTGGCAGTGATGACGGTCGTCCGCTAGCATTGTCGTCTTTTCACCCCCTCTTTTTCCGGACACGGCAGCACGTCATGACGTATCAGGTACTGGCCCGTAAATACCGCCCCCGCACCTTTGCCGAACTGGTCGGCCAGGAGCACGTGTCCCGGGCGCTGACCCATGCGCTGGATCAGGATCGTCTGCACCATGCCTACCTGTTCAGCGGTACACGCGGTTGCGGCAAGACGACGATTGCGCGGATTCTGGCAAAGTGCCTGAACTGCGAGCAGGGCGTCAGCTCCCAGCCCTGCGGCGTCTGTGACAGTTGCCGCGAAATTGCCGAGAACCGCTTTGTCGACCTGATCGAAGTGGATGCGGCCAGCCGTACCAAGGTCGAGGATACCCGCGAGCTGCTGGACAATGTGCAGTACGCGCCGACCCGTGGCCGCTACAAGGTGTACCTGATCGATGAAGTACACATGCTGTCGGCCCACAGCTTCAATGCCCTGCTGAAGACGCTGGAAGAGCCGCCCCCACACGTCAAGTTCCTGCTCGCCACCACTGATCCGCAGAAGCTGCCGGTGACCATTTTGTCCCGCTGTCTGCAGTTCAACCTCAAGGCACTGCCGGCAGAGCGCATCGCCACCCACCTGCAGGCGCTGCTCGAGCGCGAGATGATTCCCTTCGAGGCGCCGGCCCTGATCCAGATCGGGCGTGCCGCCCGGGGCTCCATGCGTGACGCCCTGAGCCTGACCGACCAGGCCATCGCCTTCAGCGGTGAACAGCTCAATGAAGTCAGCGTCGGGCAGATGCTCGGTAACGTGGACAGAGCCCATGTGATGACGCTGCTGCGTGCCCTGGCAGAGGGTGGGGCGCAGGCGGTGCTGGCAGCACTGGACACCGTGGCCGAGCAGAGCCCGGATGAGCTGTCACTGCTGGATGAAGTCATCAGCACCCTGCATCGGCTCGCGGTAGCGCAAGCGGTGCCCGAGCGCGAGCAGGATGCCGGCATCGATGAACTGGCCGGGCTGTTCCAGGCCGAGCAGTTGCAACTGTTTTACGACGTTGCCGTGCGCGGGCGCCGGGATCTGGCGGACGTGCCGGATGCGCGGGCCGGCCTGGAAATGGTGCTGCTGCGCATGCTGTTGTTCCGGCCGGAGGGCGTGCTCGCCGACGGGCCGGGGGCGCAACCGGCAAAAAAGCCCTCTGAGCCGACGCCAGGCAGCGCAGCGTCGGCTCAGGGCAGCGCCGCCAGCCCCACAGATCTGAAAGCGATGCTCGGGGGGGCGCAGTCGGGCTCACAGCCGACCCCGCAGCCGCCAGCGGCCCCCGCTGCCGCCAGGCCAGCTGTTGCGCCACAGGCGTCGCCGCAGGATGACGGTCCGCCCTGGGCGACCGATGACGCACCCGCACCCGCACCCCCCGCGGCATCAGTGCGCGAGCACACGCCGACACCTGCCAGCGCTGGCAGCCCGGCGGTTGACGCGCCAGTGGTGAGCCAGGCGCCCGTGCAGTCTGGCTCTCAGCAGCCACAGCCTCAGCCGGAACAGCAACCAGAGCTGCGGTCAGAAGCAGAGCCTGCACCACAGGCGACAAGCCAGAGCCGCAAGGATCCGGCAGCCTGGTGGGCGCAACTGGTCGAGCGGCTGGATGCGGAAGGGGTGGTGCGCAATCTGGCCCGTAATTGCGTGCTGACCGGCCGCACCGATAACCGCTGGCATATGGCCCTGCGCTCCGGGCACCAGGTGCTGGCCAGCCGTGAACGTATTGCCGCTCTGGAGGCGAGCGTCAGTGATTACCTGGGGCGCCCGGTGACCCTGGATATCCAGGTGGATGACGGCGCCAGCGATACCCCAGACGAACTGGCCGCCCGGCGCCACCAGAAGCGCCTCGACGAAGCCCGCCAGGCCCTGACCACCGATGCGACCGTATGCCAGTTGATCAGCACCTTCGGTGCCCGGCTGGAAGATTCTTCCATTGAGCCACCTGCGGTGCAGGACTAATCTTTCCATCAAGGAGACCCCCATGGATTTCGATATGAACAACCTCATGCAGCAGGCTCAGGCCATGCAGGAGCGCATGAAGAAGATGCAGGACGAAGTGGCCAAGGCCGAGGTGACCGGTGAAGCCGGCGCTGGCATGGTCAAAGTGACCATGAATGGCCGTCACGATGTGCGCAGCGTGGCTATAGACCCGTCCCTGATGAGCGAAGACAAGGAAATGCTGGAAGACCTGCTGGCCGCCGCCGTCAACGACGCGGTACGCCGGGTCGAAGCCCAGCAGCAGGAGAAGATGGCCGGCCTGACGGCCGGGATGCCCATGCCTCCCGGCTTCAAGTTGTTCTGACGCCCACGAGACTTTGACGCTCATGAGACCCTGACGCCAATGAGACATAGCCCGCTGGTCCAGAACTTGATCACCGCCTTTACCTGCCTGCCCGGCGTCGGGCAGCGCTCGGCCCAGCGTATGGCCTACAGCCTGCTGGAGCGCAATCGCGAGGGCGGCCTGCAGCTCTCGGAGGCGCTCGAAGCGGCCATGCAGGGCGTCAGCCAGTGCCAGCGGTGCCGAAACTTCGCCGAAGACGTCCTGTGCCCGGTCTGCGCCGATGAGCGCCGTGACCAGGCGCTGGTGTGTGTGGTGGCGTCCCCGGCAGATGTGCTCGCCATCGAGCATTCCGGGGAATACCGGGGCCGTTACTTCGTCCTGATGGGCCATCTGTCGCCCATTGATGGCATCGGCCCGCGCCAGATCGGCCTGGACCTGCTGGAACAACAGATTCAGGCGGGTGACATCAGCGAGATCATTCTGGCGACCGGCACCACGGTGGAGGGCGAAGCCACCGCCCACTACATCCTCGAGATGATCGAGGGCACCCCGATCACCATCAGCCGTATTGCCCAGGGCGTCCCCATGGGCGGCGACCTGGAGTTTGTCGACGGCGCCACCCTGGCTCATGCCCTGCGCGGGCGCAGGCCGCTCGAACGCTGACCTTTCGAACGCTGCTCTCTCGAACGTTGCTCTTCTCGAACGCTGCCCGGGGGCGCTGTTCCGCGTCCCGCATTCCGCCTGACGGTGTGCACCTCCCTGTCATCCCGGTTGTCATATTGTGTCCTTGCGCACCAAGCGCTTGCTTGGTACGTTCTCCGCCATCAAACGGAGACACTCATGACTGCTGATCTGAATTACTTCAACGACACCCACCGTATGGTGCGCGAGTCCATGCGCCGCTTTGTCGAGCGCGAGATACTGCCTTTTGTCGATGAATGGGAAGAGGCGGGTGAGTTCCCCCGCGAGCTCTACACCAAAGCCGCAGAGGCGGGCCTGCTGGGCATCGGCCACCCGGAAGCCTACGGCGGCGCGGGCGAGCAGGATGTGTTCATGAAGATTGCTGCGTCCGAAGAACTGATGCGCAGCACCTCCGGCGGCCTGGTGGCCAGCCTGGGGTCCCACGATATCGGGCTGCCACCTGTGTGGAAGTGGGGCAGCGAGGCACTGAAGTCCCGCGTGGTGCCTGACGTGCTGTCCGGCAACAAGATTGCCGCACTGGCCATCACCGAGCCCGGCGGCGGTTCCGACGTGGCCAACCTGCGTACCCGCGCGGTACGCGACGGCGACCACTATGTGGTCAACGGCAGCAAGACGTTCATCACCTCAGGTGTGCGTGCCGATTACTACACCGTGGCCGTGCGTACCGGTGAGCCGGGTTTCGGCGGCGTCAGTCTGTTGCTGATCGAGAAAGGCACTCCGGGCTTTACCGTGGGCCGCAAACTGAAAAAAATGGGCTGGTGGGCGAGTGATACCGCCGAGCTGTTTTTCGAGGATTGCCGCGTTCCGGTGGAGAACCTGATCGGTCCGGAGAACGGTGGCTTTTTCTGCATCATGACCAACTTCCAGATGGAACGGCTGATGCTCTGCGTGATGGCCAACATGACGGCCCAGCTGGCGCTGGAAGAGGCCATTGCCTGGGCAAAAGAACGCAAGGCATTCGGTCGCACACTCAGCGGTTTTCAGGTGACGCGCCACAAACTGGCGCAGATGGCGACGGATGTCGAAGTCAGTCGCGAGTTTACCTATCGCATTGGTGCGCGGATTCAGGCTGGCGAAAACGTTATCAAGGAAGTCTCGATGGCGAAAAACTTTGCGACCAATGTGTCGGATCGTGTGACCTATGATGCCGTGCAGTTGTTTGGCGGTATGGGCTTTATGCGCGAGAGCAAGGTCGAGCGGCTATATCGCGATAATCGCATTCTGGCGATTGGCGGTGGCACCTACGAGATCATGAACGAAGTGATTGCCAAGCAGTTGGGTCTATAAAGGGTTTCTCGCGGATTGGCGGGCAGTGTTTTCTTTACAGGCCTGTCCATTCTTCGATGTTCGGGGGGATGGCCCACGGGGGCGGGGACTGCTTTTCAGGACCCGCCGTAAACCCATCCATGGGGGCTTGTGTTCGACATCCTTGTCTCACACAGTCCTGAAAAGCAGTCCCCGCCCCCGTGGGCCGTCACGTTCAGTAGTATCAACTACCCCCAGCCAACTGCCGGTTTGGTTCTTACTGGAAATTCGATAGCTGCCTGACTTCGAATCTCGCTCCGGCGTAGAGGCGGGGTGCGCCCTGGAGGGACCTCTTTGGCCATGGATGGCCAAAGCGCGAGCGACCAGGGATGGCTTGAGCGGTCCCGGAAGGGCGCACCCCGCCTCTACGCCTCTTGCTGGAGGGGCACCCACTAGCTGGAGAACCCCATTCCGCTTTCCCTGATCGCATCACTCCACAGGGTTGGTACATTCCCCGCGGGAGTTGTCGAAACGGCAGCGTACACGGCGCTGCAGGGTCAGCATTTCCGGGCTGTAGTGGCCGTCATCGCGCAACTGTATCCGCGCTTCCTGCATCATCTCCTCGTACTCACGCTGATCGGCTTCCGGAATCTCGATAAACCATTTCTTGTCCACCGCGCTCGCTTCAGCATTCAATACCGCGAGAATATCGTCAAAGTTATCAAAGAAATACTCCCGTGATTTCTGCGCGATCTCCTGCGGCATGCGGCTGCTGCGGGCCACCAGCTGCAAGCTGATCTGCGCCAGTGGGAAATCCACAATGCCGCCGTTCGGGCTCAGCCCCCGGTACAGTTCCAGCGCGGTGTAAGTCGCGAGCGGCGCCGCAATCACATCCACTACGCCATTGTTGAACCGGTTGGAAAAGTTGCTCAGGTCCGACAGCACGGGTGTGGCACCCATCTGCGACACCATCTGTGCCTGGGTGGGATCATACTCGAGCACGGCAACGCGCTTGCCGGCGGCCTTGGCCAGTGTGTTGATCTCCCGGTCGTTGACGAATACATAGGCCGGCCCGGCGGGTGCCATGCCCATGACCGTGTAGCTGTTGGCGGTGAGGTGTTCGGCTGTGCTGGGATGCGCCATGACCTGCATGACCATACGCAGGTGGTCGAAGTCGGGGATGCCGCCGACCGAATCCAGGGTGCCGGCATAGCGGTTGAAGTTACGCGCGCGCATACCGGTCATCAGGCCGGCGTCACAGACACCCGCTTGCAGGTCTTCGGCGACGATGGCCTCGTTGGTGTAGGGAATCAGTTCAACGCGCAAACCCCAGGTCAGCGCATCAGTACGCCAGTCACGCATGGCTTGCATGATGGGGCCGGAATTGCCGGCGATATCAAACACACAGATCTTGCGGGTAATGGTGTCGCTGGCGGCGGCAGTCGCGCCGGTAAACGCCAGCGCCAGCCCGGTCAGGGCAGAGAGCAGCTTGTTCATTGCAAAGTCCTTGTTGTTGGATCGCGATGCCCCTGGCATCGGATGGATGTAGCACATTTCGAGCATAGCCGCTTGCGTGCACACGGGCGAGTGCCGGAGTGACAGCAACTGCTGGCGCCGAGGGCATAAATGGTCAGGCAGCAATGGTCAGGCAGGAGGGGGATGGCGGTCTGGTGGGAGGAGGTAGGCATCAGACCCCGGGAAGGGGCCTGATGGTCGTGATGGGCCCTCAGAGGCCGGCGTTGCGCAGGCGGTTGGCCTGCTGGCGGAAGACGGTCACCGGGCTGGTTTCGAAGATATGGCGCAGGCCCAGCACATGGTTTACCTCATCCAGGTGGTTCATGCGGTAGTCATCGCGGATCACATGCCCCAGGCGGCTGGAACAGCTGCTGACGAGGCCGTCGTTCTTCTCCCCGAGGAACACCACTGACACGGCGGCCAGGAAGGGGTCGGTCACGTCCAGTACGTTGGTCAGCGTACGGCCGCCGCTCCAGGAGTAGTAACGTACGCCGTTGGGGCCCACTGCCGCGCCGTTGCCGCAGTAGCTGGTGGGCATGCCCTCAGGGTAGTCATTATTGAAACGCAGGGTTTCCGCTGTGGTCAGTGAGCGCAGGGCGGCGTTCACGTTCTGCTGCTGGCCGCCGCCGGAAATCAGATTGATGAACCCGGCAAAGCTGTTGCCCAGCCCGGCGATCACGCTGCTGCTCAGGGGAATATGGTCTGAGACGCCCTGCAGCACGTCGGCCATCGGCGCGCCCCAGTTGACGCCCGCGACGGACGAGGCTGAGGCCACCATGTGGGGATATACCGCTGCGACATAGCGGATGGTCGGCCCGCCATGGCTGTGCCCCATCAGGTTGACCTTGCTGGCACCGGTGGCGGCTAGAATATCCTCGACCTGCCGGGCGAGCTGCTCACCACGTACTTCAGTACTGTTCGCCGCAGAGACCTGCGCGACATAGACCCGGGCGCCGCCACGACGCAGCTCCTCGGGGATGCGGTAGAAGTAGTCAACGCCAACAATGCTGTCAAAACCGAACAGCCCATGCACCAGCACAATCGGGTGCTGCGTCTGGGTGTAATTGGCCATGGCCTTGAGGGGTATTATCACGCTGATCAGAGTGAACAATAGTACACTCGCAATACGACTCGAAATACGAATAGATCCGAACATGTATCTCTCCCTGTAACGCTTTTTTTGATGTTATCCATACACCGTATGCGTCGTGCTTTATTGCATCGGTGCTTGTTGTCAGGCGTGGCTTGTGTTTATGGTTGTAGCGCGAAAAATCAAAGTGCCATCGCCCGCCGAATTGATAGCAATTCCGGGTGCGTGAAGACAACAAATTAATGCTCTGTATTTGTCTTTTTGAGACGTGCAGCGTCGCATATACGCCGTATTTCCGACGGAAGGTTTAATACACGAGTGTAGATAAAATGGATTTGACGTTGATGGGTAAAAGAAAGGGGATTTATTGTGAAAAAGAGGCATATCGGATTGCTGTCGGTCGCTGCGGCAGCAATGGTGTGGGCAGCAGTTGTTACCTTTTCGGGTAGCGGTGACACATCGCATGCGACGTCCTCCTCAGGGAATACAGCAGTGTCAGCCACAACCCGGGACGGCGCGGGTAAAAAAGTAACGGCAGCGGTAACAGGTGTGTCCGATGCAGAGGATGATGGTCCTCGCCGTGAGGTGATCGGCAGCGACGAGCGTTTCGAGGCCTATCTGGCTGCGGCTGCCGGATTGGGAGCCGTGCCGGCATCGCTTGACGGCACCGAAGTGGACGGCACCCTGCGCGCAGATGCCCAGGGTAACCTGCTGATCGAAAATGATATCCGCCGGGTGTTCGATTACTTCCTGGCCACCGTGGGCGAGGAGGATCTGGACGCGATCCGTTCGCGTATTGCGGCCCATCTGGATGCCGCACTGCCCCCTGCGGCAGCACGCCAGGCCTGGGAGCTGTTTGAGCGCTACGAAGCCTATGGCGAGGCTACCGAGCAGATGCCTGGCCATGACGCCACCATTGCCGGCATGACAGAGGTGTTGCTGCGGCAGCAGGATCTGCGCCAGGAATGGTTGGGGCAGGAAGCGGCCGATGCGTTCTTCGGTTTTGATGATGCCTACGATCATCACACGCTGGCCCGCATGCAGGTCGCCCAGAACCCGGATCTTTCGGAGGCTGAACGGGCGCAGCGTCTGGCGGACCTGGAGGCCAACCTGCCGGCGCCTTTGAGAGAGGTGCGGGAACGCGCCAACCTGCCGGTATCGGTCAGTCAGGAAGTGGCCATGATGCGGGAGCAGGGCGCCTCGGACTATGAAATACGCGCTTATCGTGAACAGTCCCTGGGGCCCGCTGCGGCGCAACGCCTGGAAGAGCTGGATCGCCAGCGGATCGAATGGGATCAGCGTTACAGTGGTTATCGCGCCCAGCACGCGGAGATCATGGCGAGCGGTCTTTCCGAGTCGGACAGGGAACGGGAGATCGACAGATTGAGGCAGGCAATGTTCGATGAGAGTGAACTGCGCCGGGTGCAGGCGCTGGATCGTGCCAGCCAGTAGCAGGTTGCTTGCGCCGCCCGGGAGGGCGGCGCAAGCAGAGCAGGGCGGTTACAGCCCGGCGTTCTTCAGTCGGTTGGCCTGTTGACGGTAAACCGTCAGCGGATCAGTACCGGACCAGGCGGTCAGTCCCAATGCCTGGTTGACCTCGTCGAAGTGATTCTGGTTGTAGTCAGTGCGCAGCACGCGGCCCAGATGTGCAGAGCAGGCTGCGACCAGGCCGTCATTAGGCTCATCAAACGCGCTGCTGGTTGCCAGCACCAGGTAATCGAAGGGGTCGAAAACATTGGTGTAGATGCCGGTGCCGCTCCAGGAGTAGTAGTGCACCCCGTTGCTGCCGACTTCCTGACCCTGACCACAGTATTCTGACGGCATGCCTTCCGGATACAGCGCATTGAATGCGATGGAGCCGTCAGTGCTCAGGTCGTGGACGCTGGCGTCCAGATCCTGCGGCAATTCGCTACCACCGCTGGCCCAGCTGATCATGGTGGCAAAGGCTTCGCCGATGGCTTTCACGAAGGGGCCGGCGTCAGAGTCTTGCACTGATTCAATGTACAGATCGGCGACGGGTGTGCCCCAGTTCACGCCTGCGACGCTGCTGACTGACGCGACCATCTGCGGGTATACCGATGCCACATAGCGTGCAGTGGGCCCGCCATGGCTGTGACCGATGATGTTCACCCGTTCAGCGCCTGAGGCGGCAATAATATCCTCGATCTGGCGTGCGGCCTGCTCTCCACGAATCTCGGTGCTGTTCAGCGCAGAAACCTGGAGTGTGTAGACTTCTGCGCCGCTGCGCGAGAGTTCCTCAGCAACCTTGTAGAAGTAGTCGACACCCAGCACATCATCGAAACCGAACATCCCGTGGATCAATACAATGGGGTGTTGTGTCTGCGTGTAGGTGTCCTTGCCGAAAAGCCGCTCCCAGAAGCTGCTGGCTTGTGCGTTGACGCTGGCACCTGCCATCAGGCACACCAGTGCCGCTGCGATGATTTTTCTGTAAATCCTCATATCGTTAATCCTTGTTATCCGTATTTTTTTCAATTAATGGCAGCATCAGGTATTACCTGATGCACCATCAATGCTAGATATATAAAGGGAAACAGAGAGTCGGCTGAATAGCGCATAATTTGAAAAATATGCTTGGTAGTAAAGTAGGAACAAGTCACTCAAAGACAATGAAAAGGAATTTAAAGACAAATTAAATAATGATTGAGTATAAAAATGATATCAGTGTGATATCAGATGCTCTCGGTTTCTGAAAGACGGCGCGCGCGGCCCGGCGAGGTGCCAGTCCAGGTGCGAAATGCCTTGGTGAAACTGGCCTGGTCGCTGTAGCCGAGCTTCTCCGCGATATCTGCAATGCTGAGACGCCCTTCACTGAGATATTGCCGGGCCAGCCTTTCGCGCACTTCATTGCGAAGATCGCTGAACTGAATGCCTGCATCACGCAGGTGTCGGCTTATGGTACGGCTGGTACTGCCCAGGCTTTCCGCGATGCGGTCCAGGGTGCAGTTGCGGCCGGGGGACTGCTCGATGCGTCGGCGTATGCGCGTGACAATCTGCATCCCCGTTGCGGTGTGGTGACGTTTTGCCGGCAGATGGCTCGGCAACTGTGCCGAGAGGGTGCTCTGGGGGCGCGCCACCATGACGGCGTTCTGCTTTGCCCCGAAACGCACTTCGCACCCCAGTAGCTGTTCGAAGGTGCTCTGAAGATGCGGCGCGCGCAGTTCCAGATGTACCTGATGGCAGCGCGTCATGGATGATGCAATCCGGCACAGGCTGCCGAGATAGGTCTCGATCAGGAACTGGCGCGCACGCCCCAGCGGCCATATGTCCTCAAGAGAAATGATCGCATAAGGTCCATGGCTGGCGATGCTGAGCCCCATCAGCGGGCTTCGTGCATTCAGAAACTGTATGGCCTTGCAGGTCAGATGTGCCGGGTTCTGTACGTTAAGCAGGGAGAACGCCTGAAGCCCATGGGCGGACAGGTCCAGCTCCATGCCATAGCGGATACCGAGTGCCTCGTGCTGACTGTGCTCCTGTGACACGTCCATCAAACGAAAGTACTGACGTATCGAAATATAGGCTTCGGGGTTGTCCAGCGTGGCCTCATCCAGCTGGCATTCTGCCAGCATCCGGGCACGGATATCGACATTCTGGCACGCTAGTCTCGCAAGTATACGGGCGTACACAACGGGGACCAGTGGCGCGTCTGCTAACAGTGATGTATTGAATTTCATCCTGCTATATCCCTTTATTATTGCTTTTATAATGACGTGTGATGTCTATCACAAAACTCGGTGCCAAATTTGGCCGCTCAAAAAGTTAGTGAATATTTGTACACATTAAAGTGACTTCAGACAATAAGAACTACGCCTTAGCCATGTCCTGAATAGACAACAAACTGGCGGTCACTGTCCTTCTGCTGCGCCGCATGATTCTCCTAAGGTGGCTGTCCGTTTGAAGGCTTCAGATCAAAGCAGGTCATGACATGAATTCAGATAATAAATCCGTCACTGCCCATTACCGGCCATTAGCGAAAGTCACTCCGGTAGATATCCAGCAGATGTACGGCATATTCAGAAAGTATTATGCCAATACCTCGTTGGAGGTCTTTCTTGCTGACTTGAGCAAGAAAACCGGCCTTTTTCTGATTCGTTGTCGGGATAGCCGGCGTATTGTCGGCTTCTCGACGGTGGCCAGCCTGCGCCTCAAACACGGCAACAGAACGGTGCGTGGCGTGTTCAGCGGCGATACCATCATCGAAAAGGAGTACTGGGGGTCGCGGGCCCTGCAGAAGCAGTTTTTCGTCTTCATGCTGCGTGAGCGCGTGCTGCATCCCTTTACGCCCCTGTTCTGGCTGCTGATTTCGAAGGGCTACAAGACCTATCTTTTGCTGGCCAATAATTTTTTCCGTTACCATCCGCACCCGGACGGCCACTACGGTCATTATGAGCCGTTGGTACGCCAGTACTGCGATACCCTGTTCCCCAATACCTATGATGGCGAGCGCCGCTTGCTGGATTTCGGGGACAATTACCAGAAGCTGCGGGATGATGTGGCCGATATTACGGCCGATATGCGCCGCGGCTATCCGAAGATCGACTTCTTCCAGACCCGCAACCCGACCTGGCGCGAGGGTACCGAATTGCCCTGTATCGGCCAGGCGGGCTATGTGGACCTGCTGCGCTATGTGTTTCGATTCATTGGCAAGCTTATGCGTGGCAAGCCGGTGGTCAGCGGGGCAGCCATCTCCGGTACGGACGTCGAGGGACGCCAGGAAGACACGCCGGACGAGTTGATCAGTCGCGTCAATGAAACCGCCTCGGGGCAGAGCACATCATGACCCGGGCCCAGCGCGTCGCACATCGTGTCGGGCATGGCTTGTTGCGTGCAGTGGTCTCCGGTTCCGGCCGGCGGTTTGCCAGCGACAGCCATGCACTGGAGTCGGTCCAGCGGCAAAAGCTGACCGAACTGCTGGGCAGCGTGGCCCGGGCGCACCGTGATCCGGTGTTGCCCGAGGTCGACCCGCGCTGGTCCTGGGAGGATTTCAGTGCGGCACTGCCGCCCACGGAATATCCCTATTGGCGCCAACCCATCGAGCGCCAGCGCAGTTTCATGGAGGGCGCACTGGTCGGCTCCCCGGTGATGCGCTATCAGCCCACCAGCGGCTCTACGTCGGAGATCAAGTGGCTGCCGTATACCGACCTGTTTCTCTCCCAGCTCAATGCGGCCATCGGTCCCTGGTTGTATGACCTCTACCGGACCTATCCGCGCATGCGCCGGGGCTCCCACTACTGGTCCGTATCCTGGTTGCCGGACGAGATGCGCACCCGTGCGGACGCGCATATCAACGATGACATGAAGCTGCTCTCCGCCGGACGTCGTCTGTTGGCCTCGTTGACCCAGTCAGTGCCGGAGTCAGTGTCGCTGGCACCGCGTTCCGAGGACGCACAGTTCGCGACGCTGGTGTACCTGCTGGCGGATCGGCACCTGGCGGTGTTGTCCGTATGGAGCCCGAGCTTCCTGCTGACATTGTTCGAACGCATGGCCGAATGGCGCGACGAGCTGGTGGCGGTGTTACGACGTGGCGACTGGGGTCGGCGTCAGAACGGCCTGCGGGCGTTGCCCTGTCCGCGTGCCCTGCACGCCGCGGCCATATTGAAAGAGTGGGATGGCCGCATGGCGCCGGCATTGTTCATGACGCTCTGGCCGCATCTGGCGCTGGTCAGCGCCTGGGATACCGCCGCCTCGGCGCCCTGGGCACAGTCCCTGCAGGCGCTGCTGCCCCACGCCGATTTTCAGGGCAAAGGCCTCTGGGCTACCGAGGGCGTTGTCACCATCCCCTGGCAAGGGCAGACGCCGCTGGCGTACCGCAGCCATGTCTACGAGTTCGAAGATCTGGACAGCGGCGACATTCTGCCGCCCTGGGCATTGGAAGCCGGGCAGGAAGTACAACCGCTGATTTCCACCGGCGCGGGCCTGTTGCGCTACCGCATGAGTGATCGCCTGCGCGTGTCAGGGCATATCAACAGCGTGCCGTGTCTGACCTTCCTGGGACGCAACGATGGCACCGATCTGGTGGGCGAAAAGATCAGCGCGGTATTTGCCCAGACTGTTGTGGATGCGTTGCCCCTGGGTGAGGCGTTGAAGCCGGTCACCTTGCTTGCCGCGCGGCACAGTGGGGAAGATAGCAGCGGCCAGGACAGTAGCGATTCGGGACGGCCCGGCTATATTCTGCTGCTGGAGTCCGGCGCCGACACACTGCCGCCCTCGTTATTACCGGATATTGCCCGCGCGCTGGAAGCCGCATTGACGGAACAATTCCATTACCGCCTGGCGCGCAGTCTGGGGCAACTCGGGCCTGCGCGGGTGGTGTGTCGCCAGGATATGCGCGAATTCTATCTGGATATGTGCCGGCAGCAGGGCATGATCGAAGGCAATATCAAGATCGAGTCACTGCGTCACTGGCAGGGCACATTGCCGGGCGTATTGCGCGAACGTGCCACGGATAAATCGCGTAACAACAGTGAGGCGAACGGCACATGCGTTGTCTGATTCGTCCCGCTACGGCGGAAGATGATGCCGCCATTCGCGCACTGCTGCGTTCGACGTTCCAGCCCGGTATGGTGCCGCTGAACTTCGAGCGGGAGCCGAGCTATTTTCATGGCAGCGCAGTGGCCTGTGGCCATCAGGATGTCTGGATCGCCTGCGACCGTGACAGCCAGGATGAGGCGCTGGCGCTGTTCAACATGGGCAGCCGCGAGGTCTACGTCAACGGCACGCCGGTACGTTTGCGTTACGCCCATGATCTGCGCCTGGCGCCGGCAGTGCGGGGTTCGCGCCTGCTGATCCAGCTGTTCCGTCAGGCGCGTCAGCAAATCTATGAGGGGGAATGGCTGCACACCGTCATTCTCAGCGACAACACGGTCTCGTTGCAGACAGTGGGCAGCGGTCGCGCTGGCATGCCGCATTATTATCCCCACGGTGAAATCGGCACCCACATGCTGTTCGCCGCGCCTCGCCGTCGCGCCGGGCATCGCATCACGCGCGCCACCGAAGCGGACCTGCCGGTGATGCGCGAATGGTTGCGCGAACAGGGGCCGCGCCGGCATTTTTTTCCCATCTACAAGCTCGACGATATGTTACGCGGCGACCCTTACTATCGTGGCCTGCAGCTCAGCGACTTTTTCCTCGCCTGGCGTGGTCAGCAACTGGTGGGCATGGTCGGCAGCTGGAACCAGAAACCCTTCAAGCAGACCCGCGTGCTGGGTTATCCCATGGGGCTGGCCTGGATGCGCCATGTGTACAACCTGCACAGCCGCATGCGCGGCGGTCTGACGTTGCCGCCGGCCGGTGGCACGCTGGATTATCTGTTGCTGCATACTCTGCTGATTGAGAACGACGACCCGGCGATTCTCGATGCGCTGCTGCAGCACATCCTCGCCGTGCAGCCTGGTGCCGTCAGCGTCGGCCTGTTCACGAACGATCCTCTCACCGACGCCGTGCAGGGCTACCGTCGCCAGACCCTGCGCAGCCAGCATTTTCTGATCAGTTACGAAGACAATCCGGCGGCGGAACTGGATTGCCGTTTGCCCTATGTGGAGATCGCCCGCCTGTGAGCCAGTTCATGCCAGATGTTGCCGTGCCATGGTTCCGCGCCCGCACGTCTCAGGGGGTCAGTAACCGGATATACATTGCCTGTATCGCGCCTGATGCGACGCACGCCGCACCGGACAACGTGTTGAGCTGGTACACGCTCTCGCACCAGGATGTGGACGGCATCGGTGCCATGCAACGCCTGTGTCGCGCCTACGGGGTCAGGATCATCAAGAGCCCGGCGCCGCGGGAAACCGCTATTCCGGGGTTTTTCAGCCTGTATCGTCAACGCCGCCACCGGCCGCCGGAACCGGCCCTGGTCCCGCAGTGGCGCACGCCATCGGTGAGCCGCACGCCATCGGTGAGCCGCCCGCAGTCGGTGAGCAGGGAGAGGCCGGCTGGCGAGCACACCGACCCGGCCGTCCCGCCCATATCCAGCAGCCTGATCAGCGCAGCAGAGACCCTGGCGCTGACCGTGCACGCCCGGGAGCGCGGCGTGTCCCTGGCGACACTGGTGTTCTGGGCGCTGCACCGCATGGTCATGACAGACCTTGCGGACGGCGAGGGCGGGCGCTGGCTATACCCGGTGAATCTGCGCGGTGCCCTGAACCTGGGCGACGACGAACGCAATCATGTCGGCGGCTTCTACATGCCGTTGCCCCATGATGCCAGCCCGGAGCAGATACAGGGCTGGCTGCGGCGGCGCCTGCGCGATGCCGATCACTGGTGGCTGTGGCATCAGGCCCGCTATGCCTGCTGGCTGGGGCAGCCCGTGATCAATCGCATCTACCGCAACATCCTCACCCGCCCGGGCCACCTGGGTTCTTTCAGTAGCCTGGGGGAATGGACCCTGGATTTCCACGACAGCACATTGCCCCCCGGCACCCGCATTGCGCCCTGCGGCCCGGGCAGCCCCAACCACCCCGTCGCCAACGGGGTGATCGTGTGCAATGGCGAGCTGATCATGAGCCTGCGCCTTGACCCGGTGCTGGGCCGCAGTGATGCCGAACGTGACGCCTGCATGGCCCGCTGGCGCGAGGGCCTGCTCTCGTTGCTGACATCGTCCGCCGGTGCACAGCAGGACCGGCAACCCATAGCGAGCCGCGCAGGATGAGCCCGATGACAGATCGTCGCAGATCATCGCTGGTGCTGGTTGGCATCTGCCTGCTGTTGGCCGTGGTGCTGTGGTTGCTGTATCAGCGACCCATCGCGTCAGAAGTGCTGACACCCCCTGAGCATGCCGTGGCGGTGGATGTCATCACCCTGGCCCGCGCGGCGGAAGGCCAGCGCACCGAGGTGCGCCTGCCCATCAGTGCCAGCGGCGTCGTGCGACCGGCCCGGCAGGTGGCGCTGGTGGCGCGGGTCAGTGGCACGGTGCTCGAGGCCCATGACAGCTTTCGTGACGGCGGTGTGGTGGCGGAGGACGCTGTTCTGCTGAACCTGGACCCGGAGCCCTATCAACTGGCGCTGGCCCGCCAGCGCCACGACACCAGCGCCGCCCGTCTGCATCTGGCGGAAACCAGTGCCCGGGCGCAGGTGGCGCGACGCACCAACAGCGATCAGGCGTCGGACTATGCGCGCCTGGTGCCGCATATGGAGGAAGCGCGCGGGCGCCTGGCTGCCGCAGAAGCCGGCCTGCGCAATGCCCAGCGCGAGCTGGATGAGACGCGCATCAGTGCGCCTTTTGCCGGTCGTCTGAAAGAGGTATTGGTACAACCGGGGCAGTACGTCAACGCGGGTGAGCGGGTGGCGACGCTCTACACCACAGACCGGATGGAAGTGCGCTTGCCGGTGCGCGACGACGCCCTCGCATTGATTGATATGCCGCTGGCGGGGGACATCGGTGACGCCTCACCGGAGGTGGTGCTCAGTGGCCGCTTCGGCGGCCAGGAACGCCAGTGGCCGGGTCGCATCGTGCGCCGCGAAGGCGGCCTCAGTGAAAACCGCATGATCTATCTGGTGGCCCAGGTGGATGATGCCCTGGCCGGGTCAGTACCGCTGGAGCCCGGCATGCTGGTGGACGCCACCATTCATGGTCGCGGCCGGCCGGAGCTGCTGCGGTTACCGGCGTCGGTGATGTCCGGGAACCAGTATGTCTGGCGCGTGGATGAAGACGAGCGTTTGCGTCGCATCGCCGTGACGCCGGTATACCAGAATGCGGACAACATCTGGCTGGCACCGGCGCCGGAAGGCGAACTCAGTGAGGGAGACCGGGTCGCCCTGAGTGGCAGCCAGCGGTGGCTGGAGGGCACGCGCGTGGAGGCGCGCCCCTTCGGCAATCGTCTGCACGCAGAGCGCGTGCGGCGCGGTGAGTCCAGCCAATGAGCGAGCCGGTGCACAGTACGCACACTGCGCCCGGCAAGCAGGGCATGATCGGCTGGTTTGTCGCGCGCCCGGCGGTGGCCAATCTGCTGATGCTGGTCTTGCTGGTGGCCGGTGTGCTGGCCATGGGCAAGACCCGCCAGGAGACGTTGCCCAACGTGCCGCTGGATCGGCTCGGTATCACCGTTACCTTCGCCCAGGCCGCCCCGGAGCAGGTGGAAGCCCTGGTCTGCATGCCGCTGGAAAATGCCCTGTATGGCATCGAGGGGCTGGAGCAGATGGTCACCGAGGCCCGGGAAGGGCTGTGCTCCATCACCGTGGATATCGAGCAGGGCTACCAGACCCGGGTGGTGCTGGAGCAGGTGCGCACTTCACTGGATGCCATGACCAGTCTGCCGGCCAGTGCCAGCCGCCCCCGGGTGCAGGAACTGATCGTGCGCAACCGTGTGGCCCGGCTGGTACTGACCGGTGATCTGGATGCCATGGGGCTGTACCGGTTGGCGCGGCAGGTGCGTGCGGACCTGCTGGCCAGCGATGCCATTTCGGTGGTGGATATCGAAAGCCTGCCGGATCGCGAACTGGCATTGGATGTGCGCGCCGCCGATCTGCGTCGGCACGGTATGTCGCTGGCGGATATGGCGGTGGCACTGAGCAGCGGCACCGACACCGTGGCCGGGGGCGTGCTGCACAGTGACCAGGGCGACCTGCTGCTGGAAACCGGCCGACGGCCGGATACCGTGGCGGATTATCTGGCAATGCCCTTGCGGCAGACCGGGCACGGCGATCAGCTGCGGCTGGGGGACGTGGCGCGGGCCGGTGACGGCTTTGCCCGGCAACCCATGCGCGCCTGGCTGGATGGCCAGCCAGCGGTGGCGCTGGATGTTTACCGTGTCGGTCGCCAGCAGGTGCTCGATGTGGCCGATGCTATCGAGGCCTACCGTGCCGGGCGCAGCTGGCCCCCGGGTGTGGCCGTGACCCTCTGGCAGGATGATGCCGAAGCGTTCCGTACCCGCTCCGAGATGCTCTGGCGTAACGCCCTGGTGGCACTGTCGGTGCTGGCGCTGATACTGACCTTTGCCCTGGGCCTGGGGCTGGCACGCTGGATCGCCCTGGGCATTCCGGTGGCGATGATCGGCGCCTGTATCGTCATGCCGGTGCTGGGCGAGTCCTTCAATACCATTTCGCTGTTCGCCTTCATTCTGGTGCTGGGTATTGTCGTGGATGACGCCATCATCGTTGGCGAGAGCGTGCATCATCAGCGCCGCCTGGGCTATCGCGGCCAGGAGGCGGCCCTGCGCGGCGCACGCGCGGTGGCGCGCCCGGTCTGTTATGCCGTGCTGACTACCGCGCTGGCATTTTCGCCGCTGCTGTTTTTGCCGGGTGCAGAAGGCGCGCTGATGCGAGTGGTGCCGATTGTGGCGATCAGCATTCTGGTGTTGTCGCTGCTGGAATCCCTGTGGATTCTGCCCGCGCACCTGGCCAGTATTCCGGAACGTCCGGGGCGCATTGTGGCGGCCTCCGACCGTCTCAGTGAGCGTTTCAATCAAGGCCTGGACAGGCTGCTCGGCCGCGTTTATCGACCGTTGATGGGGCGTCTGTTGCGCTGGCGCTACCCGGTGGTTACCGCCTTTGTCGGCATGATGGCGATTACGGTCGCGCTACTGCACAACGGCTGGGTCAACACCGTGCTGTTTTCTGAAGTCGAGGCCGATCATGTGCTGGCCGAGGTCGTGTTTCCCCAGGGCACCCCGGTGTCGCGCATTGAAGAAGAACTGGCCCGGCTGGAAGCCTCGGCGGCCTACCTGTCGGAAACGCTGAAGGCGGAGTGGGGCACGCGTGTCATCGACCGTCGTCTGGCCGAGCAGGGTTTCCGGGAAAAGATTTCCAACGCTGCCGATCCGGATGCGCCCCAGCGGATGCGCGTCAGCCTGCGGCTGGCGGAGGGCAGCCCCCTGGATGCGAGTTCCGTGGCCGCGCTCTGGCGCGGACAGCACGGCGCCATTGGCGATGCACTCTCCACACGGTTTGACGCCAACATGGTGCAGACGCGGCCCGACGTGCATATCAATCTGTATCACGAAGATGCGGCGGTGCTGGATGACATGGCCGCTGCGCTGGCGGAGCAGTTGCGCCGTCTCAGTGGCGTGCATGAAGTGGCCAACAGCCTGAATGCGCGCCGCAGCCAGGTGGATATCGCCCTGACCCCGGCGGCCCGGCATGCCGGCCTGACCGTGGAGACCCTCGGTCGGCAGATACGCGAAGCGGTGCACGGCATCGAAGTGGACCGCATGCCCGAGCAGGACACCGAAGTGCCGGTCATGCTGCGGCTGGCGACCGAGGATACGGATTCCCTCTGGCGTCTGGCACAAATGCCGGTGCAACTGCCCGGCGGTGACTGGGCGCCGTTGTCGGTGATGGCGACGCTGACCGAACGGGACGCGCCGGCCACCTACAGCCGCTATGACCGTCGTCGCAACGCCACGCTGACCGCGTTTGTCGATAACCGCGTCAGTTCCCCCGGTGCCGTGATGACGGCACTGCGGCACAGCATGCTCGACGATCTGGCTCGGGATTACCCGGGGGCATCCTGGGGTATCGCCGGCAAGCCGAAGGCGATTAACGCCTTCATGGATCATCTGGGCTATACCTATACCCTCGCGTTGATCGCCATGTTCTTTGTGCTGACGGTATTGTTTGGCACCTGGTCGCAACCGCTGCTGGTGATGAGCGTGATTCCCTTTGGCCTGGTGGGCGCGGTGGCGGGGCATCTGTTGCTGGGGCTGGACATGACGCTGTGGTCGATCATCGGTGTGATTGCCGTGAGTGGGGTGGTGGTGAACGACAACCTGGTGTTGATTGATGAAGTGAACCGTTTGCGCCGTGATCAGGTGCCGTTGCATGAGGCGGTGGTGTCCGCTGGCGCAGCGCGGTTCCGGCCGATCATGTTGACCACGGTGACCACATTTCTGGGGGTGGGGCCGTTGCTGCTGGAAGGCCGCGCCGAGGCTGCCTTCCTGGTGCCGATGGCGGTGTCGCTGGCGTTCGGTGTGCTGTTCGCGACCCTGGTCAGCCTGGTGCTGGTGCCGGTGCTGATGTGCGCGGGCGCGGATGTGCGTCAGTGGTGGCAGCAGTATCGGGGCGAAGCGGCGGGCGATGTGGAGGCCGCCTACCATCAGGGCAGGGAAGCGGCGGGCTGGGCCCGCAATCCCTACAGCGACCCCGTACTCCAGGCCGCCTGGGATGCGGGGCGGGATGATCGGTTGGTGCCCGAAGGGTAAGTCAGGGTGGGGCGTGGTAAGGGTGAGTAGTGATAGTTGGGCATGGTGCGCTTCGCCTGTTGCTCAGCACACCCTACGCGGCCGGGGTCGACGGTTGGGTTGGTGGCGTTCGGGGTGCGGTGGGGGGGGGGGGGGCCCCCCCCCCCCCCGCGCCCCCCCAGCCCCCGAGCCGGGGGGGGGGGGGCCGGCGGACCG
>JAIUME010000008.1 GCA_022565695.1 Alcanivorax sp. | reverse complement strand
TGCTGCTTGATGGCAGCTATGATCTGTTCTTCGGTGTACCGCTTCTTCTTCATGCTGAGATCTCCATTGTGCTAGGTTAGCTGGAAATCTCATCGATTTCATGGCTCTGAATTCGGGGGGAAGGTCAGTATCTACAAACAGCGATGCCGCCGAAGGGGCCGCAGGCGGTGCCATTGTGGGTGGTGCACAGGGCGCGATCTTTGGCAACCGCAGCTCGGCGGCGGCACGCGGGGCGGGTGGTGGTGCGGTGATCGGCAGTGCCAGCCGGGCCGGGGACGCCGAGCAGGAGAAGCGGCGGGGTGATGCGGAATTGTATGGCGGGGAGGGGGTACAGGGTTTTGAACCAAGATTTTAATATCTTGCACGCCAGGAGGTTATCTCACTCGGTATGCCCTAGGTTTACTGAGGCACTCTTAATGAAATGTGGGACCTGACCCCGTTGCATGCGTTGCGGTTCGTTGTGGTTATGACCCCGTGCTGCACAAAGCCTGCTAGAAAGCTTCCTTCCTTTCAGCTTCCTGTATACTGGCCTTCCATCTCCCCGCTAATCTTTCAATTTCTATACAATCCAATTGCGAACCACGAATATAGCTAATTCTATAACCGGAACCCAACTCCTTCCAATAAAGCGGATACCATGGGTATATTTCTTCATGTTCAATATCTTCAAGTCTATTCCTAAATAGGCATTCCATTATTTCATCAAAAACTTTCCTATTGGCACACTCAAAATTACAGCGCTCATGTATCTCGTCCACAAAACTACATTCATCAAGGATAAACGCATCCCAGTCGGGGGAAAAATAATGCTCCCACGCCCTCCCACCCAATTCGGTCAAACCGTATACACTCGCCTCTTCGGAATGCGGAGCCCGAACTTTATAAACCCATCCGGAAAAAATCATATCCCCCAAAGCAAGACATAGGTCTTCACTAGATACACCCATAAAATCAATATTAAATATCGCCTCTCTTTCATCAGAAAGAAAGAACTTTAACTCTGTCTCCATATCACTCAAACAGTCGAGTATAATTAGATGTGGAAACTCAATATTCATTACATTTCCGCTCCTGGCCTTTCGCACTTTAACGTTCCAATGCGACGCAGCACCAACTGACCCAACACAATTATCATGATGAATAGATTTTTGGCTACGGCTCGATAACTCACACCACCCAATAAAATCAAGGCATGATGCTTGCTTGGGTGGGCGTGCATGCCCCTATGGATGTTAAAGTTCATCCTTTTTATCCATTTCAACCAGAGCTGCCAACACACAACAGAAAAGAAATAGAAAAGAAAACAACGCAATAAAGCCATACAGTGAAGCATAATAATCATCAGAAAAAACAGTGCACAAACCAGTAATAGCCGCCAAAAACCAAAAAAGCAAAGAAAACTTTGCCGGCATAGAAAGCCTCATAAGCGCCTAACCTCCCATTGGCTACTGCATTTAATCATCACAATTTTGGCACGTTAAAGTTTTCATATTGGAACATGATTCATCATCATGCCACCATAATGTATACGTACAGAATACCCCCCGGCCGTATGCGCCAAGCCTTGACCCGACTAAACCCCTCACTGTGGAAATACCAGCGGTTGATGACACTTCTCCAAACACCCAGCCTAGACCAAACTCTCTGACAAACGGACCAAGCTTCGCATTTCACAGATCAATTATGGAGGTTCTGGTGAAATTTGAGACCTGACCCCATTACGCTTTTCAAAATTCAACCACAACCCAGCATCATATCAAACAAGCTCTTTTTATAACCTTCTAAATCATGAGCCCCGGGCTTATAATCGGCTACAATATCCAGAACCCGTGCAGCATCGCAATACTATCCCCTCTCAATATAAACTTCAATTGTACCGGAAAAAGCATAAACTTCTTGAGGGGAGTATCTAACAATCCCCTCCATGGGCGGGCCAAATGTTTCTATTACATATTCAATAAATATTTCTGAAAGATAGAAAATATTACTGAGTTATCGACATCAGCCACCCCTATTTGCAGTATAAAATCCGCGTAGGCCGCAACACTCTCAGCACCAAAGGAAAAGTAATTATCCAGGCTCCGGGAAAATTTCACATCACAACCAAGATTAAAGTAAGCAATGGATTTATGAAAGTAGATAATCATATCATCCACCCTTCCTTGAAGAGCATCCAAAGTACACAATACCTCAGCAAAGTCAGCAGCGTTGTAGCGCGTCTCATGAAGCTGTTCAACAGCCTCATCAGACATCATCGAGAAATCAAAGTGCTCGCACGAAGCTGCTACACCCTCCCAATAAAATATTATAAGAGTGATAACTGCCCATCTGTTCATAGTGCTCCGTCACTCTTTCCGGGCCCGGCCCTCTTTCTATTATTCCCTGTTTCTGTGCGCTGTCGTTAGAGAAACCAGGCCAGGTCTCATATTTTCCAGATCCACCAGGGAGGCTCCTGCGAAATGTGAGACCTGACCCTCTTGCTCCAGATCAAATCCGGGGCGACATCAGGAAACCTTTAGCCTGACCGCCTGCGCCTTATCCAAGCGCATCATTGTTGTGGTGCGCTGGGCGCGATCTTCGGTAGCCGCAGCTCGGCGGCACTCGGGACGGGTAGTGGTGCGGTGATTGGCAGTGCCAGCAAGGCCGGGAGCCGAGCAGGAGAAGATACGGGAGATGCGGAATTGTATGACGGGGAGAGGGTACAGCGTCTTGAACCAGGGTTTTGATATTGCATGCCCATGCCAAAGATACGTCTCGTAAAGTTCGCGCAAGATCAATCGAAGTGTCTGTGAGAATTGTGAGACCTGACCCTCTTGCTCTGAGACCTGACCCTCTTGCTCCTTGCTCGAGACAATATAACGACTGACGAGAATCCGTACTCAGCGAACTATTTCCCCTGCTTCTAAAAACACAAAAAAAGGCGCACTGGAGAGTGCGCCTTTTCAGTTCCGCAGAGAATATTACGGACGGCAAGCAGCAGGCAGGTGACGAACCAGAATTGTGCCCGTGCATTCCCATGTTGAAATCTGACCGGACGCAGCAACTACCTGCGGTGTGATGACCATGGTCAGCGAGTCGTGCACACCGTCGTCAAAGGTAACCGTGATATCGCCAGCTGCACCCACCGCTGCAGTTGAGAAGTAGCGGCCATCCAGGTTGGTAGCAATTTCAACCACAGCAGCATCAGCCTCGACGCCAGTAACACCACCGTTCTCAGAGGAATACACACCAATTTCAGCGCGCAATCCCGCAGTTGCGCTCAAGCCTTCAGAAGCCTGAGCCCGTGCAGTGTAATCCTGGTAAGCCGGCAGAGCGACTGCGGCCAGAATACCGATAATCGCAACCACGATCATCAGTTCGATCAGTGTAAAACCCTTTTGTACCTGTTTCATAACAGCCTCTCCAATCGGAATAAAATTCTTATACTCGCCCCCCGGATGGAAACCCCCAGGCGTTAGCGACCTGACATGTTGTAATGCATTTACCGGGCCAATTGCAATCGGGATCGGAACTAATGCGTAGTAGTTATGTTTCAGCACGAGTTCATTGAAGAAACGCGGCAGAAAAAGTCACGCAGCGCGTCACAAGCTGCCATTTTTTGTCACACCCGATGACATTTATTGCACCGGTTGCTGCATGGCGCCCTGCAAAGCCCGCTGTAAGCCAGCCGCTCTGGATGTGATATCCGCTCAGCCATACGCAGTGCTGACTCGGGTACTCGCCTGCCGTGCGCACAACCATCGACACACAAGCATGTGAACCACCTCACAAAAGCATGCATATTGGCTGCACAGCACCCTGCCGCCTCGACTGGCGAGCCTCATACTTTATGTGTAGAGTTATCTGTTATATAAGAACAGGGTACTGAAGGCTCAATGCCGGCCTAAAAAAGCCCTTCAAATCAACCAGTTATGGCTTCTGCGCATGTCTACCCCGCTTACAGGTCTGGCTCGTCGTCTTGTTCACAACGAGATTCTGTCTGAAGACAAGGCACGTGAAGCGCTCGCGGGCGCCAAACAGAACAAGGAAGGCCTGGTCAGCTATCTGGCCACCAAGGGCCTCGCCCGGAGCGGCGATGTCGCGCGCGCTGTTGCCGAGGAGTTCGGTGATCCGGTCATCGATCTCAGCGCCTTCGAATCGGAGCTGATGACCAAGGGCCTGGTGGATCACAAGCTGATTTCCAAGCATCGGGTGCTGCCCTTGTTCCGTCGCGGCAACCGGCTGTTTGTCGCCGCGTCAGACCCGACCAACCTGCAAGCACTGGAGGACATTCGCTTCAACACCGGGCTCAGTGTCGAAACGATCATCGCGGAAGACGACAAGCTCAGTAGGTTGATTGATGCCGTCGTCACCGAGGCTGAAGGCGGCGCCTTCAAAGACCTTGATGAGGCGCTCGACGACATCGATATCGGCAGCGACGAGGTCGCAAGCTCCAAGGACGATGAAGCATCGGGCGCTGATGACGCACCGATTGTGCGTTTTGTGAACAAGCTGTTGCTGGACGCCATCAAACTCGGCGCATCAGATCTCCATTTCGAGCCTTACGAAAAGAACTACCGGGTGCGCTTTCGGCAGGATGGCATCCTGCGGGAAGTCGCCAGGCCCCCGGTCGGCAGCGCTGGAAAGATAGCCGCCCGCCTGAAGGTCATGTCACAGCTGGATATCTCCGAGCGCCGAGCACCTCAGGACGGCCGGATGAAATTGAAGGTCTCCAAGACCCGGGCCATCGATTTTCGTGTGAACACCTGCCCGACGCTGTTCGGTGAAAAGATCGTACTGCGTATCCTGGACCCCGAAAGCGCCAAGATGGGCATTGATGCCCTGGGTTATGAGGAATTCCAGAAGAAGCTGTATATGGATGCCCTGGAAAAGCCGCAGGGCATGATTCTGGTCACGGGGCCCACCGGGTCAGGGAAAACCGTATCGCTGTACACCGGCGTCAATATCCTCAATACACCGGAGCGGAACATCTCGACCGCAGAAGACCCGGTAGAGATCAACCTTGAAGGCGTCAACCAGGTGAACGTCAATCCCAAGACCGGGATGGACTTCTCCGCTGCGCTGAAAGCGTTTCTGCGGCAGGATCCGGATGTGATTCTGGTCGGTGAGATCCGGGATCTGGAAACCGCCAGCATCGCCGTGAAAGCAGCCCAGACGGGTCACCTTGTGCTCTCGACGCTGCATACCAACAGTGCGCCCGAGACACTGACGCGGCTTCGCAATATGGGGATACCCTCGTTCAATATTGCCACGTCCGTGATCCTGATTATTGCCCAGCGGCTGGCGCGCCGTTTGTGTGACCACTGTAAGGAGCCTGTGGACGTTCCTCATCAGTCGTTGCTGGAGCTGGGCTTCACTGAGGAAGATATTGCTACCGGCTTCACTATTTACGGGCCGAAGGGTTGCGATAAGTGCACTAACGGCTATAAAGGACGGGTTGGCGTTTACGAGGTGGTGAAAATCACGGATGGCATTGCCCGTATCATCATGGAAGAAGGCAATTCGATCGAGATCGCAGATCAGTGCCGGAAAGAAGGCTTTCCTGACCTGACACGATCCGGCCTTGTGAAGGCAATGCAGGGGGTCACCAGCCTTGCAGAAGTCAACCGTGTAACATCTGGACATTGATTATGGCCAAGGCAGCAGCAGTCAAACAGAAGAAGAAAGGCACCTTCACCTATGAGGGCGTGGATCGCCGGGGTGTAAAGATCAAGGGCGAAATACTCTCCGCCAGCTCTGCCTTCGCTCGCGCCGAGCTGCGCAAGCAAGGCATCAATGCCAACAAGGTGCGCAAGAAAAACGAAATTTCTTTCCTGAGTGGCAAAAAAGCGATCAAACCCGGCGATATTGCCATTTTTACGCGCCAGCTCGCCACCATGATGAAGGCAGGCGTGCCACTGGTGCAATCCTTCGAAATTGTTGCCGACGGCCTCGACAACGCATCCATGAAAGAAGTCGTGCTGCGCATCAAGACGGATGTCGAGGGCGGCAACAACTTTGCCGGCGCGCTGCGCAATCATCCCAAGTATTTCGATGACCTGTATTGCAGCCTGGTTGAAGCCGGGGAGCAATCCGGTGCCCTGGAAACCATGCTGGACCGGGTCGCGCTGTATAAAGAGAAAAGCGAAGCACTCAAGCAGAAGATCAAGAAGGCGATGAAATACCCGGCCACCGTGCTTGTCGTGGCCGCCGTCGTGACCGCCATCCTGCTGATCAAGGTAGTGCCTACATTCCAGGAGCTGTTTGACAGCTTCGGGGCGGAGCTGCCTGCTCCCACATTGATGGTTATCGGGCTTTCCGAATCCTTGCAGGCCAATGGCTTGTTCATTCTTATCGCCATCGCTGCTTTCGTGATCGGCTTTACTCAGGCACGAAGGCGTTCCCCGGCATTTTCTGATCAAGTGGACAAGTATCTTCTGAAGCTGCCAATCGTCGGCGATATCACCTTCAAGGCCACTGTGGCACGTTATGCCCGGACCCTGGCCACGACATTTGCTGCCGGTGTGCCCTTAATTGATGCGCTGGACGCCTGTGCGGGCGCTACCGGTAATGCGGTGTACCGCAAAGCGGTCTACAAGATCAAGGACGATGTATCCACCGGGCAGCAATTGCAGTTCGCCATGCGCGCCACGGGCGTCTTCCCCAGTATGGCGTTGCAGATGACCGCCATCGGTGAGGAATCCGGTTCGCTGGATTCCATGCTCTCCAAGGTCGCACAGTACTACGAGGATGAAGTCGACAATGCGGTAGACGGCCTGACCAGCATGATGGAACCCTTGATCATGAGCTTTCTGGGCATCGTGGTTGGTGGCATGGTGGTGGCGATGTACCTGCCCATCTTCCAGATCGGCGCGGTGGTCTGACGGCCTATGACACTTGCCTCATTGCTCCAGGAGAGCCCTGCCCTGACGGCAGTACTGGTTTTCCTGTTCAGCCTGCTCATCGGCAGCTTCCTCAACGTCGTCATCTACCGTTTACCGAAGATGATGGAGCAGGCCTGGCAGCAGGAAGCCAGGTCGATGCTCGAGCTGCCGGAAGAAGCGCCTGCTGCGCGTTTCAACCTGATGGTTCCCCGCTCCGCCTGCCCCCACTGCGGCCACCAGATCCGCTGGTATGAAAACATCCCGGTGGTCAGCTGGCTTGCCCTGCGCGGCAAATGCAGTGCCTGTGGCGGCGGCATCGCTGTGCGCTACCCGTTGGTGGAACTGGCCACGGCGCTGATCAGTGCGTTGGCCGCCTGGCATTTCGGCTATGGCCCCTGGCTGCTGGCGGTGCTGTTCGCCTGCTGGGCGCTGGTGGCGCTGGCAATGATCGATTTCGATACCACGCTGCTGCCGGACAGCATCACCTACCCGTTGCTCTGGGTCGGTCTGATGGCGGCCTGGGCGGGCATCTCCCCGGTGTCGCTGCAGGATGCGGTGATGGGGGCGGCGGCAGGCTATCTGGCGCTGTGGAGTGTGTACTGGGCCTTCAAGCTGCTGACTGGCAAGGAAGGCATGGGCTATGGCGACTTCAAGCTGCTGGCTGCGCTGGGTGCCTGGCTGGGCTGGCAGTTGTTGCCGCTGGTGATTCTGTTGTCGTCCGTGGTCGGCGCGGTGGTGGGCGGGTTGCTGCTGGCCACCGGCGCGGTAAAGCGGGACCAGGGGATTCCCTTCGGCCCGTATCTGGCCGGTGCCGGGCTGATCGCCCTGTTGTGGGGGCAGGCGATTGTGAACGCCTATCTCGGCATGATGCAATTCTGACGCACTTTTCCGGGGAGCTGGCATGTTTGTCGTGGGACTGACCGGGGGGATCGGCAGTGGCAAGACCGCTGCGTCGGATTACCTCGCGGAGCAAGGCATCGTTGTGGTGGACGCGGATCTGGCCTCGCGGGTGGTGGTCGAGCCCGGCCAGCCGGCGCTGGACGAAATCGAAGCGCGCTTCGGCAGCGCTGTGATCGCCACAGACGGCACGCTGGATCGGCGTGCGCTGCGTGAGCGAGTGTTTGCTGACCCGGCGGAACGCAAGGCGCTTGAGGCCATCACCCACCCCGCCATTGGTGCGGAAATCATGCGGCAGCTACAGGCCGCCCGCTCGCCCTACACCGTGCTGGTCTCACCACTGCTGCTGGAAACCAGCCAGCACAAGATGGCGCAACGCATTCTGCTGGTGGATGTCCCGGAAGCCCTGCAGATCGCGCGCACCACGTCGCGGGATACGGTGGCGGCGGAGCAGGTCGAGGCCATCATGGCTGCGCAGATGCCACGGGCAGAAAAGCTGGCGCGGGCAGATGATGTGGTTACCAACGACGGCGACCTCTCGCACTTGCATGCGCAGCTGGATACACTGCACGCGCAATACCTCGCCATGGCGGGCGCCTGAGCGCCGCCTTCCGAAGACAGGTTGCCCGGACAGGCCTTCGATGACAGACAGCACTTCAAACAAAGCATCCACGAAAACACCGACGAAAGCACCCGCCGACAACACCGCCCGTGTGTACCCCTGCCCGCAGTGCAAGAAGCTGACCCAGTGGCGCAGTGACAACCCCTGGCGACCTTTCTGCTCCGAACGGTGCAAACTGATCGACCTGGGCGACTGGGCGTCAGAGCGCCACGCCATTCCCGGTGACCCGGACAATATCGACGAGTTTGACGAATTCGACGACCCCGAAGCCTGACGCTACGCTGGCCAGAAGCTACGCTGGCCAGAAACTGCGGATTGCGGCGATGCCGCGAGCGCCGTGGTGGCGGGCGGTATCCAGATCATGTGATGTGATGCCACCGAGCGCGTAGACAGCACAGGCCCGGCCTTCGGCCAGTTGCTGAAAGGCCTGCCAGCCCAGTGCCGGGGCATCGGGATGCGTCGGGGTGGGCAATACGGGGGAGAGTAGCGCCAGATCCACGCCCAGGTGCTCGGCATGATCCAGCTCGGCCGCGTTGTGACAGGCCATGGACACCAGCGGGCTGTCCGGGCGTCGGTCAAGCATCATGCCGGCCTGGCTGCGCAGATGCACGCCGTGTGCGCCCACCGCCTGCGCCAGGGAGACCGAATCCGCCACCAGCGCTTTACCGCCGCCGGCCTCACAGGCCGCCACCAGCTGCCGCAGCAGCGACGGCTCGGTGATGCCGCGCAGGTATACCAGCGCCACCCCACTGGCCAGTGCGGCGGCCAGCCGCCGGGGCCAGTCCTGAGGGAGTGGGTCAGGGAGTATCAGCACGCGATCCGGCAACGCCAGGGCGGTCACCACCGGGCGGTTTGCTTCCGGAAAGGTCAGCCCGGCCAGTTGTGCCGGGGCAAACCACTGCACAGGCTGCCCTTCCCTGCCGTGGGGCACGCCGGTAAAGGCGGTCACCTCGCGGAAGCACAGGCGCACAGACAGTTCGGGGTAGTCGTGTTCGATGGTCATGAAGGGTCGGCAGGCCGTCACGCTCAGCCCTAACTCTTCCTCCAGCTCCCGGGCCAGTGCCCCGTCCAGCGTTTCGTCAGGCTCGACCTTGCCACCGGGGAATTCCCAGCAGCCGCCCTTGTGCTTGTGGGCGGGCCGCTGGCTCAGCAGGATGCTGCCATCGTCCGGGTGACGGATGATGGCAGCAACAACCAGGAGCGCGTCGGAAGGCATCGATCAGGTGCGGTATTCGGCGTTGATCTTGACGTAGTCGTAGCTGAAATCGCAGGTCCAGACGGTCGCCTCGCCGGCGCCCTCGCCCAGACGGATACGGATCGCGATATCGCCCTGGGCCATGACGGCGGCACCACGGGCTTCCGCGTAATCCGGTGCCACGCCGCCGGATGCCACGATCTGCACGTCATCCAGCCAGATGTCCACCTGATCCACATCCAGCGCCGCGATGGGCGCGCGGCCGACGGCGGCCAGGATGCGGCCCCAGTTCGGGTCGGAGGCGAACAGGGCGGTTTTCACCAGGGGGGAGTGGGCCACCGTTTCGGCCACCGCTTTCGCGTCAGCAGGGCTGGCGGCGCCGGTCACCGCGATCTCGACAAATTTGGTGGCGCCCTCGCCGTCCCGGACGATGCCCTGGGCCAGTTCCACGAATACCTGCTCCAGCGCGTGGTACAGGGTCCGGGCCTGATCCGCAGCAGCATCGGTGATCTCCGGCATGGCCGCCTGGCCGGTGGCCACCAGCATGCAGGCGTCATTGGTGGAGGTATCACCATCAATGGTGATGCGATTGAAAGAGCGGTCCGCCAGCTGCTGCACCCACTGGTCCAGCAGCGGCTGGGCAATCGGCGCGTCGGTGGCGATAAAGCCCAGCATGGTCGCCATGTTCGGCTTGATCATGCCAGCGCCTTTGGCCATGCCGGTGATGGTGATCTCGGTCTCCCCCAACAGCAGGCGGCGGGTCGCCACCTTGGGGCGGGTATCCGTGGTCATGATGCCTTCGGCGGCTACGCCCCAGGCGTGCTCGTCCAGGCTCGCCAGTGCTTCCGGGATGCCGCGCTCGAACGGTGCCAGGGTGAACAGCTCGCCGATGACGCCGGTGGAAAACGGCAGTACCTGTTGCGGGCTGCAGCCCGCCTGGGCGGCCAGCAACTCGCAGGTCGCCTGGGCCCGGGCATAGCCTTCTGCGCCGGTACCGGCATTGGCGTAGCCGGTGTTGATCAGCAGGTAGCGGGGGGCGCTGTTATGAGCGTTCCCTTGGGAAAGATGCGCTTTGGCAATCTGCACCGGCGCGGCGCAGAAGCGGTTAAGGGTAAACACCCCCGCCGTGCGGCTGCCTTCCGCCAATGCCAGAATCACCAGATCGCGCCGGCCCGGTTTCTTGACCCCGGCGGCGACGGCGGCCAGGCGCACCCCTGGCACGGGAAACCACTGGCTGCTGACTGCTTGAGCGTCTATTTTCATAACCTGCCTGTTCTCATGACCTGCCTGGTTACCGGGCTGCCTGATCCGCTCAGGATTCCAGCTTGCCGTGGCAATGCTTGTACTTCTTGCCTGAACCACACCAGCACGGATCGTTGCGGCCCAGCTTGGGCCCTTCGCGGACGAACGGCTGGGCGCCGGCTTGCTGCGGCTGCGCCGCGCCGCCCGGGCCTCCACCGACGCGTTCACGGGGCACGCCGCGTGTCCCCGGCTCCAGCTGCTCGGTGCGCATCTGTTCGGCCTGCTTGCGGGCTTCTTCCTCGCGCTGGCGCTCCAGGCGCTCCACGGCGTCGTCACGGCGCAGTTCCAGTGTACTCAGCACGCGCACCAGCTCGTGCTGGATCTGCTGCATCATGGTCTGGAACAGGTCAAACGCCTCGCGCTTGTATTCCTGTTTGGGGTTCTTCTGGGCATAGCCACGCAGGTGAATGCCCTGGCGCAGATGGTCCATGCTCGCCAGGTGTTCTTTCCAGTGCCGGTCGAGTACCTGCAGCATCAGGTGTTTTTCCACCCGGCGCAGGTCCACGCCCAGTTGGCTGACCTCTTCTTCCTTGCGGGCGTAGGCGGCTTCCATGGTGCTGATGACGCGCTCTACCACGCCCTCGATATGCAGGCTGGAATCCTGTTCCAGCCACACCCGCACCGGTGCATTGATCTGGTATTCATTGTCCAGGTTGCGCTCGAGCCCTTCCACGTCCCACTGGTCCTCAATGGACCCCAGTGGCATGTAGGTGTGCACCACCTCCGCCATCACGTCACGGCGGATGCCGCGCACGCTTTCTGACAGATCTTCAGAAGCCAGAATTTCATCACGCTGTGTGTAGATCACGCGGCGCTGATCGTTGGCCACATCATCGTATTCCAGCAGATTTTTACGGATATCGAAGTTACGACCTTCCACCTTGCGCTGGGCATTTTCGATGGCTTTGGTCACCCAGCGGTGTTCGATGGCCTCGCCTTTTTCCAGGCCCAGGCTGCGCATCAGATTACGGATGCGATCCGACGCGAAAATGCGCATCAGATCATCTTCCATGGACAGGAAGAAGCGCGTATCACCCGGGTCACCCTGACGGCCGGCCCGGCCGCGCAGCTGGTTGTCGATACGGCGGGATTCGTGCCGCTCGGTGCCGACGATGTGCAGGCCGCCCGCGTCGAGGACTTTCTGGTGGTCGCGCTTCCACTGGTCGCGCACGACCTGGATGTCCGCCTCTGTCGGGTCTACCAGATTGGCCACTGCCACATCCGGGTTGCCGCCCAGCACGATATCCGTACCCCGGCCCGCCATGTTTGTCGCAATGGTGACGGCACCTGGACGGCCCGCCTGGGCAATGATCTCGGCTTCCTTGCGGTGAAACTTGGCGTTCAGAACCTGATGCTTGACGCCAGCCTGGTCCAGTCGCTGGGACAGGTATTCCGAGGCCGAAATCGTCGCGGTGCCCACCAGGACCGGGGCGCCTTTTTCGACGGCGGCGCGCACGGCATCAATGATCGCGTCGTACTTTTCTTCCAGGGACAGATAGACCAGGTCGTTGGCGTCCACGCGCACCATGGGGCGATGGGTAGGTACAACCACCACATCCAGGCCGTAGATCTGCCGGAATTCCGGCGCCTCGGTATCTGCCGTCCCGGTCATGCCGGAGAGCTTGTTGTAGATACGGAAGTAATTCTGGAAGGTGGTCGATGCCAGCGTCTGGTTTTCCTGCTGGATCTGCATGCCTTCTTTAGCTTCCACCGCCTGGTGGATGCCCTCGGACCAGCGACGGCCCGGCATGGTACGGCCGGTGTGCTCATCCACGATCACGATCTGATCGTTCTGGACAATGTAATCCTTGTCACGACGGAACAGGACATGGGCTTTCAGCCCGGCATGCACGTGATGCAGCAGCCCAAGACTCTGGGCGGAATACAGGCTGTCGCCCTCTTCCAGCAAACCCGCTTCGGTCAGCAGCCTTTCCACGCGCTGATGGCCCTGCTCGGTGAGTTCCACCTGGCGGTTCTTTTCGTCCAGCGTGTAGTCGCCCTCGGCATCTTCACTGGGCGGCGTCAGACGGGGGATCAGGGTGTTGATCTTCTTGTACAGCTCGGAGCTGTCAGACGACGGGCCGGAAATGATCAGCGGTGTACGCGCCTCGTCGATGAGAATGGAATCCACCTCATCGACAATGGCGTAGTTCAGCCCGCGCTGTACCCGGTCTTCCAGACGGAAGGCCATGTTGTCGCGCAGGTAGTCGAAACCGAATTCATTGTTGGTGCCGTAGGTAATATCGGCAGCGTAGGCGTCCTTCTTTTCTTCCGCCGGCTGCTGGGACAGCGCAACGCCCACTTTCAGGCCCAGAAATTCATACAGCGGGCGCATCCAGTTGGCGTCCCGCTCGGCCAGATAGTCGTTCACCGTCACCACGTGCACGCCGTCACCGGAGAGGGCGTTCAGGTAGGCCGGCAAGGTCGCCGTGAGGGTTTTACCTTCACCGGTACGCATCTCGGCGATGCGGCCTTCATGGAGGGCGATACCGCCCACCAGCTGCACATCGAAGTGGCGCATGCCCATGACGCGGGTGGCGGCTTCGCGCACCACCGCAAAGGCTTCCGGCAGCAGCTCATCCAGTGACCGGCCATCGGCGTAGGCCTGCCTGAGCGTGACCGTGCGCGCCTTGAGCGCCTCGTCATCCAGGGCAGCGACCTCGTCGCCGAGCAGGTTCACCTCCCCGACGATGCGCTGCATGCGTTTGACTTCACGTTCGTTTTTGCTACCGAAGATCTTTTGGGCTATGGCTGAGAGCATGAAACTTCCGGTGTCTGATCAGTGATTGAAATACGCGAGCGCCATTCTACCCGTTCAGGCCGGATAAGACAGGAGGAACGCACGGGTTTGGGCATCTTGCCGCCCCAGCTATAACAGATGGGGCCTCGGGGCGGCAGATCAAGGCCCGACGGATCAGCGGCAATCCGCATCGGGCGTCCGCGCCGGGGGAGTGTTGCAGGGGGTGTGGCGCCCCCGGATCAGTCGCGAGCCCGCGCCACATAAGGTGTGGGATCGACCTGGCGGCCGTTCTTGAGGACTTCGTAGTGCACATGGGGCCCGGTTGAACGGCCGGTGGTACCCACCAGGGCGATGACATCGCCAGCCCGGACGATATCACCGGCTTCCACCAGAATTTCCTTCATATGGGCGTACCGGGTGGATACTGCGTTGCCGTGGTTGATTTCCACCAGATTGCCATACCCCCAGCGTGTGCCGGCAAAGGTCACGACGCCGGCGCCGGTGGCGATCACGTCAGACCCTTCCTTGGCGGCAAAATCGACGCCACGGTGCACGGTCAGACGGCCCGTAAACGGGTCCGTACGCTGGCCGAATCGGGACGACAGCCAGCCACGACGGATCGGACGGCCGGACAACTCGGTCTTGGACGCTGTACGGCGGGAATCCATCAGGCGTTCGAGGATGGTCAGTTGCTGTTCGCGGCGATCCAGCGTCACGGCCAGATCAGTGAGTGCATCAGTAAAGGAGGGGGCGGTGTAGGCCAGCGACCCTTCGTCCGGCATCTCCGGGCCACCAATGGCCATGGGGGCGCTGAAATCAAACTCATCCGAGGGAATACCGGCGATATCCACCAGCCGCTCACCGAGGGCATCCAGCCGCACCAGCCGCGCCTGCATCTCGGCAAGGCGGATGGTCAGGGCGCGCAGCTCTTCATCGGTGCGGTTATTCAGCTGGCCCAGTGTCTGGCGCTGGTTCTCCAGTTCGCCCTGCCAGCGCGCGGTCATATTCTGATCCAGCACCGGGTCGCCCCAGTGGTACATCGCGTAATAGGCGCCACTGCCCACCAGCGCCGGCACCAACAGCAGGAGCCCCACCAGCGTCCAGAGCAGGAAACGGGGCAATCGCAATGCGCGCGACTGGTGGCCTCGGCTGTTGAGTACTATGATGTTCATGCGTTCGGCGTCTCTCAGTAAATGAGCTTCATTTCTTTATATATCAGAGAGTTAGGCGATTTTTTAACAGTATTTCTTATTTGTAGTGTGGTTATACTAGGAAAATATCATGGCTAAGGCAATTGGCCCACAATCCATAGACCTGCTGCTGGGTGGCGATCAGCTTCGCCCGCTGAGCCGGCAGGCCCGCGATTACAAGGGCCCGAGCCGCATCGAGAGCAGTTCGCTGCCACCGGCACTGGCGTCCCGGGTCACACTGCTGCAGGAAGACGATACCCTGCTATTGCTGGCGGAAAACAATGCCGTCGCCCAGCTGCTGCGTTTCCACGCCCCCAATCTGGCCCGGGAGCAGGGCCTCAAGGACTGGAAAGTCCAGGTCAGCCGCATTGCCCTGCCGGTCGCCATCGGCCCGGGCGAGAGCCTGCTGACACCGCCACGCCTGTCGGCCAACGCGCCCGCCTGTCTGAATGAAGCCGCAGACGCCATCACCGACCCGGACCTCAAGGCCGCCCTGCGCCGCCTCGCCAGTCGTCAATAAAGCGCCCATCAAATAAAGAAAGGCCCGGCGGGAGACCGGGCCTTTCGGTTCGACAACAATATTGCAGTAACGATCAGCGTGACACTGAGGTTATTCGCCCACTAACACCGGTTTCATGTAGGAAATCGGGGCTGTCGCTTCATCCTCGAATGTCACCAGCTCCCAGGCATCCTCTTCCTGGAGCAGTTTGCGCAGCAACTGATTGTTCAGCGCATGGCCGGACTTGTGGCCGATGAACTCACCGATCAGGCTGTGGCCGAGCAGGTACAGATCACCAATGGCATCCAGCATCTTGTGTTTGACGAACTCATCTTCGTAGCGCAGCCCGTCTTCATTGAGAATCCGGAAGTCATCCACGACGATGGCGTTGTCCACACTGCCGCCCAGCGCCAGGTTCTGCGAACGCAGGTACTCGATATCCCGCATGAACCCGAATGTCCGGGCCCGCGCCACTTCCTTCACGAACGAGGTGGAGGAAAAATCGACGCTTGCGGTCTGCGTGCGCCCTTCGAACACCGGATGATCGAACTCGATGCTGAAGGTCACCTTGAAGCCATTGAACGGGACAAAGACAGCAGACTTGTCGCCCTCTTCCAGCCGCACTTCCCGCTTGATGCGAATAAACTTCTTCGCAGCAGGCTGCTCCTCGATCCCGGCGGATTGCAGCAGGAACACGAAGGGCCCCGCGCTGCCGTCCATGATCGGGACTTCCGGGGCGGACAACTCCACATAGGCGTTGTCGATGCCGAGACCGGCCATGGCCGAGAGCAGGTGCTCCACGGTGCCGACTTTCACACCGTCCTGCACCAGCGTGGAGGACAGGGTGGTTTCCCCGACACTCTCCGCAGTGGCCTTGATCTCTACCACCGGATCCAGATCCACCCGTCGGAAGATGATCCCCGCGTCCACCGGCGCTGGCCGGACCGTGAGATACACCTTGTCGCCGGTGTGAAGCCCGATGCCTGTGGCCCGGATGACGTTCTTGAGCGTGCGCTGTTTGATCATCGATCCTGTCGCTATCTTGTCGGTATCACTCAGGATACCGCATGCTGAACACAAAAACAGGGTGCGGATGCTACATGATCCGCGCTGCCTGTACCATTGGCTCCGGTGCCGTTTGTCGGCGAGCCGGACGTCCGGTCCGTTCAGTCCGCCTGACGACGCAGGAAGGTCGGGATATCAATGAAATCCAGATCTTCCGAGGCGCTTACTGCGGCCTGGGCGTTGCGACGTGTCTCGCTCTGAGGCCGGCTGCGACCAAAGGCGGGGCGATCCAGGGCCTCATAATCCGGCCGACCGTCCGCACGCACAGGAGTTTGATTGCCCCGCACCACCTTAAGTTCCTGAGCTGCGCCGCCCAGGCCTGTGGCCACTACGGTAACGGTCAGCTCATCGCCCATGTTCGGGTCGATGGCGGTGCCGATGATGACATTGGCATCGTCAGAGGCCAGCTCCTGGATAGTGTCACCCACTGCCGTGAACTCCTGCAGGGAGATGGACTCGCTGGCGGTGATGTTGATCAGGATGCCGCGGGCGCCATGCAGGTCCACGTCTTCCAGCAGCGGGCTGGAGATCGCCGCTGTGGCGGCCGCTTCGGCCCGGCCTTCGCCAATGGCGCTGCCGGTGCCCATCATGGCCATACCCATTTCGCTCATCACCGTGCGCACGTCAGCGAAATCGACGTTGATCATGCCCGGCTTGACGATCAGGTCGGCAATACCTTTCACCGCACCCAGCAGCACGTCGTTGGCGGCCTTGAAGGCATCCAGCAGGCTGGTGGAACCGCCCAGCACCGCTTGCAGCTTCTCGTTGGGGATGGTGATCAGTGAATCCACGTGCTCGCGCAGCGCTTCGATACCCTGCTCCGCCACCTTCATGCGCTTGCGGCCTTCAAACGGGAATGGCTTGGTCACGACTGCGACAGTCAGAATGCCCATTTCCCGGGCCACTTCCGCCACGATCGGCGCTGCCCCGGTACCGGTACCGCCACCCATGCCGGCAGTGACGAATACCATGTCCGCGCCTTGCAGCAGTTCTGCCAGACGCTCGCGGTCTTCGATCGCCGACTGGCGACCTACATCCGGATTCGCACCGGCGCCCAGGCCCTTGGTGACCTGATTGCCCAGTTGAATCACGGTTCGTGCCGAGGCGTTACGCAGCGCCTGGGCATCTGTATTGGCGCAGATGAATTCCACACCTTCCACGTTGGAGCGCACCATGTGGTCCACGGCATTGCCGCCGCCACCGCCTACGCCCACCACCTTGATTACCGCACCATGAGGTACGCTATCTTCGAGTTTGAATTGCATGATGGATCTCCCGGTTTTGCTTCCCTGTGTTGTCGAACTGCCCCGGCGCGGCACCTGCCCCGCCGGGAACCCTGTACCGGTGACCCACCTGGGCCACCGGGAAATGTCTAGAAATTGCCTTTGACCCAGCTCTTGATCCGCTCGATCCAGTCCACGGAACCGCTGCCTGCCTCGCGGCGTGCCGAGCGGCCCTCTGCCTCGATACGCTGCCCGTACAACAGCAGGCCAACGGCAGTGGAATAGATCGGGTTGCGCACCACATCCGTGAGGCCGGCCACGCCCTGCGGCAGGCCCAGTCGCACCGGCATATGAAAGATTTCTTCCGCCAGATCCACGGCGCCTTCGATCCGCGACGATCCGCCGGTCAGCACGATGCCGCCGGGAATCAGATCCTCAAAGCCACTGCGGCGCAGCTCCGCCTGAATCAGGGTGAACAGCTCGTCGTAGCGCGGCTCTACCACTTCCGCCAGATTCTGGCGGCTGAGTGTGCGCGGCGGCCGATCACCCACTGACGGCACTTGGATGGTTTCATCCGCCCCGGCCAACTGGGTCAGCGCGCAGGCATACTTGATCTTGATTTCGTCGGCGTACTGCTTCGGTGTGCGCAAGGCCATGGCGATATCGTTGGTCACCTGATCGCCGGCAATGGGAATGTTGGCGGTATGCCGGATTGCGCCTTCGGTGAAGATCGCGATGTCGGTGGTGCCGCCACCGATATCCACCATGCACACACCCAGCTCGCGCTCATCTTCCGTCAGCACCGCATAACTGGACGCCAGTTGCTCAAGGATGATGTCTTCCACTTCCAGACCGCAGCGGCGCACGCACTTCTCGATGTTCTGGGCGGCATTCACCGCGCAGGTCACCAGATGCACCTTGGCTTCCAGACGCACACCGCTCATGCCCACCGGCTCGCGCACGCCTTCCTGGTTGTCCACCACGTACTCCTGCGGCAGCACGTGCAGGGTCTTCTGATCCGCCGGAATCGCCACCGCCTGTGCGGCGTCGATCACCCGATCAATGTCCGCCAGCAGCACTTCACGGTCGCGAATGGCGACAATGCCGTGGCTGTTGAGGCTGCGCACGTGGCTGCCGGCAATGCCGGCATACACGGAGTGAATCTGGCAGCCGGCCATCAGCTCCGCCTCTTCCACCGCGCGCTGAATCGAGCGCACCGTGGCTTCGATATCCACCACGACACCTTTCTTCATGCCTTTGGAGGGCTGCGAGCCGATACCGATAACCTCCATGGTGCCGTCGACATTCACCTGCCCGACAATCGCCACCACTTTCGAGGTACCTATATCCAGACCAACGATCATCCGGTCCTGTGCTGAATTCGCCATGGCTTCAGACTCTCTCGTCGCTACGCATTTCGCTATGGGGGGCCTCATCGGCCCACGTCACCGCCATGCCATTGGCATAGCGCAGATCCACACGTGCCAGGTAACGTGGATCGTCACCCAGCACGCCTTGATACAACTGCACAAAACGATGCAGTTTGGCGGCGTAGTGCTCGCGATCTACCAGCAGCACCACGCCATCTTCCAATTCCACTTCTGCGCCCAGCCGGGCATCCACCTGCATGCGCCGGATGGACAAATTTGCCTGACCCAGAATGCGACTCATGCTGTGGTAATAGCTCATCACATCCTCCAGTCGCGCTGCGGGCCCTGACAGCCTCGGCAAGGCTTCCACGCTGTACTGCTCCAGGGCGTGGAACGGCTCGCCACTGCTGGCCACCAGCATTTCGTTGTTCCACACCGCCACCGGCACCCGCTCGGCAATTTTCAGTACCAGCTGATCCGGCCACTGACGACGCACTTCGGTATCGTCAACCCAGGCCAGCGTGCTGACCTCGCGGTACACCGCCGCCAGCGGCACCGAGAAAAAGTTTTCGTTCTGCACCAGTGCGGCCACGGATTCCTGTACTTCCAGCTGCCGACGCTGATCCTGCACACCTTCCACACGGACCTGCTCCAGCGGATAGCTCTCCAGCACCGCCGGCAATTGCATCAGACCGGCACCCACCGCGAGCAGGGCAACACTGGCCAACAGCCAGGGCAGCAACCGGGAGACCCGCACGGCCAACGGCACCGATGGCTGCTTCGCCACCTTCGCCTTGCGGGCCCGGGCAACAGGCTTGCGCACGGCGCCCCGTGAGGGTTTGCGCCGGTTGCTGTCGGGCCCGGGCTTGCTGCTGCGCCGCGGGCTGGCCTGCCGCCGTTCAACCATGCTGTGCTCCCGCATCCAGCGTTGCGCTCAACAGAATCTCTGCCACCAGTTCATCAAACGCCATGCCGTCGGCCTTGGCCGCCATGGGCACCAGCGAGTGATCCGTCATGCCAGGCACTGTGTTGATTTCCAGCAGCTGGAACTGGCCACTGGCATCCTGCATCACATCAACGCGGCCCCAGCCGCTGGCACCGACGAGACGAAACGCACGCAGTGCCAGATCTTTCAATTTCGTTTCGGCCTGTTCATCCAGGCCGCACGGGCACAGATAGCGCGTGGTGTCAGCGCGATACTTGGCTTCGAAATCATAAAAACTGTTCGGCGTTTCCAGGCGAATCGCCGGCAGTGCGCGATCATCCAGCACCGCCACGGTAAATTCCGGGCCTTCTACCCACTGCTCTACCAACACATCCGCGTCGTACTTGCGCGCTTCGGCCACGGCCTCGGCCAGCTCTGCGCTGGTGCTGACCTTGCGCATGCCGATGGATGACCCTTCCCGCGCCGGCTTCACCATCAGCGGAAAGCCCAAGGCCAGTTCATCCTGACCCGCCACGTAAAACCCCGGTGTCGGCAAACCTGCGCCCGCCCACAGCAGTTTGGTGCGCACTTTATCCATGCCGATCGCCGACGCCATCACGCCGCTGCCGGTGTAGGGCACTTGCAGATGTTCCAGCACGCCCTGAATCACACCGTCCTCGCCACCGCGACCGTGCAGTGCGATGAATATCCGTTCGAAGCCGGCCAGCGTATCCACTGACACATCGCTGGGGTCGACGAGTTCCGCCAGCACACCCAGGCCGCGCAGCGCCGCGTGTACGGCCTTGCCGCTTTTCAGCGAAATGTCCCGCTCGGCAGACTGGCCACCGGCCAGTACTGCGACCCGGCCGACGCGTGCCAGCCGTTTTTTCAGGCGGTTACGCGCTTCACTCATGTCGCTCACCTGCTTTGCCCTCTGCGCCTTTTGCACCTGTTTTTACACCCACACTCGCCAACTGCCGCGCAATGCTGCCGACGTTGCCCGCGCCCTGGGTCACCAGCAGGTCGCCGTCCCGCAACAGCTTGTCCAGCAGTGCCGGCAATTTTTCCGGATCATCCACAAACACCGGCTCTACCTGGCCACGCTGGCGAATGCTGCGGCACAGCGCGCGGGCATCGGCACCGGGGATGGCATCCTCGCCAGCGGCATAGACATCCAGCATCAGCAACACATCCACACCGGACAGGGTTTCCACGAAATCTTCATAAAGATCCCGGGTGCGGGTATAGCGATGGGGCTGGAACAGCATCACCAGACGCTTGCCCGGCCAGCCGTCACGAATGGCATCGATGGTGACTTTCACTTCCCGTGGATGGTGGCCGTAATCGTCCACCAGCATGGCGGTGCCGCTTTGTTCGCCGGCCTCTGGCAGGTCGGAACCAAAACAATAGTCACCCAGCACGTCAAAGCGCCGACCTACGCCGGTAAATTTCGCCAGGCCACGCACGATAGCCTCGTCACTGGCGCCTTCGTCCGCCGCAACTGCGATGGCAGCCAGCGCGTTGAGCACGTTATGCCGGCCCGGCATGTTCAAGGTGATATCCATATCCCGGGAGCCCTGACGCAGCACCCGGAAGGTGGTGGTCATGCCGCTCTGGGACAGCACCTGCGCACGGATATCCGCATCCTGGCTGAAGCCATAGCGAATCACCTGCCGATTGACCCGTGGCAGCAATTTGCGCACCACCGGATCATCCACGCACATGACAGCGATACCGTAGAACGGCAGGTTATGCAGAAACTCGATAAAGGTATTTTCCAGGCGGGCAAAATCACCGCCGTAAGTGTGCATGTGATCCGCGTCGATATTGGTCACCACCGCCACCATCGGTTGCAGATGCAGGAAGGACGCATCCGACTCATCCGCTTCGGCCACCAGGAAGCGGCTCTGGCCCAGCCGGGCGTTGGTGCCGGCGCTGGTCAGACGGCCACCGATCACAAACGTCGGGTCCATGCCGGCTTCCGCCATCATCGCGGCAATCATCGACGTGGTCGTGGTCTTGCCGTGGGTACCCGCCACCGCAATGCCGTGACGGAAACGCATCAGCTCCGCCAGCATTTCTGCGCGCGGCACCACCGGAATACGTTGTTCGTGGGCAGCCAGCACTTCCGGGTTGTCGGCGCTGACCGCCGTCGAGGTCACCACCACATCGGCACCGTGTACGTTTTCCGCCTGGTGGCCGATATCCACCCGCACACCCAGGCTGCGCAGTCGTGCGACCACCGGTGATTCGCGCAGGTCAGAGCCGCTTACCGCGTAGCCCTGGTTGCTCAACACTTCGGCAATACCGCACATGCCGACACCGCCGATGCCAACAAAATGAATGCCGCGTATCCGGCGCATTTCCGGGACCACGTGGCCGGTCATCAACTCTTTATCAGCCATGTAGCACCTCCTCACATAAATCGGCGACGCGTCTCGCGCTGTGCGGCTGCGCGACGCGACGCGCGTTGCTCGCCATCACGGCGAGTCGCTCGCGGCTGATTTCGCCGTCGTGTATGACCGGGCGCAGGCATGCAGTCAGTTCGCTGGCGCCCAGTTGATCCTGGGGCATCACAAAAGCCGCATCCTGCGCCGCCAGCCATTCGGCGTTGCGGCGCTGATGGTCGTCCGCCGCCGTGGGCAGCGGCACAAACACCGCCGGCACGCCAGCTGCCGCCAGTTCCGATACCGTCAGCGCACCGGCCCGGCAGATCACCAGATCCGCCCAGGCGTAGGCCGCTGCCATATCGCTGATAAATTCCTCGACCGCCGCTTCCAGTGCGACGCTTGCATAGGCGCTGGACGCTTCAGCGGCACGATCACGCCCCGCCTGATGGCGAATCACTGCCGGTTGCGCCTGCAACAGACCGGACAAGGCCGCAGGCAACTGGCGATTGAGCGCCAGGGCACCCTGGCTACCGCCCAGCACAAGAATGCGCAACGCGCCCTGGCGTTCAGCAAAGCGTTGCGCTGGCTCGGCCAATGCCACAATGCTCTCCCGCACCGGGTTGCCGACTGCGGTCGCGCTACCCGATGCAAAGGCACCCTCGAAACCTTCCAGCGTCTGCTGCGCGAGACGCGACAACACACGATTGGTCAGGCCCGGCACCGCATTCTGTTCGTGGATCATCAGTGGCACGCCAGCAAGCCGCGCCGCCAGACCACCGGGGCCGCTGGCAAAACCGCCGAAGCCGACAGCCAGGGACGCGGACGTCCCGCGCACAATACGTCGTGCCGCCAGCACTGCCCGCAACAACAGGAACGGCATCTGCAGCTTGCGCAGCAGACCGCCGCTGCGCACACCGCGCACCTTGAGTGCATGCAACGGATAACCGGCTGCTGGCACCAGACGATTCTCGATGCCCTGCTCCGAACCCAGCCACTGGATGCGGTAACCACGGCGGCTCAGTTCATCTGCCACCGCCAGCGCCGGAAAAACGTGGCCGCCCGTGCCGCCCGCCATCATCAGAATTGTCTTGCCGGTCGGGTCGCTCATGCGTTCACCCTCCCGCGCTGACGTGCTTCGTAACCTTTGAGTTCTGTACCGGCGCGCAATACCAGCGCGATCATCACTGCGGAGATCAGCAGACTGCTGCCGCCGTAGCTGACAAACGGCAAGGTCAGACCCTTGGTGGGCAACAGGCCCATGTTCACACCGAGGTTGATCACGACCTGGGTGCTGAAGATCAATGCAATGCCGTAAACCAGCTGGGCGTGGTAATGCCAGCCCCGCGCCGCCAGTTTGGCGCCGAGCAGGAAAATGCGGCTGATCAACAGGGTAAACGCTGCGATCAGCAACAGATTGCCGAACAGTCCCAACTCTTCCGCCAGCACGGCATAAACAAAATCGGTATGCGCCTCTGGCAGATAGAACAGCTTCTGCACGCTGTTGCCCATGCCGACGCCGAACCAGTGACCGCGTCCAAAGGCGATCAGGCTCTGGGTCAACTGATAGCCACTGCCGAACTGGTCAGCCCAGGGGTCCATGAAGGACATCAGGCGCGCAACCCGGTAAGGCTGGGCAAACGCAATCAGCGCAGCCAGCCCACTCAGCAACAACGCCAACAGCAAAAAGCGCCGTGTCGGCACACCGGCCAGGAACAGCATGCCCATGGCGGCAACACCCAGCACCATGACGGCACCGAAATCCGGCTGCATCAACAGCAACACCGCGATCATGCCCAGCACGACCAGCGGCATCAGGAAGGCTTTCCAGGTGCTTTCCAGCTCTGCCTTGCGCACGGAAATATAACCGGCCAGGTACATGACAAAACCGAGCTTGGCGATTTCTGAAGGCTGTACGGTAAACCCGGCCAGATTGATCCAGCGCAGCGAACCGTTCACTTCACGACCGAGGCCGGGAATGAACAGCATCAACAGCACCGCCACCGACGCCGGCAGTGCCAGGAAACGCAGTTTCTCCAGCCACTCCAGCGACACCATCATGTACACCGCCACGCCCAATGCGATGCCCATCCCCAGATAAATGCCATGGCGCACCGCGAAATAGAACGGCGCACCGAGACGGGTCTCGGCAATCTGCATGGAGGCGGAAGACACCATCACCAGTCCGACCAGCGCCAGCCCCAGTGCCGCGAGCAGCATGGGCACATCCAGGCGCGCGAGCGACGGGCGCAATGGCGTCAGCGGCAGGGCAAAGCGAGACAGTCCAGCACGGGAAAGTTCAGCGTTCACGCGTCACCTCCCGCACCTGCCGGATAAAATCTTCACCCCGTGCCACGTAACCGGAGTACATATCGAAACTGGCACAGGCAGGCGACAACAACACTGCATCACCGGGCATGGCCAGTGCAGCGGCCCGTGCCACGGCGGCGGTCATATCCGCCACCTGCTCGCAGGGCACGCCGTCCAGCGCCAGGGCCAGTTTGTCCGCATCCTCACCCAGCAGCAGTGCTGCACGCACATGCGTCGCGGCCGGGGCCGCCAATGGCGTGAAATCCTGCCCTTTACCCTGCCCGCCGGCGACAAGAATCACCTGGCCTTCGATAGCCGGACCGATACCGGCCAGTGCCGCCAGGGTGGCGCCCACATTGGTGCCTTTGGAATCATTGAACCACTGCACACCGCCCTGCTCGGCGACCAGCTGGCAACGGTGAGGCAGCCCGGCGAATCGCGCCGCAGCGGCCAGCGCCGGTTCACGCGGAATATCCAGCGCCTCGGCCATGGCCAGTGCCGCCAGCACATTCAACGCATTGTGGTTGCCACGCATGGCCAGGGCGCTGGCCGGCAACAGATCCACACCGCGACACATCAACATCTGACGTGCCGCGTCCAGCCGGTAATCCGATTGTGCATCGCTGCCGAAGGTGATCTCGCGAGGCACCGGCCCCTGGGGGCGTGTCGCTTCGTCATCACGATTCCACACCGCCACTTCGCAGCCATCGTAGATGCGCTGTTTGGCGGCAATGTAATCGCTCAGGCTGTGATAGCGATCCATATGATCCTCGGACACATTGAGAATCACGGCCGCCTGCGCGCCCAGGCTGTAGGTGGTTTCCAGCTGAAAGCTGGACAGTTCCAGTACATAAAGATGCGTATCGGTTTCCAGCAATTCCAGCGCCGGTGTGCCCAGGTTGCCACCCACCAGCGCCTGACGGGATGCTGCGTGGGCCATGTCGCCGAGCAACATGGTCACCGTGCTCTTGGCGTTGGAGCCGGTGATCGCAGCCACCGGCACACTGGCGGCACGGGCGAACAATTCGATGTCGCCGACCACTTCCTTGCCGTCTGCAATCAGGCGGGCAATTTCCGGCGTGCTGATGGCAATGCCGGGGCTGACGATCAGGCGACGTGCCGCGCCCATCCAGTCCTCGCGCCAGCCGCCGGTGTGCAGCGGCAGATCCGGAAATTCGGCGCGCCATGCGTCCAGCCCGGGCGGCTGGGCACGGGTGTCCAGCACACGCACAGCCATACCCTGCGCCGCCAGATAGCGGACACAGGCTTTGCCCGTGATGCCCAGACCAATGACCAGATCGAACGCTTCGTTACTCATTGCGTCGTCATGCCGCCTTCAATCAACGAATCTTCAGGGTCGCGAGACCCACCAAAACCAGAATCACCGTAATGATCCAGAACCGGACAATAATCTTGGGTTCCGGCCAGCCCTTGAGTTCAAAATGATGATGAATCGGTGCCATGCGAAAAATACGTCGCCCGGTGAGCTTGTAAGACGCCACCTGCAACATCACCGACACGGTTTCCATCACGAACACCCCGCCCATGATGAACAGCACAATCTCCTGGCGAACGATGACCGCCATGACACCCAGCACAGCGCCGAGGGACAAGGCACCGACATCGCCCATGAACACCTGGGCCGGATACGCGTTGAACCACAGGAACCCCAATCCGGCCCCGCATATGGCCGCGCAGATCACCACCAGTTCACCGCTGCCCGCCACAAACGGGATATGCAGATAGTTGGCAAACTCGGCATGACCACTCACATAGGCGAAGACACCCAGCGCACCCGCCACCAGCACGGTGGGCATGATCGCCAGCCCGTCCAGACCATCAGTCAGGTTCACCGCGTTACTGGTGCCGGTAATCACAAAATAGGTCAGCACCAGATAGAAGACCCCGAGGTTGATCGCCACATGCTTGAAGAAGGGCACGATCAGCTGGGTCTCCACGGGTGACTGGGCGGTAAAATACAGCGCGCAGGCTGCTGCCAGTGCGCCGACCGACTGCCACAGATATTTCCAGCGCGCAGGCAAACCACGCGGGTTCTTTTCCACCACCTTGCGCCAGTCATCCACCCAGCCCACGGCGCCGAACACCACCAGCACGCCCAGCGTGATCCAGACAAAGCGATTGCCGAGGTCTGCCCACAGCAAGGTAGAAAAGGCGATGGACACCAGAATCAGCGCGCCGCCCATGGTTGGCGTGCCAGCCTTGCTCAGATGGCTCTTGGGGCCGTCATCGCGAATCGCCTGGCCGACCTGATACTGGTGCAGCTTGCGAATCATGGTCGGACCGACCACAAAGCAAATGATCAGCGCCGTCAGCACACTGAGGATGGCCCGCAGGGTCTGGTATTGCAGCACCAGAAAACCCGGGTGTATCTCTGCCAGTCGTTCTGCTATCCAGAGCAGCATCAGTTCGTCTCCCCCATTGCCCGCAACGCTGCAACCACCACATCCATGCGCGCACTGCGTGACCCTTTGACGAGCACTGTTCCGCCTGCCTCCAATATCGGTTGCGCTTCCCGCGCCGCCGCATCATGTGATGTCACCTGTATTGCCCCACGGCCAAATCCGGCCGCCGCCGGTGCGGCAAGCTCTCCAACGGTTACCAGCACATCGAGCCCCGCCTCGCGTGCCGCCACACCCAGGCCGGTATGAATATCAGCCGCCTGTACGCCCAACTCACCCAGACCGCCCAACACCAGCATGCGTGGCGCAGGACAGGTGGCCAGCAGCTCGATGGCCACGCGCACGGAACCGGGATTGGCGTTGTAGCTGTCGTCGATCAGTGCCCCACCGAGGCAGGCACTGCGATTAATCCGCCCCGGCACCGGTTGCAGGCCAGCCAGACGCTGAATCGCCGGCCCCAGCGTTTCACCGCAGGCGGCGACGGCGGCAATGGCCAGCAAGGCATTGCTGACCTGATGGCGACCCGGCAAGGGCACACGCACCGGCCATTGCTCCCCGCCACGGCACAGCAGGAAGCTGACGCCCGTGTCATCGGTCTGGATATCGTCGGCCACATAATCGGCAACATGATCAGCAACACCGCCAGCTTCCGCGCTCACGTTTTCCGCCTGCCCGACGCGGCAAAGGCGCAAGCCGGCCGCCGCAGCGCGTTCGGCAAAACAAGACGCAAAGCTGTCATCCAGATTGATGATGGCGGTCGCGCCTTTGGCGAGACCGCCGAACAGTTCTGACTTGGCATCAGCGATGCCCTGCAAGGTGCCGAAGCCTTCCAGATGCGCGCCGGTGACATTGGTGATCAATCCGACCTGCGCCTTCACCAGGCTGCTGGTCCAGGCAATTTCTCCCGGTGCATTGGCGCCCAGCTCGAAGACGCCGTAGCGATGCTCCGGCTTCACGGACAACAGGGTCAGCGGCACGCCGATGTCATTGTTCAGGTTGCCCCGGGTCGCCAGGGTGCGCTCACCCAGCATTACCGCGATCATTTCCTTGACGGTGGTCTTGCCGGCGTTGCCGGTCACGGCCACACGCGTCAATGTATGACGGTCAGCCCAGCCCGCTGCCAGTTCACCCAGGGCACGACGGCTGTCGGCCACCTGAACATAATCGGCAAAGGCGGTGGTCGGACGTTCAACCACTGCAGCACAGGCACCGGCACTGGCGGCCTGCTCAAGATAATCGTGGGCATCGAAACGCTCGCCACGCAGCGCCACGAACAGATCACCCGGCGCAAGTTGACGCGTGTCGGTGCTGACGCGCAGGAAAGACCGGTCATCACCCACCCGATGCCCCTGCGTCAATGCGGCAACAGTAGACAATGTCATGTCAGAAGGTGTCGTTGTGGACGGTGCTTTTGTAGACGGTGTCATGGCGTCTTTATTCATAGCGGCCTCCGGGCAGTCGGTGCCGCAGCTGTCTGTGCCACACGCGTCAACGCAGCACGCGCCAGCTCGCGGTCATCCAGGGGATAACGATGACCGCTGATTTCCTGATACGTTTCATGGCCCTTGCCAGCCACCAGCACAACGTCCTCGCTGCCCGCCTGCTGAATCGCGCGGCTGATGGCTTCAGCGCGATCCACGATAATCGCGGCCGCCGCCGGATCCGTCAGGCCCGCCTGCATATCGGCCAGAATGGCTTCCGGCGCTTCGAAGCGGGGATTATCACTGGTGAAGACGATGCGATCGGCCAGACGCTCGGCAATGGCGGCCATCTCTGCACGCTTGCCGGTATCGCGGTTGCCGCCGCAGCCGACGACGCAGTGCAGTGCGCCACTGAAATGGGCGCGCACGGCACTCAATGCTTTTTCCAGACCATCAGGGGTATGGGCATAGTCGACCAGCACAACGGGGAGCGCCGCAGTTGTGTTATCGGACTGCACCGGCTGCATACGACCCGGCACCGGCGTCACGGCGTTCAGGCCAGCCGCTATCGCAGCGGCATCCAGGCCCATGCCATACAGCACGGCCGCGACCGCCATCAGATTTTCCAGATTGAAACGACCATACAGCGGCACACGCACCGCCACCGACTCACCGGCCACGGACAGGGTGAACGCCATGCCCTCGGCATTCACGGCCAGGTCGCTGCAACGCACCAGCGCCTCGGCATGATCGCCGAAGGTAATGCAGGGCAACCGGGCCGGTAGCCGGGCGCGCAGATGACGGCCCGCCGGGTCGTCCAGATTGATCACTGCCAGACTCAATGCCGGGTCGGCAAACAACCGCGCCTTGGCCTCGAAATAGCGATCCATATCGCCGTGGTAATCCAGGTGATCACGGCTGAGATTGGTAAACACCGCCACGGCCACCGGGGTGCCGTTGAGGCGCCCCTGGTCCAGCGCATGGGAAGACACTTCCATCACCAGCGCCCGGGCACCGCGGTCGCGGCAGGCCGCCAGTGCGCGCTGCAGGCTGATCGGATCCGGCGTGGTGTGGCCCAGATCTTCCAGCAGGTCGTTAAAGCGCACGCCGAGGGTGCCGATCAATGCGCAGGCATGACCGGCGGCATTCAGTGCGTCCGCCAGGAACCAGGTGGTGCTGGTCTTGCCGTTGGTGCCGGTGACGCCGATCACCGTCATGGCGCGGCCGGGCTCGCCCTGCAGGCGCGCCGCGAGATAGCCCAGCTGCGAACGCAGCGCTGGCACCGTCACCACCGGCACGCCCTGCGGGCCGGACTCGGACACAGCGCTGCGCTCGCCCTCCGCCAGCACCAAAGTGGCGCCAGCGCGGACTGCGTCGGCCATGTAAGCGCGGCCGTCATGCTGCTGCCCGGCGAGCGCAACAAACGTATCGCCCGCAGACACAGCGCGGCTGTCCAGGCACAGCGCATTAACCGGCAACGCTGCCAGATGCGGTGGCAGCGTTACGTCGGGCAGATACTGATCCAGTAGCTGGTGCAGCGGCAGGCTCATATGCGGCCCTCCCCGCTGCCGCCACCGGCGTAAATCGCCGGTGGCAACAAATCGTCTGGCGGCTCGATATCCAGGGTTCTCAGTACACCGGCCATGATATTGGCAAACGCCGGCGCGGCCACCAGCCCGCCGAAGTAATCCTGGCCGCGCGGGTCATCCACGACCACCACCGTCACAATGCGCGGATTTTCCGCAGGCGCGACACCGGCGAACAGCGCCACATAGCGATCATCGGCATAGCCGCTGGCCATCAGCTTGTGCACCGTCCCGGTCTTGCCGGCGACACGGTAACCCGGCACCTTGGCGCGCCGCGCCGTGCCCTCTTCGCTGACCACGGTCTCCATCATGTCCACCAGCGCGCGGGCATACAGCGGGCTGATAACCTGCTCGGCGAAGCGATTATTGGCCTCGATCTGCTGTGCATCCAGCCGTTGCAGTGTCACCGGCAGACGGCGCCCCTCATTGGCCATGACGGCATAGGAGCGGGCCAGCTGCAACGCCGTAACCGAGACGCCGTAGCCGTAGGACAGGGAGGCTTTTTCGATATCCCGCCAGCGCGAACGAATCGGCAGCATGCCGACGCTCTCACCGGGAAATACCACGCCGGTTCTGACACCCAGGCCAACCTGCTCCAGGAAACCGGGCAGCAGTTGGTCGTCCATCGCCAGCGACAATTTTGTGGTGCCGACGTTGGAGGATTTGGTCAGCACCGTCGCAACATCGATGACGCCATAGTTGCGGTGATCGCGAATGGTCTTGTTGGCCACACGCATCGTGCCGGGGCGCGTGTCGATGCTGGTGGTCGGCGTCACCATGCCGCTCTCCAGCGCCGCCGCAATGGTGAACGGCTTGATGGTGGAGCCCGGTTCGAACACATCGGTCACAGCGCGATTACGCAACGCCGCAACACTGACGCCGCTGCGATTGTTCGGGTTATAGCCAGGCTGGTTGACCATCGCCAACACTTCACCGGTGCGGGCGTCCAGCACCACGACACTGCCCCCGGCGGCACGGTGACGTGTCACGGTGCTCATCAACTCACGGTAGGCCAGATACTGCAGGCGCAGATCAATGCTCAGGGCAACATCCTGCCCCGGACTCGCCTCCTGCAACACTTCGATGTCCTGGATCACCCGGCCATGCAGATCACGCACGACTTTCTTGCGGCCAGGCTGACCACGGAGACGGGATTCCATCGCCAGCTCAATACCTTCCTGGCCCACTTCATCGATATTGGTGAAGCCCACCAGATGGCTGGCCACTTCACCGGCCGGGTAGTAACGGCGGTATTCGGTCAGCGAATAAATACCGGGCACACGCAGCGCCAGCACCTGCTCGGCATCTTCCGGTGCCAGATGGCGGGCGAGATAGATAAATTCACGATTGCTGTGGGGCTCCACGCGCGCCGCAAGGGTGCGGCTGTTGAGCACCGGGTTGTCGTGCAGGCGCGACCAGGTTTCCCGGGCCGCCAACACTTCGCGGGGGTTGGCCCACAGGGTGGTCACCGGCGTGCTGACCGCCAGCGGACGCCCCTCGCGGTCCGTGATCACGCCGCGATGCGCCGCCAGCGGTTCAATGCGCAGATTGCGCAGATCACCCTGGCGGGACAGGTATTCATGCTGCCCCACGTGCAGATCCACGGCACGCCAGCCCAGCACCAGCACGCACAGGCCCAGCATACCCATGACGACATAAAGTCGCCGGTTGCTGTGAGGCTGCTGTGTCTTGCGCCGTGCCGTCATGGCCTGACCACCACTCGCTCGTTGCCCGTGGGCTGTTTCATATTGAGTTTTTCCCGCGCCAGGCTTTCCACTCGCGCGTAAGAACCCCAGGTACTCTGTTCCAGGAGCAGTTGCCCCCATTGCGTGTGCAAACGGTCATGCTCACGCTGCAATTGCTGTGATGCGGCGGTCAGCTTGCGCGCCTGGTGCACGCTGTAACTGACTGACAATGCTGAACACACCAGCACCAGTGTCAGTGCCACCACCAGCAGCACAGTGCCGCGAGCCGGCGCTGAATCGGCGCCGCGTGCATTGACGGCGGCCCGGCTCACGACGCCACCTTCATGGCGGTTTTCTCTGCAACCCGCAGCACGGCACTGCGCGCACGCGCGTTGGCGGCCACTTCTGCATCGCCGGCCTGGCGCGCCTTGCCCACGGGCTTCAGCAGCACCGGCGGCGCGGGTACTGGTAAACCGCGCGGCTGCGGTGTGCGCCCTGCTGCCTCACGCAGGAACAGCTTCACCAGCCGGTCTTCCAGCGAATGAAAGCTGATCACTGCCAACCGTCCGCCCGGCGCCAGCTGTGCCAGTGCCTGGTCCAGCACCGCCTCCAGCGCCGCCAGCTCCTGATTGATATGAATCCGGATAGCCTGGAAGCTGCGGGTCGCCGGGTGCTTGCCTGGCAAGCCCCGGCCCAGAACGCTTTCGATCAATGCCGCCAGCTGCGTCGTGGTGCGCAGCGGTTGTGCCTCGCGTGTTTCGCAAATCTTGCGTGCGATAGCCCGGGAACGACGCTCTTCGCCATAGCGATAGAGCACGTTGGCAATATCTTCCTGCTCAGCCCGCGCCAGCCATTCAGCAGCGCTTTCACCCGATGTCGGGTCCATGCGCATGTCCAGCGGGCCATCGCGCATGAAACTGAAACCCCGGGAGGCATCGTCCAGCTGGGGCGAGGACACGCCCAGATCCAGCAGCACGCCATCCAGCGGCCGGCCCGCCTGCGCTACAACCTCTGGCAGACAGTCAAACCGGCCGGCATGAATGCTGAAGCGGGTGTCTTCGGCAGCAAGCTGCTCGCCGGTGGCGACCGCCTGCGGATCGCGATCAATACCGACCAGACGCGCATCGGGGCCAAGCTGTGCCAGCAGGGCCCGGCTGTGGCCGCCGCGCCCGAAGGTGCCGTCGACATAAAAGCCGTTGGTCCGAGTGGGCAACAACTCCAGCACCTCCTCCAGCATTACCGGCTGGTGTGCGTACTGCTGCGTTTGCGTCATGCGTGGCCTCGACAGATATCAGAACGCCAGCTTCTGAACGCTTTCCGGCATGGCGGCGTGATCGAGCTGGTCGTACTGCGCCTGCTCGGCTTGCCATGCCGTTTCGCTCCAGATTTCGAAGCGGTGAATCTGCCCCACCAGCATGGCGCGCTTTTCCAGCCCGACCAGTTCCCGCAATTCCACGGGAATCAGGTAGCGACCGCTGCCGTCCATCTCCAGCTCAACAGCCTGGCCAAGGAAACGGCGCTTGAGATAGCGCACCACGGGATCGGCATCACTGAGGCTCGCCACCTGGCGCGCCACGTCATTCCATTGCTGTTCGGGATAGAGCGCCAGACAGGCGTCATAGGGATGGTGCGTCACCACGACACGACCACCGCAAGAGCTCTGCAGCTCATCACGGTGCCTGGTCGGTATGGCAAGACGCCCTTTGGCATCCAGATTGAGGGCACTGCGCCCACTAAACACGATGCTTACCCCGCTGTCGGTTCCATCCCATCCGGTCGAGCCTGCGTGCAGCCTGACCGGAGGTCCGTGTGCAGGCCGCCGGATTCCATCCTTTAGCCCCTGAATTAGTCAGCAATAATCCCACTAATTCCCACTTTTCTCCACATTGCGACACTCTATGGCCGCAGCGAATTCAAAGTCAAGCTGGCGTGAGTAGTCGAATGTAAAAGAAAGCGTTTACGAATCAGGTGGTTAGGGGGTTTGAGCGCGAAGTGGCGACATGTGGGAGTGGCATAGTGCCATGGGACTCTCAGGCTAATCAGCGAGGTGGCAGGGGCTTCTGAGAACTTACATTAAGAGCTAGACCAATTTGAAATATGCAGAATGGAAACGAGAAGAAAAAGAAATAAGAGAGGTTGTCTTTACTGGCTCCACAGCCCCCCCCCTTTCAGTCAGGGGGGGGGCTGAGGATCATGCCAGCGCAAGCGCTGCCGGAAATAAGGTGGATCAACCGATAAGCCGGGTTCTGTCGTGGACAGTCATTCATCTGGGACCGGCGTCGCCACCGGCCTCTAGCGACCTACCCGGATCCAGCGCGGGCCACGCCAACGGATCCCTATTTGGTCTTGCTCCGAGTGGGGTTTACCCTGCCACCGCTGTTGCCAGCGGCGCGGTGCGCTCTTACCGCACCTTTTCACCCTTACCTGTGCACCGTTTCCGAAGAAACAGGCCATCGGCGGTATATTCTCTGCGGCACTGGCCGTAGCCATACCGTCACCAGTATGGCCCCCAGGCGTTACCTGGCACCCTGCCCTGTGGAGCCCGGACTTTCCTCCAGCAATACGAGATTGCCAGCGACTGTCTGGTTGATCCGGGCGAGAGTGTACAGCCCGCCTCGCCTGACGGCCATTTTTTAAAACGCGAACCGGTCAGAGAGTTTCGAGCCAGGCGTAGAGTTCCTGACGTTTGCGGGGGGTGACGGCCGCCAGCACGCGAGCGGCACGGGAGGCAGGCAATTCTTCCAGCAGCGCTTTCGCCAGGGGCAGCAGCTCCGCATTGTCGCGGGCAGTGTCATCGGCACCGGCCAGCACCAGCACGATCTCACCGCGCTGCTGATCACTGTCGGCGGCCACCCAGGCCAGCAGCTCCGCCACCGAGGCACGGCGCACGGTTTCGAATTTCTTGGTCAACTCGCGGCATAGCGCGATCTCGCGCTCGGCGGCGCCCGCCGCCACCAGGCTTTCCAGTAGCGCCAGCACCCGGTGCGGTGCCTCGAACAGCACCGAGGTGGCGCTGTTGGCCAGAATGCGTTGCAGCGCCTGCAGCCGCGGCCCGCCCTTGCTGGGCAGGAAGCCCTCGAAGACGAAGCGATCCGTTGGCAGCCCGGCCACCGCCAGCGCCGCCAGCACGGCACTGGCGCCGGGAATCGGCACCACCGTGATGCCCGCATCCTGGCAGGCCCGCACCAGGCGATAGCCCGGATCACTCACCAGCGGTGTGCCAGCATCGGAAATCAGTGCCACGGACTGCCCGGCCGCCAACTGTGCTACCAGCTTCGGGCTGCGCTCTGCCTCATTATGGTCATGGCAGCTCACCAGGCGCGCGCGAATATCCAGCGCATCCAGAAGCTGACCGCTGCGGCGGGTATCCTCCGCAGCAATCACATCCACCTCGCCGAGCACCTGTAATGCGCGGCGGGTAATGTCTCCGAGATGACCAATCGGCGTACTGACAATGTATAAAGTACCGGTCATTCGGGAACCTCTGTGGAGGGCTATAGACGAAGCGCATACAATAGTCGCTTCGTCCCAACAATTCGACCGCAGGTGATCATGCCCCACTTCCAACGTTTCTGCCTGAGCCTGCTGGTGTTGTGCTGTGTCAGCGCCTGTACCACCACGCCCGTCACATCCGCTGACCAGCCACCGGCGCCCGCCACGGCGCCGGAGCGTCTGGACAATGCGCTGGCCGCGCTGCAGGACATGCGCGCGGGCGATCGCACCGCGCAAGCACTGGTCTGGGCAGAGGAATACCTGACCGCAGAGCGCCTGCAGGACGCCGACGTGCTGCTGGAGCACATCAATGTGCGCCGCCTGCAAGGCGATCAGCGGCTGGAATGGATCATGCTCAGTGCCCGCCTGCGGCTCGCCCGCCAGGATGCCGACGGCGCGCTGGCGCTGCTGGAGGATACATCACTGCAAGCCGAGCAACTGGCCAACGAAGCGCCAATGGCCATGCAGAATCGCTACCTGTTGCTGCGCTCTGACGCGCTGGCGCTGCAAGGCGACCTGGTCGGCAGCCTGCGCGGACGCGTCGCCATGGATGCCCGGCTGGAACGGGACGCACAGCATTACAATCGCCAGATGATCTGGGCGCTGTTGATGCATCTGCCCCAGGCCGAACTGGAAAGCCTCGCCAGGGACAGCCAGGACGATCTGCTGGGCTGGGTAGAACTGGCCCGGGTCTATCGCGACCCGCTGGCGGATCTCGACAGCCAGGTCGCGTCGCTGGAGGACTGGGAGCGGCAATGGTTCAGCCACCCGGCCGCCGTCGACAAACCGCAGATGGTGCAGGCACTGCAAGCGGCCGTCAGAGAACGCCCGCGTCGTGTCGCGGTGCTGTTGCCGGTCAATGGCCCGCTGGCTGATGCCGGACAAGCCATCCGCGACGGCATGCTGGCCGCCTATTACAGCGCGCTTGAGCAGGGCCACCCGGTGCCGGAGCTGCGCTTCATCGACAGCCAGCATGACGACATCGCAACCCTGTACAATCAAGCGCTGGTTGAGGGCGCGGACTTCATCATTGGCCCACTGGAACGGGACAAGGCCGAGCAGCTTGCCGAAGTGGCGCGCCTGCCGGTCACGACACTGACCCTGAACTACACCGATCGCCCGCCTCTGGCCGATCGCCTCTATCAGTTCGGTCTGGCGCCGGAAGACGAAGCACGCCAGGTCGCACGGCAGGCCTACGAGGAAGGCGCGCGACTGGCCGGCGCCATTTATCCGCGCACGGACTGGGGCCAGCGCGTGGCAGGCGCATTCATCACCGAATGGCAGCGCCTGGGTGGCATCATCAGCGCCGAAGCCACCTATGATGACAATGCCAGCGAGACAGTGAAAAGCATGCTCGCCATCGGCCAGAGTGAGGCGCGTGCCCGCGCGCTGCGCCGTTACGCACCGGGCAGCATCGAGTTCGAACCGCGCCGGCGTCAGGATCTGGATTTTCTGTTTATGGCGGCCAACCCCGCCCAGGGGCGTCAGCTGAAACCGGCACTGAATTTCCACTATGCCGGCAACTTGCCGGTGTACAGCATCTCCAACATCTACAGCGGCCAACCGGAGCCGGATCGTGACAGCGATCTCAACGGCATCCGCTTTGTCGATCTGCCGTGGCTGCTGGATCGTGATTCGACGTTGCACGCCGCAGCGGCGCAGGCCTGGCCACAGGGCCACGGGCGCTACGAGCGACTGTTTGCCATGGGCGTGGACGCCTACCGGTTGCAGGCACGCCTGGCGCTGCTACGCTCGGCCCCTGGCAGCAGCATGCCCGGCGCCACCGGCGCGCTGAGCCTGACCGAGGACAATCGCGTGGAGCGCTACCTGGACTGGGCCCACTTCCGTCGCGGCGTCCCGCAACGGCTGCCGGTTGTGCAGCAGAGCGCACCGCCAGGCCGCCAGGGCACTCGATAACCGGACACCTTAACCGAACACTTTTTCATATGGCAGGAACGCATGGAACGCGTGAAGCAGTATCTCAACCGGCGGCAGCAGGGAAGCGCCGCAGAGCAGGCAGCGGAGCGTTGGCTGCAGCAACAGGGCCTGCGCACAGTGCAGCGTAATTTTCATTGCCGCCAGGGTGAAATCGACCTCATCATGCGCACCGGCAACACGCTGATTTTTGTCGAGGTCCGGCTGCGTACTTCTCCCGAGTATGGCGGCGCTCTGGCGTCGGTAACGCCCCGCAAGCAACGGCGACTGATCCATGCTGCGCGTTACTATCTGGCACGCCATCCGTCGTGCCATGACATGGATTGCCGCTTCGATGTGCTGGGCATGGCGCCAGACGATGATGGCTTTCGCTTTGACTGGGTGCCGGCTGCCTTCTACGCGGAATGACGGCCCCAGGCAGGACAGATGATTCAGACAGGTGATCAGAGAATGACCATGACGACTCAAGCCCCGAACCGGGCAAGCACGCCACCAACAGGCGCCCGATCATGAGCGTAGAGCGCGTGAGGCAGACGTTTGTCGACAGCATCGAAACCCAGGTCAAGGCCGCCGATGTGCTGCCGGACGTGCTGGTGGTGGCCGGGCAGCATATGGTCGAGTGCCTGTTGGGCGGCGGCAAGATTCTCAGTTGTGGCAACGGCGGCAGTGCCAGCCACGCGCAGCATTTTGCCAGCGCCCTGCTGAACCGTTTCGAGCGGGAGCGCCCTGCCCTGCCGGCGATGGCCATCGGCACGGACGCGACCACGCTGAGCGCCATTGCCAACGACTACAGCTACAACGAGACATTTTCCAAACAGATTCGCGCGCTGGGTAACGGTGGCGACATGTTGCTGGCGATCTCGCCGCTGGGCCACTGCGGCAACGTGATTCAGGCGGTGCAGGCTGCCCATGACCGGGACATGAATGTGATCGCCCTCACCGGCCATGAGGGCGGCGACATGGCCAACCTGTATGGTGCCGGGGATGTGGAGATCCGCATCCCGTCGTCGGTTACCGCGCGTATTCATGAAGTACATCTGCTGGTCATACAGACGTTGTGTGATTACATCGACCAGCAACTCTTTGGAGGGGAATAATGGTTCGCTATCTGAACGCGCTGCTGTGTGCAGCCCTGATCATCACCCTCGTACCGGCAACCACCGGCTGCGTGCGCATGGTAGCCAGCCTCTCGGACGAGCCGGTAGACCAGAACCACGGCAAACGCACCTCTGGTGCACGGGTGGAGGATCGCAGCATCGCCCGCAAGACCCGCATCAACCTGTACCGTGCTGACGAGCGCTTCCGCGAGGCGCCGATGAAGGTGATCAGCTTCAACGGCAATGTACTGCTGGTTGGCCAGGTGCCGGATGCTGCGCTGAAAACCCGCGCCAGCGATATCGCCGGCCGCATTCGTCATGTGCGCAATGTGCATAACGAACTGCAGGTGAGCGCCAACCGCTCCTGGTTGTCACGCACCAGCGATGCCTGGATTACCAGCAAGACCAAGACCCGACTGCTGTTCGATGGTGATGCGCCAGGACGGCGCACCAAAGTGATCACTGCCAATGGTGTGGTGTATCTGATGGGCCTGCTGACCCGGGCAGAAGCGGACGCGGCTGTGGCGCAGGCACAGAAAGTCTACAGCGTGCAGAAAATCGTCAAGATCATCGAGTATATCGAAACGCCCTGACGGACTATTTGACGACCTTGAGCGTGGGGCGGCTGCCTGGCTCGTTGCTGCCCTCCGGGCTATTCGGCGGACTGCCTGGCGGCGGACTATCCGGCGGGGTCGGCTCCGGCGGCTGCAGGGCAGGCTCGAACGCCATCCCTTCGCCGTTTTCACGGGCAAACACAGCAAGCACTGCCTCGACGGGCACGATGATGTTCATCGCCCGCCCGCCAAAGCGCGCAGAAAAGGTGATGGCCTCATTCCCGGCATCAATATGCTGCACCGCTGAGGGCGTGATATTCAGGATGATCTGGCCATCATTGACGAACTCCCGGGGCACGTTCACCCCGGGGTAGTTCGCATCCACAAGCAGATGAGTCGTCAGGCCGTTATCGCATATCCACTCGTACACGGCCCGGATCAGGTAGGGTCGGTTCGGCGTCATCTCTGGCACATCAACTCCTTGCTCTGCTCCGGACGAGACGGTTACAGCGGATTGCGGATTTCACGTTCCTGCTCGGACAGGCTTGCCTGGAAGCTGTCACGATTGAAAATGCGTTCTGCATAATCCATCAGTGGTTTGCACTGCTTGGCCGGCAATTCGACACCCAGATGATTCAGGCGCCACAGAATCGGCACAATGGTGCAATCCACCAGCGTGAATTCTTCATTCATGAAGAACGGCTTCTCGGCGAACACCGGTGCGATGCTGGTCAGGCCGTCTCGCAGCGTCTTGCGGCGCTTGTTCAGCTCGGCTTCTTTCTCGGTGCCGGCCAGAATGGCGTCCACATGACCACACCAGTCACGCTCGATGCGGTGGATCAGCAAACGACTGTGCGCACGTGCCACCGGGTATACCGGCAACAGGGGCGGATGCGGGAACCGCTCATCCAGATATTCCATGATGACATTGGACTGGAACAGCGTCAGTTCGCGATCCACCAGTGTCGGCACTTCGTTATAGGGGTTCAGCGACGCCAGATCTTCCGGCTTGTCGTTATCGTCCACATCAACGATATCGACGGTCACCCCTTTTTCCGCCAGCACGATACGCACGCGATGGCTGTAATGATCCTTCGGACTGGAGAAAAAGGTCATCGAAGAACGTTTGGTCACAACGCCCATGGTATGTCGTCTCCCGCGGCTTGTGCAGACAGTAAAGGTACAGACAGAAACAGGGCAGCCGCAATACGGCTACCCTGTTCGGCGCTGGAAATGGCGGATATTACTCCACGTCTTTCCAGTATTCCTTCTTCAGCAGGTAGGCCGGAATCCACAACAGGAACAGGAATGCCAGCACATACACACCAATACGCTCAGCCTGGACGCGCACCGGCTCACCGATATAGGTGAGGAAGTTGGTAATGTCGAGCATGGCGCGGCGGAATTCCTCCTCGCCCAGCTCTTCTTCAACAGCGGCCATCACGTGGGGCATACCCACATTCTCGAACACACGGTTGTTGTATCCGTAGGGCTGCTCTTCATCCTCATAGAAGTTGATGAGGTAAGAGTAGACCCAATCCGGCGTACGCAGACGCGCTGTGTTGGTCAGATCCGGTGGAGCCGCACCAAACCAGGACGCTGCCTCATCTTTCGGCATCGCGATCTGCATGGTGTCACCAATCCGGTCGCTGGTGAAGTTCAAATGCTTCAGCACCAGATCTTCCGGAATGTTCAGACCGGTTCCCACACGCACATAACGCTCGTATTCCAGCGAATGGCAGCCCATGCAGTAGTTCACGAACAGCTGCGCACCGCGCTGCATGGAGGCCTTGTCTTTCAGGTTCACCGGCGCACGCTCGACGTGCTCATTGTAGCCCCCGGCCGCCATGGCCAGCACCGGGAGACAGCTGAGTAGCACAACAGCAAGCTTTTTCATCAGTGGCCTCCGGTCACACGCTCAGGTACCGGCTTGGATTTCTCAAAGCGGTGCCCGAACGGCAGGACGAACAGGAAAAAGAAGAAGTAGTAGACCGTACCCAGACCCGCCAGGTGGGTGTACGTCACATCACCACCCTCCATGAACGGCATGGAGAACGCGATCTGGTCAGGCTGGGTGCCAAAGTAACCCAGCACCACAAAGACAAAGGCGAACAGCATCAGCGTCACTTTGCTGAACATGCCCTTGTAGCGGATCGACTTGACCGGGTGACGATCCAGCCACGGCACCACGAACAGGATGGCAATGGCGCCGCCCATCACGATCAGACCCCAGGACTTGGCGTCCAGCAGGAAGCTGAAGGTAGTGGCACGCAACATGGCGTAATACGGGCCGTAGTACCAGACCGGCGCAATATGATCAGGCGTTGCCAGCGGGTTGGCCGGCTCGAAGTTCGGACGCTCGATGAAATAGCCGCCACCCTCCGGGAAGAAGAACACCACCACCGCGAAGACCATCAGGAACACCACGATGCCCGCCAGATCCTTCACTGTGTAGTAGGGGTGGAACGGAATGCCGTCTTTGGGGATGCCGTTCTCGTCCTTGTGCTTCTTGATGTCCACCCCGTCCGGGTTGTTGGAACCCACTTCGTGGAGCGCCAGAATGTGCAGCACCACCAGTGCTACCAGCACCAGGGGAATCGCCACGACGTGCAGCGCGAAGAACTTGTTCACTGTGGCGTCGGAGAGCAGATAGTCACCGCGCACCCAGGTAGTCAGGGCTTCGCCCATGGCAGCTGATTGCGCGCTGTCCACAAACGGAATGACCTGGAACGGAATCGCTTCCGCCAGCGAGATGATCACCTGGGCGCCCCAGTAGGACATGTTGCCCCAGGGCAGCACGTAGCCGAGGAAGCCCTCTGCCATCAGTGCCAGATAGATCATCATGCCGAAAATCCACACCAGCTCCCGCGGCGGCTTGTATGAGCCGTACAGCAGGCCACGAAACATGTGCAGATAGACCACGGCAAAGAACGCCGAGGCACCCACAGCATGCATATAGCGGATCAGCCAGCCGAATTGCACATCACGCATGATGTACTCCACCGATGCGAAGGCATCCGTGGGGGAATAGAACATGGTCAGCCAGATACCGGTGAGCAGCTGGTTGACCAGCACCACCAGAGAGAAGACACCGAAGTAGTACCAGAAGTTGAAGTTTTTCGGCGCATAGTACTCGGACATATGCTTGCGAAAGGCTTCTACCACCGGCAGACGTGCATCCACCCAGTTAACGAGACCCTTTACGATAGCCATTATGCGGTCTCCCCTTCTTCGGAACCGACGATGATGACACCCTCATCCAGATAGGAGTGAGGTGGCACCACCAGGTTGGTGGGCGCTGGCACGCCGCGATAAACCCGGCCGGCGAAATCGAATGTGGAGTTGTGGCAGGGGCAGAAGAAGCCGCCATGCTGCAGCTGCACTGTCGGCCGCGGGATATAGGTCGGCGAACAACCCAGGTGGGTACAGGTGCCGATCAGCACCAGCACTTCAGGCTTGATGGAGCGGTAGGCATTCTGCGCGTAGGCAGGCTGCTGGGTACCCACTTCAGACTGCGGGTCGCGCAGCGTTGCGGCCTCACTCAGTTCATCAAGGCCCGCCAGCATTTCCGGTGTGCGGCGCACAACCCAGACTGGCTGGCCGCGCCATTCACGCACCACGCGCTGTCCGGCTTCAAGCTTGCTGATATCAATGGTGACCGGGGCGCCGGCATTCTCTGCACGGGCACTGGGCTGCCATGATTTTACGAAGGGCACTGCCACGCCGACCGCACCTACAGCACCGACAGCAGATGTCAGGCCAATCAGAAAGGTACGCCGGCTGGTGTTTACGCCGTCTTTACTCATCGAGATGATCTCCCCTGGAGGCTACTCCCCATCCCGGGCTCGGGTGGTACGGTTTGTGCGGGCATAACCCTACAAACCGGGCGGAATAAGGCGCGGCAAATAGTAAAGAAAAAGACCATGACTGACAACCGGCTTGACTGCTTTTAGGCGCCGATATGTCGCTGATTTACGCACAAAAAAGCCCAGCCATAATGACTGGGCTCTGATGCGACCAGCGTGAATTAACGCTTGGAGAACTGCGGACGCTTACGCGCCTTGTGAAGACCGATCTTCTTACGCTCGACTTCACGTGCATCACGGGTCACATAACCGGCACGACGCAGCGGCGGACGCAGCGCTTCGTCGTAGTCCATCAGCGCACGGGTGATACCGTGGCGAATGGCGCCTGCCTGGCCAGTCGTACCGCCACCGCTGACAGTGACGAGCACGTCGAAGCGGTCAGTCATTTCAGCCAGCTCGAGCGGCTGACGCACCACCATGCGAGCGGTTTCACGACCGAAATACTCGTCCAGAGGACGACCATTAACGATGATCTTGCCGCTGCCCTGACGCAGGAATACGCGTGCTGCAGAGGTCTTACGCCGGCCAGTGCCGTAGTTGGAAGCTACCGTTGCCATCAAATACCCCTTAGATTTCCAGTGCTTGCGGCTGCTGTGCGGTGTGCGGATGCTCAGCGCCAGCATACACTTTCAATTTGCTCAGCATGGCGCGGCCCAGCGGGTTACGCGGCATCATGCCCTTCACGGCCAGTTCAAGCACCTGCTCAGGTTTCTTCGCGATCAGGGTTTCAAAATTGGCTTGCTTGATACCACCCGGAAAACCGCTGTGGCGATAGTACATCTTGTCACTGGCTTTCTTGCCGGTCACGTGCACTTTCTCTGCGTTGACCACAACGATGTAGTCACCGGTATCGACGTGCGGTGTGAACTCAGGCTTGTGCTTGCCACGCAGACGCGTTGCGATCTCGCTGGCCAGACGACCCAGCGTCTTGCCGGAAGCGTCTACCACATACCAGTCGCGCTTGACGCTGTCCGGTTTGGCGCTGAAGGTTTTCATGAATCTGCCCCAAAATCAGGAATTTACGGGTAATTGGACCCATCGGAGGCGGCCACATGACACCACCTGCGAATAAGAGAGCGCGGATTGTACCCAAGGGGGTCAGCCAAGACAAGCGCCAATGGCGCCTGCCCACTCACTTCGTATAGCCGCAGTGAAATCCGAATGGCACATGGTTGCGCAGTGGCACGGCGGCCACCTCGCCCAATGTCTCACTGCGGGCATCCAGCAGCACCACTTCACTGCGATGCGTGGCGGCATCATACACCACCGCGCACAGGTAACCATCCCCCTCCGCGTCCCCTTCCGGCACGAACATCGCCTCAGAAGTGAAGCGGCCCGGCCCCAGATCATGCAACACCACCTCGCCACTGCGGGTATCCAGCCGCTGGATCGCATTGAAGAAGCCCGGGGTATTGCCTGAAGTGCCGTTATCGGCGATGGCCGCCGTGTACAGGAAGCGGCTGTCACGGCCACTGTAGCGCAGGTCGAACTGGGGAAACTCGCAGCCCACCCGTGTTGGCAGCGCCTCGTCCCGCACCGCCCCGGTGCGCAGATTGAAGCGATACTGCCAGGGCCGGCCGCCCTCGGCCGCACTGCTGCCAAACACATCCCGCAATTGCGCCGCCACCGCGAAGTCCTCGAAGCGCACCAGATCCACCACCAGCTCGTCGCCCTCTTCCCGGCAGTTGCCGTAGTGAAACAGCACGAAGGGCTCAAGCTCGAAGACCCGCTCCACCGTGAGCGTCTCCAGGCTGATGAAATACGCCTTCATACCCCACTCAGGGCGGTATTCGATGGCCTCGTCAAAGGCCTTGCACCCCAGCACGAATGGCCAGACGCTGGCCATACCCAGCGGATGCACCAGCAACACCAGGTGCTGACCGGACATGCCCGAGCCATGCACAAAGGCCAGATGATCGATATTGAAGTGCTTCTTGCGCGTCAGCAGCCCGGCGGGGTTGATCTCGTACAGATTGATGCGCGGACCGCCCGGGCCCAGGGTGACACCATGGTTATAGTAGTAGTCCGTCTGCGGATGGGCATGGCCGTGGGCGCTGAACGGATCCGCCAGCCCCAGGGCGCCATCGAAATTACACTCCCCCAGCGTCTCCAGAGTGTCCGGATCCAGCGCCCAGGGCCGGCCACCCTCCCACAAGGCCAGCAGCCGTCCGCCGTGGCGGGCAATGCTGGTGTTGGCCGCATTGGCTGGCGGCCGCCCGATGTTTTTCAGCAGCCCGCCCGGCGCGTTATGGCCGAAGCTGCGGCAGACGATCTTGCCCGCCGCTGTCTCCTTCCTGTATTTGGGGGTACGTACATAGCGGTTCCGATACCAGGCACCGTCATCGGTAAAGGTCAGCGCATGCACCATGCCATCACCATCGAACCAGTGCCCGAAGGTCTCATCCCCGATGCGATTGCGCCCGGGACCAATGCGCAAAAACGTCCCTCGCACCGACGCCGGGATACGTCCCCGTACCGCACTGTTGGGGATGGTGTAGCTGAATTCCTGCTCCAGCGCATCGAAGCCGCCCACATGGGCCATGCGCGGATCATCTGAAGACCTGTCTGCCAACGCCATGAAACGCTCCCGAGAACCGATCAGTTCCAACCTGTCACAGCCTTCTGGTATAAAGCGATCTGCCAGCCCGAACAAGCCTATACATAACCCGGCTGTGTATATCCGCGTCAATCCCGCTGTTTGCTGCCCTACCGGCAACAGCCCGGCATCGTTATCATCAGGCCCACGCAAGACATCCGCCATCCAATCGTCACTGGAGCACACCATGGAATACCGCCGTCTCGGCCGCACCGACCTGAACGTCAGCGCCCTGTGCCTGGGCACCATGACCTGGGGCAAACAGAACACGCAGGAGGAAGGCTTCGCCCAGATGGACCTGGCGGTGGAACACGGCATCAATTTCTTTGATACCGCTGAGATGTACGCCGTACCCACGTCTGCCGAGACCGCCGGCAAGACCGAAGAAATCATCGGTAACTGGTTTGCCCGCAGCGGCAAGCGCGACGACATCATCATTGCCACCAAGGCCGCCGGCCCCGGCGACTGGATCAGCCATATTCGCGGCGGCCCGCGCCTCAATCGCGAGCATCTGGAGCAAGCCGTAGAGGGCAGCCTGCGCCGCCTGCAGACGGACGTCATCGACCTGTATCAACTGCACTGGCCCGAGCGCAGCACCAACTTCTTCGGCCGCCTGGGCTACAAGCACCGGGACGAGGAAGACGTCGTCGCCATCGCCGAGACCCTGGACGCGCTCAACGGCCTGGTCAAGGCCGGCAAGATCCGCCACTACGGACTGTCCAACGAAAGCGCCTGGGGCACCATGCAGTATGTGATGGAAGCCGAGCGCCAGGGGGCACCACGCCCGGTCTCGATCCAGAACCCCTACTCCCTGCTCAACCGCAGCTTCGAGGTTGGCCTGGCCGAGATTGCCCACCGTGAAGACATCGGCCTGCTGGCCTACTCACCGCTGGCGTTCGGCATGCTCACCGGGAAATACCGCAATGACACCTGGCCCGAGGCCAGCCGCCTGACCCTGTTCAAGCAGTTTTCCCGCTACACCAACCCCCAGGCCATGGCCGCCACGGAGCTCTACTGCGAACTGGCCCGGCAACAGGGCGTCAGCCCGGCCCAACTGGCATTGCAATTCGTCACCACCCGGCCATTCGTGACCAGCAACATCATTGGCGCCACCAGCCTGCCGCAGCTGGAAGAAAACCTGCGCAGCATTGAGGTGCCCCTGGATCGGGATCTGGAGAAAGCCCTGGACGCCATTCACGCCCGGCACCCCTATCCGGCGCCCTGACGTGCCAGGGAAGGACGTGCCGGGGGCTCCCCGCCACGGCACAGCCCGCCTGCGCCTGAAAGCCGTCGCTTTCGCCGGGCTGCTGGCGCTGCTCCTGCCGATATTGCTGGTGCAGGCCCTTCACACTCGGCGCACCGCCCTGCGCCTGCCAGAGGCCAAGGGGCCACAGCAGGGCATCTGCCCGGCGCCAGGCCCCGACCCGGGCGCCGACATCGCCAGCGCGCGCCCATTGCGCTGCCTGATCATCGGCGAGTCCCCGGTTGCCGGTGTCGGCGTCACGCATCAGGCCCAGGGCATCGGGCCGGCACTCGCTGCGCCGCTGGCCAGGCTGCTCAAGCGCCCACTGCACTGGCAGTGCCACGGGCGCAACGGCCTGCGCCTGCGGGATCTGCTGGCAGCGCCTCTTCCTGGTGACCTGCCTGATGACCTGCCTGACAACCTCCCCGCCAACCTGCCCCCCGACCTGATTCTGGTCATGATGGGCGTCAACGACACCACCGGCCTGACCGGGCTGCGCACCTGGCGCCGACAACTGACCGCATTGATCCGCCTGCTTTGCGCACGTACCGGCCTGCCGCCACAGGCCCTGGCCTTTGCCCCGGTACCGCCGATGCACCGCTTCAGCGCCCTGCCACAGCCCCTGAGAGCCGTGGTCGGCCTGCGCGCGCACCAGCTCAACGAGACCCTGCGCCATACCTGCCTCGCCGAAGGCTGCCTTCTGCAAGACTATGGCGACCTGACCGAGCCCGCCTTTCTGGCCGAGGACGGCTATCACCCCTCCGCCCGCGGCTTTCAGGCCATGGGCGAACGGCTGGCAACACAACTCTTTCCGGCGATTGAGAAACTTCCTGATCTGAGTCAGTCTGAACCAGTGGGTGGCGTGCAACACTGACTCCACCCACACCCGACTGCCCTCACTCAACAGAAGGAGGCGCTACATGGAAAAGACCTGGATCGTCGTGGCCGAAAGTGCCCGAGCCCGTATTCTGAGCGCAAAGAACCGCGTCCAGCTCCCTGAAGAAATCGAAAGCTTCGAATTCCCCGAAAGCCGCCTGCGTGATCAGGACATCTACAGCGACCGCCCCGGCCGCACCTTCGAAAGCGCCAACGACAGCCGCAGCGCCATGGAGCCGCCGGACGTGCGCGATCAGCAACATCACACCTTCGCCCGCATCATCACCGAGGCACTGGAGAAAGGCCGCCTCAAAGGCAAGTTCGAACGCCTGGTGATCATTTCCCCGCCCGCCTTTCTTGGCGCACTCCGCCACGAAATGAACGGCAACCTGGGCAAACTCGTGGACAAGACCATTCAGAAGAATCTGGCGGGGGAGGATGCGGAGAAAATCCGCAAATACGTCTTCGACTGACCCGATGAAAACCTGCGTCCCGGCATGTGCGGGGAAAGACAGGCGTAAAAAAGGGCAGCCGAAGCTGCCCTTTTTCATGCACCCGTTTTTATGCACCAGCCGATCAGTCAGCCAGGATTTTCTTGGCGATGATGGTTTTCATGATTTCGTTGGTGCCGCCATAGATGCGCTGTACGCGGGCGTCGGCGAACATGCGGGCGATGGGGTATTCCCACATGTAACCGTAGCCGCCGTGCAGCTGCAGGCACTCGTCGATCACTTTGCACTGCAGGTCGGTGATGTAGTACTTGGAGGCCGCCGCAGTGGGGATGTCGAGCTCACCTTTCAGGTGCAGTTCGAGGCAACGGTCCACATAGGCACGGCCCACTTCCAGTTCGGTGTGCATTTCAGCCAGTTTGAACTGGGTGTTCTGGAATTCGGCGATGGATTTGCCGAATGCCTTGCGGTCCTTGACGTAGGCCACTGTCTGCTCAAAAGCGCTTTCTGCCATGGCCAGACCATTGATGGCGATGCCGAGACGTTCCTGGGGCAGCTCTTCCATCAGGTAGATAAAGCCTTTGCCTTCTTCACCCAGCAGGGCTTCTTTCGGCAGGCGTACATCCTGGAAGAACAGTTCGGAGGTGTCCTGGGCTTTCATGCCCACTTTCTTCAGGTTCTTGCCTTTTTCGAACCCGGGCGTGCCGGCTTCAAGCAGGAACAGGCTGATGCCCTTGGCGCCCTTGGTCGGGTCGGTCTTGGCCACCACGATCACCAGGTCAGCGTTCTGGCCGTTGGTGATGAAGGTCTTGGACCCGTTAAGGATGTAGCCATCGCCATCCTTGACGGCGGTGGTCTTGATGCCCTGCAGGTCAGAACCCGCTGCTGGTTCCGACATGGCGATGGCGCCAATCATTTCGCCGCTGACCATTTTCGGCAAGATGCGCTGCTTCTGCTCTTCCGAACCGTAGTGCTCCACATAGGGCGCCACGATTTCGGTGTGCAGGCCCCAGCCGATACCGGTCAGGCCAGCGCGGGAGATTTCCTCACTGACGACAACGCTGTACAGGAAGTCGGTGCCCAGGCCACCGTACTCTTCTGACACCATCGGGCAGAGAAAGCCTTGCTCGCCCGCCTTGCGCCACAGTTCTTTCGGCACCTGGCCGGTTTTTTCCCACTCTTCATGATGTGGGGTCGCTTCGTTTTCCAGAAACTTGCGCACGGTATCGCGGAAGGTTTCGTGGTCAGACGAGAACAAAGTACGGGGGATCATGGCTGTTTCTCCTGTTGATGACGCCTCATGCTCGCACAGCATAGTGAACCAGCTGTGAACACCTCAGCGCTTGTACGTCATTGTCAAATTTTGCTGTTTTTCCGGTCTGTCAGGCCTTGTGTTCGCGCGCCAGATATTCGTGTGACTGCATTTCCAGCAGGCGGCTGCGGGTGCGGTCAAACTCAAACTCCAGTCGCCCGCCCGCATACAGGTCTTCAATTGGCACTTCTGCGGTCACAATCAGCTTGACGCTGCGGTCGTAGAACTCATCCACCATATTGATAAAACGTCGCGCCAGGTCATCGGTGGCGCCGCCCATACGTTCAACATTGCCCAACAGTACTGTGTGAAATTCCCGCGCCAGCTCGATGTAATCGTTCTGGCTGCGTGGGCCGTCACACAGGGCACGGAAGTCAAACCAGACCACGTCGTCACTGACCTTGCGGGCGCGAATCACGCGGCCTTCCACATTCAGGTCAACGTTTTCGCGGTGGTTGCCGTGTTCCGTCTCCAGCGTGGCAAAACGCTCGGTCAGGAAGGCCTCCGACTTGTCGCCCAGCGGGCAGTGATACAGCTCTGCCTGCTCCAGCAGTCGCAACCGGTAGTCAGTACCACCGTCTACATTGAGGACATGCGTATGCGTCTTGAGCAACGCAATCGCGGGCAGGAAGCGCGCCCGCTGCAGGCCATCGCGGTAGAGGCCGTCAGGCTCGATGTTCGACGTGGCCACCAGCGTCACGCCCTCTTCCAGCAGTACCTCAAGCAGGCCTGCCAGAATCATGGCGTCGGTGATATCGGTGACGAAGAACTCGTCGAAACATAGCACTCGTGTGGCCCGGGCAAAATCACGGGCAATGTTTACCAGTGGATTTTTCTGTCCTTGACGGGCACGCATCTCCTGGTGCACGTGCTGCATGAAGCGATGGAAGTGCATGCGCCGCTTCTCCGGAAACGGCAGGGCTTCGAAGAAGACATCCATCAGGTAGGTCTTGCCGCGGCCCACGCCACCCCACATGTAAAGACCCTGAATCTTCTGGGGGCGGCGACGGCGGAACAGGCCGCTGCGGCGGCCGGTGCCGGCCATGAGCTCCTGATACACCATATCCAGCCGCTCGACAGCACGCTGCTGCGCCGGGTCATGGAAGAACTCCGGGCGGGTCAGATCGCGTTGGTAGTGCTCAAGAGGAGTCATGGGCCCGCACTGTCTATTCGGGGCGGCCAATGTAGCGCCGGGCGACGCTCATGGCAATGCAGCCCCTGTGGGCCCCTGTCAGAGCGCACCGGGCAGGCGGCTGCGGGCCACATCGGCAAGGGGGAGCAGGCGCCCGTGGAAGAAATGCCCCGCATCCGGTACCCGAATCAGATCCGGCGCCAGGGGGGTCTGCTCGACCCAGCGGAACACCTGTTCTGCCGGCACCACTTCATCGTCTTCGCTCTGCACCACTGTCACCGGGCAGCCAGTGGTGTCGATGCTGGTGAAATCATAGTGATGTACCGGCGGCGCAACCAGGAACAGATGCTGCGCCGGGCGGCCGTTATCCGCCAGAATCCGTGCGCCCCGCGCAGCAACGAAACTGCCGAACGAGAACCCGGCCAGCCACAGGGGCAGGCCTGGCCAGGCGTGGGACAGCCAGGCTTCGGCAGCCAGCAGATCTTCGGTCTCGCCCAGCCCGTCACTGTAAGCCCCCTGGCTCTTGCCCACCCCCCGGAAATTGAAGCGCAGCACTGCGCCGCCGGCCTCCCGACAGGTGCGGCTGAGGGTGGTCACCACCTTATTGCCCATGGTGCCGCCAAACAGCGGATGCGGATGACAGATAATGGCGCAGAACGTCGGGGTGCCGTCGCCCTTCTCCAGTACCGCCTCCAGACGCCCTTCAGGCCCCTGCAGGTCACACGCTTGGCGGTTATCGCTGGCTGTCATCGGATGGCTCCTGTCCTGTGTCAGCATGAATTCTAACAATTAGCCAGCCACTCTGCTTGGCGCTGAAGGAACAGCTGTGCTGCAATAGGTCTGTTTCGTCACAGCACCAACCCCTGCCAACCCCCTGGGAGTAACGCATGGAAAACCTGACCGCCGTTCTGCTCACGTTTTTTGCCGGCCTGATCATCGGCGGCGCGGCCGCAGCACTGTTGCTGCCGGCACGGCGCCAGCGCAAGCAATTCGAGCAGGAGCGCGATGAGGCGTTAAGCACGCTGGCGCGGCATCGGGAAGAGGTAGACCACCATTTTCTGCGCACCGCAGAGCTGGTCAATCAGCTCACCTCCTCCTACCGGGCCGTGCACGACCATCTCTCCGAGGGCGCACGGGGTCTGTGCAGTGAACAGGGCCGGCGCCTGGCCATGGCCAAGTCCCTGGACAGCCTGCCGGGCTACCCCGGCGAGCAATCCGGCAACAACGGTGACGTCAGCCAGCCGCTGGACTATGCGCCGTCCGCCCAGGGCACCCTGTCGGAAGACTTCGGCCTGCGCATCAGGGCCGAGGGGCCCTTCTCGCCTCTGGATGATTTCGCGCGGCCCAAAGACGACGCGGCAACCGCAGGTGTCGAACCGCCCCGGGACTATGCCGAGGGCTGTGAGGACCAGGGCTGCTCTACGGCGGATGCGGACGAGAAGCGCGCCTGAGCGCCTCTGGCAATACCGGGCAAGGCGTCACACTGGATTGTCGATATCGATAAACACATGCTCGATGCCGAAGGTGTCTGCCAGCCACTGCCCGACCGCCTGCACGCCGTAGCGCTCGGTGGCGTGGTGGCCAGCAGCAAAGTAGTGAATGCCGGTCTCGCGGGCGAAATGCACCGTGGGCTCCGAGATTTCGCCGCTGAGGTAGGCATCAACGCCCTGGGCCTGGGCCTGTTCGATAAAGCCCTGGGCCGCGCCGGTGCACCAGGCTACGGTCTCGATCTCATCCCCCGTCTCGCCAATATGCAGGGCTTCGCGGCCCACCACATCCTCCACCAGACGGGCAAACTCCAGCGCGGTCATCGGCTCCGGTAGCCGCCCGACCAGGCCGATGCCGTCATCGCCCAGCGGGCCGGTGACAGTGAGCCCGAGCCGGCGCCCGAGTTCGGCGTTGTTGCCCAGGCGCGGATGGCAATCCAGCGGCAGGTGATAGGCAAACAGATTCAGGTCATGGCGCAGCAGCGTCTGCAAGCGCTGCTTTTTCATGCCCCGCACCCTGGCGTCCTCGTTTTTCCAGAAATAGCCGTGGTGCACCAGCACGGCATCCGCCTCTTCGATGACCGCCGCATCCAGCAGTGCCTGGCAGGCGGTCACGCCGGTCACGACACGACGGATCTGCTCGCGCCCCTCGACCTGCAGGCCGTTGGGGCAGTAGTCCCGGTAGGTCTGGGGAGCCAACAGCTCGTCCAGGGCATGCAGCATGTCATCACGTTTGAGCATGGAGCCTCCGTCAGGCATATCACCCCTTGATTCAGCATCACGGTGATACAGATTCATCTGATACACTGCCGACAATTGTACCCCAGCGGAAAAATTTGCGATGAAGCTGCTGAAATTCCTCGCCGGCCCGGCCCTGACCGGCGTGATTGTGGGCATGGGCGTGCTCTGGTGGCATCAGTCCGGGCCCGGGGCGCCCAACGGCGGTGCACCTGCCCACGCCAGCCAGATGGTCACCTCCTATTCCGAAGCGGTGTCCCGCGCTGCCCCGGCGGTGGCCAATATCTATACCACGCAGGTGGTTACCCGTCGTGACGAGCCGGACGACCCGTTCTTCCAGCAGTTCATGGAGGAACCCCGACGGGAGCGCATCCTCTCCAGTCTGGGCTCTGCGGTGATCGTATCCAGTGCCGGCTATATGCTGACCAGTTACCACGTCATCCGCGATGCCGATGAAATCCTGGTGGCGCTGCACGATGGCCGTGAGGCCCGGGCCCAGGTGGTCGGCACCGACCCGGAAACCGATCTGGCCCTGTTGCAGATATCACTGGATAACCTGCCGGTCATCCGCCTCGACAACACGGCGCCCAGCGTGGGCGATGTGGTACTGGCCATCGGCAACCCCCTGGGCGTCGGCCAGACGGTCTCCATGGGTATTGTCAGCGCCACCGGGCGCAACCTGGGCATCGCCACCTTCGAGAATTTCATCCAGACTGATGCGGCCATCAACCGGGGCAACTCCGGCGGCGCGCTGATTGATACCCGGGGCAACCTGATCGGCATCAATACGGCGATCCTGTCCGCCGGGGGGAGCTGGGAAGGCATGGGCTTCGCCTCGCCGGCGTCCACCGCCAGCAAGGTCATGACGGATTTGATCGAGCATGGCCGGGTGATTCGTGGCTGGCTGGGCGTGACGGTGCAAGACATCACACCGAATCTGGCGGCGTCCTTCGGGCTGGAAGAAGCCCGTGGCGGTCTGGTCTCTGAAGTGGTGCGCAATGGCCCTGCCCATCAGGGCGGATTGCGGCCCGGGGATGTGCTCAGTGGCATCAACGGCAATCGCGTGCGTGACGGTTTTCAGGCGATGAATATCATTGCCGGCACCCGGCCGGATACCGAGCTGGAGCTGAACGTGATTCGTAATCGGGAAAAGCTGACGTTGTCGGTGCTCATCGGCACACGCCCCCCGGCTCAGGAAGACTGAACCGGAGGGCTGATGCCGCACAATCAGCCGTTGGCGAGCAACGGGTCCAGGGCACTGAGCAGCGCGTCGTGCTGAGCCTCGGTGCCAATCGTAATACGCAGGAAATCCGCGATGCGTTCCGGCTGCGGAAAATGCCGCACGATCACGCCTTCGGCGCGCAGCCCTGCCGCCAGTTGCGCACCCCGGTGTTGCGGGTGGCGGGCAAACAGGAAGTTGGCTGCCGAGGGCAGTACCTCAAAACCCCGCGCCACCAACGCCGCCGCCAGCGCTTCGCGGCTGGCCACGATGGCATCACGGCACTGCTCGAACCACTCACGATCTTCAAACGCCGCAGTGCCAGCGGCGATGGCCAGCCGGTCCAGCGGGTAGGAATTGAAGCTGTTCTTGATACGCTCCAGCCCGTCGATCAAGGGTTTCTGCCCCACCGCAAAGCCGATGCGCAGCCCGGCCAGTGAACGGGATTTCGACAACGTCTGGGTGACCAGCAGATTCGGGTAGCGATCCACCAGGGCAATCGCTGTCTCGCCACCAAAGTCCACGTAGGCTTCATCCACCACCACCAGCGAGTCGGTGTTGCGTTGCAACAAGGCCTCGATATCGGTCAGCGGCAAGGGTCGCCCTGTGGGGGCATTGGGGTTGGGGAAGATAATGCCGCCGTTGTTCAGGGAATAGTCTGCCAGATTGATGCTGAAATCGTCCCGCAACGGCACCGTGCGGTATTCGATCTGGTACAGGCCGCAATAGACTTTATAAAAGCTGTACGTAATGTCCGGAAACAGTAGTGGCTTGCCCTGCCGGGAAGAGCCCTGACGGGAAGAATCCTGCCGGAAAAAACCATGAAACAGGTGCGCCAGCACTTCGTCGGAACCGTTGCCGACAAACACCTGGTCACGCGCAACACCATGGTATGCCGCGATGGCCTGCTTCAGCGTGGTCGCATCCGGGTCCGGGTACAGGCGCAACAGGTCACCGCTGGCAGCAGCAATTGCCGCCAGCGCCTTGGGCGAGGGGCCGAAGGGGTTTTCATTGGTGTTGAGCTTCACCAACCGCGCCAGTTTTGGCTGTTCGCCGGGCACATAAGGCACCAGTTGGTGAACGAAGTCGCTCCAGAATCGGCTCATTGTTCGCGCTCTATCCGGTATTCAGCACTGCGTGCGTGGGCGGTAAGCCCTTCGCCGCGCGCCAATGGCGAGGCAATACGCCCGAGCGCACTGGCACCTTGAGGCGAACAGCCAATCAGCGAACTGCGCTTCTCGAAATCATAGACGCCCAACGGCGAGGAAAAACGCGCCGTGGCCGAGGTCGGCAGTACGTGGCTGGGGCCGGCACAGTAGTCGCCGACCGCTTCGGAGGTATGACGACCCAGGAAGATGGCGCCGGCATGGCGCACCTTGCGCGCCCAACTCATGGCGTCATCCATGGACAATTCCAGATGCTCCGGTGCCAACCGGTTCACCAGTGTCATCGCTTCATCCATATCCTGCACGTGAATCAGCGCACCGCGATTCGCCATGGAGGTCCTGATGATCTCTTCGCGCTCCAGCGTGACCACCAATCGCGCCATGCTGTCGGCGACCTGGTCCAGGAAGTCGGCGTCCGGCGAGATCAGGATGGCCTGTGCCTCTTCGTCATGCTCTGCCTGGGAAAACAGGTCCATGGCAATCCAGTCAGGATCGGTCTTGCCATCGCAGACCACCAGAATCTCGGAAGGGCCGGCAATCATGTCGATGCCCACTTTGCCGAACACCTGGCGCTTGGCCTCTGCCACATAGATATTGCCGGGGCCGACAATCTTGTCCACCGCCGGGATGGTTTGTGTGCCCCAGGCCAGTGCTGCAACGGCTTGTGCACCGCCCACGGTCAACACGCGATCAATGCCGACGATGGCAGCAGCCGCCAGCACCATGTCATTGAGTTCGCCACCGGGTGACGGCGACACCATGACCACCTCACCGACACCGGCCACTTTCGCCGGGATAGCGCTCATCAGTACCGAGCTGGGGTACGCAGCCTTGCCGCCGGGCACATACAGCCCGGCGCGATCGAGTGGCGTCACCTGCTGGCCCAGCAGATGACCGTCGGCGTCCTCGTAGTGCCAGGAATCCTGACGCTGTCGTTCATGGTAACTGCGCACGCGCGCCGCAGCGGCTTCCAGCGCCTCCCGTTGCGCAGCGGGAATGCGCGCCAGTGCGGCTTGCAGCTGCGCCTGATCGACAATCAACTCGTCGATATGCGTCACCTGGCGGCGATCAAAGCGGTTGGTGTAGGCCACCACAGCCGCATCACCCTGCTCACGCACTGCGCGGATAATTTCGCTGACACGGGCGCTCACTTCGCTATCGCGCTCTTCGCTCCAGGCCGTCAGTTGCGTCAGCCGGGCGTCGAAATCAGCCTGGGTACTGCTGAGGCGACTGGTCTTCATGCGGTCTCACCTGCCCTGTCTGTGGGCGTCCGGTCTGTGGGCGCCCGGCGCGCAGCCACGGCGTCTGCCAGGCCATCGATGATGCGCTGGATATCCGCGTGACGGGTTTTCATGCTGGCCTGATTGACGATCAGGCGGCTGGAGACGTGGGCAATCAGTTCGGTCGGCTCCAGGCCGTTGGCCCGCAGCGTGTTGCCGGTATCGACGATGTCGACGATACGATCCGCCAGCCCCACGATCGGCGCCAGTTCCATGGCGCCGTAGAGCTTGATCACATCGGCCTGGCGGCCACAGCTGGCAAAATACTGGCGCGCAATATTCACGAACTTGGTGGCCACGCGCACACGCCCGACCACCGGGGCGGCGTCTTTCGGCGCGGCGACCATCAGTTTGCAACGCGCAATTTCCAGATCCAGCGGCTCGAAGATGCCTGCGGCACCATGCTCCATCAGCACGTCCTTGCCTGCCACCCCGATATCGGCCGCGCCATGCTGCACATAGGGCGGCACATCGGTGGCGCGCAGAATGATGATGCGCACATCATCGCGGCTGGTTTCAAAGATCAGCTTGCGTGACTTGTCCGGATCTTCCAGCAGACGAATGCCGGCATTCTCCAGCAACGGCAGCGTTTCCTGGAGAATCCGGCCTTTCGAGAGCGCGATGATCAGTGGCCGATCAGTTGCCATGTTGGTTCACCCTGATACCGTCAGCCCGGGACACGACGAATGGTCGCGCCCAGCATCTGCAGTTTTTCTTCAATACATTCGTAACCGCGATCAATGTGGTAGATGCGGTCGACCGTGGTGTCGCCATTGGCCACCAGCGCCGCGATCACCAGCGACGCAGACGCGCGCAGATCGGTGGCCATCACCGGCGCGCCGGTCAGATGGGGCACGCCGCGAATGATGGCGGTGTTGCCTTCCACCTGGATATCCGCACCCATGCGGTTCATTTCCTGCACATGCATGAAGCGGTTCTCGAACACCGTTTCCACAATGGTGCCAGTGCCTTCCGCAATGGTGTTCATGGCCGCAAACTGCGCCTGCATGTCTGTCGGCATGGCCGGGTATGGCGCCGTGCGCAGGGACACCGAGCGCGGCCGGCGGCCTTCCATGTCCAGGCTGATCCAGTCTTCGCCCACCTCGATCTTCGCGCCCGCCTCTTCCAGCTTCTGCAACACGGCATCCAGCAGTTTCGGTGCCGTGTCCTTGACCTTGATGCGCCCGCCGGTGGTGGCCGCCGCAATCAGGTAGGTGCCGGTCTCGATGCGATCCGGAATCACGTTGTGGTGACATCCGTGCAGCCGCTCGACCCCTTCGATGGTAATGGTGTCGGTGCCGGCGCCGCTGATGCGCGCGCCCATGCTGGTCAGGCATTCCGCCAGATCCACCACTTCCGGTTCCCGGGCGGCATTCTCGATCACGGTGGTGCCATCGGCCAGGGTCGCCGCCATCATCAGGTTTTCAGTACCTGTCACGGTCACGGTGTCCATCACCAGCCGGGCGCCGTGCAGGCGGCCTTCAACGCTGGCGTGAACATAGCCGTTGATCACCTCGATCTTGGCACCCATGGCTTCCAGACCGCGTAAATGCAGATCCACAGGGCGGCTGCCGATAGCGCAGCCACCGGGCAGGGACACAATCGCCTTGCCGAAATGGGCCACCAGTGGCCCAAGCACCAGAATCGAGGCGCGCATGGTACGCACCAGATCATAGGGCGCCTGGAAGTCGTTGATGGTGGAGGCGTCCACTTCCACATTCATGCGGTCGTCGATCACCACACGCACGCCCATGCGTCCGATCAGCTCGATCAGCGTGGTGACATCCTGCAGATGGGGCAGGTTGCCCACGGTCACCGGCTCATCCGCCAGCAGCGTCGCGGCAATGATGGGCAGCGACGAGTTCTTCGAGCCGGAAATGCGTATCTCGCCGTCCAGCCGTGCGCCGCCGGTGATGATCAGTTTGTCCATGAGACAGGTTCCTGGGTTCGGGCTTTCAATGTGTGTTTATGCGGGGGCCGGTAACAATCAGGCCAGTCCTCTGCGCTGCGCTTCATCCCATTGCGCCGGTGTATGGGCACGAATGGTGACGGCATGAATGCTGCCGTCGGCAATTTCGGTGTTGATGCAGCTGTATACGCGCTGTTGCCGTTTTACCGGGCTAAGGCCCTCGAACGCATCGGCTATCACCAGAATTTCATACTTGCCACCGTCGCCTTGCACGGCAACGCGGGCATCCTCGATACCGGCTTCCACCAGTGTCTTGATCTGATCCGGGGTCATTGGCTCTCCTGTCGCCTGCAGTCGGGCGCGCTGGGGTCAGGCACAAAGGCGCCCCCGCAGTGAATCCACGGGGGCGACATGCACGCGAGCGACATAATAGGGCTTTAGCGGATATTTTTCATCTGCCGGGGCGCTCAGGCCCCGGTCAGCTGTTTGCGGGAAGCAATTGGCGGCGAGCTCAGTTGCCGCCTGCTGCGGCCTCTTCAATGTCCACCTCGGTAGACCAGCCCGCAATCACCTTGTCGATGTCCCCGGCATGCTGGCGCATGGCCTGATCGAACTGCATGCGGAACACCCGGCCCAGATTGAGGCCGTTGACGATCACGTTGTCCACCTTCCAGGCTTCGCCATCCTTGAACATGGTGTAGGCGATGGGCATGGGGCGGCCACTCTCCGTGGAGAATTCCATCTGCACCCGGGCACGATCCCCGCGCACATCCTCTTCCGCCAGCGGCAGCACAGTGATCGGCTGGCCCTCGTACATGGTCACGCCGGCGGCATAGGTCTGCACCATGCTGCGCCGGAAGCGCTCCATGAAGCGGTTGCGCTGATCCCGTGAGGCGGCGGCAAAATGATCGCCCATGACCAGACGGGTGATACGGCGGAAATCCACCAGGTCATCCAGCTCTTCGTTGACCACCTTGCGCGCATAGGCCGGGTCACCTGCCAGCTTGGCTCGCTCGGCATCAATACGCTGCGTCATGCGCTCCACGGCGCCGCGAATCACCTCGTCCGGCGGCGTTGCCGCCTGAGCGGGCATTGAGGCCATCATGGTGCCCAGTGACAGCACGGCGATCGCCGCCATCCGTTGCCACAGCGTTGCGGGCAACTGCATGTTCAGCCAGTATCCGTTCAGCCAACGTGCTCTCATGTACTTCTCCTGCCAGTAATGTTGTGCCGGGATGTACCGGGTTGTGCTGGTCTGCCGTCATTGTGATGGCCATGCCAGTGAATGTCCTGTCACGAATGTCCTGTCACGAATATCCTGTCACGAACGCCCTGCTGCGTCTCACTCGCGCATCCGGACAGGCTATCTAACCGACCGGGGGGAAGCTTGTCCAGCCTGCCCTGTCTGTTTGCGACACGCTGTTTGCCGCATGCTGTGTGAGGCATGCCTGCACGAGACACTTGCCGCACCACCGTTAACACCGATTTAATGGCGCCTGCGGACTGCGGGGCCTGGCCATCGTCACGGCCTGTCAGCCCCGGTCTTTCAATTTAGCCTGTTAGCTTGGAACAGGATGTCCCCAGGAGGTTCAATGTTGCCCGCTCTGCTGGCCTGCGTCGTCGGCCTCGTGATTCTGGTCTGGAGTGCCGACCGCTTCGTTGGTGGTGCGGCAGGGCTGGCGCTGCGGCTGGGCATGACCCCCATGACCATCGGCCTGACGCTGGTGGCGTTCGGCACCTCGGCACCCGAAATCCTGGTGTCCGCCACGGCGGCACTGACCGGCAGCAGTGACCTGGCCATCGGCAACGCCCTGGGCTCCAACATCGCCAATATCGGCATGGTGCTGGCGATCACATTGCTGGTGCGCCCCATCCTGATCACCCCCGGCACGCGGCAGCGCGACCTGCCTGTCTACCTGCTGGTCGCGGCCCTGACCGGTCTGGTGCTGCTGGATGGCACCCTCGCGCGCCGTGAAGGCGTGATGCTGCTGGGCGCCATGTTCCTCATGGGCTGGCTGATGTGGCAGTTCCGCCAGCGCGACACCATCGAAGACCCGGAACTGCCCGCCCACGGCAGCAGTGCCCTGAAAGACTGGGGGCTGTTCATCACCGGCCTGGTGATGCTGCTGGTGAGCGCACGCATGCTGGTCTGGGGCGCGGTGGAACTGGCGCTGTCACTGGGCGTGAGCGAAACCGTCATCGGTCTGACGCTGGTGGCCGCAGGCACCAGCCTGCCAGAATTGGCGGCGTCCGTGGCAGCCGCCCTGCGCGGCCACGCCGACCTGGCCATCGGCAATATTGTCGGCTCGAACATCATGAACCTGGTCGCTGTACTCCCGGTGCCCGCACTGCTGGCGCCAGGCATCATGGACCCGGCGCTGGTCAGCCGTGACTTCCCCGCCATGCTGCTGCTGTCAGCGGCGTTGCTGATTCTGGTGCTGATCGCCGGGCGGCGCCGGCTCGGGCGCAGTGCCGGGCTGCTGTTGCTGGCCGGTTACGCGGGCTACCTGACGTTGCTGGCAAGCCAGCATCTGTAATGCTGCCTGTCTGGCTTGCCTGCGCTGACACAAAACGGCGCAGCGCCAGACTCGCAGGCCACGCCCGACGCCCTGTATACTGCGTTCTCTCATCGCCATGTCAGTCAGCACCGACTGGCTGACAGGCCATCATCTGCATCCGATACCGCTGCGCACAGGCATCACAGCGGTATCGTCATCGAGAAAGCGCATGAGCCAGGGTTCCAGACAAGACAGCGCCAGTTCCGACAGCCCACCGGGCCAGACACCTGGCCAGAGCTTCCAGGACAGCGCCCGTCGCGTGCTGCAACTCGAGGCAGACGCCGTCGCGGAGCTGATTGCCTCCATTGGCAGCCACACCGACAAAGCCTGTGCACTGATGCTCGGCTGCAGTGGCCGCATCATCGTCACGGGCATGGGCAAATCCGGTCATATCGGCAACAAGATCGCAGCCACCCTGGCCAGCACCGGCACGCCGTCCTTCTTCGTGCATCCGGCTGAGGCTTCCCATGGCGACCTGGGCATGATCACGCCCGGTGATGCGGTGCTGGCGCTGTCCAATTCTGGCGAAACCGCCGAGGTACTGGCCATCCTGCCGGTGCTCAAACGCCGTGGCATCCCCCTGATCAGCATCACCGGCCGGCCGGGCTCCACGCTGGCGCGGCAATCAGACGTGCATATCCCGGTTGTGGTGAGCATCGAAGCGTGTCCGCATAACCTGGCCCCGACCTCCAGCACCACTGCGGCACTGGCCATGGGCGATGCGCTGGCGATTGCGCTGCTGGAGGCGCGCGGCTTCTCTGCTGAAGATTTTGCCCTGTCTCATCCCGGCGGCAGCCTCGGGCGCCGCCTGCTGCTCACCGTGGATGACATCATGCACGGTGGCGAGCGACTGCCCAGCGTGCCTGCCGGCACGACGCTCAGTGACGCGCTGCTGGAAATCAGCCGCAAGGGGCTGGGCATGACTGCCGTGACCGGCGCAGACGGTACCCTGGCCGGGATCTTTACCGACGGTGACCTGCGTCGCGTGCTCGACCTGCCGGATCTCGACATACGCCAATGCCCCATCGAGCAGGTCATGACGCGGGATCCTGTGGTCATAGAAAGCGGGCATCTGGCCGCCGAAGCGGTCAAGATCATGGAACAACGCAAGATCAACGGCCTGATCGTCGTTGACGCCCTGCATCGCCCCACAGGCGCGCTGAACATGCATGATCTGTTGCGCGCCGGTGTGGTCTGAGCCCTTTAGTGTGGTCTGAGCCCTTTATTCGAACAATGCAGGAACAACGCAGGAACACAGCATGAGCACACAGGACACCGGCGCAAACGTCGCTGCGAAAAAGCACCTCGGCCTGGGTAACGCCGCGCTGCGGGCCCGCGCCCGGGGCCTGAAACTGATGGCCTTTGACGTCGATGGCGTCATGACCGACGGCCGCCTTTACTATGGCCCTGACGGCGAAGCCTTCAAGGTGTTCAACAGTCTCGATGGTCATGGCCTCAAGCAGCTGTCCCGCGCCGGCGTCGTGCTGGCGATCATTACCGGGCGCAACTCCGACATGGTGGCGCGGCGGGCCGCCGATCTGGGCATTACCCATGTGATCCAGGGGCGTGAAGACAAGGGCATCGTGCTGCAGGCACTGGCGGAATCACTGGAACTGGCGCCACATCAGGTGGGCTATGCCGGTGACGATGAGCCCGACGTGCCGGCCATGGCGTGGGCACACCTGGCCTTCTCCGTGCCCAACGGACATCCCTGCGCGCAGCAGGAAGCCGATATCGTTACGCGCCAGCCCGGCGGTCAGGGCGCGGTCAGGGAAATCTGCGATTTCATCCTCAGCGCACTGCCCTCAGCGGGGGGGGTGGCGGAAAGTGTAGCGGAGGGTGTAGCAGGAAGCACAGGGAGTCAGCCCGCGTGAACAGCCAGGGCGTACTCAGCGCTATCGGCGTCACACTGATGGCCGCCATTGTGTTGCTGGTGCTGCACGAGTGGCGCGACATGCCCGCGCTTGCCGACGATGAGCGTGAGCTCCCGCCGGCGTTGATTGTCCACGGCGTACAGGCGCGCGCCTTCGATCCGGAAGGCCTGCTGCAGTACGATATGCGCGCCGAACGCATTATGGAAATGGATGCCACCGGCCAGACCCTGGTGGAGCGCCCGCATCTGTCCATGTTCAACCCCGAACTCGTCTGGGAAGTCACCGCCGACGAGGGTGACATCAGCGACCGGGGGCGGCATGTGGTGTTGCGCGGCACCGTGGAAGCCAGAGGGCACGGCCCGGACGCGATGCTGCTGGAAAGCCAGGAGCTGATTTACGAGTCCCAGCTGGAACAGTTGCGCAGCCCCGGCAAGGTACGCATCACCCACCCGGCCGGCACCACCGAGGCCGGGGCGATGGAAGCCAACATGGCGGATGACACACTACATCTGCAACAACGAGTGGAAAGCCGTTATGACCCGAGCTGAAGACCGCACCGCCGCACCAGGACGCTTGTCAGGGCTGCTGGGCGCCATCCTGGCGCTGGCCTTGCTGTGCGTCAGCCCGGCGTCGGTGGCCCAACCTGTGACGGAAGAAACCGTTATCAGCGCGGACCGGGCCACCTTCCGCCAGGCCGCTGGCACCGGCGTGTACGAGGGCAACGCAGAACTGGTGCAAGGCCAACGGCGGGTCAATGCCGAGCGCATTGTGCTGCAACTGCGAGACGGCGACCTGTCCCGCGTGGAAGCCACCGGCAATCCGGTACGCCTGCGCGACGGCACGGAGATCAACGCCCGCGCCAAACGCCTGGTCTACGACGTGGACCAGCAGACCATCACGCTGATGGATGATGCCTACATCGAGTACCAGGGCCGTCGCTTCGAGGGCGCCCGGGTGGTCTACAATCTCACCACGCGGGACATCGAGGCCAGCGGCGACGGCGCTGATCAGCGCGTGCGCCTGGTCATCCCGGCCGAAGACAAGAAGGATGCCGCACAGTGAGTCTGCTCAGCGCACACAACCTGGCCAAGAGCTACAAGGGCCGCCGGGTCATCGAAGATGTGTCACTCCAGGTGGAAGCCGGCCAGGTGGTCGGCCTGCTCGGCCCCAATGGCGCGGGCAAGACAACCTGCTTCTACATGATCGTCGGGCTGGTGCCGCCGGATGCCGGCTATATCAGCATCGATGGCGACAACATCACCGCCCTGCCCATGCATGGCCGGGCCCGCCGTGGCATCGGCTATCTGCCCCAAGAGGCCAGCATCTTCCGGCGCCTGACGGTGGCCGACAACATCATGGCGATCCTGGAAACCCGCAAGGAACTGACCCGGGCAGAACGTGAAGAGCGCCTCGAAAAGCTGCTGCAGGAGTTCAACATCACCCACATCCGCGACAGCCTGGGCATGAGCCTCTCCGGCGGTGAACGACGCCGGGCCGAAATTGCCCGGGGGCTGGCCACAGACCCGGCCTTCATTCTGCTGGATGAGCCCTTTGCCGGGGTCGATCCGATCTCGGTGAAGGACATCAAGGCCATCATCACCCACCTGCGAGATCGCGGCATCGGCGTGCTGATCACCGACCACAATGTGCGCGAAACCCTGGATATCTGTGATACCGCCTATATCGTCAGCGGCGGCCACATCATCGCGGCGGGCAACGCCGACATCATCCTCGCCAACCAGCAGGTGCGCGACGTCTACCTTGGCGCTGACTTCCGCCTGTAACACGCATCGCTATCTGATTCGGCGCCGGATTTCAAGAATGGGCACGAAAATTGCTTCTTGATATGCTGCAGGCTTGTTGAGTGATCAAGAGCAGCGCCGTGCCCTGTCGGGCAATGGCGCGATCATGCTCACGGGGGACAACAGACAAGCATGAAACCGGGCCTGCAGATCCAGATTGGTCAGCATCTGACCATGACGCCGCAGCTGCAACAGGCTATTCGCCTGCTGCAGTTGTCGACGCTCGACCTGCGTCAGGAGATTCAGGAGGCCATCGAGGCCAACCCGCTGCTGGAACTGGAAGAAGGTGAGCCGCTGGACCTGCCCGACAGCGACGACGTCGAGCTGGCGGAAGTGGCTGGCGACGATGCGGCGCTGGCAGAGCTGGACAGCGGCGTGGACACCGACTGGGATGACCCCTATACCGAGGCACCCTCTGCCGGCGCGGCCAGCGACGAGGACATGGACGCCTGGGAAGAGCGCACCGCCGCCACCACCTCCCTGGATCAACACCTGCTCTGGCAGCTCAATCTGACGCCGATGACCGATGCCGACCGGGTCATCGCCTTCGCCATCATCGAATCCCTGGATGACCGGGGCTATCTCACCTGCTCACTGGAAGACGTCGCCACCGCAGCGCGCCAGGAAATGGCCGATATGCTGCCCGATGAGCTCTGGCCGGAAGAGGATGAGGTACTGGCGGTGCTGCACCGGTTGCAGCACTTCGATCCGCCGGGCGTAGCCGCCCGGGATCTGGCTGAATCCCTGGCCATCCAGTTGCGTCAACTGCCGGAAGATACCCTCTGGCGGGCCCAGGCGCTGACCCTGACCGACCACCTGCCCTTGCTGGAAAGCCGCGACTACGCCCAGTTGCGGCGTCTGCTGGCGGTCAATGAGCAGGACCTGGTCGAAGTGATACAGCTGCTGCGCAGCCTCAACCCGCACCCCGGCGACAGCATTGTCCAGCGCCAGCAGGAATACATCGTGCCGGATGTGATCGTGCGGCGCAGTGGGCGGCGCTGGCGCGTGGAACTCAACGGTGAAGCCCTGCCCAAGGTACGCCTGAACAGCCAGTATGCGGCCCTGGCGGGCAGCAAGGGGCTGCGCGATGAAGACAGCAGCTACCTGCGCAACCACCTGCAGGAGGCCCGCTGGTTCCTGAAAAGCCTGCAAAGCCGCAACGACACGCTGCTGCGCGTTGCCACCCGCATTGTCGAGGTCCAGCAGGGTTTCTTTGAATACGGCGAAGAGGCCATGAAACCGCTGGTGCTGGCCGAAATCGCCAGCGCGGTGGAGATGCATGAATCGACCATTTCCCGGGTCACCAGCCAGAAGTACATGTTTACGCCACGGGGTATGTTCGAACTGAAGTTTTTCTTCTCCAGCCATGTGGGCACGGACGGCGGCGGCGAATGTTCAAGCACCGCTATTCGTGCCATCATAAAGAAGCTGATCGCTGCCGAGAGCCCGAAGAAACCGTTGAGCGACAGCCGGCTTGCGAGCCTGCTCAACGAACAGGGCATTCAGGTAGCGCGGCGCACCGTCGCCAAGTACAGAGAAGCGATGCGTATTCCGGCATCCAGCGAGCGCAAACGTCTGGTCTGAGCCATGACGGGACTCGACACCGCGACGCAGATGCCGGTTAACTGAAGCAGGTACAGGAGTCAGCCATGCAGATCAATATCAGCGGTCATCACCTGGATATCACGGACGCCCTGCGCGAGTACGTCAATGAGAAATTCACCCGCCTTGAACGCCACTTCGAACACATTACCAGTATTCAGGTGATCCTTTCGCCGGAGCCCAAGACGCACAAGGCGGAATCGACGATCCGCATTGCCGGGGGCGAAGTGTTCGCCACGGCCGAGGCCGGTGACATGTATGCCGCCATTGATATGCTGACGGACAAACTCGATCGACAGATCCTCAAGCACAAGGAAAAGTCGGTTAACCGGAATCACGGACACTGATTCATTCCCACTATCAGTCACTGCAACATCAGGCATCGATCATGCGCGTCAGGGAATTGCTTACACCGGAGAGAACCCACCACCATCTGCAGGGCGTCAGCAAGAAGCGCCTGCTCGATCAGGTGGCCGAACTGGCCAGCCAGGGTAACCCCGGCCTGCAAGAGCAGGAAGTCTTCGAGGCCCTGATTGCGCGTGAACGCCTGGGCAGCACCGGCATCGGGGAAGGCATCGCCATTCCTCACTGCCGGCTGTCCTCCTGCGACAAACCCACCGGGCTGCTGGTCAGCCTGGCCGAGGCCATCGACTTTGATGCCGTCGATGCCCGCCCCGTGGATCTGGTCTTTGTCTTGCTGGTGCCGGAAGAAAATCCCGAGCAACACCTCAAGACACTCAGCCACCTTGCCGCACTCTTCAACGAACCCAGCTTCCGCAACGACCTGCGCAATGCCACCTCGGCGGAGCACCTGTTCCGGACAGCCGTGGATTCGGAAGCCGAGTTGCAGCTTGCCTCCTGACTTGCCTGCGGAACCATCATGCCCCACCAGCCCCAGCACATAACCGAGGGCGCCGCATAACGGCGCAGCGCACATGAAACTGGTTATCCTCAGCGGCCGCTCCGGCTCCGGAAAAAGTACGGCCCTCCAGGCACTGGAGGATCTGGGCTTTTACTGTGTCGACAACCTTCCCCTGGGGCTGCTGCCGACCCTGGCCACGCAGCTGCAGGAAGAAAGCGCGGACATCCAGCGTATTGCGGTCGGCATCGACGCGCGCAACCTGCGCAGCCAGCTGCCCCGTTTCGCGGAGCTTCTGAAAGCCGTGCGCGAACAGGGCATTCAGTGCGAGGTGATCTATCTCGACGCCGATCACGACACCCTGCTCAAGCGTTTCAGCGCCACACGGCGGCGCCACCCGCTCAGCGACCAGGACATGTCACTCTCGGAAGCGATCTACCATGAGGGGGAACTGCTCGGCAGCATCCAGAACCATGCTGATCTGACCATCGACACCAGCAGCATGGACCCGCACACCTTGCGCAACATGATCCGTGATCGTGTCGCCAAACGCGGCGGACGACTGTCTCTGCTGGTGGAATCCTTCGGCTTCAAGAATGGTGTGCCACCGGATGCCGATCTCGTGTTTGACGTGCGCATGCTGCCCAACCCGCACTGGGATGCCACCTTGCGTGCCTACGATGGCCGCCAGCAACCGATTCGCGATTTTCTGGACAACCAGGTGGACACGCCGGCATTACTGCATGACATCGAACAACTGCTGCTGCGCTGGCTGCCACGCTACGAGGCGAACGACCGCACCTACATGACCGTAGCCATCGGCTGCACCGGCGGCCGGCACCGCTCCGTTTATATGGTCGAAGCCCTGACTGCCCGACTGTGCAAAGCGGGCTGGGATGCCCAGATACGCCATCTGGAACTGGAATGATGCTGCACAGCACACTGCCCGTCATCAACAAGCTCGGACTGCATGCGCGCGCCGCCGCCAAGGTTGTCAGCATCGCCTGCCGCCACGACGTGAAGATCCTGCTGCGTTGCAACGGCCGCGAGGTGGAAGCCCGCAACATGATGGGCGTCATGACCCTGGCGGCCGCCAAGGGCAGCACGGTAGAGGTCAGTGTTGATGGCGAACAGGCCAGCGCTGCACTGGCGGAACTGACTGACCTGTTCGCGCGCCGTTTCGACGAAGAAGCGTAGCGCTGTTACAGCGAATCCGTATAGATATCCCGGAAGGAGCTGTAGTAACTCACCGCCAGCACCGGAAACAGCACCAGAAAGAACCCCAGCGCCGGCAACCAGGCCAGAATATACGCCATGACGCCGCCACCCATGACGGTGGCCACCACCATCAGCACCAGCGACGGCAGCATCAGCAGGATGACAAGCAGCACCATCACAACGCCGTACCACAGCATCGGCATGATGTTGCTCAGGCAGCCACGCAGACTCATCATCAGCGCTTCGCCCACAGGCCGCTTGCCGAAAAACACCAGCGCTGGCGCGAACCAGTACAGTGCCATGGCCGGAATGAATAGCGCCGCCATAATCAGCACCACCAGGACCATACGCAACAGCACGCCGTCACCACCGGGAAAACCGGCTTGCTCTGACATGGCCATGTTCAACATGGCAGAGAGCATGTCCGCAAACAGCAGATAACCGACGATACCGCCGATAATCAGCGCCCCGAGAAACAGCCCCAGGTAAGTCAGCCCCAACAACAACAATGGCGTGAACTGCTCCTGGAAGCCGCTGAAGATGTTGCCGATGCGTGGCGACTGCTGCTCATCCGCGTTGTACGCCAACATCAACAATCCAGCGCTGAAAACGGGCGCCAGGATGAACGACGCCAGAATCCCCAGCAAAGGCACCTGCTGAATCGCCCCGGAGATCAACCACAGCAAGACTGCCCCGAAAAACACCACCGCCTTTGCATTACGGAAAATACGCCAGGCATCAGTGATCCAGCGCCAGCCAGCCCCCACATCACGCCCACGGGGCGCATTGACCACCAGGGTGCCCTCCGGGCGCGGCGGCATGACATCTGCCTGCGGCTGTTGATAGGGATTCCTGTCGTTCAGATCATTGTTCTGCATAATCGTCATACCCCCGCTATCTTCATCGGCGACAGCAGCAAGCTGCCGCAGTGAATATTCCCTCTTTCGTCCACATCACAGCCTGCGGCCTGCAAGCCCGCAAACATGTCCCCCAGATGCCCGGCAATGGTGAACTCCTCCACCGGGCCTGCTATTTCGCCATTTTCCACCCGAAACCCGGACGCACCGCGCGAGTAATCACCGCTGACCAGATTGACCCCCTGCCCCATGACTTCCGTGATCAACACGCCCTGCCCCATGCGCCGACACAGCGCCGCCTGATCCTCATCACCGTGGGTGAGGGTGAGGTTGCGCACGCCGCCGCCATTGCCGGTGGGCGTGCGCTCAAGGCGCCGCGCAGCGTAAAGCCCCAGGGCATATTGCGACAGGACGCCCTGACGCACGAAGTCCTGATCGCGGGTGGCGATACCATCCGTATCAAACGGTGCCGACGCACTGCCACCCCGCAAATGCGGGCGCTCGCTGATTGTCACCCATTCCGGGAATACCTGGCTGTCGATCCGGTCACGGAGAAATGATGCATTGCGGTACAGGGCGCCACCGCTGATCGCCGAAATGAAGTGGCCGATCAGCCCCTTGGCCACGTCCGGGGCAAACAGCACCGGCATTTCGCCCGTGCTCAGGCGTGTTGCGCCAAGTCGCGCCAGGGTGCGCTCCGCGGCGCGCGCGCCGATTGCCTCCGGTGTTGCCAGCAGGCGCGCATCACGCTGGGTGTCATACCAGTAATCCCGCTGCATGGCGCCATCCTGCTCCGCCACCAGCACGCAGGAGCGGCTGTGGTGGGAGCCACGCCAGCCACCGATAAAGCCATGGCTGTTGGCGTAGACGCGCCCGCTGACATGGCTGCCTACGGTGGCGCCCTCGGAGTTGATGATGCGCGGATCACCACGCCCCGCAGCCTCGCAGGCCAGCGCCTCGGCAATGGCCTGCTCCGGGGTCAGGGTCCAGGGGTGGTAGAGATCCAGATCCGGCACCTCGGTCGCCAGCCATTCCGGCGGCGCCAGCCCGTTGTGGGCGTCGACGCCAGTCTGCTGCGCAATAGCCAACGCTGCTGCCACCGTCTCGCGCAGGCTCTCCGGCGCATCATCGCTGCTACTGGCCGTGCCCTTGCGTTGGCCGACGTACACGGTGACCGAGACGCCGCGATCGCGATTGAATTCCAGTGTCTCGACCTCACCCAGGCGCACCGTGACGGACAGCCCCTCACCCGCGCTGATGCCCACTTCAGCGGCCGTGGCGCCCTGCCTCTCGGCTTCAGCGATGACGAAGCGCGCACGCTCACGCAAGGTCTCAAGCAGTGTCTCATCCAGCGCCACCAGCGCGCCCTGACTGACTGCTGGAGTGACTGATGTAAGGTGCTTTTCGTTTCTTGTCTTTTCGTTTGTTGGCATGGGCGAGTAAACTTGGCGGCTAATTGCCACAGTAGATAGCGTATGGACGAGTATAACGACGACGATCTGCCCAGCAAATCAGCCCTCAAGCGCGAGGTGTCTGCCCTGCAGGAGGTCGGCGAAAAACTCATGAACCTCAAGGCCGCCGATCGTGCGCGGCTGCCACTCACCGATGCCCTGATCCGGGCTATCGACGAGAGCAAGCGCATCACCGCCCACGAAGCGCGCCGTCGCCACGCCCAGTATGTGGGCAAGCTGATGCGCGCGGCAGACGGTGATGCCATCGAGCGGGCACTGGCGGCACTGGACGACCCGTTGCGTCACAAGCGCCTGCTCGACTGGATGGAGCGTCTGGACCGGAGCGAGAACAACAAGGCCGCTCAGGTCATTGTCGATGAAGTCATGCAGACCTACGCGGCGGCGGACCGGCAGCACCTGCGCAATCTGCTGCGCAATTACTTCAGCAGCCGCCTGCCCGAGGGCAAGCAACCCGACCTGGACCTGCACGAGGACCGCGCCGCACTCGATAAACTCCAGCGCGAGCGGCGCAAGGTCTACGACTATTTCAACAATCTGGAGCGCAACGCGCCCCTGTAGAACCGGTTATTCAACGGTGTCAGTTCAGAGGCAACATGTACTGCGCCAGCTGTGCTGAGGTGCGGCGCAGGTTGCCACTGAGCAGTCGGGCAATATTCATCAGGATCACGTGGGCCGCCTGCGGCGAGCGTTTGCGCAGCTGTTCGAATCCCTTGCGCGTGAGCACGATCACCGTGCTCTCCTCGCTCGCCAGCGCCGATGCAGAACGCGGTTCATGGTCGATCAGCGACATTTCGCCCAGCGAGTCGCCGGCGTGCAGGTGGGCGATCACCACATCCTTGTCATCCTGCCCGCGCTTGATGATATCCAGCCGGCCACGCACCACAAAACACATGAAATCGCTGTGGTCGCCCTCGCGACAGACCACATCGCCGGTGCTGAAACGATTCACGAATACCAGCTTGGCGACCTGTTGCAGATCTTCTGCAACCATGCCGTCGAACAAACGCATTCTGGCCAACACTTCCGCCACATTGGACATATCAGCGATTCCCCGTTTCAACTCGGACACTGCCATCAGACCATTCAGGCAGTGCCGCCCACCGTCAGTGCATCAACGCGCAACGTGGGCTGGCCAACACCGACCGGCACCGACTGGCCCTCTTTGCCACAGACACCGATCCCGGAATCCAGCGCCAGATCGTTGCCCACCATGGATATCTGCTGCATCACTTCTGCACCACTGCCGATCAGCGTGGCACCACGCACCGGCGCCACGATCTTGCCTTTCTCCACCAGATAAGCCTCGCTGGTGGAAAACACGAAGCGACCGGAGGTGATATCGACTTGCCCGCCACCGAAATTCACCGCATAGATGCCGCGTTCCAGGGAGGCCACGATTTCTGCCGGATCATGCTCGCCCGGCAGCATATAGGTATTGGTCATGCGCGGCATCGGCAGGTGGGCATAGGATTCACGCCGTCCGTTGCCGGTCAGCGCCTGGCCGCTGAGGCGGGCATTGAGCTTGTCCTGCATGAAGCCCACCAGGCGTCCTTTCTCGATCAGCGTCGTGCAGTGGGTCGGCGTGCCTTCGTCATCCACATTCAGCGAACCGCGTCGGCCGGGCAGTGTCCCGTCGTCCACTACGGTGCACAGTGGCGACGCCACCTGCTCGCCCATGCGCCGGGCAAACATGGAGGTGCCCTTGCGATTGAAATCCCCTTCCAGGCCATGCCCCACGGCCTCGTGCAGCAGCACGCCAGGCCACCCCGGGCCGAGTACCACCGGCATGGTGCCAGCGGGTGCCGGCTGCGCTTCCAGATTGACCAGCGCCTGACGCACCGCCTCGCGGGTCCAGTGCTCCGCACGGCCTTCTGCCTCCAGCCAGTCATAGCTGACCCGACCGCCGCCACCGGCACTGCCACGCTCACGGCGACCATGCCGCTCGGCGATGACGGAAATACTCAGCCGCACCAACGGCCGCACATCCGCCGCCAGCGTGCCATCCGTTGCCGCGACCAGAATCACATCATGCACCGCATTCAGGGACACCGTGACTTCCGATACCGCGGAATCCAGGCTGCGGGCCAGCTTGTCCAGCTTCTCCAGCAGCGCCACCTTGCGCGGCGCGGCCCAGGTCGCCAGCGGATCAAACGCCTCGTACAACACCGGCTGCGACACGGCACGCAGCGCCGGTGCCGTGCCCTGACTGCCCTGCCGCACAATGGCACGGGCGGCGCGGGTGGCCTGGGTCAGTGCCGGCACAGCGATTTCATCGCTGTAGGCAAACCCGGTGCGCTCACCACTGACCACCCGCACACCGGTGCCACGCTCGAGATTGTAGCTGGCGTCACGTACCACACCGTCCTCCAGCACCCAGCCCTCGTGGCGGCTGTGCTGGAAATACAGATCGGCATAGTCCACGCCGGGCGCCAGCGCGGCATCCAGCAGCCCGCCCAGCCCTGTGCTGGTGAGCCCGGCTGGCGTCAGCAGGATGGACTCCGCCATGGCGAGTGAATCAGTCATTGCAGGTGTCGTCACGGATGTCATCAGGAAGCCTTGTCAGAAGACGCTGGTGCAGGTGTACCGGCAGACGTTGCCGGATTTCCTGCACCCGCGTGGAATCAATGTCTGCGCAGAGTACACCCGGGACCTCGGCGAGCGCTGCCACCACTTCGCCCCAGGGATCAATCAGCATGCTATGGCCATGACTTGCGCGCCGCGGGCTGTGCTGGCCGCATTGATTGACGCCGAGCACATAGCAGCCGCTCTCGATGGCCCGCGCACGCAGCAGTATTTCCCAGTGTGCGGCGCCGGTCACCGCCGTGAAGGCGCTGGGGTAGACCAGCAGGTGCGCGCCGCGATCCGCCAACGCCCGCGCCAGGCTGGCAAAGCGCAGGTCGTAGCATACCGCCATGCCCATCACGATGCCGTCGACGGGCGCCGTCACCAGGCGATCCCCCGGCTCGAACACGTCGGATTCACGGTACACGCCCTGAGCGTCCGGCACATTCGCATCGAACAGGTGCAGTTTGTCATAGCGCGCCGCCAGTTGCCCGTTCGGCATGTGTAACAGCGAGACTGTACGCACCCGGGGCGTCGGCACTGCTTCGCCATCCGGGCGTGTTGCCAGCGGTATGGTGCCACCCAGCAACCAGACCCCCTGATCAAGGGCCTGCTGCGCAAGCCACTGCTGCAGCCCGGCACCCTGCTCCGTGGCCAGCGACCGGTAAGCACCACCGTAACAGGCAAAATTCTCGGGCAATACCACCAGGCTGGCGCCGGCCTCCGCCGCCTCGGCGATCAATGCGGCGGCCTGAGCCAGATTGGCGGCAACATCATCACTGGCACACAACTGAACTGCTGCAATACGCATCAGGGGCCTCGCTCTTCTACACGGGCATCATCCCAGTCACCGGAGACGCGATAATCCATGGATGTCATTTTCTCAAGGCGGTCACCCCACAGACGCTCGACAACAAAAATGCCGGCGCAGGCCGCCGGGCCTGCCAGACACCCCGCATACAGGTTGCTGGAAAGCGGCAGCGTGACCTGGATATCGTAGTCCATGGTCTGCGCGTCCAGATTCAGGCCACCGGCAATCAGAAACTCCGCAGACGGCGACCGGATACGCAGATCATCCGTATCAATCTGCGCGCCATCCAGCGTAAAGCTGCCACGAATACTGTCGGTAAGCAGCCCCTGGCTGACCACATCCGAAAAATCCAGCCGCAAGCGCCTGCTGAGGGTGTGCCCCACATTCACCAGCCCCAGCAGCCGCAGTGCCGACGTCCGGCGATCCGCACTGGGCAGCAGGGCATCACGCACATTGAAGGCCACCGTGCCCTGCAACTGCCGATAATCGAAATCCATCGGTGACCCCTGCCAGCCGATATCCAGGGTCCCACTGGCATCGCGGCTTTCAAGAAACGACGCCAGATCGAAGAGGGACAGCAGATCCGCTGACTGCGCGCTGTCGAAACTGCCGGCAAAGCGGGTGTGCTGGGCGCCGTTGTCGTCCTCGTCCCAGTCCAGTTCGCCGTTGACCGATGTCTCGCGCCAGCGACCCCGTACACCCGTGGCGGTGAATCCGTTCTCCCGCGGCCGCAGCTGCGCCTGCCACTGCCCGAAGTGGCGACCGTGCACCGTGATATTTGCCAGCCGCACGTCAGCCACGGGCATGTTGGCCGGGCTGGGCTGCAATACCAGCCCGGAGACGAACTCTCCGGCACCATCGCCGGCCAGCTCCACAGCCACTTCAACCACGCGCTCGGCGGTGGACCCCTCGACCTGTTGATCATTGTCTGGCGACGCCAGCGGCCAACGCAGTCGCTCGATATCCACGTCCATGGGGCGATCGCCGCGCAGGGTATACCCACCCGGCACGCGAACTTCACCCACCAGTGCCTCGCTGAACAGGGCCAGCTCCCAGTCGTTCTCATTCTGCCGGGCGCTGAAGCTGGCAGGCCCAACCGGTTCGTTGAGCAGCAGCAATTGATCCGTCTCAATCGCCAACCGCAACGGGGGCAAGCCTTGGGCGTCATCCGCTTCATCGCCAGCACCCGGACCCAGCAGCACACCCAGCCAGCCAGCCAGATCCAGTACCGGCGTATGGCCGTCGACCAGCAAACCGGACGGCGGCAGCCCGGCAATGCGCTCACCCAGACGCACGGCACCGCGCTTCAGCCCCGCGTCACCATACTCGATCCGCGCAGAGCCCAGCGGCGCCAGACTGACCGTCAACAAGCTGGTGTCACCGGTATCCAGCGCCAGCTGCATGGGCTGAGCGTCCGCCGCCGCTTTGCCCAGCGGCGGCGGCAGCGCCACAGACACTCCGCCCAGATCGCTCTCCACTTCGAGCCGGGGGGCGGTGCCACCCTCGCGGCGCGGCAGTCGCAGCGATGCACGGTAAGCCATGCTGCCATCCAGCGGCGCCAACGCCCTGATCTGCAGCCAGTCCTGCAACGTTGGTACCGGCACGTCGCCGGTCGCATTGATGGTCGTGTAACGTCCGTCGCTGCTCACCGAGGCCGCCACGGGGACTCCGAACAGTTGCCCTGTGAGGGCCGGGAACGTCAGGCCGTCGGCAAGGCTGAAGCGCCCCGTACCGGTCAGATCGGTGGCACTCAGACGCCGGGCGGACGAGTGCAATCCCACGCCTTCCACACCAGCCTCGGCCTCTATCATCAACGGCGGCCCCTGGTCTGACAGCGGAATACGCAGGGACAGATCGCCCGCCAGTTCGCCGCCACGGATATCCCAGGCAGCCAGTTCGTTCGGCAATACTGCCGCAACAGGGGTGTCACGCAATAACCGCTGCAGTGCGCTCGCCGGCCCCGCCACGGCGCCATCCAGGTGCAACTGCGGCTGACCACCCGGCTCCGTGCCCAATACATCGACATCTGCGCTGCTTACCTCGGTATCCAGGAAGCGGGCCGACAGATCGCGCGCATGCACCGTGACACCGTCGACCAATACAGTGCCGCGAATCTGCTCGACCTGGGGCCAGTCCGGCAGGAAGCGCAGATCAAAATCAGCCACGGCAAAACTCATCTGGAAGGTCCGGTCCTGCTGTCTTTCCGGGTCGATCTTTACCGGCCCCTCGTACAGAAAGCGCCCCCGCTCCACGGTCCCGCCGGTGAACGCCTGGGCGAACCAGTCCCGCAGCGGGTTGGCCATGCGCGCCAGCGGGATGTAGTGGCTGGCGCGGCTGGCCTCGCCCTGAGTCAGTTCGCCCAGCAATCGCAGACGTGGCACCTGTTGCGGCGCCACGTGCAGTTCCAGCATGGCCTGCGCCGCGGCGTCTGCATTGCTGGCCTGCAACAGGCCACTCTGGATCACCAGCGAGCGGGCTGTCTCGGTGGCTGCGGTCCCCGTATCGGTATCGGTATCGGTATCGGTGTCGGTGTCGGTGTCGGTGTCGGTGTCGGTGTCGGTGTCGGTGTCGGGCAACGTTCCACGCTGCCAGCGCAGTGCGCCGCTGGCAGAAGCCGCCATCGGCGTCTCGAAGAACGCCCCCATCTCCAGTACCAGCGCAGGGCTGACCAGATTCACCACGCCGCTGTCCGGGGTACCCGCCAGCCAGCCACTAAGCCCCTGCACGCCAGGCTGCTCTTCATCCGCCGCGACCGCCAGATCCCGGAAACGGCTGCTGAACTGGTCAATACGTACGCCCTGCCCGGCGATGTAGAGCGACGCCAGCTCACCGGAGGGGGCCAATGCCGCCAACCGCTCCCGTAGCGCTCTCAGATTGTCAGGGAGCGGGAAAGGCCAGGCTTCCATCTGCTCGCGCAGGCGCGTGGCGTTGATCTGTTCGGCGCGCATCGCCCAGCGCGTATCCTCCGAACGACGGCCATCCCAGCGCAAAGCCAGAGGCCCGGCGCGCAGCGCCCCGGCATTGTCCGTGCGCGCGCGCACCTCATCCAGCAGCAGCACATAGCTGTCCGACTCACGGCGCACGGCCAGGCTGGCACTCAGGCTGTCCAGCGCCCAGCTTTCCCCCGCCTCGCGATGCCGCAGCGTCACATCCCGGGTTGCCAGCAATACATCAGCGCTTTCCACCTCACCCTTGCGCAGGGCGCCCCATATCTCAACCTGACCGCTGGCAGACACGGGTTCCAGCGGCAGCGGCCACTGTTCCGGCAGCCAATACTGCAAATCTTCGCCACGCAGGCGCAGGTAGGCGCTGCCATCAATATCCGACAGCGCATAGACATCGCTGCGCAGATGCAGACGCAGATCCAGCTCGAAGGGGCGATCTATCGCGGAAAGCTTTATGGCGAGCTGGTGCGCGTCACCTTCCCGCACCAGTGCAATGGACAGGTCTTCCGTGCGCAGCGGCGGCATACCCGGCCAGTCAACGCGGGCGTGCACATCATCCAGGACAATGCGGCGCTGCAAATAGACCTGCTCCAGCACCTCGCGCAGGTCATCAACGCCGTCCACCTGATCCCCCCGAAAGGCTTCCAGGCCACGGAAACGAATGTCGCCGTCGTCACTGCGGACCAGATGAAGGGCCACGCCGCTGATCCATAACTGCCGCAGCCGCAGGCTGCGAGCCATCAGGGAGGCCCACGGAGAAATACTCAACTCAACGCGTTGCAGCACCAGCGGCGCTGCCGAATCATCCTCGCCGGGAGACAGTGCCACATCGTCGAACACGAACACCGGGCTCATGCCATCCATGTGCCCGCGCAGGGCACCGATGGTCACCGGTGTATCAAACCGCTCGCTGAGCAGGTCCTGCAGCGGCTCACGAAAATCCGGCGCCATACTCATCAGTTGGCGGGCCAGTACGATATACAGGGCAAGCAGCAGCAATACCGTGGCGGCGATCCACCACAGCTGCAGACGGAGGCGAGCGAACCTCGCCGACCTCCGCTCGGCGGCAGAAGTCTGTGCTGCAGAAGCCTCTGTCACTGTGTGCTCCTCAGGAACGGCGTGCGACGGACCAGGCGGCCCGCCATAAGCCAGCCTTGCAGGCCAGCGCGGGCATGCACAGGGCGGGCATGTACAGAAGCGTCATGCGTGCGCCCGCCATACGGTGATGCCGGCCTCATTCAGCAGTTGCCGGGTTTCCGTCAGGGGCAGCCCCACCACACCACTGTAACTGCCATGCAAATTCGCGACCAGCACGGCACCGAAGCCCTGAATGGCATAGGCACCGGCCTTGCCACGGGGTTCACCGGAGGCCACATAAGCATCAATTTCGGCCCGCCCCAGCGTGCGAAACTGCACCTGCGTGGTGGACAACTGCACCACAGGGGTATTGCCGTCGTGCAGACACACGGCAGACAGTACCTGGTGTGTGGCCCCGGACAGCTGCGTCAGCATGGCGACGGCGTCATCATCATCCGCAGGTTTGCCCATGATGATATCACCCAGCACCACGGCGGTATCGGCGCCCAGCACCACCGCACCAGCAACCTGCTGCGGTGTCAGCATCGCGTAGCCGGCGCAAGCTTTTTCCTGCGCCATGCGCTGCACATACAGGGCAGGCGATTCATCACTGCGCGGGGTTTCATCAATACCGGGGAACGCCAGCACGGTATGCGGCACACCAATCTGGTGCAGCAATTGCGCACGACGGGGGGACGCTGAGGCCAGGTACAATGAAGGAGAGTAAAGGGATGGCACCGCCATCATCGCACCAGAAAGCGACGGCGAACCCAGCGCAACACACTGAACGCGGGGCGCCAGAGCAATGCGGACACCAGCGCCGGCAACAACACCCACACCGGGGGAACCAACACGCGCCCTACAGCATTCTGCACCGTGTAGGACATCAGCGCGCCGGTGCCTACCAACAGAAAGATGACCACTGATTGTTGCAGTGGCGGGAACACACGGATGCGTTTATGGGCGGCAATCGCCACATAAGCCACCAGCGCCAGTGCCACGGCATGCTGCCCCAGAACAGCCCCCGTCAACACATCCTGGAACAGACCAACGGCAAAGCCCCAGAGCACGCCAACACGATGCGGCAACGCGATGACCCAATAGATCAGCACCATGGAAATCCATTCCGGACGACCGAGGGATGCCGCTTCCGGCAACGGCAGCACGGTCAACACCGCCGCAAGAAAAAACGTTGCGATCACGGCAGGCGTGCCGCGCGACTCACGCTCTCTCATTGCGTGCCTCCTTCGCGTTCACGCCGGGGCGCGGTACGCTCAACCAGCAACACATGGCTGGCACGATCAATATTGGCGGTGGGGCGGGCTTCGACAATCGCAAACGGCGCACCGGGATCGTGGGCCACGCGAATCACCTCTGCCACGGGATAGCCGCGCGGGAAACGCTGATCCAGACCGGTACTCACCAGCAAGTCGCCTTCGATGATGTCCGCGGTATCCGGCACAAACAGCAGCCGGACGCGATCCGGCTGACCGATGCCGGCCAGAATGGCGCGCACACCATTACGATTCACCTGCACCGACAGGGCATGACTGGCATCGGTAATCAACAGCACACGCGCAGTGAGCGGCCCGATGTCCACCACCTGCCCCAGCAGCCCGCCCGCATCCAGCACCGCCTGGCCGCGATACACACCGGCGTGCCCGCCCTTGTTGATGACGAATTCCTGCCGGCTTGGGTCCGGTTCGATGCCGATGATTTCTGCAGCAAGCACCCTGGCATCCAGCTCGGCAGACGAGTTGAGGAGTTCGCGCAAACGCACGTTCTCGGCCTCCAGCACAGCAAGGCGCTGAACCCGCTGTTGCAGGATCATGATCTGGCGTTCGAGATGATTTTTTTCAGACTGGAGGTCGGCCCGCGACACTGCCTGGCTGGATGCCCATTCCCCCATTGCTGAGGGCACATGGGCCAGGTAATGCACCGGGGCAGTCAGATAACCGATGGCGAAACGCAGTGGCTGGACATGCTCACTGCGTTGATCCAGCAACATCAGGGCAGCACCAAGCACCAGCGCAAGAACCAGCCGGTAACCGGGGTTGGGTGTGTCTGCAAACAGACCTTTAATGGTTTACCTCATTTACCCTTGCAGATTACAAGGCAAGCGTATCAAAACCTCGGGTATCCATCAGCTCCAGCGCCTTGCCGCCGCCCCGGGCAACACAGGTCAACGGATCGTCGGCAACGATCACTGGCAATCCGGTCTCTTCGCTCAGCAGACGATCGATATCACGCAGCAAGGCACCACCGCCGGTGACCACCAGCCCGCGCTCGGCGATATCCGACGCGAGTTCCGGCGGCGACGCTTCCAGTGCATTTTTTACGGCGTTGACGATGCTGTTGAGGGGATCCTTGAGGGCTTCGAGAATTTCTTCGCTGTTCAGGGTGAAGCTGCGCGGCACACCCTCTGCCAGGTTACGACCCCGCACATCAATTTCGAGAATCTCGCCGCCCAGATAGGCCGTGCCGATTTCCTGCTTGATGCGCTCTGCGGTGGATTCACCGATCAGGCTGCCGTATTCCTTGCGCACGAAAGACACAATGGCTTCATCAAAGCGGTCACCGCCCACACGCACTGACTCGGCATAGACAATCCCGTTCAGGGAAATGATGGCGATTTCGGTGGTACCCCCACCGATGTCCACCACCATGGAGCCGTTGGGCTCATCCACCGGCAGGCCGGCACCGATGGCCGCAGCCATGGGTTCTTCGATCAGAAACACTTCCCGGGCACCCGCACCGTAGGCGGAATCCTGAATGGCGCGACGCTCCACCTGGGTGGATTTGCACGGCACACACACCAGCACGCGCGGCGCAGGCGGGAAGAAGCCGCTCTCATGCACCTTCTTGATAAAGTACTGGAGCATCTTCTCGGTTACTTCGAAGTCAGCGATCACGCCGTCTTTCATCGGGCGAATCGCCGTGATGTTGCCCGGTGTCCGGCCCAGCATCCGCTTGGCGTCCATACCGACCGCCGCAACGCTCTTCTGCGCCCCATGATGACGAATGGCCACCACCGAGGGTTCGTCAAGCACAATACCGCGCCCACGTACGTAAATAAGGGTGTTTGCGGTCCCCAGGTCAATGGAGAGATCGGTGGAAAACATCCCCCGAATACGCTTGATCAAGGACATTCTGGCCAGCTTCCTGAATTTTGGTGCGAGAGGTGGCCGCTGCGGGCGACCAGCACTCGCAGCGATATTGAGGCGCAACTCTAGCAACGGCGGGGGGTTTGGGCAACTGGCCATGCAGTTTTTGCGCTGCCGGACAGCCCGTTGCCCGGCCGGGGACAACCGCTATCATGGCGCAGATGCCGCGCTATATATGGCCCCGAGAGGGCCTGTTGTGGTAGTTTTTGCGGCTTCTCTTTCCTCTGGCCCTGGAGACGCACATGGCCCTCGACCCGCAGGCACTGGCAGGGGTGGCTCATCTGGCAAGGCTGCATCTGGACGCCGCAGACAGCGCTGCCCTGACTGACCGCCTCAACAGCATTCTCGGCATGGTAGACCGCCTTCAGGAGGCCGATGTCGACGCCGTGGCGCCGCTCGCCCACCCGCTGGACGCCTCACAACCCCTGCGCCCCGACGCCGTCACCGAGCATGACATCCGCGATCAGGTACAGGCCCTGGCACCCGCCAATGAAGGCGGCTGCTATCTGGTCCCACGGGTGATTGAGTAGTAAAGCCTGCCCCGGCACCTGCCCGGGCCCGACCACAAGCGCCGGATACACGCATGCACGATAAAACCCTGACAGAACTGCAAGCTGGCCTGGCGGCTGGCGACTTTTCAGCCCGCGAGCTGACTGAGCATTTTCTCAATAGAATTCAGTCGCTTGATGGCGCGCTGAACAGCTTTATCACGCTCACCCCGGAGCAGGCGCTGGCCCAGGCGGATGCGGCAGACCAGGCCCGCGCTGCCGGACAGGCCGGCGCGCTCAACGGCCTGCCCCTGGCGCACAAGGACATCTTCTGCACCCGTGGCGTGCGTACCAGCTGTGGTTCCCGGATGCTCGACAACTTCATCTCGCCCTATGACGCCACCGTGGTGGAACGGCTGCAGGCCGCCGGCGCCGTGATGCTGGGCAAGACCAATATGGACGAGTTCGCCATGGGCTCATCCAACGAAACCAGCTGGTATGGCCCGGTCAGGAATCCCTGGGATACCGACCGCGTCCCCGGCGGCTCCTCCGGCGGCTCCGCCGCTGCCGTGGCGGCCCGGCTGGTCCCGGCGGCCACCGGCACCGATACCGGCGGTTCGATTCGCCAGCCCGCAGCGCTGACCGGCATTACCGGCCTCAAGCCCACTTATGGACGCGTCTCGCGCTGGGGCATGATCGCCTTTGCCTCCAGCCTGGACCAGGCAGGCCCCATGGCACGGAGCGCCGCAGATTGCGCCCTGCTGCTGCAGGCCATGTCCGGCCATGACCCGCGCGACTCCACCAGCGTCAACCAGGCCGTGGACAACTACAGCGCGACACTCGACCAGCCTTTGAAAGGCCTGCGCATCGGCGTGCCGGAAGAGTTTTTCCCGGCGACACTGGACGATCGTATCGCCAGCACAACCCGCGCCGCCCTGGCCGAGCTGGAGAAGCAGGGCGCCATCCTGGTCTCCATGCGCCTGCCCAGTGTTGATCTGTCCGTGCCGGCCTATTATGTCATCGCCCCGGCGGAAGCCTCCTCCAACCTGTCCCGTTTCGATGGTGTGCGGTACGGCTATCGCTGCGAAGACCCCGCTGATCTGGAAGACATGTACAAGCGCTCCCGCTCGGAAGGCTTCGGCGCTGAAGTGAAACGCCGCATCCTGGTCGGCACCTATGCGTTGTCCCACGGGTATTACGACGCCTACTATCTGCGTGCGCAGAAAGTGCGCCGTCTGATCAGCAATGACTTTGCTGCTGCCTTCGAAAATGTCGATGTGATCATGGGGCCAACCTCCCCCGAGCAGGCCTTCGCGCTCGGCGCAAAAAATGACGACCCCGTGACCATGTACATGGCCGATGTGTTCACCATTGCTGTCAACCTTGCGGGCCTGCCCGCGCTGTCCATGCCTGCGGGCATGATTGATGGTCTGCCGATGGGCATTCAGGTGATCGGTAACTATTTCCGCGAAGCACAGATTCTCAATGTGGCGCATCGCTTTCAGCAGGCCACAGACTGGCATCGACAAGCGCCCTCTTTCGGCGAGACAGCAACTGCGAAAGGAGACGCGTAATGGTGGAAAGAACAGTGGAATGGGAAACCGTTATCGGGCTGGAAATTCATGTGCAGCTTTCCACCGCCTCGAAAATCTTTTCCGGCAGCAGCACGGCGGTCGGCGCGGAGCCCAACAGCCAGGCCAGCCTGGTGGATCTGGCCATGCCGGGCACCCTGCCCGTGCTGAACAGGGGCGCCGTGGAAAAAGCGATCCTGTTCGGGCTCGCCGTCAATGCCGACATCTGCAAACGCTCGGTATTTGAACGAAAGAATTATTTTTATCCGGATCTGCCGAAGGGCTATCAGACCACGCAGCTTGAAGCCCCCATCGTCGGCCCGGGGAAAGTGGACATCCTGCTGGAGAACGGCGAACGAAAAGTCGTGCGCATCCACCATGCCCATCTGGAAGAAGATGCCGGAAAATCCCTGCATGAAGATTTCGCCGATGCGCAGGGCCGGGGCATGAGCGGCATCGACCTCAACCGCGCCGGCACACCGCTGATCGAAATCGTCACAGAGCCCGACATGCGCTCTCCGGAAGAAGCCGTTGCGTTTGCCCGCAAACTGCATGGCATCGTCACCAGCCTGGGCATCTGTGACGGGGAAATGTCCCAGGGCTCCATGCGCTTCGATGTCAACGTTTCGGTCCGCCCGAAAGGCGATGAGACCCTCGGCACCCGGACTGAAACCAAGAACCTCAACTCTTTTCGTTTCATGGATGCCGCCATACGCCAGGAAGTGCGCCGCCAGATCGAGCTGATCGAGGACGGCGGCACGGTGATTCAGGAGACGCGCCTGTACAATGGTGACACCCAGGCGTCGCGCTCCATGCGCAGCAAGGAAGACGCCAACGATTACCGTTATTTCCCTTGCCCGGATCTGCTGCCGGTGGTGGTGACCGACGCCGACATCGAGGCGCTGCGCGCCACCTTGCCGGAACTGCCGGACGCGCGGGAGGCACGCTTTATCGACAGCTATCAGTTGTCCGCCTATGACGCAGGCCTGCTGTCGGGCAACCGTTTTGCGGCGGAGTATTTCGAAGCCGCCGCGCAACACAGCGGCGACGCCAAGCTGGCCGCCAACTGGGTGATCGGCGACATCAGCGCACGCCTGAACGCGGAAGACATCAGTATTCAGCAATGCCCGGTCAGCGCCGCCAACCTGGGCCAGCTTATCCTGCGCATCAAGGACGGCACCGTGTCTTCTAAAATTGCCCGGCAGGTGCTCGATGCCTGTTGGCAGGGTGAAGGCACCCCGGACGAGGTGATTGCCGCCAAAGGTCTGAAACAGATGTCGGACACCGGCGAACTGGAAAAGATTGTCGACCAGATCATCGCTGACAATGCCGAGCAGGTAGCGGCGTATCAGGCCGCCGAAGGTGCCAAGCAGAAAAAAATGTTCGGCTTCTTTGTCGGTCAGGCCATGAAGCTGACCCAGGGCAAGGCCAACCCGCAGCAAATCAACGCCCTGCTGCAGCAAAAACTCGCGCCCTGACGCGCACACCGGAGAACACACAGATGGCTGACGACATGCAGTTTCGCGAACGGGTTTCCCTGCGTATAGACGGCGGCATTGCCTACGTCAGTCTGAACCGGCCGAAGAAATACAACGCGCTGGATCTGGACATGCTGGAAGCCCTCATGGATGCGGCGCGCTATCTGCGCAAGGACCGGACCCTGCGCGCGGTGATCATTCAGGGGGAAGGCAAGTCGTTTTGCGCGGGCCTGGATTTCGCCACAGTGACCCGACAGCCGCGCCGTATTCTGCGCAGTTTCTTCAGCCATCTGGGTATTCGCCGGGCCAATCTGTTTCAGCAATGCTGCTGGGCCTGGCGTGAACTGCCACTCCCGGTGATTGCGGTCACCCAAGGACACTGCTTCGGCGGCGGCCTGCAGATTGCCCTGGCGGCTGATTTTCGTTTCAGCACCCCGGACTGCCAGTTTTCCGTGATGGAAATCAAATGGGGCCTGATCCCGGACATGAGTGGCACGGTCAGCCTGCGTGAACTGGTGCCTCTGGATGTGGCCAAGGAACTTGCCATGACCGGCCGCATTTTCGACGGACAGGAGGCGAAGCAGCTGAACCTGGTGACCGGCCTCAGTGATACGCCACTGGTGGAGGCGCAGCAACTCGCCACACAACTGGCCAGCAGATCGCCTGACGCCCTGGCGGCGACCAAGCTCCTGTTCCAGCGCAACTGGGTGGCCTCCGAACGCACTGCCTTCCGCAACGAACGCCGCCTGCAAATGCGCCTGATGATGGGCAAGAATCAGCGCAAGGCCATGCAGGCCGCATTGAAGAACGAGGCGCCGGAATATGGGCCCCGAGGCGGTCGCTGACCGGCCATCGGGATAGCCCGATATTGAGACGCGCCCGACTGACAGCCTCTTGCTCCTGCGCCATACTCGGGGCATGACGGTTTACCCGGAATACCAGACCCGGAATACCAGAAAAGCAACGCACACCGGAGCCTGCAGTAATGATCACGCTTGCTGAACCTGCCAACGGATTCTCCACACTGGTGCGCCAATACAAGCGGCAGGTCATCGCGCTGACCGACCGCCTGGATCTGGCCGGCACACCCCTGCACCTCGCGCCAACGGATGACGCCGTTGCGGCAGGCATGGATCCCTCGAAAACCTGGCTGGTCAAAGGCGGCATGCTCACCATGAGCTGCCAGCAACGCAAGCTCTTCACCTGGGATGAAGGGGATCTGATTCTCCCGGACGTCACCGGCGATGGCATCGACTTTCACGCCGACGCCGCCGTGCTGCTGATGGGCTTCGACACGCTGACACTGGTGCGCACACTGCTGGCCGAGGAGGAGACTGCACGCCTGTGGACCCAGTTGCTGATGACCCAGCACGGCATCATGACGCGGCTGCTGGCGGCCTACATCAGTGAGGACCTGCAAACGACGCCCGGTTTCGCCTACTTTCAGCCCGGCGACACCATCATTCGTCAGGGCGATGCGCCTCGCCATGTGTACAGCCTGTTCGAGGGCGAGGCCGATGTACTGGTGGACAACGTGCCCGTCGGCAGCGTCAGCGAAGGTGAGGTACTGGGTGCACTGGCACTGTTGACCCATTCGCCCCGCACCGCCACCGTCAAGGCACGCACTCGTTGCGCCGTGGTCAAGGTGCCCAAGGAACAGTTCAAACAGCTGATCCGCTCCAACCCCTCCATGATCCATGGGCTGCTCACGGACATGGCCCGGCAGATCATCAAGCTCAACGGTCAGGTGGTGGCGCTCTCGAGCGATTGATGCGACCGCCAACTGATACAGCAACGAGCACAGCTAAAATATTGAAAAACAAAGGGGTTGGCCGACATCCCTGCCCCACTGTCTGTGCTATTGTCCTGCCATCACTGTCGACACAGGACTATCAGACATGAACCCGTCAAACACCCGATCAACACGTATCATCATCCGATCACTGCTTGTGATCTTCATGTCCGTACAGACCCTGCTGGTGCCGGCGGCACATGCTGCGATGATCGGCACGGACCAGATTCTTGCGGAAGAAAGCAGAGCAGATAATCAGGCACGTATTGCCAGCGTGCTGGAACGGCAGGATGCCGCTGACGCCCTGAGCCGCTTTGGCGTGGACAAGGACAGACTGGAAGAGCGCATGGACCGCCTCAGCAACGCAGAGCTGGCGCAACTTGCCCAGCAAGCCGAAGACCTGCCCGCAGGTGAAGGCGCACTCGGCGTGCTGGTCTTCCTGCTGGTACTTCTGATCCTGCTGGATCTGCTGGGTGTCACCAACGTCTTCCCGGCGATCAAGAGCGCTGGCTGACTTGTCTGCACTACTGTTAACACCTGCGTTAATACCTGCAATACAGCGAAGCGGCCTTCGGGCCGCTTCGTTGCGTCCGGGGCGTCCGGGGCGCCCGGGGCGCCCGTGGCGTCCGGAATGGACTGCATTACCCTCACCTGCGCCTCTGCTTGCTGCCATCGCCGCAGTAACACTTCTGATGTTGAGCGGGTGCCAGAGCCGAGCCCCCCTGCCTGCCACGGATGGCACGTCGCACCAGATCAGTGACGTCCCCTTCTTTCCCCAGGAAGATTACCAGTGCGGCCCGGCCGCTCTGGCTACCGTGCTGGGCAGTGCGGGCGTACAGGTCTCCGACCAGACGTTGGTGGACGAAGTCTGGCTCCCCGAACGCCAGGGCAGCCTCGCCATGGAACTGGTTGCCGCCGCCCGGGCACGAGAACGGCTGGTCTACCCGGTCAGCAATCAGGACCAGCTGTTCCAGTCACTGGAGGCAGATCTGCCTGTGCTGGTCATGCAGAACCTCGCTCTCCCGATACGACCGCGCTGGCATTTTGCGGTGGTCACCGGGTTCGAGAACCAGGGCAATACCGTCATTCTCAACACGGATACGCGAGAAGCGGCGACGCTGCGCTGGAATCGCTTCATTCGTACCTGGGCGCGTGCGGACTATCAGGGCTGGGTTGTCCTGCCGCCGGGAGAACTGCCACCCCATGCCCGGCCGCTGCATCTGGTTCAGGCCCTGGAAGATCTCGCCGGGAGCGCCGGCCAGTCCGCTGCTACACCCTACTGGCAGCAGGCAGCCCGTCGCTGGCCGCAGGATTACCTGCTGCAGTTTGCCTTCGGCAATCACCTCTGGGCGCAAGATGACAAGGCCGCAGCTATCCAGGCCTGGGAGCGCGCCGCCAGGGCCCGCCCGGAGGCCTTCGCGCCATGGCACAACCTCGCCCTGGCCTATGCCGGGCGAGGCTGCCACGATGCGGCCGGGAACGCCTTGCAGCAGGCCAGCGAGACCGCAGCCCCTGAGGAACGCCTGGCGCAATTGCGAGACGAACTGGCAAGAGAGCGGCGTGACACAACGACCGCCAGTACCGGGGCTTGTCCGCCGGACATTTTGTGACCGGCCAACCGGGGCAGATGTATTTTTTGCACAGCTTTACACCAAGTGTGAACCAGCTCACCTGCTTCCTTCGCACTGCACCATTAAAGTACACGCCATACGGCACGCCACAAGAACACTTTGGGCAGAAAAACACTCTGAAAAAGGGACACATGTTATGAAGGGTTATCGCATTTCGGCCTTGGCCATCGGCACCGCAGCAGCACTTGCCGTTTCCGGCGCACACGCGCAGTCCGGCGCCTCCAATGTACGACTGTTTCAGAACTACTACTTCGATGCTGTCATCACCGGCACCCCCTATATCGGTGGTCGTGTGTCCTATGCGGACTACGACGACGGTTTTAATGCTACCGATCTCGATATCTTCGGTGGCGTCACAGTCAATCCGGACGTGGAAGTCGAAGCACAGATCGGCCATCGCCGCGTGTCCAACGGCAGCAGCGAGTCGGGACTGAAAGATGCGTTCGTTACCGGCCGCTATATGCTCGACATCGACAGCCCGGCAAATGTTGCCATCGGTTCTTATGTCACACTGCCGATTGGCAAAGAGGAAGTTGGCCAAGATCGCTTCGATATCGGGGTCTATGCCGCTAGCCGTTATCTCGTTTCGCCGCGCGTAACGCTGACCGGCAACGCATCCTTTCACCTGCTCGATGGCGACAGCCGCTATAGCGGCCTGCAACTCGGTGCAGGCATGCTCTACGGCCTGAGCAATGAAACCCACTTGGTCTTGGAAGCAGCTGCCGGCCCGACCCGCGGACCCGAGTTCGGTGGTACACCGACAGCGGGCACAACGCTGGCAGGCGCCCTCAGCGCCGGTCTGGACCATAACATCGGCGCAGCCCGTCTGCGTGGCGCACTGGTCGTCGGCACCGAAGACAGCCTGTTCGATGACGTTGGCCTGATCGCCGAGTTCACACTCCCCCTGTAACACCTCACCAGACGCCTCCCTTCACGCTCAATGTGTGAAGGGAGGCGACTAAACAAACGACCGTAAACAGACAGTCATGTCGATGTCACCTCGTTGCCACTCCCCTCTCTCAGCATGAACAGACCCTTCATCTGACGAAAGGATTGACCATGCGTGTTCATGCTTCGACCTTCGGCCTGCTGCTGGTCGGCAGCGCGCTGCTTGGCGGCTGTGGCGGCAGCTCTTCCAGCTCCGGCAACGATAACGAACCCTTCACCCTGCAACTGTTGCATTTCGCAGACGTGGACGGCGGCGGTACGGCGGCCATGTTCAATGTCGACCAGTTCTCCGCGCTGGTAGATCATTTTCGCAGTCAGTCTCCCGAGCGCACGCTCCTGCTGAGTTCCGGCGACAACTACATTCCGGGACCGATTTTCGAGGCCAGCACCGACCCGCGCATGGCCGATGTTATCGGCGTACCGGGTCAGGGACGCGGCGAAATCGCCATCCAGAATCACCTCGGCGTACAGGCCACCGCTGTCGGCAACCATGACCTGGACACAGGACCTGCCGGTTTTGCTGGCATCATTACCCCGACCGGCGATGACCCCGATGCACGCTGGAGCGGCGCTCTCTGGCCCTATTTGTCGGTCAACATCGATTTTTCCACCGACACGGCCACCGCCTCACTACAACAGGCGGCAGGACAGAACGTGGACGAACTGCCTCCTGGCTCCCTGACCAGCAGTGTGGTCATCACCGTTGATGGCGAACGAATCGGCGTCATCGGCGCCGTGACGCCAACCCTGCCGTCCATCACCTCCACGGGGAACCTCGACATCCTGCCGGCCGGCTTCGCCGAAAACGATGCGGGCTTCGATGCCCTGGCGGCGGTTATACAGGATGAAGTGGATGCACTCACCAATGACGGCATCGACAAGATCATCCTGGCCGCGCACATGCAGCGTCTCAATGTGGAGCGAAATCTGGCCACGCGCCTGCGTGACGTCGACATCATCATTGCCGGTGGTTCAAATACATTACTGGCAGACAGCAATGATGTGATTCGCGAAGGCGACAGCATTGCTGATGACTACCCGCTGGTATTCGAGAGCGCCGCAGGCGAGCCAGTTCTATTGGTCAACACCGATGCCGACTACAAGTATCTTGGCCGTCTGGTGGTCAGCTTCGATGATCAGGGCCTGATCCTGCTTGACCGACTCGACCCGGCACTCAGTGGTGCCTGGGCCGCAACCGATGCGGTGGTGGCTCAGCTCCAGGCCACGCCTATTCCGGAAGTGGTGGCTGTGGCTGAGGTGATCCGCGACATCCTCGGCGAACTGGACGGCAGTGCGTTCGGCATCACCGATGTCTTCCTTGAGGGCCGCCGCACACAGGTACGCAGCCGGGAAACCAATCTTGGCAATCTGTCTGCCGATGCCAACCTCTGGTACGCCCAGGTTCTGGCGCCGGAACGTAACGTGCTCGTTTCGGTGAAAAACGGCGGCGGCATTCGTGCCCCGATCGGACTGATCAGTGTGCCTCCGGGCGAGGACGACCAGGTCAATCTTCTGCCGCCAGCCGCCAATGACTTCGGCAAGCCTGCCGGCGGCATTTCCCAGCTTGATATCCAGACCGCATTCGCGTTCAACAATGGCCTGGCCATTGTCGATATGGATGCTTTCGAACTGCGCGACATGCTGGAGGAGTTGGCAAAAGGCAACTTCGGACACACCGCCGGTGTGCGTATCGAGTTCGACCGCAGCTTCCCCGCACGCAACGATGGCGACATCAACCAGGGCGCTGCTTCCTCAGGCGAACAGATTCGCAGCATGACAGTCTGTACGGGCGACTGGGATGCAGGCGCTTGTGGTGATGGCTGGGAAACGGTGGTCGAGAATGGCGTCACGATAAACACCGGCAATATCTATCCGGTGGTCGCGCTGGACTTCCTCGCCGCCTGCAGTGCCCCTGAGGGCAGCCCGTTCGCCACCCCCAACTGCGGCAGTGGCTGGGCTTTCAATGGCCTGACCGCACCAGACTTCATGTCTTTGCTCGATGAGAGCGTGCAGGCTGCTGACCCGGGGCTTGCCGACTTCTCCGTCACCGGGGGCGAACAGGATGCCCTCGCAGAGTATCTGCAGGCTTTCCATCCGGATGCCGAACGTGCCTATGACGTACCACCCGACGTCAACGAGCGTCTGATTCCCCTGAACAGCGACTGATGATCGCGACTCACTGTATTGCGCCCGGTCGCAGCTTGATTGATGCTGCGACCGGGGCGCCACCCGCAGGCCTGTGGCCAGTCCTTTTCTGCGCTTGTCGTCTCCTTCGTTTGCCGTTTCCTGGAATTCTACTGCCGCGCTGACCGCTTACTGCGCCGCCAGCCGTCGTGTCGAAAAGTAGGGGAACAGCACCGGCAATACGAACAACGTCAACAGCGTAGCGCTGACCAGTCCGCCAACGATCACGGTGGCCAGTGGTTTCTGGATTTCTGCGCCAACACCGGTGGCGAGCAGCATCGGAATCAGGCCCAGCGCGGAAGTAATAGCGGTCATCAGCACAGGCCGCAGCCGCGACAAAGCGCCCTCGAAGATCGCATCGTCCTGTGATTGCCCGTCAGCCAGCCGCTGGTTGATGCTCTCCACCATCACCACACCGTTAAGCACGGCCACACCGAACAGGGTGATAAAACCCACCGAGCCCGGCACCGACAGATATTGCCCCGAGAGCCACAGCGCCACGACACCGCCCACTACTGCCAGCGGCACATTGACCAGAATCAACAGCACCTGGCCCACTGAACCAAAGGCGAAGTACAGCAGCAACGCTATCAGTACCAGTGACAATGGCACGATCATCATCAGACGCTGTTGCGCACGTTGCTGGTTTTCAAATTGACCACCGATATCCACTGAATAGCCTGGCGGCAGATCAATGTGCCGGGCAATGCCCGTGCGGATGTCCGCCACCACACTGCCCATATCACGGCCCTGCACATTGGCCTGGATGACCACGCGCCGTTGTACATCATCACGGCGAACCTGGGGCGGCCCGGATTCGATCTCGACTGCGGCGACATCGCCGAGGCGTACCCAGGCGCCGGAGGGTGATACCAGGCGCAGCTCGCGGATACGTTCGGGGGTATCGCGAAAGGCAGCCGCCAGCCGCACCTGGATATCGTAACGTTCATTGCCATTGATAATCTGTCCGGCACTGACGCCGCCGAGGCCGTCACGCACCAGCGTCATCACATCACCGACACTCAGGCCGTGGCGTGACAGCTGCTGACGGTCGGGGCGCACAACCAGCTGCGCTTCACCGGCAATCTGCTCCATGGCCACATCACGGGTGCCGTCAATGCCCTGCACCAGCTGCTCGATCTGCTGGCCCTTTTCCGCCAGTACCGGCAACGCCGGGCCGAAAAGCTTGATGGCCAGATGAGCGCGCACACCGGAAAGCAACTCATCCACGCGTGTGGCAATGGGTTGCGAAAAGCTGAATAGCAGGCCGGGGTATTGTTCGAGCTTTTCCTCCATCAGGTTTTGCAGGGCGATACGATTGTCTGCACTTTCCCATTGGTTAACTGGCTTCAGGCCGATATAGATCTCGATATTGTTGACCGGCTCCGGATCGCCGCCAATCTCCGGGCGGCCGATGCGGCTGAGCGCGTAGTTCACCTCGGGAAAGCCGAGCAGCATATCTTCCAGCACCGGCGCCACCGCCAGTGCGGTCTCCAGGCTGGCCGACGGCGCGAGCGTGACACGCAGATTGATGGTGCCCTCCTCAAGCTCCGGCACGAACTCCGTGCCCAATCGCGGCAGCAGTGCCAATGCCAGCAGCACTGCCAGGCCAGCGCCCAGCATGACACAACGACGATGCGCCAGCGCCTTGCGCAATCCACGACGATAACCTGCGGCAAGCGGTTTCAGAACAGGGCTTTCACGCTCTCGTACCGGGCCACGGAACAGATAGCTTGCCAGTGCCGGTACGACGATCAACGCCACCAGCAGCGCCGCGATCATCGCCAGCATGATGCTCATCGCCATCGGCCGGAACAATTTTGCTTCCACCCCCTGAAAGCTGAACAATGGCATGAACACCACCAGAATAATGGCGGTGGCAAAAAAGATCGGCCTTGCGACGTCGCGCCCGGCGCGAGCGAGCAGCACAGGAATAGTGCGTGTACGCCCGCGATGGCCGGTAGTGTCCTGGCTGAGATAGCGGAACATGTTTTCCACCATGACCACTGAACCGTCCACCAGCATGCCGATGGCCAACGCGATACCGCCCAACGACATCAGGTTGGCGGACAACCCGAGCCAGGCCATCAGCATCAATGCCATACCGATAGCCAACGGTATCGAGATCAGCACCAGCAGCGTAGCGCGCAGATTCATCAGGAACAGCGCCAGCACCACCGTGATCAGGACAAACGCGATGAGCAGCGCCTTGACCACAGTGCCGACGGCCTGGCGGATCAGATCTGTCTGATCGTAGAAAGGCGCGAAGCTGACACCGTCCGGCAATGCCTGACGAATCAGCGGCAGCCGCTGATTGATACCGTCGATGGTGCGCTGCGTGTTGGCGCCCATGCGCTTGAGCACGATACCCGAGACCACTTCGCCCAGCGGCTGCGGCGTGCCATCTTCCGCACGCCGGGTCATGGTCACCGCGCCCTGGCGCACCTCGCTGCCAAGGTGCACGCTGGCCACATCCGATACGGTGACCACCGCGCCATTGACGGTTTTCAATGGCGTCTGTCGCAGCGCCTGCAGGCCCTCATCACCGCTGGCAAACCAGCCTACACCGCGGATCACCAGTTGCTCCTGACCACGGTTGAGATACCAGCCGCCCGCGTTCCGGTTATTGTTGTCCAGCGCATCGACCACCTGCTGCTGGCTGACCTGATAGGCCAGTAGCCGGGACGGCACAAGGTTGACCTGATACTGGCGCACGTCGCCACCGAACGAGAGTACATCCGTCACACCGTCCACCGGCATCAACAGCAGCTTCACCACCCAATCGTTCAGGCTACGCAGTGCCATGGTGTCGTAGCCAGATTCCGGTGTAGCGGTCAGCAGATACTGATACACCTGCCCGAGCCCGGAGGTGTTCGGTCCGATCTCCGGGATACCGACACCCTCGGGAATCATTTCTCTGGCCGTCTGCATACGCTCGAACACCAGTTGCCGGGCGAAATGAATATCGGTGCCATCACGAAATACCACCGTGATGCCGGACAGGCCGGTTCTGGAGATGGAACGCACTTCCTCCACATCCGGCAACGCGTACATCACTGCCTCAATGGGAAAGGTAATCAGCTGCTCCACTTCTTCTGCCGCAAGGCCCGGCGCTTCAGTATTGATGGCGACCTGCACATTGGTCACATCGGGAAAGGCATCCAGATTCAGCTTCGGGATAATGAGAACTGCTGAAACAGTCAGTACCAGCAAGGCGACCACCACCAACAGGCGGTTGGCAATCGCCAGATCAATCAGACGATGAAACATGTGCGCTCTCCTGTGGCGTCAGTGGTTATGCGGATCGAAACCGCCCCTGGCACGTTGCGAGGCAATGAAAAAAGCACCCTCGGTGACGACGGTGGTGCCAGCGTCAACGCCCTGCACTTCGCGCAAGTCTCCCAGTGAGCGCCCCAACGTGACGGTCTGCGCACGGTAATGACCGGGCATTTGCTCCACATACAGTTGCCAGGCGCCATCGGCGCTGTACATCAGCGCCGATTCCGGCACCGCCAGCACCGGCTCATCTGTGGTGAACAGGAAATGGACATCGGCGAACATGCCGGGATGCAACAGGTGGGCCCGGTTGTCGATGTTCAGGCGAACGCGCCGGGTGCGGGTTACCGGGTCAATGGTATGGGCCTGCTGTATCACTGTGCCGGTCAGGGTGATGTTGCCGGCCTGTACCTGCGCGGATGAGCCTGCAGGCAGTTGTGCGGGGCTGTCCGGCGCGAGATAGGCTTCCACCCACAGCTCGTTTTCATCCACCAACTCGATCAGGGGCGCGCCCGAATCCACGTGCTGGCCCTGGCGGAAATCATCCGACAACACCACGCCGTCACGCTGTGATCCCAGGGTGTATTCTCCCAGGCGTGACGGGGAATCAACGGCCAGTGCCGCAACCGCGTCGTCATTCAACCCGTAGGCGATCAGGCGGGCATGGGCGGCAGCCAGTGTGTTGTCGGCATCAACAACGCGTTTCTCACCCACGGCAGCACGACCCAGCTGCTGGACACGCCGCTGCTCGGACAGCGCCACACGGTAGGCCGCCTGTGCGGCGGCGACCTCATCGGCGAACAACGTCACCAGTGGCTGCCCCATCTGAACCGCATCGCCCAGCACCACATGCCGCCTGAGCACCACCGACGGTACGCGCGGTGAGACCAGGTAGCTGGCGTAATCACTGGATTTGATTTCGCCCGGCGCATAGAGCGCGTAATTCAACTTGCGGAGCCTCAATGTCTCGGTGCGGATACCGGCCAGTTGGCGTTGCCGCGGTGTCAGCTCGACGATGCCGGTGTCGTCATCGTGGTCCGAGTCGGTTTCGGCAGGATGCCCGTGCTCGTGCCCGCCCTCATGCTCATGTTCGTGCGCTTCACTGATGGCCTGCGACGCGACGACCGGTGCGCTGATCGGCAAGATGGCCAGCAACAGGAGCAGACCGTGGATACCGGAAAAATAATGTGTCGTACTTGTCATGGGATACATTCCTGTCGTCATCACAGCGCGTCCAGCGCGCTGTCGAGGTGGCCGCTCTGCAGCAACCATTCGATATGGGTTTCGCGAAAGGCCGAACGCAAAGCGATGCCGGCCTGCAGGCCTTCAGCGTGTTGCTGCAATGCCTGGAGATAATCCGGTGTGCCGAGATCGCCGCGCCGCCATTGCTCACCGAGCAATCGCGCACTGTCGGTCAGGCGCTGGCCGACCAGTGCCCGCCAGCGTTCATGGCGTTGCCGGTATTCCTCCAGCGCAGCGCCAAGGCCTTGAACGGCGTAAAGCTGCCTGCGGCGCACCGACTGATAACGTGCTTCGGCGGCCAGCGCCTGCCGCCCGGCTGCGCGGGCGCGTGCGCTGTAGTTGTTGCGCAGATTCAGCGGCACGGACAAATCCAGCCCGATCACATCTTCCTCTCCAGTCCGCCCGGCCCGCAGGCCAATGGTCGGATCGGCTCGGCGGCTGCGCTCGCCAAGGTCCGCTTGGCGACGCTGCGCCTGCCAATCTGCCAGGGCGGCGGCCACGGCGGGGTGGCGATCAACGTCAACCCCGGCAGTGTCCACACGGTATCGCCAGAAAGCCTCCGGCACAGCGGGATTGCCGGCGGGCATGTCTGACAGCAGCTCATTCAGTCGGGCTTCAGCCTGTCGCAACTCGGCCTGAGCTCGGGCGGTATCGCCGAGGCCGCGAGCCAGCGAGATATACGCCAGTTCCGCATCCACCCGGCCGAGATCGCCAGCGCGCTGGCGCTCGCCGATCAGGTCGATCAGACGTTCCAGACGTTGTTCCTGCTCAGTTGCCATGTCTGACCGCTCGCGCGCTTCCTGCTGGCGGATCAGGGCCTGCAGCAACGCGGCCGTTTTTTCCTGGAGGGTCAAGGCATAGGCCTGTTCCGCAGCAGCACGGCTGAACCCGGCCTGCTGCTGCAGCGCATTGCGCCGGCCGTGAATATCCACTGTCTGGCTCAAGCCAATCTGGTAGTTATCCTGCCGACCTTCGCGCTCATAGGAGGTGGACAGCTCCGGGTTATACAACGGCCGGGCAGTGTCTTCGGCGCTGGCATAGGCAGCTTCCAGCCGTTGCTGTGCTGCGCGTACTTCGGGATGTTGCTGTATCTGTTGCCGCAGCCACTGGCTCCAGTCTGCGGATGGGGCCGCAACGGCAGGCAAGGCCAGCAGGCACAGGCTGGCCCAGGCCAGCGGCCTGATAAAATGCAAGAACATGACGTGCTCTCCTGATCGGATTCAGTACTCGTCGTCAGTGATGGCTGACGCAGGCGAAGAATGAACCAGTTCAGGCGATAGGAGGGCGGAACGGACTCTCGGTGATCGTCACGGGGGCCGTGATCGCATACAGGGGGATCGGGTGGCAGGGCAGCGGCGCTTCAGCATAGCCGACACTCAGCAGTGCAAGCGCATGGCTCTGGCAGAAGTGGTGGTGTTCTTCCTGCGCAATGTCGGCGTCCGGGGCCGCGATGGCGTCGAAGGCAGGGTCGGCAAAGGCTTGGGAGGACGCGTTGTGGCTGAAGCCATGATCCTGATGCCACACATGACCGTCTGCAATCGCATACAGGGATTGCAGGACAATCATCAGTGATAACACACAGGCCAACCAGCGACGCATCGCGATGCTCTTTGTTGCTGTTCGTCGTGCCACAGTATAGCCACTAATTGGCCAGATTCCACGCCGGCGGTGGAGGGCTCAACGGCCGTCCAGTGCCACGATGCAGCAGGCGTCCCGGTGGGAGCGGCTTTACGGGTTGAGCCCAGCCCCTCGGTAAACGACCGGTTTGCGGTGAAGGCCGAACCATGCTGTCCTCTGACGTGTATTCTGCGATGATTGGCAATCATCGGGATACGTTGTCCATCGAGATACGTTGTCCATCGAGATACATCGTCAGGGAGCTTCCATGACCCGGGTTCTACCATCGCCTGTTATCGAACACCTCTACCGGGCCGCCCGCACCAGTTGCGCAATGCTGATGCTGCTGTGCCTGTCGGCGGTCGCATCGGCCCTGGACGCAGAATTACCGGAACGGGAAGCGGTTCAGGCACAACTTGACGGTCTCGCTGACAGCAACATGCCCGCCGCCCGTCAGCGCCTCGTCAGGCAAGACCTGGAGCAGACGCTCGCGCATCTCGGCGAGCGCGAGCGCAACCGTGAACGATTGCGTCAGCTGCGCGAACGCAACGAACGCGTGCCCGTCGAAACGCTGGAGGCAGAGCAGTCACTGGAAGATTTCGTACCCGGCGATACGGACGCATTACGTGAACGTTTCGCGGACGCCGACATCAGCACCCTGGCCAGAACACTGTTCGACAACCTCCGCGAGCTCCAGACACTACAGGAGCAGCAGTCCCGGGTCGGCGCTGAACTCGCCAGCGCGCAGCTCCTGCCCGAGCGCACTCAAGCCGCGATCGCCACCACCCTCTCACAGATGGAGCGCGCCCGCGCCGAACTGATCCGCTTCAACGTCAACGACGACGCGCCGGAGCAACTGGCGGCCATCCATCGGCTGCGCAGCGAAATCGCCGCATTGGACAGCCGCCTGACCTGGCACCGGGCAGAGCTGCAATCCAGCGCTGCACTGCAGACCCTGGCCAATCGGCGACATGCGCTGTTGCAATACCAGATCAACGATACCGAAGCGCAACTGGACGTTATCCAGGTCCTGCTGGATGACAAACGCAGTGAGCGCACCCGCGCACTGATCGAGGCAGCGCGGGCACCCATGGCAGACTTGCCAGACAGCGCCCTGCTGAGCGCTGAATTGCAGCGCAATACCCGCATCGCCGAACGCATCATGGTGGTCACGGATCAGGTGAGCCTGCTGCTGCGTCAGAACCTGGCGCTGAACTCTCAACTGGAGCGCGTCCATCAGCTGGAACGCTCTCTGGTGGAGCAGGTCGCAGCATTGCAAGGCAGCCTGCTGCTATCGCGTATGCTGTATCAGCAACAGCAAATGCTGCCCCGGCTGGCGCCGGGCAGCAGCCTGAAGATCGATATCGCCGACCTGCGCATGGAGCAATTCCAGCTCACCGAGCAACGCAACCAGCTCACCAGCATCAATGCCGCCGCTACCCAGTTGCTGCAGGGCAAGAGCGAAGCGGATGACCCGGCGGTGCGCGATGCACTGAGGCAGATCCTGCGCAGCCGCCGGGAACTGCTGGAGCAACTTGACCCGGAAATGAGCCGTCTGCTCAATCTGGCGATCAACAACCAGGCCACGCAGCAGCAACTGCAGTCAGCCAATCGCATCGCCCGGGCCACCATCAGCGAACAGCTCTTCTGGATGCCCAGCAGCCGACCGCTGAATCCGGATACGTTACGCGTGCTGCCCCGGGAACTGATGGCGCAATTCGCTGGCCTCGGCAGCCTGATTCCCTGGCAGCAAGCCGCCGAGCGTCTCCATGCACGCTGGCCGTTTCCTGCCGCCGCCTTGCTGATCGGGACTATCCTGCTACTGCGTCGGCCCGCGATAAAACGCCAACTCACCGAGATCAATGACGAAGTCGGTTATCTTCGACATGACACGCAAGAGCACACCCCCAGGGCACTGCTGCTGGAACTGATGCGTGTTGGGCCTGTGCCATTGCTGCTGGCCACCATGGGCCTGGTATTGCGCACCGGTGACACGCTCGGCGCCACCCTGATCGGCGCCGTGCTGGTCAAGGTGGCCATGATATGGCTGGTGTTCGGCCTGCTCTACCGCATGCTCGGCAAACAGGGCATCGCGGTAAGGCATTTCCGGTGGCCAGAGCAGAACGTACAACGTATGCGTCGCAGCCTGATGGCCATCGCACTGGTCTTCGTGCCCATGGCCATGGTCATCGCCATTGGCGAGCAGGCGCCGGAACTGCTTGCCAACGATCGCCTGGGGCTACTGGTCATGTTATTTACCGGGCCGATGCTGGGCGTACTGATGTGGCGTGCCACGCTGCACTACCCCTATTCCCGTGAGCAGGTAAAACTGGTTCGCGGCACAACAGCCATGATCATTGCCGCCATACCGCTGGTGCTGTCCGTACTGAGCGTGCTCGGCTATCACTACACCGCCATCCGACTGGGTGGCCGGCTGGTGGATACGTTTTACGTCCTGCTGCTGTGGGTGCTGGTGGCAGCGACCGCACGTCGCGGGCTGGCAGTGGCCGCCCGACGACTTGCCTATCGTCGCGCCGTGGCGAAGCGGGAAGAAGAGCAGAAGCACCAGGAGCCTCGCAGCGATGCGGAAGCCGGCGAAGCAGTGGAAGAACCCCCGCTGGACCTGGATCGCGTGAGCAACCAGTCCCTGCGACTGACCAACCTGTTCCTGCTGATCACTTTCTCCGTCGCCATCTATCTGATCTGGTCCGACCTCCTCGGCGCCATGACATATCTGGAAAACGTTGTGCTCTGGCAGCAGGTCATTGGCGAAGGCGAACAGGCGACCTTTGTCACCACGAGTTTGCGAGACATTATTTTTGCCTTCGCCACGATACTGATCAGTCTGATGATGGCGCGCAACCTGCCCGGCCTGCTGGAAGTGCTGGTGCTATCCAGGTTGTCGTTGCGTCCGGGTAGTGCCTACGCCATCACGTCCCTGCTCGCCTATATCATTACGGCGGTCGGTCTGGTCGTGGCATTGGGCGCGATGGGTGTCTCCTGGAGCAAACTGCAATGGCTGGTCGCGGCACTCGGCGTCGGTCTGGGTTTTGGTTTGCAGGAGATTTTCGCCAACTTCGTCTCGGGTCTGATCATTCTGTTCGAGCGACCGATCCGCATTGGCGATGTCATCACCATTGGCGACCTGTCCGGCACGGTAACGCGCATCAGGATTCGCGCCACCACCATCCGGGATTTCGACCGCAAGGAGATCATCATTCCCAACAAGGCGTTTGTGACAGACCGGCTGATCAACTGGTCGTTGAGCGATAACGTCACGCGTCTGGTGCTGAAGATCGGTTTTGCCTACGGCAGTGATCTGACTCTGGCCAGGGAGATTCTGTTGCGGGCCGCTGCCGAAAATCCCCGTGTATTGCCGGACCCGGCGCCGTCCGCCTTCTTCCTCGGCTTCGGTGCCAGCACGCTGGACCATGAATTACGGGTGCATGTCGGCGAGCTGGCCAATCGTTTGCCGGTGCAGGATGAACTGAACCGGCATATCGACAAATTGTGCCAGGAAAACGGCGTGGAAATCGCCTTCACCCAGCTGGACGTGCACATCAAGAGCGGCGAAGGCAAGGAGCTTTACATCAAGGACGAACGCGCGCGGGAAGCGAAGCGTGAAAACAGAAACCCGGATGCCGGCGAGGACCCGGACGGGGCACAGGGCGCCTGATACGCAAGACAGGCAATCACGACGGGGTGCCGGAGCCATGGCGGCTACAAGCCGGCCCCTGTCGTAGTGTCACGCGCCAGTACCTTGACCCACTGCACCAGCCGCTGCCCGTGCTGGTCTACCAGCACGATCTGGTGCCAGCCCGGCGGCAACATCAGCGCCTGCTCATGAAAATGGCGGGTTTCGCCCTGATAGTCATTGTTGATATGCCACTGCACCCGCGCCCGGGCATCCCGGTGCACGGCACGGAACAGCACCCGCCCCAGCCGCCCGTCCAGATCCACGGGCACCATCACCCGTGTACCGTCCTGGGGATACAGCAACGCCATGGGCTTGTCGTCCGAGTAATCGGCCAGACCAGTAAGGCAGTCCTGCCGCCAGGGTGGCGCCGAGGCGTAGGCCGGTTGATGGCTGCGCCAGAAAAATTCCTGGGACGGCGGCAGCTGGAAATGCGCCTCTGACGTCATGCGCATCGGCGACTCGCAACCCGCATGCACGCGATAGCCGTCAGCATCCCGGTGCAGGGTCCGGTAATGGGGTGACACCTGGCTGAAGTGGCTGCCCCGGGGGGCTGTGGCGGGACGCGCCGGACAATCCCGGGACACCAGATAACCGTCAACTTCGCAGACCTGCACGGTTTGCAGCGCCCAGTGAGGTGTGGGCAGCCAGGGCGCAGCACCCAGCAGGCTGAACACCTCCAGCATCACCGGGGCCGCCGCCAGTGTGCCGGTAAGATCGGGCACTCCCTGTCCCTGGGCATTACCCACCCAGACCCCCACGGTGTAGTGGCCGTTGCTGCCGATGGCCCAGCCATCGCGGAGACCGAAGCTGGTGCCGGTCTTCCAGGCAATCGGCTGGCTGGAACCATACTGGCGCCAGACGCTGTCCTGACCGGGGCGCGCCACATCCAGCATGGCTTCCAGCGTCAACCAGCTCGCCCCCTGCCCCACCGGCGGCGCGCGCCCCGTCGGTCCGAGCTGGTCGCGCAGCAAGGCCGGCATACGTTGCTGGTGAGCGATACCATCCCGGGCACCGGCGACAAGATTCGCGTACAGGGCCGTCAGTTCCCAAAGACTGGCTTCCGAGCCCCCGAGAATCAGTGTCAGGCCGTAATCTTCTGGCGCACGAAACAACGTCGTCAGACCAAACTGCCGCAGCTGGTCGTGGAAGCGCTCCACGCCGTACTCACGCAGCATGCGCACCATGGGCACATTCAGCGAGCGGGTCAGTGCCTCCCGGGCGGGTACCGCGCCGCGATGCAGGCGATCAAAATTCTCCGGGCTGTACCCGGCAAACTGGGTGGGGATATCCGCGACCAGCGTCTCCGGCAGCAACAGGCCGTCATCCAGCATCAGGGCATAGAGAAATGGCTTGAGCAGGCTGCCATTGCTGCGCGGCCTGCGAACCAGATCCATGCTGGCGCCGGAGCGCGACGCCTCGCCGGCATCATGATTGCCCACATAAGCACGCACTGTCAGATCCCGATGATCCACCACCAGCACTGCCAGATCATGGATGCCGCGCCGTCCCAACTGCCGGCCATGCCGGTCGGCAATATCACTCACCCCCCGTTGCAGGCGGCTGTCCAGCTGCGAGACATAAAAACCTGTCGAACGCTCTGCATTGCCGCGCTGCAGGGTCGCCATCAGATGCGGCGCGAGACGTGGCAGCGGGCGTGGCGCATCCGGCAGGGGCTCCACCAGGGCCAGCCTGTAACTCAGGGCATCCATCTCCCCGGCCTCGAACAGGGCCGTCAGCAGGGCATCCCGGCGCCGGGCCAGAGCGTCTCGATTACGCCCCGGATGCAGCAGCGCGGGATTATTCGGCAACACCGCCAGCACCGCCGCCTCGGCCCAGCTCAGATCATCCGGTGGCCGGTCGAAGTAACGCCAACTGGCGGCATTGAGCCCCACCACATTGCCACCAAACGGCGCGTGGCTGACATACAACGCCAGCAGTTCATCCTTGCTGTAGCGCAGCTCCAGGCGCAGTGCCAGCCAGGCTTCATACAGTTTGGTGGGCAGGGTACGGGCACGCACCTCGCCATGCTGCCGCGCCAACTGGCGGGCCAGTTGCATGGTCAGGGTGCTGCCGCCACTGACCACCCGCCCCTGCTGCAGGTTATCGCGCGTGGCGCGGGCAATGGCCAGCGGATCAATACCCGGGTGACGATAAAAGCGGCGATCCTCGAACTGCAGCAGCGCCTGAGCAAAGCGCGGTGGCACCTCGGCAACCGGCGCAAAGCGCCACTGTTCATCCGCTGCGATCGTGGCTCCCAGCAGGCGGCCGTCGCGATCCAGCAAGGCGTTGGCATAGGGCACATAGAACAACGGGCGCGGCAATGGCCAGGCCAGCAGCGTCAACAGCCCCGCCGCCAGCAGCAGGCCGCCCAGCCGCAGCCCGTTGCGTCTGTTGATGAACCGCTTGCGCTGCGCGTTGCTCGCCATGCCTGACACCGTTGCCTTACACCCCGTTGCCTTCGGTTAATTCAGCGCTCGGTAACCTCGACCCAGCGCCCGGCGTTGCGCGCCTGTACGCCGGCGTCATACATGTTCTCCACCTGCCAGCCGGGCAGGTAGAAGCGTCCGGCAAACGAGGCGTTCAGCGAGATATCCAGGGTGCGGCTCTCACCGGCATCCAGGCTCATATAGCTGAGCACCCGGTCATCACGAATATCCTGATAATCCAGTGTGGCCACCGTCTCTTCCCCGGCCATACGGGTGTTGTTGACCTGCCAACCACTGGGCAACACCTGGGTCAGTGCCAGCTGTTCCTGGCGGCGGCCCGAGGTATTGGTGAGGGTCACGCTGGCGCGAATATCGGTCCCCTGGGGCAGCGCGCTGATATCCAGCGGCTGGCCGTCCAGGCCCAGAAAGCGCGTCTGCATGCGCAAGCCTGACTGATGGGCGCTTTCCTGCCCGGCGGCGGGCACGCCTTCATTACCCAGCACCAGATACAGCGGCCGTGCGCTGTCGTTGCGCAGCGCCACTTCGCCGGTTTCGGCTGCCGGGGACAACTGCGTCATGCGCGCCGCCTCGGTCACTGACTTCCAGGTCCCGTCGCCCTGACGCCAGGCGAAGGCCAGTTGCTCATCGTCAGCCATCTCGCCGTCGGTGCCGTGGAACCGGGCCAGGGACATCAATGCCCAGGCGACCGACTGCGTGCTGTGCCACTGTTCGCCGGAGAGCGTATCGGCAATCTGCTGTGCCAGCGCCTGGGCCTCCTCATGACGCCCCCGGGCGGCCAGCACCGGCAGAATCAGGGACTGGTCCCGCAGCGCTGAGGCAAAGGTGGCGTCCGGCTGCGCCGGGGCCGCGACATCCGTACCGGCGTCGGTGGTCAGAGCGGCCGCAACATCGGTCATGCCCATGGCCTGATAGGCCGCCGCCAGTTGCCAGCGGGCCATGGTGGTCAGCCCACGCTCTTCCCGCAGGCGATTCATGGCACCGGTCTCCGGTTGCCCGGCCAGCGCCAGCGTATGCAGCCGATAGGCCTGGGTCAGTTGCCCGGTGCCGTCCGAGGCCACATAGGCACGGGCCAGCTGGCGCTGGTGCTGCCGCCAGCGTTCCAGCATTTCTGCGGGCACGGCATGCCCGAGGCGTTGTGCCTCGAGCAGGAAATGCCCGGCATAGCTGCTGCTCCAGTCATTGATATCAGCCGCACCGGGCCAGTAGGCAAAGCCACCGTCGGCCATCTGGTAGCCGCGCAGACGGTCCACCGCGCGCTGGATATTGGCAGTGGTGGCCGCCTGTGTCGCATCGTCGAGCACCAGCAGGCGCGGCAGGTACAACTGCGGGAACGCCGCAGAGGTCACCTGCTCCAGACAGCCATGGGGATAACGCACCAGATAGCTCAGCCGCTGGGACAGATTCAGGGGCGGCACACTGCTGACATCCAGGCTGGCAGTATTGGTACCGGGCATGCCGTGGGGCGCGAAATCATGCCGCCAGGTGTCGCCGGGGGCGACCCGCGCGACCACCCGCTGCGTCGATGGCGGGTTCGGGCTGCGCACCGTCATGTAAATCTCTTCGCGGGCGCTGACGTCACCCCCCCGGGCGCTCACCGTCACAGTACCGGCACCCACCTGGTCACCAACGGCCATCTGCAACCGGGTGATGGTTTCACCCGGGCCAGAGAAGGCAACGCGGCGCTCGCCCTCGATGATCCGGAACAGATCATCCGCCTCCAGTGTCACCGTCACTTCACGCACTGACGGCGCCTGCAGAAACAGGTTAACCGGCACCGTGACAGTTTCATCCGGCCCCAGCACCCGTGGCAGCGTGGTCAGCAACGACAGCGGATCACGCACGCGCACCGTTTTGTCCGCGCGCCCGTAGCGACCATGATCGCCCGCCACCACCATCACCCGCACGGCCCCCAGATACTGGGGCAAGGTGATCTCGTGCTCACGGCGCGCGTTGGCGTCCAGCTCGAAAGCACCGAGGAATTTCACCACCGGCGGGAAGCGCCGGCGACGGTTCGCTTCATCATCGTCGTCCGCCGCGTCACTGCCGCCGATGGCCACCAGCCGCTCCAGCGCGCCGGCGAACGCACCGGCCACCTCGTCATACAGATCCCAGGTGCGCACACCCAGCGCCTCGCGCCGGAAAAATTCACGGTGCAGATCCGGCGTGCGGAAACCGGTCAGGCCGAGCAGACCTTCATCAACGATGGCCAGCGTGTAGGTCATCGGCTGGCCGTTAGCCTCACGCACCTGCACCGTGAAAGGTGTTTGCGGTTGCACTTCATCCGCCACGGTCAGGTGCGGCTCAAGGTGCGTTGCCGGATCGGATACCAGCAACGGCACGATGCCGAACAGCCGCAGCGGACGGTCGTTCTCACGGCCCGTGTGAGGTTGTATCAGGCTGACGCTGACGTACACGTTCGGTGCCATGGCCGCCGTGACCGGCACCTCGAACTGCGTCTCACCGGCGGCCACATCCAGCCAGTATTGCTTCAGCACCCGGCTGCCATTCTCGATGCTCACCAGCGCCCGACCGCCCTCGCTTTCCGGCAATTGCACGGTGGCTTTCTCACCGACCTTGTACTGGTCGCGATCGGTGTAAAGCGTCAGTCGCGCCGGTCCCTCACCGCGGTCTTCCCGGGCTCTGCCAGCCCAGCCGGGCCAGTCCATGTAGAACACTTCACCGGTGCAGTGGCCGCCTTGACTGTCACAGACACGCAGCAGGTAGCGGCCCCACTCCGGGTGATTGATGCGCAACGACCATTCGCCTTCACCCTCGGCATTGGTGCTGACCGTGCCCCGCTGCAGCGCCTGGTGCCCGGCGCCACTGGCGTAGCGCGCCAGAGACTCGCCGCTCTGATCCCACCACCAGCGCCACTCGATCTTGTACAGCGAGACCTCCAGGTCCTGCAGTGCCGCCGGCTCGCCGGTGTTGTCCAGCGCCGCGATGCGAATTCGGTGATCCGTATCCGTCAGCAACATGTTGCGGGCTTCATCACCCGCCGGCAGCCGCACCCCGACATAATGCGGCCAGGGGTGGTAATCCTGACGCTGGCTCTGCACGCTGAACTGACCACCTTCCTCGAACACGCGGCTGGTGAAGGTGGCTCTGAGCATGCCTGCCGCCGCCGCGTCATGGACCAGCTTCATGGGAAAACGCACTTGCCCCTGCTGGTCCAGACGCCCCTCGAAAACCGTCTGCTCGCCGCTACTGAAACTGCGCGCCGGGTCGTCAAAATTGAAATCCGTAAAGCGCTCGAAACGCGTACTGGTGGGTGTCAGGCGCGCTTTGACATCGGCCCGCAGCGCGCTGGCCGTCACGCCACTGAGCCACTGAGCCGACAATGTCACCTGCTCCGGCAAGGCATCGACACGCAGTGCCTCCTCGCCGAGATCCAGGTCCAGGCTCAGCCGATTGGGCACCACCGTTTCGATGCGCACGGCACGCTCAAATGTCATGCCGCCCACCCGGGCCACCAGACGCCAGACCCCGGTGGGGGCATCCTCGGCGGTACGCAGGGTAAAGGGGTAGAAGTTGCCCACCGGCGCACTGTTGGTGCGCCGCTGCACGACATTGCCACGGGGGTCCAGCAGTTCCAGTGTCACCGGGTGGCCGGCGGGCAATACGGATTCGCGATCCTCCAGTACGAAGGTCAGAAACAACGCGTCGCCGGGACGCCAGACATCGCGCTCGCCGTAGATATGGCCCTTGATGGCATTGCGCACTTCCACGCCACCCACATCGTACTGACTCACAGGCAATGCCAGCCCCCGGGACAGCTTCAGATAGCCCCGGTCATCACCACGCCGGGCAGTGAGATAAAACGGCGTGCCATCCAGCGACAGCACCAGCAGGCCCGATGCGTCTGTGGTCCCGCGGCCGATGCGTTGCTGCTGATAATTGAAGACTTCGATGTCGGTGCCCGCCGCTGACTGGCCATTGCGCAGTTGGGTCGCCGCCAGATGCAGCCGGTTGTCATCGCCCTGCTTCGCCATCAGCCCCAGGTTCGAGGCCAGCAGATTGCGACTGTCGCTGATGTTGTTGTCGCTACCGTAAATGTAATAGGCGTTGCTGCACGGATTGTGGCGCTCACTCCAGGCCACGTAACCGCTGTTGCTGTACCACTGCTCGATGCCGTCCCAGCCGCTGCCTTCCACTTCACCGCGTCCGTCCCAGTTCCCCAGCGGGCGGTCCGGATCATTGACCGGCGACAGGTCATCACAGCCGAACAGCACCTGATCCCGGTCGATGCTCAGGCTCACCTGGAACAAGGCACCGGGCTCACCCTGGACCAGATCACTGACGTCCAGCAGGTAGCGCTGCCAGCGGTCCCGGGGCAACTCATTGAGGGGAATTTCCCGACGCCAGAGGTAGCGGCCCACGTTTTCCATGCCGTAGCTCTGGCTGACGTCGTTGCTTTGCAGGAACTGGCCGATATTGTTGCGGTACACCTGCAGCGCCGTCACGGTGACCGCGCGTACATTCACGGCTTCAAACGGCACGGTGAGATTCTCGCTGTCCGGCAGCACCACACCCTTGCCGACGAAACGCACGCCCGGACGCAGGCTGACAAACGTCAGCGATTGCTCCAGGGCCTCGGCCAACCTGCCACCCGCCTCGCTGCGTAACCCTGGCTCGAGCCGCAGGGTCGTCTCGCCGCTGTGCCGTTCCGGGGGATACACATGCAGCACGCTACCTTCGATACGCGCGCTGGCGTCGCGCCCGTTCAGGCGCACCAGGCCTGCCAGGTTCTGGTTTCTGGCCAGGGGCGCGCTGAAACTCACGGCAATATACTGGCGTTCAGCGGCAGCAATGCGCACGTCCGTGACACTGAATTCATTGCGCGCCGGCACACGCACCACGCGCTCACCTTTCTGCTGCGCACCCAGCACCGCAGCATCCCAGGCAAGGGTCACTTCGCTCGCCTGTTCGCCCTGGGCAATATCACTGATGCTGAAGCTGTTCAGTCGCCCGCTGCCATCCTGCTGCCAGTGTATTGGCAGCGTGCGATCGCCCTGTCGGGCGGTCAGCACCCGTTCGATGATGGCCGGCGTAGCGCGGTCGATCGTCGTCAGGTCCCCGGACAGTGTCATCTCATGGGCTTGCGCCGAGGGCGCCAGCCCCTGCAATCGCAGATCCATGCTCTGGGGCAGCGCCGTCACGGTAAACGACCAGCGGCTGGTGAGCGGCACGCCGGGCAGGGCCTTGCCATCCAGCGACACGGTGTAGGCCTGCGCTGGTGCCAGTGGCGCGCGGGGCGCGATCACCAACTCGTTCTCGCGCACGAAGCGAGCCGTGACCTCAATGGATGGCGACACACTCACCAGCCCGGGAATTGGCGTATCCAGCATATCGCTGCCGACCACCGGCCGGGCGAAGCGTACCCGCAGCACATCGCTGGCCGGCACGCGCGCCGGGGAATGGCTGGCGATGTACTCAGCCCAGGCCTGCTTGTCCGCGTCGCTCAGGGGCGCGTCCGGCGCCTTGCCGGGGCCGGTATCACAACCACTGAGGCCGACAGTCAGGCACAGCAGCGCAGACAACACACAAGACAGAATCAGGGCAGGTTTCATGGGCAGGCATCCGGGCCGTTATTCTTTGATCAGAGGGAAGGTGGCAAGCTTCTGAACAATAGCAAGAAGGCCCGGGACGCTCCACCGTGTTCGGACCGGTGCGACCCGCAGGCCGCACGATGCTCTTGCTCGCCGGGACAGACGACCGGCAATGGCCGGTGGTACACTGCGCGTCCTGATTTACACCGTGGACCCGTTATGCCCCTGCTTACCCTGCGCAATATCCAGCTCAGCTTTGGCGCCGCCGCCCTGCTCAGCGATGTAGAACTCAGCATCGACAAGGGCGAGCGCCTGTGTCTGGTGGGGCGCAATGGCGCTGGCAAATCCACCCTGATGAAGATCATCGCCGGCGAAATCCAGGCCGATGACGGCAGCATCGAGCAGGCCCAGGGGCTGCGCGTGGCGCGCCTGGTGCAGGAGGTGCCCCACGATACCGACGGCAGCGTCTTCGACGTGGTCGCCGATGGCCTGGGCGAGGAAGGCCGCCTGCTGTCCGAGTACCAGCATCTGACCCGCGAGTTGATGGACGGCGGTGACGCGGTCATGCAGCGCTTCGAGAAAGTCCAGGCGGCCATTGATGCCCGTGGTGCCTGGGACATCGCCCAGCGCGTGGAGACCGTTCTCTCGCGCCTGAACCTGGATGGCGACACCGATTTTGCCGGTCTGTCCGGCGGTATGAAACGCCGCGTGCTGCTGGCCCAGTCCCTGGTGCAGGCGCCGGATATCCTGCTGCTGGACGAGCCCACCAACCATCTGGATATCGAGGCCATTCGCTGGCTGGAAGAGTTCCTGCGGCAGTACGAAGCCACGCTGGTCTTCATCACCCACGACCGGGCCTTCATCCGCGCACTGGCAACCCGCATCATCGAGATCGACCGGGGCAGCCTGACCAGCTGGCCGGGCAACTACGAACGCTATCTCGAAGGCAAGCAGGCGGCGCTGGATGCCGAAGAAAAGGCCAACGCGGAATTCGACAAGAAACTGTCCCGGGAAGAAACCTGGATTCGCCAGGGCATCAAGGCTCGCCGCACCCGCAACGAAGGACGCGTGCGCGCCCTCAAGGCGCTACGCCAGGCCCATTCAGAGCGCCGTCAACGCCAGGGCAATGTGCAGCTGGCCGCCCAGGATGCCAACCGCTCCGGCAAACTGGTGATCGAAGCCGAAGGCCTGCATCACGCCTATGGCGAGCAATCCATCCTGCGTGACTTTTCTCTCACCGTAATGCGCGGTGATCGCATCGGCGTTATCGGCCCCAACGGCTGCGGTAAATCGACGCTGTTGAAAATATTGCTTGGCCATCTGCAGCCGGATGCCGGCACAGTGCAGCAGGGCACCAAACTGGACGTCGCCTATTTCGATCAACTGCGCAACACCCTGGATGACAGTAAATCGGTCATCGAGAACGTGACCGAAGGCAGTGACATTCTGACGATCAACGGGCAACCCCGGCATGCCATCGGTTACCTGCAGGATTTTCTGTTCGAACCGCAGCGCGCACGACAGCCGGTCAGCGCCCTGTCCGGTGGCGAGCGCAACCGGCTGTTGCTGGCCAAACTGTTCACACGCCCGTTCAATCTGCTGGTACTGGATGAGCCGACCAACGATCTTGATGCGGAAACCCTGGACCTGCTGGAAGAACAGCTGATGGCCTTCGAAGGCACATTGCTGCTGGTGAGCCATGACCGGGAATTCATCGACAATGTCGTCACCAGCACGCTGGTGTTCGAAGGCGGCACCGTGAACGAATACGTCGGCGGGTATCAGGACTGGTTGCGCCAGCGCAGCACGCCCGGCGCGGCATCCGGCTCCGGACTCCAGAACCCGGGGCAAGGCGCGAAAAAAGCGGCACAAAAGAAAGACACAACACCAAAAAGTGTAAAAAAACTCTCCTATGCTGAGAAGCTCGAACTGGAGAAACTGCCGGCCGAGCTAGAGGCACTGGAAGCACAGATTGATGCCCTGCAACAGGAAATGGCTGACCCGGCGTTTTACCAGCAAACACCCGCTGATATCGCTGTTTTCAACCAACGGCTGGCGGATATCCAGGCAAAAGCAGAAGCCCGGTTTGCACGCTGGGAGGCATTGGATAGCGCGGAATCCTGAGCCCGATACTCTGACGCCTGGCCAGTGCGTTTTTTACATCTGCGCACTGGCAGCCCCATTCGTCCGGGAACATGTGCGGCCGCCGCCACTCCAACCCGGGTATAACAGATGACAGGGAGGAAGGTGGAATGCTCGTCCTGACGGGACAGACGCGATCGATGCGGGCAATACTGAAGCAAAGCTTGCTGAACCAGGGCGCGCCGGGTTGGCGCAGCGCACAGCTTGTCGCTGTGTTGCTGATGGCACTCTTGCTGATGACCGTAGCGGCACGACCACTGCAGGCGACCGAGCTCGAGGATGAGGATCTGCCACAGCCGGATCAGGTGCATATCCTGCCCGTATCACCGTCTCCCGCCGCCGAGGACGCCGGCGACGCCACTGCCGTCCCCCTGGATGACGGCGCCCCCGTCCCTTTTCGGCTGCTGAATGGAGAGGTGAAGCCAGGCGCCATCAATACGCTGTACTGGTCACCAGACCAATCCTTCGCCTCCATTGCCACCCCGGTGCCGGTGCTGGTCGCCCACGGCGCTCGCCCCGGCCCGGTGGTCTGCATGACCGCCGCCGTGCATGGTGATGAGCTCAATGGCATCGAGATGGTGCGGCGCGTCATGTACCAACTTGAGCCGGAAAAACTCGCGGGCACCGTCATTGGTGTGCCCATCGTCAATCTGGATGGCTTCCGACGCGGCGAACGCTACCTCGCGGACCGCCGGGATCTGAATCGCTATTTCCCCGGCAATCCTCAGGGCAGCTCGGCGGCACGTATCGCCTACTCCCTGTTCTCGGAAATTGTGGCCCACTGCCAGTTTCTCGCCGACCTGCATACCGGGTCCTTGCGACGGGTCAACCTGACACAGCTGCGCGGGGACATGACCGATCCGAATATCGTTGAATTCGCACGTAAATTCGGCGGCATCACTGTCCTGCACAGCGCGGCGCCCACCGGCACCCTGCGTCGGGCGGCGTCCGATGCCGGCATTCCGACTGTCACCATGGAGGCCGGTGGCCCGAACCGGCTTGAAGAAAGCGCGGTGGACAGCGGCGTGCAAGCGATCGAAACCATGCTCGACAATCTGGGCATGCGCAAGGCGCGCCGCTTCTGGGGTACGCCGCAACCCGTGTTCTACGAATCCCAGTGGTTACGCGCCAATCAGGGCGGCATTCTCATGTCCAAGGTGAAGTTGGACGAAAATGTCCGTCGCGGCCAGGTGCTGGGCACCGTGACAGACCCGGTCACCAATACCGGCAGCGCCATCATCGCGCCCTTCGCCGGGCGCGTGCTCGGTATGGCAGAAAACCAGGTGGTGCATACCGGTTTCGCCGCGTATCACATCGGTATCGAAAAGGCGCCGGAGGAAGTCCAGGAGGAAGCCAGGGAGAGAGAAACCCGCGAGGAAGCGTCGCCCCCGGCACAGAGCGATGACACGGCAGATCCGGTTCAGGATGAGGATGATGCGGAGGAGCATCGCAACGAATAGCCCCTTCGCACCGGCTCCCTTCACAAGCCATTCCCGCTCGCCCCGCATACTGATTGTCTTCCAGACATCAATGCGGAGCGAGCCATGCCATCCCACCAGTCCCGTACCCTGTCCTTGCTTGCACCGCTGGCTGCAATGTTGCTGCTGCTTGGCGGCTGCCAGAGCAATCGCCTCCCGGAAATTCGCGACGCCGCACCCGTAGACCTGGAGCGCTTCATGGGTGACTGGTTCGTGATTGCCAGCATCCCCACCTACTTCGAGCGCGATGCCTATAACGCAGTGGAACGCTATGCCCTCAAGGATGATGGTCGCGTTGATACCACCTTCATTTTTCGGCGCGGCGGTTACGATGGCAAGGAGCGGCGCATGAACCCGGTGGCCACGGTGCGCGAGGGCACCGGCAATGCCATCTGGGGCATGCAGTTCCTGTGGCCCTTCAAGGCCGACTTCCGCATCGTGCATGTGGATGAGGACTACAGCGAAACCATCATCGGGCGACAGAAACGCGATTACGTCTGGATCATGGCACGCACGCCTGCCATTGACGATGCCGACTATCAACGGCTGCTGGACTTGCTGGAAGAAGAGGGCTACGACATCAGCGCCATCCAGCGCGTGCCGCAATGCTGGCAGGATGACTGCCCTGCCGACGAGTAGCGGCCACAATAGCAACCGACGGCAACACGTCTCTGCTGATGCTGCGAATGCTGCTGATGCTGATATTCTTCACGAACAGGTTCTCCTGAATGAGGCCTTCCGAGGGAGGGTAACTGCGCATGACGCCGGTCAGAAAAGCCGTTCACTTCAGCCTGCTGTCGCTCATGGCGCTGCTCATCAGCGCCTGCCAGCCCGCCGGGCCGGAAGCGCTATGGCAGGACTATCTGCAACGGCTGGAGCGCCTCACAGGCCAGCGCGCCGAACCCGCCCCGCCGGTAACCGTTACCCGCTATCCGCGCAGCCGCGACCTGCGTCAGCCGATCCCCGAGCTGCGTACCGGCATGCGCCGCCACTTTGGCCTGGCCCAGTGCGACATGATGGGCCTGGTCAGTGCCCGCAACAGCAGCCTGGGCCGCTTGCAAACCGCCTCCCTGCGCTTCGCCTACGAGCTCGATTTCATCCAGCGCAGCGAAACCTGTCTGACGGAAGATCGGCTCGCCGACGACGAAGCATTCCATCTCTGGCTGTCGGAGATTCACACCCTCAAGCGCGAGTCCCTGCCGGCGCTGTACTTCAACGCGACACTGGGCTCTGAGGAAATGGCGGGGTTCTTTACCACCACAGCCCGGCCGGCGAACACCGACAGCCTTGCGGACATGGCAACACTGGACACCGCTCTGGGGCGCATCGCCCGGTTGGGCAGCCAACTGGGCAGCAATGGCCCCCTGCCTGCCGATGCCGGCCAACTGGAGCAGGATATCGCCACCCTGTCACGCAGCGACACGGGCGGCAGCATATTGCAGGGCCTGGCGCTGGCCACCCGCGAACTGCACCGCGCGGCCGACATGCTGGAGCAGGTGGACACGACGGCGCTATGCCCGCGCCAGCGCAGCAGCCAGCAAGCCCGTTACTTCCAGAATGTCTTCATCGATATCTATGGGGCGCAGATTCAGCCCTGGCTGTCTGATCTGGACCGGGCTTCCCGCCTGTTGCAGGACACCATGCAACAGCTCGCCACCGATCTGCCCGCCAACAGCCCCGCCTTCGACGCCTGGCACACGGCACATTTTTCCGATGACGAAGGGCTGCGGCAGCATTTTCGCGCCGCCATGGCCCGGCATACCCGGGCCTGGCAAGATCTGCTGGCCAGTTGCGGCCTGCAACCCCGCAGCAGCCACGGCGACACTCGCCTTGATGCCGCGCCCGGCTCCCCTTGAGCGCCCGCCCCCAGGCTATCTGTTTCCGGCGTGACACCGCATAATGAAGGAAATTACCAGGGAGGTAGCGGATGACCGAGTTCCTGCCAGAGCGCATACCCTTGAACATCTACGACGAGTTGCTGCTGCATCTCGACAAGCCCGGCTCGCCCCTGAGCCTGCAGATGGAAGTGCGGGTCAACGGGCATCTGGACGAGGAACGCCTGACCCGCGCCATCCGCAGCGCCGCTGGCCACCATCCGATGGTGCGAGCGTCTCTGGTACCGCACAAGGCAAGCGACAAACAGCTGTTCTGGCAGATTCAGGATACCCTCGAACAGGTACCACTGCGCATCATCGAATGCTGCGACGAAGAAGCCCTGCATGAGGCGCGTACCGCGCTGCACAGTCTCTCCGTGCCGCTGGCAGAAGCGCCGCCCTTCCGCTGTGCCCTGGCGCACTGCGGCGAGAAGGGCGACTTCTTCATGATCAACATGAATCACACCGTCTGCGACAGTGTCGGCCTGTACAGCTTCATGGTCTCGATTCTGCGCGCCTATGCCGGCGTCGCAGACCCGGTGACCGGCGTCGACTTCATTCGCGCCCGCAACGGGGCGCCGGAAACCGTACCGGCAAAGTTCGCCGATCACCTGGCCCGCATCAGCCGCCTGCTGGAAGTCATCGGCACCACGCTCAAGCCGCCGGCACGCATCGCCGCTGACGGCATGGAAGACGATACCGGCCTCTCCTTCATGCCGGTACGTTTCAGCGCTGCCCAGACCCGGCGCCTGCAGACCCTGCGCCACAACGGCGCCACCATCAACGATCTGCTGGCCACCGCATTGCATCTGGCCATCGAACGCTGGAATGCCGACCATGACCAGAGCACCGGGCGCATCAGCATGATCATGCCGATGAACACCCGCGATCCGGCTTTCCGCAACGATATCGCCAGCAACCTGTCGGTCTGGGTCAACGTGATCTCACGGGCCAGCGACCGCGCCGACTTCGAGCAGTTGCTCACCGCCATCACTCAGCAGACCGCCAGCCTCAAGGAAACCGGCACCATGGGGCTGCTGATCGACCTGATGCGTGAGGTGCGCGGCCTGCCGGCCTGGATTCGTCAGGCCGTCCCCGGCCTGCTGCCCCTGACCGGTAACCGCATTGCCAGCACCACCGTACTGGGCAATCTGGGCCATGCCCGCATGCCCCTGCCCGGGGACAGCGCGCTGACCTTGAAAGAACTCTGGTTCTCACCACCTTGCCGCATGCCCATGGGCCTGTCGCTGGGCGCAGTAACCCTGAATGATCATCTGCACCTGTCGTTCCGCTACCATCGCCAGCAATTCAGCCGCGAGGGCGCCTGGGCCTTTGCCGAAACCTTCCTGGATATCCTGAACGGTCAGGCAGTTACCTGAGGCCGGGGATGGGTTTACATGGCGATTGGCTGCCCGGCCTGTTTTCGGCGTCGGGCCAGCAAATACCGATTGGCTCGGGCGCGCTACACTGCCACCTCAGCTTCAGCATGGCTGAGGGCGCGGAAATTTGTCCCTTCCGGGCCTGGAGATTCTTCTCCGGACAAGCTCTCCCGAGCAAAAACCTGCGGCGCCCTCTGGGCGCCGTTTTTTTTGGTTCATCGCGGAGAGGCGGGGTGCGCCAATCCGCGATGAACCTTTTAGACGACCAGCGCCGCCGCAGGCGCCTCAAGCCGCCCGGTGCTGTGGCGGGAAAACTGTCCACGCAAGAACGCCATCTGGTCACCGCGGATGCGATGGCTGTTGATCAGCGCCAGATACTCCGCCATGTTCGGCACGAACGGCAGCGCCAGCAATTCCAGACTGGACTCTTCCAGCAGGCGATTGCCCTTGTGCTGATTGCAACGCCGGCAGGCCGCCACCACGTTCAGCCAGTGATCACGCCCTCCCCGCGATGTCGGCACGATATGGTCCCGGGTCAGTTCATGATCGTGGAAGTGGCCGCCGCAATAGAGGCAAATGTTCTGGTCACGGCGGAACAGCGCTCTATTGGTGAGCGGGGGGCGGGAGCGGGGGTGCGGGTTGATGCGGCCGTTACAGGCAATGATGGAGTGCAGCTGCATCTCGGACCGCAGACCGGTACACCGGGAGATGCCGCCCTGTATCTCGTAGATGACGTCACCCAGGGTCCAGGTGACCAACCCGCGCGCATACAGACAGGCAGCGTCCTGCCAGGACAACCATTCCACCGGCTTGCCGGCGATATCCAGCCTGAGAATACGTTCTGACATAGTCGCTCCCGCTCAACAGATGCAATAACTCATCCGAACATGCCCTACCCGGCCAGCTTTATGCAAAAACATGACCGTAATGTGGCAGGCAGCCCAGGCGATTGCCCGACTCGGGCCGGCAATTCACCTGACTGCCGTATTCCGTTTTGTCATTCTGTCTGGTGCGGGCGACCTGCTCACGGGCGGAGGTCGCTTCTGTCGCCGATGCGATGAGCTGCTCAGATAATAACCACCGTAACTGTGCTATCACAAGTCCGGGCACAAGTCCGGGCACAAGCCCAGGCACAAGCCCGGGCCCGCGCCATCAGCCCTGCCCGGCCGCCACGCCGGCATCGGCATCGGCCGGCAACAACAACATGACCGGAAAGTCACAAATTTCCTCCGACCTTGACCTGAGGTGCCCTACAATTGTGCCAATCTCACCATTCACCAATGACAACAACGCTGCAGGGCGGTCTTTATGTCCTTTGATTATCTGATTATCGGCGGTGGCTCCGCAGGCTGCGTGATGGCCAACCGACTCTCCGAGAACCCCGCTAACCGGGTGTGCCTGCTGGAAGCCGGCCCTGCCGACAACAGCCTGCTGATCAGCATGCCAGCGGGCATTATCGCGCTGATGCGCTCCAACAAGCGTAACTGGCGTTACTACACCGTGCCGCAGACCGCGTTGAACAACCGTGAACTGTATATTCCCCGGGGCAAAACCCTGGGCGGCTCCAGTGCCGTCAACGCCATGATCTACACCCGTGGCCACAGCTGGGACTACGATCACTGGGCCGAGCTGGGCAACAAGGGCTGGGGCTGGGACGACGTACTGCCCATTTTCAAGCGCAGCCAGAACCAGGAGCGCGGAGCCAGCGCGCTGCATGGCACCGGCGGCCCATTGAATGTGGCCGACCTGCGCTACCAGCACCCGGTGAGCCAGGGCTTTATTGACGCCTGCGTTCAGGCCGGGATGCCCGCCACGGATGATTTCAACAGCGCCGAACAGGAAGGCGTTGGCTTCTATCAGGTCACCCAGAAAGGCGGCGAGCGCTGGGGCGTTGCCAAGGCCTACCTGCACCCTGCCCTTGAGCGGGAAAACCTGACCGTCATCACCGAAGCCCGGGTCAGCCGTCTGCTGATGGATGGCAAGCGTATCATCGGCGCCGAGTACACCCGCCGGGGCCGCGCCGAGAAGGTCGAGGCAGCAGAAACCGTCCTGTGCGGCGGCGCCATCAACTCACCACAGACGCTGCTGCTGTCGGGCATTGGCCCCCGGGAAGAACTGGCCCGGCACGACATTGCCGTGCGCCACGAACTGCCCGGTGTGGGCGAAAACCTGCAGGATCACCCCGACATCCTGCTGGTGCAGCGCTCGCTGCTGCGCGACACGCTGAGCCTCTCGCCAGCGGCACTGCCCAAACACATCAAGGCCCTGTGGCAATACTTCCGCGACCGTAGCGGCCCCCTGACCTCCAACGTGGCCGAGGCCGGCGGCTTCATCAAGTCCCGTCCGGAAGAGCCCATTCCGGATCTGCAACTGCATCTGACTGCCGCCATGCTCGACAATCATGGCCTGAATACGCTGTTCGCCATGGGCTGGGGTTACTCCGCGCATGTCTGCATTCTGCGTCCCAAGAGCCGCGGCCGGGTCACGCTGAACAGCGCAGATCCTTCTGACAATGCATTGATCGATCCACGCTTCATGACCCACGAGGACGATGTCGAGGGCATGATCCGCGGCATGAAACTGCTCGGCGAGGCGATGAAACAGGAAGGGCTCGCCCGCTGGCGCGGTGCCGCTGCCTTCCCCGAGCGGGAATTGCAGACTGATGACGATTACCGCGACTTCCTGCGCCGCAAGTGCGACAACATCTATCACCCGGTGGGCACCTGCAAGATGGGTGTGGATGACATGGCCGTGGTGGCACCGGACAGCCTGCGCGTGCATGGGCTGGAGGGTCTGCGGGTGGTAGACGCGTCAATCATGCCCACCCTGATCGGCGGCAATACCAATGCCCCGACCGTGATGATTGCCGAGAAAGCAGCGGACATGATGCTGGGCTGATCGTGCCAATCACTAACATCAGGGATCGGTCAGCAACCGGGCACGGAAGCCGCTCTTCCACCATAGCCAGGCCACCGCCAGGCCATGCGTGTTGAGCAGCAGGGCCAGTATCCACTCGAAGGCGTCGTCGATCTGGCTGTACAGCGGATAGGCGACGACAGTCAGGATCACCGACAGGATGCCAATGGCCAGCGCCGTCTGGCACAGCCGCAGCAGACGGCGTCCCCATGACTGCCAGGCAGGCACCGTGATCAGTGCCGCGCTGAGCAGCAGCTGGGCGATGAAGGTCAGAGAAAAATACAGGATCACGCCTGTACGGCGAATCATGCGCAAGGTGTCACCTGAGTGCCCCAGGGCCATGGTGTAAGCGGCCAGGAACAGGCAGCCCACCAACCCCAGCCACGGCAGCCAGGCGGGCATACTGTTTTGCACACCCAGCTGCCTCAACCAGCGGGCATTCAGCCACCAGAAGAAAATCCCCAGCAGCGCCGCCGGCAGCATCGCCCCCTTGAAAATGAAGTAGCTACTGCCATGCCGCCCTGTGCGACTGATACTGGTGCAGGCATCCCAGTAGGGCACGCACCAGGGCACATGCCCTTCCAGCACGGAGGTCACGAACGTCACGTGGATGGTCAGCAGGGGGATCAGCCCGGCAGCCAGGGCAATGCCCCACAGGGGCATCCCTGCTGCAGTACCTGCTCTGCCGTCATGCATGGCTGCCTCCCGCCCGAGTGCTGATTTGACTCAGCGTATCACTACGAAAAACACCCCGCCGCCACGGTTGACGCGCAGCAGCAGCGGCGCCTCAGGGTCACTGACAGACTCTCGCAACTGATCCAGGGTTTCAATATCCCGGCGATTGGCGTTGATGATCACATCGCCGCCGCGCAGGCCGGCACGCCAGGCCGCAGAGTTTCGTTCCACGTCTTCCACCAGCACACCCTGGCTGGCGTGATTGAGCTCGCCGTCGCGCAGGTCACGCATCTCCGCACCCTTGAGGTAGCGAGACAAGGCCCCACCATCCGCACTCTTGCCGCCCGTTTCCCGGATGACCGCCACCACTTCACGGGGCCGACTGTCCCGCAGTATGGTCAGATGAACGTTTTCCCCCACCGGCGACAGGCCTACCCGATTGCGCAGATCCGCCGCACGATTCACCGGGCGACCGTCTACAGCGGTGACGATATCACCAGGCTGCAGACCGGCTTCCGCCGCCGCACTGTCTTCCAGCACGCCGGTAATCACCACACCCCGGCTTTCGGCGACATCAAAGGCCTCTGCCAGCTCCGGCGTCAGGTCCTGAATGCTCACGCCCAGCACGCCACGGCGCACTTCGCCATGCTCGATCAGCTGCGCCATGACATTCACGGCCATTTCAGTAGGGATGGCAAAACCGATGCCCACGTTACCGCCAGCCGGGGCAATGATGGCGGTATTGATCCCCACCAGTTCACCACGCAGATTCACCAGCGCACCACCGGAGTTACCCGGATTGATGGAGGCGTCGGTCTGAATGAAATTCTCGTACCCGTCCAGCCGCAGCCCGGTGCGACCCAGGGCGGAAACAATCCCGGAGGTCACCGTCTGCCCAAGACCGAAGGGATTGCCGATGGCAATCACGAAATCGCCCACGCGCAATTGCGTGGAGTCTGCGATATCGATCTGGATGAGTCTGTCGGCATCGACTTTCAACACGGCCAGATCCACCCCGGCATCCATCCCCACCACTTCTGCCTTGATGGTGCGGCCATCCACCAGGGTGATCTCTACTTCATCGGCGTTACGGACTACATGGGCGTTGGTCAGCACATAGCCATTTTCAGCATCGACGATCACGCCGGAACCCGCACTGGTGGCGCGCCGCTCGGGCATCTGCCCGCGCTGCTCCGGCATATTGAAAAAACGACGGAAGAACGGGTCTTCCATCAACGGATTCTGATGACTGCGCACCCGGGTGTGGGTGGCGATATTCACCACCGCTGGCGACACTTCCTCCAGCATGGGCGCCAACGACGGCAGTGGCTGTCCGTCCCCCGTGGCGTGCGGCAACATGGCCTGTGCCGGCACCAGCATCATACTCAACAAGATGGCAGACAAGCCGCCCTGGAACATCCCCTTTACTGGCGCCGAAGCACGCCGAAACGTTGCGGTCAGCACAATCGAGCCTCCTCAGTACACAATCTCTGGATAACGTGATCTGGACAATACGGTTATGACCTTTAGCGCTGCTGCAAGTTTCCGGTGAGCAGAGCCGGCCAGGAAAGCCGGTTAGGAAAGCCAGTCAGGTAGCCACGGCAAACAGGCGCACGCAATTGTATTGCTGCGACTCGCCGAGGTCCGGCCAGGTGGTGGCAGTAAATTCACCCAGCCGCCGATAACCCGGCGGATCAAGATCCGGAATCCGCGAGTCCGCCAGCAAAATAGTGGGGGCAGTGCGGAACGTCTCAAGCAACGACAGATTATCCCGGTCGTACAGAATGTCCGCCGCCGTGATCACCTCCGCCACCGGCAGCGCGTCGTGCATATCCGCGATGATCTCCAGGACGACGCCATTCTCCTGCGCGTTCAGCGCAATGGCAGTGCGCGCCACCGGGTCGAGGTCACACGCCAGCACACGCGCCGCGCCGGCACGGGCCGCCGCGATGGCCACCACACCCGAGCCGCTGCCCACATCCAGCACAATCTTCCCTGCGACGCACTCGGGTCGGGCAAGAATCTGTTGTGCCAGCACCTGCCCCGATGCCCAGCAGAATGACCAGTAAGGCGGCGCATCCATCAGCGCATTGATGGTCTCCGGCGCCAGCGGTTCGGCGCCCAGCGTATCCTGCAGCAACCACAGGGACAGCGACGGCACCCCTGGCAATGATGTCGCTACCAGCGATGCCCGGGGCAGCAGTTGATGCAGATGCGCATGCAGCGTCGCCAGCGCTACCCTTCCACTATCGCCTGTCATACCCTGTTCTCCATACCCTGTACTCAATGTCAGCCAAAGCAGTGCAACGCAGCATACCAGCGTCCACCGCAGCATCGAATATTTCAGGAGCACCACCATGACATCTGCCCCACGCCTGCCCCTCGCCGGGATCCGCGTGATCGAGCTCGGCCAACTGCTGGCCGGCCCCTTTACCGGCACCCTGCTGGCCTATTTCGGTGCCGAGGTGATCAAGGTGGAGCCGCCCGGCGGCGACCCGATTCGTGGCTGGCGCAAGCTGGATGAGGGGGGCACATCGTTCTGGTGGCGCAGCCTGGGCCGCAACAAGAAATGCGTGACACTGGATCTCAAACAGGCACAGGGCGTCGCCCTGGCACGTCAGTTGATGGAAAGCGCGGATGTCGTGATCGAGAATTTCCGCCCGGGCACGCTGGAGAACTGGGGGCTCGGGCCCGAGCACTTCAAAGACACCCATCCGGGCCTGATCTATGCCCGCATCTCCGGCTACGGACAAACCGGCCCCTGGGCCCACAAACCCGGATACGCATCGGTATGCGAAGGCGTCGGCGGCTTTAGGCACGTCAACGGCTTTCCCGGCGGCCGCCCGGTGCGCCCCAACCTGTCCATGGGCGACACCCTGGCCGGCATTCATGCAGCACTGGGCATCATGCTGGCCCTGTTCGAACGTGAGCGCAGCGGCACCGGCCAGGTGGTAGACGTAGCCCTGTTCGAATCCGTCTTCAATCTGCTGGAGGCGATCATCCCGGAATACGACGGCGCCGACATGGTCCGCGGGCCGTCCGGCTCGACCGTCACCGGGATCGTCCCCACCAACACCTATCAATGTGCGGATGGCCGCTACGTCATCATCGGCGGCAATGGCGATTCCATTTTCCGGCGCCTGATGACCGCAGCCGGACGCCCGGACATGGCCGAGGATCCACGCCTGGCCAGCAACGCCGGACGCGTCGAACATGAACCCGCGATTGATGAGGCATTGTCCGCCTGGTGCGCCGGTCTCGACAGCGCAGAAGTGCTTGCCGTACTGGAAGAAGCGCGAGTCCCCGCCGGGCCGATCTATTCCGCCGCAGACATGATGCGCGACCCCCATTTTCAGGCACGCGGACTGTTCGAGCAGGTGGAGATCAACGGCAAGCCCCTGAAGATCCCCGCCATCCTGCCGCGCCTGACCGGCACGCCAGGGCGCACAACCTGGCCCGGCCCGGAAGTGGGCGCACACAATGACGAAGTACTACGTGACGGTCTGGGGCTGGACGAGGCAACCTGGCAGGCACTGCGAGACGCGGGCGTCGTAGACGCCGGTTAATCCCCGGGCGCAGGTTGCCCTGCGCCTCACAGCCCCGCGCCGATTACCAGTCGATACGGCGGGTAAGAATATCCTTGAACATGACAAAATCACCGGCAAGGCTATAGAACGGGTGCTTGAAAGTCGCCGGACGATTCTTTTCGAAAACATAATGGCCGACCCAGGCAAACCCGTAGCCCACCACGGGTAGCGCCAGCAACCACCAGGCACTGGCACCCAGCACCACCGCCAGCACAATACCAATCACTGTCAGCGTGCCGAAGAAGTGCAGCCGGCGGCAGGTGGCATCGCTGTGTTCCTGGAGATAATACGGATAGAACTCCGCAAAGCTCTCGAAGCCGGATTGCTTGATAGCCGTCATGGGGGACTCCTTCTACTAAAGACTGTTTCAGCATTTCAGTATCCAGCATGACCGCCCAGACGGCTTGTACGCAACCGCTGCCGCAGTGGACGCTGTCGCAGGTTCGTCGCAGATTCACCCTCCAGCGAGAGGCGTTGGGCCGGGGTACGCCTTTCCGGGACCGCTCAAGCCGTCCCTGGGCGCTCGCGCTTTGGCCATCCCTGGCCAAAGAGGCCCCTCCAAGGCGTACCCCGGCCCAACGCCGGAGCGAGATTCGAAGTCAGGCAGCTATCGGATTTCCAGTAAGAACCAAGCCGGCGGTTGGCTGGAAGTTCGTTGATACTACTGAACGTGACGGCCCACGGGGGCGGGGACTGCCTTTCAGGACTGTGTGAGACAAGGATGTCGAACACAAGCCCCCAAGGGTGAGACAAGCGTGTTGCGACGCATGCGTCGCGCGCAGTCGAACGACCACCATCTGTGATGGTGGGCCGGTCCCGAAGGGGGTCCACGGCGGGTCCTGAAAGGCAGTCCCCGCCCCCGTGGGCCATATCCTCCGAACAACAAAGAATGGAAAACCGCCAACAAATATCCCCCCGGATTACACGCCACAGATTGTGCATTGGCGCCAGATTCGGGCAGCCTGGCGCGGGCCGCCATTGACCGCAGGTGGCGTGCCATCACAATACTGATCTCAGAATGCCTGCGTCCGTCACCCTCACCGGCCAACGCAGGCCAATCACAGGATGGAGAAGCCCAGCCCATGGCCATGTTGCCGCGCCTGCCCACCGCCCCCTATGCCACCGCATCGCTCAGCGATGCCCGGGATATCGGCGCCGAAGCGGACCCCCGTACCGCAGGTCTTACGACCAACGCCATTGGTGCCATTGATCAGGGGCTGGAGCGCCTGTATGCCAGCGGCATGAGCCCGGGCATTGCCCTGCACCTGCGCCGCCATGGCAAGAGTGTATTCGATCGCGCCCTCGGCCATGCGGATACGGATATCCCGATGACCGTGGATACGCCTGTGTGCCTGTTTTCGGCATCCAAGGCGGTTACGGCGATGCTGATTCACCACCTGGCGGAACAGGGCGCACTGGATCTGTATCAGCGTGTCAGCCACTACCTGCCGGAATACGGCCAGGCTGGCAAACACCGCACGACCCTGATGCATGTGCTGACCCACCGGGCTGGCGTGCCGCGCATCCGGGAACCGGTGTCCCCGGAAGACCTGTTCGATTATGAGCGCATCATGACGCTGATGAGCCGTGCGGCACCGGAGAAACCGGGACGCCAGCAGGCGTACCACGCCATCACGGCCGGATTTGTGTTGGGTGAAGTCATCACACGGGTTACCGGCGAAAGCGTCAATCAACTGCTGGATCGCGTCATCCGCAAACCCATGGGCATGCGCCACTTCAGCTTCGGCCTGGCCAATGATCCGAATATGCCCATGACTGCACCGGCAAAAAATGTGGCCACCGGGCTGCAATTGAAGCCTGTGGATGCGTTTCTGCGTCATGCCGTGGGCGCGGGCCTGCAGGAAGTAGTGGATGTCTCCAATGACCCGCGCTTTCTGGATGTGACGATTCCGGCGGGCAATCTGTTCGCGACCGCCGAAGAAGCCAGCCGCTTTTTCCAGATGCTGCTGGACGGCGGGCGCTACGGCGATCAGCAGTTGTTCCATCCTGATACCGTTGCCCGCGCTGTCGGCCGCACTGGCCGCGGTGGGCGCCTGGATCGCACGCTGATGCTGCCGCTGGAGTTTTCTCCTGGCTTCATGCTGGGGGCGCGGGCCATCAGTCTGTATGGCCCTGGCACGCAGAACGCGTTCGGGCATCTGGGATTTATCAGCATTTATTGCTGGGCCGACCCGGACCGCGCTTTGTCCGGTGCCCTGCTGACCACCGGCAAGGCGGTGCTGGGCACACATCTACCGGCGCTGCTCAGGCTGCAACATACCATCAACAAACAGATGCTGGGTTAAACGAGACGATGGCGGAAGTGCGATGGCTGAACTGATCCTGCTGGCGCTGGCACCGGTCTTTCTGATCTGTGTCGGCTGGGAAGCCTGGCACCTGCGTGGCCAGGGTAAATATACCCTGGTGGATACGGCGTCCAATGCGTCGCTGGCGTTGCTGCATCAGGTCAGCGACGGCGTCTTCAATATTCTGGTGGCCACCGTTGCCTTCGCGCTGTTCTATGAATATCGCCTGTTCGATCTGTCACTCAACGGCTGGACCATCCTGCTGCTGTTTTTGCTGCAGGATTTCTTCTACTACTGGTTTCACCGTGGCAGCCATATGATTCGCTGGATGTGGGCGTCCCACGTCACCCATCATTCTTCGGAGCGGCTGAATCTGTCCACAGCGTTCCGGCAAAGTTTCACCTATCCGATTTCCGGCATGTGGCTGTTCTGGATTCCCATTGCCTGGGTCGGCTTTACGCCATCCCAGGTAATTCTTGTGGTGGGGCTGAATCTCGCTTACCAGTTCTTCGTGCACACCGAAGTCGTGCGCCGCCTGCCGCGACCGCTGGAATGGCTTCTCAATACGCCTTCGCATCACCGGGTTCACCATGCGCGCAACCCGCGCTACATCGACCGTAATTTTGGCGGCGTGCTGATTATCTGGGACCGGCTGTTCGGCACCTTCGTCGCCGAGCGGGATGATGATCCCTGCGAGTACGGCATTACCCGCCAGATCCACAGCCATAATCCGATCACGCTGACGCTGCACGAGTGGCAGGCCATGTTTCGCGATGCGCGACATGCGGGTTCTGTGTTCGGCGCGGTGCGCGCCATGTTCGGCAAGCCGCCGCAGCACCAACCACGGACGGATGACGAGCAGGTCCCGCGCTGAGCGGGGCTAGTCGTTGTCATCACCCTTGGTCAGGCGTGACAGGCGGCCCCCTTGCCACAGGAACTCCTGTGTTGGTGCTTTCCCTGCATCACGCAGTTCTCGCCATTCCTGATGCAAACCGCGTCGCAGGCTGTAACACATCACCAGCAGCACCACGGCGAACGGCAAGCCGGTCAACACCGAGCCAGCTTGCAATGCATCCAGCCCGCCTGCCACCAGCAAGGCGGCGGCCACAACACCCTCCGCAGTAACCCAGAACACTCGCTGTATCACGGGAGAGTTCTCCGCGCCGCCAGAGGTAATGGCGTCAACCACCAGTGACCCGGAATCCGATGAGGTAACAAAGAAACTGACAATCACCACCACCGCAACGCCAGAGGTGATCATCATCCCCGGATAGCGTTCCAGCAATGCGAATAATGCCAGCGCGTAGTCCTCCCGGACCACCTCGGTAATACCACCGCCGCCAAACAGTTCCTCATGCAACGCCGACCCGCCGAACACCGTCATCCAGACGGCCGTGATCAGTGCCGGCACCAGCAGCACTGCGGTGACAAATTCCCTGATCGTGCGGCCACGGGAGATGCGTGCGATGAACATACCCACGAAGGGGCTCCAGGCAATCCACCATGCCCAGTAGAAAATCGTCCAGCTATGTTGCCATTGGGTATTGCCGTAGGACTCGGTCCAGGTACTCAACTCGATGAGTTCGCGCAGATAACCACCGAAGTTCTGGACCACTGAATTGAGAATGAAGAGTGTCGGCCCGAGAAGAAACACGAATATCATCAGCAGCGCGGCCAATCCCATATTCAGCTCTGACAGCCTGCGCACTCCGCCATCCAGGCCGTTGAGCACTGACACCAGCGCAATCAGGGTGACTACGGCAATGATCACGATCTGCACGTTCACACCCTGCTCGACACCCAGCAGGACGCCGAGCCCGGCATTGACCTGTTGCGCCCCCAGCCCCAGCGATGTGGCCAACCCGAACATGGTGGCGACCACCGCCATAATGTCGATAGCGTGCCCGATTGGCCCGTAAATCCGCTCACCCAGAATAGGGTAAAAGGCAGAGCGCACTGTCAGAGGCAACCCACGGTTATAGGCGAAGAAGGCCAGTGACAGGCCCACGACGGCGTAGATCGCCCAGGCATGGAAGCCCCAGTGAAACAGTGTAATGGTCATGGCCCGTTTGGCGGCCTCCACAGTCTCACCGGCCAAGCCCTGGGGCGGTGCAGCGAAGTGATAGACGGGCTCTGCAACAGCCCAGAACACCAGACCGATGCCCATGCCGGCCGAAAACAGCATGGCGAGCCAGCCGCGCGTGGTGAATTCCGGCTGTGCATCCTGGCCACCCAGCCGAATGCGGCCATAGCGGCTGAACAGCAAACTGACCACAAAAATCAGAAAAACATTGACGCTAATGATGTAAAACCACCCGGCATAGGTCGCAAAGGCGGCCTGGGCTGAGTCAAAGGTTTCTCCCATTTCCTGGGTATAGAGAAAACTCAACACGACGAACAGCACAATCAGTGCGGCAGACGCCCCGAATACAACGGGCTGAATGGTCAGGTTCGAAGTCTTCAACAGTCTTTTCTCCTGTCATGACTAGAAATAGAAATCCACCGTCAGATACACCGCATCAAAGTTGCCTTCGACGACGTCACCGGCGCGGTCTATGTCTCCGTTCTGTTTGAGGTATTCGAGATATATCCAGCCGGGCCCGTAGTGATAGCGTGCGCCGGGAGAAATGCCATATACGCTGCCGGTATTCGCGCCGCGCGTGCGGCTCTTTGCTGTGGTGCCTTCGACGAAGAAGAACCAGCGGTTGTATTCATGCCCCAGCGTCAGCACCTGACGGTCGTTGCGTACCGTCTCGGCAACCCGCGGCAGGTCGCGCTCCACCGTGATGTACTGCGCCGCCATCTGCCAGGCGCCACGCGTGTAGCGATAATTCACCTCGGCGGCGTAATGATCACCGTTGATCCGGGACTCGCCACCGATGCTGCCGGAGGCATCTACCAATGGCGCCAGGTCCTGCAGCCGACCACGCTGCGCGCTCAGACCCACTGTGTGGTGCTCGCTCAGATGCCAGTCAAGACTCCCCGCCAGGGTTTGCACCTTGCGGTAGGCCAGCGCACAGTCGCCCAGCGCCGTATCATCACAGGTGGACTGCCCCCAATGGCCGTTGTCATCCATGGTGTCGGTGCTGGTGGCGCCAAAATCATCCGCGTGAAAGTAACCTATCGCATAACTGATATCGCCGACGCGGTCATCCAGACGAATACCGACGTCCTGGGCATCGCCGTACCCGCCCCGTAACATCTCGCCGGGCCAGAAATTCAGTCGCCGCACACCGAAGGGCACATCCATCTTGCCCAGCCTGACGCGTGCACTGTCGTTGACATCGCGGCCTACCCAGGCGTGCTTGAAGCCAAAATTATTGCCGGTATGGTTATTATCCGGCTGGGTGAAGGAACCGTCCCCGAGACGAAACTCGACGCCAAAGCGCCAGTCATCGTAGTGGTCGTTGTCACTCGCGTAGAGGATCAATGCAACATCGCCCACCTCGCCACCGGTGCGGCGATCCAGCGCATTGTTGTCATCAAATACGTGATTGAACCAGACACCACCGCTGATGTGTGGCGTCTGCTCTGCATGAGCTGGCACCAGGACAGCGGCCAGCAACACGGGGGGCATGATCAGTGCCGAGGCCCACAGACGCCAGCATCCAGGACCTTGCCCAGAACCTTGTCCAGCGTTTTGTCTACGATTCAGCGTATAGCCGAAAGATGATAATGCTGCCATAGCGACCCCGATGCCCAGAATCCATCTGCCGGGAGATAATATTCATTGAATACTATTCATCACTTGAGTCTCTTGTCTGGAAACCCTGTTGGCAAGCCCTGTTAACAAATCCACATCACAGGATCCACATCACAGAGCCATCAGGCAGTCAGTGCGCATCGCGTATCAGGTCGATGCCGGGGGACAGCACCTGGCGCCACTGCGTCAGGAGTTGAGGGGAGTGATGCACATCGTGGCGAGCGACTGCTTCCATCAGTGCATCAACCCAGAGGCCATACCAGGACGGGTTGATATCGTAGCCGTGGCGGCTGTGCGTGCGTCCCAGATCCCGCAGCTTGTTACCGGATGCCCCGCGGGCATACAGGATCAGCCACATGATGCCGGCACGCAGCAGGCGGCGCTGTTCGGGCATGTCGGTGTTGCGGAAGACCTGGCGCACCTCGGCAGACTTGGCCATGAACAGGTCGTAGAAATCGGCAAAAAACGCCTCATTCCGGCAGCAACGGCCATAGCTCTGGAAGACGGCATCGGTATCGGAGGAAGATAAGGGGTGCATTGTCCGCCCGCTGGCTTGTCGCCTGTTGCTTGTTGCCTGTTAAGGGAAGCCGGGCGAGACAGCGGAGGAAACCCCGACCTCACCCGAGGCCGGGGTCAACCTTACATATGCGACAGGATGGCGTCCTTGACCGAGGTCAATTCAGCATCAATTGTGACCATGCGCGCGTCACGGCACTGGGCGATGGCGGTATCCGGATCCTTGAGGCCGTTCCCGGTCAACGTGCAAACCACCGTGGAGCCCTCGGGGATGCGACCACTGAGAATATCGCGCATGGCACCACCGATGGAGGCGGCGGATGCGGGTTCACAGAAGACCCCTTCCTTTTCCGCCAGCAATTTCTGCGCCGCCAGGATCTCGTCATCCGTCAGCTCGTCGAACCAGCCACCGGACTCTTCTTTCACCTTCCAGGCGTAATCCCAGCTTTGCGGATTACCGATACGGATGGCGGTCGCCACGGTTTCCGGCTGCTTGACCGCTTCACCGCGCATGAACGGCGCGGAACCGGCAGCCTGATAGCCAACCATCACCGGACGACTGCCTACCACCGGACCACCGGCAAAGCGGCACTTGCCGCCACAGAAGGCACAGGACTCGGTGAGGCATTCACCCTTGGTCGCCGCGGAGTATTCGCAGTAACCGATCCAGTGCGCGGTGATATTGCCCGCGTTACCCACTGGCAGGCAGTGGTAATCCGGTGCCCGGCCCAGCTCTTCGATAATCTCGAACGCGGCGGTTTTCTGGCCCTGCAGGCGATACGGGTTGACCGAGTTGACGATGGTCACCGGTGCTTCCCTGGCCACCTGCTTGACCAGTTCCATGCCTTCGTCAAAGTTGCCACGAATCTGCATGATGACTGCGCCATACATCATTGCCTGGGCCAGTTTGCCCAGAGCGATCTTGCCTTCCGGGATGATCACGAAAGCGGTGATGCCGGCACGCGCGGCATAGGCCGCCGCTGCCGCCGAGGTGTTGCCGGTGGACGCACAGATGATCGCGTTGCTGCCCTCTTCCACGGCCTTGGTCACCGCCATGGTCATGCCCCGGTCCTTGAACGACCCGGTGGGGTTCAGCCCCTCGTACTTGACGTAGATGTCCACGTCCTTGCCGAGCAGGCGCGGGATGTTCTTGAGCCGGATCAGGGGCGTATTGCCCTCACCCAGGCTGATCACCGGCGTATCATCATTGACCGGCAGGTGGTCGCGGTAGCGATTGATCAGGCCGGTGTAGCGGTCACGAAAAGGCATTGTCTTTCCCGGTTTCCGGGGCGCAATCGACGCCCCTGTTTAGTTCTGAGGACCCCGTCGCCGGGGCCGTCACGTACACATCCGTTTCAGGCGTCCAGCATTTCGACGCGAATGCGCATTATATCGTCAACCACGGCCTCCAGGGCAGCGATCTCTTCCAGCGCCTCCCGCAGCGCGCTCTCGCGGATGCTGTGGGTCATCAGCACGATGGAGACACGCTCATCATCTTCCACCACGTCCTTCTGGTACATGGCCTCGATGCTGACGCCCTTGGCGCTGAGGATGCGCGTGATGTCCGCCAGCACCCCGGTGCGATCCTGGACGTGCAGGCGGATGTAGAAGGAACATTCCACATCATCCATGGACAATACCGGCGCCTCGGACATGGCCTCCGCGTGAAAGCCCAGGTAGGGCGCACGCTCGTCATGGTCCACGGTCAGCGCGCGGCCCAGCTCGATGATGTCTGCCACCACGGCAGACGCCGTCGGCTCTGCACCGGCACCGGCGCCGTAGAACAGGGTCGGGCCCACCGCATCACCGTCCACCATCACCGCGTTCATCACGCCGTTCACGGAAGCCAGCAGGACCTCCTTGGGGATCAGCGTCGGGTGCACACGCAGCTCGACACCATTGCCGGTATCCTTGGCGATGCCCAGATGCTTGATGCAGTAACCAAAATAATCCGCCGCCTTGATATCTTCGGAGGTGATACGGCTGATGCCCTCGGTGTAGACCTTGCTGAACTGAAGCGGAATACCGAACGCGATGGAGGCCAGAATCGTCAGCTTGTGTGCGGCGTCGATGCCTTCCACGTCAAAGGTCGGGTCTGCTTCAGCATAGCCGAGGGCCTGGGCTTCCTTGAGCACGTCATCGAAGCTGCGACCCTTGTCGCGCATCTCGGTCAGAATGAAGTTGCCGGTGCCGTTGATGATGCCGGCCACCCATTTGATATGGTTGGCGGCCAGGCCTTCGCCCAGCGCCTTGAGAATCGGTATGCCACCGGCCACCGACGCTTCGAAGGCCACGTCCACGCCGCGCTCGTGGGCAGCGCGGAAGATTTCGTTACCGTGCTCGGCGATCAGCGCCTTGTTGGCGGTGACGATGTGCTTGCCATTACCAATGGCAGCGAGCACCAGCTCACGGGCGGTATCCACACCACCAATCAGTTCCACCAGAATATCCAGTTCCGGATCAGCGGCCAGCGCAAAGATATCCCGGGACACGCGGATGCCTTCGATGTTGCAGGCCGGGTTGTCGCGACGTGCTCCGATGTGCGCAATTTCAATCGGACGCCCGACGCGGCGTGCGATTTCCTGCGCATTGCGCTTGAGTACATTGACGGTGCCACTGCCAACGGTGCCCAGGCCCGCGATGCCCACTTTGACCGGTTTCACTATTCTGACTTCACTCATGTGCCTTCACCTGTAGCGTCATTCACTTACACCGTGATCACTTACACCAAAATTGGTGCTGTCATTCGCTGAGCAGACCATCCTGGCGGAACATACGCCGGATACCGCGCAACGCCTGACGGGTGCGATGTTCATTTTCAATCAGTGCAAAACGCACATGATCATCCCCGTACTCACCGAATCCCACCCCCGGGGATACGGCAACCTGCGCCTCCTGGAGCAGCTTCTTGCTGAACTCCAGCGATCCCATGGCGCGATAGTGCTCGGGAATCTTCGCCCAGACAAACATGGTGGCCTTCGGCGTGTTGACCGGCCAGCCCAGATCACACAGCCCCTGACACAGCACATCACGACGGCGCTGGTACATGTCGCGAATATCCGACACGCACTGCTGGTCGCCTTCCAGCGCGGCAATCGCGGCGACCTGGATCGGTGTGAAGGTGCCGTAGTCCATGTAGGACTTGATGCGCGCCAGCGCGCCCACCAGTTCCGCATTGCCGCAGCAGAAACCGACACGCCAGCCGGGCATGTTGTAACTTTTCGACAGCGAAAAAAACTCCACGGCCACATCGCGGGCGCCCGGCACCTGAAGGATGGACGGCGCCTGATAGCCATCAAAGACGATATCGGCGTAGGCAATATCCTGGACCACCCAGATGCTGTGCTCTCGGGCAATAGCCACCACGCGTTCGAAGAACGCCAGGTCGACACACTGCGCTGTCGGGTTACCCGGAAAATTCAGCACCAGCATCTTCGGTTTCGGCCAGGACTCTTTCAGTGCCCGTTCCAGCTCCTCGAAGAAATCCATCCCTTCCACCATGGGGACATGGCGGATATCGGCGTTGGCAATGACAAAGCCGTAAGGGTGAATCGGATAGCTCGGGTTGGGCACCATCACGGTATCGCCCGGCCCCATGGTGGCCAGCGCCAGATGCGAAAGCCCTTCCTTGGAACCAATGGTGACAATGGCTTCGGTTTCCGGGTCCAGGGTCACGTCATAACGGCGCTGATACCAGTCACAGATCGCCTTGCGCAGACGCGGGATACCCTTGGACTGGGAATAGCGATGGGTGTCGCTACGCTGCACCGCTTCGGTAAGCTTGGCGACGATATGCGGCGGCGTCGGCTGATCGGGATTCCCCATGCCGAAATCAATGATGTCTTCACCGCGTGCACGGGCCGCTTTCTTCAATTCGCCAACGATATTGAAGACATAAGGCGGCAGGCGCCGGATACGCTGGAATTCAGCTTCCACGACTCACTTCCAAAGGTAGCTTTCAGGGTAAGAATGCAGGCTCAGCAAAGCGGGACACCTTACTTGGGTGCCCGGCTGGCGTCAATCCGCCAGCGCCAGTCATGGCGCGGCTTTCAGAGGGTTTCCGGCAGGTTTTCAGAAGCCCGGGGCCACCTCTCGGCGCCCGGACTCAGCCGCCCAGACCCAGGGCTTCCACAAGCCGCTCAGCAGGCATGTAGCCGCCCATCTGGCGCCCTTCGAGGGTGAACACGGCGGGCGTGCCACGCACCCCGGCACGGCTGCCCAGTGCATACTGCTCCGCGACGGTGGCGCTACAGGCGGCCCCATCCTCGAGTTTCACATTTTCGCGGACCGTACCCCGCAGCTTGGCATCATCCATGGCCTTCTGACGGTCGCTGGCACACCATATCTGCTGCATTTGCACCCCCGGCGCCGACCCGGCACCCTCCCGGGGATAGGCCATGTACTGCACCGTGATGCCGGCAGCATTCAGAGCCGGCATATCCTTGTGCATCTGCCGGCAGTAGCCGCAGGACGGATCGGTGAACACGATCAACCGGGTTTTCTCTTCTGCCGCCTTGAAGACCACCGACTGCGACTCGTCAAGCTCGCTGAACAACTCCCGGCGCACGCCCTCAAACTGCTGGTCCGCCACGCTCACCGGGCCAGTCTCTGCCATGACGTACAGGTCGCCGGCAATCAGATAACGGCCATCGCTGGACGCCAGGAAGCGCTCCCGCCCGTTCACCACCACATCCATCAGACCGGGAATCTCCTCGGAAGGCGTCATGGCCGTCACACGTACCGGCTGCCCCGACGCGCCGAGGCTCGTCTCGATACGGGCCTTTGCTTCAAGGGCTTTTGCTTCGTCCCCCCCGGCAAATGCCAACCCCGCTGCAAGCGCCGCAACAACCACGACCCACAGTGCCCCGAAAAGCTGTTTCATCTTCTTTCTCCGCAGGACGACATCTGCCTTGCCGGACGCCGCCATTGATTGTTCGAAAACCCATTCTGACAGTTCGGGCGTCAACGCCCCTGATCCCTGCCCGCTCACTATTGCTCTGACTCCGATACCGACGGTTGGTTTCCCGCACGGGGATGGTGCATACCATGCAGACTCTTCAGCCGTTGCTGCGCCACATGGGTGTAGATCTGCGTGGTGGACAGGTCACTGTGCCCCAGCAGCAGCTGCACCACGCGCAGATCCGCGCCATGGTTCAGCAGATGTGTCGCAAAGGCATGGCGCAGCGTATGCGGCGAGAGCGGCTTGTGCACCCCGCCCTGCTGCGCCATCTGCCGCAGACGATACCAGAACGTCTGGCGTGTCATCACGGCCCCGGCCCGCCCGGGAAAGACCTGATCGCTGGCGGCCGTGCCCAGCAGCAGCGGGCGCCCCTGGCGCAGATAACGTTCCACCCAGGCCAGCGCTTCCTCACCCAGCGGCACCAGCCGTTCCTTGTTGCCCTTGCCGACGATACGTACCAGCCCCTGCCGCAGGCTCAACTGTGTGAGGGTCAGACCAACCAGTTCGGACACGCGCAGACCGGCAGCGTAAAGGACTTCCAGCATGGCGCGATCCCGCAACCCCAGTGGCGTCGACACATCCGGTGCCGCCAGCAGCGCATCGACATCCGCTTCGGTCAGGGTTTTGGGCAAAGGCCGCCCCAGCTTCGGCCGCTCTACGCGCAGCGTCGGGTCTTCACCAATGCGGCCCTCGCGCAACATCCAGCGGTAGAAGCCCCGCAATGCCGAGAGTTGCCGTGCCACAGAGCGCGGGCTGATATTGCGCTGATGCTGATGGGTCAGGTACTCGTACAGATCGCCGCGGCCACAGGACAGCAGCCCCTGATCGCGGGTCGCCAGCAGCCAGTCAGCAAACTGCAGCAGATCGCGGCGGTAATTGCTCAGGCTGTGGTCGCTGAGGCCTTTTTCCATCCAGCTGGCATCCAGCCATTGCTCTATGAGCGTGAGCTGTGCCGCCTGCTGTGGATTAACGGGATCGGTCATGGCGGGCATCATCGCAGTTGCAGCCACAGCGCGCCAGCGAGCCTGTCTCACCTGTATTCCTTATTCACAGACTGAGCGGTTCGTGGTGCTATGAATGCGCATGACAATCGTGACAAGACAATCGCGACAAGACAATCGTGACAAACCAGGGAGCGAACGAATATGGGTATTCTTTCATGGATCGTACTGGGGCTGATTGCCGGCCTGCTGGCCAAATGGATCATGCCGGGCAAGGACCCGGGCGGAATGATCATCACCATCCTGATCGGCATTGCCGGGGCATTTGTCGGGGGCTGGCTGGGGTCGGTTACCGGGCTGGCGGGGCCGGTCAACACGTTCAGCCTGGCCGGCATCGTCACGGCAACGCTGGGCGCCATCGTACTACTGGCACTGTATCGGGGGCTGAAGAACGCCTGAATGCCTGACTGGCACGACGGCGATCCACGCAAAACGGCCACCCTCGGGTGGCCGTTCGCGTTGCTTCCTGTTGGCGCCAGTCGCTGGCGCCAGAAGCCGTCCTGCAGCAGCGCCTTACTTGGCGGTGGTGCGGACCTTTTCCTTGATACGCGCAGACTTGCCTGAACGATCGCGCAGGAAGTACAGCTTGGCACGACGTACGTCGCCGCGACGCTCGACCTTGATGCTGTCGATCAGCGGGCTGTGCAGCTGGAACACACGCTCAACGCCAACGCCGTGGGATACTTTACGCACGGTGAACGCAGAGTTCAGGCCACGGTTACGACGGGCAATCACGACGCCCTGGAAAGCCTGCAGCCGCTCACGGGTGCCTTCTTTCACTTTTACCTGCACGGTGACGGTGTCGCCCGCGCCAAAGTCCGGCACGTCGCTTTTCAGCTGGGCCTGTTCGATATCCTGCACCAGTGGTTTCTTGCCGCTCATGACTGCCTGCTCCTGTAATCTCAAGCTTGCTGGACGCGTATCATTGGTGATCGCTGCCAGATTCGGTTGCCTGCTCGCGGATGAATTCCGCCAACAGCTCTTGTTCTTCCTCACTCAGTCCCGGCGATGCCTTGCGGGCCGCCAGCAAATCGGGCCGGCGTTGCCAGGTGCGCCCCAAAGCCTGCTTGAGACGCCAGCGGCGCACTGCCTCGTGGTGACCACTGAGCAGTACATCCGGCACCCGCTCGCCGGCGAATTCCACCGGGCGGGTGTAGTGCGGGCAGTCCAGGAGATTGGTCAGCTCACCGCTGAACGAATCCTGCTCTGCCGAATCCTGATGCCCGAGTACACCGGGCAACCGACGTGCCATGGCATCTATCATCACCATGGCGGGCAGCTCACCACCACTGAGCACATAGTCACCAATGGACCACTGCTCATCGACTTCTGCTTCCACGAACCGCTCGTCGATACCTTCGTAGCGGCCCGCGATCAATATCATGGCCGGTTCATAGGCCAGTCGCTCCACTGCCTGCTGGTCAAGGCGCCGGCCCTGGGGTGAGAGATACACCACCTTGGCCTGGTCGCCGACCTGGGCCCGGGCTTCTGCCAGGGCCGCCAGCAGCGGCTCGACTTTCATCAACATGCCAGGACCACCGCCAAACGGGCGGTCGTCCACGGTGCGGTGGCGATCCAGGGCAAAATCCCTGGGGTTCACCGCAGAAACCGTCAGCAAGCCGGTTTCCACCGCCCGGCGCGTGATGCCGTAATCCGTGATGGCCGCCAGCATGTCCGGAAACAGCGTCAGAACGGCAATCTTCATCAGCACCCCGCTTCAGAACTCTGGATCCCAGTCGACCTCGACGGTGCCGGCGACCAGATCCACCTTGCCGATCACACGATCCGGCAGCCAGGGGATCAGACGTTCCTGGCGGTCGATACTCTCGCTGTCACCCTGCACCACGATCACGTCGTTGGCACCGGTCTCCAGCATCTGGCGTATCACGCCGAGTACCCGACCATCGGCAAGACTGACCCGTAATCCGATCAGATCCCGCCAGTAATACTCACCAGCCTGCGGCGCCGGCAGCGCCGAGCGGGGCATGGCAATATCGCGCCCCAGCAGGGTGCTTTCTGCCACGGTGCGGTCAGTGCAACCATCAATGCAGGCCACCAGGCTCTTGCCCTGGATGCGCCAGCTGGTCACCTTGACCTGCTGCCAGCCCGAGGGGCTGCGCAGATACCAGGGCTGATAGCCGAAGATGTTGTCTTTGGGGTCCGTGAAGGAGTGCACCTTCACCCATCCCTTAATGCCATAGGCCGCAACAACGCGGCCTATGATCAACGCATCTTCTTCAGCAAGCATCAGGCTGACTGCTTGCGGTGCTCCTTGAGCAACGTCTGGACGCGGTCAGAGGTGCCAGCACCCTGGGAAACCCAGTGCGCAACGCGCTCCTGATCCAGCTTCAGACGTGTTTCACCGCCGCGGGCGATCGGGTTGAAATAGCCCAGACGCTCGATGAAACGGCCGTCGCGTGCATTGCGGCTGTCCGTTACAACAACGTGGTAAAACGGACGCTTTTTAGACCCACCACGGGCCAGACGAATGGTTACCATACGGTTTCTCTGCCTTGTCAATCTGCTCGTGGCCCCGCGCCGACGGGCGTTCGGGCCCTGATCCAGCATGCCACTACGGCATACCCGATCTGGAAAGGCCGCAGATTGTAGCGACCTCGCCGTCCATTTGAAAGGGGTTTTTCACCCCACAGGCCTTACAGGCCGGGGAAACCACCCGGAGGCATGCCGCCGGGGCCACCCATGCCGCCGCCACCGCCCATGCCACCCGGGCCGCCCTGCCCGCCCATCATGCCGCCCATGCCACGCATCATCTTCTGCATGCCACCCTTGCCTTTCATTTTCTTCATCATCTTGCCCATCATTTTCTGCTGCTTGATGAGGCGATTGAGATCCTGCATCTCCAGGCCCGCACCGGCGGCTATACGGCGCTTGCGCGACCCCTTGATAAGGTCCGGATTACGGCGCTCAACGGGGGTCATGGAGTCGATCAGGGCTTCCATGTGCTTGAATTGCTTCATGGCCACCTGATCTTCGGTCATCTTGGCCAGACCGCCCATGCCGGGCAGCTTGTCCAGCAGGGAGGTCATCCCGCCCATATTGCGCATCTGCTGGAACTGGTCCTTGAGGTCCTCAAAGTCCATCGCCTTGCCTTTCTTGAACTTCTTGGCGATTTTCTCTGCTTTGCTCTTGTCCAGGTTGCGCTCGGCCTCCTCGACCAGCGACAACACATCGCCCATGCCGAGGATACGTGAGGCAATCCGCTCCGGGTGGAACAGCTCCAGGGCATCGGTCTTCTCGCCGATACCGATAAACTTGATTGGCTTGCCGGTGATGGCCCGCACTGACAGGGCAGCACCACCCCGCGAATCACCGTCAGCCTTGGTCAGAATGACACCGGTGAGCGGCAGGGCCTCGTTGAAGGCGCGGGCGGTGTTGGCCGCATCCTGACCGGTCATGGCATCGACCACGAACAGGGTTTCCACCGGGCTGATAGCCCCGTGCAGGCGGCGAATCTCGTCCATCATGGCGTCATCGATGGCAAGACGGCCCGCGGTATCGACAATCAGCACATCCACGAAGCGACGGCGCGCCTCGGCCAGGGCGTCATTGGCGATGGTGACCGGGTCCTGATCTGCCGTGGACGGGAAGAACTCCGCCCCCACTTCTGCAGCCAGGGTGCGCAGCTGCTCGATCGCCGCCGGCCGGTATACGTCGGCGGACACCACCATGACCTTCTTCTTTTCCCGCTCTTTCAGGTAGCGGGACAATTTGGCCACAGAGGTGGTTTTACCCGCGCCCTGCAGACCGGCCATCATAATGATGGCCGGTGGCTTGGTGGCCAGGTTCAGGCCGACGTTCTCGTCGCCCATCACATGCACCAGCTGATCGTTGACGATCTTCACGAACGCCTGGCCAGGATTCAGGCTCTTCAGCACCTCCTGGCCCATCGCCAGCTCCTTCACCTGCTCGGTGAAGTCCTTGACCACAGGCAGCGCCACATCCGCCTCAAGCAGCGCCTTGCGCACTTCGCGCAGGGTGTCGCGGATGTTGTCCTCAGTGAGCTGCGTCTGGCCTGCCAGGCCACGCAGGGAGTCGCCAAGGCGCTCTGTGAGATTCTCGAACATGCACTGTCTCCGGTTCCGGCTTAACTGTCGCGGCCGCGCAGTATAACGTGGCGGCCGCATCCTGTGCAGGCATTCCGTGCCCGATCACCAGGCTGCAGCCACCACGCTACGGTGAACTGTTCTCGATTGCGAATCGCTCCCGCTTCAAAAGCGCTGAACCTTGTGACACACTTCGGCGGTTCTTCGCCAAAAACAGACACTTATGGATCCTGCAAGCTGGACCGGCCTGGCCGCATTCGTTCTCTATCTGGCGGCATCGCTGATGGTGCTGCGGCGCCTGCGTAGCGATACGCCGGGCAACAAATCGCTGTTGCTGGCGCTGGGTCTGGCCGCCGTGGGCATGCACGCCGTCTGCCTCTGGATGACCACGGTAACGCCTGAAGGGGTGCGGCTGGGGCTGTTCCCGATGGCCTCCATGATTACCGGCACCGGCGCCGCGCTGGTCGCCATTACCAGCCTGACCCGTCGCATCGAGTGGGTCAGTGCACTGGTGTTCCCCCTCAGCGCTCTCAGCATCCCGCCGCTGCTGTGGGTGGATTCCGGCTACAGCCCCCATGAAATGGCCCACGGCATGGCCCTGCACGTGCTGCTGTCCGTGCTCGCCTATGCGGTGCTGGCCATTGCCGCTGCCCAGTCCCTGCTGCTGCTGACCCAGCATCGGCAGCTGAAAAGCGGCCATATCCGCGGCGTCATGCGGGTATTTCCGCCGATCCAGGTGATGGAGACCATGCTGTTCGAGCTGTTGTGGGCCGGCGCGATATTGCTGACCGCCGCCATCATTACCGGCTTCGTGTATCTGGATGATATTTTTGCCCAGCGCGTGGCACACAAGACCGTTCTGACCCTGTTTGCCTGGGGACTGTTTGTCACCTTACTGGCAGGCCGGCACTTCCTGGGCTGGCGCGCAGTGACCGCCATTCGTCTGACGCTCACCGGTTTCGTCGTGCTGGTTATCGCCTTTTTCGGCTCGCAGCTGGTGCTGGAATACATCGTCGGCCGCTGACCCCTGTCCTGCACTGTCCTGATCACTGTCGCCCCGGCCTTGACGCTCATGCTTGACACCCATGAACCCCCCTCCCGAGAATAGGCCCTCGTGCATAACCGGGGTCGACCCCTCTCTTGAGTGATATTCCTGACGCCTTCCTGATCACCACACTGGTGCTTCTGATTTTTGCCTCCGCCTTTTTCTCGGGCAGCGAGACCGGCATGGTGGCCCTGAACCGCTATCGCCTGCGCCATCTGGCCCGCAATGGTCATCGCGGCGCCCAGCGTGTGGAGCACCTGCTCAAACGCATGGACCGCCTGCTGGGCGTCATTCTGATCGGCAACAATTTCGTCAACAACTATGCTGCGACCATCGCCGCCCTGCTCGCCCTGGCATGGTTCGGCAATACCGGCGCTGCGGTCGCGCCTATTGTCTTCACCATCGTCATGCTGGTGTTCGCGGAAGTCACACCGAAAACCTATGCCGCGCGCCGACCGGAAGGCCTGGCCTTTTTTGCCAGCCTGATACTGCGCCCGCTGCAGGTTGTCTTTGCGCCGCTGCTGTGGGCCGTAGGTGGCGTCAGCAATGGCATTCTGCGCCTGCTTGGTGCGCGCGCCACAGAGGATGGCGCCGACGATCTGAGTCCGGAAGAATTACGCACGGTGGTCAATGAGGCCGGCGGGCTGATCCCCAAGCGTCACCAGAAAATGCTGCTCAATATTCTGGATCTCGAAAAGGTCACGGTGGAAGACATCATGATTCCGCGCAGCGAGATGGTCGGCATTGATATCGACTCGGACATCGCCGACATCATCAGCATCCTGCGCAACTCACAGCATACGCGGCTGCCAATCTACCGCAGTGACCCCAATGACATGGTCGGCGTCCTGCATCTGCGCAAGGTCAACCGCCTGCTGATGCAGCAGGAGGTCAAGAAAGCGGAACTGATGCAGTTCTCTGCCGAGCCCTATTACGTACCGGAAGGCACACCACTGCACCGGCAATTGATCAACTTCCAGAACGTGCGTCGACGCATGGGCATCGTCGTGGATGAATATGGCGATGTGCTGGGGCTGATCACACTGGAAGATATTCTTGAGGAGATTGTCGGCGAGTTCACCACGGACCTTGCTGCCAGCAGCCCCGACATCCTGCCGCAGGAAGACGGCAGCTATGTCATAGACGGCAGTGCCCACCTGCGGGAAATCAACCGCACCCTGAACTGGGAGCTGCCCACCGACGGCCCAAAGACCCTCAATGGCCTGATCCTGGAATATCTGCAGGACATCCCCGACAGCAGCACATCCCTGCGGGTGGATGATTATCTTATCGAGATACTGCAGGTCAAAGACAACATGGTGAAAGCAACCCGGGTCCGGCGCCGAGGCGCCGTGCGCTGACCTTCAAGGACAGCCGTCAGACACGCCCCATAAGCCACTGGATGCGCTCTGCATTGGCACGTACCAGCCTGCGCCCTTCTTCAATCGCATCGGCCGCGCGATGAAAATCCATGATGGCGAAATCCTCCAGCATGGGAATCAGGGTCAGCTCTGCCGGCTCACCCGCCATACGGCTGCGGGTAATGCGGTCCTGCATGATATTGACACTGGCGCCGATCACGTCGAAGAAGCCCGGGGTGGCGTTCGCATCATCTTCTGACGAAAAATAATCCACCATCTTGCCCCACATCGAACGCTCTTCCGCGCTGACGGCTTCTCCCATCTCATCCACCAGACCATCATCATGGCTCAGGTGTCGACCGATAAGTTGACCGTTGAGGTTCACAGCAATCACCAGATCCGCGCCCAGGGCCCGGCACACGGACACCGGCACCGGATTCACCAGGCCACCGTCGAGCATCCAGCGGTCGTCATGTTTGACGGGCGAAAACAGGCCAGGCAACGCACAGGAAGCACGCGCTGCGTCCAGCACCGGGCCACTCTGTATCCAGACCTCCCGGCCCAGTTGCATGTCCGTCGCCACCGTCGCAAAGCGTTGCGTCAGTTCCTCGATCTTCGGGTTCAGGTGTTGCTCGGAAAAAAAACTGAACAGCCGCTCGCCCTTGACGAAGCCGCCGGAAAAGGAAATATCCAGAAAGCCGATGACGTCTCGAAAGGTAAGACGGGTCACCCATTCCTCGAAGGCATCCAGCTGACCCGCCACATACACACCGCCCACCAAGGCGCCGATGGAGGTGCCGGCCACCACGTCCGGACGGATGCCCAGCACCTCAAGTTCCTGAATCACACCGATATGCGCCCAGCCGCGCGCTGAACCACTGCCCAGCGCCAGCCCTACAGTGGGACGGCGCCCACGCTTGCCCGTACTGTGCTCCGCCATGGGCGGCATCCTCCCCGGATACTGACTGCACACACAGGACTGATCAGTCCCGCGTTACTGCAACACCACTCTCTCGCACCACGCACGCTGCCGGTGCGCCGTACATACGCTGCTGACAGCGCACCAGCACTTCCCGTTGCCGGGATGCCGGCAGCCTGCCCCAGTAACTGATTTCACTGCCGGTGCGGAAGCAGCCGACACAGATATCGTCACCATCCAGCGCGCAGATGCTGACGCAGGGTGATGCCACCATGTCACTCATTGCTGTCACTCATCTTGCGTATGGAAACGCGGATCCGGTTCGAGCTCTTTGGCGAAATGCTGGCCATGGGCAACGTAGTGCATGCCCCCCATGGTAATCATCGCCTTGTGCCCGTCGCCGATTTCCTTGACGACCTTGGCCGGTGAGCCCATCACCAGCGAGTTGTCCGGAATCTCCATGCCTTCCGGCACCAGTGAGTTGGCGCCGATGATGCAGTTATTGCCGATCTTGACCCGGTTCAACACCACCGCATTGATGCCAATCAGCGAATTGTCGCCAATGGTGCAGCCATGCAGCATCACCTTGTGGCCGACAGTGACGCCTTTGCCGATGGTCAGCGGCACACCCGGATCCACATGCAGCACCGCACCGTCCTGGATGTTGGTGTCGTCGCCGATGGTGATGGTGTCATTGTCCGCACGCAGCACTGCGTTGAACCAGATGCTGGCGTTGTTGCCGAGCACCACAGAACCGATCACGGTGGCATTGGGCGCGATCCAGTAGTTCTCCCCTTTGAGCTCCAGAGCGCGGCTGCCAATACGGTAAATCATTTTCTGCTCCTGTCCGTTGTCACAATGAGGCTTTCGACAGGGCTCTCGTCGCAGTCAGCAGCCTCGTCGGTGATGTCGTAGCGAATACCCGCGTCAAACACATGATTGAGCAGGTCAAGAATCATGAAGGCTGTCAGGCCCCAGATGCGTTTGTCTTCGTAGTAATAACTCGGGATGCACAACTTCCGGCCAAAGAAATCGATCGGGCTGGTCATGTCAGGTGTGGCATCCATGAAAAACGTGAGCGGCACCCGAAAAATGCTGGCGATCTCCCCCGGCTCGGCGAGCAGATGCACATGGGGATCGACCACGCCGACAAAGGGCGTGACCTTCATGCCGTAGCGGGACGGCAGCGGCGACAACTGTCCGAGCACCTGCACGTCATGGTGACTGAGCCCGACTTCTTCACGGGATTCGCGCAACGCAGTCGCCAGCAGGTCCCGGTCCACCGGATCACGCTTGCCACCCGGGAACGCCACCTCACCGGCATGGGTCGGCATCGCCGAGGAGCGCACGGTCAGGATCAGCTGCGGCTCGGCCTCGTCGGTCACCGGCATCAACACGGCCGCTTCCGGGAGCTGCAGCGGCAGTTCCCGGAGGCGATAATCGCGCAGCCGTTGTTCTATGGTCTTGATCACCGGGTACTCCCTATTTCAAACGACAGTTTGAACAGACCCTGAGAGCCAGGCAAGGACAAAAAGTTTCGCCGCCGACACGCTGATGTGCCTGATTTTGCCTCGCGCGGGCCAGGCAGCGCGTTCACAGGCTCTTTCAGCATGTTAACGGGGTCTGTTAGTCTCCTGCATACCCCAACACATGGACCTTTCATGAAGTTCTGCAGCCAGTGTGGCAGCGACAAGCTGCGCTTTGATATCCCCGAGGGCGACACCCGCCCGCGCTACTGGTGCCCGGATTGCGGCACGATCCACTACCAGAACCCGAAAATCGTGGTCGGTACGGTGCCGGTATGGGAAGGCCGCATCCTGCTGTGCAAGCGCTCGATCCAGCCCCGTAGCGGTTACTGGACCTTGCCGGCAGGCTATATGGAAAATGGCGAGACACTGCAGGAGGGTGCAGCCCGGGAAACCTGGGAAGAAGCCTGCGCCACAGTGAATATCAAGGACATGTATACCGTCTTCAACCTGCCGCACATCTACCAGGTCTATGTCTTCTTTCTGGGCGATATCGTCGATGGTCAGTACGGGGTCGGTGAAGAGTCCTCCGATGTCGGGCTGTTCCTGCCAGAGGAGATCCCCTGGGATCAACTGGCTTTCCCGACCATCAACCGCACCCTGAAATACTTCCTGCAGGACATGAAGACCGGGGAATATCCCATTCGCGTACAGGACATCGCCCCGCTGGGCCTCAAGTCCTGACTGGCGTCGCGCCCAGCGCCCGCAGGCGAGCTTCCAGAGCCGTCCAGTCCTGCTGACGGTGGTCGTGGTGACAGATCACCTGCAAGCGGTTATCCGGCGTCTGTGCCTGCAGGGTGAGCGACAGCTCCCCGGCAACCCCGTCTACACGCCAGCTGCCGCCCTCAGGCGCTCGCAGAGCGCCTTTGACCCGCTCCCAGCCCATCTGCATCAGGAACGCGCGTAGCGCGGCCTCTGACACCGCCCAGTCGAGCGGCAGCTGCCAGCCCCGGGCATGCCACCCCGCAAGATGGTCATGATGGTGGTGATCGTGATCGTGATCGTGATCGTGGCTGTGGCTGTGGTGGTCGTGGTCGTGGTCGTGGTCGTGATGATCATGCTGGCCAACCGGCTGCACCGGCGCCGACGGCGCCAACAACAGCCCCAGGTCCAGACGCCCGCCCCGTATCTCCGTGAAAGGCAGCGCCGGGTGGCGCGCCTGTAGGGCACGGAAATCGTCCCGCGCCCGCTGATCCCAGAGCTCCGCCTTGCTACCAACCACCCGATCCGCTGCGGCCAGCTGTTGCTGCCACAGCGGAGAGGCCGCAAAACGCGGCTCCCGCAGTCGCCGGGGATCAATCAGGCACAGGGTGCCAGCGATATCCAGCACGCCCTGGTAATGCGTATCGCCCAGCAGCGCCAGCAACTCACCCGGGTGCCCCAACCCGGTGGGCTCAATCAGCAGCCGGGTGGGTTGCGCTTCACGGAGTAAACGATTCAGCTCGACGCGCAGGGTGACCGCCGCCGTGCAGCCCATGCAACCGCCATGCACTTCGCGCACGGCAACCCCGGTCTCGCGCAGCCAGTCACCATCCATACCCATATCACCGAACTCATTCACCAGCACCGCCCAACGCTCGTGGGCAGGGCGCTGGCTGATGAGATGGCGCAGGGCGGTGGTCTTGCCGGCACCGAGCATGCCGGTCAGCAGGTGCGTGGGGATCTGTTCGGCGCGCCAACTGCGCGCGCTGGCATCACTCATGTTCTGCCCGGCACCCCGGACACAGGCCATGCAACTCCAGCGGGCGGGCGCCGACTTCAAAGCCGTAATCCCGCGCCTGGCGGGTCAGTGCCTGCCGAAGCGCGTTATCCAGCGGGACTTCGCGGGTCTCGCCACAGCGATCACACAACAGGAACTGGGGCCAGTGCTCCCCTTCCGGGTGATGGTGCCCACAATGCTGATGATTGCAGGGCAGGTAGCTGTTGGTGGACTCGATGCGGTGCACCAGCTCATTGCGCATCAGGAAATCCAACGCCCGATATACCGTCGGCGGCTGCGCGCCGGGCTGCTGCTCACGCAGCAGATCGAGCAATTGATAGGCCGTGAGAGGCTGCCCCTGCTGGGCCAGCAGAATCGCGAGCACCCTGCGACGCGCCGCCGTAAAACGCGCGCCATGGGCCTCACAATGCTCGGCGGCATGGGCCAGAGCCCGCTCCGTGTCGCTCGCGGCGCTGTCACTCAACGGGGCTTGTCCTGGGTCTGTCACTGGTGCGCGGCTCATCAGTCCTCATCTCATCCGTTGCTGTCAGGGCATATTCAGTCTTCGTACCAGGCCGGGAACGGGTCTGGCAGCGTACGCCAGAGCGCTTGTCCCGCCAGCAGTTCGTCATCCTCCAGCAGGCAGGCATCCAGCTCCTTGCGCAGGCGCGGGAAATCCAGATTCTGGCCGATGAAGACCAGCTCCTGCCGCATATCACCAAACGGCTCCACCCACTTCTCCTGGATCAGCGCCCGGGTCTCGGCATCATCAGGCCAGCGATCCTCCGGCACCGCCTTCCAGAACATGCCTGCAGGACTGTGCCGGGCAATACCGCCCGCCTGGCTCCACTGCCCGGCAAACTGCGGGCGGCTGGCCAGCCAGAAATAGCCCTTGGAGCGAATCAGCCGGCTCCCTCCACCAGCGCCCTCGCCAGTCCCTTCGCGAGTGTGCAGGGGCAGCGCCTCATGCAGGAAATCATAAAACCGCTGCGGATGAAACGGACGCCGGGCCACCCAGGTCTCACTGCTGATGCCGTACTCTTCCGTCTCCGGCACATGCTCGCCGCGCATTTCCTGCAGCCAGCCCGGCGCCAGCTGCGCCTCCTCGAAGCTGAAGCGCCCGGTATTCAGGACCTTGTCCAGCGCCACCTGGCCCATGGTGGCCGGCACGATCTCCGCCCTCGGGTTCAGGCTGCGCAGTATACCTGTCAGCTCGTGCAATGCCGCCTCACTGACCAGATCCGTCTTGCTGATCACCAGCACATCACAGAATTCGATCTGGTCCACCAGCAGATCCGCCACATTGCGCTGATCCTCCTCACCGAGGGACTCCCCGGCTTCCGCCAGCGAACGCGCCGCGTGGAAGTCCTGCAGGAAGTTCACCGCGTCCACCACGGTAACCATGGTGTCCAGCCGCGCCACATCGCCCAGGCTGCGGCCTTCCTCGTCCGCAAAGGTGAAGGTCTCGGCCACAGGCAGCGGCTCGGAAATCCCGGTGGATTCGATCACCAGATAGTCGAAACGCCCGTCATGGGCCAGCGCCGCAACCTCCTTCAGCAGGTCTTCACGCAAGGTGCAGCAGATACAGCCGTTGCTCATCTCCACCAGCTTCTCTTCCGTGCGGTTGAGCGCCACGTCGCCCTGCACGATGCTGGCATCGATATTGATCTCGCTCATGTCATTGACGATCACCGCGACCCGGCGACCCTCGCGATTATTCAGGATATGGCTGAGCAGCGTGGTCTTGCCGGCACCAAGGAAGCCAGACAGGACCGTTACCGGCAATTGCAGCATGGGAGCACTCCGGAGAAAGACAGGGCTGGGCCGCATCATCGGCCCACTATTGATATGTTATAACATATCCACCGCGAATGGACATATCCACCACGCACCCACCGCATTCAGACCCCGAACTGCGTAAATGGAGTTACCTGTTCTGTACGCTTCGTTGCGCCTTTGTTCTTAAACTGTAGCGACCGCTTGTGGATGTCACTGCCTCTGAGTCAATAATCACCTGCGGGCCGCTCCGTTTCACTCATCACACGATAACTTGCGGTCTGTTTGCGCCCACGGGAAGGGGTTCGTGGCGCGCTTCTGCGCCGACCCTGCAGGACGGCGCCTTGCCAGATTTCGCCCGGCTTTTTCGGGCACGACGGAGAACATCATGACCCTGTTTCAGGCACTGCGATGGCTGGATGAGCTGGAGTACGTGATAGAGGCCCTTGCGCAGCAGGCGGACGCGGAAGCCCGGGCCACACTGGTAGAGCTGATTCTGGAGGCCGAGTCAGATGCCCATCTGGATGTGAACGAACGCACCATGCTGCTCAACACCCTTGAACGAGCGCGCATGGCGCTGATGGAGATACCCGCCAACGCGATGGACGATACCACCGAGCCCATGCCGGCATCGATCCTCAGCGGCCTGACACGCCGCCTCTGGCAGCAGGTGCACTAACTCAGAACTGTTCCTGATCAAGCCCCACATCAAGCAAGGGCCATACATCAATGGCCGGTTCTTCATAGGGATGAGCCTGCCGCAGCGCAGCAAGCGCCGCCGGCAGCCGCTCACCAATACAGATCATTTCCACCCGATACTCCGCCACACGCTCAAGCCGGTCCTGCGCGCCGATATGCGGCTGACTCCCCTCCAGAGGGCGGAACTGCCCCTCCCCCCGCAACTGAAAAGCACAACAGTCATAATCACCGATACGCCCGGCCCCCGCCGCAAACACCGCCGCCTTGACCGCCTCGACATCAGCCTCCGGCACATAAAAACAGAGCTTGTAGACCGCCTCTGCATCAATCCGGGCACTCACAATGCAACACCTCTCACAACTCGACACTTCTCACAACTCAACACCGCCTGCGGGGCTCTCCACACCAGACACCCGCGCTGGCTTCGTGGCATAACTGCCATTGGCGCAGATCCAGATGCCTTCCGCCGTCACCGTAGTCTGGCCATCCACCATAAAACGGCCTTCCGCCACCAGCTTGCGACCATCGAGCCGCGTGATACGCGCCTCCATGTCGATCTGCTGCTTCAGCGGCGTACCCGCCTGATAACGCAGATTCAGCGTACCGGTCATGCCGATACCCTCCACCAGATCCTGGGTTTTCGCCATCAGGATATCCATCATCAAGGCAATGACACCCCCGTGAACCCGCCCCGGCGGCCCCTGCCAGGACGCCCCCAGCGTGGCACGACCGCGCACGACATCCCCGTCCAGCCACACATCCAGCGGCGGCGACAACGGCGTTGCCAGCCCCGTCATGATCTCGTGATCCATGATATCCAGCACATCCTGGCGACTGCCCTGCCCGGCCAGCAACCGCCGGAAAATGGGCTCCTGACGCTTCCGCGGCAACACCGCCAACTCATCCGCCAGCGCCCGGAAACGTGTTGCGTAGCCACGCAAAGCTGCCTCGTCCGCATCCAGGCGCACCAGCCGCTCCGTGATCTGACGCAGCGCCGCCGCAATCTCCCGACGCGCTTCGCTTTCCGGCGTCGGCGGTGGCGGCTCCCCTACCGGGGTATCAAAAAAACCGTACTGCCGGTCTGTGCTCTGACTATCCACCATCTCGCTATCCACAATCTGCTCTCCACTGTATCCAGGGCAACAGCCTAGCGTGAATCCACCAACAGCCCTATGACACAAAGTGACGGCGCTGGCAGAGGTGATCGGCAAGGTGTGGGGCTCTGTAGATTGTGGGTCACCCTCCAGCGAGAGGCGTTGAGGCGGGGTGCGCCCTTCCGGGACCGCTCAAGCCATCCCTGGTCGCTCGCGCTTTGGCCATCCATGGCCAAAGAGGTCCCTACAGGGCGCACCCCGCCTCAACGCCGGAGCGAGATTCTGGCTTCAGTGGGTATCGGATTCCTGGTTAAAAACCAAACGGGAGGTTGGCAGAGCGTGTGTTGGTACTACTGAACGTGACGGGCCCTCAGCCACCATTGGATTCGGTTCTTACCGAGAATCCGATACCTTCCGAACTTGAAAGCTCCAGCCTACATTGAACCAGAGGCAATGGGCATTGAACTTTGAACAAGAACCAACCTGCAGCTACCAAGTACCAGTTGATTTCGCCGGACATTACGCCCATAGAAACTACACTCTTGAGCCAGCAGGTCACACCGAAAAACACCTTGAGAAAGGCACACGCAAAAGTTATCCACAGCTCGGTTGCGCCATGAAAAGCCTTCCTATAGCTTATCTTGAAGTTTAGGCATTGGGGGTAGTATGAGTAACCGTATTGCAGCAATTGACAGGACGCTTAGGAAAGGAATCTATTCGCTATGCGAGTCGCTTTATACTGAGTGGCCTCTTCCTGATGGTGATGGAAATGAAATATCCGAAGCCAATTTGACCATTCATGTGGCTCATGCCTTTCTAAGCCACCAATACTCCGCCTATTCAGAGAAGCCACTTATATCTGTTTCTCCCGATTCGGAACGAAGCTCATGGCATGACCTGTTCATGTTCCTGCCAGGAGAAGAAGAATATATAATCGCAGAATTCAAAAGATTTCTTAAATCAGATAAAACTAATGCCGCCTCTGACATAAAAAGGATTTACGACCATGGAAGGCAAAGCAAAGACCCTATAATAGGGATAATTTGCTTTATGACTCGAGACAGAGAAGTAAAAAACTGGTGGATGAGTCATGGAGAAGAGGGGCTATCAAATACCAAAAAATCTCCTTCCTGGAAAAAACTTCAGGAATATCTCCATACCTGGAAAGGCAATGACGCTCAGATTGGGTATATCCATCTTCCACATCATGCCGATGATTTCTATCATGCTGTCGTCTATTCTATATTCCCCGTTACTTGATGGAATAGCGCCTAGAAGAAATCGCGTCAAATCAAGCCAAAGGCGGAAATCCCTCATAAAAAAACACAGGCCATTGTTTAATAGTCGGCCAATGCCAAGGACGGACCGCCCTAAAAATATCACCAAAAGGAAGCTTTATGTGCGGGCACTGCATAGAAAGTATCATTATTGAATACTATGATGACTTCGTAGAAGAGGACAAGCAAGACAACATATCACTGTCTTTTCATCGAGGCATGTCTCGCATACGGAAAAAAGGCATGAAGATGCCAGAGCGAAAAGAAAGCACTGATAAAATATCGCTGGCAAACTTTTTTCTTAGGGAGGGAGCCCCTTATTCCCCAGACATCCAAGATGAGAATTTCAACCTTCCAAAACTTGACAGCTACAATAATTTCTCAATCTCAGTATCCGAAGACTCACACCACCTAGCCCTGGAGACACTGAACCAATGGTACTCCACCAACTTAGCCAATTATTCGGAAAAAGAGTGGCTTGCAGTGTTTGAATCGTATGACCACGACACGGCTTATTGGTCGCTACTACTCTGCACACATCTTCGGCGATACCATGACCAGAAATGGCTAAGGCTCATGAAGAACTTATCGAAACACTGGAGCACATTACCGACCCACGTTTTTGACGAAGATACATCTTATGCAAGTGAAATACGCAGCCCACTTCCAGACGATACCCGGTTATGGCTTCGACTGGAGGCAAGACGTGCATTATGGAATGCAGGCGAACAGAAACTGGCGATAGAGCACGACAATGATGAGCCATACCGTACCTTCAGCTCATGGCAAAAACTTGGGGCTAACCCAACATAAAATAAGCCATATCGTCACTGCTTGCCAAACCGGGGTTGAAAGAACACGCCTTCTGCCGAAACAGTCTGGATGTCGCCGTCGAAGATGGCGCCCTCGATGAACATCTTGCGACCGTCGATTTCGCGAATGCGTGCCGTGCAGCGCACTGTACTGTCGATGGGCGTGCCCGCCATGTAGCGCACGTTCAGCGTCCCGGTCACACCGAGCTTGAACGCCGCATGCATGGCCCGGGACAGGACCGCATCCAGAATCCAGGCGATGACGCCGCCGTGCACCCGGCCCGGCGGGCCCTGGTAATGCTGGCCCAGGTAGACCTCACCCTCGACGCCGTCCTGGCTTTCGTTGAGCCAGCGCAGCTGCGGCGCGATGGGATTGGACAGGCCGCCCACCGGATCGAAATCCATCATGTCGAAGATGTCACGGGCTGTGGCCTTGCCACTGAACATGCGCCGGTTGGCGGCGCGGGTATCACGACGCTCCGGGGTGCCCACGTCTGCCACCAGTTGTTCCAGTGTGGTTGCCCAGCTATCCAGCGAGCCTGTGTCTGCCTCGGCTCGAATCAGACGTTCCGACAACTGCTGCATGGCAGCAGCGATGCGCCGGCGGGCAACAAAGTCCTCCGGCACTTCGGACTGGTGGGCCGCCAGCAATTCGAACGGCCCGTAGGTCTTTTCTGTTGTGCTATCAATTGTGTTATCTGTCACATCCAATCCTCAGCCCACCCACTTGCGCGCATTCTGGAACATGCGCATCCAGGGGCCATCTTCGAAGTCACGCCAGTCATCCGGGCAGTAGCTGTTCTGCACCACGCGGAACACGCGCTCGGGATGCGGCATCATGATGGTGACGCGCCCGTCTGTATTGGTGAAACCGGTCACGCCACGGGGCGAACCATTGGGATTGGCAGGATACTGCTCAGCGGGGTTCCCCAGTCCGTCCACGAACCGCACCGCCAGCAGGTGCTGTTCGATGCAGCGCGCCAGGCTGTCATCACTGATTTCTGCCTGCCCTTCGCCATGGGCAACGGCAATCGGAATGCGCGTGCCAGCCATGTCCTTGAAGAAAATCGACGGTGACGGCGTGATCTCGACCAGCGAGGTGCGGGCTTCGAACTGCTCGCTCTGGTTGCGCACAAAGCGCGGCCAGTGCTCGGTGCCGGGGATCAGTTCTTTCAATGCCGACAGCATCTGGCAGCCGTTGCAGATGCCCAGTGCAAACGTATCTTCGCGGAAGAAGAAACGATTGAAGGCAGCGCGCAAGGTGTCGTTATAAAGAATGGTTTTTGCCCAGCCCTCGCCGGCACCCAGCACGTCGCCGTAGGAGAAACCACCACAGGCCACCAGGCCACGGAAGTCTTCCAGCTTCACACGGCCGGTGAGCAGATCGCTCATGTGCACATCAACGGCACTGAAACCGGCACGGTCAAATGCGGCAGCCATTTCAACCTGACCGTTGACGCCCTGCTCGCGCAGAATAGCAACCCGCGGGCGTGTTCCACCGGTCGGCAGGTGCGCCGCCGGGCTGTCAGTCATGTCGAACGTCAGACGTACATTGATACCGGGATCGCTGGCCGTGGGGACGGCATCGAATTCCTGGCGAGCGCAGGAAGGGTTATCCCGCAGCGCCTGAATGCGGTAACTGGTTTCCGCCCAGGTCCGGTGCAGATCACGGCGCGGTGTTTCCAGCAGAATCGCGCCCCCCAGACGAATGCGCAGCGCATCGTCCAGATTCGGTTCGCCAATGCGGTGGACGTATTCACCCAGGCCGGCCTCGGCGTACTCGGCAATAACGTGGTCGGCCAGATCGGCGCGCACCTGCACCACGGCGCCCGCTTCCTCGGCGAACAGGGCTTCCAGTGCTTCGTTGTCATCGCCGGCGACATGATCCAGCACCAGATCCACACCGGTGCGACCGGCCAGCGCCATTTCCAGCACGGTGGTGAAGAGGCCGCCGTCAGACCGGTCGTGGTACGCCAGCAGCGCGTCTTCTTCCAGCAGGCGTTGTGTTGCCGCAAAGAAACGGGTCAGCAAACGGGGATCATCCAGGTCCGGCGCCTGGTCACCGATGCGGTTATACACCTGGGCCAATGCCGAGCCCGCCAGACGATTCTGGCCGCCACCCAGATCCAACAGCAGCAGCACGGTGTTCTGGTCGGCGCGCATCTGGGGCGTCAGGGTCTTGCGAATATCCATCACGGGCGCGAAGGCTGACACGACCAGCGACATGGGGGCGGTTACCCGCTTGTCGATGCCCTTGTCCTGCCACACCGTGCGCATGGAGAGGGAGTCTTTACCCACCGGGATGTTGATACCCAGCGCCGGGCACAATGCCATGCCGACGGCCTCGACGGCATCAAACAGGTTCTGGTCTTCACCAGGGTGCCCTGCTGCGGCCATCCAGTTGGCGGAGAGGCTGATGTCGCTGAGTTTGTCGATGCGTGTACCGGCAATGTTGGTGATAGCTTCGGTCACGGCCATGCGCGCAGACGCCGCTGCATCGGTCAGGGCCATGGGCGTACGCTCCCCCATGGACATGGCTTCGCCGACATAGTGATCGAAACCGGCGGCGGTGACCGCGCAATCGGCCACCGGCACTTGCCAGGGGCCGACCATCTGGTCCCGATGTACCAGACCGGTAATGCTGCGGTCACCAATGGTGATCAGGAAGCTTTTCGATGCCACCGAAGGCAAGCTCAATACCCGCTGGATGGCATCCTTGAGTTCAATCCCCTCAACGCCAAAAGCCTGGCGCTCGAAATCACTGCGATCAAATTCGCGCAGCATTTTCGGTGGCTTGCCGAACAGCACATCCATGGGCAGGTCTACGGCGGCCTCGTTGAAATGGCTGTCGTCGACTTGCAGGTGCTCGTCTTCAGTCGCTTCGCCCAGTACCGCATAGGGCGCACGCTCGCGTTCACACAGCGCCGCAAAGCGCGCCATGTCGTCGGGCATGACCGCCAGCACGTAGCGCTCCTGAGCCTCGTTGCACCAGATTTCCACCGGGCTCATGCCCGGCTCATCGCAGGGGATATCTCGCAGCTGCAGGCGCGCACCGCGGGCGGCATCATGCACCAGCTCCGGCAGCGCGTTGGACAGGCCGCCCGCGCCGACGTCGTGAATCGAGACGACAGGATTGCGCTCATTGAGCGCCCAGCACCGGTCGATCACTTCCTGACAGCGGCGCTCCATTTCCGGGTTGTCTCGCTGCACCGAGGCGAAATCCAGATCCTCGGCGCTTTCGCCGGAGGCCATGGAGGACGCCGCACCACCGCCGAGACCAATCAGCAGGGCCGGGCCACCCAGCACGATAATTTTTGCGCCGGGGGGAATGGGCTCTTTCTCAACATGCCCGTCACGCACGCTACCCAGGCCGCCGGCGATCATGATCGGCTTGTGGTAGCCGCGCATTTCATCACCGCCAACACCTGGCGCTTCGATTTCCAGGGTGCGGAAGTAGCCGCACAGGTTCGGGCGACCGAATTCGTTGTTAAAGGCCGCTGCACCAATCGGGCCTTCGATCATGATGTCCAGAGCCGACGCAATCCGTTCCGGCTTGCCGTACTCGGCTTCCCAGGGTTGCACGAAGCCGGGGATATTCAGATTTGATACCGAGAACCCGGCCAAACCGGCTTTCGGCTTGCCGCCGCGTCCGGTGGCGCCTTCATCACGAATTTCACCACCGGCACCGGTAGCGGCGCCAGGGCGCGGGGCAATGGCGGTGGGATGGTTGTGGGTTTCCACCTTCATCAGGATATGCACCGGCTCGGCCACCGAACCGTACTCGGCAGTGTCCGGGTCCGGGTAGAAGCGAGCAGCATCAAAGCCCTGCATGACCGATGCGTTGTCCTTGTAGGCAGACAGGACGCGGCCGGGGTGGGTCTTGAAGGTGTTACGGATCATGCCGAACAGGCTCAGTGGCTGGGATTCGCCATCGATGGTCCAGTCGGCGTTGAAGATCTTGTGCCGGCAATGTTCGGAATTGGCCTGCGCGAACATCATCAGTTCGGCATCACTGGGATTACGACCCAGACGCTGGAATTGCGCCACCAGATAATCTATCTCGTCATCGGCCAGCGCCAGGCCCAGTGCGCTGTTGGCGTGTTCCAGGGCCTCACGGCCGCCCGCCAGCAGATCGACCCGGGCAAGCGGGCGTGGCGACTGGTGGGCGAACAACTGCTCGGCCGAGTCCAGATCATCCAGCACCACTTCTGTCATGCGGTCATGCAGCGCTGCGCGGACTGCCGCGAGGGTCTCCGGTGTGTCATCGCAGACCACCCGGTACTCGATACCCCGCTCCACCCGACGAATGCCTTTCAGGCCCGCGTTGCGGCAAATGTCGGTGGCTTTGGACGACCAGGGCGATATGGTGCCGGGCCGGGGCACCACCAGAAACAGCCGACCCTCGGGCAGATTCGCCGGTGCGGATGAGCCGTAGGTCATCAGCCGTTCCAGTACATCGCGGTCACGCGCTGTCAGCGCTTCGCCCGCATTGGCCGAAGCGGTTTCCACAAAATGGACAAATCGCGCACCCAGTGCGGTCACACCAGGGAGGGATTGCAGCAGTTTTTCCTGACGAAATGCAGACAACGCAGGAGAGCCGGGAAGTATCAGCATGTGACGCCTTATATTCAGCCGTTTCCGGGAGGAATCTGGGAAGGCGCACATGATACGGGATTTGCCAGCCAAAGGCAGCCGCTCTCAGTCGCAATGCTCGCCTGTATGACCACTGCGTGAAGCCTCTCAGGCATGGGGGGCAGGCCCCTCATACTCTCTCAGCCGGTCTTCCGAGGGGTGATCCCCGCCATGCGCCTGAAAATGCCCGCCCGGTTACCCGCGCTCACAATTGTCCGACAAACAGTCGGGCAAAATGGCTATACCGATGCTAGAGTCCGCGCCCAAGTCGTGATACAGATCACATAAGGCAGTGTGATCTCGCGCATCCCCCTCGGGGGAAATGGTCGGAAGCGGCAGTACCGGCCTGTCACCAGAACGATGACAGAGCAACGGACGAATGGATATGAGCGCACTGATACGCCAGTTGAAGTACCTGTTGATCCCGGCAGCCCTGATGGGTGTCGTGGCCATCACCACCGCCATGCAGCCCGCCGCCGGGCCGCTGGAGCGGGTGCTGGCCCGCGGGGAACTCGTCGTTGTCACCCGGGCAGCGCCGACCACCTATTATGTTGACCAGTACGGCGAAACAGGCCTGGACTTCGAACTGGCTGCCGGCTTCGCCAACGAGCTGGGTGTTGATCTGCGCATCATAGAAGCTGGCACCCTGGACGAGCTGTTTGCGCTGGTCCGCAGCGGCAAGGCCGATCTGGCCGCCGCCGGGCTGTCCATCACCCCGGCACGTTCCCAGTCTTTCGACTTCTCCACCGCCTATCAGACCGTGGACGAGAAGGTCATCTACCGCCTCGGCACCCCGCGCCCAAACAGCGCCGATGATCTCAGCGGCAAGAGCATCGTCGTACTTGCCGGCAGCAGCCACGCGGAACGGCTGGCGCTGTTGGCGGAAGAGGTGCCGGACATGGATATCGTGGCGCTGGAAGGCGCCAGCGCCGAGCGTCTGCTGACGCTGGTGGATGAAGGACATTTTGACTACACCCTGGTGGACTCCAACGCCTATGCCATCCACCGGGCACTGTTCCCGGAGCTGATCGCCGGTTTCGACATCGGCCAGGCGAAGCTCGGCTGGGCGTTCCGCCGCGACGCCGACGGCAGCCTGCGCCACAGCGCCCAGCGCTACCTGACCCGGGCCAAGGCCAATGGCACCGTGGCGCGTCTTGAAGAACGCTTCTACAGCCACGAAGAACACTTCAACCTGTACGCCGCACGCTCTTTCATCCGCCATCTGGATGATCGCCTGCCGCAGTACACCCAGGCCTTCATGGATGCCGGAGACGCCACTGGCTTTGACTGGCGCCTGCTGGCCGCCCTGGGTTATCAGGAATCCATGTGGGACCCGAACGCCGTCTCACCCACGGGTGTGCGGGGTCTGATGATGCTGACCCTTCGCACAGCCGCTGAAATGGGCGTAGCAGACCGTACCGATCCCTACGAGAGCATTCATGCTGGCGCCGCCTACCTGCGCAAGATTTATGACCGCATCCCGGAGCGTATCGCAGAGCCCGACCGCACCTGGTTTGCCCTGGCAGCCTACAACGCCGGCTTTGGCCATATGGAAGATGCCCGCGTCCTGACACAGCGCAAGGGCGGCAACCCGGACTCCTGGGCGGATGTGGAACGGCACATGCCGCTGCTGCGCCAGGCCCGTTATTACGAGCAGGCACGCCACGGCTATGCCAGCGGCGGCGGCCAGGCCGTGATCTACGTGCGCGCCATCAAGGGCTACTATGACACCCTGGTCTGGGCAGGCACCTCCGAGCGCCACACCCGTACCATGCTGGCCATGGTGGACTGATCCGGATCAGTCCCAGCACCGACCCATCACCGACGTTTACGCGCAAAAAAGGCCCGCAGCAGCGTCGCGCTGCGTTCTGCAAGCACGCCGCCGGCCACCTCGAGACGGTGGTTGTAGAAGGTCTGCTCCGGCAGGCGAAGCTGACTGACGCAGGTGCCCGCCCGCGGCTCTGTTGCACCATAGACCAGCCGCGCAATGCGCGCGTGCATCATTGCCCCGAAACACATGGTGCAGGGCTCGATGGTGACGTACAGCGTCGCGCCGGAGAGGCGATAATTGCCCAGCGCCTGCGCGGCATCACGCAGCGCCACGATTTCGGCATGGGCAGTGGGGTCATGACTGCTGATGGGCTGGTTCCAGCCACGGCCAATCACCTCGCCATCCAGCACCACCAGCGCTCCCACAGGCACCTCGCCCTGCTCCGCCGCCTCAGCCGCCAGCGCCAATGCCTGCGCCATCCAGCGCTCGTCGTCCTGTCTGCGTGCGTCGGCAGGCAGCAATTCATTATCAGTATGCAAGACCGGCTCCTGTGCTCAATGGCGCCATTCTAACCCGAACCCTGCTCCGCCACAGGCCTGCTGATACTGGCTGGCGACACAGCCCGCACCGGACAGGTAAACTCCCGACACTGATCATGTAGACCACAGACCACATAGAGACCCGATCATGACAACCGCTATCCTCGGCACACCACTTTCCCCTACCGCCACCCGCGTCATGATGTTGGGCAGCGGCGAACTCGGCAAGGAAGTGGTCATTGCACTGCAGCGCTTCGGCTGTGAAGTGATTGCCGTGGACCGCTACGCCAATGCCCCGGCCATGCAGGTGGCCCATCGCAGCCATGTCATCTCCATGCTGGACGGTGATGCCCTGCGTCGTGTTGTGGAGCAGGAACAGCCACACCTGATCGTGCCGGAGATCGAAGCCATTGCCACGGACACCCTGGTGGCGCTGGAGCAGGAAGGCTTCACCGTGGTGCCCACCGCGCGCGCTGCGCAGCTGACCATGAATCGTGAAGGGATTCGCCGCCTCGCAGCCGAAGAGCTGGGGCTCGCCACCTCGCCGTATCGCTTTGCCGAATCAGAGGCCGAATACCGGGCAGCCATCGCCGAGATCGGTCTGCCCTGCGTGGTGAAGCCGGTGATGTCGTCCTCCGGCAAAGGCCAGAGCACCGTAAAGACCGACGCCGACATCCAGGCCGCCTGGGACTACGCACAATCCGGCGGTCGCGCAGGCAAAGGCCGCGTCATCGTCGAAGGCTTTGTGGATTTTGATTACGAGATCACGCTGCTGACCGTGCGCCACAAGGATGGCACGGCTTTCTGCGCCCCCATCGGCCACCGCCAGGAGAAAGGCGACTACCGCGAATCCTGGCAACCCCAGGCCATGTCCGACCCGGCAACGACCGAGGCACAGCGGATCGCCGCCGCCGTCACCGAGGCCCTCGGCGGGCGCGGGCTGTTCGGTGTGGAATTATTTGTAAAAGGTGACCAGGTCTACTTCAGTGAGGTCTCCCCACGGCCCCACGATACCGGTATGGTCACGCTGATTTCCCAGAACCTGTCTGAATTCGAGTTGCATGCCCGGGCGATCCTTGGCCTGCCCATCCCCGTGATTCGCCAATACGGCCCCAGCGCCTCCGCGGTGCTACTGGTGGCGGCTGACTCGGACCGCATGACCTATGGCAATCTGTCCGAAGCGTTGTCTGAGGCAGACACAGACTTGCGCCTGTTCGGCAAACCCGAGGTGCGCGGCGAGCGGAGGCTGGGCGTGGGGCTGGCGCTGGATGAGTCCATCGACAAGGCCGTCGCCAAGGCACTGCGGGTCAGCCAGGCCATTCGTGTTACCCCCTGATCTGACATTTATTTTGACACTGACGAGAGACAAAACCGTATGACCGGCATGACCATGAACAATGACACACACAGCAAGGCGATCGGCTACCTGCTGTGGATCTTCGGGTTCTTTGGTGCGCACCGGTTCTATTACGGCAAGCCGATCACCGGGACCATCTGGTTCTTCACCCTGGGGCTGTTTTTTGTCGGCTGGATTATCGATCTGTTCCTGATCCCGGCGATGGACCGACAGGCCGACCGACGCTTTCGCACCGGACAGATTCATTACAGCCTGACCTGGGTGCTGCTGACGTTCCTCGGCTTTTTCGGCATCCATCGCATGTATATGGGCAAATGGATCACTGGCGTACTCTATCTGCTGACCTTCGGCCTGCTGGGTCTGGGTTACCTCTACGACCTGTGGACCCTCAACAGTCAGATTTCAGAGCGCAACCAGTACCTGGCGCGCCGTGGACGCAGCACCTGGTAATCTTCAGAGCCTGCTTGACACCCCGAGCAATGCACAGGGTAACTGGCAGCTCCCGACAACTCAGTCCCCGGTCAGCCGCCCGTCTTCAAGACCGAAGGTGGCCAGGGGTTCCAGCATGCGAAAATCTCTCTCATGCTGTTCGCTCTGCTGGCGCAGCCCGTCCATGGCGCCGTGAAAATCATCCAGCAGCGGGCCCAGCGGATGGGTATTGCGATCCAGCATCGAAAAGAAATGGTCCCAGTGCATGGGAATGACGGTATGCGCACCGGTGGTGAGCACCGTTTCCTCGAAGTAGCGGCTGATGTAACGCGATGATTGCCGGCCCAGGGAACCGGTGGACAGCAACGCCACATCCACCTCATGGCCAGCCAGTTCTCCACCCGCAAAACCGGCACTGCCCTGAATCAGCAGGCGCCCCTGGGGATGGCGTACTACCAGCGCGTAACTCTGCCCTTCTTTCCAGGCCGACACGGGTGCCGGGGGCCGCAGTGGCGCGTCGATGGTTTCTCCATGCCCGGTCAATCGCGCGATAAACGGCAACATGGGCACGTGGGCGGAGGGTACAAGTTCCAGCTCGAACCGGCCGAACTGCATGACTTCCCCGGCTTCCGGCACATGAATCTGCACCTCTGGCAGATCCCAGCCACGTGACACGTTGGCCGTGCTTTCCGAACCGATCACCCGTGCCCCGGTGCGCCGTGCCACCTCCGGGGCATCCATGGCGTGGTCGTAGTGGGAGTGCAATACCACCACTGCGTCCAGCGCACCGGGACGATCGAGACCGACACGCGCAAGGCCGGCTTCGATGCGCGCCAGATCAGGTTCGATGTCGCCGGTGGCCAACTGCAACAGCGACTGCCGGGAAAAAAAGCCATCGGTCATGATGGCATTGTCGCCATCACTCACCAGCACCGTGGCGGTGCCCAGCCAGGTGATCTGCAATGGCGTTGCCGGCGCCGGAGCAGGCAACAGAAATGCCTGCCATCGCGTCAGCGAGGGTCGCCAGCTGGCCAGGACCACCAGCACCACAATGCTCAGCACAAGCAGCAGCAACAGGGCCTTGATGGTAAGCCGTGTGCGTGTCGTCATTGCCCCCCCTGTCCATTGCCCCGGCCGCACTGAGAAAAAGCAGCTACTGCACCAGCCGCAATGTCAGCGGATAACGGTAGGCTTTGCCGCCACTGCTCTGGACTGCTGCCACGATGGCCATCGCCACCCAGAACACCAACACTAATGGCATCAGCACGAAGCCGATCAGCACCGTGGTCAGCGCCGCTGATATCAGCAACGCCAGTGTCATGGTGATATTGAAATTCACCGCTTCACGCCCTTGCTGATCAACATAATGGCTGCTGTTGCGTTTCACCAACCAGAGCACCAGCGGCCCCAGAATGCTGCCAAACGGAAACAGCATTCCGGCAAACGCGAGCAGATGGCAGCCGGTGGCAAGATTGCGCTCATCAGGCCCCGGCGCAGCACCATGGGGCAGCAATGGTTCGTGCATCATCGCTCTACCCACTGCCCTTCAGGTGTCCGGACATAGGTGCCCGGCTCGGCTCGGCTGATGGCCCGCTGCCCTGCCAGGGTAGCCACCTGTTCGATGGTAATGCCGTTCTCCCGGGCGATGCGCTCGTAGGCCTGACGCCGGCGCGTATTGATGTCCTGCGCCAGTTCCACCGCCTCCGGCGTTGCCTTGACCACCCCCAGATAACCGTTGGGTTGTTCGCCGACCAGCCCCTGACTTTTGGCGCCGTCCAGATCCAGCGCCAGCGCCCCTGCGGACAACATCAGCAGAGCCACGGCGATCATGCCAGAAAATCGTTTCATGCTGATCACTCCTAGAACAAGTCGCTGTCGTCACTGAACAGCTGATCAAGATCACGCTCCACACGCAGGCGGATTTCGTGATCAATCTTGACGTTCAGATTAATGGTAATGGGTTCCTTGGGAGCCTCCAGCGCGATCCGCGGGGTGCACCCCGCGGCGAGCACCGATAGCACCGATAAAAACCCAAGCGTCAGCCACACCGGCGCCCTGCGAGCGCCCCCTGTACCTTGTCGCCTCATCATCCACGCTCCACTCGTTACCAGCCCGGCATGGGCTGCTGATCCATGAACTGGCGTTGTATGTCTTCGCCGATACGCAGGCTCCGCAACAACACCAGTATGTTTTCCTTGTGCGTATAGTTGAACACCACCGGCAACCTTTTCTGGGGATTATTGCCGCGAATCGTGACCGCCGCATCAAGCCAGCCATCTGCCGTCATATCCAGACGCGCACTGAATTCGCTGATCAATAATGTGCTCAATGCGTCCATGGCAATCTGTACCGCGCGATTCGACTCGCTCATGGCGCGCACACTGGCGCCGGGCAGCAGCATCAGCGAGAGCATCTCTTCGTTCGCCAGACGGCCACCCTGCACCGCCAGCGTATCGCGTCCCAGCTGCACGGGCAGATAACCGCCCACGCGGCCTGCCAGTTGCACCGCCGGGTCCGGTTGCAGTGCGGCAACGCGGTCCATATCAATGCGCGTGATCACCACCGTCTGGAACTCGTCGGCTGGCCAGTGCAGCGCCGGGGCCAGCACTTCGCCGCCCAGCACCTCGGCGCGGATATCGGCAAGCTGCCAGCTATCCAGATCAGTACGAACCTTTGCTCGAATATTGCGCACCGTTGTGCCCACGTCCAGTGTCGCGAGATGCAACGGCCCGTCGCTGACCAGCATCACGTCGCCATCCTGCAGTTGCAGGTTCACCCGCCCGGCACCACCCCGGGCCGTAATGCTGCCCATATCCAGCCCAAGATCATTCACCTGCATCCAGCCAGTAGCGGCCAGCGCATCCTGCCATTGCCAGTCCAGCACCGCGCTCAACTGGCCGCGGGTCAGCGTCGCCGGCAGGCCCCGGCTCATGGCCGCCATCAGCGGCGTATCCAGCACGGCCTTGCCGGCAAAACCACCATCCGGCACCGGATCAGCCCGCAGCTGCAACTGCGACTGCCAGGCCGCCACCGACAAAGCCGCTTCGCCACCCAGGCCCTGCAATGTCAGCGTGCCGTCCACCACTGGCAGCACCCAACGCGCTGCCGTCAGCCCCTCGGCGCGCACCGCCACCGGGCCATGCACCCCGTCGGCGTCCAGCCGTAACGCACGGCTGGCGGTATAGTGCTGGGGCCGGATCAGCACGGCATCCGCCAGCCCTTCACTGATCACACCCTCACCCACCCGCAGCGTCGCGCCGCGGTCGATAGAAAACTGCTCTTCAAGGCGCCAGGGCACATTCGCCTCAATCTCGCCGCCCTGATCATAAAATGGCAATCGTGACCGCACTGCCAGCACCCCGCGCCAATCGCCACTGCGTTGCGACGCCACCAGCGTGCCCGCCAACGGCCAGGCGCCAGGCTGATCCGGAGATTGATCCGGAGATTGATCCGGAGATTGGTCCGGGGACTGATTTGAGGACTGATCTGAAGACTGATTTGAAAGGTAATGGCCAGAAAAACTGGCCCGCGTCGCCCACTCCGGCGCCCGCATGGCGGACACCGGCGCTGTGATTGTCAGTGCCAGATCATCACCAGATACCGTTGCCCTCACCGGCTCGCCGGATAATCCCTCCGGGTCCACTTCGCCCTGCCAGTGGGCGCGCAGGGCATAACCCTGATAGTCGCCGGTCAGACGCAGTAGCCCGGCCCAACGCCAGTCCGTGCCCTGCCAGCTGACCCTGCTGTCCTGCGTACTCACCTGCAGGTCCTGATACTGCAACTGCGCGGACAGCTCGGTGGCGCCCTGCGCCGCCAGGGGCAACGCCAGCGGGGCGGACCAGCTGACGCGCAGATCATCGCCCCAACTGACACTGGCCGGCGCCAGCGTGAGCGTCTGGTCCGCCCAGGTCAGTGGTATCTCGCCACGCATATCCGGGCCTTGCAGACGCACGATACCGGCGCCGGCCGCCGCATCCGGGGCATCCGTATTCAACTGCACCGCCACCTCGCCCTGGGGCCCCTCCGCAGTGAGGTCCAGGGCCAACGCCGTGACCGACGTCAGGTCACCCCGCGCCCGCAGTGCATCGTGGGCCTGCACATGCCAGCCAGCGGTCAACGCCAATGGCGCATCCAGCGAAGCCTGCAGCGTCCAGTCGCCCTGCTCGACCTCCCACCGGGCACTGACTGCAGCACGCTGGGGCTGGGCGGCATGCCCCAGTTCGCGCCCCTGCAGCAGCAATGCGCCGCCCCAATGTGTGTCGGTCAAGACACCACTGCCCTGCACCTGCAGCTGGCCAATCAGATCCGCATGCCAGTCCGGCAGAAACAGCGCGGCATCCAGCGTCCACTCCCCCGCCTCATCCAGTACGCCCTGCACCTGACTGCGGCCTTGTGAGGCCTCCAGGGCCCAGTGCCCCGCCGACTGACGGCCCGTGACCTGAATGCCGGGCAGGTCTGCTGTCGCCGGCGTGTCCAGATGAAGGGCGTCGATAGTGATGGTCAGCGGAGGCAAGCGGGGCAGCGACAGGCCGCCCTCTGAGGCTTCCGTGGCTGCCGTCGTCGGCGTCGACGCCGCACAGGGCGTCACCACAAGGTGTGCCAGGGTCGCCGTCAACGGACGCACCCCGGACAACCGCAACTGACTGCCCTTGAGCCACTGACAGTCCTCTTGCGTCCAGGTCAGCCGCTGCACCTGCAGACCTGTATCCCGCGCCCAGCTGACGCCCTCGACACGCAAACCCGTGGGCCATACCAGCCACAACAGGGCCAGCAGCAACAGGGAGACTGTCAGCAGCGTTATCACGAGCCATGACAGTATCCGACGGATTAAATGCAATGTGCGGGGCATGGCTCCCTTTCCTGTTCGCGCCTGGTCCTGATTGGCGCCTGACTCACGACCCGGTTGGTCGGCAAACCGACAACGCGCAGCGCCGGTATCCCGACAGCATACCGCAACGGCCCCACGGTGCTCGCACGGCGTTCATCAACTTGCCAGGAATTTGATCACTTTTGACCACGCCTTGGACCACTACAGCCGGGGAAAAATCCGCGTCGGCCTGCATCAGATCGACTGGGGTAAAAAACCACTAAATCACAGGCCTGACACTGGACAGCAGCGGCCCCGAACACGCTACGGTGGGAGACGATACATCACGACCAGGGAGAGCTCCGATGCGAACGTCAAAACTGATTTACCTGATGCCTTTACTGCTGACACCGCTGGCACTCCAGGCGGCCCAGCAACCCGGCGACAGGCCGGGCATGAACCCACAACCTGGCACTGAAGCACCCCAGGATCAGCGCCCCGGCCCACCGCAGATGCCTGGCCAACCGGGTACTCAACCAGGAACCCAACCAGGAACTCAGCCAGGCACTCAACCCGGCACCCAACCCGGCGCCCCTGATGCACAACATCCCGGCCATGACCAGCGACAACCTCCGGGCAGCAGAGAGCCCACGGCCGACGAACGGATTGAGCAGCAACAACGAGAGCAAGATCGGGAGCGCGAAGCGCGCGAGGAAGAGCGCAACCGCCGTGACGGGCGCAGCGGCACTGGTGCACCAGGCACCGGTGGCCCCGGGAGTCCTGCGGGCGGTGCCGGCAGACCCTGAAGCCACGCCAACAGGCGATAACTTGATCTGGATCAAGTTATCGCCTGTTCCTGGACGCGCCATGGATTAACCGGTCGGCCTCTTTGCTAGTGTGGTAATTCTTTCTGCACGGCAAGGAGGCAAGCATGGCTGACGACAGCGAGCCACACACCTGCGCCGATCCGCCACGTCGGGCATCCCGTGAGTTGGCAACCTTTCTGTTTCTGTGCGTCGTGCTGTTCCCGGCCCTCAGCATCGCGCTGATCGGCAGTTATGGCCTGGCGGTATGGCTCAGCCATGCCTTCGGGCATTGACCATGGACCGCCGCGCATTTCTTCGTCTCCAGGCCGCCGCGCTCGCCGCCGCTGGCATACCGTTGCCCGCCAATGTGCAGGCCGCCGCACTCCCTGACGACCTCACCGGCATTACCTGGCACAAGGCCCCCTGCCGCTTTTGCGGTGTCGGCTGCGGCATGCAGATCGGCGTGCGCGACAATCGTGTGGTCGCGGCGACCGGCGATCCGGAAGTGGATGTCAATCGCGGCCTGGCCTGCGTTAAAGGCTATTCCCTGCCGGGCATTCTCTACGGCGAGGAACGCCTGACCCAACCGTTGTTGCGCATGCGTGACGGCAAATTCCACAAGCGCGGCACCCTGACACCCGTGAGCTGGGACACGGCCATGGACATCATGGCCGACAAGTTTCGTGACGCCCTGCGCGAGCATGGCCCCGACAGCATTGCCATGTTCGGCTCGGGCCAGTGGACCATCTGGGAGGGTTACGCCGCCAACAAACTGATGAAGGCGGGCTTTCGCAGCAACAACCTCGACCCCAATGCCCGCCACTGCATGGCGTCCGCTGTGATGGGCATGATGCGCACCTTCGGCATGGATGAGCCACCCGGCTGCTACGACGATATCGAGCATGCCGATGCGTTCGTGCTGTGGGGCGCGAACATGGCCGAGATGCACCCGATTCTGTGGACCCGGGTCAGCGAGCGCTGCCGTCAGCATGGCGCGCAACTGATCGTGCTTTCGACACTGCAGAACCGGTCCTGCGACATGGCCGACCAGGCCATGATTTTCACGCCGCAGACCGACCTGATCATTCTCAATTACATCGCCCATTACCTCATCGAAGAAGACAAGGTAGATCACGATTTTGTCCGCCGCCATGCGCGCTTTCGCCGCGGCAATGCCGACATCGGTTATGGCCTGCGCCCGGAAGACCCGCGCCAGATTGCCGCCACCAATGCGCATGACCCCGGTGGCGGGGAGGATATCGATTTCGATGCCTTCCGCGAGTTCCTGTCGACCTACACACTGGACTATGCCGCCAGAGAATCCGGGCTGCGCGAGAGCCAGCTGGAAGCGCTGGCGCGCATCTATGCCGACCCGGACACACGGGTCATGTCCTTCTGGACCATGGGCTTCAATCAGCACACGCGGGGTGTCTGGTGCAACAACATGATCTACAACCTGCACCTGCTGACAGGCAAGATTGCCACGCCGGGCAATAGCCCTTTCTCCCTCACCGGGCAGCCCTCAGCCTGCGGCACCGCGCGGGAAGTGGGGACGTTTTCCCACCGCTTGCCGGCGGACAAATTGCTCGCCAACCCGGCACACCGGCAATTTGCCGAGGACATCTGGCAGCTGCCCGCCGGCACCTTGCGCGCGGAGACCGGGCTTTCCGCCGTTGCCCAGAGCCGGGCATTGAAAGATGGCGTGCTGAAGGTCTACTGGACGCAGGTCACCAACAACATGCAGGCCGGCCCCAATGTCAGCCAGGAGATCCTGCCCGGCTGGCGCAAGGATGACACCTTCATCATTGTCTCGGATATCTACCCCACCTTGTCGACACAGGCCGCAGATCTGGTGCTGCCCGCCGCCAGCTGGGTAGAGAAAGAAGGCGCCTTCGGCAATTCCGAACGGCGCACACAATTCTGGCATCAACTGGTCACACCGCCTGGCGACGCGCGCTCCGACCTCTGGCAACTGGTTGCCCTGTCCCAGCGCTTTACGGTGGATGAAGTGTGGCCGGAGGAACTGCTGGCGAAGGCACCGGCCCTGCGCGGCAAGACCCTGTTTCAGGTGCTGTTCGCCAATGGTGAGGTAGACAAGTTCCCACTGGATAAAGACCACCCGAACATGGAAAGCGAGGCGCTGGGGTTTTATCTGCAGAAAGGACTGTTCGAGGAATACGCCCGATTCGGTCGCGGCCTGGCACATGATCTGGCGGACTTCGATGTCTATCACAAGACACGGGGCGGCTTGCGCTGGCCCGTGGTAGACGGCCAGGAAACCCGGTGGCGCTATAACAGCGAATTCGATGGCTATGCAAAAACGCATGCAAAGAGCCATGCCGAAGACGACGCACAATTCGCTTTTTACGGCCACAAGGACAACCGCGCCATCATTTTTGCGCTGCCCTATGAGCCGGCGCCTGAACGCCCGGATGATACCTACCCGTTCTGGTTGAACACCGGCAGGGTGCTGGAGCACTGGCACACCGGCACCATGACGCAGCAGGTCCCGGAACTGCATCGCGCCGTGCCCCATGCGTTGTGCTACATGCACCCCGACGATGCGCGACAGTTGTCGCTGCGCCGGGGCAGCGAAGTGGAAATCCGCTCCCGGCGAGGAAAAATGCGCGCTCGGGTGGAAACCAAAGGGCGTAACCGGCCGCCACAAGGCATGGTGTTTGTTCCCTTCTTCGATGCCGGGCGGCTGGTGAATGCCTGCACGCTGGATGCCACGGACCCGATCTCGCTGCAGACCGATTTCAAGAAATGTGCGGTGCAGATACGGCCCATAAGGGGGAGCGTATGATCCGCAGCCTTCGCCGCACCCTTCTCGCAGCCGCGTTGCTGACCATCGGATTGCTGCCGGGAGCGCCCGCCATCGGCGACGATCCCGCTGCCTATATCGACCAGCCCCTGCGCACGCCCCTGCTGACACCGGAAGAGGATCGGTACCCGGCACGCCGACCGGCCGGTAACCCGACGGGCGCGCCGACCATTCCCCACCGCATCACCGGCCATCAGCTGACCCGGCAACATAACCGTTGCCTGACCTGTCATGGCCGCGATGCGCCGGAGAGTCTCAGACAAAGCCTCGGAGCAACCCCCATGCCGCCGTCCCATTATCTGGACCGCGACGGGGAGCCCCGAGAACCCCTGGCCGAGGCGCGCAACCCCTGCACCGCCTGCCATGTGCCGCAACTACGTGGTAATTACTGACATGGCAATCACTGACAAGGAGCCCCCATGCGCCGCTGGCTGAGCCGCTACTGGCATATCTTCCGCAATCCCAGCCTGCATTTTTCGCTGGGGTTTCTGGTACTGGGTGGGTTCGTGGCCGGGATCATATTCTGGGGCGGGTTCAACACCGCGATGGAATACACCAATACCGAATCCTTCTGCATCGGTTGTCATGAAATGCAGGACAACGTGTATGCCGAACTGAAATACACCGTGCACTATCACAACCGTTCCGGGGTGCGCGCCACCTGCGCCGATTGCCATGTTCCCCACGAGTGGACCAACAAGATCGGCAGAAAGATGGAGGCCTCCAAGGAAGTCTGGGGTTCGATTTTCGGCACCATCAACACCCCGGAAAAATTCGAGGGCAAGCGGCGGGTGATGGCCGAGCGGGAATGGCGCAGGCTGAAGGGTAATGACTCACTGGAATGTCGCAACTGCCATGAACTGGAATATATGGATTTCAGCCAGCAGTCACCCACCGCACAACACATGCATGACCTGGCATTTTCCGGCGACGTCGAAGCGACCTGCATCGACTGCCACAAAGGCATCGCACACCGCTTGCCCGATATGGAAGGTGTTCCCCAGTGGCCGGCAGGCCTGTTCGATGAAGCGCCGGCAGCAGATACCGAAGCGACCCACTGAACCCGGACGCAATGTTTGAATTACTGCATTTTCGCCGGGTCTTGACGGTAAAACAGCGCCAGTTGCTGATAAACCCGGGGCAGCGCCCGCGACAAGCGGTCCGGTGCTTCGAAGAAATTCTCTGACAGCACCGCGAAAAATTCGGCTTCCTCGGTCAAGGCATAGCCGTCCACTGGCAACGGCTCACCGGCCTCCTCAGCCCTTGCCAGCGCCTCCCAGGCCTCGGTCATGACCTCATACCAGAGACGGGCATCCATGCCCCGATGCAACGGCGGCGCCCCATTGGCGCCACCACTGCTACGCATGTCGAGCTTGTGAGCAATTTCATGGATGACGACGTTGTAGCCATCTTCGGCAGAGGCCGCCAGCACATCCTCCCAGGACAGAATCACCGGCCCCAGCTCCCAGGCTTCACCGCTGAGCGGCTCGCCGCCGCTGTGCACCACGCCCGCCTCATCCTGCCAGCCATGGTCGGGAATGAAGGCGCCCTCGTAGAGCACAATGGCATTCCAGTCACGCAGCCAGTCGAGCCCCAGCTCCAGTACCGGCACCGCCGCCATGGTCGCCACACGCAGGCGCATGGTATCGGTTACCTGCAGGCCGCCGCCGGAGAGAAAGTATTTGCGCAGTATCAGCCGCAGCGCCATTTCGCGCAGGCGCTGACGCGCTTCGCCCTGATAGCGCGCCGCCACCGGCCAGTCTGCCACCGCCTGTTCCCACTGGGCACGCAACGGCGAGTCCCGCAGACGGCGAGTTTCCACCCAGTGACGCAATCGCCTCAACATGCCCACTCACCATTCCTTTTTTGCAGACATCCGGGCGAGCCTTCGACGTCAGCGGCGGTAATGTGCCGTCAGCGCAGCATCACGCTGCCGCGCCGCTCGATAACGCCCGGCAAACAATACACCATGCACCAGCACCAGCAGAGCGGCCAGCACTATCCACACGGCCCGCACAGTGGCTGGCCAGGGTTGCGCCAGGGTGCGCGACGCATCCACCCACACGACCTCGGCGCCACTGTCATCCTGGCTCCGGGCATGCACCATGCCGCTGACCTTGAACGCTTGCGCGCCGTCATCCTCGGCCAACGTCAGCATCCGCTGCAACAGCAGCACGGTGGAGCCCGGCTGCCGGTCATCCCAGGGCAAGGTGGCTTCACGCGGCGACCGCACGCCCACGACGACACCCCCGCGCTGTGCCGCGCTGATCTGCTTTGCCAGGTCATCCAGCTGCGTGCTGGCGCGCTCATTGGCCAGCGTCCGTGCCTGACGTTTGATGTCGTTAATGTGGTGCTCGGCGGACACCGCTTCCGGTATTTCTTCATTCTCACTCATCAGCATCCGCAAGGCCTGCCAGTTCTCGGGCTGCTTTTCGACAGTCAGATACATGGCGCCGAGCACGATGTCCCGCAACCGGCTGCACGCGGAACGCTGTCGCGGCGCTGTGTCATCATCACAGGCAGCATCTACCAAGTGCACAATCTCGTCGGGACGGGTGATGACCAGCGGGGTCGCCTGGCGGTGGCGCGCATCCTGCCCGGCGGCACGCAGCCGCGCCATCATCTCCAGGTAGGGGTCGCGGCGGGTCTGGATGAAACTACCGGCGGCAAGCCGCGCGGTGATGTCATCGACTCCGGCATGTTCCAAAGCCATGTTCTCCCCGCCCCAGCGCAACAGATCACAGCGAATCGCAGGATTGGCCCACTGGGTTTGTGCCTGTTGTACCTCACAACGCGCCTCCCCGGTCAGCGCCACCATGGCACCCACACGTGGCGCGGCAGCGCTCAGTGCGGCCGCGTCATTAAACGCTTGCGCTTCGTTCCCGCTGAGCCAGTTGATGGCCAGCGCGATATCACCCCGGGCACCCGGCGACACAGCCAGCACCCACAGGAGTGCGCCGCCCGCCACAATCGCCATGGTCAGGTGCTTGCCCCAATAGGCCAGCGGGAAACGGCGAATCTCATCGTCCAGCGCCATGCGATGGCCCAGCCGCACGGCGGAATAGTCATCCACCCGCAACTCGGCTTCCAGACGCTGGCCGGTACGCAGATCAAGGTGTGGCAGCCAGTGCGGCGGCAAGGTAAAGGGAATCTTGTCCGCCAGCATCAGTTGCGTAACAGCCTGTTGGTCATGGCCGTCATGCTGCAGGGCCAGGATGTTCAGTTCGCCCGCGACACGATTCACTTTCTGCGCCGGACCAGGCTGCCAGCCGCGCCAGAAGCACCAGAGGCCGGCGATGGCCAACCCGCCGGCAACCGCCAGCCAGACGTAACGCCCCGTCTCCAGATCATCCATGCTGGCGATGGCCAGTGCGGTGAAGGCCAGCAACCAGAAGACGCCGGACAGCAGGCCCACCCCGCGGCCCTGACGCTGTTCGATCTCCGCCGGTGTTTCGTCCCGCTGCCCGAGAATATCAACCCGCGAGCTGGTATCCGGCTCACCAGCCTCGGCCGTCTCCGTGTCATTCACGAAGACCTCTTTCAACGCACCCCGTCCACCGCTGGCCCACTGGGATTGCTGCGTTTCCCGCCGCGCGTCCCGTTCCCTACCTGCCAACAGCTCGAAGCCATCGTTGAGCCGCACCACGAGCGCGAAGCGGTCGGTGAAGACCACTTCCGCGTGGTTGCTGACAGGATCCAGAAAGACACCGGCGTCGAAAGGCAGGACAACCTCGACACCGCCGAGCGTATCGTGCCAGGTGGACTGGCCGTTGCCCTCGAGGCCATGGCGCTCGTACTCGCCCTCAAGCGCAAACACCTCGTCGCTATCCAGCGGTACGGCAACATCGGGTTTCAAGGGATCATGCAGGAAGGGTTCGATGGCCTGGCGTTCCGCCGGTGACAGCCGACGCAACGGCGCGGCAGACTGCCGTACCGACGACAACACACGTTTCGAACTGCCGCGTCGACTCCGGTAGCCGATATAACTGAATAATGATGTCCCCAGAATGATCACGATCACAATGAGCTTGATCAGCACCAATCCATCCATGCAAGCGCCCTCCCGCCAGGCAAGAAAAACAACGGCGCATGCTACGTGAATTCACCTGCCGGTACTGCCTACCACATCACCCGGGCACCACATCACTTGCGCGCCTCATCACCTGCACGTACGGGCGATGCGGGCAAAGCCCGCAATCAACCCGGTTGCAGGAACATCAGTGCTTGTATTTGTACTTGCCAGGCCCGGTAAAGATCAGCGCCAACGCTGTCAGCAGGAAGAACAACTGCAGCTCGATCGCCCAGGCACCTTGAGGCGTGAGCGCGAAGATTTCCGCTGTATGTGCCAGACCGATGGCAAACAGCATGTTGACCACGATCAGTGCAGCACCAATGCGGCTGTAGAACCCGACGATCAGCATCAGCGGCGCGATGATCTCGCCGACAAAGACACCGTAGGCAAAAAACTGGGGCAAGCCATTGGCGGCCAGCATGCCCTTGATACCGGCAATGCCGCCGGTGAGTTTGGCAATGCCGTGGAACAGCATCAGCCCGCCCACAGTGAGACGCAGGATCAGCTTGCCGATATCGGGATTGTGCATGCGAGATTTCCTTTATTTTCAACAGAATGATGCAAGAGCTTATCGCCCTCCGAAGCATCTTCTGTCAAGTCTCGCGCCCTGACTGGCGTTCAGCCATTCGTTCAGTCAACCATGCGCTCTGCGTAAGCCGCCTCAATGCCATCGAAGGCAGCCCAGAACGCTGGCGGCTGCTCGCCCCGCAAGCGCGCCACCAGGATACGCAGATGGGCATGCCAGCCCCCGGCCACATTGACCCGATCGCCCGGCGCCAGTTTGCGGTGCGTCAGCTCCAGCCGCACCTGATCTGCATGGGTTGTCAGCGCAAAGGTGACCTCGGAGTATCCGGCCTCGCCCTCATCCCAACTGATGCACAGGCGATGTGGCGGATCGTATTCCAGCAACCGATGTCGCGTCTGTATACCGCGCGCATAGTGACGATACTGCTCTGGCGCCGCTTGCTGCACAGGCGACAGCGCCTGATGATCGAAATGCAGGGTGAAGTCCTCGCCGGGCAATGCCGGCAGATCGCCGCCGGCCAGCCATAGCGCCCGCTTGTCGGCCTCCACCAGCCAGGACCAGACCCGCTCCTGCGGACCCGGCAGCCAACGCTCGAAGCGTACAGTGTCGGGGGCGATCAGTTCCCCCCAGCCAGCCTCACTCACGATCCACCTCCTTCCGGTTGTTCGCCGTTACTGTCCGCCTCCAGCAACGCCGCCAGCGTATCCAGGCGCCCGGCCCAGAACCGCGAGTAGTACTGTATCCAGGCCTGCGCCTGCTGCAGAGGCTGCGCCTCGATACGACAGACATGCGTGCGCCCTGCCACGCGCCGCTGCACCAGCCCGGCCTGCTCCAGTACCCGGACATGCTTGGAGGCCGCCGCCAGGGACATGGCATAGGGCGCCGCCAGTTCACCGATACGCAACTCGCCTTCCGCGAGCCGCTGCAGCATGGCGCGCCGGGTCGGATCTGCCAGCGCATGGAATACCTGGTCCAGCGCCGGTGACTCAATGCCGCTCATCCCCGCTCCTTCCATCACAGACCTTCCCGTCACAGACCTTCCCGTCACAAACTCAGCTGCCAGGACACACCGAAACGATCCGTGATCCAGGCATAAAGCGGACTGAAATCCCAGGCCTGCAGCGGCATCAACACCTCGCCCTCACGGGACAGCTCGGCATATATCTTTTCCAGTTCTGCCGCATCCTGACACTGCACCGACAAGGACACCGACGGCGTAAAACTGAACCCATGCGCCACCGGGCTATCGATACATTGCAGGCGATGATCGCCGATATGAAAGCGCGCAAACTTCACGGAACCTGCTTGACCGGCCTCACCCGGCGCATAGCGCTCCATGGCGTCGATGCCCGACCCCGGGAACAACGACACATAGAGCGACATGGCCTCCTCCGCCTGCCCCTGAAACATCAGTGCGGTCGTAGCAACGCAGGCTGTCGTCATTGCACACCCGCTTGCGCTGCGGCGCTGCCGTTGACCAGATGCACGACGGCCGCGGGATTACTGATCCAGAACGCCTGAAACCCGTCGGGCAAAGGCTCCAGATCATCCTGTTTCGCATAGCCCCGGGCCTCAAGATGCGCCGCAGCATCGGCATCGTCCGTGACCAGCTCCAGCCACACCTCCGACTGCCCGACCCCCGGGGTACGATCAATCCACAGCTGGTTGGCCCCGAACGCAAACACCACATGCGGAGCATGCTCGGTGATTTCCGGCAGGCCCAGCACGTCACGATAGAATTCCACCGTTTGCGCGTACTGCGCCACCGGCACTTTCATGGCGATATTACGACCGCCGGCAAACCCCTGTTTCTGTTCCATGATCATTTCTCCTCAGACCATATTCATATTGGATCAGAAGAGGCTAAACCGTTTTCCCTCAATATTCAACCATATGGTTTAATTTTTAAGGCTGGATATGTCACTGCGCATTAGCGCCCCTGTAGACATGACAGCAAGCCCTGCACAGCGAACAAATTTTAGCGGGCGCAGAACGCATATTATGATCCGTATATGAATCATATTGGCGTCTTGTGATTCATATACGACTCAAAACCCTTGGCTGGACAGCCAAGACGAAGCTGAAGCGTCATAACCAGCACCTATGGCAGCCATTGGCGCAATCTTCATCCATCGCGCTTTACCTGAACCATGGTTAGGGATTTAACCTGCTCGCTAACCCACTGACAGGAGCTTCGCATGATTGCCGTGGACCTCTCCGCTTACCTGGCGCGTATCGGCTACGACGGCGCGCTGGACGCCTCTCTCGAAACACTCGCTGCGCTGCACTGGCACCACGTCAACCGGATTCCGTTCGAGGCATTGAACCCGTTTCTGGGCAGGCCAGTGTCACTGTCCACAGGCGATCTGGAAACCAAGCTGGTGCGCCAGCAACGCGGCGGCTACTGCCATGAGCATGCCCAGCTGTTTGGTCAGGTGCTACGTCAGCTCGGGTTTGCTGTACGCCCCCTGTTGGCGCGCGTCCTCTGGGGGCGACCGGACGAGGCACCAACCCCTGCCGCCACGCATCAGTTGCTGCTTGTCACGCTGGGGGACGAACCTTATGTGGTAGATATCGGCTTCGGCGCGCTGACCGGCGTGGCGCCGTTACGGCTGCATGAGCGCGGCCTGCAATTGACACGGCATGAGACGTTCCGGATCCGTGCGCATCAGGATCTGCATCAGGACATGTATGTCGTCGAAGCACTTGAGGGTGGTATCTGGCGCGCCCTGTACCGTTTCTCGATGGCAACGGTGGGGCAGGCAGATTACGAGATGGCCAACTGGTTTACGGCCTGCCATCCGTCGTCACCGTTTGTCGGCCAGCTTATCGCCAGCCGGGTGGACGGTGGCGTGCGGCACATCCTGCATAACGATCGTTATACACGCCGCCATGCCGATGGCCGCATCGAGCGGCATTTGCGAGGCGGCACAACGGCAATCCTGGCACTGTTATCCGATGTCATGGGAATTCGCTTGCAGGACACTGCCGCGTTGACACACCGCCTGGAGACCCTGCTCCGCCGGCAAGTCTCGGCCCGCCTTTGCGGCCCAGGCAGTCAGCGGGCGCTCATTGATGGGGGGCGTCTCCTGGCATCCGAACCGTCATAACCGCTTGCCATTGCCATCCAGGTACGCCACGTCGACGATGGCTTCCCGGTCGTAGTGGTAACGCAAATAGCGCCAGTGGATGGCGTCAGACAGTGCCCGGGGCCGCATCACGCCGTAGCACTCTCCTGCCGCTCTCACGCTCTGGTAGTGAACACCGTAGCTTCGGGCATCACGTAGCGCGTAGCCGAGTTGCTGGGCTTCAGCGTAGTTATGAGGGTGGTAAATGGCCTGGCCGCCCAGGTGCCGGACGTCATGCAGCGTGACTGGGCCCAGTTGCGCGCGGATAACACGCATTTCCTGGGTGGCCTTGCCAATTCTGGATTCCCGCAGGAAGCGCGCCCTGTGGAAGGACGATTCGGCGATGGCGACCGCCTCATCGGCGGCGCAATAATAAATCCCGAAATCGCGATTGAAGCGACCACCGCGACCATCCACCGGCGGATGGGTGAAGCTCGCCATGATCCAGGAGGCGCCATCGCCATACACACGGTCCTCCGGCGGCACCAGGCGAATATCGCCCACTTCATCCCGTAGCCTGGGATTGGTCAGGGACTCGACAGCGTAGAGCACCTCCCAGTCCTGTGGACTGGCGACGCGCTCGAACAGATCGACCTGCGGATAGCGCGCCAGAATGACCCGATAGACAGGTTCATTCACTTCGCTGCCGGGCAGAGTTTCGACTGGAATCACCAGCCACTCCGCTGGGCATCAAGGAAATCCCGGACCACGGCCAGATCAACCACCTGACCAGCCAGCAAACGCTCCAGCGGCGCAGTGCCGTTGAACAGCGGGTTGTCATTGCCGGTAGCCAGCCACTGGTCTGCCAGTGCCTGATCGGGCAGCAGGATCTGGAGGGACTTGTAGATGCCGAGGATATAGCTGGCCCGCTCCAGCGAGTCCCGCGTCAACTTGGCCTTTTCCGGCTGGTTCTTCCAGTTGTAGAGGGTCTTCTCATTACTGAGCCCCAGCAGGGTCATCTGCTGGGCACCGGTCAGGCGCCACTGCCTGAAGATATTGAAAATCGCAGGTAGCAGCGCACCGGGAACACTGGCGCCACGTTGAAGCAGCTGTTCGGCTTGGGCGCTCATGCTTACCTCCTTCGCAACGCGTATTTCCACTCGAAACTGTATTGTTACAGTGGATAGATACAGTCTAAATCCACTGTATTGTTACAGTCAACTGTGCGGAGATCGAAGGTCGTCCTGTCACGGGCTTCTGGCTAGCGCTTCTTTCCCAGCGCCATATCCACAGCAGCATTGCCCAACACCACCCAGAAACGCGCAAGATGATCAACGAAGCTGTCGAATGGCATTGAGATCTGGTTGTCCAGCCACCGCAGCACGCTTTCAATAGAGCCGCCAATCAGCATTGAGGCCGCCAGCCCGGCCAGCTGATTGTGGAATTCTGTCAAGGTGACGGCATCGTTACGAGGCTGATGGTACGCCACGCCAAAACTGGCCAATGCATGGGCCAGCTGAGTGATCACCTTGTTACGCTGATCACGGGCGCGGGGATTGTCACGGGTTTTGGCGAACAGCACTTGCCCACGGCGCGGCTCTTCTACCAACCAGGCCAGACAATCGCCAAGGACGTAGCGTGCCAGCTCATCGGTATTCAAACCCTGTTGTTGCGCCTCGATGGCAGACATCTGACCGCATTGCAGCAGGGTTGCCGTCAGATCATCCACCACCGCATCTTCCAGCCCATCGAGGTCGGCAAAGCTTTCATAAAAGTAGCGCTTGTTCAGACCCAGCCCGCGGCAAAGCCCTGCAATCGACGTCTGGCGCCACTGGTCGTCGGCCAACAGGAGGAAAGCCTGGTCCATCAACAAACGGCGGCGGGATGCCACCCGGCTTTCGGCAGACTCCCCCAGAAAAGGGCGGACGGGTTTGGGCATGACAAGTCTCATCGTGGTCTCCGATGCAGGGTATCGCCTCACTGCCGGGCTGGCCAGCCCGGCGCTTGACGACGAACCTCGGTGAATGCCATTCTTGGTACCGATCTGTACCAAGAATGGCATTCACCGCCACTGTTCACCACCACTGATAGCGAGTAAGGAGCCCCCAATGAGCCAGACCCATACCCCTATGCTGACCTCAACCACCCCGGACGTGTTGTTGCTGGAGAGCCTTCGCAGCCTCAGCAAAACCGACCCGGCTCAGGCCAGGCAGGCCGCCTGGGAGTGGTTCCAGACGCTGCAATCAACACAGGCCCAGAGCCGCCTCGACTGGCTGTTCTCTGAAGGTGTCGCCCCCACCGGGCCGGAGGGGGACTGCGAGGGTATCGTGATGAACCTCTATGGTTCGATCTGGCTGTCCGGCCTTGATCGCCTGGTGCGACTGGGTCAGTTATTCGGCGGCATCGGCTGGACCGGCAAGACGTTCAATAGCGACGGCACCGGCTACAATCGTCTGAGCCGCAGCACGCGTATTCCTGCCTTTCTGACCATACCGGGCTATCGATTCCGCCATGTTGATGATGAACTGGTGGGCTTTGATTTTTTCCATAGCATTGAGCCCTCGCCGCTGGCGCCCTGTCAGGACGTGCGCGCGATCAAATACGACGCACCGCAGCACAACAACCCATTGGTGCTGCCACGCACACGCGACGAACTGGTGCAGATCATTCCGGATGTCTATCTCGGCCGCGCCACCCTGCGCAGCGGCGACAGCTGGAAAGTGGTCGGCTACTTCGGCCTGCGTTCGCCGCAGCGAGGTGTCTGACATGACGATGACACTCAAGGGCGCGGTTGCCTGCGTCACCGGCGGCGGACGTGGTATCGGTGAGGCCACAGCCCGCGCATTGGCCAACGCTGGCGCACACGTGGTGATCGGCGATATCGATGAAGACCCTGCGCAACAGGTGGCTCGCGACATCGGCCCGAACGCCACTGCAATCAGACTGGATGTGGCCGACCCGGCCTCGTTCACCGCCTTTATCGACGCGGCGCGTGCCATAGGCCCGGTGGATCTGCTGGTCAACAACGCCGGCATTCAGCGCACCGGCGATTTCACTACGCAGACTCTGGAGATGCAGCTTCGCGAGATACAGATCAATCTGGGCGGCGTGATCACCGGCATGCACCTGACACTACCGGACATGCTGGCGCGCAATCGCGGCCATATCGTCAACATCAGCTCTATGGCGGGGAAAATGACCGTTCCTGGTGCGGCGGTGTACTCTGCCAGTAAATTCGGCGTGGCCAGTCTGTCCCGTGCGGTACGCGCAGAAATCGCCAACAGCCGTGTGACGATCACCACCCTGCTACCCGCTGCAGTACAGACCGAACTCAGCGCCGGCCTCGATATCCGCGGCGTCCCCAAATGCACGCCTGAAGAAGTAGCCCGCGAAGTCCTCGCGTCCTGTCTTCACGGCCAGGCTGAAGTGACGTTACCACGCTGGCTGGCACCGATTGGCTCCGTAGAACACCTGCTACCGGAGCGATTCGGCGAGATGATCAAACGTGTCGCCGGTGCAAGAAAACGGATCACGGCAGACAATGAAAATGCGAGAAAATATCAGGACCGGGTGTCACGGTCCTGACGGGGGGGGGCATGCAGCATCAGCAAAAAGCAAACACCTTTTGCTCCCACTCAATTACATAGAAAAAACATCATTACTTATATTTCAATATACTGTTAAATAAGCCAGTAAATATACAATGAAAACATCCGTGCTCCATATTTTTATCCGACGCAAACAATTAAGTAAGCCCGTCGCATTTATAGTAATAGCCAAACCAGTCAAAATGGGGCCAGAATCATAGAACCTCATACCATGATAGACCGCGAGTAGTTATTTACGAATAGGCAGGAAACCAAGGAAAACAACTCTTAAAGCAACGACAAAAACTCAATAGCAATGCACCCTATCACGACCACTCAAAAAATTCCCCACAGCCTCCACAAGCCTGTAATTCGCCTGATCAGCCGTTAAATATCTGTCTTCTCAAGAAGCATTTACGTCCACCGACACCTTAGTTACATTGTAGAGTGTCACACTCCCACCGACCGCCTGCTCAGGATCGAACAGCGCGAGATTGATACCATCGCTGACAGAGCTACGATAGACCACAGCATCGAAACCCTTCTTCTTAATGAACTCACACAAGTATTGGCTCGGAATATAGTCGATCGCCGCACCTGACGGCTGCACCGGTCGCGTCAACTCCTCGCCTAGACGTTCCAGGAATGGCAGGTCAGCGCGCAGCTGGCCAATCTCGCCGGCGTCAGTCAAGATCAAAGGTGAAACGAGCTTCCGCGGGTTGCGTAAGTCAACAGCCTTGATATCGGGAATCGTGAAATCCGCAACGCAAGCAACTTCACCAGTATGAGGTCTGGTTTCAGCCACAGCTGTATCGGGAAGCGACCCCAGATAGAGATAGGGGATTCCGGCAGGATTGGCCCGGCCATTTGACGAGCGCCGCCTCGGAGGTGCCCCCATTCCCTCAATCGGGAAAATCTCATCATCTGTGCGGATGCGAGCGCGATGCCATTTCCTGGGTAGTGGCGGCGCTATCAGCATGTCGAGCAGCTGTTTGAGACGGTCCTCATCGATGGCAACGTCGAGGAACCAACGATTGCCATACATCATTTCATCGCGCAGCTTGTCCCACTGCGCGAGCCCCTCGCTGATATAGCTAGCCGACGGGGCGAAACTGCGCCGTACGATCTCACCATCATTGAGAATCTCACCAAGCAACTCCTTAGCGTGGGCAGCATCCATGCGCTGATGGCTGAATAACTGCCAGTCTTCCTTCATCCATTCGACCAGCGACCTCCCATTCTCGCTCGGCTCGTACACATTAACCAGAAGCTCAAAATAGTCAGCCAGCTTTCTCGGCTCAACGAGCTGGACATCCGTGGTCCCACAGAAATCGCACGTCCCTTGGCTGGGATCAAGCGCCGGGAAAAGCTGATCGCGCAAGCCGCGGTCGCCGAAGCACTCCGGGCAACAGAAACGTCTAGGCATAGGGATCACCCAAGATAATCAGCAAGCGTCTCGATATGATGCTTCATCGAAAGTTTTTTGATGTAGCCTAGACCCGGGAAGTGACCTTTCGCATGAAGGGCCCTGAACTCTTTGATCGCCTCGGTTTCGAGAATATGGGAGGTGCCGCTGTCCAGTTTCGCAATAAGTTTCGCGAGTGCTTGGGCGAATTTTCCTGCAGGATCGGTCGGAGTGTCCTTCGTGTCTGAGACGAAGTGGTAGATGTACATAACATCGTCCTTATCAGGATCGATGAAGGTAAGGTGGATCGCGACGGCATAGGCTGGGCCTCCACCCTCAGTGTAGGCGTCACCGACCATTAGAAAATCACCAAAACCCGCCATCCCGAGATCGCCAAAGGTAACATGAAGATCGGAAAACTCCTCCATTACCACATAATCAGCATTGCGTTGCCGCTTAAAGCCGTCGCGCACGAGGATACGCGTGCTCTGTTCGAAATGTTTCCGATAAAGCAGCTTTGCATGATCCTCGACAAAAACATTGGTGAGCCCGGGCAGGCCATCACCCAGCGCTGCCGCCAGCGCCTTAGGTTCGGTAAAGCCCGCGTGGACTAGCGCAGGGTGATGCTGAGCATGCTGCGTATAGCAGGCCATCACTTCCTCGACAGACATGTCATTACGAAGCAGGATGCCAGCTGATATAGTGTCAACATCCCTAAATTCTTCTTGAAGAAGGCGTGTGATGCTCGACCCGTTGTCCTGATGATCACCGTGATAAGGATTCACGATGACAATTGCGCGGCCACCAGCCTCACGTACCGCACTCAAAGTTTTCTTGAGACCGCCGAGGGACTCTCGCACCGGCTCGATCACAGGTACAAAGTTTTGGTCGGCGAACAACTTTGCCATTTCACGGATGGTGATGAGCTCGAATAGTTTTCCACGAAAATAGGGATGGTACATACGCAAGTCAGCTCCAGGTCATGGCCGCATGCAGCGGAGTTTCAATGGCGTTGATCAGTTTCGGATGATCAGAACGGCGCACTGACACTGACAGCCCCGCAGCTTGCAAAGACCCAGGCAAACGATCGATAAAGCCGCCTAGCGGTGCAAGATCCCGTGTCCGCTTAAGCGTCCGAACCATCTCTACGTGTAGCGCAACCGGGTCAAGCGCAGCAAAAAGGTCACGCAACGCCGCGTATCTCTGAGTATTGGGGACCTCCGGCACTGAGCCCCCCATCGCCTGCAAAATGGCAACACCTTCACCCATACGCAACGAATCAAAGACAGTGGCCGGACAGATTCGCGCTGGACAGTCTACCGCTTCGCGCACAGTCGTAATTCGGTAGCGTCTTGAAAGGCACATCACCCCCACATCGCGCGGAACTTTTTCCAGAATGCCTTCGATATGGCCTTCACTCGCGATGACATTCACCTTGGCAAAAACACGCTTATAGTTTTCGACCTGGCTGGCAAGCCGAGCTAGCGAATCCCGCTCCGATTTAATTTCATATACAGTCGCGGTGCCATTCAAAATCACGAGATCCGCTTTGCTGCTGCCTACACGAAACTCATTGAGCATAGAGGCCGTGCGGAGCGAATGCGTTCCCGTCAACACCTTCTGACTGATTGCCGCCCTATAAATATATTCATCACGGCGTCCTGCGACTTTCAAAATCTCGAATGCGGAGTTGAAAGCATCACCGACAGTTGCGTGTGGCCCGGCATGCTTGATCAGATCGGTCTGACTGACTAGACGACAAAATAAACCAGACCGACCCTTCTTCGCCATTTCACGGAAAACGGTGGCAGAGAACAGCCGAGTCAAAGCAGACAGTTGCGCCGTGCTGTAAATTTTCATGCCCCCACCTGAACCGCCCTAAATGCTGCCAAGCTGTATATTGTAGTTTGCCCCAGCTTTGGCCAGCAGTACATAGTCGATGAATGATTACAATCTCTTGTGGTTGAAACTGCAGAATAATCTGAGGCATGTAGCTTTGCGAACATCCTGCTATGTCCTCATTGACGTGGCTCAATGACGCCAACGTGCTTGTAAAGGGTTGTTCGCGACACGCCATACTGACGGGCCACATCTGTCACTCGAATGTCAGGATCGCGCAATAGCTCCTTGATTTCACGGACCTGCTGTTCGTCCAGTTTTGGCTTACGACCGCCGGCACGGCCTCTGGCGCGAGCTGCTGCAAGCCCCACCTGCGTGCGTTCACGGATTAAACTACGCTCGAACTCAGCCAGAGCCACGAACACACGAAAAACGAGCTTCCCTACCTCACTGGCAGTTTCAATGTTTTCTGTCAGGCTCTCAAAGCCTACGCCTTGCCGCTCAAAATCCGCCACTATCTGCACAAGATCGGGCAAACTGCGGCCAAGCCGATCTAACCGCCAAACAACAAGAGCATCCCCCGTTCGTAGCGTCTTCCGACATTGTTCGAATTCCGGCCGCGCCATATTCTTGCCGCTAGCAGCTTCTTCGTAGATCACGCCACATCCGGCCTGCTTGAGCGCAGTGCGCTGCTGGTCCAGGTGCGGGTCTTCAGCTGATACCCGAGCGTATCCTATGCGCTGATTCATTGACACAATCTAAACATTGAAAACTTGACGAGAATATTAACACCCCTCAGCGGTTTCGGCGATAAAAGAATGAGGAACACAACATGTTCATAAAACCACCGTTTTCTGAAAAAATCTGCCCCCCCCCCCGCCCGATTGCTCATCATGACGATACGGCTACTTCCGGGGTTACCCCCTTAGCATGGCAACACATAATAGCTATCTGGGCTTCGAAGTTGCTCACGCTGAGGGTGGTTCACGACTGGGCGCCATACCGTATCGGTAGGTCTCGGCCCGCATTTGCGGTTCATTCGAGCTATCAGCGAACACCGCGCAATGTGAAACTCCGCCCAAGTCGTCGCCAGCAACCCCAAGAAAGCAGCGTAGACTGGCCAGGCGAAGGAGGAATCTCAGCCATAGCGGAGAAGGAAAAATAGCATTAAAATCAAACACTTAATTGAATGACAACTTCTCACGGACACAAAAAAACCGCCTTATAGCGGTTTTTTTGTTGTTACACGTCGGCTAAGCTTTTTACAGCGTCGTGAGACTGGAGGCCGTCCCAGAACTCTCACCAGATGACAAACATTGTATGATTCAATCAGATTCAGGTCAATCCCCGCTGAGAATAGCCATATAGTCAGTGAGTTCCGTCTCAATGTAGGCCCTAGCCTGCTCAAGTGAATCTTCGGAAACGCCCCTACGCCAATCAATCATAATTTCGAGCAAGGCCTCGCAACGCGAGGCAACAGCCTCGACCCTGGCTTGCTCTGCAGTTAACCGGACCACCTGTTCTGCCAAGTTTTCATTCTCATGGTTTGCAGCCTCCAACTTCCGATAATAATCGCTGACCTTTTCTTTCACATCATAATAATCAGCCAGACCTACGGCATGGGACAAAGCCTGCTTGAACGTCGCTCGGTCAGCGGAATTTAACTTCTTGGAGTACCTATTATCACGAAACGGTTTTGTTGCGCCTCGTTGTTTTGACAAAGGCGGCAAGATTCGGCTGTGCGCAACCGTTTTAATCATACGACAAATAGCGTAGCTAGGAATCGTTGGATCATTATAACTGACCAAATCAGACAACGAGCCTGCACCAATTGGGCACAACGACCGATCACCAGGGGACTCTGGCGCCTGCGATGTTAACGGCACCACCTGCGCTCTAGCGTTATCGGCCTTGACCACTATGCACAAACGACGCTTATGCATCTCACCGTTATGAACCGTATCTGGGTAGCGCTTATTACTCCTAACATCGCCGTTAAGTTTCCTTACCCTCGGGATAAAGCCAAACTCAACTTCAACCAATGTACCAAAATGCAGCCTCCCAATAACCGTATGGTTAGATTTTTTTGTTTGGCTTAAAAACTCCTCTCTCTGGCTGCTCTTCCAAGGCTCTAAGTAAACAGAAGTCTCTATTGTAGAAATATAAACCAAGCCCTTAACTAACCATCGATGATCTTCATAACCTTCGAAAAATTTAGTAACCGATACCTTATGCCCATTCTCATCATAACTAGGAAGCAGCTTCTCGTTGATACCCTCAAAACGTTCAACACCAAGCAACCTGCCACCCACTCCTTCGTCTACCGCTTGTCCCACCCCTGAATGAAGATAATAATTTATAATCAACCCAGTCATTCATAGCACTCCATAAGAGCCCAACCGCTTCCATCTACTACAGTAGCATTTCTTCACTCCCACTCAATCGTGGCAGGCGGCTTTGACGAAATATCATAGGTCACCCGGCTGATCCCCGGGATTTCATTGATGATGCGGCTGGAAACTTTTTCGAGGAAATCATAGGGCAGATGCGCCCAGCGAGCGGTCATGAAGTCGATGGTTTCCACGGCGCGCAGGGCTACCACGTATTCATAGCGGCGTGCATCGCCCACGACGCCGACGGATTTCACTGGCAGGAAGACAGTGAAAGCCTGGCTGGTCTTGTGGTACAAGCCAGCCGCGCGCAGTTCGGTGATGAAGATGTCGTCTGCCAGGCGCAGGGTGTCGGCGTATTCCTTTTTCACTTCACCGAGGATGCGCACGCCCAGGCCGGGGCCGGGGAAGGGATGGCGGTAGACCATGTCGTAGGGCAGGCCCAGCTCCAGGCCGATCTTGCGCACTTCGTCCTTGAACAGTTCGCGCAGGGGTTCTACCAGTTTCAGCTTCATGTGTTCTGGCAGGCCGCCCACATTGTGGTGTGATTTGATCACATGGGCCTTGCCGGTCTTGCTGGCAGCGGATTCGATGACGTCAGGATAGATGGTGCCCTGGGCCAGCCAGTTGGCGTTGGTCAGTTTCGAGGCCTGGTCATCGAAGATATCGATGAAGGTGTTGCCGATAATCTTGCGCTTTTTCTCGGGGTCTTCTTCGCCGGCCAGCTTGCCCAGGAACAGGTCTTCCGCATCAACGCGAATGACTTTGACGCCCATGTTCTCGGCAAACATTTCCATGACCTGATCACCTTCGCGGTGACGCAACAGCCCGTTATCAACGAACACGCAGGTCAGCTGGTCGCCAATCGCCTTGTGCAGCAGTGCCGCGACCACTGAGGAATCCACGCCGCCGGAGAGGCCCAGGATCACTTCTTCATCGCGCACCTGTTCGCGGATCTGCTCGATGGCGTCTTCAATGATGTTGTCCGGCGTCCACAGCTTTTCGCAGCCGCAGATGTCGCGCACGAAACGCTCCAGCAAGCGGCCACCTTGCAGTGTATGGGTCACTTCCGGGTGGAACTGCACGCCATAGAAGCCGCGCTCATCATCGGCCATGCCGGCCACCGGGCAGGAGTCGGTGCTGGCGGTGACGAGGAAGCCCTCCGGGGCGCTGTCGACCCGGTCGCCGTGGCTCATCCAGACATCCAGAAAATCATGGCCGTCTTCTTCGTGATCGGTGATGCCGTCCAGCAGGCGGCTACCGCCGGTTTTCTGCACGCGGGCATAGCCGAATTCATGCTTTTCGCCGTGAATCACTGCGCCGCCCAGCTGGGATGCCATGGTCTGCATGCCGTAGCAGATACCCAGCACCGGCACGCCCTGTTCGAACACGCGCTGCGGGGCCCGGGGTGTTTCCGTCATGGTGACGGTTTCCGGGCCGCCGGACAGAATCACCCCGGTGGGATCAAACGCCCGAATTTCGGCATCGTCCATATCGAAGGCACGAATTTCACAGTAGACACCGATCTCTCGCACGCGGCGAGCAATCAGCTGGGTGTACTGGGAGCCGAAATCCAGAATCAGGATGCGCTGGGAGTGAATATCTTTCATGGCGTTGTCCGCTCGGGGCTGGTGTCGCCCGGTATGAATGATTCGGTATCAAACACAAAGGCCGGCAAGATTGCCGGCCGTTGATCGTGATCGTGCCAAACGATTACCCCACTGGGTAATTGGGTGCTTCCTTGGTGATGGTAACGTCGTGCACGTGAGACTCTTTCATGCCGGCACTGGTGACCTTCACAAAATACGGCTTGGTGCGCATTTCGTTGATGTCGCGGCAGCCGGTGTAGCCCATGGAGGCACGCAGGCCGCCAATCAGCTGATGCACGATATTGGTCATCGGGCCCTTGTACGGGACGCGACCTTCAATGCCTTCCGGCACCAGTTTTTCCACGCCGGCCGCAGCGTCCTGGAAATACCGGTCGCTGGAACCGGTCTTGCCGGCCATGGCGCCCAGTGAACCCATGCCGCGGTAGGCCTTGTAATACCCGCCCTGGAAAAGCTCGACCTCGCCCGGTGCCTCTTCGGTACCCGCCAGCAGGGAGCCAATCATGATGCAGCTGGCGCCCGCAGCGATGGCTTTGGACACATCACCGGAGAACCGGACACCGCCGTCTGCGATCAACGGGATGTCGTATTTCAGCAGTGCGTCAGCCACTTCGGAAATTGCTGTGATCTGCGGCACACCGATACCTGCAACGATACGCGTGGTGCAGATGGAACCGGGACCAATACCGACTTTCACTGCATCAGCGCCCGCCTCGGCCAGCGCCCGCGCGGCGTCAGCTGTGGCGATATTGCCGCCGATGACCTGAATATCCGGGAAGGTTTTCTTGATCCAGGCCACGCGGTCCAGTACGCCCTGGGAATGGCCGTGGGCGGTGTCCACCACGATCACATCCACGCCGGCTTCAACCAGTGCCCGCACACGGTGCTCGGTATCGGCACCGGTGCCCACGGCGGCGCCCACACGCAAGCGCCCCTGGGAGTCCTTGCACGCATTCGGGTAATTGGTGGCTTTCTCGATATCTTTCACCGTGATCAGACCACGCAGCGCGCCGCTTTCGTTCACCACGATCACTTTTTCGATGCGATGGCGATGCAGCAGTGCCTGCACTTCTTCAGCGCCGGCGCCTTCCTGCACGGTCACCAGACGATCCTTGGTTGTCATCACCGCCGACACCGGCTGGTTGTACTCGGTGACAAAGCGCGTATCCCGGCTGGTGACAATGCCGACCACGTTGTCGCCATCCACCACCGGGACACCGGAAATATTGTGCGCCTGGGTAATCCGCAGAAGCTCTGCCGCGGTGGTATCCGGGCCGACAGTAATCGGGTCCTTCACCACGCCACTCTCGTACTTCTTGACCATGCGCACGTGGCGAGCCTGATCTTCCGCGTCCATGCTCTTGTGCAGAATACCGATCCCGCCTTCCTGCGCCATACCGATGGCCAGGCGATGCTCGGTCACCGTGTCCATGGCCGCCGACACCAGCGGGGTGTTCAGGCTGATGTCACGGGTCAGACGCGTCTTGATACAGACATCCTTGGGCAGGACTTCGGAGTAGGCGGGTACCAGAAGAACGTCGTCGAATGTCAGTGCTTCTTGCACAATTCTGAGCATAAAAGGCACCGTAGGTGATGAACGAAAATTAAGCGGGCAATTATAGGCGCTGGCGCGTGTCGGGTAAATGTCAGTAGTATGCCCTCCATGATCAATTCTCCCCCGACGACACCCATCCCCGGCGGTGAACGCCATGTATACAGCGTCAGCCGGCTGAATCTGGAGGCCCAGGGGCTGCTGGAGGGCAGCTTTCCGCTGGTCTGGCTGGAGGGCGAACTGTCCAATCTGTCCCGCCCCGGCTCTGGCCACCTGTATTTCAGCCTCAAGGATGACCGCGCCCAGGTCAATGCGGCCATGTTCCGCAACCGTAACCAGATGCTGCGCTTCCAGCCGCGCAATGGCCTGCAGGTGCTGGTGCGGGCGCGTATCAGCCTGTACGTGCCGCGCGGCAACTTCCAGCTGATCATCGAGCATATGGAGGAGGCCGGCGAAGGCCGCCTGCGCCAGCAGTTCGAGATGCTCAAGGAGAAGCTGCGCGCCGAGGGGCTGTTTGATCCGGCGCGCAAACGCCCGCTGCCCGCCATGCCCCGCCAGATCGGCATCATCACCTCGCCCAGCGGCGCGGCGGTGCGAGACATCCTGCAGGTGCTGCAACGTCGCTGCCCGCAGATACCGGTGCTGATCTACCCTGCCGCGGTACAGGGCCGGGACGCGCCAGGGCAGCTGCGCGCCGCCCTGGCGCTGGCCAATGCCCGCGAGGACTGCGATGTGTTGATTCTGGCCCGGGGTGGCGGCTCGCTGGAGGATCTGTGGGCCTTTAACGATGAACAACTGGCCCGGGATGTGGCGGCCAGCGCCATTCCTGTGGTGTCCGCCGTGGGCCACGAGATCGACACCGGGCTGACCGACTTCACTGCCGACCTGCGGGCACCGACGCCATCTGCCGCTGCGGAGCTGGTGGGCCCGGATCTGAGCCTCTCCGGCGAGTTGCTGCGCACCCTGCAACGCCGGCTGGTGCGGCAGATGCGCCAGCATCTCGCGCTGGCCGCCGAGCGGGTCACCGCGCTGTCACGCCGTATCCGGCACCCGAATCAGCAACTGGAGCAGTATGCCCAGCAGCTCGATGAGCTGGATGCGCGCCTGCGGCGTCAGTTAAAACACCAGCTGGCCATGCAGCACCAGCGCCAGCACCAACTGGGCCAGCGGCTGCGGGCCCAGAATCCGGCGGCGCTGGTACAGCGCCACCGGCAGCAACTGGATTCCCTGGCGCGGCGGCTGCGGTTGCCCGCTCCCCGTGCGCTGCAGGATACCCAGCGCACCCTGGGGCAGCTGGGGCAGCGCCTGCATACCGCCAGCCCGCTGGCCACCCTGGCCCGGGGCTACAGCATCACCTTCGCCGGCGACCTACTTGCCGGGGGGCAGGCGTTACGTTCCGTCCGGGATGTCGTACCCGGCACGCAACTGCGGACGCGTCTCGCAGATGGCGACATCCTGTCTGAAGTGCTGCCTGACACGCCAACCGAGACATCACCCGGCAACACCTGAGCCGCTCACACGCCCGGATCAGCGCGGTCCTTGCCCAAATACCGTGCCACCAGACTGAGCAGCGCCTGGCGCTGGAACGGCTTGGCCAGATAATCGTCCATGCCCGCCGCCAGACAACGCTCACGCTCACCGGAGAGCGCATTGGCGGTCAGGGCAATAATCGGTACCCGTGGCAGCCCGGACTCGGCTTCGTGTTGACGCCAGCGCCGCGTCGCCGCGAGGCCATCCAGCACCGGCATCTGCACATCCATCAGCACACAGTCGAAATGCCGGCTTTGCAGGAGCGTGAGGGCTTCGTCGCCGTGCTCGGCGGTCACGACCTGCACACCGGTACCGCTGAGCATGTGCTCGGCCACCATGCGATTGACGTCATTGTCTTCCACCAGCAACACCTGACCGCTCAGGGCCAGCGGCTGTACTGCGGGCGCCGCCTTTGCGCGCAGGGCACCGGTGCGGCTGTCGAGCATGAACACGGCGGTAAAGCAGGTCCCCTTGCCGGGCTTGCTCGACACCGTCAGCTGGCCCCCCAGCATGCTGCACAGGCGCCGGGAAATCGCCAGGCCCAGCCCGGCACCGCCGAAACGCCGGGAGGTGGAGGAATCCACCTGGGAAAACGCATTGAACAGCCCGGGCAGCTTGTCCGGGGCGATGCCGATACCGGTATCTTCCACGGCCAGGGACAACTCGGTACGGCTGCTGTCCGGGATAGCCTGGCAGTCCACCCGCACGGTCACACGGCCCTGCTCGGTGAACTTGATGGCGTTGGCCACCAGGTTGCTTAACACCTGACGCATCCGCGTGGGGTCCGAACGCACCTCCAGGCCACTCAGCGCCTCGACACCTTCCAGGGTCAGCGTCAGCTGCTTCTGTTCTGCCAGGGAGCGGAAATTTGCCAGGCAGTTATGCAGCATGTCTTCCGGGGAGAAAAACAGCTGTTCAAGCTCCATTCTCCCGGATTCTATGCGGGAGAAATCCAGAATATCGTTGATCACTTCCAGCAGATGGTTGGTGGATTCGACCGCCGCACTCGCATACTCCTGCTGCTCCTTGCTCAGCGATGTGACCGCCAGAAGTTGCAGCATGCCGAGGACGCCATTCATCGGGGTCCGCAATTCATGGCTCATCATGGCCAGGAATTCGCTTTTCGCCTGGCTGCCTGCCTCGGCGCGATGGCGGGCATCACGCAGGTCGTCCATCGCCGCATCCTGCTCGCGGCGGGCACGCTCCAGTGCGGCGGCCAGCTCGTTGATATCCTGCTGCAAGGCGCCCAGTTCGCCACGCAGGGGCGTCGCCCCGCGCACATGGTAGCCACCGCCGCGAATCACCCGCACCAGCCGCGAGAGTCGCGTAATCGGCTCTGACAGGGAGCGCGCCATGCGCCCGGCAATCCAGAGGGCCGCAAACACCGCCGCCAGCGCCGGGCCCAGGCTGGCCAGCAGAATCTCCCGCTGGCGCCGGGCGACCGATGCCCCCGACAAACCGAGTCGCACCTCACCGACGACCTCCGAGCGCTGCATGCGCGACCTCAACGACAGGCTGTCCGGATCCATCGCCTCATCATCAGGGGACAGTAATGTCAGCGGCTGCCGGACGATCGGGGCGCGGAATTCGCGCAACAATTCTCGCAACCTGGACCCGTCGGCACCGTCAGCACCATCGGCATCCATGGCGCCCGCCACGCCCTGATACAGGAGCGTGTCACCCCCGGCATCCACGAACAGCACATAACGCACATCGGCATCCTGCAATGCCAGCTGTGCCTGCTGACGCAGATCCTCATGATTGCCGGAGAGGACGCCGTATTCCGAGGCCATCGCCAGCTGCCGCACCATGAACTGCCCCTTGCCGGACAGTTCTGCCTCGGCATCGCCAAAGCGCTGCCAGGTCAGCAAGCCCAACAGCAGCAGCAACAGAATCACCGCCGGGAGAATGCCCAGCCAACGCAGCTGCTGCCTGATCGAGTGCCGCCCTATCACTGCTGTGTCTCCAGTTGTCGTGCCAGGCTTTCCGGAGCCTGCAATGGCACCTCGTAGGTACGTGCCACATGCTCGTTGAGCCGGACAGAAACATGATCACTGAAATCCGGCGGCGGCAAGCGCCCGCGTTGGCGAAAACGCACCACCGCAGCAGCCACCTGATCCACCATGTCCGCGCCGGAGGTATAACTGCTGGCAACGCTGCCGGCCTGGACAAAGAACTCATCCGGCCCGATGACCGGCTTGCTCTGGCGATAGCTGGTCAGCAGCACCAGCCTCGCCGTATCCGGGCTGTACAGTTCCGGGTCGTGCACCGCCAGCAACAGATCAGCCTGCGCCAGCCAGCGCGGCAGCGAACGCGCCAGTTCAGCGGCGTTGGCGGCCGTATGATGCTCGATCACCAGGTCCTGGCTCTCGGCATGTGCCAGCAGCAGCCCGGCATTCCAGGCAGAGTGCGGACTGGTGACCAGGGCAATGCGCCGCGCCGCCGGGAAAAGAATCCGCGCCAGACGCAACTGACGCACCGGGTCCGCCTCCTGAAAGAAGGCGCTGCAGGCGCAACCCGAGGCGTAGGCATCCAGTGCCACCTGACGGCTGACAAACACGCCCAGCACCGGGCGTTGCAACGACAGTGCGCGACGAAATGCATCGTCGCCCAGGGCAATCAGCAACTCGCTGCGCTCAGGCGTGCGCCATAGCGGGCGTTCGCCCTTTTCTTCGAGGCGTGCAGACAGCGCGTCACCGAAGCGCGCCTGGAATGTGTCCCCTGCGCCAGACAATGCCAGCCCGATGCCCTTGTCGGCCTGGGCGACACCGACCCACAACGCCGTCCACAACACGACCCCCAACATCGCCGCGCGCACGCCAGCGATTGTTGCGGTAAGCCACATTCCGTGTCGTGCAGAATGAATGGGCTGCATAGAGGCCTTGTCATCTCCCTGGCCGGCCTGTGGAAACCGGCATATCGCCATCAGAAATTCAGCGCCGCGCTGAGCCAGTAGCGGCTGCGATCCAGATAATCATTTCGACGAAATACCACGGCGTCCCCGGATACGTTGTGCTCCAGTTGCGCACTCAGCGCCAGTTCGCCGCGAGCCAATGGGACGTTACGCGTCAGCTGCGCCGTCGCCTGCTCGTAGAACCGGTTGTTGCTGTACTTGCGGGCCAGATAGTAGGCACTTGAAAACATCCAGCCCTCCCGAAAATCGTACCGCCATAGCATACTGCTGATATGGCGTGCGGCGAGGCGCCTTTCCGGATCTATGTCAGCCTCCGTATGGCGTCGGGCATAGGTGCCGCGCAGCAAATGTTGCGGATGCGGGCGCCAGCTGGCCTGCGCCTCCCACCCGCGATGACTGACCTGATTGTCATTGGTCGCATCAAACCGGAAGGGATTGGTCGGCTCACTGATCAGATCGCGCAGTGATTCCTCGTAGACGCGCAAGTCCACCTCGAACTGCATGAAGCGACCGAAATAACCGATCTCCCGAGAGCGCACCCGCTCTGGCTTCAGATCCCCGCCAGCAGTCTGGGTGACGAACAACTCCGGATTATCCCAACCGAGCAAGCCGAGGGTATCTGCACGAAACGTGGCGGGCATGTTGTAGGCGCGCAGCCTGGTATCTGCCTTTTCTTCATACAGGTCGATATTGCGCACCGCTTCCGAGTACACCAGCCGCACACCGTGTCCTGGTGCCAGACGCCAGATCGCGGCAGCACGAGGGCTGAAACGGGCACTGTTGATCTGGTCCCACTGCCAGAAGCCGCCAAGGTTAACGTGCAGAGCTCGTAAGGGAATCAGCTCCAGATTGCCGAACAGCGCATAGCTGTTGTTGTGCGCACTGCCATTGAGCAAGGCAACGGATTTACCGCGGTCATGGCGCACATTGGCGCCGGTAACCAGTCTCACCCGGTCGTTGAGCCGCAGGGTATCCTCGATCTCGAAATCCAGGCGCTGTTCCTGAACGTCCTGTTTGAGACGATGACAGAAAGGCCCCGCACCGCTATTGATCAACGTCATGTAACGTTGCACAACGGCGGGGTCAGACCCCGCAGCGGCGAGTGTGGCATCCACGTCACGGTTGTTGGCCTCGTACAGTTCGCGTAGCTCGCGGCTGTAAAGCAGTCCGCCGCCGGGTCCCATCTCCCCCGTCAAAGGGTCGTGCGCGCAAAGTTCCGCACGCTGCGTGCCATCCAGGTGCTGGGCATAAAACTGGACTTTCAGGGCATGATCCGGCGACCACTGCCGCTGCCAGCGCACTTGCCCGAAGCCGCTGCGTGCCTCCTCGTCCGGAGGCCCATATACGGTGGAGAAGTCCAGCAACGCACCCTCCTCCAGGCGCTCGACTTCGGACAGGGCTCCGCCGGCAAACACCTCCAGCGTATCGCGCTCTGTCAGATCATGGGACAGTCGCATATCCAGCGTTTCAACAAGCTTGGCATCGCGGATCTCACGCCCCCGGAAGGGTTTGTCGTAACCGTCGTCGGCGCGCCGGGCCACCGTGGTCCGCAGTGCGCCTTGCTCCCAGCGGCGCACGTCGGTCAAACGGGCATCACTCACGCCGTTATTGCCACCGCGCACCATAACGCTGCTGCCGGGGGTGTCCTGGGGATGGCGGGTGATGATGTTGATGATGCCGGTGACCGCATTGGCGCCATAGGAGGCGGCGTTGGGGCCACGAGTCACTTCGATGCGTTCCACATCGCTGACGGCCACGGGGATGTCGTTCCAGAGCACCCTGGAAAAGGCGGGTTGATAGACCGAGCGGCCATCCACCAGCACCAGCATACGGCGTGAGTCACGGGCTTGTGTGCCGTGATAGGCCACGGTGGGGACATTGCCATCCGCCTTGACCGCAGACATCCCCGGTACCAGGCGCATGACCTCATACAATTCGCGGGCGCCGCTGGCTTCGATCAGCTCGCGATCGATCACGGTCACACTGGCGGGCACTTCAGATTGCGGCTGGCGCAGCCGGGCGGGTGTCAGCACAACAGGAATATCGCTGGCGCCTTCCGGCACCCAGACCAGGTCCGTCGCATGCAGATTGCCTGTCAGCGCTATCAGCACCAACAGTGCCAGGATCCCCCGAAATCTCATCAAGCCCCCCGTAGCCATCAGACCACCTTGCGGCCATCAGAATACCCGGCTGCGCGCTTCATTGCATCGTGCAGGTTATGGCAGGGCGCAGATCGGGGCAGAGGCGCTGGTGCTACTTCTTGACGTGCTTCATCAGCCGTTTCTTGCGGCGGATCTGGCGCTCGGTGAGCGTGTTCTTCTTGCCTTCGAACGGGTTGTCCCCGCTCTTGAACTCCACCCGCACCGGCGTCCCTTCCAGTTTGAGCAGCTCGCGAAAGCGGTTCTCCAGATAACGCTGGTAGGACGCCGGCACCGAATCTGCCTTGCTGCCATGGATGATGATGCGCGGCGGATTACCGCCACCGATGTGCGCATACCGCAGCTTGATACGATTGCGGCCGACGATCGGCGGCTGATGCTTGGCCACCACCTCTTCCATCATACGGGTCAGATGGCCGGTGCTGATCTTCGGGAATGCGGAATCATAGGCACGGTGGATATACGGATACAGATCACCCACGCCAGTGCCATGCAGCGCAGAAATGGTGTGGGTGCGAATCCAGGGCGCGAACTGCAGGCGCCGCTTGATCTCCACCTTGACCTGTTCCCGGTAGTCGGCTTTGAGGCCGTCCCACTTGTTCACCGCCATGACCACAGAGCGGCCCGCTTCGATGATGTAGCCCAGCAGATGCAGGTCCTGCTCCGTCAGCCCCTCACTGGCGTCCACCACCAGCAACACCACATGGGCATCCTCGATGGCCTGCATGGCCTTGACGACCGAAAACTTCTCGACCGCTTCAAAGACCTTGCCCCGGCGCCGAATACCTGCGGTATCAATCAGGGTATAACGGCGGCCCTGCCGCTCGAACGGAATGGAAATGGTGTCACGGGTGGTGCCCGCCAGGTCATAGACCACCACCCGGTCTTCTCCGAGCAGGCGATTGACCAGGGTGGATTTCCCCACATTGGGGCGTCCCAGGATGGCGACCCGGATGCCGTCCTCTTCCGAGGCCGGTTCAGGCTCCTCAGAGGCGGGAAACGCTGCCAGAATCTGGTCCATCATGCGGCGCACACCGCGTCCGGGTGCGGCCGCGATGGCGTGCACCGAGGTCAGGCCCAGGGAATAGAATTCTGCCATCGCGGCGTCTTCGTCAACGCCGTCGGTCTTGTTCACGACCAGGTGCACCGGCTTGTTCAGCGCGCGCATATCCTTGGCCAGTTGCTGATCTGCCACCGTCAGGCCGGCACGGCCGTCCACCAGAAACAGTACGGCGTGGGCTTCCCCCAACGCAGCACTGGCCTGCTCGGTCATCGGTGCCTCAACACCCTCGAGTCCCTCACCGATACCCCCGGTATCAATGACGACATAAGGGCGTTCGCCAACACGGCCCATGCCGTACTTGCGGTCCCGGGTGAGGCCGGGAAAATCTGCCACCAGCGCGTCACGGGTGCGGGTCAGGCGATTGAACAGGGTGGACTTGCCCACATTGGGGCGGCCCACCAGTGCCAGTACGGGTTTCATCGAAGCAGGTCTCAGTCGCGGGGCTCAATCGTGTAAGCCGCCAATCGGCCACGTCGGCCAAATACATAAACAACATCATCACGGGCTACCGGCGCGGCCGCAAAGCCTTTGCGGTGGTGCCGGCGGCGGGCTGTAATGTGCCCGGTGGCGCCATCCAGCCAGTGCAGATAGCCTTCCTTGTCGCCCACCACCACCTGGCTGTTCTGCACCGCAGCACCCGTCAGCTGACGACCATAAAGGAGGTCCTGCTTCCAGAGGGAATTGCCCGTGCGCTGATCAATGGCCCAGACATGGCCGGTGGCATCACTGACAAACAGTGATCCCTGGCGGGAGGCCATCATGCCGTAGCTGGACAGTTCCTTGCCCCAGTATGGGCGGCCATTTTCCTCGTCCAGCACGGCCACCTGGCCCTGGAAAGACGCCGCAAATACACCGCCGCCTTCCACGATCAGATTGTTGGTGATGTCCACCAGACGCTCAAGCTCCGAGCGCCCGGTCGGCTCTGCCACGCGACGCTCCCACACCGGCACGCCATTGGCGATATCCAGTGCAGCAACCTTGCCGCTGGCAAAGGCCACATAGACCCGGTTGCCCACAATCGTGGGGCGCGCCGCGCCGCGCAGCACCAGAATCGGCACCGGATCGTCGAATCGCCACTGTTCTGTGCCGTCCTCGAGATTCAGTGCAATGACCTGGCCATCCAGCGTCTTGAAAATGGCCAGATCCGCATTGGCGGCAGGCGCCGCCAGGATTTCGCTGCTCAGGCGCACGCGCCAGAGCTCGCTACCATCGTCCTCGGACAGCGCCACCGCATCACCCTCGCGGGTGCCGTATATCACCATGCCGTAACCGGCATAGAGACCACCGCTGATGCGATCATCGGTATTGCTGCGCCACTGGCGACGACCACGCTCATGGCTGAACGCCATGACCCGTCCTTCCAGATCCGCAGCGTACACGGCACGGTGGGTCACTGCGGGGGAAAGATGCAGGTACGCCTTGCCAATACCTTTGCCCACATTGCGCGACCAGAGCCGCTTTACCTTGTACTCGGAATCAAATTCCGGCAACGGGTTGGGCTCGATGGCATGCGGATTGCTGCTGCAACCTGCGATGATCAGCAGGCTGCAGGCGAGGACGAGAAGTTTTTTCACGAGGCAGACATCATATCGTCGAGTTTCATTTGTACCCGGTCACGGCCACTGTCGCCGGCGGGCATGGCATCCAGTGCGGCACGGTACGCATCCCGTGCTGCCGCTGGCTGGTCCTGACGCAGCGCATCGCCCTTCACTTCCAGAGCCTGGGCTTGCCAGGCATCAGGATAGTTACGCTTTACCTGCGCCAGCGCTGCGTCGGTGTCGCCGCTTTGCAGCAGCACACGTGCCAGACGCAAACGCGCGGTATATTCCAGGGCGCGCGTGGGGCTGCGATCCACTACCGCGCGCAGTTGTTCTGCGGCCGCGTCATAGTCGCCGTCCATCACCGCCAGACGTGCCAAAGCAAGTCGGGCATGGCCGGCATAGCTGCTGCGCGGATATTCGTCCGTCAACTTCTCAGCCTGCTCGCGGGCAGCGGCCATGGCGTCCGTATCTTCACCGGCACCGGTGCGCTCCAATGCGCTCATCATGTTTTCATAAATGACGGAGGCATTTTCAGCACTGGCATCCTGGCTGATATTCCACTGACGCCAGCCAAGCAGTGCTACCACGCTCAACACAATGGCGATGATCAGGGTTCGGCCGTTCTTCTCCCACCACTCTCTCAGAATTTCCGCTTGTTCTTCTTCGCTGCGCACCTGCGACTCTCCTCACCCGATCTCTGTTTCGATCTGCGTTAATAAACCACCCACCAGGGCAGCAACGTCGGCCTGCGGCACTTGCCGCTGCTCGCCATCCTGCCGCAGTGGCTTGACCATGACCAGCCCTTCGGCCAGCTCGCTTTCTCCGAGGATCAGCGCATACAAGGCACCGCTCTGATCCGCTTTCTTCATCTGGCTCTTGAAACTGCCGCCACCACAATGGCAACGCACACGACGGCCTGGCAGCGTATCGCGCAGGCTTTCAGCCAACCTCAGCGCTGCCGGGGCATCACTGGAGACAATATAGAGTTCCGCATCCGGCCTCAGTTCCGGCTGGCGCTGCGCCAGCAACAGAATCAGGCGCTCGACGCCCATGGCGAAGCCCACTGCCGGGCTCGGCTTGCCGCCGAGCTGGGCCACAAGCCCGTCGTAACGGCCGCCAGCACAGACTGTGCCCTGGGCACCCAGTGCCTCGGTGACCCACTCAAACACGGTTTTACCGTAATAATCCAGCCCACGTACCAGGCCCGGATTGAGGCGATAGGCAATGCCCGCCGCATCCAGCAATGCACGAAGGCCCTCAAAATGGCTGCGTGCTTCCTCGCCCAGATAGTCACTCAGCTGCGGCGCATTCTCCAGCACAGCCCGGGTTCCCGGGTCTTTGCTGTCCAGCACCCGCAGCGGGTTGCGCTCCAGGCGCCGGAGGCTGTCTTCGTCCAGCTGGTCCTGGTGGGTGCGCAGGTACGCCACCAGTGCCTCGCGGTACGCCGCCCGGTCTTCCGACAACCCCAGGCTGTTAAGTTCCAGGGTCACCTGATCCAGCAGCCCCAGCTCGCGCCAGAGGCGCGCGGTCAGCAGGATCATTTCCGCATCAATATCCGGCCCCGCCATGCCAAAGGCCTCCACCCCGATCTGGTGGAACTGGCGGTAGCGCCCGGCCTGGGGCCGCTCATAGCGGAACATCGGGCCGCGATACCATAACCGCTGGGTCTGGTTGTACAGCAGGCCATGTTGCTCGCAGGCCCGCACGCACCCGGCTGTGCCTTCGGGCCGCAACGTCAGCGAGTCGCCATTGCGGTCATCGAAGGTGTACATCTCTTTTTCGACGATGTCGGTCACTTCACCGATCGAGCGTTTGAACAGCTCGGTCGGTTCAACGATGGGCATGCGGATCTCGTTATACCCGTAGGCATCGAGCACACTGCTCACGCGGCTTTCCAGCCACTGCCACAAGGGCGTCTGCGCCGGAAGAATGTCGTTCATCCCCCGGACGGAGGCAATTTTCCTGCTCAATCGAAACTCCTGGGCATCAGCGCGGAGGGTCAGCGCGGAAGGTCGTTGCTGCCGCTGCGCAAAATCACGCCGGCTTTTTCATCCGCGCGCATCCGTTCAACCTTGTCACGCACCATGCGTTCCAGCTCGTTGACCAGATCCTCGGCGCGAATATGGTGGCTTTTCTCGCCATCCACATAGGACAGGTTGTTCGGTGTGCCACCGGTCAGACCGACATCCACTTCCCGGGCTTCCCCCGGGCCATTGACCAGGCAGCCGATCACCGCCAGATCAACCGATTCATTGATATCTTCAAGCCGGGCTTCCAGCTCGTTGACGGTAGCAATCACATCGAAATTCTGCCGTGAACAACTCGGGCAGGCGATGATGTTGACGCCTTTCTTGCGCAGATTCAGGCTCTTGAGGATATCGAAGCCCACGCGTATTTCTTCCACCGGGTCCGCCGCCAGCGATACCCGAATGGTGTCACCGATGCCTTCCATCAACAGCATGCCCATGGCCACCGCCGATTTCACGGTGCCGGAGCGGAACACACCGGCTTCGGTCACGCCAAGGTGCAACGGCTGTTCGATCTGCGCGGAGAGCTTGCGGTAGGCCTGCACGGTCATGAACACGTTGGAGGCCTTGACGCTGATCTTGTAGTCCTGGAAATCGTGCGCATCCAGAATTTCGGCATGACGCAAGGCAGACTCCACCAGCGCGTCACTGCAGGGCTCGCCATACTTGCGCTGCAGTTCTTTTTCCAGCGAGCCGGCATTAACGCCAATGCGAATCGGAATGCCGTGGTCACGTGCTGACTGAATCACCGCGCGCACCCGGTCTTCGCGACCGATATTGCCGGGATTGATACGCAGGCAATCCGCGCCCTCATCGGCGACTTTCAATGCAATGCGGTAATCGTAATGAATGTCTGCCACCAGCGGCACGCTGACGCGCTTGCGAATCTTGCCGAAGGCCTCGGCGGCTTCCATGCTGGGCACGGACACCCGCACGATGTCTGCACCGACATCAGCCAGGCGTTGTATCTGGGCCACCGTCGCGTCGACATCGCAGGTTTCGGTGTTGGTCATGCTCTGCACCGCAATGGGTGCATCACCGCCCACGGGCACGGTGCCAACCATGATCTGCCGCGTCTTGCGACGCGGAATTGTGAGTTCCGGCTCCATGTCCATAGCGTTCACTTCCAGGCCGGGGCTGACCGGCATACCTCGCGTATCAGGGGACTGCGATGCGCACTACCCGCCCGGGTGCCCCCTGGGGTAGCGACATCGTCTCACCATTGAATTGCAACCGGGTGACGGCTGCGGCATTACCCAGCGTCACGCTGAACGGCGCTTCACCGCGCAGGGACAGGGCGTCACCGGCATTTCGCTTGCCTTGAAACAGGCGCTCGCCGGCGGCGTCGCTGACCTCCACCCAGCACTCGGCAGAAAAGCTGATCTGAAGCCGGTCGATGACTGGCTCACTCGGGGTCACCACCGCAGGCGGTTCACCCACGGGTTCGGGCTCGCCCGTCGGCGTGCCCGGCGCCAGTTCCGGTGCCGGGTTGTCCTGTGTGGCAGCCAGGACCGCCTCGTCATCCGGCATATCCGGCTCTTCAGGCGGCACCACGGTGATCTCCGCCGGGCGTTCCACTGTCGTCTGCACCCCATCCGCATCACCCGGACGGGTTGCCCACCAGCTGAAACCGATTACCGCCACAATCGCGATGGCCAACACCGGGATCAGCCAGAAAGGCCTGCCGGCCGGATGCATGGTGTGCACCGGCGAAATCAGTTGTTCCCGCTGTTCATCAGCCACCAGCGCCTTGAACTGGTTGACCAGTTCTTCCGCCGGCATCCCCAGCAGGCGCGCATAGTTGCGCACGTAGCCCTTGACGAACGCGGCTTCCGGCAGCTTGTCGTAATCATCCGCTTCCAGTGCCCGCAGATAGGTCATCGACAGGTGCAGCCGCGCAGCAACATCCTGCTCCGACAGCCCTTTCAGTGTGCGTTCGGCCTTGAGGCGCTGGCCGGGCAGATTCATTTCGTCACTCATCCAGCAGCCCCCCGGGCCATGTCATCGCGCCAGGCTCGCCAGGCGCGAGTCTCGGCGGAATTGGGAAAGTTTTCACTGAGCTTGCGCTCCAGCTCGGCCTGCCGGGCGCTGTCACCTTCTTTCGCCGCCAGCCGGACCCCCAGCCACAGCGCGCTGGCGCTGGGGGTCTGCACGACCCGGTCATACTGATCCATATAACGGCGGGCAATGCGCGGATTGTCTTCTAACAAATACAGATTGCCCAGTTCCACCAGGGTGGTGGACACATCCGGCGTCAGCCGCAGGGAGCGATTGAAATACTCGATAGCCTCCAGCCGGTTTCCCAGTGCCAGGTGGCAGCGCGCCATGTTTTCAAACGCAGCGCCCCGATTGTTGTAGCCGGGATCATTGGCCGCACGCTCGAACTCCCGCAAAGCACGACGATAGTCGCCCTTCTGGTACATGAGGATGCCCAGATTATTCCGCGCCGGGGAGAAGTTCTTGTCGGCACGCAACGCCTGCCGGTAGTGATAGGCTTCGCGCTCGTCGTCGCCTTCGTATTTGTACAGCAGCGCCATGGCGTTGTGCGCCGGCGCATTGCGATTATCAAGCTCGACAGCACGGGACAGGTGCTGGCGCGCCTCATTCGGCTTGCCCATCTGCAGATATTCCATGCCCGCCGCGATGCGATGCTGGACGGCGTCAGCGGTCCTCACCTCACGCTGCGGCACCGCTGTCATGCAGCCCACCAGCAGCAGGGCTGCCGCCATTGCGCCGTATTGCCCGAGTCTTGTTGTCATTGCGCTGGAGTAACCTCATCGCCTGGTGAGTGACTGCGCAGGAAAACCGACTGCTGCCAGCGCTCACTGCGCCGGGTGCGGTCCATTACCTCGCCTACCAGCTGCCCGCAGGCCGCGTCGATATCATCGCCGCGCGTGGTGCGGATGGTAGTCATCAAACCATTGTCATTCAGGTACTTATGGAATGCCAGCACGTCCGGCTTCGCCGGGCGTTCGTAACCGGAATGGGGAAACGGGTTAAACGGGATCAGGTTGACCTTCACCGGGAAGGTATTACGCAGCAGCTTGACCAGCTGCCGGGCATGCTCGATCTGGTCATTGATGCCCCGGAGCATGACGTACTCCATGGTGATCGACTTGTGGCGGTGCGGCACACTCTCGCTGTAACGCTTGCAGGAGGCCAGCAGCACCTCCAGCGGGTACTTGCGGTTGAGCGGCACCAGCTCATTGCGCAGCGCATCATTAGGCGCATGCAGCGAAATCGCCAGGGACACGTCCATCTCTTCGCTGAGCTTGTCGATCATGGGCACCACGCCCGAGGTACTCAGGGTGATGCGACGCTTGGATATCCCGTATCCGAAGTCGTCCTTCATGATGCGCATGGCGCGCACCACATTGTCATAATTCAGCAGCGGCTCGCCCATCCCCATCATCACCACATTGGTGACCGGGTGCTGGCCGAGATTGCGGCGCGGGCCGAACGCCTTGCTGGCCAACCAGACCTGGCCGATGATCTCGGCACTGCTCAGGTCACGCTGGAAGCCCTGCTTGCCGGTGGAGCAGAAGCTGCAATCCACCGCGCAGCCGACCTGGGACGACACACACAGGGTGCCACGGCGACCATCGGGGATGAACACGGTTTCCACCGCCCCACCGCCGTCCACCTTGAACACCCATTTGCGGGTGCCGTCCCGGGAAATCCCCTCATGCAGCACCTCCGGCGGGCGAATTTCCGCCAGCCGGGCCAGTTTGGTGCGCAGCGCCTTGCCGAGATCGGTCATCTGCTCGAAATCGTCCACCTGATGATGGTGGATCCATTTCAGCAATTGCTGGGCACGGAATTTCTTCTCCCCGATGTCCAGGCAGAACGCCTCCATCTCGGGGTAGGAATATCCCAGCAGGTTGACCTTCTCTTCAGCACTCATGAGGGGTTCGACCTTTAATCAGCGAATACGTGCGCAGACTTCTTCCTGTTTGAAGAAGTAGGCGATTTCACGCTCGGCAGATGCCGGCGAGTCGGAGCCGTGTACCGCATTCTCGTCAATGCTCACCGCAAAATCAGCACGGATCGTGCCAGCTGCGGCGTCTTTCGGGTTGGTAGCCCCCATCAGATCACGGTTCTTGCTGATGGCATCTTCACCCTCGAGCACCTGGACCACAACCGGGCCACTGGTCATGAACGCCACCAGATCACCGAAGAAGGGACGCTCTTTGTGCTCGGCATAGAAGCCTTCTGCCTGCTCGCGGCTGAGCTGGACCATTTTCATGGCGACCAGACGCAGATCAGCGCTCTCGAAACGGGTTGCGATCTGACCAATTACATTCTTGGCCACAGCATCGGGTTTGATGATGGAAAGGGTACGCTCAACAGCCATCGGACTATCAACTCCACATAACATTGGACAATGGGTGAATACGGCGCCCTGAAGGCCGCCAGAGGCGCCGGATTATACGCATCACGGGCGTAATATGATACCGTTGCGCCGCCGCAGGCAGCCGTGTCGCCAGCCCTGACGCCAACCACTGTGCCGAACACTGGCGCAGCGCCGGAAGCAAGTAAGCACTGACACACCCCGTTACCGAGGGCGGCACGCACCGCTATGGCGCACACGCGCCGCAATAACCCCAGCGGTGACAGGGCCGGGGCAGCGGTCGTCAATGGGGTCGCTCTGGCAACGCCTTCTGGCAACGACAGAGACAGGGGTCATTTTCAATCGTTCCGGCAATGGCATATAATACCCGACCGTTTTACTCTGGTATTGCTACTATCGCATTGTCATGGCATCAACGGACAACCAGACAGCAATTCCTGCGGCCGGGCGCCGCGCTTACCGGCATCACGTACCGGGACAAACAAGGGTCGTTCCATGACTAGCCAAGCCGAGCTCGACAAACTGATTCGCGGGGACTACGCAGCGGGATTCATCTCCGCCATCGAGTCCGACACCCTGCCGCCAGGCTTGAATGAGGACGTTATCCGCTTCATTTCGGGCAAAAAGGGCGAGCCGGAGTGGCTGCTGGCCTGGCGTCTGGAGGCCTACAAGAAGTGGCTGGCCATGCCCCTGCCCACCTGGGCGCATCTGGATCACCCGCCGCTGGACTTCGACGAGGTGTCCTACTATTCGGCGCCCAAGAGCATGGCGGACCGCCCCCAGAGCCTGGACGAGGTGGACCCGGAGCTGCTGCGCACCTATGAAAAGCTGGGCATTCCCCTGCACGAGCAGGAAATGCTGGCTGGCGTCGCCGTGGATGCCGTATTCGATTCTGTCTCCGTCGGCACCACCTTCAAGGCCAAGCTGCTGGAAGCCGGCGTGATCTTCTGCTCCATCTCCGAAGCCGTGCATGAGTATCCCGAGCTGATCAAACCCTATCTCGGCAGCGTGGTGCCCCAGGGGGACAACTTCTACGCCGCCCTGAACTCGGCGGTCTTCTCCGACGGCTCTTTTGTCTACATTCCCAAGGGCGTGCGCTGCCCCATGGAGCTGTCCACCTACTTCCGGATCAATGAAGCCAAGACCGGCCAGTTCGAGCGCACCCTGATCGTCGCCGATGAAGGCAGCTACGTCAGCTACCTGGAAGGCTGCACCGCGCCCATGCGCGACGAGAATCAGCTGCACGCCGCTGTGGTGGAGCTGGTGGCCCTGCCCGGCGCCCAGATCAAGTATTCCACAGTGCAAAACTGGTACCCCGGCGACGAGAACGGCAAGGGCGGCATCTACAACTTCGTCACCAAGCGTGGCGTGGCCCACGAGAACAGCAAGATCTCCTGGACCCAGGTGGAAACCGGCTCCGCCATCACCTGGAAGTACCCCAGCGTGATCCTGCGCGGCGACAACGCGGTCGGCGAGTTCTATTCCGTTGCCCTGACCCGGCATATGCAGCAGGCGGACACCGGCACCAAGATGATCCATCTGGGCAAGAACACCACCAGCACCATCATTTCCAAGGGCATCTCCGCCGGCCGTAGCAGCAATACCTACCGTGGCCTGGTGCGTATCAGCCCGCGGGCAGAGAACGCGCGCAACTTCACCCAGTGCGATTCGCTGCTGCTGGGGGATACCTGTGGCGCCCATACTTTCCCCTATATCGAAAGCCGCAACCCCTCGGCCATGATCGAGCACGAAGCCACCACCTCGAAAGTCTCTGACGATCAGCTGTTCCTGTGCCGTAACCGGGGCATCGACCCGGAAAAGGCGGTATCAATGATCGTCAACGGCTTCTGCAAGGAGGTCTTCAAGGAGCTGCCGATGGAGTTCGCGGTGGAAGCCGGCAAATTGCTGGAAGTGAGTCTCGAAGGCGCGGTGGGCTGACCTGCCCACCCTCGCCAGCACCCTTTACAGAACGCAGAGAGCAGGAATCAACACAGATGCTGGAAATCAAGGATCTGCGCGCCAGTGTGGCGGGCCAGGACATTCTCAAGGGCCTCAATCTGTCGGTGAAAGCCGGCGAGGTGCACGCCATCATGGGCCCCAACGGCTCCGGCAAGAGCACCCTGACCAATGTACTCTCTGGCCGTGACGGCTATGAGATCACCGGTGGCCAGGCCCTGTTCGACGGCCGTGATGTCAGCGAACTGGACCCGGAGCAACGGGCCCACGCCGGCATGTTCCTGGCGTTCCAGTATCCGGTGGAGATCCCCGGCGTCAGCAATCTGGAGTTCCTGAAGGCCTCTCTGGAAGCCACACGCAAGGCCCAGGGCAAGGAGCCCTGGGACGCTGTAACGCTCTTGAAAAAAGCCCGCGAAACCTGCAAGCAGGTGGATCTCGACCCCCAGTTCCTCAAGCGCGGGGTCAACGAAGGCTTTTCCGGTGGTGAGAAAAAGCGCAACGAAATCATGCAGATGCTGCTGCTTGAGCCACGGCTGGCGCTGCTGGATGAAACCGATTCCGGCCTGGACATCGACGCCCTGCAGGTGGTTGCCCGCGGCGTCAACTCCCTGCGCAGCCCGGATCGCGCCATCGTGCTGGTGACCCACTACCAGCGACTGCTGGACTATATCGTCCCGGATCACGTGCATGTGCTGGCCGGCGGCCGGATTCTCAAATCCGGTGGCAAGGAACTGGCGCTGGAGCTGGAACAGAAAGGCTACGGCTGGCTCACCGATCAGGAGGATGTCCCGGCATGACTGACGCCGTGACCAGCACCGCGCAACGCGCCGCCGCCCGGCCCGCCCCCGTGGCCGAGCCGCTGGCGCACAAACTGGCCGCCCAGGCGCTCAGCCTGGCTGAGCAGGCGGCTGCACAGTCCGATGCCCTGAGCGCCTGGCGCCAGGCTGCGCTGGCGCAGCTGGCCGCGCTGCCGTTCCCGAGCAAAAAGACCGAACAGTGGAAGTACACCAGCCTGATGGCGCTGGACGCCGGGCACCTGACCGCGCAGGCCCCGGACCAGGCACCTTCACAGACATTGCCGGAACCGCTGGCGCCCTGGCGCCTGGTGCTGATTAACGGGCGCTATCACGCAGAACTGTCGCAACTGCCACCGCAGGGCGTCACCCTGACACGTCTGGACGGCAGCGCCGAGGCGCCACTGGAGGCGCCACTGAGTGTCGCCGAAGACGGGCTGCGCACGCCATTTGCCTGGCTCAACAGCGCGGCACTGCAGGATGGCCTGTTGCTGACCGTTGCCGACGGCGTGGCCCTTGATGCGCCTATCGAAGTCCTGCTGCTTGGCAGCGCCGAGGCCGCCAGCCATTGCCACACCCGGCTGCGCCTGCAACTGGGTGCCGGCAGCCGCGCCACCCTGATCGAACGCTACATCGGTCAGGGGCCGGTGCTCACCAACGCCGTGACCGAACTGGTCACTGGCGACAACAGCGATCTGGTGCACTACCGCCTGCAGGCCGAGGCCGCCGACACACTGCATATCGGTTCACTGATTCTGGTCCCCGGCCGTGACAGCCGCGCCACCAGCTTCCAGTTGATGCAGGGCAACGCCCTGCGGCGCAACGACGTGCGCGTACTGATGGCCCACAGTGGCGCCAGTGCCTCGCTGAACGGCATTTTTGTCGGCCGTGGCAACACCCATACCGACAACCAGATCTGCATCGAGCACCGCGTGCCCCATGCCGTCAGTGATCAGTTGTTCAAGGGCATGGCCGGTGACAAGGCACGCCTGGTATTCAACGGCCGCATTCATATCTTTGCCGGTGCCAAGGGCACCAATGCCGAACTGAGCAACAAGAATCTGCTGCTCTCCCCCGGCGCGGAAGTGGATACCAAGCCGGAGCTGGAAATCTACAATGACGACGTCAAGTGCAGCCACGGGACTACGTGTGGCCAGCTTGACGCCCAGGCGCTGTTTTACCTTCGCTCCCGGGGCATCGCCGAGCCGGAAGCCAAACGCATGCTGGCGTTCGGTTTCGTCAACGAACTGCTCGCCGCCCTGCCCGATGCCGCGGTGGCCGAATGGGCCCGCCCCTGGCTGGAGAGCGCACTGACCGAGGCCGCACAGGCGTGAAGCCCATGACCGGCACTGAGTCCCAAGACAACGGTTTACCGACCGCCGGAGCGCCGGCCGCCGGAGCGCCGGCCGTCAGCTTTGACGCCGAAGCACTGCGTGCCGAATTCCCGATCCTGGGCGAAAAGCCCTACGGCAAACCGCTGGTGTACCTGGACAATGCCGCCACCACGCAGAAGCCGCAGGTGGTCATTGATGCCCTGGCGAACTATTACCTGCACGACAACAGCAACGTGCATCGCGGCGCCCATTGTCTCGCCGAACGCGCGACAGCGGCGTTTGAAGAAGCCCGCGAAAACGTTGCCACGTTACTCAACGCCAGCCGCGAAGAAATCATCTGGACCCGGGGCACCACCGAAGCCATCAACCTGGTGGCACAGAGTTACGGCGGCAGCACACTGAAGCTTGGCGACGACGTCGTGATTTCCAGCCTGGAGCACCACGCCAATATCGTGCCCTGGCAACAGGTCTGTGCCCGCACCGGCGCCACGTTGCGCGTGATCCCGCTGAAGCCTGAGCACAACGGTGAGCTGGATCTGTCCACCCTCGATCAGTTGATCACAGCGCGCACGCGCATCGTCGCCATCGTGCATGTGTCCAACGCCCTCGGCATCATCAATCCGGTGCAGGACATTATTGCCCGCGCCCGTGCCGTGGGCGCCACGGTGCTGGTGGATGGCGCTCAGGCGGTGTCTCACTTTCCCGTGGATGTGCAGGCACTGGACTGTGATTTCTACACCTTCTCGGCGCACAAACTGTTTGGCCCTACAGGGGTCGGCGTGCTGTACGGTCGCCGCGCACTGCTGGAGGCCATGCCGCCCTTCCAGACCGGCGGCGAGATGATCGAGAAAGTGACCTTCGAAGCAAGCACCTGGAATCAGCTGCCCTATAAATTCGAGGCCGGCACGCCGAACATTGGTGGTGTTATTGCCTTCGGCGCCGCCGTGCGCTGGTTTGCCGCCCGGGACCGCGCCGCCATGGCCGCTCATGAAGCCGATCTGCTGGCCTATGCCACACAAAAGGCAAGGGCTTTCCCGGGCTTGAAAATCATTGGCGACGCCCCGAACAAGGTAGCCGTGTTATCCTTTCTTCTGGAGGGCGGCCACCCCAATGACGTGGGGACACTGCTCGACCAACAGGGCGTTGCCGTGCGCACCGGCCACCACTGCACCATGCCGCTGATGGATGCCCTCGGCATTCCCGGCACGGTCCGTGCAGCCTTTGCGCCTTACAACACCCGCAATGATGTGGACCGGCTGTTCGCCGCGCTGGAAAAAGTCCGGCGCTTTTTGTGACAGCCTTTTTTGAGAGCATGCTATGACCTCAGTACAGCAATTCGTACCCGGCCAGCCGCGCATCTCCATGACAGCCAGCGCGGAGCAGCAGGCACGCCATGAGCTGCAGCGTGAGCACGCCCGTGGTCTGCGTCTGGCGGTCAAACCTTCCGGCTGTTCCGGCTACAAGTACGTACTGGAATACGTGCACGAACCCGCTGGCGACGATCATCAGGTCACCATTGCCACCGATGTTGCCGTCTACGTGGACGCGAAAAGCCTGCCCATGGTCAACGGCACCGAAATTGATTACGTAACCGAAGGGGTGAACCGCTTCTTCAAGTTCCGCAACCCGAACGCTGAAGGCGAGTGTGGTTGCGGCGAAAGTTTTTCGGTCAGCGTATGAGCCAGCAGGAACAGCGCACTGTCGTCGTCGCCCGCGACGTGCCCGCACGGCGCGTGCCTGCCGGCACCCCCGTGACTATCCCGAAAAACAGTTTCGTGAATCTGCGCCAGGCACTGGGCGGCACTTTTACCGTGACCTGGAACGGCAACATGCTGCGCATTGATGGCACGGATGCCGATGCCATCGGCATGGAACCTCTCTCACTGAGTTTTGATCCGCCGGAAGCCGACGGCAGTGTGCGCAAGGACGACATCCAGCGCACGCTGGATACCATTTATGACCCGGAAATTCCGGTCAGCATTCTGTCGCTGGGGCTGGTGTACGGCTACGACATCATTCGTCGCGATGAGCAGAATGTGGTGCAGGTGCGCATGACGCTGACTGCGCCGACCTGCGGCATGGGCCCGGTGCTGGTGAGCGATGTCGAGTATCGTCTGGCACGGGTGCCGAACGTGGACAAGGTGGAAGTCGCGCTGCTGTTCGATCCGCCCTGGAGCCGTGACATGATCAGCGAAGAAGCGCAGGTGGAACTGGGCATTTTCTGAGCGTCCGCATCCCTATGCCACAGCCTCGACACAGGATATCTTCTGCATGACCTCTCCCACTTCCAGCTCCACCCCCGATCTCGACATGGCCAATCTCGGCCTGGGCCGTGATATCACTGCCGACGATGTGGTGGACAACCTGTCGTTCTTCGATGACTGGGAAGAGCGTTACGGGTACATCATCGATCTTGGCAAGCAACTGCCGCCCTTTCCCGATGCACTGAAAACCGAAGATCGCTTCATTCGTGGATGCCAGAGCCAGGTCTGGCTCGAACTCCAGCATGACGCCGGCAATGGTTGCCTGCATATGGCCGTGGACAGCGACGCGTTGATTGTTCGCGGGCTCGCCGCCATTGTTCTGGCAGCGCTGAACCACAAGACACCGCAACAGATCGCCGATTACGATATGGCCGATTATTTTGAAAAAATCGACCTGCTCAAGCACCTCAGCCCGACACGCGGCAACGGCGTGCGCGCCATGGTCAGCCGCATCCAGAACGAAGCACGCTCTCGCCTCTGATGCTGACAGGGCGCGCAACGCGCGCGCCCTGTGCAAAGCCCATCAGCGTTACTTGTCAAGCTCCATCACACCCAGGATCGACCAGGCAAAATCCAGCTTCAACTTGCCGTCGAAGACCGCATCATCCAGGCTCATGTAGAAATCCGTGGCATACGGTTTCTCGCGATTGGCATCGTTGCTGTAATCCACCGTCGGGTCGTAGGCGGCCAGGCCATGGCAGGTCATGCAGTTGGTCTGCACGCCATAGTCATAGCGGTCTGTGCCATTGATCGGCCGTGATATCTGGAACACACCCGGATCGAAACCGGCTTCCAGATGCGGGTTGTAGCTGATCACCGGCTGCCCCACATTTTCACCCCCGGTAATCGGTTGCGCGGGCGACACCATGCTGTACGCCACGCTCATGGCATAGTGCGCTGCCGCCTCATCCAGCACCGCCGGGCGTGCCGCCGCGATGGCCTGGCTGCTGGGCGGGTAAGGCGCGTCAGGATTCGCCGACCACCAGAAGGTCTGCCAGGCCCAGCGCTTGATTTCCCGCGTGGCCACATGCATGCCGACCAGTATCACGTAATCACCTGCTTCCACCTTGACGCTCAGCTGAGCCGCAAGGTACTCGGCATCCGCCGCCGTGACCGGGTGGTGGATAAAGTTATTCAGGTAAAAGGTATTGTCGGCATTACGCCCCTGGCACCCGGCATCAATGCTGTTGCCGCCACGGCCTAACCCGGTGACATCCACATACACGCAGGCGTCCCAGTCGGATTCACCGAAGGCCTTCGCCGGCTCCGGTGTACCAGGCCAGCCCGGGAAGGTGTAAATGCCATTCACGGTATTCGCGGCATTGATCACCTTGTAGACCGGCTTGATGGTAATGGCGTTGACCGGGAAGTTGGGGATATCCGTGTAACCGTCCTTGATCAGCTGCTTCAGCGTGCTTTCCAGGAAAAGGCGGTTATTGATCGCATGCCGTGCGGCGGGCGGGTTATAAGCCACCGATACGGCGATGTGTGTATCACCGTCTGCGCTCACATCACCACTGCCCTGGCCGTCAGCGGTGGCAGCCACCTGCGGCGACACGTTGCGCAACTGCCGCGCTGGCTCCAGATCCAGACGCCGCTGCGGGGGCGCCGTTTCATTATGCATGCGATAGATCATGTTGCTCGGCGTCGCCCAGGTTTCAAAGGCGCGTACCGGCTGGCCGTCCACAGTGCCCGCCTGCTGCGTCAACCCGGCCCAGATATTCCAGGCATGGCGATGAATGGCCTGCTCATCTCCCCCGTAGACCCAGCCGTTGATCGTCAGCTCGGACTCCGGAAAGACGGTACCCGGCGCAGCCTTCGGCAGATCCGGAATGCAGATCAGACTGCCATCGATATTGCCGATATCCCCGCCATTCATGACCTGACCGAGACACCCGCTGACATTACTGAGCCGGGCAGAGGCGGTGCCGCCGTCCAGCTTCCTGCAGGATGCGTACAACACGTCGTCGTTCACCGAAAGGTTATTGCAACTGAGCCGATACGATCCCGGTGGTGGCGTTTGCACTGCTGCGGCCTCCGGAGATGCTGCCCCCTGGACCCTGGCAGCCTGATCCGGCCCGGCACCGTCTTCAGCGCTACAGGCACCAAGTGCCGCAGCCAACACCGAAATGCCGGCCACTTTGAGTAGGTTTTTCATTTTTCTGACCCCCATGTCATTATTATTTCCTGTTTTTGTGATGGCAATATGACATCACTTTAAATAGTGGAGAGCAGCCATATTGCCTGTTTTCGCCTTTTAAAAAAGATAAATCGCGAAAACAGAAACGACGATGTCAGAGCAGAAAAAATCTTTCAATGAATATTTTTTTTATAATAAAAAATGGTGGCACTCTGCCAGCAATGGGTAAGCCGCCTGTAAACCGGCATCCAGACAGGGCTTCCATGGCAAGGCGGCGGGCGCCTCTGCGAGCGCCACTGATACCAAGGGCGGATTTTCCGTAATCGCCCCCAGGCTCTATACTTGCGCCTTCCGAGAGCATTACCGGCGAGGCCTGCGTGATCAGATCGACCGCTTATTCCCTGACAAGACCCTCACCATCGCTGCCCTGTGGGGCGGCCCGGTAATGAGTGCGCTCTGGCTGGTACTGATCTGCCTTGGCGCCGGGGTGCTGGTCGCACGACTCAAGCACCCTGAGGGCCTGTCCGCCTCACTGAACTGGTGGATGCTGTATATCGCCCTGCCCGCCCTGGTGCTGGACCAGATCACCCGTCTGCAGTGGTCCGCCAGCATGCTGTTTCCGGCGCTGGCCATGTGGGGCGTATTCCTTGGCGCCTGGGCACTACTCGCTGCGGTGGGCCGCTGGCGCGGCTGGAGTCGGGGCCAGATCGGCGCGCTGGTGTTGACCTGTGGCCTGGGCAATACCGCGTTCGTCGGGTATCCATTGATCGAAGCGCTGCGCGGCACCGAGGCGCTGGGCACGGCGGTGATCGCCGATCAGCTCGGCTCTTTCCTCGTGCTCTCCTCCCTGGGTGTCATCGTCGCCGCCCTGTACTCGGGGCAGCACATTGCTCCCCGGCAGCTGGCCCGGCGCGTCCTCCTGTTTCCTGCGTTTATCGCGCTGATCGCCGCGTTTGCGCTGCGCAGTATCGGCGGGCTGCCGGAACCCCTGGGTGAGGTAGCCGCCCGCCTGGGCTCCACCCTGACGCCACTGGCGCTGTTCTCGGTAGGCATGCAACTGAAGCTGAAACTGCCGGGCAACGAGGCCGGCCCGATGGCCTGGGGCCTGGGCTGGAAGCTGCTGCTGGCACCACTGATTATCTGGGGGTTGGCAACAAGCCTGAATGTCACCGGGGACGCACTGTCCATCGCCGTGCTTCAAGGCGCCATGGCGCCGATGATCACGGCCGGCATTCTGGCGCAGCAACATGGGCTGGCACCGGGTCTGGCCAGCCGCATTGTCGGCATCGGTATCGTGATATCACTGATCACCGTGCCGCTGTTCAATCATGTTCTGCCGTAAATACCCACAGGCAATATAAGACGCCGGCGCCTCAATGACCTTACAGCACCTAATCCGCTTTGGCTTCCCCCTTGAAGAACAGGGAAAATTCCGAGAAAAACGATATCGCCAATATAAATCCGGCAGCAACACCGAGCAGAAAACCGACCATTGACTCAATCCCGGAACTCACTGCTACGCCATAAAATGGTGTGGCAACCACCGCGCTCACAGTAGTAACCAATAGCAGATACCTTGCCCAGTTCTGAAAGAAAAATAACCCGGCATAGGAAAGTAGAAAGCCGCCAGATATTGCGTAGGTTATGGCTATATCTATAGCCTTGGGGATAGTAGAACCCGCCCCCACCCAGAATAGAACGTCCTGATGCCCAAAGTATGCCCAACCCCAAGGCAGAGATGAATATAGGACCTCTAACATAAAAATAGATAAAATAGCGAACCTGTACTTATTTGGATAACTCATGAAAAACCCTGCCTTTACAGCCCCATACAATAGGTGCGCGTCGTACAATAACAAGCAGGATATTGTATGTGGATACCTCATATTTTTTCGTTCCGCGCCTACGAGTTAATTTTGGTATAATGATTAAACTCAGCCAGCAAATTCAATGACCTCAATCTCTTAAGCCCATATTCCTCTATACCTGTGGTCCGAAGAAAATCTGTTTCTTCGCACCCTTTCCCTATAAAGAAAACTTTCACCAAAATACCATTAGTCTCTACCCCTCGAGTAGCCTTGATACAAGAATTATTTGTGGAGTAAACAAACATGGGAAAAGCAATCTCTTTCACTCTCAAAGAAACCATCCATACCCTAAAGACAACATACATAGAATATGAAAAATATAACCATCTCTTAAAAAAATTGTTACCGCCTCTCATTTTCAAGCTCGAGTCAAATCTATGAATATGCATCCTTAAAAGTTTAGCGTGCCGCCTTCTGAGATAAAAAACGGCAACGCCGCCCGCACACAATATGCGCTCACATTCTGCTGCCTCACCACTAGCATTAAAATAATCGTGCATCATAGATTTCCTTTAGATGGTCCACCACTCAGGATTGCCTCCTGGCCCCCACGGCCCGCCCCCGTGATCTGGGAGATCATTAGGAGGACCGGGATGGTCACTACAACCGACCCAACGCCCCCAAGCTTTAGTCTTACACCAAGCCTTTTCGACAGCGCTCATGCATTCTAGATCACATTCCAACAAGTCCTCTCTCAACTGGATTGAGCACCGACCAGGCGAAGGATACTTAGCCGGAGGAAATGGATTCACCGGAACAGATGGGTTCTGAGGAACCGCTGTCGTTGGCGCTCCATCAGTGGCTGGCCTTGATACCGAGGGGCCGACACGCGGAGGCAGGGGCCTACCCAAAACCAAAGCTGAAAGCCGCTGCGGATCAACAGCCCGCAGGGGGCTAGAAAACACATAGCCATAGCTATTCAACCCACCCCAACCAATACAGCTTTTCCCCTGACGGCTACAACTTAAATAAATTCGTCATTTTTATTAAAAACTTTAAATATATTATCCTCTTTTAGCAAAATTGCCAAATCAATAGGCGAGTCGCCATCTTCGTTCATGATAGCCATATTTGCCCCACAATTTATCAATAACTTAACAATTTCTATATGCCCTTGTTCAACCGCATTATGCAGCGGCGTGTAGCCATGTTCACCTGCAGCATTAATATCAGCGCCATTCTTAAGCAATACCGTAACCTCATCAACAAGACCACGGGTTGCCGCAATGTTTATTGGATAGTCACCAAATAGGCTTCTGGTATTAATGCCAGGAACCGACACATTGCTATACTCAGGAAGCGCAGCATATTCCTCCAACACTTTTCTAGCTTTTTCATCATTCACATTGGTCACCGCAATTATCACGAATCCAGCCCTCAAGATTTCTGATAGCACTCCGAGTATTTTGAATTTCAGTCATATGGCCTACATCACCGTCGTTAAACCACTTGCGGCTAAATCTCTCGCGCAACTGGAGGCATTGCCTAAGACGATTCAATTTATTCCTAGCATCAGTACAAGGGTCACCTGTCGGAGGAATGGCTGTCTTGCAAACTCGGCTGTACTCTTTTCTTTCCCTAGCCTTCTCTGCAGAGTCATTAGATGAAGCAGACTCGTTGTAGTGATTAATTGCCTCATTCGCACCCCATGCCGCAGCCCCCGCCGAACCAACATAAGCAGTAGCCTTACCAAGCGCAGCCCATGGAGCCGGATGCAATAAAAGAACAGCACCTTCACCGGTAGGATCAATATATCGCAACGGATTATTGTGGACATACGAGTAGGTATTCGGCCCATCACCCAACCCGATCGGATCACTTTGAATATACCGCCCTATAGAAGGATCATAGTCCCGGAAATAATTGTAGTACAACCCGGTCTCATCATCCTGATACTGGCCCGGAAAGCGCGAAAACAGGCTGATACTGCTAGCGGGATCGACACTGACCCGACCAAAGGGCTCGTAGTCCGCCATCCAGACCACCGCCTGATTCTGGTCCGTGGCCACCTGGCGTACCCAGATGGTCGTTGTGCAGGCAACACACCGTGCCATCAAGAATCGCCGCGACTTTTTCGGGATTCACAGCCCGGCATTGGGTCGCCTTACCAAGTTACAGGTTCTAACGCGAGCCTGGCGCTAACAGCTAGCGCCGCAGTCGCGACGCAGTCGCGACGCATTTTTCTTCTTATTCGCCGTGCAGCGAAAGTCTCACAGCCACAAAATTATGGGGACAGATGAAGCGCTAGCATGGACGACCTGATGACATTCAGGACCTCTCCTCTCTTAGCTCCGGCGGCTCCAATTCTGGATGCCTGTGATACAAGGGTGCAACTACGTCTGTGTAGATGTATCCCATAACAAAACCGGCAGCTCTTCGATATTCCTCAAACTCCTCATTGCTGCAGTTATCCTGAACAAACCGTATTGTTTCATTTATCTTCGATGAGCAGCCATCTAGAATTTTGACTACCTGATTCGCTATACCGCTATCCTCTATCATATACCCACCATTAATTTTCGTTTCAAAAACTAAAACAATTTTCCCATTCCATGCAGTTTCGCACGCAACTGGCTCCCGTTCCATCACTAGATGGCGTGCCAGAAATCGCTACATTCTTCAATGCATCCGTTTTTCACTTCTTGATATCGTTCTTCTTCAGTATCGCCGTCACACTCCTCTGTCCGGATTCGTCGGAATGGTAGTCCCCTAGTTGCCACCAGCTGGGCTCGAGGGGGGAGAAGCGAGGCCAGGCCTCAAAACCCACAATTTCCCTCAACTTTAGAAGCTTTTAAAAAATTTGATACCTTACTCAGCACCATGTGTGATCCCCTGCCCCTGCCCCGCATCACTCATCACTCATCACTCATCACTCATCACTCATCACTCATCACTCATCACTCATCACTC
>JAIUME010000007.1 GCA_022565695.1 Alcanivorax sp. | reverse complement strand
GGGCGGGGACTGCCTTTCAGGACTGTGTGAGACAGGGATGTCGAACACAAGCCTACACGGATGTATTTACGGCGGGTCCTGAAAGGCAGTCCCCGCCCCCGTGGGCCATAACCCTCAAAACAACAAAGAATGGACAAGCCTCCCGCCTCACCGCCCCTCGCTGGAGGGTGACCCACTATCTGGGCCACGCAGACGCAACAACACCGCCAGGCATAGCACTGCGGTCAGCACCGGCCCGAAGGGCATGTCCAGCAGCAACGCCAGGACGAACGCCACCAGGTACCCGGCGCCGCCCAGCATGGCGGCCACCACCCAGGCCTGCCGCCAGCTGGCGGCCACCCCGAACGCCACCCAGGCCGGCAGGAACAGCAGCGCAAAGGCTGCCATCACGCCCATCACCATGGCAGCAAGCGCCACGCTCAACGCCAATAGCAGGTTGAACAACAGCATGACGCGCTTGACCGGATAGCCGTTGGCCTGATCCTGCCAGGGCAGCAGGGACAACCGCAGCAATCGACGCATCAGCCAGGGCAGACAGGGTATAGCCAGTGCAACCAGCACCAGCGCCGAGAACAGGTATGGCCAGCGGGTAAAATAGAGCTGCCCATCCACCAGCATCTGACCCAGCGAGCTGGCGTGACGGGACACAGCGGCCGCCAGCACCATCACTGACCAGCCTGCCAGGATCATCAGGGCATACAGGTCATTGCCGCTGCGCTGCCACAACGCCCGCGCCATGACCCCGGCAACGGCGCACAGGACTGCCGCTGGCAGTACCGGCAGCAACAACAGGCTGCCCAGGGCACCGCCTGCTCCGGCGAGATGTGCAAACCCCAGTGCCGCCAGCCACTCATTCCGCAGGCGTGCCAGCACGCCCACTATCGGCAGCAACAGCGCCAGTACCAGCCCGGTCACGAACGGCACACGAAACATGGGTTCGAAAAGCAGATCCATCAGGCGACCTCGACCGTGCGCGCGGCCACACCCGCGACAAATGCCGCTTCATGGCACACCAGCAACACGCCTCTGTCTGGCGCAAGCCGGGTAAGCGCATCACCCAGCAGGGCCTCGCCCTCCGGGTCCAGATTGTTGGTGGGCTCATCCAGCAGCAACAGCCGGGCGGGTTGTGCCAGCACGGCCCAGACTCGCAGCAACTGCCATTGCCCGCCGCTGAGACGGTCCAGGCGCAACGACAACAGATCCCGGAGTCGGGCCGGCAACAGCGCAAGATCCGCACCAGCGGTTTGCAGAAACTCGGCACCAGTGACCGGCAACTCCGCCGGCAGCGGGCTGTGCTGGCACTGATAGCCGATGCTGACGCCGGGGGCACAGACATAACTGCCGGCGAATACACGGGCCTGGCCGGTCAGCGCCCGCAGCAGCGTGCTCTTGCCGGCACCATTGGCGCCTTGCAGCACAACGACTTCGCCCGGATTGACCGCAAACGACAAAGGCCCCACCAGGGGCCTTTGGTATCCCGCTTCAATGTCTTGCAACCGGAGCAGGGGCTGATCTGTCATGGCTGTCCTGTTTGGGGTCTGTGTTATGGCGCCTCAGAGGACGAGAGAGCATCGACCCATTGCTGCACCAGCGCAACATAGTCATTCACATCGCCGCCTACCGGCACATTGGTCGGCAGAACATATACCGGCCAACCCAGCTCGCGGCGGATGAATTCCGGCCCTCTGCTGCCATGCCAGGGATTGGCGATCATGACGCCCTGTCGCTCTCGAAGCTCTCTTGTCAGCGCATTGAGATGCCGCCCGGTGGGCGGTACGCCAGGCACGGGTTCCAGGTAGCCCAGCACCGGCACATCCAACAGCTGCAACAGATACCCGGCATCGTGGTGGAATAATAACACGCCCGGCGCCCCGGCCGCCTGCTCACGCCAGGCTGCCACGTTACGCGCCATGGTTTCCCTGAAGGCAGCGGCGTTGGCCTCGAACAGCGCCGCATGTTCCGGTGCCAGAGCCCCCATGCGCGCCGCCAGTGCCTCGGCCACCGCACCCATGCGCAACGGATCAAGATAGACGTGCGGATTCCCCATGGGATGCACATCGCCCATGGAGCGATCCGCATCAGGCACCTGATTGATCAGCGGCACCTGGGCCGCGGCCTCGAAATAGCCTTGCCGCCCGGGGTTGATGCTCGCGTTACCGGCACCCTGAATTGCCGGTGGCAGCCAACCCACTTCCAGCTCGGCACCTACCGACACCACCAGATCTGCACGGCGCAGGGCGACCATCATGTTCGGTCGCACATCCAGGTGGTGCATATCGCGATCCGGTGGGGCCATGACGGTGACGGATACCTGATCGCCGCCGACCGCCTCGCTCAACATCGCCATGTTCGTGCTGGTGGCGGCGATATTCAGTGCGCTGGCCAGTGGCGCCAGCAACAGCAACGCCGTGGACAGGGTCATGGAAAGCACAGTACGCGACATGATCAACCTCCGGACAAACGGGATGGGAAAAAGCGGGGTAATACAGAGGGTGCCCGCAGACGCGGGCACCCGAAGGACATCAGAACTGGTGCGCACCGTGAGCGCCGAGGCTCACGTTGTACTGCAGCATGAACTCCCAGGCGTCATGGGCATGATCGCCACCATCGTGGGCGAAATCATTGTAGTTGACCTGGGCACGCAGACGGGAAAACTCCGTTGGCGCGAAAGACACCTGTGCGGCATAGCGATACGACGCATCAAAGCTTTCGAAGTTGCTGCGATTGCTGTTGGTTTCGAGGCTCTTGTTCTTGAGACCAACAGCCTCGGCCCGCAGGCCCGCGTTCCAGCGTGGCGCAAAACCGTACACCGCCTGCACATACAGACCGTCCTGACGTGAACGGCTTCGGAAGTCATCCGGAGTACCACCCTGGTTGGTCGCTACCAGCGTGCTGGCGTCAACAAACACCCGGCTCAGGTAATCCGCCTCGATCTCGCGGAAGTAGTACTCACCCTGGATCACCCAGTTGCCATGGCCGAAGGCGCCGCCAGCATCATATTTGTAGACCGCATCCACGCCGGCAAACCAGCCATCGCCGTTCCAGGTTTCCAGACGCCCGGAGCTGTGTTCTTCCTGAGCCTGGAACGAGTTGGAATACCCCCCGGAAATACCGAACTGGGCCGCGTGATCAAAGCCGAGATCCGGCGCCACCTTGGCGAACATCGTGTACAGCTGGGGGCCCGTGCGATCTTCCAGGCCATTATCCGCCTGCCAGCGCTGGCGCATCGGGCCTTCAACTCCGGGATTACCCGTGAAAGTGACGATGGTAAATTCCTCATCACCTACCTGCGAGGCAATGCCACCCTCACCCTGCAGCACTTCCACGCCGAAACGGCTGAAGAAAGGGGTCGGCGCCAGCCATGACAGCTGCAGGCCATTGTCCTGCAGACCGTGGTCACCAAACAGCAACTCGTTGACCAGCGGGCGATCCACGAACAGCCAGTCATGGGGATGCTGGCGGTTGATATAGCCAATATCCGAAAGGAAACGACCCGCCTTGATCTGCAGGCCGGCCGGCAGGGAACGGGTCAGCAGATAGGCCTCTTCCACTTCGATCCCGCTGCTGCCTTCAATCGCCAGGGTCACGACACCATCCAGATAGTTATCGATGGAGGCGCTCATGGTGATTTCCGTTTCGCGCAGATTGAAGCCTTCGGTGAGCCCATGATCGTGACCGTGGCTGTGCCCGTGGCCATGATCGTGACCATCATCGAAGCCCGCAGGGCCTTCGACATCTCTCGAACGGCTGTAGTAGACGCCATCCAGAATCACGGAGATCTGTGGGTTGAACTGGGTGCCGGCACTGACGGCACGCGCCCGGTCGATGCCTGTCGCACCAAGTTCCTGAGATGCCTGTTCAGCGAACGCCGGGGCAACGGATGTCCCCAGTGCGGTGGCAGTGACAGCTGCCAGCAGAGTGTATTTGTTCACGATGGTCCCTCGAAAGTTGGTCAGATACCTCGCCGGGCGCACACGAGCGCTCTCAAAGCGGGCATCCTGCATGAAGATTATTTTACGGGCGCTATTGTTATCATATAACATTTAGTGAAAGCAAGCTGAACAGGCTCTGGAAAGAGCCTTGTGAAGCGCCTTGTGAAGAGATTCGTCTGTGCCTGTTTGCCTTGCGGCAGTCATAGCGAGTTCCTACCATTTCCCATGTGTGGGACAATCCCTTTCCTTTTTCGTCAACAGCGGACTGACCAGCATCCTCATGAGCATCTCGTATCGCTTGCCCGATGGGGCAGACATGATCTTCGACGCACCGGCCTCTGGCCTGGATATCGCCGCGCGCATCAGCAAGAAGCTGGCGAAACAGGCGCTGGCCATCAAGGTGGACGGCAAACTCACGGATATCTATCTGACGATACCGGGGGGCACGACCGTCGAGATCATCACCCGTGAGCACGAGGATGGCCTGGAGCTGATCCGCCACGACGCAGCCCACATCATGGCTGAGGCGGTCCAGGAGCTGTTTCCCGGCACCCAGGTGACTATCGGCCCGACCATCGAGAACGGCTTCTACTACGATTTCCACCGCGAGCAGCCCTTCACGCCGGAGGACCTCAAGGCCATCGAGAAGCGCATGCAGGAGATCGTGCGCCGCAACGAGGACATCCGCCGGGAGGTCTGGGATCGGGATGAGGCCATTCGCTTCTTCCTTGAGCAGGGCGAAACCTTCAAGGCCGAGATCATTGGCGACTTGCCGGCTGGCGAGGAAGTGAGCCTGTACCGCCAGGGCAACTTCATCGACCTGTGCCGGGGGCCGCACCTGCCCGCCACCAGCAAGCTGGGCGATGGCTTCAAATTGACCAAGGTGGCTGGCGCCTACTGGCGTGGCGACAGCAACAACCCCCAGCTGCAGCGCATCTACGGCACCGCCTGGCGGGACAAGAACGAACTCGCCGCCTACCTCAAGCAGATCGAGGAAGCCGAGAAGCGTGACCACCGCAAGCTGGGGCGTGAGATGGGGCTTTTCCATCAGCAGGAAGAAGCGGTGGGCAGCATGTTCTGGCACCCGCGCGGCTGGCGCCTGCGCCGCACACTGGAAAACTACATTCGCGGCAAGATGGAGCGCAACGGCTACCAGGAAGTCAGCACGCCGCAGATGATGGACCGCAAGCTGTGGGAGGCCTCCGGCCACTGGGACAAGTACGGCGATGACATGTTTACCGTCTGCACCCACGACCACCGCGACATGGCCATCAAGCCGATGAACTGCCCGGGGCATGTACAGATCTTCAATCAGGGGCTGAAAAGCTACCGGGATCTGCCGATTCGCCTGGGCGAGTTCACCACTCTGTTCCGTAATGAAGCCCATGGCGCATTGCACGGCCTGATGCGGGCCCGCACCTTCGGCCAGGATGATGCGCATATCTTCTGCACCGAAGACCAGATCAATGAAGAGACCGCCAACTTCATCACCATGCTGCGTGAAGTTTATGCCGATTTCGGCTTCCACGATGTGCAGGTGAAATTCTCCGACCGGCCGGAAAACCGCGCGGGCACGGATGAAACCTGGGACAAGGCGGAGAACGCCTTGAAAGCTGCCGTGGAAAGCGTCGGTCTCGAGTACACCCTGAATCCGGGCGAGGGCGCCTTCTATGGCCCGAAACTGGAATTCGCACTGCGCGACGCCATCGGTCGTGACTGGCAGTGCGGCACCCTGCAGGTGGATTTCGTCCTGCCGGAGCGCCTGGATGCGGAATATGTGGCCGAAGACAGCTCGCGCCGTCGTCCGGTCATGCTGCACCGTGCTGTACTGGGCTCGCTGGAGCGCTTCCTCGGCATCGTGATTGAATCCACCGCCGGGCATCTGCCGCTGTGGCTGACGCCACTGCCGGTGGCGATCTGCACCATCACCAATGCAGTGGATAGCTATGCGCAGGAAGTCGACGCCGCGCTCAAGGCCGCCGGCGTGGAAACCACACTGGATCTGCGCAACGAAAAAATCGGCTACAAGGTACGCGAGCACTCCAGCAGCAAGGTGCCCGTGATCTTCGTACTCGGCGAGCAGGAGGCCAGTGAGCGCAAGGTCGCCATTCGCCGCCTGGGCAGTCGCGACACCGAGGTGATCGACCTCGACGAAGCGGTGGCACAGCTCGCCGCAGCGACGCGCCTGCCGGTCTAGAAAAAGGACACAGCGCCATGACGGACACCTATTTCAAGGACAATGAGCAGCAACGCACCGGCTTCAGACTGCCGCTGGCCGAAGCACTCGACCATCTGTGCTGGAACAGCGACGGCCTGGTGCCGGCTATTGCCCAGCAGCACGACACTGACGAGATATTGATGGTGGCGTGGATGAATCGGGAAGCACTTGAGGAAACCCTGCGCACGGGCCATGTCTGCTACTGGTCACGCTCGCGGAAGACCCTGTGGCGCAAAGGCGAATCCTCAGGCCAGACGCAAAAGCTGGTGACACTGCGCATCGACTGCGACGGCGATACCGTGCTGGTCAAGGTGGACCAGACCGGGCCTGCCTGCCACACGGGGCGGCGCGACTGCTTCTTCTGGCGCGCAGACGCCGACACCCTGGTGCTGGACAAGGCCCCGCTGATTGATCCCGCCATCCTTTATCCGGACAAGAACCCGGACAAGACACCCGGCTGATCGCCTGGAAGTTGACTGACGTATGACACTGACACTGCACAACACACTGACCGGCCACAAGGCGCCCTTTGTGCCGCTGGACCCGACATGCATCACGCTCTATGTGTGCGGCCCCACGGTCTATAACTATGTGCACATCGGCAATGCCCGGCCGGTGGTGGCGTTCGATGTCCTGTTCCGCTTGCTGCAGCGGCTCTATCCGAAGGTCATCTACGCCCGCAACATTACCGACATCGACGACAAGATCATGAAGGCGGCCTCGGACGCCGGCGAACCCATCAGCGCCATCACCGATCGCTTCAGCGCCGCTTTCGCAGAAGACATGCAGGCGCTGCATGCCCTGACGCCAACCATCGTGCCCCACGCCACGGATCACGTGGATGACATGATCGCCATGATCGAGACGCTGATCAGCAAGGGCCATGCCTACGAAGCGGAAGGCCATGTCCTGTTCGCCGTGGAAAGCATGCCCGACTACGGCAAGTTGTCGAAGCGCTCACTGGACGACATGCTCGCTGGCGCCCGTGTCGAAGTTGCCCCCTACAAACGCTATGCCGGTGATTTCGTGCTCTGGAAGCCCAGCAGCGAAGACCAGCCGGGCTGGGACTCGCCCTGGGGCCGCGGGCGGCCGGGGTGGCACATCGAATGTTCAGCCATGATCGGCCGTCATCTGGGCCCGGTCATCGACATTCATGGCGGCGGCCAGGATCTGATCTTCCCGCACCATGAAAACGAAATCGCCCAGGGCTGCTGCGCCCATGGCACCGAGTATGTGCGTTACTGGCTGCACAACGGCTATATCAATATCGACGGCGAGAAGATGTCCAAATCCCTGGGCAATTTCCGTCTGGTACGGGAGCTGCTCAAGCGCTATCCCGGCGAGGTACTGCGCTTTGCCCTGCTCACTGCCCAGTATCGCTCGCCGCTGAACTTCAGCGAGGAGCTGCTGGAACAGGCTGCGTCCACACTGGACAGCCTCTACTACGCACTGCTGGGCCGTGACGCCGCGATCGTACCGGAGCAGGGCTATGTACTGCCCGATGATCATCCGCTGATTCGGGCGCTGTGCGACGACCTGAATACGCCGGAAGCGATCAGCGTGCTGCACCGGATTGCCGGTGCCCTCAATCGTGCCGCACCGGAAGACAAGCCACGACTGAAGGCCGAGCTGCTGGCCGCCGGTCAGATGATGGGGCTGCTGAACGCAGAGCCCTCATCCTGGTTCCAGCGCGACGATGCCGGCGAAGGCGCACTCAGTGCCGACGCTATCGACGCCCTGATCATGGCACGCCGCGATGCCAAGAAGGCGAAGGACTTCGCCCGCGCTGACGCCATCCGGGCTGAGCTTGATGCGGCCGGCATTACGCTGGAAGACACGCGCGAAGGCACCCGCTGGTCGCGCAAGTGATGCTGCAACCGGCCGGGGAGTCTTGTCATGATTAAACGCTTGCTGCTGTTGTTGATACGGGGCTATCAGTTCCTGCTCAGCCCCTGGATCGGCAACCAGTGCCGTTTCTACCCCACCTGCTCCGAGTACGCCAAACAGGCCATCATCCATCATGGCAGCTGCAAGGGCAGCTATCTGGCGGCGAAACGCCTGTGCAAGTGCCACCCCTGGCACCCCGGCGGCTTCGACCCGGTGCCCGGGACGTCGCTGCCCACCGATGACGATACGCCGCCCGAAACAGATCGCGACAGATCGCGTGAGTGAAGACTGACACCGCTTCGCCCGCCCGACAAAGTCCGCTACAATGCTTTCCCGATACCGTTATCAGACCAGCCACCCAAGACCAGCAACCGGAGTCACCATGAAAACTGTCCTGCGAGCCGCACTGGCGCTTTCCCTGCTGGCCCTGGCGAGCCCCTCACTGGCTCAGGGGGCGGGCTTTGTCTCTCTCGGTTACGTATTCGGCAGCCTGGAGCCCCGTCGCGCCAATAACGATGCCAGCGTCGAGGCGCTTGAATTCTCATTCGGCGGCTGGATCAACCCGCAGCAGACACTGGGCGCAGAAGGCCGCATCGCGCTGGGCCTCGGCAGCGACCGCATCACCTTTGAAGACAGCACGCGTCGCAAAGTGGAGCTGAACCGCTACTATGGCGCCTACCTGCGGGCCCAATTCCCCAATACCGTACCGGTTCGCCCTTACGGACTCTTCGGCGCCACCCGCGCCGAAACCACCGAGCGCCACACCGGCAGCAGCAGCCGTTCCTATCAGGACATCTCAATGGGTCTCGGTGTTGATGTGGATCTGGACCGCAACATCTATCTGACACTGGAATACCTGCGCGCAGTGGATCGCAGCAGCAGCAAGCTGAGCAATGTCACGGTCGGTGTCGGCGGTCGATTCTGAACGCCGGGCGCCCGATGACACAACGCAATGACTACCCCTACAGCCATGCCCTGCGCGTTCGATACTCCGAGATCGACGCTCAGGGCGTAGTCTTCAACGCGCATTACCTGACTTACTTTGATGTGGCGCTGAACGAGTATCTGCGCGAGCTGGATTTCGACTATCACGCGATGGTTGCCGAGCAACAGCTGGATTTCCATCTGATCAAGTCGTCGGTGGAATATCTCGGCCCCATCCGCTTTGATGAAGTCATCGACATTGCGGTGCGCCCGGGGCGCATCGGCCGCACAAGCCTGACCTGGGAACTGGCTGTCTTTCGTGAGGGCGAGGATAAATGTCTGAGCCGTGGCGAAATCATCTGGGTGTGCGCAAAAATCGGCACCCACAGCTCTCACCCCCTGCCCGACAATCTGCTGAAGAAGCTTTGCTGATCTGATTTGCTGATGTGGTTTGCTGATGTGAGCGGCCTGCTTCGAAACGGCTGCCGGGTGGCAGCCGTCTCACATCGCCATCAGGGAATCGGCAGATAACCGCCTTCTACATTCTTGGTCACAATCGCTACAGCATTGTGCGCATGCAAGCTTTCCAGGTGATTCACGCGCAGCCAGAAATCCTTGTACTCCGGCTCGGCATCCAGCACCTCCTGCAAGCGCCGCGCAGCGTCCTCGCAGAACATCAGGTTCTGGCCGTTGAGGCGCGCGAATTCCTGCTCATCTTCCCGCTTGACGGCTGTCTGCACCGGCGTTTTCAGGGCACCTTCGATCAGATCGATCATCGCCGTAATGGGGAACGCGCGATCCTCGGCATGATCCAGCAATACCCGCACTTGCGCCACGGAGCGCTGGCTGTGCGGCGTCGCCACAATGCCCTGCTCCGTGCCCAGCCACTCTGCTGCGTCTTCGGCATTGATCGTGCCGACATCACCGAACTGCTCCCGGAATGCATCCTGAATCAGTTGTCGCGCCAGCGCTGCAGAACAGGGGCAGGTGGACGAGTAAGGCACTTCCACCGACATCTCGATACTGAGTACGTCGTTGCACAGCGTACCGGCCAACGTCACCGGATAGCTTTTCCAGCCGGCATAGTTGCTCTTCAAAGAGCGGCGGCGCACTGAGTACTCAAAATCCAGCTTCACGAAAGCGCGGGAGCTGAGCCCCTCATGGGACGACAGAAAATTGCGCAGGAGCGCCTCGATGGATGAGGCGCTGACACCATGATCGCCGAATGTTTCTTCCAGCATCAGATACAGGCGCGACATATGGATGCCACGGGCACTGGTGTCTTCCAGATTGACGTATGCCTGGATGGATGTGCTGACAGGCCGCTCGCCGTGCACACTGTCACTGACACGGGCTGGCAGGTGAATCTCGCTCATGCCGACCCAGTCGAGCTTCGAATGGATCTTGCGGGTCGCCGTGCTGGCTACATCCGGCATGGTGTGCACTGTTGCACCATTTTCGCGTTTCATCTGGATCTCCGTCGGTCACGGGGCCAAGCCTGTCAAAAACCGGGCATGAAAAACCCGGCAAAAGGCCGGCAAAAAGAGAGCCGCACCTGCGCTGGTCACTCGGGGGCCGGCAAGTCTACCAGAAAAGCGCCGATATATTGACCGACTTTCCGTGGGGACTTAACCGCTGCTATCGGCCCTTGCTACAACCGGTTTCGGGCTTTCCCGGAGCGCTCCTGCACTGGCGCGTCACACCGCGAAGAATCGGGCCGAAGGTCCCGGGTTTCAAGCGACCTCCAGCCGCCAGCCCCGCGCCAGCCGGCCTGAATATTCCGTGATGACCGGAATACGGGGCCTGCAGCGTCAACGACAGTATCTGGCTATCACCATCATCAAGTCTTTGCATATCACTGATCGGTGAAATAACACACCGCCGTGGGACGCAGCCCTGAACCCGCCTGGCCGCCCCGTTACTGCAGGGCATTATGCTAAGACCTCTATTATTTTGACATCTAACCTTTAGGGCGCTATGCTATGTCCCCGTTTTCATTGACAAAGATGTTCACGGCGAAGCCTGAAAACCCTGTTTTACAGTGCTTTTACTGCACGATGTACGGGTTTATGTAAGGTTTCACAGCTAAATGATCAAATCAAAAGCCCAGACTTTTTACTTACTGTCGAGAGCATCTACAGCTATGGCGAGGCATGACGAAGTGTTGATTGCATTACGCAGGATCATCCGCGCGACAGACATGTATTCGCGCCGACTGAGCAAGATTGCCGGGCTTACCGCCCCGCAGCTCCTCGTGATGCAGGCGATTGCCCGCCAGGGCGAGATGACCATGGGCGACATCGCCGATGAGGTCTCCCTGAGCCAGGCGACCATCACCACCATTCTCGACCGGCTGGAGAAACGCGAGCTGATTCAGCGGCTACGGGGCTCCACCGACAAGCGGCGGGTCTACGCACACCTGACCGAGGCGGGTACCGAACTGCTGGCGCGCGCACCGACGCCACTGCAGGAAGAGTTCATCTCACGGTTCGCCAGCCTCGACGATTGGGAGCAATCATTGATCCTGAGCTCTCTTCAGCGCGTAGCCGCCATGATGAACGCTGACGACATTGACGCCTCACCGGTGCTCGATCTCGGCGCCATGGACCGGGCCCAGCCCGCCACGGACATCAACGAACAACGTCGACGCCAGGCGCCGACCCAACACCCTGTTTCCGAAGCGACCAGAAAGTAATCACTATGCTTGCAGACAAAGTAGACAAGAACGACACACCCGCGGCCCCGCAACAGGATGACATCCTGCTGCGCAAGCCGGAGAGCCAGGATGGTTCGCGACTGCACAAGCTGATCAGCGAGTGCAAGCCGCTGGATGAGAACTCGACCTACTGCAATCTGTTGCAGTGCACCCACTTTGCCGACACCTGTGTCGCCGCAGAGATGGATGGCGATCTGGTCGGCTTCATCTCCGGCTACATCCCGCCCAAGCAGCAGAACGTGCTGTTCGTATGGCAGGTGGCCGTGCACGAAAAAGCCCGCGGCAAGGGCCTGGCCAAGCGCATGCTGGCGGAAATACTGCAGCGTGACGAATGCGCCGACGTGCAGTTCATCGAAACCACCATCACGCCGGACAATGAAGCGTCCTGGGGCATGTTCCGCAGCTTCGCCTATGCGCGCCGCATGCCGACCGAAGAGTTCATCTTCTTCGACAGCCGCCTGCATTTTGCCGGCGAGCACAACGATGAGCACCTGCTGCGCATCGGCCCGTTCAACCGTGATGACGCCTGAACGTCATTGCATCTGATATACATGAATTGACGATCTCAACGCATTGGGAGGTGCGAGATTATGGATACCAAGATTTTTGACCGAATTGAATCAGAAGTACAAAGCTACGCCCGGACGTTTCCGGTGCTGTTCAGCAAAGCCAAGGGCTCTTACCTCTACGATGAGGATGGCACGGCTTACCTGGACTTCCTCGCCGGTGCCGGCACGCTGAACTATGGCCATAACAATCCGGTCCTCAAGGAAAAGCTGATTGCCTATCTGAATGAGGACTACATTGTGCACGGTCTGGACCTGCACACGGTGGCAAAACGTAACTTCCTCAACATGCTGGAAGACGTGATCCTCAAGCCCCGGGACATGGAATACATGGTGCAGTTCACCGGCCCTACCGGTACCAACGCGGTAGAAGCGGCGCTGAAAATTGCCCGTAACGTCAAAGGCCGCCCGAACATCCTGACCTTTACCAATGGCTTCCACGGCGTGTCCCTGGGGTCACTGGCGGTCACCGGTAACAGCCATCACCGCAACGCGGCCGGCGTCGAGATGAGCGGCTCGACCGTGATGCCCTATGACGGCTATATGGGTAACGGCTTCGACACCACTGAGTACATCGACAAGCAGCTCAGCGATGGCTCTTCCGGTATTGATCACCCTGCCGCGGTGATCGTGGAAACCGTCCAGGGCGAAGGTGGTATCAATGCCGCCAGCTTCGAGTGGCTGCGCAACCTCGAGAAGGTCTGCCGCAAGCACGACATGCTGCTGATCGTGGATGACATCCAGTCCGGCTGTGGCCGTACCGGCACCTTCTTCAGCTTTGATGAAGCAGGCATCAAGCCCGACATCATCACACTGTCGAAGTCTCTGAGCGGTTATGGCCTGCCCTTCGCGGTTGTATTGATGCGCCCGGAGCTGGATACCTGGAAGCCCGGCGAGCACAACGGGACGTTTCGTGGTCACAACCCGGCCTTTGTCACAGCAGCTGCGGCACTGGACCACTACTGGCGCGACAACACCTTCTCTACCGAGATCAAGCGAAAGGGCGACATCATCACCGAGCGCTTCCGCGCTATTGCGAACCAGTATGATGATCACTTTTTCCATCTCACCGGCCGCGGCATGATGCAGGGCCTGGTGTGTCAGTCCGGCGAGCTGGCCAACGAGATCACGTCCGAGTGCTTCCGGCACCAGCTGATCATCGAGACCTCCGGCTCTGATGATCAGGTCATCAAGACGCTGTGCCCGCTGACGATTTCTGAAGAAGACCTGCAACGTGGTCTGGATATCGTTGAGAAAAGCGTCGCCATCGTCATGAAGGACAAGGTCAAGCAGGATCGTCGCAGCAGTATCTCAGCTGTCGCCTCCTGATCGGCCCGGCATGATGCCCCGGGGCGCTGCGCCCCGACAACACGATTCAACCCCGCCTCTCCCGTAACCGCAGCGTTACACCTCCCGGGAGAGGCGACCTGATTCAGGGAGCACGATCCATGATCGTTCGAACACTGGAAGACGCCCGCAAGACTGATCGCGCGGTAAAGGCCGAGAACGGCAACTGGGAATCTGTCCGCCTGTCATTGAAAGATGACGGCATGGGCTTCTCATTCCACATCACCACTATCTTTGCTGGCACCGAAACCCATATCTGGTATCAGAATCATCTGGAAACGGTCTATTGCATTTCCGGTGAGGGCGAAGTGGAAACACTGGCAGACGGCAAGATCCATCCGATCAAGCCGGGCACTGTCTATATCCTCGACAAGCACGACGAGCATCTGCTGCGGGCCACGTCCGACATGCAGTTGGCCTGCGCCTTCAACCCGCCCCTGCACGGCAAGGAAGTGCACGACGAGAACGGCGTCTACGCACTGGACGCCGAGCCCGTCACGGATTGATGTGATGCCCCGACCGCCATGGGGCAGACGCAGACAGCAAAAAGGGCAGCCGACGGGCTGCCCTTTTTTTGGAGCGTGGGTTTTGGAACGCGAGATGTCTAGAACGCAAGCTTGGCTGAAAGCTGTACTCGGCCAACTTCGCCGCGCTGTCCGTCTTCGTTTTCGCGTTGCCCCCAGATCACTTCGCCGCCCAGATCAAGACGCGGCGCCGGTGAGTAGATCAGATTGACATGGCTTGTGCGGTACGCCTTCGGTGTCGTGCCCGCTACGGTGTCGGGGTTATCCGCGCCTGCGACTGACAGCGCCACACTGGAGCGCCACTGATCGCTCCAGAGATGCCGGTAGGCCACCATCGCGCTCCAGGTGTCGATCAGTTCGATATTGCCATCTGCCTGGATCTCGCCCGCCCGGAATGCATTCAGGCCCAGATAGCGCCCGACCCCTTTACCCCCGACCAGCTGCGCGCGAATATCGTTGCCGGTATCACCCAGCATCCATTTGCTGGCGATACTCACACCGTAACCAAATTCGCTTTCACGGCTTGTGCCATCCCGGTAGGCCAGCTCGCGCCCCATCGCCGCAATGCTCAGGTTGGCACCTTCCAGCGGCACGCGGTAACGCACGATCAGATCCGGATACCGGTTGTCGTCCAGTGTTGTCGGATTGCCGATCAGGCCATTGGTGTCATAAAGCGTGGACGACGGATTTTCCAGCGAGATATCCCACTGCCCCGGGCTGTAACGTACCTGCGCCTGACGCACCAGTGTGGTACCCACCGGACCGACGAAGTCGAGCAGATCCGGCAAGGCGCTGACATCAAAGAACGCGGACCAGGTCTGGCCAAACAGCATGTCCCCGAAGGTGGCATAGGCGTGTCGGATCCGTGGCGCATAGCTGTTGGTGATGCGTTCGTCGCCCATGGACTGGGTGAGGAAGTCGAGTTCAATATAGGCGCCCAACACACCGTAGTCGGTGTCGGTGTTGCTGCGCAGCCAGAAGCGGCTTTCCTTGGCGTGGAAGTCGGTGACGGCGCCGCCGCCGGCGCCGCCCACGGGAATGGTGCCGGGCACAAGGAATTCATCGCCGATCAACGCCGTCGCCCGCGTGCCGTCAGTGTAGCGGCTGACCTGGCCATCCAGTTTGATATAACCGCCGAACTGTACCTGGGTCGTGGCGGCAATGCGTGTCTCGAGCGCGGCAAGCCGCTCTTCCATTGACTGGCCACCCTGAGTCGAGGGCGTCTGCGCTGATGCTGCAGCGCTGAAGGTAATGGCGGCTGCCAGTGCGGCGTAAGGCAGGGTTGTTTTCATTATGCGGTCCTCCTGAGTTGTCTTCACCCAGACTGACCCGCCCCTTCACGCTGCGCCTATTGGCAAAAGGTCTAACGCCAGATGACGCCCGGGGCCGCCGTCCCGAAAGCCCCGAAAATCCAGGGCATCTGCCGCTGTGACAGGGTTTGCAGCTGCCACCAAAGTCTAATTCTGCACACCCCTGCGGCGGCGCAGACTCATGCTCAACGATCAACACCCTTCTTACCGAGAGGGATCACGGAGAGGATGCCCCATGGCCGCTCACAGCACTGCCCCGTTCCCGGATACGGCGGACGCCTCGTCCGCCGTCCCGATCAAGGACCACTTCCTGCGTAATGCCTGGATTGGCGAACAGGAGTATCAACAGCTCTATCAGCGAAGCATCGAGACCCCTGATGCCTTCTGGGGCGAGCAGGCCGCACGCCTGACCTGGGATACGGCACCACAACAGGTGCGCGACATCTCCTGGCAGCGGGACAATCTCTATAGCCGCTGGTTTGCCGATGGCAGCCTCAATGCCAGCGTCAACTGCATCGACCGGCATCTGGCACAGCGCGCTGATCAACCTGCCATTCTGTGGGAGCCGGATACGCCCCACGCCGACCCGTCACGGGGACACCGGGAAATCAGCTACCGCATGCTGCACCAGGAAACCTGTCGGCTTGCCAACGTACTGAAAGGCCTGGGTGTGCGCCGGGGCGATCGGGTGACGCTGTATCTGCCGATGATTCCGGAAGCCCTGTTTGCCATGCTCGCCTGCGCTCGCATTGGCGCCATTCATTCCGTGGTATTCGGCGGTTTTTCGCCGGAAGCGCTGGCTGGGCGTATTGCTGATTGCGGCAGCCGGGTCGTGATTACCGCCGACGAAGGGCTGCGCGGTGGCCGCACCATCCCGCTCAAGGACAACGTGGATCAGGCACTGCAACGCAAGGAGGCCTGTGTTGTCGAAAAGGTACTGGTGATTCGCCACACCGGCGCGGATATTAACTGGGAAGCCGGGCGTGATGTGGACTATCGCGACGCCATGGGTGAAGTGAGTGATGTCTGCGCGCCGGTCAGCATGAATGCCGAAGACCCGTTGTTCATTCTCTATACCTCCGGCTCCACCGGAAAACCCAAAGGCGTGCTGCACAGCACCGGTGGCTATCTGGTCTACGCGTCACTGACCCACCAGATGGTGTTCGATTACCACCCGGGCGACATCTACTGGTGTACCGCCGATATCGGCTGGATCACCGGTCATACCTATCTGGTCTACGGGCCACTGGCCAACGGCGCCACCTGCGTCATGAGCGAGGGGCTGCCGAATTATCCGGACGCAGCGCGGCTGGGCCAGATCATCGACAAGTTCAGCGTCGACACCGTGTACACAGCACCCACCGCGATCCGCGCGCTGATGGCCGACGGCGACGCGCCGCTGGCGAAGAGTAAGCGGCATAGCCTGAAGCTGCTGGCCACCGCAGGCGAACCCATCAACCCCGCCGCCTGGCGCTGGTTCCATGATCAGGTGGGCCATGGCAACGCGGCCCTGACGGATACCTGGTGGCAGACGGAAACCGGCGGCGTCATGATCGCGCCGCTGCCCGGCGCCGTGGCCACCAAACCCGGTGCCGCCATGCGGCCTTTCTTCGGCATCCAGCCGGCGCTCGTGGACAACGACGGCGCGCTCATCGAAGGCCCCGGCGAAGGCAATCTGGTGATCCTGGACAGCTGGCCGGCGCAGATGCGCACACTGTGGGGCGACCATGAGCGCTTTGCCGAAACCTACTTCACCACCTTCCCGGGGTGTTACTGCACCGGCGACGGCGCGCGCCGCGATGCCGATGGCGACTTCTGGATTACCGGGCGCGTGGACGACGTACTCAATGTGTCCGGCCACCGCATGGGCACCGCTGAAATCGAGTCCGCGCTGGTGTCTCACCCCCGTGTGGCTGAAGCCGCTGTGGTGGGTTACCCCCATGACATCAAGGGCCAGGGCATCTATGTGTTTGTCTCGCTGACCCACGACAGTGTTGCCAGTGACGTCTTGCGAGAAGAGCTGCGCCAATGGGTGCGCCGCGAGATCGGCCCGATTGCCTCACCGGACCTGATCCAGTGGGCGCCGGGGCTGCCCAAGACCCGCTCCGGCAAGATCATGCGCCGCATTCTGCGCAAGATTGCTGCCAACGAGCACGATAGTCTTGGTGACGTCTCTACCCTCGCCGATCCGGCGGTGGTGCCCGAATTGATCGCCTCGCGCATGAACCGCCCCACCGACCACTGACGCCCTTGTGTTGCCGGGCACTGCACCGCCCGGCAACGTTTTCCTTTTCCCTGTAACGCTGTTTTATGGCATGGTCTGGAACATGGATCCGATACTGATCGCCGACGACCACCCGTTGTTCCGCGCCGCCCTTCGCCAGGCGGTCACGGCAGCGTTTCCTGATGCCCCCATCGAGGAGGCAGACTCACTGGCCGCCCTGCAGACCCTGGTCGAGCAGCAGCGTGTTTTCAGTCTGTTGCTGCTGGATCTGCACATGCCGGGCACCCATGGTTTTTCGGCGGTCATTTATCTGCGTGAGCAGTATCAGAACACGCCCCTGGTGGTCATTTCCGCCAGCGATGAGGCGGATGTCATGCAGCGCGCCATCGGCTTCGGCGCCAATGGCTTTATTCCCAAGTCCAGCAACCTGGACACCATGACAGACGCCATGAAACACATCCTCGGCGGCGAGACATGGCTGCCCCCGGTGGCACGACACAGCACCGCCGTTGCAGCATCCGCCAGTCAGCAGGAATTGATCAAACGAATACGCAGCCTGACACCGCAACAGTTCCGGGTGCTGGGCATGCTGCTGGAAGGCATGGCCAATAAAGTCATCGCCATCGAACTTGAAGTGTCGGAAGCCACAGTGAAGGCCCACATGACGGCCATCCTGCGCAAGCTGGGTGTGCGTAACCGCACGCAAGCGGTGTTGCTGCTGCGCGACATCGCCATCGAAACGCCGGCCTGAGCTTGCCCACGCCTTACAGCGACGTCAGGGTCTGATACAGCGTCTCGGCATCCACCGGCTTCTGCAGAAATACCAGCCCTTCCTGTAACGCACGCTGGCGTACTGCCGGGTCGTGATTGGCGGTCATCAGCACCGCTGGCACGGCATCATCCCAACGCTGGTCCAGCGAGCGGATCACATCAAACCCGTTCTCGTCATTGTCCAGCTGATAATCCACCAGCAGCATATCCGGTACCTTGTCAGGCGCCAGCAAGGCGTGGGCTTCTGCCTCCGAGCGGGCACACAGCACATGGCAGTCCCACTCTTCCAGAAGGGCCTGCAGCCCGGCCAGAATCGTGGCGTCATTGTCCACACACAGCACCGTCATCCCATCCAGCCGGCGAGGCACGAAAGATGTCATAGCTGTTTCCTCCGGGCGACTGGCCCCGTCCGCCAGTGGCACCGTAACCGAAAACACCGTGCCCCGACCCGGCCAGGAACGCACCGCAATCTTGTGCCCGAGCAGTTTGCAGATACGCTCGGCAATCGCCAGCCCCAACCCCAGCCCCTTGCCGTGCTGCTCACTGCTGGGCAGCCGTTTGAACTCGCGGAATATTTCCTTTTGCTCTTCCTCCGTGATGCCGGTGCCGGTATCCCACACCTCGATACGCACCGCGCCGGGTTGCCGACGGCAACCCAGCAGTATCTTGCCGGTCGTCGTATACCGCACCGCATTGCCGAGCAGATTCTGCAACACGCGGCGCAGAAGCTTCTCATCGGTGTGAATCATGACGTCAGCCATGCGCCAGCGCATGCGCAGATGGCGTGCTTCAGCCATGGCGTGAAATTCGGCAGCCAGATTATGCAGTACGCGATCCAGCGCCACTGGCCGCTGGTCCACCGGCATGGCGCCTGTATCCAGTCGACTGATATCCAGCAAATCACTGATCAGGCTTTCGGCGGCCTCCAGCGCACCACTGATGTTGCCGAGCATTTCCTGGGCGCGCCCGACATCGTCCATGGTCCCGGACTGGAATTTCTGCTGCAACGACGAGCAGAACAGATGCGCGGCATTCAGCGGCTGCATCAGGTCATGCCCCGCCGCCGCAAGGAAAAGGGTCTTGCCCTGGTTGGCCCGCTGGGCTTCTGCAATGGCGGATTGCAACCGTTCGTTCACTTCGGACAATCGGCGGGTGCGGTCCGCCACGATCTGCTCCAGATTTTCGTTAATTTCCCGCAGCGTCCATTCATCCCGTTTGCGTGCAGTGATGTCCAGAAAGGTACTGACGAAACCGCCACCGGGCATCGGCATGCCGGAGACTTCAATCACCGTACCGTTGGGCAGCACCCGCTCGAAGCTGTGGGCAGACCCCTCGCGTAACAGATTGACCCGGCGGCGTACCTGATCATGGATATCGCCCTCACCGTAATAGCCAAGCCGCGCGTTATAGCGGTACACATCTGCAATGGCTCGGCCCAGCCGGATCAGTCCATCCGGGTAATCGAACAGGCGCTCATAGGCGCGGTTCCACGCCACGATATTCAACTCCCGATCCACCACGCAGATGCCCTGGTTGATGGTCTCGATGGTGGTGCGCAACAACTGATGATTGAATTGAATCAGCTGTGATGCTTCATCCATGATGCGCGCCACTTCATGCCGGTCTGCTTCCTGTTTGGTTAACAAGGTGCCCAACAGGATGCGCGCGGAGCTGGCTCCCATGGCACCCGCCAGCAACCGCTCGGTGAGACGCACCAGATGCAGCGGCGCCGGCAGTTCCGGCTGCCAGAGAAACTGCTGTTTTTCAGCATGTTCGCGGAACAGGGTTTCCGCCCGCCCCATGCCCAGGCAACGGCCTGCCAGATCCATCAGCTCGCCCTGTGTGACCAGGCCGGAGGTATCCGCATCGCGCCACCAGTCCAGGGGCATATCGACAAACAGGGTTGCCTGGGAGCGATCCAGCGACGAGACATGTGCACGGCGGGAAAACCAGATGTAGGCCGCGGTATTCAACCCCAGGCTCCAGAGCACGCCATGGGCCAGCGGCGACATGCCGTCCAGCCCCAGCAACATCTGCGGCCGCAGGATACCCAATCCCAGCACCCCCTCTGCGTTGGCGCGGGCCAGCCATTCTGCGGAGGCCAGACCGGGCAACAACAGGCAGAACGCCCAGACCACAAACCCCACCATCAGGCCGATGGCCGCACCGCGCGCATGCCCACCGCGCCAGTAAAGGCCACCGAACAGCGCCGGGGCAAACTGTGCAATGGCGGCGAAGGACAACAGGCCGATGCTGGTGAGGCGGGTAAAATCCAGCATCATCTGGTGGAACATGAAGGCCAGCAGCAACACCACCACAATCGCGATGCGGCGCAGGCTGCGCACATTGGCGCCCAGTTCCTCCAGGTCGTTGTGCAGGTTCACGCGGCGGCGCAACCACAGCGGCAGCAGGACTTCATTGGTCAGCATGATGGCGACAGCAATGGTGGAGACAATCACCATCCCGGTAGCAGCAGCTATGCCGCCGAGAAACACCAGCAGCGTCAGCCAGGCGGGGCCTTCCAGCATCGGCAGGGTCAGCACATAGAGATCAGCCTGCCCGGCAAACTGGGGCTGCTGCACCAGCCCGGCCAATGCGATGGGCAGCACCAGCACAGCAAAAATACCCAGATAAACCGGCAATACCCAACGTGCGGTGCGCAGGTGCCGCAAGTCATTGTTCTCGACAACGGCGGCGTGGAACTGCCGTGGCAGACAGATGATGGCCGCCATGGCCAGCAGAAACTGCGCAATGAAATCCTGCTCCAGCCAACCGGACGAGAACAGATCGCCGGCGAGTACCCTGACCTCCTCGTTACTGAAAAACCCGCCCGCGCCATCAAACACATAGAACAGGCAGAACAGGCCCACCGCGATAAACGCCACCAGCTTGACGAAAGATTCGAAAGCCACCGCCAGCATCAGCCCGGACTGGTGTTCCGTCGCGTCCAGGTGCCGGGTGCCGAACAGCAGCGTAAAGGCTGCCATCAGCAAGGCAACGATCAGGGCGCTGTCCATATTTCCGGCCATATGCCCTTCGCCGGGCGTCAGGACATCGAAGGCCAGCGTCACCGCCTTGAGCTGCAGGGCAATGTAGGGCAGCACGCCCACCAGCGCGATCATTGTCACAAGCATGGCCAGGCGCTGGTTCTTGCCATAGCGGGCGGCAATGAAATCGGCAATGGAGGTAATGCGTTGCTGTTTGCCGAGGGTGACGATCTTGAGGATCACGGCGCCACCGAACACCACCAGAAAGATGGGGCCCAGATAGATCGGCAGGTAACTCCAGCCATGATTGGCCGCTTCGCCCACTGCACCGAAGAAGGTCCAGGAGGTGCAATACACCCCGAGAGCGAGGCTGTAGGTCCAGGGATTGTTGACGAGCCGAGAGCGACGGCGGGCAGCACGATCCCCCCACCAGGCAATCGCGAACAGGATCAGCACATACAGCAGTGACAGGCTGCCGAGTTGCCAGAGTGTGAACATGAAAGCTCCCTGTGCTGCCTGACCCCGGCCCTGCCCCAGCCCGACCTGTTGTGTCAGGCCTGTTGTGTCAGGCCTGTTGTGTCAGGCCTGTCGTGTCAGGCGACGGCCAGCGCCGTTTGCATACGAAGATACATCAATGCAGACGTCGTGGCGTCCCCCAGCGCAGTGTGTCGGCCGATGATTGGCACATCCAGTGCCTCGGCCATGGCTTCAAAGCCCACGTGGGGTGCCACATCAGGATGGCTGCGGCGCAGGCGGCGCTTGTACTGTTGTATGAGTTCGATACTGCGATTGGGCAGCTCGAAGCCGGTGCGCGGGCGCAGGTGGCGATTGATCACGGCGACATCGAAATCAATACACCAGCCCACCAACGGGCGGTTGCCGATGAACGCCAGCAAGCGTTCCAGGGCATCATCCACCGTCGCGCCATCAACCAGATCGTCCGGCCGCAGCCGATGAATACGGATGGAATCGCGCTGCATGCCGTGGGGACGGCGCAGATGCAGGTGCAGCGCCTGACTGGTTTCCACTCGCCCGTTATGCACCGGCACCGCGGCAATGGACACCAGCTCGGCCTGGCGGGCATCCGGGCTGGTGGTTTCACAATCCAGCGCGATCACATCGCTGCCCTGATGGGGCAGAAACAGGTGGGCGTAATTTCCCCCTGCATGACGACGGCGGTCGGTGGCGCGGCGCAGTGTGCGAAGCATGGTGACCTCCTGCTCAATATTCCAGATGAAAGCGCCGGGACAGGCGCTGTTTGAATTCATTCACGACATGCAGGGCATCGCGCAGCATGTCGCGCTCCAGAGAGCTCAGCTCCTGGACAACGATATGGTTACCGTCGGGGTAGGCATTACCGGCATCCAGGGCGGCGAGTTGCCGCTTCAGCCGCAACTCGGAAAACAGCGACAGCGCTTCACCGAGGTCTTCGGCAAAATGACGGTCCGTAATACCCCGGCCAGACAGTTGCTCCAGCCGGTCAAACGTCGAGGTTTCCCGAATGGACTGGGATACCGCCAGCGCCCGCACACCATGCACGATGGGAAAAATACCGCCTTTCTTGATGTCGATGCCGTGCTCAGGCTTTTTCAGGGAACCGAATAACGTCAGTGGCGTAGAGAAACGCAAGACACCGCGAGCAAAATGCGACATCAGCACCTGATCGGTACTGCAACGATCCAGCAGCGTATCGCGCATGGTATCCAGCAACCGGGCGTTACCGACGATAGGGTGGGCATCAGCCATGATGGACAGGTTGAGCAACGTGTTGCCGCCACTGTCGGCGGCCCAGCGCTGGATGCGGGCATGCCAGTGCGCCTGGCTACCGGTCCATTCCGGATTCGAGACCATGACATTACCCGGGCACGGCGGATAACCGAGGCGCAACAGCGTGCCGGTAAAGCGATCCATGGTGCCCGCCTGATCAGGCCAGATGGCACCATCGTCGAGAATCAGACCGTTGTCCTGATCGGTTTTCAGTATCTGCTCGCCGCGCCCCTCGCTGCCCATGACGATCAGGCAACCGTTTTGTCGATGCGGCTCCGGCACCGTGAATTGCCAGGCCTTGCTGATGATGCGGCCGTTGAGCGCAGCGAGCAGATCCATGGCAAAGCGCAGCTTGACGCCCTGGGCCATGAGCGCGCGAACCAGGTCCGGCAGGCGCGCACTGGCCAGCGCCAGGGCATCCAGATCGTCGGCTTTTTCAATTTCCAGGCCCACCACATAGGAGCGGCTGGAGAAGTAACTGAGGACATCCGTGAGCTCGACCACACCGGCAGGACGTCCGCGATGCATGATCACCACACGGGCCACTTCGTGGCGCGTCATGCTGACCAGTGCAGAAAACAGGAACTCATCCGGCCGCGCCGTAACCAGATCATAGTGCGCGATGGTGCGCGCCGGATCGCCGTTACGATGGCCGCCCAGCACCAGCGCATTGAGCAGATCCGTCTTGGTAATCACGCCAAACTCGTCACCGCGCTGAATCAGCAGGCTGTCCGCACGATGGGTTTTCAGTGCGCTGACGGCGTCATGAATGCTGATGTCCGTATCCATGATCAGGGGCGGGCGCATGCAATCCCTGATCCGCGCCAGCATGAAGCCGGCCAACGTCACGCCGCCTTCGCGCTGTTCCACGAGCAACTGGCTTTTCTCGGCCAGGCGCTGACGAAAATAATCAGCGAAGGCGTTGTTGTGATTGCACAGGCGCTGAAACAGCTCACCCGGAATCAGATAGCAGAGCGTCTGCTGGTCCGCCACAAACCGATAACGACTCTTGCCATTGAGCACGCTGATGGCGCCAAACAGGTCCCCTGCGGTGTAAAGGCCAATACGTGACCGTGCGCTCGGCGCTTGCACATCCAGCTCGGTCACAGCCCCTTTGTGAATCAGGTAGACCCAGTTCCCCGCCTGCCCCGCATCGAGAATCACCTCGCCCTTGTCGAAGTAACTCAGATCCGCAGCGCCACGCAATTGCTCCATGGACGCTGCGTCCAGCAATGCGAAGGGCAGTTGTGTCAGATCCAGATCCACCATGGGGCGAAGCTCGGTTGATTGCAGTGTCTGACAGCTAACCACGATCTATATAAAAGCCCAACGGGCAGCGCACTATACTTTCGTCCAAGACCCTCCCAACCGACTGAAACATAAGGAATATTTCGGAACAGTGGCGACCTACCCTCCCCATCAGACCAAAGTCTGGGATTTCTTTCCCGGCACCATTGACCAGTATGAATGTGAGTCGACCTCGCAAACCCGAAAAACAATTGGTCCAAAAAACAACTGGCCCGACAAACAACTGGAGAGCAACTCATGGCAGATGACCACACCAACGCCGCAACCAACGCCGCAGCGTACTGGCGGGCAAACCTTCGCCTCATCATCGGCTGCATGATCGTCTGGGCCTTCGTATCCTACGGCTGCGCCATCCTGTTCCGGCCGCTGCTGTCCGGCATTCCCATCGGTGGCACCGACCTCGGCTTCTGGTTCGCTCAGCAAGGCTCGATCCTCACCTTCATCGGCCTGATCTTCTTTTATGCATGGCGCATGAACCGGATCGACCGCAAATTTGGCCTGGGGGAGTAAACCAGCATGAGCCAATTTGCCATCAATCTGCTCTTTGTCGGCGCCTCATTTGCGCTGTATATAGGCATCGCCATCTGGGCGCGCGCCGGGTCAACCAAGGAATTCTACGTTGCCGGCGGTGGCGTTCACCCGATTACCAACGGTATGGCCACCGCCGCTGACTGGATGTCGGCCGCGTCGTTCATTTCCATGGCAGGCCTGATCGCTGCCGGCGGCTACAGCGCCTCTACCTTCCTGATGGGCTGGACCGGCGGTTATGTCATCCTCGCCATGCTACTGGCACCCTATCTGCGCAAATTCGGCAAGTTCACGGTGCCGGATTTCATCGGTGACCGCTTCTACAGCAGAACCGCTCGCGTGATTGCCGTGGTCTGTCTCATCGTTGCCTCGGTCACCTACGTGATTGGCCAGATGACTGGCGCCGGCGTGGCCTTCTCTCGATTCCTGGAAGTCCCCAGCAATGTGGGTATCTGGATCGCCGCAGCCATCGTGTTCCTGTATGCCGTGTTCGGCGGCATGAAAGGCATCACCTATACCCAGGTCGCCCAGTACGTGGTGTTGATCATCGCCTACACCATCCCGGCCGTGTTCATTGCCCTGCAGCTCACCGGCAATCCGATTCCCATGTTCGGCATGTTCAGCACGCACACCGAGTCCGGCATCCCCTTGCTGCAAAAGCTGGATGAAGTCGTCCGCGCTCTGGGCTTCCAGGACTACACTGGTGATGCTTCCAGCAAACTCAACATGCTGCTGCTGACCCTGTCGCTGATGATCGGCACCGCCGGTCTGCCACACGTCATCATCCGCTTCTTTACCGTACCCAAGGTCGCTGACGCGCGCTGGTCCGCAGGCTGGGCACTGGTCTTCATCGCCCTGCTGTACCTGACTGCGCCGGCCGTAGCCTCCATGGCACGCCTCAATCTGATGACCACCATCTATCCGGAAATGAGCGGCCAGGTGCAGGACTACGAAGCAGCCGCCAACAACCCGATCCGTTACGAGGATCGTCCCGAGTGGATCCGTTCCTGGGAAGAAACCGGACTGATCACCTTCACCGATCACAACAACGATGGCCGCATCCAGTTCTACAACGACGCCAACCCGGACTTTGCCGAGACCGAAGCAACGCGGGGCTGGGCAGGCAACGAACTGGTGGTGAACAACGACATCATGGTGCTGGCGAACCCGGAGATCGCCAACCTGCCACCGTGGGTCATCGGTCTGATCGCTGCGGGTGGTATTGCGGCAGCGCTCTCGACAGCGGCCGGTCTGTTGCTGGCGATCTCCTCCGCCATCAGTCATGACCTGATCAAAAAGACCATCAACCCCGCCATTACCGAAAAAGGCGAGATGCGAGCAGCGCGGATCTCCATGGGCGGGGCCATCCTGCTCGCCACCTACCTCGGGCTCAATCCACCGGGCTTCGCCGCCCAGACGGTGGCGCTGGCCTTCGGTATTGCCGCCGCCACCCTGTTCCCGGTGTTGATGATGGGCATCTTCTCTACCCGCATGAACAGCGCAGGCGCGGTATCGGGCATGCTGGCCGGTCTGGTGACTACCCTGCTGTACCTGTTTACCTACCTGGGCTGGTTCTTCATTCCCGGCACCAACATGCTTGCGAACACACCGGAGAACTGGCTGTTCGGTATCTCACCGCTGGGCTTTGGGCCGGTGGGCGCGCTGGCGAACTTCGTCGTCGCCTTTGTGGTATCCCGTGCCACCGCACCGCCGCCGATCGAGATCCAGCAGCTGGTGGAAAGCGTACGCTACCCGAAGGGCGCTGGCCTCGCTGTAGATCACTGAGCCATAATGCCCCGGAGCATGCCTGCATGAACCGGGGTTCCTGCAACAGTCGGGCTTCCCTGAGGGAAGCCCGATTTGCTTTGAGGCACGCTGTCTTCAAGAAGGATTACTCATGATATGGCATTTGATCGCAGCACTCTTCGCCGCACTGGGCGCCGCAGGCATTGCACTGCTGCTACGCCTGGCCAGCGGCAAACGGCTGCCACGCTGGATCGTCCCGGTGTTTGCCGGCCTGGGCATGCTGGGTTACCAGATCCATTTCGAATACACCTGGTTCGAGCACAAGCGTCAGCAGTTGCCCGCCTCAGCAGAGGTGATTTCCTCAGAGCAGCGCAGCATGCTGTGGCGTCCCTGGACACAAGTGTTCCCCATGACCGTTGTCTTCAGTGTGATTGATTACGACCGCATCGTGACACGGCAGGTGGAAGACCAGCAGCTGGTCGAATTCGTGCTCTACCGTTTCGAACGGGAGTACGTTGAGCAGGTGTATGCCCAGCCCTATCTGATGAATTGCGCCACCGCAGAGCTGGTGCCGCTGACCAGTGAACACCGCCCGCATATCGAAGCCCTGCAAACCATGACACGCACCTCCCCGCTTTACCGGGCCGTCTGCGCAGGTTAGCCTCTTGCCTTTACCATGGCCTGAGGCAGTGTTTCATGAGGCGCTTGAGCCGTTTTCTTGCCGCCATGGCGGCGCTGACCCCCTTGCTGGCACCTGCCGATATCTGGACAGAACCTGCGCCGATGCGCAGTACCGTGTTGCTGGAAGGCAGGGACTTCAATTACAACAGTGAATCCTTTCTGCACCGTCTCAGTTTCAAGCAGCTCTCGGAGCGCCCCTGGTCGGATGCCGATGGCCTGAGCGGCACTGCAGGCAGCTCTCGCAGCGACGAACTCTACCTGGACATGTTCCTGCAAAAGACACTGCGCGCCGATGACGGACGCAACGAGGCCTTCGTGCGCATGCAGCGTTCAGAAGATTTCGACGGCCGCTTTGACCGTCAGATCGTGGGGTTTGGTCATCACCTGGGTGACTATCGCCTGGCCATTGCCGGGGATATACGCGCCGACAAAGCCGAGACCGATGTCCAGTTCGAAGCCCAGTGGCAACCTGACGATCAACGCCTGGCGCGGCTGGCATTGATCCTGCCGGACGCCTATTTCAACGACAAGACACCCCGCGATGCCGAGTATCGCACCCGGCCATTCAGCTACTTTGCCCATACACGCCTGGGCGGCTCACTGGGCGGCAAATCGGGCTGGGGTTTCCAGGGCGCGCTGACCTATTCCCCCCCGGCCCGGATCATCGACCGCGAACTGGGCATTGACGCCAGCGGCAATCGCACGCGCGCCATGGCCGAAATCACCTTGCCCGCACTGGGCGCGTTACGCCCCCAGGTGCGGGTCGAAGGCGAACGCAGCACACGCAGTTTCAGTTTCACCCGCAGCGATGTACCGCAGGATGATGTCTTTCGCCGCCGCATGCACAGCGTGCGCGTGATGGCGACCCATACGACGGCACATCTGACACCCTCATTCGGGCTTTACCATCTGCGCCTGCACGAGTCTGGCTGGTTCGGTGACGGCCTGGCCGTGTCCGGGCGAGAGAGCCGCGATGAGTTGATCGGTTTTATCGGTATACGCCAGCAGCTCAGTGATCGCTGGTTCTGGGAGCCAACGCTGTACGCCGGTCATAGCAGCGTGATCCAGGAGCAGATCGCCGACACGCTGTCTGGCGACACCACCAATAACGACGACGATGAATGGCAGGGGAAGGTGGCGCTGCCGCTACGCTATACGCTGGACGAGGCCCATGGCGCGGTATTGACCATTAACCCGACCTTCCGTTTGCATCGGGCGGCCTTCGGCGGCGGCAATATCCAGCTTCACTGGCCGTTCTGATTCCGCCGGCGCTATCCTTGCGACGCCGTCAGCTCTTGCAACGCCGCCAGCATGGCTTGCGGTGTGCGCTCTCGCCGCAGCTGCTGGTGCAATAGTTCGGCCTCAGGCCAGTTGCGGCGCAGATAATTGAGCCACTGCTTTACCCGGCCTGCTTCCTGCACCGGCTTGCCGGTGCCAATAATGGTAACGACGAAATTTGCCAGGCACGCCTGCAGTTGCGGCCATTGCCCGGCTTCGCCAGTACGCAGCGCGCGGGCCAGATACGGGTTACTCACCGCGCCACGTCCGAGCATCAACGCGTCGCAACCGCTTTCACGGCGGCACCGCTCGGCATCTTCCAGCGTCCATATCTCGCCATTGGCAATGACCGGCAGCGCCACGGCTTCCCGCAACACGCCGATACGATCCCAATAGGCCGGCGGACGATACCCCTGCACCCGCGTGCGTCCGTGTACGGTCAGCCAGCTGGCACCTGCCGCAGCCACGCCCCGCGCATTGTCCAGAGCACGCTCGTCATCATGATTGCCAAGCCGCATTTTGGCGGAAACCGGTATCCCGGCGGGCACTGCCGCACGCACCGCCGAGACAACACGATGAACCAGCTCCGGCTCATCCAGCAGCACCGCCCCGCCACGATGGCGGTTCACCGTCTTCGCCGGGCAACCGAAATTCAGGTCGATGGCGGGCGCGCCCAGGCTGACGGCAAGGGCCGCATTGTCGGCCATGCAGGCCGGGTCCGAGCCCAGCAGTTGCACATGCACCGGCGTGCCGCTGCGCGTGCGTGCGCCCGTGCGCAACTCCGGGCACCAGCGATAAAAGACTTTCGGCGGCAACAGCATGCCGTTGACACGGACAAACTCCGTGACACACCAGTCGTAACCACCAATATCTGTCAGCGCCTGGCGAATCCAGAAATCCGCCAGGCCCTCCATGGGTGCAAGAATCAGTTTCATGGCGCCATTCTACGCTACACTTCCTCTACAGGCTTTCTCACTCACCCCACGATTCTCCCTGCCATGCTGACACTGACAATCAATCCCCGCTTTTCCGACACCGACGCCCTCGGTCATATCAACAACACCGTAGTACCGGTGTGGTTCCTCGAGGCCCGCGAGCCGATACTGCGATGGTTCCAGCCGGACGTGGATTTCCGTCAGGGCGGTCTGGCCCTGGTGCGCACCGAAATCGACTATCTGGCGGAAACCCGCTTCGGGCAGCCGGTGCAGGTCACCACCGAGGTGCAGCGCATCGGCAACAGCTCCTTCGTGCTGGCGCACACCCTGCACCAGGCAGGGCGCGTTACCGCACGGGGCGTGGCGACACTGGTGAATTTCGATCCGGTCGCACGGCGGGCGGTGCCCATTCCGGAGGCCATTCGGGCGCAACTGGCCGCACACATGGCGGCTGACATGGCAGCCCACCCTTCGGAGCAGAAGAGTGAGGACAGCAAGCAGGAAAACAGGGAACAAGACCGGTGAAGGAACCCCGCCGGGCAGCCGCAGACGGCAATACCTGGAACTTAGGAGATCTCGGGAATCGGGTCGCCCGGGCCGCCGACGAGGCCTTTCACTATAGCGCCGCAGGCCGGACCGGGGAACATCACGCTTATGCCGTTTTGGAATGTTGCCGCCCCCGACAATCGATGTAAATGCTCACAAACCCGCAAAATCCCTGAAAAACAAGCAGATAGCGTTGCAGACTGTTTGACTCTCCCGCGCCACTCTTTTAGTGTTTGCCCGCCCGCGCCGGTGCCCTTACCCTTCACGGCAGTTCTCTTAACCTGCGCGGCAGTGCCCGTCATCAGCTGGATACCCCTATGGCTGCAAAACCGAAGCAAACCCGTCTGGAGGATGCGCTGACCACCCTGGAGAGCCTGGTGGAACGCATGGAATCCGGCGAGTTGTCCCTGGAAGAGTCGCTGAAAGCCTTCGAAGAGGGCGTGCGCCTGACCCGCGAGTGCCAGCAGGCGCTCAAACAGGCGGAGCAGAAAGTCAGCATCCTGCTGGAGCAGAGCCAGGACGCCGAGCCGGCGCCTTTCAACCCGCCTGCCGTCAACTCACCAGATAGCGACGATGCCAGCGACCACTGACCCGACAGCAGACTTTCAGGCGCTGACACGCTTCATGGCAGATTGCCGGGAGCGCCTCGAGCAACGCATGGCAGCGCTGCTGCCAGACCACGCCAGCGCCTCACCCCGGCTGGCCGATGCCATGCGCTATGCTGCCCTGGGGGGCGGCAAGCGCATCCGCCCGGTGCTGACGTACGGCGCCTGCCTGCTGGCCGGCGGCCGCATGGAGGATGCAGACGTGCCCGCGGTGGTCATCGAGCTGATCCACGCCTACTCACTGGTGCACGACGATCTGCCGGCGATGGACGATGACGACCTGCGTCGGGGCCAGCCCACCTGCCACATCGCCTTTGATGAAGCCACCGCGATTCTGGCCGGGGACACGCTGCACACCCTCGCCTTCGAACTGCTGTCCGCTGCCGGCAGCTACTCCGACGCCCAGCGGGTCGCCATGATCCGCCAGCTCAGCCAGGCCGCCGGCGCCAACGGCATGGCCGCAGGCCAGATGCAGGACATGCAGGCCAATGGCCAGGCGTTGACGCTCGCGGCACTGGAAGAAATTCACTATCTCAAGACCGGCCGCCTGATTACCGCTGCGCTGACGCTGGGAGCCCTGGCTGCCAACGCTGGCGCACCGCTGCGGGAAGCCCTTTACCGCTATGGTGACGCCATCGGCCTGGCCTTCCAGATCCAGGACGACATCCTGGATGTGACCGCCGAAACAGCCGCCCTGGGCAAACCCAGCGGCTCGGATCTGCGCCACGCCAAAAGCACGTTTCCCGGCCTGATCGGCATTGATGGCAGCCGCGCTCGCGCCGCCCAGCTGTGCCAGCAAGCCTGTGCGGCGCTGGATGATCAGGAGCACGGCAGCAACGCTTCACTGCTCAGAGACCTGGCGGCGTATATCATTGCCCGTACGTACTGAGCGCGGTGGCAGCCGCCACCCTCAGACAGCCGGGCTCGAGACAGGTATAATGCCCCTTACCCCTCGAGGAACAGAGCGCCTGATGGCCAGAACCTTCGACGAAATACCGCTGACACGCCCCCAGACACCGCTGCTGGACCGGATCAACCGCCCGGCGGACCTGCGTGCCCTGCCCCGGGAGCAACTCCCTCAGGTGGTGGATGAACTGCGTGCCTACCTGCTCTATGCCGTCGGCCAGGCCGGTGGCCACTTCGGCGCCGGGCTGGGCGTGGTCGAGCTGACCGTGGCCCTGCATTATCTGTTCGACACGCCGGAAGACCGGCTGGTGTGGGATGTGGGCCACCAGACCTACCCGCACAAGATTCTGACCGGACGCCGCGAAGCCATTACCAGCATCCGTCAGCAAGGAGGCCTCTCCGGCTTCCCCAAGCGCAGCGAATCCGAATATGACACCTTCGGCGTCGGCCATTCTTCGACATCGGTGAGCGCGGCCCTGGGCATGGCCCTGGGCGCGCAGATGTCGGGCCGCGACCGCCGCGCGGTGGCCATCATCGGTGATGGCGCCATGACCGCCGGCCAGGCCTTCGAAGCGCTCAATCACGCGGCCCACACCAATGCCAACCTGCTGGTAATTCTCAACGACAACAATATGTCGATTTCCCACAATGTTGGCGGGCTGGCCAATTATTTTGCCCGGGTGTGGGCGTCAAAAACCTACATCACGCTACGGGAAGGCGGCAAGCGCGTGCTGGCGAAGATGCCGGCAGCCTGGGAATTCGTCCGCCGCACCGAAGAGAGCATGAAGAACATGGTCAGCCCCGATGCCCTGTTTGAGGCCATCGGCTTCAACTACATCGGCCCCATGGATGGCCATGACATGGATGAGTTGCTGGATGCGCTGGGCAATCTGCGCGACCTCAAGGGCCCGCAACTGCTGCATGTCTACACCACCAAGGGTAAAGGCTTCGGTCCTGCAGAGGCTGACCCGGTGGGATATCACGCCATCAACAAGATCGAGCCAAAGAAAAAACTGGAACAGGCAGCGCCGAAAAAGGTAACAGGCCCGAAATACCAGGATGTATTTGGCCGCTTCCTGTGTGACATGGCAGAACAAGATCCCAGGCTCGTGGCCATCACGCCGGCCATGTGCGAAGGCTCCGGCATGCTGGAATACAGCCAGCGTTTTCCCGAACGTTTCCATGATGTGGCGATTTGCGAGCAACACGCACTGACCCTGGCTGCAGGCCTTGCCTGCGAGGGTCAGAAACCGGTGGTCGCCATCTACTCCACGTTTCTGCAACGCGCCTATGACCAGCTGATTCACGATATCGCCCTGCAGGATCTCGACGTAACCTTCGGCATTGATCGCGCCGGTCTGGTGGGCGAGGACGGCGCCACCCACGGCGGCGTGTTCGACCTCGGTTACCTGCGCTGCGTGCCCAACATGATCATTGCCGCGCCCTCGGATGAGAACGAATGCCGCCAGCTGCTGTGCAGCGCCTATCAGCATCCCGGCCCGGCGGCCGTGCGCTACCCGCGCGGCACAGGCCCCGGCGTGGCACTGGATGCGACGCTGAGCCCCCTGCCGGTGGGCAAGGCACGCGTACTGCGGCAAGGTCGTGGCGTGGCCCTGCTGGCATTTGGCGCGCTGGTACCCGCCGCGCTGGAAGCCGGCGACGCCCTGGATGCCACCGTTATCGACATGCGTTGGGTCAAACCACTGGATGAGACGCTGATCAGCGCACTGGCGACCAGTCACCCGTTGCTGGTGACCGTAGAGGAGCATCAACGTGCCACCGGCGCGGGCTCAGCCGTGAACGAATTCCTGGCAGATCAGGGATTGGCGGTGCCGGTGCTGAATCTTGGGTTGCCGGATCATTTCATTCACCACGGCAAACGCGACACGCTGCTTGCCGAGCAAGGGCTCGACGCAACCGGCATTCGCGCTGCGGTGGAAAACCGCCTCGCTCATATCGGTGGCACCCGGACGGACGCCATGGGGTCCTGACCAGCAAACTGAACCCGATTTCGCCCGGCCGCCTTGGCCTGATACAACGCCTGGTCGGCCCGTCGCACCAGCTCTTCTTCCCCGGTGCCACTGTCCGGCATGGCCGACACCACGCCGACACTCACGGTGACCACTGGCGCGCACTGTGACCGGGGATGCGGCAACTGGCAGGCACGCACGGCTTCCGCCAATTCCTCTGCGCGCTGTATCGCCGCACCGCGCCCGGTACCCGGCAGCAACAATACGAACTCCTCACCGCCGTAACGCGCCGCCAGATCCGTGGCCCGCCGCGCCTGCTGCCGGAAAACGCCGGCCAGCACCCGCATGCAGTCATCCCCTTCCTGGTGACCGAAGTGATCGTTATAGGGTTTGAAGTAGTCGATATCGGCAAAGATCAGCGCCAGAGGCTGTTCTTCCCGCAGGGCCCGAGCCCACTCCCGACGCAGCGCCTGATCAAACTGCCGCCGGTTCGCCAGCCCCGTAAGACCATCCACCAGTGCCTGACGGCTGAGTTCCTCCGCCAGGGTGGCGATGCGGTGCCGATCTTCCCGCAGCAACTCGCCCTGCAGAAACATGCGCCGCCGTTGCCGCTCATCACGAAATCCGAGCACCATACACAGCACACTGGCACCGAAGTAGGTGGGTACGATCAGAACCCAGTCCAGTGGCATACCCAGGCTATGTGCCACGTACAGCGGCGGCAGGCCCCCGCCCCACCCCGCCAGCATGGCGTAGGGCAAGCGCAGGCTCAGCCCCAGATACACCACCACGACGGCAAATACACCGCCGATATGAATCAGGGTCCTGAACTCCGGATCCTGTTCCAGCATGGGGTTGATCACCGCAAGCAGCACCACCAGGGCGGCCATACCGCACACCACCTGCTGATAACGCTGGCGGATAAGTTGCGAATAGGACACTCGCCAGGCGGCAATGATCAGCAGGGCAAAACCGGAAAACATGAAGGGCCAGGCACCGACACTGTCCCAGTCCATGACCGTCAGCGCCGTCACCGCCATGACCAGATAGAGCAGCGCCAGATACACCAGACTGCTGCGAAAAATGCGCAGGGCATCATTGTCATGATGACTGCGGAAGCGCGTCTCCAACGCAGGGGGAAATTTCAGCCGCCAGCCATGGCGATCGAGTAATCCCTCGAGTTGCCCGGCATTATCAGCGGTGTGCGACGGGTCAGCGTCCATCAACCGGACTCCAGAAAGTGACCCACCAGCGCGGTGACGGAGCACAATACACTGCCCGCCAGGCGCCTCTGATCACGCATCGCTGTCTTCCCCCCTGGAAAACAATCAACCCGAGTATACTCGCCACAGGGCGCAGGCCAAATGGCTCTCGATACGCCCTGCATATGCCCTTGAATATGACCCTGAGTATGACCCTGAGTATAACCCGCCCCGTGAGCGAGGCATCAGCCGCAACTCAGAGCAACCATCCCAGCGCCAGATGCAACAGGATTGCCGCATACACCCCCGCCAGCAGGTCATCCACCATGATGCCGGTGCCGCCATGGACGCGGCGATCCAGCCAACCGATGGGCCAGGGCTTGAGCACATCGAAGATGCGGAACAGCACGAAGCCGGCCAGCAATGCCGCCACCGAGAAAGGCGCGCCGATCAGCGCCAACGGCAGCATCGTCACCAGAAAGCCGGCGAACTCGTCCCAGACGATACCACCATGGTCATGCACGCCGAGGTCTCGGGAGGTGCGCCCACACAACCAGGGCCCGACGGCGATCACCGCCAGGGTACCGAGCAGGTATCCCCACAGCGGCAGCAGTGTCAGCAGATACCACAACGGGATCGCCGCCAGGGTACCGAACGTGCCCGGTGCCTTCGGTGCCAGACCACTCCCGAATCCGAATGCCAGGAAATGGACCGGATTTCGCATATCCGGCCGGGGTTGAGGCGTCATGTCTTCTCCTTGTGCCCTTGCTCGTACCTGTTCTTGTGAAGGGAGGCACCGCCTTCGGCGCGCCGCCGTCTGAGCATCCAGCGCCCCGGCTGCAACAGGCCGCCCGGCGCTGTCAGCAATGCCTGCCACTGTAGCCAACCATAACCGCCCAGGCGCGCCGCCACACCCGGCAGCGCGCGCCAGCGGCGACTGCGGTCAAGCCGTGCCATATAAAACTGATAGATCGCTTCCTTGAGCTCACCCAGCGCCGGCCCGGCAATCACCTGATCGGGCGTCACCAGCCAGTCATCCAGATCGCCCAGCGTCAGCAGCTGCGGTGTCGGTGAGGCTCGGAAAGACTGCTGTCGGCGCCTGCGTCCCCGCCCTTGCTTCTGGCCCTGAAAAGACGCTGCCAGATTGCTCGCCGCCAGCACGCCTGCCGCCAGCGCATCGCTTGCCTGCTTGCCGCGCACACCGGGCAGATTGCCGACATCGCCACACACCCATACCCGTGCCGAGGCAGGGCTTTGCAACGTCGGCGTCACCGTGGCCCAGCCATCAGCACCTGCCAACGGGCTTCGGGCAACCCAATCCGGAGCTCGCACGCCGCCAGTCCAGATCACCATATCTGCTGCCAGCTGTGCGCCTGCAACAGATTCAGCCTGCGCCGGGGCCTCTGCGGCCAGCCTGACACCGGTCGCCGTGACCGCCGCCACCCGCGTTGCACAACGTATCGTCACCGGCTGCCCGGCCAGTCGCTCCCGCAACATCTCATCCAGCACCGCCGGCGCCTGCCCCATCAGGCGTGGCCCGCCTTCCAGTAGCGTGACGTGCAGGCCCGCATGCTGGCGATAACAGCGCAGTATTTCACCCAGCGCTTCAATACCTTCGACGCCGCCGCCCACAATCACCACTGACACCGGCCGCCCGGAGGCCATCAGACGCGCCAGGCGTGAGCCGATGGCATAACAGTCATCCACCGATTTGAACGGCAGCGCGTGCCCGGCAACGCCCTCGACACCGCGGTCATGATCCACGCCGCCACAGGCGAGCAGCAACCGGTCGTAAGGCAGCTCTTCCTGTTCCCCGAGGTGCAGCCGTTGCGCCGACAGGTCAATACCGGTGACGCGCTGTGCAAGCAGGCGATGGCCCATGGCGGCCAGCAGCGCCTGCCGGTCCAGCCGCAGTGATGCGGGGGTCTTTCGCCCCGACAACAGCTCATGAATATTCGGCAGCCACTCGAACCAGGGAGACGGGTCCACCACCGTGGCGCGCAGGCCCAGATCCGACAACCGCCGGGCAGCACTGAGCCCGGCCATGCCGGCGCCGACGATCACGATACCCGACGCATCAGCCCCGCGAGACAAAGTGATTCCAGCCCTGAGGCAATGACGGCAAGGGCTGGCCCTGCGCATCAAGCACCTGCATCGGCGCCTGAGATGTCACGACACCAATGCAATGACAGTGGGAGGCCATGGGCGCGGGGGGCCGCTGCCCTGGCGGCAAGGTGAACAGCAGCAGGTAATCATCGCCGCCGGCAAGTTGCCAGTGACGTCGCGCCTCGGCATCACCGGCCTGCGCCAATGCGGGGGAGCAGGGTATGTCCGCCAGCGTCAGCGTGGCGCCCAACCCACCAGAGGATGTGCCGCTCTCGGCCAGAATATGCCCGAGATCCGCCAGCAGGCCGTCGGACACATCAATGCAAGCGGTGGCCAGGCCACGCAGCGCCTGACCCAATGCCAGCTGCGGCGTCGGCCGACTGAACTGCTGTATCAGGGCGCCGTCACGTGCGCCGGCAAACCAGGCCGCCAGGCCTGCTGCCGACTCGCCGGGCACACCACCGATCCAGAGAGTGTCACCGGGCCTGGCACCGCTGCGCCGCAGGGCCTCTCCGGCGGGCACCTCTCCGGTTGCCTGAACCGAGATACTCAGCGGCCCACGCACCATATCGCCGCCCACCAGCACCACGCCTGACGCAGCCGCCAGGGCGTGGAAGCCCTCGCAGAAATCACTCAGCCAGCGCTCGCACTGATCGGCTTCCAGGGTCTCCGGCAGGGACAGGCTCAGCAGGCACCAGCGCGGCGTCGCGCCCATGGCGGCCAGGTCCGACAGATTGACGGCCAGGCTGCGCCAGCCGATATCGGCGACAGGAAGATCCTCGGGGAAGTGACGGCCGGACAGCAGCGTGTCCAGCGTCATGACCAGTGTGTGGCCGGGGGTTGGGAGCAGTAACGCGGCATCATCGCCGGGACCCAGCAGCACACCATCGGAGGGCTGGCCGGGCCGGTCGCGGAAAAAACGGCGAATCAGGGCAAACTCATCCATCGAATGCATCCGTGGCCACGAAGCGGCCAGGCTGTCAGGGGATCAGCGGGCCGTGATCTCCACCCGCCGGCATTTGCGCGCCACCTTGTCGAGCACGCCGTTGACGTACTTGAAGGAATCATCTGCACCGAACAGCTTGGCCAGTTCGATGCCTTCGCTGATGACAACACGGTATGGCACATCAAGCCGCGTCAACAGCTCGAAGGTGCCCAGACGCAGGATCACTTTTTCGACCTGTGACAACTCCTGCACCTTGCGATCCAGGGCTGGTGCAAACAGAGCATCCAGCTCCTCCAGTTGCGCCGGCACGCCGTGCAGCAGCTCATGAAAATACGCCATGTCGACTTTTTTCATGTCGTTCTGGGCCCGGAACTGGGCCTCGATCTCGGACAACGCATGCCCTGCGAGCTGCCACTGATACAGGGCCTGGAGCGCAAAACGGCGCGCCTTGCGGCGGGCAGAGGGGGACGTGGTTGTCATCAACCGATCACTTTCAGCAGGCTGACCATTTCCAGCGCGCACATGGCTGCTTCGGCACCCTTGTTACCCGCCTTGGTACCGGAACGCTCGATGGCCTGTTCGATGCTGTCCACGGTCAGCACGCCGAATGCCACCGGCACACCGGTGCTGTTCTGGATTGCTGCGATGCCCTTGGCGGCTTCGCCAGCGACATACTCGAAGTGCGCGGTGCCGCCACGGATCACAGCACCCAGGGTGATGATCGCATCGTAGCTGCCTTTCTCGGCCACACGCTTGGCCACCACCGGCAACTCCCAGGCACCCGGCACGCGGATCACCTCGATATCCTGTGCCTTGATGCCATGGCGCAGCAGTGTGTCCACCGCACCCTCAAGCAGCGCTTCCACGACAAAGCTGTTGAAGCGTGCCACGACGATGCCGTAGCGGCCGCCGGCGCTGGTGAAGTTACCCTCGATCACCTTGACGTCTTTCATATCTGACCCTTGACTGATCTGTCTGATTTGATCCGGGCGGCCCGCAGCCTGCCCGGCTGCCGGTTCTGGCCCGGCAAAGCGGCCTATTGTACCCACTTGCGCACCCGGTTGCCCATGGAAATGCCTGTATTTGGTTCACCAGCGGTTCGCCAGCCACGCCCGGCCTGATATTGCGTCTCACTTTGTGTAACATCCGCCAACACCGTCTACAGACCTGCCCCTGACCAGAGACTTGATATCGTGATGCGACGCCTGACTTTACCCGCCCTGCTGGCCGCCCTGCTGACACTCAGCGCCTGCGGTACTGAACCTGAACCGAAACCGGAAAACGCCCCCCGCGGGCCGGAAGCACTCACCTACACCACCGGTGACAACGTCTACATCAACGACATGTTTGCATTGCGCATTGAGAAACCCGACGGCTGGTTCTCCCAGAGCGCCGAGGACATGATCGCCATGCAGCAGCAGGGCAGCGCGCTGTTCAGCGATGACGACAATATCCGCCAGCTCCTGAAAGCTTCACTGGAGAGCACCCTGCCGCTGTTCGGCTTCTTTGAAGTGCCGCCTGGCACCCCCGGCAAGCTGAACCCGAACATTCTCGCCACGGCGGAAAATATCCGCCACGCACCGGGCATCTCCAGCGGCTGCGATTACCTCTACCATGCGCGCGTGGCGCTGCGGCAGATGAGCATCAACTATGACGTCGAAGATGAATGTCACAGCCGCACCGTCAATGGCACCGAACTGAACTTCTTCCACGCGAGTGCCATGTTCGGCTCACAGCAGATCCAGCAACGCTACCTGGCACTGGTTCGCGACCAGCATGCGCTGGTGTTTGTACAGAGCTTCTTCGATGAAGAGAGCGAAGCCCTGGTGGATGAGGTACTGGCCACCCTGCACATTCAGGACGCCGCCGAGTAACATTGCGGGCAGCCGCGCAATAATAAAAGCAGCGTATGTCCCCCGACCAGGGGACATACGCTGCTCCCCCACTCCCCCTAAAATCACGTTCAAGACACCAGTAGTGCTTTTCATCGGGGGGGCCCATGAAGACCATCCACTCACGGCTGCCGCTGCCCGCGCTGGCGTTGGCCGCCTGTGTTGCCTCGGGCCTGACAGCCTGTGGCGGCAGTTCATCATCCAGCAGTGACACCCTGCCTCCCGGCATCGATTTCCGTCCACTCAACGACACAGGCATCCAGTTCTGTGGCACCGCCGATACCGACATCAACGCCCCGTGCCTCGGCGATGAGCCGCCGGGTCAGGACGCCGATTTCGGTCGCGATGCCGACGAGACACTGGAAAAGATTGGCGCCGGGGCGGCCGGCTTCGATTACTCGCGCCTGTGCAACAACGGTGATACCGAGGGCGAAGGCGACTGCCCGGCACAGCCGCTGCGTGGAGACCTGCCACAACAATGGGGCTGTACCCGGGACAACGTCAGCGGCCTGACCTGGGAGCTCAAGGATGCCAGCGACCTGAGCCCGCGCTTTATCGATCACCGTTACAGCGCGGCGCCCTCGGACGATACCAGCCTCTGCGGCGCCAGCCTCGGCGATCAACCCTGTACCGCAGAAGCCTATGTCGAGGCGATGAATGCCGAGGGCATTTGCGGCTATCAGGACTGGCGGCTGCCCGGCCTGCATGAGCTTCAGAGCCTGGTGCATTACGGACGCGAGACAACACCGTGGCAGGACACGGATTTCTTCCCCGAGGTCGCCACCGCACCGCTCTGGAGCAGCACGGCAGACGCCCGAGGCGATAACCTCTGGGCACTGGACATGAACACCGCATTACCAGGCCCTGTGTCGCCGGACAGTGCGCAATCGTTGCGCCTGGTCAGAGGCACGCCGTTGGCAACGGAAGACACCCAGGCCCGGGCGCATTGCACCGAGGGTCTGCCCAGCAGCACCCCGCCGCGCCGCTACGACACCTCGCGCCCCGGCACTGTGGTGGATCTGATGACAGGCCTGATGTGGCAACGCTGCGTGGCAGGGCTCTCCGGCGACGAGTGCACCGAGGGCACCCCCGAGGCGCAGGACTGGGCCACGGCACTGGAACAGGCGGCGCAAGACACGCATGCCGGCTTTGATGACTGGCGCCTGCCAAACATCCGCGAACTGACCTCATTGCACGACACCTGTGCCTACGACCCTGCACTGTCGCCGCTGTTGTTCCCCGGCGTACCGGGCGAACCGCTGTGGTCTGCCTCCCCGGCCCTGTCATCCGACGCCTGGCAGATGAACGCACTGGACGGCCAGCATCAGCGCGCCGCACGCAGCGACAGCGCCCATGCATTGCGGGTGCGTGGTGGCTCGCCCCGGCTGGCACCGCCGCGCAGCGACGCTCTGGCACTGAGAGCGGGGGCGCCCGGAGACACCGCCACCTACCAGCCAGGCCAGAGCGAATCCTATCTGTTTACTGCGCGCGCCATCGGCCCGGAGGCGGCGCTGGGGCTGGCAGAGGTTACCGCCTGTGAGGGTGGGCTGTCTGACGGCACCGTGACCGTCGAGATACTGCATCAGGGTCACAGCACTGCCGTGGACTGCGATGCGTTGCCGCAGTCCCTGCCGCTGCCTGACGGGTTGCCCTACAACAGTGATGGTGCGCTGGAATACACCTGGGAGGCGCGCTGGACACCGGACGCCACACTGGCCGACAACGCCCTGGGCGGCATTACGGTGGGCGCCCTGGCGTTGCGCTTTACCAGCGCCGATGACATTGCGCTGGCGTCCCCGCCGGTCCAGCACCAGTTCCGGCTCTACGACATCAATCAGCCACCTCGGCTGATACCCACAACGCAGAGCCTGCTCACCTGTGTGGCCACAAGCTACTCACAGCTCGACTGTGAGCATGAGGTGACCCCCACTGGCCAGTTGGTGTTCCCGGTGGGCATCGACATCGAGGACCCTGACACAGGGACGGGAGGGATGTTTACCGAGGTGGAATTTATCTGCCTTGCCGAAGGCGGTTGCGATCCGGGCGACACGACCCGCCTGCTGATACCATCAATGAGCAACCTGCAAACCCTGGTGCCCGGATACCACTACCGCTACCTGGGCACACTGCCCCCCACGTCCAGTTTCCTGGGGGCCATCACCGTCTTCAGCGAATCCCCTATGCAAGGCGACTACCTGCTCCGCATTGAGTCGCATGACAACGGCAACACCGGCAGCTGCAGTTACGAGAACCTCAACCCGTGCCTCCGGTACGCATGGGCCGAGATACTGATCCGTGTGCGCTAGGGCGCCTCTGATCAGGGCGCCACGTATTCGACGATCTCCAGATCGAAACCGGACAGGGCGTTGAACTTCATGGGTGAACTGAGCAGGCGCATGCGCCGCACACCCAGCTCACGCAGTATCTGCGAGCCGGTGCCGATGTTGCGGTAGGCCATGCTGTTGCCCTGCGCCGGGCGGCGCTTGCCAGCAAAGAAATTCTCGATCATGCCCTGCATGTGATTGGACACGTAATCCTGCCCGAGAATGATCACCACACCGGCTTCACTGCGCGCCAGCTCTTCCAGCACGCGGTGCATGTTCCAGCCCGTCTGGCCGTCAATCTGGGCACTCATCAGATCTCGCAGCGGGTCCACTTGATGCACACGCACCGTCGTGATCTGCTCAGGTGTCGGCTCACCCTTAACCAGTGCCACATGAGTCATGTCATCCACGGTGTCGCGAAACGCAATCATGCGGAAATCGCCATGCCAGGTGGGCAGGATATTTTCACTGACCTTCTCCACCGTCTTCTCATTGAGCATGCGGTATTCGATCAGGTCGGCAATGGTGCCGATCTTCAGATCATGCTGTTCGGCAAACGTTTCCAGATCCGGCCTGCGGGACATGGTGCCGTCTTCGTTGATGATCTCGCAGATCACACCGATGGGCTCACAGCCCGCCAGCACTGCCAGATCACAAGAGGCTTCCGTGTGACCGGCCCGGTGCAATACACCGCCCGGCTCCGCCATCAACGGAAAAATGTGCCCTGGCTGCACGATGTCTTCCGGCTTCGCATCCCGCGCCGCCGCCGCCAGCACAGTGCGCGCACGGTCTGCCGGAGAAATGCCGGTGCTGACGCCCTCGGCGGCCTCAATGGACACCGTGAACTTGGTGCCGAAACCGGAGCTGTTGCGCTGCACCATCAAGGGCAGATCCAGCTGCTCGCACCGTTCGCGGCTCATGGGCATGCACACCAGGCCGCGGGCATGGCGGATCATGAAATTGATCGCTTCCGGCGTCACGTGTTCGGCAGCCATTACCAGGTCGCCTTCGTTTTCCCGGTCTTCATCGTCCATCAGAATGACCATCCGCCCGGCGCGGATATCGTCGATCAGTTCCTGGACCGTATTCAGTTTCATGCAATCACCTTTTCAGAAAGCCGTGCTCGGCCAACAGGCCGAGCGTCACGCCATAAGTCGTGCCATGATCCGCACCCACGCCCGGCTCCGCCGCACGCTCGCCCAGCAACAGCCGTTCGAGATAGCGGGCAATGATATCAACTTCCAGGTTCACCTGCGTGCCTGGTTGCCAATTGCCGATGGTCGTCATGTCCTGGGTGTGGGGAATGATGTTCAGAGAGAACACGGCGCCGTCGACACTGTTTACCGTCAGGCTGATGCCGTCCACGGTGATGGAGCCCTTCTGGGCGATATAGCGCGCCAGCTCTGCCGGCGCCTGGATATCAATGCGCGTGGAGCGCGCGTCCGGGCGCAGTGAAACCACCTTGCCCACGCCGTCCACATGGCCGGACACCAGATGTCCGCCCAGACGGGTGGTCGGGGTCAGTGCCTTCTCGAGATTTACCGGTGAGCCGGTTTTCAGGCTCCCCAGCGATGTCTTGTTGAGGGTTTCGCTGGACACGTCCGCCGTAAAGCCATTCCCCGGCAGCGTGGTCACCGTCAGGCAAACACCGTTGACGGCAATGGAATCGCCCAGCTGTACGTCGCCCATATCCAGCGCGCCGGTGTGCAGACGCAGTGACACATCGCCACCCTTCGGGGTCAGCGCCAGCACCTCACCTTTCGCTTCGATAATTCCGGTAAACATTGCTCGGCCTCTTCTTGCGGTACTAAATCAGTGACGTCTTGCAGGTCAGCCGCAGATCCTCGCCGACCTGGCGCACATCCGTCAGCGTCAGCGACAACTTGTCTGCCATCTGCGTGATACCCGGCAACGCCAGCAGCGGCCGGGCACCATCGCCCAGCAGGGCTGGCGCCATATACAGCACCAGTTCGTCGACACAGCCGGCGGTGACAAATGCCCCCGCCAGCACTGGCCCGGACTCCACCAGCACCTCGTTGCAGCCACGCTGTCCCAGCGCTGCCAACACCGCCGCCGGGTGCCAGTCGCCCTGTTGCACCGCCGCCCCGGCTGCTCGCAACGCGGAGACCGCCTCGGCATCTGCCTCGTCGGCACAGAGAATCAGGCACTCGCCGGGGCCGGTCACCACTGCCGCATCCACCGGCGTGCGCGCATGACGGTCCATCACCACGCGCAGGGGCTGCCGCACCGGCAACGCCGGATACTCGGCGTGCTGCCAGCTTTCCGGACGCACAGTAAAGGCGGGCTGATCCGCCAGCACCGTGCCGATACCACTGACAATCGCGCTGCTACGCGCCCGCAGCTGTTGCACATCTTCGCGAGCCGCCGCGCCGGTAATCCACTGGGACTCCCCGGACGCCATGGCGGTGCGGCCATCCAGGCTCATCGCCAGCTTGACCCGCACCAGAGGCCGGCCGGTTTCCATTCGCTGAATGAACCCCGGATTCAGCGCGCGAGCCTCTGCCTCCAGTATCCCGCAGGTCACGTCAATGCCGGCAGATTCGAGTATTTCAAGGCCTCTGCCGCTGACCAGCGGATTCGGGTCGCCCATGGCAACGACCACGCGCGCCACCCCTGCCGCCACCAGCGCATCAGCGCAGGGCCCGGTGCGCCCCGTGTGCGAACAGGGCTCGAGCGTGACATAACAGGTGGCGCCGCGGGCCTGCTCACCGGCCATCGACAGCGCATGCCGTTCGGCATGGGGCTCGCCGGCACGCTCATGCCAGCCTTCGCCGACAACACTGCCCTGCTGCACCAGCACGCAACCCACCCGAGGGTTGGGGTCTGTGGTGAAGCGACCACGACGTGCCAGCCGCAGAGCGCGACTCATATGACGGCGATCAGTGTCATCGCGGCGGCTGTCCTGCATTGGCATCCTCACTGGTCGGCGGGTTGCGGCAACCTACTTTTTGGGACGTGGTGGCATGGGTGACAGGGACGGCGCTTTGCGGCCGGCTTTTTCCAGCCGGTCCACCTCGGCCCGAAAATCGGATATGTCCTGGAAGCTGCGATAAACTGACGCGAAGCGCACATAGGCCACATCGTCCAGCTGTCGCAATTCCTCCATGACCTGCTCGCCCAGCTCACGGGCTGGCAGCTCGCGCTCGCCGGTAGCACGCAGGCGATGGCCGATGCGGGTGACCGATGCTTCCAGGTCTTCCATGCTCACCGGACGCTTCTCCAGCGCCCGCAGCATGCCGGCACGCAGCTTGGCCTCGTCAAAGGGTTCGCGGGTACCGTCGGACTTGATCACCCGCGGCATCACCAGTTCGGCAGTCTCGAAGGTGGTAAAGCGCTCATCGCAGGTCAGACATTGGCGACGACGACGCACCTGGCCGCCGTCGGCGACCAGACGCGAATCGATGACCTTGGTTTCCTCAGCACCACAGAACGGGCAATGCATGGCTGGCTCCGGTCATCAGGGGCGTGTCATCAGGGCTGAACGCGTCGCGTCAGCCGTATACAGGCAGACGCTCGCAGATCGCTGACACCTGACCGCGCACCCGCTCAATCACGGACTCGTCGCCCATGTTGTCGAGGATGTCGCAGATCCAGCCTGCCAGCTCACGGCAGTCACCCTCGGTAAAGCCGCGCGTGGTCACTGCGGGGGTGCCGATGCGCAGGCCGGACGTCACGAAGGGCGAGCGCGGATCATTGGGCACAGCATTCTTGTTAACGGTGATGTGCGCCTGGCCCAGGGCCGCGTCAGCATCTTTGCCGGTGATGTCCTGCTTGATCAGGCTGAGCAGGAACAGGTGATTCTCGGTGCCGCCGGAGACCACGTCAAAACCGCGATCAACAAACACCTGGGCCATGGCCTGGGCATTCTTCACCACTTGCTGCTGATAGGTCTTGAAATCATCGCCCATGGCTTCCTTGAAGCAGATCGCCTTGGCCGCGATCACATGCATCAGCGGGCCGCCCTGGCCGCCCGGGAAGACTGCAGAATTGATCTTCTTGGCGATGTCTTCATCGTTGGTCAGCACCAGGCCGCCACGGGGACCACGCAGGGTCTTGTGGGTGGTGGTGGTGACCACATCCGCGTGCGGGAAGGGGTTCGGATAGACACCTGCGGCAACCAGGCCGGCCACGTGGGCCATGTCCACCATCAGGATGGCGCCCACCTTGTCGGCAATCTCGCGGAAGCGGGCAAAATCCAGCTTCTGGGAGTAGGCCGAGAAGCCGGCAATGATCATCTTCGGCTTGTGCTCCACCGCCAGCGCTTCGACCTCGTCGTAGTCGATCAGGCCGGTGTCCGGATTCAGGCCATACTGAACCGCGTTGTAGGTCTTGCCGGAGAAGTTCGGCTTGGCGCCATGGGTAAGATGGCCGCCGTGGGCCAGGCTCATGCCCAGCACGGTGTCGCCCGGCTGCAGCAGACCCAGAAACACCGCGCCGTTGGCCTGGGAACCGGAGTGCGGCTGCACGTTGGCAAACTGGCAGCCAAACAGCGCACAGGCGCGGTCAATGGCCAGTTGCTCGACCTGATCCACAAACTCGCAGCCACCGTAATAGCGCTTGCCGGGATAGCCTTCAGCATACTTGTTGGTAAGGACAGTGCCCTGGGCTTCGATCACCCGTGGCGACGCATAGTTTTCTGATGCAATCAGCTCGATATGCGCTTCCTGACGGCGGATCTCGCCATCAATAGCGCGCTGGATATCAGGATCAAATTCCGCGATGGTCATGTCTTTACCGAACATGTGATGCCCTTGAGGTCGATGAGGTGAATGACGGGGTGGCATATTCTACCCAATTGCCGCGCCGGACGCACTTGAGAAGCGCTCATTCCAGCATGAGCTGCCTGCCCTGCCAGCTTTGTAGAACCCTGAGACTCATGCCATTATCCGACCCGCAACGGCCACAAGGCGTCAAACACCCGCTGACGCCGCCGTCACGCCCGGCACGGCAGCGTGAACGGCTGACTCAGCAGCCCTGACCCGGAGCCCGCCCCATGGATTCACTGACCCAGATCGCCCTCGGCAGTGCCGTGGGCCATGCCGTACTGGGCCGCCAGATCGGCCGCCGGGCGATTCTCTGGGGTGCCGCCCTGGGCACCCTGCCCGATCTGGATGTGCTGATACCGGTCGCGGATCCTGTGTCAGCGTTCATCTATCACCGCTCGTTCAGTCATTCCCTGCTGATCATGGCGCTGGCCACCCCCCTGCTGGTCTGGCTGGCCCGCCGCCTGCATCCAGACACCGCCCGACATACAGGGCGCTGGGCGCTGCTGATCTTTCTGGTGCTGGCCACCCACACCCTGCTCGATGCGCTCACTGTCTATGGCACCCAGCTGTTCTGGCCGCTGACCAATTATCCGGTCAGCGGCTCGGTGATCTTCATCATCGACCCGCTCTACACCCTGCCGCTGCTGATCGGCGTCGGCATAGCACTGTTCAGTCGCTCACCGGAACGCGGCAGCCGCGCCAATACGGTGGGGCTGGTGCTCAGCTGCCTGTACCTGGTGTGGGCGGGCGGCATGAAGTGGCATACCGAGCAGGTGGTGCGTCACCATCTGGCTGATCACAACGTGTCCTATGAGCGCATCCTCACCACCCCCGGGGCATTCAATACGCTGATCTGGCGTATCCTGGTGATGGATGGCGACCGTTATTACGAGGGGTTCTATTCACTACTGGACGGCCAGCGCACGCCGACCTTTGAAGCGATCACGCACCAACCCGCGCTGCTGACACCGCTCGCCGACAACTGGGCAGTGCAGGAGCTGAAACGCTTCACCCATGGCTTTTACAGTGTCGAGGAGGAAGACGGCACCATTGTCATCAGCGATCTGCGCATGGGCATGCGCGGCACCTATGTGTTTCGCTTCGGCGTGGGCACTCGGGAGGATGACGTCATCAGCCCCGTCGCTACGCCACTGCGCATGCCATACAGTTTCAGCTCCGGCCATGTCGGGTGGTTGTTCCAGCGCATGCTGGACCCGCTCACCCACTGATCTCAAAACGGAATGGCAAGCGTGATCGCCAACGTGAGGCTGCGTGCCTCCTCGGTACGGAAACGATCAGTGCCCACCTGCACACGCCAGCGGTTGTCCCGGTCAGCGATGCCAACCAGCCATTGCCGGTAACGCATCTCGTAGCCGGTCGATACCGTCCCCCAGAGAAAGGACCTGGCCAGCCCCGGCTGCAACAGCAGCCGATCCTGGAAATACTCGCCAGCCAGTTGCGGCTGCCAACCTGGCCGCCGATCTGCCAGCATAAAACGGCTGTAATGCGGGAACGACTGCGTATAGTTGCTACCGCCGCGCCGACCACTCAGCAGCGGCTGCAGGCTCAGGCCTTCACCGGCCCGCCCTTCCGTATTCAAGGTGCCGAGCGTAAAGGGCGCGTCCTGCCAACGCATCACAGACCACAGATCCTGGATGTCCAGCTCCGCAGCAAACCGCTCGCCGCGCCAACCGATGCGCACATCGGCTGCAAGCCCTTGTCCGGCTGGCGACGGAAAATCATGGTCCAGCAATTTGTCGTCTGAATAGCGATAGGTAATGATCGCATCGCCCGTGTAAAGCTGTCCGCCCGCCGCCAGCTGGCCGCTGAGCCGCCCATCCTGAAACGACTGCCCCTGCAACAGATGCAGATAACTCTCGGCATACCACCCGCCCGACACCTGGTGGTGCCAGCCGAATCGCACGCCCTGGGCGCGCAGATGGCGGGCACGAAGTTGCACGTCGTAGGTGCGACCCGCGGGCAGCGGCTGGTCATTGCGGTCTCGCCAGTAAAGTTCTGCCGTGTCTTCGCTGAAGCGCATCGCGTAGTCATAGCGCTGCACGTATGCCAGGGACAACGCGTCCCGGCGCCAACCGGTGACAAGCCGGTTACGGGTCCAGGCCTGTCGACCAGATGACAGCCTGGCATCCCAGCGCCCCACCAATGCCGCGAGAGGCACCGGCTCCGCCACACTGCGAGACGTGAATTCGGTCATCCAGACATCAGACGCTGCCCCGGCGACCGCTGAATACAGACTGACACCGAGAAAAAACAGGCCAATGGCCAGCCGTGCGGCCAGCCATAAAAAGAACCGCCGGGCTGCATCATTGCAGCACCGGCGGGGAGAGGTTTGCTGAGAAAAGCCTGGTTCAGAACAGGGTTTCAAAAGTGTTATCCGCCCACAGGATCAGATACACGCCGTTTTCTTCGCGCACCGTGCCGTAGACCGTACCGTCTTTCTTGATACGTGCCACCAGCGGTTGTGCCAGAGGCAGGATTTCAAACTCGGCCCCTTGCGTGTCGGAAAGCGTGATCACAGGCTCGGCATCATTCAGAGCGTCATAGTCGTCACCCACACCGGCAACACTGCCTTTGAGCTCAAAGGTATCGCTGCCCACCTTGAGCGTGATGCTTGCCTCACCGGCCAGAAACGCTGTGCGCTCCGCCAGCACGCGCAGTTCAGCACTGGAAAACGCTGGCGCCAGCACCGCACTGGTCTTGAACTCGAAGATGATCTGCGCGAATTCATCCACCGACTCGCTGATCTCGCCCTCGTCATCCGTCAACAGGCCGTCCGGCAATACCAGCGTGCCGGCATTGACGAATTCCAGCTTCAGCTCTGCATCAAATGCAGCGTCCCCGGCCGTCAACATCCCCTTGACCTGGAGCAGCGCCGGCAACAGGGCAACGGCAGACAGGCCTTCTGCTTCCGGATCATCATCCAGTGCCGCCGCCAGGCTGTCGTTACGCACCAGATCCAGGATGAACATCCCGCTGAAGCTGGACGGTGTATCACCGCTGTTGGTGGTGGTAATGTCACCGGCAATCTGGAAGGCCGCCAGTGCAAGCCCGTCCAGCAGATCGTCAATGCCCTCTTCCTCATCCAGCAGTGCCGGATCCAGTGCCAGTGTGCCGTCCGTCAGTGCCAGCTTCAGCGATGCGTTGTCGAGGACCGTCTGGCTCTCACCCACTGAGGCGCTGCCGGAGAAGACAAACCCGTCCAGCATCTCACCGAAAGTGGCATTCGCCGGAATCGCCGCATTCATGCTGACCGCGACACCGCGAATCTGGGCGCCTGTCAGGATGGCGCTGTCGCCATCAGAGGAGAAGCTGCCCACATAGTCGCCCGCATCAAAGGACGCTGGCGGCATATCATCGTCGCCGTCCGCAAACACGAAGAACGCTTCGGCCGCGTCACTCAGCAAGATGGGGCCGGTATCCTCGGACGTGAGCAGATGGAACAGCAGGATCACTGCGGCCTCACCCAGTGCCTCGATGCCGTCGTCAAAATCCTGTACATCGCCCAGCACCGATACCGCCACGCCAGCCTGATCCAGCAACGTCTGGATTTCCGGCAAGGTATCACCGCTTTCATCGAAAAACTCCGCCATCAGATTGGTGGCCACAGCCCGAAGCCGGCTGGCCAGCGTCTTGGCCTGAGCCAGGTTATCGGCAAACCCGTCCGCAGGCGGTGCCACCGGTCCGCAGCTGCCGGCCTCACAGGCCGCCAGGGCATTGTCCAGCGCACTGTCGGCAATGGCCGCCGCAATGGCCACACCGGGCACCTGCGTCGGATCCACGGCACTGGCAACGTCCGCCACCGCAGTCTGAATGGCCATGATCTGCGCCGAGGTCACCTGACTGGTGGCAAATGTCGCTGCCAGGTCGTCAAACACGCCCGCGAGACCGCCCGGCGCATCATTGGCAAGGCCGGCAAATGCGGCGTTGATGAGGGCGTAACGGATGGCGTCCGCATCTGCTGTTGCCGGGCTGGTGATATCCAGGGGCGCAATCAATGACGGGTCACGATCCAGCCCGAGCAGGCCACGAATGTACTGGTTGGAGCCGGTCAGCGCCTCGGGCGACTGGTCGGCTTGCGCGCTGAAATGACGATCCACCAGCGTGGTCATGGGAGTGATCGCCGCTGACAGGCTTGTGGCGGTGGCATCCACACGAACAAGACTGCTGAGGGTAAAGTCCAGCGGGTAACGATCGCCGAACTCGACCGTCGGGATGCCGCCTTCCTCAACACAGACCGGCGCATCGCAGATGACTTCCGCGCCTGCCTGGGGTTTCACTTCAAGCCGCAACAGCCCGCTGACACTGGCCGGCAAATCCAGTGAATAGCTGCCATCCTCGGTACTGGTGCTGGTGCTGGCAATCAGTTCGCCGTCCAGATTGCGGGCTTCCACCAACCCGCCCAGCACCAGGCCCTTGGCGGCTGTACCGCCCACCGCCGTCTCTGAGGGGCCGCCACGATTAGAGGAGCTACTGCCACCGCACGCTGTCAGGGCCACCGCGCAGGCCAGCGCGATCGCCGCCCCCGCCTGCCTGAAAGTCAGTTCCTTTTTCATGTCCTTGTACTCCGTAATAAGGGATTTCAACCTTGTCTGATGGCACCCGAGGCGGGACTGAACACCGGGCAGGGCTTTTAGCCGGAACCCCGAACAGCATGTGACATGCATCACACTTCGAATCCCATAATGCCCCATCCCTTTTCAAACCAGCCATGGGCCTTTTGGCTCAGCCAAAAGGTTGACTGGTCGCGATCAGAGTCAGAGCTTATGCGGCTGCGGGCTTTAATCCGTGCCCGGCTTCGGTTAGCTTAGGCGCCACCTGAACCGCGCCTGAGCCCGCCGGGGCAAAGCGCCTTTTTTGACTGGTCGGATTTTATGAGTCAGTACATCTTCACCATGGACCGGGTCGGCAAGATCGTCCCACCCAAGAAACACATCCTCAAAGACATCTCGCTGTCCTTCTTCCCGGGCGCCAAGATCGGCGTGCTTGGTCTGAATGGCTCCGGTAAATCCACCCTGCTGCGTATCATGGCCGGGGTCGACAAGGACTTTATCGGCGAAGCCCGGCCACAGCCCGGCATCAAGATCGGCTACCTGCCACAGGAGCCGGAGCTTGACGCCTCCAAGAACGTGCGTGAGATCGTCGAGGAATCCCTGGGCGAGATTCGCGGCGCCCAGGCGCGGCTGGAGGAGGTATACGCCGCCTACGCCGAGGAAAATGCGGATTTTGACAAGCTGGCCGAGGAACAGGGCCGCCTGGAAGCCATCATCGAAACGGCCGATGCGCACAACCTGGAACGCAAGCTGGAGATCGCTGCTGACGCCCTGCGCCTGCCGCCCTGGGAAGCCAGTGTCGAACACCTCTCCGGGGGTGAGCGTCGCCGTGTAGCCCTGTGTCGCCTGATTTTGTCCGCCCCGGACATGCTGCTGCTGGACGAACCCACCAACCACCTGGATGCGGAATCCGTCGCCTGGCTGGAACGCTACCTGCACGACTTCCAGGGCACCGTTGTGGCGGTGACCCACGACCGTTACTTCCTCGACAATTCCTGCGAGTGGATTCTGGAGCTCGACCGCGGCGAGGGCATCCCCTGGAAAGGCAACTACACCTCGTGGCTGGAGCAGAAGGAAGCCCGGCTGGAGCGCGAAGCGAAAAGCGAAAGCGCGCATCGCAAGACGGTGGAAAAGGAACTGGAATGGGTGCGGCAGAATCCGAAAGGCCGCCGCGCCAAGAACAAGGCCCGGGTGGCCGCCTTCGAAGAGCTGGCCAGCACCGAATTCCAGCAGCGTAACGAAACCCAGGAGCTGTACATTCCGCCCGGCCCGCGCCTGGGCGAAAAGGTCTTTGACCTGGAAAACGTCGGCAAACAGTTCGGCGACAAGCTGTTGTACGAAAACCTCACCATGAGCGTGCCGCGCGGCGCCATCGTCGGCATCATCGGCCCCAACGGCGCCGGTAAAACCACACTGTTCCGCATCCTGACCGGTGAAGAGCAGCCCGACCATGGCAGCGTCGATATCGGTGATACGGTGCAGCTCGCCTATGTTGACCAGAGCCGTGAAGACCTGGATGGCAGCAAATCTGTCTGGGAAGAAATTTCCGGCGGCGCCGATATTCTCAAGATCGGCAATCATGAAGTGTCTTCGCGTGCTTACCTGGGCCGTTTCAACTTCAAGGGCCAGGACCAGCAGAAGCGGGTGAAAGACCTCTCAGGCGGTGAGCGCAACCGGTTGCATCTGGCCAAGCTGCTGAAACAGGGCGCCAATGTGCTGCTGCTGGATGAGCCCACCAACGACCTGGATGTCGAGACCCTGCGCGCACTGGAAGAAGCGCTGCTCGCCTTCCCCGGCTGCGCCATCGTGATTTCCCACGATCGCTGGTTCCTCGATCGCGTTGCGACGCATATACTGGCGTTCGAGGGCAACTCCGAAGTGGAGTGGTTCGAGGGAAGCTATACAGAATACGAAGCCTATCGGCGCAAGAAGTTGGGGGACGACGCCTTGCAGCCGAAGCGTACAAAATATAAAAAGATCAGCGTCTGATCGCAGACTAAAGGTTGTCTGGACTGCCAGGTGCTGATCCATGGATGAGCTTATGATTTCGGAAAAGCGTCGCTTTCCGCGCGCGCCATTTGATGGCGAGGCGCACCTGGAAATTCAAGGCCGGCTGTTCAGCGTCGAGGTGATAGATCTGTCTCTGCGCGGGGCGCTGATCAATGAGCCGTCCGGCTTCCCGCTACCGCAGGGGGAGACGGCCTCGCTCAAATTGCTGATGGAGGATTCGGACATTCGCATCCTCCTGCCCTGCAAGGTAGTGCGCACCAACAAGGGCATGGCCGGCATGGCCTTCACTACCATTGATGTGGAATCCATGCAGCATCTGCGGCGTCTGCTGGCCCTGCACCTGGGCGAGGACGATGGCATGGATGCACTGTGGCTGCTGGAAGACAGTTGATCTGCTGACGTGAAAAGCCGCTACAGGTGCTCCAGCGCCTCAGCGAGTGTGGCGACGGCAATCACTTCCATGCCTGCCAGTGCCTGACGCGGGCGGTTGCCCCGGGGAATAATGGCCTTGCGGAAACCGTGCTTGGCCGCCTCGGATAACCGGTCCTGCCCCTGCGGCACGGGCCGTATCTCACCGGAGAGCCCCACCTCACCGAACACCACCAGCTCTTTCGGCAACGCCTTGTCGCGGAAGCTCGACACAATCGCCAGCAACAACGCCAGATCGGCGCCGGTCTCCATGACCTTGACGCCGCCCACCACGTTGGCAAACACGTCCTGATCGCCCACCTGAATGCCGCCATGGCGGTGCAATACGGCCAGCAGCATCGCCAACCGGTTCTGCTCCAGGCCGACGCATACGCGACGCGGGTTGCCGAAGTGACTCTGGTCGACCAGCGCCTGCAACTCCACCAGCAAGGGCCGCGTGCCCTCCCAGACAATCGTCACCAGCGAGCCGGACGCGATTTCCTCTGCACGATTGAGGAAGATGGCGGATGGGTTCTTGACCTCTTTCAGGCCTTCCCCGGTCATGGCAAACACCCCCAGTTCATTGACGGCGCCAAACCGGTTTTTCAGACCCCGCAGCGTGCGAAAACGGGAGTCGGTGGAATCTTCCAGCATCAGCGAGCAATCAATCATGTGCTCCAGCACCTTGGGGCCCGCCAGGGTGCCGTCCTTGGTGACATGCCCCACCAGCATCAGCACCGTGCCACTCTGCTTGGCAAAGCGCGTCAGCGCCGCCGCGGATTCGCGCACCTGCGCCACCGAGCCGGGCGCCGACTGCAACGCCGACAGATACATCACCTGAATCGAGTCGATCACCAGGATCGCCGGTTTTTCCTTGTGGGCCAGTTCGATGATGCGCTCGACATCCGTTTCCGCCGCCAGCTGCAACCGGTCCCGGGGCAGTTGCAGCCGCTCCGCGCGCATGGCGACCTGGGCCGGTGATTCTTCGCCGGTGATATAGAGACAATCCCGCTGTTGCGCCAGGCGACACAGGGTCTGCAACAACAGGGTGGATTTACCCGCGCCGGGATGGCCGCCAATCAGGATCGCCGAGCCGGGCACCAGCCCGCCGCCCAGCACCCGGTCCAGCTCACCGATACCGGTGGTGATGCGCGGTGTCTCCGTCAGCTCAATCTGGTCCAGCCGTTGCACCGCCGCCAGCTCACCGGCAAACCCGGTACGTGGCGCCGCGCGTCCTGCCGCAGGCGTGGACGGGTCCGTGACAAATTCGCTGAGCGTGTTCCAGGCGCCGCACGCCGCGCACTGGCCTTGCCACTTGGGAAAGTCCGCACCGCACTCCGTGCAGACATAGGCTGTCTTTTTCTTCGCCATATTCGTATCCGCGTCGGGTTACCGGCAGTGGCCTCTCAGGCGGTGCCGTCTGGCCGCACCACCACGCGCTCGACACGCGCGGTCACTTGGCAGAACAATTCATAACTGATGGTGCCGCAGGCCGCTGCCACCTCGTCGACGCTCACCGTATCGCCCCACAACTCCACCTCATCGCCCACCTTCACAGCCGGCAAATCCGTCAGGTCGATGGTCAACATGTCCATGGACACACGACCGGCGAGCCCGGTGCGCGCACCGCCCACGGCCACGGGGGTACCGGCCGGGGCATGGCGGGGATAGCCGTCACCGTAACCGATCGCCACCACGCCGATGCGGCTGGGGCGTTGTGCTGTCCAGCTGGCGCCATAACCCACGCTGTCCCCGGCGGGAATATCATTGATGGCAATCAGTCGGGCAGTCAGACACTGGGTCACCGCCAGACCCTGTTCCGCCAGCGATTGCCCGGCCTGCGGGGAGCCGCCGTAAAGCATGATGCCCGGCCGCACGAGAGCCCCGCGGCTGTCGGGGTAGCGACACAGCGCCGCCGAGTTGGCCGCCGTAAACGGCAGGTCGTGCTGTTCAGCCAGCGCTACCAGCGTGGACAGTTGCGATGCCGACAGGGCGTCGTGCCGCTCATCCGCGCAGGCGAAATGGGTCATCAATCCCGCGACCGTCACACCCGGCAACATCGTCAACCGGGACAGTGCACCGGCACAGGCCGCCGGCGGCAATCCGATGCGATGCATGCCGGTATCGCACTTCAGCCAAACTACCAGCGGCGCAGTGCTGTGGCGCTCCGCCAACAGCGCCAGCTGCCAGGCGCTGTGCACCACCAGCTCCAGCCCCAGTGCTCCGGCCTCGTCCAGCTCATCCGCATCGAACGGGCCTTCCAGCAGCATCACCGGAGCGCTGCAGCCGAGCGCACGCAACGCGCGTGCCTCATCCAGTACCGCCACACCGAAACCGTCCACATGGGGCGAGAAGGCGCTCAGCGCCAGGGCAGTCCCGTGGCCGTAGGCGTTGGCCTTGACCATGGCATACACCCGGGCATCACCGGCCAGCGCCCGCGCGCGCCGGGCGTTGGCGGCCAGCGCGCCGGGGCGCAGCGTCAGCAGAGTCCCCCGACTCACGGGACCAGACTCCGCGTTCCCGGCACGGCCATCGTTCCGATCATTCCGAATAGTCCTGATAGTACTCGGGGGCCAGATCATCAAAGCGCGTGAACTCGCCACGGAATGCCAGACGGAGGGTGCCGATAGGGCCGTTCCGCTGCTTGCCGATAATGATCTCGGCGATGCCCTTTTCCTGCGAGTCCTTGTTGTAGACCTCATCGCGGTACAGGAAGATGATCACGTCGGCGTCCTGCTCGATAGCCCCGGATTCCCGCAGGTCAGACATCACCGGCCGTTTGTTGGGGCGCTGCTCCAGCGAGCGGTTCAACTGCGAGAGCACCACCACCGGCACACCCAGTTCCTTGGCCAGCCCCTTCACAGAGCGGGAGATTTCCGAAATCTCGTTGACCCGGTTATCCGAGCCCGGCACCTGCATCAGCTGCAGATAATCGATCATGATCATGCCCAGCCCACCGCATTCCCGCGCCACACGACGGGCCCGGGCGCGCATCTCCATAGGCGACAGGCCGCCGGTGTCATCAATGAACAGCTTGCGCTCGGACAGCAGCTGAATGGCCGAACTGATGCGCGGCCAGTCGTCCGCTTCCAGTCGCCCGGAACGCACATTCTGCTGGTTGATGCGCCCCAGGGAGGACAGCATCCGCATGACCAGCGAATCGGAGGGCATCTCCATGGAGAACACCAGCACCGGCTTGTCTTCCTTGATGGCCACATGCTCCACCAGGTTCATCGCGAAGGTGGTGTTGTGGACGCAGAAATCCTCGGCGACAAAATTGTGCGTGCCCGGCACCGTCAGATCGTAGACCTGATGCTCGCCGATGTAGTCGATGGCGGTAATCTCGTCCCAGTACACATCCGAAGTAGCCAGACTGGCCAGGTAGTCATCATCAAACAGCCGGGCAAACTCTGCTGCTCTCGACCGGGACAGGTGCCGCTCGCTGCGGCCAACAAGATGCGGATTGTAGCCTGGCGGGCATGCCTGCCCGACACGGGCAAAACAGTCTGCCCAGCTGTCATCCCCCTTGCGGGCCAGCACATAGCGATTCACCGACGGCGGCAGGCTGTCGCGGTTGCTGTGCGCACGCTTGCCGTCAAGCGCCGCCATAACACGCGCCACCGCATCCTCCTTGCCGAAGATACCGATCTCGCGAACAAAGGTCGCCAGGCTGGCCTGGTCCATGATTTCCAGTTCGCAGGGCGACTGCTTCAGGCCGGGATAGCGATGCTGCTTGCGACGCACCTTGGCCAGGACACCGAAGCGCAACAGCAGATGCTGCACACCACGAATCAGCGCAGGGCTGGACGAGGCATAGCTGATCCGGGCCTGTCCATTGCCCTGCACAAAAGCGCTGCCGTCGCAGGCAAACAGACGATTCAGGAACAGGGCAAGCTGGTTGCGAGGTAAACGGAATACCGCATCCGGCAGTGTTTTTTCCAGGGCGCTGCATGCCCAGACACCATGCTGTTCCAGGAACAGACGGACGCCGTTAGGGCCATTCTTCGCACCGGCAACATGCCGAGGCAGCCCCAGCTCTGCCGGTGTGACTTTCAGCGCCACACAAAGCTGCTCGAACGTGCCTGCGGCGGGCACCGCTCTACCGTTGCACCAATAGCTGACGGTGGCCTTGCTCACGCCCAGCAGTTGCGACAGGGCTTCACCGGTCAGGCGCAGCTCTGTCAGCAATCGCTTCAGGGCCAGGGCAAACCCGGCCCGCACGTCAGCGATCAGCGTCATGTCACGGCTGACACGTAATGTCGGCGTACGTTGCCCGTCATCGATGCGTCGACATTGATGGCCGCCAAAGGCCGCAACGGCTTGCTCGAAGTCCGCCAGCAAACGCTCATCGCGATTGGTGAACATCGGACAGGTCTGCGTGGTGCCGCCATCGGCAATGAAATAGGCCAGCGCCCGCACTTCGTGTTCCGGCAGCGCGTCATGGCCGAATACCGGAATCTGGCGCGGCACGGCGACGCGCTCGCCAACACCGATCTGCCCCAGCGGTTGCCAGCCGTCGCCGGTCAGGAAGGGGTGCGTCAGTGTGGTGCAGATTTCACGGCCACTGGCGGTGCGTACGCGGAACACCGGCTTGATGCCATCGTCGACGAACGCCGAGGCACTGGCGGTGCCCAGCCGGAAGCGATCATCCAGGGTCAGCAGCCGCGCGCGCTGGGCCGCCACCAGTGCATCAATGGTCACCAGCGCGCCCGTCTCCGGGTCCACCAGGCGTGAACCGGCCATGATGCATTTGCCCATGGAGGGCCGTGCGGCCACGACGATCATGTCGGCGGGCTGCATGCCGGAGGTCATCCGGTCGAGTTCGGTAAAGCCGGTGGACAGGCCGGTGACCGCGGACTTGGTGCGGTACAGCTCGTCGATCCGGTCGACGGCTTTCTTGAGAATGCTCTTGATGCCTTCCGGCCCGGTGCCGCGATTCTGTTGCTCGGCAATCTCGAAGATGGCGGACTCGGCCTGATCCAGAATCTCGTTGCTGGACGCCCCTTCCGGGCGGAACGCGCGGTCGGCCACTTTCTGGGAGATCTGGATCAGCTGCCGCAGAATCGAGCGCTCACGGACAATATCCGCGTAGGCGGCAATATTCGCGGCACTGGGGGTATTGCGGGACAGCTCGGAGAGGTAGGCAATGCCCCCCGCCGTGTCCAGTTGCCCCAGCTGCTCCAGTGCTTCGGACACCGTCACCAGATCCCGGGGCTGGTCCTGCTCCACCAGTTGCACCATGACGCGGAAGATCAGCCGATGGTCCTTGCGGTAGAAATCCTGCTCCCCCAGCCGCTCGGACACCTGATCCCAGGCGTCGTTATTGATCATCAGGCCGCCCAGGACAGCCTGTTCGGCTTCCACAGAATTGGGCGGCAGGCGCAGCGCCTCAGGCAGATGCTGATCTAGTCCGGTCACATCATTCATCGTGGGTCATGTCATCCATGGGCGCTCATTGCGGCTTGAGTATATCAGGGGGCCCAACACAAAAAACGGGCACTGCCCCGAAAGGCAGTGCCCGCATTGTGGCACCGTGCCCCCGGAGGGGCAATCGGTGCCGGCGTCAGCCGGTACAATCAGGCTTCAGCGACGATAGCAACCTTGATGGTTGTGGACACTTCAGCGTGCAGCTGCAGATCGATCTCGAATTCGCCGGTGGAGCGCAGGGCGCCGTTCGGCAGTTTCACTTCGGACTTCTCGATCTCCACACCGGTCTGGGCGCTGATGGCTTCGGCGATGTCACGGGTGCCGATGGAGCCAAACAGTTTGCCCTCGTCACCGGCTTTCGAGCCGATGGTGACCTGTGCGTCAGCCAGCTTCTCGAGGCGGGCCTGTGCAGCACCCATCGCTTCTTCAGCTTGCTTTTGCAGTTCGACGCGGCGCTCTTCCACCACAGCCAGATTGGCCTTGGTGGCAGGCAGTGCCTTGCCCTGGGGAATCAGGAAGTTGCGGCCATAACCGGCGCGCACATCCACTACTGCACCCAGGTCGCCCAGGTTCTTGATCTTGTCCAGCAGAATAACTTGCATGATCTGTTACCTCGCTCTTATCCGGGCTTAGTTGTCGTGGGAATCGCTGTAAGGCAACAGCGCCAGATAACGAGCCTGCTTGATAGCCTGGGCCAGCTGGCGCTGGTAGCGCGCGCTGGTGCCTGTGATCCGGCTGGGTACGATCTTGCCGGTTTCGGTGACATAGGCTTTCAGGGTTTCCAGATCCTTGTAATCAATCCGGACCACACCTTCCGCGGTAAAGCGGCAGAACTTACGACGGCGGAAAAAACGTGCCATGAGACTTGCTCCTAAAAATTCGCGTAGTCAGAGACATTCCAGCTGTTCGGCATGCAGATGCAAACGATCCCGCGCTTCACCCTTGAACCCGGCCCGGGCCAGAAACCCCCGGACTCTGATGCGATCCCCTTCCTGCAGCTGATTGCTCAGTGCTATCAGGGCCTCGCCGGTCAGTACCACCCCTATTCGGGCCTGGACTTCCCGTGCTGCGCCATCCTCCTGCTGCCGGGAGCGGTGCTCGAGCCAGAGTTTTCTGGTGGGCACCCCGGCGGGGGTCAGACGCGGCCGTTCAAGTGTGTGTATCGCGCCGGTCAGTTCGCAGTCATTGCGCTCTGCCTGGCTCAGCTGGCGACCTCCTCCTTCTCGTTCGACTTGGCCAGTGATGAAGCTTCGGTAACAGCTTCGTCACGGCGCATCACCATGTTGCGGATCACGGCGTCGTTGAAGCGGAAGGTGTTCTCCAGCTCCGCGAGTGTCTCGCCGTCGCACTCGACGTTCATCAGCACATAATGTGCCTTGTGGATCTTGTTGATCGGGTAAGCCAGTTGACGGCGGCCCCAGTCTTCAAGGCGGTGAATAGTGCCGTTGGCTTCCTTGATCTGCGCGCTATAGCGCTCGATCATGGCAGGCACCTGCTCACTCTGGTCCGGGTGGACCAGGAACACGATTTCGTAATGACGCATTGTCAGCTCCTTACGGATTTGGCAGCCTCCCGCACCGGCGGTGAGGCAAGGAGTCCCCGGAAAACGGCATGCCAGGCAGGCCCTGATTCCGGGAAGGGGCGCGATTCTAGCCCGCTGACCCGCCAAACTCAAGGGAAAGCCCGCCTTACTGCCAAAGGTGCTGCCACATGTGCCGCCACAGTTACCGCCACATCAGGCGCGCGAGGCGCCCGGCCTGCCCGGATACCGCTCATCCGGCGGGATTGCCAGCCTTGGCCAGAGACCGTATTCTCCAAGGGGCTACTACAACTACAACAACAATAAACAGAACGGGCTCATGCCATGAAACGCCCCGCTGTATTACGTGCACCTTCACTCACGTCGTCGACGGCCTTGACGCGCTGCCGCCAGCTTCTGCCTGGCCTGCTGCTGAGTGGCCTCTTGCTGAGCCCCTCAAGTCACGGCGCTGACTGCGATCAACGTATCTCCTTGCCGGAACGGCCCCTGCTGGAGTCCTACACCGACTACAGCGCCTTCATCGTCGACATCATGAATTTCAAACGCCTTGAAGAGCGGCATAGCCGACATCAAGAGCATTGCCCTGCACTCTATGAGCAAACCGTCGAGCGCGAGTCCGGGCAGCCCACGCCGACGCTCGGAGACGCCCTCGCGGACGCCGCCCGGCGCCCGGCATTCGACTACCAGCGCCACACCACCTGGTATGACCGCAGCACGTCCCGAAGCTTTTCGCTGAGCGGCCTGAGCGGCAACGAGCTGGCCACGCAAAGGCTCCGGCTCGGCAACCCTGACATTCCGCTGCAGTTGCCCGCATCAGCGTATGTGGAACTGCCGGAGGACTGGCGCGGAGACGATCTGGAACGGGTCATCGCACGCCTGAGGGAAGGCCGGCAACAAAGCGAGTTACTGGCCCTCTATGAGGAGGTCAGCGGCGTCAATCTGCCGCTTGCTTCTGTTGTGGTGCGTGGCAATCTGATCCTCTATCTCGACGCTGATGACCAGGTGCTGCGGACCCGGGGTGTCGTCTATGGCTGCATGGCCTGTGCACCCGGCAGTTGATCACCCGCGTCCTCTCGGCCTGACCGCCACACTGCTCCTGAGCAGTGTGCTGTGGCTGGTGACCGGATCGACCATGGCGGACGGACGCCCGGTGATGTCCGAGTATGACGACGCACAGGCTTTCGTCGCAGACATGCTTGCCTGGCGCCAGGGCGCCATGCCGGACCGGGCCCCACGCGCCGATGCGGCCCCGCAGCAGCCTGCTCTGGGCGAGGGCATGAAGCCCTGGCACCGGGTCACCGGCCCTGAAGATCTGGAGCAGGCCGTCGACAATGCGCGCGGCTACGAGCAGCCCCGCTACCGGGAGCCGCGGCGCTTCGAGCGCACCACGCACATCAGCTTCCCCCTGCCCCCGCTGCCTGCGGACAGCATGGCCCGCGAGGCACTGGCCAGCGAGCCGACACCGACACGCGGCACTGACTACAGCGCGATCAGCATTCCCGAACGCCTGATGCTGGCGCCGGACATGCTGGCGCCGAAAGATACCGATTCAGGATACCCGCCAAAGCTCGAAGTCAGAGCCCCCGAGCCACACCCGGTGCAGGTGCAGCTACGCTAAGGGAGCACTCAGCCGTGGACCGGCCAGATGATAGAGCACGACGGCGGTAGCGACGGACACGTTCAGGCTTTCCACCTCGCCGACCATGGGGATTTCCAGCAGGTAATCACACTTGTCGCGGGTAAGACGGCGCATGCCGTCCCCCTCTGCTCCCATGACCACAACCAGCGGCCCCTCGGGCACAAAATCATGCAGGCGCTGGCTACCGTCGCCCAGCCCCGTGCCGACCACCCACAGCCCGCTGTCACGCAACTGATCCAGAGTGCGGGCAAGGTTGCCGATCTCGAAGTAAGGCACGCTTTCCGCCGCGCCCGCTGCACTGCGACAGGCCACCGGCGTCAGACCGCAGGCGTTGCGACGAGGCACCACCACAGCATCGGCCCCCACCGCATCAGCGGTACGCAGGCAGGCGCCCAGGTTATGGGGGTCGGTGACACCGTCCAGGACCAGCACCAGCGCAGCGCGAGACAAGCTGGCCAGATGTGTCAGCAGATCCTGCTCATCCCCCGGCGCCCGGGGACGTGCCCGCACGGCCACACCCTGGTGTTGTGGGCCGGCATGCTTTTCCAGCGTCTCACGCCCCACCGGGCGAGGCGTCACGCCCAACCGCACCGCTTCGTCGCAGACACGACTGAGCCGGTCTTCACCACGCTCCGCGCGGCTCTCCAGCACGTACATTTCCAGGATGGCCTCAGGCCGATGCCGCAGCAGTGACGCCACGGCATGCAGGCCGGAGTACCAGATAGGTTTACTCATGATCGCAAATCCTGCGCATGACGCTCAGCGCTTTCTGCGCGTACGGGTCGCCGCTTTCTTCGGGCGCGCAGCGCCTGATGGCTTGTCAGCGGTCTTGTTGGCCGGTTTGCTGCCTGACTGATTCGCTGATTTGCCCGCTGCCGGTGACTTGTCACCCGCCGCCTTGCCGCCACCGGAACCCCGGCCGCCTCTGCTGCCACTCTTGCCTGCGCCCTGGCCACCGCCTTTGCCAGCGCCTCTTCCTGCACCTCTTCCAGCACCTCTTCCTGCACCCCTGCCCGCACCTTTCGCGTTGCCGTCCTTATTATTACCAACACGACCCTCGGCCAGTGCCTGGCGGGTCGGCCCGCCGCGGCTGCGGCTACGGCTGTTCTTGCCGGCAGGCTGCCAGTTTTTCGCCAGCTGCAGATCAACCTTGCGGTCTTCCACATGCACCGCCGCCACCTGCACACGAATGCTGTCACCCAGCTGGAACTGTCGGCCAGATGACTCGCCAATCAGCATGTGGCGCTTGGCATCGTAGTGGTAGTAATCACTGTCCAGGTTGGCCACGTGCACCAGGCCATCCACATACAGATCGTTGATCTGCACGAACAGGCCGAAGCCGGTCACGCCGCTGATCACACCTTCGAACTCGTCGCCGATGTGCTGCTCCATGAACTGGCACTTGAGCCACTGCACCACGTCCCGGGCCGCATCATCCGCACGCCGTTCGGCCATGGAGCAATGCTCACCCAGGGTCACCATGGCGTTCTGGTCGTAGGGCAGAATTCCGGCTTTCTCCAGCTTCGGCAGCTTGCCGGGGTTCTGGGTATGCTTCGGCTCGCTGCCTTCGCGGATCAGGTAACGGATGGCACGGTGCACGAGCAGATCCGGATAACGACGGATCGGCGATGTGAAGTGCGTGTAGGCCTTGTAGGCCAGCCCGAAGTGCCCCTTGTTCTCGGCGGCATAGCGCGCCTGAGTCAGCGAGCGCAGCATCACGGTCTGGATCAGGATGCGATCCGGCCGCTTGGCGATGGACTGCGACAACTTCTGGAACACGACTGGCTTGGCGCTGCCGTCTTTCTCGGTCCAGGCCAGCTTGACGCCCAGCGGGCCGAGGAACTCCCGCAGGGATTCCAGCTTCTCGTTCTTCGGCGGCTCATGGTTACGGAACAATGCCGGCACGCCAGCCTTCTCCAGCAGCCGTGCGGCACAGATATTGGCCGCCAGCATGGCCTCCTCGATCATCATGTGCGCGACGTTACGCACCGTCGGCTCGATGGCGCGGATCTTCTTCTGATCGTCGTAGAGAATCCGGGTTTCCACGGTCTCGAAATCGATCGCGCCACGGTCTTCACGGCGCGCGCGCAGCGCCTTGTAGAGGCCGTGGTACTCCTGCAGCATGGTCTGCACCGGCTTCGGCAGGTCAGCCTTCAGCTGCCGTGCCACATCGCCATCCGGCTGCTCAATGAAGGCACCCACCTGGTTGTAGGTCATCCGCCGGGCGGAGCGCATCACGCCCTCACCGAAGCTGAAACCGGTAATGCGACCATTGGCCGAGATCTGCATCTCACAAAACAGACACAGCCGGTCAACATCCGGGTTCAGGGAACACAAGCCGTTGGAGAGCTTCTCCGGCAGCATCGGCACAACGCGGTTGGGGAAGTACACGGAGGTACCGCGCCGGGTCGCCTCCTTGTCCAGCGGGGCGCCGGGGAAGACGTAGTGCGACACATCAGCAATGGCTACGATCAAGCGCCAGCCGCGCAGCCACCCGCGTTTCTCGATATACACCGCGTCGTCGAAGTCCCGGGCGGTCTCATCATCAATCGTAATCAGGGGCAGGCCACGCAGATCGACCCGATCCACCTTGGCATCTTCACTGACCGTGTCCGAAATGGCGCGGGCTTCCGCCTCCACCTCCGGCGGCCAGTCAAAGGGAATATCGTGGCTGCGCAGGGCGACATCCACTTCCATGCCCGGCTCATCCGGCGAGGCAATCACCTCCAGCAGCCGTACTTGCAGGTGCGGGTTCTGCTGTGAGGGGTAGTGCTGGATCTCGGCGCGCACATGATCGCCCACCTCGACCCGCAACCCGGCCATGTCGGCAATCAGGACATCGCCGGTGATGCGGCGGTTGGCAGGCTCCAGGGCCGGACCGGCCGCACCCTGGACAAATCGACCGACGATCTCGGTATTGGCTCGCTCAATGACTTCCACCACCCGCGCTTCGACCTTGCCGAAGCGGTTGCGGCCCTCCACGCTGACCAGCACGCGGTCACCGTCCATCACGGATTGCATCTGCCGGGGCGACAGGAACAGGTCGTCCTCACCGGCCGTGTCGGTCACTACGAAGCCAAAGCCGTCCCGGTGGCCCTGCACACGACCGGGAATCAGGTCCATGCGGTCCGCGATGCCATACTGCCCACGACGGTTCTGTACCAGCTGACCATCGCGCAACATCGCCTTCAGGCGGCGGCGCAAGGCCTCGCGGTCATCTTCATCGTCGGGGATGTGCAGCAGGTCTTCGAGCTGATCGCGGGTCAGGGGCCGGCCCTGGTCGTTTAACACGTGGAGAATCAGTTCCCGGCTCGCCACCGGATTGTCGTAACGCGAAGCTTCCCGTTCCGCTTGCGGATCACGGTAACTTCTTTCTTTCTTGCTCATATAAAAAGGGTTTCCTCAGGGTAGCACCCCCTCCGGGGCGCAATGGATGCGGCCAGATCGGCCCATCAGCTTTGTTGAATAGTGGGGCCTGCGGCGGCCCGGCGCAACTTTCGTTGGCTTTTCGACCGGATTGTGCCGGAAAAGTTTGACATGGCAACAGGTTGTACTAGAATACGCCCGCTTTCCGGGTAAACACCCCGGACTGCCGAGGTGGTGAAATTGGTAGACACGCTAGCTTCAGGTGCTAGTGCTCGCAAGGGCGTGGAGGTTCAAGTCCTCTCCTCGGCACCAATTCAGATCAGAAGATCAGCTCAGAAGATCGAGAGAAAGCCGCGAGTAGCCCCGCTCTCGCGGCTTTTTTGTGCCCGGCGGCAGCCAGCACCCCACTGACTGCACCATGACGACAGGTATGGCAGACTGTTCTGCCTGATACAGAAGGCGCTGACATCCGATGCATACGACTCACGGCAACCTGCGATCTCTCGCTTCCACAACCCGGTCTTCGGCGGCCTTGCCCCGCCGGATCAGGCACCTTCTCGGCTGCCTGGTCGCCGCCATGGCACTGATCCTGGCGCTGCAACTGGTGCCGGCAACGGCGTCACAGGCCCAGGCATCCGTTTTCCAGCCCACCGAACTGACACCGGTTGACGATGCCGAGCGGGAGCGGGCTGAAAAGCGGCGCAAGGTGCTGTTGATGTACCCGGCGGCAGTGATCGGCCTGGTCATCGTGCTGGTACTGACCATCAAGCGGAAGAAATAACCCCTCACCCCTGGGCTTCGAAGGCCAGGGCATCGCCAGGCTCCTGAATAAAGAACCCCTGGAAGTGACGGATACCGAAATCCCAGAAGGCAGCAAATATCTGGGCATCCTCGATGCAGGCTGCAACGACACGCTCCGCGCCGCCGACATACTCGATCAGCCTGTTCAGACCCGGCTCCGCTTCGGCGCGGCGACGAATACGCTGGTTCCAACTGGCATCCAGCTTGATCATGTCCGGCGCGGCGACTTCAGCAACAAGCGCGCTATCCCCTTCTGATGCACCGACCTCGTCGATGATCACGCCGCAATTCATCTTGTGCAGATACCCATAGAATTCCGCGACCCGCGCAGGTTGCCGCAGAACGAAGCTTTCCGGCAGGGAGAAGAACACCCGCCGAGTGCCCTTCAGGCGTGAGTTCTGCAGCACATTGGCGATAAAGGGCAGCATCTTGTCCAGCGTCTCACTCACCGGCGACAGCTTGATCACGACAGCCCAGGACTCTGCTTCCTTGCCGCGCAGTCTTGCCATTTCCTTGATGGTGTTCTCAATCACCCAGCGATCGAGGCCGGAGAGGCCGCCTTCAGCATAATGTTCCACAAAACTGAAGAATTGGCCCGGTGGATAAATGTTACCCCCCTCATCTTCAAGACGCACTGACACCTCAAACAACGGTTCGTTGCTTTCCAGGTTGACGATCGGCTGAAAGAACAACTTGTAGCTGCGCGCCTTCACCGCCTTGCGCACCGCCTCATCCGCAGGCTTGCGTGCTTGATCTTTATCGCCGCTGGCAAGCACTGTTGTGCCTGCCTTGTTCTTGAGTGCCTCGGCGCAGGCTTTCTCCGTCACCCGCAAAGCCTGCTCGACATTTCCGTGACTGCCGTCCAGCAGCGCCCCTCCGAGGCAGAAGATCGCATTCTGGCCCTCGCTCGAAACGAAATCCGTCTCCGACAATTGCCGGCGCAGGCTCTCGGCAAACTCCTCCGCAAGTTCATTCTCCGGCACGCGCACTCGCAACAGAAATACGAATTCGCCCCACAGGCATCCCTGACCGCTGATAGCCGGATGCGCCGCCAGCTGTCGCTCAATACGGTCCTGCAATGCGGCTGCCGCGACAATACCGTGACGCTGGCGCAGATAATCACTGTTACTGACCATCAAGTGCAGCAGCAACTCTCCGGCCGAATCACCACTCAACCGGCGCGCCGCCAACACATCATTCAGCTCACCCAGGAAAAACGCGCGGTTCTGCAGCCCTTCCGGGCGCTGCCGGACACTGGCCATTTGCATGCGCCGCGACACCTGTCGCGCCTTGGCGAGATGCAGACGCAGCTTTTCAATCAATATGCCCGCGTCCAGAGGCTTGGTCAGAAAGGCATTGCCGACAATGCTGAACTCTTCCTGATGATCAAACGCTTTGGCGTCACCGGATACGAAAATGATCGGAATATCCAGATAGCGCGAGTCCTGGCGCAACAGGCGCGCCACCTCCACGCCATTGATGCCCGGCATCTGGTAATCCAGCACCAGAATATCCGGTTTCACCCGCTCCATCGCATCCAGGATGCCCAACGGCTGATTCAGCACCTTGACGCTGAAACCAGCCCCTTCCATCGCAACACGCAGCCAGTCGCCAAGTTGCGCGTCATCGTCCACCACCAGCACGCGTTCGCGATTGGCTTCACGGTGCGTCAGCAATGACTCAAGACGGGATTTCAGATCGGCCTCGGCCACCGGCTTGGGCAGATAACTGGCCGCACCGGCCCGCAGTGCGCGCAAACGGGACATCACATCGGTCCGTGCCGAGAGCATGACCACGGGCACCACCAGCCCACGACGCTCGCGCACCGCCGCCAGCCAGTCCACACCACCCATTGGCGCATCGGGAAAACTGACATCCAGCAGCAACAGATCAAAGTTGCCGCGCGTCAGGGCTTGCTCAAAATCCTCCGGGTTGCTGAACCATATGGCTTCACAGCCCCACTGCTCCAGCCACAAGCGCAGCTGCCCCGCCAGCACTTCGTCATCTTCCACCAGGGCAATGCGCGCGTTGAGCCCGGCATCAGCCGGCGCAGGCATCGGCGCATCGGGGGTCGCTGCCGCCTCGACGACGCGCTTGCCCTTGAGTGCTGCATCCATCGCGCGCACGAGGCTCTGCAAGGCCACATCAATTGCCTCGCGCAGGGTAGCCGATGCCACCTCGCCGGTTTCCAGCATGGGGCTGAGCAGGTTTTCCAGTTCTCGGGCGGTATGGGTGATGGCCTCGTAACCAAAGGTGGTGCCACTGCCAGCAAGCTTGTGCGCTGTCTGGTACATGGCCTGCACAGAGGGTGCTTCCCAGCTCACATGGCGGAGCCGACGCCAATGCTCGTTCAGCACCTTGGCGTGAGCCGGCAAGGCCTTGAGGTATTGCAGACGCAATTCCCTCATTTTCTGTTCGTAGGCATCCTCAGTCATGCTTTCTTCACCCCCCGTGCCAGACGGTTACTTCTTGCCGATAATATAGACCGCGTGGATCACGCCAGGAAAATAGCCCAGCAAGGTCAGCAGAATATTGAGCCAGAAGGCGCCACCAATACCGACCTGGAGAAAAACACCCAGCGGCGGCAGCAGCACAGCAAAAATGATGCGAATAATATCCATCTTCTGGTCTCCCTGATCATGCGAAGCGCCCGCAAACGAGCGCCGCTCTCCCATCATGGACGAAGCCACGACAAAACGGCAATGAAGGAGCGTAATTTTTTGCAAAGCGGTTCTTTGCAAAGCAGAGAGAAGCGTGCAGGGCAGCGATGTGATGGCCCGGTGCCATGGGAAAGTCATGGCACAACGCCATCACTCACCATCACATCATCCTGCTTCAGACAGGGCGAATCTGTTCAGTCAACAACATCAGGCAAACGGGTGGCGCAACACGATGGTTTCATTGCGATCCGGGCCGGTGGAAATGATATCAATGGGCGCGCCCGTGACCTCCTCAATACGACGGATGTACGCCCGCGCATTTTCCGGCAGCCCCTCGAGTGTCTTCACACCCAGGGTAGATTCCTGCCAACCTGGCAGTGTCTCGTAGATCGGTTCCATCAATGCATAGGAATCCGCATCCCACGCGGCAGACAGGCTGTTGCCGTCCGCATCGCGGTAGCCGATACAGATATTGATCTCGTCCAGACCATCCAGCACGTCCAGCTTGGTCAGGCACAGGCCGCTGACGGAACTGATCTCGATGGCGCGCTTGAGAGCCACGGCATCAAACCAGCCACAACGACGAGCACGCCCGGTGGTGGAACCGAACTCATGGCCGCGTTCCGCCAGCCGCTCGCCCACTTCACAGAACAGCTCGGTGGGGAAAGGCCCTGAGCCGACGCGCGTGGTATAGGCTTTGGTGATACCCAGCACATAATCCAGGTACAGCGGCCCGAAACCGGAGCCGGTGGCGGTGCCACCTGCGGTGGTATTGGACGATGTCACATAGGGATAGGTGCCGTGGTCGATATCCAGCAGGGTGCCCTGGGCACCCTCGAACATGATGCTCTCACCGGCGCGGCGCTTGGTATGCAGCACCTCGGTGACGTCTGTGACCATGTCACGCAGGTCCTCGGCATAGGCCATCATGTCATCCAGCGTCTGCTGGAAATCCACGGGCTCAGCGTTGTAGTAATTGCGCAGCACGAAATTGTGGTAATCCAGCAGCTCGCCCAGCTTGGCGGCAAAGCGCTCACGCTGATAGAGGTCGCCCAGGCGCACGCCACGGCGCGCCACCTTGTCCTCATAGGCCGGCCCGATGCCGCGACCGGTGGTGCCGATCTTGGCTTCGCCACGGGCCCGCTCGCGGGCCTGATCCAGAGCAACATGCACCGGCAGGATCAGCGGGCAGGACGCACTTAGGCGCAGCCGCTCACGCACCGGCACACCCTTGGCTTCCAGACCGCGAATCTCGCGCTGCAGCGCCTCCGGCGACAGCACGACGCCGTTGCCGATCAGGCACTGCACGCCATCGCGCAGAATACCGGAGGGAATCAGGTGCAATACCGTCTTCTCACCATCAATGACCAGGGTATGACCCGCATTGTGGCCACCCTGAAACCGGACCACACAGGCCACCTGATCGGTGAGCAGATCAACGATCTTGCCCTTGCCTTCATCACCCCACTGGGTGCCGAGAATAACGACGTTCTTGCCCATTAGTACTCAACTGATCCGCGAAAATTAAAGGGAATCGATACGCCACTGCTGGCCATCAGCCACCAGTTGACGGTCACAACCAAGCTCCGCCGGGTCATTATTGGCCCCCGGCAGCGCCTGCACTACCCGCTCGCCTGCAGCACGCAGGCGAGCTATTTCTGCCGCCAGCGACCCGGAGGCCCCTGTCGGTGCAAGAATACCGCGAAACGTGACCGGCGCCTGACAGGCCGCCAGCAGTTTCAGGTCGGCACTGAAGCCCGTGGCCGGCCGCGCACGGCCGAACACCTCACCAATATGATCGTAACGCCCGCCCTTGGCCAGCGGCTCGCTGAAGCCTTGGCGGTAGGCCGCGAAGATACAGCCAGTGTGGTAATGATAGCCGCGCAACTCCCCCAGGTCCGGGTGCAGCTGGACCGCCGGGAAGGCTTCCGCCACACGCTCCGCCAGGGCGGTGAGCTTGGCCAGCTCAGCCAGCACGGCTTCACCGGTATCCGCCAGCAGCGTGGCGGCGCGTGTCATGGCCCCCTCACCAGCCAGCCAGGGCAGCGCCTGCAGGGCCGTCGCCACCGGCGCAGGCATGTCACGACTGGCAATGAACGCATCCAGCTCGGTGCGCGCCTTGCGCAGGTAGATATCCGAAAGACTGGCTTCATCTGCTTCGCTGAGGCCGGCCGCACGCACCAGCTCGCGATAAATGGCCACGTTGCCGAGGTCCAGCGTGACGCCGGAAACGCCGGCTTCCGTCAGCGTGGTCAGCATCAGGCCGATGACTTCGGCGTCGCTGTCGACACCGTCATGGCCGAACAACTCCACACCCACCTGGTAGGGAATCCGGGAGCCACCGGGCAACGCCGCCCGGGTACGCAGCGCCGTGCTGCAGTAGCACAGCCGGCTGGGCGCATTGCGACGCAGGCTGTGGGCATCGATTCGCGCCACCTGGGGTGTGATGTCAGCGCGCACGCCCATCAGGCGGCCGCTGAGCTGATCCGTCAGTTTGAAGGTCTCGCGCTCCAGATCCCGGCCCGCGCCATTGAGCAGCGACTCCAGGAACTCGATCAACGGCGGGAACACCAGCTGATAGCCCCAGCGATCGTAGAGATCCAGCAGGCGACGGCGCAGGCCTTCTATGACAGCCGCACCCTCCGGCAGGATCTCCTCGACCCCTTCAGGCAGCAGCCACTGTTCTTCACGATTCATCATAGGTCTTATGTCAGAGGTCATACGTCAGACAGCAAAACGCCGGGCGGTTATCGCCCGGCGTTGCGCATGGTAGCACTTTGATCCGGCACAGGCACTCTTATCCCGTCCCTGTATCCCGTACCGCGACCGACAGTGATCAGTTGCCGCTGGAGCTCTTCAGGTAACGGAAGAAGTCACCATCCGGCTCGAGCACCATCACGTCGCCAGCGCCCCGGAAGGTTTCCCGGTAGGCCTGCAGGCTACGGTAGAACTGGTAGAACTCCCGCTCGCGGTTATAGGCGTTGGCATAGATCCGCGCAGCCGTGGCATCACCTTCACCACGCATCTGCTCGGCATCACGGAACGCATTGGCCAGCAGCACGGTGCGCTGACGCTCCGCGCCGGCACGGATGATCTCCGCTGCCTCGCGGCCTTCCGAACGGTGCCGGGCCGCATCACGGGCACGCTCTGCGCGCATCCGGTCGAACACCCGCTCACGCACCTCGCTGGGCCAGTCGACCTGTTTGACACGGATATCGACCACGTCGATGCCGAAGTCTTCCAGTGCATCGCCCCGGACATCCGCCAGCACGCTGACCATCAGCTGCTCACGGGCATCCTGCTGGGGATCCAGACGGGCAGCCTCTTCCGCTGTGATGGTTTCCAGCGGCTCATCGTCAGCCCGGGAACCGTCGCCGATACCCAGATCACGGGCGGTCAGTTCACTGCCGTTGCCATCCGTCATGACGCTGTCAGGATCAACAATCACTTCCCGACGACCCGCCACGACCTGCTGCACCGTGCGCTGTGCCACTGCGTTCCGCAGTCGCTCGGCCACCCGGGCATTCAGACGCTGCTGGGCAATTTCGCGCATGCGGTCGGAAGTGTTGACCCCGCCGCCGCCGATAACGGTGACGTACTTCTGCACGTCTTCCACGCGCCAGATCACGAAGGAGCTGACATCCATGAGCTTGCGCTCGGAAGTCAGGTAGGACTGCGCCGGCAGCTCATACGCTGTGGCCCGGCCGTCTACCTTCACCACCTGATCGATAAACGGCATCTTGCCGTGAATGCCAGGCTGGATATCCGTGCGAACAATTTCCTGAAAGCGCTTGAGCACCGCGCGTTCGGTTTCATTAACAATGAAGTAAGAGTCCAGCGCCACGATCACCAGGAACAGACCGGCGACCAGACCCATCAGGCTTCTTGGGGACATTAGCGCACCTCCCGGCTACGGCCATACAGACTTTGCTGCTGCGAACTCCGCGTACCCGACGTGCTGCTGCCGGCATTACTGCTGCCGTCTCGGCTGGGCACGGAGGTGCGCTCAGGGGTATCAGAAGAGGAACTGCTCCGCTCCTGATGTTGCTTCATGATCTGGTCCAGTGGCAGATAGATCAGGCTGTCGCCGCCTTTCACGTCCACCAGTACCTTGCTGCTGTTACCGATCACTTCCTGCATGGTTTCGATGTACAGACGCTCGCGAGTCACTTCCGGGGCGTTGTTGTACTCGGCCAGCAGTGCCATGAAGCGATCCGCTTCACCGGTGGCGCGGGCTTCAACTTCTGCCCGGTAGGCTTCCGCCTCTTCGCGCAACCGCTGGGCACGACCACGGGCTTCCGGAATGATGGCGTTGGCGTAGGACTCGGCCTCTTTCTGGAAGCGGTCTTCATCCTCACGCGCCCGGGTGACATCCTGGAACGCATCCCGCACCGCCGCAGGGGCCTGGGTGCTATCCAGTACGACCGCAGACACCAGCAGACCGGTGGAATAGGTATCCAGGTAATCCTGCAGGCGCGTCTGCACCTCGGAACGCAGGCTTTCCCGTTCTGAGCTGAGCACCGCGTTGATGGTCTTGCTGCCGACCACATGGCGCAGTGCACTCTCGGTCGCGTTACGCAGCACGCTCTCGGAATTGGCCACTTTCAACAGATAGGCGGCCGGATCCAGCACCCGGTACTGCACATCCAGCGTCACGCTGACGATGTTGGTGTCACCGCTGAGCATTTCTTCGCTGATACGGTGGCTGTTGACCTGGGTCACGTTGATCTTGTGGTATTCCTCGAAGGGAGGCAGGTGCCAGTTGAGACCCGGATCGACGATCCGGTGCAACTTGCCGAAGCGCAGCACGACGCCCTGCTCCGCCGAGTCCACCTGGAAGAACGCCCAGAAGGCATACACGAAGATCAGCACGGCAATCACGATCACAGCAATACTGCCGGAGGCTGCGCCACCGCCACTGCCGCCGGATTTGCCACCGCCGCCGCCACCAAAGGCGCCACCGAGCTTGTCCTTGAGGTTGCGAATCACCTCATCCAGGTCTGGCGGCCCCTGATCGTTGTTGCCGCCATTGTTGTTGCCACCACCCTTGCCGCCGCCCCCCCAGGGGTCCCGCGGTTTCTGTCCGCCAGGTTCGTTCCAGGCCATCGAATTCTCCGTCAGTCTTGCTCAGCTATCCCACCCGACATACCAGCAGGCCCGCATGATACGCGGACCTTACCTGCCATCAGGCGAGCGTGAGCGGGAAGGATTGTAGGAAGGGGCTTCATCCCCTGCAACCGCCTCAGGCGTGACATCCGCCTCCAGCAACCCTTCACCGCGCAACAGTCGTTCGAAATGGATGCGGTTGACCCGCACCCTCAGTAACAGATTCCCGGACTCATCCAGTTGCTCGTCCAGTACTTCACCCGCCTCGTGCAATCGAGCGCGCATGCGCCCCGAATCTGCCGGCAGGCGGATCCAGCGGTCGACCCAGCCGGTGGCCAGGCGCTCCGCCATGGCATCATACAACAGTTCGAGCCCTTCACCGGTATGCGCCGACAGCCAGACTCGCCAGGGCTTGCCCTGCTCGTCCCGCTCGATACGCGGCGCCTCGCCTGCCAGGTCCACCTTGTTGTATACGTGCAACACCGGCAGCTCATCGGCACTGATTTCCTCCAGCACCTCGTTGACCGCCATCACATTGCGGTCACGATCCTCCGCAGCACAGTCGGTGACGTGCAGCAGCAGGCTCGCCCCCAGTGTCTCCTCCAGCGTAGCACGAAACGCGTCCACCAACCGGTGTGGCAGATGCCGGATGAAGCCCACCGTATCGGCCAGGATCGCAGGCCCCACCCCCGGCACACGCACCCGGCGCAGGGTCGGGTCCAGCGTCGCGAACAATTTGTCCGCTACATATACCTCGGCCTGCGTGAGCACATTGAAAAGGGTCGACTTACCGGCGTTGGTGTAGCCCACCAGTGAAATCAGCGGTATCTCGGAGCGCTCCCGCGCCCGCCGCCCCTGGGCGCGCTGGCTGCGCACCTTGGTCAGACGCCCCTCGATGCTGCGAATACGCTCGCGCACCAGTCGACGGTCGGTCTCCAGCTGGGTTTCACCGGGCCCGCGCAGGCCGATACCGCCTTTCTGGCGCTCAAGGTGGGTCCAGCCCCGTACCAGCCGCGTGGAGAGATGCCGCAACTGGGCCAGCTCCACCTGCAAGCGCCCCTCATGGGTGCGGGCACGCTGGGCAAAGATATCCAGGATCAGACCTGTACGGTCCAGCACCCGACACTTGAGGGCACGCTCCAGGTTACGCTCTTGCCCCGGGCTGAGAATGTGATTGAACAGCACCACATCGGCTTCATGCTCGCTGACCACCGCAGCAATTTCTTCCACCTTGCCGCTACCGGCATAGGTCGCTGGCTCCGGGCGGTCACGTCGGCCCATGACCTCAGCCACCGGCGTCACGCCGCTGGAGACCACCAAATGGTGGAACTCTTCCAGATCTTCGTGGCCGGCCCCGTCGGGCAGCTCTATATGCACCAGCACTGCCCGTTCCGGCAGCTGGTCGTTGTCGTGGGATGTGTGTTCGGGACGTTCAAAGAATTCCATATGATACCGGCTTGCAACAGGGGGAAAGGGGCCACCAACCGGTCAACGGAACAGGGAGAGATGGCAGCCAGAGCGCTGCGCGCGATGTCGCCGCACGCCGCGCCCCGGACAGCCAGGTGGTGCTCAGATCTCAGACTACGTATCAGACAACGCCAGGTTCAGGCGTTGCCGGGAAAGCCATCGTCGTTCGACTGACCCATTGCCGGATTGCCGCCAACCGGACCGGCAGCACGCGGATTGCGCGCCGGAACCACGGTGGAAATCGCGTGCTTGTAGACCATCTGACTGACTGCGTTCTTCAGCAGCACCACGTACTGGTCGAAAGATTCGATCTGTCCCTGCAGCTTGATGCCGTTAACCAGAAAGATAGAAACGGGGATACGTTCCTTTCTCAGCGCGTTGAGAAAAGGGTCTTGTAGCGAGTGCCCTTTCGACATGGTGGTTCTCCTTGAAATACAAGTAAGTAAAAAGTAACGCCCTACAGGAACGGTTGTCGGCAAACCACCGAAGCAAATATCCCGGGGCAATCAGCGCAAATTGCCGGGCAGCGCGCCCGGCTCTGTCACAGGGTCATGTATGCGGTCAGCTTTTGTCTTTTCAAGCCAGCCAAACCCACCCCGTAGCAGGTGTAGGCACCAGCCAAACCAGCCGGTGCCGTCTTTTCGTCATCAGCGCGGGGAGAAAGTTTCTTTCCAGACCTCTCCATTTCCCCCCTGCACCGTTCTTGTCATACCTCAGCATCGCTACTAAACACTGATTCGCTCAGCCTTTCAAGAACTTGCCCGAGCAAATCCGGCGCATCCGGTTCCAGCACCGTCAGCCCGGACCAGCCCCGCAACCAGGTCATCTGGCGCTTCGCCAGTTGGCGGGTCGCCGCCAGCGCCCGGCGCTGCATCTCATCGGCATCATAGTGCCCGTCCAGATACTCCCATACCTGCCGGTAGCCCACTGACCGGATCGCCGGCAGCCCGAGGTGCAGGTCCCCCCGGGCACGCAGCGCCGCCACTTCAGCGATCAGCCCGGCATCCAGCATCAGCTGGAAGCGCTCGGCTATCCGGGCATGCAGGCGCACCCGATCCTGAGGAACCAGCGCGAACTGCATCACATTGTACGGAAAAGCCGCGCTGCGCCCCGGAGACTGGTCGGACAATCCGCCAGCCTCACCCCCCTGTTTTATCCCCCGCTTCTGCCGGGCATGATGCTCGGAGAGCGGCACCCCGGTGAGCTCATAGACCTCCAGCGCCCGCTGCAGCCGCTGCTGATCATTGGGTTCCAGCCGCGCCGCCGTCTCCGGATCAACCTCGGCCAGGCGGGCATGCAGCGCTGGCCAGCCCTGTGTTCGTGCCTGCTCATCCAGGCGGGCACGCAGCGCCGGATCCGCCTCCGGCAGCGCCGCCAGCCCCTCCAGCAGGGCCCGGAAATACAGCATGGTGCCGCCTACCAGCAGCGGCACACCGCCACGCGCATGAATCTGGTCAATATGCGCCAGCGCATCGGCACGAAAATCCGCCGCCGAATAAGGCTGCGCCGGATCACGGATGCCCAGCAAGCGATGCGGGGCCGCGGCCAGCTCCGCCGGTTCCGGCCGCGCCGCGCCGATCTCCAGGCCGGCATAGATCAACGCCGAGTCCACACTGATGATCTCCAGTCGAGGCAAACGCCGCACCAGCTCGACCGCCAGGGCAGTCTTGCCCGAGCAGGTGGGCCCCATCAGGAACACAACGGGCGGGGCTGTATGGGTGTCAACGGCAGGCATGGGCTATCCGGCGTGGCAGATCGGATGACGATCGGGGCAAGGTGATGGTGGCCATGGTAAGGGAACCCCCGAAATTGTCCATCGCTGGCCAGCCCCGTTTAAGAAAACTGTCATAAATACGACACATACGCGTCACCGCGGCGGCGCACCCTTGCCGGTATGAAAAGACTGATGAGTGAACCGGGCAGAATCGACTCCCGGACAGAAGAGAAGCACTACGCCATCGTCACCGAGACTTACCCCCCGGAGATCAATGGCGTCGCCCTGACCGTGCGCAACCTGGCCCAGGGACTGCGAGCACGCGGCCACCATGTCACAGTGATACGGCCCCGACAGGCTGCAGACGGGCAGCCCGTCAGCGAAGCCTCTGCGGACGCCGACATCACTGTCCCCGGCATGAAACTGCCTCGCTACCCCGGCCTGCAATTTGGCCTGCCCGCCGGTGGCAAGCTACGCCGCCTGTGGCGGGACCAGCCGCCGGATGCCATATATGTCGCCACCGAAGGTCCGCTGGGCTGGTCCGCCGTCAACACCGCCCGGCAACTGGGCATCCCGGTGGCCACCGGCCTGCACACCCGCTTTGACGAATACACCCGCGACTATGGATTGGGCTTCCTGCAAGGCCTCGCCTTCGCCTGGATGCGCTGGTTCCACAACCGCGCCAACGCCACGCTGGTGCCTACCGGCGAGCTGGCCAGCTTCCTGAGCGCACGCGGCTTCCGGCAGGCCGTTCACCTGCCCCGCGCCGTAGACCCGCAACGCTTCAGCCCGGCCCATCGGGATACGCAGTTGCGGCAGCAATGGGGTCTGGCGAGCGACGACCTGGCCGTGATCTACGTGGGCCGCATCGCAGCGGAGAAGAATCTGGGCCTGGCGGTACGCGCCTTTCGCGAAATCCAGACCCACTCGCCACACGCCCGTTTCATCTGGGTCGGCGAAGGCCCCCAGCGCGCCGCGCTGGCGGCGGCCAACCCCGACTTCATCTTCTGCGGCCTGCAACTGCACCAGGCACTGGCCACCCATTTTGCCAGCGGCGACCTGTTCCTGTTCCCCAGCCGCAGCGAGACCTTTGGCAACGTCACCCTGGAAGCCATGGCCAGCGGCGTCACCACCGTCGCCTTCAACTACGGTGCCGCCCGGGAACACCTGCGCAATGGCCGGCACGGCGCAGCCGTCGACACGGACGAAGCCTTTATCGAGGCCGCCGTGGCGCTGGCACGACACCCGGACCGACGCCAGCAACAGGGCCGTGCCGCCAGTGCGGCCATGCAGCGACTGCACCCGGATCAGGTTGCCGCCAACTTTGACGCATTGCTCGGTGGCCTTGACGCCCAACGCAACGGTCAAGAGGAGGTATCGCCATGCAACTGATCACCCGCGAACTGATTCTGATACGTGACAGGGGCTGGTGCCTGCGCGCCAACCGCTGGTGCGAGCGCCACATGCTGCGCAGCTACTTCTCCATCGTCAGCCGCCTGGGCGACGGCGTCTTCTGGTATACCCTGATGGCCGCCATGATCGCCGTGGACGGCATGTATGGTCTGACCGCCGCAGCCCACATGATGGCCACCGGCCTGGTGGCACTGGTGATGTACAAGACCCTGAAGCGCTGGACGCGCCGCCCTCGCCCTTTCGCCAACGATGGCCGCATCCGCGCCTGGGTCGCGCCACTGGATGAATTCAGCTTCCCGTCTGGCCATACCCTGCATGCCACTGTCTTTACGCTGGTCGCGCTGGCCTACTATCCGATGCTGGCGATCCTGCTGGTGCCTTTTGCAATCAGCGTCGCGCTGTCACGGGTCTTTCTCGGGCTGCACTACCCCAGCGATGTGCTGGCGGCTCTGGGCATTGGCACCCTGCTCGCTGGCATATCCCTGTATCTGATCTGACCCAGGCAATCGTTTCTGTCCCACGTTCAGGGGACACTGCAGCACCACCTCGCTGAATTCCCTTGTTCGCCGTTCGACACCACACCATACTTCATAAAATAAAAACATCGTTTTACCCGTGGGGGGTATCAATAATGTTCACTCGATCAATGGTGGCCATCTGCGTGGCGGCCGTATCCGCCTCTGCGTTTGCCTTGCCGGGCACTGTGGGCAAAGGTCCCAACGTCACCTATGGCGACAACAGTCATGGCATCAATCTGCACAGCCTGTCCGGCAATCCCGCCCATGGCCTCCATGTGCTAAGCGAAGACAGCAGCCTGCGCATGGGGCGAGCAGGCGCCTTCAGCCTGGGCTATGAAATGGGCAAGGTGGACAACTTCCTCGATCGTGCCGATGACGTGCTGGATAATCTGGAGCGAGAAAACCTGTCCGTTGCTGAAGGCATTGCTCTGGCCAATGAAACCAATGACATCGTCGAACTTATTGGCCGGGACGGCTACCTCCGTATCAATGCCGGCTTGCAAGCCCCGCTGACACCCATAGCGTTCAGAACCGCCGCGGGGACTTTTAGCGTTTCAGTGGAAGCCGATATTGAAGTACGCGCCAGCGTTCTCGATGATGCCGTCATCTACGATGCCGTGAACCAGGAACTGCGTTCACGCACCTCCCTGTACCTGAAGTCGGCCACCCTGACCCAGATCAGTCTGGGCTGGGCCGATGAACTGTGGCAGCAGGACAATCAGTCGGTTACCGTCGGTGCCCGTGCGCGCCTGATCAACGGCTCCCTGAGCAAGCAAGTCGTAAGCCTGAAGGCCGCTGCCACTAACGATGATGACGACAGTATCGGCGACATCATCTCTGACCAGTACGACACCAACGAGCGCAGCAGCACGAATATCGGTATCGACCTGGGCGCTGCCTGGCAACAGGATAACTGGCGCGCAGGACTGACTCTCAAGAACATCAACGAACCCTCGTTTCGCTATGGCAGCGTCGGCGTGGGTTGCGCCTCACTATCGGCCGGCTCAAACGAACAAGCCAACTGCCTGGCCGCCGACTTCTTCGTACAGGAAGGCCGCATCGCCAGGAACGAAAAATGGGTACTGGCCAGCCAGGCCACTGCGGACGGCAGCTACAGTTTCAGTAACGGGCGCGGTCTGGCGGGTTTCAGCTACGACCTGACCGATGCCAACACACCGACCGGTGATCGCGAGCAAATGCTTTCACTGATGGCGGGCTATCAGTTGCCCAACACCTGGCTGCCTGGCTTGCGCGGCGGCTATCACGCCAATCAGCGCGGCAGCAAGCTGTCCAGCATCAGCCTCGGCATGACCTGGTTCAGCCGCCTGACCCTGGATGCACTCATAGGCCTCGAAAAGGTCGAGATCGATGGCAGCTCATTACCGCGCACCGCAGCACTGAGTCTCGGCTGGCAGTCTCGCTTCTGATTTTCCTGAGCGAGCTTGCCGGAATCTGCACAAGAAACGCCGAAAACGGAAAAACACGTTAACGGATTGAACAAGGGGGCAACATGATTTCCACTATTAAATGGCCGCTGATCTCGCTCGCTACCATCGCGTTGGTTGCCTGCGGCGGCACCAGCAACCAGGACGGTTCGCGCCGAGGCGCGGCAGGCACCGAAGGGCGCATCACGATCAACGGTGGCCTGGCTGGCGCCACCATCTTTGTCGACATGAACGACTCCGGCAGCCATGACGACGACGAGCCTATAGGCTACACCGACAGCCAGGGTTTCTTCGGCTACAACCCGATCACCCGCGTCAACTACTGCCGCAGCGACAACCCGGTGCACCGCCAGCATTGCCTGCGCTTGCCGTCACTGGACAACCTGCCGGATGAAGTCACGGTGTTCTATTATGGCGGCGTTGACATCGTGACCGGCGAGCAGAATGACAAGGTCTATCGCTATCATGTGCAGGTGGATGCACTGCGCGGTCGCGACCTGGATCTGGATGGCGCACTGGCAATGATCTCTGCCGTGGCCGACTCCGATGAAGGCAGTCTCGATATTCTTTATGGCATTATCGACGCCTTTTACCAGTATCACATTGAAGATGTACAACCCTCCATGCTGTTCCCCAGCGCACGCCAGCTGTCTGCCAACTCACTCAGCGCCCAGGCAAAATTCGATGAGCTGGTAGCGCAGGGTATTTTCCAGGGGATGGACAACGGCACCGAGCTCGACGAAACCATGTCCCGCTCCGAAATCGCCAGCATCCTGGCCAAAATCCTTGGTCAGGAGCCCTCCTCACCGAGTCAAGGCAGCTTCCCGGATATCGACACCCCCCAATGGTTGGCTGGCTATATCGCCGACATCAAGGCCAGCACGCTGACGGGAATTCCCGGCGGACCGTTCGACCCTAACGAGTCGCTGTCTATCGAGGAGTTCGCCATCCTGCTGGTCAAGACGCTGGGCATCGAGCCGCAGCCTGACAATGATATTTCGATGTGGGCCAATCAGTATCTGGTCGCCGCCCAGGAGCTGGGCCTGATGCCAAACCTTGACTACACCTCCGCAGCCACACGCGGCCAACTGATAGAAGCCGCGCTTCTGGTCAAGAAGCAGATGGTCCCGGAACTGGACCCCAAGCCTGATCATCAGCTGTCCAGGGCAGCACAGAAACTGATCAAGGAACTGAACAACAACGAGGACCTGAATGACAGCTACACCAGCAGCGATATCGACATCCTGCTGGAAATCCTGGTCGACCTGGCGGAGGACGCACACAGCAACGGCCAGCACATCAACCTGGCACGGCTGATGGCCTTCCTGCTTGATACGGACCGAGACATGGATAATGTCTTGCTGGACGACTTCCTGCTCGACACGGATTTCTTTGACGCCACCATCACCGCCCTGAGCAGCCACATCATCGCCATCCACTACGACGACCCCGTCAAGGGCAACGGCCGCGCCCAGTTCCGGCTGACACCGGCATCCGGCGACAACCCGCTTGACGGCGGCGCCCTGCAGGCGTGTGTGGACTATGAGCAACTGTCCGACGTGGCGCTATATGTCGGCGGCCAGTGGAACCGCCTCAACGACAACGCCCTGCTGTTGAGCCTGAACCTGCAACAGGGCGCACCCTACACCCGCGTGCTGCACCTCGACTGGGAACAGGTCGACGCTGGCAACCTGCAGAGCATCGGCTTCGACCTGACCGACAGCCTGGAAGCCTGGGACATCGCATTATTGCCTGTGGTCAGCGAATGGCTGTCGCTGGGCAATCACCCGCAGGCGGACAACGCCAGCTGCGCCTTGCTGCTCGGCGACGACTGAGACAACCGCAAACAGCCCCGGCGGGAAAGCTACAACCCCGGGGCCTCTCAGGTCACTGGAATATCGAAGTGCAGCACCTCTTCGCGCACCCCGAGCCGGGAATAGAGCGCAATGGCCGCCTCGTCTTCCGGGCCGGTATCCGCCTGCACATACATGACCCATGCCCCTCGCGCCGCCGCGATACGCTTGAGCATCTTAATCAGCGCCGTGGCAACACCGCGACGGCGGCAGCCCTCTGCCACTGCGAGATCATAGATATACATCTCGCTGCGCTCCTGCTCGAACTTGATCAGTTCATAGGCCGCCAGGCCGCCCACGACGACACCGTCCTGCACGGCCACCAACGCAACAAAGGTGCCGCTGCCCAGCAACCGGCGCATGTAGGCCGCGCCGGGCCGCTGGCCGCCATAGACATCGGGCTGTCCAAATACTTCACCGAACAACCCCAGCAGGTCATCCATCAACGCCAACTCATCGCGGCCCACCCGCCTGACTTCATAATCTGGCGTCATCGGCACACCTCCTTATTTCAACCGCTCAAGCTTACCCTTGCGGCGCACGATGTGCCGGTCTGATACTGATGCTCTGAAGCGGGGGAGGCGAGCAGCCTCCGAAATAGCATCATGGCCCGAACATGACACCCTTTTATCTGCCGTTCAAACGAGTGCCTGCAGTGTGGCCGGCCACCTGGTCGCGCCTGCTGCCAGCATCTAGTCGGCATCAGGGTGGCGCACCCTCAGCAATTGCTCGGTCTGCGCGCGCCTCTGGCACAAGCCGGGGTCGTCGTAGCTGCAGGCGCCGCTATTACCGGCGTCATTCACCTCGATCTTCAAAAGATAATCCCCCGGCACATCCGTATACACCGTTATGACACTGAGCGCTCTGTCGGTTCTGTAGGCATTGGCGGCAAGCCGGTATCGGCGATATTGCTCCAGCTCATTTAACCCTCGGGTGCTGGCAATATAGAGGTGAATCATCCCATCAGGATCACAACCGCTCTCCGCCAGGCAGATCAGCTCCAGATCGGTAATCACCCCGGCACCGGAACTGGACGAGGTGGACATATCCACATCATGGAAGTGCAGGCCGACGGACATACCGGCAATGCCCGCCGAGGTCAGGATCTCCTGCTCGCAGCTCATCACGGTGTAAGGCCCCGTGATGCATGTCGCCGGGTTGGAGGAGGAGAGCGTCAGCCACGGCGGCTGATTGATATTGTAGACCTTGAACTCATGACGTACCGGCGGTGATCCCAGAGCCACCTCGCCCGCCGCCGTGAACTGGATATCCAGTGCATCACCCTCTGTGGCACCGAGGCTCGGCAACAAGCTGGCGTCGGGCGCCCAGCTGCCGTGCCAATGATGCTCCCGGGCGCCGTCGCTGTTGTAGACGAGCCCTTCAGGGACGGGCAGCGACTGCGGCAGGTTGTCGCAATCCAGAACAGTGCCTTCAATCTCGATGGTGACAAGACCGTCGGCCACGGCGCCGTGGCACGCTGTGATCGAGGCCGCGCCGATCGCCGAGTCCGGGCCGACTGCCTGAGCGGTAAAGGTATAGGGCTCAAGCTGACCCGGCTCATAGGGGCCCTGTTCGTCGGGCGCCCCGGCGCGCAGCACCAGCGTATCGCTGCGCGGCGGTGCCAGACGCGGCGAACCGCCACGCACCAGCCGGGCCCCGGCCATGTCGTCACGGGTGGCTCGCACTGGCCGCCCATCCCCGGCGCTCACTTGCCAGGCCATGTCCGGTGCGGCGGGCGAGGCGGTCCACAGGTTGCCCAGTGCCGGGGCGGGGAAAAGCAGCGGCGACAGCGCCGGGTCCCGGGTGCAGGTGTCCTGCAGCGATGCCAGTTCGCGCACATTGGGCAGACGCCAGTCGTCGAAACCGGCAAAGCTGTGTACTGCAGCATCATCCAGGGTTGCCGCCCAACCCTGCGCCTGCGCCGTGCCGTCAGTGCAATCCTGTCCGGACAGCCCTTCGACGCACTGCTTCCACATCAGCCCGGTGGTCAGGTCGACGACGGTACCCGCCAGTGCATTGTCATAGCGACGCAGCGGCATACTGCTTTGCAGGCCTTCGGCGCAGTGGTCCTGCGCGACCGGGTCGGGCGGATCAATACGCTCGCCACGCACCAGCCTTACCGCCAGTGGCGCATCCAGGGTGTGTGTCGCATGCAGGGCGGTGCCCATATCCAGCGTCCAGGCGCTGTCCGTGCTGCCGGCATCGCGTGTAGCGGCCCAGAGCGCCGCAGCGGGTATTTCCGGGAACAGGTCCGTGTCCTGATGGGGCGCCTCACGACCGTAGTGCACCAGACTTTCCAGCTCCTGACGCGACGGCAGGCGCCAGTCGTTATGGCCGCACAGGCCTGCTGCGTTGACCGCCGCAATATAGGCGGCGACATTGCAGGGCTGATCATTCAGGGAGCTGTCGCAACTGTTGGTGTCGCCGGGCTCCCCCGGATTCAGAGTCGAGGGTGACGGGTTGTACCAAGTGTAGCCATGGTCCACATGGCGCATGCTCAGCGTGCTGGCATCCTTCAGTTCCCAGAGCAGCCCGGTCACATTGTCGCGGGTGCAGCCCCAGTGCTGGTCCAGATCACCACGCAGGGGCTGGGGCGGACAGGCCCCTTGATCTTCCACATCGCCGTTGTGGCAGACACGGGAGTAATCAAAGCCGGCCTCGCCCGCGCCGATCTTTTCCAGATCAGCCTCCGCATCGCGGCCAAAATCGGCATCCTGCCCGGGAGGTTCGTTACCGAGACAGGGCGTATTGACGCTGTCTTCTGCATCACCGCAATAGGTGATGCCCGTGTCATTCAGGGGGGTGAAGGCGATGCCGGGATCAGCGCCCGAGCTACTGCTGCCGCCTCCGCCGCAACCGGTCACCGCGAGGCAAGTCAGCATGGTCAGGGCAAGATGGCGCGCAGCCAGTGCCGGACGTATCGAAAAGGTGCTCATCGGCGGCCCCCCAGCCACAATCCTGTATCAGTCCGGTATCAGCCCGGCATCAACCCACATTGTAGGTAGGGCAGGCTGGCGCTGCATGTCCCTCAAACGGGGTACGCTGCCGGCAAACAACAAGGATCGTTGCCTCGCCCACGCAGGCATACCATGATTACGATCCGTTATGACGTGGGCATACGTCAGGAGCACAGTTATGAAAGCCATCGTGACATCAGGTATGGGTCGCCGCACACCGTTAGTGGTCCGCGAAGTGCCGCGCCCCGGGCCGGGTCGTAATGACCTTCTGGTGGCTGTGCATGCCTCGTCCGTAAACCCGAAGGACTGGAAGCTCAACCGCAATATTGCCGCACTTGTACCACCGCTGGGCGGCCCCCTGCGCACCAACCTGTTCGGCGATGACCTCAGCGGTCTCGTGGTGGACAAGGGCCGGGGCGTTACCGGCTTCGAGATCGGTGATGCCGTTTATGGCATGGACATGCGACTGCGCACCAACGCCTGCGCCGAGTTCGCCATCATCGACCAGCGCCGCGTGGCGCACAAACCCGCCAACCTCAGCCACGAGCAGGCCGCCGCCGTGCCGCTGGCGGCACAGACAGCCCTGCAAGCCTTCCGCAAGGCAAGCGTGGGCACCGGCACCCGCTTGCTGATCATCGGCGCCTCCGGCGGCGTCGGTACCTTCGCCGTGCAGATCGGCAAGGCATTGGGCGCCGAGGTTACTGGTGTCTGTAGTGGCAGGAATGTGGAATTGGTGCGCAAACTCGGTGCAGACAAGGTCATCGACTACACCGCAGAAGACTACCTGCAGCGGAACGACGATTTCGATGTGGTATTCGACGCCACCTCCCACGAAAGCCCGGACAGTTGCGAAACACTACTGAAAGAAGGCGGGATATTCGTCACTACCGGCGGCTATGCACACGCCTACCTGAACGTGGCACGCCGCAAACTGTTGCGCCGCACTGTGCAGGCGAAGCTGGTGATGGTGGAGTCCTGGCAGCAGGACCTGCAGACACTGACCCAGTGGATCGAGGCCGGCCGCGTGACACCCGTAATCGACAGCCTGTATCTCTTGGCAGAGTTGGATCAGGCGTATCAGCACAGCAAGACCGGCCGGGCACGGGGGAAGATCGTGATTCAGGTGATACCCGAGGAAAGTATTGAGTAATAAACGTGATAAATGGGTTTTTTTATGAAGGAATCAAAGAAAATTCCGGGCTTTAAAAGCGAAGCTGAGGAACGCATCTTCTGGGAAAGTCATGACTCCTCCACGCATGTAAATTGGCGCCAGGCAAAACCAACGTCTCTCCCACGCCTGACGTCATCACCAACGCACGCCGATCAACCAACGAATCATAGACCTGTGCACCGGGACGACTCTTCCTGAAGCAGACCGTCAAGCCAATCCCGATTCGGTATGCCATCCTTCTCCACAGATAGCACATACTCTAACTCCCTGGCTTCCTCATCATCCGGACCCGAGAAGCACAAGTGCCCTGTCGCTTCAGAGCTACCGTCAGGTAGCACTACAAACGGAGCGAACGCTCTCAAGGCATTCTCTGCAAGCTCCAGGTTATCAAACTCACTCTCTATCATCTCGAGACCAACACCCTCCCCGGATTCGGATATGTAAGCCCTGTACTGCATGCATCCCTCGGAACGCGGTAAGCCGCCGTATCTCGCGTACACATCGACAAGCTGCTCCATGGCTTGAGCCTGATGCTCGTCTTCAGGCACAAAAGATTCAGCCATAACAGCATTAAACCCCAGAGACAGAGCGACCCCGAGCATCGCCAGAACAGCATAATTCATCAATTTCATTGAGCAAGAGACTCCGTGTCGGAGAGAGGTATAATAGTCAAGTTCCGGCACGGCTATTGAAAGCTCATCTGGTACTCCACTTCGCCCATGGAGATATCGGGACCAAAGGACATACTGCGGACATAATCCAGAACATATTCACTCAATGCCTCCAGGCCCGGATCCACAGAGATCGGCGCAACCGAGTGATTTGTGCCATGCCCTCCAAAGGTGATAAGGATTTTTATAGCACCGCGAGAATAGGGTCTTTCAGCCCGCTCTCTGGCATAAAGCTCCCCAATCCGGGCAGCATTCAGATCGAAGCAGCGTCGAACCTTTTCATGGCGTGATGGCAACTCAGTAAATGCCGGGCAGCTGATTGGCTGCCAGTTCTGATGAAACGTGGCATCACCTGCCCCCCCCTGCGGCTGGAGAGTGCCCGCTGCTGCTGCAACCAGCTACCAGAATCATGCATACAGCCACAATGGCTCTCATTTTTTCCCCTTGCGCCATGCGCTTGTCCCCCCGTCCTGTTTTGACAATAGAATAGCACCAATGGCTGGTTCACTCTCCCCCCTGCGGCCCGGTAACCTCCGGTCCAGCCAGCAGAATCAGGGAGCCTAGTTAGTGAGCACAGCAGCGACATGCCAGAAGCGCAACAGCGGGTTGAAACGTGTCGCCGGCGCGCGCCATCTTTCAGAGGCAGACATCCAGTCCTTCGGTGCAGAAGTAAAGCGTATCGGAAACCGGGCCATGAGTGATCTGGGGGAGAAGGACGAGCGCTACTTCCGCCGGCTGCTCGCCGCGCATCGCACTGCGGAAATTTCCGGGCGCATTATCATCTTCGCCGGCATTCTCCATCCGGCCTGCTTCGTCATTGGCGCCATCATTCTCGGCCTGGCCAAGATTCTCGACAATATGGAGATCGGTCACAACGTATTGCACGGCCAGTGGAACTGGCTCGGCGATCCGAAAATCCACTCCAGCACCTGGGAATGGGGTGGCGTCTGCCCCGCACGTCAGTGGCAGCGCTCCCACAACATGATCCACCATAAATGGACCAACGTGATCGGCCGGGACCGCGATTTCGGCTACGAGGCGTTGCGGGTCAGCGAGCGGCAACCCTGGAAGCGCTCGCACCTGTTCCAGCCCGTGACCAACATGATGATGGCCCTGTTCTTCAACTGGGGCGTCGCCATCCATGATGACGAATTGGCAGACTGGCGCGCCGGTCGACGCAGCAAAGCCTCAATCCTCCCCAAGCTGCGGGCGCTGAGAAACAAGATTGCCCGGTCTCTGGGCAAGGACTATCTGCTTTTTCCGCTCCTCGCCGGCCCCTATTTCCTGCAGGTTTTTCTGGCAAATATGGGCGCCAACCTGATCCGCAACCTGTGGGCTTATGCTGTGATCTTCTGCGGGCATTTCGCGGACGACGTCGAGGATTTCGAGGAAGCGGATATCGAAGATGAAGACAAGGCCGGCTGGTACATCCGGCAGATCCTGGGCTCCGCCAATATCGAGTGCGGCCCATGGATGCATCTGATGAGCGGCCACCTGAGCTGCCAGATCGAACACCACCTGTTCCCGTCCATGCCGAGCCGTCGCTATCAGGACGTTGCGCCGGAAATCCGTGCCCTGTGTGAGCGCTACAACATCCGCTACAACGCTCGTCCTTTTGGCGCGCAATTGTTCAGCGTGTGGCGCAAGATATTCCGATACGCATTGCCGCCGAAAAAACAGTATATCCCGTCATAGCGGGGTAATTTTCCGGGGGGTTAGCGGCCGCGGAGGAAGAGGCGGTCGAGTTCTTTCATGCTGAGTTGCATCCAGGTGGGGCGGCCGTGGTTGCATTGGCCGCTGCGTTCGGTGGCTTCCATGTCGCGCAGGAGGGCGTTCATTTCGTCGATGGTCAGGCGGCGGTTGGCGCGCACGCTGCCGTGGCAGGCCATGGTGGAGAGTAGTTCGTCGATGCGTTGGGCAATGCGTTCGCTGCTGCCGTCCATGATCAGGTCAGACAATACGTCACGCACCAGGGCTTCGACATCGGCGCCGCGCAGCAGTGCGGGGATGTCGCGGACGACGAGGGTCTCCGGGCCACCGCGCTGAAGGGTAAAGCCGAGACGCTCGAACACCTCGGGCTGGTTTTCGGCGAAGTCGGCTTCGCGGGCGGAGACAGCCATGGAGACCGGCACCAGCAACGGCTGCGAGCGGACGCGGGCGTCGGCCCAGGCCTGCTTCATGCCTTCGTAGGTGATGCGTTCATGGGCGGCGTGGGTGTCCACCAGCACCAGGCCGTCGGCGTTCTGGGCCAGGATATAGATGCCGTGTAAATGCGCCAGGGCAAAGCCGAGGGGCGGTGTGCCGTCGCTGCGTTCAGCGGGCATGGTACGCGGATCGCCTACGCCGTTGGCCGGCAATGCACCGGGTTGTTCATAACGGCCACCGGCGAAGCCACTGGTCGGCGCAGGTGACGGCTGCTGGCCGAAATAGGTACGTGCCTGCACATGCCCGTCTTCGCGAGACGGTTGGGCGCGTGGTGGCGCCAGCATCATGTTGCCCTGCTCTGGCGGGGCAGTGGCATCCCCCGTAAAACCCCCACCCGCTGATGTCACAGCGCGCGCTTCTGGCACGGGCCCTTCGCCAGGGCGCAGCTCGGCAATGGCGCGATGCAAGGAACGAAACAGGAAGTCGTGCACCATACGTTGTTCGCGGAAGCGTACTTCATGTTTGGTGGGATGGACGTTGACGTCCACCAGTGCCGGGTCCAGTTCCAGGAACAGCACATAGGCCGGATGGCGGCCGTGGTAGAGCACATCGCGATAGGCCTGGCGCACGGCATGGTTGACGACCTTGTCGCGAATCACGCGGCCATTCACATAGAAATACTGCAAATCAGCCTGGGAACGGGAGAAGGTCGGCAGGCCAAGCCAGCCGTGCAGGCGCAGGCCGGCGGCTTCGATATCTACCGCAACGGATTGCTCCATGAAACCGGCACCGCACAGACGGGCAACGCGCTGGGCGCGGGCAGCGGGGTCCTTCGCCGGGGGCAATTGATGGATCGCTTTCTGGTTGTGAGACAGGCGGAAGCCGGTGTCGAATTCACTCAGGGCAATGCGGCGGAACACTTCTTCCAGGTGGTTGTATTCGGTTTTTTCGGTGCGCAGAAAACGGCGCCGGGCCGGGGTGTTGAAAAACAGATCACGCATTTCCACCGTGGTGCCGCGGGGGTGGGCAGCGGGGCTGAGCTCCGGCGCCATATCGCGGCCGGCAACCTGGACCTGCCAGCCGGTGGCATCGTCCTCGTTCTCGCCAGCAAAGCTGGTCATGGTCAGACGGGACACCGAGCTGATCGCCGCCAGCGCCTCGCCACGAAAACCGAGGCTGCCGATGGCCTCCAGATCTTCCACTGCACGGATCTTGCTGGTGGCATGGCGGGACAACGCCAGGGCCAGATCATCGCGCTCGATACCGCCGCCATCATCGCGCACACGGATCAGGCGCACGCCGCCCTGCTCCACGTCCACCACGATCTGTCCGGCGCCGGCGTCGAGGGCGTTTTCCAGCAGTTCCTTGACCACCGAGGCGGGGCGCTCGACCACTTCACCGGCAGCAATCTGGTTGGCCAGGCGGGGATCAAGCAATGTGATTCGTGGCATGCAGTAACCTTGTCAGATGTTCATGTGCCGGGAGCCGTTCAGGAGCCGGGGATGCGCAGTTCCTGGCCCACGCGAATCAGGTCCCCGCGCAGGCTGTTGGCTTCTCGCAATGCGGATTCAGACACGCTGTAGCGCCGGGCGATGGCGGACAGCGTCTCACCGGGCTGGATACGGTGGCTGGCCACCGTGCCGCCGCCGTTACGCCGCTGTTCGGCGAACCAGCTACCCGGCGCCGGGTGGTGCTCGAAATAGCGGCGCACACCGTTAAGCACGGCGCGGGCGATCTTGTCCTGGTGTTCGGCGGTCTGCAGCTTGCGGGCTTCTTCCGGGTTGGAAATGAAGCCGGTTTCCACCAGCACGGAAACCATGCTCGGTTCCCGCAGCACCGCAAAGTTGGCCTGTTCCACCTGGCGACGATTGCCGTGCAGGCGGGTAAAGCTGCCCATTTCCTCAATCATTTCCTTGCCCAGATAGAGGCTGTGGGACATGGAACCACTGAGCGTCATGTCCGCCAGCACGCCCATCAGGCCACTGTTGTCTTTTTCTTCCTCGTACACGCCAGCCACGCGGTCGGAGTCATTGGCCATACGTGCCAGGTAAGCAGCACGGGCACTGGTCGCGCCGCGATTGGACAGGGAAAACACCGAGGCGCCATTGGCGCGGGGATCCGTAAAGGCATCAGCGTGGATGGAAATAAACACATCCGCACCATGCTGCTCGGCAGCAATACGACGGCGTTCTGCCAGCGGCACATAATAATCGCCGTCGCGCACCAGCACCGGCTGGATACCCGGCTCGGCATCCATGAGGCGATATATGCGGCGCGCAATTTCCAGCACGACTTTCTTTTCCTGAACGCCGCCGGGGCCGATGGCGCCAGGGTCTTCGCCGCCGTGCCCCGGGTCCAGCGCCACGATCATGGGGCGCGGGCCAGCCTGCTGCTCAACGACTTTTTCCATGCTGCGCACGGGCTCGGGATCGCTGTCGAACAGATCCACCACCAGACGCCAGCCATGGGGCTCGATGGGTTTGAGCAGGTTGGTACGGGGGCGTACCGCGTCGTTCATATCCAGCACGACACGGGTCATGGCCTCGTGCTTGCCGACGCGAATGCCGTTGATCGGGCTGCGCGCCAGCGACAGGCTGTTCATGTCGAAACCGAGCTCCGCACCGCTGAGATCAATCACGATGCGATCAGGGCCGGAGAGGCGATCGACCTTGTGCTCCAGCGGCCCCTTGAGGTCGAAAACGATACGGGTGTGGTCGGGGGCACGGTGCAGACGCACCGAATCGATAGTCTGCGCGCTGGCAAACTCGAACCAGCAGAGCGACAGCAACCCCAGCAGCGCGCTGCTCAGGCGGACGCCCAGACGTCCACCAGCAACGCTGGCGGCATTCCAGAAATCACTGTGCTGACTGTCTGCGTGCATCAAGATCCCACTGTTCCTGTTATCCGCTATGCGGGTATCGTTCTGATCATAGCATTGCCAACGCCAATCAGCGCTGTCGTATGAGCACGGCCTGCCTGCCCGGCAGTGCCACCGTCAGTTGCACATGCAGGTCCGCCGGCGGCAGTATGCCGGCGCCACGTTGCGGCCATTCCACCAGGCACAGGGAGCCCCCGTCGAAATAATCCCGCACGCCCATCAATTCAAGTTCTTCCGCATCACCGAGCCGATACAGGTCGAAATGATATATGTTGAGCCCCTGTAGCTCATAGGGTTCAACAATAGTATAGGTCGGGCTCTTTACCGCGCCCTCGTGACCCAGTGCACGCAGCCAGCCACGCACCAGCGTGGTCTTGCCTGCGCCCAGGTCACCTTCCAGTGTGACCACGCCGCCGCCGGCAAATTCCGCCGCCAGCCTCGCGCCCAACTGTTCGGTCGCTGTTTCGTCGGCCAGATAGATATGCTCTTCAGTCATGCGCCGGGTTCCGTGAGAGGTTCTGTGAAAGGTTCTGTGAGAGATTCTGTGAGTCAGCAGCATCGCTGTTAACCAGCGCAGGCAGCTGCGCCAGCAGGTCAGTAGCCAGCAGCCCGCGCTCTCCCTGTGCCGCCGCGCAGCGATCCGCCGCCATGGCGTGCACCAGTGCACCCAGCGTCGCCGCATCCCGGGGCATCAGTCCCTGCCCCAGCAGCGCGCCGATGATGCCACTGAGCACATCCCCCATGCCACCACTGGCCATGCCAGGATTGCCGCGATTGATCAGCACCGGCGGCAGGTTATCGCCTGCTGCACCGATCAGCGTCCCGACACCCTTGAGCAGCACAGCCCCCCCGGTCTCTGCCGTGAGCTTGCGCAGGGCGGCGAAACGATCCTGTTGTATCGCTGCCGTGCTGCAATCCAGCATCCGGGCGGCTTCGCCCGGGTGCGGGGTCCAGACCACATTGGCGCGCCGGGGCAGACCTTGCGCCGCCAGCAGGTTGATGGCGTCTGCATCCAGCACCAGCGGCAGCCCGGCATCGACAGCGGCCGCCAGCATGGTAACGCCCCACTTGCCCTGCCCCAGGCCCGGGCCCACCACCAGCACCGACGCTTTTGCCAGCAGCGTGTCGAGTGCCGCGCGGCTTTCCGTGCCGGGCACCATCAGTTCCGGCTGGCGCGTCAGGAAACCGCTGACATGTTCCGCGCGGGTCGCCACGGACACCAGCCCGGCACCGCAGCGTAGTGCCGCCTGGGCAGCCATCATGGCCGCGCCCGCATAGCCGTGATCACCACCGATCACCAGCACATGCCCGTAGAGCCCCTTGTGCCCGGCGCGCAGGCGGCGGGGCAACAGGTCCGCGACCAGCGCCGGGCGTGGGCACAGCGCAGCAGGCGGCACTTCGGCGTAGACCGCCGCCGGCACAGCAAGGTCATCGAAATGCAGTGCCCCACAGTGATCGGGCCCGGCACCGGTGAGCAGGCCAGTCTTGACCCCGATAAAGGTCATGGTGGCGCTGGCCCGCAACGCGACACCCAGGGGCATGCCCGTGTCGGCATGCAGGCCGGAAGGCATATCCAGCGCCAACGACGGTTTGCCACTGGCGTTGAGCGCATCGATCAGGCCCGCCAGGGGCTCGCGCACCGCCTTGTTCAGCCCGGTGCCCAGCAGGGCGTCCACAATCAGGTCGGTGTCATGCAGTGTGCCGGGCAACTCGGCGAGGGTAATGTGGGGCAGGTCTGCCGCACGCTCCGCCATGGTCAGGGCATCGCCCTTCAGCGCATGGCGTGGCACCAGGGGCAGAATGACCGGCGCAAGACCGGCGTCTGCCGCCAGCCGTGCGATTACATAGCCGTCGCCGCCATTGTTGCCGCCACCGCAGCACACCAGCAGGTGGCGGGCATCCGGCCAACACTGGCGCAACAGATCGAAAGCCGCCTGTCCGGCGCGCTGCATCAGCACCGCACCTTCAATGCCATCGCCACCCGCCCCGCGTATTGCGATACGATCCAGCGCCCGCGTGCCTTCGGCAGAATCCAGCCGACACCACGGCCGGTCATCGGCAAGGGGTGACATCGCTGCGGGAAGACGCACTGGCGCGTGTGATAACATCATGGCCGACATCCGTGGTTGCAAAAGCGAACCGCCTTCATTCTATACAACAGTATACGCGACCTTGGTCCTGACTTCCGATCATCACCCGGCTGCTGCCATGCCTGAATCCACGCCGCCTGAATCGACACTGCCTGCCTCGCCCGACGCTGCGTCTGATGATGCGCTGGCGGCACTGGCGGCGCAGATCCGGATCTGGGCCCGGGAGCTGGGTTTCCAACAGGCCGGCATTGCCGACACCGAGCTCAGCCAGGCGGAGGCGCGCCTGCAACAGTGGCTGGCGGCGGGTTACCAGGCTGATATGGACTGGATGGCCGCCCATGGCACCAAGCGCAGCCGCCCGGCCGAACTGGAGCCCGGCACGCTGCGCGTGATTTCCGTGCGCATGGATTATCTGCCGCCGGACACGGCGCCGGTCAAGCTGCTCAAGCAAGGCGAAAAAGCCTATATCTCACGCTATGCGCTGGGCCGGGATTATCACAAGGTGATTCGCAAACGGCTGGCGCAACTGGCAACCCGCATTCGTGCCGCAGCGCCCTCCTCCGGGCTGGGCCGGGCATTCGTGGACAGCGCGCCAGTGATGGAAAAACCCCTCGCCGCCAAGGCCGGCCTGGGCTGGCAGGGCAAACACACATTGATCCTCAATCAGCAGGCTGGCAGCTGGTTTTTTCTCGGGGAAATCTATACCGATCTGCCCCTGCCGGTGGACACGCCGGTGGAAAACAAATGCGGCGCCTGCAAGGCCTGCATCACCGTCTGCCCCACCGATGCCATCGTGGCCCCCTATCAACTGGATGCGCGACGCTGCATTTCCTGGCTGACCATCGAGAACAAGGGCGATATTCCCGAGCCTTTGCGCAGCATGATGGGCAACCGGGTATTCGGTTGTGATGACTGCCAGTTGATGTGCCCCTGGAATCGTTTTGCGCGGCACTCGGGTGAAGCAGATTTCCAGCCTCGGCACAGCCTGGATCAGGCCGACCTGGTGACGCTGTTCAACTGGAGCGAAGCCACCTTTCTGGAAAACACCGCGGGTTCACCGATCCGGCGTACCGGGTATACGGGATGGTTGCGCAATATTGCCGTGGGGCTCGGCAACGGGCCCGCCAGTGATGCGGCCATTGCTGCATTAAAAGCGCGGCTGGATTTTCCCTCGGCGATGGTGGTGCGACATGTGCAGTGGGCGCTGGACAAGCTTGAGCGGCCGCGAGTATGACGGGCGTCCCGTTTCTGCGCCTTGCGGTTGAAGTATCTGCACCACACAGGGCATGATAGCGCCCATCACCTGTTCAAGACTGACTGCCACAAGATCATCACGCGACCGCTGGATGCGATTGCGCTGCTGCTGATCATACGCATGCAGAACCCTCGACAAGGAGACAAGGATGTTCGCTGCACTCCCCGCCAGTCACTGGCGCGGCGCCCTGGCACTGCTACAACGCCGCGACGCCCTGCGCCAGACCCCGCTTTGCCCGGCAAACCTGTTACGTAGTGTGGAAATGCGTCTGGCGGCACATCTGCAAGCACTCGCGCATTGTGATCCGTCTCCGCTGGACGAACTGCCTGACAAACCCTGCGACGCACTGCTCACACTTGCGGTGTTGTTGCTGCGCGCGCCAGAACAAGGCGCCGAGCAGCTGGCCGACTGGCTTGGCGGCAAAGACCTGGACCCGGACCCAGACCAGCACAACCACGACACCGCACCGCTGGCCGACGCCTTGCGCCTGTGTGCCAGCCCCGACAGCTGGCGAGTATGGATGGCCATGGACACGCGGCCCGCGCTGCTGGATCAGCTGCTGGTGCAGGCGGCCAGCGGACGCGGTGCAAAACCGGACACCACCTGGTGCCAGACACTGCTTGAGCTCGACAATCCCGCTCTTGCGCATGCGCTGCTGCGCCAACCCGCATTGCTCAGCCCCGCATTACTCAGCCCCGCATTGTTCAGCGACGGCACTCAGGGCGCTGCCCACGACCGCATGGCACTGGACTACATCCGCCAGCACTACACGCACCCGGATACGGCCATAGCCGCAGCGGCCTGCCAGGCCGGGTTGCGCCTTGAGGATGGCCAGGCGCGCGCGCTGCTGCGCACACAACTGGCACAACCCCAGGACGACATGCCCGAAGACTGGCTGTGGCTGAACAGCATGGCCCTGCCGACGCAACCCTGTGATGCGCTGTGGACCCGCGCCACGGCAGGTGATGGGCAGGCCCTGTTGTGGCTCGCGCTGACCGGCCTGCGAGACGCCGCCCCCGTGCTGCTTGAGGCACTGGCTGCGCCACGGCACGCCGAGACCGCGGCCATCGCCTGGCAATGGCTCACCGGGCAGGCACTACCCCGGCGCCCGCGCCTGCAACAGGTCGGTGACGAGCAAGCCTCCCGCGACACCCTGCCCGACATCGAGCAGGCGCAACACTATTGGCGACAACACCAGCAACAATGGCCTGCGGATCAACGCCGCGCACTCGGCATCCCCTTGACCGATGCCAGCACACCCGAGCTGGCACGCCAGTGGGCCGGACAAGCCGGTGACATGATGCTGGCCCGCTGGCAACTGACGCAGGCTGGCGTGCCCGATAGCGCAGACTGGCACCGCCGCCGCGAAGAGGTGCCCGCCCATGCATGAGCTGATCAACCCGACCCCGCTGGCGGCAGCCCTGCGCCCCGGCTGGGCGCCCAACCGCCGCTTCCAGGACACGCTGATACTCAAACAGACCTGGCACTTTGCCCTGGATGGCACCCTGACATCTGAAACGCAGCCCCTCTGCGAGGCCGACGCCTATCACGGCGAACCGCTGCTGAGCAGCCTGGCAGCAAGCTGCGAAACAGTGCCCTTCAAACAGGGCAGCGAACTGTATCTGCACGGCACCGCCCACCCGCCGCGCCAGGGCGCGCCCGCCATGGAAGTGGCCGTCGCCCTGACGCACGCCGACGGCGCGCGCTGGGAAAAGCGCCTCGCCGTCCTCGGCGAAAGCCACTGGCAGCGCGCACTGCTGGGCTACCGGCGCAGCCCGCTTGCCGCTCTGAAGCCCTTGCCACTGCATTACGAATACGCCTACGGCGGCACCTGCCCCGACACGGAACAACGCCTGCCGGAAAACCCAGCCGGGCGCGGCTTCAATCCGGGCCGCGGCCTGCGCGACAACCGCGCCCCGCAAATCGAATGGCCCACCACCCTGCAGACACGCCCCGGCCAGCAGGTAGCACCGGCCGGCCTTGGTCCGCTGGCCAGTTTCTGGACGCCGCGCCATCAGGCTGGCGGCACCTTCCCGGACGAGCGCATGCCGGAAGACGGCTGCCCGATTGCGCTGGATGCGAAGCCAGACCTGCATAACGCGGCGCCGCTGGACCAGCGTTTTTCGCATCCCTTTTCCGGCGGGGAACAACTGACCTTGCACGGTTTTTTTGCCGAACAGACTGCGCCCGTCACCCTCACCTTGCCGGCATCACTGCCGCAGGTGCTGCATAACGGTGGCGAGCCGCTGCCCATGACATGCGACACCCTGGTGATCGACTGCGATACCCGGCTGGTGTCACGACTGTTTCGTGCGGGTTTGCCACAGCAGCGCCTGCGACCAGTGCGTCACCGCTTGACGGTGGTCCTGTGATGCGCGCACTGGCTCACAAAACATTGTTTCCGGCACGTTCGTGCCCCGACTTGCGCACATTTTTACGATAGGCTTTGCACCGCCAATGTCCCAGGGAGGGAACATGACCCGTCAACAACAATACTTATCGGCTCATCGGCACCAGGCCGAGGCTGCATTGACATCATGACCGGGCACCGTACTGTGACCCTGCGCGCCAGCGGCGTACGCAGCATCGTTGGCGATCATCCGCAGGCGCTGCTGGGCAGCGTCATGAGCCACATGGTGGCACCCTCCGCAGGCGAGGCGTTTTGCCTGGCCGATCAAGACGGCAACACCGTCGAGCCACTGGTCTGGCCGGCCGATGATCTGGATGCCGACAACGTCGACGATCCCGCACTGCTGCCGCCCGGCGCCCTCAGCCTCGAAGCGCGGCTCGCGAACCTGTTGGCGGAGGCCCTGGCGCAGACACTCGCGGGTCTGGCAGCGCAGCAGATCACGCCTGAACATTTACTGCTGTGCCTGCCGGCAACACACACGGACAACGCCGATGTTTGCCGCCGCCTGCGCGAACGCATGCCCGCATTGCAGTCGCTGCCGATCACCCAGTGCCACGCTGGCCACCTCGGCGATGCGCTGCAAACGCTGTGGGCACAGCTCGCCCTGCCGGGCGCCGACAACCCGCTACACTGCGCACTGTTCGCAGGCGCCGACAGCGCCCTGGACATGGCGATCCTGGAACAACGCCTGGCTGACGGGAACCTGCGCACCCGCACTGACAGGCACGGCCGCGCCGGCGGCGAAGCAGCGGCATGCGTCGCCCTCGTCGCTGATGCTGCCTCGCCGCAACAAAGCGCAGGCCATCCTGATCTCTCACTGAATTTTGCCCTCGGTGCAGAACCGCTGCACCGCGACCTGGAGGCAGGCACACCCACCGGCCTGGCGAAGACCGCCGAGACAGCACTGAGCCGGGGCAGCCTGCCCGCCGCCGACCTGCAGACCGTGGTGCTGGCCCGCGCAGAAACCGCCGCCGACGAATTCGAGTGGTACCAGACACGCAAGACACTCTGGCCCGTGCGGCTGGACGAACCCCAACGCAAGGCCATGCGCCGCGGCGAACTGCAAGCGCCCCGCCCCGAGCCATCACCTGCCGTGGAGACCCTTCGTCCCGCACTGGCCGTTGGCGATACCGGCAGCGCCAGTCTGCCGCTGGCCCTGGCGCTCGCCCGGGCACGCTTCGATTTTTTCTACCAGCAGGTGAACAACTGTCTGGTGCTCTACAGTCCCGACGGGGAAACACGACTGGCGTTGCTGCTGCAACGCAAACGGCAAGGAGCCTGAACCATGAGCAAAAACGTCCTGATCAATGGCCGCACCGCAGTGCACGCACAATCCGGCGGCGTACTCAGCGCCACCGACATCTGCAAGACGCCGAGTTCCTCCGGCTGCTCCCCCACCACTTACACCAGCGTGGCTATGTCTTCCGATGCCAGCGGCGCTGCCAGCAGCGTGCTGATCAATGGCCAGCCCGCCTGCCATGCCGACTCCAGTTTCGCCTCCAGCACCGGCAACGAACCGGGACGCTGCGGCGGCATGGAATCCGGCACAGTACAAGGCGCGGCACAGTTCATCACTTTTTCGCCCAACGTGTTCATCGAGGGCAAGCCCGCCGTGCGCGATGCAGACCTGATGGTCAGCAACAACCAGAACACGCCCCCGGTGCCGCTCAGCCAACCGCCCGCCGCACCGGCCCAGGCACAAAGCGCCGGTGATACCGGCGCGCGCGCCCCGGCCGAGGGCCCGGCCGAAATGGACGTTGCCGTACTGCCCTCCGCGCGCCGCCACCTCAGCGGCACGCTGGTCACTCGGGACGACAGTAACAACGAAGGAGAATGAGCATGGAAGCTGCACGCCCCTTGCCCGGCAACACGCCCGGGTCGAACACCGTCGACGCCCGCAGCGTTATTCTGGGCGGCCTGCCAGAAGGCGAACGTTTCGTGGACCTGGCCCTGCCGGACGAGCGCTACGGCCAGTACAACCTGCCGCTGAGCAACGCCCAACTGACGGAAATCATGCCGCAACGGGACAACGGCTCGCTGGCCGCCCTGCTCGACTGGCCGAATGTGCTGATCCCCATGGCCGTGCAACGCATGACCGCCGAAGGCCGCATCACGCCTTTGCGCAGCGGCGCCCGCCTGTACCTGTTCCGCGACGGCTACCTGTGGCGCGAACTGGAAACCGTCACCTATGGCCGCACCCTCACCGGCTTCCGCGACGTCAACCTCAAAGCGCTCTACGGCCAGGACACGCGCGCCGCCACCTGCACCCGGCAAAGCCACGTCGTGCTGCCCTATCGCATGGCCGATTACGAGCCTGACTTCCAGATCGCGTTTTCCGAAATTCCCTGGAGCTGGGCCCGCATCCAGTCCATGGGCGGCATGGCGCCAGACGACCCGCGCAACCCCGATGGCGAAGACACCGCCAGCAGCGACGCCGACACGCGCCGGGCAGCGCGTTGCACCCCCGTCACGTTTACTGACGACACCCTGCGGCACGCCCGCACACGACTGGAACGAGACCGCGAGCGGCCGGATCACTATGTTGTCGATTTTCGCAGCGGCACCCGCACTGACTTTCTGAACAATGATGTGACGCTGCTGCTGGCAGACCCGATTCAGGAAGCCCGGAACCTGAAGCGTCACCATGAGAATGCACTGCAAGTGCTGGCCACCTGCGTAGAAAGCGAAACCCAGGGGCCGCTCGGGCTCGCTCAACTCATCAAAAGCCTGACCGACAGCGATGATAGTGGCCGGCTCGAATCCGGCCTGGATGCATGGCGGCATGACCAGCGCATGCTGGAGCTGTGGGACAACATCCGCGAAGACCTGCCTGAGCGCGTAGCCCAGGTTGAATCCGAACTGCTGAACGTCCTGCAAAGCGATGGTTTTATGGTCGCCATCAGCGACTACACCGAAGCCACCGACTCGGCCATCCGCACTGCCGGCCTCAACACCTTTCTGAGACTGACACAGCACTGCGCCGAACCGGATACCCTCCGCTGGCTGCATGGCGTCGTGGACGGAGAAGTGCCCGCGCTGGCATTGGCCACCGGCGAAGACGAAGATGTGCTGACCCACCTGCATGCCCATGCCGACGGCGAGTTGCATGCCGGTGACGACGATCCAGCGTGGCGCTCACTGAGCGACTACGACAAAGCCACCATGGTGGCCTTCGCGCCTCTCGCACTCAGCGCGCTGCTGGACGTGACTACCAACGCCTGGAAGCAGCTCAATGCCAACGACCCCAGCGCCCGCCTGGGTTGGCTGGAGCGGCGTCTGGCGTCAATTGCCCTGCAACCCATCGGTCTGCTCATGCAGCCCGCCCGGCACCTGATGCCCGCCCACGGCAGAGCAACCAACGGCGTCTACGCCTTCCTGCCGCAAGGCCTGGTACATGCGCTGCATCAGTTCTCTCAGAGATACATGGTCCAGGTGCTATACAACCGCCAACCGCTGGGAGACGTGCTGACACGCATGGAGAATTCCGCACGCTGGCAAGGCGCCAGGCTATCAGTACTGGGCAGCCTGTTCGGACTGCAAGTGTGGTTTGCCGTAAGGGAAATGAATAACGCCAGCCAGGAAGCGTCCAGTGAAAATATGCTGAATGCGGGTATTGCTGGAGGCTCGCTGGTCGCGCTGCTTAGCGATCAAGGGCGGAGAGTGTCAGAAAGATGGCTCGCTCGGATGGACCTTGAGCGCTCAAGTCCACCGGCGAATGCCGGGAATGCCAGCTCTGTATCAAGCCAATCACCCAGACTCAGAAACAGAGTCAATATAAGACTCCTTATGGCGCGCCTTGAGATGCTGAGCAGAGGCATGAGCGCACTGATTGGTATCGCAGAAGGCATTCGCGGATTTATTCAGCTTCGCAAGGGCATTATATCCGGCAACTCCGGCATGGCGGTGGGCGGCGCGCTTGGCCTCGTTGGCGGCGTCCTCCTTGTGATTGGCGCAGTCAAAGGCGTAGTGGCTCTGCCATTGCTAGCGCTGCTCCTCCTCACAGGCGGCGCTGTCATGGTTAGCGCCTTTACCCGTTCTCCGCTGGAAAATGCCCTACGCCATGGCTGGTTTGGTCGGAAACCCTATGCCATCGAAGATCGCGCCTTTAACCGACCAGAAGAGGCCCAGCAGAATCAGACCTATCGCAGCCGAGAAGACAGCCTTCGCTTCCTGCAATGGGTGGAACGTGGCCGCTACCAACACTGGCTCGATGGTGAAATACAACGGCATCTGGATCTGGGAGAAATACCAGAGCATCTTGGAAACGAGATAAGCGGGATCATCCGCGAAATGCACAGCTTTGAGGCCACCATCAAGGTGTACGAGCTCCATCAGGACAGCTACATCCTCGGACCAAATCAGCGCGCGCCAACGCCGGATACCGTCATTGTCGAGGCAGATATCTCGCTCGGCCGCTTTACGCCCCTGTCCACTACCCTGGCCGGCAGCCTGAAGGTCCGCAGTACCGGCTTGAGCTATGCCGTTGCCAGCGATTGTTACCTGTGTGAAAAACGCGACACCGAGGATCAATCACGACTCGCAGGGCTACGCGTGCTGCTCGAGTTACCGCGAGAACAGGTGATCCGGGCCGGTGTAGAAGTATCACTGCAACAAGACACCGACGGCAGCGGTCAGTGGCTGATGCCACCGGAAGAGCGCGAGAGTGCCTCATGGCGCTGGCAGGCCAGAGGCAGACAGCCAGACGAAGATGCCAGCCGACTTGAACGTGTCATTTTGCGTCTTGATCCCAAGCCCAACCTTTACCACATGAATCAGTCCGAGTGGGCGCGACTGAAAGAGACCGCCACCGTGCGCCCCGAGTCCGCCGGCGAATCCTGGGTCTGGATGGATACTGATACTGATTGCCGCCTGGTATCGCGGAGTGAGGCATCATTCCGCCCACTTCTCCCCAATAGCTGGGCAGCAAGCTAGTAATAAGGAGCAAACAACATGGCATTCTTCAGGGGCGGGCGGCGAGCAGACTGGAAGAACGGTGGCATTGCGCTGTTTCGCGCCCAAAAACAGCTCAAAGAAGGCGCTTGGCCTGTCGGACACAATGATGACAAATCTATTGTCTGGCAGGGCCATCCACGCAATAAGAATGAAGGCGACCGGTACATCCAGCCCGCAGTATATTTTTCAGGGGACTACCTTGTGTACGGAGGGATAAAGCTCGCAAGCTTGGCCGCATTAACAGGCTATCTACTTCTTTGCTGGGCAATCCCCAACTATATCTGGACAGGTGAGTATACGTGGATGAGGCAGTCGGCCAACATAAGTGTCGTGCTAGGCGTGCTATTCTTGTACTACAGCATTTTCTCAAGATTTAGCCATTTTGTGGTGTTCGACCGGCGGAATCAACTCGTTCATATATCATATTATTTCGGAAGGCGATTCCATTCTGTAACCTGGCAGGATTTCGATTATATCGTGCTGGATTGCCATACTTCATCTTTTGGCACCGCTCATTCGGCAGAGATTCGGACAGCCCCACCTCCCTGGTCTCTGGAGAAGCATGGGCTACCTTTTTCCTGGAATCTAAGATCCCGATTAATCGAAAGGGAGGAAGAAGCCTACATCACGGACCGCGCGCCTCGCTACAGAATTGAAAGGACCGTTGAGTTAATCATCGATTTCATGAGCCAAAGAAGAACACACCCGCAACTTATTGGCATAACCAAAGATATGGACAAGCAGCTAACTGTCCAAAGTAAGGATGACTATAAACACTATAGAAGGAGCACCCTGAAGCCCTGGGCATTGATTGACCCGGAAAAACTGCCAGACGAACCAAACTGGAAAAAGAACGAGCACGGAAACTGGGAAAAACTGCATCGGGGAACAATCGCACGAGCTGGACTTTTCGGTCTATGGGGAATATCCCATACATTGCCTCCCTACCTTCGAGGAACGCGGGCCGACCCCGCATACAAAAAAGACCAAGATGCGCCCCGCCCCGGCCTCCGGTGGTACTCGCATGAAAATGAGGGCACGGGAGAGCTGGTGAATCAGCCGGACGATGTCGTCGAAGCCGTTCTGACTGAAGGCATGAGCGCTTTGGAGCGATTCCCGGAAGCCGCCGAACGCGCCCGAAAGGCCCGAGAGAATGCGGTGACGTACCACAACAAAAACCAAAGCTGGGTTGTTTCTCCTGATGCTTGACCGCAGGCACGCATGGCCCCTCCAAAAGAGACAGCAGCCCATACCTGCCCCCGCCGGCAAGTCCCGGGCTTGATAGACACGGATTGCCGCCTGGTATCGCGGAGTGAAGCATTATTCCGCCCACTTCTCCCCAATAGCTGGGCAGCGCGGTAGTAACAAGGAGTAAAAAACATGGCATTTTTCAGGGGCGGGCGCCGGGCACGCTGGGATGCGAAGGGCTATATATTCGGTCTGCCCGAAGCCAGAAAACAGCTTGAACGGGGTGCGTGGCCCATTGGCCAGAATGACGACAAATCCATTGTTTGGCAGGACCATCAACGCAACGAATACGATGATCACCACTATGCCAGGTCAGAAGACAGATTTGCATTCGGCGATTACCTTATTTACGGAGTATCGCGCCTCTCCATGCCAATTGGCTTTTTGAGCTATCTGCTTCTCTGCTGGGCCATTCCAAATTATATCTGGCAAGGTGATTCAGCATGGATCAAGCAGTCCGCTCATATCAGTCTGGGCCTTGCCATTATCGGGTTTTATTATTGCTTCCTGTCACGGTATAACCGGTTCGTAATTTTTGATCGGCGTAATCGACTTGTTCACATATCACATTACTTTGGTCGGCGCTTCCACTCCGTATCCTGGGAAGACTTTGATTACCTCGTACTAGACCATCATGTTTCGTCATTTGGCATGACTCACTCAGCCGACATCCTGACAGCGCCCCCTCCCTGGTCACTGGAACACAAAGGTCTCCCTTTATCTTTTCCATTCATATCAATAGTGATTGAGACTTCGAAAGAATCTCATACCACAAATAGAACCCCCCGCTACAAAATAGAAGAGAAGGTGGAGTTCATTATCGATTTCATGACAAGGGATCGCTCTCACCCTCAAATCTTTAATGTCACCAGGGAAATGGACAAGATGCTGACAAGGAGCGCCAAGGATGACTTCAGGCGCTTCAGACGCCGCACCTTAAGGTCTTATGCCTTGGCTGATCCAGAGAAGCTTCCGGACAAGCCAAATTGGAAAAAAGATGAGCTCGGGAACTGGGAAAAGCTACATCAGGGCACCATTGCCCGGGCCGGCCTGCTCGGCCTTTGGGGCATCACCCATACCCTGCCGCCCCATTTGCGCGGGACTCGCGCTGACCCGGCACATCGCAACGACACCGATGCTCCCCGGCCTGGCATGCGTTGGTATAGCCATGAGAATGGCGGCACCGGCGAATTGGCCGACCAGCCAGACGAAGTCATCGAAGCCGTTCTGGCAGAAGGTATGGGCGCCCTTGAGCGATTCCCGGAAGCTGCGCAACGGGCTCGAAAGGCCCGAGAAGAGGCAGTGATGCACCACAACAGGAACGGGAGCTGGGTTATCTCTCCAGATGCCTGACCGTCTAACATCGTTTTTCCGGCATGGAAATGGAATTCAAACAGATCAAATAAGGGTAGTTCATGAGCGCACCACTCTTTCTGGCCGTCTTCGCGGTCATTATGTTCTTGATGATATTTTTCGGCAGCCCCGGGAAGAAACCCGCCCCAGCGCGCCGACAGAATAGCGAGCACATCGATGATGCCGGCGCCTTGCTGGATATGATTGATGTGCTGAACGACATCGTCAATGAGACCAAAATCCTGTATGTCCGGACCCTGGAAACGCTGAGGCACCTGGAGGCGAAAAAGGACCGGCTTCCCTCCGGGGATGCGGAGCTTGTCACCGGGCTGATCCCGTCAATCGAAGAAGCCATCGCCTCCACGATGCAGGAGGAGCGCAACATCTCGGAGATGAGGCCGCTCCCCGGACAAACTGAGTCGCCATTAACCTTCCGGGCCTTTGAGGACAACCGCGATAGCTTCTACCTTCTCTTGCTTCAGGCGTTCGATATTCACCACCGGTTCCAGCTCACCGCCATCCGGCATGATCCCGAGCTCTCTCCCGAACAACGCCTCATTCAGGCTGCCAGAAGCGATCACGAGGCCATCCTCAGCCTGCTGGAGTACCTGCCCCTCGGCGCCTACTGGCTGCCGGATACATTTCAGGAAGACCTGTCCGGACAGATCGAGGCCTTCGTGGTTTCCGTAGCGCTTGGCGCCAGGCAACACCTGGCCGATAGCACAGTGATGTTGCTTAACGGTCTTTTCGAACGTGAGTGGAACACCGAGCAGTACCTTGTCAAATACGGGCCTGCCGATAACGATGGCGCGCTTGCCGAACAGATGCTCGAATCAATCAGTCTGATCCATACCCAGAATCCCTTTGCCGGCATCATCATGGCATCAGGCATTCTGCAGTTGGCATCAGGCATAGCAGAGTCCAGCGGCCACGGAGAGCCACACATATTTCATGAGCTTCTTGATTCACTGGTAGCACAGCTTGGCTACGATGATCTGCTGGAGCACTTCCAGCAGAAGGCACCTGTGGAACCCGGGAAGGCAATCTCCACCAGGACGGAAGCACCGCATGAGGCAGCCAGCGCCAGCGCACCTGCACTCCAGGACACCTACTCTTTCAAGATGAGCGCCGGCTTCTCCGCCACTTTTCTCACGATCTGCCTGTCGATAATAATGACTATCGTTTCAGTCGGCGCCTATATTGCTGCCGAGCAGATATTTCACTTCCAGAATGAGAATGGATGGGCGAAGGTCGCCATGGTTACCTTTGTTCTGTCTTTCATCCTGATAGAGCGCCTGACGAGGACCCGAGAGTCCATTACGTTTCTTCCCGATGGCTTCAGATCGGAGCAGTTCGGGAGCATTCTCTACCAGGAAATAGATGGTGCGTTTTTTTCCAGATTCCCCATAAAGAACCAGATAACGCTTCATATTGGAAAAAGGAAAATCAAGTACAGAGAAAGCATACCCAGATCAAAGGAGTACCTGTCCTTCGCAGCACGCCTTGCACAGGAGATCGAAAACTATAATCAGGGCAATCAGACAGCGGACAGACAGATCCAGCCCCAGGAGAGATCCCTTGCCGGACAGCGGACCGGATCGCACAAGATAGAAGATGCCAACCCATTCGTGACTACCTGGTTTGCCATTCTGCTATGGGGCATAACTGGCATGGCCGCGATCACGTTCATACTGATTCCGGAAGCGAGCCCGACGCTTCCTGTAGTGGCTTCCGTTATCTGGATCACGTACATCGCAAACATCTATAAAGGAAAAAAATAATGGCGGCCAGCTCAATCCGTCATCAGCATCTTGCCAACCAGACTCAAAAGTATTGTTCGGCAGTGCATAACCCGGAATGCGCCAGATCGACAGAACCGCGCCATGACCTACACCACATGAAACACCCAATCGGAGGTTCCTGGAAAGCATCACTACGTCGTGACCAGAGCGCGCCGGTGAATCCCTTGCTGGGATGGATGTCAAAACTGAGACCTGGTGCCGATAAGCGAAGCAGTAACTTTCCCTATTCTTTCAACGTTCGGGCATCACAACAGAAAACGAAGCTGGATTAATTCTCCTGACGCTCAGTCATCGAATCGGGAAATCGCATCGCCTGCCAACTCATAAACGACAGGAAAAAGGAAACATGGCTTTTTTTAGAGGCGGCCGACGGGCAGACTGGAAAAATGGCGGCTTAGCCCTACTCCGAGCTCAAAAGCAGATAAGGGAGGGCATCTGGCCCGTTGGCCGCAATGATGATAAATCCATTGTCTGGCAAGGCCATTCTCGAAAAACATATCCAGATGATCATCATGTCCTTTCAGGGTTCTGCCTTTGTGGGGATTTCCTCGTCTTTTCATGCAGAAGGCTAGCTGGCCCAATTGGAGTTGTGAGCCTCCTGTTGCTATTTTGGGCATGGCCTAACTATATCTGGACAGGAGAGCATGCCTGGATGAAACAGTCAGCTCATGCCAGCCTGATTCTAGGAGGCTTGGGCCTCTACTACAGCATATTGTCAAGGAACAATCAGTTTGTCATATTCGACAGAAGGAGCAAGCTTGTTCATATATCACAATATCTTGGAAGAAGGTTCCATACCGTATCATGGGAAGAATTCGACTATATTGTGATAGACCATCACACCTCATTTTTCGGCTCAGTCCACGAGGCAAGAATCCTCACAGCCCCTCCGCCATGGTCGCTTGAGAATGACGGTCTCTCGCTGCTCTGGAATTTTAAATCTCGCTTTATAGAATCCACGACTGAAGCTCATACTATGGAGCGCACTCCAAAACATAATATCGAAGGGATAGTTGAGTTCATAATCGACTTCATGAATCAGAAACGCACCCACCCATCTGTATTTAATCTTTCCAAAGAGCAGGATTCCAAACTCACCTGCCACGCCAAAGACAACTACGCGAACTATAGATCTCGAATCCTTCGACCTTGGGCACTGGTTGACCCGGAAAGATTGCCTGATAAACCAAACTGGAAGAAAGATGGGAATGGAATGTGGAAAAAAATGCACGATGGCACCATAGCTCGTGCCGGTTGGTTTGGGCTATGGGGCGTTACACATACACTCCCCCCGCATCTTCGCGGCACGCGTGCGGACCCTGAGTACAAAAATGACCTCACAGCCCCGCTCCCAGGCCTTCGGTGGCATACACACGAGAATGAAGGCACCGGCGAACTGGCCAACCAACCCGAGGAAGTCATCGAAGCTGTATTGACAGAAGGCATGGGCGCCCTGGAGCATTTTCATGATGCCGCAGAGCGTGCCCTAACAGCCCGAGAAGAGGCAGTCACTTACCACAACGCAAATAGAAGCTGGATCGTATCACCAGATGCCTGACTATCCACTGTCAATACTATCGGCTTTCCGCATGGTCAAAGGCGCCAGCTTTTCCGAGCGGATCACCCCTTCGCTGAATACGCGTCAAAATCCGCATCACCTGACGCGATCCGATAGGGCTAGCCCACTCCTTCCTTTCGATTGGGCTGCAAAGTAAAACAAGGAGTTAGAGCATGGCATTCTTCAGGGGAGGAGTCCTCAAGCGCGGGGAAAACACTGGCAGCATTGGGCTCCTTCATGCCCGAAGGCAACTGAAAGAAGGCACAAGCCCAATTGGCCAGAACGACGATAAATCCATTGCATGGCAGGGACATCCAAGAAAGGACTATCCAGAACATCATTACATTTCGTCATCTTTTAATCTATGCGGCGACCATCTCGCTTTTGGCTGGCCGAGACTCGTCACTCCAATTGGGGTTATTAGCTTCTTGCTACTATTGTGGGCACTCCCTAACTACATATGGACAGGAAAACATGAATGGATGCAGTATTCTTCGCATGCAGCCCTCGCAATTAGCCTGCTCGGTCTCTACTATAGCTTTTTTTCAAGATACAACCAGTTCGTGGTATTCGACAGGAAAAACCAGCTTGTTCATATCTCGCAATATATCGGAAGACGTTTCCACACACTGACATGGGATGACTTCGACTATATAATTCTGGATCATAAAACTTCCTTTCTTGGGCTATCGCATTCCGCCCACATCCTCACGGCTCCGCCCCCATGGTCTCTTCAGAAACATGGGCTGCCATGGTCATGGCCCTTAATTTCTCGACTGATAGAAAGTGCAGATGAAGGCCGTACGCTGAACCAACGCCCCCGCCACAAGGCAGAAGAGACAATAGAATTTATTATCGACTTTATGACAGAAAGCAGAACACAACCTCATATTCTGAACGTCACGATTGAAATGGATAAGCGGCTGACATTCCACGCCAAGGACGACTACAAACGTTACAGAACACAAAACCTGAAACACTGGGTCCTGGTTGATTCAGGGAGACTCCCTGAAAAGCCGAATTGGATTAAGGACGCCGAAGGAAATTGGAAGAAACTACACTCAGGAGCCGTCGCCCGGGCAGGGTGGCTTGGATTATGGGGAATCACGCATACGTTGCCACACCACCTTCGTGGAACGCGCGCCGACCCCGCACACACGAATGACCCAGATGCTCCCCGCCCCGGCCTTCGGTGGTACTCGCATGAGAATGAAGGCACCGGCGAACTGGCCAACCAGCCAGACGAAGTCATCGAAGCCGTTCTGACTGAAGGTATGGGTGCCCTTGAGCGATTCCCGGAGGCCGCCGAACGGTCTCGAAAGGCGCGAGAAGATGCGGTGATGTACCACAACAAAAACCAAAGCTGGGTTGTTTCTCCTGATGCATGACCGAAAGCAACATAATTCCCAGGGAAGAGACTGCAACCCATACCCGATCCCGCCAGCGAGCCCCAGTCTGGCTGGGCACTGATTGTCGCCTGGCGCCCAGGAGTGACGCTTTATGCCGCCCACTTCTCCCCAACAGCCGGGCAGCGCGCCAGTAACAAGGAGTAGACAACATGGCATTCTTCAGGGGCGGACGGCGAGCAGACTGGAAGAACGGCGGCATAGCCCTGTGCCGCGCCCAGAAGCAGCTACGGGGCGGCACTTGGCCCGTTGGTGACAATGATGACAAATCCATTGTCTGGCAAGATCATCCGCGCAAAGAATATGGCGATGACGACTACGTCCAATCACCCATGCACCTTATCGGTGACTATCTTATTTACGGAATGCCACGACTTGCCGTACCGATCGGATTCATAAGCTACCTGCTCTTGTGCTGGGCCATACCCAACTATATCTGGCAAGGTGAAGCAGCCTGGATGAGGCAATCCGCTCATATCAGCGTATTCCTTGCCGTTCTTGGCTTTTACTACGGCCTTTTTTCACGATACAACCAGTTCGTCATTTTCGACCGACGAAACCAGCTTGTTCATATCTCACATTATTTCAGTCGGCGTTTTCACTCGGCATCCTGGAAAGACTTCGACTATGTCGTACTGGATTGTCACTCATCCTTCTTTGGGAGGTCACACTCAGCGATCATTTTAACCACCCCGCCACCCTGGTCACTAAGGAATCACGGCCTTACGCTACGCATGCTATATACATCAAGAATGATTGATCTATCAGAAGAAGCTGATCTCCTGGACCAGTCGCCCAGATATAGAACAGAGAAGAAGGTGGAGTTCATTATCAACTTCATGACCGAAAAATCGACTTACGCCAAGACGCTCAACGTAACAAAGGAAATTGACGCCCAAATAACCTGCCATGCCAAGGACGACTTCAGGTATTACAGAAGAAAGATCAAAGGCCCATACTCATTGATCGATCCGGAAAAATTACCAGCCGAACCAAATTGGGAAAAAGATGAGAACGAAGATTGGAAGAAACTACGAAAAAGCACCATCGTCCGAGCTGGCTGGTTCGGCCTGTGGGGCATCACACATACCCTACCCCCCTATCTGCGCGGCACGCTTGCCGATCCGGAACATCGAGATAATCCAAATGCGCCGAAAGCGGGAGACCGATGGCACCCCAAAGAGCGCGGCGGCACTGGTGAACTTGTTGGCCAACCTGACGAAGCCATCGAAGCGGTTTTGGCAGAAGGCATGGGCGCTTTGGAGCGATTCCCGGAAGCCGCCGAGCGGGCCCGGAAGGCCCGGGAAGAGGCAGTAATGCATCACAACAGGAACCAAAGCGGGATCAATCCCCCTGATGCCTGACTGCATCATCCATATGCCAGTACTGGCACCCCCACCCGCGCGTAAGCGATGGCTCAATCAGCCATCAGCATCTTGCCATCCAGTTTCACCGGCTTGCTCGGCAGTGAATAGCGCAGGATGCGCCAGATCACCTGGCTGAACTGGGATACCAGGGAGCCTGTGTTGTAGAAAATACCGTAGCGGCGGCAGATGGCGCGCACTTCCTTTGACATTTCGGCATAGCGGCGCGCCGGAATGTCGGGGAACAGGTGATGCTCGATCTGGTGGCTGAGGTTGCCGGACATGATGTGCAGCAGTTTGCTGCCGGTCAGGTTGGACGAGCCGCGCAGTTGGCGCAGGTACCACTGGCCACGGGTTTCATTCTTGATGATGCTTTTCGGAAACACTTCCACATTGGCGGTGAAGTGGCCGCAGAAGATGATCATAAAGGTCCACAGGTTGCGCAGGCCGTTGGCAACCAGGTTGCCCAGCAGCACCGGCAGGAAGAAGGGGCCCGCCAGCAGGGGGAAGAAGACGTAATCCTTGAGCAGCTGGCGCCGCATCTTGCGGCCTGTCGGGCGAAATTCCTCACGCAGTTCCGCGCCGGTCATACGGCCGGCAAAGTAGCGGCCCAGCCGTATATCCTGGATGGCCACGCCCCACTGGAAAAACAGCGCAAAGATCACGGCGTACAGGGGCTGGCCGAGGAAGAACGGACGCCAGCGCTGCTCCGGGAACAGGCGCAGTACGCCGTAGCCGACATCGTCGTCCATGCCCTTGATGTTGGTGTAGGTGTGGTGGCTGTAGTTGTGGGTCTTGCGCCAGTTGTCGCCGGTGCCGACGATATCCCATTCGTAGGTCTTGCCGTCGAAGCGCGGGTCGTTCATCCAGTCATACTGGCCGTGCATGACGTTATGGCCCAGCTCCATGTTTTCCAGAATCTTGGAGATCCCCAGCAGCAGCGTGCCGAGCAGCCAGGCGGGCGGAAAGATGCCGAAGAACAGCAGGCCACGACCCAGTGCGCCGGTGTAACGCACGGCGGCATAGATGCGTTTGATATACCGCGCATCCTGTTCACCGATATCGGCCAGGGTGCGTTCGCGCAGGGCGTCCAGTTCGGCGCCAAACTGTTCTACCTGCTCACGGCTCAGGCGTTCGCGGCTGAGCGATTTGCGGGCGGCGCGACTGGAGATCGAAGGCGGCAAGGCTGTCATGGCAAATCCTGTGTTCGTCGTGTCTGATAAAAGCCGTTTACAGATCCAGTGTCATGTCCGAGCGGGCGGCGCTGATGCAGATGCGCACCACGCCCGGCTCCGTTTGCGTCGCGCCGGTGTTCAGGTTTTCGCTGGTGCCGCTGATCCGGTCGCAGGCACAGCTGTTGCAGATACCCATGCGGCAGCCGTGCTTCGGATGGATACCGCGCGCTTCCAGTGCCGGCAGCAATGCCTCACCTGCGGGGATATCCAGCACGCGGCCACTGCGGCGCAGGGTTACCTGCACCGGGGCACCTGCCACTGCTGCGCGCTCCGGTAAGGTGAAGGCTTCTGCATCGAAGCCCGCCACCTGATCGGCCAACAGAGTGCGCAAGCTGTCCACGAAGCCGCCGGTGCCACAGGCATAAACCCGGCGCTCCGCCAGATCCGGCACCAGCTGTGTCAGCAGGGCGGCATCGGGCCGGCCGCTGTGTTCGCCGGGCAGCAACGCTGCTTCGCGGGTCAGGATGATATGTACGCGGACACCGGGCTGATGGCTGTCCAGGTGTCGCAGTTCGTCCAGGAAGCACAGATCGGCACGGGTTCGGGCCCAGTACAGCAGGGTGACATCGGCGCGGCTCTGCCCCGCCGCTTGCGCGCGCAGCAGGCTCATCAGCGGCGTAATGCCACTACCCGCCGCGATGTACAGCCAGCGCGGCACCTCCGGACGCAGGGTCATCTCGCCAAAAGCCTCCCCCAGCTCCAGCACGTCGCCGACGCGCACGTTCTGGCACAGGTGGCTGCTGACGCGACCACCGGGAATGCGTTTGACGGTAATCGCCAGGCAGCCCTTGCCGCGTTTGCCGCCCACAGAGGACGGGCTGTAGGAACGGGTCAGGCGCACACCATCCACCTCCACCGTCACCGGCACATGCTGCCCGGCCTGAACCGGCGGCACATGCCGGTTCGGCTTCAGCACCAGTGTCACGCTATCGCGAGCCGCGACCTGCCGGGCCACGACACGGGCCAGGGGGCGCTCCCAGGACAGCAGCGGATTGACTTTGGCCGCCCAGAAATCGAAGGCGACAGGGTCTATCACTGGGCCTATGACGGGCCCTATCAGTCGTTTCAGAGCACCTGTTTTCACGCTGGCCGTATCAGGCATTCGCGTCTCTCCGGGACACAGATTCGGCATTATTATACATATGTATATATATTAGTCTATACACCCGTACTTCTCTATAAGGGCTATTATCTGGCAAGCTCTGTCCAGCCTGGCTGCCGCACCTCGCGGAGATAGCAGACCATAAGAAAGAGACAAACAGATGACCTCGACGTCCAAGGATGCACCCCAGACCATGGCCACCACAGAGCCCGCCCGCCCCCACGTGGGACGCCGGGCAGTGATCTCCCGGGAAGACCTGATGGCCGCAGCACTGCAACTGGTCGGGCCCCATCGCAGTATTTCCACCTTGAGCCTGCGCGAAATCGCCCGGGCGGCGGGCATCGCCCCGAACAGCTTCTATCGACACTTCCGCGATGTGGATGAACTGGCCGTGACGCTGATCAATCAGGCCGGTGAAGCGCTGCGCCAGATCATCGGTGAGGCCCGCACCCGAGCGGTGGCCGAGCGCAGTGTGGTGCAGAGCTCCATCGAGGCGTTCATGGAGCAGCTGCGGGCGGATCAGAAATACCTGCACCTGTTGCTGCGTGAAGGCACCGTGGGCTCGGATGCCTTCAAGGGCGCCGTCGAGCGCCAGCTGTGCTTCTTTGAGGAAGAGCTCTGCACCGACCTGCAGCGGCTGGCCGTGCAGCGTGATACCGGCATCTATCAGCCAGAAGTGGTGTCCCGGGCGATCACACGGCTGGTGTTTGCCATGGGTGCGAAGGCCATGGATCAACCGGAGGAGGCGCATCCGGACATCATCGAACAACTGGTCACCATGGTTCGCATGATCATCATCGGCACGCAGACCATGGCGGCCAAGTCGGCGCGGGATCACTGAGCCGCCAACCCCCGAAGGTGTTCACTGTGTGAACAGGGTGCCTTCGAGCACTCGGCCCTGCGGCAGTTCTTTGTCGGCGGTTTTTTGTTGGCCGTTTTCGGGTGCCGCTGCTGGTATCGCGCCGATAGCCCATCTCAGATAGAAAAAACGCTTTCCCGGTAGTAGCGCATCTCTTCGATGGAATCCCGAATATCATCCAGCGCCTGATGCTTGCTGTCTTTCTTGACGCCTGCCAGCAGTTCCGGCGCCCAGCGACGCGTCAGCTCCTTGATCGTTGACACATCCAGATTGCGGTAATGGAAATAGCCCTCAAGGCCCGGCATGTAGCGCCACAGGAAACGCCGGTCCTGACAGATGCTGTTGCCGCACATGGGCGACATGCCCCGCTCGACCCAGTCTCCGAGAAAATCCAGCGTCGCGGCTTCCGCCGCACGCTCGTCAATGCTGCTCTGGCGGACACGCTCCACCAGGCCGGAGCCGGTATGGGTCGTGGTATTCCATTCGTCCATGCTGCTGAGCATGGTGTCACTCTGGTGCACCGCCATCACCGGGCCTTCCGCCAGGATGTTCAGATCCTTGTCGGTAATCAGTGTGGCGATTTCGATGATGCGATCCCGGTCCGGGTTGAGGCCGGTCATTTCCAGATCGATCCAGATCAGATTCTGTTTACGGTCAGTCATGCGTCAGTTCCTGTCAGGGCAGCAGAAATATCCCACAGCCGCTTCTGCGCTGCGTCGTCACGGGCACGGGCAGAGGGCTTGCGGGGCGTGCACTTTTCAAAATAATCACCGCGACTGCGGCCACCTTCAAGCCCGGAGGCCAACCAGATGGTCGTGCGGGCACCCTTTTCCGGGGAAATCAGGAACAGCCGCAGCACACGGCTGAAGGCGCGCTCATACCAGGTGTTTTCCGGCCAGATGCTGGTGGACACCGCACCGGGATGCAGCGCGCTCACGGCAATGCCGGTGCCTTCAAGGCGCCGCGCCAGCTCACGGGAAAAAAGAATGTTGGCCAGTTTCGACTGGGCATAGGCCTTCATCACCCAGTAGCCTTTTTCCAGCTGCAGGTCGCCCCAGTGCATGCGCCCCATGCGGTGCGCTTCCGAGGCCACGTTGATGATGCGACCACTGTCCGTATTGATCACGGATTGCAGCAGGTGGGTGAACAAAAACGGCCCCAGGTGATTGGTGGCAAAGGTCAGCTCGAAGCCATCGGCACTGGTTTCACGGCTGACATTGGCCATGCCGGCATTGTTGATCAGGACATCAATGCGGTTGAAGCGCTCCCGCACGTCCGCCGCCGCGCTGCGGACGCTTTTCAGGGAGGCCAGATCCAGCCGCACCGTCTCCACCAGCGCCGCCGGATGCCGCCCGCGAATCTGCGCCGCAGCGGCCTCAGCGGCATCCTGCCTACGGCAGGCCAGGATCACTTTGGCACCCATGCCGGCCAGTGCGGTGGCTGTCACCAGGCCGATCCCGCTGTTACCGCCGGTGATCAGTACCGTCTTGCCTGTCATGGAATCCGACATAACGTGCTCCTTGTAATGTGATGTCCCGCGATGGCCGCTATAGTAGCAGGCTGACAGTCACGGGTATCAGGTCCTTCATGAGCAAACGCAATCTCAACCGCCGTCAGCGCTGGCGCATCGAAAAGATCCAGGCCGAGCGCGTGGCCCGTTCGCAGAAACGCCAGGCAGAGCTGGATGCGGATGTGGCCAACGAGCTGGGTGATGCCCAGCCTGGGCTGGTCACGGCCCACTATGGCAGAAAAGTCGAGATCAGCGGCACCGACGGTGTCCGCCAGCGTTGCCATTTCCGTGCCAACCTGGAGCAGCTTGTGGTGGGTGACCAGGTGCTCTGGCAACCTGCGAAAGGCCCCGGAGACGGCGTTGTCACGGCCATCGTGCCGCGCACCAGCGTGCTCAAGCGGCCGGACAACTACGGCAAGCTGAAGCCGGTCGCGGCCAACGTGGACCTGATGCTGATCGTGTTTGCCCCGGCCCCGACACCGTCCAGCCAGCTGCTGGACCGCTATCTGGTGGCCGCACAGCTGTCCGGGATTCGCCCGGCGCTGGTGCTCAACAAGGCGGATCTGATCACCGACGACAATCGCGAGGCGCTCACCGCCCTGTGCGATATCTACCGCAAACTGGATTACCCCGTGATCGAGGCCTCGGCCACCGACACCGGCACTGCTCACGCAGCGGGCCTGGCGGCGCTCAGCGCGGCGCTGGATGGCCACACCAGCGTGTTCGTCGGCCAGTCCGGCGTCGGCAAATCCTCCCTGGTCAACGCCCTGCTGCCGGAGGCGGATATCGCCACCAATGTGCTCTCGGATGTGTCCGGCCTCGGCCAGCACACCACCACCACCGCCCAGCTGCTGCACCTGCCCGCCGGCGGTGATCTGATCGACTCCCCCGGCATCCGCGAATTCGGCCTCTGGCATATCGGCGAGGAAGAGCTGCTCAGCGGTTACGTGGATCTGGCGCCGCTGGCCGGCCACTGCCGTTTCCGCAATTGCTCCCATCGCCACGAGCCGGGCTGCGCGCTGATCGAGGCAGCGGAATCCGGCGCCATCAGCCAGGAACGGCTGGACAATTTCTTCCGTATTGCCGATACACTGGACGAGGACGCCCGCCAGCGTTATGAATAGCAGGTCATGCCATGGCACATTACAGCAACCACTTGTACGTCTGGGATGACCGCTTTCTGTATGTGACGCCGGGCATCACGTCCGGCATCACCCAACGCCACACCACCACCCTGCTGATCTCGCTGGACGGCAGCGGCTTTCATCTGGGGGATCAGGCAGGCCAGCAACAGCATTATCAGGCTGCGCTGGTGGGGCCGCAGGTGGCGCGCTCACTGGATACCGCTGGCTCCCCGCTGCTGTCTCTGAACTTCGATCCGCAAAGCTATGAGTTCCACACCCTGACGGCCTTCCTGGCCGGTCAGAGCGTGCGCGCGGTGATACTGGCACAGACGGCGCTGAACACTGCCGAACTGGCCGCCGTCGGCCAGGGCACCCTGAGCAAGGCCAGCCTGTTCCGCATGACCACCCGTCTGATCCAGGCCATCAGCGGCTATCGGCCGGTGCGCGTTCCCATGGACATGCGCGCCGTCTATCTTGCCCAGAGCATCAAACAGGAACTGCCCCTGGTCAGCAGCGTCGCAGAGCTGGCCCGGCAGGTGGGGCTGTCCCCGGATCGGGTCACGCACCTGTTCTCGGAAAACCTGGGCCTGTCGGTGAAAAGCTATATTCTCTGGGCGCGCATGCGCCGGGCTGTAGAAATGATCGCCCAGCAGCAAAGCCTGGGGGATATCGCCCACGAGGCCGGCTTCTCGGATTCTGCCCACCTGGCTCGCACCTTCCGCCAGTTTTTCGGGCTACCGCCCTCGTTTGTCGCCAGCGGCATGGCGGTTCATATGCTCTAGCCACAGGGCGTAGCGTGTACATCTGTTTCCTGAAAACACCCCTCAATAGCCGCTGCGTTCAAGAGAAAGCAGCGCCTCCATGCCTATGCTTCCGGCGGACATAACAAAAAACCGGGAGAGAAACATGCTGTTCAACCTTACTCGTGGCGTATTGCCACTGTTGTGTGTGCTGGGGGCAGCCACGGCGCTGACCGCGTGTGGCGGCAGTTCCAGTTCGCGCAGCAGCACCCAGTACAGCGCTACCATTGAACGTACCACCTACGGCGTACCGCATATCACGGCCGACGATTATGCTGGCCTGGGATATGGCCACGGCTACGCCATCGCCGAAGACAACCTCTGCACCCTGGCCGATGCCTATGTGACCTTCCGCGGGGAACGCTCACGTTATTTCGGGCCCGACGCGGCGGCGTCATCCGGCAGCACCTTCGGCACACCGAACAACCGCAACGCGGATTACTTCTTCCGCTTCGTCGTCAACGATGAAGTGGTCAATACCTATCGTGACGATCAGCCGGACGATCTGCGCGACCTGTCCCGTGGTTTTGCTGCTGGCTTCAGCCGTTATGCGCGGGAAGTCCAGGGTGGCGAGCACGCCGGTCGCCATCAGGGCTGCCGTGATGCCGAGTGGCTGGCCGAGATCGACGAACAGGACGTGCTGCGTCGCCTGGTGGCCCTGAACCTGGCCGCCAGCTCCGCCAACTGGGTCAACGAAATCGCCACCGCCGCGCCGCCTGCCAACGGCGCAGAGGGGCTGTCCCTGCCCCTGCACGAAAGCACCCTGGACGCCGACCGCGTTGCGGTGGGCCAGAAAGCAGGCATCGGCAGCAACACCTACAGCTTCGGCACCGATGCCACTGAGGGCAGCGCGCTGAACTTCGCCAACCCGCACTGGTATCTGGACGGTCCGGACCGCTTCTATCAGGTGCAGATGACCCTGCCGGGTAGCTTGGATATTTCCGGTGCCACCATCATGGGCACGCCGATGGTGCTGATGGGCTTCAATGACGATATCGCCTGGGCGCATACCGTTTCTACAGCCCGGCGCTTCACACTGTACGGCCTGATGCTGACCGGGGATGACGCAACCCGGTATATGCATGACGGTGAGGTCCTCGACCTCGAAGCCGTGGAGATCAGCATTGAAGTGAAGCAGGAGGATGACAGCCTGGCCACCGAGAGCCGTACCCTGTATCGCTCCCACTATGGCCCCATGATCAATCTGGCGGGGCTTGGCCTGCCGAATTGGGGCGACAACGATATGGCATTCACCCTGCGTGATGTGAACCTGGAAAACACCCGCACTTTCCGCAACTTCTTCGAATGGGGCCAGGCATCATCCCTGGAAGAGTTCCTGGATATCGCCAAGACCCATGTCGCCATTCCCTGGGTGAATACCGCCGCCGTGTCGCGTCACGATGACCGGGCGCTCTACTCCGACATCACGGCGGTACCGAATGTGCCGGATGCGCATCGTGACGAATGTATGGTGGCGGGGCTCAGCTCGGCCGTGCTGCAGATGGTGCCCGGCCTGCCGTTGCTGGACGGCTCAAGGGCACACTGCGACTGGCTCACCGACGAAGACTCGGCGCAGGCCGGCGCCTTCGGCCCGGACAACCTGCCCTACCTGCTGCGCAATGACTATGTCGCCAACATGAATGACAGCTACTGGCTCAGCAACCCGGATGAACCACTGACGGGTTATGCCAATATCATCGGTCGCGAGGACTACCAGCAAAGCCTGCGTACACGCATGGGCCATATCCTGGCGCGAGAAAGGCTGGACGGCAGTGATGGCCTGAGTGGCGACAAGGCCACCAGCGAAAGCATTCGCGAGATCGTCATCAACAGCCGCAACCTGAGCGCCGAACTGCTCAAGGACGACGTGCTGAACGTGGTCTGCGGCAATGGCGACCCGAGCGGTGACGAAGCAGCGGCTTGCGCAGCGCTGAGTGCCTGGGACAACACCGGCAGCGCCGATGCCCGCGGCGCCCATGTCTGGACGGCTCTCTGGCAGCGCATTCGCGGCATCAGTGGTCTGTTCGCCACACCGTTTGATCCGGATAACGCCGTGGACACCCCGGCAGACCTGAACACCGGCAACAGCGACGTGATCGACGCCCTGAACAGCGCCTTTGCCCTGGCCGTGGCCGATGTTGCCGACAGCGGCGCCGACTTTGACGCACGACTGGGCGATCTGCGCCATTACCCCAAGGCCGGTGTCGAGATACCGCACTACGGTGGTGAGGGCGGCGAAGGCTACTTCACCGTGCTGCGCAACACCTACATGCATGTGGTGGATTTCCCCGACGGTGAGCCGGTGCGCGCTTACACGCTGCTGGCGCCGTCCCAGTCCACCGACCCCGCCAGCCCGCACTATGCCGATTACACCCAGGCCTATGCGGACGGCAACTGGCACCGGGTGCCCTACACCCGGGCACAGATCGAGGCCGAACGGATCAGCCTCAAGCGTCTGCGCGAGTAATCGCCTGCGCTGACACACCCTGCAATCCGGGCGGGCTTCCGGTAGAATCGAGGCCCGCCCGTGATTGTCAGGACACCCCATCATGACCCGTCAGCCCAGCGACATGCCGCTGCTGCTTGAACCGGAACAGCTCAACGCACACCTTGGCGATGCCGGGTTGCTGATCGTGGATCTCAGCAAAGCGCAGATCTATCAGCAGGCCCACATTCCCGGGGCCATTCATCTGGATTTCCGCCGCCTGCAACATGGCGCGCCGCCGGTCAGCGGTCTGATTCCGCCACCGGACGAACTGGAAGCCCTGTTCAGCGAAATCGGTCTGACACCGGATTCCCATGTTGTCGCCTGCGACGACGAGGGCGGCGGTTGGGCGGCACGGCTGCTGTGGCTGCTGGAGATCGCCGGCCATCACCGTTACAGCTATCTCAATGGCGGCATCCATGCCTGGCTGGCATCCGGCTTGCCCACCGATAGCCAGCCTGTCTCTCCGGCCCCCTCGCAATACCGCATGGGCACTATCAATCTGCAGCCTGTCGTCGACATCGACTATGTCTTCAAGCGCCATGCTGATGCCGACGTGGTGCTGTGGGACGCGCGCTCCCTGGAAGAGTACGAAGGCACCCTCGCCTATGCACCGAAAAGCGGGCATATTCCCGGTGCGGTGCATTTCGAATGGACAGATGCCATGGACAAGTCCCGCAACCTGCGACTGCGCGAGCCGGAGACATTGCGCAGCGAGCTGGCCGCCCTCGGCATCACCGGCGACAAGGAAGTGATTGCCTATTGCCAGACGCACCACCGCTCCAGCCTGGCCTGGCTGGTAGGCCGTGTGCTCGGTTTTGACAACATACGGGGTTATCCCGGTTCCTGGTCCGAGTGGGGCAACCACCCGGATACGCCTGCGGAAAAGGAAATACGCTAGTGAAGGCTTCTCTCCCCGAACGACTGTTTGTGCTGATGCAATACATCCTGCCGCAGCATCTGCTGTCCCGCTGTGTCGGCATGCTGGCACGCAGTGAAGTACCCTGGATCAAGACGGTCTTCATCAATCTGTTTCGCAAGCGCTTCGGCATCACGCTGGACGAAGCGGAAATCGAAGACCCCGATCTGTTTCCGAGTTTCAACGCCTTCTTTACCCGGGCACTGAAACCGGATGCACGGCCGCTGTGCCAGGATGACGATGCCATTCTCTGCCCGGCGGACGGTGGCATCAGCCATATCGGCCAACTGCGCGGCAGCGATGTGCTGCAGGCCAAGGGCCAGCACTACTCCGCCTTTGAGCTGCTCGGCGGGGATGCCGAGCTGGCCAGCCATTTCATCAATGGGCATTTCGCCACGGTCTACCTGTCACCCCGGGATTATCACCGTGTGCATATGCCGGTCACCGGCACCCTGCGTGAAATGATCTATGTGCCCGGCAAGCTGTTTTCAGTGAACCAGGCCACCACACGTCAGGTGCCCGGGCTGTTTGCGCGCAACGAGCGGGCGGTGTGCATTTTCGATACGGAGCAGGGCCCGGTGGCGGTGATTCTGGTCGGCGCCATGATCGTGGCCGGTATCGAAACCGTGTTCAGCGGCCAGGTGACACCACTGCCCAAACAGATCACACGTACGCGCTACGATCGCACCACGCCGATCACCCTGAATCGGGGCGATGAACTGGGCCGGTTTCTGCTCGGCTCCACGGTGATCATGTTGTTCCCGGAGGGTGCCTGCCAGTGGCAGCCGGGGCTGGGTATAGACAGCCCCGTGCGCATGGGGGAGAAACTCGGCAGCCTGCGCTGAGGTCTCTCTTAAGCGCCTGTCATTACGCGTCGGCGGTCGGTGCCGAAGCAGAAGCCGACGCGAGGATGCGGGCAGCCTGATCGTTGATCAGTTTCTGATAACGCTGGGCCAGTTGTTCCAGCGGCTGCAAACGAATGACGTCATCGGCGCTACTGATCACCAGCGCCTGCTCAGGCCGGTACAGTGAGCGCGTGTCCAGCTCAAGCTTCACCAGCTCGGCCTCGCTCACATGGACCCGCCCGGGCAATCCCGCCTCGCAACAGGCCCGATTAAGGGCCGGGTCCGGCGTTGTGGACACCAGCAGCTTGAATTCCAGCGCCAGTTCCCCCGCCGCCTTGCGCTGCTCGCTGCACCGACGTGCCGCGCGCAGGAACAACATGCCGGCGCAGACACTGTGGAAGGCGGCCTCCGCCGCCGAGGCATCCGCCGCGCAGTCAAACGCCACCTCACCGCCCTCCACCAGCGGCGACACAAGCCGTGCGCCGTACAGCGTGCTGACCGTCGTCAGCAGGCTATCGTAGGGCGCCAGCATCGCGTCGAGACGTTCGCGGGTGTACCGCGCTGAAAGGTGCGCATGATTGACCAGCGACACGCACAGCACCGCAGCAGGTGGCACCTCGGGCGCTGATGCGTCGCGCGTGATGGCCTGTCCATTCAGGCTGTCCTGATGGACGCCCTGATGCGCGCCCGGCAGCATGCTGCCCGATGTATCCGCAGCTGGCATGCTCGCCGGCGCCTGCCACAGTGGCTCGCCTCGCCAGCGCCGCATCAGCAGCACCCCGGCGACACGCAGGGCCAGCAACACCAGCACCAGCAGGACAAAGCCGGCTTCTGCCTGTTGGCGAACCGTCGCCATAGGCGCCGGCCATAACCGCACCGTGCCGACGATCTCCTGCCCGTCCCCTGTCACGACCCGCGCCACTGACGCACTGTTCATGCTCGGCCCGCTACTGGCCAGCACCCGCCCGCCGGCATCTTCCAGTTGCACGCGCGCCACCGGCGCCAGCGAGCCGGTATGCCGGGCAATCACGTTCAGGCTGACCAGGTTACCCGCCGCAATATAGTCGCCGGCACTCTGCGCCACCTGATCCGCCAGGGCAGCCAGATGCACCTCATTGCTGTGAGCCAGACGCGCCTCCAGCTGATGCAGGAAATAAACCCCCACCACCAGGCACACGACCAGCAGCAGCGCCAGCTCCCGCAGCAAGGGCCGTTCGCTGTCCAGTTGCGCCCGCCAGCGCGTCCAGCCTGAAGTCATGTCATCATCCTGCTTGCATTCCGTGGGCGCAGTATAGTGCAGCCCCCGGCCAGCGGCATCCGTTGGCTCGCCATCCCCGGACAAATCACTCACAATACCCTCGCTGATCAATCTCTAAGGAAAAGCCCTTTGCGCGATATCATTCTGATCCAGGTGTCCGGGGGGGACAGGCCCGGCCTGACCGCTGCCTTTACCCGTATTCTCGCCCAGTACAACCTGAACATTCTCGACATCGGCCAGGCGGTGATTCACGACACACTGTCGCTGGGCATGCTGGTGGAGGTGCCGCCGACAGCGGAATCCTCGCCAATGCTCAAGGACCTGCTGTTCGAAGCGCACAAGCTCAAGGTATCAGTGCGCTTCCTGCCCATCGACCATGATCGCTACGAAGACTGGGTCGCCGGACAGGGCAAGGACCGCTATATCATCACCATGCTGGCGCGCAAGATCACTGCCGGGCAGTTGGGTGATGTGACAGCGGTGGTGGCGGACAATGCGCTGAATATCGACAGCATCAACCGGCTCTCGGGCCGTGTGCATCTCGAAGGTGAAGCCTCGGACGACGATGCGCGTGCCTGTATCGAAATATCCGTGCGCGGCAAGCCGAATAACCCGGAAGCCATGCGCGCCGCGTTTCTGCAGATCGCCAATCAGCGCAACATGGATATCGCATTTCAGAAAGACAGCGCTTTCCGCCGCAACCGGCGCCTGGTGGTGTTCGACATGGACTCCACCCTGATCGAATCCGAAGTGATCGACGAACTGGCCCGGGAGGCCGGTGTCGGCGAGCAAGTTGCTGCCATCACTGAACGCGCCATGCGCGGCGAGCTGGATTTTGATCAGAGCTTTCGCGAACGGGTGGCGCTATTGAAGGGGCTGGATGCCAACGCGCTGCAACAGGTCCAGCAGCGCATTCGCCTCACCGAAGGCGCCGAGCGACTGATCGGGACCCTCAAGGCGCTGGGCTATCGCACAGCGATTCTCAGCGGTGGCTTTACCTGGTTTGGCGAATATCTGCAGCAGAAGCTGGGCATTGATCATGTGCATGCCAATCAGCTGGAAATCGAGAACGGCCGCGTCACCGGGCGCGTGGTGGGCTCCATCGTCAACGGTCAGCGCAAGGCCGAGTTACTGCAGGAGATTGCGCGCCGCGAGGGAATCAGCCTCGAACAGGTCATTGCCGTGGGCGACGGCGCCAATGATCTGCCGATGCTGGGCATTGCCGGGCTGGGCATTGCGTTCCGCGCCAAGCCGATGGTGAAAGAAACCGCCGAGCAGTCCATTTCCACCCTCGGACTGGACGGCATTCTGTATCTCATTGGCGTGCGTGACCGGGATCAGGCAGAGCTGCTGGCGGCGGGCTACCGCCGCTAAGCATTGCTTTCGGACATTACTCTTCCTGACTGACCTGCAGGCTCGCCCCCGGCGCCTGCAGGTAATACCCCTGCAGATAGTGGATGCCATTCATCGTCCACAGCACCTGCATCTGTTGTGCGGATTCCACAAACCCGACAATCACCAGCTTGCCCTGCCCCGCCGCCGTGTTGATCAGGTCGGCAAACTTCTGTTTGCTCTCCGGCTTGCCCAGCTCCTGGGTAAAGCTGCCGTCGAATTTCACCATCGCCGCCGGGATGTGCTCGAACAGCTTGAACGGATTGATCCCACCGGCAAAGCGACTGATGGACATGCGGCAGCCCAGCACCGATATCTGCTCGACAAACGTCTGGGCCTGCTTGAGGAAGCTGTTGGCATCAGCTTCGGTGAGCTGGAAGAACAGCCGGCTACCGTCGAACTTCGCCGCCTTGATGGCTTTACCAATCCAGGGCGCCAGATCCGGCTCCTGCAATGAATGGCCGCTGAGGTTGATCATCAGCTTGACCCGTGTTTTCAGCTCTGCCGCAGCACGCATTGCATGCAGCGTTACCCAGCGGTCGATCTTGCCGGCCAGGCCATGTTCCGCCGCCACCGGCATGAATGCATCCGGTGTCAGATCGTCGCCATTTTTCTGGGGCAGATGCACGAACACTTCGAACAGGTGATCACCTTCATCGGACATGTTCATCATTGGCTGGTAAAGCAACCGGAAGCTGCCCTGTTCCAGCGCCTGACGAATGGACAGTGCGATGGCTTCCGATGAGCCCGCGGCCACATCATCCATGGGGTCGTGCACATGCACACTGTTACCCTGCTGATCGTTCTTTTTCTGTGCCTTGTTGCAGCAATCCAGTGCTTTGGTAATCACCGCCTGGCCATTACGGCTGTCTTCCTGCACGAAGGCCACACCGACACTGGCGGTCATGTGCAGGGTGCGCCCTTGCACCGGCGGCATCAGTGTCTCGATCGCAGCACGCAGCACCTCTGCCTGTCCGGCCGCGTCGTTGCGCTCGCCCACCGGCAACAGCAAGGCGAAATCTTCATCGCCAACGCGGGCCATGGGTAACGACTCCCCCAGGGCTTCCCGAAGTGCGTCAGCCACATGGCGGAGGGCTTCGTCGGCGCCCTCTATGCCCACAGCGCTCTGGTGCTGCTCAAAATGATCCACGCGCAGATACAGCACGGCACTCATCTGACCGTTCTTTACCGCTGAACCCAGCGCCGCATCCAGCTGCTCCATGAACCAGCCACGGTTATTGAGGCCGGTGACCTGATCCGTGCGGCTCATTTCATCCAGTTTTTCCTGCAGCACAGATTCGTCCACCGCCGCACTGCGGATCACGATCTGGGTACAGGCTTCCCCGTCATAGGTCGAGGGAGAGAAAACAAACGTCGCATCAAACTCATCCGCGCCGGTGGTCACCCCGCGGCATTCGAGTTCGTTGGTCTGGCTCTCGTCCTGAGCACGGCTGCGCAGGAGCTTCTTGAGTTTTTCATGGTCGGCCGCCGACACCATGTCCATGATCGGCACACCGGCCAGATCATCCGAGCTGGCATAGCCGAACATGTCGAGGTAGGTATCGTTGGCGTGGATGTGCATGCCATCCACAACGTAGGCAATGGCGTCGCGACTCTGGTCCATCAGCACCGCAAGACGTTTTTCCGCGTCACGCAATGCGAGGTCAATCTGCTGACGCTCCTTGCGCAACTGCAGATGCTGAAGCTGCTGATCCACCAACAGCATGATCAGCTCACGATTGCCCGCTGGCGCAATGGCGCGCGCGCCCGCCTTCATGGATTCAAGCAGGGTCTGTTCGTCGAAGTTATCCACCAGGCCGATGGTCGGCACCGCCTTGCCCAGGCGCTGCATGTGCGCCATTGCCTGCTCCAGGGTGCAACCCCCGAACGCAGGGCGGCACAGCAGCAGCTCCCAGCTGCCGGATTTGAGCGCCCGCAGCAAGTCATCTTCACCCAGCACCAGCTCCGCTCGCGTCGCCCTGCCTGCGTTACGCATGGCATTCATCAGCTGTTCGGCATCGTCCTGTGAATCATGGGCAATCAACAGCCGGATAGTGTCCAGAGTATATGTCATGCGGGATCTCAAAGCGGTTTGCCACACCGGGGGTGTTATTGGCAGCGGTCATTTTGCCCGCTACCGGAGCGGAATCAAGCGGGGCGCCCGTACTACTTTATGGTCACACCGTAATTGTGACACACATCACATGTCTTGCTGTGAATGCTCACAGTGAAGACCAGATGGAGCGAAACTCATCGTCGCCACTACCGCTCTTGCCGGTGCCACCTTGTGGCACGCTTTGCCCCCGGAACTCGAACTGACTGAAACTGGCACTGCCGCTGACACGCCGAGCCAGCTGCACACGCTCAGTCACCCCCTGGCGCACCAGCTCCACCCGACTGCTGCTCTGGAACCCCACCGCCGGCACCAGCAATGTGGCCTCCTGGGCAATGGCATGCAGCTCCGGCAACAACAGCACGCGCATGAATTCTGACGGATCGCCGGTTTTCTTCAACGCGCGGGCCGCAGCAGGCAAGGCGCGCGGTGCCAACAACTCGATGCCGAATTCCGCACCCTGATGCGTCAGCTGCTTGACCCAACGCACCACGCCGACCGTCCACTCGTGATGATCCTGTTCCCGTACGCCCACCAACTCGCCCGTACGCAACTGAGAGGGCGTCTCGCCTTGCCAGGCCAGGCAGTAACCACCAGGGCTGACATTCACGGTCTCACAGCGATAGCTCTCGAACTGCTGGACCGGGGTATCGCTGGCCTGACGTGCCTGAACCGCGGCGGTAATGCCAGAAATATCGATACTTTCCACACCTTCGGAATCATCGGCCATGCGTCGCCCGCCGCCATCAACGGACCGGCTCCAGACATCCTCTTCGCGCAGGGAGGGCTGCATACCCGCCGACGCTGAACGACGCACCTGCCCCGCAAACGGACTGTCGCCATCACCGTCCAGCACCCGCAAGCGCGCCGCGCCAATCTGGCTGGCAAAATCGGCACCATCGGAAGAAAAATAATGCAGTGCACCCAGACCGAAACAGATATCCAGTGGCAAGCGCTGGCTGATGCGGGAAAACGCACGCTCAGTCAACGCACCCCAGGCCAGTTGCAGATGCATCAACAGCGCTTCGCTGGTACCGCGCGGCAACGCCAGCCCCTCTCCATTATGACCTGGCTGCCGTGCCGCAAGATTTTCTACCAGCGGCCGGGCGTCGATGAAGCGGCAGCTGCCACGCGCCAGAGATGCATGGGTGCGATAGGTTGGCGGGCGATCCACTTCCAGATCGAAGACGAACAGATCATCCTCACCGGCGGCACTGCGCACCGTGACCAGGGACGCCGCCTCACGGGCCAGCTCTGAGACAATCGCCAATTCTTGCTGACGCAACTGATTCGGCTTGGCGGTGGCCAGCAGCAAGGTCCGGATATAGGCCTGCCCGACGCTGGTTTCTTCCTCGCCCTGCCCCGGCTGTTCGCGGACACGTATATCCACCAGCCCGTTGGCTTCCGCCAGCAGATAAAGCTGATGGAGCTCCAGCCAGACATTACGCGGTGTCGGAAAGTACAACTGATAACAGCGCAGCAGAGTGTTGCCCAGCGCGGTAAATGCACGGTGCAGTGCCGTGGCAATGGCCTGGCGCACCTCTTTGTCACTCACCTTGCGAATGCCGCGCGCCGCAACCAGCTTGTAGCCGCTGGCCAGGTGTCCCTGCAATGCCTGGGCCAGACCGGCAACGCGTCGCGCCTTGTCCGGCAGCACCAGGGACTGGCGCAGGTAGTGTTTTCCCAGACTGTCGCTGACATGAAGAATGACCGGGCGCACGATTTCCAGCAACTGGAAGCGTGTGCGCGTGTCGATTTGCAACCGATTGAGTTCCTGAATGAACTGATAAAGCTGACGTGACGTCTCGCCCATATTCATCAGCGGCAACTGCTCGACCCACGTCTGCAATTTGCGCGGCTGCGCATGCCCGAGAGACAGGGTGCGGAGATCCTGATCCGGCAGTTTCAGACGGATCTGTTGTGCGTCAGAAGCCATGCCAAACCCCGGTTTGCAGATACTCGATCGTGAGTATGTTCATGTTGTTATATTTTTTCGTTTTTGCGGACTACGTCTTTGACTGTACGGCAGTTGTGTATGTTTTGTAAACGAAATGGTCATAATGTGACCGCCGTACCAGGTCGCCCTCGCCACGCCGGAAATGAATCAGCTGTTCACCGTCACCCTCACCGTCACCCTTCCCATCACAAGGGAGTTTTCGACAAGTCGCCAGCCACTTCCCGGACCAGACGCGGCACCAGATAACCCGGCAATCGGTGGCGTAGCGCCTGATGCAGCGACCGGGCCTGATCATCAGGCACCGAAAAATGCGCGGCCCCAGCCACCCGGTCCAGTTGATGCAGGTAATAAGGCAGGATGCCGTGCCGGAACAACGCCTGACTCAGGGCTTCCTGAGCAACCAGGCTGTCATTGACGCCTCGCAGCAGCACCGCCTGATTCAACACCGTGACACCCTGCTGCTGCAGCGCCCGCACTTCCGCCGCCAGGCTCGCAGTCAACTCCTGTGCATGGTTGGCATGCAGCACCAGCACGCTATCCCAGCGTGCATCGCCCAGTGCAGAGACCAGTGTCGGCGTCATGCGGCCAGGAATGACCACCGGCAAGCGGCTATGAATACGCAGCCGACGCAGATGCGGGATCGCAGCCAGCCTGGCCAGCAGATCCAGCAGCCGCCGGTCAGACAGGCTCAAGGGGTCGCCGCCACTCAGGATCACTTCTTCTATATCTGTATGCCCGGCCAACCACGCCAGCGCCTCGTCCAGACGGGCAGCCGTCGGCAGATGGGACTGATAGGGGAAGTGGCGCCGGAAACAATAGCGGCAATGCACGGCACACGCGCCGGTCACCACCAGCAGCACCCGGCCATGGTATTTGTGCAGGATGCCCGGCACCGGCGTGTGATCGGCCTCCGCCAGCGGATCTGTGTCATAGCCAGGCGTGGGAGCCAGTTCTTCCGGGCTGGTCAACACCTGTCGCAACAAGGGGTCATGGGCATCACCGGCCTGCATGCGCGCCGCATAGGCACGCGGCACGCGCAGCGGGAAATCTGCCGCCGCACGTAATGCTGCGGGCAGATCCGCCGCATCCAGCCGCAACAGTGCCAGCAGCTCGCCCGGATCGGTGATCACATCCGCCTGCGCCTGCTGCCAGTCCACCTTCTGAGCCACCTGCCGCACCGGAATACGCGCGTCGCCGCCCTGCGGCCCGGGCCGGGTCATACGGATTCTCCCGGGCCAGGCGCCTTGCCCGGCTGCAGGGTCTGCCAACTGTGAGCTTGCTGCGTTATCATTGCCGCCCTTAATCGCGTTTCAGTGTGGGTGTAACCATGGCGAGCTATTCTACCAACGAATTCAAGTCCGGCCTGAAAGTAATGCTGGACGGCGATCCCTGCGCCATCGTCGAGAACGAATTCGTCAAGCCCGGCAAGGGCCAGGCCTTCAACCGCGTGCGTCTGCGCAACCTGCGTTCCGGCAAGATCTGGGAGCGCACCTTCAAGTCCGGTGAGAGCCTGGAAGGTGCTGACGTCATGGACGTCGAGATGCAGTATCTCTACACCGACGGCGAGTTCTGGCATTTCATGAACCCGGAATCCTTCGAGCAACTGCCCGCAGACGAATCCGCAGTACGCGATGCCATCCAGTGGCTGAAAGAAGAAGACGTCTGCACCATCACCCTTTATAACGGCGCCCCCCTGGCCGTCAGCCCACCGAACTTCGTCGAGCTGGAAATCGTTGAAACCGACCCCGGCCTCAAGGGCGACACCGCTGGCACCGGCGGCAAGCCGGCCAAGCTGAGCACCGGCGCCACCGTGCGCGTGCCCTTGTTTGTGCAGACCGGTGAAATCATCAAGGTTGATACCCGCACCGGCGAATACGTCAACCGCGTCAAGGGCTGATGGCTGACAACAGCTGGCAACCCACTTGCGACGCCCGGGCCCTCAAGGCTCGGGCGTTGTTGTATGCAGCGATCCGCGACTTCTTCGCCGCCCGCGACGTCATGGAAGTCAGCACCCCGGTCCTCGCCGCCCACGGCGTGACCGACCCGCATATTCCCTGCATTGCTGTGCCCGGTCATGGCCATCTGCAATCCTCGCCGGAATACCACATGAAACGGCTGCTGGCAGCGGGCAGTGGCCCGATTTACCAGATCAGCCACGCATTCCGTGATGGCGAAACCGGGCAGCGCCACAACCCGGAGTTCACCCTGCTGGAGTGGTATCGTCCCGGCTTCAGCCTGCAGGCGCTGATTGACGAAACGGTGGCTTTGCTGACTCAACAGCTGGTACAACCGCCAGCCCGAATGCCAGTGCAACAACACCGCTTTCGCGACCTGTTCCGCACTGTCACCGGTCTTGATCCCCTGCGAGCATCGCTCGCCGAGTTATATCAGGCCAGTGACGACATCTTGCCCGCCGACCTGGATAGAGCCGCGCTGGTGGACTACCTGATGGCTACCCGCGTGGAAGCAGCACTGCCTGCGAACACCCTGACCGTGATCAGCCACTATCCCGGCTGGGCCGCTGCGCTGGCACGCACCAGCCAGGATGCGGATGGCGAGACGGTGGCCGAACGCTTTGAAATCTATTCTGGTGTCATGGAGCTGGCCAACGGCTACCACGAACTGACCGATGCCACCGAACAGGCGCAACGTTTTCAGACCGACCAGACACGCCGCAGCGCCCTGGGCCTGCCAGGCATGACCGGCGACCCCCGACTCCTCGGCGCCCTGACCGCAGGCCTGCCGGACTGCGCCGGCGTCGCGCTGGGGCTGGACCGGTTATTGATGTGCCAGCTGGGCGCCAACAGCATCCGCGACGTACTGGCCTTTCCCGGCGACATCGCCTGACATCCCCTGCTTGCTCTGATCCGCCCCCTACCAATGACTAATACTGGCGCCACAAACTCGCGTGGTACTTGTTGAGCACGGACACAACTTGAGCACGACACAAGAAGAACAGGGGGATCTCTCATGTACCACGCCCGCCATGGTCTGGCAGCGCTGCTTGCCAGCCTGACCTTGCTCCTTTCACTGGTTGCCAGCGCGGCGCAACCGGTGGCCATCGGCATCAACTATCCGCGCAGCGGCGAATACAGCGAAGAAGGCCTGATGCAGATGCGCGGTGCGCTGATGGCGATTGAGGAGATCAATGCCGCCGGCGGCGTGCTCGGGCGCCCCGTTACCCTGCTGGAGGCGGATACCGCGTCACGTCCGGCGCAGGCCGCCGAGAATGAGGACCGGCTCGCCGACCAGGGCGCGCGCATGTTGTTCGGCGGCTCGTCCAGTGCCGTCGCCGTCGCGGCCGGGCAGCGGGCCCGTGAGCGCGGCCTGCTGTACTTCGGCACCCTCACCTATTCCAATGACACCACCGGGAAAGACGGCCACCGCTACATGTTCCGCGAATGCTACAACGCCTGGATGTCGTCGCGGGTGCTCGGCCAGCACCTGCGCGAACACTTTGCCGACCAGCGCTATTTCTACATCACCGCCGACTACACCTGGGGCCATACCACGGAAGCCTCCATGCGCCATTTCACCGACACCGAGGATGAGGCAGACCACGGGCGCACCATGGTGCCCTTCCCCGGCGGCCGCTACCGGCAGCTTCAGGCCGCCCTGGCCGAGGCCGCCGAGAGTGATGCCGAGGTGCTGGTCATGGTGCTGTTCGGCAACCAGATGGTGACCGCCATGCGGCTGGCTTACGAGATGGGATTGACCCGGCGCATGCAGATCGTGGTGCCGAACCTGACCCTGAGCATGGTGGAACAGGCCGGCCCCGGCATCATGGCCGGCGTGCTCGGCGCCGCACCCTGGACCTGGAATGTGCCGTTTCATTACGACTATCCACGGGGCCAGGCCTTCGTGAATGACTTTGCTGAACGTTACGAGACCTACCCGTCCACCTCAGCGGCGTCGGCCTACAGCATCGTGTACCAGTGGCGTGACGCGGCAGAGCGAGCCCGGAGTTTCGACAGCGAGCGGTTGATCACTGCGCTGGAAGGGCATCGTTACAGCCTGCTCAAGGATGAACAGCAGTGGCGTGCGTTCGATCACCAGAATGTGCAGACGGTCTATGCGGTGCGCATCAACCCTCGCGACACCGTGATGGCAGGACGCTTCCGTCAGGATTACTTCGAGATACTGGGGGCGATGGAGGGCGAACGAGCAGCCCAGACGCAAACAGAGTGGATAGCAGAGCGGCGCCGCTATGGACAGCCGCCCCGGCTTGAGTAAGCGATCAGGCGGGAGCGCGGCCGGCTGTCTCTTCGATCAGATCGGCGATCTGCGGCAGGACGCTTTCCGGCAGGTCGTGGCCCATGCCCGGGATCATGTGCAGGCGGGCACCCGGAATATGCTTTGCTGAAGCCTTGCCGCCTGCGGGGCGGATCAGCGGGTCCTCGGCACCGTGGATGATGGTGGCCGGGCAGCGGATTTTCTTGACGTGGGGTGTCAGATCTCCCGTGGCGAGCACGGCGAAGAACTGCTGACGAATGCCGCGCGGGTAAAGCCCTCGCTCCCAGCTCTCACCGAACATCTGCTCGACCAGCGTCGCGCCCGGATCCAGCGTGCCGCCGATCTTTTTCATCATGTCATGGCCAAAGGCGATGTACTGCTCGCGATTCTCGATGCGCACGCGCGGGGCGACCAGGGTTTTCAGGGCTGCCGGTTTCGGTGGTGGCAGCCAGCGGCTGTTGGTCCCGGACATGATCGAGGTCAGGCTCGACACACGATGCGATCGGGTTGCGGCCATCAGCTGGCTGATCATCCCGCCCATGGACACGCCGATCAGATGGGCTCTCTCGATCTCCAGTGCATCCAGCAGGGCGCAGGTATCTTCCACCATATCGTGCAGTGTGTAAGGGGCATGTACCTTGAGGCCGAGGGTGGCGCGGGCGATGGCTGCTGCAGGTGAATGCCGGATGGCACCGCGCAGCTTTGTCGACAGGCCCACATCACGGTTATCGAAACGGATCACACGAAACCCGCGCGCGGCCAGATCATCCAGCAGCGGCGCGGGCCAGAATACCATCTGTGCCGACAGCCCCATGATGAACAGCAGCGGCGTGCCGTCCTCCGGGCCACGCTCGTCGTAGCAGAGCTCGATACCCTGCGGCGTGGTGACGGTGCCGCTGCGCAGAGGGAACGCAGCGGCGAGCTGGGGCTGGGAAGCAGTCATGATCGATATCCTGTGGCAAGCGCAATCAGCGGACTTTATACCAGCTCGATAATGGTGGCATTGGCCGTACCGAGCCCCTCGCAAATGGCCAGAAGGCCATATTTGCCGCCACGGCGACGCAGCTCATAGATCAGGGTGCCCATCAGCTTGGTCCCGGTGGCGCCCAGCGGATGCCCCAGCGCCTGGGCGCCGCCGTTGACGTTGAGCTTGTCCAGATCTGCGCCCACGGCTTTGGCCCAGGCCAGCGGCACAGAGCCAAAGGCTTCGTTGACCTCATACAGATCAATCTGGTCGATGGTCATGCCAGCCTGCTTCAGGACTTTTTCGGTGGCCGGGATCGGGCCTTCCAGTACCATGGTCGGGTCGCTGCCCACCACGGCCATGGTATGAATCTTCGCCAGGGGCTTGAGGCCATGGGCCTTCACTGCTGCCTCGCTGGCGATCAGCACGGCCGACGCGCCGTCGCAGATCTGGCTGGCAAACGCCGCTGAAATCACGCCGCCCGGCTGCAGCGGATCCAGATTCAGCATCGCTTCGTAATCCGGTTCCCAGCGAATCCCCTCATCGGTGTCGTGCACCACGGACTCACCGTCGATATCCACGGTGATGGACACGATCTCGTCCTTGAACTTGCCGGCTTTGGTGGCGGCGGCAGCGTTGACATGGCTGGCGTAGGAAAACTTCGCCAGCTCTTCGCGGGTGACGCCATATTTGGCCGCCATACGCTCGGCGCCCACGAACTGACTGAATGTCTCGCCGGGGTAGCGCTTGCCGATCTCGCCAGAGAAAGGATTACCGAGCTCCTTGGCTACCGTCAGCGGCGCGCCAATAGGCACCTGGCTCATGGATTCCACACCGCCTGCGATGACCAGATCCTGAGTCCCTGACAGGACGGCTTGCGCCGCAAAATGAATCGCCTGCTGGGAAGAACCGCACTGGCGGTCAATCGCCACACCGGGGACGGACTCCGGCAGCTTCGAACTGAGAATGGAGGTCCGGGCGATATTGAAGGTCTGCGGCCCGATCTGGCTGACACAGCCATAGATGACGTCGTCCACCTGCGCAGGCGGTACACCGGTACGGTCCAGCAGGGCATCGATCACGATACCGCCGAGGTCGGCAGGATGCTTGCGACTCAGGCGTCCGTTACGGCGCCCACCAGCGGTGCGCACCGCGTCAACAATATAGGCAATGGCCATGATGTTTCTCCGTCTTGTGAAGGCACCAGCCTAATCCGCCCCCGATGGCCCCACAATGACCACAGGTGACCGTCGGAACAGACTCCTGGTCAGCATCTTGCGGTGCGCCTGTTGGGGTACACTTGCCCACCATGAGACTCGACTATTTCATTGCCCATGCCACCGGCCTGACCCGCAGCCAGGCGAAACGACTGATCGCCAGTGGCGCTGTCAGCGTCAGCGGCGTGGCCCGTCCCACGGCGCGTCTGCAGCTCGACGGCGAACAGGTGCAGCTGGACGGCACGCCGCTGACCTTGCCCGGTCACCGTTACCTGATGCTGCACAAGCCCCACGGCGTGGTCTGCTCCACAGAGGACCCCGGGCATCGCACCGTGCTGGACCTGCTGCCCGGTGATCAACGCCGTGACCTGCACAGTGCCGGGCGGCTGGATCTCGACACCACCGGCCTGGTGCTGCTGACCACGGACGGCCAATGGTCGCACCGCATCACCTCACCCAACACGCATTGCCCGAAGCGCTATCGCGTTACCACGGCCCTGCCCCTGACGGCCGCCGCAGTGCAACAACTTCGCGCGGGCGTTCTGCTGCATGACAGCCCCACCCCGACACGCCCGGCAGAGGTCGAACAGCTCGCGGATGCCGAGCTGCTGCTGACCATCAGCGAAGGCCGCTATCATCAGGTCAAGCGCATGCTCGCCGCCACCGGCAATCGGGTCACGGCACTGCACCGGGAGGCCATCGGCGCGCTCAGCCTGGACCCGTCCCTGGAGGCCGGCGCCTGGCGTTTTCTCAGCGGCAGCGAAGTCGCCCTGTTTGCCTGATCCGCGTGACGCCCGCCCACCTCAAAACAACAAACTTTTACATTGCAGCCGCGAATACTGCTCGGTCACGGATCAAGTCAGTTACACTATGAAACACGCAGGTCTTGATGCGTCGAACAACTCAGCGGTCAGGGAAGACTGCAGCGTTCTGCTACAACACCCGGTTAGCTGCGGCGTTTTCTGCAGCACCGTTCAGAACTTATCGTGCAGCGGCTTTTGACCCTCATTCTGCACAACATATCGGCAACTTCTTTTCGCGGTATATCGCGATGTCGTGACAAAAAAACCTGAGTTGTGTGCCTGCGATGCTGCGCAGGCGCTGGGAGAGTTTCCATGTCCAGATTTTATGCATTCCCCCTGACTGCCCTGTCCGGCAGCCTGCTATTACTCAGCGGCCATAGCCTGGCCGCCGGGCTATCCCTCAACGAGCAAAGCGCCAGCGGTATGGGTACTGCCTATGCCGGCCGCGCGTCCTCGGCACTGGATGCCAGCACGCTTTATGGCAATCCGGCGGGCATGTCGCGCCTGCAACGCGCCGAGGTCAGTGGTGGTCTCGCCCTTATCGCACCAAACATTGATATCAATAATGCACAAGGCGATGCGCCCGGCACCAACGAAGGGAATATGGTGTCCACCACCCTGATCCCCTTCGGCTACTACGTCACACCTGTTGATGAGCGCTGGCATGTCGGGATTGGTGCCTATGTGCCGTTCGGCGGTGCCGCAGATTACGAAGATACCTTTCAGGGGCGCTATCAGGCGCTGGAGACCGACGTGCGAGTAATTACTGTGCAGCCGACGGTCAGCTATCGCATTGACGATCGTCTCTCCATCGGCGCCGGCGTCACGCTCAATCGCATCGACGGCACCTTGCGCAACAGCCTGTCCAACGCGCCGTTTGGCGGCACCGGCGATGCCGAACTGAAGAGCACCGGTGATGACTATGCCGTCGGTTACAATCTGGGCGTCATGGGGCGTATCACCGACAGTACGACTCTCGGCGTGACCTATTATTCAAAAGTGGATTACACACTGGAAGGCACCACCACACTCAGCGGCATGGACCCCAACGGTGCCGCACTGGGCCTGGTCAATGGTCGCTATGACGCATCACTGGATTTCACAACACCGGAATCGGTATCCGCATCACTGACCCATGAACTGGACGAACGCTGGACACTGCACGGCGGCGCCGTCTGGACTCGCTGGAGCCGGTTGCAGCGCATTGATGTGGAGAATGATGGTGCTCAGGGTGCGCTCGCCGTCACCACCGAAGAAATCGGCTTCCGTGACGTGCTGGGCGTGTCCGCCGGTGCTTCCTACCAGTTCAGCCCGCAGTGGGTATTGCGCGGCGGCATGGCCCTGGATGAGTCCCCCGTTTCTGCAGAAAACCGCAGCGTGCGGGTGCCCTATGGTCACCGCAAGGCGATCTCCATCGGGGCCGGCTGGTCACCTTCGCCAGCGCTTACCGTGGACATGGCCTACGCCTATCTGTGGGAAAGTGAGGCGCCGGTGGATCAGCAAGACAGCAGCGGCGCAGGCCTGCGTCCGGCCTACAGTGCGGACTATGAAACGACAGCCCATGGCATCTCTGCGCAACTGAGCTATCGTTTCTAGGCAACACGTACCGGGCGACACACATACCCGGCGACATGTGTCGAACGCAAACACCTCAGGGTTGTTTGCGTTCGACGTCCATACGATCAACGTTCTGGAAGCCGCGGGGCAGTTTCGCACCGCGGCGACCGCGCTCACCGTAATAGTGCTCAAGGTCTGAGGCCTTCAGACCGATGTGACGCTTGCCCGCATAAATCAGCAGCGTGTCTTTCGCTGACAGCACCTGCATGCCGACGACAAACTCCACCCGATCCTGCACTCTGGCGGACGGAATCGACATCATCTTGTTGCCCTTGCCGCGCGGCATTTCCGGCAGTTCCTTGAGCGGGAATATCAGCAAGCGGCCTTCGTTGGACAACACCGCGACCATATCCTGCTCGACATCCACCACCGGCTGCGGTGGCAGCACCAGGCTCCCTTTCGGCACGCTCAGTACGGTCTTGCCCGCCTTTTTATTGGCTTGCAGATCGCCCATGCGCGCTATGAAGCCGTAGCCCGCATCACTGGCCAGCAACCAGGCATCCCGATCCGGCCCCATGAGTGCCGCCACAAAATGCGCACCACTGGGCGGACTCAGCCGGCCGGACAATGGCTCACCCTGCCCTCTCGCCGAAGGCAGTGTATGCGCCAGCAGGGAATAACTGCGCCCGGTGCTGTCGATAAAGCACACCGGCTGATTCGACTTGCCCCGGGTCGCTGACAGAAAACCATCGCCGGTCTTGTAACTCAGGCTCAGGGCATCCACGTCATGGCCCTTGGCGGCTCGCACCCAGCCTTTTTCGGACAGCACCACCGTGACCGGATCAGCCGAGACCAGCTCGGTCTCGTCCAGCGCACGGGATTCCGCCCGTGTGACCAACGGCGAGCGACGGTCGTCGCCATATTTTTCAGCGTCCTGCTTCAGCTCGCGGGCCACCAGATTCTTCATTTTGGTCATCGAGCCCAGCGTTGCCTCAAGGCCTTCGCGCTCTTTCTGCAGCTCATCCTGTTCGCCGCGAATCTTCATTTCCTCGAGCTTCGCCAGGTGGCGCAGCTTCAGATCCAGGATGGCTTCAGCCTGCACATCGCTCAGCCCGAACCGTTCCATCAATACCGGTTTGGGTTCGTCCTCATAACGAATAATGCGGATCACTTCATCGATATTCAGGAATGCAATCAGCAAGCCTTCCAGGATATGCAGTCGCTCCAGCACCTTGTCCAGGCGATGCTGCAAGCGCCGCCGCACAGTGATCATGCGGAACTGCAGCCATTCGTTGAGAATGGTGTCCAGCGATTTGACCCGTGGCCGGCCATCAATGCCGATCATGTTGAGGTTAATGCGGTAGTTCTTTTCCAGATCGGTGGTGGCAAACAGATGCCCCATCAACTGATCCACGTCCACGCGATTCGAGCGTGGCGTAATGATAAGCCGCGTCGGGTTCTCGTGATCCGACTCGTCACGCAGATCGCTGACCATGGGCAGCTTTTTCTTGTTCATCTGATCGGCGATCTGTTCCAGCACCTTGGCGCCGGACACCTGGAACGGCAGCGCCGTGATGACGATATCGTTTTCTTCTCGCTCCCAGATGGCACGCTGCTTGACCGACCCCTTGCCTTCCGCATACATGCGGATGATGTCATTGCGCGGGGTAATGATCTCGGCCTGGGTCGGGTAATCCGGCCCCTGAATATGCTCCATCAGATCATCCAGTGAGGCACCGGGATCTTTCAGCAAATGAATGCAGGCACTGGCGACTTCGCGCAGGTTATGCGGCGGAATATCCGTGCTCATGCCCACGGCAATACCGGTGGTGCCGTTAAGCAGCACGTTGGGCAGGCGCGAGGGCAGCAGCTTGGGTTCATCCATGGTGCCATCGAAGTTCGGCACCCACTCAACCGTGCCCTGCCCCAGCTCCGCCAGCAGCACTTCCGCATAGGGCGCCAGACGGGACTCGGTGTAACGCATGGCCGCAAACGACTTGGGATCATCGGTGGACCCCCAGTTGCCCTGCCCGTCCACCAGCGGATAACGGTAGCTGAAGGGCTGCGCCATCAGCACCATGGCCTCGTAACAGGCCGAGTCACCATGGGGATGATATTTACCGAGTACATCACCGACGGTACGCGCCGACTTCTTGTACTTGGAGGTGTTCTTCAGGCCCAGCTCGCTCATCGCATAGACGATGCGTCGCTGTACCGGCTTGAGGCCATCACCGATATGCGGCAGGGCGCGATCGAGAATGACGTACATGGAATAATCCAGGTAGGCCTTCTCGGTGTAATCCCGCATGGATACTTTTTCGAAATCGTCAGCCATGTGTTACTCGTCTCTGAGAGTCAGATCTCTGCCAGGTTGCCTTTTTCTTCCAGCCAGATCTTGCGATCACCGGCCCGCTTCTTGGACAGCAGCATATCCATGATCTGATGGGTGTCATCGCCAGCATTGATCGAGAGCTGCACCAGACGCCGGGTGTCCGGGGCCATGGTCGTTTCCCGCAGCTGCAACGGATTCATTTCGCCCAGGCCCTTGAATCGGGTCACCTGCACCTTGCCGCGTTTCTTTTCTGCCGTGATGCGATCCAGGATGCCCTGGCGTTCGTCCTTGTCCAGCGCATAGTAGACATCCTTGCCCACATCAATGCGGTACAACGGCGGCATGGCCACGAACACATGGCCATCGCGCACCAGTGTCGGGAAGTGGCGCACGAACAGCGCACACAGCAAGGTGGCAATATGCAGACCGTCGGAATCGGCGTCAGCCAGAATGCAGACCTTGCCGTAGCGCAGGCCAGCCAGATCGTCGGAGCCGGGCTCGATGCCCAGCGCCACGGCGATGTCATGAATTTCCTGGGAGCCCAGCACTTCCGAAGCGTCCACTTCCCAGGAATTGAGGATCTTGCCGCGCAGCGGCATGATTGCCTGGAATTCGCGGCTGCGGGCCTGTTTGGCTGAGCCGCCAGCGGAATCCCCTTCCACCAGAAATATTTCCGTGCGGGCCGGGTCATCGCTGGCGCAATCCGCCAGCTTGCCGGGCAGTGCCGGGCCAGCGGTGATTTTTTTACGCGCGACTTTCTTTGCCGCACGCAGTCGTTTCTGCGCATTGTTGATGCACAGCTCCGCCAGCCGGTCAGCGTCATCGGTGTGCTGATTGAGCCACAGGCTGAAGGCATCCTTGACCACGCCGGACACAAACGCGGCGGTCGCCCGGGAGCTGAGTCGTTCCTTGGTCTGGCCCGCGAATTGCGGGTCCTGCATCTTGACACTGAGCACGTAGCAGGCGCGATCCCAGATATCCTCCGGCGACAGTTTGACGCCCCGGGGCAGCAGGTTACGGAATTCACAGAACTCGCGCATGGCCTCCAGCAGGCCGGCACGCAACCCGTTAACGTGGGTACCACCCTGCGGGGTGGGGATCAGGTTGACGTAGGATTCCGTCACCAGCTCGCCGCCTTCCGGCAACCACAGCACTGCCCAGTCCACCTGCTCGGTATCACCGCGCATGACGCCGGTAAACGGCGCATCCGGCAGCTTTTCCCAGCCGCGGGTCGCGTCCTCGAGATACTCCACCAGGCCGTCGGCGTATTGCCAGGTTTCCGTGTCGCCGCTGGTCTGGTCTTCCAGGATAACTTCCAGGCCGGGGCACAGGACGGCCTTGGCGCGCAACAGGTGTCGCAGCCGTGGCACTGAAATCTTCGGCGAATCGAAATAGCTTTCTTCCGGCCAGAAATGCAGACGGGTGCCGGTATTGCGCTTGCCGCAAGTATCGATCACTTCAAGATCATGGGTCTTCTCACCGCTGGCAAAGGCCATGCGATGCACCTGCCCGTCACGGCGCACGGTGATCTCCAGCTTGCTGGAGAGCGCGTTCACCACCGACACACCCACCCCGTGCAGGCCGCCGGAGAACTGGTAGTTGTTGTTGGAGAACTTGCCGCCGGAATGCAGCGTGGACAGGATCACTTCAACGCCGGGCTTTTGCAGTTGCGGATGCAGGTCCACCGGCATGCCCCGGCCATCATCTTCCACTGACACGCCGCCGTCCTTGTACAGCACCACGCGAATACTGCGAGCGTGCCCGGCCAGCGCCTCGTCAACACTGTTGTCGACCACTTCCTGAACCAGGTGATTGGGGCGGGTGGTATCGGTGTACATGCCCGGGCGTTTGCGCACCGGGTCCAGGCCCGACAGGACCTCGATGTTCTCGGATGTATAGGTATTGGTCATTGGTATCCTGAATTCAGGGGGTTACTGCCCGGGCGCTGCGGGCGGCAGCGCGATGCCACAGAAACGCAACACTAGCGGAATGAATGCATCAAAGTCATCAAAACCATGACTGCCACCCAGCCCGCGGTACAGGTGGCACTCCTCATACAGCGCCCAGGCATCGCGCCAGTCCAGTGTCTCGTCACCGGTCTGCATCATCACCAGCAGCTGCTCCGGCCGATCAATGTCGGCCACCGCATAGCTGCGCAGCTCTTCCACCCAGCCCTGCTCCAGCTGGAATGTCTCACCCGTATGGTAATTGGCCAGTTCGCCAACATGGTCGCCCAACAGCGCCCAGGGGCGCACTGCCGGGTTGATCAGCACCGCACGCAGGTCATGGTGGGCCGCCAGCCAGGTCGCGTAGAAACCACCCAGCGATGACCCTGCCAGCGCCACGGGTCCGGCACCGGCCAGGGTCGCTTCCAGCATCGCCATGGCCCGCTTCGGTTCCGGCGGCAACGCCGGCACATGAATGCGGTGCACGGCGCCGCGGGCCTCGAACCACTCCACCATCTGCCGCGCCTTGAGCGACGCTGGCGAGCTGTTGAAACCATGGATGTACACCAGCGAAACGTGCTCGGACGGCACCGGGGCTGATACAGGAGCTGATGCGGGGGATTGGGCAAATGTCATCGCGCTATCCTAGGGGAACAGGACGCGGGCAGCTAGTAGCCCTTGACGGAAAAGTCGACCTCGAAGGTCACGCCCTCGACCCGGGAGACACCGGTATCAATGCGTCCGTCGGCATGGAGATCGAACCAGCGGTAACCGGGTGCCGTGTCATCCACGGCAAAGTCGTCGCTGCCAGGCTTGAACTGCACACAGGTGGATGGCACGGAATACAGCACGACGCCGTTACGCTCACCGGCATATTCCTGATGCACATGGCCCCAGATCACGGCCCGGACGCCGGGGTGGCGATCCAGCACGGCAAAGAAGCGCTCGGCACTGGCCACCACCTGGGTATCCAGCCAGGCACAGCCCATGGGCACCGGGTGGTGATGCAGGCACACCATGACCGGGTCATCGCCCGCCTCGGTCAGCGCACGCTCCAGGAAATCCAGATCGGCCTGGTAGAGTTCGCCGGGCACCTCGCCAGGAATGGTGGAATCCAGCATCACGAAGGTCCAGCCCCCCATGCGGGTCACGCAGGGGCTGACATGGGAGCGGTCCGCCTTCAGCGCGGACAACATCGGTGCGGGTTTGTCGTGGTTGCCTTCGAGCCAGAAGGTCGGCGCATCCAGCGGTGCCAGAGCAGCCTGCAAGCGCTCATAAGACGCGTACGAGGCATCCTGGGACAGGTCGCCGGTCGCCAGCAACAGATCGATACGGGGCTGCTCGGCGCGGATCAGATCCAGCACCTTGTCCAGGCTGTACTGCGTATTCAGGCCCAGCAGCTTGCCGGTTGGCTCTGCAAACAGGTGGCAGTCAGATAACTGCACCACGCGCAGGGGCCTGCTCTCACCCACTTGCGTCAACGTCCCCACTCCCTTTTCATCCAGCCTTCTTATAAACCAAAGGTCTGATCCATTTCCAGCGACCAGGGCACACCCTGTTTATCCACCGGCAATGAGTCCGCCAATACCGCCTCCCCAGGCCGGCTCAGGCGCCGATGCGCTCCCCCCAATGATCGGGACGCGTACCGCCATGCTCGTTGAGATGGCGCAGCCATTCGGCCAGAAAGCGGTTCCATTGCAACTTCTCGTCCTGCTGATGCATCGACGGGTTGGGATAATCATGCCGCGCCGCCACCCGCTGATACGGCCGTGCCGCAGTCACCTCTGCGCTGCGCGCATCGTGATACAGGCGTACGGTCAGCGCCGGGCGCGGCATTTGACTGTGCAGGGTATCCTGCTCGAGCTCCAGCATGGTTGTGTAACGGCAACGCTCGAGCACCCGCACAGCCATGCCCCGCGATGGCCGCTCACCGGCCGGCAGGGTCAGATGCACCTCATCACGCTCACCGAGCATGCGCATCAAACGCATCAGATGCAGATAATTGGCCTCGCACTGGACCATCATCTCACGCAGATCGACGCGGTAGCGCTGGCGCCGTGTCATGGCCGTCATGCGTCCTCTCTCCTCGATGCGCGCCGCAGCGCCTCATGATTGAGCTGTAACCATTGCAGGGCGATCAGGCAGGGGGCGTTGTCCAGCGCACCGGCTTCCAGCAGGGCCGGTATGTCCGCCATCGGCACCCGGTGAACGCGAATGTCCTCGCCCTCATCCGCCGCCCCATGCAGGCCGCCCGCGTTCGCCAGATCAGCCACTGCGAAAAACAGTGTCATGCGTTCGTTGCTGCCGCCGGGACTCACCAGATAGCTGGGCAGTGGCCGCAGCTCCGTCAGCGTGATGCCCGCCTCCTCCTGCGCCTCCCGGCGAATCATGTCTTCCAGGGACTCCCCCGGTTTGTCGGCAATACCGGCAATGATTTCCAGACACCAGGGCGTATCACGGTAATCGAGTGCCCCCGCGCGGAATTGCTCGATCAGCAGCACCTCGTCCCGCACCGGGTCCCAGGGCAGGACGCCGGCCGCCTCGGTGCGCACGAACAGCTCGCGGGTCAGCTCGCGGCTCCAGCCTCCGGCGAACAGGCGATGCCGCAGGCGCAGACGGTCCAGCCGGAAAAAACCCCGGAACGGGCTGTCCCGTTCCAGAATCTCCACATCATCTGGTCCGAAAGGGGCTCGGTAGCGGGCTATGTCACTCATCAGCCTTGTGGTACAGCTGCGCACCGCTCTGGCGGAATTCCTCGGATTTCTGCTGCATGCCCGCTTCCGCTTCGGCTGCTGCGGCCTCTGCTTCCTGACCGGCAGCATAGTCGCGCACTTCCTGTGAAATTTTCATGGAGCAGAACTTGGGCCCGCACATGGAGCAGAAATGCGCCACCTTGTGGGCCTGTTTGGGCATGGTTTCATCGTGGTACGCCCGCGCCCGATCCGGGTCGAGAGACAGGTTGAACTGATCTTCCCAGCGAAACTCGAAACGCGCCTTGGACAGGGCATTGTCCCGCAGCTGCGCGCCGGGATGGCCTTTGGCCAGATCCGCCGCATGAGCCGCAATCTTGTATGCGATGATGCCTTCTTTCACATCATCCCGATTCGGCAGACCCAGGTGCTCTTTCGGTGTGACGTAGCAGAGCATGGCCGTGCCGTACCAGCCGATCATCGCCGCGCCGATGGCGCTGGAGATATGGTCATAGCCCGGCGAGATATCCGTGGTCAGCGGGCCCAGGGTGTAGAACGGCGCCTCATCGCACCACTTGAGCTGCTCATCCATGTTCGCCTTGATCATGTGCATGGGCACGTGACCCGGGCCTTCGATCATCACCTGCACATCGTGCTTCCAGGCAACCTTGGTAAGCTCGCCGAGGGTACGCAGCTCGCTGAACTGTGCCTCGTCGTTGGCATCCGCCAGGCAGCCGGGACGCAGACCATCACCGAGACTGAAGGTCACATCGTAGGCCTTCATGATCTCGCAGATCTCTTCGAAGCGGGTGTAGAGGAAGCTCTCCTCGTGGTGCGCCAGACACCACTTGGCCATGATGGAGCCGCCGCGGGACACAATGCCGGTGACCCGCTTCGCGGTCATCGGCACATAGCGCAGCAGCACGCCGGCATGAATGGTGAAGTAGCTGACGCCCTGCTCGGCCTGCTCGATCAAGGTGTCGCGGAAGATTTCCCAGGTCAGGTCTTCGGCGACGCCGCCGACCTTTTCCAGCGCCTGATAGATCGGCACGGTGCCGATGGGCACCGGCGAGTTGCGCAGAATCCACTCACGGGTTTCGTGGATATTGGCCCCCGTGGACAGATCCATCACGGTATCGCCGCCCCAGCGCGTCGCCCAGGTCATCTTGGCCACTTCTTCCTCGATCGAGGAGGTCACCGCCGAGTTGCCGATGTTGGCGTTGATCTTGGTCAGAAAATTGCGGCCGATGATCATCGGCTCGATTTCCGGATGATTGATATTCACCGGAATCACCGCGCGTCCGCGCGCCACTTCATCGCGCACGAACTCGGGCGTGATCTCCGCCGGAATCGCTGCACCGAAGGACTGGCCCGGATGCTGATGCACCGGCAGGCCGGCCGCACGCGCTGCTGCCAGATTCTGGTTCTCGCGGATGGCAATGTATTCCATTTCCGGGGTGATGATGCCCTGGCGGGCATAGTGCATCTGCGACACATTGGCCCCGGCACGGGCCCGGCGCGGACGGCGCACATTGGGGAAACGCAGGCCCGCTGTGGCGACATCCTGCTCCCGGCGGCGGCCGTATTCCGAGGTCAGCCCCGGCAGCTCTTCGGTGTCATTGCGCTCGGTAATCCAGGTCTCGCGCAACGGGGCCAGCCCCTTGCGGATATCGATGGTGGCATCAGGATCGGTGTAGGGCCCGGTGGTGTCGTAGACCACCACGGGCGGGTTTTCCTCGACGCCGCCATTGCCCAGCAGGGTGGGCTGCTGAGTAATCTCACGCATCGGCACGCGCAGATCCACGCGGCTGCCCGTCACGTAAATCTTGCGTGACCCGGTGATGGGTTGGCAGGCTTGCTCGATAGCGCCAGCTGAGGCACTCAGGTAATCGTCCGGCACGGGTAGTCTCCAGGGTATCGGAACACAGAATCAGGTATCAGAATCAGCGATGGAATGCCGCAAAACCGGCTGCCCCACTATACGCCAGCGGTATAAAGGGTCACAACCCGGCGCGCGAACAGCTGTTAGGCTGTGAAAGGTGTACAGATTATGACCTGCGAGTCGGTCAAACAGCCGAGTTACAGCCCGGATTTCATAGGCTTTATCCGTGTCAGCCGCTAGTATTGGGCGCGTCGCAAAAACAGGAATACCTATCATGCGCAATGCTTTTCATCTTTTTGTTGCAGCACTGGTGCTGACACTCGTCACCAGCGCCGGCAGCGCGCGCGCGGCCACCCTGGCCGACGTGCTGGAAGCCGCCTGGCAAGCCGACTCACAGTGGAGCGCCGCCCTGCGCACCTGGGAAGCCGAGCAACAGAACGTGGCACAGGGCCGCGCTGGCCTGCTGCCCAGCGTCAACGCCCAGTACAGCTGGCTGGAAACGGAACGCCGCTTCCCCGACAGCAATGTGCCGTCCCAGGATTTCACCAACGAAACCATTACCCTGAGCCTGGTCCAGCCGCTGTTCCGGCCCGGCGCCTGGTATGCGTACAAGCAGTCTGATTCGGCTACCTCGGTGGGCGCTGCCAACTTCCAGCAGGCACGTCAGGACTTTCTCCTGCGCGTACCCGAGCAATACTTTGGTGTGTTGCGCGCCTGGGAAAACCTGGTCTCCATCCGTGCCGAGGAGCGCGCCATCGCCCGCCAGCTGGAACAGACCCGTGAGCGTTTCGATGTCGGTCTGGTGCCGATCACCGATGTCTACGAGGCAGAAGCCGTCTATGACCTGACCCAGGTCGAGATGATCGTACTGGAATCCGAGTTCGACATTGCCCGGGATCGCCTGGAGGCACTGACCGGCCGCAGCTGGCAGAGCCTCGCCGCACTGCGGGATGAGCTGCCGCTGAGCGGCCCGGAACCCGCGGAACCGACGCAGTGGGTCGAACTGGCGCGTCAGCAGAACCCGGCGCTGCTGGCGGCACTGCATGAGAGCGAGTCAGCGCGCCACTTTGCACGCCAGCAAACCTCGGCACAAATGCCCACGGTCGATTTTGTCGCCCAGCATCAGCGCATCGACGGGGACAACTTCCAGGGCGGTGGCGGCCTGCCGGACAAGTTCCACACCAATGCCTACGGGATCGAGGTCAATATGCCCCTGTTCCAGGGCGGTGGACTCAACAGCCGCCGCAAACAGGCAGCGCTGCGCCACGAGGCCAGCCAGGACGTGTATCAACAGACCTGGCGCGACGTGGGCCAGCAGACCCTCGCCCGCTACCGCATGGTCAGCGCCAATGCCCAGCGCATCAGCGCGCGCGCCCAGGCCATCCGTTCTGCTGAATCAGCCCTGGAAGCCACCGAGGCGGGCTATGAAGTCGGCACACGGAACATCGTCGATGTCCTCAACGCACAACGCACGCTGTTCAGTGCGCGGCGCGACTATGCCAACGCGCGTTACGACTACATCATCGACAGTCTCGGGCTGAAGTCACTGGCCGGGGTACTGGAAGAACAGGACCTGATGCAGATCAACGAGTGGCTGGCGCCCCTGAATCAGGTGGAGCTGGACCGCGTCCGCGAGGACAACCCGCTCAGCAACAACTGATCGGACACCGCCGCCAGGGTCCGCACCAGGGCCCCGGTGTTGGCGGCAACCACCTCTGCTGCGGCAGCGCCCTGGCGCTGTCGCAGCGTTGCATCGCTCAACAGCACCGTAACGGCCTCCGCCAGACTCCCGGCATCACTGACCCGGGTGAGTGCCTCAGCCTGGGTCAGTAACGCGGCAATACGCTCGAAATTCTCCAGCCGTGGGCCTGTCACCACCGGCAGCCCCCAGGCCGCAGGCTCAAGCAGGTTATGCCCTCCGGCAGGCACCAGCGACCCACCCACGAACGCCACGTCACAGGCCCCGAACAGGGCCAGCAACTCGCCCATGGTATCGCCCAGGTAGACGTCGGTCTGTGCCGTGACCGCTTCGTCCAGACTGCGCCGCGCGACCCGAAACCCGCTCTCCGTCACCAGGGCCGCGACCCGGGCAAATCGCTCCGGATGGCGCGGCACCAGAACCAGCAAGGCATCGGGGCAGACCTGGCGAATGCGATGATGCGCCGCCAGCACCTGTTCATCCTCACCACGGTGAGTACTGGCAGCAATCCACACCGGACGCCCGGACCAGTCAGTGCGCAGTTGCACTGCTATCGGCCTGACCGCCGTCAGATCGGTATCAAACTTGATACTGCCGGTGATCTCCACCGCCGTCGGCGGCGCCCCCAGCGTGCGAAACCGCTGCGCATCCGCACTGCTTTGCACCAGTAGTCGGGACACCCCCGCCAGCATCGGCGCTGTCAGCGCAGGGACACGCCGATAACCGGCGAAAGTCCGGGCAGACAAACGCCCATTGACCAGCACCACCGGCACCGAGCGCAGCGCGGCAAGGGCAATCATGTTCGGCCACAGCTCGGTTTCCATCAGCAGGATCAGACGGGGCTGGAAGGCGGCAAAGAAGCGACGCAGCGCGTCCGGGGTATCCCAGGGGCAGTAGACATGGATCACGCGATCAGCGAATCGCTGCTGCACCTGTCGGGACGCCGCATAGGAGGTGGTCGTCAGCACCACCGGCAGGCCGGGATACTGCCGCAGCAGGGATTCGATCAGGGCTTCTGCGGCCAGTGTTTCGCCCACGGATACGGCGTGCACCCAAATGCTGTCCTTACATGCGCGCGGCGCCAGGCCCAGCGCCAGCCGCTCCCGCCAACGCACCCGATAGGCGGGCTCTCGCCGCCCGCGCCACCACAGCCTGAGCAACAAGGCGGGCAACAGCAGGTACCACAGCAGGGAGTATACAAGGCGCATTATCACATCAACGATCCATCGTCACAGGGTGCCGCCGGCAGTTCGCAGCGACACGCATCCGGCAACCCCGGCGGCAAGCAATTGTAACACAGCGCTTTCCCTCAGACCGCGCCCCGACAGTGCGCCAGGCCGCAAAACGCGCCGCTTCGGACACACCGATGGCAGTCACCGGAAAGCACCCGTAAACTTGCCACGCTATACTCGACCCCACTCTTTACAACGTGCCCCATCTGAACAACCAGTCGGAACCACCAGATGAACAAAAAGACGCCCTCTTCCAACGCCTCTCTGGCCCACCCCCGCTACTGGGGCAGCTGGTTGCTGGTCGCGCTCATCTGGCTGGTGGGCCAACTGCCGTGGAACATGCTGTTGGCACTGGGACGTGGCGTGGGGGCGCTGGTCTGGCGGGTGGGCGGCACGCGGCGCGATATCGCCGTGACCAATATCCGTCTGTGTTTCCCGTCGCTCACGGAGGCAGAACAGCTTGCCCTCGCGCGCCAGACGATCATCAGCACCGGCGAGGCCATGCTGGAAATCGCCGGCGCCTACGCCAACCGGCGCGTGGACCTGCATGCGCGTCTGGAATTCGAGGGGCTGGAGCACCTGCGTGCCGTACAACAGGAAGGCAAAGGCGTTCTGCTGGTCGGCATGCACCTCAACTCCATCGACGTTGGCAGCCGCCTGATCCCCGCATACACCGAGTTCTGTTCCGTGTACCGGCCGAACAACAATCCGGTACTGGAATACATGATCAGCCGTGGCAGAGGAGGCCAGGGCGCGGACGCCACCGTCAAGGCCTACATCGACCGCAAGGATGTCCGCAGCATGATCCGGGCACTGAAGCGCGGCGACACCGTCTGGTATGCCCCGGACCAGGACTATGGCTTGCGCAATGCCGTGTTCGCGCCTTTTTTCGGTGTGCCAGCGGCCACCATTACCGCCACATCACGACTGGCCAAAATGACCGGCGCTCGGGTGCTGACCATTTCCCATTTCCGGCTGCCCGGGGGGCGCTACCGGATTACCGTGGGTGAACCGCTGACGGACTTTCCCTCAGGGGACGAGGTCGCGGACACCGCCCGCATCAACGCACTGATCGAAGCCGAGGTGCGCAAGGCGCCGGAACAGTATCTGTGGGTCCACCGACGCTTCAAGCATCAGCCGGATGGCAGCAATCCTTACAAGAAGAAGGCCGACTGATCGGCCTCGGGGGGAGCAACATGCAGACAGACAGGCACGACACCCGCCAGCACGACACCCGGACACTGAGCCGGGATGGCGACCACTTCCGCTTTGATCCCGCGTGCTTCAGCGACTTTTCACCGGATTGCTTTGATGCCGCCTACTGGGAAGCCCGTCAGGCGGTGACAGGCACCTCCGTCGGGCGAGGCACGACCTGGTTCATCCGTGATGGCGAGCGCCACATGGTGTTGCGCCGCTACTGGCGCGGCGGCCTGTTTCATCGCCTGCTGACCGACCGCTACCTGATCCAGCCCGTGGCCCGAAGCCGCGCGATGCGCGAATTCGCTCTGCTGGCCCACATGCGCCAGCTGGGCCTGTCCGTGCCCCGCCCCTGCGCCGCCGCCATGTTTCGGGACAGCCTGCTGTTCTACCGCGCCGCCCTGATCATCGAGCGCATCCCCGGCGCCCGGGATCTGGTCGCCCTGCTGCAGGAGTCCCCGCTGGCGCAGGATCACTGGCGGGACATCGGCCGCGCCATCGGCCGCATGCATCAGGCCGGGGTGTACCACGCTGACCTGAACAGCCATAACATTCTGCTGGACGCGCAGCATCGCCCCTGGCTGATCGATTTCGACAAGTGCCGCCTGCGCAAACCCGGCCGCTGGCAACAGGCCAACCTGGCCCGGCTGCTGCGCTCACTGCGCAAGGAAGCCGGCAAGCAGGCCCAATGGCACTGGCAGGAAAGTGATTTCAGCGCGCTCATGGCTGGCTACAACGCGGCGACAGCGGTCAGTCCGCCGCAGTAACCGGTATCTGAAGGGTGGTTTCGAGAGCCGCCATGGTGCGCTGCAAGGCACCTTGATTGGCCTGCACGACGGCCTGACCTGCGGCACCCATTCGAGCGCGCTCGTCAGCATCGGCAAACAGGGCCAGGACGGCATCAGCCAGGGCATCGGCATCCGCCACCTCCTGCACCGCACGTTCGGCCAGCAGCTGCCGGGTGATGTCACTGAAGTTGAAATAATGCGGGCCGGTCAACGCCGCCTTGCCCAGTGCGGCAGGCTCCAGCAGGTTATGCCCGCCCACGTCCACCAGGCTACCGCCGACGAATGCCAGATCCGATGCCGCAAACATCAGCGGCAACTCCCCCATGGTATCGCCGAGATACACCTGAATGCCGGCACCCGGCGCCACACCATCCGAGCGACGCACCGTGACAAAGCCATGGCTGCGACACAGTGCGAAAACGCTGTCAAAACGCTGTGGATGACGCGGCACCAAGATCAGCAATGCCTGCGGCACCACAGCCCGCACCCGCGCAAATGCCTTCAGCACCTGCTCATCTTCGCCCTCATGGGTGCTGGCCGCTATCCAGACGGGCCGGGACTCGCCAAGCTGGCCCCGTAACGCCAGCCCGGCGTCGGTCACAGCCTGTGCATAGGTGATATCGAATTTCACCGACCCGGTGACGCGCAGGTGCGCGACATCGACACCCAGCCGGGCAAAGCGGTCGGCATCATCCTGATGCTGGCACAGCAACAACGTCAGGTTGCTCGCCAGGCTGTCAAACAAGCCCTGAAAGCGCTGGTAACGACGACAGGAGCGCTCTGACAGACGCGCATTGAGCAGGACCACCGGCATGCCCCTGCGGCGGCAGGCCGCAAGCTGATTGGGCCAGAGCTCGGTCTCCATCAACAGCATGGCCAGTGGCTGGTAGCGTCTGAGAAAGCGCACCACAGCCCCGGGGAAGTCCAGCGGCGCGTACCGGTGCGTGATCAGGGGGTCACGCAGCAGGCCCGCCGCCGCATCCGCGCCGGTGCGCGTGGTGGTGGTCAGCAGGATCGGCAGATCAGGATAGCGCTCTCGCAAGGCCCGGATGATCGGCCCGGCAGCCACCACCTCGCCCACGCTCACAGCGTGCAGCCAGATCGGCGACGCCCCTTGGGGCGCTGGCCCACGCCCAAGCAGCTCCGGCCAGCGACGGCCATGCCCGGGCTTGCCCCGGCGTGGCCAGAGCAGGCGCAGCATGATCAGGGGCGCGAGCAGATACAGCAGGGCGCTATAGGCGCCTCGGTAAAGATCAGGTTGTTGTGATGGCCTGGTCAGCATGCGTAACGAGGACTCCTCCGGCCGCACTTGTCATCTTTCAGGGCTGTCCGGGAGAACCCGCTGTGGCGCCTCGCGAATGCTATCCCAGATTTCGTCTGCCTGGGCAGTATCCGCCGCGCCGTCCACTGCACTGAAAGGCTGCCCGGAACGCACCAGTATACGACGTCCGACACCCGCTGCAGCAGCGGCGGCCATATCTGCGGCTTTGTCACCCAGCATCAGGCTGCGAGCCGGATCAATGCCATGCTCCCGAATCGCCTGCAATAACATGCCCGGCGCCGGCTTGCGGCAATCGCACGCCATGTAATCCGGGTGATGCGGGCAGAAATAGATACCGTCCAGGGTGACACCCTGCTCCTGAAACCGGGCACGCATCCAGTCACACAGGGCATGGAAATCTGCTTCGGTAAAATACCCACGGGCAATGCCGGACTGGTTGGTGACCACAATCAATCGATACCCGAGGGACTGCAGATGCCGACAGCCTTCGAAGACGCCGTCGATGAAGGTGAAATCTTCCGGACGATGCACATAGCCATGGTCGACATTGATCACGCCATCGCGGTCCAGAAAGGCCGCCTTGACGCCCCGGACTGCGCTCACAGCCCCTGCTCCGCCACCACCCGATCGAACATGGCCGTGACCTGCTCCACCGTGATGGCATCCATCAGGTCATCACCGTAGACACGCTGGCCCCAGCGCGCATCGTCAGCGGTCTTGCCGCGCTGGGCTGCCAGGGCATCGTGATAGGTGTCCACCACATAGTCGCGGAAACGGTAGGGGCCGGTGCGATCAGGATTGCTGTGGCCGTAAAGGCCGATCACCGGTGTGCCCGCCGCCACCGCCATATGCACCGGCCCGGTATCCGGTGCCACCACCAGACTGGCCTGCTGCAACAGCGCATACAACTGGCGCAGACTGCTGCGTCCCACCAGATCGACCAGGGGCACACTGCTTTGCGCGATGATCTCGGCAGCCAGGCGCCGCTCGGTGTCGGTGGGCCCGCCACACAGATACACCGCAAAACCCTGTCCGGCCGCATGGGCCGCAAGCGCAGCGTAGCGTTCGACGCGCCAGTTCCGCTCAAGCGCCGAGGCGGCAGGCACCAGAATCAGGTGGCCACGGGCATCGCCAATCCATTGTTGGCGCGCCCAGTCACGATCAGCGTCGGCCACGGGCAGTGCCCATTCCGGCGGCGCCGCCGGCACACCGATGGCCGTGGCGAACTGGCGAAAGCCATCCAGCACATGCATGCCTTCGCGGGGACCGATGCGTTCGTTGATAAACAGACCGTGCAGTTCCTTGGCGCGCGCCCTGTCAAAGCCGATGCGACGGCGAGCGCGGATACACAAGCTGGCAATATTCGCACGCAGCGCAAGCTGCATGTGTAGCAGCACATCGAAACGGCGACCCGCCAGGGCCTGGTACAGGTCACGGTACGCGCGCCAGCCCCTGCTCTTGTCAAAGATGATGAATTCGATGCCCGGCAGATTCCCCAACAGCGCCGCTTCGACACGACCAATTACCCAGGTGATGCGAACCTCCGGGTAATGCCGCTGGATCGCCTGAACCACCGACGCCGCGTTGCAGGCATCGCCGATGGCGGACAGACGCAAGATGCAGAGGGAAGACGGCGCCGTACTTGCGGAGGTACTCAATGTATCAGCCCCGAACCTTATTGATAACGGCACTGGTAGAGCGGCCTTCGACCAACGGCAATACATGCACTTCGCCACCATTGGCCTGAACAAAATCAGCGCCGACAATGGTGTCCACGGTGTAGTCACCGCCTTTGGCCAACACCTGCGGACACACCTGTTCAATCAGGCGCGCGGGCGTATCCTGCTCGACGGCGTCCTCGCCAAACGGCAGCACCCAGTCAACGCACGCCAGAGCTCGCAGCACCTCGGCGCGGTCTTCCAGCGTATTGACCGGGCGACTGTCGCCCTTGAGGCGGCGAACCGAAGCATCACTGTTCAGCCCCACCACCAGCCGGTCACCCAAAGCACGGGCCTGGGCCAGGTAACGCACATGGCCCGCATGGAGGATATCGAAACAGCCATTGGTAAAGACGATGCGTTCGCCTTGCGCCCGGGCAAATGCGATGTGCTGCAGCGCCTGGGCTGCAGTGGGGGCGTACCCCGCCGCATGTCGGGTGCGACTGATGCGTGCTGCCAGCTCTTCCGGCGAGACGGTGGCCGCGCCAAGCTTGCCAACCACAATGCCAGCCGCCAAATTGGCCAGCTCGGCTGCGTCCGCCAGCGGCACCCCGGCACTCAGCAGAGCGCCCAGTGTCGCGATGACGGTGTCTCCCGCGCCGGTCACATCACTGACCTCCAGCACTTCCGCAGGGAAATGATGATGGCTGTCTGCAGTAATCAGGCTCATGCCCTGCTCGCTGCGGGTCAGCAGCATCGCGGTGATGCCTGCGCGAGCCAGCATATCGCGGGCAGAGGCCAGCATCTCTGCCTCGCTGCCGGTGAGGCCGCCCGCCAACCGAAACTCAGACAGGTTCGGCGTAATCACATCGGCGCCACGATAGACCGCGAAATCCGCTTGCTTGGGATCTACCAGCACGGTCTTGCCCGCCACACGGGCCGCCTGAATGATGTCGCCAACACGGCGCAGGGCGCCCTTGTTGTAATCGCTGATGATAACGGTGTCGTAATCATCCAGCAGTGCCGCGCTACGCGTGGCCAGGCGTTCCGCCGCCACTTCAGGGAAGGGCTCTTCCATATCCAGTCGCACAACCTGCTGATGACGGGAGATGATGCGCATCTTGGCGATGGTGCGCAAAGCAGGGTCACTCAGCAGCTCCGAGTGAATGCGCTCGGCTACCAGGATATCGCGCAGCGCCGCACCCTCACGGTCTTCACCGATCAGACCCAGCAGCCCGACCCGGCCATCCAGGTGCGCGATATTGCGCGCCACGTTGGCCGCACCGCCGGCCTTATCCTCAATACCCGCCACATGCACGACCGGCACGGGCGCTTCAGGTGATATGCGATGGGTATCCCCATTGAAGTAGCGGTCCAGCATGACATCGCCAATTACCAGCACGGCGGCATCACCCAGACGACTCAGATGTGACATATCAGCCATGCTCAGGCTCCGCCGTCAGCGAGTGCGGTATCCAGGGCTTCGCACAGCCAGTGACCGATAAACATATGCGCCTCCTGAATCCGGGCCGTTTCATCACAAGCGATGATGATCGACAACTGCGCAATATCCTTAACCTTACCGCCATCGCGGCCGGTAAAGGCAACACTGGTGGCACCGATGTCGTTGGCCGCTGCCAACGCCAGATTGACGTTCTTGCTCTGCCCCGAGGTGGTCAGGCCGATCACCAGATCACCGGGGCGAGCAAGACCGCGCACCTGGCGCTCGAACACCGTTTCGAATTCGTAATCGTTCGGGTGTGCGGTAAGAATCGAGGTGTCCGTGGTCAACGCAATAGACGATAACGGACCGCGCTCTCGCTTGTAGCGCACCATGAACTCCGCCGCCAGATGCTGGCAGTCAGCGGCGCTGCCGCCATTGCCCAGCCACAGCACCTTGCCGCCTGCGGCCAGACACTCACGGGTCAGCGCCAACAGCTGCTCAGCCTGCGGCAGGTAATCCGCCATGCGAGCGAAGGTGGCGTTGTGACGATCAAGGGCAGCCCGGAAGCTTTCAGCCGGCTGCACAGCATCCTGTGACATGACGATCCTCACTCGATGGGCGGCTTAGCGGGCCAGCAGTTGCTGGTACCAGGCCAGTGTATTTTCAACGGTCTGATCCGCGTGAAAGACATCATCTATTCTGCGCCGCGCGGTGGCAACTCGCTGTGCCGCTGCCTGCTCATCGGTAAGCGTGCGGGTGACTGCCGCTGCCAACGCGTCAGGATCGCGCTGTGGCACCAGCAGCCCCGTCACACCGTCCAGCACCAGCTCATCTGTGCCACCTGCCGCAGTAGCCACCACCGGGGTATCCACGCACATGGCTTCAATGACGACACGAGGCAGCCCCTCGCCACTCTCGGACGCCGACACCAGCACATCGCTGCCACGAATGATCGCCACAGCATCATCCCGGTAACCCGCGAAATGCACACGCTCCGGATGAGCGCAGCGGCTGATACGCTCGCGCACCTCCTCGTTGGCATCGATACGCCCCACCAGCAACAGGTGAGCATCGAGGTCAGACGGCAGGCGATCAAACGCGTCCAGCAGCGTTGTCACGCCTTTCTTGGCGCTGTTGCGGCTCAGGCAGCACAGCGTCTTCGCCCCCTCCGGCACACCGAAGGTAACGGGCGACACCGCCGGCACGTCATACCAGGCGCGCTCATGTCCCTTGTAGACCGTCTGTGCCTTGTGGGCGGGGAAACGCCACCACAGGAAGGACACGTCAAGCAGGGACCGACGCACCGCCTCGGCAACGCAGAAGATGCCGTCCAGTCTCGGGCTCAGATAGGTATGCCAGGATTCAGGCTTGAGGTAGCTGACGCCGGTGGTGACACCACGGTAGCCCAGCAGCTTTGCACGATGGCGCTTCGCAGCACGTAATACGCAGGGCAATGCGCGCGAGTTGAAGGCCTGGACAATATCATAGTCACCCCGCTCCACTTCCTCGCGAATCAGGCGCGTGGCATCACGATCAAAGCGGCTCTTCACCGCCAGCGGGATGACCTGCACCCCGGCGGCTTCGAGCAACGGGTAGTTCCGCCCGGTGGTATTGCACATCACCACCAGACGCTCAACGCGGCTGGCGAGGCGGATAAAAAGTTCGGTTTCCGGGCGGTCGGCCCGGTCCGTGACACACAGAACCTTCATGCACTGTTCCCTGGACATGACGCGGCGGACTGCTGGCGGCTATCATGGCCGACCAGCACAGCCTTCGTATGTTATATAACCTACGAGATTGTAGCCCATTTGCCATGGAAGTGTTATCCGATGCCCCAGGCCCAGCGCTTTCTTCTCTACGCGGAACAGAACTATGCCTATGCGATTCTGCGCCCGCTGCAAACCGCCATCCGCGCACGCGGCGGCCAGGTCCGGTGGTTCCTGGCGGGCGACGAGATTGATGCAAGCTGGCTACGTGACGATGAGAAACAGCTGGCCGATATTGATGCAATACGCGCCTGGAAACCGGAGGCTGTGCTCGTGCCGGGTAATATGGTCCCGGGATTTATCCCCGGCCTGAAGGTTGCGGTCTTCCATGGTTTCAATGTCGCCAAGGCAACACGCAGCGACGATCGGGGGCATTTCAATATTCGCGGCTGTTTCGATCTCTATTGCACCCAGGGACCCAGCACCACCCGCGGCTTCGAGGAACGGGCCGTCAGGCATGGCTACTTTCGTGTGGCAGAAACCGGCTGGCCTGCGTTGGACCCGCTGTTCAGCCCGGACACAGGCCCTCATGCGGCGAGCACACTGCTGCCTGAAAAAGACGAGCGACCTACAGTGCTCCTGTGCTCTACCTTCACCCGCAGCCTGAGCTGCGCGCCACACCTGCTGGACACAGTCCGTCGCCTTCGTGACACGGGCCGCTGGCAATGGCTAGTGCAGTTTCACCCGAAAATGGATCCAACCGTTGTCGAAGCTTACAAGGCACTGGCAGATGACAACCTCTCGTATATCGAGACCGACAATGTACTGCCACTGCTGCGCCATGCCGATGTAATGGTCTGCGACACTTCATCAGTGATGCTGATGTTCATGGTCCAGCGCAAACCAGTTGTGACCTTTCGCAATCAGAGTCAGGGCGACCAGGGGCATTTCCTGAACATCACAGAGCCTGCCGCCCTGAAAGGTGCCATCCAGGCTGCCCTGACAGAGCCGGCGGACCTGATGGCACGTATTGATCATTACGTTGACCACCTGCACCCCTACCGGGATGGCAAAGCCAGCGAGCGGGTACTCGCCGCGGTAGATCAATCCCTGGAGCCGAACCACCATGTCAGGCGCAAGCCGCTTAATTTTTTACGCAATTTGAAGGAACGGCGCAAACTGGGCTACTGGCGATGCTGAAAAACGACTAGCCTGACTTCCTTTCCTGCTTACGTCGCAGGCGATCTTCCTGCGAGAGAATCCAAAGACCTGCATGTTTATTGAAGTTACCTTGCATATAATTCATCGCCACAATAAATCCTATGCGCCCATCGAGAAAGCCACCACGCAAGACATAAATTAGAAAAAAAGTCCATATCGCGCGCAAACACACAACGAACAAACTGCGATTACGCTTACCTTTTTCAAAGTACTTCTGACTACCAAGCCATGCATACTTGGCATTCTTCGCCAGCGCGTGACCATAGTCTCGTGAGGTGTAGTGAAGCAGATAGCCCGGCAGTCGGCCAACTTTGCCAGGAGGATGCTCAATCGTCTCGTGAACCGCAACCGGCGTAAATCTCGCGCCCTCACGCCGATAAAGACGCAATGGGGCACGCGCACTGCGGCCATGCTTGAGACGCTTGCCATGCCGAATGACCGCCCACTGGATGCGGAAAGCAACCTCTTCGATCTGCTCCCGCTCCAACAATGCTCCAAGCGACTGCCGGGCCTGCTCATCCAGCGCCTCATCCGCGTCAATGGACAGCACCCACTCCATGCGGGCCTGATCCAAAGCACGCTGCTTCTGGAGACCGAACCCTGGCCAGTCGGTAACCCAGACCTTATCGGTGTATTCCCGGGCTATCGCCACAGTCTCGTCTGTACTGCCGCTATCGTAAACAATGATCTCCTCGGCAATATCTGCGACTGATTCAAGGCAACGACGCAACCTATCAGCTTCGTTCATTGTGATGATGCAAACTGACAAGGTATGTTTGCGGGGCTTTGCCATTTTAGCCTTCCGATGTGAAGAAATCCTTGACCCAGCCTATCACTTCAAGCTGGTCCTTTTCAGCCAAGCCATACCACATGGGCAGCCTGAGCAAAGAATTAGCTGTTTTACTAGTCTGCTGGTCACTACCATGCAGCCGACCCCACTTTCTTCCTACAGCCGTATCATGGAGAGGCACATAGTGGAACGGCGCCTGAACGCCGCGCTGTTTTAGACAATCAATCAGACGATCACGCTGATCCAGGCCTGACAACTTGAGATAAAACATATGTCCGTTATGCCTGGCAGCAGACGGAACCACCGGCAATGAAACAAGCCCCTGATCCTGCATCGGTGACAGAGCGTCATAATAATTCCGCCAGAGCATCAAGCGGTAATCATTAATCTTCTCCGCCGCCTCAAGCTGCCCCCATAAGTAGGCGGCCTGCAATTCGGACGGCAAATAACTGCTACCAACATCTACCCAGCTATATTTGTCTACTACTCCCCTGAGAAACTGCTTCCGATTCGTGCCTTTTTCTCGAATAATCTCTGCTCTTTTCTGAAAACGATCATCATTAACTATCAGTAAACCGCCTTCTCCACCACTGGTATAATTCTTGGTTTCGTGAAAGCTATACGTGCCAAGATGACCAATACCGCCAAGCGGCCGGCCTTCAAATGAGGCCATCATCCCCTGAGCTGCATCTTCAATAACGTACAGGCCATGACGATCCGCAATTGCCATAATTTCATTCATGCTGCAGGAAATACCGGCATAGTGAACAGGCACAATGGCTCTGGTACGGTCCGTTATGGCGCTCTCCACCAGGCGTTCGTCAAGATTCTGGGTGTCAGCTCGAATATCGACAAAAACAATCTTCGCACCGCGTAACGCAAAGGCATTCGCCGTACTTACGAAAGTATAGCTGGGCATGATGACCTCATCACCCGGCTGAATATCGATCAGCAGTGCAGCCAGTTCAAGAGCATGAGTGCAAGAGGGTGTAAGATATGTCTTTCCGACGTTAAGCACGCTCTCAAACCATGATTCGCAGCGGCGAGAATACGGACCATCACCACACAGCTTTTGTGCAGAAATAGCATCAAGCACATATTTCTGCTCTATCCCTGTTCGAGAGGGAATGTTAAAGGGAATCATTTCGAATCTCCGTCAACCAAAGACTAAACTGAGCGATTTTCTATCAGAAATTTGGAAGAAAATTCGGCGCATCACTGCATCTCTTTCAGGAAACTCTCTTCCAAACTGAGAATACCCCTCATTCGATCCTTTATTCGTCGCGCGGGAACGCCACCATATATTCCCCACGGCAGCGTACTCCTGCGCACCAGAGACATCGCGCCAATCGCACAGCCCTCTTTAATCGTGACTCCTGGAAAAATCGTAGATCCCGCTCCCACAATAACCTGCCTCTCCAGGACGACCTCTGCCAAATACTCATTCTTAAAGCGGGGCGGCACCAACGAATTAACCATAGTCTCGCCACTGTAATCATCTGACTGCGCAAACACCTTTACTCCATATGCCAGGGTGCAGAAATCCGACAAGAAAACGCCGGGCACACCTCCAGAAACAAGACACATCGGAGTAATATGGCAATACCTTCCTATAGATACTTTCCCAGAGACAACGCAAAAATCATCGATGCGCGAAAAGTCCCCAAGGGAGATCGTCTCGGGGCTATAGATGCTAGCCTTATCACTCACTTTCACATCCTTGCCGAGGTAATGAAACCCCATGGCTAGCAGATCATGCCGGGAAAGATACGCCATCTTTTCATCCCTCAAAAATTCTTGAAAGCTGATTAATTAGATTTCCTCTTGAAAAAAAAACCTGGACAATTCTCTTGTTTTTATCAATATCCTCACATCCTATAAAATCCATAGAGAAATTCTCCACATCCTTTAATACCAACCCTAAACTCACTAAAAAATTCCACTGAGGAACATCTTTCCTCATATAAACTGTCTTCCCCATACCAATCAGGGAAATTGTATTCCCCATGGCCTGCTGCCTTTTATGATTAAAAACCCCAATATCTATAGTCTTAAGAAAATTGAGGTAGTCATCATATGGGACAAACTCAGTAATCGGAATGAATTTTTCTCCGAATAAATCTTTCCCCCGGGAAACTACCATTTCCACATTAGATTTATCACCATAGGAAAGTGGGGCAAATATTCTTATATCCTCATTTCTATATGGGAGAAATCGCTCCATCGCATCAAAATGATTATTGCTCAAAGCCGCTGAGTTTCCCAACAGCACATTGACCCGACCTTCCGTCGACACTTTTTTTGCAGAATCCAGATTTTCTGGCTTAACAACGTTGCTTAGATACATCAAGCATTCATGATACACCCCGGTGGCGCTATACCATTTTCTAGCCAGCTCAACATCACCTTTAATATAGGTAACAAGATGGCCTATGCGCCTAATCACAAACCGCCTTCGCTTTTCATTCTTTAACGCTCGCCGCGTTTTCTTATGGCTTTTATACTGATAGAGATCATCACCCCAAATAAACCAATAGCACTTATAAAGAAGCCATGGACATAAAGAGAGAGTTCTCACCAGCTTTGGACTGAACATCCCATGTATCATTACTTTGTCTGAAGCATGGAGAAGAAAAAGAAGTCTCAGAAAAGCGACGAGCTTACCCCAGCCCCCTCTACCCCTGAGATGCACCGAGCCGCTTCTCTCAACGGGATATCTCACGAAATCCCCCTTCAGCCAAAACACATGCTCTCCCCCATTGAACTCTTTCTTTATGAGGTCTACGAATGGAGGGATAAACTTATCTACCGTGGCGACATGGAGAATCATCGGCAAGCTCCTTCAGAACTCTTCCATGATCAATGCTCGAAGATACTGACCATACGAATTCTTACTGGTTTTCTCAGCCTGACGGATAACTTCATCATTTGAAAGCCAGCCATTTCGCCATGAGATCTCTTCGAGGCATGCGATTTTGAAGCCTTGACGTTTTTCAACAGTCTCAACGAATTGAGCAGCCTCCAGCAAACTTTCATGGGTGCCCGTGTCAAGCCAGGCAAAACCTCTCCCCAGCAGCTCAACATGAAGATCTCCTCGCTGTAAATACGCCTGATTTACAGCCGTGATCTCCAACTCCCCTCTCTCTGATGGTGTGACTTTCTTTGCAATCTCAACGACATCGCTATCGTAAAAGTATAATCCGGTAACGGCATAGCTTGATTTCGGCGTGGCCGGCTTTTCCTCAATCGAGATTGCCTTATTATTCTGATCAAAGGAAACCACTCCAAATCTTTCAGGGTCTTTGACCTGATAACCGAAAACAGTCGCACCTTTAGTTATCTGGGAGGCGGATCTTAATTTTGGCGTGAAGTTTGGCCCATAAAAAACATTATCTCCAAGTACAAGGCATACGCTTTCACCATCAATGAAAGACTCACCGAGAATAAATGCCTGTGCTAATCCATCTGGGCTGGGCTGGGTAACGTATTCCAACTGAATGCCGAACTGCCCCCCATCCCCAAGCAATCTCTTGAAGCTGGCCAGATCTTCAGGGGTCGTTATAATCAAAATCTCCCTGATTCCGGCAAGCATTAGAACTGACAACGGATAATAGATCATCGGCTTGTCATAGATGGGAAGGAGCTGCTTTGAAACCCCTTGCGTTATGGGATGCAAGCGGGTGCCCGAACCACCGGCAAGAATTATTCCTTTCACTTCTGATCCTCCCTGTTCAAACCAAGGCGCCCCTGACAGTAAGAACCATCCTGAACCTTCCGCCACCAGTCACGATTGTCCAAATACCACTTTACGGTTTTTCGAATGCCAGCCTCAAAAGTCTCATCTGGGCGCCAACCTAATTCTCTATAGACTTTTGAAGCGTCAATCGCATAGCGCTCATCATGGCCCGGTCGGTCCTCCACAAAAACTATCAAATCCCGGAAGTCGAAGTCAGCCGTCAGCATTTCATTAAGGGTCTCACACAACACGTTTACGACATCAATGTTCTGCTTCTCATTGTAACCACCTATATTATAGGTTTCCCCAACCCTCCCCTTGATTGCGACAACATAGAGCGCCCTGGCATGATCATCAACGTAAAGCCAGTCACGCACTTGTGTACCCTTCCCATAAACGGGCAACGGCTTCCCTTCGAGCGCATTCAGTATCATTAGCGGGATAAGCTTTTCCGGAAACTGGAAGGGCCCATAATTATTTGAGCAGTTGGTGATCAGGATCGGGAGCCCATAAGTGCGCGACCAAGCGCGCACAAGATGATCAGAGCTTGCCTTCGAAGCAGCATAAGGAGAACTTGGAGCGTATGGTGTTTCCTCGGTGAACAGGTCGCTTGTCGCGCCCAAATCACCATATACTTCGTCTGTTGATACATGATGGAAGCGGAAATTCCTTTTTTTCTCAGCGCCCAGAGAAGAGAAATAATGCCTGGCGACCTCCAGCAGAATGCACGTCCCAACAATATTGGTATGCACGAACTCTGACGGCCCATCAATGGAGCGGTCTACATGACTTTCAGCAGCGAGATGCATTACCACATCTGGCTGATGCTCATCAAAGATCCGCTCCATCTCCTTTCGATCACAGATGTCTACATTTTCAAAGGTGTAACGCTCACTACCTGCAACCGAAACAAGGGAATCCAGATTTCCTGCATAGGTCAGCTTATCTACATTCACGACCTCGTCCATGGTCGATAGAATAATATGCCGTATCACGGCAGACCCAATGAATCCGGCGCCACCGGTAACCATCACTTTCATTTTTTCATATCCTCCACAACGCCTGACACTCCTGTCATGCACTGCATCAAAAGGATCATAGATAAAGAGAAACTCCGGCACGCCTCAAACGCCACTGCCGCACCCACTTTCTGATAAACTTCTTGAATAGAGAGAACGAACTGAACGCCGCCCTCCTGCAGACTCTTTTCAGGTTCGCCGGCTGCTCAATGCCCAGCCTGGCTGCGTAGCGCCAGTATTCACCCTGAAAAGGGTGGAAGCAGACCGCATTCCATGGCTTATCACTACCAATATAATGAATGATTGACGGATGGAACCGAGCGGCCTCTACCTGATCGGCAGGAAGCCCCTTAACCTGTTTGCTTTCTCGATAGATCCCCGTTTGCTGATTCCACCTGAGGGGAAGATGGAACCAATCACCCTTGAGAACACCGTTAATTGCACACTGATCGTTGGTACTGATGCGCTCGGGATGACTAACCTTGAAATCACGCACTTGGCTCGCAATATTATCTTTCCGCCAGCGACGCAGGTTCAAAAGCATAACTCCTGAATTAAAATAGTCTTTCTGCTCCAACCCGGACTTCAGGAAAGTATGCTTTGCAATATTTTCTACCGCTCCGACTGGACAGTCTCCAATATCCGCATCCCAAAGCTCGGAAATATCCGCTTTAACGATCACATCGCAATCAAGGTAGATCGCCTTTTCCACCGAATCGTCAAAAAGCTCTGGGATGGAAACCCGGTAATATGCAGCATGCGTTATGTGTTTAACCGTGCCAAAACCCTTGTATTCAGACCAATCTCCGCCAATAAAATCCAACCGTCCACCATGACCAGAAACAGCGTTTTCCAGGAAAGATCGAGAGCCCTCCTTCAGACCACCATCCAGGCAAAAAAGACGGCAGCGGGAGGGATCACTTGCATTAATCAGCAAAGAAACGAATGCAACTGACAAATGGCGAGCATAGTTATCATCACAAGCGCCAACGATGACGATATCATGCTCGCTCGGCGGGGTATAAAACGATCGATTTTCGCCAGCCTTCATCACCTTCCTCGTCTGTTGCCTGGGTATGCTGTGGCCAGCTCAAGCAGAAGACCACAGTTCCGCTTGCAAGCCGCTTTAAACGTACGTCAACCAGTCACTGTACTGCTCAGCCTTACCCTGCACCGTATCGAAATACAACGCCTGCAACTGCTCGGTAATCGGCCCCCGGTGTCCCTCACCGATCTGGCGCCCATCCAACTCACGAATCGGCGTAACTTCCGCAGCAGTACCGGTGAAGAAGGCCTCGTCCGCCACATAGACCTCATCGCGAGTGATACGTTTTTCGCGTACTTCGTAGCCGCAATCTGCCGCCAGCGTGAAAATGGTGCGGCGGGTAATCCCATCCAGGCAGGAGGTCAGCTCCGGGGTATAGAGCACGCCATTACGCACCAGGAAGATGTTTTCGCCGCTGCCTTCAGCAACATAACCCTCGTTGTCGAGCAGCAGCGCCTCATCTGCACCGCCTGACAGGGCCTCGTTCAGCGCCAGCATCGAATTCATGTAATTACCGTTCGCCTTGGCTTTGCACATGGTGATGTTGACATGGTGTCGCGTGTAGGAGCTGGTGCGCACCTTGATGCCGACTTCCAGTGCGTCAGGGGACATATAAGCAGGCCATTCCCAACCGGCTACCATCAGGTGCACTTTCAGGTTGGCCGCGCGCAGCCCCATACCTTCGCTGCCATAGAACGCCATCGGGCGCAGGTAGGCGTGCGGCAGGTTGTTGGCGCGTACGGCTTCGATCTGTGCTGCGTTAACCTGCTCCTTGGTGAACGGCAGTTTCATCTGCAGAATATGCGCCGACCCGAACAGCCGGTCGGTGTGATCCTGCAAGCGGAAGATGGCCGGGCCACGGGCGGTTTCATATGCGCGCACACCCTCGAATACGCCCATCCCGTAATGCAGCGTATGAGTCAGCACATGGACCCGGGCATCACGCCAGGGAACCAGTTCACCATCCAGCCAGATAAAGCCGTCACGATCTGCCATCGACATGGCGCACATACTCCCGAAAAGTCAGTTCTGTTGAATACTGGCCCGGCTCAATGGCCGACCAGCCTGCCAATTAATGTGGATGCCGACACGCTCTCGATCAGGCAAACCACTTTTCCCAGATAACACGCACCCCCTCGCGCAACTCGGCAAACTCGCCGGCGTCCACCTCGGAGGGTTCATTGCGAAGTGCCAATCGATGCGCTGCAGATCGGAAAGCGAGGTACGCTTCCCGCAGAAGGCCGGCGTCGTGGGCCGGCATCAGATCCAGTACTGCCAGAGTCTCCAGAAGCCGCACATTGTCAGTAAACCGGGTCAGGTCACTGTGCTGTGAGGCCCATCGCAGAACGCCATATTGCACCATAAATTCAATATCGACGATACCACCCGGGTCCTGCTTGATGTGAAAGCGCCCGTCCCGCTCGCGGCTGCCGAGATGCTGGACCATCTTTTCACGCATGGCCAACACCTCACTGCGCAGCTCGGCGACCTCCCGGGGCTTGCACAGGACAGATTCACGGATGCCGTTGAACCGCTCGCGCGCACGCTGGCAACCGGCCACGACCCGCGCCCGCACCAGGGCCTGGTGCTCCCAGGTCCAGGCGCTTTCGCGCTGGTACTTCTCAAATGCGCGCATCGAACTCACCAGCAACCCGGCAGAGCCGGAGGGCCGCAGGCGGCTGTCCACCTCGTAGAGCTGGCCGCTCATGGTGCGTGTGGTGATGATATGGATGATGCGCTGGCCCAGCCGGGCGAAGAACTGTTCATTGCTGACCGGCTTGTCGCCGTCAGTATTGCCGTTGCTGTCTGCATCGTGCAGAAACACCAGATCCAGATCCGAGTTATGCCCCAGCTCGATGCCGCCCAGCTTGCCGTAACCGACCACCACAAAGTCCGGCGTACAGGGCTGGCCGTCTTCCCGGTGCGGGCGGCCGTGGCGCGCCACCAGCGGTTTCCAGGCCAGTTGCACCACCTGGTGCAGAATCGCCTCCGCCAGCCAGGTCAGATAGTCACTGACTTTCATCAACGGCAACACCTGCGTCACCTCAGAGGCCGCCACGCGCAGCAGATGCGCCTGCTTGAAGTGCCGCAGCACTTCCATCTGCTGTTCCAGGTCATCCTCGGCCACCCGCAGCAGTTGCTGGCGCAGCTCATCATCCAGCTCACTGCGCTGGGGCGGCGAATAGAGGGTGCGCGCATCCAGCAGCTCATCCAGCAAGACCGGGTGCCGGGTCAGTTGCTCGGCGATCCAGGGGCTGGCGCCGGAAAGTTTGACCAACTGCGTCAGGGCGTGGGGGTTTTCCACCAGCAACGCGATATAGGCGGAGCGGCGCAGGACGGCTTCGAGGAATGCCAGCACTCGCTCACAGGTCACCGGGCCCACCTGCTGATACCCCAGGGTTTCCAGCAGGCGCGGCATCAGCCGGTCCAGCCGCTCCCGGGCGATGGTCTGCATGTTGGCCACGGCGCGCCCTTCACGGAACGCCTCCAGTTGCGCCAGCATCGGCTCGGGCTCGGCAATGCCGACGCCTTCCAACAGCGCCACGGCAGCCTTGTCATCCAGCAGCCCCAGCCACAGATCCAGCAACTCGCGATCGGCGCCTTCCACGTCCTGCTGCTCGGATTCCGGGTCGGCAATCACTTGGCTGAAGTGGTAACGCACCTGCTCGCGACGGCGGGCCAGAGCACGCTCACAGCTGCGCCGGTCGCGGAAGCCCATGGCCAGCGCCAGCCGCGCCCAGCCATCCTCGTTTTCCGGCAGGCGCTGGGTCTGGCGGTCTGCCACCGCCTGCAGGCGGTGCTCGACATTGCGCAGGAACACGTAGGCGTCACGCAGCTCCTCGGCAACCTCCTCGGGCAACAGGGCCTGTTCCACCAGCTGCGGCAATACTTCCAGCAAGTTCGCGCGGCGCAGCCCGGGCAGTTGCCCACCCCGGATCAACTGAAACGCCTGGACGATAAATTCCACTTCACGGATACCGCCCGGGCCCAGCTTCACATCCGACTGGATGCCCTTGCGCCGCACTTCGCGCTCGATCAGGGATTTCATTTCGCGTAACGACGCGAAGGCGCCGTAGTCGATATAGCGCCGATACACAAAGGGCTGCAGGCGCCGGATCATTCGCTCACCGGCAACGGTGTCACCCGCCACCGCGCGAATCTTGACCATGGCGTAGCGTTCCCACTCGCGCCCCTGCTCTTCGTAGTAGCCCTCCATGGCATCGAAGCCGATGGCCAGGGCACCGGCGCCGCCCCAGGGCCGCAGCCGCATATCCACGCGGAATACAAAACCGTCTGCGGTGCCCTGATCCAGCATGCGGATCAATGCCTGGCCCAGGCGCACGAAAAACTGATGATGGCTCATGCCACGGCGATGGCCCTCGATATCCCCTTCATGCTCGTAGGCAAAGATCAGGTCGATATCCGACGACAGATTGAGCTCGCGGGCGCCCAGCTTGCCCATGGCGAACACCACCAGCCGCACGGGCTGGCCGTCCGGCCCCAGGGGCGTGCCGTCTTTCTCACAGGCCCGACGATACAGCCGGGTCAGGGCGGCATCAATCAGTGTGTCCGCCAGCAAAGACAGCTCCGCCACAGTGCTGTGGTAATCCCCGTGACCACAGAGATCACGCCAGATGATGCGTACCATATGCCGGTGGCGCAGCCGCCGCAGGCCGGCCTGCAGGCTGATGTCATCATCGGCCTCCGCCAGCACGCTATCGACTTCTTCTGCCAGGCGGGTAGCGTCCAGCGGCTGGCTCAGCCGGCCGGGCTCGGCAAGCCAGGCGGACAACTCGGGCGAACGTGCCATACGCTCGGCCACATAGTCAGAGCCGGTCCAGGCCTTGACCAGTTCCGGGGCCAGTGCATCGGGCAGCACACCGCCCGCCTCGGCAAAACGTTGCCAGTGCGCAGAGAGTGCCTCGGCCAGAGGGGCCGGCAGGGATGTGAAATCAGGTGACGTTGTCATGCGGCGCTATTGTCGGTGGTGACGGGGCAGAAAGAAAGGGCGCGCTAGCCCAACAGCACATCCTGCTGCGGCGTCACCCGAAGGATTTCCTCCACTGTGGTCAGCCCGCGCGCAACCTTCTGTGCGCCGCTGATGCGCAGCGGCTTCATGCCGGCCTTCAGCGCCGCGCGGGTGATGGCCTCCAGATCGCCGCCCCGGCTGATGACACCCTTGAGTTCGGCACTCATGGGCATGGTTTCGTAGACACCCATACGCCCCAGATAACCGGTGCCACGACACTCCAGGCAGCCGACAGGGCGATAGACCTGCTCCGGCGCCTTGATCTTGAACGGCTTGGTGAGCTCTTCCCAGGCGGCCGGGTCTGTGGGCACCGCCGTCTTGCAGTGCGGGCAGAGTGTCCGCACCAGCCGCTGGGCCATCACCCCGACCACCGTCGCCGTCACCAGATAGGCCGGCACACCCAGGTCGATCAGACGTGTGACGGAGCTGGGCGCATCATTGGTATGCAAGGTGGAGAGCACCAGATGCCCGGTGAGCGCGGCCTGGATAGCCATGTCCGCCGTTTGCAGGTCACGGATCTCACCGATCATGATGATGTCCGGATCCTGCCGCAGCAGCGCCTTGACGCCCTGGGCGAAGCCCACATCAATGCCGTGCTGCACCTGCATCTGGTTGAAGCTGGGCTCGACCATCTCGATGGGGTCTTCGATCGTGCAGACGTTCACTTCCGGCGTGGACAGCAGTTTCAGCGTGGAATAGAGGGTGGTTGTCTTGCCCGACCCGGTGGGGCCAGTGACGAACACGATGCCGTTGTTGTTGCTGGTCATGCGCTGCCAGGTAGCGAAATCCTCTTTCGAGAAACCCAGCTGATCGAAGCTGCGCACCAGCACGTCCGGATCAAAAATCCGCATCACCATCTTCTCACCGAAGGCGGTGGGCAGCGTCGAGATCCGCAGCTCCACCTCATCGCCATCGGGAGTCTTGGTCTTCAGGCGGCCATCCTGGGGTTTGCGCTTTTCCGCGACATTCAGGCGGGTGAGGATCTTCAGGCGACTGGTCACCGCCGCCATGATCGCAGCGGGCATCTCATAGACATCGTGCAGCACGCCATCAATGCGGAAGCGCATGCGCCCGGTATCCCGGCGTGGCTCCAGGTGAATATCACTGGCGCGCTGACCGAAGGCGTATTGCAGTATCCAGTCAACGATGTTCACCACATGCTGATCATCCGCATCGGGGGCACCCTTGCTCTGCCCCACTTCCAGCAGCTGCTCGAAGTTGGTGACGGCAGTGGAATTCTGGCCACCCCGGTCACGGGCGCCCGCCATGGAGCGGCTCAGGTTATAGAATTCGATACGATAGCGGCGCATGTGCTCGGGGTTGATCAGCACCACCTGCAGCTCACGCTCACGCAGCACATGACTCAGATGCTCTTCCCACGCCCGCCGGAACGGCTGGTCACAAGCGACCACCACCTTGTCGCGGGTCACTTCCACCGCGAGGATGCCGTGGCGCTCGGAGAAGGCATAGGACATCAGCGTGGTGATCTGCTCCACCTCCGCCTTGAGCGGATCAATATGGAACACCGGCAGCCCGGCACGCCCCGCCAGCCAGGCCGTCAGACGATCCAGATCCAGGATACCGCCCTTCTCACCACGGTCTGCAATGCGGTACTTGGCCACCACCTGCAACGGGTGCCAGCTCATTTCCTGCTTTTCGCGGGGCGTCGTGGAGATCACGTTGTAGTCTTCGCGGGAGACCCTGCCTTCATCCAGCAGTTCACGCATGACCCAACGCACGTCTATTTCCAGGCCGGCGTGAGCGCCGGGCGAGGCAGCCTTGGCAGACAAGCAGTTCCCCTTGCAGATCAGCGGTTTGCCGGGCTGACGGCACAACAGCACAGTGCCCGGTCTGATCTCTCTAGCGTCCAGCGTCCCGCGGTCGACGTCAAGCGCCACATTCCACACGCCACATGCCGCTATGCCGGACGCCGTTCACGCTCAGCCGGCAATCTCAGATCGACAACTTGCCACCAATGATGCGCATGGCCTTGAGCCGGCGCCCCGAGGCGGACTCATTGACGTTGAGCACGTGGTCACCGATACGCTCGAGTCGATTGAGAATATCGATGAAGATCACCCCGGCGCGCGGTGCGTAGGCACTCTTTTCCAGCCGTGTGAAATGATTATCCCGGAACTGGTCACGCAGCTGATCGACCTTGTCTTCCAGCTCAATGGCCCGCTTCAGATCCACCAGACTCGGCACCCTGGCCACATTGGCGGTCATGAACTGAATGCCGTCGCGCAGCGCCGCCATCATCAGCTGCATCTCCTGGCTGGCCTCCTCCGGCCAGCCGGAGCCGGATTCCTTCATCCGCTCGGTCAGCTTGGCGATCTGATAGTAGATATCCGCGATACGCTCCAGATCGTTGATCATGGTCTGGATAAAGCGGATACGCTCGGTTGTCTGGTGCTCAAGGTGCGTCCGCTCACTGATCCGCACCAGGTAATCGGAGATCTCGATCTCCAGCTGGTCGGTGGCCTGCTCGTACTTGTGAATCTTCTCGATGGCCCGGATGCTGTCCACCTCCGGGTTGAACAGCAGATCATTGACCGCGTCATGCATGGTTTCCACCAATGTCGCGAACTGCTGGGTTTCCTTCTGCGCCTGCTCAAGCGCCAACGCCGGCGATACCATGACCCCGGCGCTGATGTAGCGCAGGTGGAATTCATCCTCTTCGCCACCACGATCCGGCTGAATATACTCCACGAAACGCACCAGATAGGGCACCGCGGCAAACAGCAACACCACGTTCAGCACATTAAAGGTGGTATGGAACAGCGATAACGCCAAGGTGGCATTCGAGCGTGATTCAACGTCCCCCGCCATGATCGACACGGTGCTGCCAGTGGTCATCTGCAGGATGCTGTCCATCAGATGCAGCACCGGATACATGATCGCCATCATCCAGATGACGCCGATAATATTGAAGAAGAAGTGGAACCGCGCCGCCCGCTTGGCATGCACATTACCCACCATCGCAGCAATATTGGCCGTCACGGTGGTGCCGATGTTCTCACCGAGAATCATGGCGGCCGCAATCGGGAAGGATATCCAGCCCTCGAACAGCATCACCAGGGTGATGGTGGTGGCGGCCGAGGAAGACTGGGTCATCAGCGTCAGAATGGTGCCGACAAAGACGAACAGGATCAGCGACAGGTAGCCATAGTCAGAGAAGCTGTCCAGAAAGGCCAGCATCGCCGGGTTACTGTGGATATCCGGCACCGAGCCCTTGATGAATTCCAGGCCGATAAACAGGATACCGAAGCCAACCATGGCCTCGGCGATGTTCCGCCAGCGGCTGTTGTTGGAGAACAGAAAGGCGAAGAACAGACCGATCACTGCCAGGGCAATAGGTGTGATCTGGAACTTGAACCCGAACAACGCCACCATCCAGGCAGTGATGGTGGTGCCGATATTGGCCCCCATGATCACGCCCGTGGACTGTACAAAGGTCAGCAGCCCGGCATTCACGAAGCTGACTGTCATGACCGTGGTGGTGGTCGATGACTGGGTGATTGCGGTGGTGGCAAAGCCGGTCACCACCCCGGTGGCCCGGTTGCGGGTCATGCCGCTGAGGATACTCTTCAGGCGGTCGCCGGCGACGTTCTGCAGCCCCTCACTGAAAATTTTCATCCCGAAGATGAAGACGCCCAGAGCGCCGATCAGCTGCAGGAAATCGAAAAGCGAGTAATCCATCAATCAGGCCTTCTGTTCCGCCGACGTTTCCAGGCGCCACACACGGCAGCTGTGCGTCACTCCGGGGCTGCGCGCGAATTGTAATGTAACCGTCATGCCACTGTGAACTTACTTGTCACAAAAATGACAAATATTATATTTAACAATAACTTGCGGTCGCCGCTCAGACTCGCCGCATCTTCCGGGGCATGGGTGGTGGAGCCCTGTGTGCTGATCTATAGCGCGATGATGGCCGCGCTACCGGTCGCCAAGGACCCCGCTGTCGATTCTGCTTTCTGCATCCTAAATGGAGGCATTCGGGACTCAATGGCGAACGTTGAAGTCGCCACTTCTGCCATGAACATCGCGGCATGCTCTCTTGCAGCCTGACTCCCTACCCCCCCCCCCGAAGCACTGCCCGGAATTCGACAGTATGGCAGCTACATCACCAACAGCGCGCAAGCAAGTAGGAAGTGATTGATCTCTGCGGATAGTTGACAAACAAGCTATCGATTTACAAAACCACCATCGGTTGACAAAACAAACCATATGCCCATACCATCGTGCTAAATCGCTGCCGTAGATAGGAATCGCCCCATGATCAAAATTCCTTCAGAGATACACTCTTGCCTAACCAATGAGCGCATAGATCACATTGGCCAATTGATTGCTAGAATGAGGGCTGAAAATCTGGATGCCGTCGAAGAGCGAGATAACGGCTGGAGCATTGGCTGTCGCGCCCATGCATGGATTTGTAACGAAATTCAGAGGCAAGCAAAAAACACCGATTGGTTAAGCATCGTTGATTCATCGCTTCGCTTTATCGGGCAAATTGGCAGCGTGCAATTTAGCTTTTATAAAGGCATGGCGCAGAAACCCAAGAGCAATATCTACAGCCGCGCGCAATCACATCCAGAATTACGCCAAAGCTCAATGCTATTCGATAACCTTCCTGTTCCCGAAAAGCTGGTTTGGGCCTATGCAGTAGAAACTGATTTGGAAGGTTCCACAACGAACATTGAGTTCTTTGGCATGAGCGAGTCAGGTGATGTGATAGCGTCTCGCATCGTGCCAATTTTCAACATTCCAGCGAACCTTGTTTCGGTCAATAATAGCGAGAGCGCACCGGTAGACCTTCCGCCAGCATCTGCAACCCTGCCCAAAACAAGAAAAGACAAAATGTCTGATTCCAAAGATTACGGCGCATGACACACAAAATCTCATTTAATGGTGAAAACTTGAGGCTTGCCCGGCTTCTATCGGGCATTTCTCTTAACGAGCTTGGCGAACGAGTGGGCACAACCCGGCAGTATATTCATCAGCTTGAAACCACTGACAAAAAAGTTCCCACCAAGGATCTAATAGAGGCTCTCGCTTTCGAACTTAATGTTGATGCACGTTTTTTCTGTTACCCGATTGGGAACCACGTAAAAGAAGAAGAGTGCCACTTCAGAAAATTGAAAACAACGCTAGTTTCTTCGAGAAGAGAAAGCGCAGCGCGCGCCACATTGATGAACAAGCTAATCGAAATTATGGAGGAGCACCTTGAGCTTCCCCAAGTTGATTTTCCACAATATGAAATATTTTCTTTGGCGGATTCTGAATCAGCCAGCATAGAATGTCGAAAATATTGGAAACTAGGTGATGGGCCGATCAAAAATATGGTCCGCGTTGCAGAAAACGCAGGGGCCATTATTTCAACTTTTGGTAGTGTTTCCGAGAAGATTGATGCTCTCTCTTTAAACAGAGGAAGACCCATAATAATCCTCAACACAAAGAAGAATTCTCCGCGAATCAGAATGGATATTGGCCATGAAATTCTGCATATAATTGGCCATGGCGGCATAGAGACTGGCGACAGAGAAACGGAAGCTCAAGCGGATCACTTCGCCAGTCACTTCTTGCTCCCACGCGCAGCCCTTGTCAGGGAGTACACAAGCAGGAGCAAAACTCGAATAGACTGGAATTGCATTTATTCGACAAAGATAAAGTGGGGAATTAGTGCACGAGCTGTTATCTACAGGCTTAACCAATATGGCTTAATCACCCCGTCTCAATATCGAACCGCCAACATCCACCTTAGCAAAACTGGACAGACAAAAGAGGAATTTCATGACGAGAAAATTCCTCTAGATTTACCTGAACTATTGCCATCAAGCTTAGACCTTTTGCTAAAATCATACGGAAAGAATTTTGGCGGAATTTTGAATGAACTAGGAATTAGAGCTGAATTTCTGGCGAGCCTTACCCAAACAGAAGATTTGCTACTCCCGCTTCTGGAAGATGGCGACTTTCCTGAAAACGTAACAAGTATTTCAGCGTACAAAATGCAAGGTGGTTCTCAATAAAGATCAATCCCAAGGAGGGGTACATTATCATTTCACAGCGCTTTCACAATCTGCAGCACTCGCCGAAGCCGGCGCGCGCGCCGGCCGGAGGAACCACGCCTGCTGTACTACGTATCACAACCCCTTATTAAATGCCCCTTCTTATGCGACATGCAAAACCTGGCCCAGCGTGTAAACCTGCATTTTTGCGCCCACCATTCTTGGCCGAACCTATGAATTACTTCCAATGCTTCTTATTTCCGTATCAGATAGAAATTGCACTAGCAGCCCGCGAATCTCGAGAGAGAACAGGTGCTTCTCTATCTTCCTAGATGCCTCAAGCCGAAATAGTGGCGCGCCAGCCTGAATAGCACCCGCCGGGTTCAACCCTAGCCCAATAAGATCTTTCAATCTCCCTAGAATATCAAATATGAACCCAAGGTCTTTATGGAGATAAAAATCATTTCTCTTTATTATTCTCGGCACAATGCTGGCGGCCTCTCTTTCCAATTTATCCATAACGCCAACCAGCTTATGGCTGTCTGATATCCTTAGCTCTGCGTCGTCGATAATCTCCCATAACTCTCTTCGGGCATCCCTGAAATCATCTCGCAAACTACGAATAGATTCCGTAATATCGACCCTAGACCTCGACATAGAAAGAACTATAGATAAAAATAGCGGCATAGGAATATCCAAAGTTCTAGAAAGTTTCCGATTGTATTCTTCCCAATCGGCGTCCAAGGCAGGGAAGAATCTGCAAATATCTGAAGGCAATATATTATTCGCTATCTCATTCTTCCTTTCTGTGAATACCCCCAGTGACAAGTATGGGGTCATGCCTGAAGCCGATATGGGTTTTAAATAAGAATCAACTAACTTCCTATCGTTCATTCTATTGGCAAAAAACTCTTCAGTATTCTCGGAGACAACCTCTAGCTCAACTGAATCTGCCGAGAACAAAGTGAAGAACCCTTGCTCTGATGGATCGACAGACTTAGCCTTACAACTTCTATTATGTTCAGCTATCATCTCCGATTCATCACCCTCAAACGCGTATAGATGATCGATACAGCATCTATAGCGGCGAAAGCTCTCGTTACCCAGAATAACTGATACGTCCTCCCTGGAATCAATATGGGGCTGCTCTTCGACTATCCTTATCCCTGTTTCCTTATGAAAGGCATCTCGCAGTTCCGGCTCAATACTAGCCCACCCCGGAGGCGGCGAGGATGAGTTCTGTATCTGAACATCAATAACAGGAATATTCTCTACCAATAACTCATGAAATATCATGGCTCTAATGGCGGCCTCAGCGCCCTTTAGATCCTCGATGCTTCGAATACCCCCGTTGATTAACCGAGAAAGACCATTCAGTGCATTAGGATCTACTACAGCCGACTCAAGCCTCGTACCGCTTATAACTGGGCTCTGATAGCTGTGCGTCATTATTGTTTTATAGCGATACAAACGCATTCAAGGCCTCTCGAAACTCGCAGGTTTATGATCTTTTCAAAAATCAGTATAATCTTAACGGGTCATGAAGGGTACCTATGGGGACAGGTGTCGCATTTCACCAAGAGCTGTGAAATGTGCCCCTCCCAACTATATAAATCGCGGCGTGCTTATGTGCATTCTGGGGTCAGGTCTTCCATTTCACCCAAGACTGCGAAATGTGAGACCTGACCCGCTTTATTTAAGCAGCATCGGAAGAAGATCAGATGTGCCAGGCGGGCATCATAAACAACGGGCTGAACAGCATGTACCAAGGAGACATAGATAGTCTATGCATAAGCAGCTGATTTCTTTGACGACATCCAGCTCCGTTCTCCACACATGCATGGTGAAACATGACATACAAGAACGTGAGCTTTTTGGCCATGTCGTAGAGCGTACTGCACCTATGCATGCAGTTATAGTCATGGCCATCTATATAATAGAGAACGCAGAGAAAATGCCTGCAGAGGACATTTATCACTGTCTTGCGAAGAAAGCCATTTGGCAACAGAGCCTCGAAACCCTCTCTTTTGTAAAGGAGGTTTTTATCGAGAGCGGCTTGATTCAGGCCAAGGACAATGAATTTTTGAAAGACATTGATTTAATGATAAAAAGAGACTCCATTATTGCATACCTTTACTCAAAATCCATTTGCATGCCGCCACGGTCTGGCAAAAGAAATAGCGCGAAGAAAGTTTTATATCTTTCAATGGCCTCATGCCTTGGGCACCTGGTATCCTGGAGTTTACTTCATTTTCACTCGATCACTTTCTCGAAATGGTTTAGATCTCTATATTATATTTTCATTTTTGTGATTTTATTACTTTCAATTCCAGCCTCACTGATAAGGGGAGTTGACGATTTTTACTGGCGCTACTATGACTTGCGCGGGTTAATTCCAAAGTCTGTTTCCCGAATAGATGGTATTTTTAAAAATAAAAAAATAGGAGTCATGAAACAATGAAAGATATTCAGGGGTCAGGTCTCACATTTCACACAGCCAGGGAGGAAGAAGCCGACAACAAGCGCGACGTTCCGAATTCAGGGCCTTTGTAACCCTGCTGGCTGGAAACGCCGCCGTTTATGAACGATGGCATGAATATAAATGGTATCGGCGATCAGTTCGTACATGATTCTGTAGGAATACATGCCGATCTCCCGAACGGCATCTTCACCGATTTCAGGCACCATTCGGCCGAGACGGGGCGCCCCCAGAAGGATATCAACCTTCTCGGTGATATCCTGCACTACGCGGGCCGCGTAGCGCCTGGAGTCATGGGCGATATACTGGTGGATAAGGCGCAAGTCCTGCCGTGCTGGCGCTGACCAGACGATCACCACTGATCAATCTCGCGCTTGAGGTCCTCCTGACTGATGACACTGCCCTGCTCAATGGCATCGCGGCTCTTGCGAATTTTGTCAACGACATAGAGACGGTACATGATCTCGTCGATGTCGGCATCGTCGGGCAGCTGCTGCAGTGATTCCAGGGCTTCTTGCTTCAGCGTTGGTGATTGCATGGCGGCACCTCCAGACCTGTCATATTACAGGCTATCCGTCCGAACCAGTACCCTCACAATAGCCTCAGCTGGTTACCGCATAGCTCCGGCGCCCGATAGCCCCCCGCCTGTCTGTCCCCTATACTTCTGGCTTTGAGCTTCTCCAACCCCGACCCGGACGCAACAGGCATGACGCAACAGACCTCGGGCAATACCACGACGCTCTCCACGGCACCCCAGGACCACGTAACCTGGTTCCGTAACTCGTCGCCCTATATCAACGCCCACCGTGGGCGCACCTTCGTGGTGATGATCTCTGGCGAGGCCGTGGAAGAAGCGGGCTTTGACCACATCATCCATGACCTGGCGCTGCTCAACAGCCTGGGCATCCGGCTGGTGGTGGTGCATGGCGCGCGGCCGCAGATCAGTGCGCGGCTGGCGGCGCGGGGTATTGATTCTCGTTTCGAGCGGCATACCCGCATTACCGACAGTGCGGCGCTGGAGTGTGCGCTGGATGCCGTGGGTGCGGTGCGGCTGCGGGTCGAGGGGCTGTTCTCCATCGGGCTGGCCAATTCGCCCATGCATAACGCCAGCATCCAGGTGGTGTCCGGCAACTTCATCATCGCCAAGCCGGTGGGGGTGCGTGACGGGTTCGATTACCAGCACACCGGCGAGGTACGCCGGGTCCAGGTCGAGGCGATCCAGCGGCAGCTGGACGTCGGCAATGTCGTGCTGCTGTCCCCCATCGGCTGCTCGCCCACGGGCGAGCTGTTCAATATGAATTCCGAGGAGGTGGCCTCCACCGCTGCCATTGCGCTGAAGGCGGACAAGATCATCTATCTGGGCGAAGATACCGGCGTGCAGGATGCCGAGGGCAAGCTGGTGCGGGAGATTTCGCCCCAGGAGGCCGGGCAGTTGCTGGCCAGGGAAGTGATCACCAACCCCAATACCGAGCGGCAGCTCACGGCGGCCTGCCACGCCGCCAGCAACGGGGTGGCGCGGGCGCATCTGGTGAACTTCCGGGAAGATGGCGCGCTGTTGCGGGAGCTGTTCACCCGGGATGGCTGCGGCACGCTGGTGACGCGGGAGAACTACGAGAACATCCGCGGCGCCTATATAGAAGACGTGGGTGGCATTCTGGAGCTGATCGCGCCGTTGGAAGAAGCCGGCATTCTGGTGCGGCGCTCGCGGGAATTGCTGGAAGCCGAGATCAAGCGCTTCACCATTATCGAGCGTGATGGCATGGTCATCGGCTGCGCGGCGCTGTATCCGTTCGAGGATGGCCAGTCGGCCGAGCTGGCCTGTGTTGCCGTGCACACGGATTATCGCAGCGCCCAGCGCGGCAAGAAGCTGATGGCCTATGTGGAACGGCGCGCCAGAACCCAGGGGCTGACCGCCATTTATGTGCTCTCCACGCAGACCGCGCACTGGTTCCGGGAACAGGGCTTCGAGCCGGTGTCCGTGGATGATCTGCCCGGCGAGCGCAAGAGCCTGTACAACTATCAACGCAAATCAAAAGTGTTTCGCAAACAGCTTTGACACACACTAAAAGACCAGGTGATTTTTCATGACTGACGACAACACCCGCAAGTATTCCTCGAAGATGGTCGATGGCATCGAGCGTGCGCCGGGGCGCGCCATGCTGCGCGCCGTGGGCTTTACCGATGAGGATTTCAAGAAGCCACAGATCGGGATTGCCTCCACCTGGGCCAATGTCACACCGTGCAACATGCACATCAACCAGCTTGCGGAAGTCGCCGAGCGCGGCGCCAACGAGGCGGGCGGCAAGGGCGTGATCTTCAACACCATCACGGTCTCGGACGGCATCTCCAACGGCACCGAGGGCATGAAGTACTCGCTGGTCTCCCGCGAAGTGATCGCTGACTCCATTGAAGTGGTCGCCGGCTGCGAAGGCTTCGACGGCCTGATCACCATCGGTGGCTGCGACAAGAACATGCCCGGCTGCATCATCGGCATGGCGCGCCTGAACCGGCCTTCGGTGTTTGTTTATGGCGGCACCATCAAGCCGGGCGACGGCCACACCGACATCATTTCCGTGTTCGAGGCGGTGGGCATGCATGCCCGTGGTGAGCTGACCCCGATCGAAGTGAAGCAGATCGAGGAAGTCGCCATCCCCGGCCCCGGTTCCTGCGGCGGCATGTACACCGCCAACACCATGGCCAGTGCCATTGAGGCGCTGGGCATGTCCCTGCCGGGCTCATCCGCGCAGAACGCCATCTCCAGCGAGAAGCAGGACGACTGCCTGCGGGCGGGCGAAGCCGTGATGGAACTGCTGCGCCGGGATATCAAACCCCGCGACATCATGACCCGCGAGGCGTTCGAGAATGCCATCCGCGTGGTCATCGCGCTGGGCGGCTCCACCAATGCCGTGCTGCATTTTCTGGCCATGGCACATGCGGTGGGTGTGGAACTGACGCTGGAAGATTTCGTTCGCCTGGGCGAGGTCACCCCGGTGCTGGCCGATGTGCGTCCGTCGGGCAAATACATGATGAGTGAGCTGGTGGCCATCGGCGGCATCCAGCCACTGATGAAGCGCATGCTGGATGCCGGCATGCTGCACGGCGACGTGCTCACCGTCACCGGCAAGACCCTGGCCGAGAACCTGGCCAACGTGCAGGACTATCCGGCGGATCAGGACATCATCATGCCATTCGACAAGCCGGTGAAGAAGGACTCCCACCTGGTGGTGCTGGGCGGCAATCTGGCGCCGGATGGCGCGGTGGCGAAAATCACCGGCAAGGAAGGCCTGCGCTTTGAAGGCAAGGCACGGGTCTACCATGGTGAAGAGTCGGCACTGCGTGGCATTCTGGATGGCGAAGTCGTCGCCGGTGATGTCATCGTGATCCGTTACGAAGGCCCGAAAGGCGGCCCCGGCATGCGCGAAATGCTCTCGCCGACCTCCGCCGTTATGGGCAAAGGCCTCGGCCAGGATGTGGCATTGATTACCGATGGCCGCTTCTCCGGCGGCTCCCACGGCTTTGTGGTCGGGCATATTTCACCGGAGGCACAAGACGGCGGGCCGCTGGCACTGGTGGAAAACGGCGATGGCATCATCATCGACGCCGAAACCCGGGAGCTGATACTGGCGGTGGACGATGCCGAGCTGGCACAGCGCCGGGCTCGCTGGCAGGCACCGGCACGCACCTATACCCGTGGCGTGCTGGCCAAGTATGCTGCCACGGTGTCCTCCGCTTCCGAGGGCGCGGTGACCGACAAACTCTGATCCTCCACTCATCAGCACGGGGCAGCCCATGAGTCTCAAGCACGCCCTGATGCCGCGGCTGGCCGCGTTTCTCACCAGCCCCGGCCGACAAGACTGGCAGCGCCGCACGCAGGAACTGCGTCGGCGCCTCGCCAGGCGCCCCCACCGCGCGGTGTTCTACTTCCGTGCTGATGACCCCTATTCCGTGTTGTTGCTGCAGCTGTTGCCCGCCTTCAGCGCGCATTTCGGCCTGCAGATTCAACCGCGTGTGATGCAGTATCTGGATCAGGAGATGTATCCGGAACCGGAGCTGTTAGCCGACCTGGGCCGCCGGGATGCCATCGCACTGGCCGCCTTCTGTCATCTGGAGTTTCCGGATACCTGGCAGATCCCGTCCCACGACCGGGTACAGCTGGCCACCCGCATTCTGCTGCGCCATGAGCAGGACCCCGCGTTCATGTCCCTGGCCATGACCGTCAGCCGGGCCTTATGGTCCGCTGGCAACGACGACGCCCTCACCGCACTGGCCGCTGACAGCAGCCCCATGCCGGAGGATCAGACCCGGATGGCCATGGAGGCACGGCGCGATCAGTTCCTGCGCGAGGGGCACTACCTCACCGGCACGCTGCACTACGGCGGCGAATGGTACTGGGGCATTGACCGTCTGGATCACCTGGCGCGACGGCTTGATGATCTGGACCAGCACGGCCACAGCACCGGCCCGGCCCACTGGCCGCACCCTTACGGGCGCGCCAAGAACCTGCAGCTCCCGGCCGCCAATCCCGATGCGGCGGGCGAGACGCTGACACTCTATTTTTCGTTTCGCAGCCCCTACTCCTGGCTGGCACTGCCACGGGTCTTTCGTCTGGTGGACCACTATGGCCTGACGCTGGACGTGCGCCCGGTGCTGCCCATGGTGATGCGCGGCCTGAGCGTGCCACGCGCCAAGCGCTTTTATATTCTCCACGACGCAGCGCGGGAGGCGCGCCTCCATGGCGTGCCCTTCGGCAAGATCTGTGATCCGGTGGGCGCAGGCGTGGAGCGTTGCATGGCGCTGTGGCCGTTCGCCGAGAAGGAAGGCAAGCTGCGCGACTGGCTGCGCGCCGCCGCCAGCGGCATCTGGAGCGAGGGCACCAATCCGGCCAGCGACGCGGGTTTGCAGGCGCTGTGCGAACAGGCCGGGCTGGACTGGAATCGGGCCCGCCGCTGGCTGGACGACAAGGAATGGATCGCGCGGGCCACGTCCAATCGGGACGAAATGGTGGCGGGCGGCAGTTGGGGCGTGCCAACGCTCGTGCTGGATGGCACTCTCTATTGGGGCCAGGATCGCCTCGGCCTGGTCGAACAACATTTGCTCGATATCAAACCTGACCCTACTGAATCCAACAACAAAGAGGAAAGCCCATGACCACCGCATATTGGTGCATGCTCGTTGCCATTTTCTTGCCCTATCTGTTCACTGGGTTCGCCAAGTTCCAGGGCGGCTTTGGCCCGAAACAGAACCATAATCCCCGGGAATTTCTGGATGCCCTCAACGGCGCCCGCAAACGTGCGCACTGGGCACAGCAGAACAGCTTTGAAGTCACCCCGGCATTTCTGGCTGCCGTGATTGTCGCCTCAGTGATCGGCAGCATCGGCCAGGGCACCCTGGACACCCTGGCCATTGCCTTCGTGATCAGCCGCGTGCTGTTCGGCGTTTGCTATATCGCCGACTGGGCTACGTTGCGCTCACTGGTGTGGTTTGCCGGCATGGCCATCATCGCGTCACTGTTCATTATGAGCGCATGACACAGCACTACATCACGGTATCCGGCTGCGGCGGCTACAGCGCCGACAGCACGGAATCCCTGCTCGAAGCCGGCCTGCGCGCCGGCTTCGGCTTTCCCAGCGCCTGCCGCAACGGCAACTGTCTGCGCTGCCAGGGCTCACTCCTGGCCGGCAGCGTGACATTGCGCAATGGGCGCACAATTCAAGCGGGCGAAGCGGCCGCAGCACAAGTGCTATACTGCGTCGCTCACGCTCAGGAACCTTGCGAGATCAATGTGCCGGACATCACCGCCCCGGGCCAGCTCCCGGTCATAGAAGCCGCCTGCCAGATCACCGATATCACCCCGCTGAACCATGATGTCAGCCGCGTGATTCTGAAGCTGCCCGCTGGCAAGGCCGTGCAGTGGTATGCGGGCCAGTATCTCGAATTGCTGTTACCCCAGGGGCCGTCAGCCTTCTCCATCGCCAATGCCCGCAGTGGCGATGGCCGCGACCTCGAACTGCATGTGCGACACACCGCCGACAACCCGTCATCCCTGGAGGTCATGCAGCACCTGCGCGACAACCCTGTGGTGCGTACGCGACTGCCCGGCGGCGAGCGCTGGATCAGTGACACCCTGCCCGATGGCCCCGTCTGGTTCATCTGTGGTTCGACCGGTTTTGCGCCCGCCAAGGCCATGATCGAGCATCTGTTGACGCGCCGTTTTCCCCACGCCATCTACCTTTACTGGGGCGCGCGCACCGAAGCCGACATTTATTTGCCCGAACTGGCAGAAGCCTGGGCCAGCGCCGGGCAAGTGCATTACGTTCCGGTACTGTCGGACACCGCCGACACTCGCTATCGGACCGGCCTGGTGCACGAGGCTGCGCTGGCCGACATGACTGATCCCGCCGGGGCTGAATGCCATGTCGGCGGCTCCCCGGTGATGGCCTGGGCGGTGTTCGATGCGCTGCTTGCCGCCGGCGTGCCCGCGGCCAATATTCATTCGGATGTGTTTGACTACGCACCCCGGCAGTAACTACCGATAGCCATACCGCCAGCAAAAAAGGCCCAGACATGTTTAAAAGCGCAGAGCAGTTCCGACACGCGCAACCCGATCGCATTGGTGTGCTGATCACCAATCTGGGCACTCCGGATGCCGCCACGCCCAAGGCCCTGCGCCGCTACCTGAAAGAATTTCTGTCCGATCCCCGCGTGGTGGAAGTGCCGCGCCCGATCTGGTGGCTGATCCTGAATCTGGTGATTCTCAACATTCGCCCGCGCCGGTCTGCGGCGGCCTACCGCACGGTATGGACCGAACGGGGCTCGCCCCTGCTGTTCCATACCAGCGACCAGTGCGACGCGTTGCGCGCCGCGCTGACACAACGCTACGGCGAGCGGGTGGTGGTGGAATTTGCCATGCGTTACGGCAACCCCTCCATCCCGTCAGCCCTGGATCGCATGCAGGATGCCGGCGTGCGCCAGCTGATCGTGCTGCCGCTGTACCCGCAGTATTCTGCGTCCACCAATGGCTCGACCTTTGATGCCGTATCGGCGGATTTCCAGCGGCGGCGCTGGCTGCCGGACCTGCATTTCATCAGTCATTATCCGGATTTCCCGCCGTACATCGACGCCATGGCGGCGCGTATCCGCCAGCACTGGGCCGAACACGGCCGCGCTGACAAGCTGATGTTTTCCTACCACGGCATCCCCAAGCGCTACCTGCTCAACGGCGACCCCTATCACTGCGAGTGCCACAAGACCTCGCGGCTGCTGGCGCAGGCGCTACAGCTCTCCAGCGACGAATACATGACCAGCTTCCAGTCCCGTTTCGGGCGTGAGGAATGGCTCAAACCCTACACCGATGAAACACTGAAAAGCCTGCCCGCCCAGGGCGTCAAATCGGTACAGGTATTCTGTCCCGGCTTTGCCGCAGACTGTCTGGAAACCATTGAGGAAATCGGTGAGGAAAACCGGGAATACTTCATGGAGAGTGGCGGCGAGCGGTACGAGTATATCGCCGCGCTGAATGCGGCACCGGACCACATTGATGCGTTGGCGGCGCTGGCATCCCCTCAACTGGAGCAGTGGCTGAACACGCCGCCGCGTGATGCGGCGCTCACTGAGCAATTGGCGGAACAGATCACCCGGCAGATGACGCCCGACGTCTAAAGCGTCATTCCGCCAGGGCAGGCTTCTTCCGGGGTAACGGCAAAGACGGCAAGGTCTTGCCGGTCAGCGCCACTTGCTCGGTAAGGCACTCCGCCGCCGCATCCCGTTCTCCCAGCGCCACCAGCAACCGTGCCAGTTCGGCCAGCGCCACGGCATTGCCGGCATGCCCGGCAGTCTCGAAGAAGGCCCGTGCCTTGCCCCACAGCTGCGCCTTGAGGGCTACCCGGCCTGCGGTCAGCAACAGCCGCTGATTGCCAGGACGCTCGGTCAGCCAGTGCTCCAGCCGTGCCAGCAGTTGCTCCGGTGGCACATCATCAATGGCCTCCAGCACTGCCACCAGACCATCATCCCAGTCCTTGCCGATACGCCGCTCGATGACTTTCAGCGCCGTCGGTCCGTCGCCGAACTGGGCCAGATAGCCAGCGTACTGTGCGCGCAGGGCCGGCTCGGTGCGAAGACGCTGGGGCACTTTCTTCCACAAGCGGGCCAGGGTCTCACGGCGCTGGGACGCATTATTGAAGCCCGGCATGCTGGCCGCCTGACGCATGCGGCCCAGCCAGGCGCGATACTCTCTGCGATCCAGCTTTTTGCTCAGGATGGGATCGACCTCCATCTTGCGCAGCGCCGGAATCAATTCACACAAACCGGCCCAGTTGCCCTCGCGACCATAGGCTTCGGCCAGCATATTCATCAGCACCGGGCTATCGCCGTAGCGTTTGCGCTCCGGCTCCAGTAACTCACGGGCGCGCTGGGGGGCGCCGTCATACAGGGCGATACGGGCGCGCAACAGCAGCGCGGGCAGCCGCCCGCTCGGCGCCGATGCCGCCTCCGCCAGCGCTGCACGCATGGCGTCACCATCCCCCGTCTGCCGCGCCGCCACCGCCGCCGCCAGCCAGGGCAGCAACGGCCAGTCGGCGCGTCGCGCAGACGATGTCAGCAGTCCCTCGGCTCGCTGCCAATGCCCGGCAGCCAGCTCCAGCAAACCCTGTTGCAGTTGTCGCTGGGCCGCCTGCCGACGACGCCAGCCGGTCCAGCTTGCCGGTGTCAGAAAACGCCACAGCGGCGCCATGAACAGGGTCAGCAAGATCAGCGCAGCCCCGGCCAACACCAGCATCAGCACCAGAAAGACGACCGAGGTCTCTATCTCGCGCTGGCCATGCACCAGCAACACATAGCCCGGGTCCGCCAGCAGCCAGGAACCCAGCCACAAGGCCCCGAGCAGCGCCAGCGTCAGGGCCAGCATCAGCCACACCACCAGCCGTTTCATTGCGCATCCTCCGCGCTACGCGCCGCCCGCGCCTGCTCCCGCGCCTGCTTTAGCGCCGCCAGACCGACGCCGATGTCGGGCATCGCACGGGCCACCGGCACCTGCGCTATCTCACTCAGCGCATCACGAAATGCGGTCACTGCAGTGTCATGCTCAGAGAACCATTCAGCCGCCAGCGCGTCCGCCCGGCCCAGGGCATCCTCGAACACTTCGGAGCGCCCCTGCAGCAGCGCCAGGCGTGCCTCCTGCAACGCGCCTTCCAGCGCCAGCCGAACCAGTTGCCGGCTTTCGGCATCCAGCGGCACCGGCGCGCGGCCCTCGTGGGTGCGCACCCGCACCGGCAGGCGCGCCAGCAAACGCTCCCAGGCCGATGCCTCACTGTCCTCTTCCGCCGCCGCATCCGGCGCGGCGCCGCGATGGCGCTCGGGCAACGTCATGCCCGGCACCTGGCGCTGTAACGCGCCCAACCGCAACAACAGCCCGGTCACGTCCACGCGGCCCGCCGCATTCAGGCTGGCAATGTCCGTCGCCAACGCTTCCCGCAAGGGCAACATGGCGGCATCGCCACTGCGTGCCAGCACCTCATCGGCGGCATGCAACAGCCGCGCTGACGCATCCGCATCCGCCGTCAGGAAAAGCTGCTGCTCCGCCAGACTGGCGAGGGAAATCGCTTCATTGATCAACCAGTACTGCTGTCCGCCCTCTTGCATGGCCAGCAACATCTGATCCCGGTCAGCCAGTTCACTCTCCAGCTCGTCCAGACGCTGGCTGTGCTGGCTGAGGTATTCGCTGTGATAGGCGCGCTCGCTTTCCATCTGGCTCATCATGTCGCTGTGGCGGCTCTGCAATTCACCCACTGCGCCACGCCAGGCGCCATGGTTGTGCTGCAGGCTCTGCCACCATTGCCAGCCGAAGTAGCCGCTGCCCGCGAGCAATAAAAGAAGCAGCAACAGCACCGTGCCGCCACCTCGTCGGCCGCCGCTGCCACTGCGTTTTTTCGGTGATCGTGGGGGTGGCGGTGGAGTGCTGCCCGACCCGGCGCGGGATTTGCCGGAGAGCGGGGCGGGCGTTGATTGCCCGGAGGGTGCTGCTGGCGGGGCAGAAGGCTGCTGCGTTGATGATGCTGACGTTGATGATGCAGGCGCGGGCGGGCCTGCCGGAGAGGGCGCCCCCTCGGCGGCCGATTCCGGGGGCTCCACTGGCAGGGTCGGCGGCGTCGGTTCAGGCGTGCCGGTGGCAGCCTCAGATCCAGCAGGGGGCGTTACCCGGTCTCGTGTATCAGACATGCCAGCATATCCTCATCATGCGGACTCGCCGCAACCAACAGATTGTTATACCCGGCAGCACGAATCACCTCACCGATGCGGGCGCTGCCCGCCACGATCAGTGATGCATGCAGAGGTGCATTTGCTTGTACATGTTGCTGCAAACAGTGCCAGCTTTCGACGCTGGTCACCAGCACTGCATCCACGCTCGGCACCGGCCAGCAAAAACCTTCGGCGCATGCCCTGCGATACAGTGCCACAGTGCTCACTGCCGCACCACGCTGAGACAAGGTATCAGCAAAGACTTCCCGCCCGCCGTCCCCGCGCAGAATCAGCACGCGCTTTTCGGCCAGGGACTGCAAACACGGCAAGGACAACACGGCCTCGGAATTGAATCCCGCAGCCGGGGCTTCCGCATCCAGGCCCGCGTCCCGCAGCACCCGCGCCGTCGCCTCGCCCACCGCCAGAAAATGCACGCCCACCGGCCATTGCGGCCACAGATCCGACAGGGCGGCCACACCCAGCCGCGCGGCATTGGGGCTGACAAAAAACACGGCATGGAACAGATCAAGATCGAACAGATGGCGCTGGTCGGCGAGCGCCAGCGGCAGCGCCTGAATCGCCAGCGCCGGCTGATGCAGCGGCGTAAAACCGGCCTGCTGCAACAGCGCCATCATGCTGTCCGCCTGCCCGGCCGGGCGTGTCACCAGAATGCGTTTCAGGGTTCGCGTCCTGCTTGCTTGCGTCATGGCGCTGGTGCCCTCACCTTCACCCTCAGCCCCGCTGATAAATGGCGCCCAGGATGCGATCAGCGCCCTGGGCCAACAGCGACTCCGCCACGCGGATGCCGAGTGCCTCACCGTCCGCACGCGGCGCACGCGCCTCGGCGCGCAGCACTTCGCTGCCGTCTTCGCTGGCCACCAGACCGCGCAGCCAGATGTCGTCGCCTTCCAGCAGCGCGTACCCGGCAATGGGCACCTGGCACCCGCCTTCAAGCCGTCGGTTCATGGCACGTTCTGCCACGACCCGATCCCAGGTGTCCGTATCATTCAACGGCGCCAGCAGTGCCGCCACGGCCGTATCCCCTTCCCGGCACTCAATACCGACCGCGCCTTGGCCGACAGCGGGCAGCATCACTTCCGGCGGTAACGCCAGACGAATGCGTTCCGACATGCCGAGCCGTTTGAGGCCCGCCGCTGCCAGCAGAATGGCATCGAAGTCGCCCGCATCCAGCTTGCCCAGACGGGTCTGGACGTTGCCGCGCAGGCTGCTGATATGCAGATCCGGGCGCCGCGCTTGCAGCTGTGCCTGGCGGCGCAGGCTCGAAGTGCCCACCCGCGCCCCCTGAGGCAGGGCATCCACATCCGCGTGATCAGGTGAGACAAAGGCATCGCGAGGATCGTGGCGCTCGCAGATCACCGGCAGCGCAAACCCCGGCGGCAAGACCATGGGAACGTCTTTCATGGAATGCACGGCGATGTCCGCACGGCCATCCTGCATAGCCTCTTCCAGTTCCTTGACGAACAGCCCTTTACCGCCGATCTTGGCCAGTGGCGTATCCAGAATCTTGTCGCCCTGCGTCTTGATGCGCACCAGCTCCACCCGCAGGCCCTCGTGCAACGCTTCGAGGCGCTGCTGCACATATTCTGCCTGCCACACGGCAAGCGGACTGGAACGGGTGGCGATACGGATCAGGGTGGTGCTGCTCATTGTTTCTCCCGAAAGCGGCGGCATGTTCAAGGGATGGTAGCCGCCGGCAACACGTGGCCGGCAGCGAATATCCGCAAGTGTACCGCAAGCCCGCCTCTGGCGCGGCCCCGGGCATGCGCTGACGCGCCATGACCGGCAAGCCACAAATAGCCTTCACGCGGCGCTGGACTTGTCTCCGCGACGGCCTACACTTGCCGCATTTCCCGGCGCCCGGGCGGGTGCGCCGGCAGTAAGGCAGGTTCAGGAGGTCGTTATGGCGGCAGTAAAGATCGTGGTGGTGGGCGGCGGCGCGGGTGGATTGCCGCTGGTGGCGCGGCTCGGCAAGACCCTCGGCAAACACCACATCGCAGACGTCACCCTCGTGGACAGCAGCAACACCCATGTCTGGAAACCGCGTTACCACGAGGTGGCCACCGGCGCCATTGATGCGGATCTGGATGCTCTGGATTATCGCGGCCACGCGCGCCTGAACCAATACCGCTTCGAGCCCGGCACCCTGACCGGCCTGGATGCTGAAGCACAACAGATCACCCTGGCCCAGGTACTGGACGCCCAGGGCCAGGAAGTGCTGCCCGAACGCACCCTGCCCTATGATTATCTGGTGCTCTCCATCGGCAGCTGCAGCAACGACTTCAACACCCCGGGCGTGCGCGATCACGCCCTGTTCCTCGACAGCCGCCAGCAGGCCGAGCGTTTCCGCGAGAAATTCCTCAACGCCTGCCTGCACGCCAACCATGTCAATGAGCCACTGTCCGTGGCCATCGTCGGCGGCGGTGCCACCGGCGTAGAACTGGCGGCAGAGATTCACCATGCGGTGTCCATGCTCAAGCTCTACGGCCACGAACACCTGGACCGCAAGCAACTCAACGTCCACCTGATCGAAGCCGCGCCACGCATCCTGCCGGTGCTGTCAGAGCGTGTATCGCAGGCTGCGCACCAGCGCCTGGAAGGCCTCGGCGTCAACGTGCATGTGGATACCATGGTCGAGCGCGCCGAACCCGGCACTTTCGTGGTGCGCGATGGCGATGACATCAAGGCCGATCTGCTGGTCTGGGCGGCCGGCGTCAAGGCACCGGCGGTGATGGGTAATCTGACAGCGCTTGAGCGCAACCGCATCAACCAGGTCGTCGTTGATCCGACACTGCGCGCGCGCAACCAGGAACGCATTTTCGTCATCGGCGACTGCGCCGCCTGCACGTTGCCGGGCAATGATCGGCCCCTGCCGCCCCGCGCCCAGGCCGCCCAGCAAATGGCCCACCACGCGGCGCGGAATTTCGAGCGTCTGCTGCTGCGCGACCAACCGCTGCGGGATTTCCGCTACCGCGATCATGGCTCGCTGGTGTCACTGAGCCAGTACAGCTCGGTCGGTATGCTGATGGGCAACCTCAAGGGCGGTAATTTCTTCGTCGAAGGATGGATGGCGCGCATGATGTACATCAGCCTCTATCGCCTGCACCAGGCTGCGCTGTATGGCTGGCCGCGCACGCTGATGCTACTGGTGGCCGGTCGTTTCAACCGTCTGGTCCGCCCACGCCTGAAACTGCACTGACGACATAATGCGAAACATCTGTTTACAAATACCCCAAAGCACCGCTTCACGGGCCTTGGCAGCACACTGGCAGTAGTCTGGCCCGGCGCTGATCGGAACTTCTGGGCTGCTTCGAGTCGTAACTTGTACGTGGCGCAGGGAGCACGATACCCCGGCGCCACACCGGATTACTGACTAGAAGCCAATGAGGAGAAAGCTCCATGCAAATCCGAATGAAGCAACTTGCCATCGCCATCGCAGCCACCGGCCTTACCGGCGCCGCTTTTGCCCAGGGCGCAGCTGGCACCTATTCTGATGGCGGCCAGAATCCGGCCACCCAAGCCCAACAGGGCCAGGCCCAGGGCCAAGGCTTCGCACCGGACGCAGCCGCCACCGAGGTGAGCGAGGAAGAGCTGGAAAAATTCGCTTCCGCACACAAGCAAGTGGAAGAAATTCGCGAAAAATTCGTGGAAGAAGCGCAGTCCGCTGATGACCCGGAAAAAGTCGCCGAAGTACAGATGAACATGCAGCAGGAAATGGTGCAGGCGGTACAGGATGAAGGCCTTGATGTCGGCACCTACAACCGCATCGCCCAGATGCTGCCCTACGACGACGAACTCCGTCAGCGTGTCGAAGGCATGCTCTAAACAGCCACGGCAACAGAGCAAGCAGCAGTAGGCCCAGGGCGGACCGGTCCCCCGCCCAGGGTAGCAAGGGCGCCTTCGGGCGCCCTTTTTTATGGTGCTTTTATTAGCGTATCAGCAGCGTATCAGCGCACCCGCGCAGACAGCGCCTCGGGCTGAACGAAGCGGCCGGTGACCGGCAGCCTGATTTCCACCAGCAGCCCGCCCTCCGGGTGGTTGTTCAGCCGTATCTGCCCGTGATGCATATCCACGATGCGCTTGACGATGGCCAGGCCCAGGCCAGAACCGGTAACCGTCCGGGCCTTCTCACCGCGCGAAAACGGCTGCAGCAGCGTCGGGATGTCCTCGTCCCGCACACCTTGGCCATGGTCCCGCACCTGTAGCACCACATCCTGCCCATCCAGGAAAGTACTGACCTCCACCGGCGGCTCGCCGTACTTGGCCGCATTGCCCACCAGGTTCGACAGCAGCCGCTTGAAGGTCAGCCGCTTGAGCATCAGCCTCGGCACCTCCTGCAATGTCTTGCGCAGCAGCAAGTGATCGAACTTGCTGCACACATCGTCCACCAGCGCATTGATATTCTCGTAGCTGGCCACCTCATCCGCCCCGTCCCGAATGAAGCCGATAAACTGCCCGAGGATCGCGTCCATATCCTCGATGTCGCTGATCACGCCAGCGGCCAGCTCCTTGTCGTCGATAAACTCCGCCGTCAGCCGCAGACGCGTCAGCGGCGTGCGCAGGTCATGGGACACCCCCGCCAGCAACAGCGCACGATCCCGCTGCGCCTGCGCCAGCTCACGGGTCATGCGGTTGAACGCCTTGTTCACCTCGTTGATTTCTTTCGGCCCTGAATCATCGTCCAGCGGCGGCACCGGATCACCCCGCCCCACCACCAGCGCCACCTGCTCCAGACGCTTGAGCGGCCGGTTCAGGCCACGGGCAATCAACAGGCCGGCGATGATCGCAAACAACGGCACGGTGAGCCCCCAGCCCACCAGCAGATAGCGATCATAGTCACGGAAGAAGGTCATCGGCACACGCAGCCACTTGCCGTTGAACGACGCGGCGGTGACCCAGATGACCGGGCGGCGGGAATCTTCGAACCGCACAAAGACGGTCTCTTCCAGCTGCCGCTGTATCTCACCCCGGAAGCTGCCCACCACCGGGCGCGTAATCCAGGGCACCTGCCCCTCTTCAATGCTGGGCGGCTCCGCCACCATGATGCCGGTGGTATCGCCGAGACGGCGCGCCCCTTCCAGGTCCAGCGTGTCCTCAAAGAACGACAGCTCCGCCTGCAGCACGGTAAGGCGGGAGTACTCCCGGATACCGGGCAGGTAGGCGTTACGCGCAAAAAACCACAGGGTCAGCACCTGGGTCAGGAAGATGACCAGCCCCACCACCATGGCGGAACGGGCGAAGGCTGTACGGGGTAACGGATGAAAACGCATGAGAATTCCCGGGAGCGACAGATCGTCAGACTAGCAGCGCCCCGGTCGCGGGAACAGTGGCGTACACGGGATACCCCCCTTACATGCCTGTAACCCTGAGCGCTTTTTCCTGCTCCGCATGCTCGAACGCACTTGCCATGCGTTTGATTTCCGAAGCGCTGGCGCCCCGCTTTGCGGCTACCTGCCGCCAGCTACGGCACACCTCTGCCACCTCCCGGATCACCGCATCAGCCTCTGACAGCTCCAGGGAAAACTGCTCCGCAACGGAGCGCAGCAGCTCGACCGAGCAAGATGCATCACCATAGTCGATATTGGTAGACAGGACCGGCGGTTTAACATCCTGCGGAACAGGATTGATGTCGTATGCAGGAGACAAGTACCAGCCGTTCATCCCCTCCCAGAGGAAACCATGGTTTCTCAAGTGGTCATCCACATTGGATATCAGGACCGACAGGGTTATCCGTCTGAACAACTCCCGCCGGTCCGGGCCAGCACGCGCGCCCTGCTCCGCGATGGCGTCCACGATATCAAGATAACTGCCACGCTCACCGTCGCTATGCTGGGTCATGGACATGGCGGAGAGGAACGGGATTCGCGCTGCCCCGTCCCGGTCAAATCGTCGTGACAGCAGAACAGGGCGGCCTCCCACATCCTCCAGGCTATGCTGTGCCACACGAATGCCCGCCATACTGGCCAGATCAAGCGCCACCGCCTCCCAGCGCTCCATGGAATATTCATCACTTTCTTTCGGGAACTTGGCGATGTAGAGATGGCCATGTTGATCGACCACTGAAGCTTTTGGCCTTGCACCACCCAGAGACGATCCCGGGGCGAAGATCATCACCAGGTCCTCATCCGACTCTTCCCCGCGAAGGATGCGCTCCGAGGCCCCTAGCAAACGCCCCAGGGCCAGCATATTCGGCACGCCACTGTCCTCAGGCGCCTGGAAGACGTCATCGCCTTCCCAGCGAAACCGCAATGCCCCCAACCGGGTCATGTCGGAAACCCCCAGCAGGAAGTCTGTTTCCTGCAGAGCCCGGACTGCCCGGCCTTCACGTTCCGCCATGCGTCTTTCCCGGCGACGCATCAGCGTCCTGCCCCAGGTGTCCGGCGCGGAGTCTCCCAGCGTGCCAAACATATCCCGCCCCGCAGCGGGTCGAAAAACGCCACGCCCCAGAGGTAATGCCGGATCAATCGAAAAGGTTTCCCGCGCCTCAAGCCACGCCGGATCGTACTCGAATGTCACCGCTTCACGGTTACGGGCAGGATATCGACGCATCATGCCGAGGCGGTGACAACGCCCCCGCCAGTCAAGAAAGACCTCCACATCAGTCATCGTCGACGCCCCTACGCTTACGCGGAGGCGATGCGCGCTGCCGCAGTGTCTGCCGGTTAATCTCCAGCCCCTCGACATCGCGGGCACTGTCGGCGAGATCGCCTAGCCGATCAAGCAGCCCCAGCGCCTGCAGCACGCCTGCCAGCACACCCAGCCCGACTCCCGGGTCGCCTTTTTCCACGCGTGCCAGTGTGCTTCGGGATGTCGACGCCCGCTCCGCCACCACTTCCATGGGCAGATTGCGGCGCAAACGCGCCTCGCGGATGTCTTCTCCGAGCTTGCGCAAAGCGCGACGTGCTGCGGGGGCAGGGCGATACGGAGTCTTCATAATGATGCCTTAATGACCCAAAATGGTCTTTAATGGCTCATTTATACATCATTAATAAGATCTTACCAATAGGCGGCGGGGCTTGAGTGCAGGCCAGGGTGGAGGCCAGAGCGCCGGGCGTTAGTCTGGCACGAACACATAGCCGACACCCCACACTGTCTGCACATAACGCGGGCGGGAGGGATCATCCTCCAGCAGCCGCCGCAGGCGTGACACCTGCACGTCGATGGAGCGCTCCATCGCGCTCCACTCGCGGCCGCGGGCCAGGTTCATGAGCTTGTCGCGGGTCAGGGGTTCGCGGGGATGCTGCACCAGCGCCTTGAGCACGGCGAATTCACCGGTGGTCAGGCTGTTTTCCTCTTCTCCCCGGCGCAGGGTGCGACGGGACAGGTCCAGCTGCCAGGGGCCGAAGGTCACGACCTCGCTGTCACGGCTGGGCGCGCCGGGCACCTCACGCACCTGGCGGCGCAGCACCGCGCGGATGCGCGCGTCCAGTTCCCGGGGGTTGAAGGGTTTCGGCAGGTAGTCGTCCGCGCCCGCCTCAAGGCCTTCGATACGCTCATTATCATCGCCTTTGGCGGTGAGCATGATGATCGGCATGGCCCGCCCGTCCGCCCGTAATCGACGGCAGATGGACAGCCCGTCTTCCCCGGGCAACATCAGATCCAGCACCATCAGCGAGTAGATTTCCCGGCTCAGGGCGCGGTCCATCTGCTCGGCATCCGCCACCGCCTTGATCTGGAAGCCCTGCTCCTCCAGGAACCGCTGCAACAGCGTCCGTAAACGGGCGTCGTCATCGACAACCAGTATCTTGTCCTGGGTTTGCTCAGCGCTCACTGTGTTCTCCGCTTGGTGCCGCATATTGCCGCCTGTTGCCCGGCGTTCGCGACCATGATCCGGGGCGATTGCCCCCGAGTGAAGGGGGCCGGCAGAATCTTCCCCTTGCCTTCCCTGATTTGCAACCGGGCGAAACCGGCGAAACGCAACAAGGTGTGACCAGACGGTCAGGCGCCGGCCCACAGCCCGGACAAGTGACACGTTACCGCATTTTCTGCCGGAAATGATCAGGTTTAACTGCCCGGACATCCTGCTATCATCAATCTGCCCGTTTCGCGTCATATTTTCGTGACACAGCTTTGCGAAACAGCGGCTTGCACAGCCACAGACAATGCGGCACACCGGCATACGAAGAACAGCCGCCGACAATAATCACAGGGGAGGGTAAACGATGGCGAAGATTCTGGTGGTGGATGACTCACCAACGCAGCTGGCCAATATGGTCCGCATCTGCGAGGGCCAGGGGCATCAGATCGTCACGGCCACCAACGGTATGGAAGGTGTGGAACTCGCACGCACTGAAAAGCCCGATCTGATCCTGATGGACGTGGTCATGCCCGAACTCAACGGCTTCCAGGCAACGCGCAAGCTCACCCGCGACCCGGAAACCCAACACATCCCGGTAGTACTGGTTACCACCAAGGACCAGGACACCGACAAGGTGTGGGGCGAGCGCCAGGGCGCCGCCGGCTATATCGTCAAGCCACCCCAGGAAAGCGAACTGGTGGCCAAGATCAAGGAACTGCTGGGCTGAGCGCCGACCGGCGGGCTCCCCGGCACCAGCGAGGCCGCCAGCCCGCCTACCGCTTTCCGACCCGTCACTCTCAGGCCAACCAGAGCGCCCCGCTGTTATTCCGACCACAGCAAAACTCACCTGTCAATCTGTCGCCGGCAGGAGTCCTGTCCTATGATTCCGGCATCCTGCATTCGTGCACCCCATTCATTTTGCTTCAGCGAGTCCCATGTCAGAACCCCGGAAACCTTCATCCCCACAGACCCCAGCGCCCCGACTGACCATTGAACAGATCATCGCGGCGGAACTGAATGTGCAGCCACGCCAGGTGGCCGCCACCATGGCACTGCTGGATGAAGGCGCCACCGTGCCCTTTATTGCCCGCTATCGCAAAGAGGCCACCGACGGCCTGGACGACACCCAGCTGCGTAACCTGGAAGAGCGCCTGCGTTATCTCCGCGAACTCGCCGAACGCCGCGATGCCATTCTCAAGAGCATCCGCGAGCAGGACAAACTGACACCGGCACTGGAAGCCAACATCCTCGCCGCCGACACCAAGACGCGCCTGGAAGATCTGTATCTGCCCTACAAGATCAAACGCCGCACCCGCGCCCAGACCGCCCGCGAGGCTGGCCTGGAGCCACTGGCCGACAGCTTGTTGGCGGACCCGAGCAAAGACCCGGAAACCGAAGCCGCGAGCTTCCTGAATCCGGAGCACAAGGTCGAGACCGTCAAGGACGCACTGGACGGCGCCAAGCAGATTCTCATGGAGCGTTTCAGCGAGAACGCCGAGCTACTGACCCGACTGCGTACCTACCTGTGGGAAAAGGCACAGGTCATCGCCAATGTGGTGGATGGCAAGGACAAGGAAGGCATCAAGTTCAGCGATTACTTTGCTCACCGTGAAGCGCTGGCAGAGATCCCCAGCCACCGCGCGCTGGCCCTGTTCCGGGGCCGCAACGAAGGCATCCTGCATGTCAGCATGAGCCTGCCGGAAGAGCTGGAAGCCAGTCAGCCGCATCCCTGTGAAGCCATGGTCGCGCACAGCATCGGCTGGCAGCACCAGCAGCGCCCGGCGGATAACTGGCTCGGCGAAACCCTGCGCTGGACCTGGAAAATCAAACTCAATACCCACCTGGAAACCGAACTGCTGGGGCGCGTCCGAGAAATGGCAGAAGAAGAAGCCATTCAGGTGTTTGCCCGCAATCTGCGCAGCTTGCTGCTCAGCTCCCCCGCTGGCCCGCGCACGACCATGGGCCTCGATCCCGGCCTGCGTACCGGCGTTAAAGTCGTGGTGGTGGATGCCACCGGCAAACTGCTGGAGCACGCGACGATTTTCCCGCACCAGCCGCGCAATCAGTGGGATCAGTCCATGGCCGCGCTGGGCGCCCTGTGCGTCAAACATCAGGTCAGCCTGATCGCCATCGGCAACGGCACCGCCAGCCGGGAAACCGACAAGCTGGCCGGTGAACTGGTGAAGAAGCTGCCGAAACTGGGCATGAGCAAGATCATGGTCAGCGAGGCCGGCGCCTCGGTGTATTCGGCCTCTGAACTGGCCGCGCGGGAATTCCCGGATCTGGATGTGTCCTTCCGGGGCGCGGTGTCCATTGCCCGCCGCCTGCAGGACCCGCTGGCGGAACTGGTGAAGATCGACCCCAAATCCATCGGCGTGGGCCAGTACCAGCATGATGTCAGCCAGGTGAAGCTCGCACGCGGCCTGGATGCGGTGGTCGAGGACTGTGTGAACGCGGTGGGCGTGGATGTGAATACCGCTTCCGCACCGTTGCTGGCGCGCATTTCCGGGCTCAATGCCACCATCGCCGGGAACATCGTCACCTACCGTGAAAAACACGGCGCCTTTGCCAACCGTGACGCCCTCAAGCAGGTGCCACGGCTGGGCGAAAAAACCTTTGAACAGGCCGCCGGTTTTCTGCGCATCAGCCAGAGCGACAATCCGCTGGACGCCTCCAGTGTGCACCCTGAAGCCTACAGCCTGGTGGAGCGCATCGCTGCCACCCACAGCCGGGTGGTGCAGGACCTGATGGGTGATGCGGCGTTCCTGCGCAAGCTCAAGCCCGCCGAACTGACGGACGAGCGTTTCGGCGTCATGACCGTCACCGATATTCTGGCCGAGCTGGAAAAACCGGGCCGCGATCCGCGCCCGGAGTTCAAGGCCGCCGAGTTCATGGAAGGCGTCGAAGACATCAAGGATCTGAAACCCGGCATGGTGCTGGAAGGCACGGTCACCAACGTCACCAACTTCGGTGCGTTCGTTGATGTGGGCGTGCACCAGGACGGCCTGGTGCATGTCTCTGCCCTGTCGGATAAATTCGTCAAGGATGCCCACGACGTGGTCAGCCCCGGCGACATCGTCAAGGTCAAGGTGATGGAAGTGGATCTGGATCGCCGCCGCATCAGCATGACCATGCGTCTCGACGATCGGCCCGAGGATCGCGCGGCAGAACGTGGCCCGGGCGCGCCAGGCGCCAAACCAGGCGCCAATCGGGGCCAGCAGAAAGGCCGCAGCAGCGCGCCACCGCGTGGCGCCAAAGCCGCCGCCAAGCCGGAAAAGAGCCAGGGCACTTTTGCCGACCTGTTTGCCAAGGCACAAGCCAAGGCACAACAGGAAAAGGATGCGCGCAAGCGCAAAGTCTGACGAGACAGCGCCATGACCGATCTGCTCAGCAAGCGTCTCGATGCCTTGATCAACGCCAAGGCCGCGCCCACCCTGGCCGGCATTCGACGGGGCATCGAGAAAGAAAGCCTGCGCATCACGCCGACAGGTCGGCTGGCGCAGACGCCCCACCCGCAAGCATTGGGCTCGGCGCTGACGCACCCTTATCTGACGACTGATTACTCCGAAGCCCTGCTGGAATTCATCACACCGGCCAGCGACAAACTGGAGACGCCCCTGGCGTTTCTTGATGATCTGCATCGCTATGTCTACCGGCATATCGGCGAGGAGCGCCTGTGGGTCAACTCCATGCCTTGTGTCATGGGCGCGGACGAGGACATCCCCCTCGCCTACTACGGCACCTCCAATGTCGGGCGCATGAAGTACATCTACCGGATGGGGCTGGGCCATCGCTATGGCCGTCGCATGCAGACCATCGCAGGCATCCATTACAACATGTCCTTCCCGGACACCTTCTGGGCATTGCATCAGGATCAGGAAGGCAATACCCAGCCGCTGCAGGATTTTATCTCGTCGCGCTACTTCGATCTGACGCGTAACTTCCAGCGTTATTCCTGGTTGCTGATCTATCTTTTCGGCGCCTCCCCGGCGGTGTGCAAATCCTTTCTCGCCGGGCGCCAGCACGATCTGGCTGAGCACTTCAGCCACACGCTGACGCGCCCCCATGCCACGTCACTACGCATGAGCGATCTGGGCTACCAGAACAATGCCCAGTCCGAGCTCGCGATCAGCTACAACAACCTGTCCGAGTACGTGGACACGCTGACCCGGGCGATCAAGACCGAGGCGCCGGAATATGTGCGCCTGGGCGTGCAGGACGAGGCCGGGGAATACCGGCAGCTCAACAGCAATATCCTGCAGATCGAAAACGAGTATTACTCATCGATCCGCCCCAAGCGCACCATCGAAAGCGGCGAGCGCCCGACCCAGGCCTTGTCCCGGCGCGGCGTGGAATATGTGGAAATCCGCGCGCTGGATCTCAACCCGTTTGAACCGCTGGGGATTGATCAGGAACAGATCCGCTTTCTGGACATGTTTGCCACCTACTGTCTGCTGCGCGATGCGCCGCTGCTGGAAACCTGCGACCTCAGCGCCAGCAAGAACAATATCCGCCAGGTGGTCTATGAAGGCCGGAATACCGCCACCCGCCTGTGCGACTGGGGCAAGAAAGTCTCGGTACATGAATGGGGCAGCAGCATTCTGGCGCGCATGCAGCCCATCGCCGAGCTGTTTGACCGCACCCACGGCGGCCACGACTACAGCCGCTCACTGGCTGCCCAGCAAGGCAAACTGGACACCCCGGACGCCACGCCTTCGGCGCGGATTCTCGACCAGCTCACCAGCGGGCCGCTCAGTTTCTTCGAGTTCGCCATGGCCCAGGCCGAGCAACACCGCGCGCACTTCCTGGAGACGCCATTGCCACCGGAAAAAGAGGCATGGCTGGCCCAGACTGCGGCGGACAGCCTGGTGGATCAGACCGAGGTCGAAGCCGCCGACGACAAGCCGTTTGCCGATTATCTGGCGGGCTATTTTCGGAACTGATTTCGGGACTGGCTCAAGCCTGGTATGCCACCCGGGCAGCGCAATCCTCCGTTTATCGGCTCCGGGCCGTTCCTGTGGCATAACGCACACTGGTGACGCATTATTGATGCTAGCTTTGAACAGGGATATCACACCGGACACCGTAGAGGGCGATGCAGGATGCAGAATTCACCCGGCTCACAATCACCAGACTCACATTCACCAGACTCTGGTTCGCCAGAGACCCGTCCCACGGACAACAGGGACCGTTGCAAGAAAGCCTACGACAGGGGCTGCATGTGGGGCATGAGTGGCCGTGACGACAGCGGCTGCCCGTTCGAGGAAGACATCCTCATGGACTGGTGGCAGGCTGGCTGGCGCGAAGGCTACGAGGCCTTCATGAAACGCCACCCCGACGGCATCCCCGATCAGCAGGGCATGCAACGCGACGCTGGCTGATCCCTCGCACTGACGCCATCCTGCTTGCACAGCCACCCGCCTTATCCGGTAAACTGCCTGCACGCCAGATATCCATCACTTATATGCGGGACACCATGCTGACGCTGCGCCATCCACTGCTCACACCACGCCTTCTGAACCTGGCCGGTTTTCTGGCCTGTGTCGGTGCCATGGCGGCCGCACTGTGGCTGCAGTATGCCGTCGGCCTTGATCCCTGCCCGCTGTGCACCTTCCAGCGTCTGGGCGTGATCGCTGCGGGCGTCTTTTTCCTGCTGGCTTTCCTGCACAACCCCGGCGCCATCGGCCAGCGCATCTACAATGCCCTGGCTGGCCTGTCCGCCATTGCCGGGGGCGGCGTTGCCCTGCGGCATATCTGGCTTCAGAGCCTGCCCGAGGACGAAGTCCCCGCCTGTGGGCCGGGGCTGGATTACATGCTGGATGTCTTTCCGCTGCGGGACGCCCTGCAAATGGTGTTCAGCGGCTCCGGTGAGTGCGCTGAAATCGACTGGACCTTCCTGGGCATGACCATCCCGCAACTGGCGCTGCTGTCTTTCGTCGGCCTGCTGGTGATCGCGGTGGTCCAGCTGCTGCGCCGATACCCCTGAAAAACAGGCGTCATAGCCTTCTCGTCTAACGCCCCCGCGCGTTAGACGAAATCGATCTTTACGCCAAGCCGCTGTTTTTTCTGGGCCTGGCGCCTCGCCCCCCGCTTTTCACGTGAAATGGCCCCCTCGGCCAATTGCGTCCGCCAAAGCCCCTGTCTTAGTCTCGACTATCTGCTTCACCGCAATGATCCGGCCTGTGTCGAGCCCGCTGTACGGCACTCTTGTTCGCATATCGGCAAATTCAGGAGGACTGACGACCATGGCTCATCAGGTCAACACCACGCTCGACCAGTGGCAGCGCATCGAACATCTGGTCAACACCTGGCTGAAAGAGCGCCAGGAGCTCCTCACCCTTGTCTGCTCCCTGCAAGGCACACGCGGCCTCAGCGCCGATGCACTGCCCGCCCAGCAACGGGTACAGCGCCTGTGTGAAGTGCTGATGGACTACATCAGCGCAGGGCACTTCGAGATCTACCGCGAGTTGGCCAATGAAGCGCGGCTCTTGCAGCACGCCGACCGGCGCCTTGTCAGCCACATCATGCAGCGTCTGGAAACGTCCACCGACGCCGCACTGGCATTCAACGAGGAGTACGATACGCCGGCGCACATCCAGCAATTGATGGATGCGCTGCCTGATCGCCTGTCGGAGCTGCTGGAGAAGCTGGAGGAGCGTTTCGCGCTGGAAGATCAGTTGATCCTCAGCATTCATATGGGCGGCAGTGCGCCGCAGCGGTTCGCGACGATCATGTAATGGCGGTACAAAAAAGGCGCTCCGAAGAGCGCCCTTTTTGTATGCTTGCCGAAGACAGCTATCAGTCTGCGGTCGGCACTTCCAGCAGTTCCACCTCGAACACCAGCGTGGACTGAGGACCGATCTTCTCACCAGCGCCCTGCTCGCCATAGGCCAGTTCCGGCGGCAGCACGATGCGCCACTTGTCGCCCACGGACATCAGCTGCAGTGCTTCCTGCCAGCCCTGGATGACCTGACCCAGCGGGAAGGTCGCCGGCTGGCCACGCTCTACCGAGCTGTCGAAGACAGTGCCGTCGACCAGGGTGCCGTGATAATGGGCAACCACATCGTCCGTCAGCGTTGGCTTCTGGCCACCGTCACCGGATTCCAGCACTTCGTACTGCAAGCCGCTTTCCAGCGTGGTCACACCCTCACGGGCCGCATTTTCTTCGCGGAAAGCTGCACCGGCGGTGCTGTTATCACCTGCCGCCGCTGACATCTGCTGCTCGCGCTCAGTCATCTTCTGCTGCTGGTAGGCGACAATCGCCTCGTCCATTTCTTCTGCCGCCATGGGCAGGCCGTCGGTTTCGCCCAATGCCCCGGCGCGCAGGCCGGCCACGAACGCATCGATATCCAGATCATCGGTATTGCCGTACATCTGCTCACCGGTACGGTAACCGATGGCGTAGGAGGCTTTTTCCGCCCCGCTCTCAACGGCAACGTCACCGTTATCTTGCTGCCCACATGCAGCCAGTGCCGCAATGGCAACTACCAAACCCAACTTTTTCATCATGCCTCCAGAAATGAGATCAACTGTTACTGCGCAGCCCGACAGGCGGGGCATCTGCACGCAATTCTTCTGATGTGAGGTCAGAGTGACGTCGCTCTCTCAGGCTCTCGTTCACTCCCCCCTTCCCACGCCAGCGCTACAGTGTGCGGTGGTCTCCGGCGTCCTGCAACCTGGCTGGCACCGGGGCTGTGACCACAAAAACCGCCCGGAGTGCCCGAACAGGGTATATCACCTATACTGCTGAAAAGAGTACGAATGCCATGAGCACCATGGGGATGGGACGGGGTCACACCATGCAACGCGACGAAAGTGTCCGCGACGATGTCATTTCGCCACCACGCCCGTTGCAGACAAGCGGGCAGGCAGGCGAGCAGCGCTTTGTCATTCTGATCGCCAATGCCAAGGGCGGGTGTGGCAAGACCACACTCGCCACCAATCTGGCCAGCCATCTGGCGGCCCAGGGCAAAGCCGTGTCGTTGCTGGACCTCGACCCGTTGCAGTCCGCCACCAGTTGGCTGCATCAGCGCGAAAAATCCGGACGCCGGGACATCCACGGCCTGAGCCTGAAACTGGATGCCCACACCACCTACGGCCGCCTGACAGAAACCATTACCCACGCGCGGGAGTATCTGGTGATTGATTCACCGGGTGGCCTCGACGGCCCGGTGCTGGATCATGTGATGCGTCTGAGCCAGGTGGTCATTGTGCCGGTGCTGCCGAGCCCCATCGACATCCGTGCGGCAACCCGCTTCCTGCAAGCCGTGATGCTCACCCCCAGCTATCGCCGCCGCCCCCGGCGCCTGGCCGTGATCGCCAATCGCACCCGGGCCCGCACGCGCATGTACAGCCAGCTGCGGCAGTTTCTCAACAGCCTGAAGATTCCCTATCTGGTGACCCTGCGGGACACCCAGTTCTATGTGCAGGCGGCCGGTGAAGGCATCGGCATCAGCGATCTGGACGACCCGCGCGCCGGGGCAGATCTGGCGCAGTGGAAACGCATCATCGAATGGCTGGAGATCCAGCGGCATCTGATCAAGGCGATGCCCGGCTTTCGCTGAGACGGGCTGCCTCGATCAGGGTATCCAGCGCCTGGGACAGGCTTTCGCACTGGGCCGCCTCCGGCAGCATCAGCACCAGCCACGACAGCGGCTGCGCCTCGCCCCGGGGCACCGGCCTGGCCTGCAGCAGCGCCTCCAGCTCCTGCAGCAACAACCGCTCCGCCTCCAGCTCCGCTTCCTGCAACAACCGGCGCCAGTCCCCCCAGTCGTTTCTTGCCGCCGCCTGCCGTCGCAGCGCGCGTAGCGGCGCAACACGCTGCTGTTCCCAGACCCGCGCGGTGTCGGTCATGGCGCCCGCCAGCCCGGCGTCAGGCAACACATCACGACGGCATAGCCACAGGGCCGCCAGCGCCAGACACACCGACACGCCGTGCTGATCCTGCAAGACCAGCGCAGCGCGCTCGACACCCGGGCGCTTCCATAAACTCAGCGCAAACTGCCAGAGAGACATATCGCTCGTGCTCGTGCTCATACGTTGCGCCCCGTTCCAGTTACCGCGCGCGTGCCACAGGTGTGACCCCGCCCCGAGTCTGCCGCATCAACGGTGAAAAATCATCGGGTGTCTGTCCATGCCGACAACCCGCCACATTGCCGTGCGGCAACAGCGCCCCTACACTTGCGTCCTCATTCATGGCCCTGTGACTCTCAATGCTGCGCCTGGAACACCTTGATCTGCGTCGTGGCCCGGATGTGCTGATCCGGGACGCCAACCTCAGTCTCCACAACGGCTGGAAAATCGGCCTCACCGGCCGCAACGGCTGTGGCAAGAGCTCCCTGCTGAATCTGTTCAACGGGCGCCTTGAGGCAGACCGGGGCGAGTTCAATCGCCCCGCCGACTGGCATATCGCGACCATGGATCAGGAAGTCCCGGCCCTGACCTGCTCTGCCCTCGATTACGTACTCGATGGCCATGTGTCCCTGCGTCAGCACCAGCAGACCCTGGCGGAGGCCGAAGCCCGCGAGGACGGCGACGCCATCGCCCGCGCCCATGCCGCGCTGGACAATATCAACGCCTGGTCCATGCCCGCCCGCGCCGCCACGGTACTGGCGGGGCTGGGCTTCGCCGACGCCGTGCAGGGCAATCCCGTCGGCAGCTTCTCCGGCGGCTGGCGCATGCGCCTGAACCTGGCCCGGGTGCTGCTGGCCGACGCCGACCTGTTGCTGCTGGATGAACCCACCAACCACCTGGATCTGGACGCCGTGCTGTGGCTGGAAGACTGGCTGCGGCAGTTCCCCGGCACCCTGGTGCTGATTTCCCATGACCGGAATTTTCTCGATGCGGTGGTGGGCCATATCCTGCATATCGAACAGCAGGCGCTGACCCACTACACCGGCAACTACAGTGATTTCGAACGCCTGCGCGCAGAGCACCTGGCACGCCAGGACAGCGAATTTCGCAAGCAGGAAGCCCAGGCCGAACACCTGAAGAAATTCATCGCCCGCTTCAAGGCCAAGGCCAGCAAGGCCAAGCAGGCGCAAAGCCGGGTCAAGGCGCTGGAAAAACTCGAGCTGATTGCACCGGCCCACGCCGACGACGGCTTCCAGTTCAACTTCCCGGTGCCGGACAAGCTGCCCGACCCCATGCTGGATCTGGAACAGGTGCAGTGCGGTTACCCGGCGGCTGACGCGCCCACCGTCATTCTGCGCGACGTCACTCTCAATATCCGCCCGGAAAGCCGCATCGGCCTGCTGGGCCCCAACGGCGCCGGCAAGTCCACCCTGATCAAGACACTCGCCGGGCAACTGCAGCCGCTCGCGGGCCGCTACACCATCGGCCCGGATCTGGTGATCGGGTATTTCCATCAGCAGCAAGTGGATGCGCTGCCCGCCGACGGCACCCCCATCACCTTGATGCAGGCCGCCCAGCCCCGCTGGGAGGAGAGCAAGGTACGCAGCGAACTGGGCCGCTTCGGCTTCCAGGGCGATGATGTGTTTGCCCCGGTGGCCCGGTTTTCCGGCGGCGAGAAGTCACGCCTGGCACTGGCGCTGCTGGTGCAGTCGCGCCCGGCCTTGCTGCTGCTGGATGAACCGGCCAACCACCTTGATCTGGATATGCGCGAAGCCCTGACCCTGGCGCTGCAGGCCTTCGAGGGCGCAGTCATATTGGTATCCCACGACCGGCATCTGCTGGAAACCACCGTCGATGAGCTGGTGCTGGTCGCCGAGGGCGGCGTGCGCGCCTTCGACGGTGATCTGGATGACTATGCCCGCTGGCTGCGGGAGCGCCAGAAAGCCGCGCGGCAGAGCAGCGCCCCCGAAGCGGAAGCACCGAAGCAGGATGCCCGCGCCAAACGCCAGGAGGCGGCCCAGCGCCGTACCGCGCTGCGGCCACTGCAGCAGGCCGTGACCAAACAGGAGAGGGCACTGGAACAGTGCCAGCAGCAGCTTGATGCCCTGGAACAGTCACTGACGGATGAGTCGCTCTACCAGCCGGAGCGCAAGCCCGAACTGACCGACCTGCTGGCCCGCCAGGGACGTCTGCGACAGCAGCACAACGACATGGAAGCGACCCTGCTGGAGGCCATGGAAGCCCTGGAAGAGGCCGAGCAGGCACTCGACGTGTGAGCACATACTTGTGAGCCTATACCCACAATAAAATGCCGTATTCAGGCTAGAATAGGGTAAAACGGCGAGGACGGCCCATGCAGATTCATGATCAGAATACCGTGCTGGATGCGTTGCTCGACAGCTACCGGGGCGCACTGGCCGGCGACTTCGACGCCTACCGCAACCACTGTTATCGGGTGCTCAACTTCACCCTGATCCAGTGCGAAAACACCGCCGACACCGTCAGCAAGACGGCTATCGCGGTGGCCTTCCATGATCTCGGTATCTGGCAGGCGCGCACCTTCGACTACCTGCCGCCCTCACGCCGCATGGCGAAAGATTATCTGATCGCCAACGAGCACCCGGACTGGATCGATGACGTCGATGCCATGATCGCCAACCACCACAAGATACGCCGCCTGCGGGACCTGCCCGTCGATGCGCTGCCTGAGCTGTTTCGCCGTGCGGACTGGGTGGATGTGACGCTGGGGACACTGTGCTTCGATCTGCCCAGAAGCTTTGTCACCGAGGTGATGGCGCGCTTCCCCGGGGAAGGCTTTCACAAACGCCTGGTGCAGCTGACGCTGAAGCGCATGGTCACCCATCCGTTCAGCCCGCTACCGATGATGCGCCTGTAACGCTGCCGACGACAAAAACCGTCAGGCCATACCGTCAGGCCATGGCGATGACTTTGGCCACCAGTTTCTCGATGCCGACTGCGGCCTCGCTGATGCGCCCGGCATCCATATACGCCGGTGTGGTGACCAGCTTGCGTGCTTCATCCACCACCAGCTCATCCACAGGGCACACCTTGTGCTTGCCACCCATGCGTTCGATGGCCCCGGCGACATCCTCATTGGTACCGATGGTGCAGAGCGTGCCCTCACCGAACAGACGGACCGCCATGGTCGGCGCGATACAGATCAGCCCCACCGGCTTGCCCGCCTTGTGCACCGCCTGAATGAACGACTGCACGCCGGGATGGATTGCCATGGCATCGGCCCGAAAGGCGAAGTCACACAGATTCTTGGCAACGCCAAAACCACCGGGCACGATCACGGCGTCATACTCCGCCGGATCAGCATCGGCCAGATCAATGATTTCCCCCCGCGCCACGCGGGCCGCCTCGATCAGCACATTGCGCTGTTCGCCGGGCATTTCTTCGCCGGTGAGGTGGTTGATGACATGCGCCTGGGGGATATCCGGCGCCATGCATTGCACGCTGACACCGGCCTGATCCAGGTTCAGTAACGTCAGTGTGGTTTCGTAGATTTCCGACCCATCGTAAACACCGCTTCCGGCGAGCATGACTGCGATCTTCATGTGTCCTCCTTCGGCTGTTGCTGTTCAGGCAGTTCGGTACGGCCACCGGGTTGCAGACCCGCTTCGGGCAGCACCTCAAACAATTGCCCGGTGCCCGCACCACAGGCTACTACGACCTTCATCATCTGCTCTACCCGGATTTCCGGGCACAGGGTGATCACTTCTCTGCTGACGTGATAGATGAAACCCGAGGTCGGATTCGGGCCCGTGGGCACAAACACCGACACCCGGCCATCCGGGTGGTTCGAGGTCAGCAGGCCGAGCACCGAGACATCGATGTCCCGGCCATACAACCAGATACGCGCCACTTCGCCACGGCTGAACGGCGAATCTTCCTTGCCGCCAAGAATCTGCGCGATCACCTCACGCACCGAGCGATACCCTGGCAGCCGCGCCATGACCCGCTCCTCCATGCGCTGCCAGGCCCAGGCGCCAAGACGGGTGGTGACCAGATTACCGACCACGAAGCAGATCAACACCAGCACCGCAGCGCCGATAAAATCCGCCGCAAACTGGGGCCAGCCAAAACCGCGAATGAAAATGGCCGAGACCGGCGACGTGATATCCGTGACGATGCTGTAGATCCAGCGGAAAAAGAACCCCACGATCGCCAGTGGCAGCAAGACGACCAGACCACCCACCAGTGATTTGCGGATGAAGTTGGCGTTTTTCTGTCGCATGGTGTTCATGCCTGGCTCCCTTGTGCCTGGTAACGGATGTCCATCAGATCATAACAGCGTTCTCCGGATGGCGTTTGAACCACCACCTCATCGCCCACCCGCTTGCCGAGCATGGCCTTGCCGACAGGCGAATCGACACTGATCCACTGCTTGCCCGCATCGGTTTCATCCGGGCCAACCAGACGCATGACCTGACGCTCACCCTGTTCGTCCTCCACCGTCACCCAGGCCCCGAAAAAGACCCGGCTCTGGTCGTCCGGCAACTGATCCACCACCACCATGTCGTCCAGGCGGCGAGACAGGAAACGGATGCGGCTGTCGATCTCACGCAGCATCTTCTTGCCGTAGATGTATTCGGCATTCTCCGAGCGATCTCCCTGGGCGGCCGCTTCCTGTACCGACTGGGTTACCGCCGGGCGCTTGACCTTCCACAGGTGCTGCAATTCCTCGTTCATGGCGCGATAGCCTGCCGGGGTAATGTACTTGGATGCCGGCTTGACCGGCGGGCGCCATCGGCCCATAGGTACTGACTCCCTGCTGTGTCTCGTTGATCAATCTCAGGCAAACACTTCCGTCGGACGCCGGAAGGCCTTGAATTCCAGCGCGTTGCCCGCCGGATCACTGACAAAAAACGTGCCCTGCTCACCCTCTGCGCCAGCAAACCGCACCCTCGGTGCCAGCAGAAAATCCGTATCGCCATCGGCTATACGCGCCGCCAGCGCCTCCCATTCATGCCAGGGCAGCACCAGACCGAAATGCGGAATGGGCACCGCCACGCCGTCCACTTCGCCCTCGCCCGCCGCCGTCGGCATGACCGCCACCCGATGCGCCGACAACTGATGCCCCGCAAGATCGAAGTCCTGCCAGGTCGCCGCGTTGCGCCCGGGATCGGCACCCAGCACCTCGGTATAGAAGCGCCGCGCCGCATCCAGATCAGTGACCGGGAAAGCAAGATGAAAAGGTCGCATGCCTTGCTCCATCATGTCTCAAAATATTGACCCTCGTGGTGACAGGGCCGACTGCGCTAAACTGATCCAGTATGCCTGTTGACGACCGCTGACCGGAGATTTCAGTGACACAACCGCCTTTCCCGAGAGCCGCCTGGCCAGCCACTCGCCTGCGCCGCATGCGCCGCGATGACTTTTCCCGCCGCCTGATGCGCGAAACCGTGCTGACCCCGGCAGATCTGATCTGCCCGCTGTTCGTGCTGGAAGGCCAGCAACGCACCGAAGCCGTGGCCTCCATGCCCGGCGTCGAACGCCGCAGCATTGATCTGCTGGTGCGCGAAGCCGAGCAACTGGCTGAATTGGGCATTCCGGCGGTGGCATTGTTCCCGGTCACCCCGCAGGAAGCGAAAAGCCTCGACGCGGCAGCGGCCTGGGACCCGGAAGGCCTGGCCCAACGCGCCGTGCGCGCCATCAAGCAAGCCGTGCCAGAGCTCGGCGTCATCACCGATGTGGCGCTGGACCCGTTCACCACCCACGGGCAGGACGGCATCCTTGGCACCGAAGGCAAAGATCAGGGCTATGTGCTCAATGATATTACGGTAGAGGCCCTGGTGCGCCAGGCCCTCAGCCACGCCGAAGCCGGGGCTGATGTGGTCGCGCCCAGCGACATGATGGACGGCCGCATCGGCGCCATTCGTGCCGCGCTGGAGCAACACGGCCATGTCCACACCCGCATTCTGAGCTACGCCGCCAAATATGCGTCGGCCTACTACGGCCCGTTCCGCGATGCGGTGGGCTCCGCCAGCAATCTGGGCAAGGCCGACAAAAGCACCTACCAGATGGACCCGGCCAACAGCGCCGAAGCCCTGCACGAAGTCGCCATGGATCTGGCCGAAGGTGCAGACATGGTGATGATCAAGCCCGGCATGCCCTATCTGGACATCGTCCGGCAGGTGAAAGACAGCTTCAAGGTGCCGACCTTCGTGTACCAGGTCAGCGGCGAGTACGCCATGCACGTGGCCGCCTTCGAGCGCGGCTGGCTGGATCGGGACAAGGTCATTCTGGAATCCCTGCTGGGCATCAAACGCGCCGGCGCCGATGGCATCCTGACCTATTTTGCCCGTGAAGCGGCGACACTGTTACGCGGCCATTGAAGGACGAGCAGAAAACACTGCCCGAGCCGCCTGTCATGCTGCCGTCACATAAATGTCATTCAATACAATGATCGAGGACCGTATCGAACAGGACGCAGCATGAACAGCTCAGTAGACGCCCCGGCAGAGCAGGATCTGAACGACCCGACCCTGTATATCAATCGCGACCTCAGCCTGTTGCAATTCAACTTGCGCGTCCTTGAGCAAGCCATGGATGAACGCCATCCCTTGATGGAACGGCTCAACTTCCTGCTGATCTTTTCCGGCAACATGGATGAATTTTTCGAAATTCGTGTGGCCGGCCTGCAAAGCCAGCAACAAACCGGCACCGCACAAGCCGCACCCGACGGCCTGCTGCCCGGCGAAATCCTCAAACGCATCAGCGAAATCGCCCATGAGGCCGTCGCCCGCCAGTACCATATTCTCAACGACATTCTGCTGCCGGCCCTGAGCAAGGAAGGCGTCAACTTCCTGCGCCGCGAGCACTGGACGCCGGAGCAGGAAGCCTGGGTCAAACGCTATTTCCGCGACCAGATTTATCCCGTGCTGACCCCCATCGCGCTGGACCCGGCCCACCCGTTCCCGCGCCTGGTGAACAAGAGCCTGAACTTCATCGTGCCGCTGGACGGCAAGGACGCCTTCGGCCGCCAGAACGGCCTGGCCATCGTACCGGCACCGCGCTCACTGCCACGCCTGATCCGCATGCCCGACGAGATCTGCATCGACGGCAACGACAATTTTGTGTTCCTGTCCTCCATGATCCACGCCCATGTCAGCGACCTGTTCCCGGGCATGAAATCCACCGGCTGCTACCAGTTCCGGGTCACCCGTAACGCAGACCTGGAAGTGGATGAAGACGTGGACGACCTGGCACTGGCCCTCAAGGGCGAGCTGCTGCTGCGGCGTTACGGCGATGAAGTCCGCCTGGAAGTCGCCGACAACTGCCCCCGGCACCTGATTGATTATCTGCTGCAGAAATTCGAACTGGGCGAGGAAGACCTGTACGAGGTGAACGGCCCGGTGAATCTGGCGCGCATGTTTACCGACGTCAAACGCCCGCGCCTGCGCTACCCCCCGTTCACCCCGCGCATCCCGCAACGGACAAAGGGTGTGGAAAGCCTGTTCCAGGCCATCAATCAGGGCGACATCCTGCTGCACCACCCGTTCGAATCGTTTAATCCGGTGGTGTCGTTTCTGGCCGAAGCCGCACGCGACCCGAAAGTGCTCGCCATCAAACAGACCCTGTACCGCACCGGCACCGACTCCGAGATTCTGGATCATCTGGAAACGGCCGCACGGAACGGCAAGGAAGTGACCGTGGTGATCGAACTGCGGGCGCGCTTCGACGAAGAAAGCAATATCGAAGGCGCACGGCGCCTGCAGGAAGCAGGCGCCATCGTGGTCTACGGCATCGTGGGCTACAAGACCCACGCCAAGATGATTCTGGTGGTGCGCCGCGAAAATGAAGGCATTCGCCGTTACGCCCACATGGGCACCGGCAACTACCATATGAAAACCACCAAGATCTACACCGACTACGGCCTGCTCACCGCCGACGAAGGCCTGTGCCAGGACGTGCACAAGATCTTTCTCGAACTCACCGGCATGGGCAAGGCCGCGCGCCTGCGCCAGCTGATGCACTCACCGTTTACCCTGCACAGCGGCCTGCTGGAACTGATCGACGCCGAAACCAGCGCCGCCGCAGCGGGACGCCCGGCACGCATCATCGCCAAACTCAACTCACTCACCGACCCGCAGATCATGACCGCCCTGTATCGCGCCAGCAGCGCCGGCGTGCAGATTGATCTGATCGTGCGCGGCATGTGCTGCCTGCGCCCCGGCCTGCCGGGTATTTCTGACAACATCCGGGTGCGCTCGATTATCGGGCGTTTTCTCGAGCACACCCGCATCTATTATTTTCACAGCGCGGGCGAAGAGAAGCTGTACCTGTCCAGCGCAGACTGGATGGAACGCAACCTGGTCAACCGGGTGGAAACCTGCTTCCCCATCAACGATGCCAAGCTGAAAAAAAAGGTCATGAAAGAAGGGCTGGAGATTTATCTGAAAGACGATGGCCAGGCCTGGCTGCTGGCCGCCGATGGCAGCTATCGCCGCGTCGCCCTGCCCGAAGAGGGCGAGCCCGTGATTGCCCAGCAGTACCTGCTGGAACACCTCGCGGGCTGACAGCCCTGGCAAGCCCGGGCGGGCTCACACCACGTTGAGCGTAAAGCCCGCAGCGGCGAAGTAAGTCTGCTCCTGCTCCAGATCCGCCTGAGTCAGCGGATGCTCCGCCAGCCAGCCCTCGGGGAACGTCAGCACCACTTCCTGCTCCCCGGCGCTGAGCGTCGGCCTGGGCAGCGGCGTGTCACTGCGCGCATGATGCAGCCGGGCGGCAAGACGCAGCAGCAGGCACAGGCGCAACATCGGTCCCTGATCCTCCGGCGCCAGCTCCCCGATCGCCTGCATGGGCAGCTTGCGCCGATGGGCGCGCACCAACACCGCCAGCGCCTGCTGGGTCTGCCGGGAAAAACCGGGCAAATCCGAGTTCTGGATCAGGTACGCCCCATGCTTGTGAAACTGGCTGTGGGACACCGACAGGCCGACCTCATGCAGCATCGCCCCCCAACGCAGGTTGTCCGCCAGTTCCTCGCTGTCCAGTTGCCAGGCAGCGGCCACCTGATCCAGTAACGACTGCGCCGTGTCCCGCACCCGCTCGGCCTGGGCCTGATCCACGTGATAACGGCCCATAAGCGCAGCAATGGAGCGCTCACGCACGTCTTCATGGTCCAGCCGGCCCAGCAGATCGTAGAGCACCCCTTCACGCAAGGCGCCGCTGGAGAGCGTCATCTCACTGATGCCAAGCTGCTCGAAGATACCCGTGAGAATCGCCAGGCCCGCCACAAAGATGCTCATGCGGTCTTCCCGCAGCCCGCGCAGCCCGGCATCGGCCACCGTCTCGGCACGCACCAGCTTGCGGCGGATACGCTGCATGGCGTCCAGCGTGATGCCGGATTCGCTCCAGCCGTTTTCCTGGCACACCTGGGCAATCGCCTTGATCGACCCGGACGCCCCCACCGCCTGCTGCCAGCCCGCACGGCGATAGGCCGCCTCCAGGCTCAGCACCTCCTGCCGCGCTGCCGTAACGGCCTTGCCGAAGGCCTTGTCATTACAAGTGCCATCCGGGAAGTAACGACGGGTAAAACTGACACACCCCATGTGCAGGGATTCTGTCTCCAGGGCATCAAAGCGCTCACCGATGATCAGCTCCGTGCTGCCGCCGCCGATATCCACCACCAGCCGCCGCCCCGCCTGATCCGCCAGCGAGTGGCTGACACCCAGATAGATCAGACGCGCCTCTTCGCGCCCGGCCACGATCTCGATATCGTGGCCCAGCACTTTTTCCGCTTCGCGGATGAATTCGTTGGAGTTACGCGCCATGCGCAGTGCGTTAGTGCCGACTACCCTGACACCGGCGGCCGGAATGCCTGCAATGCGCTGGGCAAACCGGCCCAGGCATTCCAGCGCCCGGGCACTGGCATCCGCCGTAATGCGATTGCCCTCATCCAGCCCCGCCCCGAGACGCACCTTTTCGGACAGCGCCTCCTGCACCTGCAGCTCGCCCTGCACCAGACGCGCCACCACCATGTGAAAGCTGTTGGAGCCCAGGTCCAGCGCGGCAAAATGTTCCAGATTACGGGGCAACAGGCGGTCCTCCCTGACAAGATGATGGCCCCAGGGCGCTGACCATGACCCTGACTGGCCCTGATGTAGCCCTGAACAGCCCCGATTGTAACCAAATAGCGGCACAACGCGATGACAGATCAGCGCAAACCCGCTGGAAAGGCCGATTTATCACTGATCAAACACCGATCACCCCTCGCTATGGCATCAATCAACCCGACAGGCTTGAAAATTGCAGGCTGTGATCTGATATCATCCCTGACGCTAACCCCAAATCTGGAGATCTCAATGAGCGGCGACATAATCAACGCCTCAGACAGCAGCTTCGAGGCCGACGTCCTCAAGTCCGATGAACCGGTCCTGGTGGACTACTGGGCGCCCTGGTGTGGCCCCTGCAAGATGATTGCCCCGATCCTGGAAGAGGTGGTCAAGGAATATGACGGTCGCCTGAAAATCGTCAAGATCAACATCGACGAGAACCCGGAAACACCCCGCAAGTACGGCGTGCGCGGCATCCCCACACTGACCGTGTTCAAGAACGGCAACGTGGAAGCCACCAAAGTGGGCGCCCTGTCCAAATCGCAGCTCACCGCGTTCCTGGATAGCACACTCTAAAGTGCCCTCTGAATAGCGCTTCGCACCGAAGCGAGGAAGACGACGGCAGGCTGCTTCATGGCCTGCCGCCGTCTGCCACTTCAGCGCACCTGGCCTGATCGCCAGTCGCTCACTGCCCACCCAGGCCACGTCACAGTTAAGTCCGATGACCGCCGCAAGGGGGTGGACAGCCATCAGCACCGGTGTTACATTCCGGGTCAGTTTCGCACTTCCTTTGGCCTTCCGGCACCTTGCCGCGGCTGTTTTTCCTGAAAAAACCAAATACCTGCCGGCACCCCGCCTGGCCAAACCACTAATCTTTCTGGAACCAAATCACGCCGATGAACCTGTCTGAATTAAAGCAGAAGCCTATTGGAGAGCTGCTGGATATTGCCCGCGAAATGGGCCTTGAGAACCTCGCCCGCACGCGCAAGCAAGATGTCATCTTCTCCATACTCAAGAAAGCCGCCAAAAACGGCTCCGACATCTACGGCGATGGGGTCCTCGAGATCCTTCAGGACGGCTTCGGCTTCCTGCGCAGCTCGGAAGGTTCATACCTTGCCGGCCCGGATGATATCTACGTCTCACCCAGCCAGATACGCCGCTTCAATCTGCGCACCGGCGACACGGTTTCCGGCAAGATCCGGCCCCCGAAGGAAGGCGAACGTTACTTCGCCCTGCTGAAAGTCAGCGAGATCAACTTCGACAAGCCGGAAAACGCCAAAAACAAGATCCTGTTCGAAAACCTGACCCCCCTGTTCCCCACCGAACGGCTGGTCATGGAACTGGGTAACGGCTCCACCGAAGATGTGACGACCCGGGTGATTGATCTGGTGGCCCCCATCGGCAAAGGGCAGCGCGGCCTGATCGTGGCCCCGCCCAAAGCCGGCAAGACCATGCTCCTGCAACAGATCGCCCACTCCATCGCCCGCAACAATCCCGAATCCCACATGATCGTGCTGCTCATCGACGAGCGGCCCGAAGAAGTAACCGAAATGTCCCGCACCGTGCGCGGCGAAGTGGTTGCCTCCACCTTCGATGAACCACCCGCCCGCCACGTACAAGTGGCCGAAATGGTGATCGAGAAAGCCAAGCGCCTGGTGGAACACAAACAGGACGTGATCATCCTGCTGGATTCCATCACCCGCCTGGCTCGCGCCTACAACACCGTGCAGCCCAGCTCCGGCAAGGTACTGACCGGTGGTGTGGACGCCCACGCCCTGGAGAAGCCCAAGCGCTTCTTCGGCGCAGCGCGGAACATCGAGGAAGGCGGCAGCCTGACCATCCTCGCCACCGCCCTCGTGGAAACCGGCTCGAAGATGGACGAAGTGATCTACGAGGAATTCAAAGGCACAGGCAACATGGAACTGCACCTGGACCGCAAGGTCTCCGAGAAGCGCGTGTTCCCGGCCATCCATATCAAGAAGTCCGGCACCCGTCGTGAAGAGCGGCTGGTGAGCGAGGACGAGCTGAAGAACATGTGGGTGCTCCGCAAGGTACTGCACCCCATGGACGAGATTGGTGCGATTGAGTTTTTGATTGATCGGCTCAAGCAGACCAAGACGAATAATGAGTTTTTTGATTCGATGAAGCGGAAGTAATAGACCCAGGGCCGGCCCGGACGGGTCGGCTCATTTTCATACCCTTTCATACCCTTTCATACCCTCGAATTGAGACACATCACCCCTTTATTGCCATTTCATCTCAAAAAGTGCTATTTTTGAGATATGATCAAACTCCCGCCCTACACTAGCCTCGACCTGAGCCCACTGGCACGCATTGCCGCTGAGGGCACGGAGGCATTGGAACGCTACAAAGCCTATCTGACCCCCCTGGATGAAAAAGGGCGCTACCTGCCTTATGACGAGCTTTTCTACCGGATACCCGCACATCTGGAACCAGAGCTCGCATGGGGTTTGCTCAAACTGAGCCGCACCTCTCACCAACGATCCATTCTGGAAGGTGTCGGCCCCCTGGCGGGCAGCCATTACATGCTGACACCTGGCATGCAAAGGGTTACGTCCCGGGTGGACCGGTATACCACCACCGCCCAACTCGAACTGATGAACTCGCGGCTGGGGGAAACCCGCCATCTCCGCTATTTGCTCAAAGACCTGACCCAGGACGAAGCGATCAGCAGCAGCCAACTGGAAGGCGCAGCCACCACCACACTGGCGGCAAAAACCATGCTGAGCCGCAAACGCAAACCGCGCACGCCCGATGAACGGATGATTCTGGGCAACTACAAGATGATGAAATTTGCCTGGGAGCACCGGCAAAGCGACCTCTCGCCAGATCTGATTCTGGCCCTGCACCGTACTGGCGTCGAGGGCATCGATGATACGCGCTATCACCCCGGCCACTTCAGAGAACATGACGATGTCGTGGTCGAAGACCGGGACGGCGTTGTCGTTCATCAACCCCCGGATGCCAAAGGCCTGCCGAAACGCATGCAACGACTCTGCAAATGGGCCAACCGCTGCCACGATGACGCCGACCTGCCCGAGTATGTCCATCCGCTTGTCAAAGCTATGGCGCTTCATTTCGCTATTGGCTTCGAACACCCTTTTCGAGATGGCAACGGGCGCGTTGCGAGAGCACTGTTCTACTGGTTCATGTTTCGCAACGACTACGGTGCCTTTCGCTATATTTCAATCAGCGTACTGCTCAAAAAAGCGGCAGCCCAATATGGCAAGTCATACCTGTATTCGGAAACCGATGATCTTGATCTGACCTATTTCCTGGAGCACCAGGCAGGCATTGTATCGCGGGCACTGGATGCCTTCCTGAAGACCTACGAGCGAGGCGTCAAGGAAACACAACAATTCAGCCGCTGGCTCGCGGAATCCGGGTTACTGGAAGCGCTGACAGACCGGCAAGTGGCTGCGCTCAATATTGCACAGCAAGGCATGCCTACCGCGCTGAGTATCGAAGAAGCCGCACAGCACCTGCAGTGCTCCTACAACACCGCAGCTGCCGCCCTGAACGAACTCGTGGATCTTGGCATATTGACCAGGCAAAAAGAGGGGCGTACCTGGTTTTATTCCATGAAGGATCGGAAAAGTATTATCTCTAACTGGCTGAGCCGCGAAGGGGGCTAGAGAGCGCAGCGCAATAGCCATGGCGTTAGCGTCGGTCGATGCTTGATTCGCTAATCCAGAAGCCTTTCAGGCGCATCCATATCTTCGTGCAGCACACGCACAACCAGGACCTCCTGCTCTACCACCCTATAAAACACACCGTGGCGCTCAACCTGCAATCTGCGATACCCCGGCAACACATGGGCGTAGCTCGTGCCTAAGGACGAATAATGAATCAGCTGGTTCATTCCAGCCTCAAGCTGATCCAGATACCTGTCCGCCTGCTCAGCCCCCCATTTCTCACAGGTATACACCCAAATACTGATAAGGTCTGATTCCGCCTTCGGTGTGATACTCAGGCCGACCACTACTTGGATGCCTTCATCCGCTTACGGCCAGCCGCCTTAACGGACGCCATATCGAGCGGCTTGGGTTTTCCGCTCGACTCACCCTCAACAAGGGCCTCCCTGAGCATGACAAGGCGCTCCTGGGCCTGCTGATCTCGCCGGATCAGATCGCGGATATACTCACTGTCATTGCCGAAGTGGCCGCTTTTAATCCGGGTTTTCACCCAGCTGTCTTGCTGCTCAGTCAACGTGATGGTTTTTCGGTGCATGCTCACGACAGATGCTCCTAGCCAAGTCAAAGTATGATATTATCATACCATTCGCATCCGGCGAATCAACGCCCATTGAGGTCGCGTCTGAGGCACGGCAAGCTTGCCCCAGTGCCCAAGGCGCAGGGGCAAGTCCAACGCGGGGGATTAGGTGTCTACTTTTCTTGGGGAACTCGGCTGTTTAACGCCCACCTCAGCCGCCGAAGGTCAGCTTGCAGGCCCTTGTTAAGTTTTGGAAGCCCAGTAATCTGGCCCCTTGGCTAAAACATCCTCCACGTATATTTTCTGTTCAATAGTCTCAATTTTATTAACTGCGAAGTCGCGTGCATGATTAAATAGCTCCAGAAACTCAACAATCCCGTTATGAGTTATGGTATCTGGCTGCTTGAGCTCCTTTGCCATATGCGGAACCACACCTTTTTTAATCGGGACAGCAACCACTACAGCTGCCTCTTCAATTCTTGAAGCACCACTGTGCGCAGCGAAATTATTCCTAAATCCTATTGCATGGTCATGCACAGATAAAAACTACGCTCCTAGGTTTTTCCTTTCTAACTTAACTCTCCTTCCCTCGCAAGTGGCAAAACTTTTCCCGTAGAAAGTGAGCGCAGCTACAAATAGGCCCTTTACGATGTTAAACTTCTTTCGATCATAATTGGCCTTAACATGCCCCTTTGAATTAATAAATCTCTCATATGCGGACATAATTTTAACTATTTCTTCCACCCAGAAAATGGCGCTCCGCAAATCCTTTTCGATTAAAACGTAACCAGCCAGCACCTTTGCCTTTGGAGATTTGAGCTCAATCCTTACCGCCTTCTTTCTTTTATAATAGTAGAAGTTGTATGCGCGGCCACTTTTTGCATCAAGAACGGTTCGTTTGGACCAATCATCCGTCAGCTTGTCCATATCTTTAAGCCCTCAAGAAAAACTTAACGTTTGTAGCGGGGCGGGACGTCAGGAGCGTCCCTTGCCTACACTTGTTAAGCATGTGGGTCACCTGTCTGCTCATAGCGCTCGATGTAATGCTCTGCACTATACGCTGTGCCGGTTTCTATCAACTTCGCCGTATTGCGCTCAACGATAACCGGGGCATTTCCGGCCAAGGCATACTGTATATCCTGGGTTTCGCTCCATTTTTTAGAGGTGTAAAAGAACACCCAACCCCAAGACTTTTCTATGGTTGCACTATGGACGAGCACGATCTCATCGTTGGCGGGCAGCCATTCCTTCGGGCCGCACACCTGCTTGGATACCAACTCTGCTGCTTGCTCTGTAGTGATCATGGCTATGAATGCTTAACAGGTATTAGGACGCGTGCGCCTATATTGAATAACGACGCACGCGGCCTATCACGGTATGTCGATTTGTATAATGATGGGATAGCCCAGTTAGGTCAGCCAGTTAGAGAGATGCAGAATTAGCACCTACCTGTTCGCTTGACTTCTTCTTTTCCCAATCCAATAACACTGTCCAAAACAGCGCTATGCGCGTAAGGAGTGAAAAGCCCCCGCACGCAAGACTAAAACACCAGGCACGCTACCGCCCTACCCGATATCCCGCGCATCATCCCATGCAGCGGCGAGCATCCTGTGTGGTGCACATATTGAAGAAGGCATTGCAGGTAGCACCTCTCCTGGGTGCTTGTCCGGCTTGCCAGTAACCCTTCACCCGATACTGCCCCGCCGGGCATGTGAAGACAACCCCGTGGCATGCGGTGTAAACAGAGAAGCCGGCGCATGGCCGGCTTCTCTGTGTTGCAGAGCAACTCTGCTCCACGATACAGCCATTACATAATGCCGATCTCACCACCGTCATCACGCGTCACGATCACCGTAGCAGAGCGCGGGCGTGCGCCCGGTATCTCCAGCGGCCAGCTCGAGGTGAAGTTGTTCACCTGTGAGCTGTCGCCGGGGTGCTGGATGTTGACGAACATGGTTTTCTTGTCTGGCGTCATCACCACGCCGGTCACTTCGCAATCTACGGGCCCCACCAGGAAGCGCTTGATCACGCCGGTGTCCGGCTCCGCCGCCAGCATGGCGTTGTTGCCGAAGTCGCCTGCCGGGCCTGTGCCGCGCATCAGCGCGCCGCTCATGTCGGTCTGAATCCACATTACGC
>JAIUME010000006.1 GCA_022565695.1 Alcanivorax sp. | reverse complement strand
TGCTGCTTGATGGCAGCTATGATCTGTTCTTCGGTGTACCGCTTCTTCTTCATGCTGAGATCTCCATTGTGCTAGGTTAGCTGGAAATCTCATCGATTTCATGGCTCTGAATTCGGGGGGAAGGTCACTGCCAGCCAGCCAGGATAGCATCGTAGACCACTGGCGTACCCGTCACAGGACTTATAGACAATGACGGGTCCGCGCCATGTTCCAGTAACGAAGTCATATATCGTTTATCGGGCATTGCTACCGAGAAACTCAGCGCACTCACATACATTCTTTGACCGCCTCGCTCCTCCTCCACTTGCAGATCAGGGGTGGCTCCCGCTTCCAGAAGGCATTCAAGCCCCCTGTAATTCTGCTTCACAACCATCCAGGCCAAAGGTGTCATGGCTTCTTCGCCCACAGCATCCGGGTCCGCGCCTGCCTCGATCAACGTCTGAACCTTACCGGCATCACAGCGACGGGCAGCCTTTACTAAAGCAAGTCTATTATCATCCTTGAAGTAGTTACCCGGTCTCATGGCTGACAGAAAGAGTTTGGATTTAGCTATCTGATAGTGCCCATAAATATCCATGGTCGAGCACCCTGAAACAAGCAACAGGGCCAGAATCGCTGCCAAGCAAGTTGGTAACTTCATCTCAGAAAACCCTCCCTGCCATGACGACCCAGCACCGGGCCCTGGAAGAAACGCCCTGTATGTCGAACAGGAGCGTCCGGCGCAGCACGTAAGATAGGCTGCGCGCAGGAATGCTGACCGGCTCAGTCCCTAGATATCAGGCGCAATATCGGGAATAGCTATCAAAGCGGAAAAGTCTGTTTTCCACATATCAAGCGCTACAATATTTCCAGCCTGATCTATATAGAGCGAAGCTACAACATCTACGCCGTCTTGGCCCTTGAAGGTCAATTCGGACAGGATCCTTACGGGCTCTCTGATATCACAACTTTCGTTGGCATTTCTTATTCGCAAGCCCCCCAATTCGCGATCGCTCATATCCTCCACCGTCAACTTGCCGCCGTCACGGATCAACCAATCACACTCAATATCTGCTCGGTTCAGAAGAAGCATTATAAGCCCAATCTCTTGCTCGGCTGGATCACGTAATGCCATGAATACTCCCAACATTAACCCTTCCTCCTGACCTCATATAAGCAGTATATCGAGGCCCGCCAACCACTCACCTCCACAACCCTGTTGTAGCGATATTTCCTGGCGGGTACACATGGAGCCAGCGGCGCTGAAGGTGCGGCTTTCGTTATGGACATCCTCGCCGGTGATACCGCACCTGACAGCTCATCCGTAACCAATAGACTCAATCGTCTTATCAAGCAACTGGCCTAAAGATGCGCTCCTAGTCCAGTCCTCAGGCACACCCAATTTCTGGAGAAACGCCTTTAATACATACTCTAAATCCGAGGCATGTTCGGGCCTTCCCTCCGCAAGTTCAATTTTTACTCTATTGACATAGGTTTTGGAAAATCCAAACCACGCTGACCGGCTTTCGGAAATAACCTTAAGATCAAGCAAGTAACCCGTCGCGTCATAAGCCACATATTCATCATTAATAACATCTATTGACTCCAGACCGACCTCAGCATCAGCCACTGACCTGAATATAGAAACATCACCATTCTCATACACTACAATCGGGGTTTTCATTAGAAACGGTCTCGCAATGATTGATCCGTCGCTCTTGTATCCCAAGGCCTATGTCTTTTGATGCCTTGTCCGGGGCGCGTCTGGCCAGTACTCGGATCCACAACTCGACGATGATAATGAGGGAGTCGCCCTGTCGGATGGCCTGTTCTATTACCAAACGGAGCAACCCTTAAATTTCTCCCGAAAGAGAACTCTTTACCAACCCTAAACCCACGGAGAGCACCTGATCCCAGCCCACCACCGAGCAGAGTAGAGAACGTATCCAAATATGTATCCGGGGTCCATAAAGAGGCAGCCATACCCGGAATGGCATAAAGCGAATTACCCGTTTCCATATGTTTCTGGGCCCAGTACATTGCCGCCTCATCTCCAGCATCTAGACCTATTAAACTGTGCCAAGTTTCGGATTCGTACACTTCATTTTCTGAGCCTATGCGCTCGCCTAGCTCGTTGAATAAATAGCCCATAGCCCCCGTCACAGCCCCGGTCGCGAAGTTTCCACCAGATACCTCCGATACCGTACCACTAACCATGGCCGCTATCGCTATCTGCCCCGTCGTGGAATCAACCGTAAAGCGTGATATCGCACCACCCAGGGCGCCCTCTGTTGCACCGCCAATCAAACCCGAACGGATGTCATACCCATTTATCGCCGCGAAGGTCGCACCGCGCATACCATGAAGGCCTGCACCCACGGCAGCTTTTCTCATCGGGTTCATATTCTGCGTGTATCCACCAATTTTTCCTGCGATCATTCCATCGGCCATTGCAATCGCTGCCACTTCCACGCCAGCACGCAAAGCATGCTCTATTGACTGTCCAGTACCGTAAGCCATTGAACCCGTACTGATGCCTTGCACAGCTGCCACACAGCCGGGAGCTGCTGTACCAGCGGATGCCACCGAACAACCAGCAATCGTCACCAATCCCAGTATCTGTCCACCATACTTGTTGCGCTCCACGAACCGAGCAAGTTCGCGCCCGCCGTAACGCGCCAGGGGCTCCATGCCTCCTGTGACAAACGCCTTGATTTCGTTTCGGTATCGACTCTCAAAGCGCCTTGCCTCTCGCTTAAAGCGGCTCCCTATCCCCAAGCCAGAGCGAAAATACCCGGTCGGGTCAGTGTAACTCATGGGATTATTGCCGACGTAGCTATAGCGGTTGTAAGCCTCCGTATCTCCCATCCCTTTCACTACAGGATCAGCCCCAAGGAACCGACCCACGGCAGGATCGAATATTCGTCCGCCCATATGGATAATACCTACATGATCCAGCATCTCATGCCCGGTGAAGCCGCGGCTTGTCGCTTGGCTATAGCGCTGAGTGTCATACCATGTGCTCTCGGTCATCGCCAGCCAGTTCATATATTGCCGCGGGCGACCCCAGGGATCATAGCGATGGCGCTCTGTAACATTTCCGAAGGCATCCGCGACCGCTGTGATTGAGCCCAGCACATCAGAAAACGTGTAAGACTCAATCACGCCGTCATAATCCATATCTTCGAAGGAGAGGATCAGGCCACCAGCAAGTTGATAGCGCTCTCGCACGCCAGCATCTTGCCCACCTTGTGTCACAGTGACTTGATACGCACCGAAGTGGAATTGCTCTGTTGTGACCCCATCAATCACATGAGTCTGCTTGAGCAGTTCACGATTTATGCCATAAATGAAACTGCTGCTGGCGCCCGAGCGCTCTATCTCTGCTGGCTTACCGAACGAATTATAGGCAATCGTATTACCATTGCCCTGGATCATGTTGCCGCCTTCATCGTAACAGTAGCTCCGGCTCGTGATACCGCTCACCGAGGTGACAGCATGGGGGCCGGGTTGGTAGGTATCGCTGCCAACAGTGCAGGACTCGCCATACTGGTAGCTACCGACATCCGAGCGACTTTCGACATTCCCTCCCGGGGAGTATTGCACCAGCTGGGTGTAAGACAACGATGGCTGGTTCAGATTCTCGATACTGGCGTCAACCATGCGATCCACATTGTCATACTCAAAGTATTCATGGATATGCTGATTAATGACCGGAAGGGTTTCCTGGCGTGAACGCATAGAACCTGCGGCATTAAATACATAGCTCTCGCTCTGGATATCCCAGCCGGTTGACACCATCTTCTTCGAGCGTACCTGGCTGAGTATGCCCGTGGCTGCATCATAGGCATGCTGGCGTCGAATCGCGCCATTACTGAGATGCTCTTCAATCACAGCACCTCGAGCATCGGCCTCGAGGGCGCGCCAGTAGAATATCTGCGAGTCCACCACACCGACCTCCGACAGGAAGCCCTGTGCATTATAGTCGCGCCGGACCTCCAGCGGGTCTTCACCCTGCGTGGGCAGCTGCTCCAGCACAACCCGTCCAGCTGCGTCGTACTGACGTTCGGCCTCTAGCTGCTGTCCTGCGAACTCGGTCAGGGAGCGGTACACTCGGCCAAGACCATCGTAGAACATTTGCTGTTGATAGCCCTCCGAGGTAGACATGTTCGCCAGGCGGCCAATACCCTTTGCTGGATCATCGTACACCCATATCGCGTCGGGCGTGCCGTCTGCACAACCGTCTTGGGCCGCGGCCAGCGCGGCCTCCCAGTTCAGATTGGTAGCATAGTCGTCCAAGCGTGCCACTCGACGGCCCAGCGCATCGTATGCGGTGCAAACACGGCGTCCATTGCCGTTTTCCTGCAGCACTACTTGATCAAAGCCGTCATAACCATAGCGCCAGGTGCCAACGCCGGGATCGCTGAAGGAAAGGCGTCGCCCCATATCGTCGTATGTAGTGTGCAGCACCATATCTTGCGTGGTAACAGCCAGTTGATTATCAAAAGCATCGTAGGAGAAAGAAACTTGCCTGCCTGCGTTATCTGTGACAGTACGTGTATTACCTGTCACATCCTCTAGAGTGGTCTGGGTTCGCTCATGAAGCTGCGCATCGACCGGATCCATCCAACTGGCGGTCTGACTACTGGCCAGGCCGCCGTAGCTGTAGGACATAATCATTCCCGAGGCCGGTTGTTCCGACAGCACGCGCCCCATCACATCTCTCTCGATCACCGTACTCCATATCACAGGCTCCCCAGACTTCCGGGGCTCGGATTGGCGCTTAATGTGGCCGTCCGCATCGTACTCAATCTGAGCCATGATGATACTTTCGCCGTTGAAACCGAGAGTCCTGACTTCGACATCTCGCCCAAGCAGGTCGTGGTATTGTGTAACAGGCGGGGACAACATATCGCCAGTGGCGGAAACGGTTTGCTTCGTACTGTAGTAGACAGCATGCTCCGGGCAGCCTGTATCACATAGGGATACCGAGGCCAGCACTTGATTACCATCTGGCGTACGTGTGCGCACAAGGCGCCCGAAAGGGTCGTACTCCCAGGTCGTGATCAATCCATTCACATCGGCGGCAACAGTGCGCACCCCCAAAAGCTCGTCATAACCGTAATGGGTCGTGTGCCCAAGCGCGTTAGTTTCCTGCGTCATGAACCGGCCCCGGGAATCATGACTGTAATTTGTCGTCCTGGACGTACCATTCGGACTCAATACTGTGACTTGCGTAGTCATTCCACGCTGGTCGTAGGTATAATGGGTCTCACGCCGTAATTCGGGATTGTCGGGCTCAAGGATTTCGCTGGCCAGCTGCTGGAAAGCACCATAAGTCCAGGCGGCTACCCGGGTCTGGGCAGGAATAGCGTCGCCCATGTAAGTGCCCGATTGCGTTGTCTCAGCACGCATCAAACGTGATAAGTGCCAGTTGCTACCTGTGTCATGGTGCCAGGTATTCACAAGCGATTTATGGAAGTACTGGTTGTTACCTTCTATATGGGTACTTTGGCTTAGTAGCTCACCAAGCTCGTCATAGATATTGACCGTCTCGGTCTCGCTGATAAGCGTACCATCAAGTTCATACTGCCGGCTTAGCCCATCAGCTGGTAATACGGTGTAGCGAAGGGAGGCTTGAGAGTCTTTGTTCCATATACTGCTTCTTGTCGAATCAACAGAATGGCCACTGCCATAAATACGGACCTTCCAGCTCGTCTCATCCTCGGATATCAGTCGATATCCGCCCGACGAAATTGGGTAACTCACCGCTGACTTGTATACCAAGCCTGTCTTATGCCCCGTCGAATCAAGATGATACCAGTCCTCTGATCGCCGACCACTGGTCGCTTCGGTGACTCTGGTATACTCAAACCCGGAGCCACCCATTCCATAGGGAAAATATCCGAAGTTTCGATAAAAATAATGCTGCTGGTTATAACCGCCGCGCCCATCAGAAACACTCAATGTTTGCACAAGCCGCATGCCGGAGGAGACATACACCTGGCCATCAGAGCCGGGGCCCAAGTCGTACTCATACACTTCCTCATCGGAGGAGTCAGAATAGGAAACCTCATAAGCCAACCCAAATCCATTTTCCACACGAACCAGGTAGTCCACAGGATCTGACGACGAACGTGATGCGCAGGCAAATGCCGTGTTTCCTATCCAAATTGAGTACAGAGCACAGTAGCTCGAATCACCTGAACCTGAAATATCAGACCATGCTCTGTTATAACCAGAGTATCCAAATCCGCCATATTGTGGCAGATCAAAAATTACGGGATCGCTACCGAACCCGTCACCACCTGTAAGGAAGCAGGTGAGCTTCTTGTCCTTTTCAATACACCAATCAATATACCCGTTCTGATTTATATCAACGAACGAAGTTGAAAGAGCAAGTGGTATACCAGTCCCTGCGGGCGTAGCCGATACTTGATGGTATGCCGAGATGATGTCGTCACCCCAGCCAGTTCCAGCCGACTCAAGACACGCAGCCCTATACCCACCAGTGCCATTCTGGCTATCGACAAATATTCGGCAGAAGTCAGGATACCCGTTTCCTGTGAAATCGAACATCATTGAGTTGAAGAAAGCGCTCATCATTTCGCCTTCTACATAATCCGCCTCATCACCCGCCTTCAGATTGTTCCCACTCTTTTTCCATGTTGCGCTTTTGAATCCCGAACCACTGTCATTTATAAGGCACTCTATTTCGTCATCTTTCACCCAGCAATAATCGGGAAGTCCATCACCATTCACATCCTTCCATGACCCAATCTCGTCAATCTTTACATTAAAGAGAGGGCTAGAATGCCCGGCTGAATCCCAGAAAGTGAAGTTTTCACCTTGTTCATGGCATACAAGCCGCAGGTTATTCGGTTGATTAATGTTAACAAAGCAATAATCATACTTCCCGTTCCCATTGAAATCCTGCCATGACCGCCCTCGAATCTTGGCGATTGATGCGGGCCTAACAACGTGCGCGGTCATTATATTCGAAAATCTATCAGCGCCACTTGCACTGTTCATATGACATTTTATCACATCGACGTCCGGGCCTGAGGCCGCCGATGAACTTAGAGGGCTTGAGTAACAAAAATCAGATAGCCCATTATTATTTATATCAATCCATGATGGATCCGCATTCCAGTTATAATTTCCGACAGTCGGAACTGTGGGCGGCTTCAATCCACCAGTTAAACTATTAGCAATAACAATTTCGTCAGAAAATCCACTTTCTCCGATGCCTGAAAAGCAAGAAACACTCATGCTTCCGGTTTCAGCTGGAAAATCCAACGTTGCTATTCTGCAGTAATCATCTTTTCCGTCTCGATCAATATCGATCCATCTGTTTGCTCCACCGGTATGATCCCCAGCGAGCGCCTCCCACATAGTGAGCGGAGTTCTTGGGAAACTCACCATTTTACCCACGGAAAAGTCTGGAGCCTCGCCCATACTCCAATGAAGCTGCGTAGGCTTGGTGCATAAATCACCTCCCGCGCACTCCTGGAAAGAGCTGATCAATGATCGCCCTGTAACAGGGTTAACCACATAATGAAAATTATTTTTCCTGAAAATCTGGCCATCGACGTACACATCGATATTCTTCAATCTCAATCCGGAATTATAGCGAACACCATGTAACGACGTGTATTTCTTGAAGGTGTCTTCATCATAATCAAAAATAACTTCAATCATTGGAGACGAAGGGCCAGAAACATTAACAGTGTATTCTATTTTTTCAGGAAAAAGAGCACCGGAATTAGAAATATAGCTTATTCTATACCCGAACCCTCGCTGGTTTGTTACCGTTTCGAGCGCCCATCTTGCCACCGCTCCATTACCGATTCCGCCAGGGATTCTATTCTGAGCAGTAGCTCCATATCTATATACATCACCATTTTTTGCATGAACTGTAAAATGCCCGGAAGAGTACTGGATTCGCGAGAAAGTCTCTGACTCCGTATAGTAAGTAGAACCGTTCCCCCAGTAACTACCTGATTGGAGTATAAGAGGGTTCCCATCCAAACATGCACGGTCACTGCTCGAGCCTGCAACCCCACGCACCAGGCCATCTCTTTCATATGTCATTGGGCATCTTTCGATGTATGACAGTCCAGAAATCGCCGTTCCCATACCCGCCGGACCATAACCAGCAGAACTGGCGTAAGAAACAGACAGCTCGGGCTGTACGCCAGCGCTTCCTTGAGGCAATACAATTGGAATGGCAAACTCCGCCTGCCCCATATTTACCGAAAAATTTATCGCCGAAGCGCCAACGATATTTCCGTCGGGTCCAGGCTGAGGGTTGTGAGGCGGATTCTCAGTGGAAACTGAGGACATCACCCAATGTGTGTTGCCATTATTCACCAGCCTATGCTCAACACCGGATGCGTAATTCCTCACCACAATGTCAAGCCGCCCACTCCCGCTCCCCTCAACCAGTTCAATATAATGATGGGCTGGTAAACCATCACGGAATGGCGAGAGACTTAGTCTTCGCGCGCCTCTGGAGTAAGCGTCATAAAAATTATATATATAGACTGCTGCTATATCTTCATTCCCAAACACCACCAGCACATCCAGCAGACCGTTGCCGGAGATATCCTCCATATGGATATCTGCTTTGATGAGGCCCTTCGGCGAATACTGATTAAAACCAACCTGTTGTATACCAGCCCCACCGTCAGCAACATCCCAAATAACAAAACTTTCGTAGCCATTATGGTGGGTAACAGCCATAAAAGGGGAAAGGCTCACGAGTATTTCTTGGTATACATGTCTGTCGGGGACGACAAGAAGATCTTTTCGCCCATCTCCATTTACATCCCCATAGTAAAAGTTATGGCTGGCCTGCCCGTAAGACACCCCACAAAAAATGAGAATAAAGAACCCCAGAGCCAGTCTAGCAGCCATAACAATTTCCCTGCTTTACATGTTATTAGATAGAGGATATTTTTAACCCGAAAACTTCCCTGACATATCCCCCGGATTGATATTGAATGCAGCCATCAACAGTGAGGAAGGTGTCAAACTTCCGCGCAAGCGCGACCATCGCAGTTGAGTAGAGTAGCTTCCAGGCATTTTCTCCTACTGATGATGACCGGACCAGAAATATCTGATCCTGATCGCTGAGACTGCAGCCTTCCGAAAAGTATGACGACACATCCCTATCAATTCTGATTTTTATGATTTCATCACCATTCACGCTTGAAATGCTTACTTCGGATATCTCAGCGCTAACAATCATTTCCCCCGCGTAAGCCATCGAGAAAAATAAAGTCAAAATACCAAGAAAAAATGCCTTACAAATACCAAAAATCATAACACACCCCAAAAGCTACGCCGCCGGTATACGCAATAGTCCCGAGCCGTTAATTTGCTCCGGAAGAAATTCTAATTCCCTGGAATTTCCTTGAGTAATTCCCTTGTGCATTAAGTTCGCATTCGCCAATAGTCACTGCTGCATAAACATCTTGAGAAATAGCCGACAGCGCAGTCGCATAAACTGCCTGCCAACCAGGTTGGAAATCATCAAGCGAAAAGCTGAATATTACTCTATGAATATTATCACCTTGACTGCATTCATCCGTATATGGATAAGATGCTAGCGACGCATCAACTCCCAAAGTCACAACAGCCATCCCAGTGTCGAACAACACCTCCACCGACGTAACCTTCGTTCCAATAGTGACCAGGGCATGCAAAGGGGAAGAAACAATAGCTAGCAAAAAAAGCGCCACGAATCTCATCACATTATCCTTCATCTATAATCGATATACCTTCCACGATCATCACACTTACACCAAGATCAGGTATAGTCAGACACTCCCCCAAATCAAACGTCACCTCAGCGTTTCTTGATAGCGCGCTCAAGGCCAAACCGTAATAATCAATAGCTCGCGACTCAGCGTCTAAAGGATGAGCTTCCACGGCGGCAAACCAGCCGAGGGTATCAGAGGTCCAACAATTGAAATATGGTGGGGGATTGTCTGGCGGGCGCAGCACGCTGAATGTGTATAGAGCTCCGTACCCCTCGTAGATATTAACGCCGACACCCCACAGCTTGTATGTGTATTCAGTGCCGGATGCCTGGGCGCTGAAAAACAGAATGCCGTTGAAGATTGCAGCGAAGTAAAACTTCCTCATCCCTTCCCCCCGGATAATATCCATGACAGCACATTATCCTTTCCCTATTCATACTTTTAATTTTTTCGACCATCGAGCAACACTGATAACAAAGCACCACCAGAATGGCAATACCTTCTGCACCCATTCGCAAACTACGCCTCAAATTTACCCTGTCATCCCCCTGGAAATCTTCCCCCCCAAACAACCGGCCCCACGCTCTGCCAACGCAAGCGGGGCGGAATGCGGTAATGGAGGGGGCGCTCTCGCTTGTGCCAACTGCCTATTCCGCTTAGCCTTCGACATTGTTTGCTTTGTAGCCCAAACCCCGCAATACGCTCATCCATGACATTCAGGGGCCACCTCAACGAGGGGCGTATCTTCTCGACGCGCCTGCTGTGGTCAGCGGCGATCGTCTTGGTGCTATGGGCGCGCTGGCCGGGCGCGTGTTCTGGCTCCAGGCGCTCCAGCATGAACGCTATACCACGCTGTCGGACAAGACCGGGTGCAAACCCAGGCGATTGTCTCCAGGACAAGGCCTGTGCAAGGGCCTGTAGAGGTTGCAATATCAGCAACCCCACGATCAGCAATCTGGCAAGCATCAGCATATGCATTCCCTTCCATTTGATGTTTTCCCTGTTTGCTTCAGGTTTAACCTGAAATTAAAGTGCGAGATGCACAGCACGCCGACACAGAATAAGTAAGTCATCACAAACACTCTATGGTCCGCGACTCCTGATCACCGCCCTTGTCGCTCAGCCCCTCGCCCATTACCATTAACCTCGATTGCAATGACAGCTCTGGCCCTCTCTGCTCTCTGGCGTCCGTGACGTGCTGACCCAACGCGGCCACTGCCCGGCATTGCCGGCGGACGTCGAGGCATATATCCACCGCCATCATCTGTATAATGTCCCAAAGACCTCCTCAACCGACCCAGGGAACGCATGACAGCCAGCACTCCGGATCTACTCGACACCATCATCCACGCCCTTGAAGAGCTCAAGGCGCGCAATGTCTCCAGCCTGGATGTGCGTGAGCTCACCAGCATTGCGGACAACATGGTGATCGCCACCGGCACCTCCAGCCGCCACGTCAAAGCCCTGGCCGACAATGTCGCCGAGCAGGCCAAAGCCGCCGGCTACCCGCCTGTGGGCATGGAAGGTCAACAGAATTCTGAATGGGTGCTGGTGGACCTGGGTGATGTCATCGTCCATGTCATGCTGCCCGCCACCCGCGAGTACTACGACCTGGAACGCCTCTGGCGGCAACCGGATCTGCATCCGGACCGGGCACCGAAGGCCGCCAACGATACCGACGGCGGCACCGATACACCTCGGGGCGAATAGCCTTGCGGGTGCGGCTGCTGGCCCTGGGCACGCGTATGCCGGGCTGGGTGGACACCGGCGTACAGGAATATGCCAAACGCCTGGCCGGTGATATCCGCTTCGAGGTGGAAGAGATTCCCCTGCCCAAACGCAGCGGTCAGGATACCGCCAGCCTGATCCGGCAGGAGGCCGACACGCTGCGCAAACGCCTGGCCCGGCACCCTGCTGCGCGCACTGTCGCCCTGGAAGTGACCGGCCGCCGCCTGACCACGGAAAAGCTTGCCGCTGAACTCGGCGGCCTGCGTGACCTTGGCCAGGATCTCAGCATCATCGTCGGCGGGCCCGACGGCCTTTGCCCCGAACTCTCCGCAAGCTGCGAAATGCAATGGTCACTCTCAGACCTCACCCTGCCGCACCCGCTGGTGCGCATTCTGCTGGCAGAGCAGGTCTATCGCGCGTGGAGCATTCTGGCAGGGCACCCGTATCACCGAAGCTAGCTGCTGGCATGTTGCCTCCATTGTCACTCTTCGTATGGCGTCGTAGGCTTCCTACTGATGCTATGGAGGTGGCAACGATGAAAGCCCTGTTCTGTATAGCCGCTTTTCTGTCTATATCCACACCCTGTTTTGCGCAATCAGGTTTCTTTTCTGTTGACGAGCACCACACCAATCATCCGGAGATAAGTCCGGGCACAATAAACCCTGCTGTTATTGGCGAGAATGCCTATTCCGAAGAGGGGGCATCAATAATCGAAAGAGAGTATCAATTGAATAATGCGGGAGACTATTTATATGTAAAAAGAAAATATGAGTTGATGCCGGATGGGAATTACAAGCTGATATGGCGCTCTCCGGAATCAGTCACTCTGGATGCTGCTATTTGTAAGGGTCTCGGACATGCCCTATCTGAAGATGAGGTAGTTACCATTATTTCGCCCGATGCGCTTTACCCGGTTTCATGCGGAGATGAACTGCAAAACAGGTCAGAGCCCGTTTCACCTGCTGTGATGTAACACGGGGGCTTCCTGCCCTGACCAGGCTTTTTGATCGAGCGACGTCACCTTCGGCGACACCTTCCTGAGCAAGTCATCACAAACCCGCAAAAGCCTGTTTACTCTGCTCCCACCCCGTCCCCCTTGCCGCCCCGCCCCCAGCCCATTACCCTTTGCGCTATTCTGCGCCGCACCGACCCCGAGGTTTCCCAGCAATGCGCTCACCCATGCAGTTCAAAGACCACCACCGGGAGGGCCGGATCTTTGCCGTGCGCCTGGTCTGGTCGGGGGTGATTGTGCTGTCATTGATGCTGGTGCTGGCCGGACGGATGATCTGGTTGCAGGCCATCCAGCATGATCGCTACACCACGCTGTCAGACAAGAACCGGGTGCAGACGCAAGCCGTGGCGCCACCGCGCGGGCTGATCTATGACCGCCGCGGCGAGCTGCTGGCGGACAATCAGCCCGACTTCTCGCTGGCGCTTATCGCGGAACAGGTGCCGGATCTCAACGCCACACTGACTCGTCTGGCGGAGATGGTGGCACTTGAAGAGGCCGATATTGAGCGCTTCTGGCGCCGCCTGCGCAGCCCCCGCCGGCCCTGGGAGCCCGTGCCGGTGCGCGCGCGTCTGACGGAAGAAGAGATCGCCCGCATCGCCGTCGCCCAGCATGAACTGCCCGGGGTGCGCATTGATGCAGACCCGATCCGCCATTACCCCTATGACGACCTGTTCTCCCATGTGCTGGGCTACGTCAACCGGATCAATACCGAGGATCTGGAGCGCATGACGCCGGATGAGCAGGCCAACTACAGCGGCACCCACTATTACGGTCGGCTGGGCGTGGAGCGGCATTACGAGCGGCTGTTGCATGGCCGGGTCGGATTTCGCAAGGTGGAAACCAATGCCCGGGGTCGCATCCTGCAAGTGCTGGAGGAAATCCCGCCCCTGCCGGGTGAGGACGTGCACCTGCATCTGGATATCAAGGTGCAGCAGGCTGCCTGGGACGCGCTGGGCGAGCGCCGTGGCGCGGTGATCGCCATCGACCCCCGGGACGGCGGCGTACTGGCCTTCGTCAGCCGACCGGGCTTTGATCCGAATCTGTTCGTGACCGGCATCACCCACCACGATTACTCCGGCTACCGGGATGACGGTGATCGCCCCCTGTTCAACCGCGCCCTGCAAGGCCAGTACCCGCCGGGCTCTACCCTGAAGCCTATTGCCGGGCTGGCCGGCATTGATGCGGGCGTGACCGACTGGCAGCGCACCATCTGGGACCCGGGCTACTATCGGCTGGAAGGCCAGGAGAGAGTCTTCCGCGACTGGCGGCGCCAGGGGCATGGCTGGGTGGATATGCACAAATCCATCGTGGAGTCCTGCGACACCTACTTTTATGACATGGGCTTCAGGCTCGGCATCGACCGCATGCATGATTTCATGATTCGCTTCGGGCTGGGGGATCGAACCGGTATCGACCTGCCGGGCGAGTCCCGGGGCATCATGCCGTCTCGCGCCTGGAAGCGGGCCGTGCGGGGTGAGCCCTGGTATCACGGCGACACCATCAACGCCAGTATCGGGCAGGGCTACATGCTGACGTCTCCGTTGCAGCTCGCGGTCTCCACGGCGGTCTTCGCACGTCAGGGTGAGCCGCTGGTGCCCCGGGTGGCCCAGTTGACGCCGCCAGCATCCAGTATCGAACCCGCTATGGCAGGCGAAACCCAGCACTGGGAGCGCATGACCCGGGCGATGGTGGATGTGGTGCATGGCGCCCGTGGCACGGCGCGCGCCATGGGCCAGGGCTCAAAGTATCGCATCGCGGCCAAGACCGGCACCGCGCAGGTGTTTTCCCTGGGCAAGGATCAGGAATACAACGCTGAGGAAATCGCTGAGCGACTGCGTGACCACGCGTTGATCGTCGGGTTTGCCCCGGCAGACAACCCGGCTATCGCGGTGGCCGTGCTGGTGGAGAACGGCGGCAGCGGCGGCTCCTCTGCCGGCCCGGTGGCCAGGGCGGTCATGGATGCCTGGCTGCTCAACAACGCCGGGGAGCTGGAAGTGCCGCCGCCCGCCTTGCCTGGCGCGGTGCCGGCACTGATGGCAGGTAATGCCTCTGCGGAGAGCGCCAGCCGATGAGCAACGAATTCCTGCGTCAGATGCCCAGCGGTCGAACGTTTAGCGGTAAAGACGGGCTGATATGGCGCCTGCATCTGGACTCACCTCTGCTGGCAGCCCTGATTGTGCTGTGCCTGGGAGGATTGCTGGTGCTGTATAGCGCCGGTGACAGCAACACAGATCTGCTCATCCGTCAGTCCGTGCGTCTGGGTGGCGGCTTCGTGGCGCTGTTCGTGCTTGCCCAGGTGCCCCCGCGCACCTATCGGTTCTGGGCCCCCGCAGTCTATGCCGCCGGGTTGGTGCTGCTGGTACTGGTGCTGTTTATCGGCACCGAGGCCAAGGGCGCGAAACGCTGGCTGACCATCCCCGGCGTCGCCAGCTTCCAGCCTGCGGAACTGATGAAGCTGGCGGTACCGGCCATGGTCGCCTGGTACTTCAGTGAGCGTTCTCTGCCTGCCCGCTTCCGTGATGTGTTGCTGGTGATGCTTATCACGCTGGTACCGGTGCTGTTGATTGCGCGCCAACCCGATCTCGGCACCTCCCTGCTGGTGGCCTCGGCCGGGCTGCTGGTGCTGTTTGTCGCCGGGTTGTCCTGGCGGCTGATCCTTGCTGCCATGAGCATGCTCGCCATCGCCGCGCCATTGATGTACTTCTTTGTGCTGCATCCCTATCAGCGACGGCGGGTGGATACTTTCTTCAATCCGGAGGCAGATCCGCTGGGGGCTGGCTGGAACATCATCCAGTCGAAAACCGCCATCGGCTCAGGTGGCGTGAGCGGCAAGGGCTGGCTCAACGGCACCCAGTCACGGCTGGATTTCCTGCCTGAATCCTCCACAGATTTCATTCTTGCGGTGCTGGCCGAGGAAGGCGGGCTGATTGGCGTTCTGCTGCTGCTGGCACTCTACACGGTGATTATCGGTCGCGGATTGTTCATCAGTTGGCAGGCGCAGGAAACTTTTAACCGACTTCTGGCGTCTTCATTGGCATTGACGTTTTTTATCTATGTCTTCGTGAATATCGGCATGGTCTCCGGCTTGCTGCCGGTGGTGGGTGTACCGTTACCGCTGATCAGTTATGGCGGCACCTCCATTGTTACCCTGCTGGCGGGTTTTGGCATCATGATGTCGATCCATACGCATCGAAAGCTGCTGAGCAATCATTGACACAAAAAGGAATTCCAATGGGCAACATCTTCACGCGATCACTGCTGCTGACCCCTCTGCTGATATTGGGCGGTCTGTCCCCGTCTGCGGTAGCTGACACCCCGGCGGCCGCAGGCAACTACGCCAGCAGCCCCGCAGGCCAGGCACTGATCCGCGAGCTTGCCGAAGAAGGCCTGGATGCCGATCGCGTCCGTGAAGTGCTGAGCACGGCCGAGCGCCAGGAGCCGATTCTCGAGGCCATCGCCCGCCCCGCAGAACGCGTGCTGACCTGGGGTGACTATCGCAAGATCTTCATCCGCGACACCCGCATCGAGCAGGGTCTGGAATTCTGGCAGGAAAATCGTGCGCTACTGCAACGTGCCGAAGACGAGTATGGCGTGCCGGCAGAAATCATCGTCGCCATCATCGGCGTCGAGACGAGCTATGGCCGCAACAAGGGCAACTGGCGCGTCGTTGACGCCCTGGCCACCCTCGGCTTTGACTACCCGCCGCGCGCCGATTTTTTCCGGCGCGAGCTGGCCCATCTTTTCCGCCTGGAACAGGAGGCCGGCATTGATGCCGCCACCGTGCGTGGTTCCTACGCCGGCGCCATGGGTATGCCACAGTTCATCTCGTCGAGTTATCGCGCCTATGCCGTCGATTTTGACGGCGATGGCAAGATTGATCTGATCGATAACGTCGCAGACGCCATCGGCAGTGTCGCCAACTACTTCAAGGCCCACCGCTGGCAGACGGGCTTGCCCATCGCCGCCCGTGCCCGGGTCACCGAAGACCGTGATGCCACGCTGTTCGGGACGGACTATCGCCTCAAGGACCTGACACTGAACGACGCAAACAAGCGCGGCGCCACGGCACTCTCCTGTGCCGATGGCCACCGTTACTGCTTTGACCTGCCCGGTAACACCCGCATCGCGGCGCTGGAGCTGGAAGGCGAGCAAGGGCAGGAGTTCTGGCTGACAACCCATAACTTCTATGTCATCACCCGGTATAACCACAGCCACCTGTACGCCATGGCGGTCATGCAACTCAGCCGTGAACTCGCTGACCGGATGCCGGACTGACCCGGCACCCCGTCAGCGCGGTATTTCCGCGCCAGTCCCGGACGATGTACCCTATGCACCTTATTCCGCTCCCGATACAGGTCGTCACCGTTATGCGCATTGATGTGCGTCGCTTCTCTCTTCCGGCCCTTGCGCTTCCGGCCCTTGCGCTTCCGGCCCTTGCGCTCCCGGCCCGTGCGCTTCCGACCATCGCGGCGCTTCTGGCACTGCTGACAGGCTGTGTCACCCCGCCTGCAGACGACAAGACGCCCGTGACGCCGGTCACCCCCGGCAGCGATCGTTACAGCCAGGATCAGGACACCGCGCCGGAAAAGCGCCCGGATGTCAGTACGATACCGCAGCCAGAACCCCGGCCAGAACCGCGCAGCCGCTATGGCAACCACTCGCCCTACACGGTGTTCGGTGAGACCTATCACGTGCTGCCCAGTGCCGAGGGCTACACCGCAGAGGGCATTGCCTCCTGGTACGGCACCAAGTTCCACGGCCACCGCACCTCCAGTGGCGAACCCTACGACATGTATCAGTTCACGGCGGCGCACCGTTCGCTGCCACTGCCCACCTTCGCCCGGGTCACCAGCCTGGAGAACGGCAAGTCCGTCATCGTGCGCATCAATGATCGCGGCCCGTTCCACCCGGACCGGGAAATCGACCTGTCCTGGGCCGCCGCCAGCAAGCTGGGCATTGAGCAGCGCGGGACCGGGCGGGTGCGCGTGGAAGTCATTACGCCGGAAGGCAACCACCATCGCAGCGCCTCGGCGACCCGGGCCGGCAGCAGCAGCGGACAGCAGGGCATCCGCGCCGCTGCCGACAGTCCGCCACCGCCCGCAGAGCTGTATCTGCAGATCGGCGCCTTTGGCCAGCCGGACACTGCTCAGGGTCTGGTCAATCGCCTGTTGGGGCAATTTGCCTACCCGGTCGCCATTCGCCCCGGCAGGAATCAGGACACGCCGATCTACCGCGTATGGCTTGGCCCCTTTGCCACGGAGAACGACCGCGAGCAGGCCCACAGGCTGGTCAGCGAAGCCGGCTATGGCGAGCCGGTCCGGGTGATGCCCTGACCGGAGCGCACATGCTTTGATTGCTGCTTGCCGGTACACTGCACCACGTGACGGCACCACATGACGGCGCCACAAGACGGCACCACACGACTGCCCGGCACGACTGGAACCGCGATGGCCTTCCGCCGTCGCACCACATACGGAACGAGGAACCATGACTCCCACAGCTCTGCTTTCTGCCCGCCCCCTGCAGCCTGTACGCGCGCTGCTGGTCCTGATCTCCTGTTTGCTGCCGGCACTGGCGAGCGCCTCGCTGGTACCCAGTGCGCCACAGGTGGAAGCCAGCGGCTACATCCTCATGGATGCCGCCAGCGGCCAGGTGATCGTCGAGCACAATGCCGATGAGCGCCTGCCCCCGGCCAGTCTGACCAAAATCATGACCGACTATATTGCCGCCCGGGAAATTCACCACGGCAATATCAAGATGGAAGACAAGGTCAATATCAGCGTCAAGGCCTGGCGCATGGGCGGCTCACGTATGTTTGTGCGCGAGGGCACCCAGGTCAGCGTGGAAGATCTGATCAAGGGCATCATCATCCAGTCCGGCAACGATGCCGCCGTTGCCATTGCCGAACACATCGCTGGCAGCGAGAGCGCCTTTGCTGATCTGATGAACCAGCACGCCCGCCGCCTGGGGATGGACAACAGCCACTTCACCAATTCCACCGGCTGGCCGGACGAAAACATGTATTCCAGCGCCCGGGACATGGCCAAGCTGTCCCTGTCACTGATCAATGACTACCCGGAAAACTATGTGCTTTACCGGGAAAAGTCCTTTACCTACAACAACATCACCCAGCAGAACCGCAACCTGTTGCTGTGGCGTGACCCGTCGGTGGATGGCATCAAGACCGGCCATACTGAAGCCGCAGGCTACTGCCTTGTGGCGTCCGCCGAGCGTGACGGCATGCGCCTGATCTCTGTCGTGATGGGCACCAGCTCCGAGCAGGCACGGGCACGGGAAACCCAGAAGCTGCTGAACTATGGCTTCCGTTTCTTTGAGACCTATGCCGCCTATGAGGCAGGCGAAGCGCTGACCCCCTCACGCGTGTGGATGGGCAAGACCGGCGACATCGAACTGGGCCTGGCCGACGACATGGTGCTGACCATTCCCCGCGGCAGCCACGAGCGTCTGAACGCCGAAATGACCGTCAACAGCGATATCCGTGCTCCCATCGAACGCGGCCAGCGCCTGGGCACCGTCACCATCAGCCTGGATGACGAGGTACTGCTGGAGCAGCCGCTGGTGGCACTGGCTGACGTGGAACGCGCCGGCATCTTCAAGCGCTTCTGGCACAGCATCGTGCTGTTCTTTACCGGCCTGTTCTAGGAACCCGCCTCCATGTCCATCGCCTACCTCAACGGCACCTGGCAGCCCCTGGAAGATGCGCGCATCTCGCCACTGGACCGGGGCTTCCTGTTCGCCGATGGCGTCTATGAAGTCATTCCTGTTTATGCCGGCAAGGCGTTCAGGCTGGCCGAGCATCTCGATCGCCTGGACCACTCCCTGAGCGCCATACAACTGGCTGCGCCGCTGTCACGCACAGGCTGGGAGAACCTGCTCAATGAGCTGGTCCAGCGCAACGAGGGCGGCAATCTGAGCGTGTACCTGCAGATCACCCGTGGTGCACCGGCCAAACGCGACCACGCCTTCCCGGCCGCCGACACCCCGGCGACCGTGTTTGCCATGGTCAGCCCCATGGCCCCGGCGCCCTCGGCGACGCCCGACACCACCACTGGTGCCGCCGCCGTGACGGCCGAGGACACACGCTGGCTGCGCTGCGATATCAAGTCCGTGTCACTGCTGCCGAACATCCTGCTCCGCCAGTATGCGGTCAGCCAGGGCGCCATCGAAGCCATCCTGCTGCGCGACGGCGTGGCCACCGAGGGCTCCGCCAGCAACCTGTTCGTGGTGCGCGACGGCACCGTGATCACGCCGCCGAAAAGCCCGCTGATTCTGGGCGGCATCACCCGCGACCTGATTCTTGAACTGTGCCGGGCTCACGCCGTGCCCTGCGCCGAAGCCAACGTGTCCGAGGCCGAACTGCGCGATGCAGACGAACTGTGGGTCACCAGCTCGACCCGCGAACTGGTGCCCGTAGTACGTCTGGATGACCAAGCCATCGGTGACGGCCGTCCCGGCCCGGTATGGCGCAAGGTGGCGGGGCTGTATACTGATTTCAAACGCAGTCTGGACCCTTCCGCATGACCGTCAACGAACATCTCTGGGATTTCCCCCACCCCATGACCCTGAAAGTCATGGGCAAGGCTGATGCGCGCCTGGAGCAGGTGGTCGCCGAAGTGCTCAATGAGCACCTGGGCGACACCTTCGACGCCGCCAGCCACATTCACATCACCCCCAGCAGCAAGGGTACCTATGTGTCGGTCAACGCCAGCATCGTGATGCAGAACCGGGATCAGGTCGCTGCCATCTATGCCGCGCTGAACGCCTCACCCCACGTCAAAGTGGTGTTTTGACACAATCGTCATACCATGGCACAGCTTTCCTTGCCGGCGGACAAGCGCGATAATGCCGTCATGACATTACCTGCGCTGCTTGTTCGCCGCATTGCCGAAACGGACTATCTGCCGTGCTGGCAGGCGATGAAAGCCCTCACCGACGCCCGCACCCCGCACTCGCCCGACGAGCTGTGGGTGGTGGAACACCCGCCGGTCTTTACCCTGGGCCAGGCTGGCAAGCCGGAACACATCCTCGGGGCAGGCGCGATTCCTGTGGTGCAATGCGACCGCGGCGGCCAGGTGACCTACCACGGGCCCGGCCAGACGGTGATCTATCTGTTACTGGATCTGCACCGTATGGGCATCGGCGCCCGCGCTCTGGTTACCGGCATTGAACAGGCCATCATTGCCATGCTGGCAGACCTCGGACTGACCGCAAACAGCAAGCCTGACGCACCCGGCGTTTATCTGGACGGGGCCAAGATTGCTTCCCTGGGCCTGCGCATCCGCCACGGCCGCAGCTACCATGGCCTGTCACTGAACCGGGCTATGGACATGGCGCCCTATCAGCGCATCAACCCGTGCGGCTACGCCGGGCAGCCGATGACCAGCCTGGCGCTGCTGTCTGCCCCCCATGAACGGCGGGCGACCGAAGACGCTCTGCTGGCCGCACTGGCAACAACGCTTGATCTGTCCCTGCCTGACCAGGCGCTGACGACACTGCCGGATGCGCCACCAGCTGCTACACTAACGCCCGATTCCAGCCTGGCGGCTCACGAGGCCGCCGGCGAAACACCTCGCCACGCCCTCACCCAGGAGCTCCCATGACCCGCCCCGTACCCGAACCCCGCCCCGCACGCCAGAAAGTTGCCCCCGGGGAAAAGCTGCGTGGTGAGCGAAAGGTCCGCACGATTCCGGTGGTCAACGAAGTGACTGCCCCTCCTCGTGAACGCAAGCCGGACTGGATTCGCGTGCGCGTGCCGTCCAGTGGTCGCATCCAGCAGGTCAAGGACATGCTGCGCAAGCAGAAGCTGCATACCGTCTGCGAGGAGGCCGCCTGCCCGAACCTGCCCGAGTGTTTCGGCTCCGGCACGGCCACCTTCATGATCATGGGGGATATCTGCACCCGCCGTTGCGCCTTCTGCGATGTCGGCTTCGGCCGTCCCAATGCGCTGGATCAGGATGAGCCGCAGCATCTGGCGGAAAGTGTGCGGGATATGGGCCTGAAATACGTCGTCGTCACCTCGGTGGACCGGGACGACCTGAAGGATGGCGGCGCCCGGCATTTTGCCGACTGCATCCAGCGCGTGCGGGACATGACCCCGGCCACGCGTATCGAAGTGCTGACACCGGATTTTCGCGGCTGCATGGATGAGGCGATCGATATCTTCAGTGCCACACCGCCCGATGTGTTCAACCACAACATCGAAACCGTGCCGCACCTGTACAAGCACATTCGGCCCGGCGCCCGCTATGATCACTCACTGAAATTGCTGCAGGAATTCGGCCGCCGCAACCCGTCGGTGCCGACCAAATCCGGCATCATGGTGGGCCTGGGAGAAACCTTCGAGCAGGTCATCGAAACACTGCATGACCTGCGCGGCCACGATATCAACATGCTCACCATTGGCCAGTACCTGCAGCCGAGCAAACACCATGCGCCGATGGATCGCTACGTGCACCCTGACGAATTCCGCGCCTACGCGAAAGAGGCCGAAAAACTGGGCTTCACGTCCGTCGCCTCAGGGCCGATGGTGCGCAGCTCCTACCATGCAGACCTGCAACACCAGGGCATTGATGTCGGCCTGCCGCATCCCGCCAAGTGACCTGCTGCGGCGAGAGAAAAGCCCGGTATAAAGCCCGGCATATCAGCCGGGCTCAGTAACCCACCGTTTCAACGGCACGAGACGGATTGTTGCCGTCTGCCAGCTGTTGCTGGCCACTGCCAAACTGCGCCGTGCGCTCCTGCTCGTAAGCCAGCGCCGCACCGGCCACATTGCCGCCCTCCCCGGTCGTCAGCCAGCGACGTACCCGTCCGGCATCGCCACGCGGTGTGCGCGTGCCAAGGGAGTCCAGAAACACCATGGCCACCGGCTCGCCGTCCACCTGCGCCACCATCACCAGGCAGCGCCCGGCGGCGCTCAGGTAACCCGTCTTGCTCAGTGCCACACCCCAGCTGTCCGCGTGCACCAGAGCGTTGGTGTTGCCGTAGGCCAGGCTGTAGCGCGGCTTGCGGAACCACACGTCATGCCGGCCGGCACTCGAAAGTGTGCGAATTTCATCATACTCATGGGCCGCCAGCACCATCTTCAGCAGATCCGCCGCCGTGGATATATTGTCACTGGACAGGCCGGTCGCATCGACAAAGTGTGTCTGATGCATCCCCAGGGCTCGGGCCTTGTCGTTCATCGCCGCCACAAAAGCTTCCTTGCCACCGGGATGGTGCCGCGCCAGGACATGGGCCGCGAGGTTCTCCGATGACATCAACGCGATGTGCAGCAGGTCCTGACGCCGCGCTTCCGAGCCAATGCGAATGCGAGAATAGGCATTGGCCGGTGCCGGCGTATCCCGCTCGAGTATTTCCAGCCACTCACCCGGGCTGGCACCGGAATCCAGTACCACCATGGCGGTCATCAATTTGGTGATCGAGGCGATGGGCACCACCTCGTCCGCATGTTTCTGGAAAAGCGGCGCCTCGGCGCCAGGGCGGCCCACCGCCGCGGCAGCGGAGGCAAGGCGCAACTGCGTGACGTCAGGGAGCGGGTTGGCCATGGCCGGCGCGCTGGTCAACAGGGCAACCAGCGCCAGACAGGACGTCAGACCTGGCAAAGGGAGGGCAGCGATGCGGGGCAGCGCGGTCAACAATCGGCGCATAATGCTCCAGGTCACAGAATCAGTCTCAGAAGCCACGAATCATACCCATCCCCCCGCAGCGGCGCATTACACGTCTGCAACAGAAGATGTATAACGTGCGGCCCACCACATAACAGAACTCACATTGAACGCTTACACAGGGCCCACTTACCATCGGGGACCGGTGCCGCACCCTGCTTGCTGTGCACCCCCCTGACCCGAGCCTGACGTGCCATGCGTGTACTGCTGATCAGAATGTCGTCCCTCAGCGACATCTTTCACACCTTCCCGGCCCTGTCGGACCTGCGCCGTGCGCGACCGGATATCCGCCTCGACTGGGTCGTGGAAAGCGAGCTGGCCGAAGCCGCTGCCTGGCATCCGGCGGCAGAGCGCATCATACCGATCACCCTGCGTGACTGGCTGGCACACCGCGATTACCGCGCATGGCGTGCCTTCCGGGACTGGCGCGGCAATCTGCGGCAACAGCCCTACGACCTGGTCATTGATGCGCAGGGCCTGCTGAAAAGCGCCCTCATTGCCCGCCAGGCTGACGCGACCGAGCGTCACGGCTACGACCACCACTCCACAAGCCATGCACTGGCCGCCTGGCTGACTGACATCGGGCACTCCGTGGGTGAGGCACAACATGCCATTACCCGCACGCGTCAGTTGTTTGCCCAGACACTGGACTACACCCTCCCGAGCGGCATGGATTTCGGCATCCGCGATCACTTTGCCCCGGCGACAGGCAAACCCCAGATCATCCTCATTCCCGGCTCCACCTGGCACAGCCGATTGTGGGTAGAACAGCATTGGGTCGTGCTGACCCGGCTGGCGGTCGCCGCCGGTTACACCGTGGAGCTGCTCTGGGGCAATCCGGAGGAAGAAGCCCGTGCACGCCGCATCAGCCAGGCCAGCGGACAGCAGGCCGCCATCCACCTTGCCACACGCCGCCACAGCATCACGGAAGTCGCCGCCAAACTGGCCGCAGCCCGGGCAGTCGTTGGCACCGCCACTGGCTTCACCCACCTGGCGGCGGCACTGAATACACCGGTAGTGGGGCTGTTCGGGCCCAACTCTGTGCAACACACCGGCCTCCACGGCCAACATGCGCGCCATATGCAGGCGCCGCTGCCCTGTGTGCCCTGTAACAAATCCCATTGCCGATTACTGGCCCGCCAGAGTAATGCCGCAGCGCCTTGCATGGCCCAGCTGCAGCCCGAGGACATCTGGCAGCAAGTCTTGCTGCACATCGCCCCGCTACGCCGTCGTGCCACCGATCATCCCCCTCCCCGGGCACATGCCTTTGCTCACTGAGCCCTGACGCCGACTCAAACCGACTCAGACTGATCCAGACCAACGCGGGCCACTGGAGCAGACCGCCCCGGCGGTATACCCTTGCCTGCATGATGACGCCCGCGATGATATCCATGCCCGGCTACGCCGTACGAACCGCCCTGTGGGGCGCCGTCGCCGTGCTACTCAGTGCCTGCGTGACGGAGCCCCTGCTCGACGAGCACACTGATCCGGCCTGTCGAGACGCCCATTCACCCGAGTTTGTCGTCTGTCAGTTCTATGGCCGCTACCTGACGCTGCAACCGGAGGGGCTGCCCGGTGAAACCACCCTGAACATTCTCAGCCCGTTCATCACGCCTGATCTGGAATATCTGCTGTACGCCACCTTCGACGCCCGCGAGCGCTACATGGCGGACAACCCGGACAAGGCTGCCCCCCTCGCCGAAGGCGCTCTGTTCATGCATGACTTCACTGCGGCCCGGCAATTCACGATCCTGCGCAGAGTGCCGATTGATCGTGACCGGGTGGGTGTGGAGGCAGGATTGCGCAACAACGGCCGTCACTGGCGGGATCTGGTCATCCTGCGTCTGACGGATGAAGGCTTCCTGGTGGATGACGTTCATTTCGGTGGCGCTGGCGCCAACGAAGGTACGCTGCGTCAGCGCCTGCCCTGACACAGCGCGCTGCAGTGTCGTTCAATCATTCTCTCGCGCTACGCCCTCTGGGCTGCCAGGTATCCGCCCGGGACGGCGCATTGGGTGCCTGCATGCGCCGTTCGCCGCGTGCCTCGCCGGCCTGCCGGGGCGGCTGTCTTGAAGACTGGCGTGACGAAGGCCCCGAACGCTCTGCCCGCCCCCGCTGACGATCCTGTGCCGCCGGCTCTCGTGTCACCTCGCGCGTCTCACGTGTTACGTCGCGCGCGCCCCTGGACGGCCGCTCTACCGCCGGTCTCGGTTGCTGGGCCGGCGGCCTGGTAAGCGTCTGCGTCTCTGTACGGCGCTGGCGGTCCACACCCGGCGAGCGGTCCCGGGCACCGCGCTCGGCATCAGTACGCCGTGTATCCCGCCGCGCATCGTTGTCACGGTTGCTACCCGGGCCACTTTCGGGACGACGACCGACATCCGGTGACCGGATACTGCGGGTGGGTGTTTCGCTGCGGGGGCGCTGGCGCTGCGATGTGGCGGCATCGCCCTGCCAACGCCCGGGTGTGCGGCGCTGCTCCCGGCTCCCCTGACGACCTGGCTCATCCCGCTCCCACACAGGCCGGCGGTTCGCATTGATGGATGCGCCATGCCGGGAAAAATCACGATTCAGCTGCGGCGTGCGGTACGCCACACCCCGGCGATGCTGGGGATTGTGCTGCCAACGGGCGTAGCCGCCTCGCGCCGGAGGCCGTCGGTGGCCATGATGATGGTGATGGTGGTGATGATTGACGACCACTATCTGCCGCCGTGGCCAGTCAAAACGGCTGTAGAAAAACCCCGAGTACAGCCGGATACCCGGACCAAAATAGAACACCGCGCCACTGTGATAGCCCCGGGGCGGCGCCCAGTACACCGGCGGGTGGGAGGCGTGCCACCAGCTGCCGTACACCACGGTGGGCTGATAGTAGGGCACATAGACCACCTGGGGATTGGCCTGCTCGATAATGATGATATTGCTGTCACGCCGTGTCCGGACCTGCTCGGTGGTGCGTAAATGCCCCGCCGCATCCGCGCGATGACGCAGGTGCTGAATCCTGTCGCTAACCACGGCTTCCTGTATCAACCAGGCATCACCGAGTCGCCGGGTCCAGTCGAGATCATCATCCATGCGCTGCAGCAGATCCGGAAACGCGACCAGCGCCTGCACGCTCGGATCCCAGCCCTGACTGGCCGCAGCACGCACCGCATCCGCGCCACTCAAGCGCGGATTCGCAGCAACCCAACGGGCTGCCTCGACCACTTCCAGCGGATAAGTGGCGGCAATCAGCACCTGACTGAGCAGCTCATCGGGAAACAGGGCAATCGGCGCGAGCATCTGGTCGATCTCTGCCTGACTGAAGACGGCCGCCTGGGTCTGGGCGCGCACGTTGCCCGGCAACACACTGGCCAGCAGGGTCCACAACAACACACTCCCCAGCACAAGCTGCCCCAGTGCTCTGGTTGAACACGGTCCTCGGGTTGAACACCCTGCTCTGGCTGAAATGGCTGGTCTCCGGCTCATGGTATCTGCCTCCCGGCGTGGACTGATCTTCAGTCTCATGCAGAGGCGGTGAGCAGGGCAACAGGGTGCACAGCCCCTCACCCTGAACATCTCCGAGGCGAGGGGCAGCACAGCGAAAATGTGCACGAAATGTAAAAAAACAGGCTTCTTTTTATGCTGTGCAATCATCAGCTTAGACACATACAGCAGCCGTATTTTGCGATGCATTCACGGCAATGCAATGATTGAGGAAAGATTATGAAATTGCCATGTCGGGCCGTGATTGCGTAATCTGCACCTCTGTTGGTCTCGCGGAACACACCCGTCATGTTGCACATTACCGAGAATCTGAGCATCCCCGATGCCGAGATCGTCATCGACGCGATCCGTGCCCAGGGTGCTGGCGGGCAGAACGTGAACAAGGTATCCAGCGCGGTGCATCTGCGCTTCGATATCCACGCATCGTCTCTGCCGGAAGAAACCCGGACACGCTTGCTGGCACTGCGCGATCAACGCATCTCCGATGATGGCGTCATCGTCATCAAGGCGCAGCAATTCCGCAGCCAGCAAAAAAACCGGGACGACGCCCTGCGCCGGCTGGCAGAACTGATCCGCAGCACCACCGTGGTCGCCAAACCGCGGATACCCACACGCCCCGGCATGGGCGCACGGAAACGGCGACTTGACGGCAAGCGACGCCGCAGCGATACCAAAGCACTGCGCGGCAAAGTGGAATAGCATAAAAAGTGAAATGGCATTGAACGCCGCAAACGTGCATGCAGCAGGCAGTTACTATGGTCCATGATCACCGCTCATCTTCACGCCTGTTTATGCTGTGCAGTGCACTGCTCGCGGCCTGGTCTGCGCCCGCAACCTTTGCCTCCGACAGCCGTAGTGATGCACGCCTGGATACCGTGGTCATTGATACCACCCGGCTGTCCCGTGCGCTGGATGACACACCGGCTGCGGTGTCCCGGGTCGGGCGCGAGGATATCGCCGAGGGCCGTCAGCAACTGCAACTGGCGGAATCCCTGTCCCGGGTGCCGGGGCTGTATTTCCAGAACAGCGACAACTTTGCCCAGGGCCAGCGTATTTCTGCGCGGGGCTTCGGCGCACGCGCGCCGTTCGGCATTCGCGGCCTGCGCATCCGTATCGACGGCATCCCGGAAACCCTGCCCGACGGCCAGTCACAGGTCGATGCGCTGGATCTGGATTCTGCCGCAGAGATTACCGTGCTGCGCGGCCCCTCCTCTGTGCTTTACGGCAATGCCAGTGGCGGCGTCATTGATGTCACCAGCCGCGATGGTCGCGGCACCGCTAGCAGCGCCGTGCTGCGCGGCGAGTATGGTGAAAACGGCTACCGCAAGATCAACGCGCAGCTCGGCGGCAGCGAGCGGGAATTCAGTCACCATGTCAGCCTGACCGACCTGGATTATGACGGCTACCGGGAACAGAGCGCCGTACAGCAGCAACGCATGAACGCCCGCATCGGCCTGGACCTGACGCCGTCCCGTCGCCTCGGCGTTGTGCTGACGGCGCTGAACACCGACGACGCCCAGGACCCCGGCGGTCTGACCCGTGCCCAGGTGCGCGCAGACCGACGCCAGGCCACCGCCAACGCGGTGAGTCTCAACGCTGGCCAGCAAGTCCGGCAGCAGCGCTTCGGGCTGCTCTACGATGACGCCAGTGTAGCGGGCGGCGCGCTCAGTGCGCGCACCTTCTTTACCCGCAGGGAGTTCGTGCAACAACTGCCGTTTCCGGGCTCGAGCCTGGTCAGCTATGACCGCCATTTCTATGGCGCCGGCATCGACTACACCGGCTACCTCAACGCACTGGGTCTGCCCCAGCGCTATATCATCGGCGTCGAAGCCGAGCGGCAGGAAGATGATCGCCTGCGCCGCACCGTGAATCCGGCTGGCGCCATCACCGGCATCGCCGGCGACGAGTTCCAGAGCGCCACGGCCGCTGGCCTGTTTCTGCAAACAGACACCGCGTTGAGCGACAGCCTGACACTGACCCTTGGCGCGCGGGCGGACCGGGTGCGCCTGGCCATTGATGACCGCTTGCTGGCCAACGGCGATGATTCCGGATCACGCACCTTCAACGAGCGCAGCTACAGCGCCGGCCTGCTTTGGCGTGCGCACCCGGAGCACCAGCTGTTCGCCAACGTCAGTAATGCTTTCGAAACACCGACCTTCACGGAATTTGCCAACCCGGACGGCAGTGGCGGCTTCAATGACACTGTCACGCCACAGAAGACCCGCAGCGCTGAAGTCGGCGCCCGAGGCACCTTGCATCCGGGCTTGCGCTATGACGTCGCGCTGTTTGCCATTCGTGTGCGGGATGAAATCACGCCCTATGAAGACAACGGCCGCACTTTCTATGAAAACGCGGCACGCACTGAGCGCAACGGCCTGGAAGTGGGCCTCACCCACGCAACCACCGAGCGCGTGACGCTCACCGCGGCCTGGACCTGGGCGAGCTACCGTTTCGGCCGCTTCGAGGATCGCAATGGCAATGATTTCAGTGGCAACCGACTGCCCGGCCTGCCGCAGCACAGTGTGTTCCTGGAGAGCGCCTGGCGTCATGAACAAGGGCATTTCGTTGTCATTGATACGCGCTTTGCCAGCGACGTCTTCACCAACAATGCCAACGACCCCGGCAGCGATGCCAGCGCCGGCAGTTATGCGGTGGCCAATGCCCGCATCGGCCGACGCTGGCAGCCTTTCGGCCAGACCCTCGATATCCATGCTGGCGTAAACAATATCTTCAACCGCGACTATTTCAGCAATATTCGCGTCAACGCCAACAACGGCCAGTACTTCGAGCCCGCACCGGATCGCATGCTCTACACCGGACTGAGCATTTCCTTTCAGTGACAGTGACCCTGCCCCCCTGAATTGAGTGTCTACCATGCCCTTTATGCTACGCTCCGCAACCCTGAGGCTTGGCACTGGGAGCATCAGCATCAACATCCGGGGCGGACGAACGCCGCCACATCCGCTACCATGATGGTCACTTGACGCCTACCAAGCCGCCTACAAAGCAGGGACGCCTTCGTGTTTACGCTGGATACCACCATCGACATCAATGCCAGCCCCGAGCGCATCTGGGCCATCCTCACCAATTTTTCGCACTACAGTGAGTGGAATCCCTTCATCATCAGCGCCAGCGGCGTGCCCAAGGCCGGCCAGCGTCTGAACATCAGCATCGCGACCCGGCCCGGCCGCAGCATGACCTTTCGGCCGGTGGTGCTGCGCGTGAAGCATGCGCAGGTACTGGCCTGGCGTGGCCGCTTTCTGATGCCCGGACTGTTTGATGGCGTGCACACCTTTGTACTGTCGCCGCTGGAAGATGGCACCGTGCGTCTGAGCCACAGCGAAACCTTTTCCGGCCTGCTGGTGCCCTTCATGCGCCGCAAGCTCAACCGTGACACCCGCGCAGGCTTCAGCAAGATGAACCATGCGCTGCGCGTACGCGCCGAGGCGGCCAGCCAGCCGCGCCGATAAGCGGCGGCCCCCGGCGATCACCGGCCTGCGAGACCCGCAGGCCCGGGGACTGCTTTTATCGGAGCTGCTCTATTTAAGGTGGGGGCCGCAACATGAACACAGGCAACGGGAAAGCCATCAGAACAACAGACCTGCGCGACACCTGGCCGCCGCCACGCCTGTTGCCATGCCTGCTCCTGCTGGCATTCCTGGGTGGCTGCGCCGCGACACCCTCTCCCGATACCGCCAGTGACGGCTCAGACTCGCCCGCCGCCGCGCCCACCGCGACACCGACACACCACAAGACCTATCAGGGCATCCTCCCCTGCCCGGACTGCGAAGGCTTGCAGGTCACCCTGATCCTCGACAACGCTGCCTACACCTACCGCGCCACAGAGAGACGTCTTGGCGCACAGGACACATCCGAACCTGAGCAGAGCAGCGGCCCCTGGGCCCGGCGCCGTGGCACCGAGGCGGACCCTGACGCCATCATTTACCAGCTTGACCACGACCGCCCCGGCAGCACACGCAATTTCCTGCGCCTGGATGCCGCGCGCATCAAACTGCTGGATGAGTTCAAGCGGGAGTTCTGGTCGCCTTTCAACCTGATCCTTGAGCGCACTGACTGACCCTGCCCCATTGCACTGACATCTGTGCCCAAATGATAATGACTTGCATTAACGGCAGGCCAGCGCTACCCTGTGCGCGTTTTCTGGCCACTCATTATTTTCCCTGGAGCGCCCCATGCCCGCATCCGCACTCGAATCCTCTGCCCTGCCCGCCTGGTTCCTGGCTGGCGGCCCGGCCATGTGGCTGCTGGCAGTGCTATCGGTGGTGTCGCTGGCCGTACTGCTGAGCAAGGTGGTCCAGTTCCTGCGCACCCGGCCCCTCGCCACACCCTGCGCGGATGCCGCCCTCGCCGCGCTGGTACGCGGTGATCGCCAGGCGGCTGACACTGCGCTGGCGGCCGCAGCCACCCCCGGCGATCGGGTGATTGGCGGCGCCCTGGCGCTGGCCCGGCCTGGCGTAACGGCCAGCCAGTGGCAAGAAGAGGTTCTGCGTCAGGCGCGGGCCGAGCTGGAAGCCCTGCGCGGCGGCCTGCGCCTGCTGGAAGTGGTCGGCACGCTGGCGCCGCTTATCGGTCTGCTGGGCACGGTGTTCGGCATGATCAGTGCGTTCCAGCAACTGGAAATGGCCGGCTCTCAAGTTGATCCCGCGCTGCTGTCCGGCGGTATCTGGGAAGCGCTGCTGACCACCGCCGCCGGTCTGGTGGTGGCCATCCCCGCACTGGCCGCGTTCCACTGGTGTGACCGCACCATCGAGCAGAGCCGCCACACCATGGAAGATCGCCTGGCGCGATTGCGGGTGGCCCTCAATGGCAACCTGACGGCCGCGAAAGAGGTCGAGCAAGCCACGGAAGCCGACCCCGCCCACGCTTACTGATACGTCTGATGCATATCAACGAGCACAGCCATCGCACGCCGACCATCGGCCTGACACCTCTGATTGATGTGGTGTTTATCCTGCTGGTGTTCTTCATGCTGGCCACCCGCTTCGGCGCCTGGCAGGACCTGCCGTTGCAGGTCAGCAGCACCGCCACCACTCCGGTGACCAGCGATATGGAAGTGCGGCATATTCAGGTGCTTGGCGAGGATCGGGTGCAGCTCGACGATGAATCCATGGATCTGGCTGCCCTGCGCCGGGCGCTGATGGCGGACAACCGCCAGCCCACACGCGTCACCGCTGCGGACGATGCGTCGGTGCAGGCCATGTTGCAGGTGGTGGACGTCTTGCAGGCCGCCGGGCTTCAGGATGCCCGGCTGGAGCTGATGCGATGAACCTGTCATCACGGGACGGCTTCCTGAGCCAGCAGCCGCCACGACGCCCTGCGCTGGAGCCGGCGTTGCCACTGATCAATGTGGTGTTCCTGTTGCTGGTGTTCTTCATGGTCGCCGGCCAGGTGGCCCCGAACCGCATTGACGTAGAGCCCCCTGAAAGCACCATGCCGCTGGAGCAGGAAACCGACACATTGCTGCTGACACTGGATCGGGCTGGCAATCTGTCCCGTCAGGGAGAGCCCCTGACACTGGAACAGTTGCCCGCGTTGCTGGTTGCGCTCACTGAGAATGGGCAGCAAGACCTGCCGCCCTCCGCACTGCCCTCCGTGCGACTGCTGACCGATGCCGGCACCCGACTGGAGACCATGCGCCCGTTGCTCACCGTGCTGCAGCAAGCCGGTATTGAAGAAGTGCGGCTGGTCACCCGGAGCGCACCATGAGGGCTAACTCGCTGTGGTTATGGGTGCTGGTGTCCCTGGTGCTGCATGCGGCCGTGCTGCTGGTGCGGCAACCGGACACCCTGGCCAGCGGCCGGCCCGGGGAAGCCAGTGCATCGGCCATGACGTTGTCACTGGCACAAACCGCACCGGAGCAAGCAGCCGAGCAGAGTGAGGCGGAGCAGGCGCCCCTCCCTGAGCCTGAGCCTGAGCCTGAGCCTGAGCCAGAGCCTGAACCTGAACCTGAACCTGAACCTGAGCCCGAACCGGAGCCCGAACCCGAGCCGGTTCCGGAGCCAGAACCAGCCCCCCAACCCGAGCCCGAGCCGGAACAAACTGTCGCTGTCGCCGAGCCTGATACCGCCGCCGACGAGATGGACGCCGAGCAAAGCGCCGACTCCTCGGCAACCGAGGCGGCCGATCAGGGCCGCGCCGGGCCCCTTGGCCCCGGTGCCGATGACGCCGGCGACGCCGACAACGAATACAACCGGTACCTGGGTGTCATCCGGGATACCATCGAGCGCCACAAGGACTATCCCGCCCAGGCTCGCCTGCGCGGCCAGGAAGGCGTTGTGGAAGTGCACTTTGCCGTCAATGCAAACGGTCGGGTCGAAGACCTGGAAATCATCAGCAGCTCCGGCAGCCGCATTCTGGACATGTCCACCGAACGCATGCTGCGGCGCTTGCGCCTGCCCGCCCCGCCGGCATCTATTGTCGACATGCTGGCCAGCGGCCTGAGCGTACCCGTCGCCTATACGATTCAATAGCGCGTCCTGCGCGTTGGCTTTCTGGCCCGGCGCTGGCAGACTCGAGACTCCTGAAAAACAACAACGGTCTCCCCATGCGCAAACGCACCCTGTTCCTGCTTGCCGTCGTCGCCCTCATCGTTGCTGCGCTGCTATGGTGGTTCCGCCCCTGGTCGCCATATTCCCCGAGCACGATGACCCGACTGTTTCATCCCGAGTACCGGCTGGATAATTTTCGCGCCATGGAACGTGTCTTTCCCTATGTGACACTGCCCGCCAGCGACACGCCCACCCCGTTGCCCCGCGCTGCCACCCCACGGGACTTGCCGGACACGTTTCGCCATGAAGGCCAGGATATCGACGTCAGTGAATTTCTGACACGCACAGAAACCACCGGGCTGATGGTGCTGAAGGACGGCGAGATCCAGCTGGAGCGGTATTTTCAGGACACTGAACCAACCTCACGCCTGACCTCCTGGTCCATGGCCAAGTCGGTGGTCAGCACCCTGGTCGCCATCGCCCTTGAGGACGGCCATATCCGCTCGCTGGATGACAAGGCCAGCGACTATGTGCCGGCACTGGCCGGCAAGGCCTACGGCGACGTCAGCATCGAAAATCTGCTGATGATGGCCACCGGCATCGATTTTGATGAAACCTATCACAAGCACACCTCAGATATTAATCTGCTGTTCTACCGCGTATTTCTGCTCGGTGCATCGGCCCGCGATGTGGTCGCCAACCGCCCGGCGGCGCAACCGCCCGGGGAGCGTTTTCACTACATCAGCCCGAATACGCAGATACTGGCCTGGGTGCTGGAAGAAGCCGTCGGCAGCCCGGTCGCGGAGTATGCCAGCGCAAAACTCTGGCAACCCCTGGGCATGGAAGACGACGCCATCTGGAATCTCGACCAGCACGGCGTCGAGCTGGCGTTCTGCTGCCTGAACATGACGCTGCGGGATTATGCCAAGCTGGGGCAACTGCATCTGCAACAGGGCGTGTGGAATTACCAGCAGGTACTGCCGGAGGACTGGGTCTTTACTGCCACACGCAGGCCGGAACCCTGGATGGCGGAAGGTCATGGCTACGCCGAGCGGGGTTACGGCTATCACCTGTGGACACCCACCAACCCTGATGGCGAATATTTTCTCAATGGTGTCTGGGGCCAGACCATCTGGGTGGCCGAGAACCCCGGCGTGGTGATTGTCAAAACCAGCGTCGATCCGGAATTTCGTCCGCATACTGCTGAAATGATTTCATTCATGCGCGGGGTGACCGCGCACTTGTCCTCTGATTCCGGGAAGTGAAAGACTAGGACAACGGCAGCATCCCGATCAGCAGCCCCGCGCCGGCGCACAGGCCCAGCATCGAGAACAGACCGAGGCGGAATATGAACTGGCAGGCCAGCGCGAACACCACCAGCAGCAACGCCAGGGGCTCGACGGTGTGCCAGACAGGCAAGGGCATATCCAGCGGGCCGTAACGCCAGCGCCCGACCTCCGAGAACAACACATGGGTGCCGAACCAGATGGCCAGATTCAGTATCACGCCGACCACGGCGGCCGTAATGGCCGCCAGCGCGCCACGGATGATCGGGCTGTGGCGCAACCCCTCCACATAAGGCGCGCCAAGAAAAATCCACAGGAAACACGGCACAAAAGTCACCCAGGTCGCCAGCAGGCCGCCCAGAATGCCGCCCAGCACCGGGTCCAGCCCGCTCTCCCGCAAACCACCCAGGAAGCCGACAAACTGCACCACCATGATCAGAGGGCCCGGCGTGGTTTCTGCCAGCCCGAGCCCGTCGAGCATCTCGCCAGCGGACAACCAGCCGTGGTGTTCCACAGCCTGCTGCGCCATATAACTGAGCACCGCATAAGCGCCACCGAAGGTCACCACAGCCAGCTGGCTGAAGAAGATGCCGATTTGTGTGAACACATTATCCGGCCCGAGCACCACAGCGAGTGCCGCCACCGGCAACAGCCACAGCGGTAACCAGATTGCCAGGGTGCGCGGTGCATGCCAGCGGGAGGGGCGATCCTGATGCAGATGCCGGTCGCCAGCACTCGCGCCGGCAGCAGCATGGGTTGGCGGCTCGAAGCTCTGCCAACCCCGCCAGCCGCCGATCAGACCAATCAGCGCAGCACTCACCACCACCAGCGGGAAAGGCGCTGCCAGCACAAACAGCGCAACGAAAGCAGCCGCCGCCATGAGGTAGCGCGCCGTCGTGCCCAGGGCGCGCCGCGCCAGACCGATCACGGCGCTGATCACGATGGCCAACACTGCCGCCTTGAGACCAAAGAACAGCGCCGCCACCCAATCAAGATTACCGGCCAACGCATAGAGCAGGCTTAGCCCCATCAGCACAACAACGCCGGGCAACAGAAACAACAAACCCGCCATCAGCCCGCCTATGGTGCGATGGAGCAGCCAGCCGATATAGATCGCCAACTGAATCGCTTCCGGCCCCGGCAACAACATGCAGTAATTCAGCGCATGCAGAAAACGCTTTTCGCTGATCCAGCCTTTTTCATCAATCAGGATGCGTTGCATCAAGGCAATTTGCCCGGCGGGCCCGCCAAAGCTCAATAACCCGATGCGCAACCAGACACGAAATGCCTCACGGCGTGTGACGGGATTTGCGCCGGGTTCCACCGGCACCACATCAACCACAATCAACCACAATCAATCCTCTGCCAATGACCAGTCAGCTACCCGATTCACCCCAACGAGGCACCAGGGTCTGATCAACGCCCAACTGATCCAGCAAGCGGGCCACGATGAAGTCCACCAGATCATCCACGCTTTGCGGTTGATGATAGAAACCCGGCGCGGCGGGCATGATGACCACACCCAGACGTGCCAGCTTGAGCATGTTCTCCAGGTGAATCGCCGAAAACGGCGACTCGCGCGGGACTAGAATCAGCTTGCGCCCTTCCTTGATGGCCACATCGGCCGCACGCTCGATCAGATTGTTGCTGGCACCCGTCGCAATGGCCGACAAGGTGCCGGTGGAACAGGGACACACCACCATGCTCGCCGGGGCACCGGAGCCCGACGCCACCGGCGCGGTCCATTGTTCCAGACCACACACCACCAGGCGGCCTTGCTGTTCGGCCGGGCTGTTCCTGGATAAGGAATCGAAGAGATAGTCGCGCAACGCCGCTTCCGTTGCCCCCGTGCCTGGCGGCAGACGCAGATCGGTTTCGGTACCGATCACCACACGCGCCGCCTTGGACAGGATCACGAACACTTCCGCATTGGCGGCAAGCAGGCATTGCAGCAGGCGCAGCCCGTACTGCGCCCCTGAGGCGCCGGTAAAGGCAAGTGTTACGCGAGTGCTGTATGCCATGGGACTCTCCTTCTCGCCCTGAATGCCTTCTCGCCCTGAATGGCGATCTACATTATGCCACGCGCCATGATGGCAGCGAGAAACGGCAGCAGGAACAGGATATGCAGTTCCACCAGCACCAGTTTGCGAGTGCCGCTGACGGCAGCGGCATCGGGCAGGCTGCCATTCGCCAGTGCCGCCTTGCGCCAGCGCAGAAAACGCACCGTGGGCACAATCGAGATCAGGCCGATCAGGATGAACAGCCCCACCTTGGTGTGGAACACCATGCTCTGCATGTAGAACACCGGGCCTTTGCCGTAGGCGTTGGTAATGCGCAGAAAACCAGTGACCAGAATGATCACGGCGGAGATCCCGTACAGGATATCGATGCGCACCAGCCGGTCCAGCACCTCCCGGGTGATGGTGCTACGCAGTGCCAACCACTCCACCAGCAGCGTCGCCGTCAGGAGCATGATGCCCAGATAGTGAAACCCTGCAATCAGTGCTGCAGCCATCGTCAATACTCCTTTGCTGTTGCAAGTGCCGTAACCAGTTTGCGATGAATGCCGCCAAAGCCGCCATTACTCATCATCACGATATGTATCGGTGCCGAGCCGGTTGAAGCGCCCGGTGCGGTGCTCTCAACAAGTGAAGCAACCAATGAAGCGACCAGTGCCTCGATATCATCCGCCGTGCGCGACGGCACCTGGCTGGCGCTCACCACGGCATCCAGTGACCAGTCCATGCCCGGTGGCTGATACCAGATCACTTCATCCGCCGCGCTGATGCAATCGGCCAGGCGATCCTGGTGCGTGCCCAGACGCATGGTATTGGAGCGCGGTTCGATCACGGCGATGATGCGGTCGCCGCCCACCTGTTTGCGCAGACCATCCAGGGTCAGGGCAATGGCCGTGGGATGGTGCGCAAAATCATCGTAGACCCGCACCCCGGACACCTCGCCCACCAGCTCCATGCGCCGCTTCACACCGGCAAAGGCACTCAGGGCTGCTGCCCCGTCGGCCAGTGTCACGCCGCAGTGGCGCGCGGCCAGCAACGCCGCCACGCCATTGCGCATATTGTGCAGGCCGGTGAGCGACCAGTTAACGGTTGCCGTCACGGAATGCCCGCTGTCCTCGACCAGTGTCACATGAAAAACGGATGCATCATCTTTTTCCAGTTGCACGGTGACCGCAGAGCCATCACCGAAGCGCTGCACTTCGCTCCAGCAACCGCGCTCCAGCACACGTTCCAGGGCGGTTTCGCCGGTCGGCAGGATCACCCTGCCCTGCGCAGGCACAGTACGCATCAGATGGTGAAACTGGGTTTCAATAGCCGCCAGGTCCGGAAAGATATCCGCGTGATCATACTCAAGGTTGTTCATCACCAGCGTGCGTGGGCGGTAATGAACAAACTTGGAGCGCTTGTCGAAAAACGCGGTGTCATATTCATCCGCTTCCACGACAAAGAACGGTGCCTCGCCCAGGCGCGCGGAGACGCCAAAATTATCCGGCACACCGCCAATCAGAAAGCCCGGCGCCAGGCCACAGTGGTCCAGAATCCAGGCCGCCATGCTGGCAGTCGTCGTCTTGCCATGGGTGCCGGACACCGCCACCACCCAGCGCCCCTGCAGCACGAATTCCGCCAGCCACTGCGGGCCGGACACATACGGCAGCCCGGTATCCAGCACATACTCCACCGCCGGATTGCCCCGGCTCATGGCATTGCCGATCACCACCAGATCCGGCGCCGGCCGCAACTGCGCCGGATCATAGCCGCTGGTCACCTCGATGCCCGCAGCAGCCAGCTGATCACTCATGGGCGGATAGACGTTTTCATCCGAGCCAGTCACCCGGTGCCCCTGGGCCCGGGCCAGCTGCGCCAGCGAGCCCATAAAAGTGCCGCAAATGCCGAGAATGTGAATATGCATGCAGGGTCCTGTTTACAAAGTCCTGTTTAAAAAGTCATGTCCGGAGAATACGGTCAGCCCGCGCCCGCCGCCAGCTCAGGCATCAGCATGGCCAGCAGGGCAAAGCTCACCATCAGCAACGTCAGCACCAGCGCCATGGCCAGGAACGGGCCGATCTGCAACGCACGATGGAGGATGTAGCCGCGCGCGCCCAGATTCCAGCACAGCAGCACCAGATAAGGCACCTGCAACCACAGTGGCAACGCCTCATCCCCCAGCGGCCGCGCGGCCATGATCAGCGGCAAGGCCAGTACGCCGATCACCAGCTCCACGCCCAGCAATGCGGTGAAGGTCTGCACCACCCGTGCGGACAATCCCTTGAACGCCAGTAGCACCCAGGTGGAACCCAGTAACACCGCCAGCAGCCAGATTTGCGCCATCAGGCTCTGGGGCACGCTGAAACGGGTCTGCAGGACCGCCCCAAGACCTTGCAGCAGCAGCCAGAGCACCAGCGTCGTGCGCAGCAACGGCAGCGAATACGGCATGTCCTCCGGACCGCTGCGCAGGGTGCTGGCGCGGAAATATAATGACCAGATTGCGTTCATGAACCCTCTTTTCTCAAGCCCGCACTGCAAGCCTGTCCCGGGAAAACTGACCGGCCCGGTCATCCCCCGTCCGGCGCGATGCCACATTGTCGCAGAGCCCCGAAGCGCTGTCGCGCTGGCCGCCCGGCCTCCGGATCATTATCATGGCGCCCTCACAAGCGCCCCGCGCCCCCGGGAACCGCAGCACGGAGACAAGCATGGCCCGCAAGAACGCTTTCTACGCCCAGTCCGGTGGTGTCACCGCCGTCATCAATGCCTCAGCCGCCGGCGTCATCGAAGCCGCCCGCGACAGCAAGGTGATCGGCAAGGTCTACGCCGGTCGCAACGGCATTATCGGCGCCCTGACCGAAGACCTCATCGACACCAGCAAGGAAACGAAGGCCACCATTGCGGCCCTGCGGCACACCCCCGGCGGCGCATTCGGCTCCTGCCGCTACAAACTCAAGGATCTGGACACCTCCCGGCGTCAGTACGAACGCCTGATCGAGGTGTTCAAGGCCCACAACATCGGCTACTTCTTCTACAACGGCGGCGGCGACTCTGCCGACACCTGCCTGAAAGTCTCCCAGTTGTCCGAAACCCTGGGCTACCCGATCCAGGCCATCCACGTGCCCAAGACCGTGGACAACGACCTGCCGATCACCGACTGCTCGCCGGGCTTTGGCTCCGTGGCCAAGTACACCGCCGTCTCGATCCGCGAGGCCGCCCTGGATGTGCAGTCCATGTGCGCCACCTCCACCAAGGTGTTCGTCATGGAAGTCATGGGCCGCCACGCCGGCTGGATTGCCGCAGCCGCTGGCCTGGCCCAGGAGCAGGACGGCGATGCGCCGCACATCATCCTGTTCCCCGAGATTGCCTTCAACAAAGAGAAATTCCTGAAAAAGGTGCAGCAGACCGTCAAGCAACACGGCTACTGCGTTATCGCCGTTTCCGAAGGTGCACGCTACAAGGACGGCACTTTCCTGGCGGACGCCGGGTCCACGGACGCCTTCGGCCACAAGCAACTCGGCGGTGTCGCGCCGGTGCTGGCACAGATGGTGAAAGCCGAACTCGGCCACAAGTATCACTGGGCGGTGCCGGATTACCTGCAACGCGCGGCGCGGCATATGGCCTCCGCCGTCGATCTGGAACAGGCTTATGCTGTGGGTCGGGCAGCTGTGCAGATGGCGGAAGCCGGCGATAACGCCGTCATGCCTGCCATCATTCGCGGCAAGGGCAAAAAATTCAGCTGGACCATCGAGAAGGCGCCGCTGGCCAAGGTCGCCAACGTCGAGAAGAAGATGCCCCGCGATTTCATCAGCCGTGATGGCTTCGGCATCACCGATGCAGCGCGGGCTTACCTGCTGCCACTGATTCAGGGCGAAGCCGACATGCCATTCAAGAACGGCATGCCAGTACATGCACGTCTGAAGCTGACACCGGTACCGAAAAAGCTCAAAGGCAAATTCGAGATCTGAGGGCCTGAAATCAGGTTCATCGCGGCGTAATGGGATGGGGTTCTACCGACAGTGGGTCACCCTCCAGCGAGAGGCGGTGAGGCGGAGTACGCCTTTCCGGGACCGCTCAAGCCATCCCTGGGCGCTCTCGCTTTGGCCATCCATGGCCAAAGAGGCCCCTCCAAGGCGTACCCCGCCTCACCGCCGGTGCGAGATTCTGATTTCATTGGGTATCGAATTCTCGGCAAGAACCAAACCAGCCGTTGGCAGAATGTTCGTTGATACTACTGAACGTGACGGCCCACGGGGGCGGGGATTGCTTTTCAGGACTGTGTGAGACAAGGATGTCGAACACAAGCCCCCACGGATGGGTTTACGGCGGGTCCTGAAAAGCAATCCCCGCCCCCGTGGGCCAAAACCTCCGAACATCAAAGAATGGCAAACATCCGAGGCAAGCACTTCAGGCTAATTCGCGATGAACCTGAAAAAAACCTTCCCCGGCCCGGCGGCGCAGGGAAGGTAAACAGGGGCTTAGGAGGGATGTCAGTGCAGCACCGGATTGTTAACCGGGGAGCCATCGCTCCGGCACCACACTGACCAGGACATGATCGCAGCAGGCTAATGCCGCCGGTATCAGCCATCGCTGAAAGATATGTCAGCCAAACGGCATGCCATGTGTCAGTGATCAGCGTATTTGTCAGCGGGCCAGCAACGGACGCATCACCGCGCCAGCACGAATCGGCTTCACCACCCAGCTGGCCTGCTCAGCCTCAGTGAGGGCATGCGCCGTCCAGGTGTTGCAGGTGTAGCGGAACCAGAAACGGCGGTTGCCGTGGAAGAACCACTGCCGGGGGCGCTCACCCGCCCAGGCCGCTTCAGCATCCGTATGCGCAAATGTCGCCACCATGGCATCCATCAGTGCCGTCAGTTCGGCTTCCGTGAGCTGCAGGGGGGCAAGGTCTGTATGGGGGAGGTCCTTCGGGTGGCCACTCAGAGGCATGACCTGCATCACGGTGCGGGTCGGCAACAGCATGGCTCGGGCGGCCAGGGTATTGCGGCGAAGTTGTGAGGTGCTCGCCCGCGGTAGTTGATAGTAGACCTCGTCACCCAGGCCTATCTCGTAATAATCCGCCTCATCCGGGAGTGCCAGGACAAAGGCCAGCGGGCTGTCTTTCAGCAGGTCAGCGGACAGGGCCAGCCCGGTGTGCAGGCGATGGCGTACGACATAAGCGTGGGAAGCGTCGGCATCGGTTTCATGATGCGTGCCTGTGTCGCGCATCGCAGCATCATCAGCCGGCGCGGCGACGCAGGCACTGAGGAGGCCGACGATCAGCGCGACCCAGGCAATGTTGACCGGGACGCGCTTTATCCACATCAGACCGCCCTCGTGCTCAGGCCGTGGGTTTGCGTTTCGGGGTGGCAAAGCCGCCCTTCAGATCTGGCGCTGCGGGTTTCTTGCCCGCTGATTTTTTCGCCGCCGACTTTTTGCCCGGGGCATTTTTTGCTGCGGCCACTTTTTTCTTCAGCTTTTTCTTCTTGCTGCCCGCAGCCTTGCCCGAAGACTTGAGTTTTTTCGGGCCTTTGTAGTTGCCCGGATGCGCGGCGACAAGGCGCTGCTCGAACTGCTGGCGCAGGTAGCGTTCGATGCTGGACATGAGATTCCACTCATGTGCCGCCACCAGGGATATGGCCAGGCCCTCGCTGCCGAAACGGCCGGTGCGACCAATCCGGTGCAGATACTCATCGCCGCTGCGTGGCATATCGAAATTGATGACCAGATCAAGACCGGAAATATCCAGCCCCCGCGCTGCCACATCGGTGGCCACCAGCACGTGGATATCGCCGTTACGCAGGCGGTCCAGTGCCTGCTTGCGTTCTTTCTGGTCTTTTTCGCCGTGCAGCACATAGAGTTTCATGGACGGGTTGCGCAGATAGCCGCCCAGCCGATCCGCCTGCTCACGGGTATTGGTGAAGACGATGGCCTTGTCGTAGGTCTCGTTGGCCAGCAGCCATTGTGTCAGGCGCTCACGATGGGCGATGTCGTCCACCGTGATGATTTGCTGGCGGGTCTTTTCGTTCAGGTCCTGAACCCGGTTGACGCGAATCTCCTGCGGGTCGCGCAGGACTGCTGCCACCACGTCCGCCATGGAACTCGGCCCGGGCGTCGCTGAGAACAGCAGGGTCTGGCGTGCGGGGTTACACAGCGCGGCGAGACGCAACACGTCTTCGTTCAGCCCCATATCGAGCATGCGGTCGGCTTCATCCAGCACCAGCATCATCAGCTCGCTGAAATCCAGATTATTGGCGGTGAGGTGCTCGATAAAGCGCCCCGGGGTGCCGATGAGGATATCCGGGTTCTTGCGAATCTTCGCCGCCTGCACCTTGAAGTCTTCGCCGCCGGTGACCAGCTCTGCCTTGATAAAGGTAAAGCGCGCCAGTTTTTCCACCTGGCTCAATGTCTGCCGGGCCAGTTCACGGGTGGGCAGCAGGATCAGCGCCCGGGTGCCGGCCTGGTAATCCGGGTTGGCAATCAGCTGTTGCAGCATGGGCAGCAGGAACGCGGCTGTCTTGCCGCTGCCAGTCTGGGCGGTGACGCGCAGATCATGGCCCGCGAGGGCCGGTGGGATCGCCATCTGCTGGACCGGCGTGGGCGCAGAAAAGCCCTCTGCCTCGATGGCCTTCAGCAGCCGCTCATGAATCTGCAGCGCCACGAAATCTGTTGCCGTGGGTGCGGCGGGTGCCGTGTCGATGGGCGTATCAGTGGCGTCCTGGACGCTGTCGCCAGCCGTGTCCGGGGCGCTGGCCTGACTGCTGTCCTGACCATTGTCCTTGATACCATTGCCCTTGATACCATTGCCCTTGATAGTGGTGTCGTCCTGCTCGGGAATATCTGTCATCAGTGAGACCTGAACCATTGTTCAAAACGTTGTTCGGAAAAGCCGTTCAGCTTGGCGTCGCCGCGTACCAGCAACGGCACACCTCTGCCACCGGCCTGCTTGTGCTCGCGTCGGGCCTGATCGGATTTCTCGATATCCTTTTCCACGAACGGAATATTGTTGCTGCGAAAATAATGGCGTGCGCGGGTGCAGTAACCGCACCACTCGGCACTGTACATGATCAGTGGCGCGCCAGCTGTGGCCGGCGTGCCACGCGGAGAGCGTGCGGGCGCAGGCTGAAACGGCAGGGTTTGCGGCTGCACCGTGATGGCCTCGGCATTGCCGCCGCCGGGCTCATCGGAGAAATGCACCCTGCCCTCATCGTCCACCCAGCGATAGATACCGCTGGCCTGGGCCAGCCCGGCGGACAGCAGCAGGATACAAAGCAGTAATCGGGTCATTCTCGTGCTCTCCGCTCATTCTGGTGCCCATGGTAACCGATCAGAGGCGCGGCACGTTATACCGGATTCAGGGGCCAGAACAGCGGAATGAGCAGACTGGCGCTGAGCCAGACCAGCAGGTTCATGGGAATGCCCAGGCGGGCAAAGTCGGTAAAGCGGTAATTACCGGCGCTGTAGACCAGGGTATTGGTCTGGTAGCCAATCGGGGTGGCAAAGCTGGCGCTGGCGGCAAACATCACGCCCACCACGAACGGACGCGGGTCCACGCCCAGCTGCTGGGCCACAGCGATCACCACAGGAGTGAACAGCACCGCCACCGCATTATTGCTGATCATCTCGGTGGCAATGGAGGTGATCAGAATGACGATGGCAAGCATCATCCAGGGCGACAGGCCGCCGCCCCAGCCGACCAGCAGCCCGGCCAGCATGTCCGCCAGCCCGGACTCGCGCATGGCGATACTGACCGCCAGCATGCCGAAGATGAGGATGATGATCGGCCATTCGATGGCCTTGTAGGCTTCTTCCGAGCGCACGCAGCCCGTGGCCACCACGATGGCGGCGCCCATGAGCGCCAGGCCCTCGATCGGCATGACCTTGAATGCCGCCAGCACCATCACGCCGATGATCGTGGCCATGGCAATCGGCGCTTTGCTCTGGCGGTTGGCCGGCGCCTTGCCGTCAGTGATGGCGAACAGATCACCGTTGTCGCAGAAGCGCTTGATCTGGGTGCGGGTGCCCTCCACCAGCAGCACATCGCCAAACTGCAGCTGAAAATCGTCCACGATCTCGCCGATGCTGGCGTCCTGGCGGTGCACCGCAATGATGTGAATGCCGTAGCGCGCCGCCAGATCCAGGTCGCGAATCGGCCGCTGGACATAGCGCGAGCTGGGCCCGACGATCGCCTCGACAATAACGGCGTCCTGGCGGCGCAGGGTTTCCAGGTCCTTGCCATCCGCGACCGGCGCACCGGCTTGCAGGCTGACCAGATCGGTACCGCGCAGCTCCACCATGTCGGCGCTCTGGCTGTGCACCACCACCTTGTCGCCGACCTGCAGCCGCGTACCCGGCGGCGGCGAAGTCAGCGCCTCGTCACCCCGGAACAGCTTGAGCACGGCAATGGTGCCGTTGCTCAGCCGCGCTTCTTTCAATGTGCGACCGGCCAGGCGTGACCCTTCCGGCACGAACAGCTCGGACATGAAGGTGCGATCGCCGCTGCCGGTGAACTGCTGTGCCAGGGTTTCCCGGGAGGGCAGCAGTTTCGGCGCCAGAAAGAAGATCATTACGCAGCCAAGCAGCGCCATGACGATGGCCGGGGCGGTAATTTCGAACATGCCGAAGGGGGCCAGGCCCATATCCCGTGCCACACCATCCACCAGAATATTGGTGGAGGTACCCACCATGGTGATCAGCCCGCCAAGAATGGTCGCGTAGGAGAGCGGGATCAGCAGCCGCGAGGGGGCGATATTGTGCTTGCTCGCCAGCGCAATCACAGCGGGCATCAGCACCATCACCACGGGTGTGTTGTTGATGAACGGCGACACCAGCACCCCTACCAGCATCAGCGCCAGCAGCAGCCGTGCTTCGCTCTTGCCGGCCATCACGCCCAGCCAGTCACCCAGCCGATCGACACAGCCGGTCTTCTGCAGCGCGGCGCTGATGATGAACAGGCAGGCAATGGTGATCGGCGCGCTGTTGCTGAAGACGCTGAGCACCTGCCCGCTGCTGAGCAGGCCCAGCCCCAACAGCAACGCCACGGCGATCATCACCGCCACGTCCGGCTTGAACCACTCGCGCACAAACGCAGCGAACAGCCCGACCAGTATCAGGCCGACAACAAGGGGCTGGAGCGATTCAGCGATCAAAGGAGGCTCCCTGCGCAGGGTCGCGGTGAATTGAACACGATGCATTGAACAAGAAGCGCAAGGTACTAGGCTGAAGCGCAAAGGCAAAAGAATAAAAAGGCATCGAGTTATAACCCGATGGAATAAACGCCTGCCGGGTCGCCCGCTCTCCTCTGCTACACTGAGCCCCGGCAACACACCATTGAAGGAGCACACCATGGCCCTCACCCCCTCATCCATGATCCCCCTCGGCAGCCCGATGCCCGCATTCCAGCTCCCGGACGCACGCGGCACCGATTTTGATTCCGTGGAACTGGCGGACACCCCTGTGCTGGTGGCCTTCATCTGCAACCACTGCCCCTACGTGAAGCATATCGCCCCGGTCTTTTCGGCGCTGGCCAGGGAACTGACGACCCAGGGACTGGCGGTGGTGGCTATCAACAGCAATGACTGGCAAAGCCATCCGGCGGACAGCCCGGAACAGATGCGTGCGGAGATACTGGCGCGGGATTACGTTTTCCCCTATCTGGCCGATGAATCCCAGGACGTGGCGAGGACGTTCGATGCGGCCTGCACCCCGGACTTCTTTCTCTATGACAAGGGGCACCAGCTGGTCTGGCGTGGCCAGTTCGACAGCAGCCGCCCCGGCAATCAGATCCCGGTCACTGGCGAGGATCTGCGCAAGGCTGCATTGGCGGTGATGGCAGGCCGGGCGCCGGAGGGAGACCAGGTGCCTTCCGTGGGCTGCAATATCAAGTGGCGGCGCTGAGGCAAAAGTGGAAACAATAAGGAACCCGCCTCTTGGCGCGATGGTCACACCCCCACGTTCACCCTGTCATGCGTTAGTATTATGACTATGTTCTGATAATCCGCGCAGCCGCCATCCCGGGCGCCGGCATGATCTTTTTTGGTTCAGTATTTCCTGGTGGAGAAACGCATGAAGAAGCAAGCGGGCATTGCCCTGTTGGTGTTGCTGTGTGGCGGCATCGGCTGGTACCTGCTTGGTCAGGGCGACAGCCCGCTGGAACAGCGCCAGGGCGCCCGGGAGACCCCGGTGAACGTTGTCACTCCGCGTCTGGGCAATGTCGAGGATCGCGTCAACGCTGTGGCCACCACCGCAGCACGGGATGAAATCATTGTCACCAGTGAAGTGGATGCCCGGGTGCTGCGCCTGCATTTCAGCGAAGGGCAGCAGGTGAAAGCCGGCCAGCTGCTGGTGGAACTGGACAGCCGTCAGGCCCAGGCCGAATTACGCGTTGCCGAAGCACAGCTGCGCGATGCCAGAACCAAATTTGACCGCGCCAGCCGCCTGCAAAGCGGCCAGAGCATTTCCCGTGCCGACGTAGATGAGCTGGACTCCGCCGTCCAGGTGGGCGAGGCCAGAGTGCAATCGGCCCGCACCATGCTGGAAAATCACACCATCAAGGCCCCCTTTGACGGCGTCATCGGTATTCGTGAAATCAGCCAGGGCGCGTTCCTGCGCGCCGGTGATCGCATCAGCACACTCGACAGCATTTCTCCCATCGAGCTGGTGTTCTCCGTGCCAGAACGTTTTATCAGCCAACTGGAGGCTGGCCAGCAGGTGGAAGCCCGCAGCGACGCTTTCATGGGGCAGACCTTCACCGGCGAAGTCACCGAGCTGGGCACACGGGTGGACCCGATCAGCCGCAGCCTGCAGATCAGAGCCGCCATCGAGAACAATGAAGGGCGCCTGCGTCCGGGTCAGTTCATGAGCGTGTCCCTGCGCTTTCGCGAACGGGAGACACTGCTGGTGCCGGAAGAAGCGCTGCTCACCCAGGGCAACGAGCAGTATGTGTTTGTCGTCGTGGGCGACAATGAAGTGGAGCGCCGCACCCTCCATCTGGGTGTTCGGCTGCCCGGCGAAGCCGAAGTGCTGCGTGGCCTGAATGCCGATGACCGGGTGGTGATTACCGGGCAAACGCGTCTGAGTGCCGGTGATCGTGTCGAGTTGCTGGACGATCCGGACGCACGGGTTACCGTGCGCGACGGCCAGCGCGCGGAAGGTTGATATGATTCTCTCTGATGTCTCCATCAAGCGCCCGGTCTTCGCCACGGTCATGAGCCTGCTGATCGTGGTGTTCGGCATCGCCGCAGCACTGCAGTTGCCGGTGCGCGAATATCCCGACATTGATCCGCCGGAAGTATCCATCGCCACCAGTTACATCGGCGCTGCGCCGGAGGTGATCGACACACAGATCACCCAGCTCATTGAAGGTGCTATCAGTGCTGTGGACGGCATTCGCTCCATGGAATCCCGCAGCCGCCTGGGCTCCAGCCGCACCACCATCGAATTCGAGAGCGGCCGCGACGTGGACAACGCCGCCAACGATGTGCGCGATGCCATTGCCAGCATTCTCGATCGCCTGCCCGCAGAAGCCGATCCGCCCATTGTGGCCAAGGCCAATTCCGACGCCCGACCCATGATGTGGGTCACCATGGCCAGCGACCGCATGACGCCGGATCAATTGACCGATTTTGCAGAACGCAATCTGGTCGACCGCTTGTCTGTGCTCACCGGTGTGGCGGAAATCATGATTGGCGGCGAACGCCGTTATGCCATGCGCATCTGGCTGGACCCGGAGCGCATGGCCAGCCGTCAGGTCACTGTCGCCGATGTGGAAAATGCGCTGCGCGCCAATAATATCGAGCTGCCCGCCGGGCGCGTGGAATCCAGCAGCCGTGAATTCTCGGTGCGCGCGGACAACCGTCTCAATGATCCCGAGGCTTTTGCCGGCATCGTAATTCGTCGGCAGGGCGACTTCCCCATCCGCATTGGCGAAGTGGCCCGGGTGGAACGCGGCGTGGAAGATGACCGCAGCCGCCTCAGCACCAACGGCCAGCAAGCTATCGGGCTCGGCATCATCCGGCAATCAAAATCCAATGTTGTGGAAATCTCCGATCTGGTCCAGGCCGAGCTGGAGCACATCCGCCCGAACCTGCCTGCGGGCGTGTCCCTGGCCGTGAACTACGACGAATCCATCTTCATTCGCGCCTCCATTCGCGAGGTCATCATCACGCTCAGTATCGCGATGACGCTGGTCATTCTGGTGATCTTCGTGTTCCTGCGCTCGGTGCGCGCGACGCTGATTCCGGCAGTCACCATCCCGGTGTCCATCATCGGTGCCTTCATGGCACTGGGGGTGTTCGATTTTTCCATCAACGTACTGACCTTGCTGGCACTGATCCTGGCCATCGGTCTGGTAGTGGATGACGCCATCGTGATGCTGGAGAATATCCAGCGACGGATTGATGACGGTGAGCCGCCGCTGGTGGCGGCCTATCGCGGTGCCCGCCAGGTTGCCTTCGCTGTCATCGCCACCACCCTGACGCTGGTGGCCGTGTTTGTGCCGTTGTCCTTTATGGGCGGCAATATCGGCAGGCTGTTTACCGAATTCGGTTTTACCCTGGCCGCCGCGGTGATCGTATCCAGCTTTGTTGCCCTGAGCCTGGCGCCGATGTTGTGCTCCAAGTGGCTGCACCCGGCGCGGGATGACGAAGGCAAGCACTCGCGTCTGTGGGAGTGGAGCGAGCGTATGTTCGAGCGCATGAATCGCGGCTACCACTCACTGTTGCTGAAATCCCTGAACGCACCACTGATCGTGCTGGCGGTCGGCCTGGCCGGCATCATGCTGGCCACGGCCATCTTTCCGCAGTTGCCGCAGGAACTGGCCCCCACGGAAGATCGCGGTGTCTTCATCATCAACAGCGTGGCGCCGGAAGGCGCCAGCATCGATTACACCGAACACCACACCCGCAAGATCCAGGCCCTGCTGGAGCCGCTGGTCGAAAGCGGTGAGGCCGAGCGCGTATTGTCCATTGTTGGCTTCCGGGGCCAGGTGGAGCGCGGCTTCACCATCGTGCGCCTCAAGCACTGGAGCGAGCGCGATCGTACACAACAGGAAATCGTTGCCGAGGTCGCACCGCTGCTGCGCTCAGTGCCAGGGCTACGTTCCTTCGCCATCAATCCGCCGGGGCTGGGCCAGAGCGGTTTCAATGCGTCCGTGCAATTCGTCATCGGCGGGCCGGATTACGACTCTGTGCAGGAGTGGGCCGACATCCTGCTGGAGCGCGCCCGTCAGAACCCGAGCCTGATCAATCCGGATATCAATTTTGAAGTCACCCAGCCACAGCTGGGCGTGGACATGAACCGCGAAAGAGCGGCAGACCTGAACATCACCGCAGAAGACATCGGCAATACCATGCAGTCCATGCTGGCCTCACGCGTGGTGACCCGGTATCTCGACCGGGGACGGGAATACGATGTCATATTGCAGGCGGAGGATGGCAAACGGGCCACCCCGGACAATCTGCAGAATTATTTCCTGCGCACCGGCGCCGGCGATCTCGTACCGCTGAATGCGCTGGCGGAGCTGCGTGAGTTCGGCGCACCGCCGGAGTTGCGCCGGGTAGACCGGCTGCCCGCCATCACTCTGAGTGCCACCCTGGCCGACGGCTATGACATGGGCGCCGCCTTGCGCTACCTGAATGCCCAGGCGGCAGAGCATCTGCCCGCCGAGGCGCGCGTCAGCTATCGCGGTGTGAGCCGCGAGTTCGTTGAGGCGTCCAGCGCCATCTATATCACCTTCGGCCTGGCCTTCCTGATCGTGTTCCTGGTGCTGGCGGCGCAGTTCGAAAGCTGGATCCACCCGATGATCATCATGCTTTCCGTTCCCCTGGCGATCACCGGCGCCCTGCTGGCGCTGTATATGTCTGGCATCACGCTCAACACCTACAGTCAGATCGGCATGATCATGCTACTCGGCCTGATGGCCAAGAACGGTATTCTGATCGTGGAGTTTGCCAACCAGATGCGCGACACCGGCCTGAACGTGCGTGACGCCATCATCGAAGGCGCCACCCTGCGCTTCCGCCCGGTACTGATGACCACCATTTCCACCATCTTCGGCGCCATCCCCCTGGTGCTGGCCACCGGCGCGGGCGCCGAAAGCCGCGCCGCCATCGGTATGGTGATTCTCGGCGGCCTGCTGTTCGCCTCTGTACTCACGCTGTTCATCATCCCGGTGCTCTATAACCTGCTGGCCGGGTTCGCCGGCTCGGTCAACAAGGTGTCCGAACAGTTGGCCGCCCAGACCGCGCGGCACGAGGCCCGCTCTGGCGGCGGTGCCGCCGCACCGGGGCAGCGTGAACGCGGAGAATGAAGGGGCTCCGCCCCTCGCCCCCCGGATCGCCCCCCAATCGCCCGACAAGGCCCCAACAAAGGTCGGGTGGCCACAGATGGCGCCGGGTTGCTATAATCCCGCGCCATCAGCAACTGCATCGGGCCACAGCTATCATGGATTTCGCAAAGATTCCCGCCGGTAAGGACCTTCCGGGCGACATCAACGTCGTCATCGAGATTCCCGCCAATGCCTCGCCGATCAAGTACGAGATCGACAAGGACAGCAACGCCATTGTGGTTGACCGGTTCATGGCTACCCCCATGTTCTATCCGGCCAACTATGGTTTCATCCCCAACACGCTGTCCGAAGACGGTGATCCGCTGGACGTGCTGGTGGTGACCCCCTACCCGGTGATGGCCGGTGCCGTGATTCGCTGCCGCGCCGTGGGCGTGCTGAACATGAGCGATGAGTCAGGCCAGGACGCCAAGCTGGTGGCCGTGCCCCATGACAAGCTGACCAGCGCCTATAAAGATGTGCACGAATACACCGATCTGCCAGCACTGCTGATTCAGCAGATCGAGCACTTCTTCGAGAACTACAAGGATCTTGAGCCCGGCAAGTGGGTCAAGGTGGATGGCTGGGACGATGCCGACGCAGCGCGCCGGGAAATCACCAAGTCCGTGGATGCCTACAAGAGCGACCTCTGACACGGCATCTCGCACGACTGACACGCAAACGGGGCGGCCAGAGGCCGCCCCGTTTGTATTTACGTTGACGGTGGCCGCTTGAGGGTTTCGCGCAGCTCCTGCAGGGACATGTTGGCCCCGGCAATATGATTCGCCATCACCAGCGAATGGTTGGCAAAGACGCCGAAACCCGAGCCGTTGAGAATCATGGGGCTGCGTATCGGCGCCTGGGTGTACTCCAGCTGGTGCATGACCCGACGCAGGTGAATGCGGCCTTCCGGGGTGAGCGACGGCCCGAAATCGATCTCCGCACCGCGCAGCAGATGCAACAGCGCCCAGCTACTCCCCCGCGCCTGATAGAACACATTGTCCACTTCGCTCCACGGGGTTCGGGTCAGGGGCGCGTCGTCCCGGTCCAGCAGGCCGGCGTCCGGTAACGGGCGCCCCACACTGTTGGACAAGCGGCGGCTCAGATCAGTAAGGCGCTCCTGCACTTCACCCAGCCAGTAATCCAGATTCGCCGGGGTCGCGTTGAACCGCGCGGTGTCGTCCTCCGCATCCTGGAGCCGCGCCAGGTAACGCTCCAGGGCCCGGATGCCGCGACGATACTCCCCCTCGGTGGAGGGCATGGCCCAGCTCTTGTGATCAAAATTGAACTGCGGGGAAACGATAGCCAGATCGACATCTTCACGCCCGGGCGCGCGCCCGAGATCCCGGTGCAAGGCCCGCGCCAGATCTCGCCCCTGGGTCAGCACGCCAAACTCCCAGTTGGGCATGTTATCCAGCCACAAACGGTGCGGCAGTATGTCGTTGCTGAGATAGCCACCGCGCTTTTCCAGCAGGGTGGTCATGACGTCCGCCAGGGCCACGGTCGTCGCCTCCCCCGCCACCGGCTCGGCAGGTAGCGCCAGCTCCGGCAGGGCCGGTTCCCGGCTCCAGTACCAGCCCAGCAGGATATTCAGTAACAGCAGGCCGCCAAGCACGCCAGGGATCACATAGCGTCCGCGACGGATAACCCAGACATGGCCAGCCTGCAGCAGGCTCCGTAAATGATGACGACGCTGGTTCATATACTCCCCGATTCCACTTTATCTGTTGAGAGGCACGCGCTGACTCGCCTCTCACTCACTTTCGATGCCTTCACTTTCGACGCCTTCACTTTCGACTATAGTGCGATAAGACCCGTTAATCACTCGCCGATGCGGCCAATCGCCACACGGCAGATGTACAGGGACTCTGGTATCCTGCACCCACCTGTACCCTGACCGGATGGCCCGCTTGCTCATGACCCGACATCTGCTCCCCCGACCGCTGGCAATAGCCAGCTCCCCCACTCACATCAGCTACCTGCTGGCGGCGCTACTGATGCTGATGCTGTGTGCGCCGGCCAGCGCGCTGCTGGGGCGCCAGGAGAGCGGCAGCAGCCTGCTGGGCGGGGGTGGCAGTGATCTGCCTACGGCAGAGCAGGCCATCCGGATTGACGCCTCACCGGATCTTGACGCCCAGGCCATCCAGCTCACCTTCGACATCGTCGAGAACGTTTATCTGTATCACCACGGTTTCGCATTCCGCCTGCGCGATACCCACGGCAATCTGATCGAGGACTTTGCCGACTTCGAGGTGCCCGATGGCACCCTCAAGGATGACGAGCTGTTCGGCCGGGTGCAGGTGTATTACGACACGCTGCACCTGACGCTACCCCTGTCCTCAATCCCGCTCACCGAGACCGTACTGGAAGTGGACTACCAGGGCTGTATTGAAGATGTGCTGTGTTACCCGCCGCTGACGCGGGAATTACCGTTGACCTTTGTCAGTGCAGAGAGCATGGCCTTCGGCGCTCCCCTTGATACACCCAATACACCCGCCACCGAAGGTGGTTTTTTTGGCACCCTGGGCTCCCAGGATGCCGGCGCCTTCTCGCGCTGGATGGGTGACCAGAGCCTGGTCATGGTGACGCTGCTGTTCTTTGCCGGCGGCCTGTTGCTGGCTTTCACGCCCTGCGTTTTCCCGATGGTGCCGATCCTCTCCGGCATCATCGCCGGGCAGTCTCACCCCACGGCACGACGCGGCTTCCTGCTCAGCAGCGCCTATGTGCTGGGTATGGCCGTGCCCTATACCCTTGCCGGTCTGCTGGTGGCGGTATTCGGGGCGCGCCTGAACCTGCAATACATGCTGCAACAGCCCGCCGCCATCATCACCTCGGCGATCATCTTTGTGGTGCTGGCACTGGGCATGTTCGGTCTCTTCCGCCTGCAACTGCCCGCTTTCCTGCGCGACCGTCTCAGCAGCGCAGGCAGCCACCGCCAACAGGGTTCGCTGGGCGGCGCAGCGCTGCTGGGGGTAATTTCTGCACTGGTCGTCTCACCCTGCGTGACACCGATTCTCGCCGGGGCGCTGCTCTACGTGGCCAGCAGCGGCGATGCCGCCACCGGGGCGCTGTCGCTGTTCGCCCTGTCGATCGGCATGGGCGTGCCGCTGATTCTGTTCGGCACCGGCGGCAGCCACCTGCTGCCCCGGGCCGGTACCTGGATGGAGGACATCACGCGCTTCTTCGGCGTGGTGATGCTCGGCGTGGCGATCTGGCTGCTGGATCGCATCATTCCTGCGGGGGTCACGCTGGGGCTTTACGGCGTCCTGCTTGCCGTCTACGGGGTACAGCTGGGCGCACTGGAGCCGGCGGGCGACCGCGGTCGACTGAAGCGCGGCCTGGCACTGGTCATGGCCCTGTATGGCGCTGTCATGGTGGTTGGCGCCGCCAGTGGCGGCACCGATCCCTGGCAGCCATTGAGCCACAGCGCACCCGCCTCAACAGCGCCGGCCACGGCCACCGAAAGCCGCGAAGGCGGCATCCGGCACCCTCCGGCAGGCCAGTATGATTTTGTCGATGTTCAGGGCCGGGAAGCGCTGCAATCCGTGTTACGCGACGCGCAGGCCTCGGGCCAACCGGTGCTGGTGGATTTCTTTGCCGAGTGGTGTGTGGCCTGCAAGGTGCTGGAAGAGACCACCCTCAGTGATACCGATGTGCTGGCGGCCATGCAGGACCGTGACATGCTGCTGGTGCGGGCCGATGTCACCCGCATTACCCGCGACAATCAGGCCATCATGGCGGACTACAACATCTTCGGCCTGCCCAGCCTGATTTTCCTGGCTGCTGACGGCGAGGAAGTGGCCGACAGCCGTGTGCTCGGCGAAATGAGCCCGGAGCGCTTTCTGACTCACCTGAAAACGCGGGTATTTCCGTCGATATGACCGACATTATGGCGTGACTGACCAGTCTCAGTTGTAAGGAAACTTGTAAAGGCCTTTTCTCGCCCGCTTTTTCCCCCTAGTATTGAGCCACATCGCGAAAGCCGCCCCTTTAGGCGGCTTTTGCCATCCAGTTCACAACTTTTCACCGCATTTGCTCTGTAGAGAGGAGGCTCCAGTGGCATCAATACTGGTTTTGCACGGCCCCAACCTGAATCTGCTGGGCACCCGCGAGCCGGAGACCTACGGGCACACGACGCTCGAGCAGATCAATAACGGCCTGCGGGATCAGGCGAGTGCCGCCGGACATCATCTGCAATGGCTGCAGAGCAATGCCGAGTATGAGCTGGTTGAACGCATCCACAGTGCGCGCACCGAAGGCATCGACTTCATTCTGATCAACCCTGCGGCATTCACCCACACCAGTGTCTCCCTGCGCGATGCGCTGCTGGGCGTGGCGATACCGTTTATCGAAGTGCATCTTTCCAACACGCACCGGCGCGAAGATTTCCGTCGGCATTCCTATTTTTCTGATATCGCTGTCGGCGTTATCTGCGGTCTTGGGGCAGACGGTTATCGTCTGGCGCTGGACGCGGCAATAACGCAACTCACAGACAGCGGACACTGACCCACTGACACAGACGCAGAAGACGTAAAGGGCAATAAGTCTATGGATATTCGCAAGGTCAAGAAGCTGATCGAACTGCTGGAAGAGTCCGGAATCGACGAGCTGGAGATTCATGAGGGCGAGGAATCGGTACGCATCAGCCGCGGCAACCGCAATGCCTTCCCGCCCCAGCAGATGTATGCCATGCCCCAGCAGGCGCCCCAGCCCGCGCCGCCGGCACCCGCCGGACGCAGTGACGGTGACGACAAGGAAAAGGACGGCAAGTCTCTGCCGCCCGGGCATCTGGTGCGCTCGCCGATGGTCGGCACCTTCTATCGCTCGCCGAACCCCGGCTCACCCATGTTTGTGGATGTGGGCCAGCAGGTCAAAGCCGGCGACGTGCTGTGCATTGTCGAAGCCATGAAGATGATGAACCAGATCGAGGCGGACAAATCCGGCACCATCGAAGCAGTCCTGGTGGAAGACGGTGAACCGGTGGAATACGACCAGCCGCTGTTCATCATTGGCTAAGGCGTTCAACGCCTGCGCCAGCCTGTCCGAGAATCCTTGCCCGTCGTCCGCGACGGGCAACAATTGAGAGCCTGACACCATGCTGCGAAAAGTAGTCATTGCCAACCGTGGCGAGATTGCCCTGCGCATTTTGCGTGCCTGCAAGGAAATGGGCATTCGCACGGTTGCCGTTTATTCCACGGCGGACAGCGAGCTCATGCATGTGCGCCTGGCGGATGAGTCGGTGTGCATCGGCCCGGCCCCGTCCAGCGAGTCTTACCTGAACATTCCGGCCATCATCAGCGCCGCCGAAGTCACGGATGCGGATGCCATTCACCCCGGCTACGGCTTCATGGCCGAAAACGCCGATTTTGCCGAATGCGTGGAACGCTCCGGCTTCATCTTCATCGGACCGCGCGCTGACACCATTCGCCTGATGGGCAACAAGGTGTCCGCCATCGAAGCGATGAAAGCCGCTGGCGTACCGACAGTGCCCGGCTCCGACGGCCCGGTCGGCGAAGACGGCGAGCGCGCCCTGGAACTGGCGCAGAAGATCGGCTTCCCGGTAATCATCAAGGCCGCTGCCGGCGGCGGTGGCCGTGGCATGCGCGTGGTGGAGAAATCCGCTGCACTGCTCAACGCCATCACCCTGACGCGCTCGGAAGCCAAGAATGCGTTTGGCGACGACACCGTCTATATGGAGAAATTTCTCCAGCACCCGCGCCATGTGGAAATTCAGGTACTGGCCGACGGTCAGGGCAACGCCATCCACCTGGGTGACCGGGACTGCTCCCTGCAGCGCCGTCACCAGAAGGTGGTGGAAGAAGCGCCAGCACCCGGCATCCCGGATGACCTGCGCGAAGAAGTCGCCCAGCGTTGTGTACGCGCCTGTATCGAAATCGGCTACCGTGGCGCTGGCACTTTCGAGTTCCTGTACGAAAACGGCGGCTTTTACTTCATCGAGATGAACACCCGCGTGCAGGTGGAGCACCCGGTCACCGAAATGGTCACCGGCGTGGATATCGTCAAGGAACAGTTGCGCATTGCCGCCGGCGAGCCCCTGTCGCTGCGCCAGGAAGACGTCGTGATCAGTGGCCATGCCATTGAAGTGCGCCTCAACGCGGAGCATCCGGAGCGCTTCACGCCCAGCCCCGGCACGATCAGCTACTACCACCCGCCGGGCGGCAATGGTGTGCGCGTGGATTCCCACATCTACACCGGCTATACCGTGCCCCCCTTCTACGACTCCCTGATCGCCAAGATCATTACCTGGGGGCCGGATCGGGCCAACGCGTTCGCCCGCATGCGTAATGCCCTGGACGAGGTAGTCATCGAGGGCATCTTCACCAACGTACCGTTGCATCGGGAAAAGATTTTCCGTGACCCCGCGTTCGAGGAAGGGTGTGTGGATATCCACCATCTCGAATCGAAACTGCGGAGCTGATCTCTGTGCCCTGGCTGCAACTGCACATACCCAGCACGGCCGAAGCGGCGGAGCAGGTTGAGGATGCCCTGATGGCGCTGGGCGCCAACGCGGTAACGCTCAGTGACGCCGCCGATCAACCGCTGTTCGAACCGCCACCAGGAGCGACACCCCTGTGGCGTGAGACCGTGGTCAGTGCGTTGTTCCAGGCCGACACCGACGAGGACGCCTTGCTGGCGGGCCTGAGTGCCGCGCTGGGCGCAGCGCCAGCCGACTATCGCTTCGAGCATCTCGCGGACCAGGCCTGGGAGCGGGCCTGGATGGATGACTTCAAACCCATGCAGTTCGGTGAGCGCCTGTGGATCGTGCCCAGCTGGGCAGAGCCCCTGACCGGCGACGCCGTGAACCTGCGGCTCGATCCGGGCCTGGCGTTCGGCACCGGCACCCACGAAACCACCGCCATGTGCCTGACCTGGCTCGACGGCGCCAGTCTCAACGGCAAGCTCACCGGCAAGACCGTGCTGGACTTCGGCTGTGGCTCCGGCGTGTTGGCCATCGCCGCCCTGCTGCTGGGCGCCGAACGCGTGCTGGCCTGCGACATCGACCCGCAGGCACTGCTGGCCACCCGCGACAATGCGATGCTCAATGGCGTTGCCGACCGCCTGGAGTGCTGCCTTCCGGAAGCCATGCCCGCGCAGGCCAGCTTCGATCTGGTGATTGCCAATATCCTCGCTGGCCCGCTGGTGTCGCTGGCGCCGCAGCTGCTGGGCTACTGTGCCAAGGGTGCCGCGCTGGTGCTTTCGGGCATTCTCAACGAGCAGGCAGAAGACGTGATGGCGGCCTACACACCGGCCATTCGCTTCACGCCACCGGCGCAGCTGGGGGACTGGACACGACTGGCCGGGGTACGCGCTGACGCGTGAACGTGATCCAGCCCCTTGCCAGCGCTCCGTGGTTTACGTACAACGGCGTATACTAACGACATCCTCAGAATAAACGACCGGACTGCCATGGCTGCTCAATATAAAACTCAATGTCCGCACTGTGGCGCCCAGTTCAAGATCGGCGAGCAACACTTGCGCCAGGCCCGCGGCGCGGTGCGGTGCGGCAGTTGCCTGCAGGTTTTTCAGGCTACGGATCATCTTCTCGATGCACCGGCCCGGCCGGCCAGCCCGCCGCCCGCCGCAAATGCTGGCGCCACACGCGCAGCTACCAACGCAGCCACAAACGCAGCCACAAACCAGAAGCCCTCTGTCGGCAAGAAAAAACGGCCAGACGATGAGTCCTGGGCGGAAGAGCTGCTGGCTCAGGAAGCCCCGCCAGAGCGTCCGGCACCGGCACCTGCCGCACCGGCCCGTAACTGGACACTGGATGATGACCTCGCCACCCCGGGGGCACCACAGGAGGCACCCGCTGACGGGGAGGGCGAGGAAGACCAGAACGACACCCGTGTCTCGCTGGGTGGCGCTCTGGAGCTGAGTGACTCCTTCCTGTCGCTGGATGAGGACGGAGAATCCCGCCTCGGCGATGAAGACTTCACCGACATGAGCGGTGCCGGGCGCAGCCATCAGGGTCAGGGCGGCGATGAGTCCTGGGCAGAAGCCTTGTTGCAGGAACTCGAGGAAGAAGAGACACCCCCTCCCACTCAGGCCAGTGGCATGAGAATGCAACAGGAGGCGGATACCGCAAAGCCCGGCCGCGCTGCCGGCAAGCCTGTCAGCAAGCCCTCCGGCAAGAAAGCCGCGGCAAAGCGACCTGCCCCTGCCATCAACCCGCTGTTTGACGACAATGATGATGCCGGGGCCGGGCAGCGCGGCAATACCGATGATGAATTCGACGACTTCGACCTGTTCGCCGACGATGCCGCGCTCGGAGAGCATGAGTATGAGTTTGAGCCCGCACCGGCGCGCCCGGCGAAAAAGGCAGCGCCCCTGTTTGATCGGCCGCGCATGGACATCGGCCAGGCGCTCAAATGGGGCGGGCTGTCATTGGCCGCCATACTGGTTCTGACCGGCCAGTATCTGGTGTTCAACTTCGACCGCCTGGCCCGGACACCGGAATGGCGCCCTCTGTACGCCAATGCCTGCGGCGTGCTCGGCTGCACCTTGCCAAACCCGTCAGACATCCGTCAGTTGCGCGGCGCCAATCTGGTGGTACGCACTCACTCTCGCGTGGAAGACGCGCTGGTGGTGGATGCAATCCTCTACAACCATGCCCACTACGAGCAGCCGTTCCCGATCCTCGAATTGAGCTTCAGCTCGTTGCGCGGCCAGCCTGTTGCCAGCCGCCGCTTTACGCCGGAGGAGTACCTGCGCGGTGAACTGGCCGGCATGGATACCATGCCCCGGGACGTACCGATCCGGGTCTCCTTCGAGATTCTCAATCCCGGTGCCGACGCCGAGAGCTACCGCCTGTACTTCCACCCCGCTCCCGGGGCCTGATCAATAACCGGGGCCTGATCAATAAACCGGGGCGTGATCAATAAATAGTCCCGAAATGGCCTTCCCCCCCTCCCCGGCGGCCACTATCATACGCCGCCTCGGAGGATGCCCCCCGGAAGACCTATGCAGATCGGCCCCCACACATTTGCCAATCCGTTGATACTGGCCCCCATGGCTGGTGTGACCGATCGGCCGTTCCGCCAGCTTTGTCGGGATCTGGGTGCCGGGCTGGTGGTATCGGAAATGGTGACCTCGGACACCAGCCTCTGGCATTCCCGCAAAAGCCGCACCAGGCTGCCTCATCAGGATGAACCCGGCCCGGTCTCGGTACAGATAGCCGGTGCGGACCCCGCAATGATGGCAGAGGCCGCCCGCGCCAATGTGGCCCTCGGCGCACAGATCATCGACATCAACATGGGCTGTCCAGCAAAAAAAGTCTGCCGTCGTGCCGCCGGGTCCGCGCTGCTGCGCGATGAGGCACTGGTGCGCGATATTCTCAACGCGGTGGTCGCTGCCGTCGAAGTACCGGTCACGCTCAAGATCCGCACCGGATGGAGTACGGATCAACGCAACGCCGTGACCATAGCACGCATCGCACAAGATGCAGGAATTCAGGCACTTGCCGTGCATGGCCGCACCCGTGCGTGCCGCTTCAATGGCCATGCCGAGTACGACACCATCGCACAGGTTGTTGCTGCGGTTGACATACCCGTTATGGCCAATGGCGATATCGATTCACCGGAAAAAGCCAAACGGGTACTGGAAACCACGGGAGCCAGTGGTATCATGATCGGCCGCGCTGCTCAGGGTAACCCCTGGATCTTCCGCGACACGCTGCACTATCTCGCCCATGGCGAATTGCCCGCAGCACCGGAAGTTGCCGATGTCGCACATCGTGTGCTGGGACATCTCGGGGCGTTACATCAGTTGTATGGCGAGGTAGCCGGCTCGCGCATCGCACGCAAGCACCTGGGCTGGTATACCCAGTCCCTGCCGCAAGGCGACGCATTCCGGCGCAGCTTCAACCAGCTGGACACCGCCGCAGCACAGCGGCACGCAGTAGAGCAGTATTTCCACAATCTCGACAAGACCACAGACCGGATCCCCATCGGTCAGTACAGAGTGTCTGCCGCCGACACCGGGGAAGGCGTTGCGCAACACGGAGACATGGCCGCATGACCAGCACAGCCGCATGGACACTGATTGACATGAACACCGCTGAAAACCGTACACCTCACCTGACACTGGCCCAGACCGATAGTCAGGACACACTGCGCAACTGTGTGCGCCGCTCACTGATCGAGTACTTCAACAATCTGGAAGGCGAGTCCGTCAACGACCTGTACCAGATGGTACTGGCCGAGATGGAAATCCCGCTGCTGGAGAAAGTGCTGGAGTACACCCGCGGCAACCAGACCAAGGCCGCCGAGATGCTCGGCCTGAACCGGGGCACGCTGCGCAAGAAACTCAAACAGTACGGCCTGCTGTAGCAGCGGGCCAGACCCGAAGGGCAGTTCGCACTGCCCTTTTTTTGTTTCCCTTCATTCGTTCTGACCGCCCCGCATTAAGGTAGAAATGACCATGAGCAAAGCCGTCCAGCGTGCCCTCATCAGTGTTTCCGACAAGACCGGCATCGTCGAATTCGGCCGGGCATTGAGCCAACACGGCATCGAGATTCTCTCCACTGGCGGCACCTTCCGTGCGCTGCAGGAAGCCGGCATCGCCGTGCGCGAGGTCTCCGAGCACACCGGGTTCCCGGAGATGATGGACGGCCGGGTCAAGACCCTGCATCCGAAGATCCATGGCGGCATCCTCGCCCGCCGGGGCCAGGACGACGCCGTGATGGCGGACAACGACATCCAGCGCATCGACCTGGTGGTGGTCAACCTCTACCCCTTCGAGCAGACCGTGGCCAACCCGGATTGCAGCCTGGAAGACGCTATCGAGAACATCGACATCGGCGGCCCGACCATGGTCCGTGCGGCGGCCAAGAACAACGCCCACGTCGGCATTGTCACCAACCCGTCTGACTACAATCAGGTCATCGCCGAGCTGCGCGACAACAACGGCGCCCTCACCGATGCCTTCCGCTTCGATCTCGCCATCAAGGCCTTCGAGCACACCGCCGCCTACGACAGCGCCATCGCCAACTACTTCGGCCAGCGGGTCGGCAACGGCAATGACCCGTTCCCGCGCACGCTCAACCTGAATTTCGTCAAGACCCAGGACATGCGCTACGGCGAGAACCCGCATCAGCGTTCCGCCTTCTACACCGAGCGCGCGCCGAAGGAAGCCTCCGTGGCCACCGCTCAGCAGTTGCAGGGCAAGGCGCTGTCCTACAACAACATCGCGGATACCGATGCGGCACTGGAATGCGTCAAGCAGTTCACCGATCCGGCCTGTGTCATCGTCAAACACGCCAACCCCTGTGGTGTGGCCGTGGCCGCCGACATCGGCAGTGCCTATGACCTCGCCTTTGCCACCGACCAGGAATCTGCCTTCGGCGGCATCATCGCGTTCAACCGGGCGCTGGATGAACACACCGCCCGTGCCATCGTCGATCGCCAGTTCGTGGAAGTGATCATCGCCCCCGCCGCCAGCGACGCGGCTCAGGCCATCGTGGCCGAGAAGAAGAACGTGCGCCTGCTGGTCTGCGGCGATTGGGCAAACAGCTACAGCGCCTTTGACTACAAGCGCGTCAACGGCGGCCTGCTGGTGCAGGATCGGGATCTGGGCATGGTCACTGCGGCGGATCTGAAAGTCGTCACCCAACGCCAGCCCACCGACGCCGAAATCCGCGACCTGCTGTTTACCTGGCAAGTGGCCAAGTTCGTCAAATCCAACGCCATCGTCTATGGCCGTAATGGCCAGACCATCGGTGTCGGTGCGGGCCAGATGAGCCGCGTCAATTCGGCCCGCATCGCCGGCATCAAGGCGGAGCACGCCGGGCTGACGGTCGCGGGGGCTGTCATGGCGTCTGATGCCTTCTTCCCGTTCCGCGACGGCATCGACAACGCCGCCAAAGCGGGTATCAGCTGTGTGATCCAGCCTGGTGGCTCGATTCGCGACGAGGAAGTCATAGCCGCCGCCGATGAGGCGGGCATGGCCATGGTCTTCACCGGCATGCGCCACTTCAGACACTGATCCCAGGACCCCGAGAGTCAACGCCATGAAAGTGCTGATCATAGGAAACGGTGGCCGCGAGCATGCGCTGGCCTGGAAAGTCGCCAGCGCGGCCAGTGTGGACCAGGTGTTTGTCGCACCGGGCAATGCCGGCACGGCTCGGGAAGCCGGCATCGCCAATGTCGCCATCGATGTCCTCGACAAGGTGGCACTGGCCGACTTTGCGGTCGCCAACGACATCGGCCTGACCATCGTCGGCCCGGAAGCGCCCCTGGTCGATGGCCTGGTGGACCACTTCCGTGACCGCGGCCTGAAGTGCTTCGGCCCGACGGCTGGCGCCGCGCAGCTCGAAGGTTCCAAGGCCTTCACCAAGGACTTCCTGGCACGTCACGACATCCCCACCGCCGCCTACGGCAACTTTACCGATGTCACGGAGGCGCTGGCCTATGTGCGCCAGCAGGGCGCGCCCATCGTCATCAAGGCCGACGGCCTGGCAGCCGGTAAAGGCGTGATCGTCGCCATGACGCTGGAAGAAGCCGAATCGGCCGTGCGCGACATGCTCGACGGCAATCGTTTCGGGGACGCCGGCCACCGGGTGGTGGTGGAAGAGTTTCTGGAGGGCGAGGAAGCCAGCTTCATCGTCATGGTCGATGGCGAGAACGTGCTGCCCATGGCCACCAGCCAGGATCATAAGCGTGTCGGCGACGGTGACACCGGCCCCAACACCGGCGGCATGGGTGCCTATTCCCCTGCGCCAGTGGTCACACCGGACATTCATCAGCGCATCATGGAAGAAGTGATACTGCCCACCGTGCGTGGCATGGCCGCCGAAGGCCATCCCTACACGGGCTTCCTCTACGCCGGTCTGATGATCGACAGCAGCGGCACACCGAAAGTCATCGAATACAACTGCCGCTTCGGCGACCCGGAAACCCAGCCCATCATGATGCGTCTGCAAAGTGATCTGGCGGCACTGTGTCTGGCAGCGCTTGATGCGCGTCTGGATCAGGTAGAGGCCGCCTGGGACCCGCGCCCGGCTCTGGGCGTGGTGCTGGCTGCCGGCGGCTACCCGGACGCCTACCGCAAGGGGGACGTCATCAGCGGTCTCGACGGCACTGATACGGCCGACCTCAAGGTGTTCCATGCGGGCACCGCGGAGCGCGATGGCGATGTGGTCACCCAGGGCGGTCGCGTGCTGTGCGTCACAGCGCTGGGCGATACCGTTGCCTCTGCGCAAGCTCGCGCCTACGATGGCGTGCGGCGCATCCATTGGGATGACCATTACTACCGCAGCGACATCGGCTATCGCGCCATCGCCCGGGAAAGAGCCCAATAGAAGGCAGTCAGCAAAAAGGGTGATCCCGGAGATGGCGCACTGTGACGACCGACCAGTCGCTGTGTCATAATAAAGTCGTATATCAAGACGACCTCCGGGAGCGACCGTTGACCATGGCCGACACAGATCACATTGACCTCGACAGGCTCAGGCACTTCATTCCGTTTGACAGCCTGAGCGCCTCGCACCTCGAAGAAATCCGCAGCCGCATCAAAGTGATACAGGTCGCCCCCGCTCGCCTGGTGTTCAAACGCGGGCAGCCCGCAGACTTGGCCCTGTTTCTGGTCGAAGGCTCCGTGGACATGACGGATGCCAGTTTCCAGGTGCGCCACTTTCCTGCCGATGACGATGAGAATTATCTGGCACTGGACAACTACGCGACGCACACCGTCAATGTGATCAGCACCGAAAAAACAACCTTCTACGCCATGGAGCGCAATCACCTTGATCTGCTGATGACCTGGACCCAGGCAGCAGAGTCCATGCTGGATGAGGGCGAGGCGCGCCACCACGGAGACTGGATGGATGCGCTGCTGGAATCCGAACTTTTCTCGCAAGTGCCACCGGCCAAGATCCAGTCGCTGTTTGTCCGTTTTGAAGAACGGGAGGGATTACTCGGCGATATCATCGTGCGCGAAGGCGAAGCGGGTGATACCTTCTACGTGATCAAGCAGGGCAAGGCCATGGTGACCCGACAAGCCGGCAACCGGACGGAAACACTCGCCGCCCTCACAGCCGGTGATTTTTTCGGTGAGGACGCGCTGATTTCCGATGCGCCGCGCAACGCCACTGTCACCATGACCAGTGATGGCACTTTGATGTGTCTTGGCCAGCAGGATTTTCGCGATATATTACAGCAGTCGGTGATCCGCAGCGTGACCACCGACGAGATGGACGCCATGAGCGAGGAAGGTGACCGCGCCTGCGTTTTGCTGGATGTGCGCCTGCCCATGGAGTTCAAACATGATCGCACCACCGGCGCACGCAACTTGCCGCTGACTGAATTGCGCCGCGAAGTGCGCAATCTTGAAAAGGATTTTGTCTATGTTGTCTGCTGCGATGGAGGGCGCCGAAGCGAACTGGGAGCCTACCTGCTCTCGGAAGCCGGGTTCGAGGCCTACGTTCTCAGACAACCCGACATCACATCCGCTGCAGCAGAAAGCAACACGGCGACACCCGCCCACGCCCACGACAGCGCAGCAACGCCCCGAGCTTAACAAGGCATACACCGTAACGCGCCTGACAGGCTCCAAACACAAATTACCCGGGCTCCTGCAGATACTGGTCTGTATCGGAGCCTGCCTGGCTCTGACGCTGGCCCTGTTCCCCGGCAACGCCTCGGCACAAAGCCCGCTACCCCCGTTCGTCATCAATGAAAACCTCGACAGCGCCCGCATCACGGTCTACTCGGAACATTTCGAAGACGTGGGCGGCCAGGTCACGCTATCGGAGCTGTTGCGCGGCGAGCATGACCAGCTCTTCCAGCCAGCGCTGAGCTCGTCGGAATTCCTCGGCTTCAGCGCCAATCCCTGGTGGATACGTCTCGCGCTGAGCAACAATACCGAGCACACCCGGCAGCTGCTGTTGAACATGACGCCGGGGCTGTACGGGGACATTCGCTTCTATAGCCCCGATTATAGCCCCGATCAGCACAGTCATACCGAGCGTCGCGCCGGGACGCGTGCCGACCCGCCCTGGGCAGATCTGCGCTACCGCTCTCCCGTGTTCAGGGTAGACCTTCCTGCTGGCGCCACGCACACTTACTATCTGCGCATCATCCCGGATCGGCACCTGACCTACACGTTGCGGCTGAACACACTGGAGCAGCAGCTTCAGCGCAGCCTGCATATCGATGGCCTGTTCCTGCTGCTCACCGGCATCATTCTCGGTCTCGTGCTCTATAATTTTTCCCTGTTCGTGCTCTATCGCAGCTGCGTGTATCTTTACTACTCCGCGTTCCTGTCCGCGCTGACACTGGCGGCGCTCAGCGGTAGCGGTTTCATCGGGGTGCAGTATTTCCCTCTCCCGAATCTGCAACCGCATACGGAAGCCACCGCCATCCTGCTGGCCATCGCCGCAAGCACCGCGTTCAGTCGCATCTTCCTCAACAGTCGCCAGATGGTGCGCGAGGCCGAACCCTGGCTGCTCACATTGATTGTCTGCGCCCTGATTGCCGCCCTGCTCAACTGGGCGTTACCGGCCATGATGGCGCTGCAGATCGCCTACATCCTCGCACTGGTCAGCGTCGCCGTACTGGTGTGGGTAGGTTTTGCCTGCTGGCTGCGCCAGGGCGACCATGCCGGGCTCTATCTGCTGGCCCGCAGTCCGCTGATCGTCTGTGTCGCACTGACGATATTTGCCAGCTTTGGCGTACTGCCTGTGAGCATCAACGGGCCGCTGCTGGTTCTGACCACCGCGACCATCGAAGCTTTACTGTTCGCCCTCGGGCTGTCGCGCAAAAGCCGGGCAGAACTGGAGCAGCGACTCAATGCGGAACAGAGTGAGGCGCTCACATCCGCCACCTGGCGCATCCGCAGCGAGACCCTGGCGCGCCTGAGCCATGAGGTTCGCACCCCCATGAGCGGTGTGCTGGGCATGGCGGAAATTCTGCGTGATACGCCGCTGACGCCAAACCAGAAAGACTATGTGCAGGGCATCCAGAACGCGGGCGAAAGCCTGCTGAAAATTCTCAACGATGTGCTCGAATATTCGCGCCTGGAACAAGGCGGCGGGGATATGGAGGTCAGCCGTTTCGACCTCACGGAGCTGGTCATGGACGCCGTGGAACTGTTCCGCGAGCGTGCCGAAGAGAAGCAGGTGGAACTGATTCCGCATATCCACACCAATGTACCGCAACAGGTGGAAGGCGATGCCGGGCGTCTGAAGCAGGCGCTGACCAATCTGCTGGGCACCTGCATCCGTCATGCCCAGAGTGGCGAGCTGGTGGTGGACGTGACCCGGGACGCCTCCGGCCGTGCCGACAACCTGCGCTTCGAATTCGAGGGCTCTGCCCTGGCCCACAGCCCGGACCTGTTTGATCCGCTCTCCGGGCACGAGGCCCCTGTGGCAAACGCCGACAGCAGCCACCTGGGGCTCGCCATTGCCCGCCAGCTGGTCGAGGCCATGGGTGGCCGCTGTGGCATCCGCAGTGGCCGCAGCGGCCCCTCAGGCTGGTTCTCATTGCTGCTGCCAGCCATGGAGTGCACTGAGCCGACTGACATCGATAACACCCTGCTGCGCGGCCGTACTATTCTGGTCGTAGACGACTCCAGCACCGTGACCCGTGTGATTCGCCAGCAAGCCCTGGCCTGGGGCATGCGCGTCACGGCCTGCCATGATCCCCGGGAGGCACTGGCCAGCATCCGCACCCAGACCAACCTGAACGATCCCTACGACGTGGTACTGCTGGATCACCAGATGCCGGGCATGACCGGGATGCAACTGGCGGCCCGTATTCATGAGGACCCGGTGGTAACGCGCACACCACTGCTGATCATGCTCACCGGCGTCAACGACGCACCAACGGCCACCATGGCCCGCAATGTGGGTATCCATCGCGTCCTGGCCAAGCCGGTGTCCGGGCCGCGTCTGCGCCAGGTACTGGCGGAAGAACTCGGCGCCGTTGCCGAGAAGCAGCATGACGATCTCGACAATCAGTCACCGGACCCGGGGCTGCGCATCCTGGTGGCGGAGGATCATCAACTGAGCCAGAAAGTGATTCGCGGCATGTTGGCGAAACTGGGGCTGGATGCCGACGTCGTCGCCAACGGGCGCGAGGCACTGGACGCTGCCTGCACCGGCAACTACGACCTGGTACTGATGGACTGCGAAATGCCTGAAATGGACGGCTTTGAGGCAACCCGTCGTATCCGTGAATGGGAACGCCATGCGCAGCGGCGACCGTTGCCGATTGTCGCGCTCACTGCGCACATCCTCCGCGAGCACCGCGAGCGCAGCATGGCCGCAGGCATGAACGCCCATGTGCCCAAACCAGTGGAGCTGGACACGCTGCGGCGCGCCATCGTGCGCTACACCAGCAACCCCACTCCGGCAGCTACCGGAGCGCCACAGGACACCTCGCCAACCCGCGACGAGACACAGGGCTAACGCCTGTCCTGCTCAGCCATCTGCGGGCACAGCCCGGCCATGGCACCAGGCCCGCAGCGCTGCCAGATTCTCGGACATGGTAATAGAGAGCGGAACGGTACTCTGGATCTCCGCCTGCAGATGCGCTGTGGTCAGTGGCTGCCCCTGTGCCCGGGCACTGTAAAGACCCGCAACAATAGCCTGCTCGATTTCTGCGCCGGTAAAGCCGTCACAGCACTCCGCCAGCAGCCCCAGATCGAATCCGGCAGGGTCCTGCTCACGGCGCACAAGGTGGATACGCAGGATCTCCTCACGGGTCGAGGCCGGCGGCAGGTCGACGAAGAACAATTCGTCAATACGGCCCTTGCGAATCAGCTCCGGCGGCAAACGCTCGATATCATTCGCCGTCGCCACCATGAAGACCGGTGCCTTGCGTTCCGCCATCCAGGTCAACAGCGTGCCCAGCACCCGACGCGAGGTGCCGCCATCGTTGTCGCCCCCGGAGATGCCCTTCTCGATTTCATCCAGCCACAGCACACAGGGCGCCATGGTTTCCGCCATGCGCAATGCCTCGCGCAGATTGCGCTCAGACTCGCCAAAGTACTTGTTGTAAACCGCGCCCATATCCAGCCGCAACAGCGGCAGGCTCCAGAGCCCCGCCACCGCCTTGGCGGCCAGACTCTTGCCGCCGCCCTGCACCCCCACCAGCAGAATGCCCTTGGGCGTATCGGCGCGCATGCCGTCCACGGCGGCACTGGTGAACACACTCTCGCGCTTGGACAACCAGTCCTTGAGCCGCGTCAGACCGCCCACCTGGGCGAAGCTGGCCGTGTCGTACTCGAAGCTGAGCACGCCGTCCATATCCAGCAGCCGGAACTTGGCCTTGTTCACCTCCGGCAAATCATCCTCGGTAATGGCACCATCATGGATAATGGCGCCCCGCGCCAGACGGCGGGCATCGTCCTTGCTCAGGCCTCGCAGGTTGCGCACCAGCTTGTCCAGCGCCTCGCGGCCGGTGCGAACCCGGTCACCGCGCTCACGGGCAAAAGCCCGGGCCTCCTCCTGGACGATGTTCAGAATCTGGTCCTGGTCCGGCATGGTCAGCTCGAAGCGGGCGCAGAACCGCGACAGCTCCGGCGGAATCGTCAACGCGTGGCTGATGAACACCAGGGTATGACCCACCGCGTCATGATTGAGGGCAATATCCTTGAGCAACCGAATGACCTTCGGTGCGTTTTCCAGGTAGGGGTGGAAGTCGCATAGCGCATAGATGCCGGGCTCCTTGGTGCTGCGAATCTGCCCCAGTGCCGCATCGGGCTCCAGGGTATGTCGCTGCCCTTCAGCATCCGCCAGCTCGAGCCGTTTCAGCCCCTCGATGATGTTCCAGCCGAACACCGGCCGCGCCTTCTGCATACCGGCCCGGCGCAGCAGGTCGAGCGCCCTTTTTTCTTCCCAGGTTTCGATGATCACAATGGGATAGCGCGACGCGATGATCAGCCGCAGGTCTTTCAAGTCTTTCATTCCCCGCCCCTCATTCCCCGACCCCTGTTTTTCTGAGAGTATGCCCGTCTGACGTCAGCAAGATTATCATGACATTCACCTCCGCGTGGTAGACTGGACTCATGACACATCAAGCCCCCGACACACAACCCGCTGCGGTGCTCCCGGCAGCCTCTGCCACTACCCGGCCGCGCCGTCTGAGCCCCCTGGACCAGCTGCTTGCCAGTGCCGACAACGCCCTGCGTACGCTGACGCCGGGCAGCACCCGTGGCCAGCGCGCCAACCCCGCAGCCACCACCCTGGGCGACAGCACGCCGGCTGACAGCCATCAGGCGCGCCACATCGCCGGCCTGATGCGCGTCAATCATACCGGTGAAGTCTGCGCCCAGGCGCTGTATCAGGGCCAGGCCACCACAGCGGGCCTGCCCCATGTGCGCCGCGCCATGGAAGAGGCGGCCAGGGAAGAGGAAGACCATCTGGCCTGGTGTGAGGAGCGTATCTGCGAGCTGGGTGGGACGCCGAGCCGTCTCAATCCGCTGTTCTATGCCATGTCATTCAGCATCGGCGCTTTGGCCGGTCTGGCGGGTGATCGCTGGAGTCTGGGCTTTGTCACAGAGACGGAGAATCAGGTGGTGCGTCATCTCGACAGCCACCTGAATCAGGTGCCACTGGAAGACGAGCGCACCCGGGCAATCCTGGAGCAGATGCGCATTGATGAACAGCAACACGCCACCACTGCCCGGGAAGCCGGCGGCGCCCCCCTGCCCGCACCGGCACGTCGCCTGATGGGCTGGGTGAGCAAGGTGATGACGTTCACCACTTATCGTGTATGAAAGGCAGAGTCTGAAGAGAGTCTGAAGACAGATGCCTGCGCCGGGCTATCGCGCCAGCGCAGGCATATTGATCAGTCGAGATTACGACTGTAGAAGATTTCCAGCATTTCCTTGCGCAGACGCGCCTCGATATCCTTCAGTTCCGCATCATTGAACTCATCCGCACCAGCACCGAACAGATAGTTATCGATGGCGAAGTCTTTCAGCAACATCTTGGTGTGGAAGATGTTTTCCTGAAATACGTTCACATCAATCATCTGATACGCATTCTGGGTGTCTTCGGTCAGGAAGTTCTGGATCGAGTTGATATCGTGATCGATGTAATGCTTGGTGCCATCCACGTCGCGGGTCATGCCGCGTACGCGATAATCGATGGTGACGATATCGGAATCGAAGCTGTGGATCAGGTAGTTCAACGCCCGCAGTGGTGAAATGACGCCGCAGGTGGACACATCCACATCCACACGGAAGGTGGAGATACCGTTGTCCGGATGAGATTCCGGATAGGTATGCACCGTCACATGGCTCTTGTCCAGATGGGCGACAATCGTATCGGGCAGCGGGCCAGGGGCTTCTTCGTCGAAGTCCGGGTCCGTCGGTGGCGCATCATGCTCGGCAATCAGCATGGTTACGCTGGCGCCCTGGGGCTCGTAATCCTCACGCGCCACGTTCAGCACATTGGCACCGATGATCTTGGTGACATTGGTGAGGATCTCGGTCAGACGCTCGGCATTGTAGAGCTCATCGATATACTCGATGTACTCCTTGCGATGCTGCTCGGTCTTCGCATAGCTGATATCAAAGATATTGAAGCTCAGCGATTTGGTCAGGTTGTTGAAACCGTGCAGCTTGATCTTCGGATTTGGATCTTTCACCTCGGTCTGCCCTTCTGTTGCCTGATACGATTGATCGTTGCCGTGCGCCCGGGAGGATGCGTGCGGCGACTGCCGTCACGATACCCCTGAGCCTCGGCCGGTTAAAGGTCTGTCCACCACTGTTACCCCGTCTTTATGACGTAACGGTGATCTCGTAACTGTGCGTAATCTCCACACCACCCCGGGCCAGCATGATCGACGCGGAGCAATACTTCTCGGCGGACAGCTCGACAGCCCGACGCACCTGATTCTCTTTCAGATTGTTCCCCGCCACCACAAAATGCAGGTGGATCCGGGTAAATACTGCCGGCACTTCATCTTCTGCCCGCTCTGCGGTCATGTCGCAGCGGCAATCTGTCACATCCTGGCGTGCCTTGCGCAGGATATGCACCACATCAAACGACGAGCACCCACCCAGACCGACCAGCAGCGTCTCCATGGGCCGTGGGCCCCGGTTCTCACCACCATGGTCAGGCGGCCCGTCCATGACGATCTTGTGCCCGGTACCGGACTCACCTTCAAAACAGGCGGCGCCCTGCCACCGTATCACTGCACGCATCGCTGTGGTTCCCTTGCGGCTCAGAAGCGGGCGCGCAGATTATCACACCCGACCCGGTGAGACACAGTATCCCGGGGCCTGGCGGCGGTTTTTTCGCCCCGGTTTTCAGCCCTGCTCTTCGTCGGAGGGCCGCCGGAGGGCCGTCACGGAACAGGCACGGGCAACCATGAGGCCCGATAATGGCAATCTGCCATACCTTTTACGGAGGGCGGCATGAAATTGACAGTGCCCCACGCAGACTCCATGCTGCCCCGCTGTCGAGGATACTCGGCACGCCTGGAGAGCGGATTTCTGCGGGGCCAGGGTGCCAAGCAGTGCGCACCCCGGTTAATGCCGCCTTGGCATGGCGGACAAAAAAGGGCAATATCAGACCGTTTTGTCACCTTTTTTACCTATACACACTCTTTTCCCCTATACACACAACGATGAATTACAGGCCATGACGGATTCCAGCAACAAGATCATTCCAAACCTGGACAATTTCCTGGCCCATTGCCACCGCCGCAAATACCCGGCCAAGAGCACCATCATCTATGCCGGCGATGAGTCCGATGCGCTTTATTACATCCTGAAGGGCTCTGTGACGGTGATGATCGAAGACGATGACGGCCGCGAAATGATCATGGCCTACCTCAATGAGGGCGACTTCTTCGGCGAAATGGGTCTCTTCGAGCAGGAGCCAAGCCGCTCTGCCTGGGTCAAAGCCAAGACGGAATGCGAAGTTGCTGAAATCAGCTACGCCAAGTTCCGGCAGCTTGCCCGGGAAGACGCAGACATCCTGTTTACCGTTTCGGCCCAGATTGCCGGCCGTCTCCGTGCCACCACCCGTAAAGTCGGGGATCTGGCGTTTCTTGACGTGACGGGGCGCGTGGCGGGCACGCTACTGGACCTGTGCAAGCAACCGGACGCCATGACCCACCCGGATGGCATGCAGATCAAGGTGACACGCCAGGAAATCGGCCGCATCGTTGGCTGTTCCCGGGAGATGGTAGGCCGGGTACTCAAGAATCTGGAAGACCAGGGCCTGGTCTCCGTGAAAGGCAAGACCATGGTGGTTTACGGCACCCGCTAGGACGGGCGCCGCTTTCGGGCTACGGGGCCTGGGTTACCTTGCAATGGGGTTACCGTGCAATAAAGTCCCGCCAGACCCCCTGAGGGCGCCAGATGCGATGCAGGTCGCGACGCGCCCGTGCGGGGGGCTCCGAGAGCACCTCACAGCGATACCGGTACATGAACGCTGACACCCTCATGTTGGCGGCACAGTGCACCAGCACACTCCCCTCGCCGCGCGCCGCCATGGCGTCACAGAAACGACGAAAGTCCGCCTCAGACGGCGCCGCGAAATCTACAGGTATATGCACATAGCGCATGCCGAGCGCCGCCACCGTGGCCGCCTCATCCGGCAGAGCATTATCCGCCGTCACCGGCGCCAGATTGATGACCGTCTCCACCCCGGTGTCCCGCAGGCGCGCCAGCTGCTTCTCCGTCGGCTGCCCGGAGGTCAGCAACTGCGGCCCCAGGGGCAGGAAGTTGTAGATCCCCTGCAGGCTTTCCCCGCGCCACGGCAGCAACAGGCGGTGGTGCAACCACTGCCCGGCACTGCGCGCCAGCATTCCCAGGTGACGAACCATGTGTTGCGGCATACGCACACTCTCCTGCGCATTCTCCTGCGCATTCTCCTCTCTGCACCTCAGGCCTGCTGCGTATCCACCGTCGGCGTATCAAGCTCCAGTGTATCACCGGGATCGAGAAATCCACCCGATTGACGTGCCCACAGACGCGCATAGATGCCGCCGTGGGCCAACAGCGTGTCATGGTCGCCCTGCTCCATGATGTGCCCCTGATCCATCACCACCAGCCGGTCCATGGCGGCGATGGTGGACAGCCGATGGGCTATGGCGATCACCGTCTTGCCCTCCATCAGCCTGTACAGGTTTTCCTGGATTGCTGCCTCGACTTCGGAATCCAGCGCCGACGTGGCCTCGTCCAGGATCAGGATCGGTGCGTCCTTGAGCATCATCCGGGCAATGGCGATGCGTTGCCGCTGGCCGCCAGAGAGCTTGACGCCGCGTTCGCCAACGTGGGCATCGAAGCCCTGACGACCGCGCGCATCCTGCAAACCGGCAATAAAATCAGCGGCTTCGGCGCGCTCCGCAGCACGGCGCATATCGGCCTCACTGGCGTCAGGTCGGCCGTAGAGTATGTTGTCACGCACGCTGCGATGCAGCAGGGACGTGTCCTGGGTGACCATGCCGATGTGTTCGCGCAGGGATTCCTGAGTGACCCGGGCGATATCCTGATCATCAATCAGGATGCGGCCACCCTCCAGATCATGGAAGCGCAGCAACAGATTGCTGAGGGTGGACTTGCCGGCACCGGAGCGCCCGACCAGGCCCACCTTCTCCCCGGCACGAATGGTCAGGGACAGGTCATCGATGACACCACTGCCCTTGCCATAGTGAAAGCTGACACGCTCGAAGGTGATACGGCCCTCGGGCACCGTCAAAGGGATGGCCGCCGGGGCGTCCAGCACGGACTGGGGCGCGGAGATGGCGCCGATGCCGTCCTGCACCGTGCCGACATTCTCGAACAGTGCCGCCACCTCCCACATGATCCACTGCGACATGCCGGACAGGCGCAGTACCAGCGCCAACGCCACAGCGACCGCGCCCACACTGACCGCTGCCTGGAGCCACAGGCCCAGGGCAAGCGCCGCCGTGGCAAACAGCAAGGCCGCGTTCAGGCCGTACAGGGTGGCATTGAGGCCGGTCACCAGACGCATCTGCCGGTGCACCGTGCCCATCAGGTTATCCATGCCCTCTCGGGCATAGTCGGATTCCCGGCGGGCGTGGGAAAACAGTTTGACCGTCTGGATATTGGTATAGCTGTCAACGATACGCCCGGTCATCTGCGAGCGCGCATCCGCCTGCGCCTTCGAGATGCGCGCCAGGCGCGGCACAAAGAAACGCAGCATCAGCAGATAGGCCAGCAGCCAGGCGACCAGTGGCATGGCCAGCCGCCAGTCCGAGAGCCCGACAATGAACAGGGTGCCGATGAAGTACACCGCCACGTAATTGAGGACGTTGAGCAGCTTGATCACACACTCGCGCACCGCCAGGGCGGTCTGCAGTACCTTGGTGGCAATGCGGCCGGCGAACTCATCCTGATAGTAGGCCATGGACTGCCGCAGCAGATAACGGTGCGCCAGCCAGCGGATGCGCATGGGGAAATTGCCCGCCAGCACCTGATGATTGATGGTGGAGTGCACCATCACCAGCAATGGCAGGGCCACCACCGCCACCAGCGCCATGCCCGCTAACCGCCAGCCCTGGTCCGCCATAAAGGTGCTGCGGTCCTGCACGGACAGCCAGTCCACGATGTTGCCCAGGAAGCTGAACATCCACACTTCGATCAGGGCGATGGCCGCCATCAGCACGGTGGACAGGATCAGCCAGGGCCAGGCGCCCCGGGTGTAGTGCAGACAGAACGCCACCAGGGTGTTCGGCGGCCGGGTCGGTTCCCCCGGGGGGAACGGATCCAGCCGTTGTTCAAACCAGCGCAGCATGAGGTTCCTTGAGGTTCAGGGTTTGAGGCGGTAACCGGTACGGAATATCCAGGCAATCACCGCCACGCACACCAGCAGGAAGACCAGCGTCATGGTCACGCTGATACCGATGTGTACATCCGCGACGCCGTAGAAGCTCCAGCGAAAGCCACTGATCAGGTAAACCACCGGGTTGAACAAGGTAATGGTCTGCCAGACCGGCGGCAACATGCTGATGGAGTAGAAGCTGCCGCCCAGGAACGCCAGCGGCGTGACAATCATCATGGGAATGATCTGCAACTTCTCGAAACCGTCAGCCCAGATGCCGATGATAAAGCCAAACAGGCAGAAGGTGACGGCCGTGAGCACCAGGAACCCGAGCATCCAGATCGGGTGCAGGACCTCATAGTCCACAAACAGCCGCGCCGTGGCCAGGATCAGCAGCCCCAGAATCACGGACTTGGTGGCCGCAGCCCCCACATAGCCCAGCACGATCTCCAGTGGCGACACCGGCGCCGACATCACCTCGTAGATGGTGCCGGTGAAGCGCGGCATGTAGATACCGAACGAGGCGTTGGAGATGCTCTCGTTCAGCAGCATCAGCATGATCAGCCCGGGGATGATGAAAGCACCATAACTCACCCCTTCGATGTCCATCATGCGCGAGCCGATGGCCGAGCCGAAGACCACGAAATAGAGTGAAGTGGAAATCACCGGTGACGCCAGGCTTTGCAGCAAGGTGCGCCACATGCGCGCCATTTCGAACAGATAGATCGCCCGCACGGCATGAACATTCATTGTGCTGTCTCCCGCGCCGGTGCCACCAGATCGACAAAGATATCTTCCAGCGAGCTCTGGCTGGAATGCAGATCACGAAACTCGATACCCTCACGTTCCAGTGATCGCAGCAATTCAGCCACGCCAGTATGCTCACGCTGGGTGTCAAAGCTGTACACCAGCGTGTGCCCGCCGTCGCTGAGCGTCAGCGAGGCATCCGCCAGCACCGAGGGTATCTCGGGCAGGGGTGTCGACAGATGAATCGACAACTGCCGCGAACCCAGCTTGCTCATCAACTGCTGCGTATCATCCACCAGGATGATCTTGCCGCCGTTGATGACACCGATACGGTCCGCCATCTCCTCGGCCTCTTCGATGTAATGGGTGGTGAGAATGATGGTCACCCCGCTGTCGCGCAGCCGCCGCACCATCGCCCACATGTCCCGGCGCAGGGACACATCGACACCGGCCGTGGGCTCGTCCAGAAACAGGATGCGCGGCTCATGAGCCAGGGCCTTGGCGATCAGCACCCGACGCTTCATGCCACCGGAAAGCGCCATGATCTTTTCATGCCGCTTGTCCCACAGAGACAGGTCTCGCAACACTCGCTCGATATGTGCCGGGGCTTTCGGCTTGCCGAACAGGCCGCGGCTCAGACTGACCGTCGCCCAGACCGTTTCGAACATGTCACTGGTCAACTCCTGGGGCACCAGGCCGATCAGCGCACGGGCCGCGCGGTAATCCCTGACGATATCGTGGCCGTCTACGGTGACGCTGCCTGCCGAGGCCTTGACCAGCCCGCAGACAATGCTGATCAGCGTGGTCTTGCCCGCCCCGTTGGGCCCCAGCAGGGCAAAAATCTCGCCCTGCCGAATAGCCAGATCCACACCGTCCAGCGCGCGGAACCCGGATTCATAGGTCTTGCTCAAACCGGTTACCGAAATGATCGATGCCACAACCCCTCCCGTGTACTCATGACTGTGCTCTCCACCCACACCTCACCACTGCGGCCATTCTGCGCAGACGCTCTGCATGAAGATAGGAAAAATGCGCAGTATGAGCAGCACCACTGTCATCACGTGTCAGCACATGCTGCCCCCTGATCGTTCTGCAACGACGGTTTTCGACCTGCGGGCAATCCTTCGATGGCAGAGCGCTTCAGAATTTGCGCTTCGCCGACAGGCAGTGTAAAACCTCAATCATGGTTCAGGTAAAGCGAAAGAATAGACAGGAAGAGGCAACCCATGGCCACAGAAAAATCAGAGAAGATAGATCCACAGCGCGCACTGAGCGTCGGCGAAGTGGCGGAACGCAGCGGTGTAGCGGTGTCAGCCATACACTTCTATGAAAAGAAGGGTCTGATCAGAAGCTGGCGCAACAACGGCAACCAGCGGCGCTACAGCCGCGACGTGCTGCGCCGGGTTGCGGTGATCAAGGTGGCCCAGCGTACCGGCATCCCCCTGGCGGAAATCGGCGCCGCACTGGCGACCCTGCCCGAAGGGCGAACACCCAATACGCGAGACTGGCGCAAGCTGTCAGCGAAATGGAAACAGGATCTGGATCACCGCATCCAACAGCTGACATTGCTGCGTGAACACCTCAGCGAATGTATCGGCTGTGGCTGTCTGTCGGTCAGCGACTGTCCGCTGCGCAACCCCGATGACATAGCACGGGAATATGGTCCTGGCGCAGTGCTGTTCGAACAGCCGGACACCTGATACCCGCCGTGTCATACCCGCTCTGAAAAAGTCTGAAAAACTGCCCGCTGGCGGCCACCACTGTGGGAACCGCATGGCCGCCAGGCCGTCAACAGGTGTTCTTGCTTGCCAGGGAGATCTCTGTGAAGAACACACCCGCCTCCGCAACAACCGCATCAGCCACCCCTGCAACCCGGTCGGCGTCTGCCAGCCAACAGGACACAGCTCCGCCTTCCTCCCATTGGACGGCCTGGGGACAGTGGCTGGCCCTGCTGACCATGACGGCCGATCATCTGAGCCGTTACGTGGTGCCAGACGCCGCCGGTCTCGGGTGGATCGAATCCACACTGGGGCGCGTCGCCTTCCCGCTCTTTGCCGCAATGGTGGCATGGCATGGCCTGTTCAATACCCGTAATCCGGCGCGTTATGCCCGTCGCATTCTCGTCATCGGCCTGGCGGCGCAAATTCCTTTCATGCTGATGCCTCGGGAAACCGACACCTTTGTGCTGAATGTCTGCTTTACCCTGGCGGGCGGCCTGTTCTGGGCGGTGTGGCTCAAGGACAGTGCCAGCGGCTATCGTGATGGTGCCCTGTCGGCTGCCGGCGCCATGGCCGTCGCTGCAGCGTCTCTGCCAGCCTGGTATCTGTTGGGGCAGTGGGTGGAGTACGGTCACGTCGGACTGATGATTATCCCGTTGGCCATGCTTGCCATGCAGGTGCTGAGCCAGCGCGGCGACAGCGCCATCCAACGTCTGGTGGCAGGCCTGTCTGCCCTGCCTGTGCTGGTGATGGCCGCCCAGATGAATCACACCGAGTTGGCCAAGGCGTTCACTGTAGCCACCTGTGGCATCACACTGGTGCTGGCCGCTGGTGCAGCACGGCATATCCCCCGCCCGGCACTCATCATGCCCCGTCGTCTCTGGCTTGCCTGGTACCCTGCGCACTTTCTGGTTATCGCAGCACTGCTCTGGGCGCTCTCCCTGTCCGGGCATGCCCCCTGATCGGGCCCCGGAGAGAAGCTTTTACATACTTTAAACATGCCGGCGGCTTTTTACATTACCCCACGTTGCACGAAGAGCTCCCTTGAAATACGGGCTGATGCCTGACGTGAGAGACCATGCAGTGTAAAAAGCCGCGCCATCCAGGCCTCTGCCACCTCCCGGACGATGTCCTGCGCGTTGACAGGGCACAACGCCAGGTCAATGGTGTTGTCTATCTTCAGGAACCGCGCAAAACCACGCAGAATTCAAAGGGAGACTTGTCATGTTGAGTTGGGCACTGATATTTCTGATTATTGCCATCATCGCCGGGGTTGCCGGCTTCAGCGGGATCGCTGGGGCCGCCACTGGCTTTGCACAGATCCTGTTCGTCATATTTCTGATTTTACTGGTTATTTCGTTGATCACCGGGCGGCGCGCGCCCTGACGCAAGCAGGACTGCGCCTGGCTGTCATCACTCAGGCGCAGCTGTCCTCAGCGAGTAGATATCCATTGATCGGAGCACAACAATGAACATCCAGCAGACCGCCCGGAAAACACCGTCAGTACTGCTTCTCTGCACAGCAATCATGGCACTCCTGATGGCACTGACGCTGCCCCTGACAGCACGGGCTGACACACTGCCCGTCGCCACCTTCAAAAGCATGATTGCCCACGCCGACGACTATGGCTTCAGCCATTACACCGAGATTGAGGTCGAGGATGACGGCGCCATCGAAGTGGAAGGGTGGATCAGTGAAGGGTGGCAGGCCAAGGTGGATTTCGCTGCCGACGGCACACCCGTTCGCGAAGAGCGCCAGCAGAAGAATGATGGTCCCCGTGGCATAACCCTGGACCAGCTTCACGCCGCCATCGATACCGCCACCAACGAGGGCATGGCACGGATAGAGCAAGTGGATGTGGATCGCCGCAATGTGATCGAGGTTGAAGGCAAGGACGCGGAAGGCCAGGATCTGGAGATACGCATCAACGCCGACACGGGCGAAGTCACCGGTGTGGAGCGAGGCTGAGCACTCAGTCGGCTATCGCACTGATCGCGCGAAAGGCGTAGTGTGAACAGACAACTCACGCACCGGAGGACAGTACTGATGAGCATTCAGGAAGGCGACCGCATCCCCGATATCACCATCAAGACGAACGGACCGGAAGGGCCGGAAGACATCGCCACCAGCACGCTGTTTGATCGACGCCGAGTCGTGCTGTTTGCCGTGCCCGGTGCCTTCACCCCCGGCTGCTCGAATACCCATATGCCGGGCTTCGTGATCAAGGCCGACGACATCCTGGCGCGGGGTGTTGATGCCATCGTTTGCATGGCCGTCAACGACGCATTTGTCATGGACGCCTGGCAGAAAGCCCAGAACGCCGAAAAGATCACCATGCTGGCAGACGGCAGTGGACGGCTCACAGAAGCACTCGGACTGACGCTGGATCTGACTGACGGCCATATGGGCAAACGCTGCAAGCGCTTCGCCATGATCGTCAACGACGGCGTGGTGACCTATCTTGGCATCGATGACAAGGGTGTCGCCCAAAGCAGCGCAGGCACCATCCTCGACAAGCTCTGACAGGTCAGCCACAAGGCCTTAACGTGGAAACCTAACGTGGAAACAATGCAGCCAGGGCCTGACCCGGCGAAGGCGCGCGCATGAAGGTCTCACCCACCAGGAAACTGTTGACCTGATGCGCGCGCATCAATGCCACATCCTCGGCCGTGACGATACCGCTCTCGGTGACCAGAATCCGGTCTTCCGGCACCTGCTTCAGCAAGCCCAGCGTGACATCCAGCGATACATCGAAACTGTGCAGGTCACGATTATTGATGCCGATCAGACGCGCATCCAGACGCAGCGCCCGCTGTAACTCTTCCGCCGTGTGCACTTCCACCAGCACATCCAGACCCGCATCACGCGCCGTGTCGTGCAGCTGATGCAGCAGGTCATCTTCCAGTGCCGCCACAATCAGCAGAATGCAGTCCGCACCAATCGCCCGGGCTTCCCATATCTGGTACGGGTCTATGGTGAAATCCTTGCGCAACACCGGCAGCGCGCAGGCCTCGCGGGCCGCCTGCAGGTAGGTGTCATCTCCCTGAAAGAAATCCCGATCCGTCAGCACGGACAGGCACGCCGCGCCCCCGGCCTCGTATTCGGCAGCAATGACCGCCGGCTGAAAGTCCTCGCGGATCACGCCCTTGGACGGTGAGGCTTTCTTGATTTCGGCAATGACTGCCGTCTGCCCTGCTGCCAGCCGCTGCACCAATGCCGCAGTAAAGCCGCGCGCCGGGGACTGTTCATGAGCCAGCGCCTGCACCGCTGCCAGCGCCTGTTGCTGCTTCAGGGCAGCGACCTCTTCCTGTTTGCGCTGCAGGATACGGTCCAGCACCGTGCCGGTGGTCTTGACGGTCATGCATCACCGCCCTTGAGCATTTCGGTAAAGCGCGCCAGCTCGCGCAGACGCTCTCCGGCTTCGCCGTTGTGAATCAGATCTTCTGCCATGCGCACACCCTCTTTCAGGGTTGCCGTGACACCGGCGACATAAATCGCTGCGCCCGCATTCAGCGCCAGCATGTCCGCTGCCTTGTCGGCATAGTCGCCCTTGCGCTTGCCGAAGGCATCGCGAATCAGCGCCAGTGATGCCTGCGGGTCCGTCACATCCAGCCCCACCAGCGAGGTCGATTCGATGCCCACTGATTCCGGCGTGATCACATACTCCCGCACCGCACCGTCACGAAACTCCGCCACATGCGTCCTGGCCGCCAGGCTGATTTCATCCAGACCATCCAGACCGTGAACGACCATCACATGCTCTGCGCCAAGCCGCCCCAGCACTTCCGCCATGGGTCGGCATAACTTGTCGGAAAACACCCCGACCAGTTGTCGGCGCACACCGGCAGGATTGGTCATCGGCCCGAGAATATTGAACAGAGTGCGCAAGCCAAGCTCCTTGCGTGGCCCGATGGCATGCTTCATGGCTCCATGGTGGGCAGGCGCAAACATGAAGCCCACGCCCACTTCGCGGATACAGCGTGCCACCTCTTCCGGGGACAGATCCAGCCGTACCCCGGCAGCCTCCAGCAAGTCCGCGGAACCGCTTTTGGAACTGACCGAGCGATTGCCGTGTTTGGCCACATGGCAGCCTGCGGCCGCCGCGACAAAGGAGGACGCCGTGGACACGTTGAACAGGTTCGCGCCATCACCGCCCGTGCCGACGATATCCACCACATAGCGCAAATCACCGATATCCACCGGCGTGGCCAGCTCACGCATGACCTGCGCAGCGGCGGTGATCTCGTCCAGGGATTCGCTCTTCATACGCAGTGCGACAAGAAACGCGCCGACCTGCGCGTCCGTTGCCCCACCGGTCATGATCTGGCGCATGACCGCCTGCATGTCCTCGAAACCCAGATCAATGTGCTCGACCACCTTGGCCAGTGCGTCACGAATATCCATGCTCAGCGCTCCAGGAAGTTTTTCAGCAGGGCATGCCCATGCTCGGTCAGAATGGATTCCGGGTGGTACTGCACCCCTTCGATATCCAGCTCGCGATGGCGCATGCCCATGATCTCGTCCACGCTGCCATCGTCATGCTGCGTCCAGGCGGTAATCTCCATGCAATCAGGCAACGAGTCCTTTTCCACCACCAGCGAGTGGTAGCGTGTCGCGGTGTAGGGCGACGGCAAGCCACGGAATACGCCGACACCTGTGTGGTATATCGGCGATGTCTTGCCGTGCATCACACGCCGCGCGCGCACCACCTTGCCACCGAACGCCTGGCCGATGCTCTGGTGCCCCAGGCAGACGCCAAGAATCGGCAGCATGCCAGCAAAATGCCGGATCGCCTCGATGGAAATGCCCGCTTCGTTGGGGGTGCAGGGCCCCGGCGAAATCATCAGCCGGTCCGGCGCCAGCGCTTCGATGTCCGCCACCGTGATGGCGTCATTGCGGTACACCAGCACCTCGGCACCAAGTTCTTGCAGGTACTGCACCAGGTTCCAGGTAAAGCTGTCGTAATTGTCGATCATCAACACGCGGGTCATTGCGCACCTCCCGCGGGGGTGTGCAATGACAGGCCATTGAGCGCCATGTTGACGGCGGCAAAGACCGCCCTGCCCTTGCTCATGGTTTCTTCCCATTCAAGGCGCGGCACGGAATCCGCCACCACGCCAGCGCCTGCCTGAATGTACAAACGCCCATTGCGAATCACGGCCGTACGGATGGCAATGGCGGTATCCATTTCCCCGTTGAAGCCGATATAGCCCACAGCACCGCCATAGACGCCGCGCTTCACCGGCTCCAGTTCATCGATGATCTCCATGGCCCGGATCTTGGGCGCACCGCTGAGCGTGCCGGCAGGAAAGGTCGCGCGCAGCACGTCCAGTGGCCCGAAGCCCGCCTTCAGCTTGCCGTCCACATTGGAGACGATATGCATCACATGGGAATAGCGCTCTACCGCCATCTTTTCGGTGAGCGCCACGCTCCCGGCCTCGGCGATACGGCCCACGTCGTTGCGGCCCAGGTCGATCAGCATCAGGTGCTCGGCCAACTCTTTCGGGTCCGCCAGCAGATCAGCTTCCAGGGCCTGATCCTCTTCCTCACTGGCGCCCCGGCGGCGGGTGCCGGCGATGGGCCGTACCGTAACTACGCCATGCTCCACGCGGGTCAGGATTTCCGGAGAGCTGCCCGCGATGTGGAAGTCGTCGAGATCCAGATAGAACATGTAGGGCGAGGGATTGAGGTAACGCAGTGCCCGGTACAGATCCAGCGGCGGCGCCGCAAACGGCACTGACATACGCTGGGACGGGACGACCTGCATCACGTCGCCTGCCAGAATGTATTCGCGGATGCGCTCGACGCCCGCCTCGAAATCCGCCTGGGGGTATTCCGAAGCAAATTCAGCCTCGTCCAGCGCCTCGCCCCGGGGCCGGTCATCAGGCTCCGGCAGCGACGCGCGCAGCTGAGCCTGCAACTGGTCCAGACGCATGGAGGCATTGCCCAAAGCGTCCGCGTCCTCAGGATCGACCAGCACTACCAGAAACAGGCTGCCGCGCAGGTTATCGAACACCACCACTTCTTCCGTGCGCATCAGCAGGATATCCGGCACACCCAGCGTATCCTGTCCCGGCGCCGGGCCAAGCCGGGGCTCGAAGTAACGCACACTGTCGTAGCCGAAATAGCCCACCAGGCCACCATTGAAACGCGGCAACCCGGGCACTTCCGGTGCCCGGTAGCGCAGGCGGTAATCCTCGATCCAGGCGATCGGGTCAGCCACGGTCTCGGTACTGCTGTCACCGCCAGCGGGTGTCACGGTGACGCGGTCACCGTGGATACGGATCACTTCCCGGGCAGGCAACCCGATAATGGAATAACGGCCCCAGCGCTCCCCGCCCTGCACGGACTCGAACAGGAAGCTGTAGGGCGCGGCGGCGAGTTTGCGATAGGCCGAAAGGGGCGTATCCAGATCGGCAAGCACTTCGCGGACGACTGGCACGCGATTGAAGCCGGCGCGGGCGAATTGCTGAAGTTGTTCCGGTGACATGATCTGTCCTTGTTTGGATCGGGTGGCTGACGGTCAGGGCTTACGTGAAGCCAGGCATGAAGACAGGCGTGCAGCCAGGCTCATCCTGAACGCACGCGGGTGCATCACCATCGCCAGCGGGCGGGCGCGAACAAGCAGGCAGTATCAGTTATGCGTATGTCTTTACGTATGTCCCGGGTCACCGGATCTGTTCCTTGCAACAGGCATTTGTCAGGCGTCGATTGTAGCGGGTGTAGCAGGCATTGGCCAAGGCTGCGACCCCCTGAGGTCCGCAGCCCGGCCTTTGCCCCCTGTTTTATACCCTTGAGAGGTTATACCCCCTGAGAGGCAGTGGCCGGAGCCGGCGCACGGAAGGTGAGCAGGCACAGGGCCGGGACCACCAGCAAGGTGAGCACCGTCGACGCCAGCAACCCGGAGATGATCGCCCAGGCCATCGGCGGCCAGAGGGTCGAGTTGGTAAAGGCCAGCGGCAACAGGCCCGCAACGGTGGTCGCCGTGGTCAGCAGAATCGGCCGCGTGCGGCGAGCCACCGCATAGTAAACCGCCTCCCTGACGGCATCGCCCTTGAGCAGCCGCTGGTCGATGACGTCGATCAGTACAATGGCATTGTTGACGACGATACCCACCAGCGCGACGACACCAAGCATGGACATGAAGCCAAACGGTGCGCCGGAGATGACCAGGCCGGGAATGATGCCCACCGCCGCCATGGGCACGGTAAGCAGGATGATGCCAACCCGGCGGAAGGAGTTGAACTGCCAGACCAGGAAGAACATCAGCAGCAGAATGCCGACCGGCGCAGAGGTCGCCAGCGCCTTGTTGGCGTCGCCACTGCCCTGACTGTCACCACCGTACTCCGTGCGCGTCCCTTCCGGCAGGGGGTGCGTCGCAAGACGCGCCTCAAGGCCGTTGAGGACCTGGCTGAAACTGTAACCATCAGCGAGATTGGTGGCGATACTGAACACACGCGCGCCATCGCGGCGAGGGATGCCGGCGGGCTCCCAGTCGGCGTAGATCCGCGCCACCTGCATCAGCGGCACAGGTTGGCCATTGTCAGGATAGATATTCACCGATAACAGGCGCGCCAGTGGCATGGCCGTGCCTTCCACGGAGCGCACCACCAGCGGCATGGGATCGCGCTCCTGGCGATACTGCTCTGCGGTCAGGCCATAGCTCTGGCCAAACAGGGAACGGGCCACATCCGCGCGATCGAGACGAAAGCGCTCGGCAACGGCGTCGTCCACATCCACGCGCAGCGCCGGCGTGCCGAAATCGATATCGTGCCGCACGTCCACGGCGCCGGTGACATGACGCAGGTGATCATAGATCTGCTCGGCCGCCAGCATGCGCTGGTTGTCGTCAGCGTGGAACACCCGCACCTCCACCGGCGCATCCCGCGGCGGCCCCTGGCCAAGCTGGGTGGCAGCGAGCTGGATTTCCGGCAGGGCCACACGCGCGAACTCGCGCATATCCGCCATGATCCGGCGGGTAGCGTCGAGATCCGTCGCCGTGACCACCAGACGCGCCCGGTTCGGCGCCTCCGGACGCCGCACCAGGTTGTAATAGAAAGTCGGGCCGGTCGTGCCGACAAAACGGTGTACCGTCTCGACATCGTCCCGTTGGCGCACCTCACGCTCGAGACGCTCGGCCACCATGCCGGTGTAGGCCTGGTCCGTCGCCTCGGGCAGATAGATATCCAGAATCACTTTCGGTCGGTCGGCATTAGGGAAAAACTGCGTTGCCATGAACGGCGTGATCAGAAAGCTGAGCACCACCACCCCGGCGCCCACACCCAACACGAATTTCGGGCGGGCGGTGCTGATGGTGGCAATACGCTCACCCAGAGCACGCACTGCGTGGCTGCGATCGGCGGTATCGCGCTTGAGATAACGCGCCGCAAACATCGGCGCCACAGTGATGGCCAGCAGGTAACTGACCGACAGGGTCAGCATGATCATCACCGGAATGGCCCGGGTAAAATCGGCCGTGCCACCCTTGGCCAGCAACAGGGGCGTAAACGCTGCCAGCGTGGTCGCCGTGGAGGCACCCAGCGGCGCTGCCAGCTCGCGTACCGCGCCGATCATGGCATCCAGGCGCTCGGCGCCTTCCGCCAGCCGCGTCTGCACGTTCTCCACCATGACGATGGCGTTGTCGATCAGGATGCCGAGAGAAATCACCAGCGCAATCACGGCAATCTGGTGCAGCACCCCGCCACCAAGGTTGTAGAGGCCAAGACTGATCAGCGCCACCACCGGCAGGGTCACCGCCACCAGCAAGCCCATGCGCAGCCCCATGCCGACAAACACCACGGCCACAATGATCAGCACACTGATCAGCAGGCTGCCTTCCAGCTCATCGAGACGCTCGGCGACCTTGTCGGGCTGGAAAAACATCTCATGAATCTGCAACGGCGCGAAATCGCCCTCCAGCGAGGCGACCCGTTCACGCAATGCCTTGCCGAATGCGATGGCGTCCACCTGGCCACGCTGGGCCAGTATGTTGAGCAGCACCACCCGCTCGCCGTCATACCAGGTTTCCGCCTGCAACGGCTCGCGCGGTCCGCGCCAGACATCGGCGATCCCGGCCAGCGGGACAAAGCTGCCATCCGGCAACGGAATCTGGGTACTCCGCAGATCTTCCAGACTGACAAATTCGCTATTGGCCAGCACCGACAGGCGCTTGCCACCCGCGACGACGAAACCACCGGGCACCACCTGATTGCGGCGCGCAACGACACCGCCCAACTGCTCCGGCGTCAGACCAATGCGATGCAGTTCGGCATCGTCCACCGCGATGGTGATCTGCTCGTCAGCCTTGCCTTCGATTTCAATGCGGGACAGGGCCGGCAGCCCGATGAGCGCATCCTTGAGATCTTCCGCCCGGCGCGACAGCTCGCTCACCGATGCCGAACCACTCAGGGCCAGCACCACCACCGGCGTGTCGATCAGCCGGTCATCAAGGGTCATCACGCCTACGCCATCGGGGAACTGCACCTCAGCCCGTGCCATGGCCTGCCGCACGCGATCCCAGCCCGCAGTGGTGTCATAGATATGATCACGGAACATGATCGTGGCCAGCCCCACGCCGGCCCGGGAGGTCGTTGTAACGTGGTTGATTTCCTCCAGCTGCAGCAGCTCGTCTTCCAGCGCACGCACCACCAGGCGTTCCACCGCCTCCGCGGTGGCGCCGGGGTACTGCACCGTAATCAGGCCAGCCCGGTAGGGGAAACTCGGGTCTTCCTGGCGTGCCATATTGAAGTAGGCGGCAATACCGATCAGCGTCAGCATCACCACCACCAGCCCGAGCAGGCGACGACGCCGTATCAGCAACTCCATCACGGCAGGATCTCCACCCGGTCACCCGGCAGCAGGCGGGTCAGCCCGGCGTAAACCACCTTGTCGCCCGCCACCAGCCCCTCGGCATACACCAGCACCTGCTCGCCGGTCAGTTGCTGCACCAGCACCGGGATGCGCTCGGCAATGTCATTGCGCACCCGATACACGGCCGGCCCCTCCGGGGAACGGAAGACCGCCAGCACCGGCAGCCCCAGCGCGTCGGTACGCGCCCTGCGCACACCGATTTCCACCGACACGCCCGGCGCGAGAGACGGATCATCCAGGCTCACCACCAACGGATACAACTCGCCACGGCGTGAACCGCGCCCGATTTCCGTGACGACACCCATGAGTGGCTCGCTGTTACGCGACATCACCCGCCAGACCATCACTTCATCGCCGGGCGACAGGCTGGTACGCAGGCTTTCGGGGATGCGCACTTCGACTTCCAGGCCCTGGGGGGATGAGACCCGCAGGACGGGCTGCCCGGCAGCCACGAATTCTCCCGGCTCGGCCAGCACCGCTTCGACCGTCCCCTGGAACGGCGCGCGCAGCTCGCCCTCACGCAGCACCTGATCAGCTTCGGCCAGTGACGCCCGGGCCGTGCCACGGGCGGCCTCCAGCGCGTCCCGGCGCGCCATCAGCTGTTCCAGATCCTGCTCGGACAGCACGCCGCGTTCGCGCAGTGTGGTAGCACGCTGATATTCCTGGTCCGCCTGACGCAGCTGCGCTTCAGTTTCCCGCAAGCGCGCCCGCGCAGAGTCCCGGGCCGGGATGAGCTGTGGATTCTGCAGCCGTGCCAGCACGTCGCCGGGCTCGACCGCCTGCCCCAGCTCCGCCGAACGCTCCTGCAGGGTGCCACTGACCTGGAATGTCAGCTCGGCACGCTGCCGAGAGCGCACCACACCAGCGAAGCGCAATGGTGCCTGATCTTCGCCCGCCAGCACTTCCGCCACCCGCACGGTGACGGCCTGTGTCTCGCTGGCCACCTCGCTGGTACGGCATGCCACCACCAGTGCCAACGGCACCAGCAGCGACAGCCCCCAGCGCCAGTGGCGCTTCAGCATGTCCAGATTAAAACCCTCGCTCTTCGGCACCATGCGCTTTGCATCCCCTGTGGTACTGATTGATCTGAGTACTTGTTGATCTGAGTACTTGTTTATCTGATGGCTGATGACATATTGTCATTAATTGACAATTTGTCAATAAGATGGCAAAACGCTATCATTAGTGTGGTGTATTCCTCAACCCCTCAACCAATACGGAACCATGATCCATGAGCGCTCGGGCACGCCGGCAACACGAAAAGCAGGAACGCCGCGAGAGCATTCTCGACGCCGCCGAGCGCGTGTTTTTCGACAAGGGCTTCGAACGCTGCACCATGGATGACATTGCCCGGGGCGCCAGCCTCAGCCGGGGGCTTCTGTACGTCTATTTCCGCGACAAGTCGGACATGCTGGAAGCGGTGATGCTGCGTGCCGCAGAAACGCTGCGCCAGCGCTTTCGGGATGTCTCCGCCCAGGGGCTTTCCGGGGGAGAACAGATTCAGGCCATGGGCCAGGCCTATTACGCGTTTTCGGTGGAAGAGCCGGACTATTTCGACCTGCTGACCCGTGCCGCCAGCGACTGGCCTTCTGCCGGCATCAGCGGGGAGAGCTTGGCGGGCGCACCCGATGACAGCGCCATGGCGCTGTGTTCCGGTGAGGTGATGCAGATTATGGCCACTGCCATTCAGCGTGGCGTGGATGACGGCAGTCTCAGCGCCGATCATGTGCGCTGCCCTGTCCAGACCGCCCTCTATCTGCGTGGCGCCCTGCACGGCGTCATCATGCTCACCCGCCAGGAGGCCGGGCACGACTTGCCCGACGAAACTGCGGCACAAGCTCTGGTAAGCTACACGCTGGACATGCTGGGCGTATCGCTCAGAGCCTGACCCCACGGATAAACCATGAGCCACTCGTTATGAGCCACTTTCCCCAATCGGCCTCCCACGATGGCTTGCCAGACTGGTTTGCATTGCTGCAGCAGGCGCTGCACGCCAACCCGCAGCCCTCCGCCCGATATCTGCAGCTCGCCAGCCTGGACGATGCCGGCGCGCCGACGTGTCGGACACTGGTCTGCCGGCAATTGCTGGCGCCGGGCACGCTGGTGATGACCACAGACCTGCGCAGCGACAAGCTGCGCGGACTGCAACAGAACCCCGTGGCGGAAGCCTGCTGGTACCTGCCGGCACGGCAACAACAGTTCCGTTTGCGTGGCACGTTGCGGGTGCAGGGCAGCGGCCACGGATCATCCCTGCGCGAGGCGCTGTGGGACAGCGTCTCCCCGGCCACCCGGCAAACCTTTACCCGCCCGGCACCGGGTCGGCGACTTGGTGCAGCGGAAGCGTTCGAGCGCCCTGTTCCCACCAGCATCCCGGAGTGTTTCGGGCTTCTGCTGCTGCAACCGCAGCGCGTGGACTATCTTGATCTGGCGGCCAGCCCGCACGCGCGACAGCTGTTTGAGTTCAAAGGGGGAGAGTGGCACCGCCGCGCCCTGAATCCCTGAGCGCCATTCAAGCACTGTTGCCGTTCTCTAAGCGCTGTCAGCCAGGAGATTATCCCAATAATCCTGCAGCGCCTCCCGGTGAGCCTCCGAGCGCGGATGCCCGCCACACTCGCGCAGGGCCGTGCGCGCAAAGTAATCCAGTGTCTCGGCGTGACGCCGTCCGGCATCAGGATCGTCTGACAGTTGCTGCCTGAACCAGTCGCTACCCAGCAACGCAGGCAACATGTCGAGGATGCGGAAGGTGTAGTCGTGTTGAGGGGAGTCATGTTGCGGAGAGCCGTTTTCAGACATCAACTCGCAGGATGGCGCAGCGGTGGCATTCCCGCCCTCCCCTGCTGGCGCCCCGGGATGCCGGGGTAGCATCAGAATGACAATGCGGCCCTCTGTCGCAGGCGCCGGCTGACGCAGCCACTTGGTGGCAGTGCCGTAACCGATCCGCTGCGACGAATCGCCATCCCCGCTTTCCTCCACTGCGGCCAGCAGCACATGGTCCAGAGCTGTGCCTGGCATGGCCATAAACAGGCGCAAACGGTCCCGCTCCGGCAATGAGAAGTGCCCCCGGGCGTCGGAAACGGTGGTGGGACCGGGGTCCAGATCGCGAGGCAGCGCCTGCACGCGCACCCCGGCAACCGGCTCACCGGTGCGCGCATCCAGTACCTGACCGGTGACCGGCGGGCTGTCGGAGAGCCGCTGAACCATGGGGATGCAACCGGCGAGCAGCACACTCGCCGACAGCAGTGTCAGGCACATCGCCCGCCAGTTCGATCCCGACATCCCCTTTCCCCTCGATCATGGATCTGTCAGCTCAGAGACATCAGAGCTGCCTTGGTGAAGGGCAGTATCTCCTCGCTGCGTGCCTCACGCAATTTGAGCAGCCACTCGGGGTCCACCAGCAATGCCCGTCCCACAGCAACCAGATCAAACTCGTCGGCCGCCATACGCCGCAACAGCTCATCGATGCCGACCGGCGCGGCGTCGCCGCCCATGCCCATCTTGCCGCCGTTCATGAAATCATCATCCAGGCCAACACTGCCCACGGTAATGGCCGGCTTGCCGGTCAGCTTGCGCGTCCAGCCCGCCAGGTTCAGGTCAGACCCTTCGAATTCCGGCTGCCAGAAACGTCGGGTGCTGGCGTGGAAAATGTCTACGCCGGCCGCAGACAATGGCGCCAGGAACTCGCCGAGCTGCTCCGGGGTATGCGCCAGACGCGCCTCATAATCCTGTTGTTTCCATTGGGAGAAGCGCAGCACGATGGCAAAGTCATCGCCCACTGCGGCACGGACCGCACGAATAATCTCTTCCGCAAAACGACCCCGGTTGGCCATGGAGCCACCGTACTCGTCATCGCGCACGTTGGTGCCTTCCCAGAAAAACTGGTCAATCAGGTAGCCGTGGGCGCCGTGGATCTCGACGCCGTCAAAGCCGGCCTCTTTGGCCTGCCGGGCGGAATCCGCGAACGCCGCCACAACGTCGGCGATATCGTCGCGGGTCATGGCATGGCCATTTTCCTTGCCGGGCCGGAACAGGCCCGAGGGGCTGTGCCCCGGCACCTGGGGATCGGGACCGATGCCCTCGCGGCGGACAGAACCGACATGCCACAACTGGGGAATGATCTGCCCGCCAGCCTCGTGCACCGCATCCACCACCTTTTTCCAGCCGGCCATGGCGGCTTCACCGTGCAACGCCGGTACGCGCTCGTAACCGTTGGCTGCCTTGTGCCCGACAGTCGTGCCCTCGGTAATGATCAAGCCAACACCCGCTTCTGCCCGACGGCGGTAGTAGCCCACCACCTCGTCATTGGGCACATAGCCCGGTGAGAAGGTACGGGTCATGGGGGCCATCGCGACACGGTTACGCATCGACAGGGATTTGCATTCAAACGGGCGCAGCAGTGGCGCAAGGGCGTCAGTCATGATCAACTCCGGGGCGAGTTCGGGAGGGCGCTGCCTCCATATCTGGTCTTTATTTGCAACTAATATCCGGCCACCTTAGAGCATAATGGTTTTATTTTGCAACCATTATGGCTATCCTCACGCCATGACACTCAAAAAAGCACCTGACAGCCCTGTATCACTGGACGAGCAATGCTGCGCCATCACCCGGGCGCTGGCGCAGATCGGTGACTGGTGGTCCCTGATGATCATCCGTCAGGCCATGCATGGCACCCGGCGTTTCAGTGACTTCCAGCAGGAGTTGGGCATCGCCCGCAACATCCTCGGCGACAGGCTCAAGCGCCTGCTGGCCGCCGACGTGCTGCGCAAGGTCGATGTGGGCGAGCATGGCATGCGCTTCGAATATCGCCTGACGGAAAAAGGCCGGGATCTGTTTGTGGTGCTCACTGCATTGCGGCAGTGGGGAGACCGGTGGATTCTGGTCGATCAGCCACCACTGGTGATGCGTGATCGCGCCACCGGACGGGCGGTACAACCGGTTCAGGTGCTGGATGCCGATGGCGCACCACTGAGATTGCATCAGGTATTGGTGGATGAGCCTGCATTGCCGGACTCTTCATTGACGGCCCCTGCATTGCCGGGCAAAGCCCCCACAGGTACTGTGTAAGGCATGCAGCTACTTCGCAAATACCACTCACTGCTGGATGCCCAGCAGGACGCCATGAACCTGCGCAGCCGCGGTGTGGCGACGCACATCTCCGGCAAGGAATCCTATCGTGCGGCGCCGATCTTCTCGGGCGTCTTTTACGTCAGCCTGTGGGTGGTGCTGGATCATCAGTACGACGACGCGCTGGCCTTGCTGGATGACCCGGACCATCCGGTAAACGACCCGCTTCCGGTGGAAGATATCGACGTGCTGGAAGCCGACTTCAACGGTGAGGCCAGCCGCCACGTCTTCAGCTTCATCATGGTCGGCGCCATCGTCATGCTGGGGCTGTTCCTGTTGTTGATCGAGACGTCGTAGACGCGTCCGGGACTCTGTTTTCCTCCCCCCCGCTGCCCACCCCCCCGCTGCGTCTTGCCCCCGCCTGCACGGCATACGCAAAATGCGTGGCAATGGCCGCCACGGCATCCTCATGAGCCCGGCTGAACGACGCCAGCTTGCCCAGCTCGATCACCGCCACCACCTCATCACCCTGACAGACCGGCGCCATGATGATGGCCCCTGGCGTCACGGTCTGACTGCCCGTGCGAATGGCCAGATAGCCCTGCGGCAGCCCCGTCATCTGACGCAGACTGCGCTGGGCGATAACCGGCCCCAGCAGCGTATCTTCAGGACTCACCAGCGCCGACGCGGTGTCGGCATCCGTCAGCTTTTTGCCGGGCCCGATGACCAGACTCGCACCCCATGTCGCCATGGGTTGCAGCATGCCGTCGTCAGTGCGCAGGTACGCCATGCCCACCTGAGCGCCAGTGCGTTCAATCAGAAACCCCAGCGTGCGCTGGAACAGGGCATGCAACGACGGCTTGCCCGCGATCAGTTGCAGGTAATCGGCCTGCATCGTTCGTCGTGCCAGTTCCTGCTCGGACTGCTGGATCAGTTCACGCAAGCGCAGGGATTCCAGCGCCAGTAACTCGTTCTGCAGATAATCCCGGCGCTCGGAATGCTCCAGCATGCCGCCCACCACCACACACAGTGACCAGGGCACAAAGAAGTAGAGCAGGCTGTCGAGCCACAGCACCGGCTGGCCGATCACCAGCATGATGATCGCCGCAATCAGGAAGGCACAAAGGGAAGCGATCGACACCTTGATCAGTGGCAAACGCAGAATGGAAAAGGCAATGATCAACACATAAATGGTTTCGTACGCGGCAATCTGCGCAAACAGATCTTCGCCCAACAGCAATGCGGCGGCGCCGCAACCCAGAATCGATACGAAAACACTGCCGATCAGCAGCGGCTCCACAACCCGCTCCATGTCATCCAGGCGGGTGGCCAGCCAGATCATTGCCAGCACCAGCCCCACCGGCAACACCGCCACCAGCAACCAGGTCTTCAGCCCCGGCTCGTTGGTGAACAACGCAGCTGCACCGGATACAACGGCGTACACCAGAATCAGACCGTACACAGAAAGACGTAACAGCCCGGCCGCGCGCTCGCGGGCATGCCGCCGAAAATCCTCTTCCAGGCGTCCGGGAAGGCGACGGGTCAGCAATGGCCCCTGTAATGCCTGGCGCAGCGCCTGTTCGTCATACTCTCCATTGCTGGCCTCTGCTTGCCAGCCATGCAGCGCGTCCTCCTGCAGCCCCTCCGCCACAACAGTCTGGTGTTTCACGTCATTCCCCCAGGATGTTTCATGCCACGCAGCAGCACAAGCCGCATAGCTTATTGGTCACGCCAGCACAGGCCTGCGACAGCCCGGCAACCCGCCAGGGCAAACAACGACGCAGGCACCTGCGTGCCAGTCAGACAACAAGCGTTATGGAATTTCAGGGGGATGTAAATGATGGCACAGTGACAGCATTGCGCACCCGGCGCGATGCTGCCACGAGGCAGGCGATTACAACTCGTTCTGGATTTTCTTGTAACCCTGCACCAGCCGCACATTGGTTTGCGCGACGTCTTCAGAGAAACTGGATACGTCCGCTGCCACCGGCTTGATGGTGGCCAGTGCCTCCGGCCCGCCAATCAGCGACGTGGAAGGAATATAGAAGTTGGCCGGCACGCTGCAGCCTTCGACAACCGAGGTGTGCCGCACCGCCGCGCCGTCACCGATTTCACAGTTGAACAGCACCGTGTTGAAGCCGATGAAGACATTGCTGCCCACTTTGCAGGGGCCATGCACGATGGAGCGGTGCGCGATGGACGTGTTCTGACCGATCTCCACCCGGGCGCCGGATTTCGAATGAATCACCACACCGTCCTGGATATTGGAGTTGTCACCAATGATGATCGGCTCCATTTCACCGTCAGCATCCACTTCATCTGCACGAATCACGGCATAGGGGCCGATAAACACGTTCTCACCGACAAACACCTTGCCGCAGATGATCGCCGTCGGGTCGACAAAGGCGGACTGCGCCACTACCGGTAGATCACCACTGGGATTCTTCCTGATCATTATCGCTTTCCTCTCGTTTTATCAAATCCTGTATCACATCGTCGTGTCGGATCAGCCGTGCACGCCCGCCAGTGCAGCACGCATCTGGTCGATAACTGCCTTGTAGTCCGCCTTGCCATAAATGGCAGAACCGGCCACAAACATGTCAGCGCCCGCAGCGGCCACCTCGGCAATATTGTGCTCGGTGACACCGCCATCCACTTCCAGACGAATATCCAGCCCGCTGTCATCGATCAGACGGCGTACGCGCTCGATTTTCTTCAATGTGCCGGGGATGAATTTCTGGCCGCCGAAGCCCGGGTTTACCGACATCAGCAGAATCATGTCCAGCTTGTCCATCACGTACTCCAGGCACTCGGGCCCGGTAGCCGGATTCAGGACCAGGCCGGCCTTGCAGCCCTGATCACGGATCAACTGCAATGAGCGGTCCACGTGGGTGCTGGCATCCGGATGGAAAGTGATCATGCTGGCGCCAGCTTCGGCAAAGCTGCCAATGAGTGCATCCACCGGTGACACCATCAGGTGCACATCGATCGGCGCGGTGATGCCGTGTTGCCGCAATGCCTTGCAGACCATGGGCCCGATGGTCAGGTTGGGCACATAGTGATTGTCCATCACATCGAAATGGATCACGTCGGCGCCGGCGGTCAGGACCGCCTGCGCTTCTTCCCCCAGGCGGGCAAAATCTGCCGCCAGAATGGAGGGGGCGATAAGGTAGTCGGGCTCAGGGTTGGCCATGCTCATTCCTCAATTGCTGATCCAGTTCATGCAGGCGCGCCGGCGTGCCGACATCATACCAGCGCCCACGGTGATGGCTGCCGCTGACAGCCTGTGCGGCCATGGCATCACGCAGCAGCGGGGCCAGGCGGGCACTGCCGTCATGCAGACGGCGAAACAGGCTCGGGCGGTATACGCCGATGCCGGAAAACGTCAGACGCTGCCCGCCGGCAGGGGGATTGTCGTGCACCTGACCGCCTGCGGCCAGATAAAAGTCCCCACCCTCATGCTGTGGGGGGTTATCCACCAGCACCAGATGCGCCAGCGTTTTCATGTCAGCCAGCAGTGCGCCCGGCAACCGCGCGAAATCGAAATCGGTCCAGATATCGCCGTTGACCACCACAAACGGCGCATCGTCCTGCTCTCCATCACACAGCATCGGCAGCGCCCGGCGAATCCCGCCAGCGGTTTCCAGCGGTTCACCCTCCCGGGACCAGGCAATGCGCACACCGAACTGACTGCCATCGCCCAGCGCCTGCTCGAGTTGCGCGCCCAGCCAGGCGGTATTGATCACCAGATCGCGGACCCCGGCCGCCGCCAGCGCGCGCACATGGTATTCGATCAGGCTACGCCCGCCGACCTGCAGCAACGGCTTGGGGGTATGGTCCGTCAGCGGCCGCATGCGCGTACCCAGGCCCGCGGCCAGAATCATGGCTTTCATGAAGCGCTCGCCGCCGCGACCCGGTCCAGCACTTCACCCAGCGGCGCCAGCGCCGGGCGCCGGGCAATGACTGCGCGCAGGTAGGTGATGAAACGGGGCACGTCTGCCAGATATTTCGGCTTGCCATCCCGGTGGCAGATACGGGCAAAGATGCCGATCACCTTCAGGTGCCGCTGGGCCCCCATCAGATCGCAATCCTCCAGAAACACCGCCAGATCGGCGGGCACGGGCAGGCCCGCATCACGCGCCCGGGCATGGTAGTCCCCCAGCCAGCCCTGCACTTGCGCCTCGGGCCAGCTCAGAAAGGCATCCTTGAACAGGCAGACGGGGTCGTAGCTGATCGGGCCGCAGACCGCATCCTGAAAATCCAGCACGCCGGGGTTGGGCTCGCTGACCATCAGGTTGCGGGGCATGAAATCCCGGTGCACGAACACCCGGGGCTGTGCCAGGGCACGCGCCACCAGCAGGTCATTTACCTCGGCCAGCGCGGCCTGCAGCCCGGCATCCTCCGCCAGCCCGAGATGACGCCCCAGATACCACTCGGGAAACAGGTCCAGCTCGCGACGCAGCAACGCCTCGTCATAAGGCGGTAGCCCCTGAACATCCGCCTGCTGGATACGGATCAGGGTATTCATGGCATCGCTGAACCAGGCGTCGGCGTTATCCACGCTCAGCGCTTCGAGCCAGGTCTGACGGCCGAGGTCGGACAGCAGCATGAAGCCCTGCTCAAGGTCCACCGCGATGATCTCCGGCACGGCCACTCCGGCGCGCTGCAGCCGCCCCGCCACATCCACAAAGGGCCGTGAATCTTCCTGCTCCGGCGGCGCATCCATCAGGATCAGGCTTTGCGGCAGCCCACCACGCAGGGCCTGGCAGCGAAAATAGCGGCGAAAGCTGGCATCCGCAGAGGCGGGAAACAGGCTCACCTGCTGCCCCAGCTGCGCCGATGCCCAGGCGGTCAGGGCAAGCAATCGGGCATCCGCCTGCTCTGGAACTGAAGGCTCGGCAGGGGTCATGCGGGCGTCTCCCTTGTGTGGGTCAGTGGGGTGATCAACAGCGCCACCAAAGCGGCGTGACATTTTCTTACACAATATCCGGACTGACATCAGGCGCTGCGAGCGGTAATCTTGCGCCTTTCAACAGTCGCCACGTCGAATCCGGCACTGTTGCAGCGCTTTTTACCTGTTCCGGATAACGAATGCCACTGCGCCTCCGCTTTTATCCCTGGTTGCTGGCCGCCGCAGTGGCGCCGGCAATGACCCATGCCGAGACGCTCGGCTGGATCACCCGCGACGAAATGGCGGCCCTTCCGGCTGAGCAGCAGAAAGACATCCCCGCCTGGTGCCACGGCACCTACTACAACCCCGAACTGGGCGAGCCCGACCCGTCTGCCGACACTGTCATTACCGCAGACAGGTCCCGGCTGACGCCGGACGGGCTGGCGGAGCTGCTGGGCGACGTACGTATCGAGCAACCCGGCCGCAGTATCGCGGCTGAACGGGCATGGTTCGACCAGGACAGCGGCGACTTCGCCGTGGAGGGCGGTGTGCGCGCTGATTCCAGCCTGTTCAGCTTCCGCGCCGACAGCATGCAGGGCAATACCCGACGTGAACAGGCCACCCTGGGCAATGTGCGCTACGCGCTGTTCGACATCCATGCCCGGGGCAGCGCCAGCAGTGTGTCCCAGCAAGACGAGTTGGTGTATATCGAAGACGGCAGCTATACCACCTGCCCGCCGGATCAGCGCGGCTGGTCGCTGCATGCCCGACGCATAGAATTGAACCGCGAGGAAGGCTGGGGTTCCGCTCGCCACATCACACTGCGCGTCAGAGATGTGCCAGCGCTGTATTTGCCCTGGATGACCTTCCCCATCGACGACCGGCGCAAGACCGGGCTGCTGTTCCCGAGCTTCAGCCTGACCGACGATGGCGGTTTTGATTTTTCGCAACCGGTTTACCTGAACCTGCATCCGCAATTCGACGCGACCCTGGCCCCCCGACACATCCAGAACCGCGGCAACGGCTTTGACAGCCAACTGCGCTACCTGACCGGCTTCGGCGAAGGCACGCTCAATTACGGTCTGATCAGCAACGACCGGCGCTTCGATGATGAGGATCGCGTTCTCGCCAACTGGCGCCATGAGGGCCAGGTTGGCCCCTGGACACTGAGCTCGGACGTCAACTACGTCTCCGACGATTTCTACTTCAAGGATCTGGAATCCGGCCTGGATGTGCGCTCCCAGACCAACCTGCCGCGTCAGGCGGAAGCCCTGTACCGCGGACGTACCTGGCATTTCCTGACACGCGTACAAGCCTGGCAGACCATCGATCCGACACTGCCAGATGAAGAATTACCCTACCGGCGTCTGCCGCAATTTGCGCTCACCGGCCAGCCGCAAATCTACGGCCCCCTGAAAGGCCTCTGGGTCAGTGATTTCAGTCGCTTTGATCGTACTGCGGATCTCGCGCCACTGAACATCACCGGGGATCGATTGCACCTCCAGCCTGCCCTGACGCTGCCGCTGACGCGGTCCTGGGGCTATATCGAGCCCCGTGCCCGGCTCTACTACACCCGCTATGACCTCGACGGTGTCGCCCCCGGTAACAGCGAAACGCCGGAACGTGATCTGTGGGGCCTGAGCGTGGACAGCGGCCTGTTCCTGGAGCGACCTTTCGAGGTCGGCGAGAGACAATGGCAACAGACGCTCGAGCCGCGTTTGTTCTACAGCCGCATTGAGCATGAGGAACAGGACGATCTGCCCAATTTTGACGCTGGCACGCTGACATTCGGCTATAACAGCCTGTTCCGGGAAAACCGCTTCACCGGTTACGACCGTATTGGTGACGAGGAAAAGCTCGCCGTCGGGCTCACCTCCCGGCTGCTGGATCAGCAATCCGGGCGCGAGGCGCTGCGTGCCCGGGTCGGCCAGGCCTACTTTTTCCGCGACCGGGAAGTGCAGGTTGATGGCGATCCCGTTGACGACCGCACCTGGTCGCCCGTGGTCGCCGATGCCACCTGGTACCTCAACCGCTACTGGCAGCTGTTTGCCGAAACCCAGTGGGACAGCGAAAATGATCGTCGCGAACAGAACAGCCTGCGCGTAGGCTATGTCGACGGTGAGCGGCGGGTTGCCCATGTGGGATACCGCTATCGCGACCGTGATGACATCGCCCAGACGGAACTGGCGGCACTTTGGCCTGTCCACCGGAACTGGAGCATGATCGGGCGATGGCTCTACGACCTCGAAGAAAGCCGCTCGCTGGAGAGCCTTGTTGGCGTTGAATATCGTGACTGCTGCTGGCAGTTGCGCCTGGTCAGCCTGCGTGAGCTGAGCGACCGCACTGGTGACGGCCTGCTGGAGGCCGATCGCCGCGTATTCCTGCAAGTTCAGATGCTCGGATTGGGTGGCTTCAGCGGCCGCGTGGAAAGCTTGCTGGAACGGTCCATTCCGGGCTATGGGAGACAGTATGGTACGAATTATTAAACCCGCCCTGCGCATGGCGCTGCTGGCGGCTCTGGTCATTCCTGGCGTGCCTCAGGCGCTTCAGGTGCTGGACCGCATTGCCGCGGTGGTCAACGACAACGTGATCATGGAAAGCGAGCTCGACCAGCGCGTGGATGACCTGGCACGGCAGTTCATGTCTGAAGGCCAGCAGTTGCCTCCACGCAACATACTGCGGCCCCAGGTGCTGGAGCGCATGGTGATGGAGAAGCTGCAGCTGGACATGGCCGAGCGCGGCGGCATCCGGGTGGATGACAGCTCGCTGAACCAGACCCTCACCGGGGTTGCCCGCCAGAACGGCATGACCCTGGACGAGTTTGTCGCGGCACTGCGGGAAGACGGCTACAACTGGGCGGACTTCCGCGAGCAGATTCGCAGCGAAATGGTCATCAATCAGCTGCACCAGCGCCAGGTGGGCCGCCGCGTGCGGATCACCGACCGTGAAGTGGATCGCTTCCTGGAATCGGAAATGGGCCGCCAGCTGTTCGAATCCGAGTTCCGTCTCGGGCATATCCTGATCGGGCTGCCTGATGGCGCCTCGCCCAACGAAGTGGACGAGGCGCGCGAGCGTGCCGAAGCGCTGGTGAACCGCATTCGTGCCGGCGACAGCTTCCATGAAATGGCGGTGAGCTATTCGGATGGCCCCCAGGCACTGGAAGGTGGCGATCTGGGCTGGCGTGAAGCCGCCCAGTTGCCGACCCTGTTCTCCGAGCGCGCCATAGACATGCAGCCCGGCGAGATTTCAGATCCGATACGCGCCGGCAACGGCTATCACATCCTGCTGCTGGTCGACCGCCGGGGTGGCGCGACGCAGATCGTTCAGCAGCACCGTGTACGGCATGTTCTGGTACGCACCAGCGCGGTACGCAGTGAAAGCCAGGCCGAGCGCCTGATCGTGCAGTTGCACCAGCGCGTTGATAGCGGTGAAGATTTTGCCACCGTCGCCCGTGAGCATTCCGATGATCCCGGCAGCGCCCGCAACGGCGGGGATCTGGGCTGGGTCTCCCCGGGGGAAATGGTGGGTGAATTCGAGAACACCTTCCGCAATGCGGCCATCGGTGAGCTGTCCCCCGTATTCCAGACCGAGTTCGGCTGGCACTTCCTGCGCGTCGATGAACAACGCACTGCTGACATGAGTGCCGAGTTCCGTCGTTTGCGAGCACGCCAGGCCCTGCACCAGCGGCGCTTCGAAGAAGAGCTGCAGCAGTGGCTGCGGGAAACCCGCACCGAAGCCTACGTGGACGTGCGGATCTGATATGGCCACCCTGCCGCTGGCCATCACCTGCGGCGATCCGGCCGGCATCGGCCCGGATATCGTATTGCGCCTGCCGGAGCACCTGGCCGGCACGCCGCTGGTGGCGCTCGGAGACCGCCAGGTACTCCGGGAGCGTGCCGCCCTGCTGGGGCTGTCACTGACGCTGCACGACTGGCAGCCCGGGCAGGCACTGCCGGACGCGGGCCTGGCCGTGTGGCACAGCCCGGCAGGCGCCGCCGTGGTGCCCGGCAAGCCTGATCCGGCGACCGCCCGGGGCACATTGGCGCTGCTTGATCGGGCACTGCAGGGCTGCATGGCAGGCACCTTCGCCGGCATGGTGACCGCCCCACTGGCCAAATCCGTGATCTGCGACGGTGTCGATCCCTTCTTCACTGGCCACACCGAATATCTCGCTGAACACAGCAATACCAAGCGAGTCGTGATGATGCTGGTGGCGGGCGATCTGCGCGTCGCCCTGGCGACTACTCACCTGCCCTTGCGGGATGTACCCGACGCGATCCGCAGCGCCTCACTAACCCGAACGCTGGAAATTCTGGACCTGGATCTGCGCCAGCACTTCGGCATCCCGGCTCCCCGCATACTGGTGCTGGGCCTGAATCCCCATGCCGGTGAAAGCGGGCATCTCGGACGGGAAGAAATCGAGGTGATCGAGCCCGTGCTCGGCGTGCTCCGGGCCCGGGGCATGCAGCTTACCGGCCCGCTACCCGCCGATACTGCCTTTACCCCGCGCCATCTGGCCGGGCATGACGCGGTACTGGCGATGTACCACGACCAGGGGCTGCCAGTGCTGAAATATGCCGGGTTCGGTGAAGCCGTGAACATCACCCTCGGCCTGCCCTTCGTGCGTACCTCCGTGGACCACGGCACCGCCTTTGACCTCGCCGGTACCGGCAAGGCCGACCCGGGCAGCCTGATCGCCGCCACGCGTCTGGCGCTGACGCTCGCCTGACGCAGCCCGTGGCTCACGGGCGCCACTCGCGCTACACTGCCGCCCCCTGTCTTCCGGTACGGAGCTCTCATGGCCCGACATCAGGCGCGCAAGCGCTTTGGCCAGCACTTTCTCACCGATACCAACCTGATCCACCGTCTGGTCCGCAGCATTGCGCCCGCACGGGATGATCGCATGGTGGAAATCGGCCCGGGTCAGGGTGCGCTGACGCGGCCCTTGCTGGACGCTGTCGACCACCTCCATGCCGTGGAACTGGACCGTGACCTGATCCGCCTGCTGGAGCGCCAGATTGCCCCGGAGCGGCTGACTGTGCACGCTGCCGACGCCCTGCGCTTCGACTTCCGCACCCTGGCCACCGACGACAAACCGCTGCGCGTGGTGGGCAACCTGCCCTACAACATCTCCACCCCGTTGATGTTCCACCTGATCAGCCAGATGGATGTGATCCGGGACATGCACTTCATGCTGCAGAAAGAGATGGTGGACCGGCTGGTGGCCAGCCCCGGCACCAGTGACTGGGGCCGCCTGAGCGTGATGATCCAGTACCACTGCGACACCGACTTCCTGTTCACCGTGCCGCCGGAGGCCTTCAGCCCGCCACCGCGTGTGGATTCCGCCATTGTGCGCCTGACCCCTCATGCCACACTGCCGCACCCGGCGAAGGACTACCGCTTTTTTGCCGGGCTGGTGAACCAGGTCTTCACGCAACGACGCAAGGCAATCCGAAATGGGCTAAAATCACTCATGACGATGGCGGACATCGAGGCCGCAGGTGTGGATCCGGGTTTGCGGCCAGATCAACTGTCCCTGGCCGACTTTGTCAGCCTGGCCAATGCCGCTCCGCCGCCGGAGGGCTCACCATCTCAGGAAACTGCACCATGACGCATGTCACTGAAGATTCCCGCTACCGCATCAATGTCGAGGTGGAGACGGAGTTTCTTGCCGAGCAGAGCGACTCCGACATCCACCGCTGGGTCTATGCCTATCACGTCACCATCCGCAATGAAGGTGAGGTGTCTGCGCGCCTGCTGACACGTCACTGGGTCATCACCGATGGCGAGGAGCGGGTTCAGGAAGTCCATGGCGAGGGCGTCATCGGCGAACAGCCGCGGCTGGCACCGGGCCAGGAATTCTCCTACAGCAGCGGCGCCGTTCTGGAAACCAGCGTAGGCAGCATGCGCGGGAGTTACCAGATGCTGGCCGAAGATGGCACCTGTTTTGACGCCAACATCCCCGTATTCACGCTAGCACCACCCCACGCCCTGCACTGACAGATGAGCACGTATGCGATAGGTGACATCCAGGGCTGCCTGGGGGCGTTCAACGCCCTGCTGGCAGACATTGCCTTTGACCCCGCCCGGGATCACCTGCTGCTGGCCGGCGATCTGGTCAGCCGGGGCGAGGACTCCCTCGGCACACTGCGCCGGATCTACGCCCTGCGCGACAACATCACGTGCGTACTGGGCAACCATGATCTCCACCTGCTGGCACTGGCTGCCGGTGCGGCCAGGGTGCGCCCCAAAGAGCGCGATCTCGCCGAGATACTGGCGGCAGACGACTGCGACACCCTGCTGGACTGGCTGCGCCACCAGCCCCTGGCGGTAGACCTGCCCGCCTTCGGCGCCATCCTGGTGCACGCGGGTATACCGCCCCTGTGGAGCGCTGATGAAACACTGGCGCGGGCTGCTGAGGTGGCCGCCGTCATCTCAGGCGACAATGCCGATGAGTTCTTCCATGCCATGTACGGCAACACGCCCGCCAGCTGGGATGATCAGCTCACCGGCATGACCCGCCTGCGCGTGATCACCAACCACCTCACGCGCATGCGTTTCGTGGACGAAGCGGGCGCACTGGAACTGAGTACCAAAGGTGAAGCGGATGAGCCGCCGCCAGGGTTCATGCCGTGGTTCCAGCACCCTCACCGTCGGGCAACCGATGTACGGATACTTTTCGGGCACTGGGCGGCGCTGGCCGGGCAGGTTCAGGGTGCTAATCTGGAGGCACTGGATACCGGCTGTGTCTGGGGCGGGTCACTGACCGCACTGCGCCTTGAGGATAACCGCCGCTTCTGCCGCGATTGCCGCCTTTGAGGGCGGCAATTTCACACACTGTTTACCTCTCCTCTTACCTCTCCGTCATCACCTCTTCCTGACACAGAAGCACCACCTCTGCCCTTGCACCCGAAGCGTCACTTTCACGAAAACCTGCGTCATTATTTTTTTGACTTTCGCAGCGCTTCGTGTCCATTCTAGATACAGACTCGAAAGCGTTCACAATATGTATTCATCACATGCATCCACAACATGCATTCGTAAACAGGCACGGGAATCTATCCATGTAACCACCGGTCCAGACATTGCCGGCAAGCAGTGAGTGAGGGAGTCCAGGCATGAGTATCATCAGCCACTATCAAACCCGCTATGAAGCCACACAGCATGAAGAGTACTCGCTTGAGGAGTACCTGCAGCTCTGCAAGTCTGACCCGGCCTGTTACGCCACAGCCTCTGAGCGCATGCTTATGGCTATCGGCGAGCCCGAACTGATCGACACATCAAAAGACCCGCGCCTGTCACGCATATTTTCCAACAAGATGATTCGCCGTTATCCGGCGTTCAGCGATTTTTATGGCATGGAGGATGCGATCGAGAACATCGTGTCCTACTTCCGCCATGCCGCTCAGGGCCTGGAAGAGAAAAAGCAGATTCTGTACCTGCTGGGCCCTGTAGGCGGCGGCAAATCCTCCCTCGCAGAAAAGCTCAAGGCGCTGATGCAGCGGGTGCCGTTCTATGCCATCAAGGGATCGCCAGTCTACGAATCGCCCCTGGCGCTGTTCGACGCCGAAGAAGATGGTCCGATACTGGAAGAAGAGTACGGCATACCACGCCGCTATGTGCGCACCATCATGTCGCCCTGGGCCGTCAAACGACTGCATGAAAGCGGCGGCGACCTGTCGCAGTTCCGCGTCGTCAAACTGTATCCATCGATCCTGGATCAGGTGGCACTGGCCAAGACGGAACCCGGCGACGAGAACAACCAGGATATCTCCGCACTGGTCGGCAAGGTCGACATCCGCAAACTCGAGGATTTCGCCCAGAACGACCCGGACGCTTACAGCTTCTCCGGCGGCCTGTGTCGCGCCAATCAGGGCCTGCTGGAATTCGTCGAGATGTTCAAGGCGCCCATCAAGGTGCTGCATCCCTTGCTGACAGCAACCCAGGAAGGCAACTACAACGGCACCGAACATATGGGCGCCATCCCTTACGAGGGCATCGTCCTCGCCCACTCCAACGAAGCAGAGTGGCAGACCTTCCGTAACAACAAGAACAACGAAGCTTTCATAGACCGTGTCTTTATTGTCAAGGTGCCCTACTGCCTGCGCTTCGACGAGGAGGTCAAGATCTACGAAAAGCTGCTCTTCAACAGCAGCTTGCGTGATGCCCAGTGCGCCCCTGACACGCTGGAAATGCTGGCGCAGTTTTCCGTGTTGACGCGCCTCAAGGAGCCGGAGAATTCGAGCATCTACTCCAAGATGCGCATCTACAACGGTGACAATCTCAAGGACGTGGACCCGAAAGCAAAATCCCTGCAGGAGTACCGCGACAACGCGGGCGTTGACGAGGGCATGAGCGGCATCTCCACACGCTTTGCCTTCAAGATCCTGTCCCGGGTGTTCAACTTTGATCATGGCGAGGTGGCGGCCAACCCCGTCCATCTGATGCATGTGCTTGAACAGCAGATAGAGCAGGAGCAGTTTGCCCAGGAACGGCAGGAGCAGCTACGTCGCTACATCAAGGAATTCCTGGTGCCACGCTATGTCGAATTCATCGGCAAGGAAATCCAGACCGCCTACCTTGAGTCTTACTCCGAGTATGGGCAGAACATATTCGACCGCTACGTCACCTATGCCGACTTCTGGATTCAGGATCAGGAATTCCGTGACCCGGATACCGGCGAGATATTCGACCGGCAGTCGCTCAACGAAGAGCTGGAGAAGATCGAAAAACCGGCAGGCATCTCCAATCCCAAGGACTTCCGCAACGAGGTGGTCAACTTCGTGCTGCGCGCACGCGCCAACAACGAAGGCCGTAACCCCACCTGGTCCAGCTACCAGAAGCTGCGCAATGTCATCGAGAAAAAGATGTTCTCCAATACGGAGGATCTGCTGCCGGTGATTTCCTTCAATGCCAAGGGCTCGAAGGACGACCAGAAGAAACATGGCGATTTTGTTCAGCGCATGATGGATCGAGGCTATACAGAGAAACAGGTGAGATTGCTGTCAGAATGGTATCTGCGCGTGCGCAAGGCGCAATAGATCGGGCTGGTATCAGGAGTGCGACATGAGCTTCATTGTCGACCGCAGACTCAACGGCAAGAACAAAAGCACCATCAACCGGCAGCGCTTCCTCAAGCGCTACCGTGAGCATATCCGCGATGCCGTAGACGATGCTGTCAACCAGCGCTCCATTCGCGACATGGAGCGTGGTGAACGCATCATCATTCCCCGCAAGAACCTCAACGAGCCGCAGTTCCACCATGGCGCCGGAGGTCGGCGCACCATCGTGCATCCCGGTAATCGGGAGTTCCAGCAGGGCGACACCATTGCTCGCCCACCCGGCAGTGGCGGTGGTGACGGCGGTGACAAGGCAAGCAACCAGGGCGACGGCATGGATGATTTTGCCTTCGAGCTGGACCCGGGTGAATTTCTCAACTTCCTGTTCGAAGGCCTGGCCCTGCCCAATCTGGTCAAGCGCCAACTGCAAGGCGACACCCATTCCCGCATCGTACACGGCGGCATTGTCAGCCAGGGAAACCCCTCCAAGATCAATATTGTGCGCTCCATGCGCCAGGCCTCCATGCGCCGCCGCGCGCTCTCGGCTGCGGCGCGCCGACGCCTGCGCGATCTTCAGGCAGAGTACGACAAGCTGCTGAATGAGGAGCAATCCATTACGCGCCAGGCACGACTGGGAGAGTTGAAGGAACAGATCGAGCGCCTGGAGCGCCGTATCAAGGGCATTCCCTATCTTGATACCGTGGATTTGCGCTACAACCATACGGTACGCCAACCCGTCCCCATGACACGCGCCGTGATGTTCTGCATCATGGATGTCTCAGGCTCCATGAGCCAGGAGATGAAGGAACTGGCCAAGCGTTTCTTCCTGTTGCTCTATCTTTTTCTGCAACGCAACTATCAACACACCGAAGTGGTTTTTGTGCGGCACCACACCAGTGCAAAGGAAGTGGATGAGGAGGAGTTCTTTTACTCTCGGGAAACCGGCGGCACCATCGTCTCCAGCGCACTGAGACTGACAGCGGACATCATCCGCGAACGCTATCCCGAAGACCGCTGGAACATCTATGCGGCCCAGGCGTCGGATGGCGACAACTGGAACGATGACTCACCTGCCTGCACAAAAATCCTGCTGGAAGAACTTCTGCCGAAAATGCAGTATTTCTCCTACGTGGAAATCATGCCACGCCGGCATCAGGCACTGTGGGAGAGCTACAAGCAGCTGCAGCAAAGCATGCCCAAAGTATTTGCATTGCAACAGATTGATGGCCCCGGTGACATCTACCCTGTCTTCCGCGAGCTTTTCCGGCAACGACTGGAGGAGCACTAACCCATGGCCGATCATGATACCGCTCGACCAGCTCGCAAAGCGCCGCTCTCCGAAACCTCGGAGTGGAACTTCGACCTTATCGCCCTGTACGATCGGGAGATTGCGCGCATCGCCCATGATCGTTTCGGCCTGGACACCTTCCCCAATCAGATCGAGGTCATTTCTTCAGAGCAGATGATGGACGCCTACTCGTCCGTCGGCATGCCGGTAGGCTACAACCACTGGTCCTTCGGCAAGCAGTTCGTTGAGGTAGAAAATCTGTATCGGCGTGGCCAGATGGGCCTGGCCTATGAAATCGTGATCAACTCCAGCCCCTGCATTGCCTATCTGATGGAAGAAAACACCATGCCGATGCAGGCACTGGTGATTGCCCATGCCTGCTACGGCCACAATTCGTTCTTCAAGGGCAATTATCTGTTCCGCACCTGGACAGACGCCTCGGCCATCATCGATTACCTGGTGTTTGCCCGGCATTACATCGCCGAGTGCGAGGAACGTCATGGCGTTGAGGCCGTGGAGCAGATACTCGACTCCTGCCATGCGCTGATGAATTACGGCGTCGATCGCTACAAACGGCCCAATCCGGTATCCGCCGAGACCGAGCGCAATCGCCAACAGGAGAGAGAGGAGTCGCTGCAGAAACAGGTGTCAGAGCTGTGGAAGACCTTCCCCGCCATGCAGCCCGACATCAAGCGGCGCAAGTCAACGCAACGTTACCCGTCCGAGCCGCAGGAAAATCTGCTGTACTTCATCGAGAAAAATGCCCCGCTGCTGGAGCCATGGCAGCGCGAGATCGTGCGTATCGTGCGCAAGATGGCGCAGTATTTCTACCCGCAACGTCAGACCAAGGTGATGAATGAGGGCTGGGCCACCTTCTGGCATTACACGCTGCTGCACGAGATGTATGACGAAGGCCTGGTGACTGAAGGCTTTATGCTGGAGTTCCTGCAGAGCCATGCCCAGGTGGTCTACCAGCCGCCGTTCGACAGCCCCCAGTACAGCGGCATCAACCCTTATGCACTGGGCTTCGCCATGTTTCGGGATCTGCGCCGTATCTGCGAACATCCGACGGAAGAGGATCGCATCTGGTTCCCTGATATTGCCGGCAGCGATTGGCTGGGCACGCTGAAATTCGCCATGCAAAGTTTCAAGGATGAAAGCTTCATTCAGCAGTTCCTGTCACCCAGCGTGATACGCGACCTGAAGCTGTTTGCCGTGCTGGATGATGACGAGGAGGCCAATCTGGAGATCCGCGCCATTCACAACGAACGCGGCTATCAGCAGGTACGGCAGATGCTGTCCGAGCAATACAATCTCAGCATCCACGAACCCAATATTCAGGTCTATGAAGCCGCTGTGCGCGGTGACCGGTCACTGACGTTGCAGCATGTGCGTCAGGACCGCCGTCCGTTGGCCCGGGACAAGGCCGCAGACGTGCTGCGGCACCTGCATCGGCTGTGGCAGTTTGATGTGCATCTGGAAAGTGTTGATCAGGGCCGCGTGGTGGAACGTCTGTCCATCCCCGCGGCCACTGAAGAGCCTCAGCCCTGATCACTGAGAGCCCTGAAACCTGATCCGTTATCCGGCCAGGAAACCGTTCAGCCGCTGACGAATCACGGCCTCACATTCGTTGATGATTTCCTGCACCAGATCTTCGCAGCTGGGGATGCTGTGGATCAGCCCCTGCACCATGCCGGCGGTCCAGATGCCGTAATCAACGTCACCATCGGTGAGCGCCACTTTACCCTTGGCACCAGCCACCATGTCACGGATCAGCTCGAACTCCATGCCCGCGCCCTGCTCGCGCTCGATCTCGTTGACCGACACAGCCACCTTGTTCTTGTACACGCGGGCGGTGTTTTTCAGGGGCCGGAAAATCAGCGCTGTATCCAGTTCCGACGCCGCCACCACCGCCTGCTTGATCTTGTCATGAATCGGCGCTTCCAGCGTTGCCATGAAACGCGTGCCCATGTTGATACCGTCGGCACCCAGCGCCAGACAGGCCGCCATTTGCGCGCCCGTGCCGATACCACCGGAAGCCAGCATCGGAATGGTCAGCTTGGCGGCCGCTGCCGGCAGCAGTACCAGATTGGGAATGTCATCCTCACCCGGGTGGCCGGCACATTCGAAGCCATCCACACTCACCGCCGACACGCCCACTTTCTCGGCTTTCAGTGCATGCCGCACTGATGTGCACTTGTGCACCACCTTGACGTCATAGTCCTTGAAGTAGGGCATGAACGGTTCCGGATTGCGGCCCGCTGTTTCCACGACCTTGACCCCGGATTCGCAGATCACCCGCGCATACTCTTCGTAAGGCACCGGCTTGATGGTCGGCAGAATCGTCAGGTTGACGCCAAAAGGCTTGTCGGTCATTTCCTTGCAGCGACGAATTTCCTTGTCCAGATCTTCGGGCGTCGGTTGCGTCAGTGCAGTGATGATGCCCAACGCGCCGGCATTGGATACGGCGGCGGCCAATTCTGCGTAGCCCACATTCTGCATGCCACCCTGGACAATGGGATAACGGATACCGAGCAACTCGGTGATACGGGTTTTCATGATGTGCGCTCCTGAATTGGCACCTGACCGGAAAGCGCATCACTACAACATGCTCTCCGGCAGGCAACAATGGCCAAATCAATCAACGGATTGATCGCTTCGGTACGATGCTCTTGTCGCAACATGTGTCGCAACATGTGCCCCGGCCTGGCCTGGCTCTGGCGCTTTGCGCGCACGCATTCCCCGGTCAGCGAACAGGTATGCGCCGAGCGCCACCAGAATCAGCCCTGCCCCGACAAACAACGCCGGCCCGGGCTGTTCGTTGTTGAGCAGCATGCCCAGCGTCAGCGCCAGCACCGGTGTGATCAGTGTCACCAGCGCCACGGTCGCCGCACTGAGCCGGGACAGAATCAGAAAGTAGCACAGGAATCCCAGCAACGAGCCAAACAGGGCCAGGTAGATCACCGCCGCCATACCCCGTGGTGTCAGGGGCACCGCCAATGGCTCACCGCTGATCAGCCACAGCACGCCATACAACGGCAGGCTCAGCGTCAGCGCACCCAGCGTCTGATTCAATGGCGGCAGCCCGGCGGCCACACGCTGCACGGCAATGCCGCTACCACAGAAACAGATCACCGCGCCCAGCAGCATCAGCACCCCGCGCAGGGCGGTACTGCCCGGCACCAGCGCATCACTGAATATCACCAGCAGCCCCAGCACGCCGAGCCCGCAACCCACCCAGTGCCAGAAGCGCAGCCGCACGCTGCCCGGCAGCATCTGCATCATCATCCCGGAAATCAGCGGCGCCAGCCCGAACATCACCGAGATCAGGCCGGACGGCACATGCAACGATGCCGCATAGGACAGGCTCATGGCACCAAACACACCTGGCACCGCCGCCCCATAGCTGCGCAACGCGTCACGGTGCCAGCGCATGCGGCCGCCCAGCGCACGCAGCAGCATCATGCCGAGCAATGTGGCCAGCAGCATACGCAGCCAGACACTGCCGATCGGCGCGCCGGCTTCAGCGCTCCAGTTGATGGCCAGTGGCGTGGTGGCCCAGACGAGCACCACGGTCAGATAAGCGAGACCGGTAGACATGGTAGTTTCCTTGTAAAAACCTGCCCCGGTAAAACGAAAAAAGCCGCAGGGTCAGGACGACACTGCGGCTTTTCGGTAATCAGAGAATCTGTCAACCGTCACCCTGCAGCATCTGGCGCGTACGCCATACGCGTGCTCGCAGGCACATCACCGGCTTGGCCACAGGCAGCACCACCGCGGACGGCTGCAGTGCAGCGTACGGTGCTGTTGCTTCGGGAGCTGTTGCTTCAGCAGCCTTTGCGTTAAGTGATGTATCGGTTAGCGTCATCATGCGAACATGATGCGTATCCGGGCAATGAAGCGCAAGACGCCATGACAGATTTTGCTGTGTACCTGGTCGGCGGAGCCGTCCGCGACGACCTGCTCGGCCTGCCGATCAAAGAGCGGGACTGGGTGGTTGTGGGCGCGACACCGGAACAGCTTCATGGGCTGGGCTACACCCCTGTGGGTCGCGATTTTCCGGTATTCCTGCACCCGCAGAGCAAAGAGGAATATGCCCTCGCCCGCACCGAACGCAAGTCCGGCACCGGCTATCATGGCTTTGCCTTCAACGCCTCGCCCGACGTCACCCTGGAAGACGACCTGATACGCCGGGACCTCACCATCAATGCCATGGCCCGCCAGCGCGGCGGCCCGCTTGTCGATCCTCATGGCGGTCTCGAAGACCTCAAGGCCCGGCGGCTGCGCCATGTGTCACCGGCCTTCGCCGAGGATCCGCTGCGGGTATTGCGGGTCGCCCGCTTCGCCGCCCGCTACCACTGGCTGGGCTTTACCATCGCTGACGAGACGCTGGCCCTGATGCGCCAGCTGTCCGAATCCGGCGAACTGACCACACTGGCCCCCGAACGTATCTGGAAAGAAACAGAAAAGGCACTGACAGAACAGGACCCCCAGGTCTATTTTCAGGTGCTGGAGGCCTGCGGCGCATTGGCGGCGCTGTTCCCGGAGCTGGCCGCCCTGCGCGGGGTGCCGCAACCCGCGGCCCATCATCCGGAAGTCGACACGCTCACGCATCAGTATCTTGCGCTGCGGGTGGCTGCCGAGATGGGCTTGCCGGTGGTCGCCCGGTTTGCGGTGCTGGTGCATGATCTGGGCAAGGCGAGCACCTCGCCGGCCGACTGGCCGCAGCACATTGCCCATGAAGTGCGTGGCGCCCGGCTGGTCAGTGCGCTGGCCGAGCGCCTGCGGGTGCCGACCGAGTTCCGTGCGCTGGGCGAGTTGACGGCAACATGGCATACCCATGCCCATCGCGCCTTGACGCTGCGCCCCGCAACAATATGGAAACTGTTGCGCGCATTCGACATTCTGCGCCGCCCGGAACGCTTCCCGCTGTTCCTTGCCGCGTGTGAGGCCGATGCCCGGGGACGGGAAGGGCTGGCACAACAGCCCTACCCCCAACGCACGTTTCTGACGGGGGCGGCTGCCGCCGCCAGCGATGTGGATATTGACGCGGTGCGCCACAGCGGCAAGACCGGCAAGGCACTGGGCGACGCCATCGAGCAGGCCCGTATCAAGGCGATCAGGGAGTATCAGTCAGCATGGCAAAAGTCGCATTAGTCACCGGCGCTGCGCGCCGCATCGGCGCAGAGATTGCCCGCACGCTGCACAAGCGTGGCCTGAACATCATCATCCATTGCCGGCGCAGCACCGTGGAAGCGGAAGAACTGGCGGAGGAATTGAACCGCCTGCAACCGGATTCCGCGCGGGTGCTGGTGGCCAACCTGAATGACCCGGATGCAGTGCGCGATCTGGCCCGGCAGGCGCTGGCCCAGTGGGGCGGTATTGATGTACTGGTCAACAACGCCTCCAGCTTTTACCCGACCCCGTTGAGCCAGGCCAGCGACGATGACTGGGATGCGCTGATGCACAGCAACCTGCGCGCGCCGTTTCTGTTGATCCAGGCACTGGAAACCACACTGCGCAAACATGGCGGCAGCGTCGTCAACCTGGTCGATGTGTATGCCGAGAAACCCCTGGCGCAACACAGCATTTACTGCATGGCGAAAGCGGCGCTGGCCAGCCTGACCCGCAGCATGGCGCGGGAACTGGGGCCAGAGGTGCGCATCAATGGCGTGTCACCGGGCCCTATCTTGTGGCCGGAAGGCGGCCAGGGAAATCAGGCGGACATTCTCAACGCCACCGCCATGGGCCGCTGCGGCCAACCGGATGATATCGCCGGCGCCGTCGCCTGGCTGGCGCTGGATGCCCCGTATGTCACGGGGCAGATTCTTGCGGTAGACGGTGGCCGATCGCTGTCCTTCCATGGCGGCTGACCGCCAGCAAAGCGCTTTGTCAGAGAGGCCAGGGAAAGGTGATTTGCCACAACACCTGACGGGAAAAATCCTTCTCCGCCAGTAACGCGGCATAACGCTTGCCCAGCACCGGATGGCGTTCATCCGGTGCCAGATCCGCCAGCGGCTGCAGCACAAAAGCATGTTTGAGTATTTCATCCCGGGGCAACTCGACGCCATCAATCACGCCCACCGCATCCCCGTAGGTCAGCACATCAATATCCAGCGTCCGGCTGGAAAATTTCTTCTGCCCGCGTACCCGGCCGTGGGCCGCTTCAATGTCCCGCAACCGTTCCGCCAGAGTGCCCACCGGCAACGTCGTCTCGATGCAGGCCACCAGGTTGAGGAACGCTTCACCCTCAAACCCCACAGCCTCACTTTCGTACACCGGGCTGATCTGCACCGTGCCGAAACCGGCCGCCAATGCATCCAGACCGGAACGGATATTATGCTCACGGTCGATATTCGACCCGAGACTCAGGTAAACCAGCATCAGGGACGTTCACCTCGCTCAATAATCACACCCACGTCCTGGGACCCGCGCAACGCACCGGGCTTGGAGACCCGCAGACGGCACCAGGGCACGTCGAATTCCGTCAGCACGATTTCGGCACAGCGTTCGCACAAGGTTTCCACCAGCTGGAACTCGGCGGCCTGGATAAACGCAATGAGGCGCTTGCCCACCGATTTGTAATCCAGCGTGTCCTCAATGCTGTCCGTGGCGGCGGCACGACGAATGTCAGCGGCCATTTCCAGGTCCAGGCTGACGGTCTGGCGAATGCGGCGTTCCCAGTCGAAGATACCGATCACCGTGTCCACTTTCAGATCACGTATATAGACGATGTCCATTTCCAATCCCCATGCAATCGTGCGAATCTTGCACACCAGCCTGCCACCGCTATGCCGCCGGATGCGCAAGGGTAATGCGTTTTGGTCAAGGATACACCCCGGCCCGCCCGCTACTGGCGACGGATGTCATCCACACTTCACGCGGCCTTGTTATACTGCGACGCGGGAGAACGGGGCGTCACGGACACCTGCTTCAATCAATGGATGAGGATTATAACCTGTGGATTTCAGCACATTACAGGAAGCCTGGTGGCTGATACTGCTGCTCTGTCTCGGCGGCTACCTGCTCGGCTCCGTCTCCAGCGCCATCCTCATCTGCAAGGCCCTCGGCTATCCGGACCCGCGCACGGAAGGCTCCAGTAACCCGGGCGCCACCAATGTGCTGCGCATCGCTGGCAAGCCGGCGGCAGCCATGACCCTGGCCGGGGATGTCCTCAAGGGTGTGCTGCCGGTGCTGGCTGCCGTGCTGCTGAACCAGAGCATGACCGTCGCAGCACTGGCCGGCTTCTGCGCCTTCCTGGGCCACCTGTTCCCGGCGTTTTTCCAGCTGCGCGGCGGCAAGGGCGTGGCCACGGCCTTCGGCCTGGTTTTTGCCCTGCACTGGCCTGCCGGGCTGGTCACCGGGGCGGTGTGGTTAATGGTGTTCGGCGTGTTCCGCGTGTCGTCCATCGCGTCGATGCTGGCATTCATTGCCATGCCGGTGGCGATTCATATGTGGTTGCCGGCGGCCTTCTGGCCGATGTTGCTGCTTACGGCCATGTTGTTGGCGCGGCATCACAGTAATATTCGGAATCTGGTGAGTGGGAAGGAGTTGGGGTTTCGGAAGCGGTGAGGCCGGTGGGAAAGATAAGCAAGTTGGGTGGTAGCCGGGAGTGATGGTGCGCTTCGCTTTGCTCAGCACACCCTACGGGGGCGGACGTCAAGCGCGGAGGGTGCACCAGACGTAGGGTGTGCTGAGCAAAGCGAAGCGCACCATGCCCCCCCATCACGCCCAAATCGCTCCTCACATCCCTCCTCGCATCACTCCCCCAAATCCATCACCCCCCAATCGGCGCCAACTCCATCAACGGCCACCGCGCCCGCACACTGATCCCCAACCCCTCGTGCCGCTCACCCGCCAGCAGGCGCAGCGCGCCAGCGTAGGCGATCATCGCGCCATTATCCGTACACAAGTCATGCCGGGGATAACACACCCGCACACCCTGCTTGCCCAACGCCTCATTCAACCGCGCCCGCAGGTGGGTATTGGCGCTGACCCCACCGGCCATAACCAACGTGCTATGCCCTGTCTCCTGCATCGCCCGGCGACATTTGATCACCAGGGTTTCCACCACCGCCGTCTCGAACGCCAGGGCAATGTCCGCACGATCCTGTTCCGTGAGCGCGTCCTTGCCGCCGCAGGCGGCGATGGTGTTGAGGCAATAGGTCTTCAGGCCGGAGAAACTCATATCCAGCCCCGGGCGATCGGTCATCGGCCGCGGAAAGGTGAAGCGGGCCGGGTCGCCCTGCTGCGCCAGCGCGCTGATGCGTGGCCCACCGGGGTACCCCAGGCCCATCATCTTGGCGGCCTTGTCGAACGCCTCCCCGGCGGCATCATCCAGGGATTCCCCGAGCAGGTGGTAATCCCCCAGGGCACGGGCATCCAGCAGCATGGTGTGGCCCCCACTGACCAGCAGCGCCACAAACGGAAAGGCCGGCGGATTGTCCTCCAGCAGGGGGGCCAGCAAGTGGCCCTCCATATGGTGTACCGGCAGTGCCGGAATGTCCCAGGCGAAGGCCAGCGACTGGGCCGTGGCCGCGCCGACCAGCAATGCCCCCGCCAGCCCCGGGCCGGCGGTATAGGCGATGGCATCAATCTGCTGCGCCGTGCAGCCCGCCTCATCCAGCACCTGCTGCAACAGCGGCAGCAAGCGGCGGATATGGTCGCGGCTGGCGAGCTCGGGCACCACGCCGCCATACTCGGCATGCATGCTCACCTGACTGTACAGCGCTTCCGCCAGCAGGCCCCGATCCGTGTCATACAGGGCAATGCCGGTCTCGTCACAGCTGGTTTCGATACCCAGAACGCGCATGGAACCTCCGAAAATGGCGAGCGGATGATAAAGCGGCAGCCCGGGCGGCGCCAGCGGCGCGCCCGATCACCGCGTCTGACGGATGAAACGTACCTTTGCAAATCCCTCCGGCTCCGGTAGAATGCCGCGCTCTTTGCCCCGCAGACCTGATCCAGGCCGCTTCGGGCATGATTGACTACTTAAACGGGTCGCCCACGCGCCCCGCTATACAAAGGTGATTGTGCATGCCGCAAGTACGAGTAAAGGAAGGCGAACCGTTTGACGTGGCACTGCGCCGCTTCAAGCGCTCCTGCGAGAAGGCCGGCATCCTGGCCGAAGTGCGTCGCCGCGAGTTCTACGAGAAGCCCACCCAGGAACGCAAGCGCAAGCGTGCGGCCGCCGTCAAGCGCCACCTGAAGAAGGTGTCCCGCGAGCAGCTGATCCGCAAGCGTCTGTACTGATCCCTGCCGGATTCCTGCCATGAGCGCCATCAAGGCCCGTCTTACGGACGCCATGAAAGATGCCATGCGAGCCAGAGACAGTGTCCGTCTGGGCACTATCCGCATGGTGCTGGCTGCGCTCAAGCAGGTGGAAGTGGACGAGCGCATCGAGCTGGATGACAGCCGCGTGCTCGCCATTTTCGACAAGCAGCTCAAACAGCGTCAGGACGCCGCCCGCCAATACACCGACGCGGGCCGTCAGGAACTGGCCGACATCGAGCTGGCAGAGATCGAGGTGCTGCGGGAATTCATGCCGCAGCCACTCTCGGATGACGAGATCGAGACCCTGATCACCCAGGCCATTGCCGACAGCGGCGCCGCTGGCATGCAGGACATGGGCAAGGTCATGGGCCTGCTGAAGCCGCAATTGCAGGGCCGCGCCGACATGGGCGCCGTCAGCGGCAAGATCCGCGCCCGACTGCAGTAAGTCTCCCCCTGTTTCGCCCGTATGTTCCGGCCGCGCCTGCGGCACCCCTGATGTCCTGACGTTCATTGTCCGCTACATATCTTGCTGTATGGCCTTGCTGGCTATCCGTGCTGGGCGCATTGCGCTGTGCACGCTACACTCGTGCCTGAACCTGCCGGCCCGCAACAGATCGCGATAGCGCCAGCAGCTGATCCACTCGGCCACACGCAACCACAACAGATACGGCACCCATGTCACGCATCCCCGATTCTTTTGTTCAGGACCTGCTCGCCCGCACTGATCTGGTGGAACTGATCGATGCCCGCGTGCCCCTGAAAAAGACCGGCCGCAACTACAGTGCCTGCTGCCCGTTTCATAACGAAAAGACCCCCTCGTTTACCGTGGCCCCGGACAAGCAGTTCTACTACTGCTTCGGCTGTGGCGCCAAGGGCAACGCCGTGGGCTTCCTGATGGAGTATGAGCACCTGAGCTTCCCGGAGGCCGTCAAACAGCTGGCTGACAAGGCCGGCGTGGAAGTGCCCCAGGAGCGCCCGGAGACCGCCCAGGACGTCGCGCGCAAGGACCATGTCCAGCGTGTGCTTGATCTGCTGTCCCGCGCTGACCGCTACTACCGTCAACAGCTCAAGAGCGCCCCGGAACGCCAGAGCGCGGTGACCTACCTCAAGGGCCGTGGCCTGAGCGGCACGGTCGCGGCACGTTTCGGCCTGGGCTTCGCCCCACCGGGCTTTGATAATCTGATGTCCAGCCTGTCCCTGGATCAGGCGGGGCTGGACCTGGCCCTGGAAGCGGGCCTGCTGGTGCGCCGCGAGGATACCGGCCGCACCTATGACAAATTCCGCGACCGCATCATGTTCCCGATCCGCGACACCCGTGGCCGCACCATCGGCTTCGGCGGGCGCCTGCTCGGCGACGGCAAACCCAAATACCTGAACTCCCCGGAAACACCGGTCTTCCACAAGGGCCGCGAACTCTACGGCCTGTGGGAATGGCGCCAGAGCCGCGACAAGTCCCCGCAGCTGTTCGTGGTGGAGGGCTACATGGACGTCATCGCCCTGGCCCAGCACGGCATCGACAATGCCGTCGCCACCCTCGGCACCGCCACCACCGAAGACCATGCCCAGAAGCTGTTCCGGCAAGTGGATGAAGTGGTGTTCTGCTTCGACGGCGACAACGCCGGCCGCAACGCCGCCTGGCGCGCCCTGGAATCCGCCCTGGCCACCCTGGAAGACGGCAAGCAGGCGCGCTTCCTGTTCCTGCCCGACGGCGAAGACCCGGACACCCTGGTACGCACCCAGGGCCGCGAAGCCCTGCTGGCCATGGCCGCCGAGGCCCCCAGCCTGTCCGAGTTCCTGTTCCGGCACCTGGAAGAAGGGCTGGATGTGCGCACCGTGGATGGCCGCGCCCGCCTGGCTCGCCTCGCCCTGCCCTATATCCAGAAAGTGCGCGGGGATTTTTACCGCAGCCTGCTGCGCCGCGAACTGGCCGACCGCACCCGGCTCACCGAAGAAGAGCTGGAACGGCTGACCCCGGCCCCTGCGCCGCGCCCGACGGCCGGCGACAGCACGCGTCGTGAAGCATCATCGGGGCAACATAACTCGTCCCACAACACGCCCCCCGGCCCGCCACCGGAAGCCTATGCCCACGGTTATGACGACTACCCGGGTCAGTATGCAGACCAGAGCTATCCACCTGGCGATGCGCCCCCTCCTGATGCCTATGATTCACCGGCAGGCCAACGCACGCCGCCGCCGCGCGCCGGCACGGACAGGCAATCCCGACCTGCCCCACGGGCACCGGCCCAGCGCCCCCGGGGCAGCGCCCTGAGCCTCGGCGAGCGCATGACCCTGATGCTGCTCAACACCCCGGCACTGATCCGCGAGAAGCCCCTGCCAGAGGGCGTGGAAGAGCTGGAGCTGCCACAGCTCGATCTGCTGTTCCAGGTCAGCGCCCTGGTGCGGGACAATCCCGACCAGCCCCCGGCCGCCCTGATGGGCAGCCTGATGGCCCTGGAACAGGGTGAGGCACTGGCCCGCCTGCTGCGCGAGACCCTGCGCGCGCCCATGGACGAGAACACCACCCGGCGCTACTGGCACGATGCCATTCAGCAACTGGAAGTGCGCCGCCTGGAGGCCGCCATCGCCCGGGAAGTCGCGCAGACGAAACCTGACGCCCGGCGCCTCTCCGAACTGACCCGGGCCCTGAGCACCGCGCGCATGAGCCTGTCCGCGCCGCTGGACCAGGCCCCCATGGGCTGACCGACCGCCAGACCAGACACCTTGAAATCCGCCGTATCGGCCCGATATCTGCTTACATCAGAGCACGTTTCTGCCTGCCTCAGGCACCTGATGACGCCGTTTTCACATTGCGCGAGGCAGCGCTTCCACAGCGTCTGCAGCCACGCCAGCGCCGTCTTTCAGCGGCCTGCGTGTAGGAATAAACACGGGCTTCCAGTATAATCCGCCGTTTGGCAATCCAACCACGGGCCGCGACATGACATCGCAGAAAGAGCAGCAGCAGTCACAGCTGAAGCAGCTGATCGCTTTGGGCAAAGAGCAGGGTTACCTGACCTATGCTGAGGTGAACGACCACCTGCCGGATTCGATCACTGACACCGATCAGGTGGAAGACATCATCCAGATGATCAACGACATGGGTATTCCCGTGGTCGAGAAAGCATCTGACGCTGAACAGCTGATGATGGATGAGAACACCGACAGCCCGGATGAAATTGCCGCCGAGGAAGCCGCCGCAGTACTGGCTTCCGTGGAATCCGAGCCGGGCCGTACTACCGACCCGGTGCGCATGTACATGCGCGAAATGGGCACCGTGGAACTGCTGACCCGCGAAGGCGAAATTGAAATCGCCAAGCGCATCGAGGAAGGCATCCGCGAAGTGCTGCACGCCATGGCCTACTGGCCCGGCACCGTGGAAATCGTTCTCGCCGAGTTCGACCGCGTGACTGCCGAAGAGCGCCGCATTTCCGACATCATCGCCGGCTATCTCGACCCCAACGATGACGGCGCCGCCGCGCCCTCTGCCCCGGCAGAGCCGCAGTTCGCCAATCGCAAGGACGAGAAAGACAAGAAAGACGACGCTGAAGAAGACGACAGCGACGACGATGATGATGACGAGGACGATGGCAGCCTGGACCCGGTGCTGGCCGCTGAGCGTTTCAACGCCCTGCGCGCCCAGTGGGAAAAGACCCAGCGCTCCCTGAAGCGCAACGGCCGCGACCACGCCACCACCGCCAAGCATATGGAACAGCTGGCCGAGCAGTTCACCATCTTCAAACTGGTGCCCCGCATCTATGAAGAACTGCTGCGCCAGGTGCGCATGACCCTGGACGTGATCCGCCGCCACGAGCGCGAAATCATGGCCCTGGCCATCCGTCGCGGCGGCATGGACCGCAAGGAATTCATCAAGTCGTTCCCGGGCAATGAAACCAACATCGACTGGGCCGACAAGCAGACCCGCAGCAAGAAAGTGAAGCTGGACAACGAACGCTTCAACGCCGTCAAAGGCGATATCGTTCGCGCCCAGAAACGCGTGCTGCAGATCGAAGAAGCCGCTGGCGTGCCAGTGGCCGACATCAAGGAAATCAACCGCCGCGTGTCCATCGGCGAAGCCAAGGCGCGCCGCGCCAAGAAAGAAATGGTCGAGGCCAACCTGCGTCTGGTAATTTCCATCGCCAAGAAATACACCAACCGCGGCCTGCAGTTCCTCGATCTGATTCAGGAAGGCAACATCGGCCTGATGAAAGCCGTGGACAAGTTCGAATATCGCCGTGGCTACAAATTCTCCACCTACGCCACCTGGTGGATTCGTCAGGCCATTACCCGCTCCATCGCCGACCAGGCGCGCACCATCCGTATCCCGGTACACATGATCGAGACCATCAACAAGATCAACCGGGTACAGCGCCAGATGCTGCAGGAAATGGGCCGCGAACCGACCCCGGAAGAACTGGGCGTACGCCTGGAAATGCCGGAAGACAAGGTGCGCAAGGTGCTCAAGATCGCCAAAGAGCCCATCTCCATGGAAACCCCCATCGGCGACGATGAGGATTCCAGCCTGGGCGACTTCATCGAGGACGGCAACATCGAATCCCCGGTGGACTCCGCCACCATGCTGGGCCTGGAAGAAGCCACCCGCGAAGTCCTGGCCAACCTGACCGCCCGCGAAGCGAAAGTGCTACGCATGCGTTTCGGCATCGACATGAACACGGACCACACTCTGGAAGAAGTCGGCAAACAGTTCGACGTGACCCGGGAGCGGATTCGTCAGATCGAAGCCAAGGCCCTGCGCAAACTGCGCCACCCGTCGCGCAGCGAACATCTGCGCAGCTTCCTCGATGGCGACAGCTGATTAAATAATTGAAACACTTGAAAGACACCGCCAGCCGCTGCATTATTCAGCGGCTGGCGCGTTCAAGGCATCAGCAAGATAACAAAGCATTAACGCAGCTTTTCCAAGTTTCAGCTTTCCGGGCCTATAGCTCAGTTGGTTAGAGCAGGGGACTCATAATCCCTTGGTCCCTGGTTCGAGTCCAGGTGGGCCCACCAAATTCCAGCTCCCTGCTGCAAGTCACTCCTCGCCCCGCACAGCGCCAGAACTCATCAGAAAAAACCGGATAGCCCATTAAGGCCACACGGTCCTGATATTGATATCTCAGCTTTATCTTCTCGACTGCTCTATCCGACCGCTGCGAAATGGAGCCATACCGTAAACAGGCTGGAACGGGCATGCGCGATTCCTACTCCTGAAGGAGTTGACAAAAATCAAATAAAACTTCAAAATGTCAACCCGCATAACAAAAGCAAAGGAGTTCGCCATGCTGAACGAGCGTATTCGTCGCGCCCGCGTGCTCAAGGGACTTTCCCTCCAGGAGGTTGCCGACGAGCTTGGCGACATCACCAAGCAGGCTCTCTCAAAGTACGAAAAAGGCAAGGACACCCCCAACTCCACCCGCCTGATCCGTCTGGCCGAGGTTTTCGGGGTGGAGCCGGAGTACTTCTTCCGTAGCGATACGGTCGACCTCGGCAGCGTGGATTTCCGCAAGCATTCCAGCCTTCGAAAGAAGGAAGAGAACGCCATCAAGGAGAAGGTTCGGGAGCAGCTGGAGCGCTACCTGGCCATTGAAGCCTGCTTCCCGCAAGAGCGCCTGGGCAGTCAGTTTTGCCAGTGGCAAAACAAATATAAGGCGTCAAACCGGGACGAAGCCGAGGTTGCCGCTAATATCCTTCGGGATGATTGGAAGCTGGGCACCAACCCCATCTCCAACTTGACCGAAGTGTTGGAAGATCATGACATCAAGGTGATCAGTTTTGCCGCGCATGAGAAGTTTGATGGGCTCTGCGCTCTGGTAAATGGCGGGGAAGATGCGGTCATCGTGAGCAACTCGGAGCGGCCGGGAGATCGGCAGCGTTTCAATCTTGCCCATGAGCTGGGCCATCTGGTGATGGACATCCCGGACGAGTTGGAAGACACCAAAGAGGAGGAGTATCTCTGCCACCGTTTTGCTAGCGCCTTCCTTTTCCCCGGCGAGCAGGTGATAAGTACCTTCGGCGGAAGCAGAAGCCGGCTGGTTCTGAATGAACTCATCCTTGCCAAGAAAGAATGGGGCCTTTCGATTCAAGCGATCGTACGCCGTCTGGTGGATCTCGGGGTTATTTCGCACTCTTATTACACCGGATTCTGCCGAATGATGAACGCACGCGGAATAGCCAGAAAAGAGCCAGGCGTAGTTGCTACCGAGACCGCTTACCGCATGGAGCATCTGGCCTATCATGCGCTGGCTGAGGACTTGGTAACGCCATCACGCGCAGCGGAGCTACTACAGGTCTCTCTCTCCGACGTGGAAAGTCTGCTGGCAAATCAGTATAGCGAGGGCAAGGATGCCGATAAAAATACTGGTTTCTGATACCAACATCTGGATTGATCTGCATCGGGCCAACATCCTCTCGGCGGCTTTTCAATTGCCCTATGAGTTCGTTGTCACTGACTTTGTTTATCGAGAGCTAAGGGCCCCGCAACCAAATAGCTTGATAGAGCTTGGCTTGCGGGTTGAGTCATTGGGGGCCGACAGCATTATTGAGCTCACACACCTGAGAGTTGAGCTTGGCAATACTTCCCTGGCGGACCTGTCGTGCTTCCACTTGGCAGCCTCCAACAAGTGGACACTGCTGACGGGCGACAAGGCAGTCCGCGCCGCATGCCAGATACATGGCGTTGAGGTTCGGGGCGTTATCTGGATTCTGGATCAGCTATTTGCGGAGAAGGTTCTTGACGGGGAGGATCTGGCCATAGCGCTGCAAACCATGCTGGACAGGGGCGCTCGTCTGCCACAGGCCGAGTGTGATAAACGTCTCAGGCTATGGCGGCTCACACCCCGGGGCCGATAACGAAACGTACCAAAAAGCCGGACAGGCAATAACGCCCACCCGGCCTTGATACTTGTGCCTGTTCTCGCGCTTCGCGATGACTCTGCGTCTTTACTTCTTCAGATCTTTTTTCGCGTCGCCGTAAGCGCTCTGGATTTTCCCTTCCTGGTTTTTCAATTTCCCTTTGACTTCCATTGTCTTGTCATCCAGCACCTTGCCAGCCTGTTCTTTGACTTTGCCTTCAACCTGTTTGGCAGTGCCCTTGATCTGGTCCTTGTTCATACCGTACTCCCAGCATGATTAACTATCAAAACCAACTCGAACTGCGCATTGGCTACGACAGACAGTGGACCTCCCACGGCAGCAGGTCTATACGGCAGCGCATATCTTCGCGCTCTTTTACAAAGAAGCCCCAATCAAAGAGCACCCCATCAAGAGCGACTGCCCCGCCCCGCAAGAATCATGACCAGACCACCCAGCGCAGCGGCAGCACCACCAACCAGATACCAGGTTGTTTCATCCGTAAAGCGGCCTGCGAATGTCTCAAACACTTGCTCGCCCAGGCTCTGAGAGGCCTGATAACCGAAATACAGCAGTACCACACCGCCGACCAGTAGCAGAACACCAATAATTTGCTGCGTATTCATAGCGATAGACTCCCTGTGCCAATGAATGGTGTGCCAATGATTACCTTCTGGCGACACACCCTGCTCTGGCAGCATAACAGACAGCAGAGAAACCGCATTACGTCGCACCAGCCACTTCATCAAAGAACCGGTTGATCAGGGAAGCGCCCAGCCGTTCTTGCAGACAAATCAGATGCGCATGGGTATACAGCTGCATGTCCTGGATATCCAGCAATGCCAGACGGGCATCCGGCACAAACGCAGTGTGCGCCACCACACCCAGCCCCAGGCCTTGCGCTACAGCTTCACGCACCGCCTCGCGGCTGCCCATTTCAACAGACGTGCGCACACTGATGTCGGCAGCAGCGAGCCCTGCCGCGAATACCGTACGCGTGCGTGAGCCATCTTCTCGAAGCACGAACTCCTGACCCGACAGATCAGCAAGCCGCAGCCCTGTGCGTTGCGCCAGCGGATGCGACACCGGGGCGAACACCACCAGCTTCTGACGCCGATACGGCACGCAGTGCACGGCAGGATCATCCACAGAATGCAGCACCAGCCCGATATCATCCTGATGGGCGAGCACGCGCTGGGTTATCTGACGCGAATCGCCCAGTGCCACAGAAACGCGAATATTGCTGTACTGCGCGCGGAAGCGCTTGATCAACGGCAAGATGTTGTAAGGCCCCACCGCACCGATGTGCAGATGCCCCTGGTATTGGCACTTGGCGCTCAGCAGTAACAACCGTGCCTGCTCCTCGGCCTGATACAAACGCGCAGTGACCTCGTGGAGCAAGCGCCCGAATTCGCTCAGCTCTACACCCCGCCCTTTGCGATGAAAAAGTTCCACGCCATAGCGCTGCTCCAGGCTCGCCAGGTGCGCGGATACGGTGGGCTGACGCAGGCCCAGCAGGCGCGCGGCCGCTGACATGCTGCCGGTGCGGGCTGTGGCCTCGAACGCCTTCAGCTCAGCGGTGGATGATCCATGCATAGTCGCCTCCGTAGAGTGGGCCTATAGACTGGACCTATAGATTGATCATCTTACATGTCGGTTTTATTAATACCGCCGTCACGATGGGCATCGATACTGCGCGGACATCAGATGAATGATCCGACGAGGTGCCCATGTCACAGCACGCCACCCAGCCGCTGCCCGCGAACGACGCGCCAGCGCCCTTATCCGGGCAGGCCCCGGTCCGTATTGCTCTGGAAACCCGCGCGTTGGGTGTCACCTATCCCAATGGCGTCGTCGGGCTGCAGCCGCAAAGCCTGACCTTTACCCAGGGCGACGTGATCGTGCTGCTGGGCGCTTCGGGGGCAGGCAAGTCAACGTTGCTACGCTCATTGAATGGACTGGCTCTGCCGAGCCACGGCGAGATTCATGCCGAGGGGCTGGGGCGCGTGGTGTGTGGCAGCGAGGCGGGCCGTGTCAGCCGCGCCACCCTACGTGCGCACCGCCGGCGCACCGGCATGATCTTCCAACAGCACCATCTGATCGGCCGCCTGACGGTGCTGCAGAATGTGCTGATGGGGCGCATCGGTTACCACGGCAGCTTGCGCTCGCTGTGGCCGGTCACCCGGGAAGAGAAAGACATGGCGCTGGCGGCCATCGAACGTGTTGGCCTGCTGGATCGCGCCCTGCAGCGGGCTGACCAGCTTTCTGGCGGCCAGCAACAGCGTGTCGGCGTGGCCCGGGCGCTGATCCAGCAACCCACGGTGCTGCTCGCCGATGAGCCGGTCGCCAGCCTGGACCCGGCCACCGCCGAACAGCTACTAACGCTGATTCACGATATCTGCAAGAAAGATGGCCTCACCGCCATCATCAGTTTGCATCAGGTCGCCTTCGCACGACGTTTTGCTGACCGCATCGTCGGGCTGAAAGCCGGCGATGTCGTGTTCGATGGCACGCCCGACGCACTGACTAATCAACAAGCTGACAGCCTGTATCAACAGCCCGCCGCGGCTTCCCCCGCCCGGGCCAAAACCCGTCCTTCATCCGTACCTGCACTGGAGCACTGAACCATGATTCGCACTCTGTTTGCGGCGGCATTGACCGCCATACTGCTGACTGTTTCCGGCATGACTGTTGCCGACGGTAAAGATCCCTCGCGTCTGCGTGTGGCGTTGTTGCCGGACGAGAATGCCTCGACCCTGATTCAGAACGCGCAGCCGCTCAAGGCCTATCTCGAAAAGACCCTGGGCAAGCAAATCGAAATTATCGTCACCACTGACTACTCATCCATGATCGAAGCCATGCGCTTTGGCCGCATCGAAGTCGCCTACTTCGGTCCCTTCTCTTACGTGCTGGCCAAGTCGCGCGCGCCGGACATCGAGGCGTTTGCCGTCGGTATTGAGCGGGGCTCGCCGACCTACAATTCCGTGTTGATCGCGGGCGTCGACAGCCCGGTAAAAACCCTGGAGGACATCCGCGGCACCTCCTTCGGTTTTGGTGACCAGGCTTCTACCTCCAGCCATCTGGCGCCGCGCGCGCATCTGCTGCGCAACGCCGGCCTGGACGGCGAAAGCGATTATCGCCCGGTGCATCTCGGCACCCATGATGCGGTGGCACGTGCGGTGCAGGCTGGGCAGATTCCGGCGGGCGCACTGTCAAAAGCCATCTACGATGTGCTGATCGAGCGCGGCACCATCGATGCAGACCGGCTGGTAGAGCTCGAACTGACCGCACCGATCCCCAACTATCCGATCGTCATGCAAGGCGACCTGAATGCGGAACTGAAACAGGCGATCCGTGACGCCTTCCTGAATATGGAAGACGAAGAAGTCCTGAGTGCCTTCCGCGTCGAGGGCTTTGCCGCAACGGATGACAGCGCTTACGACATCCTGCGCGACACCGCCAAGGTGCTGGATCTCGATCTGGGCCGTATGTGATGAGTACGTCTGCCCGTTACGACGACATCCTGCTTGCTGCCCGCCGCCAGGGCGGCAGGCAGCTGCGGCTGGTCGGCGTGGTGGTGATGATCTGTATCGCCTCGCTCGCCATCACCGGCTTCTTCGACATGACGCGCTTTGTCGAGGGCGGGCCAGCCATCGCCCAGCTGGCGTCCGAAATGGTGCCGCCTGATTTCGGTCGCTGGCGGCACTGGATGAAACCGCTGCTCGATACGCTGGCCATGTCCATCGCTGGTACGGCTCTGGCTGTGCTGCTGTCGCTGCCGTTAGCGCTACTCGCAGCGCCAAACACCACACCAAATGGCGTGGTCTATCACTCCACGCGCACCCTGCTGGCCGCGCTGCGCTCCGTGCCGGAAATCATCCTCGGCATTCTGTTCGTGGCGGCTGTCGGTTTCGGTGCGCTGCCTGGTGTGCTGGCGCTGGCGCTGCACTCGGTTGGTATGGTGGCCAAGTTCTATGCAGAAGCCATCGAACATGTTGATCCGAAGCCGCTGGAGGCCGCCAGCGCCGCAGGCGGTAGCCGCTTTCAGGTGATCAGCCATGCCGTGATGCCACAGGTGCTGCCGCAGCTCGCGGACATCACCATCTATCGGTGGGAATACCATTTCCGCGCCTCAGCGGTACTCGGCATCGTTGGCGCCGGGGGGATCGGCTTCGAATTGATGGCCGCACTGCGCCTGATCAAGTACGACGAAGTCGCCGCCATCCTGCTGGCCATCCTGGCCTGTGTCGTGATTGTTGACGGCATTGGCGCAAAACTCAGAAAAAGGCTGCGTTAATTACCATGACTCAGAAAAACACGAAAATACTGATCACACATCGTGTGCACGATGAAGTCGCTGACCGGTTGCGTGCCGTCGGTGAGCTGGATATGAACATGGATGTCGAGCCCTGGCCCTACGCAGAAATCTGCGCACGTGCCGCCGATGCCAGCGCCATGATGGGCTTCATGACGGACCGGGTGGACATGCCGTTCCTCGATGGCGCACCTCGTCTGAAAATCATTGCCTGCGCGCTGAAAGGCTATGACAGCTATGACGTGGCAGCCTGCGAGGAAGCCGGTGTATGGCTGAGCATCGTGCCCGATTTGCTGACGGAACCCACTGCAGAACTTGCCATTGGTTTGTGTATCGGCCTCGGCCGTCATATGCGGCAAGGCGATCATCTGATCCGCAGTCGCCCGTATAAGGGTTGGCGCCCGCAGCTGTATGGCACCGGTCTGAACAACGCCACGGTAGCGGTGGTGGGCCTCGGCGCTGTGGGCCGCGCCATACTCGCGCGCTTGCAGGGGTTTGGTTGCGCACGACTGCTGGGTGTCGATCCCGGCATCACACTGCCGGGCATCGAATCCGTGACAGCGGACATTGCCCAGGCGCAGACCGACATCCTGTTCCTCGCCGCGCCACTGACGCCATCGTCGATCCACATGCTGAATGCCCGGACATTGCCACGCAGCAAGCCCGGGCAATTGATTATCAATGTGGGACGCGGTTCGGTGGTGGATGAGCAGGCTATCGCTGCCGCGTTGCAGGCCGGGCATCTCGGTGGCTACGCCGCAGATGTGTTCAATTGCGAGGACTGGGCCCTGGACAATCGCCCCCGCGATATCCCCGAAGCGCTACTGCGAGCCCACAATACCCTGTTCACGCCTCACCTGGGTTCGGCGGTGCACAGCGTCCGTCTGGCGATCGAGCACCGGGCTGCGGACAACATCATTGATGTGCTGCAAGGCCGCCCGCCCCGAGACCGACTGGATAGTGCATTACCGCCAATACTCTCGGCCAGCAGTGGCTGAGCGGCGCCGAGTATGGCGTCATGGCGTAACGACGGGGTCCTCCGGCGGCGCATAGCGCTGGCCGGATTACTCCCGATAAAATGTTCTCTCAGCGTACCGCTGTGATTTACCCTTCCTGAATTTCCGGCTCGACCAGCTTCGCCAACTGGTTCAACGATTCCTGCCAACCCACATAACACGCTTCTGCCGGAATCACATCTGGCACGCCGTCCTGAGTGATATGCAGCTCGGTGCCCATCGACACTTCCTTCAACAGCACCGTCACCTCGATCGTGCCGGGCAGATTGGGGTCATCAAACTGATCGGTGTACCGAAGACGCTCATTGGGCGTGAGCTCGATGTACTCGCCGCCGAACATATGGCTCTGCCCGGTGGTGAAGTTGGTGAAGGACATCTTGTAGGTGCCGCCCACGCGGGCGTCGATGTGATGCACCTTGCCGGTAAAACCATTCGGCGGCAGCCATTTGACCTTGGCTTCCGGATCAAGAAACGCGCGATAGACACGCTCGGGCGGCGCCTGGAAGACACGGTGAAGACGAATGATATGGGGCATCTGGATTCTCCTGTCTTGAACATGCTCGAAATGAACACCCTGTGGTCGTCGTACAGCGAGGCATTTCGACAAGACGGAGCAGAATCTCAGTGCAGCGATGCCGTATCAGCCCTGTCTGGCACGGCGGGAAATTGTGTTTCTCTCAATCGCCGCCATATGGCATGGCCCACCTGATCAATCTCGTGCACCGCATCCAGACAGGCCCGACGTGCGACGACGTCCACCAGGGGTTCAGGCAACAGGGGATCATAGATCATCTGCCGGATTGCCGCATTGCCCAGAAGAAACGACTCGCGGGCAGCCTCCTCCATGTCCAGCTCGGGCATTTTTTCCAGCCACCGCCGAATTTTCTCGGTGGTATCGCGGTATCGCGCATTCAATCCCATCCCCGCCCAGAGGGCACGCGCCTGCTCCTCACAGGACGGCTCCAGAGCCTGCGCCCGCCACAGCATGGCCTCGGTATCCAGCCCCAAACGCCGCAGGCGCTGTCGCAAATCGGCCATGCTTTCCACCAGATTATCGGGGCGGATGTAGATATCCCGACTCAGTGCCTGGAAGCCCGCCAGATTCAGCGCACGCAGGCGGCGACCCAAGGCAGGCTTGTCGCTGCGCTTCAGTTCGCCGGTATAGACCATCGCCCAGTCACCCTGCCAGGGCCTGATGCGCGCTTCGGCCTGCTTCCACAGGCCCAGCTCTCCGGCCAGCGCCACCGCCTGGGGCCCGAGGCGGTAGCTACCGCGCCCGGCCGCCTCAACCAGCCCCGCCGCATTCAAGCGAACCAGCGCCACACGCACGCTGTTGGCGCGCACACCGAACAATGCGCAGGCAGACACTGCCTCACGCGCTTCCAACTCGTCGCCCTCTGCCGCCAGCAGCAGTGTCAGGATCAGATCTTTCGGGTTGAGCTGCATCATCATCTCCGCCACAGGTCGGCCATTATCCCCTTGAGGTCTCCATGCGAACAGCGTCTCGCGTGTCGCCCCTCGGCAACTGCAAAGTTACTTCATAAAAGTTACTCCATAATAATACTATTGACAATTCGCGTAACATTGAATGAAACTCAAGCATCACGTCACACTGCAGGGCGGCAACGATGGATGCACTGAACACCATGACCTACGAGGTCACAGGCCGTATTGCCCGGATCACACTGAATCGCCCTGCGCGCGGGAATGGCATCACCCTGGACATGCCACGCGAACTGGCCGCCTGTGTGGAGCGCGCCAACCTGGACCCGGCGGTACATGTGATTGCCCTGGCGGGCAACGGCTCGGGCTTTTGTGGCGGCTATGACCTGGTGGAGAGTGCGCAGGACATGCAGCTCGGCGACGACGATCCCGGCAGGCCTGCCGGCTCCCCGCTGGATCCGAACGTGCAACGCGAAAATCACCGGCCCGGCAGCGCCTGGGACCCGATGACCGACTACGCCATGATGAGCCGCAATATGCGTGGCTTCATGAGCCTGTTCCATTCCGAGAAGCCGGTGGTGTGCAAGGTGCACGGCTTTTGCGTCGCTGGCGGTACTGATATGGCGTTGTGCTCTGACCTGCTGGTGATCGCGGATGATGCCAAGATCGGGTATCCACCGGCGCGGGTATGGGGTTCCCCCACCACATCGCTCTGGTTCCACCGTCTGGGTCTGGAAAAGGCCAAACGCCTGCTGTTCACCGGCGACTGCCTCTCGGGCAAGGAAGCACAGGAATGGGGGTTGGCGATCGAATCTGCACCGCCCGAGCTGCTGGATGAACGCGTTGAAATCCTGCTCGCACGCATCGCCCGCATGCCCATCAATCAACTGGTGATGATGAAGCTGCTGCTGAATCAGTCGGTCACGCAGCAGGGGCTGCATACCACCCAGATACTGGGCACGGTATTTGACGGTATCACCCGCCACACGCCGGAGGGTTATGCATTCCAGCAACGCGCTGCCGAAGCCGGATTCAAGCAGGCCGTACGCGAGCGCGATGAGCCGTGCGGCGACTTCGGCCTGTCGACGTTCAAGGGCTGAATCTTTTTTGAGAGACACACAGAGACACACCATGAGTAACGCTATTCCAGCGCAGAATGACACAGCGCCCGCCACCCTGCCGGGCGACACCCGGCGCAAAGTCACGGAGATATTCACCCGTGACGAGATCAGAATGCTCACCGCACGTTCTGACATCCGGGGCTTTATTGCCGTGTGTTTTACCTGGCTGACCATCGGCCTGTGCTTCGTTGCACTGGCCTGGGCCAGCACACAGTCTTTGCTCGTTTTCGTGCCGGTGTTTCTGCTGGCGCTGTGCATACTGGGCGGCCGACAACTGAGCCTGGCTATCCAGATGCATGACGCCTCCCATGGCTCCCTGTTCAAACACAAATGGCTGAACCATGTCTTCGCTGACTGGGTGTGCGCACGCCCCATCTGGAATGACCTGCACAAGTATCGCGCCCATCACATCATCCATCACACCCATACCGGCCAGGACATCGACAGCGATCTGTCCCTGGTGGCGGCGTTCCCGACAACCCGCGCGTCCCTGGCACGCAAGCTGCTGCGTGACGCCGTGGGCATCACCGGCGTGAAATTTTTTATCGGCCGCTTTCTCATGGACGCTGGCTATATCAAATGGACGGTGGCCAACGATGTGGAGCGATTGCCGAGAGACGGCATGACGTTGCCGCGCCGTCTCGCCATGCTGGTACGGAACGTGACGCCCACCCTGATCGTCAACGGCATCCTGTTTGCCGTACTCTGGGCCGCTGGCCACCCGTGGCTGTTCCTTGTCTGGATACTGGCCTACATGACCACCTTCTCGGTATTCGTCCGTATCCGCTCCATGGCCGAGCATGCCTGCACGCAGCGCAGCCCGGACATGTTCCTGAATACCCGGACCACCCGAGCCGGACTGCTGGCCCGTGCCACCGTGGCGCCGCTCAACGTCAATTACCATATCGAGCATCATGTCATGGCATCCGTACCTTATTTTCGTCTGCCGTTGATGCATCGCATGCTGCGTGAGCGTGGCGCCGTGGCAGCACCACCCGGCTACCTTGATGTACTGCGCCTTGTGTCCTCGAGAAAAGCGGCCGAAGCAGGCTGACGCGGCCATCTCTGTTACCCTTGTGCTGACAGAGATGCACCGCCTGCCCTTGCCGGAGCCCGACCATGACCCTCACCGCTGACCCGTACGGCTTTCGCCTCGAGAACCGCTATGCCCTGCTGCCTGCGCCGCTGTTTTCAGGCTGCGCGCCCACTGCGGTCAAGGCCCCGGAGATCATGCTGTTCAATCATGCGCTGGCAGACATGCTGGGGCTCAACGGCGCCACTCTGGACAGCCCCGACGGTGCCGCACTGCTCGCCGGCAATAGCCTGCCGGAGAACAGCACACCCATCGCCCAGGCCTACGCCGGGCACCAGTTCGGTCACCCCAATATGCTCGGCGATGGCCGCGCGATTCTGTTGGGCGAGCAGGTGGCGCCCGACGGTCGCCTTTACGATATCCAGTTAAAAGGCGCCGGGCGCACGCCCTATTCACGTGGCGGCGATGGCCGGGCGGCCATGGGACCGATGCTCCGCGAATATCTGATGAGTGAAGCCATGCATGCGCTTGGCATCCCGACGACGCGCAGCCTGGCCGTGGTCAGCACTGGTGAGCCCGTCTACCGCGAAGCAGCGTTGCCCGGCGCCATTCTGCCGCGCGTCGCCAGCTCTCATGTGCGCGTTGGCACCTTCCAGTTTGCGGCCAGTCGTGAGGACAAGGGGCTGTTGCAGGCGTTGGTGGATTTCGTGATTGCGCGGCACTATTCATATTTGTCAGATTTGGCCCAGTCGAATTTGGCTGGACAAACACCCGCGCTGGCCTTGATCGAGGCAGTGATGGAAAAGCAGATTGATCTGGTGGTGGGCTGGATGCGTGTCGGTTTCATTCATGGCGTGCTCAACACCGACAATGTGACGCTATCCGGCGAGACCATCGATTATGGCCCCTGTGCCTTCCTCGACAGCTATCACCCGGAAACCGTATTCAGCTCCATCGACCGCCAGGGCCGCTATGCCTACGCCAACCAGCCCGCCATCACTCAGTGGAACCTGGCGCGCTTCGCGGAAACCCTGCTGCCGCTGATCGCCGATGATCCCGAGCAGGCCGTGGGCCCGGCCACCGCATTGATTCGGTCGTTCCCACAACGCTATGAACAGAAATGGCTGGCGATGATGCGCAAGAAACTGGGGCTGTTCGGCGAAGAGCCGGAAGATGAAGCCCTGGCCACAGACCTGCTGAAGTGGATGCAATCACAAGCCGCAGATTACACCAATACGTTCCGCGATCTGATCAGCGAAAGCCGCCCCGAAACGGCACCCTACGACAGCGCGGATTTCCGCCGCTGGCATGAACGCTGGCAGGCGCGCCTTGCACGCAACACCAAACCACTCGCGTCATCGCTGTGCCTGATGCGCAACACCAACCCGGCGATCATTCCGCGCAACCATCAGGTGGAAAAAGCCCTGGAGGCGGCCAGCACGCGACAGGATCTGGCACCTGCCAGACAGTTGCTGGCCGTGCTGGCATCACCCTACGAGGACGGACCGGACAAAGCGGCTTACAAGACACCCCCTGCGCCAGAAGAGCGGGTGTGTCAGACATTCTGCGGCACCTGAGACGCATCCGAAGACGCTGGTCAATCCGGGAAGCGGCGTGGCTGCCACGGCACTGCTGCAATCGCTGCCCGGTCATCCGCATCGGCAAATCCCGGCAAGCTATCGATGCGCTCGAAAAACGCCCGGGAGTGCAGCAAAACATCCCTGACTTCATACTCATGGCGCGCGGCATCCTGACGCCGCGCCTCGGCGGCCTCGGCCACGGAAGGGAAGCGCTCCCGCGCCACCAGAAACCTGTCGACCTCCTCATCCGTGTAGCCCGCCAGCGCGACGATGGCCGGCACATTCAGGCTGTTGGACACGCGCCCGTTTCCCGTTGCACTGTCCCGGCATGCCGCCGCATCGAGCCGGGCGCCAGACAGGAACAGCGTACTCACTGAACGGACATGCTGGCACAGGGCAGCATCTCCGGTATGAAACGCCACATCGCGAAAGCAACCACTACGGACATAACGCACCCGAGTACCCTGCGCATTGAACGCCGACCGGGTGAGGCTCTTCGGGTGAATCAGATAGCAGGGTTTGGGCGAATCAAGATGGCGGGCGAGATAAAGAAACTGGAATTCGACCGCATCGGGCTCACGGGGCTGTGAGAAACCGATTTGCTCATCCGCACCACTAATCACACCGCAGCCACTCAGGGCCAACAGCCCTGCGAGCAGACCCCCGCGTAGCGTATCGGCAGCGCCATTCATCGCAGCACCAGCTCCACCCGGCGGTTCTGTTCGCGCCCCGCCTCACTGGCATTGCTGGCACGGGGCGCCATGAAGCTCGCGCCCTTGGGCGTCATACGCCCTGCAGCAATCCCGAAATCCCTGATCAGTGCCTGACGCACCGCCGACGCGCGGCGTTGCGACAGCGCCGCGTTGTAGTCGAAACTGCCCTGATTGTCGGTATGCCCGACCACCAGCACGTCGAAATCAGGATTCGCTTCCAGCAGCCGCGCCATCTGCGTCAACGCTTCTGAAGACTCCGGTCGCAACGCCGCGCTGTCGTGATCAAAGAAGATGCCATCTACCACCGCATGGCCGTCGGCGGCCAACGAGGCCTGAAGCTCATCCGCGCTGCGCACACCTGTTTGCACCTGTCCGCCCTGCATGGGCTGCCCTTCCACAACCACCTGATGGATGACCGGTGCGGCCTGCTGATCCTGGATATACAAGAAGACGTGCGTGCGCCCCGTTTCATTTTCGCGTTCGGCTAACATGGCGCGGGTGCCGCCCCGCACCAGCACGGTGGGGTGCAATGCGTTACGCACATCGCGCCAGTACGCATCGGGGTACACCTGGTTTCTGACGTACATGCCGATCTGGCGGCCACAACCTGCCTGCTCGGCGCACTCGAAGCGTACGGCGAAACCGTCGGCCGACAGCGCATCCTGATAATTGCGCAGTATTTCCAGAGTGCTGCGATTTTCCGGCGCCTCATAGGTTATCCAGGTCACGCGCCCCTCAAGCACCTTCTGCAGCGGCTGCAACACCTCCTGATCCCATCCGTCACGGCGATGGTAGGTATTGGCGGAGAGTCGGCCGACAGGCACGACGACCTGGTCATACTCGCGCTCCATATACCCCTGCATAATGGCGCCAGCGAAGCGACTGACCAGCGGATTATCCTGCCCCGGCTCCGAGGCAGCCGCCATCATTGTCACCAGCAAGAGCGCTGCTGCCGCGATGGCATTGCTATAGTGTTTCATGACCGTTCTGGCTCCCTGCCCCCATTTGTCTTCCCTTGTTTACCATCGGCCACGTTATATTTCCATGCGCTGCTTCCGCATCCGGGGCACTGCCTGCATCCCGGACATCAGGCTCAGGCCACCTCGGGGTTTTCCAGCAGCAGGCCGGCGCCCAGGCCACCGCCTGCGCAGGTGGAGACCACCGCAAAGCGCTTGCCTTCCCGCTGGAGGCGCTGGGCCGCAGTCAGCAGCAGGCGGCAGCCAGTGGCGGCAAAAGGATTGCCCAGGGACAGGGAACCGCCCCAGGTGTTCAGCGCTTCGCGAGGGATCTCGCCGTGGGGCATGCCCTCACCATGGCGGGCACGGACGAAATCGGCATCGGCCATGCAGGCCATGTTCACCAGCATCTGTGCAGCGAAGGCTTCATGGATTTCCCACACGCCGACGTCGGCGAAGGTCAAACCATTACGCGCCAGCAGTGGCGGGATCGCCATTGCCGGGCCGAGCAGCATTTCGTCCTGAAGGGTGTCCACCCCCGTGAGCAAGTAATCGCGCAAGATCGCCAACGGCTTCAGGCCGCGACGCGTGGCTTCCTCGCGGCTGGCCAGCAGCAGCGCCCCAGCGCCATCGGTAAAGCGCGACGCATTGCCCGGGGTGATAACACCGTTTTCCCGATCAAAGATCGGCGCCAGCTTGCCCAAACGCTCTGCCGTGGCATCCGCGCGCGGGGTGTTGTCCACCTCGGCGGTCGCGCCCGCCTTGTTGGTCACAGGGGTGATCTGGGTGGCCAGATAGCCCGCCTGCGCAGCACCTACAGCGCGAGCATGACTTTCTGCGGCATAGGCATCGCAGGCTTCGCGGGAAACCGGCGTGCCTTTCACCATACGCTCGCAGGACACGCCCATGGTCATGCCGGTGGTGTAGTCGCTGCCATCGGGGATATCCAGCCCCAGATCCCGCAGCCGCAGGCCACCCAGCACCTTCATGCGCTCGCCGAAATCCTTGCGCTGGCGCAGCTTCATCAGGGCACGGCGAATGCCCTGCCCCAGCCGCACCGGCACATCGGAAAAATTTTCCGTGCCGCTGGCGATACCCAGCTTGAGACGACCCAGACGAATCTGGTCGCACAGGTTCATCACCCCCACGTTCGGCGAAATACCGGCCATCGCCACCGTGTAGGCCGGCGTGCGGCTGGCCATGCCCGCCGCCAGCATCGCTTCGCGGGCGACGTTGGTGGTTTCCACTTCGTGCAACACTGTACCCATGATCACCAGCTCGATATCCGCCGCTGGCACACCAGCGCGATCCAGCAGCCCCCGCAGGGCTTCGGCGCCAAGCTCGTAGCTCATCATGTCGGCATACAGCCCGGCACTGTCCAGGAAGGGCGTGCGCGTCCCCGCAGCAATGACGGGCTGCAGTGCTTCAGGCGTTGTATTCGCCTGGCGCGATATGGACTGGCTCATACATCACCTCGCAACAACACATCACCGGCCTGATAGGTATTGCCCGCATCATCAATCAGACGCACGCCGTAACGGCCCTTGTCGTCTTTCGTCTGCGTCATCTGGATCGACAGCAACGGGCTCGGCAGTGGCAACGGCCGGATAAAGCGAACATCGATTTCAGCAATGTCGTGGCCCTGATTACGGATGGTCTCGAACACCTGCGCGAAGCAGCCGTAGCCATGCATGATGCAACCCTTGAACTGCGTGCGCTTCGCCATGATCGGCAAGGTATGAATCGGATTGAAATCCCCGGTCAGCTTGAAGAAGGTCACGCCCTCCTTCGCCCCCGCCTGCCACTGGCCAATGGTGGCGAAATCCCGCTCTGCGGGTGCCTTTTCCTTGCTGCCCTTCGGGCGCGACTTGATCATCACCGCCGCATAGGCATCGATGATCATCGCCTGCGGCGCATCCTTCGGCCCGATGCTGATACGGCTGTGGATACGCGCCCGGTAGCCATCATCGCTGGCGTCCAGCAACTCACCGTGCAGCTGGAACGGGCCGGTGCGCGGCAAGGGTGTGTTGATGCGCAGGCTCACACCCTGGTTCAGCACGCTCAAAAGCGGATACGGCGCCCGCGCCGTCAGCCGCGAGATCATGCCCATGGCCATGCGCGCCGCCGCGAAGTGCGGCGCCAGGGTGCCGCCAAAACGACCGGTGTCCAGGCCGCTCCAGCTGTCGTAGGTGGCCAGCAGCGCCGGCGACGGGCCTTTCATGGTGACGTCCAGCGGCGTGGTATCCAGCCCGGTCTTCTTCGGCAGCGGCAGCACCGAGCGCAGGCCGCCACTGGCCATGGCCCAGGCCACCGGCAGGTTTTCCAGAATGAAGCGGTTGGGCACCGCAGCCTTGGGGTCAATCATGCTGTTGATCCTGTTTTGTACAGAAGGGATACATGCGGAGGATTCTAGTGCACCCATGCCGGGGCACCATGACCCCAGCCAACAACCGGCGCTTGTGGTGAGCTATACGGTCAATCCGACTCCTGAACGTTTGACCAGCAATCGAGGGGTCAGGCGCGAACCTCGAAACAAGGGAGAGTGCGCATCATGATGGCTTCAATGCCAGGACGCGCTTGAGCGCGCTCAAGGATGCCTCTCGTTTGGGAGCACCCATCTTAGCTATATTATGAAGCTTCCACTTCACAGCCGGCAGCCCCTCCACACCATCTACGCCAAGCAGCGTCCAGTCAGGGCGCGCCTCATATATGCTGCAAAGGAACATCCGTTCATCATCAGTAAAGTCTGACAGCAGCGACTCCTGCGCCCGCTGAGCAGCAGCAAAGAGATCGTCAACACTGACATCCAGTGATGACATACCTTTGAATTCTGCCTCAAAAGAGGGCTCCAGCGACGCCCATTGCGTTTTCAGTAATTCCTCCATGGGCCGCTGATGACTTACCAGATAGACAAGAAAGGCTTTTCGTATTCCGTCGGTAATGCCTTCATTTTCAAGCAGCAACAGCACATCAAAAAAATCACGGGGGTGCTGCCTGTCAAAAGCGGCGCACAGCTTGCCGGCGTAGAGATCCTCCAGTGCAACGACTTTGATCTCCGCATAGCCGAACTCGCTCTCGACCCCTTCCACCACTTGCCTGACTTCCGGAGGGTAAACCACCCCTCGCAGCACAGGAGAAAGCTCTATCTTGATCGTGACCCCGTCTTGCGCGAGCACCAGACACAATCTGTCCGCCTTGTCCTGATAGCTTCTCGTCACCCTTGCCCCGGCAAGCGATTTTTCAAGGCTACTTGCAAGTCGATCCAGCGTGGCCGCAATGTCATGCAGAGCGGCTTCTCGATCATTATCAGGCAGATAAACCAGGTCGATATCTACCGACAGTCTTGGCATGTTTCGCACAAACAGGTTTATGGCAGTTCCGCCTTTTAATGCAAAACACTCATGCTCCGCAACAAAAGGTAGCACTCGTACCAGAAGTTTCACCTGCTTGTAATAAGGGCTATTCCGATCCATGGAAGCTCCTGGGGACTGTAATCAGATAGGTCCTGTCCAGCTTTCCTCCCGCAACAATACTGCGCTTTCCCGAGCCCAGATCGTAATGCTCCGGATCAAGGCGTTTTCGCCATGCATAGCCATAGCGGTCTGCGAAGAAAAAGAACAACCTTTTGACCTGAATATGACGACTTGCCCTGAGCAGGACGTCCAGTCTGCGCGGGGACAAGGCGCTCATCCCCTGCATGAGGTTGTCAGCATGCTCGAAGCTGACCACGTTTGGCACACCCGACAACACCTCCATGAACGCCTGCTCCGGCGATGCCATCATCCATCCGGTGTTCTTCGACAGGCTGTGCCGGCGCAGGCTGTCTGCGGCCAATAGTGCCTGCATGTCCCACAATCTCGCAGTGTTGTGCCAGACAAACCGTGTCTGCAAAGGCAATTTCCCCAGCCAGGCTGGCGCACGCGCCGGAGAATAAAGATGCAGGCTCTCCGAGACATCCAGGTAGTGTCCAAGCCCTGCCTCGGCAAGCGCGGACAGGCCGCCGACATAAACCGGCTCCGGCAACAACCGGTCCAGCGATGCCACTGCAGCTTCCCATGTAATGGCAACGCCCGGGCGAGCCACCACCCCCCGAGCCAAAGCCTCGAGCTTGCCCGACTTCAGCGCGTTATCCAGGGCATGCAGGGACACGCCCCGCCCCAGCAACCACTGGCGCGTGACAAACTGACCGAAATGCACCTTTTCCAACCATTCGGATCGAGGAGGAGTACCAGCCATAGTTTGGAAATCTCTTAAATTACGGCGATTATCGCCGGATATTCAGATTATAGTAAACCGGGGCGACCCTCAAGGTTTATTAGAGCAGCTATAAACGGCGCAAATCGCCGCCTTGGAACGTTTATATAAACCTTTGCTGGTGGCACCCCGCCTTGGCGAAATCCGGGTACGCCCGAATCCCGATCTGGGTCGCAAGTTGGGCAAGGTGAGGCCTGTCGTCGTGCTGCAAGCCGATGCCCCGCCCCGACCGGGGCGACTCTCCTGGTCGCGCCGCTGACCACGCAACATGATGCAACTACCGAATCGCGGCGCATCGGCCAGGATGACGCCGGAGTTGTTCTGCCGATGCCAGCCACTTACCATCCGACTTGCACCGTATGTCCAACAGGTCGCTCAAAAACAATTAGCGGTGCAACGAAACGGGGAGACAGGGGTGGAAGGACACACCGGCGCGGCATCATCCAATTTCGGCTTTCTGGCGGAGCACGACATGCTGTTCGTGGAGCTGGCCGGTGCCGCCGAGCGAGCCTTTGCCAGTGACCCCAACACCACCCTGATCAAACTGCGTCAGCTTGGTGAGGCTCTGGCGCAACATCTGGCCGTCCAGGCCGGTGTCGAATTCGATCAACAGACCAGCCAGACCGACCTTCTGTATCGGCTGAACCGCGAATTGCGGCTGGAGCCGCAGATCAAGGAGCTGTTCCATACCCTGCGCGTCGAGGGCAACCGCGCCACCCACCAGTTTCGCACCCGTCACAGAGAAGCCATGGATGGGCTCAAGCTGGCCCGCGAATTGGCAATCTGGTTCCACCGCTCCTTCGGCAAGGCAGGGGCCAGCTTCAAGTCCGGCCCCTTTGCGCCACCCGCCGACCCCAGCGCCCAGCTGCGGCAGCTGCATACTGATATCGAGAAGCTGCGCCATGAGCTTCAGCAAGCCAATCTGGAGCTCGACAGCAGCCAGCAACTCAGCAAGCTTATCGAGCAGGAAAAGGCCGAATACGAAGCGCTGGCGCTGGCCATGGACGAGGAGTCCCGGACCCTGGCCGAACAGGCCCGTCAGCATGAGCAGGCCCTGGCGCAGCAACAGCAGGCCTACGAGCAGAAAATCCAGGCGCTGCAACGACAGCTCAGCACCAAGGGCGAACAAACCCTTGGCGAGCAACGCCGCACCGTGGCCCGCCAAACTCGCGCCGCCAGCGATACACTGGTGCTCAATGAGGAACTGACTCGCATCCTGATCGACCAGCAGCTGGTTACAATGGGCTGGGAAGCGGACAGTCAGGAGCTGACCTGGCAGAAAGGTGCTCGCCCGGAGAAAGGCATCAACCGCGCCATCGCCGAATGGCCGACCGATCACAATGGCAACAAGGGCCGCGCCGATTACGTGCTGTTCGCCGGCCTCACCCCCATTGCGGTAGTCGAAGCCAAGAAAGAAAACACCAACGTCGCAGGCAAGATCATCCAGGCAGAGCGGTACAGCCAGGGCTTCAAGGTCGAACCGCCACTGGTGGGCGCCTGGACGCTGGCTGGCCGCACCATCGCCTGGCCTGCGGAAGAGACGGGGCATTTCATAGTGCCGTTTGTGTACTCCTGCAACGGCAGGCCCTACGTGCCGCAGCTGGCGGAACAGTCCGGCACATGGTTCCGTGACGTTCGCCGTCCGAGTAACACTCGTCGTGCCCTGCCCCACTTCCATACCCCTGGCGGCCTGCTCCAGTTGCTGGAACGCGACCAGGAAAACGCTGACAAGCTGCTCAAGCACGAACCCTTCGGCTACCTGAAGCTGCGCGGCTATCAGGAGCAAGCGATTCTTGCTACGGAAACCGCCCTGGCACACGGCGTACGCAGCGCCCTGCTGGCCATGGCCACCGGCACAGGCAAGACCCGCACCATCATCGGCCTGATGTACCGCTTTCTGAAAACAGAGCGCTTCCACCGCATCCTGTTTCTGGTAGACCGTACCGCTCTGGGCCAGCAAGCCATCGACGCCTTCAACGAAGCACCGCTGGAACAGAACCAGACCCTGAGCAAGATTTATAACGTCGCCGAGCTGGGCGATATGGCAGCCGCTGCGGAAACCCGCATCCAGGTCGCCACCGTGCAGGCCATGGTGAAGCGCCTGTTTATGAGCGACGAACCGCCGCCAATTGATCAGTTCGACTGCATCATTATCGACGAGGCCCACCGCGGCTATACCCTCGACCAGGACATGACCGAAGGCGAACTGGCCACCCGCGACGCCAGCCAGTACATCTCCAGCTACCGCCGGGTGCTCGACTACTTCGATGCCGTGCGCATCGGCCTGACCGCCACCCCGGCCCGACACACCACAGAAATCTTCGGCAAACCGGTTTTCACCTACTCCTACCGCGAAGCCGTGGCGGACGACTGGCTGATCGACCACGAGCCCCCCATCCGCTATGAAACCCTGCTCACCCAGGAGGGGATCCGTTTCGAGAAAGGCTCCCCGGTCAGCGTCATCAACACCCAGACCGGTGAAGTCGACACCACCGAGCTGGAAGACGAACTCAATTTTGATGTCGAGGCCTTCAACCGCCGCGTGATCAACGAAAACTTCAACCGGGTCATCTGCGAACAGCTGGTTAACGAACTGGACCCGTTCGGCGACGAGAAGGCCCTGATCTTCTGCGCCACCGACCTGCACGCCGACATGGTCAAGCGGCTGCTCGACGACGCCTTCAAAGCACTCTACAACGGCGACTACAACCAGGCCGCCGTGGCCAAAATCACCGGCCAGAGCGACAAGGTCGACCAACTGATCCGCCGCTACAAGAACGAACGCTACCCGAGCATCGCCATCACCGTGGACCTGCTCACCACCGGCATCGACGTGCCGCCCATCTGCCACCTGGTGTTCCTGCGCCGGGTGCGCTCGCGCATCCTCTACGAACAGATGATCGGCCGCGCCACCCGCCGCTGCGACGACATCGGCAAGACCGTGTTCCGCATCTACGACCCGGTGGACATCTATGCCGCCCTGCAGGATGTGAACACCATGAAGCCGCTGGTGCGCGACCCGAATATCACCCTGGAACAACTGGTCGACGAACTCAGCGACGCACAGCAGCTGGAAAAGGCCCTGCACAGCCCCGGCGAACAGGCCGACGAAAGCCAGGCCGACGTGGTGCTCAGCCAGCTCAGCCAGAAACTGATGCGCATCCTGCGCAAGGCCGACCACAAGGCCGAAAGCCGGCCAGCACTCAAGGCCAAGCTCGATGAACTGCAGCAGCTCTGGGGCGTGGAACCGAAATCCCTGCACCAGCACCTGCACCAGCTCGGCCCACGCCGGGCCGCCGACTTCCTGCGCGAACACAGCGGCCTGCTCAACCAGCTCACTGAAGTGCGGGCCCTGGTGGGCAGCGACAACCTGCCGGTCATCTCCGAACACGAAGACGAGATCCGCGATCGCGCCCAGAGCTACGGCGACCACAAGCGGCCGGAAGACTACCTGGACAGCTTCAACCACTTTATCCGCGCACAGATCAACCAGTCCGCCGCCCTGGCCGTGGTGGTCAACCGCCCACGGGACCTGACCCGCGAACAACTGCGCGAAGTGAAACTACTGCTCGACGCCAATGGCTACTCGGAAGCCAAGCTGCGCAGCGCCGTGCGCGACCAGACCAACCGGGATATCGCCGCCAGCATCCTCGGCCATATCCGCCGCGCCGCCCTGGGCGAAGCCCTGGTCCCGTTCGAGCAACGGGTCGCCCGGGCCATGGACAACATCCTCAGCCAGCACACCTGGACCCCGGCCCAGCGCAAATGGCTGGATCGCCTGGCCAGGCAACTGGTGCACGAGGTCATCATCGACAGGGAGTTTGTGAACACTCGCTTCTCCGAAGACGGCGGCGCCAAGCGGCTCGACAAGGTGCTGGGCGAGCAGCTGGATACCGTGCTGGAAGAGCTGAATGAGACCATCTGGCCCCAGGAGAGTGCCTGATCCGGCCCCCCTGCCCAGACCATGTTGATTGCATCGACACAGACACCTATAAGTGTCGATTTTTTAGCGCTTTATCGACACAGATCATTGCCATGTTTATCGCATCGACATAGACTGGCCAGAATCACGACCTATGTCGAAATTATTAAGGAATTTGTACATGGCATGGAAACCTGACGAGCCCTACAACCTGTTGCCGCCCCTTCCACCGGCCCGGGAAACCACCGAAACGGTAGCTATCCTCAAGGCATGCATTCCCGCCCGTGCGGCGCTGGCCGAGCTAAAGCAGGCCGGAGAGCTCATTCCCAACCAGACCCTGCTGATCAATCTGCTACCCCTGCTGGAAGCCAAGGACAGCTCCGAGATTGAGAATATCGTCACCACCACCGACAAGCTTTTCCGTTACTTGCAGGAAGACCGGGGGGCCGACCCGGCAACCCGGGAGGCCCTGAGATACCGGACGGCACTTTACGATGGCTTCGTCCACCTCCAACGCAAGCCGCTTTGTACCAATACCGCCGTGGAGATATGCAGCACCCTCAAGGGTGTGGACATGGATATCCGTAAAGTCCCCGGCACCATTATCGGCAACCAGGCGACCGGCGAAACCATCTACACCCCGCCCTGTGGCGAGAAACTGCTCCGCGACCTACTCGCCAACTGGGAAAACTACCTGCACGGCGAAGACGACACAGACCCGCTGATCAAGCTGGCCATCAGCCATTACCAGTTTGAGGCTATTCACCCCTTCCACGACGGCAATGGCCGAACCGGACGCATCATCAACGTGCTGTATCTGCTGGAACAACAGTTGTTGACCCTGCCCATCCTGTATCTGAGCCGGTACATTGTTCAGCACAAAAATGATTACTATCGCCTCCTGACCCAGGTCACCCGTACCGGTGACTGGGAGGAATGGATCATATTCATGCTCAAGGGGGTGGAACAGGTATCCGCCTGGACTTGCGATAAAATCGCCGCCATGCGCGAACTCATGACGCAGACCGGACAACACATAAGAGAAAAGCTGCCAAAAGTCTACAGCCACGAGCTGCTACAGATTATCTTCGAGCAGCCCTACTGCCGCATCAGCAACCTGGTCGATAAAGATATTGCCAAGCGGCAAACCGCCTCGGTGTATCTCAAGCAACTGACAGAAATCGGCGTACTGCAAGAACAGACCGCCGGCAATGAAAAGCTGTTTCTCAACCCGAGGCTGCTACGCCTGATGACTAGCGACAGCAACCAGTTACAGCCTTATCACTGAATTCAGCAACCTGAGAGCCCCATGACCAACAACGACATCGTTCAGAAACTCTGGAACCTCTGCGACGTCCTGCGCGACGACGGCATCAACTATTCCGACTATGTCACCGAGCTGGTGCTGCTGCTGTTTATCAAGATGGTGCACGAGAGCACAGAGGCCGGCACCCTCAAGAAACACCCGCTGCCCGAAGGCTGCCGCTGGACCGATCTGAACAATCGCTCCGGCATCAACCTGCTCAACGACTACAAGCGCATCCTGCTCAGCCTGTCCACCGGCAAGGACGCCAACGGCAAGCCGGTGCATGACGACCCGCTGATCAGCGCCATCTATGCCGACGCCCAGACCCGCCTGCGCGAGCCGCGCCATCTGGAACAGATGATCAAGACACTGGATCAGATCGACTGGTTCAGCGCCCAGAAAGACGGCCTCGGCGATCTCTACGAAGGCCTGCTGGAAAAGAACGCCAACGAAACCAAATCCGGCGCCGGCCAGTACTTCACCCCACGCGCCCTGATCAACACCATGGTGTACTGCCTGAAACCACAACCCGGCGAACGCATCCAGGACCCGGCCGCCGGCACCGCGGGCTTTCTGATTGCCGCCCACGAATACATCAAGAGCCAGACCGACGAACTCTACGACCTGACCGCAAAACAGAAAACTTTCCAGAGCACCAAAGCCTATGTGGGCATCGAACTGGTGCCTGGCACCCGCCGCCTGGCCCTGATGAACTGCCTGCTGCACGGCATGGAAGGTGACGCCGAAGGCGTGGTGCACCTGGGCAACGCCCTCGGCCAGGCCGGCGCCACTCTGGAAAAAGCCGACGTGATCCTCGCCAACCCGCCCTTCGGCACCAGCAAGGGCGGCGACGCCAGCATCACCCGCGACGACCTCACCTACAAGACCAGCAACAAGCAACTGGCCTTCCTACAGCATATCTACCGCAACCTGAAACCCGGCGGTCGCGCCGCCGTGGTGCTGCCGGATAACGTGCTGTTCGAAGCCGGCGTCGGCACCGAGGTACGCCGCGACCTGATGAACAAGTGCAACCTGCACACCATCCTGCGCCTGCCCACCGGCATCTTCTACGCCCAGGGCGTCAAGACCAATGTCCTCTTCTTCACCAAAGGCAGCGCCAAAGACAAACACCAGGAAGAAAACTGCACCAAAGACGTCTGGGTCTACGACCTGCGCGCAAACATGCCCAACTTCGGCAAACGCACCCCCTTCGGCGAACAGCACCTCAAGCCGTTCGAGAAGATGTACGGCAAGAAGCCTGATGGCACCAGCAAGCGCACTGAAGGTGAATACAGCTTCCACTCGGACAAAATAGAACTACCAAAGGAAGCAGAGGAAAACCAGGGCGTCGATCCACGCCTGGCCCACAGCCGCTGGCGCCGCTTTAGCCGCCAGTGGATTGCCGAACACAAGGGCGATTCACTGGATATCTCCTGGCTAAAGGACAGTGACAGCGTGGATGCCGCCAACCTACCGGAGCCGAGTGTGTTGGCAGGCGAGGCGATGGGGGAACTAAAAGCTGCGTTAGGCGAACTGGAAGCTTTGGCGTCGGCACTGGAGGGTGCGGCGTGACGGAAGAAAATGACGCACCTGAAAGCTGGGCTCAATGCACATTGGCGGATATTGTTTTACTGAACCCTAAGAATGAGGCAAGTGCCGAGCAAACGGCTGGTTTTGTTCCCATGGCACTAGCGCCTACCGATTATCACGGCACGTTGCAGCACGAAGAGAAGATGTGGGGCGAGATCAAGAAATCCTATACCAACTTCGCTGATGGCGACGTCATTTTCGCCAAAGTAACCCCGTGCTTCGAGAATGGAAAAGCTGCCATTGTGCGGGATATGCCCAGTGGAATCGGCGCCGGGAGTTCCGAGTTTTATGTTCTCAGGCCTGCTTGCGAGGAGGTTTCACCTAACCTGATCTTTGCAATTGTCAAAACGCAAGCATTCATGCAGCAGGGAGCAGAGAACATGACTGGCGCGGTGGGCCTCCGTCGAGTCCCGCGAGCATTTGTTGAATCATTCCCCATCGCATTACCGCCTGCCGCCGAACAAAAAGTCATCGCCGACAAACTCGGCATCCTGCTGGCCCAGGTGGAAAACACCAAATCCCGCCTCGAACGCATCCCGAAAATTCTCAAACGCTTCCGCCAGTCCATACTGGCTGCGGCGGCGAGCGGGCAACTGACTGGGGATAGAGAAGCGGTTGATGAGCGTTGTCCAGCAACAAAGCTTGCCAACCTATGCACCACTGCTTTCGACGGGCCTTTTGGATCAAAACTCAAATCGTCAGACTACACAGGCGGAGGTGTCGGCGTGGTCCGTCTTGAGAACATCAGACACCTCAGATTCGACCAATCGAAGAAGACGTTCATCAGCGAAGATAAATACCTGACGCTGGCAAAGAATAAGCTTGAAAAGAATGACATACTATTCTCTTCCTTCGTGGACGAAGAAGTGCGTGCTTGTCTCTTCCCATTCGATAAACTTACTTTCATAAACAAAGCAGATTGCTTCTGTTTACGAATAAATCAGAAAGAAGCGCTACCTGAGTTTGTTTTGTATCTACTCACTTCACAGGCCTCCTATGCGCAGATCAAAGAGCACGTACAAGGCATAACCAGACCAAGAGTCAATCTAAAAATATTGAAGTCATTAGAGTTTTCAGTCCCGCCCATTCAAACTCAGGCGGTTATCGTCCGCAAGGCAGACCAGCTCTTCGCCTACGCCGACCGCATCGAGCAACAGGTCAACGCGGCCCTAACCCGCGTCAACAACCTCACCCAATCCATCTTGTCCAAAGCCTTCCGGGGCGAACTGACCGAGCAATGGCGCATGGAGAACCCGGAATTGATCAGCGGCGGCAACAGTGCGGAGGCCTTGCTGGATCGGATCAGGGCTGAGCGAGCCAAACAGAAGCCAGCTAGGGGCGGAAGACGAAAGAAGGAAGCCACAAAGGCATGAGCGAAATCAAACCGCTCCGTCTCGCCGGCGACACCAACAGCGAACTAAGCGCCAAACTGAAGAAGCATCTCCAGAATCATATCGAAGCCAATTTGGACCCGCTGATTGGTGTGAGCTATTTTGCCAGCGAGTACAACGCCGGCAAGACCAATGCCGGGAGTATTGAGTGGCAGCGCACCCGGCCGATTTGCATCGTCTAGGACTTTAGCCGCTAAATCGTCTTCCAGCCGGGCAAGGGCCGATGATTACAGATACACCTTCGGCCACCCGGCGAACTGTCGGGCGACGACACCTTGAACCGCGAAGTCACCTAGGTCGACCACCGAGGCACCGGCAATCTTGAGGTCAATGTCCGTACCGCGGGGAACTAAGGCAAGGCCAGGCCGCTGGCGAACAGCGGCTTATCAGAAGAGCCGAACTGCTTGTTGCATAACTTGGTTCGGCAAAGAAAAAGTGCGGGTAAACACAACAACAAATCAAGGGGGATACTAATGGAAGAATCGAGCAAAGCAGGGAAGCTTCCATCTCCCTCGCAGAACAGTGGCAGAAGCCCCTTGGCTCAGGGCGATCTCCGCATGTCGTTTGACGACATGCTTGGCGTCGCAATCCTATGGTCAGCCAAAGCCTTTCTTTTCTGCATCTGCTTCGCAGCACTCCTGGGTGCGCTTATCATGCTTCCAGCCACTGTTTTTCCCAATAATGCCGGCTGGCATGATATCGATGCCATGGAGATCCTTTTCTATGTTATGTGGGTATTTCTGACTTTCAGATATATCAGAAAGGTTTCGCTCCACAAAGCGAATAGAGGCAGGGCCACCCATCGCTACATTACTGCATTTGGTATTAATGCAATGGTCTTTATCTGCCTTTTCCTGATCGCCGTCGCCTTGGCTGAGAACCCGGACATGGCACAGCAAGAATACCTTTATTCTTTCAAGCTTGTGGCTGAGCTTACGTGGCTTGCCATCCTGTTTTCCATCGCTCCGAAAGGCATGCTTCGCCATCCAAGTCCGCCATCATCATCACAACCGATATCTGTCGAGAATAAAGCTCAGAAAACAGAGAATGGAGAGACCAATGGTTAGATCCACCCTGCTTTTCCTGTCATGTGTTCTCCTGGCCATCAGTGCTTCCTCGGCCGGTGCCCGCACGGATTTCGGCGGAGATAAAGCGAGCTTTCTGATTCAGGCCTGCAAAACAGCAACACAGATATTCAATGCACACAATGAGAAACGCTTCCTTGCCTCTCAGAGAACATCTCTCGCAGATGCTCTGCGCGCGGGTTACTGCCTGGGTGCTCTGGAGCAATTTCAATGTTCAAGAGGCATACGACGAAGCAGATCAGCATTCGATACCGCCCGCCAAATCGCCTCTATGGATGAAAATCTTCCAGAACACCAGCAGCGCCCTATAAGCCGTCTCCTCCAACAGGAAGTCTGTCACTGATATGCGCCGAAAGATCCCCGAACTGATCCGCGATCTGTTCCAGATCGACACCGGAGCCGAAAGCACCTGCCTGAAGAACAAGGCGATGTCGTTTGTTCGCAATGGGCTGTTGCCAGCGGAAGCCGAGCAGGCGGTGCAGCGCAAGCAGTGGTTTGTGACCGATGCCGATGGCGTCACCATTCTGCATAACGCACTGTTGCTGAGTGCATTCTTCCCCGACCCCAAGTACGTCAAGGCCATCTTCGACAAGCCGGCAACCCGCCTGAAGAGCGCCGAAGAGCTCAAGGCCCTGTTTACCGACCGGCAGGCCCTGCTCGGGGTGGCACTGCTCAAGCCGGCCGCCGTCGAGCTGGTGGAGTGTCTGCAGGCCACGGACAGCTTCAACCTGAGACAAAGCCGCCTGCCCAGCCCCTTCGAGGTGCTGCCGCAACTGGGGCTGAGCAGCAATATGATGCTGATGAGTGCCTTGCTGGCGCAGTCAGCCTCACTGGATGCCGGTGATTCGCTGCTGGCGGCCTATCTGGCTCAGGACTGGGAGCGAGCCAGCCAGCTCTGTGATGAGCTGGAGGGGCTCGGCGAGGTCCCGGTGGGCTGTCGTTCCCTGGTCGAGGCGGTTCGCGCCCGCTACCGGGAGGCACAGGAGTTCGACGAGCTGCTGGACCGCTTTCGCTAAAAAATGCCCGCCAACCGAAAATAAGGGTTGGTAGTGCACTGCACTGACAAAGGATGACCTCCGTACCCACAAATACGGAGGCAACATCCAATGAGCACTTTCCCGAAGAATCTGGTTATCAACTTCCACATGACGGAAGTCTGTAACTATCGCTGTGCCTACTGCTACGCCAAATGGCATGACGACCCGCAGAGCAACGAGCTGCACCGCCAGGAAGGCAAGGTTGATGAATTGTTGACCAGCCTCGCCGAGCACTTCCTTAGCCCGAACCCGCTCCAGGACCAGCTGGGCTACCAGGGCGTGCGTATCAATTTCGCTGGCGGTGAGCCGATGGTGCTGGGCAAGCAGTTTATCGCTGCCCTGCGAAAGGCCAAGGCACTGGGGTTCTCCACCTCGATCATCACCAACGGCCACTTCCTGCACGAGGATACGCTGGCCGAAGTCGCACCGATGCTGGACATGCTGGGTATCAGCTTTGATACCGCCGATGAGCTGATCGCCCATTCCATTGGCCGCTCCGACCGCCGCCGTCAGTGGCTGAGCCCTGCCCGCCTGGCCACCATCGCAGCTGGCTATCGCGCGTTGAACCCGGCCGGCACCCTGAAGATCAACACCGTGGTCAATCCGTTCAACTGGCGCGAGAACCTGTTGGCGGTGATCGAAGCGGTGAGGCCGGACAAGTGGAAGTTGTTGCGGGTGCTGCCGGTGCATGACGTTCGGCAGGTGATCACCGATGAGCAGTACGACGCCTATGTGACACGTCACCACTCTGCCGGCGCCATGGTGGTGGTCGAGGACAACGAGGCGATGTGGCAGTCGTACCTGATGGTCAACCCGCTGGGACGCTTCTACCAGAACAGCGCCCCCGGCCAAGGCCATATCAAGAGCGACCCGATCCTGAAGGTGGGCGTCGCCAGGGCATTCTCGCAGATCCCCTTCAATGCCGACGCCTTCGCGCGCCGCTATCGGTAGCAGGCACGGAGGCCGACATGAAAAAGTATTCAAGCGATAGCGCCATCAACAACATGGTCAAGAAGTTTATTCGACTGGGCTGGAGCCACGTGAAAGGCGGCAAACATGGCAAGTTGAGGTCGCCAACCGGCGATATACGTCTCGTCGTTCCTTCAACGCCTGGCGACTGGCGTGCTTCAAGGCAGTTCCGTGCGGACCTGAGGCGACAGCTCAGGCAGATGGGCTACACCGACAGCTTTTGACAAAAATCAATCACTCAAAGGGACACCCGGCACTGGTCCTCTTAGCTTCCCCATAATATCCAGGGCGCCATGCAAGCCGGGTCTGAGTATGTTGTTGCGGACCAGTAAATCCATCCATGGCTGAAGGCCATTGCAACGTCGCCTGCTATCTGCCTGCGAGAATCCAAGCATCTTGGCAAACCACCTATCATTAGCCAGATCAACCACCTTCACACTTCTCTTCTTGAGAACCTTGTAATGCCAGATTATAAGCTTCCAGACGGTCTCGCTGGTATTCCACTCTGGATCATAGCGCCCCACAGAGTATGTCTCACTGATACCAAACTTTCTCAGAATAATTGACAGCTGTTCTTCTGGCTTCTTTCTACGAAATTCCGCAGCAAAATCTTCGAGGCCGCGCTGACGTTCTTTAGCGATATTCAGCTTCTCAACAGCATCCTTCTTAGCCAATTCGTCAAGTTTGGCCTGCCAGCGCTCCACTCCATACCATTCGCCGCGCAAATCCATATTGCCCGCAGAAGAGTCTCTAACCACAAGAACCAATGCGGGCCCCTCCATACATGAATCTTCATCCTGGTAAAATACCATCTCATCCACTATGGATAAATTAATCTTGACACCTTTCTCCAGCACTGCCGTGACAGCGGCCCCCGAATCACCATGTTTCCATTCAGAGTCAATTCGAACAATTCTGGGAGTCCTGACCACCTCCCCAACAACTATACCGCCGAAAACATCACGCGCTTCATGACGAGCACTTAGACTCGGAATGGCGGGATTAAGGAAACCAACTCCTTTATCCTTCCATCCTTTCGCGATAAATTTTCTTATTCTCTTATTATGGATATCATGCAATTGTGAAATTCTTGAAGCCAGCTTCTCGCTGGCTTCAAATTTTGCCTCAAGAGCCGACTTTCGATGCAACCATTTCTGCCGTTTAATTTCATGCAATTCGGCTGTCAACTTGGCACGATCAGCATCCCAACCAATATCTGATATATCAATCTCCACGCAATCCATGCCATGTCGTCGAATTTTTATAATATCTTTCTCTGATTTGAAGTGCGTCACAGCAACTTCAAATGCAATGGAATTGCCATTTTTATCGACAGCAACAAGATCGGGACGCCAGTCATCAGAAACATCCTTTTCAGTAGAAATACAATGCGCCCGAAGCATCAAATCCGGAACTTGATACGGAAAAACCACCCTTTCGGACCGGATATACTCCGATACCTCCCCAGAAGATGAGCTCAGTATTAGCCCTTGCTGAAGGAGAATTTCGGCCAGCAAGTGCTTCGCAGCATAGTGAAGGGCCCCCTCCCCTCTACATTCCGTATTCGCGGAGTGAGCAAAATGAGGGGCCATCTTGCCCGTTCCATGCTTGGCTACAAGCTCACCGCCACAGTCAAGGCATACGCAGTCCGCTGCCTTGCCGTTCGAAACTTGCAGTATGTGGACGACGTCCCCCAAATCTCTCTTTTTTGCCCACGCGATCTTGGCCGTCATGGTCATAAACCTGTTTTTGCTAATTATAAGTAGCGGACTCCCCAGAATATCCCGAGAGGGGACGAAAAAACCTTTATCGGCGGATTCAGCCCGGCTTCCCATCCACCCGCGGGCTGCACAGCACCCCACTGTAACGCACCAGAAACAACAACCAGGCAACCACCCAGAGCACCGCGCTGATCTCAATCCCGCGTTGCCAGGGCAGGATCTGCAATGCCGTCAGCACCCGAATCAGGGCGCTGGCATGAAGCAGCACATAGGCGGTGACCATGCCGGCTGGCAGCGTCAGGGGGCGGCCGGTGTGGCCGAGACCCACGCGGCTGATCACGCCAAGAATCAGGGCGCCCATGGCACCAATGCCGATGGCGTGAATCCAGACATTGTCGGGCCAGAGCCCGCTGCGGCTGCCCGCCAGCAGGACAAGTCCGACGGGGATCCAGAGTAGTGACAGGTGCAGTATCCACAGCATCGGTTCGCGCCGGACCAACCAGCCGCGCCACAGGGCGATGCGGCTCAGGCTGATGAGGGCGGCAACCAGCGCCAGGATGGCTGTCAGTGCGTTATTGCCGAAGGGCAAGGAGAGGCACAGCACCAGCATCGCCGTCAGCGTCAGTCGCTCCAGCCAAAGTGGGTTACGAATGCGCTGCGGGTCGCCGCCGTTGGCCCGCAGCCAGTTGCCGGAAAAAGCCGGGGTGATGCGGCCGCCGACCACCAGCATCAGCGCGCTGGCGGCGATCAATGCCATGGCCATGGCGTGCCCGCTCCACTGCAGCAGGAACGCCGCTTGCGCCAGCCATAGCAGAAGCAGCACCAGCAAAATCGGCGCATGGCGGGCTTGCCGGGCGCGGATAATGCGGCGCCCGGCATCTATCATTACCAGCGGCAGAAACAGCAAATTGATGGCGATCATGAGCGCCTCTGGCAGCAAAGGTACGCCAGTGACCAGGCGGCCTGTCAGCCACACCAGCCAGAGCAGCAGCAACGGCAGGCCGTGCAATCGCTCGCTGTTGGTCCAGACACATACTGCGGTAAGCAGAAAGCCGGCGATGGCCGGATTGAGGATCGCGAACAGCATTTCATGCTGATGCCAGCGCAGCGGCGACAGGGAGAACGACAGCGATACGAGCCCGGTGACGCTGGCGACCCAGAGCAGCATCGCGGCAATCGCCCACAACGACAAGGACAGGAAGAAGATGCGGAAAGGCGAGGCAAACAGGGCGAAAATGTTCATCGGAACGGCTCCATGATCCGGTCAGGGTGCGAATAGCACCCGGGACCAGAGCATCCTAACACCAGGCTCCGCCATAACCTGCAATAATAACCTTCTTGACCATTTTAAGGTTTTAGCGGTATAAAACGCATTCGGCGGTTTATATCCACCTGCACCGCCCATTCACGTTTTATTCATTTTTACTTTTCAATCACCGGGGAAACGGTGTTCTCCTGCCCTGCGCTCTATGTCGCGGCACGCCGTTTATTCATGAATACTGACACGCACACTGACAAGACCGCTTTATGGCCATAGTTCTGGACCACCTTACCGTACCGCAATTGCAAGAAGTGATCGCCGACGCCGAAGTGCTGCTGCGCAAACGCAGAGAGCAGCTGGCGCGCGAAACCGAAGCCGAGACGCGCGCTCAGGCGCAAGCGCAGGCCAGTGCGCCGCGCACCATTGATCGCTCAAGACTGGCCGAAGGGCTGCGACGACCAGGCAAAAGTGACAGCCACCCAGGCTGACCGCGGCTTGCCGCGTGTATGCCGATCGGCATACACGCCCTTCTTCCCTGCGGCAGACGCCAACACGACCTGAAAACGCCACCATGACCCTGTAATTCAACGGGTCAATCAACTGGAGGTTTTCATGTCTGCTTATACCAAGTCTGCCCTGTCCTTTCTGCGCAAGCCGCTGGCCATTGCCGTGCTCGCCGGTACCGCGACGGCTGCCTGTGCGGCGCCAGGCACCGCGCCTGTCACGGAAGCCGATGTGCTGGCCGCGCAGCAAGCCTGGGGTAATGCGCTGGTTCAGATCAGCAAGGATTTCGAACAAGGCGGCATAGACCAGGCGCGGACCACAGCACAGAGCGTGATCGATGCGGCCTATGGCTACAATCTCGGGCCTGTTCTGTTCAAGCCGACCCTGACATCCGTGCCGCAAACATTCCGCACCACTGCCGAAGGCGCGCTGGCGTACTTCGTGGGTCACGATGACGATTTCCCCAACGACAGCGGCTTCGCCCTGAAAGGGTGGCGCAGTGTCGAGGTGGACAACGCAGCGCTGTTCATTGATGGCAACACGGCCATGAGCATGGGCAACGTCTCCATTACTGACAAGGACGGCAACGTCACCACGGTAGACAAGACCTGGGGCTACACACGGGACAGCGAAGGCGCGCTGCGCATCGTGTTGCATCACTCCTCGCTGCCCTATCAGCCGTAACGCCTTCGGCAAAGGGAGAACGTGATGCTATTACGCATTGCTGTCGCGGGTGGGCTGTTTCTGGGTGCCGGCGCATTGGCACACGCCGCACCGGTGACGATCGAGCTGGCCCGCCATGATCCACTGCGGGCCTACTATCCGGCGGCAAGATTCGAGATCAATCCGGCACTCGGTCGCGCCTGGGTAGCGGTGAGCTTCGATCTGATGCCTCACCCCAATGGCGGCCACGTGCACGCGGAACGCGTTCAGGTAGAGGGTCTGTTCTTTGATCCCGAACACATGGCGGTCATTCTCAACGTGGCAGATCAACACGTCACCTGTGCCACGGTGAGAGAGCAGCGTTTTCTGGGCCTGACCAGTCACCGCATAAGCGCCACCGGAAACTGTCGTATCGAAACCGTCACCACACGCGAACCGGTAGACAATGGCTTTTTCGTCAACATGAGGGAGGTCTCGCGCACTCTTTTGCACGTCGATGGACTGCAATCAGAGGGTTGAACCCATCCCCGCCGTTGTCACGGCGGGGTTTTTATCTCAGCGTTCCTGCTGCCACGGACGGCGCTCACTCTCCAGGTCTGGCATCTCGCCAAGTGCTGCCAGTGCCTTGTACAGCATACGTGTCTCCAGCAAGTTCCAGGCGCGGAGGACGACCTCGACGTGATCAAAGGGCTTGGTCAGAAAATCTGACGCCCCCAGTGATAACGCCTTGTAACGTGCGTCCCGGGTCACGTCAGCCGTCAACACCAGGGTGGGTATCCAGTTGCCCGCTCTGCGCTGCTCCTCGATCAGTGTCAGCAGGCTGTAGCCATCCACACCGGGCATACGCAGGTCCAGCAAAATGATGTCGGGCTTGTAGCCCTGGATCAGCCCCGGCACGCGCGTGGCATCCACCGTGGACAGCACTTCCTCGAAGCCCTCGGCGGTGAATATCTGCTCCAGCAGCGCCAGATTCGCAGGCTCGTCATCAACAATCAGTAGCCGCGCATCACGCATGGCCGGACGTGGCGTATTCATCAATGATCTCCTGAAGGGCGTTACGCCAGGCACTGGCGGGGGCATCACCGGGCAGCGTACGGACGGGCAGCCAGCCCAGGTCGGTGCTCTCTCCAGTGCCGCGTCGAAGCACACACACAGGCGGTGCATCAGGGCTGGGGAGACTGTGCACGCTGTCATGTGCATCCTCCACCAGCAGCCACGGCCGGGATGTGATGGCTGCCGACAGAGGCGTCTGCCCATTGATGCGGTGGCATCGAATGCCGAGGCGCTGGGCGGTGGTTTCCATCAACATCGCAAACATGTCGTCGTCTGTGCGAATGACCATTTGCCATGCTACGGCCGACATCGTTGGCTGTTTTATCTTTGGCGGCGCAGCCTCGCGGGTCCCGCTGGTGATTTTCGAGGCAACGCTACTGCGCCGCAGGCAGAGCGTGAAACAGCTGCTGCCGTGTGGTGCCGGCTGGAAAGTCAGTTCGCCGCCCATGGCCTGCATGAGGCCGTAGCTGATGGCCAGCCCCAGCCCGACGCCTTCCTGTTGCGCATCCTGACGTGAAAAAGGCCGAAACAGCTCGGCACGAAAATGCGCGGGTATACCTGGCCCTTCATCGATGACATGCAAGCGCACATGCGCCGCGTCGGGCGGCTCGGCGCGCAGCACCACACTGCTCCCCGCCGGGGAAAACTTGACGGCATTGTCGAGCACGTTGATCAGGACCTGCAAGACACGCCCGGCATCCCCCTGCACCGGCGCCAGATCGTCACAGCCTTCCCGGAACAGTCGAATATCCCGCGCCGCCGCACGTCCCTGAACGATCTCGAGTGCATGATTTATCTGCTGCGACAGGTCCACCACTTCATCGCTCAGTGTCAGTTGCCCGGCCTCGATACGTGACATGTCCAGCAGGTCGTTGACCAGTGCCAACAGATGTTCGGCGCTGTGCTGAATCGCCTCGATTTGACGCCGTTGCGCTGGCTGCTCAATGTCCTTCTGCAGCAACGTGCTGAAGCCGATGACCGCATTGAGTGGCGTACGCAACTCGTGACTGGTGCGCGAGAGGAATCGGGTTTTCGACTGACTGGCCTGCTCGGCAGTGTGCCGCGCGGCCTCAAGCTCATCGAGCTTTTCATAAAGCGTGTTCCCGGTCTGCACCAGCAGCATATCCAGCTCTGCCAACTCATCGGCGGGCTGCCCGGGGTAAACCTGCAACGGGTCACGCCGACTGATACGTCGAGCATTATCACGCAGATGACGAATACGGCGAATCAGGCTGGTCGCGAAATTCCGGGATAACAGCGACGCCAGAACAAACGTCGCCAGCAACGCAGCCAGTGTCGCAATATGCCCGATCTGGCGAGTGCGCTGCTGCTGTTGCCGCTGCTGCGTAATGATCTGGTTTTCACGCTCTTCCATGAGGGCGATACGCCGTCGAAGCCGATCCAGCAGCTCCTTGTTGTCTCTGGAGTAGGCCAGCATCTGTCCGCCACTGAGTTCCCGCGACAGGGCCGCAAGGATCGCCAGATTGGACAACTTGACCTCTACCAGCCGGGAGATGTCCGCCAGCTGCTCGCGCTGGACCGGATCATCAATATCCCGCTCCAGGTGCTGCAGCGCCTCGCGCAGTTGCTGTTCGGCTCGCTCGTAGGGGCGCAGGAACGTTTCATCGTGGGTAATGATAAAACCACGCACGCCACTGGCCGCCTCGGCAAGCGCCGCATGCACGGCATGAATCTGGCCAAGCGCCCGCAAACCGCGCTGCACCTCGTCATCGGCCTGTCTCGTCAGCGACAACACATACAACAATATGCCTGCGGTGGCGGCGGCCAGCACCAGCGGCACGAGGGTCAGCAACAGGCTGCGCTGACCGAGATTACCGCCCCATGGGGGCCAACGCATCTGAAGCATGTCAGCCCTCGACGCCGCTGTGACCAATGCCCAGCTCGACAGCCCGCGCGGCAGCCTGGGCACGATCGTCGAACTGAAGCTTGCCGAGAATCCGCTCTACGTGGGTCTTCACCGTGCCCGGGGCAATGCCAAGGCTCTCGGCGATGCGGGCATTGCTGTAGCCGCGCGGCAGCAGGCTCATTATTTCGCGCTCCCGCGGTGTCAGGCGGCTGAGGTCCTCCGACGCCAAAGCATCGGGACGGCGGACGCTCGGCGCGGCACCGCCGCACGCTGCCAACAAGACTGACAGCATTTCAAGCAATTGCTGGTCTGCCTTTGCCGGGACGCCTTGATCGGCATGGCCCGCTATGCCCAGCAAGCCGGTCACCTGGCCAGCGAATGCCAACGGCACCAGCCATTCGAACCCGGGATTCGGTGTATGCACCAACCAGTTACTCGCCGGGCGCGGACGGACCAGCGCTTTACAGGGCCACGACAAAAAAGGCTGCAGGCCGGCGCGCATCGGGTAGCGCGTGCCGGCACTCACCAGGCTGCCACTGGCGGCCACGGCCTCCAGCACGCCGGCCTGGTAACGCAACCACACTATCTCGGCGGCGCCCAGGTGGTGCTGCAGGGTGCCCATGACTGTCGCGGCTGCCTGCGGATCGTTACTGCGGAGCAATCCTGTACAGGTTTCCAGGCAGTGGAACGGGCGCGCCAGACCGGCCTCTTCCCGAAAGCCTGCGCGGAGTGAAGACACCTTACCCTGCGACATCTTTTGTCCTTGTGCCAAGTCAGTCCACCAGTGTCAAAGGGTACTGCTCAGGGTTGCGTGAGTACAGGACACTCGACAACACGCTGGCCGCGCCAGTGCCGCTCTCCTACAATGAATTGTCGAGCTGACCGGACCCCGGACAGCAGGCAGCATTCATTCAGGCAGCATTGACGGAGCGCTCATGGACACCCCGATCACACAACACACCGATGACTTCGCTACATGCGGCCAGATCAGCGCGGCAGATGTCGCGCTGTTCGCAGAACAGGGTTTCCGCACGCTGATCAACAACCGCCCGGACGGTGAAGGCGGCGCGATGCAACCACTCAGCGAAGAGCTGGCCAAGGCCGCTGAAAGCGCGGGCATTGCTTTTGTGCACCTGCCGGTGGTGCCCGGGCAGATCACTGCCGAACAGGCCTCAGCCATGCGCGACATCCTGGCGGAGGCCGAGAAGCCCGTGCTGGCTTTCTGCCGCTCCGGTGCGCGCTCCACCAACCTCTGGCAACTGGCCGGCGGGCAGTAAATCAGCCTTCGCAGGGGCTCGCGAGCGATCCTGCTGCCCTGTGCGGCGTATTGCCCGACGCCGCTGACGACGACGGCATCCCGTGGCAGGCATGACCTTTGCGCCTGATGGTGGCAGACTGCAATCATGATCAGCGCCCCGGCCATCAAACAGCCGGCCAAAAAACAGAAGGGCGCCCCACGGGAATTACTGCATGGGTTCTGACGTATCAGGAAAGCCCTCTGGCGCCTCCGGCTGGGCCAGCAACCACGCGTGGACTGTCACCCTCCTGGTGTTATTGGCGTCGGTGATCGTCAGCCTGCTGGTCTGGCATCAGCTGCGCGAACAGGCGCGGGAGCAGGCCAGCCGGGAGTTCAGCCTGCTCAACAGCAGGACAGTGGACCAGATCGAAAGTCGCATGAACGACTACAAGCAGGTGCTGCGGGCTGGCGCGGCGCTGCTGGAATCCCGGGATGAGATCAGCCGTGAGACCTGGCGCCGGTTTATCGAACGCCTGGCGCTGCCGGAGCATTATCCCGGCTTCCAGGGCGTCGGCGTCAGTCTGCTGATCGACCCCGATGCGCTCACCGAGCACGAGGCCACGGTCCGCGCCGAGGGCTTCCCGGATTACCAGGTGCATCCCGAGGGAGAGCGAGCACGCTACACCAGCATCGTCTATCTCGAACCTTTCTCCGGCCGTAATCTCGCCGCTTTTGGCTATGACATGTATTCCGATCCAGTGCGAGGGACCGCCATGGATCTGGCTGTCAGCAAAAATGTCGCCGTACTCTCCAATGCCGTCACCCTGCTGCAGGAATCCGACACCAGCGTCCAGAGCGGCGTGCTGATGTATCTCCCCTCGTACTATCCCGGCATGCCGCTCAGTTCAGTAAGTGCGCGCTGGCGTGCCTTGCGCGGGTTCGTCTATAGCCCCTTCCGCATGGGCGATCTGATCGCCGGCACCCTGGGAGAGCGCGATGAGCTGGTGCATTTCGAGATTTACGATGGCCTGGTTACCACAGACGCCACACGCATCTATCGCTCCTGGCAGGGCAGCAGGCCGAAGCATCCCGAGGCGCTGCAGGAGACTCTGGTGCTGCCCCTGCACCAGCAGGTCTGGACCATTCGCTTCTACAGCACACCGGCGTTCTCCCGGACCTTCCTGCAATCCCGGGGGACACTGGCGCTACTGGTGGGCCTGACACTGTCGCTGTTGTTGACCACGGTGATCTATACCCTGGCGACCCGGCGTCAACGGGCGGAAATGCTGGCAGAGAAGATGACCCAGGATCTGCGCCATACCGAGCAGGCCTTGCGCATCAACCAGGAACGGCACCAACTGGCCATGGACTCCTCTTCCATGGGTACATGGAGTTGGGATCTCAGCGCCAACCTGATTACCTGGGATGCGCTGTTGGCCCCCCTTTTCGGGCTGCGATCCGGCGAGTCCTTCGACGGTACGCCGGGAGCCTTCATGATGCTGCTGCACCCGGGCGACCGCGAGCGCGTGCGGCAGGAGCTCAACAGCGCGGCCGAGCTCCGTCACGAATACGACACCGAGTATCGCGTCATCTGGCCGGACGGCACCCTGCGCCATATTGCCTCCCGGGCGAGAGTTCTGGAGATGCCCGACAGCAATGACCTGATGATGACGGGCACCTGCTGGGACGTCACCGAAAAGCGCCGGGCGCAGGTGATGAAGCGTGAGTTTGTCTCTACCATCAGCCATGAGCTGCGCACGCCGCTGACCGCCATTTCCGGCGCCATGGGGCTGCTGCTGGGTGGCGCCCTGGGCACGCTGCCGGACGCCGTGCAGAATCTGATCCGCATCGCCAATGAGAACAGCAAGCGCCTGCTGCATCTGATCAACGACCTGCTGGATTTCGAAAAGCTGGATGCCGGCAAGCTCGAGTTCCATTTCGAGCATCTGGACGCTCAGGCCTTGCTGGTCAATGCCATCGAAGTGAATGAATCCGTGGCCGCTCGTCATCAGGCCAGCATGGTGCTGCGCTGGCACCCGGCCAATCCAGTATGGCTTGATGTCGATGCCATGCGCTTCCAGCAGATCATGGCCAATCTGATTTCCAACGCGGCAAAATACTCCCCGCCAGGCGGGCTGATCACCGTCAGCGCCGACATCAGCAGCGGTCGGTTGATTATCGCCGTGGCGGATCAGGGCAAGGGCATCCCCGATGCATTCCAGGACCGCGTGTTCGAGCGCTTTGCCCAGGCCGACAGCTCGGACACTCGCCGCGCCGGGGGTACAGGCCTGGGCCTGGCCATCTGCCGGGAACTGGTCTCCCACATGGGCGGCAGCATTCGCTTCGACAGCAACGACCAGGGCACCACTTTCTATATTGATCTCCCGGTCGTCACCGACGCGCCACCCACCGACACTGCACAGGCATGATCCGAACGGCATGATGCAACAACCGCGCAACTGTCCTGTCACACCTTTTGTCGCGACCCTTGCCACAGCCCTCACCGGCGCAGGCGGAGACTGGACAGTATGAACCCTGAACACGACGACCTCTGGTTCCTGCCCCTCGGCGGTTGCGGCGAGATCGGCATGAACCTCAACCTCTACGGCCACAATCATCAGTGGCTGATGGTGGATTGCGGCGTCACCTTTTCCCGGGCCGGGCAGCCGGGCCATGCCGGTGCGGACGTGCAGATGGCCGATCCGGCTTTCATCACCGCGCGCCGTGAGCAACTGGCCGGGCTGATCATCACCCATGCCCATGAAGACCATATCGGCGCTGTCGCCTGGCTCTGGGACCAGCTGCGCTGCCCGGTCTACGCCACGCCGTTTGCCGCCGAAGTACTGCGCCGCAAGCTGGCGGAAACCGGGCTCAGCGGCCAGGTGCCCATTATCGAAATAACCGCCGGCACCACACATCAGGTGGGCGTATTCAACCTCACATGGCTGACCCTGACCCACTCCATCCCCGAGCCCAACGCGCTGATGATTCGCACCGCCGCCGGCAATATCTTTCACACGGGGGACTGGAAGCTGGATGCGGCGCCGGTGATCGGCAGCGGCTTTTCCCGCCTGGCGTTTTGTGCGCTTGGCGATGAGGGCGTGGACGCCATGATCTGTGATTCCACCAATGCGCTGGTCACCGGCCACTCCGGCTCCGAGGGCAGCCTGTATCGCGGCCTGCATGACGCGATTGCCGGGGCGCCGGGCCGCGTGGTGGTGGCCTGCTTCGGCAGCAATATCGCCAGGCTGCACACCCTGGCCCGCATCGCCGGTGAATCCCGCCGCTATCTGGGTCTGCTCGGCCGCTCCCTGGTGAATATGGTGTCGGCGGCCCGCGCCACCGGCGTCTGGGAAAATGCGGTGGTGCCGATCCAGCCCGCACACCTTGGCTATCTGCCGCCCGAAGAAGTGCTGGCGGTGGCCACCGGCAGCCAAGGGGAGCCGCGCACCGCGCTCCATCGGCTGGCCGTGGACGCCCACCCGGACCTGACCCTGGCACCGGGTGACCGTGTCGTTTTCAGCTCCCGCATCATTCCCGGCAATGAAGACGCGGTGGCCAGCCTGATCACCCGGCTGCAGCAACGTGGCGTCGAGGTTGTCACCGCCGATGACAGCGCCCTGCCCATCCATGCCTCCGGCCACCCGGCCAGCGAAGAGCTGGAGGCTATGTATCAGTGGGTGCGGCCCACGCTGGCCATACCGGTGCACGGCGAGCCTGAGCACATGCGAGCCAATGCCGACATCGCCCGGGCCAGCGGCGTACCGCGGCAATTGACCGGCCGCAACGGTGATCTGTTCATGATTTCTCCGGTCACCGGCATTCGCCGCAACGCGGTGCGCACCGGTCGGCTGGGCGTGGTGCAGGGGCAGTTGAAGGCCCTGCCGCCGCCTGATAGCACACAGCTATAGCCGGTATACCGCATCGGGACATGACACTGTCATCTGAATCGGGTTACCCTTTATTTTTTCGCGCATGAGGACGCTCTGATGCAACGCCTGTCCGCACCACGACAGCTGCACAGTCAGCCACCCAGTCAGCTACACAGTCAGTTACGCTCCCCTCGCACCGGCCGCAGCCTGCTGGCTGCACTGCCGCGCGTCGCGTTTTTCTATGGGTATTGGTTCAGCCACTGGCGCGCCTGATACCCCCGCAGGCGCCCCAGTAACAGGGACGCCTGACCGAACACCCCAACACCCCCGGTCGGCCTGTCCCCACCGGGGGTTTTTATTGCCCGGCGATTGCCGGGCAGCAGACGCAAGACACGACAGATCAAGGACACAGAACATGAACGCCTCTTTACACTCGCCAGCCAGCGCCGCACTGGCCGCCGACGCAACAGCCAGCTCTCTAGCCGACAAGACACGCGGCATCCGCCATAGCCAGCGCCTGCCCACCGTCGCAGAGCTGCGCGCGCGGCTGCCGCTGTCACCGGCACTGACACAGCAGATCCATGCCCATCGCGATGCGGTACGCGCCGTGCTGCACGGCGACGATACACGCCTGCTGGTGATCGCCGGCCCCTGCTCCCTGCATGATCCTGCCTCGGCACTGGACTACGGTGCTCGCCTGGCGGCACTGGCCGAGGAGCTCAGTGATTCGCTGCTGATCGTCATGCGCGCCTACATCGAAAAACCGCGCACCACTGTGGGCTGGAAAGGGCTGATCTACGACCCGCATCTGGACGGCAGCCATGACATGGTGGCCGGGCTGGAGATATCCCGGCGTCTGCTGCGGGATCTGACCGGTCTCGGGCTGCCGCTGGCCACCGAGTTGCTACATCCCATGGCGGCAGGCTACATCGACGACCTGCTCAGTTGGGCCGCAATCGGTGCACGCACCACGGAGTCCCAGGTGCATCGGGAGATGGTCAGCGCACTGAGCCTGCCGGTGGGCTTCAAGAACAGTACCGATGGCTCGGTGAGCGTGGCGGTGGATGCCATGGGCGCGGCAGCCCACGGCCACCGGCATTTCGGCGTCGATACCCAGGGGCATCCGGCGATGCTGCTGGCCGCCGGTAACCCGGATACGCATCTGGTGCTGCGTGGCGGCAATGGCGGCCCCAACTACGATGCTGACAGCATTGCCCGGGCGCAGGCCGCGCTGGTGCGGGCCGGCGTCAACCCGCGCCTGATGGTGGATTGCAGCCACGCCAACAGTGGCAAGCACCCGGACAACCAGCCTGCGGTGCTGCGCGATCTGCTGGCGCAACGTCGCGCAGGAGAAGGCGCCGGACAGTCGGCGATTGCCGGGGTCATGCTGGAAAGCCATCTGCACCAGGGTCGCCAGTCCGGCGACGGGGCGCTCGAGTACGGTGTGTCGATCACGGATGGGTGCCTCGGCTGGGACAACACCGCTGCGCTGCTGCGGGAGATCAGTGGCCGTTTGTGATAAGCGAGTGTGTGAGCCAGCGAGTGTGTGACCTGCGGGGGTGCCTCTGGCGCCCCGGTGCAGTAGAGTCTTGAGCAGCTTTCACCGACAACGGAGATACGATGAAACTGCTGACTCTTGCTCTGCTTACGCTGTTCGTCAGCGCCTGTGTCACGGTCACGGACGACGCTGGCTCACCCGGCACGCCCTACGCCAGAGGGGCGACCCTGTCGGAACCCCAGCCCACGCTGGACCTGCCCCCGCAGGTACGGGAGAACCCGGTGAGCTATCCGCAGCAGGCGAATGGTGAAATGGGCACTGCCATGGTCCAGGTGATGGTGCTCGCCAGCGGCCGCACCGGCGACAGCGTTCTGGTGCAGTCGGCGGGCTCTGACGTCCTGGATCGGGCGGCGCTCGATAGCGTGCGAGAGTGGCGTTTTGCGCCGGCCCGGGACACAGACGGCAACCCCATGGACATGGCCGTGGTGGTGTCTGTAGTGCTGCGTCCCTGACGTCTACTTCTCCAGTTTCTTTTTCAAACGCCAATCCATCAGCCGGAACAGTGGCTGGGTATAGCGCGTCGCCGGGCCGGGCAGCGCCGCCAGCACCACGCTGCCCACATTGCCCAGGGGGCGGGCGATGCGTGCTGGCTTCTCACGCACGGCCTTCACCAGCCAGTCCGCCGCTGCATCGGTATCCATCATGCGCATGTGCTTGTAGATGCGGGTCTTGTTCGACATCGGCGTGCGTACCATGGGGAAATGCACCACCGTGACATCAATACCCTTGTGCCCCAGCTCTGCCTGCAGCGAGCGGGAGAAAGACTCCAGCGCTGACTTGCTGGCCAGGTAGGCGGAAAACAGGGGGATCGGCACCTGAGTCGACATGGTGGAGATATTCACCACCTGGCCCCGACCCTGCTCCAGCATGCGCGGCAACAGCTTCAGCGTCAGCCCGACCGCCCCCAGATAATTGATCTGGATGGTGCGCTGGTAATCGTGCAGCCGATCCAGCGCTTCTTCGATGGGGCGCCGGATGGAGCGTGCCGCGTTGTTGATCAACACATCAACGCGTTCATGGTCCGCCAGAATGGCCGCCGCACACGCATCCAACTGCGCCTCATCAGTCAGGTCTGCCGGGTAGATCCAGACCTTGCCGCCGCCGGCCTCGATATCGGCTTTCATGCCACTGAGTTGCTCGGCGTTGCGCGCCACCAGGCACATGCGCGCGCCCGCGCGCGCCATCTTTTTTGCTGCGACCGCGCCGATGCCGCTGGATGAGCCGGTCAGTACAATCGTCTTGCCACGCAGATGCGCCATGCCTTCGCTCCCGTATTCCCTTGTTCAGAGTGCAGCAGCCTGCCCGCCAGGGCATGCCCTGTCTTGACCTTTCGCGTCGCCCGGCCCTGCGCCTGTTCCGAGTGTCGCCATCCGGCGCTTGGTCTGCGGCGCCGAGCCGGATAACATGGCCATATGGACAGTACTCACGATCAGGTGCCTGCGTTCAGCGCGCCCCTGGCAGACCCGCTTTATTACCTGCGCAACTTCCACCGCCTGCTGGCATGGGTGGCCACGCGCTATGACGACCTGCTCAGCGACACGGAGCGTGCCTTCGTGGCGGCGTTCGGCCGTCTGCCGGAGGCCAGCCAGGGGTTGCTGGTGCGCCTGGTCATGCGCCGCGGCACGCTGTTCCGCCGCAACCGGATCAGCTACCCGGAGCTGGGCGATACCGGGCAGGCCCTGGGCCCGCTGCTGGCACTGGGCTGGCTGGAGGCAGACCCCGAGGTGGATGCAGAAACCCTCGCGCCCCTGATCACGCGTGCGGAGCTGCTGCGCCTGCTGGGTGACGAGACGGCGGCGCACTCACGGCAATCACGCAAGCCGGTATTGGTGGCCGCGCTCGCCGCACAGCGTCCCGGCGCCCGCCCGTTCAGTGACTGGTGTACGGATGACACCAGCCCGATTGATGACCAGCTGCTGGCCCTGACGATCATGCCCGTCTGCCAACGCCTGCGGCTGATGTTTTTCGGCAATCTGTATCAGGACTGGTCCACGTTTGTGCTCACCGAGCTGGGGCATCAGCGCTTTGAGCCTGTGCCGCTGGCGCGGGACTCGCGCGCCTTTACCTGTCGCGAGGATATCGACACGGCACTGGCACTGCACGCGTGCCGGGAGGCACTGGAGGCTGGCATGGCGCCGGGGGACGTCGCAGCGCTGATGCCACCAGCGCCCACCCTGCCCTGGCTGCGGGCACGCCATGACCGGTTGCGCTATCTGCTGGGGCGGCATTTCGAACGCGCGGAGGACAACGACGCCGCCCTCGCCTGTTACCGACACAGCGCGCTGCCGGATGCGGCCATACGCCGTATACGCGTGCATGAGCGCTCCGGCGATGCCCACACAGCGCTGGCACTGGCGCGTGAGATCGAGGCGCAGCCGCCCAGTGACGAGGCCACGCTGCAAGTGCGGCGCATGTTGCCGCGCCTGCTGCGCAAGGCCGGCCAGCCGAGGCCCTCGCCAGGCGCTCAATCAAGTATTCAAGCAGAGCCCGCCATCCCGGCCATGGCATTGACTCTCGATAAGATGGGCCCCGGCTCACGCGTGGAACTGGCCGTGCAGGCCCACCTTGAAGCAACACAGCCGGGCGGTACTGTGCATTATCTGGAAAACGCGCTGTTCAGCAGTCTGTTCGGCTTGCTGTGCTGGCCCGCTGTCTTCGCACCGTTACCGGGGGCGTTCTTCCATCCGTTCCAGAGTGGCCCGGCTGACTTGCGGCACAGCGACTTTACGCCGCGCCGTCAGGCCTTGTTCGATGCCTGCCTGGCGCCACTGGCTGCGGACCAGCATCGCGACATCATTCTGGAACGTTACCACTCGCATCAGGGCACCCAGTCGCCTTTTGTTTACTGGGGGGCACTGACTGAGGCGCTGCTGGAGGAGGCACTGGCCTGTATTCCAGCTGCGCATCTGCAGCTGATTTTCCGGCGAATGCTGGCATCGCCGGAACGCCATCGGTCAGGCTTTCCCGATCTGGTTCGTTTTTTTTCCGAAAGCGCTCATGACGCTCATGGCCTGCCACGCTATGAGCTGATCGAGGTCAAGGGGCCCGGCGATCGTCTTCAGGATCACCAGCAACGCTGGCTCACGTTCTTCGTGCGCCATGGCATACCGGCGTCCGTTTGCCATGTGACGTTTACGCCTGGCTGCGCCCCGTCATGACGTCAACACCGGCACCTCATAATCGTCTTGATGATCGGCCTGATGGCCGTCCTGATGATCGTTCTGATAGCCACTACACCATCGGCGTGCGCGCCCTGTGTGAGTTCACGGCCAAACGCGGTGATCTGGATATGCGCTTTACGCCCTCGCCCAGCGCCCGCGAGGGCATGGCAGGTCATCAGCTGGTGGCCAGCCGACGCGGCGATGACTACCAGACAGAAATCGCCTTGCAGTGCACGCAGGTCCTGCCGCAGCCGGACACGCTACGTGATGCAGAACGCACGTTGACCGTGCGCGGCCGTGCCGATGGCTACTGTCCGACCGACAATCGGCTGGAAGAGATCAAGACCTTTCGCGGCGAGCTCAGTCGATTGCCTGCCAATCATCGCGCCCTGCACTGGGCGCAACTGCATTGCTATGGCGCGCTATTCTGCAACAACCAGGGCATCGAGGAGATCACCCTGGCACTGGTGTATTTCGATGTGGTGCGGCAAACCGAAACCCTGATCAGTGAACGTTGGCAGCGCGCCGCACTGAACGATGTGTTCAACCAGCACTGCGGCATCTTTGCGCGCTGGGCGGAACAGGAAATGGACCATCGGCTGGCCCGCGACGCCGCCCTGAAAGCGCTGGCGTTTCCCCATCCGAGCTTCCGCACCGGCCCGCGCGCGCTGGCCGAAGCGGTATATAAAAACCTGCATCAGGGACGCTGCCTGATGGCGCAGGCACCCACCGGCATTGGCAAGACGCTGGGGACACTGTTCCCGGCACTGAAGGCACTCGCCACCTGCCAACGCGACAAGCTGTTCTTCCTCACCGCCAAGACACCGGGCCGCCAGCTGGCACTGGATGCGCTGACGACCCTGGCCGACGCATCGGGCCCACACAGAACGCCAGACACTGTTTTACCGTTGCGCACCCTGGAACTGGTCGCCCGGGAAAAATCCTGCGTCTATCCTGAACTCGCCTGCCATGGCGACAGCTGTCCGCTGGCGAAGGGATTTTACGATCGTCTGCCTGCCGCACGTACTGCTGCCGTCGCAGCAGGCAGGCTCGATCAGGCGGGCCTGGCCACTGTGGCACAGGCCCATGAGGTCTGCCCCTACTACCTCGGCCAGGAGCTGGCGCGCTGGAGTGACGTCGTGGTGGGCGACTATAACTATTACTTTGATGTGGGCGCATTGTTGCATGGCCTGACGCGCCAGCATGATTGGCAGGTCAGCCTGCTGGTGGATGAAGCCCACAACCTGTTACCCCGCGCCCGCGGCATGTACACCGCCACCCTGGACGAAACGCAACTGGCACGGCTGACCCGCCATGCCCCCAAGGTGCTGAGGAATCACTTCAGCCGGCTGGAGCAAGCCTGGCAAACCGTCAATCTGATGCCCCGCGCCGATACGGATCCCCAGGGGCCGTACCGGCTCTTTCCCGAGCCGCCGCCGATATTGATGTCCGCGCTGCATAATCTGGTCAGTGCCATCACCGATTACCGCAACGATCACCCGGAAGACACCGGTGGCGCCTTGCTGGATTTTTATTTCGATGCGCTGCATTTCTGCCGCATTGCTGATGCGTTCGATGAGCACTATCTATGCGACAGCAGCTTGTGCGACAGCAGCCCCTCCGACAGCAGCACACTGAAAGCAGACGGAATGCCGGGCACCGAAGACCTGCTGGATAGCCTTGCCGACAATAGTGGCCGCACGCAGTTGTGCTTGCGCAATCTGGTGCCGGCGCCCTTCATCACACCACGTCTGAATGATGCCGCTGGCACAGTGTTGTTCTCCGCCACGCTGAGCCCGCCGGATTTCCATGCTGATCTTCTGGGCCTGCCCGCCGGCACACGCTGGCTGGATGTGGAGGCGCCCTTCAGCGCGGAGCAGCTTCGCGTGTCACTGGTGCCGCAGTCCACACGCTTTAATCAACGCGCCGCCTCCATTGCCCCCATTGCCTCATTGATCGCGCAGCAGTTTGCTCGGCAGCCGGGTAACTACCTGGCTTTTTTCAGCAGTTTCGACTACCTGGAAGGCGTCGCTGATTTTCTCGCCACCCACCACCCCGAAGTGCCGCTGCACCGGCAAAGCCGGAGCATGCCGGAGGCTGCTCGCCAGCAGTTTCTGGCGCGCTTTACGCAGGACAGCACGCATGTCGGGTTTGCCGTACTCGGCGGCGCGTTTGCTGAAGGCATCGATCTGCCCGGCGCGCGCCTGATCGGCAGCTTTATCGCCACACTCGGCCTGCCACAGTTCAATGAGATCAACGAGCAGATGCGTGCCCGTGTCGACGCACTGATGCCAGGCAAGGGCTATGACTACACCTACTTCTACCCCGGCCTGCAGAAAGTCATTCAGGCGGCGGGCCGCGTGATTCGCACGCGGGAAGATCAGGGTGTGATCTATCTGATTGACGACCGCTTCAGCCGGCCAGAGGTGCGCGCCCTGCTGCCTGCCTGGTGGCAAGCCTGACGGCGATATGCATGGATGCAAAAAAAGCCGGCACATCCTGCGCCGGCGATATGTTGCGGAGCGCTTTTACGGAGAGCTTGCCGCAGACAGCTTGCTGGAGAATATCTAGTCGGCTGTAATCAGCTCATAGTCATTCAGGTCGAGGTCTGCCATCTGTTTCGCAAACTGGGTGGCAAAACCGGGGTACATGGTGGCATTGAAACCATCCTCGGTCAGGTACCAGCTCTTGCAACCTGAATTCCAGTTGGTCTTCGCCAGGCGCTTCTGAATCGCCTGGTTGTGCGCCACCTGGACATCCGGCTTCACATTCAACGCCTTGAGATTCCCGTCACGCAATGCCTGGATGCCCCGCACGGCGTAATCGATCTGGGATTCCATATACACCAGTGCCGAGTTGTGGCCGGGCCCGGAGTTGGGGCCAAAGGTCATGAACAGATTCGGGTAACCGGACACGTTGATGCTCTTGTAGGCCTGGGCGCCCCGGGACCATTCATCGTTCAGCTGACGGCCATCAATGCCGGACACCGGGAACGGCGTACCGGAATGGGACACATCAAAGCCGGTGGCAAACACGATGCAGTCGAACTGATGCTCGATGCCTTCTACGGTGCGAATGCCTTTTTCGCTCAGGCGCGCAATCGGCCAGGTGATCAGCTTGCAGTTGTCTTTCTGCAGCGCGGGATAATAATCACTGGACATCAGCACGCGCTTGCAGCCGATACGGAAGTCTGGCGTCAGCTGGCGGCGCAGCCAGCGATCCTTCACCTGCAGGCGCAGGTGCGCCTTGCCAATACGCTCGATCAGGCGGGTCAATGGTGAGTTCCAGATAATGCCCAGTGCCATGGATTCATGGAACATGAACAGCGCCTTGCGCATCGCATCCTGGCTGGCAGGGAAACGACGGAACAGCCCGCGATTCCAGGCGGGTGTCTGGAAATCCGGGCGCGGCAGCACCCAGCCCGGCGTGCGCTGGAATACCTTGACGAAGCCGGCTTTCTTGACCAGCTCGGGAATGATCTGGATACCACTGGCCCCGGTGCCGATAACCGCCACACGTTTGTCGGTGAAATCGTAATCGTGATCCCACATGGCACTGTGAATCTTGTGCCCCTGATAGGTCTGGATACCCGGCATGTCCGGCAAGCTGGCATTCGACAGTGGGCCCTGGGCCATGATCACCGAGCGGCCTTCGAAGATCTTGTCGCCCGTGACCGCGCGCCACACACCGCGTGTCTCGTCATAGCTGAGACTGGCCACATTCTCGTGAAAGCGAATCAGCGGCCGCAGGTGATAGGTGTCAGTGAGATAGTGGACATACTTGAGAATCTCCGGCCCGCCGGAGAAGCTGCGGGACCAGTCCGGATTCTGGGCAAACGAGAAAGAGTACAGATTCGATGGAATGTCGCAGGCCGCACCGGGATAAGTATTGTCACGCCAGGTACCACCCACCTCACCCGCCCGCTCAAGGATGATGACATCCTCTATGCCCTGCTGGCGCAGCCGAATGGCCGCCCCCAGGCCAGCAAAGCCGGCGCCGATAATCAGCACTTCACAACGGGCCGCGACCTGCTGCGCGACCGGCTTCGATCTGGCAGCCGCTTTCTTGCGGCCTGCTCCGGCGTTGGCCGGCGCCTTTTTGGTCGCAGCTGTTTTTTTGGCAGCCGCTTTTTTATCAGGGCTACGGCGCGGCTTGACTGTATCGGTATCTGTGCTCATGACTGTGCTCTTTCTGCTTCAGGCGTTCCGGCGCCAGACAGCGCGGACTATGTCCGCTGCTGCCGGGCCGGGGGTCGATGGCTGCGATCAGGCCGCAGGGCGATAGGTGAGCTCCTTCACCCACGATGGCACTGCCGGCAGCACGCGCTTCGGGATATGGCCGGTCAATCTGACCAGGGCATCCACGGGCGTGTGATAAAGCCGGTTGCTGCGATTCACCACCAATTTGGCATGCTGGCGAATGATCTGGAACCAGGGATTGGCGCGACCATCGGCGGTACGGCCACCGATCTTGTCGAACTTTTCCATGGCGGCATACAGCTTTTCTTCCGGCAGACCCAGCGCGACGATGTTGTCGCGCATCTTGTTCAGCAACGGGGCATAGGAGGCCATACCCAGAAGCAGACGTGGATCGAGAAGCGGCGCAAGCATCTTCACCGTCTTGATATAGGTTGCGCCGTGGCCCTGCATTTCCATGACGCTGAAACCGACACCCAGATGCCGTGACTCGTCGTCGTTGATCTTCTCGAAGGCCTGGTGGCAGACCGGATCGTCCACGGTGTCCAGCAGGAATTTGCACAGGGCGCCGTCCAGGGCAATCTCCAGCATCGGCACCACAGTACCCAGCACATACACCGGCATCTCGTCGGCATAACGATCCAGCCACTCGATCACCAGCCGCAGGTTGATGTTCGGCTCGGGAATCTCATCGCCATCCAGCATGCCCCAGCGCTTCATCAATGCCATCTCGGCATTGGCGTGGCGCTGCTCTTCGGCATGGAAGTAGCTGTAGATTTCTTTCAGCGTATCGTTGGGTGCTTTTTTCGACATGGCCGCGAAGGCGCGCGCGCCAACATGCTCGATCCACATCAGATCGGCCATGAATTCTTTCAGTTTGGGCCACTGTTCTTCCGTAATCAGCTCTGCCCCGGGGGCGTCCCAGTCAATATCCGACAGGGACCACTGGGTGCTTTTGATTTTCAAAAGCATTTTGTCCAGATCGATACTCGCCATGGTGTTCTCCGATAGTCAGAACGCTGTTTTTTAACGTCAGAGCCTGGCAGCGGCCAGACGACTCAACAGGCCCGCACCGCGGGTGTAGGTCGCAGGAATAAAGCGCTTGGCTCGCCAGATCATGCGTGCATCCAGTTGCGGCAACACATACAGCTCGCCGCGATCCAGTGCGTTGAGCGTCTTGGTGACAACCCCGTCCGCCGAGACACCGGTCCAGGCAACGAGCTTGTCCATCAGGGGGGTGGCCGACGCATCAATGCGGCCGGCCTGAAAGATATTGGTTTTCACAACCGTCGGGCACAGCGCGGTCACTGACACCCCGGTGCCGGCGGTTTCCGCCGCCAGGGTTTCAGACAGCGCCAGGACAGCCGCCTTGGTCAGGTTGTAGGGGCCCATCAGCGGCGCCGCCGCGAAGCTGGCCGAGGAACAGACATTGATGATCCCGCCGCGGCCGAGCGCTTTCAGCTTCGGTGTAAAGACATGGCAGCCATACACCACGCCCCACATGTTGATGCCGACGGTCCATTCCCAGTCGGCCATCGCGATCTCGCCAATCGGCTTGCCACCCACACCCACGCCGGCGTTGTTGATGACCAGATCCACCGGCGCCTGGAGCAGACGCTCGGCTTCGTCGGCCATGTGCTGCACGGCCTCCAGGCTGGTGACATCACAATGCAGGGCCCAGGCCCGGCCGCCGGCGGCTTCCACCTGCGCCACGGTCTCCTGTGCCGTCTCCAGATTGATATCCGAGACCACCACCGCGCCGCCACGGCGAGCGATCTCCAGCGCAAAGGCCCGGCCGATGCCGCTGCCTGCGCCAGTGACCACAGCGTTGGCACCCTGAGAGGGGCCACGACCTGAACCGAAAGGGCTGGGGAGCTTGATTCCGAACATAGAGACAGCCTGTTATGTGGGCGTTGATCGTTACATCCTGTGATGTCACAATAAAGCGAATGCTTGTTCGGATTCAATTCGGAACTCAATATGGCCAGAAAACCTCGTCAGGCGCGCTCGAAGGCTACCGTCAATGCCATCGTGGAAGCCGCTTTCATCGCCGTTGCACAGCATGGTCCAGCCGCCGCCACAACGCGGCAAATAGCTGATATTGCAGGGATTAGTGTTGGGTCACTGTATGAGTACTTCAGCAACAAGGAGGCCATCTTTGGCGCCATGAGTGAACGCTTTGTGGCCGATACGGTGGCCATGATCCAGCCCCGCGTGCCCGAGCTTGTTCGGAAAGACATGCGCGAGGCCATCCTGGATATGCTGGTGTATTTCCGGGCGTTCCTGCAGGAAAACGACGAGCTGTACCTCAAGTGCGCCCGCCATGCCTTCACCATGGATTTCGAGGAATACCTGGAACCGGTGCAGAGACTGCTGCTGGACATCGTCACGCAGCACATGATGCGGCACCCGGAAACTGCGCGGGTACGCAATATTGCGGCGATGACCTACATTTATATCAATGGCGGCATCTTTGCGGTGGTGCGGCACCTGTCAGAACAGAATCCGTCGATCACCTTTGAAGAGCTGTCCCAGGGCCTCTCGGATATGGTCGGCCATTATGTGGATCAGGAGCTGGCGCTGGCGAAGCAGTCATCACATAACCGCTCATCCTGAAAAATGTGCACTCCGTCACATGGCATGCCGCCTCACTCACGCCATTAATGCCTCAGGGAGTGGCATTATTGTGACGCAGGGCACATTATTGGAGCAGGAGGCAAGAAGAGCAAAGGATAGCGAAAAGCCAGAGCACCACGAATGCGCCGTGGCGCGATTTACAATACGGCTCACCACATCATGACGGGAAGAAAAACATCATGAGCGTGACCTCAAGAACAATATCAGGACCTGACAAGCACCATTTTCTTCTGCCAGCCATGGCCCTTCTGCTTGCCGTCGCGCTGTGCTGGAGCTCCCCGGGCCAGGCCACGCCGTCGGCAGACGACCTGTTCTTTGAGCAGGTTTACGCAGAAGGCGGGCGCACCCTGTATTGCGGCACGGAATTCAGCCCGGGGGACAGAATACGCATAGAGCGCATTTACCCGGACAGAGCCCTGCTGCAGCATGTTGGTTGCACCAATGCTCGCCTGTGCCAGAACAACGCGGACTACCTGCGAGCCAGCAACGACATGCATCACATGTTTCCTGTCGAGCGGCAAACAGACCTTGACCGACGAGGCGCCCTGTTTGGCGAACTGCGCTCCGGGGTGCCGACCAGCCAGCGTTGCGGCTACCGGCTCGGCTTCCAGACGTTTGAGCCAGCTGAAGCGGTACGCGGTATCGTCGCTCGGGCAATGATGTACATGCACGTGCAGTATGATTTGCCGCTGGCAGGTTCTTATGAAATGTTCCTGCGCTGGCATGAATCAGCGCCACCGGAGGCCGAAGAGCGTGAGCGCAATGCCCTCATCGGTGACATACAGGGCAATCGCAACCCGTTTATCGACGACCCCGACAGCATGCGCGACGTACCCCCGCCCACCCTCTTCTGAGGGCGGGCGGCAGCCGGTCAGAAGGCGTCAGCAGCCAGCCCCATGATGGCGTCACTGCCCGCTTCCAGCTGCGCCACCAGGCTGTGCGCCCGCGGCAACAACCGCTCAAAATAGAACCGACCCACCAGCAGCTTGCTGGCACCAAACTGATCATCCCGGCCCGCCGCAGCGTGCATCATGCGCGCCCACAACCAGGCGTAGGTCACCAGCCCGAACAGATCCAGGTATTCCACCGCCGAGGCGTTGACCGCGTCCGGATCGCTACTGGCGCGCGCCAGCAATTGCGCCGTAGCCTGCTCCAGCAGCCCCAACGCCTGCTCCAGTTGCGGTGCCACCGCAGTCAATGCGTCGCTCTTGCCGGCCTCGGCCAGCCACTCACGCACCTCAGCGACAAAGCGTTCAGCGGAGGCACCGCCATTGCGCACCACCTTGCGGCCCGCGAGATCCAGCGCCTGAATACCATTGGTGCCTTCGTAGATCTGGGCAATACGCGCGTCACGCACAAACTGCTCCATACCCCACTCGCGCACATAGCCGTGGCCGCCCAGTACCTGCTGACCGATGATGCAGGTCTCCAGACCGCGGTCGGTAAAGAACGCCTTGGCCACCGGGGTCAGCAGCGCAACGCGATCATCCGCTTGCTTGCGCGCTTCCGCGTCTTCGGAAAACTTGGCGATATCCAGCTGCATGCCCAGGTAGGAGGACAAGGCACGCCCCCCTTCATTCAGGGCGCGCATGGTCAGCAGCATGCGCCGCACATCGCCGTGCACGATGATCGGGTCTGCATTGCCGCTCGGGTTGACGGGGCCAGAGGCCGCGCGACCCTGCACGCGATCGCGGGCATATTCCACGGCGCTCTGATAGCTGATCTCGCCCAGCCCCAGGCCTTGCAGGCCGATGGAGACGCGCTCGTAGTTCATCATGGTGAACATGGCCGCCAGGCCCTGATTGGGCTCACCGATCATCCAGCCCCGGGCGCTGTCGAAATTCATCACGCAGGTGGCCGAGCCCTTGATGCCCATCTTGTGCTCGATGGAGCCGCAGGCGACGCCATTGCGCTCGCCGATGCTGCCATCTGCATTGACCAGAAACTTCGGCACCAGGAACAGGGAAATGCCCTTGCTCCCCGCCGGCGCATCCGGCAATTTGGCCAGCACCAGATGGATGATGTTATCCGTCATGTCGTGCTCGCCACCGGTGATGAAGATCTTGGTGCCGCTGATCAGGAAGCTGTCATCACCCTGGGGTTCCGCTTTGGTACGCATGATGCCCAGATCCGTGCCGCAATGCGGCTCAGTCAGACACATGGTGCCAGACCACTCACCTGAGTAGATTTTGGGCAAATAGGTTTGCTTGAGCGCCTCGGTAGCATGGGCATCCAGGCACAGGCACGCACCATTGGAGAGCAGCGGGTACAGGGCCAGCGATGTATTGGCGCTGTGGATCATCTCTTCAAACAGCACAGCGAGCATTTTCGGCATGCCCTGGCCACCGTATTCCGGGTTGCCCGACAGCGCCGTCCAGCCGTTCTCCGCCATGGTGCGATAGGCCTCCCTGAAGCCCGCCGGCGTCGTGACGACACCATTGTCGAACTGGCAGCCCTCTTCATCACCGGAGCGGTTCAGCGGCAGCATCACGCCTTCCACCATCTTGCCCGCTTCTTCCAGAATGGCATGGGACAGGTCACGGGTGACTTCCGCAGTGGCAGGCATGCCTGCCCAGAGCTGCTCTGACGCGAACACGTCGTCGAGGATGAACTTCATGTCATCCAGAGGGGCCTTATAGGTCGCCATGTGCACTTCTCCACAGATTTGGCCGGTGGCAAATTTTAAGCAGGTCAGCACCCCGGTGACAGGGGTATTTGTGACTCACCATTCATACGAGCGTTTGACAGGCAGGACCACGCCAACGCCAGCACCAACAACACCGGAAGTGGACACGATAACGTCAGGGGGGCGATGCAGGAGTGAAAGCGGGGCGAAAACCCCGCCTTCCGGTGGCCGTTTACCTCAGTACTCAGCGTAAGGATACAGACCGAATTCCAGGCAATACTCCGGCACCTCGCTGATATCGGCGTAGTCTTCGTAACAGGCTTCGATCTCCTGCAGCGTGATCTCATCACCGCCCATGCGCAGCGTCGACAACCGCTCCATGACATCCGACGCCGCCAGCGTCTCGCCGTTGAACACCAGCTCACCACCCTGCAGCGCCAGCGTCACGCCGTACCGGCCGTTCTCCAGCGTCGCCAGACCTGCGCTGACCAGACGATCGTCAATGAATCCCGACAGATCGGCCGACAGCAGGGTTGCATCCGCATCCGCCGACAGGGAAGCGTTGGCCAGTTGCAGGAGCTGCGCTTCATCCAGCGAGGTCAGCTCATCCAACGGCAAATTGGCGCCGTTGATGCCTTCGTAGTCCACGCGCATATCCAGCGACAGCTGCCGTATATCGTCCCGGTCCAGCAACACACGCAGCGTCGCGCCGGTCTCACCGGGCCGCATCAGTCGCTCCGAGACCACCACCATCATTTCCTCGGTCAACGCGCTCATCTGCTCGAACACCGCCTCGGCGGAAAAATCGACCGGCTCGTCGCCCGGTTCGGCAAACATACTCATCATCATTTGCGTTTGCAGCCGATCAATCTCATCGGAAATCTGCTGGAAACGGATCGCAGCATTCAGGTCGATGCCACGATAGGTGAGCGCCATGTAGACGTTCTCCGGCATCATGATCGGAGAATCTGCCAGGGAGTCGGTCAGGGATTCCGCATGCACCTCTGTCAGCCACAGGGACATTTCGCCAGACAGCGCGTCGCCCTTCAGCTCACTGGTCGCCTCCAGCGCCATATCGAAGCTGACCTGGGTATCGTCTTCCCAGGGCTGACGCGCACTGCGACCCGCACGGATGCCAGCTGCCTGCAGCTTGACCTGCATGAGCGGCAAAACGCCCTCAATCATGTCTGTCACATCCAGCGCCATATCTATCGCCCCGATCGCCAGGTCGGCCCCGGCATCGCTGCTGATGTCGAGATCTCGCAGCGTCAGGAATACCTTGCCGGTATCACTGTCCAGCGCGGTCATATAGGCATCCAGCTCCAGGCGCCCCAACGACGCATTGACGCCCGCCAACGCAATACTGAATTCAGGCACCCAGGCGCGGACGCGGGCGCTACCGTCGAATGACAACCACATCTCGGCGTAAAGCGGGGAATTGTCGCCGAGCATCTCGGCGATCACGCTGCGGATCTCCTCCGGCAGGGGCGCCATATCCAGCTCGCCGTGACTGAAAGCCAGGCCCATCCAGGGGCCAGTAGATGTCCACATTAACGGGCCGTGACGGAAAGTACTCTTGTCGCAGACGTATCCGGACAGCTCCGCCAGTATCGACAACGACTCATCCACCGACAGGCAGGCACGCACTTTTGATGAAAATATGCCGCGACGGTATTCCACAACCCGGAAGCGCAGGCCTTCCTGGCCGGGCAGCACTTCCATATCGGCCAGCGCTTCGGTGTATAACGTCTCGACACGCGCCCCAATCAGATAGCTGCTGCCACCCCACACGATGGCCACGACCAGCAGCCCCAGAATAATCTTCTTCATGTTCCCCCCCAACTTCCTTATGACGTTATCACCCCACCTGGTGCTCATTTCAGTATGCTGCATCACGATACGGCGATTCATACCCTTGTCGGCGACCGCTATTTTCCTTTAATCCGCACAGAACCACAAAGAAGAACCACACAAATCTGATCGCCTACTGATGGGGAGGCACTCGCTGCAGGCGTCTTACCTTCTTCAGGGTGTTCTCGACAGGACTCATGGCGGCAGCAACCCTGCCATCACCACGTCTCATAAGGAATGCCGTACTTTTCCACGTACTCCAGAGCTTCGGGGGATGGAGGCACTACATTTTCTTCCTGGCCAAGGTATGGGCCTCTCTCCTCCAATTCCGCCTGCAATGACAGCACTTCTATAGCGTCAGGCCAGGTGCCCTGTATCCACACCTTCACCTTTCCACCCGGCGCCAGCCCTAGTGTCACCAGATTTCTATACTGGGTTCGCGTCTCGCCTGACCGAGGGCTCACTGCCTCATTCGGTGTCACCATTTTTTGTCTTGCCCATTCAGGAAAATCAATCTGGAGTTGATAGACCTTCCCCTCCACCCTTGACTGCCAGCGGACATGGATTTCTTCTGGCAAGTTGATGCCTGACATGCGGCGGCCGCTGCCTACTGGCACCATGCCATGGCGATTCGTCCAGCCCTCAGCGACGGGGCCATCGCCTTGGTAGCCAAATGAACCTGTCCCTCCTCCGGCATTGCGCGCCCATCGCCCGTCAACATCAAGGACCTGCGCACTTTCTATCCAGTACTCCATATAGTTTGGATGGGCGAAACGCAGTTCCCAGGCAGGATATGGCAGACCTTTCGGCGCCTTTGTTGGACGTGCACAGCCGATGACGTTCAGATCTGCTGATGGCGCCGTGCCTTCACTGCCCTTGCACCACCAAGGCAAACCATCGTTGTCTATGCAGCCGGATAACAGCCATATGCCGACTATCAGAAAGGCATATTTAATCGGGTTCATGAGGGTGGACGATCCTTTCGTAGTTGTCTGCCGGTTTCATCACCGCTAACGGCAGCGCCGGAGTGAGGCGATTCCAGTGAGCGGAAACGTGCACATAGCGCTGATAAAGAGCCTGCTTCTCAGTATCAGTCAGGCGATCCTGTCCATCTTGTGTCTGTGCGAGCAACTTGGGGTAGATTGCTTCAAGATCAGCAGGTAAAGCTAGCGCTCGATTCTCAGAAGTAATCGGTTCAAACGGTGCGCCTTGCGCGGCGGCAAGCTCTCGCATGATATGCAGATAAACCAACGACAGCTCCCCACGCACTACCCGGTTGAGAGTGGCAACGGTATGCACACGCCGCTGCTGACCGCCGGTCCAGTATGCTGACCCTGAACGCGGCGACTGTGTCCTGACCCTGATCGACAGGCCCGGATGATCGGCCAGATGAGGGTGCGCGCGTTTCCACTCTTCCAGGTCTTGCAGGCTCATGCGGTATGCTGGCGTGCTTTCCGCCGATGCGATGAACGATGCAGAGCTGGCCCGGGGCCGAGTCAGCCAGTGCTGCTCCGCCTGCTCGCGCAGATAACCACCGCCTATATCTGAATGTACGCCCGGCAACAGCACCTCATGATGGTCGGGCTGAACGCTGTTCAGGGCGAATCCCTCTCGATACTCATCTCCGGCACGCAGGTGCACCACCTTCCCCACCTTGTCGGGCGGCAGATACTGGGCCAGCCCGGGATTGCGTGCATTGGCGGTGGAGTAATCGCCACTGGCGATCAGCAACGCAGGGCTAATTGCCGCCAGCCTCGGATCAGCATCTTTCAGCAACCCCATAATGGCCGGCACCGAGTCAAACAGCCCTACAAAGTTCACTTCCAACTGTGAGCCATACTCACCGGCGAAGTCGTCTGCGAACCAGGTCTCGTTATCTTGCCAAAGGCGGCCAAACTCACCATTCTTGCCTTTGATAACCTCATTGACACAGTGACGGGCGGCGGCGGCGCCACGACTGAACCCAAATACGTCAATCTCAAGGCGCCCAACTTTCACATTCGAGTTACGTTCAAGGAGTTCGTTGATTCTCCCAGAGATACTTTCCAGCCCCTGCTCGGCACGTGAGGTAACGCCATTTCTCCCCATGCCTGTAACCTGGGCATATAGATCATCCTTCCTGTCGGTAACAGTACCAATACCCTCCACGTACACTCTGACTGCGGCGCTCTGTTCACTATCAGTGAGCGCGCGCTCCGAATCATCCCGATAAAGCTCATAAAGCCGCACAATATTGCTCGGCGCGTTCTGGTAGCTTCCCTCCCTGCCATGCTCGACCTCCTCGTCTTCACACAGAAACTCAAGGTCCTCGAGAACCTCCGGGTCGTATTCCAGCTGGCAGTCCGCTGCGATGGCGTTCTCCATATTGTTGCCCGTGCCATCGAAGAAAAGGCCAACCCGGAGGGTGATGATCTGGTGGCTGCGGGTTTGTAGCATGTTGTCCGGGTCAAGCGGTTTTATACGTATCGCTCGGTCGGGCTTGTGTACTACAGGGTTTTCCCTGCGGACACGGACATGCGGTCCGATGTTGATTTCCAGATTGCCGTTAAAGATGATCGCCACGCTCAGGCCTCCTTGCTGTTGAGTGAGCGTCCTGCTCAGTAATAAGCATCCGGGCTTTCCCGTCAGACTCGGAAAGCCCGGTATCGTGGCCGACAGGCAAATCGGCGAGGATTTGATCTGAAATGGACAGCTCTGCGTACCACTGACAATCGGCAACAGTGCTTTTGCGGGGGATTACGACAGAGGTATGAGGTGGTTCCATATGCGACGCTTGTCATTCCGTGACAGTGATTCTGATATAGGCTATGTGCACGATTCATCTAGCACCCTAGCCAAGCCGCAAGAAAATGTAAAGACGCTGCAACGTAGCCACGCTGTCGACGACAAGCCAAAAAAAGCCCGCCGGTGGCGGGCTCTTCTTGTGCACCAGACAGCCTGTTACAGCGCCAGCTGCTCTTCCGTGATAGCCATCAGGCAATCAACGCCGCCTTCGATAGCACCCTTGTGCGCCGCAACACGCGGCAGCAGGCGCTTGAAGTAGAAGCGTGCTGTCGCCAGCTTGCCTTTGTAGAAGTCCTCTTCCGACGTGCCTTCCGCCAGTTTGGTCTGTGCCACTTCGGCCATGCGCGCCCAGAAGTACGCCAGCGTCACGTAGCCCGAGTACATCAGGTAATCTACGGACGCGCCGCCGACTTCCTCGATGTTCTGCATGGCTTTGGCGCCAACGGCCATGGTGATATCGCCCCACTCTTTGTTCAGGCGGCTCAGCGGCTCGGCGAACTCTTTCATGTTCTCCTGCTCTGCCACGCCTTCACAGTATTTGTGGATCACCTTGGTCCACGGACGCAGGGCAGCGCCCTGGGTCTGCAGCACTTTACGGCCCAGCAGATCCAGTGCCTGAATGCCGGTGGTGCCTTCGTAGATGGTGGAGATCTTGGCATCGCGCAGGTTCTGCTCCATGCCCCACTCGCGAATAAAGCCGCTGCCGCCGCATACCTGGATACCCAGGCAGGCAGATTCCACACCCACTTCGGTCAGGAACGCCTTGGCGATCGGTGTCAGCAGTGCCATCAGGCTGTCTGCTTCCTTACGCTCGGCTTCATCCTTGGCCAGTTTGACCTTGTCACCCAGCTGGGACAGGAAGTACACCAGTGCGCGACCGCCTTCGGCAAACGCCTTGGAGGTCAGGATCATGCGGCGCACGTCCGGATGCACGATGACCGGGTCAGCAGGACCGTCCGGGTTCTTGGGGCCGGACAGGGAACGCATGGCCAGACGCTCGCGAGCGAATTCCACAGAACCCTGGAAGGCCAGCTGGGCGTGGGCAACGCCCTGGATGGCGGTGCCGAGCCGGGCAAAGTTCATGAAGGTGAACATGCAGTTCAGGCCTTTGTTCTCTGGCCCGATCAGCCACCCTTTGGCGCCGTCGAAGTTCATGACGCAGGTCGCGGAACCGTTGATGCCCATCTTGTGCTCGATGGAACCACAGGCAACAGCGTTGCGCTCACCGACAGAACCATCGTCGTTGACCAGGAACTTGGGCACGATGAACAGGGAAATGCCCTTGGTGCCGGCCGGTGCTTCCGGCAGACGTGCCAGTACGATGTGGACGATGTTATCGGCCATGTCGTGCTCGCCCGCGGAAATCCAGATCTTGGTGCCGGAGATCTTGTAGGTGCCATCCGCCTGCGGCTCTGCCTTGGTGCGCAGCAGGCCCAGATCGGAGCCACAATGCGGTTCGGTCAGACACATGGTGCCGGTCCAGTGGCCGCTGGTGAGCTTCGGCAGGTAGGTTTCTTTCTGCTCCTGGGTGCCGTGCTCTTCAATGGTGGCTACCGCGCCGTGGGACAGACCGGGGTACATGCTCCAGGCCCAGTTGGCGGTGCCGGTCATTTCGGAAATCGGGATGCCGGCAGAGGTCGGCAGACCCTGGCCGCCAAACTCGGGCTCGCCGCCCAGGGAGGGCCAGCCGCCTTCGACATACTTGGCGTAGGCTTCCTTGAACCCTTTCGGCGTGGTCACAACGCCGTTGTCGAACTGGCAGCCTTCCTCGTCACCTGAGCGGTAGATCGGGGCCAGTTCGTTCTGGGAAAACTTCGCGCCTTCTTCCAGGAACGCGTCAATCAGCTCGCTGTTCACCTCTTCCAGGCCAAGCTGCTGGTAATGACCGTCCAGATCCAGCACTTCATTCAGGACGAAACGCATATCGCGTACTGGGGCTTTGTAATGGGGCATTGCAACCTCCGAAGGCGTTAATTCGCGTATTGATCACTGTGGCGCTGACGACCCTGCCTCGGCAGGTCAAAAAACGAGCAGCGCTGAGAGGGGCACAATCTTATCGCCGCCGGCAGCCGCGTCCTACCGGTATTTGTGACCCGATGGTCAAACAGGCGTTTGAAACCACCGTTTACCTGTCTTTTTCGCTTATACTCTGCCGCGACAGGTGAATGGCTGGTGATTGGCACCAGCTGCCCGCTTTCCTGCAGGAAGCCCGTTATGCTCGACAGAGAACTCCTGGACATCCTCGTGTGTCCGGTCAGCAAGGCACCGCTGGCCTGGATCGAATCAGCCGGCGAACTCCAGTGCAAGGCCAGCGGCCTGGCCTACCCTGTGCGCGATGGCATCCCCGTATTGCTTGAAGAAGAAGCCCGCACCCTCAGCGACGACGAACTGCGAAAGCTGTAACCGATTGCAAGGCGCTGCAAGGAGTTGCCATGACACGTGCCATGACACGCCCGACGTTATTGATGCTGGCGGCCATGATGGTCCCGTCGATGGCCCTGTTGACGGCAACCACCGCCAGCGCGGAACTGCTGCTTGCACCCGCGAACCAGGAAGCGGAACCAGAATCCTCCGGCAGCGAATCCGGTGCCGATGCCCAGGCTGCCGGCAGGAACAACAAAGCCTGCATGGACCAACTGCTGCGCGATGCGCCGGCAGACACCCCTGTCAGCCAACTGCGCGAATGGTGCGGTCTGGATAGCATGGACACCCGCCAGCGCAGTGTCGACGCGCTCCGTGCCCGGATGGCACTGGAGGAAAGCTCCCAGTTCAATCCGTTCGTGATGACGCCGCACCGGCGCAACTACATCATGCCGGTCAGCTACTGGTCCAACCCGGAATGGAATGATCCGGACAAGAGCGATGACAACCTCGATTCACTGGAAGTGAAGTTCCAGCTCTCGATCAAGGTGCCTTTGGCGACCGAAGTGTTCAATTTCTACAATATCTACTTCGCGTATACCCAGACCAGTTTCTTTCAGGCTTACAACTCCGAGCAGTCACGGCCATTCAGGGAAACCAATTATATGCCCGAGCTGTTCGTGACCCGCGCCATAGACTGGCAACTGGGCCCGATTGACTCGGAGCTGTTGAGCTTCGGCTATCTGCACCAGTCCAACGGCCGCGACGTACCGACCTCACGCAGCTGGGAGCGACTGTTTGCCTCCTACGTGGCACGCACCGGCAACTATTACTGGGGGCTGCGCACCTGGTACCGCATTCCGGAGAACAGCAAGGATGACCCGGATGACCCGCGCCGCGACGACAACCCGGACATCGAAAAATACATGGGCAACTTCGACCTCACCGTCGCGCGGCCTTTCGGCAACCACGTCGCCGAGATCATGGTGCGCAACAACCTGCGCCGTGGAGACAACAAGGGCGCCGTGCAACTGGACTACACCTTCCCGCTGACCAGTCGCTTCAAGGGCATCTTCCAGGTCTTCAGTGGCTATGGTGATTCGCTGATCAACTACGACGATTACCAAAACCGGGTCAGTATCGGCATTCTGCTGACTGATACATTGTAAGACGCCACGCCTGACAGGATATCCAGGCTTCACGCCGTCTTGGCTGCCCTGCACTGACACTGACCTGTCAGGGTTTTCAGGCAGGGCAGTTGATGACAGCGCAGTATTTTCTGGTCCAGGGTGCCAGCCGGGGCATCGGCCTCGCCATGGTGGCTTATCTGCTGGCCCGCGATGACGTGGCCCACGTCTACGCGTGCAGCCGCACACCAAACGACAGTCAGCCGCTACAAGACCTGCTGGCAGCCCATCCCTCACGCCTGACGCTTGTACCACTGGATATCACGCGCGAGGCGGATATTGCCCATGCCGCTGCGATGATCAAGGACCGCCACGGGTGCCTGCACGGCCTCATCAATTGTGCGGGGCTGTTGCACGATGCGTCCCTGCAGCCGGAAAAACGCCTGGAGCAGATTGATGTCGCCGCGCTGGACGCCAGCTTTCGCGTGAATGCGTTCGGGCCCATGCTGCTGGCCCGGCATTTCTTTGCACTGCTGAAGCACGACCAACCCGCTCGCTTTGTTACGCTATCGGCCCGCGTCGGCAGCATCAGCGACAATGCCATGGGCGGCTGGTACAGCTATCGTGCCAGCAAGGCCGCGCAAAACCAGTTTACTCGCACCTTCGCCATCGAAGCCCGTCGGCGGGCAAAACAGTTGATCATTCTGGCGCTGCACCCGGGCACCACCGACACCGCGCTGTCGCAGCCATTCCAGAAAAACGTGCCCGACAAGAAGCTGTTCACCACCGCTTTCGTTGCCGAGACCTTGCTGAACATCGTCTTCAACGCCACCGCAGAAGACTCCGGCCGCTTTATTGCCTGGGACGGCCAGGACATTCCATGGTGAATCGACTATGACAGCGCATGGCAAGACAAGAAAACAGGATCTGCCCAGCAAGGATTGTGCAGTCTGTGGCAGACCCTTTACCTGGCGACGCAAGTGGGCTGCCTGCTGGGAAGACGTCCGCTACTGCTCAGAGCGATGCCGGCGGCAACGACGCGAAGCCAGGCCGTCATGACAACGCTGTTCTGGTTCCGCAATGACTTGCGCGTTGATGACAACCCGGCTCTGTTACGCGCTCTTGCCCTTAGCCACGACAGTGAAGTGCTGCCGGTCTACTGTTTGCCCCCTGCTTCGACCGCTGTGCTGCCGGTTACGTCCGACGGCGCGCACGGCACACCGTTGCAGCTATCCCGGCGCGGCGCTCACCGCCATAGGTTCCTGTGCGAAGCGCTGACCGATTTGCAGCAACAGCTGCAACAACGCGGCAGCCACCTGATCGTGCGCCATGAGGCGCCCGCCGAAGCCCTGGCAACGCTGGCACGCGCAGTAAACGCCCGACGTATTGTTACCAGCTGGCAGCCGGGCACCGAAGAAGCCAGAGAGCTGACCTGCGTGCAACACGCCCTCCCGGATATGCCTGTGGAGGTTATCGAGAACGACGGTCTTTTCCGCCGTGATCAGTTACCGTTTTCACCCGAGCAGCTCCCTGCCACCTTTACCGCTTTCCGGAAAAAAGTCGAAGCCCATGCCCGCAGCGACGCACCACAACGCGCGCCCGACACCCTGCCGGGCGTCGCCCATGCAGCAATAAAGCTCGATCAGGGCATACCTGCCACGCCGCCCGCTGACAGTCATCACATCGACACCCCCTTGCGTTATACCGGTGGCGAATCCGCCGGGCGGCAACGCCTGCAGCATTACCTCTGGGACAGCCAGGCGCTGCGGCATTACAAGGCAACCCGCAATGGTCTGCTGGGCGCCGATTATTCATCGAAATTTTCTCCCTGGCTGGCCCATGGCTGCCTGTCACCACGCCGTATCGTTGCAGAAGTTACCCGCTTCGAAACCGACATCGAGAAAAACGACAGCACTTACTGGCTGGTATTCGAATTGCTCTGGCGGGAATATTTTCGCTGGCTTTCTGTCTTCGCCGGGCCACGTCTGTTCCGCTTTCAAGGTCTGCGCCCGCAGCCGGTTCCGATGCCTGTCTTTTCCCCGGCGCGTTTTGCCGCATGGTGCCAGGGCAATACCGGTATGCCTTTCGTTGATGCCAACATGCGCGAGCTGAATGCCACGGGTTTCATGTCCAACAGGGGCCGACAGAATGTTGCCAGTTTCCTGATTCATGATCTGGGCCAGGACTGGCGTCTCGGCGCGGCCTGGTTCGAACAACAGCTACTGGATTACGACGTCGCCAGCAACTGGGGCAACTGGGCCTATATCGCCGGCGCAGGCAGCGACCCGCGCCAGGGCCGCTGGTTCAATGTGCTGGCGCAGGCGCTGCGCTACGACCCGCAAGCGGCGTACGTCAGCCACTGGTTGCCGGTGTTGGCCGAATTGCCCGCCGCGCAGCGTCATGTGCCCTTTACCAGCGCGACGCCATGCGCCGGGCAGGCCTACCCGCCGCTGATCATCCCGATCCCCGAAGGCTGGCGCGACACCTTGCCCGCCCGAACGGGGCGGCCACGGCACTGACATGCAGGTCGTCTGGTTCAAACGCGATCTGCGCGTCATTGATAACGGGCCCCTCGTCGAAGCCACCAGGGCCGGGGCGGTGTTACCCCTGTATGTTGTGGAACCCGAGGCCTGGCAGCAGGCCGATGCGGCCCAGCGTCACTGGGCGTTTGTTCGCGAATCGTTGCTGGACCTCGACCGCGCACTGACCGCGCTGGGCGCACCGCTGCATGTGGCCCGGGGCGACGTGGTGGCTGTCCTGACGCGACTGCATCAACAGCATGGTATTACCCGTCTCTGGTCCCATGAGGAGACCGGGAACCTGTGGAGCTACCAGCGCGACATTGCCGTCGCCCACTGGTGCCGAAGCGCCGGCGTGCTCTGGGAGCAGTGCCCTGCCAACGCCGTGGTGCGCCGTCTCGGGGATCGAGACCACTGGACGCGGCATTGGCACCTGCGCATGTCGCCCGCACCCTGGGCAGCACCGCAGCGTTTGCGACCGGCGTTACCGGTCAGAGCGCCCGCCGCGCAACGCTTGCCCGAACGGATGGGCCTGGACCAGCGCCCCTGCCCTGGCCGGCAGCCCGGTGGTCGCCGTCAGGCACTGGCGTTGCTGGACTCGTTTCTGCAGGAGCGCGGTGCCAGTTACCGTTACGCCATGTCCAGCCCGGCCACGGCGACACTCGCCTGTAGCCGCCTCTCGCCCCATCTGGCCCACGGCACTGTGTCCGTGCGCGAGGTCCTGCACGCCCTGCAGACTCGCCAGCAGATGCCGATGCCGGTGACCTGGCAACGCTCCCTGCGCAGCTTCGAATCACGTTTGCACTGGCACTGCCATTTCATTCAGAAACTCGAAGACCAGCCCGACATGGAATGGCTGAATCTGCACCCGGGCTACAATGGTCTGCGGGAAAATGATTTCAACCGGCTGCACTTCATTGCCTGGGCCGAGGGCCAGACCGGCATTCCATTTATCGATGCCTGCATGCGCATGCTGCATCATGACGGCTGGATCAATTTTCGTATGCGCGCCATGCTGGTGGCCTTCGCCTGCTATCACCTGTGGTTGCACTGGCGCGAACCGGCGCTGCACCTGGCGCGTCTGTTTACCGATTACGAACCCGGCATTCACTACCCGCAGATCCAGATGCAGGCCGGCACTACCGGCATCAACGCGTTGCGCATCTATAATCCCGTCAAGCAATCCCGCGATCAGGACCCCGACGGACATTTCATACGCCGCTGGGTCCCCGAGCTTGCGCAGGTCGGCAGTGAATGGATTCATACGCCGTGGGCCATGCCGGCATCGCTGCAACGGCGTTGTGGTGTGACACCGGGGCAGGACTATCCCTTGCCGGTGGTCGACCCGGAGCAGGCCGCGCGACAGGCCAGAAATGCCATCAAGGCACACCGCGCGAGCCGCGACATGGTCCGGCAGGAGGCCGCCATCGTGGCACGTCACGCCAGCCGTAAACGCTCGACACCGCGCCGTCCGGCTCCCCCCAACCAGCGACAGATCACGCTGGATCTTGAAGCCGATCCGCCACCGACGAAGGAAAACGGGGACAACCCGTGAACCAGACAGCTACTATACTGGTCACACTAGCTGGTCTCACTGGCTGCTATCACTGAGCAGCCCGATTGATACACAGTCTGATACCTGCCTTTCCTACTGGAGCCCTCGATGTCGATCCTGCGCATGCACCTTGTCGCTGTCATCAGCCTTGCCCTGCTTGCCGGCTGCACCAATCTGCGCAGCGAAATGCTGCCCCCGGAGGTGTCGCTCTCGGATATTCGCCTGGTGAATATGACCATGCTGGAACAGGAATGGGAGCTGACCCTTCGCACGCGGAACCCCAACGATCAGGCCATCGACCTGCGCAGCCTGGAATACCAGATCCTGGTGGAAGACCGGCCGTTTGCCCGGGGGCTCACCAGCAATGCTGTCACGCTACCAGCCATGGGCGACGCACTGGTGAGAACGCGCGTGACGACGGGCCTGTTTGAAACCCTGCGGCAGTTTCAGGCGATGCAGCATGAACCGGGCAAACCGATTTCCTACCGCATTAGCGGCAGCGCCCGGGTCGGCGGGGTGCCCTTTGCATTACCGTTTGATCAGCGCGGTGAAGTATTGATGCCCAATCTGTGATAGCGCTCTTGCGCGAAAAGCGTCGTACGACGCATCAGTACCAGAGTGTGAAAACCAGTGTCGTGACCCATGCATCGAAGCTGTAAAGAGGCTCTTCGCCCGGTGCGGCACTGACACGCAGATCGCGGAAATCGCGATAGTCATACCGGTACAGGTCAAGCCCCAGGCGAACCCCGTATCGATCAACCCAGGGCATCGCCGGCCAACGCCGCTGGAACCCCGCAGTGGCGCCGAAGGACATGGCACGGAAAGTGCTCATCTCCTTGTCGCGGGCCAGAAAGTTCTGTGCGTCCTGGAACGGAAACAGGTCGCTGTAAAAATCGGCGGCGCTTTGCCGGTAATACCGGGTCCGCAGTTCCAGTACCCATTCCTCATTCAACGGTTGCACCAGTGTCAGGGACCAGTCCCGGGCATCGATACCCCAGGAGTCTTCGAACCAGCGAAATTCACTATGCAGCGCGGCGCGCCAGGGCAGATAGTAGCTGCCGCGCAATGCCGTGGCTTCGCTGGTTCGGGTGCGCGGATAGACCTCCGGCTGATAGGCAAACCCGCTGCCAGTGAGATAGCGCACCGAGCGATAGGGATTATTGAGATAGCCCTGATCCGAGATCAGTTCGTGGTTGATACCGACAATCAGATTGCGCGTCAGCACCTGACTGACACCTACCTGATAACTGCGACGGGTCAGATCTTCGCGAAAATCGGGGTCATCGCGGCGCCGGACCTCATCGTCGCCATGGGAGTACCCCAGCGACACGGTGGTCATATCGCCAAAAAAATCCTGGCTTACCCCGACAAACACCGTACGCCCGATGTAATCGCGTTCATCGCTGGCCGTTACGCCCACCGAATAAAGCGTTTTGTCAGAGAGATAATCCAGCCCGATGGATTTTTCGATCCGCTCTTCGGTATAGGGGCTGGCCGTCGTCACCACATCCACGGATGCGGCACTGACCTTGTCCACATAATAGTTGGCATTCACCGAGACTTTATCGGCAAAACTCTTGCGTACCAGCACCGACGGACCCTTGATGTCCATACCGCCGCCGTCATAGCGATGGTAGAGCACATCCATACGGTCTTCCGGTAACACCGCCGCATTGACCGCTGGCGCCATGCCCCATAACAAAAAAAGGAGCACAACAGAAAGCAAAACAGGGAACAGAGCCCCCGATACGCCGTCACGACGGATCAATTGCATCCGCAGCCTCCGCCCGCACTGCCTTCGGCACCCCGGGATCGCTCCCGGGATTGATGCACGTGCTTGAGATAAGCCGCTGACGCCGGATCACGATCCTTGCTCATGATCGGGTCCGCCAGCCGGGCGCGCTCATAGGGCTGCACCCAGGGCGTCGGCGCCCTGAGTGCGCAGCCGCTGAGGTGCCCCAGCATCACACACAGCGCCACCCACAGCATTGCAGTACGGCAGAGGCCCACTGGCATCACTCCAGGACCAGTGCGCGCAACCGCTCGGCGTAGATCTTTTCCTCGCCGCTGCGGTAGCCCCGGTGCAGGTAACGCACCATGCCATCCCGGTCAATCAGCACCGTGGTCGGCATGGCGTCTACTTGCCAGGCTTTGCTGACACTGCTCTGTGGGTCCAGCAGAATCGGGAAGGTGACCGGAATACGCGCCAGCAACCGTTCGGCATCGGCCGTATTTTCATCCACATTGATGCCCAGCAACTCAAAGCCGTAGTCCTGATATTCCTGATACAGATCTTCCAGCAGTGGCATTTCGATACGGCAAGGACCGCACCAGGATGCCCAGAAATTCACCATCACGATCTGGCCGCGCAACTCACTGAGCTTGATGTTTTCACCGCTGCGGCTTTTCAGGGTGAAATCCGGCGCAGGCACAGGTTCGGCCACGGCGTTGCCGGCCATCAGCAGCACTGTCAGTGCCATCGATAACATGGCCGTTCGGGTTGTCTTCCACTGTATCAACATGCTTCCCCCTGTCTGATATGGTGTGTCAGAAATAGCCGCCGAGCCCGAGCGTCCACTCCAGGTTCTGCGTGGTCTTGTTGCGCCCGGTCACGTCAAGATCGAGCACATGATTACGGGTTTCCAGTCGTACGGTCATCCATTTCGCCAGTATGACCCGGTACCCGGCGCCCACACTGACGGTGAAATTGTCATCACCGGCGAAGCGGGTCGAGCCTGCCCCACCCAGCAGATAAAACGCCGTGTTATAGGCGCGGTTGCCGCCGACAAAGGCTTCCCCTGGCAGCAGGTTATAACCCACGGAAAAATTGTAGTAGCGAAAGTCCCGCTCGCTGCCCCGCAACAGTTCAACGCCGGGGTTGAGTGTTTCAAAGCTGGTGTCGCCGGCCCGCGCCTGGCCGACAGCGGCCTCGAAAAACACATCTTCTGACACGTGGTAGCCCAGCCGCACACCATAGACCGGGCTGCTACCGAAATCCTCAATACTGATAACACCGGCAAACGCCCCCACCTCGATGTTCGAGGCGCGTATCTGTGACTCACTGATACGCCGCCGCTCTATCTGCGGTGTCAGTATTGCCGTCGCGCCGTCCTCCCGGGCAAACGCCACCGTCGGCAATACCGACGCGAGCACGGCCATGCTCACCAGTGCCACGACGCCCAAGCAGGTGCCGGTGCCTGGGCCCAAGCCTGAACCTAAAAAAGTACGCTGAATCCGGTTCGCCATTGTTCCAGCTCTTCGTTGTCATCTTTGTCAGTGAGAAACACATAGTGGCGATATTCCGCCCGCCAGATAAAACTGCGGGTGAGGTAAGCGCGCACCCCGGCACCCGCCTGCACCGAACGCTCATTGCGCACATCCGCGTTAACCAGCACGGTGCGCGGCGTCACCTTGACGCGCCCGGTGCCCACCAGGACATAGGGCGATATCCGCTGTCGCGGCGCCATCAAGGCGGACAGCGACACATCCAGCAACCGCCGGCTGGCGAAATCACTGTTGGCCTGGGTCCAGGCCAGCTCCAGTCGCATACGATCGGTAAAGGCCCAGCCCCCCTGGACGGTCAGCGCAGTCGTGCCGGCAAGCTCTCCCACCGCCACACCGAATTCGCCATGGGGCCGGAAATAATCACTCAGGCTGCGTTCCTGCAATGCCAGATATTCGCCGGTGCCATCCAGGGTCCGGCCTAACTGCGCGCGGCTGACCCAGCCCTTGTGCCCCCTGGGCGCCTGCACTTCGACCCATTGAGTGCGACGCTGAATCAGGGTCACGCTCTGCCCCTTTTCCACCACATGGAATATGGGGTAGCCGCGTCCGGGCCCCGTACGCAATTCGATAAACGGGTCGGCAATCGTGACAACCCTGTCCCCGGCCTGCTCCGCTGCACTGACATTCTGCGCCAGCCCGGCCAGAAGGGAGGCCAGTAGCACGGCAAGCAGATATCTCCAGGCTCTCATTCGGCCCCTCACTGCGGAACATCGAACGGGTTGTTGTAATACTGGCCACCGATATCCAGCCACTCGGCCACCAGGCGCAACTCCGCCGCCGAGAGCCAGCCTGCATGGCTGCCACCTTCGGCAAACCGTGAGAAGAAGCGATTGCTGGCCCGGGCATTGCCCGCCGTCGCACGCTGGCCGAGTTGCACCGGCACCAGCACCGGGATCGGCTCGCCCTCGTCATCCAGAATCAATTCGCCCTCCTCGTCCACCTGATAGACCGGCTCGCCGTTCTCGATGAGCGGCACCCGCTCCTCGACCAGTGCGCCGTCCTGCAACACCAGCGCCGTATCGGGGAACAGCAGCTCCCGGTAACTGGTCAGGTGCAGTGGCTGCTGCCCGGAGGGTTCGCCGGTCAGCTCAAGTTGCGCGGGCGCCACCTGCAACTGATTCATGTCATCACGCCGGGTATGGCAGCTCACGCAGGTCACATCCGTGATCACGCCATCCTCGTCTGTCTCACGGGGAAATTCCCACAGCGGTTGTATGTGGGCCTCATACTGGATCAGGCTGCGGCACAGGGTATCCCACTCATCCAGACACGCCGACGTCACCGGCAACGGGGTGTCCAGCATGTCGTAACGGCGCATCAGCGGCGCATCCGGTTCGCGTACAGCCGGGTCTGTCCAGATATCCTCGTACAACATATCTGCCTGTAATGACTGATCCTCCGGGCGCAGGCGCGCGCGCACCTGGGCCATGGTTTCACCAAAATCGGCAAACAACTCGGCGCGCGTGTTGGGGAACGGCACGCCCGTGTCCGGCGCCCCCGCATTGAGGGGCAAGGCCAATGCGTCATAGCGTCCGTGGGGCGCACCAGAGCCGGGGGCATGACACCCGTTGCAACGCAGGGTTTCCCCTGGACGCACGGTCAGCCAGCTGCCATGACGGTTGCCCAACGCACGCCCGGCGGCATCCACCAGCTGAATTTCCAGTGGCACATTGGCGGGTACCACTGCGCGCACGGAGCCATCCGGCTCCACCGGGATATAGCCGGCAATTTCGCGCATACCGAAGGCGGCATTGCGGCCGAAGGCCGTGCCGGGGACATCCAGCAGATCATCGTCGGGAATCAGCACCGCCTTGCTGACGCGCAGGAAGCGCACCACTCTGTCTTCTGCCGTCACCAGCGCCGGGTCGCGATAATCCGACAGCGTCTGCACGCCGCCAGGCAGCGGGCTCTGGGTGCCGAACTGAGTCTCGAAGTTGCCATCCACATCGAACACAGAGCGGATATCCAGCACGCCGGCGCCGTCTTCATAAAGCCCCAGATCCAGCCCGGCACCGGGTTGCAGGTCCGGCAGCAGCGCTGCGCCCTGCCGTGGCGACATGACCGCAACGGCGGTGATCATGCGACCAGCACGCGGCAATACCACCGGGCGCTCGGTACCGGCAAGCTGGTCAAATATCCACAGCCCGTAGGCCGGCTCGGCCTCTTCCACACCTTCCTGATCCAGCACGTCGTCCGTGCACGGCCGCAACACCTCGTTCAGCAATGCCCGGCAGGGCGACCAGGCGGCCAGATAGCGCTGTGTGCCATCGGACAACGGCACCATGGCTGCCACACGGCCGCCCCGTGATATCACGTCGTCCGATGTCGCCAGCGGCATGTCCAGCAGAAGCTGTTCCGCCTCCTGTGCCGCAGCACCACCGGGCAGCATCTGGGTACGGCGTTGATAGTCACGGATGTCGATCCGGCGAGGTATGCCTGACCAGCTGCTGCTCAGGCGAGGGCGCGCCAACACCATCAGCGCGCCATCCGGCAACCACTGGGCATCGGTGTATTCCTGATTGAGCGCCGGTGGCGCGGGGTTCTGGCGATCCTTGCCATACAACAATCCGGTGGCCGTACCATCGGGATTGAGGGCATACAGATCAAAACTGTTGCGGTTCTGCTTGTTATCCCAGCGCAGCATGGCCAGCCGGCCATCGCCCAGCACCAGCGGCGCCATATCGTGGCCCGGATTGAAACTGATCTGGCGGATATTCGAACCGTCGCCGCTCATCACATGCAAGGACAGGGCATGGGTCTGGCGAGTCTCTTCCAGATGCGCGAACTGCGGCTTCCCTTCATCCAGCAAACGGGCACGGGCCTGACGCTGACGCGTGGAGGCAAACACGATGCGGCCGTCTGGCAGGTAACGGGGAAACAGATCCTGCCCTTCTTCCGCGACCAGATCATTGTTGATCACACGCCGCAGCAAGGCCGTATCAAGGTCATACTCCCAGATATTCCAGGTCGGCTGTTCGTCGTCATCAGCGCCGTCAATCTCCGGCGCCCGCAACGCAAACAACAGGCGGCGGCCATCAAAACTGACACTCAGGTCGCGTACATCGATAGCGCCCTCGAACAATTCGGTCGTGAGCGAGGCTTCGCGGGCATTCGGCGAGGCAAGCTCGCGCAGGTACAGGGTGGCGCCCGGGAAGAAGGCGGCCGGGTCGCGCAGATCGCGCACCTCGGGCATGCCGTTCTCGTCCCGGGGCAGGCTGCGCGCCACATAGGCGACAGGTCGGTCCAGTAATACCGCGTCGGCGCGGGCATCATCGTTACCGCCCAGGTCGCAGGCTGCCAGCAGCACCAGCGCGGCCGTCCCCGGCAGCAGGTGCCAGCCCCACGACACCCAACCCCACAACACTCGAGTGCTGCGGTATGTCTTGCCTTGTGCTTTCACGGCTGGACGCCTTCCCCCGTTGTTTGAATCGCCCCCCCGGCGTGGAACCAGTATCACCAACTTTTCCTTGCGATTCTGGGCGGTCGTTCACTATCTGTTAGTGCAGTAGTCGCCTAAACGACCAGGACAAGGTCGTTATAGTGGTAAAAAGAAGAGCAATAACCTCGTCGGGGGGATGGGGGCATGAGCAGACACCACACCAGGGCAGCTTCCGGGCTGTCGAACATGGCGCCGCGCGTGGCGCTGGCCATGGCCGTATTGATGGCGCTGACGGCCCTGTTGGCACCACCGCCAGCCCAGGCCAACGCCAGAGACCAGGCGCAACGCATCCACAACCGGCTGACCGGCACCCCGCCGGATGCGGCAATGCTGGATACCATGGCCGCATTGATCGAAGCCGGTGAGCTGCGCGAAGCCGCCTTGCTGGCGACCGAGCAGGATGCCTTCTATAACGTGGTCCTGAAGAATTTTGCCACACCCTGGACCAATCGGGATGGCGATATCTTTGCGCCCCTGAACGACTACACCGCCACCGTGATCGGGCTGGTCATCGATGACGCGGACTTCCGCCAGGTGCTGACCGAGGACGTGGTCTATGTCGGCGACCCGGGGGAGCTCAGCGCTCTGGGCTTCAATGACATCCCCGCTGTCAGCGCCAACAACAACCAGCATTACGCGGCACTGGAGCGGGACAACGTCCCGTTGCAACAGGTGCTGATCTCCCGCAGCCAGTCATCCCTGTATGACCTGCCCTCGGAGGCCACTGCCGGCGTCATGACCAGCCGCGCCGCCGCCAACGCCTTTTTCTATGCCGGTACCAACCGGGCCATGCTGCGGTTCACGCTGATGAATCATCTGTGCCATGACCTGGAGCAGCTCAAGGATGGCACCCGCCCCGCCGACCGCATTCGCCAGGACATTACCCGCAGCCCGGGTGGCGACAGTCGCATTTTCATCAACAACTGCGTCACCTGCCATGCGGGTATGGACCCGCTGGCCCAGGCGTTTGCCTACTACCAGTGGGACGGCGCCGAGAACGCGCCCACCGGGCAGATCCGCTACAACCGCGAAGGCCAGAATGATCCGGTGACCGGCACCCGGGTGCAGCCCAAATACCTGATCAACGCCAACAACTTCATCCACGGCTTCGTCACCGAAGATGACAGCTGGGACAACTACTGGCGCGAGGGACAGAACGCCGTCCTCGGCTGGGACGGCAGCCTGCCGGGCAGCGGCGCCGGCGCCAAGAGTCTGGGCATGGAACTCGCCAACAGCGAAGCCTTTGCCACCTGTCAGGCAGAGAAGACCTTTCGCACGGTCTGTCTGCGCCGCCCCGCCTCAAGCGCGGACATCACCCAGGTCGCCAACATGAGCGGCGCCTTCCGCAATAACGGCCACCAGCTGCGCGACCTGTTCGTCGACGCTGCCGTTTACTGCAGGGGGGAGTGATCATGTTGCCTCTTCGACTGTTCCTGTTACTGCCGGTTCTGGCGCTGGCCAGCGCCTGTGGCGGCACCAGTTCCGGCGCGCCGGTGACCAGCAACCCGCCACCGGGGGATGGTGGCACGCCCAACTATACCGGCCCGGTGGCACGCACCGCCGACGTGGCTGCGTTCAAGCTCAATGTCTGGGATAACCTGGTACGCGCTGACCGCTGTGGCGCCTGCCACGGCACCGGCGGCCAGGCACCGGCCTTCGTCCGCAACGACGATATCAATCTCGCCTACAACACTGCCAACAGCCTGGTGAACCTGCGCCAACCGGACACTTCGCAACTGGTCAGCAAACTGCTCAGCGGTCACCACTGCTGGGAAGGCAGCGGCGCCGCAGCCGACCAGGCCTGTGCTGATCAGCTTACGGTATGGATCAGCAACTGGGCCGGCCAGAGCCTCGACGGCGGCGCCCAGGGCGTCGAATTTGTTGCCCCGCCGATTCGTGACGCCGGAGGCAGCCGTGCCTTCCCCGCATCCCCGGCCCTGTTCGAGGCCCATGTCTGGCCGCTGCTGCGCAGCCACTGCGCCGGTTGCCATGCGCCCAACGCCGCAGGCACGCCAATTTCGCCGTTCTTTGCCAGCGCGGATCTCGATGCCGCCTACGCCGCCAGTCGCACCGCCATCAACCTCGACACGCCTGCCAGCTCACGGTTGGTCGTGCGCCTGGTGGGTGATGCACACAATTGCTGGACCGACTGCAGCAGCGATGGCGACACATTGCGTGCGGCCATTCAGGCCATGGCCGACAACATCGAGGTCGCCGAGCCGGATGATGCGCTGGTGCTGAGCAAGGCGCTGCGCATCGAAGACGGTGTACTGGCCGCCAGCGGTGGCCGCCACGACAGCAATATCATTGCACGCTATGAATTCCGCAGTGGCACCGGCAATACCGCCTTCGATACCAGCGGCGTGGAGCCGGCGCTGAATCTCGCGCTCAGCGGTGATGTGGAGTGGGTCGGCGGCTGGGGGATTCGCATCAACGACGGCAAGGCACAGGGCGCTACCGCCGCCAGCGCCAAACTGCAGCAGCTGATTACCAGCAGCGGGGAATTCACCTTCGAGGCCTGGGTCATCCCCGCCACACCGGCACAACAGAATGCGCACATTCTCAGTTACTCTGCCGGCGGCGACAGCCGCAATGCCACGCTCAGCCAACAGCAGGACACCTATGCTTTTGCGCTGCGCCACGACAACACCAATGCCAACGGCGAACCGTTGCTGGACTCACCGCCGGAAACCCTGCAAGCCAGCCTGCAACATGTGGTCCTGACCTACGATGCCGTGAACGGCCGCCGCATCTACGTCAATGGCGTCAACAGCGGCATCGAAGACCCGGTCACACCGGCACTGCTCGGCAGCTGGAATGACACCCATGCGCTGGTGCTGGGCAATGAAGCCTCCGGCAATCGTCTCTGGCAGGGCGTCATTCGTTTCGCCGGCATTCATAACCGGGCGTTGAGCCCGGCACAGGTTGCGGACCACTTTGCCGCCGGGGTGGGCGAACGTTTTTATCTGCTGTTCAGCATCAGTGATCTGGTAAACACCCCGGAATCCTATATCGGCCTGGAAGTGTCCCGGTTCGACAATTATGGCTACCTGTTCGCCGAACCCTTCTTCATCAATCTGGATGGCCTTGCGCCGCCAGCCACGGATCTGGAAGGCATGCGCATCGGCATCAATGGCCGTGAGGTCGCCATCGGACAGACCTGGACACGACTCGCCACTCAGATCGGCGGCCCGGACTACGACGGGGGCATACAGTCCCTGTCTCGACTGGGCACGGTGATCGGCCTGGATCGCAGCCAGGAAGAGGACGAGTTTTTCCTGACCTTCGCGCGTCTGGGCAGCCACAGCAACGTCTATACCGAGCCGGTCCCCATACCCCAGCCAGCCCTGCCTGCAGCACCGCAACCGCATATCGGTGTGCGCACTTTCGATGAAATCAACGCCACCATGAGTCGTCTTACCGGCGTGCCCGCCACCTATGGCGATGTGCCGGAGACCTTTGGCCTGGTGCGGCAGCAGCTGCCCGTCAATCATGATATCGGTGGCTTCGTGACCGCGCACCAGATCGGCATTGCCCAGCTCGCCATCGAGTATTGCAATGCGCTGGTGGAAGCGGAAATCAGCGGCGACGCCGACGTGCCCGTGTTCTTCAGCAATGTCGACTACAGCATCAATGCCAACAACATTACCGACCAGGCCTGGCACGACAATGTGATCACGCCATTGCTGACACGCATGCTGGGCACGGGGCTGGACAGCCAGCCAACGGATGCCGCTGTACGTGAGCAGCTGGCCAATCTGTTGCTGTCCACGGACGACCTCAAGCCGGTGAATGCGCCGGATGGTATTCCCGATGGCCTCGCCCGCTGTGGCGGCGCCTGTCCCGCAGACCAGACACAGGTCGCGGTCAAGGCAGCCTGCGCGACAGCGCTGGGCGGTGCCACCATGCTGATCAAATAACGGAGGCGAAGATGAAGATCAGAACGCCACTGCACCCGGACGCACCTCTCCACGGGCTCGGCCATGGCCGCCCTGTCACACGCCGTGATTTTCTGGCACGCGGTCTGCTGCGCGGCGCCGGGCTGGTCAGCAGCCTCGGTGTATTCAGTCTGTTTTCCAACCCGCGTGCGGCTATGGCTGCACTCGCGCCGGACCTCGAAAGCCTGAAAGCCGGTTGCGGCATTCAGGTCGCCGGTGGCGGCAAGATTCCGTTCATCTGCTTTGATCTCGCCGGTGGCGCCAGCATGGCGGGCTCCAATGTGCTGGTGGGCCGGGAAGCGGGCCAGGATGCGTACCTGTCCACCGCCGGGTATTCGGTGCAGGGCCTGCCCGGCAACATGGTGCCGAACCTGGGCGAGCAATTCATTGATCGCTCACTCGGGCTGGCCTTTCACAGTGACTCGGGTTTCCTGGAAGGCATCCTGCAGAAAACCTCGGCAGGCACCCAGGCCGCCATCAACGGTTGTGTGATACCGGCGCGCTCGGAAAACGATACCGCGAATAATCCGCACAACCCGATGTACGGCATTTTTCGCGCCGGTGCGGACGGCGAACTGCTGACGCTGGCGGGCTCGCGCAACTCCGAGTCCGGCGGCAACTCCATGGCGCCGGCCAGCCTGTTCGACCCCAGCGTGCGTCCGACCAAGATCGACCGGCCCAGCGATGTCACGGGTCTGGTCAACACCGGCAAGCTGGTCGGGCTGCTGAACCAGTCCGACGCCACCGCCGTCATGGAAGCCATCGCCCGCATCAGCCACAGCAAACTCGGGCAAGTGGACACAGCGGTCACCCAGGATGCGGTACTCAAGGAGATGATGCGCTGCGGGTATATCGAAGCCGCGGACATCACCGATCGCTATGGCGATCCCACGGCCCTGAACCCGGCGATTGATCCGGATATCGTGGGCGACGGCGGCATTTTTTCGTCCGCCGAATTCAACAGCGACGGTGAATTCCGCAAGACCGCCTCGATCATGAAGCTGGTGGTGGAGGGTTACGCCGGTGCGGGCTGTATCACCATCGGTGGCTACGATTATCACACCGGCGAACGGGGCACCGGCGAGATTCGTGATCTGCGTGCCGGGCGCTGCATGGGTGCTTGTCTGGAATACGCCGCGCGCCGCAATGTACCCTTGATGCTGTATGTGTTCAGCGACGGTTCGGTCAACAGCAACGGCCGCATCGATGATTCCGAAAACGGTCGCGGCAAGGGCGAGTGGACCGGCGACAGCAGCGGCACTGCGGCGTCGTTCTTTCTGGTCTACAATCCGGCAGGCCGCCCCCAGTTGCTGGGCAACAGCCCGGCCGAACAGGCCATGCACCAGCAACTCGGCTGGATGCGCGCCAGCGGCTCGGTGGAAACCGCCAGCTCGCCTGCGGCAAACAACGTCAACCTGCTGGTGGAAACGGTGCTGCTCAACTATATGGCGCTCAACGGTGATCAGGGCATGTTTGCCAGCCGCTTCCCCAACCACAGTCTCGGCAACGCCACGATGCTCGACAGGATGACGGCCTTCAACCCGATAACGTGAGCCACACGCCAATGTCTTTCCTGTTCCGCCTGCGCGCATTGCATCTGGTCATCCTGTGCAGCGCTCTGTTATGGCCTGCTCTGGCGGCAGCGCAGATTGACCCGCCCGAGAGCGGCGCAACGGAACGCAACGGCTGGGAGAATCACAGTTGGCACGTCATGGGCACCCGGGCCGAACTGGCGTTCTGGCCCGGCACGCGCTCCGCGGAGACCACCGTCAACGCCGTACGTGCGGAATTCGAACGTCTCAATGCGCTGCTGTCTCCCTGGGTGGAGACCAGCGAGCTCTATCAGGCCAACGCCCATGCTGCCCGGGCACCGGTGGTCATTTCAGAAGAGTTCGCGCAGCTGATCGATACATCCCGGCAGTACAGCCTGCTCACCGACAACGCCTTCGACATTACCTTCGCCACCGTCGGACACCTGTACGATTACCGCGCGGGCATTGCGCCGGATGACGCGGCAATCGCCGAGGCCCGTGCAGGCCAGGGCATGGACAAGGTCGTGCTGGCCCGGACACCCGATGATGAAACGGCAGCGCTGTCATTCCTGCATGAGCGCACACGCATTGATCTCGGCGGCATCGCCAAGGGCTACGCCATTGACCGGGCAGTGGCGTTGCTGCGCGAACATGGTGTCGCCCATGCCTATATCAGCCTTGGCGGCGACAGCTATGTGCTGGGTGACCGGCGCGGCCGCCTCTGGCAAGTCGGCGTGCGTCATCCGCGTCAGGACGATGCCGTGGCCATCACCCTGCCGCTGGCGGATGTGGCGGTTTCCACCTCTGGCGATTACGAGCGCTTCTTTATCCGTGACGGCGAGCATGTGCATCATATTCTCAGCCCGGAAAGTGGCCGCCCGGCTGGTGCACTGGTCAGCGTTACCGTGCTGGCGCCCCGGGCCGTGGATGCCGATGCGCTGTCCACCAGTCTCTTCGTGCTCGGCATCGAGGCCGGGCTGGAATTGGCCGAAACACTGGAGGATGTGTCCGCTATTCTGATCGACCGGGACGGTGGGGTGCATTATTCGCAGGACCTTCTGGGGAAAGACTAGACGGCGCAGCCATGTCCTGACGCACCGCACGCTCCTGAAGATCACCAATGGCTTCCCAGGCCGCCGCCGTCATAACCCTCAGACGCGGACGCGATTCGGCGATCCAGGCCAGCGCCAACGCTTCTATCGCCATCTGTTGGCGCGCCAGCAAATCGGCGCCGCGTCGATCCAGCGACCGGATATCTTCCGCCAGCCGGTCCATCTCACGACGATAGGCACGCACGCGGCTGCCATCAGCACGGCTGGCACGTAACAGGTTGTCCCGCAGCGTGTCCGTGTCTGTCAGCAGCGCCCGGGCTTCGTCCAGCGCTTTGCGCTGCTGCCACTGGCGCGGCACGATATCCTGTTGCAGGTCCCAGGCCAGCAGCCCCTCATAAAACGCCAGCCGCTCACGGGATGCCGGCCGCACCCGGTCGCCCCATTTGTCCACCAGGCGACGTGCGTGCGCCACAGCATCCAGCAGGCGCTGCTCATCAGCGCTGGCAAACACTTGCCAGTCATCAGCGGCGATGGCGGCGTCCATCCGTGCGAACAATTCCGCCAGGCGTCCCTCCAGATCCGCCGCATCCAGTTCTGCAATCAGGGCCAGCGCCTCGGGCACCTGCTCCTGATGCTTGCGCTGGTGTGCGGCCAGCAAGGTCTCCAGTGCGGGCAACGCCTGTTGCCAGCTGCCCAACAGGCGGCGCTGACGTGTCAGCTCATGGTAATTCTGCCAGGCAGTATGGAAGGCGTCCGAGGCAAACAATGTCTGGAAGGTGGGGAAACTGTCAGACCGATTGGGCATGAAATCCGGCAGTGGGTCCATGGCGGTAGACCATTGCGGCTCACTCACCAGCTCGGCAAACCAGGCGCCGCTGCGAATCGCCTCTGTCAGTTCATCCAGATACTGGTACTGCGCGGTGTACGCCGCGACCGCATCACGATAGCCCTGCAGGGCCGCTGCATGATTGCCCAATTGATCATGAAGATGAGGCAGCAATAGCGCCGCTTCCTGGACCGCCTCCCGTTGCGCGCTGCGACGGGTCAATTGCTGCAGTGACCCGACAGCCCGCTGCGGCTGTTCCAGCGCCAGCGCAGCGCGGGCATGCAGCAACAAAGACAGATCACTGTGGGGGCCATCCAGCCGGGCAAAGCTCATGTAATAGCCGGCCTGCTCGGGCTGCCCCTGACGCAGGTAATGGACGCCCAGGGCCAGCAGGCTCTTGTCGCGAATGGCGTTGACCTCCGCATCCCCCGGCTGCAGCGCCGTCAGCTCGCGCAACAGCGCGGTGCCCTGATCACCCTGGCCGGCGTTGATACGACTGACTGCCACGTTGTATTTCAGATAGGCGGATAAACGACTGCCTTCCACCAGATGCGCCAGGGCCTCAACCGTGTCCTCGAAGCGGCCCAACCGCATCAGCACCCGGACGCGCAGCGCGTGGTACTGGTCGGCCAGGTCGGCGGGGACTTCGGGCACTCGCTGGTCCAGCAATGCCAGCGCATCACTGTATCGCTGCTGGCGGTAATGCAGGTCGGCCAGATGAATCCACACGCGCGCCGCCAGTTGCGGATCCACCGCTTCCGCCAGCAGTGTTTCGAACAGGGCCTGCGCGTCATCGGGCATGCCATACGCCACATACAATGCACCCAGCATGACCCGCGCGCGATCACGCTGGGTCGGCAATGCGCCGGAGTCCAGTGCCACATGGGTGGTGGTCATGGCCGCGAAATAGCGCTGCTGATAATACTCGTAGAGAATCTGGCCATAGGCCGGATCCTGCACGGCATGGGGACGATCCAGCCGTCGGTCAGAGGCGCCCGCCACCGACGCTAACGTCAGCACCAGTATCAGACAGGACAGGAAAAATGAAACCCGCTCTGTCAGCAGACGAGACGCGGTCATCATTGCCAGGCGTGGAAAGTAAGGTTGGGCTGCTGTGCGGCCGCGTCATCTTCCAGACGCAACTGGATAAACTGCCTGCCACTGGCCTTGTCAAAATTCAGCGTCGCTGCCCGGCGGATTTCCCGGCCATTGGGCCCGATGCCGGTCACAAAGGCGGTCAGTTCGTGTGTGCCGTTACGTACGTTGGCCGTATGCAGCCGCTGCACCGCGCCGTTTTTCAGTGCGCGGATTTCCCGCTCTGTATACAGGTGGCTGACCAGGGTATTGCCGCCCAGCTGGAGCGTCACGGCATCGGGGGTGAAGTAACGTCCGACATCCAGCGACACGAAGATGGCCACCCGGGTATCCGCCGGGAACAACAGCTCTTCTTCCATCAGCAACAGGCGCCGGTTGATGTCCAGCACATCACGACGGAACTGCGCCGTATCTTCCGCCAGATCGCTCGCGCCCGCCCTCTCGCCCGCCCTCACAACCGCACTGCTGTCGGCAACGGCCAACGTGGCGCCCGGCAGCACACCGCACATCACTGCTGCGATGATCAACCGCCGGATCATTATCATGGTCTTCACAGGATTCCCCACCCTTCCCCTATGCCGTCAATCTAGCACAGGCGTTACAGCCCCAGCGCGCAATGCATCACAGAAGGCTCACGGAAACCGGAAAGCCTTCAGACCCCGGCAACGAATTGCCGGGGGCGACCGGCCGAGCGGGTCGCAAAGGCCCCCGGCGTGGTGCCGGTCCAGCGCCGGAAGGCATGGATGAAGCTCGCCACTTCCGCATAGCCGAGCCGGTCTGCCACCTGCTCCACCGTAAAGCCCCCCGCGCGCAGCATCTCTTCTGCCAGTGTCTGCCGCACTTCATCCACCAGCGCCCGGAACGCCGTGCCCTCCCCCAGCAATCGACGCCGCAGGGTGCGGGATGTGACGCTCAGTGCCGCAGCCACCTGCTCCATATCCGGCATCTGTTCCGGCTGTTGCAGCAGCAGGCTGCGCACCTCGCCAGCAACACCGGTGCGTGACCGGCGTTTTTCCAGCAGCTGCCTGCACTGGTCCTCGCACAGGCGCCGCGTGAGCGCGTCCGCCTGGGGCAATGGCTGATCCAGCAAGGCCGCATCGAAGGCAGAAAGCACCTGTGTCCCCGTCGAAGAAGGGTCGAAGGTCGGCAACACGCCGAAGTGATCGCGGTAGGGCGCCGTATCCGCAGGCGCCGGGTGCGGGAAGGTCATGCGCCGCAAGGGCAACGCCCGCCCCAGTAACTCGGTCTGCAGCACGGCGATGGCCGCTGCGTCCCGCTCCAGCAGGAAGGTACGCACTGTCTCATCCAGATGCCCGGCATCCAGACAAAGCCGCGCCTCCCCGCCCTCTTCCTCCAGCCATATCCGGGCAAAGGCGAAGGTCAGATCCAGGTAGCGAATGCCCAGCTCGGTGGCACTGCGCAGGCTGGGGCTGCTGACCAGACCGAAGCCCCAGATGCCATAGCTGGTAAGGTGATAGCGACGCCCTGCCTCAATGCCCGGGCCCGGCCCGTGCCCGAGATGGGCGAGCAGATTGCCCACCACCAACAGCTCCTGCTGCGCGGTGATTTCCGCGCCGGGGTCCGCCAGCATTGCCTCGGTGATCCCGGTGCCTGCCAGACATCGGGCTACCGGCAGGCCTCGCTCCGCGCCCAGCGTGCTCATCAGGCGCGCACTGGCTACGCTGCGCAGCGCGGCAATCGGTGACTGTTCTGGCATGCCTGGCATGACTCGCCTCCAGAGGCTGTCCGAAAATCACAATCTACTGTCCTGGCGCCCCATAAACAAGCCTGCCCACGCTGTGTAATATCGAATGTCATCAACACAAGACGTCAGCATCACAACAAGACAGGACGGCAGTATGAGCGCGCATTACAACAGCATCATCATCGGCGCGGGGTTTGGCGGGGTCGGTATGGCCATTCGCCTGAAGCAGCGCGGTGAAGACTCCCTGCTGGTACTCGAGAAGGCGGGCGATGTCGGCGGCACCTGGCGCGACAATACCTATCCGGGCGCGGCCTGTGATGTGCCCTCTCATCTGTATTCCTATTCGTTCGAACCAAAATTCGACTGGTCGCGCCGCTTTGCCCCGCAGGCAGATATCCACGCCTATCTGCGCCATTGCGCCGACAAATACGACGTGCGCCGACATGTGCGCTTCAATACAGAAGTCAGCGAGGCCCGTTTCGACGCGCAAAGCAACCTGTGGCAGGTACAGACCGCCACCGGTGAACTCTTCACTGCCCGTTTTCTCATTACCGCCACCGGCCAGCTCAACCGGCCGGCCTGGCCGACGATTGCCGGCGCGGACGACTTCGGCGGCACGCGGTTTCACTCCGCACGCTGGGATCACAACGTGGATCTCGACGGCAAGCGCGTGGCCGTGATCGGCACCGGCGCCAGTGCGATCCAGTTCGTACCGGCCATCGCCGGTCGCGTCGCGCAGCTGACATTGTTCCAGCGTTCAGCCCCCTGGGTGGTGCCCAAGCCGGACCGTGCCTACCACCGTGTCGAACAGCAGCTGATGGAAAAGCTGCCCCTGTTGCAGAAGATCGACCGGGCGCGGGTTTACGCCATGTACGAAACCCGCGTGCTGGCCTTCACCAACCTGCAACGCATCATGAAGGTGTATGAATTCAATGCGCTGCGCTATCTGCGCAAGTTCATCAGCGACCCGGCCCTGGAAAAGAAACTGACGCCGGATTACCCCATCGGCTGCAAGCGCATTCTGATTTCCAATGATTATCTGCCCGCCCTGGCTCGGGACAACGTCAACGTGGTGACCGATGCCATCGAATGCTTTGACCGTGACGGCCTGCGCACACGTGACGGCACGCACCACCCCGCCGATGTCGTCATCTACGGCACCGGTTTCCAGGCCACAGACTTTCTCGCGCCGATGACAATCAGTGGCCGCGACGGGCGCGACCTGAATCAGGTCTGGCGTGATGGCGCAGAAGCCTATCTGGGCATGACCGTGCACGGCTTCCCCAATCTGTTTATGCTCTATGGCCCCAACACCAATCTGGGCCACAGCTCCATCATTTACATGCTCGAGAGTCAGATGAATCATGTGCTGTCCTGCATGGATGCCATGCAGGAAGCCGGCGCCAGTACACTGGAAGTCCGGGACACGGTACAGGCCGGTTTCAACCGCGATCTGCAGGCGCGCATCACCAACAGCGTGTGGGATCAGGGGTGCACAAGCTGGTACAAGACCGAGAGCGGCAAGAACACCAATAACTGGCCGGGCTTCACCTTCAATTACCGGCTGCTGACCCGGAACGTCAATCACGATGACTATCAATTCTCCTGACACCAACATGCCTGATCGCATGCCTGATCGCGGGCCGGACATTCATCTTCCAGACATCCGCTTTCCAGACATCAACGCATCACGCGGGCAGCGACTGCTGACCGCGACGCTGCGCGGCAGTATGCGGCTGCTGGTCAAGCCACTGTTTTATGTGCTGACACCGCTGTCCGTACAACGCACCGGATTGCGTCTCAGCGCCGCCAGCACGCTCAGTGCCCGCGGCGTGACGCGAGAAGCCGTGAGCGTCGGCGGCGTGCCGGCGGAACGCCTGCGGCCGGCAACAGGCGCCGGCGACAAGGTCGTGCTGTACCTGCACGGCGGCGCTTACTGCGTCGGCTCGCCCGGCACCCACCGCAGCCTCACCACGCATCTGGCCCGCGCCGCCAACGCTACCGTGTTGGCGCTGGACTATCGGCTGGCACCGGAGGCGCCCTTCCCTGCGGCCCGGGACGATGTCGTGGACGCCTACCGCGCACTGCTCGACGAAGATGTCGATCCGGCACAGATATTCATTGCCGGTGATTCCGCGGGTGGCGGCCTGACGCTCTCAGTAGCGCAAACGCTTCGCGACCTTGGGCTTCCGGCACCCGCCGGACTGATCATGCTGTCCCCCTGGGTGGATCTCACGCACCCGCGCGCCAGCGAACCTGCGCCGCCGGGTGAAGCCATGCTCAACTGGGGCGCCCTGGAAAAAGCAGCGCTTCACTATATTGGCGCTGATCTTGGTGCTGATCCTGGTGTTAGTGCTGACAAAACAGCGAAAGCGCTACGCGCGTCAGGCGTTTCGCCATTGCTCGGTAACCTCGCCGATCTGCCACCGACGCTGACCATCACAGGTACCGACGAAATTCTGCTCGGTGATTCCGAGCAACTGATCCAGCGTCTTCACGAGGCCGGCAATCCGGCCACACTGCTGCTGTATCGCGGCATGTGGCATGTGTTTCCGGTACACGCCGGCATACTCGATACCGCCGACCACGCAATCGCCTGTATGGCGGAGTTCATGCAATGAAGACCATTCTGATTACCGGTGCCGCATCCGGCATCGGCGCCGCCACGGCGCGGCTGTTTCACCAACGGGGCTGGACGACTGGTCTGCTGGATGTCAATTCGGACGCGCTGGCGGCACTCTCTACCGAGCTGGACGGCGCCTGGCATCAGACGCTGGATGTGCGGGATGGCGCCGCGGCGTCCCGCGCAGTAGACGCCTTTGCGCAGCATGCGGGCAGCCTGCAAGTGTTGTTCAACTGCGCCGGCATTCTGCGCACAGGGTATTTCGAGGATATTCCCGCTGACACCCATGCGCAGATATTTGCCATCAATGTGCAGGGCCTGATCAACATGACGCAGGCTGCCTTTCCGCATTTGCGGCAAGCAAAGCATCCACTGGTCCTGAACATGAGTTCGGCGTCAGCGCTTTACGGCGTGCCGCACCTGGCCAGCTATTCTGCATCCAAGTTTGCCGTACGCGGTCTGACCGAAGCACTGGACATCGAATGGCGTCGCCATGGCATTCGCGTCTGTGATCTGATGCCTCCGTTCGTGAATACACCGATGGTCAGTGAACAGGCCTTCCGGGCTCCCGTGGTGGACAAGCTCGGTGTGCACCTGAGCGCAAAGGACATTGCCGAAGCGGCCTGGCGGGCGCTGGACAGCAAGGCAGTGCATCACCCCATCGGGCTGCAATTCAGTGGCACCATGCTGCTGGAAAAACTGACGCCGCGTGCGTTTACGCGGCGATTGATGGCGTTTCTGAGCAAGGACTGAGGAACAGCAGACTACCACCCGCGGTTGGCCCGATTCCGGTTGCCAATCGCCTCCTGCTGACTGCGTCCCTCCGGTGTCATGCGGTACCGCTCCTCCTCGAGACGACGCCTCACAGTTGCCGGAGAACAGTCCGCCACATTACTGCGCTCGCAGGCCGCCACACGCTGTCGCAGCTGTTCCTGTGACTCGCGTTGCTGACGATTTGTCACGGAAGCCGGCGTATCCACGGGAACTTGCAAACGCCGGGCATCCTCCTCGCGCCCCGCTCCCCGGCTACTGGACGCTGCACGTCGTGCACGCTCTGCTGCTTCGCGACCTTCAAACTGGTTACCGGACGGCACGTTTACCGGCTCAGCACCTTCCGGACGCTGATCAGTAAAAAGTACGTTACCTGCCGCATCCACATGGCGATATACCTGCCCGGAGGGCAACTCGTCAGCGTCGTCGGCATCCGCCGCAACACCTTGCGGGGCCATAGCCACCAACAGCAGAGGCAAGAGAACCTGCAGCATGCTCGACTGCAGGCGCAGTGTAGTACCACTCATAACGACAACCTCCTGACAGAGATAGGACTGTCAGCCCGGGGGCCACGAGAACGGCCGACCACCCAACACATGAATATGCAGGTGGAAGACGGTCTGGCTGGCACCTGCGCCATTGTTCACATTGAGACGAAAATCCGTCAGGCCCTGCTCTGCGGCAACACGATTCGCCACCAGCAGCAGATGCCCAAGCAAGGACTGATCTTCCGGCAACGCGTCGGAGAGCTTCGGGATCGGCTTTTTCGGGATCACCAGAAAGTGCGTCGGCGCCTGGGGATTCACATCCCGGAACGCGAGGCAATCGTCATCCTCGAAGATGATGTCCGCCGGAATCTCGCGGGCGATGATTTTCGAGAAGATCGTCTCTGCCATGCCGGTTACTCCACTTGCCCTGAAAATACCATTTTACCATAAATCATCTCGTCAACCCCACGCCGTGCACTGGCCACAAATCCGTGCTTTCCCCATAACTGACGACAGGGCGCATCAGCGGCCAGATCAGCGGCGTGCGGAAAAGCCCAGCCGCCGCCCCGGCGGCGCGGCGGCAGCGGCGGGCTGGATGCCGCCGCCCTCCCAGACCGGGACCCCGTTGACCAGCGTCATATCAATGCGGCTGCGCAATACCTCACCCTCGAAGGGTGACCAGCCGCACTTGTAAAGCAGGGACTCCGGCGTCACCCGGGTCTCGGCCTGCGGGTCCACCAGCACCAGATCGGCATGGCAGCCTTCGCGGATATAGCCGCGATCCGTCACGCCGTAGCGCTCTGCCACCGCATGGCTGGTCTTCTGCACCACCTTTTCCACGGTGTAGACGCCCCGCTGTACCGCATCCAGCAACGACAGCAATGCGTGCTGCACCAGCGGCAGGCCCGCCGGCGCCTGGAAATAATGACCCGCCTTTTCTTCCCGGGTATGCGGCGCATGGTCGGTCGCGATGATATCGATACGGTCTTCATTGACCGCGCGGATCAATGCTTCACGATCGGAGGGCAACTTGATCGCCGGGTTACACTTGATCAGGCTGCCGAGCCGGTCGTAGTCGTTATTGCTGAACCACAGATGGTGCGCACAGGCTTCCGCTGTAATCTGCTTGGCGGACAGGGGCCCGGCATCGAACAACACCAGTTCTTCGGCGGTGGTGATGTGCAGCACATGCAGCAGCGCCCCGTGGCGCCGGGCCAGCGATACCGCCAGGCTGCTACTGGCCAGGCATGCCTCGCGGCTGCGGATGGCGGGGTGTTCGGCCATGGGGATATCATCACCAAAGCGCTCGCGCCAGCGCGCCTCATTGGCGCGAATCATCGGCGTATCTTCACAGTGCGTGGCAATCAATACCGGCGAGTCGCTGAAAATCGCTTCCAGCACGTCCAGCCGCTCCACCAGCAGATCACCGGTGGAGGCGCCCATGAACACCTTGACCCCACAGGCCTGCCCCGGGGCAAGACGGCGGATTTCATCCAGATTGTGGTGCGAGGCGCCCAGATAGAAGGCGTAGTTGGCCATGCTGCGCCCGGCAGCGCGCTGGTATTTGTCCTCCAGCGCCGCGTGGGTCAGCGTCGCAGGACGGACGTTGGGCATTTCCATGAACGAGGTGATGCCGCCCGCCACCGCTGCAGCGGATTCCGTCGCCAGATCCCCCTTGTGGGTCAGCCCCGGCTCGCGAAAGTGCACCTGATCGTCAATCATGCCCGGCAGCAGCCAGCGCCCGGCGCCGTCGATCACCCTGGCCCCCGTTGCCGGGGCGCGAGAACCGATATGGGAGATACGACCATCACGAATATGGACATCTGTCCCGGTTATCGTGCCCTCGTTCACAACCCGAACGTTCACAAGCGACAAATCTGCTGACATGATGGTGAGCATCTCCCGGGTAACTGCCATAATGAGCGACCGCCAGTCTGCGGTCGGCGGGCTTGAGCGGAAAATGTTATATTATATCAAAAGTGCAGACACCTCTAACACTCAAGAGCTGACACAAGAGCGCCCATGGCCACTCTCTTCGTTGATAACCTGACAGTCCTGGACTTTTCCTACCTCCACGCCAAGCGCGGCATGGTGGGCGAATCCTGGATCGTGGACCTGGAGCTCACCGGTGATCTCGACGGCATGGGCATGGTGCTGGACTTCGGCCGTATCAAGAAAGCGGTGAAGGAGGCCCTGGACGCCGAGATCGACCACAAGCTGGTGATACCCCAGGACAGCGATTGCCTGACGCGCCTGCCGGACGAGGACCAGGTCAATGTGGAGTGGCTGTACCATGCGGGCGTCATTCGCATGAAAGCCCCCCTGTGCAGCAGCGCGTTCATTCCCGGCACCGAGGTCACCAAGAGCGCCGTGACACTGCACCTGATGTCGCTGCTCTACCGCATCCTGCCGGAGAATGTGAGTGAGCTGGTGCTCACACTACGTGAGGAAGATGCTGGTACGGCGCCCAGCTACCACTACTCCCATGGCCTGAAAAAGCACGACGGCAACTGCCAGCGCATCGCCCATGGCCACCGCTCACAGATCCAGATATTCGAGAACGGGCGCCGCAGCCGTTACTGGGAAAAGCTCTGGGCGGATCGCTGGGAGGACATCTACATCGGCTCGGAGGAAGACCTGGAGGGCACCTACTTTATTGATGAAGTGCCCCATCACCGGTTTCGCTACAGCGCCCCTCAGGGGCTGTTCGAGCTATTGATCCCGGAGGATCATTGCTACCTGATCGATACCGATTCCACGGTCGAGCATCTGGCGGCACATATTGCGGCAGAACTGGCTGACGAGGCGCTGGGCAAGCATTTCCGGGTGAGAGCGTTCGAGGGGGTTGCCAAAGGCGCGCTGGCCGAAGCAGGCGTAATGCGCGCCTGACGTCACACCGCCGCAACCACACCACAACGGACTATAACTCCTCGCGCAGAATCGTTTCTGCCTCTTCCTGAATCAGCCGCCGCAACCAGCGGTGCGCCGGGTTATGGTGCAGCAGGGGTGACCAGGCCATCTTCAGCTCGAAGCGAGGAATCACGAACGGCGGCTCCTTGATCACCAGCCGCGGGTTCTGGGTCTGCATGCGCGCCACGCGGCTCGGCAAGGTGGCCACCAGGTCATTGTTCATGGCCAGCAACGCGGGCATCTGATAATGCCGGGTAAAAATGGATATCTTGCGCGTCTTGCCGATGCGCGCCAGCGCCTGATCGATCCAGCCCAGCCCGCCCAGTTTCTCCGGGTTCATCCCGAAGCCAACCCCGAAGCCGGTCTTGGACACCCAGATATGCTGCCCCTTGAGGTAATTCTCCAAATTGAAATCCCGCGCCAGCGGGTTGCTGCGATTGAGCAGGCAGGAGAACGAATCCTTCCACAGTGTCACCTGGTGGAAGGAGCGCGGAATTTCATTGAAGCGGTTCACCGCCAGATCCACCCGCCCCTGCTCCATGTCGGCATAGCTGACATCTGACGGGGTGACGAAATCCAGTACCACATGGGGTGCATCCTCACGCAGGCGGCGCACCAGATGGGGCACCAGTGTGGCTTCTGCATAATCGCTGGTCATGATGCGAAATACCCGGCGGCTTGCCTCCGGCACAAAGGCTTCATCCGGGGTCAGCATCGCCTCGGTCTGCATCAGCACCTTGCGCACCAGCGGCTGCAGTTCCAGCGCCCGCTCTGTGGGATTCATGCCCCCGGAGGTGCGGATCAGCAGCGGGTCGTTGAACAGCTCTCGCAGGCGCTTGAGGCCATTACTCATCGCCGGCTGGGAGATGCCCAGCTGGTCTGCCGCCCGGGTCACACTCAGCTCTCTGAGCAGCACATCCAGATATTTCAACAAGTTGAGATCAACCCGCCCGACGTTCATGCACGCATCCTGACAACCACCATGTGCTCAGGATACCTGTTTAGGCCGCCTGTTATAAGCATGGCGAATAGTCCCATCCGCCATAATAAGCGCTGCAAATACGTCAACGGGAGGGGATATTCGAGAGCCCGCGGCGGCAGTTCGGCGACTCAATATGAAATTGGATAATGAGAAGCGCTTCAATCGCGTGTACCATGAATCCTCGACTTCGGGGGCATAAACGGATCATCACAATGATGGCATTATGCCACTAGTGCGTGAGTTATGAGGATTGTCACTGATGGACAAGAAAGCAGCCGCCGACAACCGGCAAGAAGTAGAAAAATTTGTCGTGAGACTCCCCAAAGGCATTCGCGGCAGAATTGCAGAGCTGTCCAAGTACAACAAGCGCAGCATGAATGCGGAAATCGTTGCGCGCCTGGAAGAAAGTCTCGGGCTGACGATTGCTGTCGAAGGGGTTGGCGAGTCATCGCCCCATCTGTACGCCGTGAATATCGAAACCTCACTGGATGATAACGGCGACCCGATCATCATTACCCAGGAAACCCAGTTGCTGGAACGCTTCCGGGCAATGAGCATGGCCCACCGCCGGGCGTTGCTTGATCTGCTGCGCTGATGCGCGGCGGTGCCGGTTGAAATATCTGGAATTGCTGACGGCGCGCCTCAGGCGCTCGGTGCAGGAGAGCGTTCACTACTCCCGCTATAATGCGCCGATGATCGGCGTGCTGGGCGCCATCACCTTTCCGCTATACTACTATATCTGGTGGCTGATCATTCCCCAGCCCTACGAGAACCTGTGGCTGCGCATGATCGGTGTAGCGATCTGTGTGCCATTGATTTTTGCGGCGCAGTGGCCGAAGGCGATGAAGCGCCACTTCGCCACTTACTGGATGCTGTTCCTGATCTACACGCTGCCCTTCTTTTTTACCTACATGCTGTTGCGCAATGATCTGTCGCTGATCTGGAGCATGTCCACCATGGCCGCCCTGTTCTTCCTGGTGCTTGCCGTCTATGACTGGCTGCTCGTCATCCTGATGGCCCTGGCAGGCTCGTTGCTGGGCTGGGCAGGACTGCTGCTGACCACCGATGTTCAGGACATCAACACCCTGATGAGCCTGTATCTCCAACAGTTGCCCATCTATGCGTTCGTGGTCATCGGCGGCAGCATCTTCAATTACAACACGCAGCTGGTCAAGGAAGAGAAACTCAATGCGCATGCTGCTGTAGGGCGCAACATCGCGCATGAACTGCGCACGCCACTGCTGGGCATGAAGGCCGCCACCTCCGGGCTGGTGCACTACCTGCCGCAGCTGGTGGATGGCCACAAGGCCGCCATGGATGCCGGCCTGGCCGTCAAGCCCATTCGCGGCACCCGGCTGGACAAGCTGCGCCATGCGGCAGAACGTATTGATGAAGAAATCGATTACTCCAACACCATCATCGACATGCTGCTGCTCAGTGCTGGCCAGACTACCATCAAGCAGGACTCCTTCAGCTGGCACTCCATGAACGACACGATTGAGCGCGCCCTGGATCGCTTCCCGTTCAAGTCAGACCGCGAACGCCACCTGGTACATTGGGAGCGCGGCGACGACTTTGCCTATTATGGCTCTGACCTGCTCGTCACCCATGTGATGTTCAATCTGATCAAGAACGCGTTGCATAGCGTACTCAGCGCCGGCAAAGGCACCATCCGCATCGGCACTGGCCGCAGCAGCCGCTACAATCGCCTTATCGTCATGGATACCGGCCCCGGCATCGATCAGGCGCAGATCAGGCAGATCTTCGACTACTTTTACAGCTCCAAGACCCTGGATCAGGGCGCAGGCCTGGGTCTGTCGTTCTGCAAGCTGGTCATGGAAAGTCTGCAGGGCAAGATTCACTGTGAGTCTCGCCTCAACGAATACACCCTTTTCGAGATGTCTTTTCCACGGGAACAATGATGCAGAAGACCATCCAGCCCTACTTCCACCCCACCACCGTCATCATGCTCGATGACAACCAGCGCTTTCTGGACAACTTCAGCCTGCAACTGGATGAGTCGCTGGCTTGCCAGTTCTTTTCGTCACCAGGGCAATGTCTGGCGCAACTCAACAGCCGGGCTCAGCGCACGCCGCTGGACCAGCGCTGCTTCACCTATTACCAGCAGCCCTCCCGCGCCTCCTCGGACCGGGTCATTCGCCTTGATCTGACATTGATAGAGCAGGAAATCAGTAACCCTGACCGCTTCTGTGATGTTTCAGTGGTAGTCGTTGACTACGACATGCCGGAAATGACCGGGCTCGAGTTCTGTCAGAAAATCCGCAACAAGCGGATCAAGAAAATATTGCTCACCGGCGTTGCGGACGAAAAGATCGCCGTCGAGGCATTCAACGAGGGCATCATCGACAAATTCATGATGAAGAGCGATCCTCAGATCACGCAACGTATCAATCAGACGATTCAGGATCTGCAACGGCGTTACTTCTCGGAAGTATCGGCAATGATCCAGAGCACGCTGGCACTGGAGTCACCGGAATTTCTCTACGATGAAGGCTTCATCAATTACTTCTTCAATCTTGTCCGTCGACTTCGGATAGCCGAATACTACTATGTGGAAGACCCCGACGGTTTTCTTCTGGTCAGCGACACAGGGCACCTGTCGCGCCTGATTGTTCACAGCGAGAGAGACCTGCAGGGCAGTCTGTTCTCATTGAAACGACACCATGCCCCCGCACACATTGTCAAACAGGTGGCGGCTGGCAAGGCATTGCCCTGGCTCTGGTCAACACCCGATGACTATGACGAGGATGACGAATTTATCTGGGCAGAGCATATTCACGGGGCAGAACGTATAGAGGGTGACATGCCGTGGTTCTGCGCCCTGGTGGAGAACCCACCAGCCGACATCGAGTACGACAGCGGCACATCAAGCTATCTCGCCTATCTGGAAAGTCTGGAGAAACACCACTGACACTAAAGAAAACCAGATAAAAAGGCGGGCATCACTGCCCGCCTTTTTATTACCTCCTTTCTTTCAAATCAGATTTTTCAGGCCACCTCCGGTTTTGTCATATCACGCTCAAGACGTAGCGTTGAAGGCCATTCACTCATGCCAACCTCCTCACGCACGGACTCGCATACCCGAAGCACATGATCCAGCTGCCCCCGCGTGAGCGCGGCATTGACACTGAAGCGCACCATGGAACGTCCTTTCGCAGTGGCCGGCGCACAGAATACGGAACCGAATACCTTGTGCTTCTCCAGTGCTTCTCGCAGCAGCAGCGTGACATCCTCCGCTCCCGCCTCCAGCGAGACAATCTGCGAATCACTGGCCGTCACGTTGTAGCCCAGCTCAGACAGCCCTTCGCGCAAATAGTCCGCATTGGCATGAAGCATTTCACGGCGCCATTCATCACGCACAATGATATCCAGTGTGGTATCCAGCCCGGCGATCTCCGCCGGCAACAGGCAGGAACTGAAGATGGCCGGTAGCGATGTCATCCAGAAGTATTCGGAAAACTGCCGTGGACAAAGTATCAATCCCGCGCGACCACAAAACGCCTTAGCCAGGCTTGCCGTGACAAAATGCACCCGATGCTGGAGACCCAGCTCACGCACCAGCCCTGCGCCCGATGGGCCATGGGTGCCCAGCGAGTGCGACTCATCCACCAGGATCATGCAGTCATGATGTTCGGCCAATGCCACGACATCGCACAGATGGCACAGACTCCCCGTGGTGCTGTATACCGAATCCACACACAACAGGCCCGGCCCATAGCGCTCCATTTGCCTTTCAAGATGTCGCAGATCATTGTGTCGGAAAGGCCGCACACTGGCACCGCCACTGCGCACGCCTTCCCACAATGAGGCATGGGCATTCATGTCCATGTACACCGGCATGCCTGTCTCGGTGATGCTCTGGATCAGACCGACATTCGCAGCGTAGCCAGACTGGCACAGGATGGCAGCTTCGTACCCCACGTACTCCGCCATGCGTTTTTCAAAACGTCGCTGCGGCGTATCACCACGCATCAGCGAGCCCGACATCATCACACTTGCAGGCCCCGTTCTGAGGCACTCCACCTGCGCCGCTATAATGTCTGGATGACTCGCTACGGACAGATAATCATTACTGATCATCTGTATGGCATCCTCACCTGGCACATCTCCGCGCAACAGATGTTTTCCGCCCCACAGCTTACCCCAGCGTTCGTTAAAGAAATGGTCCATTCTCTCCCTCAAGAAAGCGGGGAATTTTTTTTGTGAATGACCAGACAGGAACATATCTGCCTTGATGTTCATATGTTTCTCCTTCGCTCATAAAAATTGAATGAACGACTTACCCCCCAAAAGAGAGACAGCCGTCCCATTCAAGATAGAACAAAGGGAATAAAGCTTTTACAGGTATCAGAATTAACACAGAATAAACTGGAAAATTTTTAGTAAAGTGATGTCAAAGTGCCATCATTAAAAAAATATTATTCAATGCAAACTTTCCTTATTTTCACTCCAGAAACGCCGCACAAGATGCAAACCCCTGCCCCATGAGTGGACATACATTTCCTGCGCTGGCACAGACCACCAACAGACCACCATTTGGCCCGCCCGGCGGAACCACTACCATTTCAGACAAGGAGTGGTAGTCTATTGATATTCAAGAGGTTAGCCGCTGTATACGTCGGCGCCTCTTTTTGGGGCAGAGGCTCGAATGAATACTCAACACGGACCATCACCAGACAGTCAGACACTGCCCTCCGGGCGTGATCTGGCGCTGGCCTGGCATTTGCGCCTGCCGGACTCTCTGGAAACCGCTTTCAGTGAACAGTTTCGCGAGTCCTGCGCACGCCTGATTCCCGGCGCCACCGCCATGATGATGGTGATCTACCTGGTGGCGTTTCTGGTGGAACATCTGGTCGATCCCGCCACCACTGCCCAGGCCTGGCGCCCCCGTTTGCTGGCCATGATGGTAACTGGCGGTGTTTTCTTTCTGGCCCGCAAGCGGGAACCCGTCTACGCGCGTCTGCTACAGCCTGCTGTGGCAGCCATGGCACTGACCATGGCCGGCACCTCTATCTACCTGGGCGTCAAGATTGATCATCCGCTGGCGAGTGTTTACTTCTATATCTGTTTCCTCGCCATCCTGATGCTGGGCAGCCTGTTTCGCATACAGCTCTACTGGGCCTTGCCGACCAGCCTCTGCATACTCGGTGCGCTGGCTGTCGCACTGTTCGGCCTGAGCGATTTCAGTTTTGCCGAGGCACTGGTGATCTGGTCCTTCACACTCAGCGGCACCGTCATGAGTCTGTTCGGGCAGTACTTCTTCGAACGCCTGGAGCGCCGGCTGTTTCTCTCTGACCGCGTGCTCAACCTGCACCGCAGCGAGCTACGCGCGGCCAACCTGTCACTGGAAAGCCAGGCAACGGAGGATGGCCTGACCGGCACCGTCAATCGCCGCGGTCTGGACCAGCGCCTCGACAGCTTGCTGCACAAAATGCAGCATCAGGCGCGGGGCGCCCCAGACAGCATTGCGGTACTGCTGTTCGACATCGACTATTTCAAACCTTTCAACGACACCTACGGTCACCAGGCCGGCGATGAATGCCTCAAGCAGATCGCCGACGTGCCCAAGACCATGGTCCAGCGCGCCACCGACTTTGTCGCCCGCTACGGCGGTGAGGAGTTTGTGGTGGTACTGGGCGGCACGCGACTGCGTGACGCGCTGGTCTTTGCCGAGCGCATGCGCGCGCGGGTAGAGCGCCTGGGCATCCCCCATAGCGGTTCCCGCATCGGCGTTGTCACCATCAGCGTCGGCGTGGCCTGCACCTCTGCGGGCGCGACCAGCAGCGAGCACTTGATCAAACTGGCTGATCAGGCACTCTATGAAGCCAAAGGCGCGGCACGGAATTGCGTCAGCTGTGTCGAAGACGATGGCAGTATTCGCATCATGACGTCATGATGCAGTTATAACGTCTGCGCCCCACACACCCGTTTTTCGAAGAGAACCAAGAGACCCGCCGTGACTTTCCGATACCTTTTGCTACTGACCGCCTTGTTGCTCCCCGTCGGCGCCACCGCCAGCGAGCTGCTGTTGTCACTCCGTGGCGACCCTGCTCCCGGCGCGTTGCTGGTGGGTCAGACCCGCCCTGGCGCGGCGGTGATGCTGGACAAGCAGCAGCTCAGGCTCACGGAGAGCGGCCATTTCACATTCGGCTTCGGCCGTGACGATACCGGCCCGGCACGCCTGTATATCAGCGAAGGCAGTGACAGCGAAACCTACGAGATCACCCTGGCCCACCGGGAATGGGATATTCAACGTGTGGATGGCTTGCCGCAACGCACCGTCACGCCCTCGGCCGACGCCCTGGCGCGCATCAATGCCGAGGCCGCCCAGGTGAGGCAGGCCCGGGACACCGACAGCACCCTGTACGGCTTCACCGAGCCCTTCATCTGGCCCGTCACCGGGCGCATTACCGGCGTCTTCGGCAGCCAGCGCATTCTCAACGGCGAGCCACGCAGACCACACTATGGCGTTGATATCGCAGCACCCACCGGCACCGATATCGTCGCACCCGCCAGCGGTGTCATCACCCTGGCACACGAGGACATGTTCTACTCCGGTGGCACACTGCTGATTGATCACGGGCTGGGAGTGTCCTCCACCTACCTGCATCTCAGCGAGATACTGGTCAGCGAAGGTGACACTGTGAGCCAGGGGGATCTGATTGCCCGGGTGGGCGCCACGGGCCGCGCCACCGGGCCACATCTGTGCTGGCGCGTGAACTGGTACCAGGAGCGCCTGGACCCCACCACGCTGGTCGGAGAAATGCCGCGCTGAGCACTGCTTTCGCTCCGTGAACGTCCCGCCAGCAACGGCGGGACGCGGCAATTCATGTTACCCTGCCCCTCCTGCAGCCTGACAGCCTCGCCCACTCACCATGAATCTTCTCGATCCCGCCAACATCGCCGTCTTCATCACCGACAACGCCGGTTACGTGGCGATCATCCTGTTTCTGTTGTTGTTCTTTGAAGCGCTGATGGGGATCGGTTATTTCCTGCCCGCCGCCACGGTGCTGTTGTCGGCAGGGGCCCTGGTGGGCTCAGGCGTTGCCGCACCATTACCGGCATTTGCCGGGGCCATCGCCGGGGCCATCATCGGCGGCGAAGCCAACTATCGGCTCGGCAGACACCTCAGTGACCGCCTTCCGGACACCTGGCCGTTCAGCCGCTACCCGGTCCTGCTGACCCGGAGCCGCGCGTTCATTCAGCGCCACGGGGGCAAGAGCATTCTCCTGGGGCGTTTCAGCAAGCCGCTGCGGCCCACGGTACCCGCTGTGGCGGGCATGCTGGCCATGCCGATATCCCGTTTTCGCGCCTTCAACGCCGCAGCCGGTGTGCTCTGGACACTGATGTGGCTTGGCGGTGGCGCGCTGATGACAGCCACCTCGGGCTTTGACGCCGAACAGGCCGTCAAGGTATCCGGCGGCTTGTTGCTGGTCTCCCTGATCGTCGCGGTGGGCGCCATCAGCATGGACCGCTGGCGCCGCAATCAGCTGTGACACGACTGTTATTGACGGACCGGGCGCGCAATCTCCCCAAAAAAGAGTTCATCGCGGAGTAGCGGGGCAAGGCTCTGAAGATAGCTGGTCACCCTCCAGCGAGAGGCGGCGAGGCGGGGTACGCCTTTCCGGGACCGCTCAAGCCCCTTCGGGCCCGGCCCGCCATCACAGATGGCGTGCGTTCGGCTGCGCGCAAAGCGGTGCTTTGCAAGACGCTTGCCTCACCCCTGGGCGCTCGCGCTTTGGCCACCCATGGCCAAAGAGGTCCCTCCAGGGCGTACCCCGCCTCGCCGCCGGAGCATGATTCGAAGTTAGGTAGCTATCGGATTCTCAGTAAGAACCAAACCCGACGCTGACTGAGAGCAAGTTGATGTCACTGAACGTGACGGCCCACGGGGGCCGGGGGGGGCGGGGGGGGGGGGGTGTGGGGGGGGGGGGGGGGTGGGGGGGCGGGGGGGCGGGGGGGGGGGGGGGGGGGGGGGGGGGGGGGGGGGGGGGGGGGGGG
>JAIUME010000005.1 GCA_022565695.1 Alcanivorax sp. | reverse complement strand
TTCAACCGTGCACACCCTCAATCCCGTTCAATACCCAACGCAGGCGCTGGGTGGCCTTGTTGGGGTGTGCAGGGGGGGGCGTTGGGTGTGCGTCGGGTGTGCTTAGCGCAGCTAAGCGCACCGAGACCATCAGCACCCGCCACGCCTTGCCGGGAAGATCGCGGGGGTGGGGGTGGTGTTTGGCTTTTTTTGGGGGGTGACTGCAAGTATGGGAGTGGGCTGAGGACCTTGGTGCGCTTCGCTGCGCTCAGCACACCCTACGCACGCCCCGACATATCGGCATGTTGGTGCATTTGGGGTGGGCGGGGGTTATGACCAGGGTTGGGGGCGCAGGGTTTTGGGGAGGTAGAGGGGGTGGGCGGGTTCGCCGGAGGCGTTCAGGCGCAGGATATGGCAATCCGGCAGCATGCCGCGCACGCGGGCGGCGCGGTCCATGTGCAGGCCATGATTGCCCCAGCCGGCGACCACCACCTCCGCGTTGGCAGCCAGGCGCCGCAGCCAGTAGTTATTGCGCGGGCCCACCGGATCAGCGGCGGCCTTCAGGTCTTCCGGGTAGGTCGCCCGCCAGGCAAACAGATTGGCCACACACAGCCCGTCATAGCCCCAGTCCCGGGCAAAGCCGATGCAGCGCCGGATGGTGGGGTCATCCTGAAGATGGTCTGCGGTAGACGGGTTCAGGCCGATAATCAGAGCGTATCGGCTCGCTTCGGGAGGCGTGTCGGCAGCGCCATCGCCCCACCAGCGCCACAGGGCATAGCGGTACTGACGGCAACGGGAAAATCGGGCATCACGTTTCATGGCGCGCATCTTACCGCTGTCGCATGCTGTGTTGCCAGGCGCAAAGACGGCCAGACAGAACAGCCCCTGCCCGGAAGATATGCCTGGACAGGCCGGCGCGAACGCCGGGGCGCCAAGATGTCCATCGGGGTGATATTTCCTGTCAATGTGTATCCCCGAGCAAAACGCTAGTGTCTGCTCAGCCACCACACAGACAGAGCGAGAATCGACAATGGAATTCAGTAACGTGCTTCAGCAGCGCCGCAGCATCCGGGCTTTCAGTGATACACCGGTGCCGGAGGAGGTGATTGATGCACTGCTGACCCAGGCGCTGGAATCGCCCAGTTGGTCGAACACCCAGCCCTACAAAGTCGCGGTGGCGCGCGGCGCCCAGGTGGAAACACTGCGCCGCGCCCTGAGCGAGCGCTTTGCCCGGGTATCAACCTTGCAGCGTGCCCCGGCCTGGAAAAAGCTGGCCGCCGCAGTGCGTGGCGGCGTGCTGCCGGATGGCGATTTCAAACCGATTCTCAAGTACCCCAGCGACCTGCAACCCCGCCGCGTGGCCACCGGCCATGGCCTGTATAACCTGCTGGGCATCGAACGCGGCGATCATGCCGCCCGCGACGAGCAGATGGCGCGCAACTTCAGCTTCTTTGATGCACCGGTCGCGCTGTTCATCTTTGCGCATAAAGGGCTGGGCGCCTATTCCGCGCTGGACGCAGGCATTTTCCTGCAAAGCCTGATGCTGGCCGCCACCGATCAGGGGCTGGGCACCTGTGCCCAGGGCGCACTCGCCCTGTGGCGCTCACCGGTCGCCGCGGAATTCGATATTCCGGCGGATTATCAACTGCTCTGCGGCGTTTCCCTGGGTTACCCGGCGGACGATGTGGTCAACAGCTATCGCCCAGAGCGCCGCACCCTGGCGGATCTCAAGGTGAAAAGTAATAGGACGTAAAGCGCGGTTGCTAGCCCATCAGGTGAGGATCAGACTGACAAGAACTGTCGCGTATCAGGGAGAGTGTCATGACTGATCATCACACCTACAAGAAAATCGAAGTTGTTGGTTCCTCGAAGAAAAGCATCGAGGATGCCATCAATAACGCGCTGGCCGAGTGCGCCAAATCCGTCAAGATGATGGAATGGTTTGAAGTGACTGAAACCCGAGGCCATATCGAGAACGGCAAAGTCGGTCACTATCAGGTTGGCCTGAAAGTCGGCTTCCGCATCGAAAACAGCTGAGCACCTCGCCGCCGGAACACCTGGCCGCCGGAACACCTGGTCAGGGTACGCAAGTAATACGCAGGCAAAGTGTCCAGCCAGGCGGGTGCCCGTCAGGCGCCGGGACTGCCCACCGCGGGGCGCCGCAGCGCACGCCAGCTGCGTGCCAGCAACCCCGGCGGTACGGTTGTCGTGGTGGCATTTGTGTCGCCGCCGATGGCGGCATTGCGACCCGTTTCATCACTCGCCATGAGATAGGGCAGCAGGCAGCGCGCCAGATCCAGCTTTGGCTGGTAGTGCATGAACAGCCCACTCAATGAGCCGAACACCCGCGCCAGGAGAATAAAATCTGCCGGCAGGGTGTCCACCGGATCGGCATTGGCCTGGTGCAGCAGATCCCGGGCGCGATGCATCAGTTCTTCCGGGGTCGGCCACAAGGCGCCGTCTGCGCCACGCAATGCCGCATCCCGGAACTGGGTCAAGAGCGCATCAGCGAACGCCAGCAGCGTCGCTGGCTCGCCACTGCGCGTGGCGAAACCGAGACGATCAAGTTCCTGCGCAATGGTGCCGCTATCGCCGACGATCGCCGCCTGCAACACCCGGAAATAACGCTGGCGACGCTCGTCGGTAAACACCGCCGTGCAACCGAAATCCAGCAGCACCAGATCACCGTCATCACTGACCATCAGATTGCCGGGGTGCGGATCAGCCTGGAACATGCCCAGCCGCAATACCTGCTTGAGATACACATCCAGCAACCGCCCGAGCAGGCTTTCCACCATGGCGTTATCCCCGGCCTGATGGGCTTCTTCCAGCACCGTGGTGAACTTGCGACCGTGGATGAACTCGCTGGTGATCACCCGCGCGCTGCAGAGTTCGGTGACCGGCGCCGGAACATGCACGCCCGGCAAACTTTTCAGGGCCTGGTTCATATGCGCCGTGACACGGGTTTCGCCCGCGTAATCCAGCTCCTCGCGCACGCTGCGTTCGATCTCGCCGACAATGGTGGTCATGTCTGTGGGCGGCAACAGGCTGCTGACGCTGTCCATGAAGATGCCCAGCAGTGTCAGATCCAGCTCGATGATCTCGCTCAGCCCCGGGCGCTGCACCTTGACCGCGACCTCGCGGCCATCGTGCAGCCGCGCCCGATGGACCTGGCCAATGCTGGCGCAGGCCAGCGGCGTTTCATCGAACTCTGCAAACAGCGTCGCCAGCGGCGCGCACAGTTCCGACTCGATGACCTCACGAATCTGTGCAGGCGCCTCCGGCATGGCCTGATCCTGCAGCACCGCGAGTTCGTCTACCCAGGCGGCGGGCAGCAGATCGGGGCGGGTAGACAGCAGCTGACCGATTTTCAGAAAAGCGCCACCCTGGGCCAGGGACGTATCGCGGAAGCGCCGCGCATTGCGCCGATGCAGCTCATGCAACGCGGCCTCCCGGCGGCCGGCGCTGATGAAGGCACTGCGCGTGCCCCAGAAGCGATAGCTGGTGGCCACCCGGGTGAGCATCCAGCCGGTGATGGTCAGGCGCTTGAGACGCGCCGGCCAGCGTTTGGCTTCGTTGGAAAAATTCTGGCATTCCGTGGCCATATCACTGGCGCCGGACTCCACCAGGCGCCAGCCTTCCCGCGCCTGCTCGGCCAGAGCCCGGCCCTGCCAGGCCGCTTTCTCCAGTGTCTTGATGCTGGCGTCGAGAATCGTCAGCCAGGCGCGCAGCCCGCCGTCGGTGCTGCGGGCATCGGCGAAATCATGCAACGCCTGCCAGCGAGAGTCTTTTCGTGCCGCCGGCGTGGCGACCGTGACAGCATTAGCCTGTTCCGTTGATTCGGCCTGACGCATGGTGTTGTCCTCTTTCCTGTCCTGGGAAAATGTCATATTTTGTAGTACAAATCAGGGTGAAAAAATGGCGCTCGCGGAGCGCCGGGCTATCAAATTACGTAGCGATTACAAGGTGCTGATGCAGTCACCGCACAGCCAGACCGCCGGCGCGCCAGGCACACTGCTGAGGCCCCGAAAGGCCCGCTGCCCGCGCTTGAGCGCCACGCCACACTGCACACAGTGGTCGGCGCGGTTGATGATCACATCCTGCCAGGCATCCACGGTCTCCAGCAGGGTGGCGGCTTCGTCGCCACCCTGGGCGGCGGGCACACGCGGCGCGGCACCATTGGCGCGCTCGCCCCGGGCGGAGGCAGCAAGCCGCTTGGCGTCCCGGGTTACATTGCCCACCAGGCTGGCGGAATCGGCAACGATGTTGTCGACCAGGTTGAAGGTGTCCTCCAGCACATGGCGGATCAGGTGCGAGACACTGACGCGCTCACGCTCGGCAGCGTCTTTCAGGGTGGTTTCCAGGTCCCGGGGCACCCGGGTCTGGATCACACGATCCTTGCGGTCGGCCTCTTCGGCGGGCTTGCGCCCCCGGCGGGCGCGGGTGCTGTCATCTGTCTTGCTGCCTGTTGTCATGGCGGTGACCTGACCGATCATTGATGTAGTACAAAATACTACAGCGTGTCAGCTGACCACGTCAACGCAGAATTCGAACGCGATATGGTCAGCCAGAATCGCCATGTCCCCCTGGGGGGCCACCACGCGCCAGGCGGCATCCTGCTCGCGCAGGCCCTCTGGCGATTGCAGGTGGTAATAGCGCAGCGCCCCGGCGATACGGTTTTCACCGCGCCGTGGGCTGTCGACCAGATATTGCTGGTCGACGCAGTCAATCGGGAAGTAGTGGTGCCCGCCGAGCACGACGGTGTGGTTGCTCTGGGCAATGAGGTGTCCTTGCCAGATGGCTTTCATGATGTTCCCCCGGAAAAAAGTACAGGCATGGCCCTGATCAGAACAATGGCCCCTATGAAGCCGGGCCAATTGCTCGTTGCCTGATAATATATGAACTGGATTCACAAAACAGGAGGTGTTCGAGAATGTCGGGCATCTGTGCGGTCGGAAGCGGCATTTCGGCCCGGATGGAGCGTCGCAAGCGGGTATACTCAGCGGCCTCTTTCCCGCACCAGGAGCCCGGATGCACAGCCTGACACTTGTCCCCCGTTTCTATGAAACCGATGCCTTCGGCCATATCAACAACACCGTCGTGGCGGGCTGGTTCGAAACCGGACGCGCCACCGTGTTCGAAATGTTCGCCGATCCCGATGATCCCAAGACCATGCCGCTGATCCTGGCGCGCATCGAAGTGGATTTCGTGGCGCAGATCTACTACGGCACGGATGTCGAGATACGTACCTGGATCGACAGCTTGGGCAACAGCTCATTCCATGTCTGCCAGGAAGCCTGGCAAAACGGTGCCTGTGTCGCCCGGGGCAGGGCAGTGCAGGTGTACTTTGATCATGCCACCCAGCGTTCCGCCCCCCTGCCGCCGGACAAGCGCGCCAAACTGGAAAGCCTGACTGTAAAACACTGAAATCGCTGCGCTATACCCCACAGGCAGCGGAACATGCTGCTTGCGGCGTGGGTCTCACGCTTCAGACATCAGCATCAAGTATTCAGGGGAGAACACTATGCACCGCGCTTTTTCGCAGATTATCGGCTTGCAGATCGTCGGCCTCATTGCCCTCTTGCTGGCAGGCGGCCAGGCCACAGCGGCGAACCTGCCTGAGAAGATGACCGTTGATGACGTCACGCTGACCCTCAACGGGGAAGGTGAGCGCAACAAGTACTTCATGAACGTCTATGTTGCGGGCCTTTATCTGCCATCGCGGACAGACGACCCTGAAGAGATCATCGGTCGTGACGAAGTGCAGGCCGTACAGCTCACCATCACCTCCTCGCGCGTCACGCAAGAGCGCTTCATGGACTCCATCGAAGAGGGGTTCCGCAAATCCGCCGGTGAGGATTATCCGGACTACGCGGAGTTCCTCGACAAACTGCGCGAGGAAATGGCGGACACCGAGATCAGGAAAGGTGATGTCTTCCGCTTTATCTACCGCCCCGACGAAGGCACCCGCTTCCTGCGCAACGATGACACCCTGCGGGTGATCGAAGGCCTGGATTTCAAGCGAGTGCTGTTCGGTATCTACCTGGGCGAAGACCCCATCCAGGATTCCCTCAAGCGCGATATGCTGGGCCGCTGATCTGGCCCATGCCCTGGGCGCTCAACGCCGCAAGAAGGCATACAGATCGTCAGGCGTCCGCCGCACTGTGGGGTCGGGCGTCAGCGGATGCGCGGTATCGGCACCGCAGGCCTGCTGCATCAGGGCATCAATGAAGATCCGCCAGACCGGCGTAGGCACGCCGGGGTAGGGCGGGATGGTGACATCCATGCCGATCTGCCGTGTCCCGAAATAATGCCGGGAAAACAGGATATCCAGCCCGTTGTCCTTGAGCGGGTGCGCCTCGCTGAAAATCGGTAACGACCACTTTGCAGCCTGGTACAGCACGGTGCCGATGACAGACCCCATTCTGGTGCCAGCGCCCGGCCCGGCACCGCCCACACTGCGGCCACTGAGCACTGATCCGGTAACGCTCAACAGGGCATTGACACAGGGCGGCTCGGCGCTGCCAATCGCTTCCACCACGGGCGCGAGCGCATTGCGCGGCATATGCAGGATCACAAAGGGATAATGGTAGCTGGCGCGGTGATTACCGGGATAAGCCATGTCGTAGGGCATGGACGGCGTCGTGGTGATGCTGAGCCGGGAGCAGAGCAGATCGGGATCAATGGATTCAGCGCGCGTCGAGACAACGCTGGGCAATACCAGCCATTTCATGGTGACCTCCTTGTACGTATGTTGTTTTCAGGTTTCTGTTGCGAGCGCATCCTGCGTCGCAAACTGGTAGCAGATTACTGCACCCCGGCGGGCTTTGTCACGGGGGTTGATACGAACCATGTCACAAGTCGGCTTTCACACGTTGTGTTCCTCAACAACACGGTAGGGCGGCAACAGGATCTTTGCCAGGCGCAAACCCAGCATGGTGGTGTCGCCACGATAACGCTCGCCGCCGGTGACGGTAAATTCGAACTGATACACCCGCCGCATGCACAGGCGCCCATTCTCGTCCCGCGCCGGGCGTACCCGGTGCAGCGCCACAGACTGATCCAGCAGCACCAGCCCCTCACGTTCGCAGCGCTGCCGCGTGGCAGCGAGTGCGCGCTCACGTACCCCCTGGCCACGCCAGATCAGCGCACCAGCGGCGAGTGCCATGAACAAACACAGCAGCTGAAAGAGGTTCATATTAAAAAGGCTCATGCCGCATCTTACCCCATTCGGGGCTCAGGCGGGCGGCTGCGGCTCACGTCCACCTGGCAGCAGCTGGCTCTCGGCATATCGCACAAACTGCCGCGTTCGCGCCGGCAACGACTTGCGGCTGCCATACACCATGTAATAGTCCAGATTCGGCAGCGTGTACTCCGGCAACAAGTGCACCAGCCGCCCGGCCCGGATATCGGCCCTGGTTTGCTCGTTGTTCAACACTGCGATGCCCATCCCGCCCATTACCCAGCCGTAGAGCACGTCGATGCTGTTGGTAAACAAATTACCCTTTACGTGTGTAGTGCGAGTGCCCGTGGCAGTCCGAAACGGCCAGGTTTCCTTGAACGAACCCTCGCAATCCAGCACCAGGCACTGATGATGCCGCAGCTGTGACGCATCAGTGATCGGCCCGGCCGCCGCCAGATACTCCGGCGTGGTGCACAGATAGCAGGGGTTATCGAACAACTTCTTGGCCACCAGATTGGAATCCGAAGGCCGGCCCAGCACCACCGCCACATCACAGCCATCGCGGACAAAATCCACATGCCGATCATCGAACTGCATTTCGATTGTTACTTTCGGGTACATATCGCAGAACTCAGCGACCACACTTTCAAACACCCGCCGCTTCAGGCTGGTCGAGATGACCAGGCGCAGCGTGCCCATGGCTGTCTGGCCGTAGCGATGCACCGTGGTGACGGCATCATCCAGCTCATCAAGAATGCCAGCGAGCCGTTGATACAATCGGTAACCCACTTCGGTCATGCGGTTGGCGCGCGGGCTACGGTGCAACAGCTGGGTGCCAAGATCGGACTCCAGGCGATCCATACGTTTCTTGACAGACGCAGGGGCCATGTTGATACGTCGGGCTGCACCCGCAATGGTGCCTTCCTTGACGATGGCGACGAACACATCGAGGTCAGTTATACGATTCATCGGACGTTCCCTTTATTATTGGCGCAGCGAATTAACACTGCTTTTCCTTTCGGTTAAGGGTCCCCGTTACTGACTGAAAAATAAGGAATGATTTAAAAATGATGGCACTTTGATATCACTTTTTTATGCCATGTTTTATATATCATTCACTAAAAATAAAGGCTCAGCATATGCCGCACACGAATATGCTTCAGAGGCAGGCCAAAATATTCTTATAGCACATACTTTTCGCAATGCGATACGTCCCATTTTCTACCATCCGATCAGTGGTTCCCACAACAGCAAATACAATCAACGCAGGTTTTCCTTTTTTGGCGTTTTAGTTTGCTTGCCGAGTTACTAGGCTGTGATAGACCTCGCAGGCTTACCAAAAAATGTGCGTGGCTTGGCAGGTATAAGCTGGAGCATGCGGCGCTACGCATGTTGCAAAAACAATTCGCGAATAAGAAATCGAGGAGATATTCAGATGGGGATATCACGTACCGGAGGCATCCTGCTGGGTGCCGGCGTTTTGCTGTCTATGGGCTCCGCCGCAACCGCCAGCATGGGCAACGCGCCTTCGACTTATGGCATTTTGCCACATGATATTGCGACCGCGCAGGCTCTCTCATTGTTCAATAACCAGGCTTCAGCCACTTACTACAACCCGGCAGCACTGGCGCGGGATTCGCGCAGCGAGCTGACCGGCGCTGTGTTCCATGCCGAGCACGACCTGAAAGCGCACAGCCGTGGGGGCCCTTTCCCCGCGCAACGCGATGGCAGCACCATCAACAGCACGCCTTCCCAGCAACTGATGCTGGGCCTGAAGACCGATCTCACCGACCTGACCACATTCCGTCACCCGCTCTATCTCGGCTTCATGCTCGGTTCAGAAAAGTACGCTCAGGAAATGATGGCCTTCAGTGCTGAAACCTCTGATTCCGGACAGTTCCTCGAGTACGGACGTCAGCCCCTGTTTCTGTCCATCGGCTTCGGGACCCAACTGTGGCGGGGTATCAATTTCGGTGCTGCCCTGCGGCTGACACTGCACAGTGATGCCAAGCTTTACGTCACGACAGACCTCGCGGGCAATACCGAGAGCGAGCGCCTAAATGTTACCGCCGAGCCAGTGCTGCGCCCCATCATCGGCCTGGATATGAATGTCGGGGAAACCTTTTGCGCCACTCAGACCTGCTGGATGGATAACCTGGACATCGCCCTTGGCTACCGGGGCTACTCCAACACGCAGGTGCGTGTAGACGCCGAAGCGGAAATTCCAGGCACCATCACCGGACCAGGGCTTGAACTGGCCATCAAGGCCATTGATTCCTTCCAGCCAGAGATCACCAGCCTGGGTGTGCAGTATGAATTCAACGGCCAGACCCGCGTTGGTGTTTCCGGGGAGTACCAGACCTGGCAACGCCTGAGCAGAGAGTTCCAGAGAGACACGATCCGTGACCAGGGCAATGTGAAGTTCCACGACATCGTGATCCCGCGTGTAGGTGTGGCCCATGACGTCACTGAAAACTTCACCGTCAAGGCCGGTGCCGCCTGGGAAGAATCCCCGCTGGGCAGCCGTCGCAATCCGGGCGTGAACTATCTTGATAATGACCGCGTGGTTTTTGGCGTGGGCCTTAGCCTGACCGCCAATAATCTGCCGTTCATGGCTTATCCGGTGCAAATGGACTTCGGCTATCAGACTCACTACCTGAAAGGCCGCGACTTTGACCTGGCTGACGAAGACAACACCTACCTGGAAACGGTACGTGCCAAGGGCAACGTACATGTATTCGCCGGCAGTATGACGCTCAAATTCTGAGCCACAAAATTCTGAGCCTGAAGTAACAAGGAGAGGCGAAATGAAAAAGCATCTAATAATAAGCGCTGTGGCATTGGGCCTTGTGGCTTGCGGCAGCGACGAAGCGACGGTGGGGCCGAGCCCGGAGCTGGAGGCAAGCCGGCAAGGCCTCATGTATGCCTATCCGGCACATGAGCAGGTGGAGGTGCCGACCCCGGCGCCGATCGTGCTGCGATTCAGCAGCCCGGTCATGGATTCCAACCCTGAAATGTTCATCACTCTGCGTGATGCTGCTGGCGATGAGGTGCCATACAGCATCGAAACCGGCATTGGCGATGGCCAGGGTCTAGTGTTGACGCCGAATGAGCGCCTGACACCACGCTCCCAGTATTCCGTTGAGATCGACGGCATCACCCTGGAGAAAGGTGATGCGCAACCGCGCACGCTGACCTTTACCACTAAAGGACTGAGTGAAGGCCCGCGCGCGTTGGTGACCGGCGCCCCGGACGGTAGTGGCAACTTCGATAATTTCGAGCTGCTGCGCAAGATCCCGGACGGCACAAGCCTGCCAATCCTGGATTTCTCCAGCTTCCGCCTGCAGTTCAACCAGCCGCTGGATAGAACCACGGTCAATTACGGCAGCAGCGTGGCGCTGGAAGGCCCGGACGGCGTGGTGGATGCCCACCTGATCGTTCACGGCCCCTACATGACGGTGGACCCGAAGGAAGATCTGACGCCAGGCGTGGAATACACACTCAGCCTGCAGAGCGATATAACCAGCACCTATGGTGAAACCTTCGCCAGCAACAGCTACACCTTCACTCCGCTGGATTCCGGCAGCCGCAGCGTGATGACGCAGGAAGTGGCGGCGGGTACGAATGTTTCCATGCTGACTGGTAAGCCAGTGAATATGGTGCCGCTTGAGGCTGTACTACTGGGTGATGATAACCAGACCCAGCAATCCGGTTTTCTCCAGGCTGAACTGGCGCATATTCCCTCCCACCCGGACTTTGTGCCGTTGCGCATCAAGCGCGGTTCCATGCTAAGTGGAACGGATATGGAAGTACTGATCGGTGGGGAAGTGCCTTCTGGCTTCAGTTCCGGGGAAGTGAAAATTCACTTTATTTCTGATGCAGTGGGGTACCTAGAAGAAAATCCATATTCTGAAGCAGATAATGCGCGTCGTCAGCTGCGCTTGTTTATGGATGTGGCGATTACTGCAGAGGATCCGCGGGCGAACGGGGCTGTGACGCAGGATTTGATGCACCTGGAGTTGATTGGGACGGCTGAGATTCGTGATGGACGATTGACTGCCGATGCAGTGAGCGTGGCAGAGCCAAGAGTGCTTGGTAGCGAAGACGCAAGAAGTGTTCTAAGTTTCTTTATGCAGTCAGAAGTGGGAGGAAATGCGACTGACATAGCATACGACAGCCTGCTTGAGATCCAGAGCTGGAGCCCAGGCGAAGATTTGAAGGGATTTTTGCCTTCTGAGCCAGCCATCATCCGCTTTAACAGGCCGGTGGATATGGATGATATCCAGAGCCTGGTAACCGTTCGCGAGAACGGCCAGCTTATCGACGTAGGCATGCGGACGAGCGGTTCGTCACTGGTTATTACGCCAGAACAAGGATTTAAGCGCTCGGTGCAGACGGCAGCCAACGGTGTCGACCGCTACGAATACACGATTGAGCTGAGTGCCGGCTTGGCTGATATGCTCGGAGGTACTCTGGGTGTGCCGCATCTATTTGAGTTTGAGATGCCGGTGGAAGTCACGCTGGCGGACCAGTATCAATGGCAATTGGACCCAATGACAGGTGCTCCCTCATTAATAGGACCTGACGAAACCGATGTAACGGTTCGTTCTCCAATGATCACGTCGGTCTATCCGGGCTATCCTTGCGCTTTGGCGGATATACCTGTGGATCTGGCATCAGGTATGACGGCCAACTGCCGTGGGGGGCTGGAAGATATCTACCATAGGTTGCATCATGTCGTGCAGGGTAGTGGTAATCAACACGTACAGCATATACCGCACAAACTGCCCGATGACATCCTGCCGCTGACTCGCCTGCCAGCAAACCGGCCGGTTATTGCGATCTTCACCAAACCTATTGCTGCCGAGAGTGTGGTGCTGGGTCAATCCTTCAAGGTCGAGACAGTGGACGAATGGGGGGGGGGGCTGGAAGAGGTGCCCGGACAGGTGAGTGTGGACGGCCGAAAGGTGACTTTCTGGCCGGAAGAGCCTTGGGAAGTAGATACCTTTTACCGTTATGTGCTGGGCTCCAACGGCGATCGCCATAGCAGTGCGGCGACTTGTGATGGCTCGCAAGCTATCTGTTCTGTGGATGGACTGCCAATTCAGACGCAGCTACATGAAATAACTCTGATGCAGCACCCCGGGTCAGAGAGGAGAAATAACCCGGACGCGCGGCTGCACGATCTTCTCTATCAAGACGCCAACGCACCAGATGGTGGGGGTGTGGACCTGGTTCAATACTTCAAGGGTGGCGAAAGTACAAAGCAGGTGCTTCAGGTGCTAAATACGCCGTCGGTTGATACAAATGCCAACCTGATCCATGACCGTAATAGCGATGCTCGGCTGGACCTTACTCCCCGACCATATTTTTACCTGGATGCACTACCCTTTAATATGTATACCGTGGAAGAAGACGGTGCCGAGAACCAACCACCTCTTGCCGCCGCATGCAGCGCGGATGACCCGAATTGCTACGATCCTGACGGCCTCCTACCGCCTTGGAACAGCACCAAGATCCTGCCTGGGGTTTTGCAGCCGGCAGATGTAGGGGAAGAAGTATGCGATCCGAGCGACCCGGATTGTAGAGATTTGCCATACTGTGACGTCACCAATCCCTATTGCCAATACCTTATTCCGGTCGTCAATATAGGTTGCGGTATCACTATATCTTTTGGGGGGACGTTTGATCTGGAAGCTTGCCCGGAAGATAAATTTACCTATATCACCAGTGATCTGATCGCGGAGGTGGGTGAATATGATGATGCTCTGGGCGGTGTGCCGGTTACCATCTGGCCCGGGCAGATTATGGCGACCAGCTTGCCGATGACCGCCCCTCTTCAGTTGGGGCCGGGTATAACGTATGGCTTTGATTCCGGCGCGCAGGTGATGCGCATGCGCTACGCCAAACATGCTGATGATACCTGTGAAGAGAGCGCGGAGGATGGCAGGGTCTGCGTCCGAGATCAGCCGATTCAGGCCGTTATTACACAGCGCGTGGGCTCCAATGGCGAATCGTACCCTCATATCAGCACGACACTGGATGTCTATGTAGACGCCATAGGTCTGGAAGAAAACATTGAGCCTCTCCTAAACTTGATTAATCAGACGGCTCTCCAAGGTAGGGTGACGAGTGACATGACGAGTGTACCCGTGACGCTAGAGCTTGAGGGTGAGGTGTATTTCAATGATGACGGTACCATGCGTGTTGAGATGGAAAATACCAACATGGTTGAGATTGGTGTGGGTATCAAAGGACTACTTCCGTTCGACAATCAGGAGAGCGAGTCTCTCCCTATGAGCTGGTCTATACTGGAAATTCCGGAAGGCGGTACTCGAGTCCAGTATCTTTCCGAAATCATCAAATAATGCATATAGAAGCCTAGTCTTGTATGGGCTCATCGGTCTGATAGATAGGCCGGCGCTAGACCCCCGCAGCGATGCGGGGGTTTTTCTATTACCTCGCGAAGTCGCCAACTGGCCCACACTCAGTCACCCGAGCTTGATGCGGTCTCGGCTTCCACGCGACGTCCCCCCTGTTTGAGTAGCACCTGACTTTAGAGTCCAATACCCCCATGAGGAGATTGGACATGAAGAAGCGATTCACCGAGGAACAGATCGTAGGTTTCCTGCGTCAGGCCGAAGCCGGGATGCCCGTGAAGGAGCTATGCCGCAAACATGGCTTCTCCGAGGCCAGTTACTACCTCTGGAAGAGCAAGTTCGCAGGCATGAGTGTCCCGGATGCCAAGCGGCTCAAGGAGCTGGAATCCGAGAATGCCCGCCTGAAGAAGTTGCTGGCTGAGACACTGCTTAAGAGCGAGATCACCAAGGAAGCCCTGCGAAAAAAGTGGTGAGCGCGCCAGCCCGGCGTGAACTGGTGCGCTTCATGACGAGCCGGGTCCTGTACGAGCGGCGCGTTGAGTGTGGTTCGCATGAGCCCCAGTGCTTTCCGGTATCAGCCTGCGCCAGACCGGAATGAGGCATTGCGCGAGCGGATAGTCGCGTTGGCGCAGCGTCATCGCCGATACGGCGCTGAGATGATCTACCTAAAGTTACGGCAGGAGGGACTCCTGGTGAACCACCAGCGTGTTGAGCGGCTGTATACGCTGGAAGGGCTTCAGGTTCGGTGCCGGCGGCGCAAGAAAATCCCCATCTCGGACCGCTGTCCCTTGTGGCGCCCTGCGGCGGCAAACCGAGTCTGGTCGATGGATTTCGTCTTCGACCGCACTGCCGATAGCCGCGTGCTGAAGTGCCTGACGATCGTGGATGATGCCATCCATGAAGCGGTTGCCATTGCTGTTGAACGTGGCATCAACGGCCAGGCGGTGATACGCATTCTGGACCGGCTGGCACTGGCCAGGGGCCTTCCTAAAGCCATCCGCACCGATAACGGAAAGGAGTTCTGCGGCAAGGATATGCTGACCTGGGCTCACGAAACCGGTGTGCGGCTGTTCCTGATCCAGCCAGGCAAGCCCAACCAGAACGCCTATGTTGAATCATTCAATGGGCGCTTCCGGGACGAATGCCTTAACGAGCACTGGTTCACCAGTCTGGCCGATGCCCAGGTGATCGTTGAGCAATGGCGCCGGGAATATAACGAGGAAAGACCGAAGCGCGGTCTGGGCGGCTTGACGCCATCAGCTTATGCGAGACACCTGGCTCGAAATCCGGCTGCGTTAACCTCGGACTCCAGAGCGCAGTAATACTCAAAAGCGGGGGGGGGGGCGTCGCACGTCTCGTGAGCGTTAACGAAAGCGCTACCGCCCGAAGGGGACGGAATCATGTCCACGCGAGTAGACTTCTGTTGGATATCCGGTTCAGGGTCTTACGGCGGTGCGCCTGTTACCAGCGCTAGTGGAAGGCTGGGCTTAGTTCAGGGGCGTAAGCTTTGGGTGAAGCACGCAGGAGAAGTAGCACACGCCAGCCTAGAATTGGACTGTAGTAGAACAGTGCGAAATGAAGGCGCGAGCCAAAAGTGCTCGCGCCCTCGCCTTGCGGCTATTACTGTGATGGATCAGTGCCATGCATCGTAGTAGTTGCCGTTGGCGCTAGTCAGTGAACCTCTGACGTTGCAGTTGCCGTTAGGGGTGATCGGGCCATCAAACTCGAAGCTGCCACCGTTGTCTGGATCGAAGGTTACATCAATCTGGCCACTGCACGAACCACAGAGTGAGGCGCTTACGGCGACGTTATCCATTGTGAAGGTGACTGGCGTAAGCGGAGACGGAATAGAAGAGTGCGGTACGGAACCTTCCCATGGGAAACCACTCAAGCTCAGCAGGCCGCACAGCGAGCTAGAGCCGCTCACGCTAGCGTTGGTGACAGTCAGTGTGGTGTCGCCGGTAAGGTCGTCCGCCATCTCGCCATCTACAGTGAGAGTACAGTCAACCTGGCAGAAAAATCCTGAAGACAGGCGAGTCGTACCTTCAAAAGTATCCGTGATCGAAGTGATATGCAGCTGCTCGGTCGACCCACCATTAACGGTGTAGTAGATCGGGCCAGAAGCGTGGCTCAAACCAAAAGCCGCGACCATGGTAGCTCCAATGAACCCTTTTGCGATTACATTCATGGTTAATCTCCTTATTTAGTTTTATTGCGTTATTCGATGTGACGCCCTTCCAGAATCTACAGACAGGAAAATTCATGGCAAGACTAATAAAACGAAAACTTATTTTTCCAAAAACAGCAGTCCATATATTGAAAATTTATTATGGTTTTTTGCTTGTTGATATAGTTTCACCATTGATGAGAATGTAATTTATGTTGCTGATTTTAAATGTTTTAATGACGGGTGATGGCGTAATGATATCATTAAATAAAATATATGAAGGCAATCTGCCACTATGATTTACTTATAAGAATACCCTTCAGCAATCTGACGAACGGTAGTTCTGAAAGGGTGGTGATAGTCGTGATGGGGTGACAGGGCGCACAGATTTTCTATACGCCCTGCCTGGTGGTCTACTCCAGTGCAGAAATGAGCTCCTTTGTTGAAAGGAACCCGCCAAGGATATGGCCCTCAGGTGTGAGGATATAAGGCGTGCCGCGGACCCCCATTGCGGTACCGATCTGGAAGTGGCTTGCTATCGGTGCCCGGCAAGGCTCTTGGGGTGAGGGCGCGCTGCCGCTGGCTTTTAGTGTCGTCAGTGTGGCCTGACGATCTTCAGCACACCATGCGCGCTCCATCAGCCGTGCGGTGGCGTTGTTCAGACCGGCACGAGGGAAAGCGAGATAATGTACGGTGATGCCTGCATCGTTTATTGCCTCGATCTGCTTGTGGAAGTTCTGGCAGTAATTGCAGCTTATGTCAGTAAATACATATACCTGCGACGCCTCCTCTGTTGTGGAGCGATAGGTAATAAACGAGGCCGGATCAAGCGTTGCGAGGGTGCTGCGCCGAATCTGCTGCTGGCGGTGCTCGGTGAGATTGTCATTCCGTCCATCGGTGATGTCGATCAGATCACCGGTGAAGATGTGATTGCCGCTCTCCGATGCGTAAATGATCTCGCTACCGCCCAGCTCAACCTCAGCGATGCCGGTTACTGGCGTGGCGCTGATCCGAGTGATTTTGAAGTCCGGGTTAAGCTTGACCAGGTTTTCCTGTAGCCGCTCCGGGGCGTCAATTGCGTACGCTAGTGATGACAGCAGCACTGTCAGGCCCAGCGTTGATTGATAGAAGAAATTCATCTGTTCCGCTCCTTTAGATAACGCTGATCAGCTCTATCTTGAAGATGAGCGTTTGGTTAGGGCCGACGGCTGGCGCGCGCCCATTTTCGCCGTAAGCCTGGTTCGGGGGCAGCACGACTTCCCACACATCGCCTTCTGTCATATGAGAGATAGCTTTTTGCCAACCCGCTATGACTCGGGTGAGATCTACCGCTACAGGGGTGCCTCGCTCTATGGAGCTGTCGAAGACTGTTCCATCTGGCAGGCTACCCTCGTAGTGCACTTCCACGGTATCGCTGGTGCTGGGCTGTTGATCGCCGTTGCCGTTAACCAGTACGGTGTAGAGGATGTCTTCATCCAGCCGCTTCACGCCTTCGCTGCGCGCGTACTCATCACGGAATTTCGCGCCCTCCACAGCGTTCTCTTCGGATGTGATCCGGATCTCTTCTTCAGTGACCATGGCGGCCCATTCGGCGTGCTCCTCAAGGGCGTGAGCCACCTCCTCCTCGTTCAGGTTATGCCGGGGAGCCCGATCGCGCATTGCATCCTGCACACCCAGCAAGAACAGAGCTCGGTCTAGGCGCTGTCTTTCCAGGCCTTGCTCGGCGCTGTTACCGGCTTCGTAGCCGAAAGTGTAAGAGGTAATATCTCTCGATGAAGAAGTGTCTACCTGAGTGGGTGACGTGGTGCTGCACCCAGCCAGGGTGATTGCAGTTGCGGCAAGAATAGAATATTTCATGACTTTCCTCGTGATGTCATTTTGATATTTTGGTTGTCGATATGGCATATTGATATCAATGTTATTAAAGCAATATCACTATAATTATGGAGCTTCGAATAGTTTGAGTGTGTTTTTGCTATTTTGTTTCACGGAAGTCATGATAAATTTAGAAATGGAAAATTTCCATGGCCGAAGAATAGTTAAATTGATGGAAGCATGAGAAAATCGATAGCGGTGATGGCATTCTGATATCGTTGGTGGGTGAAATGAAAATTGGGATTTCGTCAGGTCTTATTATTGTGTTGGTGTGTATTGGGCTGCTTGTTGTGACAGCCTTGGGCTTACGCTACTGGCCGGGCTGGTCTGGGTCGAGAAGCCCCGCGGTAACATCTGCGCCAGAGCAGAGCCAGCCAGATTCGGCCGCGAGCCTATCGTCGGCCCTACCGAGCAGCACTCAGCCAGCGGAAGCTGGCGTGCCTGCTGTTGTACCAGACTTTGGTGAAGAGTGGGCGGGGCCTCAAGGGCTCTCGGTACTGGCCATTTTCCAGACTGATGACAGGCAGATTGCTTCCGCCGTGGTATTGGCTGAGGGTGACGGCGCTTATCGGTACGGTATCGGCCAACGGGTGGCTGGCGACTATCTGATCAATGATATACGGCCCGATCATTTGTTGATGGAAGGCAATGGCAAGGAGTTCAAGTTGTTTCTGGTGCCATTGACCGCCGGCGGACAGAGTCAGAGCGAGGCGGTGAGTCCATCTAGGGTGGATGGCACTAGTTTGCTTGAGCAGTCACGGGCGGAGCGAGAGCGGATGCGCCTTCTAAGCGTCTATGACCTTTACCCTGTTACGGAGGGCGCTGCGGCGGGCTATGTGATCGGTGAGCGGTTTCCGCGCGATATGCAGGAGCGAGTGGGCATTGAGCCCGGCGACATTATCCTCTCGGTGAATGGCTTTGCTGTCGGCGAGCCGACTGGTGACGAGCAGGCATTCAGGTCTGCCCAAGCTGCGGAGAAAGCGTCGATAGTATTCCAGCGTCAAGATGGCTCACTCTTCAATTACCACTACCCCGAAGACCAGTAGACTCTTAACAGCGGCGTATCCGGCCAGTGCGGAAAACTCCCGCTCGTCAAGCACATAGCAAGAAATGGCAACTGCCTCATGGGTGGCATCACCCACAATAGGCAGGGGCTTCAGCACTTGGCTGTTGGCATTGCGGTCAAAGACGAAACTTATCGACCAGACCCGGCTGGCCGCCGCCCACCAAGGGAGAGGCCACAGCAGCGAAAGGGTCAGGCCTCCCATTCTTCACAGCGCTAACGAAGCCATTGGCAGTACTGAAGAGCTGGCATTTCTGGCCAGGAAGGCTTCGGTTTTCGGCTGCTGTTTCCTGAGCGGCCGCTTCTCGCTTGGTAGTTTGCTCCGCCTGGTACGCAGCTACCGGTTGTACCGTGTCGCTATTCATGTACGCTCGTATCCCGGCTAGGAAGGCATCGGCTTCAACGCCGGTCATTTGTGAAAGCATCTTTTCAGAGAGCGTGTAGCCGAGCGCATAGGACTGCTGTTGCGTCGGCGTATCTATCGCGACGTTGTCTCCTGACATACTGCAAGCTGCAATAGTCAAGGCCAACAGACAAAGCAGGGTGATGTTTGAGAGTGTTTGAATCTGTTGCATGGTAAAGCGCTCCCTCGAGTTATTCTTCATGGTCGTTGAAACTAGACTGATTGATGATGCTACGTGCATCACTATATCGAGGAGAACCTGTCAAAAAGGAAAACTGAGATTTACTAAATCTTATACTGGCATAATGCCATTACTTTCAGCGCACAATAATAAAGTCTTGTACGCGTTCTCTTGCAGAAAAATAGGATATTCGCCATAGCGCCGCTGGAGTATTTATTGTGAGCATACTTTTCACGGGCGCCGGTCAAGGACTGACGCGTCGGCATCCCTAGGCCGCCACGGCGCCCGTACTTCCTCAACTACAAAGCGCCTTTGGGTGCTCCATCTTTGAAGCCGGGCCTGATGCCAGATGCGGTGTGTAGGCACATCTGTTCCGAGGCCTCTCGTAGTGTATTTGCATAACTACGAAAGAATTCTGATACCATGCGATAGCCATAAGCGGCCTGGCCCGCTGGCTTGTTGTGGCCTGAATTTCGAAGATGCACTGGTGGTCTTTCGGTGACCAGTCGCACTGCACGCTCTCAAACCTCTGGGGGCAAACTTGTTTGATTGGATCATTGCTCCATTCTCTCAGATCGTGGAGCCTCCGGATACCCGGGGCGGTTCAGGTCAGCCCATATTTGGCACCTTTGACTAGGCTTCAAGATATTTACTCTCCAGAAGCCTCAACAACGGCAATGACGCGCCGCGAATAGACCGGGCGCCATTGCTGAAGAAACTGTCTGGCCCTGAATCATCATATTTATCAAGATTTCAGGGCCTGGTGAGTTTCATGCCCTATCAGAAAATATTCACATCGCCACTCGGATGAGGCAGGCTTTCCAGGCGTCCGTTCGCCACACAGGGCCCATTCGAGATATTTATCTCAATATACGACGGATCTGTGAAGTTACCTGCGCCGTTCCCGAAAAGCGCGTTGAAGATAAATGGGCCAGGGCAAAGCGTACCGGTGGGCAGATATAGGGGTTCCCCGCCTGCCACATAGCTGATCGGCGCTGGATCGATGAATGTGGGCGGTATGGAGGGCGCTACAGCGTTGTCCACAATGCCAATGGTTGATGGCACGGGGGCGAGCATCGGACAGGGCGGCGGGCCGCTGACGGCGACAGCAACATGATAAAGCGAGACGCCGGTATGTAGAGGAAAGCTCCCGGCCGGATCATAGTCCACCAGGGTGTGCATATGCACATGACAGGTTGCGGGAGGAAAGCCCGGTACGATCAGACTGACGGGGCATCGAAATCGGTCGGGAAAGGTAGCACACCCAACGGCATCGGGGCGCCGCCATTGTCACGGATATCGGCGGCCAATCCCTTGCCGGCGCAGAGCGTCAGCACCATAACGCATAGCAGTTTGATTATAGTATTTGAGTTCATGGTCATCTCCTTATGGTTGTTGCCCCCGGCGGTCTATAGCTCGACGATACGCTCGAACCGGGTATCTCATGCAACGTCATTAAAGGAAAAATGACTTTTATATAGTTGGGGCGGGTCCTTCAGGTCACAAACACTGCTGGCACCACTTACAAGGCTTGTGGTTGATCTCTTACCGCAGCTTCCGCTATCGCCCATTATTGTTTCCCTGCCGCTGGGCTACGGTCCGGTATGTGCCCTCCAATCACATGTCAACTATGGTTATCACAGTATGGAGCTACTCAGCACGGACGTTTTCGACCGATAGCTTCGTGGGCTCCGCGATACCCGAGTCCGTCCTGGTTCGCCTTCGGCGCCTTGGTTTGGGTAATCCTGGAGATGTGAAGCCGGTGGGGCAGGGGATCTCCGAGATGAGAATAGACTACGGCCCTGGATACAGAGTGTATTACACGATGGAAGGACCTCTAGTGCTGATACTGCTTTGCGGCGGTGACAAGAAAACGCAGCGTCGAGATATTGAGCAGGCTAAAGCCATTACACAGCGGTGGAGGACATGAGCGATGAAAGACAAGGGGGTGACGGTGAGTCGTTATGACACGGTTGATTATCTCGAGACGGAAGACGATATCAGCGCCTATCTTGAGGCTGTCATGGAAGAGGGTGATCCCGCTCTCATTGCTGCCGCGTTGGGGGATATCGCCCGCGCCCGAAATGTCAGCCAATTGGCCAGAGATGTCGGTATGAGCAGGGAGGGCCTTTACAAAGCACTGTCGGGTGCTGGCAACCCGAGCTTCGCCACCATTACCAGAATCATGCATGCACTCGGATTGCGCATGAGTGTGCGCCCTGCCGCTAAAAAAGCGAATTGATAGGAGCGGGGTCAGGTCTCTCATTTCACACAAGGAGCCCTGAGACTTGCCCCTGAGCGCCTGCGTTGATTCAATGGCGTGGTTATTATGAGAGGGAGTGGCTGGTACCGCCCTCGCGCAATGCCTGAACATCCGCTTCGGGCAGCCCTGTTGCCTGAGCGATAGTGGCGTTATCCAGTGTCGTTACCTGCACCAGGTTTCGGGCGGTAGCCAGTCGCGCCTCCCGCTGGCCACGCTTCATGCCTTGCTCCAGCCCCTGCTCCAGTCCTCGCTCCAAGCCTTGTTCCAGCCCTTCCTGGAGACCCTTTTCCTTCCCGATAGCCTCGTGACGTTCTACGAACCCTGTCATGGTTGCTGCCTCCTTCCGGTAGTTCTGCTCAAAAAGCATACGCTCATTATTGTCAATCTGAGCATAGATGTCGATGAACTCAAGGTACTTGGCCTGCTTGTCTGGATTGCCCTCCAGGCTCTCCAATCCCCGTACTGCGCTGGCGTAGATTGCCAGTTTCAGCTCGGGCGGCCAGTGCATATTGGGCAGATTGAGCCGCGCCACCAGGTTCGGGCTCTCCAGGTATTGCTCTCCGGGCAGTTCGGGTAGTACACAGCGGATATACCGGAAGCGCAGGTAGCTGAAGAACTCGTTGCCCAGCACGATCTGTTCGGGCGCCCGCCGTGGTGGCTTCAGAAAGACCACCACAGGCACCACTCGGTCCGTGTCGAATAGCTCGGCCAGTGACAGACTGTAGCGGGCCAGCTTGTGCACCGAGAAACTGCCCGGGTCGGTGTGTTGTTCAATGACAAACAGCAGCGCCTCGCGGCGGCCATCGGGCCATTCCAGCAGGAGTGGGATATCCAGCTCCAGAAAGCGGTCACTCAGCCGGTCTTTCAGCTGTTCTTCCCTGATGGGTGTAAAGGTCACATCCTCGCCCAGGTGGGCGGCTTCGTCCGGCGCAAAGAGCTCCAGTGCCTGGCGTGGGTAGTCAAGAATCAGATTCTTGAAGTTCTGGTCATGGCTATCGGGCATCGCGTCATCATCCCTGATCTTTGCGAGTGGATGATGGTGCACCGTGCGTAAGGTTCTGTCTGTCAGCCGATACCGGCGGGTGCTGTAGGAAAATGCCGCCGCACAAATGGGGTCAGATCTCCCATTTCACGCAGGGTGAGCCCGGTGGGCGACTCATGCAGGTGTCCGTCGGCGGTAATGCTTATCCTTCCTCAACCAGCCCAGCTACCCGAGCATGAGAACCCTGCAAATGCTCCTCTATATGCGCCTCCAATGGCAGGCCGGCGCTAAGCAGCACGCCTGCAAGCATTCGGTAGTGTCCGGCCAGCATCATCACTTCCAGCAGCAGCTTCTCGGAATACTGCGCCTGTAACGGCTGCCAGGTGTCATCAGTGAGGCAGTCGTGGTGATATAGATCATCACAGGCCTGTATCAGCAGGCGCGTTGCCGGATCATCGAAAGCCTCAGGTCCGCGCGTGACGGCCACCAGATCACGGTCGCTCACACCAGCTCGCTCGGCGAGTTCGATGTGCTGGCCCCATTCATAGCGGCATCGGCACAGCCAGGCGACGCGCAGGATCATCAGCTCACGGGCCGTTGCCGGTAGTCGGCCCCAGGGCATCAATCGCGAGGCGAAAAACATCCAACCCCAGAACAGCCGTGGATTGTGATGAATAAGCGGAAACACGTTCGGTAATTCCGGGCGCCCGAACAGGCGTGATACGCGGCTGACGGCACGAAACAGCACGCCGCGTTCGGCGAGGGGCTGCGGTATCAGCCGCGGCTGTGACGGGCCGGCCCAGCCGCCGATGGGTTGCAGAAGATCAGCGGGCATTTTTGGGCGTTCCTTTGTTGGTATCAGGGGTGTTGCTATCTGCGTTGTCACTCAATTGCGTGAGGTCGGATGGTCGGACTCCGGTATGGCGACGGAACCAGCGCATGAAGGATTGCGCAGAGCCAAAGCCCAGTGCTTCGGCGATCTCGGCATGTGTCGTCCTGGTGGTTGTGAGCAGCTCGCGGGCGCGTTGAAGGCGGGCGTCGTCGAGCAGCGCCTGGTAGCTGGTGCCCTGGCTGGCCAGTCGGCGGTGCAGGGTGCGCCCGCTCAGGCCCAGCTGCGCGGCAATATTGTCCCGGCCGGGCGATTGGTGCGGTAGCGCGCGGCTGATCAGATGCTGTACATCCCCGGTGAGTGTGCGCGGTGTCTGCACTGCGGCGCGTTGCGCCAGCTCGGTGCGGGCATGCTGTTCCAGTATCTCGCGCAGTGAGGCGTCACTGTGCGGTAGGCGCTGGCGCAACAGGCGCGCTGGCAGCACCACGCAGGCGCTGTTCTCCGGCAGCGTGTCTTGACGAAAATAGACGGCGCAGCGAAACAGCGCCTGATAGTTGGCAAGAGTTTGTTCGCCATCGGGGCGGTCATGGGGGAAATGGACCGCCAGCGGCACGTCTGGCTGATCGGGCAGCAGCAGCCGTACCAGTGTGACGAAGGCCCCGATCACATACTCCCGCGCGTGGCGCTGAAATAGTGGGCCGCCAACATGGCATTGCCAGCACACCTGCACCTGTCCGGGGGCGGTATTCAGGGAGGTTGTGCCGATGTTGCTGAGCAGGCCGTTATAGCGTGTCAGGGTATCAAGCACGTCACTGAACCGGTCGCAGGTCTGCACCAGATGCCCGATCACGCCGAAGGTGGCCGGCTGGATGTTGCTGGCGAGGTGCAAGCCGAGCAGTGGGTCGCGATAGTGCTGGCTGGCGTGATCCAGCAATTGCTCGAGCGCGCTGACAGGAATGCTGCCGGTGCTGTCCGCCAGTTGGCCACGGTGCAGGCCGGCCTGTTGCAACAGCGCAGCCATACCCAGCCCGGCGGACTCGCCGCGCGCCACGATATGCTGCAAATGCCGGGCCGAGACCCAGCCGTCGCTCTCTCTGGATTCATCCACGGATAGTTACCTGCCAGATGACATGCGCTATGGCCAGTATTGCACGAATACGGCCACACGAAATGGCCTGGCCGCATCGGCCACCCCGGATGGCCGCGATGGCTACTGCGGCGTGGGCGCGTCCGGGCAATCATGGGGTATTGGCATGTGTGTTGCCATGTGTGTTGGCGCAATCACGGGAGCAGCTTTATGGCCAAGATAACGTTCAAGGGCCAGCGTTGCCTGGTGACAGGCGCGGCGAGCGGGATAGGTCGTGCCGTTGCGGAGGCGCTTGGCGCGGAGGGGGCGCTGCTCTGCCTGACGGATATCAACGAGGAGGTATTGGCGGAGACTGCATTGAGGTTAAAGGCCAGCGGTGCCACGGTGCTGGCAGCGCATGCCCTGGATATTGCCGACGCCGATGCAGTGCAGGCGTTGGCTGATGAGCTGCATATCGAACACGGCAGCATGGATGCATTGCTCAACATTGCCGGCATTTCCATCTGGGGCACGGTGGATCAGTTGTCACTGGATCACTGGCGTCGGCTGATCAATATCAACCTGATGGGCCCCGTGCATGTGATGCATGCGTTTCTGCCGAAAATGATTGCTGCCGGGCGGGGCGGGCATCTGATTAATGTGTCGTCGGCTGCCGGGTTGTTCGGCCTGCCCTGGCATGCTGCGTATAGCGCCACCAAATTCGGGCTGAGAGGTATTTCTGAAGTGTTGCGTTTTGATCTGCGCGCGCACGGTATCCATGTCGGGCTGGTGTGCCCGGGCGGGGTGGATACGGGTCTGGTACGGACCATCGAGATCGTCGGTGTCGACCGCGAAGATCCGGCAGTGCAGCGGCTTACCGCACGCTTCCGGCGCCACGCGGTAACGCCGGAGCATGCCGCACAGGCAATCCTGCGCGGTATGCGGCGCAGGCAATACATGATCTTCACTTCGCTGGACATCCGCATCGGCTACTGGTGGCAGCGCAAGTTTGCCCTGCCGTATGAATGGGCAATGCGGTTGCTCAACGCATACGTCACGCGCGCAACCAAAAAATAGAGGGGGTCAGGTCTCCCATTTCACGCATGAAGAACATCGGCTAGCAGATGTCTTACGCTTGAATCAGCCATGGCCTATATCTGATATCAATCGGCCCCGCTAATCTCTGCTTCTGAACTGGTAGCTGTGCTCGGGTGTGCCTTCTTCTTTGGTGCGGGCCCTGAGCAACAAACCCTTTCCTTCTTGCAGTATATTCCCGAACGGGTATAATTATGACAAGGAAGCGTAAGAAGCTGTTTTGGGAGGGCTCGTCAAAAAAAGACTTCAAGGCCTTCCCGATCGGAGTACAGAAAGACATGGGCGTGGCGCTGTTTGTGGTCCAGTTGGGCGGTACGCCGGATTCTGCGAAGCCTTGGAAAGGGCTTGGTTCTGGTGTTTATGAACTGGTGGAAGAGCACCGGGGCGATGCCTTTCGTGCCGTCTACACAGTGCGGATCGGTGAGGCGGTACATGTGCTCCATGCGTTTCAGAAGAAGTCCAAGTCGGGCATTGCTACACCGCGCCCTGACGTGGCGTTGATCGAGCAGCGGCTAAAGGCAGTGCTAGCGCGTTGCGAAGTGAGCAGGAGCAAGTGATGAAGCATAAGAAGCATGCCGGCGGCACCGACAATGTGTTGCAAGACTTGGGGTTTGACGATGCCGCAGAACTGTCGGCAAAGGCGGCGCTTGCACTAAAGCTGAATGAACTGATCGGCCAGCGCGGCCTCAGTCAGACTCAGGCTGCAGCAATTACTGGCATGACTCAGCCGAAGGTATCCCAGATCCGCCGCTACAAGCTCCAGAACATCTCCCTGGAACGGCTGATGCAGGCCCTGGTGTCGCTGGATCAACAAGTGGAAATCGTGGTGCGCCCCGCACAGAAAGCCAGTGCGCATGGCATTACCGTCGCGGTCTGATGGAGAGCAGAGAAAGGGGCAGGTCTCCCGTTTCCCGCAGGGTTAGGCAGGATTGGCCATGTTGAGCAGCACGGAAAAACAGCCGACGCTAACGGAACCGCTGCCGATACGCCCCCGGTGACACAGCAACTTCCTTGCGAAACAGGCGTCGGAATGAGCTGACATCGCTGTAGCCCACCTGCGTCACGATATGTTCCAGCGGCAGATCCGTCTGTTCCAGCAATCCCTTGGCGGTGTCGATGCGCATCTTCTGCAGATAGTGTCCCGGCGGCATACCCGCCACTTCCCTGAAGCGCCGGATGAATGGGCGCTCACTCATGTTTGCCCAGGCGGCCATGTCGCTGACCGACAACGGCTGGTCAAGTTGCTCGCGCATGCGATCAATGGCCAGCTCGATGGCGCTGTCGCGGCTGGCGGTGAGGTGGGCGGCGCTCAGGTACGGGGCTTGAGAAGCGCTGCCCTGGTCCACCAGCAAAATGCGGGCACAGGCACTCGCCACCTCCGTATTCATATAGCGTGCAATCAGTCGCAGGCAGGCATGCATCCAGGATACGGCGGAGCCGCCACACAGGAGGTTGCTGTCTTCGGTCACCACGTCCCGCGGATGCAGGTCGACTGCCGGGTAGCGGCGGCAGAAGGATTTGGTCAGCCACCAGCTGGTGGTGGCGCGCCGGCCATCGAGCAAGCCGGCCTCGGCCAGTATAAAAGTGCCGCTGCAGATGCCGCACAACACCTTGCCTGCCTGGTATTGTGCTTTCAGCCAGCTCAGATAGCCCTCGGGCATAGCCGAGACGTAGTGGCTGACCTCGCGGCCGGTGCGGTGATTGAAACCGGGGATGATGATGATGTCGGCTTCGCGGGCGCGCATGTAATTGCCCTCGACCGGCAACATGAAGCCAGCGGAGCTGCGCACCGGCTTGCCGTCCACCGACACCACCGTCCAGCTGAATCGATGCTGCGGCGGCAAACCGGCCATATCAGCCTGGATATTAGCGATATCCAGGACCTCAAGCGGGCCGGTTACGCCGGTCGCCAGGATGTCGTCTACGGCGAAAACTGTCACATTTAGCATAAATAACACTCTATTGATGGCGTAATCAGCCATAACAATGTCAATAATGCCACTCTCGCACTGATATGTCAAGGCGTATTCTGAACCTGTCAATCACGACAGAGCCGTCAAGGCAGAGAGGTGCGACATGCGCACAGTAACTGGCAACTTCTACGATGAACTGTCTCGCGAGTTGTTCGATCGCGATGCCCGCCTGGCGCGGCCCGCCAGTCACGTACCCGTGGCGAGCGAGCTGGCTCGCTGGAGCGCGCCGCTGGCCATGGCCACGCTGGGCGCCGGGCTGCTGATGCTGGCAGGCCTCTTTGGCGCCGCACTTGGCCTGATCCCGACCCACGCCGGCAGTCTGTTTCTGGTGGCCATGGCCTGGGTGATGATCGCACTGGCACTGGATGGCGAACGCCCGGTGTTCCTGCTGGCTGCGGTCGCCAACCTGCTGGTCACCCTCCTGGCGCTCTACCAGGGCGCAGCCTTGCTACCGGTATATGGCGCACATGGTTTATTGGTGGGAATCGCACTACTTGATCGCGTGGCCCTCAACCGCGGCGCAGTGCAGATATGGTTCGGCGCCGAGCTGGCTGCTTTGGCGGCGCTGTGGGTCACGCACTTGTAGTGCCAGAGCCTGCTCAAGACAACTCCGTTTGCCGCCCGTTCTCGGGCGGTTTTTTTAGAAGAAGAGAAGAAGGGGGGCAGGTCTCCCATTTCACACAGTTCACTCCGTGTGAAATGGGAGACCTGACCCCCGAGCTCCTCTTACTCCCTCATCAGCCTTCTTGATGCACTTCCAGCAACTCCAGTTCGAACACCAGCGCCGCATGCGGGCCGATGTTGGCCGGTGCGCGCTCGCCATTGCTCCGATAGCTGGTAGCCCACGGCATAGGATTGCTGTTGCTGGCGTGATTCCAGCGCGGCATTGCCCCCCGGCGTGCTGCATGCAGAGACGGCAAAGCCCAAAAAGCCCATGCCCAGAAATGTACGTACGGATGTCATGCGTATTCTCTTGATGATATTTGCATCTGCGAGCACGCATGTTACGTACATTTTTTGTGCGGAGAGAACCGTCAAAAAAGGAAAACTGAAATTTACCCTATTTTCTGAATGGCAAGATGGCGTGATGCGCATGGCTCCCGGTGGGAGCAGTGCTCTTTGATATGAGACATGGCATCCTGAATGGACTGTTCGGGCTGCTCTTCCAGCATCATCTCAATATGATGCAGCGCGCTCTCAACGAAGAAATCCGAATCGATCAGGTTGTTACTCGAATGCAGGGAAACAGCATCAGGGCATGCATGAAAAGCGGGCACATCGCCGCGGACCAGAGCGGCAACTTCTTCATTCACAACAGCGGGGGAGGCCGGGGTTGTGCCATATAGCGGAGTGCATTCGAGGTGCTTTCTGAATGCCGCCTCAGGCGGAATATCTGCGAGAGTACCGGGGCTATAGGCGTATTGCTGGAGCATACCGTAAAAGAATGTGGGGCGCAGGGTGGCACGCGTGAGTATGCGGTCTCCGGAGGCGTTATGGCATGCATGACGCAATGCACCGGCCAGCGCGCTACGTGTGGCCAGTATCGCTGCGCAAGTGGTTTGAAAGTGGGATGTTATGGCATCGGCATCGGGCACGTAACCACGGGTCTCCAGCAATTGGCGGGTGAGCGAAATGTCCTGCTTCTCGTAGCAGGGGATGTCAATGATGGTACGAAATAGCCCGTTCTGACGAAAATGTTCCGCCTGGCTATTGGCGTGTTGTTTTGCAGGGCGAAGCTTGACCGGGTGAAAGAATGACTCTGTATCCAGCAGTATCAGGCCTTTCGTGCTGACGATGAAATTTTCATGATGAAGATCGCAGCCCCGGAAGAACAGGGAAAAAGCAAGGATCTCTGCGAGGCGAAGGTCGGTGTCAGCGTGATCACATTCTGATTCACTGATGTCCAGGAAGCGCTCGAAGGCATGATCCCGGCGCGTCAAAGGCCTTGTCAGCCAGTCAAGGCGAACAGTGCATTCCTGTCTGTTTATAATTTTTCCAAGCTGTAGCAGTATGTCCGTGCTTTGCCGGTGCCCCGGTTTATATATCAATCTTCTTCCGTCCGCCCAAACAAGTTTGCGCACACAGTTGCCGCGGTAGTGGCTTTCCGGCGTCAGGGAGGTGAAGCTGCTTATGCTGGCTTCTGAATTGAGACTGAAATAATCAGCGAGACTTTCCCGGCTTGCTTCCAGATGCTCGCTCATCTGCTTGATGCCGCTGAGCCAGCTTTGGGCTGTACACTGAAATGCCGTATCGAAATGGGGCATCGAAGATCGGCACACATGCGCGCAGTCTTGCAGTATATCCAAAGTGAAAGGCGACGAAGGCGGTATGCGGAGTGATGCCGCTGCAAAGCGAAGCGCGGGGTCAAACAGCCCGCAGAGTTTGCTGGTCAGATCCTCCTCCAGACACCGCAGTGGCAGGTTGCTATATCGTGCAGCTTCCTGCACCAACCGATCAATGCTGCCGTTCTCAGAGGTGTTACTAGTTGGCATCGCACACCTGGATGATATCGAGCCGTAACAGCTGCTCGGCTGTGAGCATGTCCAGGTCGCCCGGGGTGTCGTTGCCGGGCAGGTAGCTCAGGGTGAATGTACTGGTGGCGGACAGCATTTCCTTAACCAGCGGCACGGCCGGTATGGGAAGATTCAGGGTCTGCGCGCCGCTACCGACGCTGAAGATGAGCTGTGCGGGGTCTATCTCACTGAATCGCACGGCGGCGTGCGGGTTAATGCGCAACGGAACAGACCTGTCGGCAATGTGTGGAGAAGCTGAGAACACATTCCCGGATACAGCGGGGTGTCGTTCCAGCCGATCTGCGAACACCTGGTCGCGAATCACTTTCTCACAATAGCGATGCATGCTTTCAGTATTGATGCACTCGCTGAGTTGTGAGAGGGCCGCTACCAGATCAAGGTTCTCGGGAAGGTCCTCTCTTAACCAGGGGTGCGAGGTTGCCAGTTGATCCAGGTAAATTTTGAGCGCATCCAGTACTTTATTGGTAAGCAAACCAAAGGAAATATGTACCGATGCAGCGCCTGCGTCCTCTTTCGCCGCCGCTACACCCTCATGAATGATGCCCCGGGGAATATAGAGAACATCCCCCGGGGTAAGCGTTGTAGCCAGAATGGGATCTGACAGGTGATCTCGTGGAACGGAGGCTTTCTGCTTCTCCAGCGGATCCGTCAGTATGGCCGGATAAAGGCGCCAGTGCTTGCCGCCGTGTGTCTGGATGACGAACAGGTCTGCCGCATCGAAGTGGGGCGAAAAGCCCTGGCATGAGTGCGGCGTCATGAAGGTGCTGCACTCCACCTCCTCACCGAAGACGTCCTGCAACATAGTGCGGGCACGGAATAGGGATGGCAGGTCCTTGGCAATGTAGTTGCATATTACAGTGTAGCCTTGGCGATACAGGTCGAGAATCTCGGATTTTTGCGGTGATGGTTGCCGGGCACGTGTGGGGTAGGCCAGTTGGCCATCCCGGCTTATTTGCATGAACTGCTCGCCGCTAGCGAGCTTCTTGTCGAGGATATACTCAACGTCGCTCGGCCCCGGTAGTCCATCCATGAAATATGAAGATGCCCCTCGCAAAACGAAGGGCATCCTGAGGCGGCGCCTTTCACGCAGGGTGTCCCAGCCAGGAAAGGTGCTTGTCGCTATACCGTTCTCGTCACCATCCATGCCTGCTTACCATCCATGCCTCTTTACGAAGATGGTGGGCAGGATAAGTTGCTCGTGTGCGGCAACTTGAGCCGATGCGGCGACAAAATCAGACTCCGTTATCGATTTCGCGTCTGGCGCATCAGGGATTATCAGATTGAATTCATTCGGTGAGTTGAAATGAACATTGATCTTGATCTTCTCATTCACCGGGATGCCAGCTTCCTGCAGCATCTTGTGAGGGTTTTTCTGCAGGGCCTCACGATAACGGGTATCAAGCCAGGCTCTTGAGATAATCGTGGCCATATGGCGACGATACATTTCGAGGGATATTTCACTCATGACGACCTCCTTGGTGTGATACACGCACATGTTACTCCCGTCATGTGCTCTGCAATCGTTATAGCACGGCCAACTGGAGGGCCGTCAACGATGGCACTTTGCTATCATGAGCGGTTGTCTGGAGAGTCAATATTTCTTGAGGGTGCGAGCCAGGTCAATGAGGATGGCACGTTTGCTGGTGTCCAGCTCACGGAAGTGACGCTGCAGACGCATAAGGTCCGCATTCCAGGGTTCGCGCGGGAGGGGCTTTTTACCTGGGGTGGCGGGTTGGCTGGCTTCGAGGATCAGGTAGAGCTCGGAGACCTTTGTGTCGAGCGATGCGGCCAGCTGGGCAAGTAAGGCGATAGACGGCTGCTGCAACCCCCGCTCTATACGAGAAAGGTTGCTGGCATCCGTGCCGGCCCGGAAGGCGACGTCTTCCAGGGTCTCAAGGCGGTTCTCCCGCTGACGTCTGAGTACTTCTCCAATTTTCATCCCCGGATTGTGCAAAGTGATTCAAGACCGCGCCATGCGCCATAGTTCATATTGGTATTAGTGTTGTTGCGTTATACGCAAACACGACCATGAAGGCAAAGATTGATGCGGAAAAGCGCCAGAAAAACGACGGGTGGTGCGAATAGAGGCCGGCCTGATGCGCCCTGTGAAGACGCATGGCCGGCCCGCCTGGCAGAAAAAAGCAGTGAAATAATGGCATTCTGCCATTATGCGTTTAGCCGCTATTGGCACGCAGCTTCATGCGTTTTGTCCGGGACGAACGAATCCCCACCATAACCAGACTTCGCACAAAGGCACCGAGCACGCTCTCGTTCTTGCGGGGTTCCTTGCCTTTGCCCATGCGATGCAGCTGGCGGGCGAACCACACCACTTCCATCATCGCCATATCATCAATGGCCTTGATCCCGGTGCGGCGCGGCTCCACCACACTGTGCACGGACTCACCGCTCAGGATGCGCAGGGGCAGATCCGGCTCGAGAGCCAGTGGGCGTGCGACGCCAACGATATCGGTGGCGCCACTGTCCACGGCCGCCGCCATGCCTTCGGAGGTGCGGAAGCCGCCGGTGACCATGAGGGGGATGTCGATGCGCGCACGAATTTTTTCGGCATAGTCGAGAAAATAGGCCTCGCGTTTCCGGGTGCTTTCACGAATGCCCTGGCCGGCCATCTTCGGGCTTTCATAGGTGCCCCCGGAGATTTCCAGCAGATCGAGGCCTTCGTTGGCCAGGGTCTCTGCCACGGTCATGGATTCGTCTTCGGTGAAGCCGCCGCGCTGGAAGTCAGCGGAATTGAGTTTGATGCTGATCGGGTAATCCGGGCCGACTTCGGCGCGGATGGCGCGATATATTTCCAGCGGAAAGCGCATACGGTTTTCCAGCGAACCACCCCAGCGGTCGGTGCGCTGATTGTGATGGCCGGACAGAAACTGGCTGACCAGATAGCCGTGGGCACCGTGAATCTGTACGCCGGTAAAGCCGGCGGTCTTCAGGATGCCGGCGGTGCGCGCAAAGCGCTGGATGATATCGAGAATTTCCGCTTCGGTGAGTGCGCGGGGTTGCTTGAAGTGCGGGCTCAGTGCTTTGCCGAAGGGAATGGCAGACGGGCTCAGTGTATCGCCGGTGGCAAGCATCTTCGGAATCTGTTTGCCCGGGTGGTTCAGCTGTACCCACAGGTGATTGCCGGCGCGGGTGCCTGCTTTGGCCCAGTCGCGCAGGATCGGCATGTCGCGCTCATCTTCCACCACCACGTTGTGGGGTTCGCCCAGTTGGCGTTGGTCCACCATGATATTGCCGGTGATCACCAGGCCGGTGCCGCCGTCGGCCCAACGCTGATACAGGCGAACCAGTTCACGGGTGGCGTGGTTGTCCAGCGTGCCGAGGGTTTCGCTCATGGCGGATTTGCCAAAGCGGTTCGGCAGTGTCGCGCCGCAGGGCAGGGCCAGGGGCTGGCCGAGGGTGGTGGCGAAGGTCATGGTGCGTATCCCGTAGCTGGTGGCTGTGCGTGCGCCCATTGCCGGGCGGGTGGCACCGCGTTACGATAACTTCGATAAGTATCAAACTGTGAGTGCAAGCTATGCAATTGTTCGATGCTCGTCAAACTGATTCGGCGGCGTTGACGCAGTTTGGCCCCATATGACTCATATAACTCACATAACTCATACAGTGAGTGCCCGGAGGCCCCATGAATGACGGCGACATGCTGGTTGGTGCGTTCCGGTCGCTGGCCAACCCCAATCGCCTGAAGATCTATCAGGCCATTGCACGTAGTTGGGATGAAGGCAGAGAGGCGGCAGTCGATGAGTTGCCGGCAGGGTGTCTGTTGGCAGAGGCGATCAAGCGCCTGAATATCGGGGCGCCCACGGTGTCGCACCATATCCGCGAGCTGGTCGATGCCGGCTTGATCACCACCAGCCGCCAGGGGCGGCAGCTGTTCTGCGCCATCGAGCCCGATATGCGCGAACAGCTGCGTGGTTTTTTTACCGGCACCGAGGCGCCATCGGATCAGTGAATATCCGGCAGGCTGCCCCAGGCGCCGACGGCGATGCGTTGTTCTTCTTTCACCGGCGGGCAGGGCACACATTGCATGCTGAAATCCCGTGGTGAGGCGAACAGCAGCCCGCGTGCCAGATGCTCGGTGGCCATGCGCACGGCGCTGTAGTCTCGTTCAACGCCATGCATACCGCCTGTGCAGTTCGCCGTGATGACGCTTGTCATGTAGCCGCCGATGTTCTGTGCGCATTCCAGCGCGCGGGATTCCACATGGCGCAGGCAGGCCGCGCGCTGATCCTCCATCAGTAGTGTCATGCCGATGGGAATGCGCCGCCGATAGCCCAGCGCCCGGCGCAGCGTCTGGTCTGGCGCCTGGCTGCATCGCGTGCGCTCCAGGAAGGCTTCCATATGGGCTGAAAACCCGTGCCAATGCAGGCGTGAGCAGAGGATCAGGCCGTCGGCCTGCTGCAATTCGCCGCGCATGAAATGATCCAGCCCGTCGCGGACATGGCAGCGCCGGTCGCCGATGCGATCAAGGTCGTGGCGGCAGCTGCTGCAACGGGCAATCGGGTCCGGAATGATCTGATCAATAAAGCGCACGTTGGCATAGCAGCCCACCGAGATCGCACCGCGCAAGGCGGCGCGTGCGAAGTCCATAATGCGTTTGTCATGCCGGTTGCCAGAAACAAGCACCAGTATCTTGCGGGCGTCTGCCCGATATTGTTGTGTCGTCATTTTTCACAACCCCTTTTTTGTTCGATTTTGCATCCGTTCATTTTTTTCAAGAGTGATATCACGGTGACATTATTTTTTTACGGCGTAACACTTGCTATGGTTGGTAGCCTCACTGGAGCGCAATAAACGCCCGGCGCGCCACCGACAGTCATTCTGTCTTTGGTAAGAAGGGCATACAACGAAGTTTAATTTGGTGAGATGAAATTGAACTTCACTCTACGATGATGTTCGTAAGCTTGCGCCGTAGCTTCCCCGGGTTACGGCGTTTTTTTTGCCTTTCCAGTATGTTTTTGAAATGTATGTTTTCATTTATTTTATCTTTAATCAGATTAAATCCTGATGTCTTAATGCCACTATTCTTCAGGGACGAGAGTGCTGCTATTGTCGGGTGAGTTTTTTTCGGGGAATAGTTCGGGGAATAGCTCGGGGAATAACAATATGTTTGCATCATTTCCTGTCGCGTCATTGCGAGCCTATGAGGCGCTGGCGCGCACACTTAATGCAAAAGAAGCGGGGAAAGAGCTCGGCGTAACGCCGTCGGCCGTGTACCACCAAGTTCGTATGGTTGAGGAGTGGCTTGGGGTGCCGCTGTTCTTCCGCAAGCACCGCAAGATGGCATTGAGTGATGCTGGCCAGCGCTTTTATTCGGTGCTGCATAACGCCTTCCTGGATATCTCGGTCTGTGTCAGTGAACTCAGCCCCAAACCGCAACCCGGTACCGTACTGGTTTCCATGCCCTCGGCATTCGCCGAGTTCTGGCTGGTGCCACGGCTGGACACGTTTTACCGCAGCCATCCTGAGGTGACGTTACAACTGGAGATCGCGTCAGGGCCGCCGGACTTGTCCCGGGAGGCGCGCATTGATGTGTTGATCTGCGATGTGGGCACGGACACCGCAGGCCTGGTGGAACATGCCCTGTTGACCGAAAACCTCGGCGTCTACGGCAGCGCCGCGCAGGTGGCGCGGGCGTCGTATGTGCCGTCGGCGTTGCTGGCGCTGCCGGAGCAGGTATCGCCCGAGTGCACATCGGGTTGGCCTGTCTGGATCCGTGCGGCGGGGGAGACGTGGCTCGGCGATGGCGTGATCTGGCGGGAGTACGCTCAGCCGACGCTGGCGCTGCAGGCGGCCATCGCCGGGCAGGGTTTGATCCTCGCCAGTACAGCCCTGGTGTCGGACAGCGTCGCCCAGGGGCGTTTGATGCCCTATATGCCGGATGTGACGCTGGCCGGGGCAGGTTACCTGTCCCTGACCCTGCCCGGACGTGAGCGGCATCCCCCGACGCGCCTGTTCCTGGACTGGCTGTCAGAAGCATTCAATAGTGCGGCCCCGCACGTTTCGAGCACCCTGTGGCGCGCTGATCATTGTTGAGCAGTTGTACCATGGTGCGGAACAGGTGTTTTTCCTATAGTGTCGCCTGACGTTTTTGATATCAGGTTTGCTCCCCATGCGTTTGCGCACCCCGTCCCGCTCCGTTCAGATCGCCATCGTGCTTGGCGTGCTGCTATTGGTATGGCTGCTGACTGGCGAACGCCAGTCATTCCGTGATCAGGCGCCGGATGCTGACGCCGAGACAGAGCGTGCCGCCACACTAAATCGGGTCGAAGTACGTGACCAGATGGCTGAGCCGTATCAGGCCCGCGTTCGTGCCCAGGGGCAGCTGTTGCCGTGGCGTGAAGTGGCGCTGCGCGCACGCGCAGCGGGGCAAGTCGAGACGCTGCGGGTGCGTGAAGGGGGCAGGGTGGCCCATAACGCGGTCATTCTGGAGCTGGATCAGGAAGACATTCCCGCGCGTCTGGCGCGCACCGAAGCCGAGTTGGCCGCTCAGCGGGCAGAACTGGCCGGCGCCGAACGTTTACAAGGGCGTGGCCTGAGCTCCGAGAGCGAACTGCTGCGCCTGCGCAGCACTCTGGCTCAGGCAGAGGCAGAGCAGGCCGCGCTGCGCCAGCAGATGGCTCATACGCGGCCACGCGCGCCGTTTGCCGGGGTGATCAACCAGTTGATGGTAGAGGAAGGCGATTTTCTGCAGGTCGGCGAGGTCTATGCTGATCTGGTGGAAGATGAGCGACTCAAGGCCAGTGCCTGGGTGAGCCAGCGGGACATCACGGACATCGCCCCCGGCTTGCCGGTCAGTGTGACACTGCTTGATGGCGAGTCCCTGGACGGCGAGGTGATCTTTGTCGCCAGTCGCGCCCATGAAAGCACGCGCAGCTACCGTGTCGAAGTCGAGGTCGCGAACCCGGATCGCCGGCGTCTCGCCGGGGCCAGTGCAACCCTCGACATCGCTTTGCCGGAGCGGGCGGCCCATAGCCTTTCCCCGGCGCTGCTGGTGCTGGATGACGACGGCAAGCTGGCGGTGCGGCATCTGGATGAGGACAACCGGGTGCAACTCACCCGGGTTCGCCTGCTCAGCGCCACCAGCCGCGCGGCCTGGGTCGACGGGCTACCCGAACAGGTGCGCCTGATCACCGCCGGCGGCGGTTTTGTCGCCGAGGGCGAACAGGTTGATGCCCGGGAAGAGAAGACGGATCAGGAAGAGCCGGAAGCGCAGGATGAGCCGACCGACGAGGCGGGTGAGCCCTCCTGATGCGTACCTTGATTCTGGCGGCCATGAACCGCTCGCGGACAACACTGCTGTTGCTGGCATTTCTGCTGATTGCCGGTGCCGCAGCGTGGCAAATGATCCCCAAGGAATCCAACCCGGATGTGACCATCCCCTGGGTCTATGTGGTGCTGACGTTGGAGGGTGTGAGCCCGGAAGACGGTGAGCGCTTGCTGGTGCGCCCCATGGAGCAGGAACTGCGGGCAATTCAGGGCGTGCGCAAGATGACGGCGCAGGCGTCGGAGGGCTACGCCTCCATCACGCTGGAATTTGATGCGGGCTTCGATCCGCGCCGGGCATTGGCGGACGTGCGTGACCGGGTGGATATCGCCCGCGCCAAGATTCCGGATGAAGCGGAAGAGCCCCGCGTGCGGGAGGTCAACGTCTCCCAGTTTCCGGTGCTGTCCATCGGCCTGTCCGGCCCCCTGTCCCAGCCAGAGCTGGTGATGATTGCCCGCGAATTGCGCGAGGCGATCGAAGGTGTGCCGGATGTGCTGGAAGTGGAGATCGGCGGCGAGCGCGAAGATCTGCTGGAAATCGTCGTCGACCCTCTGGTGCTGCAAAGTTACGGGATCAATTTCGACACCCTGTTCAGTCTGATTTCCCGCAATAACCGTCTGGTGGCGGCGGGCAGCCTGGACACCGGCGCCGGTCGCCTCGCATTGAAAGTCCCTGGCGTTATCGAAGAGCTGGAAGATGTGCTGTCCATGCCGGTAAAGGTGGATGGCGACAGCGTGGTGACATTCGGTGATGTGGCCAACATCCGTCGAACCTTCAAAGACCCGATGGGCTATGCCCGCATCAACGATCAGCCAGCCGTCGTGCTGGAAGTGTCCAAGCGGGCGGGCGCGAACATCATTCATACCATTGATGCGGTCAAGGCACTGCTGGAAGAAGCCCTGCCCATGCTGCCGGAAGACTTGCAGATCGATCTGATCATGGATCAGTCCAGTGATGTGAACGATGTGCTGTCCGAGCTGCTGAACAATGTCACCACCGCCGTTGTGCTGGTGCTGATTGTCATCCTTGGCGCCATGGGCGTGCGCTCCGCCATGATGGTGGGGCTGACCATTCCCGGTGCGTTTCTCACCGGTATTCTGATGATCTGGGCGGTGGGCTATACCGCCAATATCGTGGTGCTGTTTTCCCTGATTCTGGTTGCCGGGATGCTGGTGGATGGGGCCATCGTCGTGGCCGAGCTGGCGGATCGTAATCTGCGCGAAGGGCAGTCACCGGAGGATGCCTGGGGCAATGCGGCCATTCGTATGGCCTGGCCGATCATTGCCGCCACAGCGACCACGCTGGCCGTGTTTGTGCCGCTGCTGTTCTGGCCCGGCATGGTGGGCGAATTCATGAAGTACCTGCCAGCAACCGTGATCCTGTGTCTGATCGCGTCGCTGGGTATGGCGCTGGTGTTCCTGCCGACGCTGGGCAAGGTGCTCAGCCGTCGCCATCCGCCGGGCGAACCCCTGATCACAGAGGGCGGGCGTCTTTATCGCCGTACGCTGAGCCGGCTACTGAAAATCCCCGGGCTGACACTGCTGGCAGCCGTGTTACTGATCGTGCTGGTGTACCTGGCTTACGGCCGCTTCAATCACGGCGTGGAATTTTTCCCGGCGGTGGAACCGGATTCGGCGCAGTTGCTGGTGCGGGCCCGTGGTGATCTGTCCGTGGAAGAGAAAGATGCCATCGTGCGCAACGTGGAACGGCGCCTTGAAGGGCTGACCGAAGTGCGCGCGCTGTATGCACGCTCGTTTGCGGCAGCCTCCAGCCAGCAGGGCTCGGATGTGATCGGCGTGTTGCAGTTCCAGTTGATCGACTGGCACCAGCGCCGCCCCGCCCAGGCGATTCTGGATGACATGCAATCGCGGATTGGCGACATACCTGGCGTGGTGCTGGAGTTCCAGGAGCGCGAGCAGGGCCCGGCGGCGGGTAAACCGGTGCAACTGGAAGTGAGCGCCCGCGACCCGGCGCTGGCGGATGAAGCGGTTGCACAGATTCGCGCGGAAATGGTCAAGCTCGGCGGCTTTACCGGCATCGAAGACAACCGCAGCCTGCCTGGTGTGGAATGGCGCTTGCGCGTGGACCGTGAAGAAGCGGCGCGTTTCGAGGCCGATGTCACCAGTATTGGCAGCGCAGTGCAGATGATCACCACCGGATTGCTGTTGGCGACCTATCGCCCCGTTGATGCCATTGATGAAGTGGATATTCGTGTGCGCATGCCCGATGCCTGGCGCAATCTCGATCAGTTGCAGCGGCTGACACTCAACACCAATCGCGGCCAGGTGCCGATCAGTCAGTTTGTACAACTGGAGCCCGCGCCAAAAGTTGGCACGCTGCATCGTGTGGATGGCCGTCGCGCCGTGACACTGCAAGCGGACCTGGCGACAGGCTATCAGTTGGATGAAAGATTGCGCGCACTGCGCCCGGTACTGGATGACTTGCCGGAGGGCGTCATGCTGTCACTGGCGGGTGAGCAAATGGATCAGCAGGAAACAGCGCAGTTTCTGGTGTCTGCATTCATTGTTGCCATCTTCATGATGCTGATCATTCTGGTGACCCAGTTCAACAGCATGTTCCAGGCCATGCTGGTGTTGTCGGCCATCGTCTTCTCCACCGCCGGCATTCTGATCGGGCTGCTGATAAACAGCCAGCCGTTTGGTGTGGTGATGGTGGGCATGGGCATCATCGCGTTGGCCGGAATCGTGGTGAATAACAATATCGTATTGATTGATACCTATAACGAAATGCGCGGGCAGGGCATGGCGCCTGCAGAAGCGGCGCTGGAGGCGGGATCACTGCGTCTGCGGCCGGTGCTGCTGACCGCCGGCACCACCGTGCTCGGGTTGATGCCCATGGTGCTGGGCATCAACGTCAATCTGTTCGAGCCCAGCCTGGGTTTCAGCGCGCCGTCGACCCAATGGTGGGCTCAGCTGTCCAGCGCCATCGCGGGCGGCCTCGCATTCGCATCCGCCCTGACGTTGTTGTTGACGCCGTGCATGCTGTTGTTGGGTGCGAAGGTGGGTGAGGCGTTTCGTAAGGAGTTTGGTTCGGGGTGAGGGGGTAGCCTGAGACATTGGTGCGCTGGTGCGCCAGTCCGATTCGCTGTGCTCAGCACACCCTACGCCCCTACGCCGCCCCGTAGGGTGTGCTGAGCGCAGCGAAGCGCACCGTCCTCCCCCCCATCACCCACAATGCTCAAACGCCAACCGATTACGCATACGCGTGTGATGAACAATTAACGGGAAATTCCGCAACAATACATCCGGGTCACGCGGTGGCAGGGCGCATTGTTCGCAGGCCGCAAGGCTGCGCCGCTCGATGCTGAACGTATCCCGCACGGCAAACGGCTCCAGCACGGTTTGCAACGCGTCCCCCTCGTCGCCCTCCGGCGCAGCACCATGAAAGGTGCCGGTAATCCTGCCCGGCGACACCTCATAGGTTGCCAGCCCCAGGCCGATGAACTGGAACGCCGACCAGCGCTGCGGTGATTCATCAAAGAGTCGCACGGACTGCCCACCGGTGCCCACCATCACCTGCACATAGCCGAGCGGTGAGTTGCTGCCATAGGCCATCTTCTGCGAGCGTTGGTAAACGTGATCGTGCCCGACCAGCAGCAGATCCACGCCATAGCGCAACAGAATGTCCTCCTCCAGTGCTACCAGAGTAAAGTTGGCCGGGCTGCGCCCCAGTTGATCCGTCCAGATCGGGTAATGCTGCATCACTGCAATGAAATCGATTTCGCCGCGCAGACGTGCGAGCGCCGCCGATGCCAGATCCACTTCCATATTGACCAGCTCTTCCGCCAGCGAGAAATCCTCGATCAACGCGCCCGCGCTGCTGACCAGAAAGTGCACACGATTAAAGCGGAATGAATAAAACGTGCTGCCCTGGTTGTTACCCACCACCGACAGCCGCGGGTCCGGGTGCGTCAGACGGCTTTTGAAGGCCTGGCCTGATTCGCGCCCGCCGCCGTCCTTGGCCTCATGATTGCCGGGCGCCGACATGGTGATGGTAGAGGCGAGCAATGGCTCGACGTCATTGAACCATTGATCCCAGACTGGCTGATTGCCATCGGCATAGGACAGATCACCCGCCAGCAATAAAAGATCAGAAGGATGCTTCAAAGCTTCCTCGGTGACCCGATGCGCACGCGCACTGACGCCATGGTCGCCAAAGTGCATGAAACGCCAGGTGTTCCTGGGCACCGGGTCAAGCCAGAAAGTACGCGACCAGCCCCCTTGCTCGGAACCGACGCGATAGCGAATTGGTCGCTCCGGATCCAGACCACGCAGCGTTACGCGATGGGTCTGCGCATTGACCCCGAAGGTGCGTTCCGCCGTGCTGCTGGTGCCCCGCGCAAAGGGACGCTTGGCATCCTCTGCGGCACTGAGCCGCGTCGGCGGCTGATCGAAGATGGCCATGGAGGGCGGCGAGCTGAGCCCGTCCGTGAACCAGGTGAGGGTGCGGGTGGTATGCGGGTCTTCCACCACGCTGACATGGACGCCACGAGGCGCATGGGGGCCGCTCGGCGGTGCGTCAGGCGTGCTGCCTGGCTGGGTGGTGGCCCCGGTGCCCGGCGCACCACTGCTGCCGCCGCCACAACCGGTTGCGCCCGCCGCCAGTGTTGCGCCTGCCAGCCCCTGAAGTAACGCACGTCGCGTCGATGAAACCCTGTTGTCAGCCATTGTTGCCGCCCCGCCATACTCGGAAAGCCGACAGGGTCTCCACGCTTCATGTCAGCCAGATGACGCCACGACGCCAGACAACACAATGCTGACAAATTTCGGACACAGCGTAACGTAACCTGTCGAAAGCCCCTCCCCCAATGCGACAATACCCAAACGTAGGGTGTGCTGAGCGAGGCGAATCGGACTGGCGCACCAGCGCACCACACCACACTGAACCGCAACACCCATAAATCCAGATCACCCCTTGACCTGAAGCAAGGTTCAGGTCCCAGACTCCCGGCGACCCCTTTGTACAAGCACCACAACCACAAGCACCACAACCAGGAGCACCACAATGACAACCTCACCGCGCCCCGCCGGTAAACGCGAATGGCTGGGCCTGGCGGTACTGGTACTGCCGACATTACTGCTGGCGCTGGATATGACCGTGCTGCACCTTGCCGTGCCGCAGCTCAGCGCGGATCTCAAGCCCACCAGTGCCCAGCTGCTGTGGATACTGGATATCTATGGCTTCATGATTGCCGGCTTCCTGATCACCATGGGCACACTCGGTGATCGCATTGGCCGCCGTCGCCTGCTGCTGATCGGCGCTGTGGCCTTTGCTGTGGCATCGGTAATGGCAGCGTTTTCCACCAGCGCTGAAATGCTCATTGCCACCCGCGCATTACTGGGCATCGCTGGCGCGACCCTGATGCCCTCGACCCTGTCGCTGATCCGCAACATGTTTGAAGTGGACCGCGAGCGCACCGTAGCCATTACGGTCTGGATGACCGGGTTTATCGTTGGCAGCGCCCTGGGGCCATTGGTTGGCGGCGCCATGCTGGAATTTTTCTGGTGGGGCTCGGTGTTCCTGCTGGGCGTGCCGGTGATGCTGCTGCTATTGCTCACCGGCCCGTTTCTGCTGCCCGAATTCCGCGATACGCACACCGCGAAGCTGGATTTCACCAGCGCACTGATGTCCGTGGCGACCTTCCTGGGCGTGATCTACGGCCTCAAGGACATGGCCCGCAATGGCGTCAGCCTGAGCGCACTGGCGGCCATGTTCGCTGGCGTGTTGATCGGTTACCTGTTCATTCGCCGGCAACGCCGCTTGTTAGTCCCGATGTTCGACATGGCCCTGTTCCTGAATCGCGCCTTCAGCACCTCCGTGCTGGCATTGATGCTGACGATTCTCGCCTTGTCCGGCGCCTGGCTGATGGTGTTTCAGTACCTGCAGGGCGTCCTTGGCCTGTCGCCATTCCGCGCTGGTCTGGTGATGCTGCCGGCTACCCTGGCGCAGGTGTGCGGCTCGATGCTGGTGCCCTGGTTTGCCCGGCGGATTCGCCCTGGTGTACTGGTCAGCAGCGGCTTGTTGTTCGCAGCCCTTGGTTTCGCGCTTATGGCCCAGGCAAACGGCATGGACACGCTGATCTACCTGATGGTGGGTATGGTGGTGATGGGGCTTGGCGTCATGCCGATGGCGATTCTCGGCACCGATCTGGTGGTCAGCTCCGCGCCACCGGCGAAGGCCGGCGCGGCTGCTGCCACATCGGAAACCGCCAGTGAACTGGGTATGGCGTTGGGCATTGCCGTCATCGGCAGCATCGGCGCCGCCGTGTACCGCCTGCGCCTGCAAGACACCCTGCCAGGCGATCTGTCTGCCGAGATGACCATTATCGCCATGGATACTTTGGGCGGAGCGCTCAACATTGCAGAGGAGATCGGCGGCGCAGAGGGCGAGGCGGTGCTGGCCGCCGCCCGCAACGCCTTCAGCCTGGCGCTGCACACCAATGCGTGGATTGGTGCGGCTATTGTGACGGGTACGGCGGTGTTGACTGCCGTGCTGCTGAAGCACTTGCCTGCGCAGAGGATTGAGCAGCCTGATGCGGATGAGGCGCCCGCCTGAGCCCGGTGCGCTTCGCTCTGCTCAGCACACCCTACATTGCTACAGGGTCCCCGTAGGGTGTGCTGAGCGCAGCGAAGCGCACCATCGCACCCCACCCGGAAATTACGCTGCTGATCAGTACAATCACCCCTCAACCCAGCGGCGTTCTCGACACCCACGCATGAATCAACCCCGCCTGAAAAAACAGCACCGGAAGCTCAAAACCACCTGACTCAATAATCGCGGCAATCCCGGCAGGCGGCAACACACCCACATCATTGGCATAAGCGTTGCGCATTCGCGCCACGGCCTCCGGCGTAATATCCGCCGCCGCCATCATATTCATCCAGGCATGAAGCAATACGTCGTACTCACGCGACGCAACATCTGACGCCAGATCCGAACTCGCAAGCAGGGCGCCGGGCTTCAATCTGTTTGCTATACCGCTGAAAAACCGTGACCGCTCAGCCTGATCCAGAAAGAACTGGGACACCAGAAAGCAGGTGGCAGCATCGTGCTGGTCGATGCTTGCCACCGAGTCAAGATAGCCCTCATGAAATATACAGCGAGACGCGACCCCTGTTGCCTCAGCCCGTTGGCGACAGATATCAAGCATGGCGCCGGAGGGCTCAACCGCCGTAAAGCGCCAGCCGGGATTCTTCAAGGCAAGGTAGATCAGTTCATCGCCAGTACCCACGCCAACACAGAGAATCCGTGCCTCATCGGGCAGTTCGGAAAACAGTGATGCAAGGAGCAAGTGGAGACAGTCTCGAATCGGGGCCGTTTTCGACCACTGCGTGTCATAGCCAGCGGCCTGTTGATCAAACAGCGCTTTTATTTCTTCTTGATTCATCTGTCTCTCCGTACTCTTGAAGTAAGACACTTGCCGTCCGGGAGCATGTACTGCACCAGCCCTGATCATTGGCCTGATATGAACAAGGTTAATGGGTGTAATAGCGTCCTGCTGTTCTGAGCTGTTGGCCCCAGAGATAATATGCCTCATCAACTATGAAAAGCGCCCTGGTACGCCAACTCCGAAACATGGACGTTGGCGTAGGCGACGGATACGCCTCCAGCCCCTGCTGCCTGGCGATCACGATAGCGCGCCGCATATGCAACGGATCGCTGACAATCAGCACTCGGCCTATGCCACGTGCAGCAATGATCTGCTTGGCCTGTATCAGGTTCTCTTCAGTAACGGTCGATACCTCTTCCACAAGAATATCCTCGGCCGGCACGCCCGCTGCGATGGCATAGTCGCGTGCCACAGCAGCTTCCGAGAAGGACTTCCCCGGGCCGATGCCGCCGGTGAATATCAGCGTTTCCACAATGCCCTGCTGGTATAGCCACACCCCATGATTGATGCGTTCGCGAAAGACCGGTGATGGCTGGTCGTCCCACACGGCGGCACCGAGTACGATGGCGGCATCGGATGGCGAGGCGTCATATTCATCCGCATAAAGGTAAATGCTGAGCGCGAGGGCGCTGTACCACACGAGGGGCACCAGCAGCAGAGCGGCAGCCCACCAGGGCCATGTGCGACGACCTGATCTCATAGCCCGAGAATCACGCCGTAGAACAACACCAGAAATCCACCAATCTCTCCGGCGATCAATGCCCACATAAACAGCACCATCAGCCCGCCAGGCAGGGTGCCCTTGCCCAATCGATGCGGGCGCCGCAGCTGGTTATCGGTGTCGGCCAGCCAGCCATGCAGCACATAAGACAGCACAGCCGCCGCAAAGAACACGACCTGTACGGCCACGGCGATGGTGTTCACGGTATCCGACAGCACACTCAATTGCGCGAACTTGGCCAGCAGCAGGCAGGCAAAGGCGTACAACAATGCGGTGCGATGCGCGATGTTCACGTACGGATGCGCTTCGGCAGTTTCGCGGGTATGAATCTGCTGGTATTTCCAGACGCCGGTCAGCAGCCCCACCAGAAAAAAGCTGCCTGCAGCGAGTATGGCGAGGGTTTCAGCGGCTTGCATCGGGACGCGCCTCTATGCTGACCAGCATGCTGCGTTCCAGCAGCCAGCCGCGCAGGCGGCGGGGCAGCAGGTTGGTATAGATCGCAATCTTGTTCAGCCAGCCGGGCACATACACCACTTTGCCAGCGTACATGGCATTCACACACATCTTCGCCACTTCCGGGGAGGTCATGATGCCAGTCTGCTTCTTGACGTTCTGGCCTGCCTGATCGAGGAAAGGCGTCAGCACCACACCCGGGCAAGCGGCGGTCACGCTGATGGCGCTGCCACGCAGCTCGTAATCCAGTATTTCAGAAAAGAAGCGCACATAGCCCTTGGTGGCCGAGTAAACGGCGTAGCCGGGGGTGGGGAGGATGCCGGCCAGGGAGGCCACATTCATCAGATAGCTGCGTTGCCCATGCTTGTGGGCACGCTGGACAAAAGCATGGCTGAGCGTGGTGAGGGCGGTGATGTTCAGATCAATGTCCCGCTGCAGGCCCGCCAGATCCTGTTCGGCAAACGGCTTCCAGAAACCGGTCCCGGCATTGTTCACCAGAATCGTCAGTATGTCGTTGTGTTCGGCAAGGCAGGCATCCACCCGTTCGAACAGCGTGCCAACGCTCTGCCGGTCGGAAAGATCGCAGGCGAGGGTGGTGGCGGTGATGCCATGGCTGGCAGCCAGCTCATCGGCAAGCTTGTCCAGCAGCTCCTTGCGGCGGGCGACCAGAATCAGGTTCAGGCCGCGCGCGGCCAGTTGCCGGGCAATGTCTTCGCCAATGCCGCTGGAGGCGCCGGTAATCAGTGCGGTACTCATGCGTACTTCCCCTGTCTGAGGTGGTGGCAATAAAGCAGTCTACTATGCAACGTTCTGGCCGGGAAAAGCATTGCCATGAACGCACGGTCTCGCAAGACACGAGTGTGCATGGGCACCGAGGCTGATATAGGCTGGGGCACGTGGGGGCAACAAGAGCAGCAGCCAATGCAGTCGCTGATTGATACCCGGGGGCTGACACACCGGGACCAGTTTGCGTTTTATGAGGCCGCGTTGCGGTCGCGCCTGGCGCCGTTCCAGCTGGCGCGTCCGGGGGCTTCCGGCGCGCCGTTTGCGGCGACGTTAAAGGCCTGCCAGCTGGCCGGCATGGATGTGATCCATGGCCAGGGTGGCGCCCATGCCATCGGCCAGAGCCGCGACTGCGGCGCCGCCAATCCCTATCGCTACGGTCTGGTGATGGCCCTGCACGGTTGCCTGGCGGTGCAGGCGTTGCAGCAGCGCACGGATGTGATTCCGCCCGGCGCGCTGGTCCTCACCGATAATCATCAACTGCCCGGCTGGTTGCGTTTCCCGCGCCAGATGAATGTGCTCACCTTGCAGTTGCCGGAGAGCTGTCTGCCCGGTGAAGCTGTGGCGCGTCTGGCGCAGGGCCCGGTGGTGTTTTCACCGGCACAGCGGCATGCGCGTTTGCTGGGTATGTTTGTGGCGGGGCTGCCCCGTCACCTTGATCCGGGCCATCTGGCGACGAGTACGCCGATGGATACTGTCGGCCATGCCAGCCAGTTGCGAGGGCTGTTGACGCTGGCCTTGCGCGAGCAGGGCGTGCAGGCAGAGGCACCACTGTTGCGTGGTGACATGGAAGACGTTTATGCCCGCGCGGCAGTCATGGTCATGGCCCGGCGTAAGTCCTGCGCCGCCCTGACACCGGCACGGCTGGCCGCAGAGCTGGGCGTGTCCGAGCGCCATCTGTTCCGGGTGCTGTCCGGGCAGGGATTGCGCTTCGGCACGCTGCTGTTGCGGCAACGTCTGGAAGCTGCCGCTGCTGCATTGCGCGCACCGGAAAATGCCGAGCGCAGCCTGCTCGACATCGCCCTGGCGCAGGGCTTCCTCAACCAGAGCCACTTTTCACGGGCTTTCCGGGAGGCGTATGGCTGCCCGCCGGGCGTGTTCCGCACTATGGCAGTCTGAGCACAATTCTCATGCATCACATCCGTTAACGTGGCTCCGTCAGTGCCGCTGCCGCTGCCGCTGCCGCTGCCGGTGCCGCTGAGCCAGCGGGAAGCGGCCTGCCGTCTGTGGGGGAGGGCGCGGCACCGGCATCTTTTGGTTGTGAGCAATGAGGTAACGATAATGACAACGCATATACCGCGTGCTACGCGCATGCAGGTCATGTACGCGCACATTCTGGCGCTGGTGCTGGCGACGATGACACTGGTGGCCTGCGGTGGCAGCAGCAGTGGTGGCAGCAACGAATACACCGTGACCTATGAAGCAGCAGCAGGCGGTGCGCTGGTCGGGCCAGCCGTCCAGTCAGTAGCCCCTGGCGCCGATGGTGAGCCGGTTACGGCAGTGCCCGAACCCGGCTATCGGTTTACCGGCTGGTCAGACGGCGACACCGCCGCGGAGCGCCAGGAAAACGCGGTGCAAGCAGATATAACGGTGACGGCACAGTTTGCCGTCTTCCCGGCACCGGCCTCGCTGAGCGCCACCACAGAAGGATTCAGCGGCCGCATGGCGCTGGACTGGGCGCCGGTGGCTGAGGCCAGTGGTTATCACATCTATATCGCCAGCGAGCCCATTACCGACATCGCCAGCTATACGGCGCTGGCCGACCACGACCGTATTGCAGTGGATGCGCCACCGACGGCCATCACCGGCCTGCAGAACGACCGCGAGTACCATGTGGTGGTGACGGCGACAGCAGAGCCCGGTGAGAGCCTGGCCAGTGATCCGGTCAGTGACACACCGTTCTTCTCGCCGGTGGGCGGCGTCAGCCCGTCGGGGGTGATCCATTGCACCGCTGATGGCGAGCGGCAACTGGCGTGCCCGGTGGCGGACTTCCCCGGGCAGGACGCCGAGTTCGGCCGTGAGTCGGCGGCGCGCGAAGACGCGTTGGTCCTGAGCGGCGGCGGCCAGGGTGGTTTCGATCTGTCTCGTCTGTGCAACAACGGTGAAGAGGCAGGGCAGGGCGACTGCCCGCCCGAGCCTGCGCTGGGGCCGGGCGCGCAGGACTGGGGCTGCACCCGCGATAATGTCACGGGCCTGGTGTGGGAAGCCAAGGTCAATAGCAGCGCGCATCTGCGCCATGGCGCCCATACTTATTCCTGGTACGACGATGATGCCACGCGCAATGGTGGTCATGCGGGGACGCCTGACGGCGGCGATTGTGCGGGCAGCGAGTGTGACACGGCCGCCTTTGTTGCGGCGGTCAACGATAGCGCGCTGTGTGGGCTGGATGACTGGCGCCTGCCGACCATGACGGAACTGAAAGGCGTGCTGCATCTGCCACCCATTACCGGCAGCAACGGCCCCATGGGCGCGCCGTTTTTCCCGAACATGCCCAGGTCATCTCTCTGGTCTGCGTCCACCAGCACGGCTGACACCAGTGATGTGTTGTACCAGTCGTTCTTGTCGCGTACCAGTTACCGTGGCGCCAAAGACGGTACACGCAGCGTCATGCTGGTGAGCGGTTCGCCCCGGCCTGCGGCGCACACTGGCGCGGCGTCCGGGCCGGGTATTACACCAGTACCGGCGCAGACCTGCGCCAACACGCAGATTCCGGAGACCACGCCGTCCAGTGACTTTGTGTTGATCGACAATGACACGGTGGCACGGCACCTGACGACGGGCCTGGAATGGCAGCGCTGCCCGGCGGGCTGGTCGCTGGAGGGTGGCAGCTGTCAGCAGGAAACCTCGACGCTGACCTGGCAGGCCGCCTTGCAGCGCGCCGATGAGGCTGATGGCTGGCGCCTGGCGAATTTCAAGGAGCTGATGTCGCTGGTGGAGTACTGCGCCGAGGCGCCGGTGCTTAATACCGAAGTGTTCCCGATGTTTGATGAGCGTGTGGAATTCTGGAGCAGCTCCGCGGACATGAGCGGTGACAGCAGCGCCTGGGTGCTGGCAATCCGCCATGGCATCAGTAATCGCGTCAACACCGCCAGCGATAACTGGAAGCAGGCCTGGCTGGTGCGTGATGTGGCGGAGCCTGCGCCATGACCTCGTAATGCCTGTCGTAATCCCTCTGGAACCTGACGGCGAATCCCGCTGCCACACCTGCTACAGTCGGGAAGTCGGGTTTCACGAGATCAGCGAATCGGGCTGACAGGAGGCAACATGACAGGCTACAGCACGGTGCAGGGCATTCTGGAATGGAGCGGCGCGTTTCATCAGCGTCTGGCCGAGATTTACCGCGGCCTGGCGCTGGGCCACGAGCAGGAGCGCATCGGCATGCTGCTGGTGTATCTGGCCGAGCATGAAGAGGCATTCAGGCGAGCCCTCAAGGATTACGAGGGCGACGCGTCGCTCGGCCTGGTAGCGACCTGGCACAGCCGGGTGCCGTGGCCTTCCGTGCCGCCTGAGAGTGTGGCCCAACTGCGCGAACTGCTGCAGGTGCAGGACACGGCTGACGTCGTGCAGCTGGCCATCGAGTTCCATGATGCCCTGATCCTGTTCTACAGCTCATTGCGGGATCAGTCCGGCAATGACAGCACCCACACCCTGTTTGCCGCGCTGGCGGACATGGAAATCCACGAGAAGCTGCGCATGGTGCGCGATGCCCAGCGTCTGGAAGATTACTAGTGCGATGGGATCGTTGTCCCGGATGGGGGTATGATGCGGCTTCGCTGATCATTACCGGAGCACCCGCATGTCAGAGCTGATCCTGCACCATTACGCCATGTCCCCGTTTTCGGAGAAGGTACGGGCCATGCTCGGGTACACGGGCATGCGCTGGCAGTCCGTCATCGTGGCGCCCATGCCGCCGCGGCCGTTGCTGGCGCCCCTGGCGGGGGGCTACCGCAAGATTCCCGTGGCGCAGATCGGCGCCGATGTGTTCTGCGACAGCCGCACCATTACTCGTGAGATAGCGCGCCTGAGTGGCAAGCCCGAGCTTGCCCTGGAGGGCTGCAGCGAGGAGGTTCGCGAGTTTGTGCGCCGCACAGACCTCGAGGTGTTCTTCGCCTGCGTGATTGCCGCAGGCGGGCCGAAGCTGTTGTATCGCTTCTGGCGCCAGACCTCGCTGATGACGGTGTTCCGTTTTTTGAAAGACCGCATCGAGCTGGGCCGCACCGCAAAAGTCCGCACGGCGTCACCGAAAAAAGCCCCCGGCGTCGTGCGTGAGCATCTGGCAGATCTGGAAATTCGTCTGGAGAAGCGCCCGTTCCTGTTTGGCGATACGCCGAATATTGCTGACTTCAGTGCTTATCACAGCCTGTGGTTTATTCGCGATGTGGCCGGCAGTCCGCTGACAGCCCCGTATCCCCGAGTGAACGCGTGGATGGACCGTATCGCGGCGTTTGGTCAGGGCGAGATGAGCAGCATCACCCCGGAGCAGGCCCTGGAAACAGCCAAGGCCGCGACGCCGCGCCCACTGCCAGCCGGTGATGATGCGTCGCTGGTTGGCGAGGCAGTCACCATCGCGCCATCCGACTATGGCCTGGTGCCAGTGTCCGGCACGCTGGTGGCGGCATTGCCCGATGGCTGGGTGTTGTCCCGCCATACCGCACAGACCGGGTCAGTGCAGGTGCACTTTCCCCGGGAAGGTTTTGCAGTCTCCGCACGCTAGCGGCCTGCAGTAGTGCATGTGCGCGGAATGCCGCTATCGTCTGCTTTCACAGTTCCAGCCAATGCTGGCGTTATCGTTGCGGGCCTGCTGTAGCTCGACGTTGCCATAGGGCGGCAATTGGCGCTGGTAGCGGACGCCACTGAAGGTAATCTCGCAATCGTAGTGGTGGCCGCCATGGTTGGTGACAGTGAAAAATTCGCTGTTGCAGATGCCCTGGTAGTAGCCACTGATATCATCCTTGCTGAATGACTGGCTGGCATCATACCAGCGGCATACCGGCTGATAGCCGGGGCTGCCGCTGTAGGAGTCGTCCAGCCCCGAGGCGATATAGGCCCAGTCCTGCGAGGTGCACCCGCTGATCCCTGCCATGGCCAGCATGAGCCCCAGGCATGCCGTAATTCCCGATGATGTTTTCATGTCCGTTCCCGTCTTTACCCGACACAATAAATAATCCGTTGCGTCACTGAGAGGGACAAGACCGTCATTGTCTACATTCTGTTAGCGGCATGACGCCAGCAGGGCTTCCAGGGCGCTCTGGCCAAGTTCATTCATGGCCGCGATATTGCGCTCGGGGATCTGCTCCGGGTCCGGGTGGCTGTCCACTGCTTGCTCCAGGCTGTCTTCCCGCAACAGATGCAGTGCCGGCCAGGGGGAGCGGTTGGTGTAGTTCTCGGCATCATTCGGCTGGGTGCCATCGAACTGATACTGCGGGTGAAAGCTGGCAATCTGGAACTGGCCTTCCCAGCCAAAGCGATCCAGCAGAGCTTCCGCCAGATCCAGAAAATCATTGTAGTCTTCGAAGTCGCTCAACATTTCCGGGATGGCTATCAGCGTGGTCTCAACGTCTGTGGCCGGCTGGCTTTCCAGCAAGGACAACTCGGCATGCAGGTCTTCCAGCAATGATGCGGTGTTGTGCGCATTGCTGACGGTGATACGCACCTGGTTGTTCTCCAGCGGCTTGCGGGCGAACGGGCACAGATTAAGCCCCACCACCACGCGAGTGACCCAGGCATGCATTTGTGCAGCGACGGCGGTGTGGGAGGGCGTAGGCGGCTCAGGTGCGTTGTCGGTATCAGTGTCGAAGTCAGTCATGTCGGTGTGTCCGGTCGGGGTGCGTAGGGGTGCGTAGATGGAGCGTGCGATGTCACAGTGTCACCGACGCGAATCACGCCGGTGTCGAGAATTTCTGCACGCAGGCCACCATGGCCCATCAATGCCTGGATCACCTGCGTCGGGCTGAGCCCGGGTTGTTGCAGCAGCTTGCCGATCACGGCGCAGGGTTCGCACAGCTCGATGCCGCGCAGCCGCACCGCGCCGACCTGGAACTCATGACCTTCCAGCGCGTTAAGCGCCACGCCACGGGTCAGCAGATTGCGGCGCAAGGCGGACGGCAACACGGTCAGCCCGTGGGCCTGATTGAACGCCTCGACCGCTTCCGCTTCGATCAGTGTGATCTGGTTTGCCGGCAGGTTGTTGCGCCGGTAGTTGCGGTCACCGACGATGCCGCAACCCATGCGCACCTGCACGGCATCCTGTTCGCTGACCGGGCCGCGTGATGCGGCGGCGGTATAAATGGCAATCACGGCAGACATGGCTGGCGTCTCCGGTAGGTCCTGCTTGGGGCTCGGGGCTGGGGCTTGGGGCATAGACGCCACACAGTGTATGCCACGGCAGACGTCAGCGCGATGCATCATCCACTGTGGGTTATCCGGCCCGGCTGTTACACTGGCGCTCTTTTCGTACAACAGGCCTTCTCGTGACCGATACCGCATTCTCCTCCCTGCCGCTGTCCGCCCCCATGCTGGCCAATATTGCCACCCTGGGCTTCACCGAGATGACGCCGATTCAGGCCCAGAGCCTGCCGCTGATCCTCAAGGGCCAGGACGTGATCGCCCAGGCCAAAACCGGCAGCGGCAAGACCGCCGCCTTCGGCCTCGGGCTGCTGCACCCGCTGAATCCCCGTTACTTCGGCTGCCAGGCGCTGGTGCTGTGCCCCACCCGGGAGCTGGCGGACCAGGTGGCCAAGGACCTGCGGCGGCTGGCGCGGGGCGCGGACAACATCAAGGTGCTGACCCTGTGCGGCGGCGTGCCCATCGGCCCCCAGGTGGGGTCACTGGAGCACGGCGCCCAGGTCATCGTCGGCACGCCGGGGCGGGTGCAGAAGCATCTGCTCAAGGGCACGCTGGTGCTGGATGGGCTGAACACACTGGTGCTGGATGAAGCGGACCGCATGCTCGACATGGGCTTCTATGACAGCATCGCCGAGATCATCAAACAGACACCCGAGCGCCGGCAGACACTGCTGTTTTCGGCTACGTATCCGTCAGGCATCAAGCAACTGGCCACATCCTTCATGCGCGATCCGGCACAGATCAAGGTCGCGTCCCAGCATGATGCGGTGCAGATCGAACAGCGCTTTTATGAAATTGAACCGGAACAGCGCCTGGATGCGGTCGCGCGCTTGCTCTACAGCCTGCGCCCGACGTCCTGCGTTGCCTTCTGTTTTACGCGCCAGCAATGCCAGGAAGTGGCTGATCATCTCAACGCCAAAGGCGTGTCGGCGATGGCCATCAACGGCGATCTGGAGCAGCGTGACCGGGATCAGGTGCTGGGCATGTTTGCCAACCGCAGCCTGTCAGTGCTGGTGGCCACCGATGTGGCAGCGCGGGGGCTGGATATCGAGGCGCTGGATCTGGTCATCAATGTCGAGTTGGGCCGCGACCCGGAAACCCACATCCACCGCATCGGCCGCACCGGCCGGGCCGGTGAGCAGGGCCTGGCGGTCAGCCTGGTGGCGCCAGCGGAAATCCGCCGTGCACTGGCTATCGAAAACCAGCAGAACACGCCCCTCAACTGGCAACCGCTCGGTGATGTGAAGCCTCACCACGAGACGGGCCCGTTGATTGCTCCGATGGTCACGCTGTGCATCGGCGCCGGCCGCAAACAGAAGCTGCGCCCTGGCGACATTCTTGGCGCGCTGACGGGTGAAGCGGGGATTCCCGGTAGTGAGGTGGGCAAGATTGCCATCTTCGACCAGCAGGCTTATGTGGCGGTTGCGCGCAAGGTGGCGGAGACGGCCTTGGCGCGTCTGACTCAGGGGCGCATCAAGGGCAAATCCCTGCGGGTGAGAATGCTCTGACGGCACGCCTGTTAACGGGCGCCGCCGTGCTCCTGTAGCCACAGGGCGAGGGCGCCCTTGTCGCGGATATCCAGTTTTTCGTAGATGCGGCTGATATGGCTGCGCACGGTGGCGGGGGCAATGCAGAGCTCCCGCGCAACTTCCTTGTGGCTGTGGCCGCGCGCATAGGCCCAGGCCACTTCATTCTCCCGCGTGCTCAGCGCAGTGAAGGTGCCTTGTTCGGCGCGGACGAGCAGGCGCTCCCCGGCAGGCTCGGCGGTCAGCGTGATGGCATTGCCCCGGTAACGCCCGGTTTGCCAGAGCGCCCCGATCACCACTGGCGGCAACTGCCTGCGGCCGGTATCGCCCCATTCCTCACTGACCAGCGCCACAAAATCCGGCAGGGCGGCATGCAGCAGCCCGTGGCGGTCAACCAGTGCCGCCGGCGCACGAAACGTAGACAGAAAATGCCGGTCGTTATGCGTGGCAGCCATGAACAGATGCTGGGTCACCAGATTCTTGAAGCGTATGTCGTCGTGGGAGAAGTCCGCATTTTTCTGTTCCCGGGCCAGGGTCACAAAGATATGCAACCCGGTGTGGGGATCGATCTGCATGGTGGAAATCATTTGCCGCGCCCGATACAGCTGCCAGTGCTCGTTATAGGCACGCGTTTCATACATGTCGGGGATTTCACTTAGTGCCCAGGTCTTGCCGATATTGCCGATGACCAGGTGCGCGTAGGGGTCTTCATCCTTGACAGCCTCCCAGGTGCTGAACAGATCATCGCTCTGGTCGAAGATGGTGGCGGTATGCAGCTCCCGCTGCACGCTCTCTCCCGCGCCCCACATCGCGAAATCGAAATCCACATAGCGCTGCACCTCGCCCAATGCCCAATGGCGAAAGGACGTCGGTGCCAGATGCATGCTTGCATCGTGCAGTGTGAGTAGAAAATCGCTGATCTGTTTATCCAGCATGTCGCTGGTTCCTGTCTCGCGTGTAGTGCATTTGCAGGATGTCACGTCTGGCGCCCGGAAGGTAGATTGCAACGGGTTGGATCAGAGGGCGTACCGCGCGAACTGTGCGCTGGTGCGCAATGACGGGGAGCAAGATCGCCCCTGCACGCGGGGGCGGCGGAGGCCAGAACGGGGATGCAAAGCGCCCTGATTGTTGACCAGGACAGCGCCAGCCAGGATCGGCTGACGCAGGTGTTACGCGGTGCCTTCGCGGACATCCACATCGCCTGTGCCGGTTCCATGGCGGATGCCATGGCCCAGGCAGCAGAGCAATCCTTCAGCCTGATGTTGGTGGATACCCGCCTGCCCGATGCGCCATGCGAAGACGTGGTGCGCCGGATGCTGTTGTGCCGCCCGGATACCTATGTGGTGATCGTCACCGACCCGCAGGCAGATCACCAGATGCTGCCGCTGCTACGCGCCGGTGCGCACGGCTACCTCCTCAAGGATGAAACCTGTGCCGAACTCGGCCGATTGCTGGAGGGTACTGCCCGGGGCGAGCCGCCCCTGTCGCCGCGTATCATGCTGCGCATACTGGATCATTTCCGCAGCGGCCTGGATACCGCCAGAGAAGTCAGAGCGCTCAGCAGCCGGGAAACCACCGTAGTGAGCATGCTCGCCCGCGGCTTCAACCGTGGCGACATCGCCAACGCCCTCGATATTTCCACCAGCACGGTGGCCACCTACACCCGCAACATCTACCGCAAACTGGGCGTCTCCAACCGGGCCGAAGCTGCCTTCCGCGCCGCCCGGCTGGGGCTGGTGCCACCCCGAGACGGGCAGGGCATGCTGCATGCAGAGCCTGGTGCAGGGCGTGCCCGGAAAAGTGCCCACTAGTCATCTCTACAGGTCTATTGACCGCACCTGTTTACAGGTGCTAATAATAGCACCTGTTATATCGCTCAGGTGATTCCCATGCCAGTGAAGTTTTCCGAGGATGTCGTTCCTCTGTCAGACCTGAAGATCAATCCCGGAAAGGTTGTTGGTCGCGCCCAGGATACCCATCGACCAATCCTGCTGACCAGCCGTGGCCGAGGTGTGGCGGTTGTTCAGGGTCTTGAAGATTATGAAAGAACCGCAGAGGAACTGCGGTTTGTCAAAGCGGTGGCGCAAGGGCTCATGGATGTGCGTGAGGGCGATACCGTGTCTCTGGAGGAAGCAAGGAAAACGTTGGGTATTAAGTAAATGGAATTACGTGTTGCAAAGTCTGCCCTTGAGGATTTGCAGGCCATTCAGGAGTACTACAAAGCGCAGGACGTGCCGCATATCGGTGATGGGTATGTCGATGCTATTTTGACGCATTCAGAAATGCTGAAACGTCACCCTGACGCTGGCCGAATTGTTCCGGAATTCAATCTGGATTACATCCGGGAGTTGATCCATGCACCATTTCGTATTGTCTATCTGAGGCAAGCGACGGAGATTATGCTCCTGCGGGTCTGGCGGAGTGAGAGACAGCTGGGTATGGATATCGAAGTCGCTCTGACTGGGAAATGGGAGACCTGACCCCCCTGTTCTTGCGCATCAGTCTGAGAGCAAGAGAATGCCTGGAAAAATAGTGCTGTACACGGCCATCCACTTTTTCGTTGCCTGTGTGACGTGGTTTCTTCTCCTTGGCGTTGCTTTGGGCCTGGGGTTCAAGGAACAGTGGACCGCCGTGGACCATGTGTTCGCGTTTGTCACACAGTGCTTTGCATATATCCTCACCTTTCCGATATGGCTGCTGGCCGAAGGTGCCAGGCCAGCGTGGCCGCTATATATTCTCCTGCCGCTTCAGGTGGTGGTCAGTTTTGTTCAGGTGAACCTTGTGCTTGTGTTATGCCATCGCTGCAGGCGGTCCGAACCAGAAGGTTAGTGCATCAGCGAGCCCCTGCCGGGTTTGTTCTCCGGCCTGGGCGACCCAGGCCACATAACCATCGGGCCTGATCAGTACGGCATCGGGCGCAGTAATTGCACCCAGCGCTGGCAACTCCCATTTACCAGCGTATGTGGCGTCGACCCTCTGCATCCGGTCTGCCCAGGGGGAGATATCGACGCTGCCGGGTTCGCCAAGATTAAGTAGCACCGGCCGACCGCCGTGCAGCAGAGCGAAAACCCGCAGTGGGCCCTGCGCGGTGGCCAGATCGAGATCGGGCATCCGGCGTCCGAGCAGCGGGTGTCCTTCGCCCAGGTCATAGTGAATGTCGAGATCAAACATCATCGCAGCGAGTCGCCTGCGGGATTCGTCTGTCATGAGGTAGTCGACAATCGTCTCGCGCAGCGCCTGCATGCGCTCGTCCGGGCGGCGGAGCGCCAGGTGTGCCAGCGTGGTGCGCAATACGCGGGCGGCGACCGGGTGCCGCTCGGCGTGGTAGGTATCCAGAAGGCTGTCCGGTGAAGTCCCCTTGACCACCTGGGCGAGCTTCCATCCGAGGTTTGCCGCATCCTGCACACCAATTTGTAAGCCCCGGGCGCCCTCGGGGGCATGCACGTGTGCCGCGTCGCCCGCCAGCAGGACCCGTCTGTCGCGGTACGTCACGGCCTGCCGGGTCATATCGGTAAATCTGGATATCCAGGCGGGGCTGTGGGCCCCGTAATCGGTGCCGTAAACCGCGATGAGCGCGTCGCTGAGATCATGCAGAGTGGGTTCGCCAGCAGGCCCGATATGCGCTTCCGTCACCATGACACGCACCGGCCCGCTATCCGCGTAGACCACCTCGCCGTCGTGGATCTGATAGTCCACTCTGCCGAGACCATGGATACCAATCGCATCTTCGCGTGTGCCCCATTCCGCTTCTTCGGCGAACTCGACTTCCGCGATCAGGCTGCTCCGGGTCGGGTCCCAGCCAGCGAACTCAATGCCGGCTATTTTGCGGACCACGCTGCGCCCGCCGTCGCACCCGACGAGATACTCAGCTCGCAGCGACTGGCCGCCGGACAGTTCGACGTCGACACCGGCGTTGTCTTGGGTAAAACCGCACACCTCATGCCCGCGATAGATGGCCACCCCAAGCTCGCCCACCCAGCCAGCCAGTATGCGTTCAATGTGACTCTGCCACAGCCCGAGCGAGTAGGGATGCCGGGTAGGGAAGTCGCTGATATCCAAAGGCACGCCACAGAACTGCCCGACCTGTGCCGTCTGCCCCTCCGACAGGAACCGCCCGGCAATGCCGCGCTGATCAAGGATCTCGATTGTACGGGGGTGCAGGCCACCCGCGCGCGAGCCAGCAAGCTCCTGGCTGACGCGCTTCTCGACAATGGCGACATCAACGCCGGCCAGCGCCAACTCTCCCGCCAGCATCAGGCCTGTCGGGCCTGCGCCAGCAATCACTACTGCATGCTTGTTGATCGACATATGTTTCTTCCGCTCGGTGAATTGAGCCGGTGAATGTAGGGCAGGGCCAGGGGCTTGCCGCAATCCCCTGGTGGTGTAAGATATTGAAATGGGGATGGAGGAGCCGTCCCCATTGTGAGTCCCCATTAGCCCCCCCCTGATGCTTGCGCGAACTGCCACTGTTTATTGGTGCGTCAATTTTTAGTGCCCTTGTTTTAGTGCCCTTGCTTTTAGTTCCTGAGTGCCTTCTTCAATCCATTTGGTAAGAGATCAGCCCGCGCGGCAGTTTTTGAGCTGCGGCTGTTTGGTGTGAGAGTTGGGAAATGTGAGACCTGACCCCCTGTCCGCGTGTGTGAGTGCGCGGCGACCCCGTTTGGGTGATACCCGCCCCATCGTTCCTCTTGCTAGGCTACCGGCGGGAGGAACGACTCATGAAATCAATCAATATCAAACGTGCGAGTTTGTCCGTGGCCATGCTGGTCGCGCTGGCGGGTTGTGGTGGCTCATCCAGTAGTGGCGGAAGCGGCGGCACGCTGGGCGAAGTGACCGACGACAATGCGCTGGCCGTGGCGGTGGCGGCGTACCGTGATCTGGCGATCCTGCCGCTGATACCGCAGCTGCTGGATACCGTGGCGGAGCTTGTTGTGCTTGACGTGACGGGCACGCAAACCGGCCAGGTCGACTGCGACACCAGTGGCAGGGTAGAACGGCGTGAATTGACGTCCGAGCGCTTTGATGAACGGCTCATCGCCGAGGCCTGCCGGTTTGATACGGACGACTTCGATACCACAGCCAGCTTCACACTGGATCGCGGCCCTGATCGTGACTGGCCAGAGTTTGAAGTCGGCTTCCCGCCAGGGCCCGGGCTGGAAGCCGAGGGCATCCAGGATCACCATGCGCTGTCTGGCCCGATGACCCTCCATGAAGAGCGGTTAACCGACGGCATGACAGTAAGTAATGAGTTTTCGGGCAGCATCACCCGCCGCGTCGGTGTGGTGGCGCCGGGCCTGTATCCCGGCGAAGGTGAGGACTATCGTCTCCGCTGGGAGTATGAGGCACGCGACCTGCGCTTCTCGCAGACGGTGACGCCGGCCGGAGAAGGCGCAGAGCCACAGCAACTGGGCATTGATCTGGGCCGCAACGCGCGCCTGGTGGCGGATAAGGTCTTCGATATCGAGAACAACGGCGGCGCAAGCCTGATTACCCGGGAAGCGCGCATTGCCATAGAAGGCCGCATCCGCGTTGACGACGCAGGGCTGTTCGATGTCGACGGGCGTGACCTGGGCTTCGATCTCATCCCGGAATCACCGCCCTCCGTGGACGAAGTCCGATTCCAGCCGGACTTCCTCGGCCTGGGCAGCCTGTTTGGCCTCCGCTGCCCCAGCATCGGCGTTCTCGACGTCGCGGGCGCCAACGATACCGGCTTGCGGATTGTATTCACGGCGGGCGCCTCCCACGCCGTGTTCATGCAGGTGTTCAGCGCCGAAGCCACACGCACCCTGCGCTTCGAGTTCTGCAGTGATTTCCTGGACATGAGCCCCATGGACTGAGCGGCGCAGCGGCGCGCTCGGCCGCGGCCTGTGCTAGGATGTACACAACCGCACACATCGAGGCCCTGCCATGCCAGAGTCCACCACCATGACCATCCGCTTGCCCCCCGAGCTCAAGGCCCGGCTGGACCAGCTCGCCGGGGCCACCCGGCGCAGCAAGTCGTTCCTGGCGGCCGAGGCGATCCGTGAGTTTATCGAGCTGAACGAATGGCAGGTACGAGAGCTGCGGCAGGCTGTCCGCGAGGCCGATGCCGGCGACTTCGCCACCCCGGAAGAGGTGGGCACGGTGCTGTCCAAATGGGGGGTGAATGGAGATTAAGTGGCTAAGGAAAGCCCTGAATAACCCGGACCAGGAAGCCGAATACATCGCCCGAGAGAACCCTGAAGCTGCCCGCGAACTGGTCGCGCGCATCCACAATAGTGTGTCTCTGCTCACCGATAACCCCGCCCTCGGCCATCCAGGCCGTTTACCCGGCACCCGCGAGATAGTGGTGCCGGGCACGCCGTATATCGTGCCTTACCGGGTCAGCGGTCGCCCGGAGCGGGTCGAGGTGCTTCGGGTGTTTCATGCCGCCAGGAAACTGCCTGAGCGATGGTGAGTCTCCTGGGTCGTCTTCCGGAATCGGCACGAAATGGGCTGTTGATGTAGATCAATACATCGTCAACCGTGACATTGTTCAATGTAATCATCATTCATTGACCGGTCCGGAGACAGACCCATGCTTGAGAATATCGACCCCAACACCATGATGCGCATAAAGAAGTGGGGCTTCCTGCTGTTCTGGCTGGCAGTCCTGCCCGTGCTGCCGCTGGCGGCTTATATGGGCCGCGAATCCGGTACCCAGGATTACTGGGCCTGGCTGATCTACTTCACCGTGTTCGGCATCGTCCCACTGATGGACTACATCGTCGGCAAAGACCCCAGCAACCCCGACGAACACACCGACGTGCCCGCCATGACCCGGGAGCGCCTCTATCGCGTCTTCCCCTTTATTCTGGGCTCAGTGTGGCTGGCGGTGCTGTACTTCGCCGGGCATATCTTTGCCACCAACAGCTATTCACTGCTCGGCCAGGCCGGCTGGATCCTGTCGATCGGCACGCTTGGCGGCGCCATCGGCATCGTGCTGGCCCATGAGCTGGTGCACAAGGACGCGAAGATCGAGAGCGGCTTCGGCGGGCTGCTGCTCGCCAGCGTCTGCTATGCCGGCTTCAAGGTCGAGCATATCCGCGGCCACCATGTGTTTGTCGCCACGCCCAACGACGGCGCCTCCGCCAAATTCAACCAGAGCGTCTGGCACTTCCTGCCCCGCGCCCTGGCGCACAACTTCCTCACCGCCTGGCAACTGGAAGCCCAACGCCTCAAGCGCAAGGGCAAGCACCCCCTGAGCCTGCACAACGAACTGATCTGGTGGTATGCAATCAGCGGCCTGTTCGCACTGTCATTCTTCCTGCTCTGGGGCTGGCAGGGCGCCGTGTTCTTCCTGCTGGTGGGCCTGGTGGCCGGTAGCACCCTGGAAGTGATCAACTATGTTGAACACTACGGCCTGCACCGCCGCATCCTGGACAACGGCAAATACGAGCGCGTTACCCCGGCACACAGCTGGAACTCCAATTACTTCCTGACCAACCTGGCCCTGTTCCAGCTGCAACGCCACAGCGACCACCACGCCTACGGCAAGCGCCGCTATCAGGTGCTGCGTCACTATGAAGACAGCCCGCAACTGCCCGGCGGCTACGCCGCCATGTATGTGCTGGCACTGATCCCGCCCCTGTGGAAGAAGGTGATGAACCCCCGCGTAGAGGCCTACTACCAGGGCGAAATGGACCAACTGTTTCGTGAGCGGCCGAGGATCAATAACACCGTCGCCTGAAATGCTGCCTGCCTGTGGGCATCCTGATGCCGATTACGGGTTGCCATCACATTTCTGGCGGGGCAGTATCGGGGAAGGGTTACTGGCATACAGGACAAGCGCCCGGTAGAGGCGCTGTCCGCTACGCTATCAATATGCGACTAATGATGATGCTCGCCGCTGCATGCGTAATGCACGGGATGTCGGGTAGGGCGGTAGCGTGTCTGGCGTCCTTATGTCTATTGTATCTCGGGGGAAAGATGAGATTTCTACGTGCGCTTATACTATTCATTGGGGCTGCGCTTACAAGCTATGCGCATGCAGAGGTGTTGGGCGATTTCGTCGATAAATGCCTCGATGGATACATATTTAACAAAGAGTGCGCACACCTGATTGATGGCAGCGATGAGCGAAGAGAAAGCTTCCTGGGATTGGCCAAGTCCAACCTTATTTACTTCAGGTTCAAGAGCGAATACTTGAACCGTTTCAGTCAAGCAAACCTCGAAGAATTTGAGAGCATTGTAAGCTGGGCCCCTTGGGCCCCAGATGTATCTGCGTATAACTTGGTCGAATCCCTATTAAGCATGAAGGAATACCATGGACCAAAAGGCGATATCCTGGTATTCCGCGAAGCTGAGGGTGAGTGGCGTCTGGATGCTGATGCGAGCAAGATCGGCACAGCGAATGCGGATTCCCTGGATGATGTATTTGCCGTGGCAGGAGCTTATGCGTTAGCACTTGAATGGATGCCGCACTATTACTCTTCCCTGGCCTTGAATATGGATGCAGGACTGGTTATGGCGGCTTTGGTCTACGAAAGCGTCCCAAATGAAGACATACAAAAGCATGGGCTCGAAATGCTGCTAAGAAGGGCCGGGATGAATCCTTTGAAAATCAGGCAAGATGCCCTGGATGCCTTCCATCGATTCGAATGACATAACAGCAGGAAATGCGTGAAAACGACACGCGATTGCGGGATTGGAGACCTATGAGAAATACTGGTTCCTGCACTTTTTGGCCCGCCATTGTCCTCGTCAGAAACGTGAAGAGCCCTCCCCGGATACGCTTCGAGTGTCCGGGTGTCCGAGAGCGAGGTTGGACGTCGTCGCGTTATGAAGAAGCCCGGCATGATGGCCGGGCTTTTCCGTTCTGAGTTCACAGGCTCAAACCATCAAACCGACGCAATCGCCATGGCAATGCCCTGCACAAGACCAATGCATCGGATAGCCGGGCCGAGGGCGCCGTCTTTCCATTCCATCACGTTGAGCAGGGTGCCGGTAATCCGTGCATCGGAGCAGCTCAGCGGGTGGCCCGGGGCGATGGCGTTGCTTACAGGGCCAGAGCTTCTTCTGCTTTTTGGCAGTTGCGTCGAGCCAGCGCCAGGTTGGACTTGCTCTTGTCCAGTACCAGATAAAGGAACAGGCCTTCGTTAGCAGGAATCGGGCGGATGATATGGTACTGCTTGCCGAGGGTGATCAGAATGTCCTCGATGCTGTCGTTCAGGCCAAGCGAGTGCATGGTTTTCATCTTGGCGCGGACCACCTCGGTATTGCCCGCAGCGGCCAGCTCCAGATCGACCCCCGTGCCTTCCTGGCCCAGCAGCATTCCGCTGTTACTGTCAACAACGGCGCAACACAGGGCACCATCGGACTGAAGCAAAATCTGCAAGACTTCCTGTATGTTGCTCATGGTATTTTCCTTTTTGTGGTAGTTTGATTATTGGTTTTTTTGAGTGCCTTGGAGATCTCGGTGCAGCAGTGGTTGGCGGACCATATCAGCTGGCCTAGTTTGGACTGATCGCTGCACACCACCGCAAGAATCATCGACGGCTGAGAGTCTGGCACCTTCGTCACCGCGACCATCCCTTCTTCAGATTCCACTATCAGGCGCCGGTAAGCGGCAATACCGGCTTCCTGGGCGATTGCCGAGCTTATCGCAGCCAATGAGCTGCCCATGGCCGCCAGTCGGCTTGTTTTGGCTTGATCCGTGTCCAATGCAGCCACTTCGAAGCCATCTTCGGTGAGCAGTACCGCAGAGGTAATCTCCTGGCAGGACTGCTTCAGCTTTTCCAGCTGCGTTTGTGCGGCCAGTATTGCGGGTTGTCCAAGACGGAAAGGGATCGTCATCCGTGTGCAAACTCCAGGTTGCTGGCTTCAATTTGTCCAAGCAGGGTGTCTATCAGCAGTAGTACATCGTCCCGATTCCGGACATCAATCGGGATAACAGGTAAAGGCTGGTTGCGGTTAGCGAGCTGCTGGTGGAGGGCATCGATGACGTGAAAATCGTTGTCAGGCAGTCTGCCAACACCAATCACCAGCGGCAGCGGTGGATTAGTGGTAAAGGCATCCAGATAGAGCGCCAGGTGATCTTCAAGCTCCGGGTGATCTCCGTTGAGCAAAAGAACAATCCCGGCGGCATTGGTGGCAATAATCGGCCACATAAATCGAAAGCGCTCCTGCCCCGGCGTCCCATACAAGCGCACACCATTGCCGTCTGGCAGGTTGACGTAACCGTAGTCCAGCCCGGTGGTCGTGGTGTCTTTCTGGCATTGTTGCAAGTCATTATTCGCCACTTCGGTAGAGACACAGGGTTCGTCACTGATCTGGTTGATGGCAGTGGTTTTTCCTGCGCCCATCGGGCCGGTAAAGACGATTTTGAGTTCTGGACTGTTCATGGCGTGTCAGTGGAGTCCCAGGCGGCTTCGTAATCCGTTGATCATGCCTTCCAGGCGAGAATGGCCGTTGCGCTTGGTTGGCATGATCTGTCGGTGTGATGGGTTCTCGCTCTTTTCCAGTAATCCGCTGATTTCGCAACTGTTAATGAAATGAATCAAAGACTTCTCCGAACAGCTGGCGATGGCTTTGAGCTGATCGTATGACAGGGGCTGTTTGATCATCAGTGCGCATAACGACAGCAGCCTGGGCGCCCGGTTCAGGGCTCTGGAGCTGGGCCAGCGGGTCAGTTTCAGTGGGGCATCTGAACTCAGCCATGGCATCAGCGCCGCGCTGTACTGCTTGCTGGCAAGCCAGGCCAGATCGAACAGAGGGCGCGCCGCCATGTCCTCCGAGGCGATGTCATCGCAGGGCTGCAGAGGCGTTAATGGCAAGGGGGCGGTGTTTAGCGCCTGGTGCAACGTGGCTGGCGCGTAGTAGCGGAAGCTGCCTGGTTTGACCAGTAACGAACCTTCCGGTGTGTGGCTCTGGTAGTAAGTGCTGGTGTCGCTGTCGCCAGAAAGAAGCCGGTAAAGAGAGAGGCAGAAATCATCGTCCTGGCTGGCCGGGGGCGCAGTGTCAGTCTGCGCGGCTTCACTCTGTGAGGCTTCATCCTGTGAAAGAGGCGCAGGACTGTCAACGGCCTCCAGTACATCACACAACTGCATCACTCTGAAGGGGTGTGACAGGGTATACGGGTGCGCTGGTTTGGCCTGGTGGCTGGGGTAGATAACGATGCTGGCCTTGCTGGCCAGCGGGCCTTGCGGCGCGATGGGATAGCACTGGCTGGCGATCATTAGCACATCCGCCTCAGCGGCATCGCTATGGACCCACTCGATACCACTCTTGCTTGCAATGATCTTAAGCATTGAGAGGCAAGCGCTGACCGTATTATTTTCGATGCCTATAAAACCCAGCTTCCTTGTTTGCATTTTTAGTTCCATGGCTGATCATGGCGGTTACTGCATCCTGGCTCAGAAAACATTCTGTTTTCAGTAACGGGTTTTCATTACTTATCATTAGGAGTGGGGACGGTTTGCTGCAAGGCGTTGGCGACGAGCGGATATTTCGGGGCGATGAGCGGCATTGCATGGGCGCGTAGTTTTTCTGCACCACCGTGGGGCAATTGGCTCTACGTTGCTGGGCATGCAATAACATGGAAAGCGATAACATTCACGGCCACCCACCATTTGAGTTCTGGAAAATCAATGGGTTAGTTTTTCGGTGTACAGGAAGGCGGCCGACGATCAATAACACCATCGCCTGGAGTGCTGCTTGCCAGTGGGCATCCTGGTGTTGATTGCGGGTTGCCATCACATTTCCGGCGGGGCAGTATCGGGGAAGGGTTACTGGCATACAGGACAAGCGCCCGGTAGAGGTGCTGTCCGCTACGCCATCAATATGCGACTAATGATGATGCTCGCCGCTGCATACACATGCACGGGATGTCGGGTAGGGCGGTAGCGTTCCTGAAATCCCGATTCTGAAGTGTTTTGCTTGCTAAAAATTGGTGTGCTTTGAGGGAAATACAGATCCATGAATCGAAAGACATTTATTGAATCCACTGGCGCTAGCTGTAGTAACTGGACCTGGAGTTGGTCTTTTGTGAACCACGAGAGAAAGTTCGTTATATTTGGGGTTTGGGAAGGAAATGAGGAGGGCGGTAAGGCCCTGCTTCTTGGCCAGAAATGGGAGTACAGCAATAGAGGGCGGAAGCAGCCAGGATATAAACAAGCGCTGGCTCATATAGATCTCGTTGAAAATCATAAATATCTATTAAAGACATTCCCGATGAAGTACTCCAGCGATGCTGAAGGAGATGGAACGGGGCCTTCAAAAATTGGAAGTTTTACTCCAAAGCTAAGCCCCAAAAGACTGACTCAATCTGATGGTGATTGGTATGCTTTGGACGATAATCCGTAGTGCAGGATTCCCGATTCACCGAGCTTGACCCGGCTGGAAACGTGAGAAATCGCGTAGCCTTCTGCTAAATAAGTAGAAATTAGCCTATTGGGGTCGCTTTCAGATTTTCATCTGGGGATCAAGGATGAATCAGGAACAAGCTAATGAGTTTGCGGCGGAGTGGGTGGCAGCATGGAATGCCCACGATATAGAACGCATTCTTGCCCACTACTCCGAAGACTTCGAAATGAACTCGCTGGTGATAGCCAGGCGAACGGGGATTGCCTCAGGGACATTGAAAGGAAAAGACAAGGTTCGCGAATACTGGCTCGGCGCATTTCGAGAGTATCCAGATCTGAGATTTGAGCTGCTGAATGTGTTACTAGGCGTCTCTTGGCTGACACTCTACTACATCGGCGCAAGAGGAAGCAAAGTCGCGGAAACATTCATATTTAATGAGGTTGGGGAGGTTGTACGGGCCTTTTCGTCCTATGCATAATTTTAGGTAAGTTTCGGTAGAGCTAAGTATTTTCGTGGTCTGCTTTCGCAGGGCCAAGATACCAGTGATTTCACCCGTTCTATCGTCAGTCGATGTTTGACCTCTTTTGCGGATGTAAATTTCAAGCAAGTTGGCGATCTTCTGCATGAGGGTTGTGCTTTTGGGGTGAGCGGGAATTAAGTCAATTCAGGGTATGGATTTTTTAAAATGGAGAATTTTATGGTCTATTTAAAGGGATTGTTTTCCGCTTTTATTCTGATTTTATGCTTTGCAACGAAAGCCGATGAGGCGGTTGTTAAGCAGGACGTTATATATGTCTCTGAGGGTGAGCAGTATGAATTCCCACCCGGTGCTGCCGTTTTGCATGTTGCTTTTCTGACAGTTGAGAAAAATGGGATAATCAAAGTTGGCCCGAATACAACCTCGGCAGAGATTGTGGTTAGTGAGCTGGCGTCATTTGCAGAGGGGGGCCGAATTGAAATCCGTGGACAAGACGGGAAAGGGGCTGGGCGACCTGGGGAAAAAGCGGCTTCTTTTACTGGCCTATTTTCTCAAATGGAGTCTGATGGGTTAACCGTGTACTCAGTGGGCGGAGATGGGGCTCAAGGTGAGCGTGGCAGGCAAGGAAGTTCGGCTGTAAGGAAAAGTTGTTCTGGCGGAAGTGGGCGACCAGCTGGATCTGGTGCTCCTGGTGGCAGCGGAGGACCGGCGGGCGATGGCGGCGATATACGCATTGAATATTCAATGCCAAATGAAAATCCAGTTGCTTCGCTCGAGGTCGTCTCAGCTCCCGGGCAGCCGGGTGCTGGCGGCCCCGGGGGGAAAGGCGGTGCAGGTGCCCCATCAGTGAGTTGCCTTGGTTATAGACGTGGAGGATATGGCGAAGGTCGGACTGGAGGTGTTGGTCCAAAGGGAGCAGAGGGCTCATCGGGAAAAATTGAAGTTCTCAAGATAGAGTAGAGACTCCTATATCTGGTTATCTGGTTAATAGAGGAAGTGGGATATGCAACTCGGTGAAGCAAGGGAGATATTGGCAGCCTTGGCGAATGGTGTGAACCCTGCAACGGGAGAGATTCTGCCCGAGAGTAGCCCTTACAACGACCCGAATGTAATTCGGGCTTTGTTCACGGTATTGAGTACGATCAAGAGCGGGAAGCAACCCAAGAAAACACTAGAGGAGAAGCAACAGGAGAATGTAAAAGCAGGTCGGCCAAAGAATGCAGGCCTAGCATGGACGGATGAACTGAAGGAGCAGGTGGCGTCGGAATTCAAAAGTGGGGTGCTGATCGACGAGTTGGCCACTCACTTTGAGCGGACAAGGGGCGCAATTGCATCAGAGTTGGTGAAGCAAGGACTAATTGAAGAAAATACTATCGATGAGAAGCGCTAGAAAACCCGAGAAATCGGACACATAAGATCGCTACTCTTCGCTCCTCATTACACCTGTGCTACTTCCAGGTTAGTTGCGGCTCAGGCAGAGCGCTACGCCTGATCATAATGTCCGCCAATAGCAAAGACATAAAACGCTCTATCGTCGAAGCGATATATCAAACGGTCTTTCTGCGAGATCCGCCGGGACCAGAGGCCAGAGAGGTTGTGCTTGAGCGGTTCAGGCTTGCCCAGGCCAGAAGAAGGATCGTCTGAGCGCAGCATTTCCTTGAGCAGCTTGCACAAGGCTTTGTGTAGTCGCTTGTCCCGTTCGCGCATGGCCTCATAGGCGGCCCAGGTGTTGCCTTCAAATACCAGTGATCTCATCCAGCTGCTCGTCAGTTGGCGTGTAACCTTCTCCGCGGGTGTGGGTTTCAAGGGAGTCGGCGATCTGTTGCATGAGGCTCTTGCTTTGGAGCACGTGGAGGGTTTCCTGCTCGCGCTCCCAGTCGTCAGCGCTCATCACCACAAAGGCCTCGCCGGCCCGGCGTGTCACTTTGAGCGGCTCATGCCTGCTAACCACTTGTTCTACAACGCTTTTCAGGTTATCCCTGAACTTGTTTACACTGATTGTGTCCATAAAACACCTTGGTGTACGGAAATGCCGTACAACTATATAACGAGAGCCCTGACAAGGCCAAGCACGATAAGGGTCGATGAGAACCCACCGAGCACACCCTGGGGGGAATGACATGCCAGCCATCACTGCAATGTCCAGCCTGTACCGTATCGCTAACGGGGAGCAGTAAGCCATGGCCAAGGTCATCCCCCAGCTCAGCACCCTGCGCAGCATGACCTCCGGCGAGCGCCGCCTTGGCCAGCGGCTGGAAACCCTGCTGGAAGATGACTACACCGTCTGGTACGACATCCCGGTCGGTCGCCGGCGGCGTTACCCGGATTTCATCATCCTGCATCCCGGCAGGGGCCTGCTGTTTCTGGAAGTGAAGGACTGGAAGCCCGACACCCTCAAGCGCATCACCCCCCATGACGCAGAGATTCACACCCCCCAGGGCCTGAAAACCGTCAGCAACCCCCTGGAACAGGTGCGCCAGTGTGCCTATGTGGCCGTGAACCAGCTCCAGCGCGACGAGCAGCTGATACAGCGGGCAGGGCGCTTCCGGGGCAATCTCTGCTTCCCCTACGGGTATGGCGTGGTGCTCCCGAACATCACCCGCAAGCAATGGAACGAGGCCATCAGCGAACAGGACCAGGAACTGGTGCTGCCGCCCCATCGCCTGATCTGCCGTGATGAAATGACCGCCACCGTGGACCCGGAAGCCTTTCAGTCACAGCTGTGGGACATGTTCGAATACGCCTTCGGCGACAAACTCACCCTGCCGCAGATCGACCGCATCCGCTGGAATCTGTTTCCCGAAGTGCGCATCAATGCCCCGCAGCAGGACCTGTTTGCCGTGAGCGATGTGCAGGACGCCGAGGAACCGGCCCGCCTTGGCGTGATCCCCGACGCCATCCCGGACATTATCCGCGTGATGGACCTCCAGCAAGAGCAACTGGCGCGCAGTATGGGCGAGGGCCACCGGGTGGTGCACGGCGTGGCCGGGTCTGGCAAAACCCTGATCCTCGGGTACCGCTGCCTATACCTGGCCCAGGCGGTGAGCAAGCCGATACTGGTGCTGTGCTTCAACATCACCCTGGCGGCCAAGCTGCGCAGCTTTATTGCCGAGAAGGGCATAGACCAGACAGTGCAGGTGCACCACTTCCACGAATGGTGCGGCCTGCAACTGAAAACCTATAACGTGGACCTGCAGCCAGGCAGCGGCGAGCAATACTGGGAAAGGCAAGTCACCACTGTCATACAGGCCGTGGACAAGGGCCAGATCCCCCGCGGCCAATACAGCGCCGTGATGATCGATGAAGGCCACGACTTCGAACAGACCTGGCTCAAGCTCATCGTGCAGATGATCGACCCGGACACCAATTCCCTGCTGCTGCTCTATGACGATGCCCAGTCCATCTATAAACGCAGCGGCAGCCTGGCGTTCCCGCTCTCCAGCGCCGGCATCCAGGCCCGAGGCCGCACCACCATCCTCAAGCTGAACTACCGTAACAGCCGCGAGATACTGAGCTTCGCCTATGACTTCGCCAGGGACTTCATGCACGCCCAGGATGCGGATGAAGACCATATCCCCCTGATCGCCCCGGAAGTGGCTGGCAACAGCGGCCCGGCACCCGAATTCCGCAAGTTCGATAACTTCAATGACGAAGCCCACTACATCGCCCGCTGCATCCGCAAATGGCACCTGCAAGGCCAGCCACTGGACGATATCGCCGTGATCTACGGCCACCACCGTCAGGCAGAGATACTGCAGCGCGCACTGATGAGCCATGACATCCCCTGCGCCTGGCTGAGAAGCACCGCCGACAAGAAGCGTTACAACGCCAATGCAGACAGAGTGACCCTGCTGACCCGACAAAGCAGTAAGGGCCTGGAGTTCGATACCGTGGTGCTGGCGGGTCTGGGGGGCCTGGAAGATGACGAGGAGCATCTGGAGCAGGAAGTGCGGTTGCTTTATGTGGGGATGACGCGGGCGCGGCAGCAGTTGTTGCTAACTGGTGCCGGAGAGAATTGGTTTGTGAGGAAGCTCAACAAGGCCTGATTCCGATTTGTGGGCTTGCCATCACATTTCTGGCGGGGCAGTATCGAGGCAGGGTTACTGGCATGCGAGATAAGCGCCCATCAGAGGTGCTGTTCGCAATGTCTTCTACAATATGCCGTACTATAAAGATGCTCGCCGCCGCATGGGATGATGCGCGGGATATCGGGTAGGGCGGTAGCGTGCCTGAAAATAGTGCTGGTTTGGACAGAGTTATTGAACTGGGAAAAGAAAAAGTCACGCGAATCGGTAGAATCTTCTCTGTGTTCCGTAACCGACTGATATGTATGGGAAATAATTCATTATTCAAATAAAGTATATTGTGATAGATCGTGCAAGTCGTCATTCAATATACGCGCGCGTCCTAATACCTGCTAAGTAGAAAAAATGGAGAATTGACGATTTATGGCAATAGATAATCCAGCGGCTAGATTGTTGAATATACTCGAGCAAGGACGTGAAATTCCGCCCGACATGAATTGTAGAAAAGCTTGGTGCCAATTGCTGTCTGTAGGCATCAAAGACAAGGCAGTGTTAATGGGGAGGCTCGGTAAAGTGATGTCCCTATCAACCGAAATCCTCTCTCGTCTTAATAGTATTGAAGGTATTAAGGTGGAGCGGTACATACACTGGGAAACCCCACTAGATAAGGCATTTTTACAGAATCATCTAAATGGCCCGTGGAAAGCATTTAAAGACCACATTGATGATCATGTTATCAACTATCTATCAATGACTTCAGACTTGCTATCACACAAATCGCCGGAGCCGGTACTTTCAAGGTCATCACTAGATTCAATTTTATCCAATGCCAGAGACCTAATAGATGAAGTGAAACTTTCAGAGATTCCTATAGCTATTAAAGAGTTTATGCTTAAGCAACTCCGCAAGATATGCCTGGCGGTTGAAGAATATGAAATTAATGGGGCTGAATCTATTTCAAGTGTAGTGGAGTCAGCGTTTGGCTATGGAGTTTTACATGGCGAGTCTGTAGAGCTCGCAAAAACAGATGGCATGACTAAGAAGTTCTGGCAAAATATGGCAAATATTGCGCTTATTGTTTCGATCTCAACAGGCGTACAACAACTTGCGGCCCCTATCGTGAATCTACTTCCAGAGATAGACTTCAACCAAGAACTACAACATGCAAAAGAAGAGGCTGCTACCGAGGAAGAAGGTGCTTAAAAGGTCAAAGTACGCGGACTCAGCAAGTTTTGCGGATGTTTGAGACGTTAGCAGGAGGGCGGACTCCTCATGTCTATTAAGCTGGAGCATGGCATGGCAAATAGGACAGCGGAAGAGTTTATTTTGGCAGCAGTGCATTTGGGAAAATGTGTGCTGAATTCCGGTATATTTGCCCCGGCGATAGTGTGCTTTGCTTTTTTCATTGAGTTGCATATCAAGTCCCTTCTGGCATTATGTGGCATAGACCATGGAAGAAAGCATTAGCTATATAAGTTGTATGCAAAGTTGCCAGATCCGATGAGGGAACGGGTAGTAAAAATATAGAGCCAATTGGTTGGCGAAACTGACAATGAAGGCTTCGAGGAAGAGTTGAAGATATGGTAGAAGGCCTTTTTGAATATGGCAACTTAATTAAAAATTTTACTATTTTATTTAATAATAGCTATTTTTACACTGAGAAGGACGAGCGTTTTTTTCCTCAATTTTGAGGAATTAATGCTAACATTGCCGGGGCAGCGGGACATATTTTACTTCGCTGCTCGAAAACGCAAAATATGCACCCGCTTGGGGTTTTGTGCGCGATGGCTAGCTCGGTATTTCTGGAGAAAATAATGCCGGCGAATACATATCTACGAGGAATCTTGGCCCGGTATTCAGTAAATGCTGCTGGGGCAGAAGCTGCAGGAGGCACCATCTATCCCGTCATCCAAAGATGGGCTGGTGTATATCTGGTTAGTGCGGAGTTCTCAGGATCGCTCAGAAAAGGTACTGCGGTTACGTTAAGTGCCGACGCCGATATCTTCATTTCGCTCTCATCGACTACGCCAACCTCATTGGAAAATATCTACGAAACGCTTTCCGCTGCGGTCCTGTCTGCTGGTTTTCCTATTCGTAGACAGAATGTTTCAATTGGCACAAACGTAAATGGGTACAAGATTGACCTCGTGCCCGGCCGAAGACAGTCGCCGAACGGGAACGACCATAGCTTGTGGAAGAGTCAGGCAAAAACGTGGACTCAAACGAACATTCGAACTCATATCAGAATCGTTTCAAGCAGCAATAGGCTGGAAGAAATCAGGGCCATAAAGATCTGGAGAGCACTCCACAATCTGGATTTCCCGTCGATCTACCTTGAGTTGGTGGTTATTGAAGCTCTGCGATATGCCCGCGTGGGAAACCTCGCTCAGAATGTGTGGAATGTCCTTGAGTACCTTCGGGATACCTTCCCTCGTGCGCGGTTCGTAGATCCAGCAAATACGAACAACGTGATATCTGCGGACTTGTCCGCAGAAGGAAAGCGGAGAATAACGCAGCAGGCCGCGGCTACTCTGACGGTTCAAAACTGGAACCAGGTAATTTGGTAATGGCAATCAATCCTGCAAAAAAAGCGTCAATGGATGAAGGGCAAGGCTTCTTGAGCTCTGCCTTCTCGGCAGAGGAGAGGGTGCTGGCATTGGAAATCAGCCTATCCTCGTCATCAGTTACTCATAGCGGGGTGGCTGGCACTGTTAACGAACAACATTTCATAGGCCTTCTGCGTCGCTATTTGCCAAAGAGATACGAGGTTGACTCGGCGATTGTAATTGACAGCAATGGCCGTACAAGTGACCAGATTGATGTTGTTATCTTTGACAACCAGTACACGCCAACGCTTCTCGACCAAAAGAGTCACCGCTTCGTGCCTGCAGAAGCTGTATATGCAGTGCTTGAGGTGAAGCCAACTATTGATAAGGACTACGTCGAGTATGCAGTTGGAAAGGCTGCCTCCGTGAGGGCCCTTCATCGCACCAGCATACCAATTAGGCACGCTGGAGGAGAGTATCCTGCCAAGGAACTATTCCCAATAGTTTCAGGGCTTGTTGCACCCGCTATCTCTTGGAAAGATAGTTTCGAAGCGAATGCGTTCCGGGAGCTATTGGCCACGCTCTCTGGTGACCGAGCTCTGAACTGCGCATTAGGGCTGGTATCTGGCGCGTTTGATACGTTCTCTGGACAAGTCGTAATCAATTCTGGTGAGAACTCCCTTATCTACTTCATATTTAGACTTCTCCAGCAGTTACAGTCGATGGGAACCGTTCCGGCCGTTGATTGGAATCGATACGCGTCCATTCTCAGTGCGAATCGCGCGTAACAACTCGCTGCAGGCGCGACGGCCCTGACGGGCCGCGGCCAAGGCTCAAACGTTAACTATATAGGAATGTCTATGCTCGATTCGGAAGTACAAGAACTGGCAGACAGAATCGCTAGTATGCTTCTTTCGTATGCTGCCCACGGATTAGCAACCTCATCGATGAGAGGGATGGGGGAAATCACCTTAAGGGATGGATTGGTAGCGGCTGCTGCAGCCTCAGGGGCGAATCAGAGTCAATCGTGGATCATTGAACGGGAATTTCGGCCTCAAGGTTGGCTAGACGCAGCGGTAGACCTATATATAAGGTCGAAAACCAGCCATGGGAATATCCGGGATGTTGGAGGAGTAGAGCTAAAATGGTGGCGGCGTGATGACGCCGGTAATGCGTCTAATCGACGGCGCGATCTCGTGAAAGATTTTATTAGGGTGGCATCTCTCTTTTCGCAAGTTCAAGACTTTGCAATGGTAGCTTTATTATCGACAGACGTTTCATGGTCGAAAACCACAAGCACTGGGGGGACGGATGCGCAAGTTATGTCACTATTAAAGAGGGGAGGGGCGCAGCGCTGGAACATCAAGAACATGAGTTCATGTAAGGCTATCCAAGGCTCAGTGCGATACTTGAAGGGGAAGGTGGAAATTCCGAATACCTTCCACTCTAAGCTAAGAAGTGAATACTCGTTGTCATTTTCATCCGGGCATTTGGCTTTTGCGCGGGTATGGACGGTGAAAAGAGTTCCAAATAGCCGGGTTATCCCAGAAGACGAGTTGGATACTCTGGATAAAAGTTAACAATCGGTTTAACAAGGACGCCGCGGCAGCCGGCGACTGTTAATCTAGGCTTTGTAGGCCACGAGTAGGCTAAGGAGTCCCCCTAGTGTCTGATATCGCATTCTACTACCCTGGGCATATTTGGTATGACACTGATCGAATAAAGTCCATGTTACTGTTTTATGATGGAATAGGTTTTCTCATACCAGAATACAAAAAAGGCGAGCCCGAAAACGTTGATCCAATATTAGCAGCACCATTAAGAGATAAAGGATTGTTGCAATATTTCGTGGCTGACGAAGTAATTGACGAGTCAGCGACGAGCGATCTTGCGACAGCTATGGGTAGGCTATTTGAGCGGGGCTCACTTAATCACCTTATGGAACAAGATACTCAGTTCCATAGCCTATCAATGTCTAGGCTTGGCTACGGCGGGAATAGGGCATTGGCAGAAAAGCTCTACGAACGCCTTTTGAGCATGGGTCTTGCCAAAGAAAGCACGGATGGTTCGTCAATTCCAATGCACCCAACGGTTCGTTATCTAATTCTCGTGATGCTCGCTCAAATCTTAAGGGGTCCGAGCGCTAAGAAGGGAATTGATCTTTCGCCAATTACTGATCGGCAGCAGATACTGAATTCACTTACAGAATTGCTCAATATTCCAACAGCTCCTTCTGCTGGGCAAGTGATTCAGTTTGATCTGCAGGCGGTGTCTGCTGACCTATCTGCCATACCTCTTGATGAGGTACTAGACTATAGAAATCAGAACATCGAAGCTCACAAACTATATATGCGGTCGCTGAGGCAGTTCGCACGAGAGGTAAGTCTGCTTCCTGCTCATGAGCAAGACGCGGCGTTAGCTGATCGTCAAGCCGCTCTCGATGATTATGCCGCTGATATCAAGCGAGTTTCACGGGCAGCATGGCGGAAGCCCGCAGCAGTTGGCCTTGGCCTTGCTGGAGCTGCTTGGGCAGCTACCGGTGATCCTCTTTCTGCGTTGTTTGCGGTGGGTGGTGTTGCACTAACTGAGTTCGGGGCAGGTGATGAAAAGCTAGATGCTTATAGCTATTTAGTTTCAATTGGTAATCGGTTGTAACATGGGCAGTGGCGTACAACAAGGCTATGCAGCAGACCGCTTTTCCGCTATGCCTTCGGCTCCGCCGCAAAGCGGCAGCTGACGGTGGCGTTACCTGACAAGCCGCTCCCCATTATACCGGCTTACGACGATGATGAGCCAATGCCACGACTGCCCTTGTTCTCTGGTGTTCGATAAAAATCAATGAAAAAGGAAACCGGTGCAAGATCAGCTTCCTGGCCCCGAATCGAGCGGCGAGACCTGTTATTGGAGTGATTGGTGAGTTGGTTTCCGCCAAGAGCCGTGAGGCATGTTCAAACGCTTCTATCAAGCGAAGCGCGAGTGCGCGCTCTCGACAGCACCTCTTCGACATCAAGCAACTCTGCGCTGCCAGACTCTATCTCATTGATTCTTCGGCATATCTCAATATCCCAGGCTTCGGCAGCACTGCGATCTTCCGGGCCATCCAGACTGGCGACCAAGTCACCGGCCAGTTTGGCGCGCTCTTTCTCGGGCAGTGTCAGTGCAGCATGCCGGAGGGCTTCCAGGTCTGCGGCGTTCATGTCTGTCTCCACAGCGTCGTTCATTTGGAAATGGTGCAGGAACGCACCCCCTACGGCAACCCACAAAAAAGCCCGGCAACGCCGGGCTTTTCCGTTCTGACTTCACAGGCTCAAACCATCAAACCCGCTCAATCACCGTAGCAATCCCCTGCCCAAGACCAATACACATGGTCGCCAGGCCAAGCGTGCCACCTTTCCATTCCATCACGTTGAGCAGGGTGCCGGTAATCCGTGCACCGGAGCAGCCCAGCGGGTGGCCGAGGGCGATGGCGCCGCCGTTCAGGTTCACCTTCTCTTCCATCTTGTCCAGCAGCTTCAGGTCCTTGGCCACCGGCAGTGACTGGGCGGCAAAGGCTTCGTTCAGCTCAACGTAGTCGATGTCGTCCATGGTCAGGCCGGCGCGGGCCAGGGCTTTCTGGGTGGCCGGTACCGGGCCGTAGCCCATGATGGCGGCGTCGCAGCCGGCCACGGCCATGGCGCGGATCTTGGCGCGGGGCTTCAGGCCGAGGGCCTGGGCACGTTCTGCGCTCATCACCAGCAGTGCGGAAGCACCGTCGGACAGGGCGGAGGAGGTGCCGGCGGTCACGGTGCCGTTGCGGGGGTCAAACACGGGCTTCAGGCTCTGCAGGCCTTCGAGGGTGGTGTCCTTGCGGATCACTTCGTCGATTTCGCACAGCACCTTGAAGCCGTTGGCGTCGTGGCCTTCCATCGGCACGATTTCGTTCTTCCAGCGGCCTTCGAGGGTGGCTTCCCAGGCTTTCTTGTGGGAGCGCACACCGAACTCGTCCTGCTGCTGGCGGCTGATGCCGTGCATGCGGCCGAGCATTTCGGCGGTCAGGCCCATCATGTTGGAGGCCTTGGCCACGTACTTGGAGGCTTCCGGGTTCAGGTCAACGCCGTGGTCCATGGCCACATGGCCCATGTGCTCGACGCCGCCCACCACAAACACGTCGCCGTTGCCGGTCATGATCGACTGGGCAGCGATGTGCAGGGCCTGCATGGAGGAGCCGCACAGACGGTTGATGGTCTGGGCTGCCACGGTGCGGGGCATGTCCGCCAGGATGGCGATGTTACGGGCGATGTTCATGCCCTGTTCTTTGGTCTGGTTCACGCAGCCCCAGATCACGTCTTCGGTTTCGGCCGGGTCCCATTTCGGGTTGCGGGCCTTGAGGGCGTTGATCAGGTTGGCAGAAATCTTTTCTGCGCGAACGTGGCGGTACTGGCCGTTGCGGGATTTACCCATGGGGCTACGGACAGCATCTACAATTACTACGTCTTTGGGATTCAGACTCATTTCTCTCTCTCCTGTGTCCGTGCTTAGCCGAAGAAGCTCTGGCCTTTGGCGGCCATGTCTTTCAGCAGTTGCGGCGCTTCGTAAATGCCACCCAGGTGTGCGTACTTGTCGCACAGTGCAACGAACTCTTTCGCACCGATGGAATCAATGTAGCGCAGCGGGCCGCCACGGAACGGGGGGAAACCGACGCCGTAGATCATGGCCATATCGGCCTCGGCAGCGGAGCCAACGATATTGTCTTCCAGGCAGCGCACGATCTCGGTGCACATCGGAATCATCATGCGGGCAATCACTTCGTCCGCGTCGAATTCCTTGCGCTCTGCGACGTGCGGCTTGATCAGCTCGTAAGTGGTCTCATCGACGACTTTCTTCGGCTTGCCTTTCTTGTCTTCTTCGTACTTGTAGAACCCGGCGCCGTTCTTCTGGCCGTAGCGCTCGTTTTCAAACATGACGGTGGAGACGTCCTTGAAATCGTACTGCATGCGCTCGGGGAAGCCTTCAGCCATCACCTGGGCAGCGTGTACGCCGGTGTCGATGCCGACCACGTCCATCAGGTAGGCGGGGCCCATGGGCCAGCCGAACTTCTCCATCACCTTGTCCACGGCCTGGAAGTCAGCGCCGTCGCGCATCAGCATGCCGAAGCCGCCGAAGTAGGGGAACAGGACGCGGTTGACCAGGAAGCCGGGGCAGTCGTTCACCACGATCGGGTTCTTGCCGATTTTCTGGGCGTATTTGACCAGGGTGGCAACGGTGGTGTCGGAGGTCTTCTCACCGCGGATCACTTCCACCAGCGGCATCATGCTCACCGGGTTGAAGAAGTGCATACCGGCAAAGTTTTCCGGCTTCTTCAGGGCGGTGGCCAGGCTGGTGATGGAGATGGTCGAGGTGTTGGAGGCCAGGATAGCGCCGTCCTTCAGTTTGCCTTCTGCTTCTGCCAGTACGGATTGTTTGATCTTGGCGTTCTCGACCACGGCTTCCACGACCACATCGACGTTGTCGAAGTCGCCGTAATTCAGGGTCGGGCGAATCATGGACAGGGTCTTGCCCATCTTGGCGGCGTCCATTTTCTTGCGGTCGACGCGCTTGGCCAGCAGTTTGGTGGCTTCGTTCATGCCCAGGTCCAGCGCCTTGTCGGCGATGTCCTTCATGATGATGGGCGTGCCTTTGAAGGCGCTCTGGTAGGCGATGCCGCCGCCCATGATGCCTGCGCCGAGTACGGCGGCCTGGTTCAGATTACCGGCACCGGCCTTGACGAACTTGCCGTTGGTTTTCTTCACGGCCTGGTCGGCGAGGAACAGGCCGACCAGTGCGGTGGCTTGCGGTGTCTTGGCGACTTTGGCGAAGCCTTTTGCTTCGGCTTCCAGTGCCTTGTCGCGGGTCATGGTGGCATGCTGCTGCATGACGTTCACAGCGGCCATGGGGGCCGGGTAGTTCTTGCCAGCCTGCTGGGCCACAAAGGCGCCGGAGGTCTGGAAGGCCATCATGTTTTCCATGGCGGGCAGGGTCAGGGCAACCAGTTTCTCGTTGCGCTTGGCCATGTGATCGATCTTGCCGGCCAGGCATTCCTTGACCAGGTTGATGGCGGCGTCGCGCAGTACAGCGGGCTCGACCACGGCATCCACAACACCATCCTTGATGGCTTTGTCGGCGCGGTGCTGGCCGCCAGCGGCGATCCACTCAACGGCGTTGTCGACGCCGATCAGGCGTGGCATGCGCACGGTGCCGCCGAAGCCCGGGAACAGGCCCAGCTTCACTTCGGGCAGGCCAACCTGGGCCTGGCTGCTCATCACGCGGAAGTCGCAGGTCAGGGCCATTTCCAGGCCGCCGCCGAGGGCGATGCCGTTGATGGCGCAGACGGTGGGCACGGGCAGATCTTCAAACGCGGTGAAGACCTGGTTGGCCTTGATGCACCAGCCCGCGATCTCTTCTTCGGTCTGCTTGAACATGTCGGTGAATTCGGTGATGTCCGCACCGACGATGAACACCTCTTTGCCGGAGGTCACGATAACGCCTTTGACCTTGCTGTCGGCTTTCAGGGCCTCAACGGCTTTGCCGAGGTCTTCCATGGTGTCGCGGTTGAATTTGTTGACGGACTCGCCCTGAAGATCGAACTTCAGTTCGGCGATACCGTCGTCCAGCAGCTGGGCACTGACGGCCTTGCCTGAGTAGATCATGTTGATGCTCTCCACGTGGTGTCGAGGGGCGGGGCGGGCAATTGCTGACGCCTGCCTCCCCGTTGAATCGAAAAGCGTGCGGTAATTCATGTGAGTGTTTGCTCACATTTCGGCGCGTGTCCGGTTCGCCGAATACATACCGGGGCGCCAAGTATAGGGAAGGGCGGGGCGACTTTGACCCCCCTTGGGGTGGTTTTTGTGACTGCGGGGTTCTGTGGGGTTCTGTGGAGTCACGCTCAGGGCGTGCTGTGTCGCCGATAGATCTCCAGCAGCGTGCGGTGCATCTGGCTGATGCCGGGTTCTTCCACCGGGAAGTGCCCGGCGCCCTCCAATATGACGTAGTGCTTCTCGGCGGCGATGCGCTCGAAGAAGGGCAGGCTCATGCTGGCGGGTGTCCAGTGATCGTCGCCGGGGTGAATCAGGGTCACGGGCACGGCGTGGAAATCCTCGGGGGCGACTTCTGGCTGTGAGAACAGGAAGCTGCTGAGAAAGCCCAGGGCCACGCGCCCGCCACCGCCCCGTGGGTCGGTGCTGCACAGGTGCGACAGGTGGGGGTCGTTGGCGATGCGGGTCATGGGCACCAGCCAGCGCAGGGGCACGCGCAGGCGTCTCAGGTGCGGGCCCAGGTGTCGCAGCAGCGGGCGCAGCAGGCGCAGGCTGGTAGCGCCGCCCCAGCGCGAGAGCGCGGGCCAGGTGACGGGGTCGGCGGGGTTCAGCAGGCAGGTGGCGACCAGATGGACGACGGGGGCTGCTGTCCCGCCCGGGTGGGTAGTCGCCAGCTGCGCAATAGCAGAGTAGCCCAGCAAGCCGCCCATGCTGGCGCCTACCACCACTATCGGTCTCGGGTCTGAGGCGCTTTCGGCACGCAGCAGGTCGGCAACACAGTCGACCCAGTCCGGATAGCGCACGGCGGCCGGGTCGGGCACGCGGGTCTGGCCGTAGCCGGGCAGGTCCGGTGCCAGCACGTCGCAGCCGACTTCGGCGGCCAGCGCGGCGGCGGGCCAGAGGGCGCCGGAGTGCCCGCCGGCGCCGTGCAGGATCAGTATGCGCACCGGGGCATCCGGATTGGGGGCGCGGGCGATATGCAGGGTCATGTCTCGCCACGGCCACCAGGTCGATACCGGGCTGACGGTGGCGCGTTGCCGCCATGGGGCGGGCAGGCAGGCGGTGTAGTCGGTGTGGTCATACTGTTTTTGCGACGATTGCGGCGACATGTGTGCGGGTGCTCCGGTTTGACTTGAATTAGTATGTGAGTAATGCTCACATTTATTCGCCACCAACACTACTCGCGTTCTGCCTATGCCGCCCAATGCCGCCAATCCCCGTAAAAAGCCCAGACAGCGCCGTTCTCAGGCAACCTGGGATGCCATCCTCGATGCCGCGACTCAGCTTTTCGGGCAGGAGGGCTATGGGGCGACCACCAACAGGATTGCGGAACGTGCCGGGGTCTCCATCGGGTCCCTGTATCAGTACTTCCCCAATAAAGATGCCTTGTTGATGGCGCTGGCGGAGCGGCACCTTGCCGAAGCCTTCGAGGTGTTGCAGGAGACGTTTGCCGGGTTGCTGCGGGATGCGCCGGATCTGCCGGAGACGCTCACACGCCTGATCGATACCAGTGTGGCGTTGCATCAACGGGACCCGGCCATGCATCGGTTGCTGTTTGATCAGACGCCGCGTACGCCGGATGCGGTGGTGCGGTTTCGGCAGCTGGAAGACTTGTTGGCGGCGGCGGTGGCGCAGCAGCTGACGCGTCTGGGCGTGGGTGGGCCGCATCCGCAGGCCAGGGCGCTGTTGTTGGTGCAGGGGCTGGAGGCACAGATTCACGGGGCGGTGTTGGCGCCGCCGGCGGGGATCAGTAGTGAGGCATTGGTGGCGGAAGTGCGGACCTTGTGGTTGAAGGCGCTGGCTTGAACATGCCTGTCTCACCCCTGAGTCTGAACGGCAATGATCATAAGAGGTATACTCCGCGCATTCGATTCAGGTCAGTGCTTGCCCATGCAGGCTGGCCTGCGTCGCTCCGCTGATGTGAAGGTTCTCGCAGTATGCTGCCTCAGATTCGCCGCCGCACCGTGGCGTCCGTTCCCGACTGGCCGGGTATTCCGCCGCTGCTGGCGCGCATTCTTGCCGGGCGTGGTGTTAGTTCGCCCGAGCAGACAGATTTGTCCCTCAGGCAATTACCCTCGCCGGACACCTTGCCGGGCATCGCTGACGCGGTGGCGTTGTTGCTCAAGCTGCGTGAGCGCGCTGGCCGCATTTTGATCGTCGGGGATTATGACGCTGACGGCGCCACGGCCACGTCGCTGATGTTGCGCGGCCTGCCGATGCTGGGTTTCGAGATGCCCGGCTTTCTGGTGCCGGATCGCTTCGTGTTCGGTTACGGCCTGTCCCCGGCGATTGTCGATCTGGCGGTGGCCCAGGGCGCGCCGGATCTGATTATTACCGTGGACAACGGCATTGCCAGTGTCGAAGGCGTGGCCGCTGCACGGGCCGCGGGCATTGCGGTGGTGATTACTGACCATCACTTGCCGGGTGCTGAATTGCCGGCGGCGGATGCCATCGTCAATCCGCGTCTGCAGCCTGACGGTGCTGGCGTTAACGTTGGCCATAATCTGGCCGGTGTCGGTGTGGCCTTCTATCTGTTGCTGGCGTTGCGGGCTGCCCTGCGCGAACAGGGGGATGCGGCAGGCAAGGCGCCGCTGGCCGATCTGCTGGATCTGGTGGCGCTGGGCACGGTGGCGGACGTGGTGCCGCTGGATCAGGTCAATCGTGCGCTGGTGGAGCAGGGCTTGCGGCGTATTCGTGCCGGCCAGTGTGTGCCCGGTATTACCGCGCTGCTGGAAGTCGGGCGGCGTGACCCGGCACGGGCGGTGGCGGCGGATCTGGGGTTTGCCGTGGGACCGCGCCTGAATGCGGCGGGCCGTCTGGATGATATGGCGCTGGGCATCAACTGCCTGCTGTGTGACGACGCCGACCGGGCGCTGACCCTGGCCACTGAGCTGGACACCATCAATCGCGAACGGCGCGGCATCGAGCAGGGCATGCGGGATGCGGCCATGGCCTATGTGCACTCGCTGCGTGAGCGCAGCAGCACCTTGCCGAAGGCGCTGTGTCTGCATGATGCACTCTGGCATGAAGGGGTGGTGGGCATTCTGGCGTCGCGGGTCAAGGAAGCGACGCATCGTCCGGTGGTGGCGTTTGCCCCGGCACAGGAAGCCGGGCTCCTGAAAGGGTCGGGGCGTTCCATTCCGGGGCTGCACCTGCGTGATGTGCTGGATCGGGTGGCGACGGCCAATCCGGGGCTGCTGCACCGTTTCGGCGGGCATGCGATGGCGGCGGGCATGACGCTGGCCACCGAGCGCCTGGATGATTTTGCCCGCGCGTTTGAACAGGCGGTGGATGACATGGCGGAGCCGGGCCTGTTCGATGAAGTGCTGGAAACCGACGGCGCGCTGGCGGACGACGAGTTGCATATCCGCCATGCGGAATTGCTCAGCCATGCGTTCCCGTGGGGGCAGGGGTTTCCGGCGCCGAGTTTCGATGGGGAGTTCGAGGTGATCGAGCACCGCATTGTCGGTGAGCGGCATCTGAAGCTCACTTTGGGCTTGCCCGCCACGGGCGGCATCATCGACGGGATTCATTTCAATGCCGATCTTGCAGCGCTGCCAAAGCCGTTACGCAAAGTGCGTGGCATCTACCGTCTGGAAGTGAATGTCTGGCAGGGCCGGCGCAGCCCGCAGTTGATCTTTCAGCATCTGGAAGGCGTGTCGTCAGGCCGCGCTGGCAAGTAGCATGATGGCGATGGCCAGCACCACAAACAGCCCCCCGGCCTGACCGCTGATACGGCGGTCCAGTTGCGCGATGCGTTGGCCGATCCGGGCCAGCCAGCGGCCTTCTGTCTGCACCAGGGTTTCCCAGCGCCAGGTGCGCCCGGGCCGTCGTTGCCAGAGTGTTGCCACCCCCGCTGCAGCTTTCTCGGCCAGGACGATCAGATCGCCGGCAGGGATGGCCAGGCCTCTTGCCGTAAACCGGCCTGCAAACCGGCTAGCCAGCCCACCCCCCACTAGCCCACCGAGTACCAGGCCGGCCGCCACCGGCCAGAGCAGTTGCACCGCATCAGCGGCGCCGGGCCAGCGTTGCGTGAAGGTGTCGGCGACGGTGCCGGCGGTCAGCCACGGCAGGCCGATCAGGCTGACGAGTATCGCCAGGCCAGTGAGCACCGCGAGGGCCCGTGATCCGCTGTCCGGTGTGGCGGTGTTGTCTGCCGCCTGTTGCGTCTGGCGCAGGCAATACATGAAACGCACCATCAGTAACGTCGTGCCGACGGCCGCCAGGCTCAACAGCAGGATCAGGCCCGGATAGCTGGCGTCGTAGAGCACCTCCTTCATCGCCACCTTGGCGGCGGCGCCGGTGGTCAGGGGCAAGCCCGCCAGGCTCAGTGCGGGCAACCACAGCCACAGCCGTGCCCGCCCTGTCAGCCCGCTGACGCCGAGGAACAGGGCGCCTTTGGCGAGGCCATGATGCACGGCATACAGCACCACCACCGGCGCCAGCGCCGGCCACAGTGCCGGTTGCATCAGCCCGGTGGCGAGCATGCTGGTGATGATGCCCATCTGGCTGATGCTGGAGTAGGCCAGCACGGTTTTCGGGGCGCGCTGGGTTACGCCGATCAATGCGCCACCGATGGCGGCGATCAGCGCGCCGGTCATGGCCAGTGTGGCCCAGGGCACCGGGGCGAGCCCCAGCGGCAGCACCAGTATCCAGCCAAGCAGGCCCGCCTTGATCATGGCGCCGCTGAGCACCGCGCTGGCCGGTGTCGGGGCGACCGGGTGCGCGAGGGGCAACCACATGTGCAGGAAGGCCAGCCCGGCCTTGATGCCAAAGCCCGCCCACAGTAGCGCGGCAATGCCGCTGCCCCAGGGGTGATCGGCAATGGCGGGCGGCAGGGCATGGAGTACTGGCGATGCCGCCACGCTGGCGGCCAGCACCAGCCCGCTGAGAATCAGCATCTCGCCAGGCACCGCCATGATCAGATAAATGCGCCCGGCCCGTTTCGCCGCCGCGCTGCCGCTGTGCACCACCAGGCCGTAGCCCGCAAACGTCATCAGGGCAAAACAGCTGTAAAAGCCGGCGATGTCCCGGCACAGGATCAGGCCCAGGTTGCCGGCCAGGGCCAGCAGCCAGCACAGCCAGAAGGCGGTGTTGTGCTGGCTTGTATTCGGCTGTGTGTCGGAGCGGGTTGCGCGGTAATGCTGCGCGTAGAGTCCGCTGATCAGCCACAGCAGGGCGGTCATCCCCAGCAGCGCGCGGCTGACATCATCCAGCACCCAGAGATTGCCCAGCAGCACCGGCTCGAGTATCAGGTGTGTGCCGGGGCTGCCAAAGAGTGCGATCAACAATGCCGGCACGGGCGCCAGGGCGGCCAGCCAGGGTAAGGCGGCGGGGGGCGGTGCGCTGCGGCGCTCCGGTGTCGCCGTGCTGTCGCGGTAACCTTGCAGGCACCAGAGCCCGGCCAGCAACAGGGGTGTCAGCGGCGCCAGGAGCAGCAGCCAGTTGGCGCTCATTGCCGCGCTCATTGCGGTACCCATTGAAGCACCCATCACAAGTACTCCCCGGCGGCCACCAGCTGCGCCCAGGACAGCGGGCTGAACGGCATCCCGGCAAACACCCCGGCGGCAATGATGAACAGCGCGGTGGCTACGGTGGGCCACAGCAGCCAGCCGCTGGTTTCGAAGCGCTGGCTGAGGCGTTGCTCCTCCGGCCAGCCGGCAACTGCCCGGGGGCGGAACCACAGCCGGTGGACAATGGGCAGGAAGTACAGGGCATTGAGCAGGCTGCTGGCGATCAGCACCCACAGGGCCCAGGTCATGCCCGCATTGACCGCGCCGACCCCCAGATACCATTTGCTGATAAAGCCCGCCAGCGGCGGCGCACCGATCATGCCGAAGGCGCCCAGGGTAAAGGCGGCGCTGGTCAGTGGCATGCGCTTGCCGGCGCCGTCGAGATCCTTGATGTCGTGGATGCCGAGGGTCTCGGCGTAATTCCCGGCGCAGAAGAACAGGGTGATTTTCATGAAGCCCTGATGCAGCAGATGCACCAGCGCACCAATGGTGCCGACGGGCCCGAACAGGCTGATGCCGAGCACGATGTAGGACACCTGGCTGATGGTGGAATAGGCCAGCCGTCGTTTCAGCTGAGTCTGTGCGAGGGCGCGCAGCGAGGCGTAGAGAATGGTGATGGCGGCCATCATGCCCAGCGGCCACAGCAGGTTCAGGCTGGCGGCAAACTCGATCCCGAACAGGTCATACACCACCCGGATGATGCCGAAGGCCCCGGCCTTGACCACCGCCACCGCATGCAGCAGCGCGCTCACCGGCGCCGGGGCCACCATGGCCAGCGGCAGCCAGCCATGCAGTGGCACCATGGCGGCCTTGACCGCCAGGCCCACCATCAGCACGGCAAAGATCAGCGCAAACTGGCCATGCAGGGCCTCGGGCATGTCGCGCAGCATGCCGCCTTCGCGGAATTCCACATCGCCCACCAGCCCGTAAAGCCAGAGCACCCCGCCGAGCAATACGGCGCCGCCGGTCAGGGTGTAAATCAGATAAGTGCGCCCGGCGGCCAGGGCTTTCTCGGTGCCGCGATGGACTACCAGTGGCCAGGTGGACAAGGTCAGCAGCTCATAGAACAGCAGGAAGGTGAACAGATTGCCGGCTAGGGCAATGCCCATGGTGCTGGTGACGCAAAGGCTGAAAAAGCCGAAAAAGCGGCTGCGGTTGGGGGAGTTTTCCAGATAGCCGATGGCATACAGGGTGGTGAACAACCACAGCACCGAGGACAGCCCGGCGAAGAACATGGCCATGCCGTCGGCGCGCAGAATGAAGTCGACCCCGGGCAGCACCGTATAGCGTGCCTCGAAGGTCATGCCCTGCTCGACGCCGACGATCATCACCGTCACCAGCAGGATCTTGATCACGGCACCGGCCAGGTTCAGCAGGCCGCGGGTGGCGTGGCGGTTTTCCGGCAGGCAGAAGATGATCAGCGCGGTGACCAGCGAACTCAGCAGTACCAGGATGGGCATCCAGCTGGTCCAGCTCATGGCGCGATCCCCCCAGCCTGGACTGCCGTGGGCAGATCAATCAGTGACAGCAGCGGAATGGCCATCAGGCCGAGCAGCAGCGTCATCAGCGCGAGCATAAAGGCGGTGATTTTTTCGACCCGTGACGGATGGTGAAACACATCCTGCTCCGGGCCCTCACGAAACGCCTGCCGCAGCAGTCGCAGGATATACGTGGCGCTGAGCAGTCCCCCGGCCAGCAGCACCACCAGCCAGATCACCTGGCCGCTGCCGATGGCGCCGGACGCCAGCAGCCATTTGGCCACAAAGCCTGCGCTCGGCGGCATGCCCATCAGGCTGACACCCGCCAGGCCGATGGTGAGCAAGGTCAGCGGCAGGTGGCGGCCGGTGCCGGTGAGTTGATCAATGCGATCACTGCCGGTGGCGGTGACAAGCTGGCCGGCGGCCATGAACAGTGCCGCCTTGGCCAGGCCATGGGCCACCATCTGGTAGAGGATGCCCTGGAGCACCAGCTGTTGCAGGGCGGCATCGTCGGTGAGCAGCAGGGGAAAGCCGATCAGCAGATAGCCGGTCTGGGCCACCGTGGACCAGGCAATCAGCATTTTCAGGCGTGTCTGTTGCAGGGCCATGATGCTGCCCCAGAGGATCGCGGTGGCCCCGAGGCCGCCGACCAGCAGCGGCAGCAGGGTATCGGCGAATACCGGGGCAAAGGCCAGCCAGTGGCGCAGCATCACGAACACCGAGGCCTTGATCACCAGTGCGGCGTGCAACACGCTCACCGGCAACAGCGCGCTGGCATGGGCCGCGGGCAGCCAGCCGTGGAGCGGGAATACGGCGGCTTTCAATGCCAGCCCGGCGAGCATCAGCCCGAACCCGGCGGCCGTGGGGCCATTGGCGGTGACCTCTGCGGCCAGCGTGGCCAGCGCCAGCGTGCCGTAGTGGCCGAACAGCAGCCCGGCGCCCACCAGATAGGCCAGCGAGCCGAGCAGCGTGGCAAACAGGTAACGCAGCGCGGCCTGCACAGCCTCTGTCTTGTTGTTCAGGGCGATCATGGCGACCGCCACCAGCCCCAGGGCTTCCACGCCGATATACAGCGTCAGCAGGTCGGCGCCGAGCCAGATCACATTGAGCGTCGCCAGCAACAGCCAGGCCATGGGCCAGAAGGCGGCTGGCGTGGCCTCTTTGGCAGACATGGCAGCGGCCCGCCGATGCAGGCCGGTGTGCACCAGTGTGGCGGTGCCGACCCAGGTGGTGAGCAGGGCCATGATCAATGCCGGGCCATCGGTCTGGAGGGTCCAGACGAGTGAGGCGCCCAGGGTGATGGTGGCAGGGGTGTCGGGGACGCCGCCCTGCCAGAGCCACAACACCAGGGCATTCCAGCCGAGCAGCAGCAGGCCCTGGCCCCAGGGCAGCAGGGTGCGGGAACGGGCCAGTGGTACACTGGCCAGGGCGGCCAGTAGCGGCAGCAGGATCAACCAGAGGTGGCCGGTGAGCAGCATCTGGATCATGGCCCCGGATCTGCGTCGGCATGGGGGGCGAGCTGCTGCCCGCGCCGCAGCAGCCACAGCGCCAGCAGTGTAGCGCCCAGGCCCACCAGCATGCCGGTGAACACCAGTAACGCGGGTACCGGGCTGTCATGCCCGCCCGCCAGGGCAAGCACCAGCAGCAGGGCCGCGCTGCCGGTAATGTGAAACGCGAGCAAGCGGCGCACCAGATCCCGGGTCAGCAGAAACCCGGTCAGGCCGATCAGCACCAGGCCGGCGCCGGCGATCAGCCATACCCGTGCGTCCGGGGGCATGTCGGTGAAGATCATGATGGCTGCCCTGCGTCGTCAACGGGCTGCGCGCTGAGCCAGCGGGTGCTGCGATGGCACAGGACGCCGATCAGGCCGGTGCCGATGATCAGTTCGGCGAGGCCCAGCCAGCCCAGGCCCATGTGCCACCAGCTCAGGGCCAGTAGCGCAAAGAAGGCTTGCAGCAGGAAGATGGCAGTGCGTCGGCGGGGGTGCAACAGACAGCCGGCGGCGCTGAGCCAGAGCAGTATTGCCAGCAACCAGGCCAAAGCTGTCATGGTGTCCTCCCTGGTGTCAGGCCCCGTGTGTTGATGCAGATGTCAGGGTGTGCTGTCGTCCGGTTTTTGCTTTTCTGGCTGGCTTTCGGAAGGCGCGTCAGGGGCCGGTGCCGTACTCTCGTCCGCTGTGGCTTTCAGCTTGTAGCGGGGCGGCGTATCCAGTGTGTGATTATCGCGGTCGTATTTGCCTTTCAGTTCGTCGCGCACGATCCGGGACCACATGGGCGTGCCGGTAAAATAGCCGGCGCGGGCAATCACATGGGCCGCCACCGGCGACGTCAGCATGATGAACAGGGTAATGGCCACCGCGCGGGTGGTCACACCGGCCTCGCCGAAATGAATCGCCACCGCCACCATGATGACGCCGGAGCCGAGCGCGCCGGCCTTGGTGGTGGCATGCATGCGCATCAGCAGATCGGGCATGCGTAATGCGCCGAGCCCGGCCAGCAGCATGAACAGCGCGCCGACCAGCATGAAGACGGCAGTGGCCAGTTCCAGACCGAAGGTGACGTAATCAGTCGTCATCGTGCAGCCCCCCTTTTTCAAGGTAGCGGGCAAAGCCGATGGCGGCCAGGAACGCAGTGAGCGCCAGCACCAGGGCCACATCCAGAAAGGCGCTATGGCCGGATTTGATTGAGTAGAGGCCGATGAAGGCCACGCTCAACAGGGCCATCAGTTCCAGCATCACCACTCTGTCCGGCAGCGTCGGGCCGAGCACCAGCCGGATAAAGGTCACCACCAGTGCAATGCACATGATCGCCAGGCTGATCCACAGGACGATATCGATCATCGCAGTAACTCCAGCAGTCGTGACTCGAAGTATTTGATCTGCTCCCGTGCCTGCTCCGGGTCGTCCAGATACATCATGTGCACGTACAGCACGCGCCGGTCGGTGGACACATCCAGGCTCAGGCTGCCCGGCGTCAGGGAAATCATGTTGGCCAGCAGGGTGATCTCGCCATCCGTGTGGGCATCCAGCGGCACGGCAATCACGCCGGGGCGCATGTAGTCCGTGGGGGTCAGCACGTCGTAGGCCACGCGCAGATTGGAGACGACCAGTTCGCGCAGGAAGAAGAACACGAACCGCACCACCCTGGGCACCTTGCGGATATAGCCGGAGAAGCGCGGCACATCACGCAGGGTCACGCCCAGCAGCAGATAGCCCAGCAGAAAACCGATCGCCATGCCGGAACCGGTGAAGTTGCCGGTCATGCCCACCCAGATCAGTGCCAGCATGATGTTCCAGGTCAGACCGTTCATGGTGTGGCTCCCTCTCTGGCGCCCAGACCCGTTTCTCCGAGAACAGCCTCAATATAACCGGCCGGATTCAGCAACTGTTCCGCCGCCATCTGCGCAATCAGGAACAGCGGCTCCATGGCCAGCCCCATGGCGATGGTCAGCAGGGCCAGACCAATCACTGTCGCATACATGATACGGGTGCCGCCGCGGTATTTGCGCGGTGGCTTGATATGGCAGACTTCCTGTTCCTTCCAGAACACCTCTGCCCAGATCTTGACCATGGAATACAGGGTCATGAAGCCGACCGCCAATGCGGTGGCCACCAGCCACCAGGCGTGGGCTTCAACACCTGCGCGGATGACCAGGAACTTGGCAAAGAACCCGGACAGCGGCGGCAGGCCTGCCAGTGAGAAGGCACAGATCAGGAACATCAGAGCCAGTATCGGGTACTGCCGATAGACGCCACCCAGTTCTTTCAACTCATAGCTGCCCTTGAAGCGATACACCAGGCCGCTGATCAGGAATAGCCCGGACTTGGCAACGATATTGTGGGCAATAAAGTAGATGCCCCCGGCAATCGCCAGCGGCGAGTACAGGGCCAGCCCCATCAGCATATAGCCGATCTGGCTGACGATGTGGAACGAGAGGATACGCCGGAACTCGAACTGCGCCGCCGCGCCCAGCACCCCGGTGACCATGGTCAGCGCGGCGATCCACACCAGCAACGACTGGGCAAAGGTGTCCTCGAACGGGAAGATCACGGTGAATACCCGGAACAGGGCATAGACCCCGACCTTGGTCAGCAGGCCGGCGAACAGGGCGGACACCGCCACCCGGGGCGTGTGATAGGAGGCCGGCAACCAGAAGAACAGCGGGAAGGCGGCGGCCTTGATGCCGAACGCCACCAGGAACAGCATGGCGACCACGCTGATCATGGCGTCGTCTTCCAGCTGGCCGATCTTGTAGCCCAGATCCGCCATATTCAGCGTGCCGGTGAGGCCGTAGAGCAGACCGATGGCCGACAGCAGGATGGCGGAGGACACCAGGTTCAGGGCCACGTATTTGATCGCGCCTTCCATCTGTGCTCGCTCGCCGCCGAGGATCAGCAGGGCGAAGGAGGCCACCAGCATGACCTCGAACCAGACGTAGAGGTTGAACATGTCGCCGGTGAGGAAGGCGCCGTTGACGCCCGCCAGCAGCAGGTGCATCAGCGGATAGAAACCAAAGTGTTCATGGCGCTTGCTGACCGAGCCCAGTGCATAGAACGCCGTGGTAACGGCGCTGATGCCGGTCATGAAGACCATGGAGGCGGCCAGCATGTCGGACACCAGCACAATACCGAATGGTGCCTGCCAGCCGCCCATGTGCATGACGATGATGCCGTGCTGCCAGACTTCCGCCACCAGCATGCCGGAGAGCACCAGCAATGCGGTGGTGCCGAGCACGCCGATGATCCGCTGGGCCTTGCGCGAGCGCCAGTAGATCAGTGACAGGGCGCCACTGAGCAGGGGAATGATGATTGGCAGCGCCAGCAATACAGAGGTGTGGCCCATCAGGTGTCAGTGTCCTTCATCTGGTCCATGTCGTCCGCCTTCACGACTTCATAGGCGCGGTGGATCAGTACTACGGCAAAGGCCAGTACCCCGAAGCCGATCACGATGGCCGTCAGGATCAAAGCCTGGGCCAGCGGGTCGGCGACAACGCCGTCCGGTTGCAGCGCGCCGAGGGGAATCAGCGGCGGTGCTTCACGGGTCATGCCGGCAGAGGTGAAGATCAGCAGGTTGGCCGCGTTGGACAGCAGCACCAGACCGATCACCAGCTTGACGATGGAGCGGCGCATGATCATGTAGATGGCGGCGGCATACAGCCCGCCCACCAGAAACGCCATCAGTGTTCCCATGGAACCCTCCTGGTTGTCGGCACCAGAATCCTGTTCATTCTTCTGCCTCCGCCAGCGACAGCACGATGGCGAGCACCGAGCCCACCACCACCGCATAGACGCCGATATCGAACAGCAGCGGGGTGCCGACTTTGGTCTCGCCGAGAATCGGCAGCGTCATCTCGACCCATTGGGAGGTAAAGAACGGGTCGCCCATGAACACGGCGGGGATGCCGGACAGGGTCGCCAGGGTCAGGCCCCAGCCGAGCAGATCCCGTGGATCGATATGCAGCAACCGGCGGGTGGCGGCAATGTCGGTAAAGAACAGATGCAGACACACCGCCGCCGCCGCCACCAGGCCGGCAATAAAACCACCGCCGGGCTCGTCGTGGCCGCGCAGCAGCAGGAATACCGAAAAGATCAGCAGCAGTGGCAGCAGGAAATAACCCGTGGTGCGCAGCACCAGTGACATCATGTTGTTCACAGGTCTTTGTCCTCCGCACGGAACCGGATCATGGCCAGTACGCCGGTGGCGGCCAGCGCCAGCACAAAGATTTCACCCAGGGTATCCAGGGTGCGGAAGTCCACCAGAATGACGTTGACGATATTGCGGCCATAGGCCGATGGCGCGCTTTCGGCGATGAAGTATTCCGAAATACTGTCGAAATACTGGGTGCCGTTCACGCTCAGCAACAACAGCGTCATGGTGGCGCCGACGATGACGGCCAGCCCGGCGTCGCGCAGCCGCAGGTGGGTCGGCGACAACTTGACGAAGCCCGGCAGGCGGAACAGCACCAGCACCAGCAGGATCACGGTGAGGGTTTCGACCAGCACCTGGGTAATGGACAGGTCCGGCGCGCTGAACAGCAGATACAGCAATGCGACGGTGAAACCGATGGCGCCGAGGGCCGCCACGGCACTCAGTCGCGATGAGGTGATGGCGGCCATCAATACCGAGGAGGCGAGTACGGCGGCGACCACCACTTCATAGAAACGCAGATCGCTGAAATCAATCAGCAGGTTGATGCTGTCGCGGTAGGTCCACATCTGGCTGAGCACCAGCGCCACCATGCTGCTCAGGACCACCATAAGGTAATAACGCAGGTAGCCGGTCTGCAGCATGCGTGTCTGCCAGGCCGAGACATGGGTAATGGCGACCATGGCGCGCTCATACCATTGCTCCGGCCCGATTTTCGCCAGCACATCGGTAAAGCGAGTGGCGCGGCGGAAGCCCTGCCACACTGCGAACAACAGCAGGCCGGCGACCAGGCTGACCGCGCTGATCAGCAGTGGCAGGTTAAAGCCATGCCACAGCGACAGGGTTTTTTCGACCGGCGCGCCGTAGACGGCGGTGATGGCGGAGCCCAGCAGCCACTGTTGTACCAGCGGCGCGGACAAGCCCAGCAGCAGACTCAAGCTGGCCAGTACCACTGGCCCGGCCAGCATGGCAGGGGGGGCTTCGTGGGGCGTCACTTTGGTCTCGGCCAGGCGGCCGTACCAGGGCCGGATACCGACGATGGCTGCGACGGTGACACCGAGAATCGCCGACGCCACCGCCAGCGTGGACAGCACGGCGCTGAACAGGGGCGCATCCAGCACGGCTTCCAGCATCAGTTCCTTGGCGACAAAGCCGAACAGGGGAATGATGCCACCCAGCGACAGCGCGGCGACGCCGGCAAACAGTGCGGTCACCGGCATGGCGCTGCGGAAGCCGCCGGTATGCATGAAATCCTTGCTGCCGGTGCTGTGGCCGATGATCCCGGCGACCAGGAACAGCGCACCTTTATACAGGGAGTGCGCCAGCAGGAACGCCATGGCCGCCGTGATGGCGGTGGGCGTGCCGATGCCGATCAACATGGTCAGGGTGCCCAGCGCCATCACCGTGGAGTAGGCCAGTACTTTCTTGATGCCGGTGCTGCGTACCGCCAGAAAGACGCCGATAAACATGGTGAAGGCGCCCACCAGCCCGAGAATCATGGTCCACAGTTCGGTGCCGCCGAGGCCGGGGTTCAGGCGGGCCAGCAGGTAGACGCCGGCCTTGACCATGGTGGCTGAATGCAGATACGCCGACACGGGTGTGGGCGCTGCCATGGCATTGGGCAACCAGAAGTGGAACGGAAACTGGGCGGATTTGGAGAAGGCGCCGATCACGATCAGGATCAGCATCGGCGCATAGAACGCGTGGTCGTGCAGCAGCTCGCGCTGGCTCAGCAGCTCGGAGAGTTCATAGCTGCCACCGGCCATACCCAACATGACAAAGCCGGCCAGCAGGGCCAGCCCGCCGCCCATGGTGACGAACAGCCCCTGGCGTGCGGACAGCCGTGACGACTTGTCCTCGTGGCTGAAACCCACCAGCAGATAGGAGGTGATGCTGGTCAGTTCCCAGAATACGAACAGGCTGATCAGGTTGTCCGAGAGCACCAGGCCCAGCATGGACGCCATGAAGCACAGCAGCAGCACATACAGCCGCGCCTGATCCTTGTGGCCTTCGAGGTAGCGCCCGGCATAGGCAATGATGAAAAAGCCGATGCCGGAAATCAGCAGGGCAAACAAGAGCGACAGGCCATCCAGCCGGAAGGACAGGCTGATGCCCAGGCTGGGAATCCAGGTCCAGCTGTCGAGTATCACCTCGCCGTCGAGCCCGACCGCGCGCAGGTGGCTGGCGAACCACAGGAACAGCACCGCCGGTAACGCGGCGAGGACCCAGCCAGCCCCGTAATAGGACTTTGCCAGCGGTCGCGCGCCGTGGATCACAGGGGCGATGCAGGCGAACAGGAAACCCGATAGAACGGCAAGCAGCATAGGATCAGATTCCGAGCATCAGCAACAGGCTGACTGTCTCACTCCTTGATTGGCATCGTTGACTGGTGGTTTACCGCGAGGCGTCAGGCCTTGGTCCAGTCACAGAGCGGGCGAATCGGTACCGCTTCGACGGCAGCCGGAGCAACATGCTACCCAAAAGTCTAATCTGTTGGCAAACCCTGATGGTGTACCTAAGTACAGGAAATAGCTTGTTTTTTCAGAAATTATATTGACGACGCGCAAGGTTTTCTCCCGTGCGGCGTTTTGTCCCTTGCGCTGAATTGTTCGCGTGGCATACTGCGCGACGTCGGGGCGGCAATGGGCTACTCAATATAAGAAGGCGCACACAAGTTGTGCCCGACACCATGACGGGCGGCCGGATATTCGTCACCGGGCACCTTTCACCGGACACATTTTGCTGGCATGTGTTGCTGGACACATGCTGCTGGGCATCAGCCACCGGGAAAGTATGTTGAACATCCTCTGGATCCTGTTACTGCCCCTGCTGGGCGCCTGCTTGCCGCTGATGGCCGCACGGCTTGGTCGTGCCTGGTGTGCGGGGCTCACTGTCTTGCCGGTGCTGGTGGCCCTGGCGCTGTTGCTGGGTACAGCACCGGCGATTCTGGCGGGGCAGGTGCTGCAGTTCGAGTTGCCCTGGCTCGGCCAGCTTGGTCTGGCGCTGGCGCTGCGCGTTGATGGCCTGTCATGGCTGTTCGCCCTGCTGATTCTGGGCATCGGCGTGCTGGTCATTCTTTACGCCCACTATTACCTGGACAAGAACGATAGCGGCGGGCGCTTTTTCGCGCTGTTGCTGCTGTTCATGGGCGCCATGCTGGGCGTGGTGCTCTCGGACAATCTGCTGTTGCTGGTGCTGTTCTGGGAGCTGACCAGTATCAGCTCCTTCCTGTTGATCGGTTACTGGTATCAGGATTCCGGCGCACGCAAGGGCGCGCGCATGGCGCTGGCGGTGACTGGCGCTGGCGGCCTGGCGCTGTTGGCGGGCATGTTGCTGCTCGGGCATATCGTTGGCAGCTACGCCCTGGGCGATGTGCTGGCGGCGGGTGACCAGATCCGGGCCCACGCGCTGTATCCGCTGGTGCTGGTGCTGGTGTTGCTGGGGGCGTTCACCAAGTCCGCGCAATTCCCGTTCCATTTCTGGCTGCCCCACGCCATGTCGGCGCCGACGCCGGTATCGGCGTATCTGCACTCGGCCACCATGGTCAAGGCCGGGGTGTTTCTGCTGGCGCGCTTCCATCCGGCCCTCGCAGGTACGGAAATGTGGGGCCTGCTGGTCACCGGGGTCGGCCTGGCAACCTTGCTGCTGGGCGCCATGACCGCCATGTTCCGCCACGATCTCAAGGGCCTGCTGGCGTTCTCCACCATCAGCCATCTGGGCCTGATCACCTTGCTGTTCGGCCTGAATACGCCCATGGCGACGGTGGCGGCGCTGTTCCATATCGTCAACCATGCCACCTTCAAGGCATCGCTGTTTATGGCGGCGGGCATTATCGATCATGAAACCGGCACCCGGGATATGCGCCTGCTCGGTGGGCTGCGTCGCTACCTGCCCTATACCGCTGTGCTGGCGACCATTGCCGCCGGTGCCATGGCGGGGGTGCCGTTGCTGAACGGCTTCCTGAGCAAGGAAATGTTTTTCGCCGAGACGGTGCAGGCGCGGGTATTCGGCACCTGGCATCTGCTGGTGCCGGTTATTGCGGTGATTGCGGGCGGTTTCTCCATTGCCTACTCGCTGCGTTTTATTCGCGATGTGTTCTTCCGTGCCACGCCAAACTGGCTGGAGAAGAAAGCGCCCCATGAGCCGCCGCGCTATATGCGCGTGCCGGTGGAAGTGCTGGTGGTGTTGTGTCTGGCGGTTGGCATTGTGCCGATGTTCATGGTCGGCGGCCTGCTGTCGGTGGCGGCCACGGCCACGCTGGGTGAGCCCGCGCCGGCCTTCGATCTGGTGATCTGGCATGGCTTTGATACGGCGTTGCAGATGAGCCTGGTGGCCATGGTGCTGGGGCTGGTCATCTATCATTTCCGCCGCCGTCTGCATGCCTGGCACGAGCGGTTACCGTTGCGGGATGTGCGTTTTGTGTTCGAGGCGGCGATACAGGGGCTGGGCCGGGTCAGCGGTCGGCTGGCCAACAGCGTCGTGAACGGCTCGCTGCAGCGCTATATGTTGCTGCTGTTGATGATGGCGTTCCTGCTGCCCGCGTCAGCCCTGTGGGCCTGGCCGCACTGGACCGGCAGCCGTGCGCTGATGCCGGTGGACCCGGTGACAGCAGTGGGTGTGTTTATCCTGTGCGCGTCGGCGATCGGTACGGTGATGACCCACCATTATCGTCTCGCGGCACTGGTGCAGTTGTCGGCGGTGGGGCTGATGGTGGCGCTGGCCTTTGCCCGCTTCTCGGCACCGGATCTGGCGCTGACCCAGATTTCGGTGGAAATCGTCACCATCGTATTCCTGATGCTGGCGCTGTACTTCCTGCCCCAGTACGCCGGTAACCGTTCCAGCCGCGGGCGACTGATTCGCGACGCGGGCATTGCCAGTGTTGTAGGTGCCGGTGTTGCGGCCCTGGCCTGGGCGGTGATGACCCGTCCGCTGGAGAGCATTTCCGGTTTCTTCCTGGAACAAAGCGTGCCCGGCGGTGGCGGCACCAATGTGGTGAACGTGATCCTGGTGGATTTCCGGGGCTTCGATACCTTTGGTGAAATTACCGTGCTGGCGCTGGCGGCAATCGGTATCTATTCCCTGCTGGATGGCCTGCGTATTGACGCGCCGGGCCGCCCGCCCGGCCAGTTGATCAACCCGCACCCGATGATCATGACCGTGGTGTCGCGCCCGATGCTGCCGATTGCATTGGCGGTAGCGCTGTACATTTTCCTGCGTGGCCACAACCTGCCGGGCGGTGGTTTTATCGCCGGGCTGATCACTGCTGTGGCGCTGATCCTGCAGTTTGTCGGCAATGGCGTGAACTGGACCCAGGATCGCATGCGTATGCGCTATCACCCGGTGCTGGCCAGCGGTCTGTTGCTGGCCCTGGCGACAGGCGTGGGCAGTTGGGTGTTCGGCTATCCGTTCCTGACCTCGGCGCATACCCATGTGCATGTGCCGCTGATTGGTGATGTGGAGCTGGCGACGGCCATGTTGTTTGATCTGGGTGTGTATCTGGTAGTGGTGTCGGCGACGCTGCTGATCATCGGCAAGCTCGGCAGTATCAGCGCCGTGCCCAAATCCACGGAGGCCAGTCACTGATGGAACTGTTGATGGCCGTGAGTATCGGCGTGCTGACCGCTTGCGGTATTTATCTGATGTTGCGTGCGCGCACCTTCCCCGTGGTGATGGGGCTGATGATGCTCGGCTATGCGGTGAACCTGTTCCTGTTTTCCATGGGACGTCTGGCGACGGAAGCACCGGCCGTGATTGGCCGCGCCGAGACCCACGCGGACCCGCTGCCCCAGGCGCTGGTGCTGACCGCCATCGTGATCGGTTTCGCCATGACTGCCTATGTGGTGATTCTGATCATCCGGGGCCGCAAGACGCTGGAACACGATTACGTGGATGACCGTGTCAACGAGCGTGACCATGGTGTGGCAGAGCAGGGCTTGTCCAAGCGTGCGGTGCCGATGCCGCCGACCCCCGCGTCTGCAGAGACAGACGGGGAGCCGCGACCATGAGCCAGCATCTGTTGATTCTGCCGATACTGTTGCCGCTGTTTACCGGCGCCGTACTGCTGCTGTTCAGTGGCGCGCGGCTGGCCTGGAAACGCCCGGTGAATCTGGTCGCCAGCCTGGTGTTGTTACTGGTGTCAGTGCTGCTGTTGTTGCGCGTGACCGAGGCGGGCACCCAGGTCTATGTTCTGGGCAACTGGGTGGCGCCGTTTGGCATTGTGCTGGTGGTGGATCGCCTCAGTGCGCTGATGCTGGTGATTACGGCAGTGCTGGCGATTCCCGTGATCCTCGCCATGAGCGCCGGCACGGATCGCACCGGGCAGAATTTCCATGGCCTGATGCAGTTCCAGTTGATGGGCCTGAATGGCGCTTTCCTTACCGGCGATCTGTTCAACCTGTTCGTGTTTTTTGAAATTCTACTGATCGCCTCCTACGCCTTGCTGGTGTTCGGCGGTGGCCGCGCCCGCGTTGCCGCGTCCATGCATTACGTGATTCTGAATCTGTTTGGTTCGGCGCTGTTTGTCATCGCAGTGGGGCTGCTGTACGGCGTCACCGGCACACTCAACATGGCGGATATGGCGCTGCGCATTGCCGCCTTGCCCGCAGAGGACGTGGCGCTGGTGCGCGCTGCGGGCCTGTTGTTGCTGGTGGTGTTTGCGCTCAAGGCCGCACTGTTGCCGCTGGGCATGTGGTTGCCCGCGGCCTATGCCTCGGCTGCGGCACCGATTGCGGCGCTGTTTGCGATCATGTCCAAGGTGGGGCTCTACGCCATCTTCCGTGTGCACGGTTTGCTGTTCGGCGAGATGGCGGGGCCGCTTGCCGGGCTCGGCCAGTCGCTGGTCTGGTGGCTGGCGCTGGCGACCATGTTGCTGGGTATTCTGGGGGTGCTGGGCGCGCGAGACTTGCGCACCCTTCTGGCCTGGCAGGTCATCGTTTCAGTCGGCACCTTGATGGCGGGTTGGTCATTGGGCACCCAGGAAGCCTGGACGGCCGCGCTGTTCTATATGGTGCACAGCACCTGGATGACCGCTGCACTGTTTCTGATTGCCGGCGTGGTCGTGGCGCGTCGCGGCGATGCGAAGGACAGCTTCATGGTCGATGCACGGGTTGCTTCCCCGGCTGTTGGCCTCGCCTTTATTGCCGGCGCGGTGGCGTTGGCAGGGTTGCCACCCCTGTCCGGTTTTGTCGGCAAGGCATTGCTGTTGCAGGCGGCAGGTTTCAGCGGCGACATGACCGTGTTCTGGGTGCTGATGCTGTGCGCGGGTCTGGCAGGTCTGCTGGCGTTCAGCCGGGCAGGGACGTCATTGTTCTGGCGCGGCCCTGTGGCCGACGCCACGACAGCCACTACAGCCTCAACAGATCAACCCTCCATGCCGCTGATGCCAGCACTGTTGCTGCTGGCGATGAGTGTCTTGCTGGTGGCCGGTGGCGGGCCGATACTGGATTATCTGGCCGCCACCGCTGATGCCCTGTTGCAACCGACGGAACTGATTCGTGCGGTGCTGGGTGATCGTTATCTTCCGGGAGGTGCCTGATGCGCGCCCGTAGCTGGTTGCCCCATCCGACGCTGACACTGGTGTTGTTCCTGATCTGGTTGCTGTTGATGAACAGCATCACCCCGGGCGCCATGGTGCTTGGTGCACTGCTGGCCTGGTCCCTACCCACCCTGACACGGGCCTTCTGGCCGGAAGTGCCACAGGTGAACAGCAGCTGGAAAATGCTCGGCTTTATCCTGATGGTGCTGGGCGATATCGTGCACGCTAACCTGGTGGCCTTCCGCCTGATCCTCGGCCCGACCCGCAAGTTGCATCCCGCCTGGATCGAAATGCCGATTGATCTGCAGGACAAATTCGCCGTCACCATTCTGGCCAGCACCATTTCCCTGACACCGGGCACGGTGACCGTGGAAGTCGGACGTGGCCACAAGAAACTGCTGATCCACGCCCTCAACGCCGAGGACCCGGTGGCACTGGTGGCGCACCTGAAAGCCCGTTACGAAACGCCGATCAGGGAGATATTCGAATGATCGAGCTGGTGATACCGATAGCACTGACCATGATGTCCCTGGCATTGCTGCTGAACCTGTTTCGCCTGCTGCGCGGCCCGGAAATTACCGACCGCATCCTGGCGCTGGACACCATGTACATCAACTCCATCGCCTTGATCGTGCTGTACGGTATCCAGCAAGGCTCCGATCTGGTCTTCGAAGCCGCCATGCTGATTGCCGTCATGGGCTTCCTGGGTACGGTGGCGGTCGCCAAGTATCTGTTGCGCGGAGACATAATTGAATGAAGAGTATTGAATGAAGGGCATTGAATGAACATCATCACTGAAGCCATCATCGCGCTGCTCCTGCTGGCCGGCGCTTCCTTTGCCCTGGTCGGCTCCATCGGCCTGGCACGCCTGCCGGACTTTTTCCAACGCCTGCACGGCCCCACCAAGGCCACCACGCTGGGTGTCGGGTGCACTGTACTGGCCTCCGCGTTTTTCTTCTCCTCCACCCAGGACGGCCTGAGCCTGCACGAGATACTGATCGTCGTATTCCTGTTCATCACCGCCCCGGTCAGCGCCCACACCGTTGCCCGCGCCGCCCTCCATCGTCATGTGAAGACCACCGAACGCACCCAGGGCGAACCCTGGCGCCATTGAGACACGCGGTAAAATTTATTTAATTCTTCACGTGATCGGTATGCTTGTTGCCGCATCCGGCGTACAACTTGCAGGACATGAGCGCGCACGGGCGCGATCCGGATCAGTGCGGGAGAAGAATGATGCAAGGGCTGATGAAGAGAGGGGTGATGGCAATGTCGGGTAGCTTACGTTTTCGCGCTGTGAGTGCTCTGTTCTCCGGAGCCCTGTTCTCCGCAACAGTGCTCATGTCGGCCGCAACGTCGGCGCCGGTTTCCGCCGCAGATTCTGTCGTGCATTCCGCCGCAGACAAGGAATCCTCATCCCGTTTTTATGTCGGCCTGGGCGCCCAGGACCTGCGCGGCTTCCGCGATGATGGCCTCTACGACGGCCTCAGCCTCAATCGCGAGGAAGACAGCGGCGGCATGCTCTATGCCGGCGTCGAAGTGCTGCCCTGGCTGTCCTTCGAAACCACTCTGCGCGACCTTGGTGAATACCGTGCCGATGGGGCCAAACAGGAGTTCGGCGCCCTGACCGTCGACGCCCTGTTCCTGACGCCGCCCATTGCCGGCTTGAGCGCTTACGGCGTGCTCGGCATGGCGGCAGTCGCCAGTGACATCCGTTTGCCGGATACCCGTCGCGACAGCAGCGACGCTGGCGTCCACGTCGGTGTCGGCGCCCAGTGGCTGGTCCCCAACACCCCCATCGGCGTCAGAGCCTCCGTATCCCGCATCTACGCCGACGCCGAAATCTATCGCGGCATCGACGTCGGCGGCCAGCCCTTCGCCGACAGCCAGGACTACCGCTTCCGCTTCACCACCGCCCAGGTCGGGGTGCATTACCGGTTCTGACCTCTGGTGGCGGGGACTGCTTTTCAGGATCCGCCGTGAACCCACCGGTGGACGCCTCACTTTTTGCAAGGGGGCTGGCCGTGCCTCGTTAGCCAGGGTAAAACTGCAACTGGCACTCGCAACGAGTGCTCTTATTGATCTTTATATTTCTGGCGGGTTCGTAGTTGGGGGTAGATATTCATGGTTCTGGGTATGGCCGGTAAAATCAGGAGTGCTCTGATACTGTTGATGTTTTTTATCCTGGGCTGCTTTTTGACTTCGGTTTACTCTTACTCGCTTGTCAGGTACATGGCGTTTTTCTACCATGAAAACAGGAATGGAAAAGAGCTGGAATCATCAGGAAAGTGTGTCTCGCTTGCGTTTCCCTGGTTCATCATAAAAGGTCCTGAGGATGGCTACCCCTTTTATGACCTTGCTACGACAGACCTGAATGATCGCGAGTTTCGAATTGTTACTTATGATCCCCGGGCCGAAAGCCTGGAGAGTCTTTTAGAGCTGGATCTGTCTTTTACAACGTATGAAGACAGGGAGCAGGCTATTGTAGTTGTAGAAGAGTCTTTCATGCTCATAGACCCTCTAATGCGGGGTGTGTTTCACTCGAGTGATCGACAAGCGATCCATCAGATGGCCGATTACGTTGCCAGGAATGACATGAATTTCGTTGACTGCGGTAATGCCCCAAGGGTCGCCATGTCAGGAGAAATTAACCGACACTCAGCCGACCGCTGACTTGATTCTAACCGAGAATCCGATACCCACCGAGATTAGAAGCTCAGCGCCTCTCGCTGGAGGGTGACCCACTCTCCAGTGCGCACACAACTGAACAGTTTTCAGATGAGTTGCTACAACCGCCCAGCCCGCCGTAATGACTGATAGGCATGATTCAGGCGGTGTGCCAGCTGGTCCGGCGTGCCCTGGCTGACGACCACACCGGCATGCCGCAAGCGAGCGTGCAGGGCGTCCCGGTCGCGTTGATAGAGCGCATCTGCTGCCACCCTTAATGCATCATCCGTGCTGACAATATCCTGCCGCTGCAACGCCACCTGATCCGGTAACTGAATATCGCCGATCATGATGCGGTTGCGGCCACGCAGCAGACGTACGGCATCCAGCAGGTCTTCGCTGTCATCCGGTTGCAGTCGCGTGATGAGTACGACCAGTGCCTGTCGGCGCCAGCGCTTTAGCAATGTGGTAGCGGCGCTGCTGTAGTCGCTGGTGCGGCCGTCGGCATAGTCAGCCGTGCCTGCGATGGCGCCGGGTTGCAGGGGGTAGACCTGGTTGAGGAGTTGATTGAGGCCGCTGCGGTTGCGCAGGGGCGGGACCCAGAGTTCGTGTTGGTTCGAGAACAGCATTAATCCGGGGCGGTCGCCTTCATCCAGGGCGCTGGCGGAGAGCAGTAAGGCGGCATCCAGGGCGTGGTCGAACAGGGTGCGGCTGGCGACGGGGGTGGCCAGGCGCTGGCCGCCGTCGAGCAATACGATGATGTGGCGATTCTGTTCGTCGCGGTATTCGCGGCTGACCAGTTCGCCGCGTCGGGCGGTGGCGCGCCAGTCGATCTGGCGCATGGTGTCGCCGGGGCGATATTCGCGCAGCTGGTGGAATTCCTGGCCGTCGCCAGCCTGGCGTTTCAGGTGTCGGCCCTGTTGACGGGGCGGGTTCATGGTGTGTGCCAGTGGCGCATCCCGGAGCCAGGAAAAATCCGGGTAGACGGGGACGTCCGTGGCGCTGCCCAGGCGTCGGCGCAGTTGCCACAAGCGCCAGGGGCTGGGGCACCAGAGTTCGATGGGGCCGAAGTGGGCGCGCCCGCGTCGGCTGGGGCGGTAGGGGTAGTCCACCAGGGTCAGGGCCTTGTCGGCGCGTTGCAGTGTCAGGGGCAGGCCGGTGTTGTTGTCATCGGCGGGGTGCTGGTCGCTGAGCAGGCATTGGTCGGGCAGGGTGGCGCTGTTGAAACGCAGCTGCACGGTGCCCGGCACGCCAGCGGAAAAGGCGGCGGGCAGGCGGCGGCTGCCTTCCGGTGGGGCTTGTCGCCAGGCGCGCCAGGCGTCCACCGTGGCGGCGACCAGTAGCAGTGTGGCGAGCAATGCCCAGAGCAGCGTGGCGGTGCTGTGCCACGCGGGCAGCAGTTCGCCCAGCACGATCAGCCCCGTGGCGAGCAGGGCCAGTATGACGACTGCCTGGAAGAGCCGTTTCTGTGGAATCATTGTCGTGGCGCCGGGACCTGTTCCAGGAGTCGGGTCAGGAGTTCTTCCATTTGCAGCCCTTCGATTTCGGCGTCGGCGCTCATGCACAGGCGGTGGCGCAGTACCGGGCGGGCGACGGCCTTGATGTCATCGGGCACGACGAAATCGCGGCTTTCCATCAACGCATGGGCGCGCGCGGCGCGGGTCAGTGCGATGCTGGCGCGGGGGCTGGCGCCGCGGGACAGCCCGGCGTAGTCGCGGGTTTCCCGCACCAGGCGCACGGCGTAGTCGAGTACGGCCGGGTCCAGTGTGATCTGCCGTGCGGCGTCTTGCATGGCGAGCACGCCGTTGTGGTCTGTGATGGCGCTCAGGCTGCTGACATCCAGGGCGTCGCCGATGGTGCCATCAAGCACCATGCGCACCAGGCGGTTTTCGTCGTCGATGCCGGGGTAGTCGATCAGCACCTTGAACAGAAAGCGATCCAGCTCGGCTTCCGGCAGGGGGTAGGTGCCTTCCTGATCAATGGGGTTCTGGGTGGCCAGCACCATGAAGGGGGCCTGCAGGTGGAAGGCCTTGCCTTCGATGGTGATCTGTTGCTCTTGCATCACTTCCAGCAGGGCGGCCTGTGTCTTGGCCGGGGCGCGGTTGATTTCGTCGGCCAGCAGCAGTTGGGTAAAGGCCGGCCCCTTGCGGATGCGGAAGCTCTCGCTTTTGGGGTCGTAGATGGCATGGCCGGTGATGTCGGTGGGCATCAGGTCGGGGGTGAACTGGATGCGGGCGGCGTCCAGGGACAGGCAACGGGACAGGGCGCGCACCAGCAGGGTCTTGCCGAGGCCGGGCACCCCTTCGATCAGCACGTGGCCGCCGGTGACCAGTGCGACGAGGATGTCGCGCACCACCTGATGCTGGCCCACCAGCACCTGGTTGAGGCTGTCTTCGATGCGTCGGGCGCTTTCGCCCGCGGCGGTCACCGCAGTATTTGAAGCGTTATCTGAAGCGTTGCCGCTGCTGGCAGGATTGTCACCGGGCAGGTCGCCGGTCAGGTTGCCGGGTTCATTGGGCGTCTCGTGTATGTCGCTCATAGGCTGCGTCTCAGTATGTGCAGAGTCTGGATGTCGTCATGCAGTGTGTCGATGTCGGTATCGGTGTCGGGGCCGGTGTCTTGCGCCAGGGCCCGGGCTATTTGGTCGGCGGGCAGGCCGCTGAGTCGGGCAGCGGCGGCCTGCTGCTCAGTCTCATTGTCGCCATGCTGGCTCAGGCGCAGCCGGACTTGCTCGCGCAGGCCCGACAGCAGTGCGGCCTGCTGGCCGGTGCGCCACAGCAGCCGGCCGCTGGCCAGCAGGTGGTCAAGAAAATCACCGGGCCTGGCGCTGGTATCGTCCAGCAGGGTGCCTCGGCGTGGCAGGTTGTGCCACAGGAAAAGCACCAGCAGTAGCATCAGCGCGAGGATCAGGGGCGCGGCTTTCTGCCACAACCAGTGATGCAGTGGCGGCATGGTCAGGCCCTGTACAAACCAGACTTGACGGCTGCCGGCGCTGAGATGATCCAGCATCCAGGCATGGTCCAGATAGTGCAGCTGGTTGTTGTGCCAGGGGGTCAGATCAGTGACCACGATAATACGTCCGGCGCCGTATTCCAGCTGAAGCAGCTGGGTGCCGGCCGCGTTGCCCGCAGCGCGGGTCAGTATCGGCGTGGTGGACAGGCCGCTGTTGGCGTACCAGGCCGTATTCTCATCGCCCATCTCGGAATCGAAAGTCTCGGCATCGCCATGAAGCAAATCGTCGTGGTGCAGATCAATGCGTGCGTCGAAGCCGATGCGCCGTGGCCTGCCGAGATCGTCATGCGGGGCATCGAGCGCATACACCGGCGTATCGTAAAGGGTGCGCTGGCGGCCGCACATGGCGCGCTCGCAATCGCTGCCGATTTCTTCCCCGGCGTACAGGCAGAAGCGGTGGAACAGGCCTTCCATGCCGAGCAGCTGGTCGGCGAAGGGGACCGGACCATCGCCGGAGACGGCAACGTCGCTGCGTTGCACGACAATGCCCAGGGGTGACAGCAGGGCGTCGAGGTGTTCGCTTTGCGCGTTCTGCCCACTGTGAGCCGCATCGCGAGCGGGGCCGGTGGCGACCAGCAGCAGGCCGCCATTGGCCACCCACTGCCGTAGCAACCTGGCGCGCTGATCATCCAGACCACTGCGTTCCTGATCCAGGATCAGCAGTGTGTTGGTGGCGGGCAGGGGGAACAGTGCGCCGTTGCCGTGCAAGGTGCGCGCGGGTCGGCCGCGCTGATCGAGGAGCTGGCCGGCGGCATAGAACGGATTGCTGAGCACCTTTGCCGGCGGTGAATTGTGTTGCACATAGCTGTAACGCTCACAGCGCGTGAGCAGCAGGGCGGTGAGCAGGATCAGCGTGATGCCCAGCAGTATTCGGGGGAGGAGACTGCTGTTCATGCAGGGCGCTCCTCTTTATTGCGGTCTCTGATATTGCTGTCCCCGATATTGCTGCCCTCGGGGGCGGTGGACGGCCCGTGGGCGAAATCATGGGCAAATCCGAGTGTTGCCAGCGCGGCGATGTCTTCGCGGCTGACCGGTCGATGGCCCCAGGCAGTGCGTAACCACAGGGGCGTCAGTGCCGCGAGAAAATCGACGCCGCCATCGCCGGGATGTGCCCGCCGCAGCAGGGCCAGCAGTTCGCCTTCTGTGGCGCCATCCGGCAGGACAATGGCCAGGCGCTGGTGCAGGCGGGAGACGCTCAGGCGGTACAGCAGGCTCAGCGCCAGGCGGTGATCGCCGGCGGCCAGTGCGGCCTGCACGGCGCTGTGCGGATCGGCCGGCAGGCTTTCCCGGGAAATATCCAGGCCGGCGATGCGGGTGCTGGCCCTGGGCATGCGATTGCCTGGGGTGCCGCTGCCGCGAAGCAGATGTCGCCCCGACCAGAACAGCCACCCCAGCGCCAGGATCGCCAGGGTCCATAGCAGAATGCGCAGGCCGTCGCTCAGCCAGGGCAAGTGCAGGCTGCCGCTGCTGTCACGGGCTTCCCGGTTACCGAACAGCCATTTGAGCAGACGGCCAAGCAGGTCGCCGTCCTCCGCATCGTCCTGACGTACTCGCCAGTTGCGGTGCTTGCTCATGGGCATCAGTTCGTCACTGGCGAGGATATGGATGGCTTCTTCGCGCACATCGTTGGTATGCGTGTCTGCCTCCGTAGCGGCGTGCAGTGTCTCGCTCCAGGGCAACAGGGCCAGTGCGATCAGTAGTACGGCGGCGGTGCTGCTGGCGCGGGGCTTTCGTCCGGCATCTTTACTGCGACGTTGCTGAATGTCGCGCAGACCCTGCTCCAGATCCCAGCCTTCCAGCAGGGTGCGTTTGTTGAGGTACAGGGCAAACCCGCAGCTGACATACAGCGGCTGTGTCAGCGTCATGGCCAGATACCAGCAGGCAAACATGAAGCCGGCACCGCGCACGTCATAGTCTGTCAGCCAATGGTCCAGGCTGATGTTGAATTGCCAGGGCATCAGCACGTACAGCAGCGACAACAGGGCGAACATGATGAACTGCTCCACATGCAGGAGCAGCAGTGTCAGTGTGCCGGCGCGTTGTATCGGTTCGGCATGCAGCACATCCAGGCGACGTTGCACGCCGTCCCGTGGCGGGCGCTCCAGCTGAAACACCGGGGCGTTGAAACTGCGCGACGGGCTCAGGCGGCGCCAGGTGAGGCTGCTGAACAGGTAGGGGCGGGCATAGTCGAATACGCCACGGAGCAGTTGCCGGAGCGTTGGCGGGTTGCCGAACAGTGCGCGGGCATTGAATTCCAGCAGCGGTCTTTCCCACAGGGGTTTGAGCCACCAGAACAGCACCCCGGCCCAGAACAGGTTGCCGCCGCACAGCAGCAGGATCAGGGCCATGGCGGGCAAGGTGGTAAGTAACCAGATGGCAAGCAGGGGTTTCCACCAGTGGCGGAACAGCTGCGTGCCCAGGTCCATGGCCTGCCAGGCGTTGCGGGGTGCAATGCGTGCCTGATGTGCGGGCTGTTCAGCGCGGGGCTTTGTCTCAGTGCGGGACATTGTCTCAGCGTGAGCCATCGTCGTCCCCCCCGGCAGTGCGTCCGGCGAACAACAGGTAGACGGTCAGCAGTGCCCAGCAGAGGCCGCCTGCGATGTACTTGGTTTGCGCGGGCAGATCCCGGGGGGACCAGAAGGCTTCGATAAATGCCGCCAGGATCAGCAACAGGAAGACGCCATAGATCACCGGCAGCCCGCTGCGTGCTGCGGCGCGCAGGGCGGCCAGGCGCGTCTGTTGTCCCGGCGCGAGCAATGCCGCACCAAGTCGCAGGCCCGCGCCCCCGGCGAGGATGATGGCGGTGATTTCCGGGGCACCGTGGGCAATGACGAAGGTAAACAGGGCCTCGCCCGCGCCAACGTTGGTCAGATGGCCGGCCACAGCGCCGAGAAAGCCGCCGTTGAACACCATGATGAACAGTGCGCCGACGCCGAAGAACAGGCCGCCGGCAAAACTGCGGAAGGCGACGCTGATATTGTTGTAGATGTAGAAGCCGAACATCATCACATCATCATCGCTGCCGCGCCCGTCGCTGAGACGCGTCTCGCTGGCATACATGGCTTCGATGTTGGCAATCATTTCGCCGCTGAGCACGCTGTGTACACGATCCGGCTGGACGGCCAGCAGCCCCCAGATCAGGGCCATGGCGAGGATGAAGCTCATGCCGCTGGCCACATGCCAGCGCCATTGCGCACGCACCGCACGGGGAAAATCGGCGCGCACGAAATCGCGCAGGCGCGGCAACAGCGGCGGGCGGTGCTGATAAAGCTGCCGGTGTCCGCGCAGCACCAGCGCGTTGAGGCGATTGACCAGGTTAGGGCTGTAGCCGCGCTGGCGTGCCAGTGCCAGCTGGTGGCACAGACGCCGATAGTCCGCCGGAAAGTCGGCTGCTGAGGTTGTTGCTGGTGTGGTGGTCGGTGTTGCCGCTGACGTTGACGGCGAGTCGGGCGACGGCTGGGCCGTCTTGTCCGCTGCACGCCACCGCCAGCGTGGACGGGCGGGTTGCTCCATCTGCGTCAGTGTCTGTGTCAGCGCGTCCCAGAAAGCGCCATAACGGGCCTCGAATTGCTGTTGCTTCATGACCCGGCCGCTCCGTTTCCGGCGCCCTGCATATGCAGCGCGACCTGACGCAACTGCTGTTCTGCCGCATCCGGTGCAAGTTCAGGAAAAGCCAGTTGCGCCAGTTCGGCACGTCGGCCCGGGGACAGCTGCGGGCTGCGCTCGAGAAAATTCAGCAGCAGCTGGCGGTCGCTGACGGTCACCGCCCAGTCCGGGGGTAACGGCGCTGTACCATTGTGCAGGCTGCTGTCGGGTGGCGGTGTGACATGGACGACCAGGGTGCCCGCCGCCAGATCGCCGAGGCGGCGGAAGCGGCTGTCGATCAGCATGGTGATCAGACCCGCCAGGTAAAACGAGGGGAACAGATCGGCGGTGCGGAGCAGATTGCGGACCAGGCTGGCATTCAGATCCACCGGGGTGGCGTCTTCCTTGACCACCGCCAGCTTCAGCGCTTTCTTGCCCGGCGTCTGGCCGTTGCGCAGCACTTCGAAGAGGATCGGATAGCCCCACTCAAGCACGAAGAACAGAATCAGCAGTAGGCCCCAGCCCACTCCGCCCAGTGGCCCCAGTGCGATGGCGGCCACCAGATACACGACAATGCGGATGCAGAAATCGATCAGATAGGCCACAGCCCGTGGCACGGGCCCGGCCAGCGTGAGCGCCAGCGGCACGCCTTCCGGTGTCACGATATGTCGCTGGTCATCAATCATCAGGCTCCCCCCCCGGGTAGCTGACTGTTAGTAGCTGACTGTCAGTAGCGGACCGTCAGCGATCCAGGTCAGCACGCCCGGCGCGAATCACCAGCATCGCCGTGATGAACAGGGCGACCAGTGTGGCGACCCGGAAGATGGCCAGGATGCCCATGGGCGGCGGATAAAACAGCTGAATGACGTAGCCGCAGAAGTAGAACATCAGCAGGAAGCACAACCAGGTCAGCAGCCGCGGGCTGCCGCGGGCGACACCGTAGGCGAAGATCAGCAACGGCCCATAGAGCACTATCGTCATGAAGATCTTCGCCAGGATGGGAGCGTCTGGCGGCGCCAGCCACCAGAGTCCGCCGATGCCCAGCAACAGCAGCAGTGCGTAGAAAAGGCGGGTCAGATTCAGCAGCAACATTATTCTCCGGAAGTGGTGCCAAGCGTGATGGCAAGTCGTGCCAGTCGTTCACCCAGGGCGCGCGCCAGCGCGGTTTCATGGGCATCGGGCTGGGTGACGTTATCGGTGCCGGCCATGTGGCTGGCACCATAGGGTGTGCCGCCGCGCTCGGTCTGCAGCAGGCTTTTTTCGCTATAGGGTATGCCGGTGATCAGCATGCCATGGTGCAGCAGTGGCAGCATCATCGACAGCAGCGTGCTTTCCTGACCACCATGCAGGCTGCTGGTGGACGTGAACACCGCTGCCGGTTTGCCGATCAGGGCGCCGGCCATCCATTGTTCACTGGTCTGGTCGATGAAATATTTCAGCGGCGCGGCCATATTGCCGAAGCGTGTCGGCGAGCCCAGTGCCAGCGCACTGCAACCGGCAAAGTCTGCCTCGGTGCAATAGGGGGCGCCGTCATCCGGCACCGCTGGTGCAGTGGCTTCGCTGACCGGCGAGACCGGCGGCACGGTGCGCAGGCGCGCGGCCATGCCGGCTTTCTCGCAACCGTGTGCGATCTCTCTGGCCAGCCGGGCGATACTGCCGGTGCGGCTGTAGTAGAGCACCAGCACATAGCGTTCTGCGCGCTCAGTCTGTCGGGTATTCACCATGGGTGTTCAGTCCAGCAGCTGGAGTACGTTTTCGGGAGGCCGCCCCAGCACGGCCCGTTTGCCGTGCACCACGACAGGCCGCTCGATCAGCTTCGGATACTGCACCATGGCCGCGATGACCTCGGCTGCCGTGCTGTCAGCATGTAACCCTGCGCTGCGATACTCTGCTTCCTTGTTGCGCACCAGCGCCAGCGGGTGTTTCAGGCCGAGTTGTTGAACAAGACGCTTGAGAGTGGCGGCATCCGGCGGCGTTTGCAGATACAGTATCACTTCAGGCGTGATGCCCTTGTCTGCAAGCCGTTCTTCGAGCAGCGCCAGTGTCTGACGGGATTTCGAGCAGCGTGGATTGTGATAGATCGTATATCCGGCCATGGTCCCTCTGCGTTCATGACAAATGATGGGCAAACAATGATGTGCCAGTATTCTAGTCTATCGGGGACAGCCGACGCACGGGTAACGGATTTATGAATGCATCACTCAAGGCAACCTTGCAACAGCGTTGGCAACAACTGACCGCGCGCACCGAAGCGGCGGTGACCTTCATGCGCCTGCTGGCAGAGCAGTTCAAAAGAGACGGTCTGCCGCAGAGCGCAGCAGCGCTGACCTACACCACGCTGTTTGCCATCGTGCCGATACTGACCGTGACCTATTCCATTCTGGCGGCGATCCCCGCGTTGCAGGAGCGTGGTGAAGCGATCCAGGGCTGGGCGCTGGATTATTTCGTGCCGGATGCCAGTGCCCAGGTGCAGGAATACCTGGGCGAGTTTACCCGCCAGGCGGCCAACCTGACTGTGATCGGCGCGGTGTTTCTGTTCGTGACCTCGATTCTGCTGCTGCGCACCATCGAAAGTGCCATGAATCGCATCTGGATGGTCAGCCAGCGCCGGCGCGGCGTGACCAGCCTGTTGATGTACTGGGCGGTGCTGAGTCTTGGGCCGCTGTTGTTGGGGGCCGGGCTGGGTATCAGTTCCTATGTCACCTCCACGGCCTTTGTCACCGACACGGTGGCTCTCTTCGGCGGCATGCGCCTGTGGCTGGCGATCCTGCCGGTGCTGTTCACCACCGGCTTGCTGACCCTGTTGTATGTGGTAGTGCCCAATTGCCATGTTCCCATTCGCCAGGGGTTGCTGGGCGGTTTCATTGCCGCCGTGTTGTTCGAGTTGGCCAAGGGCGGGTTCGCGCTGTTCATCCGCTTTGCCCCCACCTATGAGGTGGTCTATGGCGCCTTTGCGGCGGTGCCGCTGTTCCTGCTGTGGATCTATCTGTCCTGGGTGATCGTGCTGGCGGGCGCCCAGCTGGTGCGGGCCCAGGTCGTATTCTCCGAGTACCGCCGTGATGCACCGCGCCTGCAGGCGCTGTTGCGGGTCATCGAGGTGCTCTGGCACAAGCAGCAACGTGGTCGCGTGCTGCGTCCGGCGGTGTTGCGCCGCACCCTGCAGGCGGCGGGCGCGACCCGTTGGGATGAATTCCGCAATCTGCTGATCGACCTGGGCCTGGTGCGGCGCACCGACGAGGGCGGTTATGTGCTGACCCGTGATCTGCGTACCATGAGCGTCGCGGATCTGGTGGACCTGACCCCGTGGCCGGCGGCCGCGCAGTTGCGCACCAGTTCACAGCAGACGCGCCCCTGGGAAGCGCTGCTGGAAAGCCGCTGCCAGGCGGCGCGGGAAGGGCTCACTGCGCCCTTGTCCCTGTCCCTGGAAGAGCTGTTCCTGAGCGAGAAGGACGCCAGCGAGCGAGAGCAACTGGTCAGCGTGCCTGCCAATAGCGCAGGCACCAGTAGCGAAGGCACCAGCAGCGAAGGCACCAGTAGCGAAGGAGAGCGTCGGCATGTCGAATGATGCCGCCCCTGCAATGCAGACCCTGCATGTGCGTGTCCGCGGCCAGGTGCAGGGTGTCTACTATCGCGCCGGCACCCGCGACAAGGCCAGGCAGCTGGGCATCCGTGGCTGGGTGCGCAACTGTCATGACGGGAGTGTCGAGGCGCTGATTCGCGGCCACCCGGATCAGCTTCGCGACATGCTGGCCTGGATGGCCGAGGGCCCCGAGGCGGCCCGTGTGGATGAGCTGGCGCAGGAACCGGTCGAGGCAGATGCTGCGTTGGCCCCCGATGCACAAGAATTTGAGGTACGCACGTGAAACAGGTCGAACTGGTCAATGATGCACTGCGGTTTCCGGCACTCATGTCCGGCGATGGTGAGCCGGTCATCCTGCTGCACGGGTTCCCCGATTGCTACCAGAACTGGGAGCATCAGGTTCGCGCACTGGCGGGCGCCGGTTACCTGGCCGTTGCCCCGGCGCTGCGCGGCTACGCGCCCGGCTGCCAGCCCGAAAACGGTGATTATTCGCTGCGGGCGGCGGTGGATGATGTCTGCGCCTTTGCCAGCCAGCTGGGCGGCTGCGTGCATCTGGTGGGGCACGACTGGGGCGCGGTGGTGGGCTACCTCGCTGCGGCCCGGTCACCGGAGCAGTTCAGCTCCCTGACCACCCTGGCGATACCGCCGGTGCGCCGCCTGCCCGCCGCATTGCTGCGCGTACCCGAACAACTGCTGCTCAGCGCCTACATGGATTTTTTCCAGCTGCCGCTGGTGCCGGAGTGGACGCTCGGCCGCAACGATCTGGCCGGCATCGAATGGCTCTGGCGACGCTGGTCGCCAGACTGGGAGCCCGGCGAAGCGCTGGAACTGGCCAAGCTGACCCTCAGCCAACCCGGCGTCATGCGCGCCGCCCTGAGCTGGTACCGCCACCTGCCAAAAGTCTGGACCAGCGCCCATCGCGAAGCACGCGGCTGGATGGCCAGCCCGATCAACGTACCGACCCTGGTGATGGTCGGCCGCAAGGACGGCTGCATGAGCCCGCGCCTGCTGGATCACACGGTCAACGAACGGGACTTTCCGGCGGGGCTGAGCGTTGAGCAGATTTCCGGCGCGGGTCATTTCCTGCACCTGGAACGTCCCGATCGCATCAATGACCTGCTATTGAGTCATCTGGCGAACAGCCCAAGCGCCTGCGCGGTGTGACGGGCTATCGGGATGCTGATTAGCAGGATCGGCAGTGCCCTCTCGAACTGCGGAGGGGGCAAGGCTGGGGAGCAGTGCTGGTTGGTGTCTACCAGAGTGAATCAGATCGGCGAATAACCCACGCTGAAGCGTTCGGCCAGCGCTGCCAGGCGCTTGTCGAGGGTCCAGAGTCGGGTTGCCGGGGTGATGAGCGTTGACGCTAGCAAGGACAGGTCAATGACGCCGCATCCGAGCCCGAACAGCTTTTCGCGCTCCACCAGCTCCATCACCTCATGCAGACTGGCCGACTGACAGGGTTGCAACAGTGCGATAGCTGCCAGGGTGGCGTCGCGCGGTGCCGGTGGCGTGCCGCAGGCCAGTTCTGCGCGCACGAAGGGGTGCTGCAGGACGCGGTCAGCTTCGAGCAAGCGAGCCAGGGTGCTGTTGTGGTGGCGGAAATGTGCGACCCAGACGGAGGTGTCTACCAGAACATTCATGCGCCAGATGGTTCTTCGCGGCGGCGCGGGATATCGGGCATGTCGGGCGTCTCGCCGCCCAGCGCGGCCAGTCGTTTTGCGGCCTGCACGCGGACGTAGGTCGTGATGGCTTCGCGGACCAGGTCAGTGGGCTTTTCCAGACCAGGGCCGGCAATGTCCAACGCCTGTTCGTACAGCGCATCGTCGATGGTCACGGTGGTACGCATGAGGCCTCCTCGTTCACGGAGCGTCATCAAATTTGATTCCATGGTGCATCAAATTGTGCATCACCGCAATACAGCGCCACGGTTGCAGCAAGGCCGCAGGGCCGGGTCCGGCGCGCCCGTGACGGTGTATGCGGTGACGGTGCCGTTAATCCTGGCGGCTGGTCACTTCCAGCAGGTGGTAACCGAACTGGGTTTTCACCGGGCCCTGTACTTCGTTCAGGGGGGCGCTGAAGACCACCTGGTCGAATTCACGCACCATCTGGCCGGGGCCGAAGGAGCCCAGGTTGCCGCCGTCACGGCCTGAGGGGCAGGAGGAATGGGTCTTTGCCAGTGCGGCGAAGTCTTCGCCAGCCTGGATTTTTGCCTTCAGTTCATTACAGGCGCTCTCGCTGTCCACCAGAATATGCCGGGCTGATGCCTTGGCCATGGTTCTCTCCTTAATCGCTAGCGTGTGTGGGGGAGGCATATTATCACCATTGCGAGCCCTGTTCCGCCGTGCTGGCGGCCAGATCGCCTCTCATCCTTTGGTTGCACGTTGCAGACGGTGCCCGCTGGTCTATCTCTGCTATAATGCGCGCCCCCGAGAACCCAGCTGGAGTGACCGATGACGGTGATTCGCCAGGACGATGTGATCCAGAGCGTGGCTGATGCCCTGCAGTATATTTCCTACTACCACCCGGTAGATTTCATCCAGGCCGTACATGAAGCCTATGAGCGTGAGGAAAGCCCCGCTGCCAGGGACGCCATGGCGCAGATTCTGGTGAACTCCCGCATGGCCGCCACCGGCCAGCGGCCCATCTGCCAGGACACCGGGATCGTCACCGTGTTCTGCAAGGTCGGTATGCAGGTCACCTTCGAAGGCGATCTGAGCCTCACCGACATGATCAATGAGGGCGTGCGCCGCGCCTATAACCACCCGGACAACGTGCTGCGGGCCTCCGTGCTGGCGGACCCGGATGGCAAGCGCGTCAACACCAAAGACAACACGCCGGCGGTGATTCATTACGACATCGTGCCGGGCAATACCGTGGATATTCAGGTGGCGGCCAAGGGCGGCGGCAGCGAAGCCAAATCCAAGTTCGCCATGCTCAATCCGTCTGACTCGATTGTCGACTGGGTGCTGGAGCAGGTGCCGAAGATGGGCGCGGGCTGGTGTCCGCCGGGTATGCTGGGCATCGGCATCGGTGGCACCGCCGAGAAGGCCATGCTGCTGGCGAAAGAATCCCTGATGGACCCCATCGACATTCACGAGCTGCAGGCACGCGGGCCGCAGACCCGTGCCGAGGAGCTGCGCCTGGAGCTGTTCGAGAAGGTCAACGCGCTGGGCATCGGCGCCCAGGGCCTGGGTGGCCTGACCACGGTGCTGGATGTGAAGGTGGTGGATTGCCCGACCCATGCGGCCAACAAGCCGGTGGCGATCATTCCCAATTGCGCCGCCACCCGCCACGCGCACTTTGTGCTGGATGGCAGCGGCCCGGCGGATCTGAAGGCGCCTGACATCAACGCCTGGCCGGACATCGCCTGGGGCGATGATGGTCAGTCAAAGCGCGTGAATCTGGACGGGATTACGCCGGAAGAAGTGCAGACCTGGAAATCCGGTGACACCCTGCTGTTGTCCGGCAAGTTGCTGACCGGACGGGATGCGGCGCACAAGCGTATGGTGGATATGCTGGCCAATGGCGAGAAGCTGCCGGTGGACTTCACCAATCGCTTTATCTACTACGTGGGGCCCGTGGACCCGGTGCGTGAGGAAGTGGTGGGTCCGGCGGGCCCGACCACGGCGACCCGCATGGACAAGTTCACCCGCACCATGCTCGAACAGACCGGTTTGATCGGCATGGTCGGCAAGGCAGAGCGCGGTCAGACCGCCATTGACGCGATTCGCGACAACAAGGCGGTATATCTGATGGCGGTAGGTGGCGCAGCGTATCTGGTGTCCAAGGCCATTCGCGCCTCTCGCGTGGTGGCGTTCGAGGATCTGGGTATGGAAGCCATCTATGAATTCGAGGTGGAAGACATGCCTGTGACGGTGGCGGTGGACAGTGAGGGCACTTCCGTTCACCGTACGGGTCCGAAGATATGGCAGGCGAAAATCGGCAAGATTCCGGTCACCGAAGAAGCCTGATCCGCGTCCTGATCTGAAATTTGGTTTTACGATAATCGAGGCTGTTTTGTCGCAACGTCCGGATCGACTGCGTCATGTTTTTTGTATTTTTCGCGCTGCGTGCGTGCCGAACGTTTGCAGGCGCGCGCGGATATGGACGTTGCTGCCTGTTCTGCTGATCGCCGGTTGCAGCTCGCTGCCGCTGGAGATGGGCCGCATGGGCGGCAGCACAGCGCCAGAGACGGTGGCAGGGCTGACCTATGACGAAATGGCGCAGCTCGGTGCGTTGCGTGGCACCTGTGCGCATTTGCAGGATGTGCGGCGTCAGGGCCGGCGCGTTGACAGAGAGGACATGACGACGCGGCTGTTACCTGCCTGCGAACAGATGATCGAACGTGCGCGTGAAGAGGCGCGGCTGGAGCGAGAAGAAGCCGAGCAGCGTGAGATTGCCGTGTTCATGGCGCGGGAGTGGGCATGGGTGGAAGCGCAGGTTGCCCAGCGTCGCAGCCGTGAGCGGGAATGGCGCGAGGCCGAGCAGCAGCGGCAGGAAGCGGAATTGCTGCGGGCTCAGCTGGCGCGCGCTGAAGAGCGGCAGATCGAGCGCCGTGCCGCACTGGCGGAGCGGATTCGCACCACCAATATCTATGCGAAGCTGGCGGACTATGAAGACAAGCCCGTCGCTCACAGTATTGGCCAGCCGTCGGAAACGACGCTGAAAACGTTCCTCGCCTGCGTGGAGCTGGCTTACCCGAACAAGGGGTATCGTATTTCCCAGTCCGGTCGGACGCTGACGATCATCGCGCGGGAAGCCCAGCTGCCACGGGGGGATCTGCCGATCGAAGTGCGCTTCAACGAAAATCCGGGATACTGGCGCATGACTTACCTCATGGTCGCCGATATCGAAGCGCGTAAGGATGCAGACCGGTTTGTCCTGTCACAGAATCTCGTGGCGCAGAGCTGTCCGCAGGAAGGCGGGTTGTTCTGACCAGTCGCCAGCCTAGCGCCGCGTAAGATCCACCTTGCCCTGCGTCTTGCGGCGTCGGGCAGCCTCTACCAACGCCCGGAAAAGCTGTCGATGCGCCGGGTGGTACAGGAGATACTCCGGGTGCCACTGCACGCCCAGCTGCCACTGGCCCGGCCCCTCATTCTCGATAGCCTGCACAAAATGATCCGCATCCCGCGCCGCCACGCGCAAGCCTTCGCCCAGTTCGTGGATGGACTGGCTGTGCATGCGATTGGCGCCCAGGCGTCGACGGCGCAGCACCCGCGACAGGCGTGAGCGCGGCACCAGACGCACCGGCTGTGCGGCGGTAATCAGGCGTCGTGGGCGGGTATGTCGGCGCATGGGGGTGATGTTCTGATGCAGGTTGCCGCCGCGATGTATATTGAGCAGCTGCGCGCCACGGCAGATACCCAGCACCGGCAGGCTGCGTTGGCGGGCTTCATCCAGCAGGGCCAGCTCCAGCGCATCACGGGGCGGATTGTAGGCGGCTTTGACCTGTGGCAGCTGATGGTAGTGGCGCGGGTGCACATGGTCGCCCCCGGCGATTACCAGGCCATCTATTTGCCGTGGGGCGGGCAGCTGCTGGCCGGGATGAAGATGCACGCTGCCTGCGCCCAGGGCGTGTAGCGCCAGCCGAATCAGTCGCACATCGAACAGGTGCCGCGTCGGGCCAGCAACACCGATCAGTGGTCTGTCGTCGGCATCAGCCATTGTGCGCTTTCCTTCTCCCAGCTGGAGAGCAGTTTGTCGAGATCACGGCGCTGATGCGCGCGCCAGGCGTCGGTCATGGCAGCCAGGCGGTGGTCATCGGCGGCCAGTTCATCAATTTGTACCCAGTCGTTCCAGACTTGCGCGAAGGACCACGCCGGATTGTCGATGTCGCAATCGGGCAGCCGGTAGTGCAGCGTTGGCCGGGCCTTGATGCGTGGATCGCCAATCTCTTTCTCGATCAGTTCCCCGCGCAGATGGGCAAACAGCGGCATCATGTCCAGCGCCCGGTTGCGGGTCGGGTTATGGCTGATGTAATCGGCGATCAGCTGATCGATATCCGGCTGGTAATCGCTGTCATTGATCAGCTGCACATAATCGTCTGGCCAGGGGCCGATATACGTCGTGAATTTCCGGCTGATGTCGATCTGCTGGCGCGCCTTGAGCCAGTCATAGCTCAGGGAAAAGGCACGCATGTAGCCGAGTATGGTGGCTGCATCAAGCGACGGCAGCTCCGGGTTGAGTTGCAGGCCGAAGGCATAGTGCAATGCATGGCGGCTGCCTTTGGCGCCCAGATCACGCAGATAGACGCACAGCTTTTCGATGTCGTCGAGATCGGTGAAGGCCATTGGCGGGCCGACGATTTCCAGGGGCACGATCTTTTCTGCGGTAGCGTCCATCAACTCCAGTGCTGCATCCGCCACCTCGGCGAGGGCATCAGGCAGCGCGCCGGTGTCGATCTCGAAATCCTTGACCGGGTCAGAGTCCAGCTCCACTTTGAAGGTGCCATAATCGGACTTTACGGCGTGAACGTAGCGGCTTTCCTCTGTGGCACTGGCACTGAAAAAATCAGCGACATGTGACACAAGCGTGTCGAAGGGCAGGCCGGAGAGTTCGATTTCGACACCGACGCGGCGTACCTTGTCGTCTTCGGTGTGCAGCCTGGACGGCTGAAGCAGGGCTGACGTGCTTGAAGGGTTCCCCAAGAAAGTATGCTCCCGACGGGTGAATTGATGGTGCAGTCGGTATACAGGGAAGCACAGTTTTTTGCGTCAGTGAATCCCCATGCCCGTGAACTTGTGTGAAATATACATGGCAGGGTGCCGGCTACATCCGGTATTCATGTTCACGGATGAGGTCGAGAAAATCGGCGCCGAAGCGCTCCAGTTTGGTTTCCCCCACGCCCGTCACACTGAGCAGTTCATTGTCCTTGAGCGGGCGTCGCTCCACCATTTCCATCAGCGTACGATCATTGAAGATGACGTAAGGCGGCACGCCGTGCTCGTCGGCAAGACGCCGCCGCAGGCCGCGTAGCGCTTCCCACAATGGCTGGTCTTCTTCGGGCAGTACGGGGGCGGACGCCCGGGCGCGTTTGGCCGGTGTGTCACTGACATCCCGCCGCAGATCAATGCTGCGCTCACCGCGCAGTATCGGCCGGCAGGCATCGGTGAGGTGCAGCGCACCGAAACCTTCCACGTCCACCCGCAACAGGCCGCGGGCCACCAGCTGACGAAAGATGCTGCGCCAGGTATTGGTGTCCAGGTCAGTGCCGATGCCATAGGTGGACAGATTCTGGTGGCCAAACTGGCGGATCTTTTCCGTGTCCCCGCCGCGCAGCACGTCCACCAGATGATTGACGCCGAAACGCTGGCCGGTGCGGTAGACGCAGGACATGGCCTTGCGGACGGCGTCGGTGGCATCCCAGGTGGTGGGCGGGTTCAGGCAGGCATCGCAGTTGCCGCAATGTTCCGTCGAGTCTTCGCCGAAATAATGCAGCAGCGCATGGCGCCGGCAACTGGTGATTTCACACAGGCCGAGCATGGCATCCAGTTTGTGGCGTTCGCTGCGCTTGTGCGCTTCGGAGCCGGTGGAGCCTTCCAGCATCTGCCGCAGTTTGATGACATCTTCGACGCCGTAGACCAGCCAGGCTGTGGCGGGTTCGCCATCGCGGCCGGCACGGCCGGTTTCCTGGTAGTAGCCTTCCACGCTCTTGGGCAGATCCAGATGCGCCACGAATCGCACATCGGGTTTGTCGATGCCCATGCCGAAGGCGATGGTCGCCACCATGATGATGCCGTCTTCGCGCAGGAATCGTTGCTGATTCTGGCGGCGAGTGTCGGCGGGCAAGCCGGCATGATAAGGCAGCGCATTGAAGCCCTGCTGCTGCAGCCAGGCGGCGGTGGTGTCCACCTTGTTGCGGGACAGGCAATAGACAATGCCGGCATCACCGGGGTGCTCATTGCGCAGGAAGCGCAGCAGTTGCTGGCGCGCATTCTGCTTTTGCGTGATGCGGTACTGGATATTCGGCCGGTCAAAGCTGCTGACAAAATGCTGCGCTTGCACCAGGTTCAGTCGCTCGGCGATTTCCTGCCGGGTGCGCGGGTCCGCTGTCGCGGTCAGCGCAATGCGGGGGACATTCGGGAACTGCGCATGCAGCAGCCCCAGCTGCAGATAGTCCGCACGAAAATCGTGCCCCCATTGGGAGACACAGTGGGCCTCGTCAATGGCGAACAGGGCGATCTGGCACTGGTGCAGCAGATCAAGTGTGCGTGGCTGCGTGAGGCGTTCCGGTGCCACATAGAGCAGGTCGATCTCGCCGGTCAGCAAGGCGCGCTCGGTGGCGGCCACTTCCGCGCCGGACAGCGTCGAGTTGAGGAAGCCGGCGCGCACCCCGAGCTCATGCAGGGCATCGACCTGGTCCTGCATAAGGGCGATCAGGGGGGAGATCACGATGCCCGCGCCGGGCCGCAGCAGCGCCGGCAGTTGATAGCACAGGGATTTGCCGCCGCCGGTGGGCATCAGTACCAGGGCATCGTTGCCAGCCACCAGGCCCTCAATGACCGCCTGCTGGTGGCCCCGGAAGCTGTGATAGCCGAAGACGCGTTCGAGTACTGCGAGTGGAGTGTCAGTCATGGGGCGCAAGTATACAGCCTTGGCCCGGACTTGCCTGTAGGAGATGCGCCGGCTGGGATGTCAGCCGGCGCTTACAAAGCAGATCAATACACCCGCTCAGAACTGCCAGCGCACGCCCAGGCGGATCTCGTCCAGATCAAGATCATCGCTGCTGCCACTGACGGAGGCGTCGAGGGGCTGGAAATCGATATCCAGGGCGATGGCCAGGTTTGCTGTGGCGTGAAAGAGGCCGCGTACGCCATAACGGAAGCCGTCCAGATCGATTTTGCCGGTCCCGGTGTCGAGGCTGCCGTAGTCAACCCAGCCTACCGACGGATTGATTTCCATCTGGGGGGTTGGCTGCCAGCGCAGCCCGGCGGTAATGCCGTAGCCGCCGGAACTCGGCAGGCCCGCGAAGTGTATTTCCTCGTAGGTCAGCGTGCCGTAGACATCAAGGCGCGGGCCACTGCCCTGCAGCAATGGCATATAACCACCGCCGCCCAGGGAGAAAAAGTTGAGGCTGCTGTCTTCAGCGCCCGGCACGTCTATCTTGGCTGCGGCGGCGCTCACGGTGGCCAGAAACTGCGGCGCCACTTCCATCATGGTTTCCACACGGAAGCCGTTGTAGTCCAGGCTGCTTCCGCCGCCTGATGCTTCGCCATCAATGATGTAGTCCAGCTGCACATAGTTGTAGTTGAGATCAGCACTGGCGGCGCCGGCATGCAACAAGCCGGCGGCTGCGAGTGCCAGTACGACCGTGCTGGATTGACGGGCATGGGGGAGTATCCGGGGCATCCGGGAGAGCGGTAAAGCATTCATGGCGAAGTCCTTTTGGCTGGGCATTGCGGGTTGCAAGCTGACTGCCATTCAAGGCGTGAAAGCGGCCATCGGGAAGGCCAGAATCCGGCCATACCCGACAGCGCCCGTTTTGCAACGGGCGCGTTTTAGCGCGTTGGCGGGGGGCTGATCAGGCGAGGGCTGATCAGAAAAGTACTCAGGTGGGTGCCGATGAGCGGGTAGAGGGGAGGGGTGATCTGCTGCCCGAAGCGCATCAGCATGCGCTGGATCAGCGCGCGGATCATGGCGATGGCGCCGTCCAGGGGTTTGCTGATTACGAAGTTGAAATTCAGCAGGTTCTTCGGTTCCGTTGCCAGCGGCACCATGAGTTCCTCGACAATGCGGTTGAGCAGTGTGATGCCCTCGTCGAGGTTCGCCGCCGTGCCATCCTGCAAGGTCACGATGATGTCCGCGCCGCGTTGCGCCAGGGCGGGAGAGATCGGCATCTGCAACTGATGGCTGTGGGTGGCGCCAGCAGAAGACGGGTGCACCAGCCCCTGGAAATGACGGATGACAGGGGGTAGGCGGCGGGTGGCAATGCGGCCGCCGGCCCAGCCCACATAGTGGCGGGCCTTGTCCTTGACGTCGTCGGCGATGCGCCGGGCATCCTGCAGGGATTTATGGTCGTATTGTCGGCCAATGTCATCCAGCAATGTGATCAGCGTGGTGTCGATAATGTCGCAGTAGGCATCGACCAGCAGATCAATGCCCCGCGCCTTGTCCTGGTCCGTGAGTCGGCCATTGGCGCGCAGTGCCAACGCCTCCAGTTCTGCGGGGATGTGTGCAGCCAGCGGAGTGCGCACAAAAGACAGCGTGCCGGTCGCTGACCCGGTGGTGGCTGAAGACCCGGTGGTGATTGGGGAGCGCGCCATCGTCAGTGTCTCGCCTTGAGCATGTGCTGCATGCTGCCGTCGTCGCCGAACAGCTTCTGTTGCCATTCGGCTTCCAGTGCCCGGGTGTCATGTTTTGCGGGATGAAAATCCCGGCGGGCAAATAGCGGCATCTTGCGCAGGATGCGGGTCACAAACCCGCGTCGTCCGAACAGGATACCGGCGCCTCGCGCCAGATCACCCGGACGCCGCCAGGCGCGCTCCTGAATAATCAGATAGCCCCAGCTGAAGGCAATCGCCGGAATCATGACGGCGGCCACCAGCGGGAACGCCAGGATACGTTGCCGGCGACGGTTACCGATCAGTTCATACACGTCGTAGGCGACGGATTTGTGTTCCAGTTCTTCCATGGCGTGCCAGAGCCACATTTGCAGCATGCGGGGTTCGGCGCGGCTGCGAAAGCGGTCGTCGGTCAGCAATTGCTCGCCGAGCAGGGCCGTGAAGTGCTCCATGAAGGTAGTGCAGGCCAACTGCTGGCTTGGCGACAGCTTTTCCAGCAACCGCAGCGCCGTGGCCACCGCCAGTTCCGGCACGCGGGTATTGATGCCCTGGGTCTGCAGCAGATCATTGAGGCGCTCATGTTCCCGGGCGTGGATGGCCTCCTGGCCAATAAAGCCGGCCACCTGGGCTTTCAGGGTCGGGTCGGTCACCTGGTCCCGATAATGCCGCACGGACTCGACGAAGAAGCGCTCACCCGGCGGGAAGAAGCCGGACAGGACAGCCAGAAACAGCGTCATGGTGGCGTTGTCATCGTACACGTAGCGGGGCGCGTCATCGGGCAGCGCGAAAGTGACCTGGCGTGGCGGGATGCCTACGCTGGCGCCACCTTTTGGCGGCCGGGCCTCGCGGGAGTCTACTCTGGTCATGTCATGTCCTCGCAAACCGTGACAGTCTTGAATGTCAGTTTTGGTGTCTGCCTTCGATGGTACTTGTGGTGCAGACCGGCGGAAGGTTATCTTTTGCCATAAATCGGTCATTAGGGGACAGGTCGAGCATGTCAGTGCGTGAGGCAGGGGGTGCTGCAGAGCCCGCAACGGGGGTGTTGCTTGGCGAATATGCCGAGTTGCTCTGCCAGTTTATGGGGCAGCACCATGACGTGTCGGCATTGCTGGCCGGTACCGGCCTGCGCCGCGAGCTGTTCAGCGAGCCGGGCTACCGACTCAGTGCGCCAGCCACCTGGCGCCTGCTACGCAATGCACGGCAGCTGGATCCTGCGCCGGACCTGGGCATGCGGCTGGGGCAGCCGTTGAATATCGGCAGTCACGGCTTTCTCGGTTATGCCGCCGTCTCCAGCAATACGCTGGGCGAGGCGTTTGAGCTTGCGGTGCGCTATGTCCGCACCCGGGCCGGTCTGTTCGATATCCAGACGTTGCAGGACGGCGATATGGCGGTGGTGCGCTTTGATACGCGCCACGCGCTGGATGATCTGCTGCCGCTGGTGTGCGATGCCCTGGTGACGTCAGTGTTGAGTATCGGCGAGCAGATGTTTCGCGTGATACCGGCGCACCGGGTCCACCTGTTATTGCCCTATGACGAAGCGCCGCACCATCAGCGCTGGCGGGAGCGCAGTGACTTTCAATTGCACTTCGGGCAGCTGCATTTGGGTGCCAGCGCGCTGATGCTGCGGTTTCCGGCACAGTGGATGGCGACCCCGCTGGATACGGCGGATCCGAAGTTGGCCATGCTGGCCGCGGCCCGGTGTGAGGAAGAGCTGCGTCAGGCTGGTGGTAATGACGATGTGATCATTCAGGTGCGCCAGCTGGCGCGCCGTTTTCTGCGCGAGGAAAACCCGCAGCAGTGTGTGGCGGATGCCATGCATATCAGTGTGCGCACCCTGCGCCGTCATCTGACGCGGGCCAATACCACTTACAAGGCGCTTTCCGACGTGCTGCGTTATGAGCTGGCGGTGGCGCTGTTGCGAGACAGGGCGCGCTCGGTCGAGGATATTGCCAGCGAACTGGGCTACAGCGACCCGTCCAATTTCGGCCGTGCTTTCCGGCGCTGGGCGGGCATGTCGCCGCGCCAGTTCCGCCAGCAGTGACGCGACTTCACAGGCGCAGCACGCGCACTCTGATCAGATGACGGGTTGAATAAACAGACAGCCGCACAAGGAGCTTGGCGATGTTGGGACTTTTCCGCAGTGATCCAAAGAAAAAACTTCAGAAAGCCTATGAAGCCAAGTTGCAGCAAGCGATGACCTTGCAGCGCAACGGCGATATTCGTGGCTATTCTCTGGTGACAGAAGAAGCCGAGGCTATCTACGCCCGCTTGCAGGCGCTCGACAAGGCAGATTGATCCGGGTCAGGTGCCGATATCCTGTTGTTCTTCTGCCCACAAACGCGCGCTCAGTCGCGTGACAGCCTGGGACAGGTGGCGGCGATAGGTGCGTTCCGACATGGCCAGTGACTCAGCCGCCGCCTGCTGGTTCGGGCTGGGGTGTATATAAGCCCGTTGCAGGATGCGATCACAACGGCTGCTATCGGTATCTGCCAGCGCAGCAATGTGCGTTTGCAGGTGATCACGCAGCACCTGGGTGCGGTGGGTCTTGTCGAGACTGCCGTGGCTGAGTGAGGCGATGCGGCGGCTGCATAGCAACGGGTTGTTGCGCAACTGCGCGCTGTCGTGGAAGTGCCGCAGCGCCGCGCGCACCGCGCTGAGAAAGCTCGCTTCATCCATCAAGGGCCGGTTGCTTTCCGGCAACTCGCGCAGCCGGTTGTGCAGCCCCCGTATCCAGTCCAGCGGCGGAATCGTCAGGCAGTCGTGCACGTATAACTGACGGCTGTGACCGGCGATGTCCAGGCGGCCATCGGGCAGCGGATGATGGCCCCCCTGGGACGATATCTTTTCCCACAGGGGATGCGCGGGCTGCAGGTAAAAGGTGTAGGCAAGATGGTCCGTGGTGAGGGTGCGGAACAGCAGCCAGGCGCTGATGCGCGTCTGCACCGCAGAAATGCTCTGGTACTTGTCGGCGGCCATCCAGTTGCGAACCAGGATGGCGCGCTGTGCCGGTAACAGTGGTGGGCGCGTCGCCAGATAACGTGTGACGGCCGCCACGGCCGGGTCCTGATGGCTGTCTGCTTCACTGATGCGGTTGACGTCGAGCTGGAACAGAAAACCTGCCAGGTGCTGATTGCGATCCCGCACCGCCACCAGACCTTCGGGTTGCCTGGCATACCAGAACGCCAGTTGCGCCGCGCCGGCCTCGCCTTCGTGGCGGCGCGTCATCTCCAGCGCCAGCGGCCAGTCAGAGGGCAGCGCCTGGTCGCAATAACAATTCTGCTCGTGCTCTAGCCGATAGGCCTTGCTGACAAGAAACGTATCGCGCTGGATAAAGAACAGATCCAGCGCACACTGTTCATGGTCGGTGAGTGTGCCGGTGGCAATCTGGCGCACGGTTTCGCTGTAGGCACGGGCGATAAGGGTTTCGTAGGTCGCAGGGTCGCGCTGGCGCAGGGTTTCGACAATCACGTCCCGTAGCAGGTCATGGGGCAACAGGCCGCGCTGCACGGATTTCATGAAGGTCTGGTTGCGTAGCCAGGCAAACAGATCATCCGCGGCCGGTTCATCCAGCATGGCGGCCAGCATCGGGGCATTGAGACTGCGCACAATGGCGCTGGCCTGCACCGCCAGTTGCTGGCGCGGATCGTCGATGCCGCGCATGAACTCGGTCATCAGTTGCGGCAGCAGGCTGGCGGGCGCATCGCTGGCCATGTCCAGCCCGGGCTGGCGGCTGAGCAGCTCCGCCGAGAGCGCCAGTGCCAGAGGATTGCCGCGCGCCAGGGCGCAGGCGCGCTCATGCAACGCGGCGTCCAGCTGGCGGCGCTGGAGGAAATCCCGCGCCTCGCCGTCGCTGAGTTCGGTCAGGTTGGCGATATGCATCAACGGGTGCCAGCCCGGATCGGCGCGCCAGGCCACGGAAGGCGGCTCGCGGCTGGCGATGACCGTGCGCACCGAGGCCGGCAGGTCCGGCATGAAATCGTCGCGGAACCAGCCTTCCAGCATCGTCAGCATTTCAAAGGTGTCGATCAGCAGCACGCTGACGGGGGCGTTCAGGCTGGCGGCATCAGGCAGCAAGGCCTCGCGCAGCGCCGCGGGCGACGACGGCAGGTGCCGGGCATCCACATAGCGGCAGGGTATGGCCAGGCGCTCGGCCTGTTCGCGGTACTCCTGCAGCAGGGTGCTCTTGCCGAGGCCACCCGGCGCACAGAGGTAGAGCAGGCGGAGCGGGCCGTTGGGCTGCGCCAGGCGGGCGAAAAACGCCTTCTCCTGCTCGCGACCGACGAACAGGCGCGTCCTGGCCTGATTGATGTCATCCCTTATGGTGCGCGCCGTCATGGCGATGCTGTCTCCGTGGCCCGGCTGGCTTGCCGGCAATGATCCCTTCCCGCCTGTGGCGGCCCGCCTTGATGGCAACATGCCACAAGCGGCGGGAGCCTGTACAGATGGTGATCAGGAGTGTGAAGGCGGTCGCAAAGGATGTTTGCTGATGGTACTGACGTGCTGGCACGGGCGAGCGCCAGGGCTTCCCCGATAGCGCTTTATCCCGGCAATGCGAGAAGCTGCCCTGTTCAGAAGCAGCCGGAACCTAACAACTCGGTTTCCAGTGCCTCGTAGTCGTCCTGGTCGTACAGGGTCGTGCTGCCATTGAGCAGGACCGAGAAGCTGTTGATGCTGAGCGCCGTAAAGGTGCCGGTAACCCCACCGGCAGAAATGGTCAGGCTGCCGCTGCTCGGCGGGCCCGCGAAGACGATATCGCTGGTGACTTCGACATCGAAAGCCCCTTCGGCAAGGCAGCGCAGATCGTTGAAGTTGCCAGCCATCTCGATACGGGCGCGGCTGTTGCTCACCATGGTATCCCGGTTGGGGAAACCGTTCTCGCGCTGGATATCGAAGTTGCCTACGCCCAGGTAGCCGCGCATGTTATTGATCTTTCTCAGGGTGCCGAGACCGCTCACGTTGATCTCCTGGCGTGTGTAGCTGCGGCCTGTCAGGTTGTGGCTGGCCGACATGTCACCACTGACCCGGATGAAATGGTGCCAGCGGTAATCCACCCGTGTATTGCCGTCAAAGGTTTCCTGAAACAGGCGGAAGCGGTCTGTCGGGCTGGTGCCTCGCTGGGTAAAAAACGGCATGGCTTGAGGCAGGCCATTCGCCGCCAGCGTAAAGTCATCGCCCTCGTTGACGCCCACCTGGACACGGCCTTGCCGCAGCGCGTCCACACCGGCGACCAGGTCCGGCTGTGTACAGTTGGTGTGCGCCAGTGTGGCGACTTCGAAGGGCAGGCCGGAAGTGGGCGCGGCGATATCAATGTGACGTTGGCCGCTGTCGCAGGGCAGCACGCCGTCATCACTGCTGGCTAGCAATGTCTCGGGCGGGTCTTCGAACTGCTCGACGGTGATCAACATATCCGTATTCGTCTGGTTATTGAACATGCGTTCGGTCACCAGAAAGCGCAGGAAGATGTCGTCCGGGTCTGACAGGCTGGCGGGTGAGGTGGCGGTGGCGGCCAGCGCGTCGCCGCTGCTGCTTCCACCACCACCGCAAGCACTGACCAGCAAGGCGCTGGCCAACAAGGCACTGGTCAGGGGCCAACTGGCATGGCGGTGTCGCAAGAGGGGATCGGAGCCGGTCATGACAGATGTCCTTTCTGTAATGGGGGCTTTTATTAGATGGCGGGCTGACTGCCAGAAGGAAGGCCAAAATCCGGCCATATCTTTATAATGAGATTGATTTGCATTATCATCCGAGCGCTCATTCACCTGATGACTCATCTGACTACTGTGGAGATCCACCCATGACTAGAGTTCTCGGTACCGGCCTGCTGGGGCTGACGTTGTTGTTCGGTAGCGGTCTGGCGCTGGCTGATCGTGCGGATCACTTCGAGGGGCTGCCCGCCGATACGCTGGAGCAGGCTGTGGCCAATCTGTCTGAGTACAACCGCAAACTGGCCGCCCTGGTGGCGCAGGACAGTCTGTCGCCGCAGGACATGCACGCGGTGCACCAGCTGACCTATACGCTGGAAAATGCCCTGGAGAGAATCCACACCGAGTTGGGTGATCTGGCCGAGGTCCTGGAAGAAGTACATGTGGCATCGGAAACGGCAGACCCGGACACGGTCCTGCAACAGGGCAGGGCATATCTCGACAAGGCGCGCACGCTGGTGCCTTGATCATCGTTTCTCATTGATCCATCTCAAGCTGCCATAGTCGGCGGTGCCTCAACACCGCCGGCGTATGTTTGCCCATCAGCGTTAGTCGAAGCCTGTCGCAATCACGTCCTGATAGTTACGAATGCGCTGCACGTAATGCACCGGCTCATAGCCTCTGGCGTAACCGTAGCGGGTTTGCGGGTAGTAGCGCGGATCGGCCTTCAGCGGCAGTACTTCTTGCATGTCATCCCACGAGTCCGGGTTTTTGCCCAGGTTTCGGGCCAGTTGCCGGGCATCCAGCAGGTGGCCACGGCCGATGTTGTAGCTGGCCAGGGCCAGGTAGGTGCGGTCCGGTTCGGGGATGGTGTCCGGCAGGCGTGCGTGCAGGTCTGCCAGGTAGCGGGCGCCGCCATCAATGGCCTGGGGCGGGTCCAGGCGATCCACGCCCAGGGATTCGGCGGTGCGTTGGGTCAGCATCATCAGGCCGCGCACGCCTGTCGCGGAGCGCGCCTCCGGGTCCCAGTGTGACTCCTGATAGGCCAGCGCGGCGAGCAGTTCGGCGGGCATGCCGGTGTTCTCTTCGGCGCGGGTAAAGTGCCGGCGGAAGTTGGGTAAGCGGTCGCTCAGGCGGCGATTCAGGGCGCGCAGATCGACGAAATCGAAGTCGCTGATGTAGGCGTAGTAGCGGGTTTCCATAGATGCGATGGCCGCGTTGCCGGCACCGCTGTTCATCCAGCCTTTGGCCGTGGCGGCCAGGCTTTCGTTGCCCTGGGGCAGGTACCAGCCCAGATTCTGGCCTTCTGACAGGTCGGCAATGATCTCCAGCGCCGGCCAGTAACGCCGGGTCACTTGTACGATATTGGCATCGGCGACAGTACAGTCGATGCGGCCATTGGCGACCTGGGAAAGCAGGATTTCCGTGCTGTGACGGGTGCTTTCCGTGAAGGTGATACTGCTGTCAGTCTCTTTCAGCGTTTTCAGGGTCTCGGCATAACTGGACCCGGCGGTGACGTGGGTATTGAGCCTGGGCAGATCTGCAGCGCTGCGGGGAATCGGGCGCAGCTCGCGGTTGCAGACCAGCTGCTGGGTGATTTCCGTGTGGGCCGGCCCTTTGGCGAAACGCTCGTCACGGCCCGGCCGGTGCGTCAGGCCTGCTGCAGCCAGGTGCACAGTGCCTTGCTCCAGGGCTTGCAGGACGTCAGCGGTAGAATCCAGCATCAACCATTCCACCTCCCAATCATGATCCCGGGCGAAGGCCGAGACGAGATCATATTCCGGGCCGATGGCGCGTTCATGGCGATCCAGATAGTAGGTGGTGGAGCCGTTACGTGTGGCAACCTTGAGCACGCCGTCTTCTTCCAGTGATGACAAAGTGGCCGCTTCACGGGGGGCGTCGCCACAGGCGGACATTAACAATGCTGCCGCAGGAAAAACCGACAGCTTCAGAAAGTTATTCATTATTGTCACCCGATCAGTATTTACCAAGAGCCTACAGGGTTTTCTGTAATAGTTGAAATTCTCCATTAATAACAATAAGTAACCGTAATTTGACGGGGCATTGACGGTGCTTCCGGATGTTTTCGCTGTGATGGCATCGGCATGAGGTGCGCGTTTATCTCGGTATTTTTTTTGTCTTTTCAGGACATCTTATGCCGGGCGACCTTTCCTCTCGGGAAAAGCTCCCGTAACAAACTTGTGTAACAAGTCTGCCCTCTGATTTGTGAGTGTGCGTAACGTCGTGTAACGAAGCGGCGAGGCCATGATTTATCTTTTGACAGCATCCCGCTCTCCTGACCACTATGGAGATCAGAACAATAAAAGGAGATGAATCATGGCACCTGCTTCCGCTTCGCCGCCGCCGGAGCCTTCCTCGCGGTCGCCGTTGCACTGGTTGACGGCCGTTACGGATCTGTTTGCGTTTCCGCTGCGCACGTCCCATTACGTTGAACTGGTCAACCCCCTGTGGAGTACCCACAAGTTGCAGGCACGGGTCGAGGCTGTCTGGGATGAAACCCGGGACGCCCGCACCGTCACACTGCGTCCGGGATTGAACTGGCGGGGCCATCGGGCCGGCCAGCATGTGCGGGTAGGGGTGCCCGTCGAGGGCAAGCATTACACCCGGACCTATACCATTTCCTCCCCGCCAGAGCGGGATGACGGGTGTTTCACCATTACCGTCAAGGCGATTGATGGCGGGCGTATTTCCCATCACATCGTGCGTAACCTCAAGGTGGGTGACTATCTGCCGGTGGGTTTGCCCCAGGGGGATTTCTATCTGCCGGATGCGCAGCCCGTGTTGCCGCTGTTTATTACGGCCGGGAGTGGCATCACCCCGGCCATGAGCATGCTGCGCAGCCTGATTGCCCAGCAGCGCCTGCCGGACAGCGTGCACGTGCATTACGCGCCACACAAATTCGATGTGGTGTTTGGCAAAGAGCTGGAGCAACTGGCGGCGAAGCATGAACGCTACCATCTGTTCACGCAGTTCACCCGGGACATCGACGACGCGACCGGCACCGGGCAGCAGGGCGAGGGTTATTTCAGCCCGGAGCAACTGGAAGCCTTGTGCCCGGACTGGCGCGAGCGGGAAGTGTATGCCTGTGGTCCGCCCGCATTGCTGGCGGCGCTGGAGTCGCATTTCGAGGGCGCCGGGCGTGGCGCGCATCTGCATATCGAGCGTTTCCGGGCGGAATTTGCCCGGGTGCCTGCGGATGCGGTGGGCGGCAAGGTGCGGTTTGCCCGGAGTGTGGCGGAGGTCCAGGCGGACAGCACCACCAGTCTGCTGCGTGTGGCCGAAGATGCCGGCATGAACCCGCCGCACGGTTGCCGTATGGGAATATGCCACACCTGTAATACAACATTGCTGTCCGGCTGTGTGCGGGATCTGCGTAACGGCAACGTCATCAATGAAGTGGGCGCCACGGTACAGACCTGTATCTGCGCGGCCGCTGGCGATTGCGAGCTTGATCTGTGAGACGGATACCTGAATGAAGGATATCAGCATGACGACTGCAAAATTACCGGTGAACCTGACCGACGCCCAGATCGCCGAGCTGGGCCGTGAACTGGATGCGATTCGCGAAGAAGTAATGGCCTCCCGTGGTGAACGGGACCGTGCCTACATTCTGCGGCTGATCAAGACCCAGCGCAGTATGGCGGTGCTGGGGCGCATCATCATTTACCTGGCGCTGTTCCTGTTGCCAGCCTGGGGCCATGCACTGGCAGGCTGGTGGCCCTGCCTGGTGGTCATGGGCCTCGGCACGCTGATGCTGGGTGTGGCCAAGATTCTGGAAAATATGGAAATCGCCCATAACGTCTTGCATGGCCAGTGGGACTGGATGAAAGACCCGGAAGTACAGTCCAACACCTGGGAATGGGACACCATGAGCCCGTCGGACCGCTGGATGCAATCACACAATGTGGTGCATCACACCTGGACCAATGTGGTGGGCAAGGATCTGGATGTGGGCTACGGCATCATGCGCGTGACGCCGTTGCAGAAATGGCATCCGATGTACCTGTTCCAGTCGCTGTATTTTGTCTTGCTGATGCTGTTTTTTGAAGAAGGCGTGGCATTGCATGAGCAGGCGATTGATGATCACCTCAAGGGCAAGAAGACCTTCCGTGAGGTCCTTCCGACGCTCAAGCACATCGGCCGCAAGGTGCGCGGTCAGGTCATCAAGGATTATGTGATGTGGCCGGGGGCCGCACTGGTGGTGGCCATTCCGTTGTCATTTGTCGTGCCACAGTCGCCCTGGCTGGTGTTCGCCCTGGTGGCGGGGGCCAATTTCATTGCCAATATCATTCGCAATATCTGGACCTTCATGATCATCTTCTGCGGTCACTTCCCGGCGGGCTCGCACAACTTCACCGTCGAGCAGGTGGAAGGGGAGACCCGGGCGCACTGGTACCTGCGGCAGATGCTGGGCTCCTGCAATATCCGTGGCGGCCGCCTTTTCCATATCCTGTCGGGCAATCTGAGCCATCAGATCGAGCATCACCTGTACCCGGACATGTGCAGCAATCGCTATCCGGAGGTGGCGCCACGGGTCAAGGCCCTGGCGGCGCGTTACGGCATTCCCTATAACGAGGGCTCCCTGGCCCGCCAGTTCGGCACCACCACCTGGAAGATTTTCCGGTTGTCCTTCCCCGGTGGCGGTACCGATCCGGGCAGTCGGCAGCTCGCCAGTTAACAGTTGTTTCCCCACTGGCGGCACACCGCCAGTGGGGCTCTGTCTTCTCCCTTCACACCCTCTCTTCACCCTGTCCTGCAAACTGGTCTGATGGCCTGTCAATGATGGTCTGTGCCGAACGGCTGGCGGGTTTTACTCACCGCGCGGTTGTCACAATTCGGGATTCCATGCATCACTGTGCGGCAAGGTCATGGATAATGGCGCTGGCTGCGGCCAGGCTGCGGTGTGGCAGCCACTGCTATTAAGAGGAGCTATCCGGTAATGCGCGACGAGGCACATGAGTACGACAGCGTACGTGAATACTATGGCCAGACGCTGACCTCCAGCGATGATCTGCAAACCAATGCCTGCTGCGATCAGTTGCCGCCGGAGTGGCTGAAGCCGTTGCTGGCGCAGCTGCATGATGAAGTGATCACGCGCTATTACGGTTGTGGTCTGGTGGCGCCGCAGCAGCTGCAGGGGATGCGCATCCTGGATCTGGGCTGTGGCAGCGGCCGCGATGTCTATGTGCTGTCGGCGCTGGTGGGTGAGCAGGGCGAGGTGGTCGGTGTGGACATGACCGCCGAGCAGCTGGCGGTGGCCGAGCGCCACCAGGACTATCATCGTCAGCAGTTCGGCCATGCCCGCAGCAATGTGTCGTTCCGGCAGGGCTATATTGAGCAGCTTGATGCCCTTGGATTGCCGGATGACTACTTCGATATCGTCGTCTCCAACTGTGTGATCAACCTGAGCCCGGACAAGGAGCGTGTGCTGCGTGAGGTATATCGGGTGCTCAAGCCCGGCGGTGAGATGTATTTCTCCGATGTCTATGCCGACCGGCGCATCCCCGAGGTGCTGATGCAGGATCCGGTGCTCTACGGCGAGTGCCTGTCCGGTGCGCTCTACTGGAATGACTTCCTCAATCTGGCCAAAAAAGCCGGCTTTGGCGATCCGCGCCTGGTGGAAGATCGCCCCATCACCATCGAAAACCCGGCCATTGCCGAACGGCTGGCACCTGCGCGGTTCTATTCGGCCACTTATCGTCTGTTCAAACTGGCGCAGCTGGAGCCGGCCTGCGAGGACTATGGTCAGGCAGTGATCTACCGTGGCACCGTGGCGCAATCGCCGCAGGTGTTTCGGCTCGATGCCCACCATCTGATCGAGCGCGGCAAGGTCTTTCCGGTCTGCGGCAATACCTGGCATATGCTCAAGGCAACCCGGTTTGCCGAGCACTTCGAGTTTATCGGTAACTTCGAAACACACTACGGCATCTTTGCAGGTTGCGGCACCGCGCTGCCCTTTGCTGAGGATGGCCAGGGTGACGCAGCGCCTTGCTGCTGAGAAAGGTTGAACTATGCAATTGATCAAGACGCAAGACTGGTTCCGTACGCCGGGGGGCGACCCCCGTGGCTACATCGAAGCGCCTGCCCTGCGCGAGGTATGGTTTCATACCGGCACGGCCTGCAATCTGGCGTGCCCTTTCTGTCTGGAAGGTTCGAAGCCCGGTGATGACCGGCTTGGGTTGACCACGCTCGCGGATGTACAGCCGCTGATTGACGAAGCGTGCGAGCTGGGGGTGACGCAATTTTCGTTCACCGGCGGCGAGCCGTTCGTGGCGAAGCAATTCCCGCAGATTCTGGCGTATGCCAGTGCTCGACGTCCCTGCCTGGTGCTCACCAACGGTACCCGGCCGCTGTTGCGACGGCTGGACCAGATCGCACATCTGGCGCAGGCGCCGCACCCGGTGTCGTTCCGCATCAGTATTGATTACCCGGACGTGACGCAACATGAAGCAGGACGCGGTGCGGGCACCTTTGACGAATCGTTTCGCGCCATGAAAGCGCTGCATGATCTCGGCTTTCATGTATCGCTGGCGCGTCAGTGGTCGGAAGACGAAGACACGCCGGCGGCGGAAGCCGCATACCGGGCGTTGTTTGCACAGTATGGCCTGCCGGAAGACACGCATCTGGTGTCGTTCCCGGATTTTGCACCACCGGGTAGCGAGCGGGAAACGCCGCATATTACCGAGCATTGCATGACCACCTACCAGAGCGAGGCAACGCGCGCGCAGTTCATGTGCGCCTTCAGTCGCATGGTGGTGAAGGATAAAGGCCGCATGCGGGTTTACGCCTGTACGCTGGTTGACGACGATCCGCATTACGATCTCGGCAGCACGCTGCGAGAAAGTCTCGATCAGCGCATCATGATGCGCCATCACCGGTGTTACAGTTGCTTCCGGTTTGGCTCGTCCTGCAGCGAGCTATGACATATTGACAAGGAACGCTATATGAACAGGCAAAAAGCGCTGGTGCTGGCACTGATCCTCGGTGCGCTGGCGGCATTCTTCTGGTTGGACCTCGGGCGCTTTCTGACGCTGGAGTATCTGCGTGGCAGCCTGGACAGCTTTCAGGCGATTTACAGCGAACATCGCTTTCTGACACTGGCCGTCTTTTTCATAACCTATGTGGCTGTCACTGGTTTGTCATTGCCGGGTGCGGCCATCATGACGCTGGCAGCGGGGGCTTTCTTCGGCCTGGTGGTGGGGACGCTGCTGGTGTCGTTTGCGTCAAGCCTGGGTGCCACGATTGCCTTTCTCGTCTCGCGCTTGCTGTTGCGCGATAGCGTGCAACGTCGCTTCGGCGAACGGCTGAAGCCGATCAATGAAGGCGTGCGCAAGGATGGCGGCTTCTACCTGTTCACATTGCGGCTGGTGCCTGCCTTTCCGTTCTTTGTCATCAATCTGGTCATGGGCCTGACACCGATCCGCACCTGGACCTTCTACTGGGTCAGCCAGGTCGGGATGTTGGCCGGCACACTGGTTTATGTGAATGCGGGGACACAGCTGGCGGTGATCGAATCCCCTGGTGATCTGTTATCGCCGGGCCTGATCGGTGCTTTCGTGCTGCTCGGCCTTTTCCCCTGGATTGCCCGGAGCATCATGGGGCGAGTGCAGGCGTTGCGTGTCTATCGTGGCTGGCAAAAACCGAAACGGTTTGACGCCAACATCGCGGTGATTGGCGCGGGATCGGCAGGCCTGGTTACGGCCTATATCGGCGCGGCAGTGAAAGCGAAGGTGGTGCTGGTTGAGCGTGATCGCATGGGCGGCGATTGCCTGAACACCGGCTGTGTGCCCTCGAAAACCCTGATCAAGAGCGCCCGGGTACAGAAGACCATTGCCGGTGCTGGCAAATACGGCATCACCACGGCAGCGGGGCAGGTGGATTTTGCCGCCGTGATGCGGCGTGTGCAGACCGTCATCAGCAAGATCGAACCCCATGATTCCGTCGAGCGCTACACGGACCTGGGTGTGGATTGTCGTCAGGGGCAGGCGACGATTGTCTCACCCTGGGAAATTGATGTGACCCACGCGGGGCAGACGCAGCGCATCACGGCGAAGAATATCGTGATTGCATCCGGTGGCGAGCCGGCGGTGCCGCCGATTCCCGGCCTGGCGGACATGGATTACCTGACGTCGGACAGCCTCTGGTCGCTGCAAACCCTGCCGCAACGGCTGCTGGTGCTCGGCGGCGGCCCGATTGGCTGCGAGCTTGCCCAGAGCTTTGCACGACTGGGTTCCGAGGTGACGCTGGTGGAGATGGCGCCGCGGCTGTTGCTGAAAGAAGACGAGGATGCCTCAGCGGCGGTGACTGCAGGCCTGAGCGCCGATAATGTTCAGGTGCTGACTGGTTTCAAGGCGGTCGGATTCCGTCGTGAGGGTGGCCAGCAATGGGTCACTGTGGAAGGTACTGTCGAAGGCGAGGGCAACACCCGGGAGATTGCCTTTGACCAGGTGCTGGTGGCTCTGGGTCGCCGTGCCCGGACGCAAGGCATGGGGCTTGAGACGTTGGGTATAGAGCTCAGCGAGACCGGCACGGTGGCCGTGGATGAATACCTGCGCACGCGCTACCCGAATATCTATGCCTGCGGCGATGTGGCCGGGCCCTATCAATTTACCCATGTGGCAGCCCACCAGGCCTGGTACGTGGCGGTCAACGCGCTGTTCGGGCGTCTGAAAAAATTCAAGGTCGATTATTCGGTCATTCCCTGGTGCACCTTTACCACGCCGGAGGTGGCACGGGTGGGCCTCAGTGAAGCCGAAGCGACACAGCAGGGTGTGGCGTTTGAAGTCACTCGCTATGGCATTGATGACCTGGATCGCGCCATCGCAGATGGCACCGACGAGGGCTTTGTCAAAGTGCTGACCCGCCGTGGCACGGACCGCATTCTTGGGGTCACCATTGTCGGCGAACACGCCGGCGATCTGATTGCCGAGTATGTGCTTGCCATGCGTCATGGCCTGGGCTTGAACAAGATTCTCGGCACGATTCATATCTACCCGACGCTGGCCGAAGCCAACAAGTTTGCCGCCGGCGAGTGGAAAAAAGCGCATGCCCCGCAAGGGCTGCTGCGTTGGGTGGAACGCTTTCATTCCTGGGGTCGGTAACATGGGATCGCTGATATGGAGTCACTGGTGATGAAATACGTTGTTTTATGCACACTGCTGATACTGGCGCCGTTCGCCCAGGCCGTGGAACATGAGGCTTTCGACCACGAACACGCCTTGTTCGCCAAGGTGCTTGCCGGGCACGTGAGCTGGAGTGACGACGGCACAGCATCAACCGTGGATTACGCGCGCCTGAAGCAGGACCCTGCGCCGCTGCAGCGTTATCTGGATCAACTCTCGGCGGTCTCGCGCAGTGACTTCGACAAGTGGGAGGCGTCGCAACAACTGGCGTTCCTGATCAATGCCTACAACGCCTTTACCTTGCAGCTGATCCTCGACAATTATCCGCTGGAGTCCATCCGCAATATTGGCCGCTTCTGGGAGAATCCCTGGAAGATGCGTTTTTTCGAGCTGTTGGGTGAGTCCATGCATCTGGATCAGGTGGAGCATGAGATCATTCGCGAACCGGGCCGCTATGATGAGCCGCGCATTCACTTTGCCGTCAACTGCGCCTCAGTAGGCTGCCCCGCATTACGCGACGAGCCCTACGTCGCCGAACGGCTGGATGCACAGCTTGAAGATGCCACCGAACGGTTTCTGCGTGACCGGAGTCGCAACCGCTGGGACGCGCGCCGGGGGCGATTGGAAGTATCGAGTATCTTTCGCTGGTATACCGAAGATTTCGACAAGGCTGCAGGCAGTCTGAAGAACTGGCTGGCGGATTATGCTGTGCTGTTCAGTGATGACGAAGCCGTGCAGGCTGAGCTGCGGCGTGGTGCATTCAGTGTCAGTTATCTGAGTTATGACTGGGCGTTGAACGAGTAGGCTGCGCCAGCGCCCTGGTCAGTGCCTCGAGTGCACCGTCGTAGGGATTGGTATGTTGTTGTTCGGCGGCGATGCTGGCCGCCCGCCGGGCCGGCGCGTCGGCGTCGGCAAAGCGTTCCTGTCTGATCAATGCCCAGGCGAGGTTATGCCACCCTGCCGGGTGTGCCGAATCAAGCGTGGTGGCACGGCCGAACGCCGTTTCCGCCTCACTGAACTGGCCGCGCTGATAGCGCACATTGCCTAATCCCATCTGCGCGTGGAAGCTTTCCGGCCAGCGTATCACGGCGGCGGCATACGCCGTCTCGGCGACCTCCAGTGCCCCGGTCTGTTCGAATGGCGCAGCGGCTTGCAGCCAGCTGCGCTCAGTGGCGTGCGCGGGCACGTTATCGGCAGTGTGTAACGTGATACCCCAATGCTGCGCGCCCGCCCAGCTGCGTTCGAAGCGCCGCAGGGACAGGGTTTCCCGCTCCCGGGTGCCAGAGCGCAGGATGACCTTGTTGGCCTCGGTGTCCATGCCCACCACCACCGCATAGTGCCAGACGGGCAGTCGGCTGAAGCCCAGATTCTGCATGACCAGAACCGGATAACCGTTGTTCAGGGTGTCGGCCAGGGCGACCAGGTCGGCGGGGTGCATGACGGGAAGCAGGTCATGGTCGCGGGCTGCGGCACGCATTTCCGGCTGCAGGCTGCCACGTCGGGCGGGAACATACACTCTGTCGCGAAGCTGATCCGGATCGACGGCATGGCCTGCATACTCCAACACCGTGGCGAGCGCCGCTGGCCCGCATTGATAACGGCGTTGGGGATGGAAGGGGACGTCAGCGAGCTCGCTGGCTGGCGGTGCCGCCGCGTCCCGTGTGAGCTGGTCTGTCAGCGGCGCACGCTGGGCGCAGGCCCCAAGGAGCAGCGCCGCAGCCAGCAGGGTTACTGTGCGGAGAGCGACAGGCATGCGGGCTGTGGCATTCAGCGCAGGATCAGAATCAGCAGAATGATCACCAGCAGTATGGTCACGGTGCCGGCACCGGCGGGCAGCTCATCCATCTGCGCGCCAAAGGCCTGCAATTCCTGTTCACTGAGGCTGGCTATACGCTCTGCGGCATCGTCCGGGCTGACGCCGCGCTCCACCAGCGCGGCTTGCACATCGTCCCGCTCCAGCATGTTTTCCAGCATGGCGGTCAGTCGCTGCCGCTCATCATCCACGGACTGTTCATGGAGCAGGGTGTCGGTGCCGACAATGCCCGCGTGGGCCGCTGGTGCGGTGACGCCAATCAGCATGAAGATCAACAGTGCATTGAGCAGTCGATGGCGCAGTATCCCCTGGGGCATGGTTGTTCTCCCGATTCAGTATTGTCAGCCGACAGTATGGCACAGCTTTGGTGGGCATATCTTTTCAAGTGGTCTTTCAAGTGGTTGTTTTTACTAAATTTTCATTTCGAATATTGGGTGCCTGGCTCGCTCGGAAGATCGGGCTTGTGTGAAGATCGGAATAATGATTCACTTGTTTAAAGACTGAACAGAGATTCCGTTTATGGCCTACAGAGAAACGGTGCGGGTCCGCGAACGCAAGATTGCCCAGCGGCAGGCGCTGCTGGCGGCGGCGGAATCGCTGGTGCGTGAGGGCGGTTTTGCGGCACTGACCGTGCAGGCGCTGGCGTTGCGTGCCGGGGTCGGTGTGGGCACGGTCTATCGCTACTTCGACGCCAAGGATCAACTGGCGGCGGAGGTGTTTCGGGTGGCGACCGAGCGAGAGGTGGCCGCGGTCCGCAGTGCGCTGGAAGGCGACGGTCCGGTGGCGACCCGGCTGGCTGCCACGATCCGTCTGTTCAGCCTGCGTGCCCTGCGGGCGCCACGGCTGGCCTGGGCGCTGATTGCCGAACCCGTGGATCCGGCGGTGGACGAAGCCCGGCTGATTTACCGGGCGGCATACCGTGATGCGTTTCAGGCGCTGATCGACCACGGCATTCGCCAGGGCGAATTACCGCCCCAGCCCTCACAGCTTGTTGCGGCGGCGCTGGTCGGTGCGCTGGCAGAAGCCTTGACCGGCCCCCTGGCCTCGAACACCGGCAATGACGATCTGATTGCCGGTATCACCATCTTCTGTCTGCGCGCCACAGGGTTGGCGGGTAGCTGCATTGAAGAACAGCCTGATAAAGGAGAGCCACATGAACACGCCCACATCGCCCCACGGTGACCTGTCCCTTGAACATGACGCGCTGGCGTCAGCGCCGCTGGCCAGCACCCATGAGGTGTTCAATCAGGCGCCTGTATTGCAGGACTACAACGCCTGGGACACTGATACCGCGTTGCGCGACGCCGTGCAGCGCCATGGTGGCGGCTGGGCGCAGGAACGCCTGTCTGCCCATGGTGCGCGCACCGGCAGTGCGGAAGTGATCGAGTGGGGGTTTCTGGCCAACGAGTTCAAACCGCAGTTTCATTCCCATGACCGGCAAGGCTACCGGGTGGATCTGGTGCGCTATCACGAGTCCTACCACCGGCTGATGAGGCTGGGGCTTGAAGCGGGCCTGCATTCCGCCCCCTGGACCGATCCCCGGCCGGGCGCCCATGTGGTGCGGGCCGGCATGTGTTATCTGCAGGCCCAGGCGGAGGCGGGGCACGGCTGCCCGCTGACCATGACCTTTGCCGCTGTACCCTCGCTGAAGCTGACGCCCTCCATCGCGGAGCAGTGGCTGCCCAAAGTACTGAACAACGCCTACGACCCGCGTAACGTGCCGCATACCGAAAAGCAGGCGCTGACTATTGGCATGGGCATGACGGAAAAGCAGGGTGGCTCGGATGTGCGCGCGAACACCACCACGGCTGTGCCACTGGCGGCGTCCGGCCCGGGAGAGGCCTATGAGCTGGTGGGCCACAAGTGGTTCACCTCTGCGCCCATGTGCGACGGTTTTCTGGTGCTGGGGCAGTCTGCCGGCGGCTTGAGCTGCTTCCTGGTGCCCCGCTGGCGGCCGGATGGCAGCAAGAATCCGATTCAGGTGCAGCGCCTGAAGAACAAGATGGGCAATGTCTCCAATGCCTCCTCGGAAATCGAGATGCGCGGTGCGCTGGGCTGGATGGTCGGTGAGGAGGGGCGTGGTGTGCCGGCCATTATCGAGATGGTCGCCATGACACGGTTCGACTGCATGATCGGCTCGGCGGCGGGGCAGCGTCAGGCGGTGGCGCAAGCGGTTCATCATGCTGCTGGCCGCAGTGCTTTTGGCCGGACACTGATTGATCAGCCACTGATGCGGAATGTGCTGGCGGATCTGCAGCTGGAAGTGGAAGGCTCGCTGGCGATTGCCATGCGCATGGCCGAGGCGCTGGACAAGAGCGCCGCAGAGCCGGACAACCAGCATGAAAAACTGTTGTTGCGACTGGGGTTGCCGGCGGGCAAATACTGGATATGCAAGCGGACACCGTTCCATGCTTACGAGGCGATGGAGTGCCTGGGCGGCAACGGCGTGACAGAGGATTTCATTATGGCGCGGTTGTATCGCGAAGCGCCGATCAATGCGATCTGGGAAGGCTCCGGCAATGTTCAGGCGCTGGATATGTTGCGCGCGCTGGCGAAAACGCCGGCAGTCCTGGAGACCTGGTTCACTGAAATGGCGGATACGGCGGGTGCCAGCAAGACGCTGGATCATGCCGTCAGCGGCCTGAAGCAGGCGTTTGGCAGTCTGCAGAACGCGCCGGGGGATATCGAGTACCGGGCGCGGCATCTGGTGGATCAGCTTTCCCTGACCATGCAGGGCAGTCTGCTGATACGGGCCGGCAATGAGGCGGTGGCAGAGGCCTTTATCGCGTCGCGCCTCGGCAGTCAGGGCGACCGTAATTACGGCACCTTGCCCACTGGCCTGGATATCGCTGCCATCCTGGAGCGGGCCGATCCGCGCACGCCGTAACGGGTGGCTGGGTCAGGGTACAGGCCGAGGGCAGATCGTATACCGCCGGGTTCACCGGCGGTTCATCCTGCGGCTGGCAGTGTCTGCCCCTGATTGCTATGGTATAGCCGCCTTTCGCGGGGGTATTGCCTCCACGGGGAGGCCACATCAGGGGAGCCAATCAGCGTGACAGATTCACAATCAGGGCCTGTTCAATCCGAGACCTTCCAACCCGGGACCTTCCAACCCGGGATTTTCCAACCCGGGATATTCGACAAACGCTTCGGCGAGCAGGTGTTTCTTGAGTATGCGCTGGCGCGCGGTATGTCAGAGGCCGATGTCCACGAGGCGTTGTCTGCGGTATTGGCGCTGGGCGGCGATGAAGTGGTGATTACCCTGGCATTTGGCCCGCAGCTGTGGGCCATGCTTGATGGGCGTTTTGATTTCCCGGCGTTTTCGCTGGAAGGCCAGGTGCCCGCTACCCAGGGCGACTTGCTGGTGTGGATTCAGACACCGGATCGCAGCCACGCTTTTGATGCGTCGCTGGCGGTGCATCGTGCGCTGGGCGATCGTTTCAGTACGCAGCTGGAGATCAACGGGTTTGTCTACCATGACATGCGAGATCTGACCGGCTTTGTTGACGGCATTGGCAATCCCCAGGGTGACAAGGCGCGCCAGGCGGCGCTGGTGGGTGACGGCCATCCCGGTGCGGGCGGCAGCTTCGTGCTGACACAGAAATGGATTCATGATCTTGATGCGTTCGAAGCCCTGCCGGTTGCGGAGCAGGAGCGGGTGTTCGGACGCACCAAGGCGGATGCGGTGGAATTTTCCGACGAGGACATGCCGGCGGATGCCCATGTTGGTCGCACCGATGTGGCACGCGACGGTGTGCCGCAGAAAATCTGGCGCCGCAGTGTGCCCTACGGGAATACGACCGAGCATGGCAGCTATTTTGTGGCGTTCAGCTGCGAGCTGGACCGCTTCGATTACCTGCTGCGCCGGATGTACGGCATGATTGAGGATGGTGTGCGGGATCGGCTGACCACGTTTTCGTCACCGGTGATGAGCTCCTGGTGGTATGCCCCGACAACCACTTTTCTGCAAACCCTCTCCAGGCCGGAATAGCGTCATGGCAGGATCATTGAAAGACCAGTTGCTCAAAGCGGGCCTTGCCGACAAGAAACGGGCGCGGCGCGCGGAGCATGAAAAACGTCAGGAGAATACCAGCAAGGCCAAGGGCAAGCCGGTGGAGGATGCCGCCGCGCGGGCCAAAGCCTTGCGCGAGGAGCAGTCCCGGCGCTCGAAAGCGCTCAACCAGCAGCGTGAAGAAGATGCCCGGCGCCGTGCGCTGGCGGCAGAGATCAGCCAGTTGATCGAGACGCACAAACTGGATCGACGGGGCGGTGAAGCGGCCTACCAGTTTGCCGACCAACGCAAGGTGCAGAAGATCTATGTGACGGCGGCGATGGTCGAGCCACTGGCGCGGGGCCAGATGGCCGTGGTACGTCAGGGCCGCGGTTATGAAGTGGTGCCCGCGGAGATCGGCATGCGCTTGCGCGAACGCGATGAAAGCGTCGTGGTCGTATTGCACGACAGGCAAGACGGCACGCAGTCAGACGAAGACGATCCCTATGCAGCCTATCAGGTGCCTGACGACCTGATGTGGTAACGGTATGTGTGGGGTAGCGGACCTCAGTCCTCTACCACACGGCCGCGATACATTCGCTTGTAATGGGTTTTGGTGGCCGGCGTCTTCTCGGATGGTCCTTCAGATGCGCCTTCGGCTGCCGGCGGCGCCATGGACGGCAGGCCATCCTCTTCCGCGATCTCGTCTGCCGTGTGCATCACCTGGCCGCGATAGCGACGCTGGTTCGACGGCGCCGCCGGTGTGGCCAGCAACGGGTCAGGCCCCTCGAATTCAATCAGCGCAAGACGCAGTTCTGCATAGACCCGTTGCAGGGACTGGTTGCGTGTCTTGCCAGCATAGGTAGCGAGTTCTGCGCGCAGGTCGTCATTGGTCAGGGTAAGCCGCACGCCGAATTCGGACTGGATCAGCCTGCGACACTGGTTCACAAGGCGCAGCAGCCGGTATTGCATCAGCCAGTTGGTATCGGTCCCGTTACTCATAAGTCGGTGCCCATATGCCTGTACTCGCAAGTCTGTATTCATCAGCTGATCTTCGTATTGGTGGCATTCTCTGTGAGACACGCAGAAAACGTGCCAGCATCACACTTTTGCCAGGATCCCGCGCGGAACCCGGCGCACACCCGTGCCAAAGCCCCTGAGTAGAATGTCTGAGGCGCTTCGGACATGCAGGCAGTGCATCGTCGTGCAGCACAAAAAAAACGGCGCACCTGATTGGTGCGCCGTTAGCGTTGTGCGTCAGACACGCGTCATCGCAAGGCTGATGTGTGTCACCTTTCGCCAGCTACCAGATCCGGGTAGTGCACCGGTGTTGCGCGGGGCTTGACCGTTTCCTGGAAAGCGTAGGCAATGCGGATCAGGGTGGGCTCATCGAATTCCCGCGCCAGCAGTTCCATGCCCACCGGTAGTGCAGGGTCGATGTCATAGGCCGCGCCTGCCATACCTGCCGGCATGCTCAATGCCGGGAAACCGGAGAAGGGGCTCATGCGGTTGGCGCTGCCGGCGCTGGGGCTGCCGCCGATCTGGCCCGCCAGGCTCTGGAGGGTCGGGTAGAGCAGCACATCGTATGCCGGTCCGGCCGGGCGGCCAGCCGCGTCGATGTTGTCCAGTGCCGCCATCAGGCGCGGACGCACAAAACCGGGGCGCTCGACGGTGTTGAGGATGTAGCTGGCGTTCTGGGACAGGTCTTCACCGATATTGTTACGGGCCGCGATGGTGTTGGTGTTGCGCTCCAGATAGCCGCCACTGTCCTGCATTGCCTGATAGGTGCGCAGGTGGCCGTCCATGTCGCTGGTCCAGCTTTGCAGATAGTTCTGCAGATCCCGGGCGAATTCCTGGTTCGACAGGCTGGAGTAGCGGGTCAGGATCGTATTGAGGTCCGGGACGACAACATCTTCAACCACCGCGCCGGCAGCGCGCATTTTTTCAATGGCATCGTCCAGTACCGCCTGGACGATGGCGTTCTGGCCGTTGCCGTTGCCGAACAAGGCCCGCACCACCCCGATGCGTGCGCCTCTCAATGCGCCAGCATCCAGATAGTCGGTATAGCTGGCCGGAACGCCTGTCACGCTCTGGTATTCACCGGCAGAGCTGATGGGCGGTGCGTCGATGGCGAAGGCTGAGCGCTGGTTGGCGTAGGCTGAGGTGTCAAAGCCGACCAGAGCATCCATGGCCAGCGCACAGTCTTCGACCGTCCGGCACATGGGGCCGCCGGTATCCTGCCAGCTGGACAGCGGCATGATGCCGTCCTGGCTGACCAGCCTCATGCTTGGGCGTATGCCCACGAGGCCGGCAACGGAAGATGGCACCCGGATGGAGCCGCCGGTGTCAGAACCCAGGCCGAAGATGGCCAGACTGGCGGCGATGCTGGTGCCCGTGCCAGAGGAGGAGCCGCCGGCGCCGAGAGAGTGATCATAGGCGTTCTTGGTCAGACCGCGAATCGAGCTTTCGCCGCGGAAGCCGAACGCCAGTTCGTCCTGGTTGGCCTTGCCGATGATGATGGCGCCGGCATCACGCAGGCGCTTGATGATGTAGGCGTCTTCGGTGGGTTGGTTGAACTCGAATGCCGTGATGCCCCCGGAGGTCGGCATTTCTGCGGTATTGATATTGTCCTTGGCCAGAACAGGGATGCAGTACAGCGGTGAATCGATGCCGGTTACTGCAAAGTTCAGATCTTTCTCAATGGCTTGATTGAGGGCGTCAGGGTTGGTGACGACGACGGAGCGGAGCTCCGGCCCGGTGATGTCGAAATCATAGGCCTCGATGCGATCCAGGTATCCCTGGACAATGCCCTCGCAGGATTTCTTGCCGGAGGCGATGGCCTCATGCACGTCGGTGACCGTCGCTTCGACAAAAGAAAAGGGTGCAGGTGATGAACTGCTGGAGCCCCCGCAGCCCATTAGCGCTGTGGCACACACAGCTGTGCCGACAATCAGTCTGATATTCAGCATTTCTACGTTCCCGATGCAAAGCCACACTCCTGGCATCGGCCTTTTGGCCGTCAACAACAGGATGTGGCGAAGTTGAATTGCCTCCTTACGGTTTGCTACCTGGCCAATCCATTACGTGGCCGCAGCGGGGAAAGAGCAGGTTGTGTGCCAGTGATTTCACGCTGCCATCACGCGAATGTGGGTGATTGTTTTGTAAGGGGTTTTTCTGATTTTTCGATGTTGTCGGCGGTGTCAGGTCATGGGTAAACGAAGTGTTACGATGGGTAACAATGGTGCGGCTTGCCCCGAAACAAGGCAGTTTTTCTCGAAAATGCCTGTAAAAAAATGATATTTATCAATAACTTGAGGGGTGTTACAGATTGAGAGGTGTGTCCGATGTGACTAGCTGGTCATGTGATGGGCGCCATGTATCGGGGGGAGTCGAGGCAAGACAGTCCGGGGAGTGCGAGGTATTACGGGTGGATCCCGGGAGCGACGCCCCTGCTGTGAGGGCCTCGCTCCCGGTCGCCCGGTGGATCAGTCCGTTTTCCAGCCGCTGAACATCTTCTTCACCAGGAAGGGTGTCAGCGCCAGGCTGCTGCGCAGCCATTCACCGGCGGAGCGCGGAAAGACGAAGCGCAGGGCATTGAGCAGGGCCTTGTAGGTTGTCTCGTCAAAGGGGTACCACCACAGGTTGCGCTTGGTGGGCAACATGTCCCAGTTGATGACCTTGGCGTGGGTCATTTCCATCAGACCTTCGGGGCCGTGCGTCCGGCCGATACCGGATTCCTTCCAGCCGCCCCAGGGGGTTTCTGACAGGCCATGGGTGTAGAGATGATCATTGACCGTGGTGACCCCGGATTCGAGCCGCGCGCCGATGGCACGGCCACGCTTGTTGCTGCGCGTCCACACGGAGGAGGTCAGCGCCAGGCTGGAATCGTTGGCACGGCGAATGGCCTCTTCTTCATCGGCAACCCGCGCGACGGCGATCACCGGACCGAAGGTCTCGTCACAGACGGTGATCATGTCATCGGAGACGTCGGTCAGCAGGGTGGCGGGGTGGAACAGCCCCGCGTCGGTGACGCTGGCTGCGGGTTGCGACTGCGCAACGATGCGGGCGCCCTTGCTGACGGCGTCCTCCACATGCTGCTGCACGGTGCGGAGCTGTCCCGGGGTGGTGATGCTGCCCATCTCCACGTCGAAACTGTCATGCCCGGCGCCGTGGCGCATGGCGCGCGTCTTGGCCGCCAGCAGGCGCACGAACTCGTCGTAAACGGCGGCCACCACATAGATGCGCTCGACACCGCCACAGGACTGCCCGGCGTTCTGGTAGCCCGCCCAGGCGGCGCCATTGGCGGCGCGTTCCAGGTCGGCGTCTTCCAGCACGATCATCGGATCATTGCCGCCCAGTTCCAGAGATACGGGTGTCAGTGTGGCAGCAGCCTGCGCCATCAGTTGCTTGCCGGCATTGACCGAGCCGGTGAAGAACAGCTTGTTGATGCCGCCGTCGAAGAAGGCCGTTGCGACCTGGCTCCCCGAGCCGACAACGTGCTGGAACAGACCGGGTGGCAGGTCGCCTGCGGCGACGATGTCTTCGATGGCTTGACCGACGGCCGGGGTGGCGGCGGCGACTTTCAGCAGCACGGCGTTGCCGGCCATCAGGGCCATGACGATTTCACCGAAGGGAATCGACAGGGGGTAGTTCCAGGGGCTGATGATGCCGACGACGCCGAGCGGGACGTGTTGCATCTGCGTGCGCTTGTTGATGAACAGCAGCGTGCCGGCAGGGCGCATGCGCGGCTTGAGCACTTTGGCGGCATGCTTTGCGTACCAGTTGCAGGCCAGGGCGCAGGGCAGTACTTCGGTGGCGAGGGCGTCGGTGCGGGTCTTGCCGTTGCTCTGGCTGACGGTCAGGGCGAGCTGCTCGGCGTGCTCGACAATATACTGGCGCATGCGCTGGATATGCACGGCGCGCTCCCGGAACGACTTCGCGGCCCAGAGCTGCTGGGCGCGACGGGCATCGGCCATCATGGCGGGGATACGGGAGAGGTCCGTTTCAGCGATGCTGAAGAAGGCATTGCCGGTGGCAGGATTCACATCCTCCACCCTGCGTGCGTCGGGCGCGGCAGCGTTCATGGCTCAGATCCTTGATTTATGGTCTTGATGTATAGTGGTGTGATGGCGAAATGGGAACACAAGTGTACGCGCACCGCAATCCGGGGGCGCGCTCTGTTCATCCGTTGCTAGTCATCCACCCATTGCCAGCGCAGTGGCTCGCCAAAATCATCGTAGATCAGTTTGCGGCGGGGCTGACGGCGCAACGTCACGCGGCTGGTGCGGCGGCGTGCCTGCTTGCGTGCCTCGATGGTGGCAATGACGTGATTGAGGGGGATGCGCTCTGCCGGCGGTGGCTTCTGCTCGCTCGGTGGCTGGCGGCGCCAGTCGCCGCCGTTATGCGCCCCGGACATGCCGGGTGGCACTTCCTTTATGCGGCCGCCATGGGACAGATAATCATCTATCTTGCGGCGCAGGGCTTCCCGCTGCTGGGCTTTGTATGACAGGTCCTTTGGCATGGCACGATACGGGCGTCATGGCTGGACCCACCAGCATAGCACGACCTTGTTGCCCCGGTGTGAGTCCCGCAGGACAGGCGTGCCGCTGGCCGCTCAGGCCTTCGCCAGCAGGCGTGTGAGAATGCCGTGGTAGGCCTGTGCCAGTGGGCCCAGTTCGGCCACCGGGGTGCATTCATCGATCTTGTGGATGCTGGCATTCACTGGTCCCAGCTCCAGCACCTGGGCGCCGGTCGGCGCGATGAAGCGTCCGTCCGAGGTGCCACCGGCAGTGGAAAGTTGTGTTTCCCGGCCTGTCGCCTCGCGCAGTGCCGCGACGGCGGCATTGACCAGCGCGCCGGGCTCGGTCAGGAAGGGCTGGCCTGACAGTGTCCAGGTGAGTTCGTATTCCAGTCCGTGACGGTCGAGGATGTCCGTCGTGCGCGCCTTGAGATCCTCGGCAGTGAGCTCCGTAGAAAAACGGAAATTGAAGATCACTTCGCAGGTGCCGGGCACGACATTTGTGGCGCCGGTGCCCGCATTCATGTTGGAGATCTGGAAGCTGGTGGCGGGGAAGAAGGCATTGCCCTCATCCCACTGCTCGGCGGCCAGGGCGGCGAGGGCCGGGGCGACCTGATGGATCGGATTGCGGGCCAGATGGGGGTAGGCCACATGGCCCTGAATGCCTTTCACCACCAGTCGTGCCCCGAGGGAGCCTCGGCGGCCATTCTTGATGACATCACCGAAGGTGTCGCTGGATGAGGGCTCCCCGACCAGACACCAGGTAATCTTCTCGTTGCGCGCCTCCAGGGTGTCCACCACCTTGACGGTGCCGTCCACGGAGGGCCCTTCTTCATCCGAGGTGATGAGGAAGGCGATGCTGCCCTGATGGTCTGCGTGGTCGGCGATGAAGTCCTCCACGGCGACCAGCATGGCCGCAATGGAGGACTTCATGTCTGCTGCGCCACGGCCGTAGAGCAGGCCGTCGCGGATTTCGGGGCGGAACGGGTCTGAGGTCCAGGCGGCGAGGTCGCCGGTGGGCACGACATCGGTATGGCCGGCAAAGGCCAGCACCGGCGCGGCGTCGCCCCGCCGGGCCCAGAGGTTGTCCACCTCGCCGAAGCGCAGGTGTTCGCACTGGAAGCCCAGGGCGGCCAGCTTTTCTGCCAGCCACGCCTGGCAGCCGGCGTCGTCGGGGGTAACCGATGCCCGGCTGATCAGTTCCTCTGCGTAGGCCAGTACCCGTTCCTGCAATGTCATGCCTGTCACGCGATTACATCCTGTTCCTGTCTCGTTCAATGCCGCATTGCGACATCATCTGGCTCAATTATGCTTGTGAAGTGCTTCGTTGAGCGTGACGGCGCTCTTGTTGGTCAGGCATTCGACCGCGCCGGTTTCCGAATTGCGACGGAACAGCAGATCATTCTGGCTGGCCAGTTCCCGCGCCTTGACGTTCTTCACTGCCTGGCCCTGATCGTCCAGCAGGGTCACTTTGGTGCCCGCAGTGATATACAGCCCTGACTCGATGGTGCAGCGGTCGCCCAGCGGAATGCCGGTGCCGGCGTTGGCGCCGAGCAGGCAGTCTTCACCCAGGGAAATGACGATGTTGCCGCCGCCGGACAGTGTGCCCATGGTGGACGCGCCGCCGCCGATATCAGAGCCCTTGCCCACGAATACCCCGGCCGAAATCCGGCCTTCGATCATGCCGGGGCCTGCGGTGCCGGCATTAAAGTTGACGAAGCCCTCGTGCATGATGGTGGTGCCTTCGCCGACATAGGCGCCAAGGCGGACCCGTGACGTATCGGCAATACGCACACCTTTGGGCACGACGTAGTCGGCCATTTTCGGAAACTTGTCCACGGAGTCGACGCTCAGCACCTTGCCATCCAGGCGCGCCATCAGCTGACGTTCCGGCAGTTCGCTCAGGTCCACGGCGCCTTCGCTGGTCCAGGCCACGTTCGGCAGCAGCGGGAAGATGCCGGACAGATCAATGTCGTGGGGCTTCACCAGCCTGTGGGAGAGCAGGTGCAGCTTCAGGTAGGCTTCCGGGGTCGATACGGGGGCTGTGTCCGTTTCGAGAATGGTCAGCACCACGGGCTTGTCCGATTCCTGAAAGGCCACGGCGTAGCTGGCCTGATCCTCATGGTCGCCATTGCGCCAGGCGCGCGCCAGATGACCGACCTGGCGGTGGCTGAGTTCGATGGCCACGTTGCCGCCTTCATAGTCCAGCGTTTCCCGCACTGCCTCGATCAATGCCGCATCCGGGTGCAGCACCGGGGCCGGGTAGAAGACTTCGAGCCACTGCTCATCGCGATTCTGGGTGCCGCAGCCGAGGGCGAGGGCGAAAACCTTGCTCATGAGAATCCCTTATTTCGGTATGTCGATGATCGAGTTGCCATTATGCCCGACCTGCCACGGCATTTCAGTTGCCGCGCGCAGATCGCGCAGGACCGGTGTGGGTCAGAGCAGGGCCTCGGCCCAGGCATCCGGGTCGAAGCCGACCAGCATGCCGCCGGGGTATTCCACCAGCGGGCGCTTGATCAGTGAGGGATTGGCCACGGCGGCGGTGACGGCGGAGGTGTCGTCCATGGCGTCGCGTTCGGCCTGGGGCAGTTTGCGCCAGCTGGTGCCGCGACGATTGATGATGGTGTCGCGGCCTTTTGCCTTGATCCAGGCGGGCAGCCTGTCTGCCGGCGCGCCGGCCTTTTTATAGTCATGGAAGGTGTAGGCGATGTCATGGTGATCAAGCCAGACAAAGGCCTTCTTCATGGTGTCGCAGGCCTTGATGCCGTAAATCGTGAGCGTCATTACCGATAAGCTCCTTGTTTATCAGAGATGTTGATCAGAGCTGTCGCACGAAGGTGCGAATACGCTCGGCGCCTTCTGTGCACTCGTCCAGTGTGGCGACCAGCGCCATCCGCACTCGCCCGGCGCCCGGATTGATACCGTTCACTTCGCGGGACAGATAGCTGCCGGGCAGCACGGTGACGTTCTGCGTGCGCTTGAGTTCCCGCGCAAAGGTCTGGTCATCCACCGGCGTCTCCGGCCATAAATAGAAGCCGGCTTCCGGCGCCTGCACCGTCAGGCTGTCACCAAGTATGTCGAGCACCGCTGCAAATTTTTCCCGATAAAGACGCCGGTTTTCCTCAACGTGTGCTTCATCATTCCAGGCCGCAATACTGGCCAGCTGGTGATGCGGCGGCATGGCGCAGCCATGGTAGGTGCGATAGCGCAGGAACTGCTTGAGTAGTGCGGCGTCACCGGCGACAAAGCCTGAGCGCAGGCCGGGAAGGTTCGACCGCTTGGATAGCGAGTGGAACACGGTGCATCGGGCGTAATCGTGCCGGCCCATGTCGGCACAGGCTTCCAGCAGCCCCGGAGGCGGTGTCTGGTTGTAGATCTCTGAGTAGCACTCGTCCGAGGCAATGATGAAATCATGCTGGTCCGCGAGGCGAATCAGCTTCTGCATGGTCGGAATGTCCAGCAGCGCGCCGGTGGGGTTGCCCGGTGAGCAGAGATACAGCAGCTGACATTGCGCCCAGGTGTCGTCACTGACCGCATCGAAGTCGGGCTGCAGACCAGTCTCGGCAGTGCAAGGCAGGTAGACCGGTTGGCCGCCGGCGAGCAGCGCCGCGCCTTCGTAGATCTGGTAGAACGGATTCGGCATCAGCACGAGGGGCTGGCGGTTGCGATCCAGCACCGCCTGGGCAAACGCGAACAGGGCTTCGCGAGTGCCGGTCACTGGCAGCACATTGTCTGAATCCAGTTGGCTCAATGGATAACGGCGACACAACCAGTTGACGATGGTCTCCCGCAGCGCCGGGATGCCGGCGGTGGTGGGGTAGCGGCACAGCTCTGCAGCGTGCTGGCGGAGCGCATCCTGCACCAGCGCCGGTGCCGGATGTTGCGGCTCGCCAATGGATAGCGCGATGGGGGAGAGCGTCGGCGCTTCCAGCCCGGCGAACAGTTGCGCGAGCTTCTCGAACGGGTAGGGGTGCAGCAGATCGAGATCGGGATTCATCGGTATCCTGTTAAATGGCCAGAGACTTAAATGGTGAGTGAGGCAGGTGTGGTGTCGCTGACGTCATCAAGCTCTTCCTTGATGCGTTGTTGCAGACGCTCGCACAGGTCCGGATCGGAAATCGGGCTGCCATCTTTCTGTGTCACGAAGAAGACGTCTTCCGCGCGTTCACCCAGCGTGGCAATGCGCGCGTTCTGCAGCAGCAGGCCGAACTCCATGAACAGGCGTCCGATGCGCGCCAGCAGGCCGGGGCGGTCCAGGGTATGGATATCCACCACGGTATGGTCATGGGTCAGGTCGTTACTGATGATGACGCGGGTCGGTACGTTGAAATGCTTGTGCCGACGCGGCATGCGGCGCTGCACGATGGCCCGGAAACCACTGGGGTCAGAGAGTGCACGGGTCAGCGTCTCGCGAATAGCGTCCAGTCGGGCATGGTCGTTGCCGATGGGTGTGCCGTGTTCGTCCAGTACGACATAACTGTCCAGGCTGAAGCCATCGCCGGAGGTGATGATGCGCGCGTCCATGATGGTCAGGTTCAGCTGGTCCAGAGCGTTCACGGTGGCAGCAAAAAGATTTTCTGTATCCGGCGTGTAGACGAATATCTGCGTGCCGCCGTCGTGCTGGGCGCTGCTGGTGTCGCGAATCAGTACCAGCGGTTCATCCGGATTGTCGCGGGTCAGCATGGCTTCGGTATGCCAGGCAATATCCACCGCGTTTTCGCGCAGGAAATACTCGTCGCCGATGCCGGCCCAGAGCTGTTCGACCTTGTCCAGCGGCAGTTGGCGTTGCTCGAGAATGTACAGGGCCTCATCGCGGGTTTCGTCGATCCAGTCCTGCTTGTCCACCGGGTTGTTGAGGCCCCGGCGCAGGGCGCGTTTGGTTTCGATATACAGCTGGCGCAGCAACGAATCGCGCCAGGAGTTCCACAGTGCCGGGTTGGTGGCATTGATATCCGAGACGGTGAGCAGGTACAGATAATCCAGATGCACCAGGTCGCCGACCTGTCGGGCAAATTCGTACACGACTTCCGGGTCGGCAATGTCCTTGCGCTGCGCGGTGACAGACATGACCAGGTGACTGCGGACCAGCCATGCCACCAGTTTGGCATCCCAGGTTGACAGGCCGTGGCGCTTGCAGAAGGCGATGGCGTCGTCGGCGCCCAGCTCGGAATGATCGCCGCCACGCCCCTTGGCGATGTCGTGATACAGGCCGGCGACATACAGCAGCTCCGGTTTCGGCAGCCGATAGAAGACATCACAGGCCAACGGGAATTGCTCGCGGGTTTCTTCATGCCGCAGGCGGCGCATGTTCTTCACCACCAGCAGGGTATGGGCATCGACGGTATAAATATGGAACAGGTCGTACTGCATCATGCCGATGATGTTGCCGAACTCTGGCAGGTACTGCCCGAGAATGCCGTAGCGTTTCATGCGCCGCAGCTGGGTGAAGAGGGCATGGGGTGAGCGCAGCAGCTGCATGAACAGCGCGGTGTTGCGCGGGTCATTGCGGAACGCATCATCAATCAGTTTGCGCTGTTCGATGACATGGCGAATGGTGCTCGCGCGGACACCCCTGAGGTCCGGGTGCTGGGCCAGCACCACGAACATTTCCATCAGTGCCGTCGGGTGTTTGACGAACACATCCGGTGCGGTGATTTCCAGGTAGTCATTGTGAATCTGGAAACGGCGGTTGAGCGGCAGCACCCGCTGCGGCTTGTCGTGCTGGAGGATGGCTTCGTCAAACAGCTGCAGCAGCATTTCATTGAGCACGGACAATGCCAGGGACGCCCGATAGAAGCGCTTCATGAACACTTCCACGGCCAGATTCGAGCTGGAGTCTTCGTGGCCCAGCAGGGCGGCGACCTGGCGCTGGTGATCAAATACCAGACGGTTTTCATTGCGGCCGCTGACGTTGTGCAGGGCCCAGCGGATCTGGAACAGGATCTCCTGGCAGCGTTGCAGCATGGAGTATTCACGGGCCGTGAGAAAGCCGAGATCGACCAGTTGCTCGAGGCGATCCACATCAAAATGCCGCTTTGCCACCCAGCCGACCATCTGCAGGTCGCGCAGGCCACCCGGGGCATTCTTGGTGTCCGGTTCGAGGTTGTATTCGGTGTCGTTGTGCTTCCGGTGGCGTGCGACCTGTTCCTGCCACTTGGCTTCGAAAAACGATGCGGTGGGCCAGATGACGTCCGGGCCGGTCAGTCTGGCGAGCTGCTGGCGCAGGGCGTCGTCTCCCGCCAGGGTGCGGGATTCCATGATATTGGTGGCGACGGTGATGTCTTCGCGTGCCAGATCCACGCATTCAGCCATGGTGCGCACACTGTGGCCGATTTCCAGGCCGGTATCCCAGAGCAGGGCAATGAATTGCTCCAGCTTGCCGCACAGCGCCTCATCGGGGGTGTCGGCCAGCAGGATCAGCACGTCCACATCGGAATGCGGGTGCAGCTCGCCGCGGCCGTAGCCGCCGACGGCGACCAGTGCCAGATCAGGGCGCCCGCTGTCGTTGCTGTCCAGATCGACGTTGCTGTCCAGATCAAACAGGGCCCAGGCAGCCTGTAGCACCTGATCCACCATGGCCGAGCGGCCGCTGACCAGGTCACGGATCGGGGTGGCCGGGAAGGCGGCGTCCAGACGCTGCTGGCCCTGGGTCAGAATGTCGCGGGCGGCCATGCCGGGTGAGGGGCTCTGGCGCAGCGCATCAGTAATCTGATCCAGGGTGGAAGCGGGCTCAAAAGTCATGGCGTCCGGGCTCTGTATTCGGAAATCGGGTTATTGCCAGTACGCAAGTACGCAAGTATCAGGCCAGATCAGTTTCTTCCTGCCGCCGGGTGAGGACGTCGAACCCGTCACGGGTTACGGCAATGGTGTGTTCCCATTGCGCGGAAAGCTTGTGGTCCTTGGTCACCACGGTCCAGCCGTCCGGCAGCAGCTTGGTCTGGGCCTTGCCGGCGTTGATCATCGGTTCGATGGTGAACACCATGCCTTCTTCCAGCACCAGCCCGGTCCCGGCCTTGCCATAGTGCAGCACCTGCGGCTCCTCGTGGAAGACCTTGCCGATGCCGTGGCCGCAATATTCACGCACCACCGAGAAGCGGTGCTGCTCGGCGTGTTGCTGGATCGCCTGGCCGATATCACCCAGTCGGGTGCCGGGGCGGACCAGTTCGATGCCCTTGATCATGCATTCCCGCGTGACTTCCACCAGACGCTTCGCCAGCACCGAGGGTTCGCCGACGAAGAACATCTTGCTGGTGTCGCCGTGCCAGCCGTCCTTGATCACGGTGACGTCGATATTGATGATGTCGCCCTTTTTCAGCGTCTTGCGGTCGCTGGGGATGCCGTGGCAGATGACATGGTTGACGGAGGTGCAGACGGACTTCGGGAAGCCCCGATAGCCGAGGCAGGCCGGGATGACCTGCTGGGTGTTGACCATATGGTCGTGGCAGATGCGATCCAGCTCCTCGGTGGTGACGCCGGGCTGGACGTGCTCGCCGATCATGTCCAGGACTTCGCCCGCCAGGCGGCCGGCCTCGCGCATGGCCTGGATATCGTCGGTGCTTTTCAGGCTGATGGTCATCGAAAGCTCTACAGATTCAGTGACTTGGGAGCCGGATTGCTCGTTGTACCGGGCACATTTACAGTGCCATTCAGTATACCGAACGATTGTTGTCGGGGCGTGATCATGGTATAAAGCGCGCCCCTGACCGGCCCGCAGGGGTACGCATTGTACCTGTGAGGACCGCGCCAAGGGAAATCCACACATGCTCCGTCACATGGCCCTGGGTGCCCCTCGCAGACCGTCACTACTGAAGACAGTCCGGGAGGTTGGGTGATGCGGGAGCATGGAGGCCCAACCCGAAACGGAGAAAACTGAAATGCCTAACGTCACCATGCGCGACATGCTCAAGGCGGGCGTTCACTTCGGCCACCAGACTCGTTACTGGAACCCGAAGATGAAGCCGTTCATCTATGGCGCTCGCAACAAGATTCACATCGTGAATCTGGAAAAGACCCTGCCGCTGTTCAACGAAGCACTGAGCTTCGTCAACAAGCTGGCCTCCAGCAACAACAAGATTCTGTTCGTGGGCACCAAGCGCGCGGCACAGAAAGCGATTGCTGATGAAGCCACCCGTTGTGGCATGCCCTACGTCGACCACCGCTGGCTGGGCGGCATGCTCACCAACTGGAAGACCATCCGTCAGTCCATCAAGCGTTATCGCGATCTGGAAGCCCAGTCCGCTGATGGCACCTTTGACAAGCTGACCAAGAAAGAAGCGCTGATGCGTCGTCGCGAGATGGAGAAGCTGGAACGCTCCATCGGCGGGATCAAGGACATGGGCGGTCTGCCGGACGCACTGTTCATCATCGACGTGGATCACGAAGACATCGCGGTACAGGAAGCGCGCAAGCTGGGCATTCCGGTCATCGCGGTGGTCGACACCAACAGCAACCCGGACGGTGTGGATTACATCGTGCCCGGCAACGATGACGCGATTCGCGCCATCCAGCTGTACGTTGGTGCCGTGGCTGATGCCATCATCGAAGGTCGCCAGTACGCCGCCACCCAGGCGCCGGGCGGTGACACAGATGGTTTCGTTGAAGTGCAGGAAGCGGCGACTGAAGAAGCGCGCGGCTGATCCGGAAGCACTGATCCGGAAGCACTGATCTGAAAAATAGCTGTACCGGTGCGGGGGCTTGCCCCCGCACCCCAAATTCATACCCGGTGTCCCGCCAACGGATGCCGCTGAGAGAGGTGAATCATGGCTGCTGTAACTGCTGCTCTGGTGAAAGAACTGCGTGAACGCACCGGCCTGGGCATGATGGAGTGCAAGAAAGCACTGGTCGAAGCCGACGCTGATATCGAGCGTGCCATTGATGACCTGCGTAAATCAGGTCAGGCCAAGGCTGCCAAGAAAGCCGGCCGTACCGCTGCTGAAGGCGCCATCGCCGTGGCGGTCAGTGATGACGGCAAGACCGCCATCATGGTCGAAATCAATTCCGAAACCGACTTCGTTGCCCGTGACGACAACTTCCTGGGCTTTGCCAGCAAGGTCGCTGCGGCTGCCCTGGCGGCAGGCGAGGCAGACGCGGCGAAAATCGCTGCGCTGACGCTGGAAGACGGCTCCACTGTGGAGAAGGCCCGTGAGGCGCTGATCCAGAAGATCGGTGAGAACATCCAGGTGCGTCGCGGCGCGCTGCTCACTGCCGAAACAGCCATCGGTGCCTACGTGCACGGCGGCAAGATCGGCGTGCTGGTCGGCCTCAAGGGCGGCGACGAAGCGCTGGGCAAGGACGTCGCCATGCACGTGGCAGCCGTTGCACCGATGGTGGTCAACACCAACGAAGTGCCGGAAGCCGAGCTGGAGCGTGAGAAAGACATTATTCGCGCGCAGCCGGACATGGCAGGCAAGCCTGCTGAAATCGTTGAGAAGATGCTGGGTGGCCGCATCCAGAAGTTCCTCAAGGAAATCAGCCTGGTCGAGCAGCCGTTCGTGAAGGATCCCAACACCACCGTTGGCAAGCTGGCGAAAGATGCCGGCGCCGAAATCCAGAGCTTCGTACGTCTGGTGGTGGGCGAGGGCATCGAGAAAGAAGAGACTGATTTCGCAGCCGAGGTGATGGCCCAGGTCAACAAGGGCTGATCCATCGTGCGACGGTCAACTCAAACGCCTTGCCGGACCCAGTTCGGCAGGGCGTTTTTGTAAGCGCGGTTACCGTTTTCTGCCCGTCTGACGGGTCACAATGATGGCGATAACCGGGCGAATAGCGCATCATCACAGGCGCTGGTGAACACCATGGCGCCAGCGAAGTCTGATCAGGCAATCACAAGCTGTTGGCTGGTATCTTATGAGTGGTGGAGAGTTGGATATGCCCAGTGCAAGCAAGGACCGATCGCCGCGTTATAACCGCATATTGTTGAAGTTGAGCGGGGAAGCGCTGGCGGGAGATGAAGGTTTCGGCATTGATCCCAAGGTGCTGGACGCCATGTCTCTGGAAATCGGCCAGCTGGTGGGCATTGGTGTCCAGGTGGGCCTGGTGATTGGCGGCGGTAACCTGTTCCGTGGCGCGGCACTGCAGTCTGCCGGTCTGGATCGGGTCGCCGGGGATCACATGGGCATGCTGGCCACGGTCATGAACGGTCTGGCCTTGCGCGACGCGCTGGAACGTTCGAATATTCGTACCCGCCTGATGTCGGCCATCCCCATGAGCGGGGTGGTGGAGCATTATGATCATCGCCATGCGATCCGTTATCTGAAGAACGGCGAGGTCGTGATTTTCTGTGCCGGCACCGGCAACCCCTTCTTTACGACCGATTCTGCGGCGTGCCTGCGCGGTATCGAAATCAATGCTGATGTGGTGTTGAAGGCAACCAAGGTGGACGGTGTGTACGATTCCGATCCGGTCAAGAACCCGGATGCGGTGCGCTACGACCGACTGACCTATGACGACGTGCTGAGAATGAAACTGGGCGTGATGGACCTGACGGCCATCTGCCTGTGTCAGGACCACAGCATGCCGTTGCGTGTCTTCAACATGAACAAGAAAGGCGCGCTGTTGAGTCTGATGCTGGGAAGCAGTGAAGGCACCCTGGTAGAGGCTGACCGCGCAGCTGCCGATTGAGATTGAGTGCGATTGAGCAAAAAGAGGATCTGCAAGTGATCGATGAAATCAGGAAAGATGCCGAATCACGCATGAAGAAAAGCCTGGAAGCGCTGGACACGGCATTGCGCCGGGTGCGTACCGGGCGTGCCCATCCCAGCCTGCTGGATACCATCTCGGTGTCCTACTATGGTGCTGATACGCCGCTGTCACAGCTGGCCAACATCGGTGTCGAGGAGGGGCGCACCCTGATCGTGTCGCCGTTCGACAAGCAGCTGGTGCCGGATATCGAAAAAGCGATCATGAAATCGGATCTGGGTCTGAACCCGTCCACTGCGGGCACGGTGATCCGCCTGCCGCTGCCGCCGTTGACGGAAGAAACCCGCCGCGATCTGGTCAAGGTTGTGCGCGCCGAATGCGAGCACGCCCGTGTCGCGCTGCGTAACGTGCGCCGCGATGCCAACAGCGACCTCAAGGAGCTGCTGAAGGAGAAAGAGATCTCCGAAGACGAGGCGCGCCATGGCGAAGAGCAGATCCAGCAGCTGACCGACAAGATGGTGGCTGAGGCGGATAAAGCGCTCAAGACCAAGGAAGAAGAACTGATGTCCATCTGACCGGTATGGGTCCGTGAGAGCGGGCCCTCCGGCGAGATGGGTGACCGGGCTGCATGTCAGCCCGGTTTTGTTTCCGGCAACGGATGCCGCGACCTTCAGGTAGATCATGATGACACAGCAAAAGCAGCCGGAAGCTGGTGCGTCGTTACCACGCCATATTGCCATCATCATGGACGGCAACAACCGCTGGGCACGCGCCCGGGGCCTGCCCGGCGCAGAAGGCCACAAGGCCGGTGAGGCGGCTGTCCAGGCGGTGATCCGCCGTTGCGCCGAGCTGGGCGTCGAGGCCCTGACCCTGTTTGCCTTCAGTTCCGAGAACTGGCGCCGCCCGGAGGAGGAGGTGCAGCATCTCATGCGCCTGTTCCTGCGCGCGCTGGGCGAACGGGTCGCTGAACTGCATGACAACGGTGTGCGTCTGCGTTTCATTGGCGAGCGCAGCGCGTTCAGTGAGGATCTCCAGCGGGGTATGGCGGAGTCCGAGGCCCTGACCGCCGATAACCCTGGCCTGACGGTCGCCGTGGCGGTCAATTATGGCGGACAATGGGATATGGCCCGTGCGGCACGCCGGCTTGCCGAAGACGTGGCTGCCGGGCGTCTGGCGCCGGACGCCATTGACGAGCAGGCCCTGGCGGCGCATCTGAGCCTGGCCGACCTGCCGCCGCCGGATCTGCTGATCCGCACTGGCGGGGAGTGCCGTATCAGCAATTTCCTGCTGTGGCAGGCGGCCTACAGTGAACTTTGCTTTACACCAGTCTTGTGGCCTGATTTCGATGATCAGGCCCTGGCTGCCGCACTGACTGATTATGCCGGTCGCCAGCGTCGCTTCGGCGGCAGAGAGGAGGAGATCTAGATGCTCAAACTGCGTGTGATGACCGCACTGGTCCTGCTGCCGATCGTACTGGCAGCCCTGTTCCTGCTTGACCGCACGGCCTTCGCCTGGGTGGCGGGCGTCTTCTTTCTGATCGCCGGTTGGGAATGGTCTGCCCTGATGGGGCGCCTGGCCACACCGACACGTCTGATCTGGGTGGCGAGTCTGGGACTCTTGTGTCTGCTTGCCGAGTGGCTCCGCCCGCAATGGCTCTACACGCTACTGCCGCTATGGTGGCTGCTGGCGCTGGTGCTGGTGGTGACGTATCCCGCAACGGCGGCGCGTTGGGCGCGCCTGCCGGTCATGGCAGTGCTGGGCTGGCTGCTGCTGGTGCCGTCCTGGGCCGCCGTGGTGCATATCCAGAGCGCGGGCGTGCTGGGGCTTCCCGGCGCCTGGGCGTTGCTGTTCATTCTGGTCTGGGTCTGGGCGGCGGATACCGGCGCCTACTTCGCCGGCCGTGCTTTCGGGCGGCACAAGCTGGCGCCGTCAGTGAGCCCTGGCAAGACCCTGGAAGGGCTGGTCGGTGGCGTCGTGCTGGCACTGGCTGTCGCCGCGCTGGTGCCGATCTGGGCGCCGGTGTCTGCCGCGCTGCCGTTGCTGCTGATTGCGGCGGCCCTGACGGTACTGGCATCGGTGCTGGGTGACCTGTTCGAGAGCATGGTCAAGCGCCAGAGTGGCGTGAAGGACAGCGGCACCATTCTGCCCGGCCACGGCGGCATGCTGGATCGCATCGACAGTGTCACGGCTGCATTGCCGGTGGCGCTGGCCGCGATCAGCTGGCTTGGTTTGCCCGGGGGGCTTTGATGAGTGCTCAGGCACCTGGCACGCAGCGCACACGGGTTCAGCAGATTACGCTGCTCGGTGCTACGGGCAGCATTGGCACCCAGACCCTTGAGGTATTGGCATTGCACCCGGAGCGCTATCAGGTTTATGCCCTGACTGCCGGCCAGCGCTGGGAAACGCTGGCGGAGCAATGTCTGCGCTGGCAGCCGCGTTACGCGGTGCTGGCGGATGAGCAGGCCGCCGAGGCCCTCAGGAACCATCTCCGGGCGCTCGGGTCTGACACCGAAGTGCTGGCAGGGGCGAAAGCCCAGTGCCAGGTGGCCGCTGCCGCAGAGGTGGATACCGTGGTGGCGGCGATTGTTGGCGCCGCAGGTGTGCGTCCGACATTGGCGGCTGTTGACGCCGGCAAGCGCATTTTGCTGGCCAACAAGGAAGCGCTGGTCGTGACCGGGCAACTGTTCATGGACGCGGTGCGCCGCAGCGGTGCCGAACTGATTCCGGTGGATTCGGAGCACAGTGCTATTTTCCAGTGTCTGCCCTGGGGGCTGCCGGCAGGGGGTGATCGTCTGCGTGGTGTGCGAAAGCTGTTGCTGACCGCATCGGGTGGGCCGTTTCGTGGCATGGGCCGGGAAGCACTGGCCCGGGTGACCCCCGCAGAAGCGGTGAGACATCCGAACTGGAGCATGGGGCCGAAGATCTCCGTGGATTCCGCAACCCTGATGAACAAGGGGCTGGAACTGATCGAGGCGTGCTGGTTGTTCGACGTGACGCCAGCGCAGGTGGAGGTAGTGGTGCATCCGCAGAGTGTTCTGCATTCCATGGTCGAGTATGAGGACGGTTCGGTGCTGGCCCAACTCGGCTCGCCAGACATGAAGACGCCTATTGCCTGCGCGCTGGCGTGGCCTGAGCGCATTCGTTCCGGCGCTGAGCGTCTGGATTTTACGCGCCTGGGCGGCCTGGATTTCGAGGCCCCGGACGAGACCTGTTTCCCGTGTCTGCGTCTGGCCCGTGAGGCGATGGATACAGGCGGCGTTGCGACGGCAGTCCTTAACGCCGCCAACGAGGTGGCTGTGGCAGCCTTTCTGGCGGGCCACCTGGACTTTCCGGGCATTGCGGCAGTTGTCGAGCAAACGCTGGCGACCACCGCGATGCCTGCCTGTGCTGATGTAGAGGCTGTCATGGTGGTGGACGCGCAGGCCCGACAACAGGCCCGCGATATAGTCGTGAAGCGTAAAGACGTCTCTGAGAGGGCACTGTAATGCTGATGACGCTGCTGGCGTTCGCGGTCACCATCGTAATTATCGTGGCCATACACGAATATGGCCATTATCTGAGCATGCGCGCCTTCGGGGTGCGGGTGCTGACGTTCTCTGTGGGCTTTGGCCCGCGTCTGCTGGCATGGCGCAGCAAATCCGGTACCGATTTTATCCTCAGCGCGATTCCTCTGGGCGGTTACGTCAAGCCGCTGGATCGTCGTGATTGCGAGATCGAGCCCGGCGAAGAGGATCAGGAGTTTTCCGGCAAGCCCCCCTGGCAGCGCATCATCACTTACGCTGCCGGCCCGGCGGCGAACCTGGTGCTCGCCGTATTCCTGTACTGGATCATTCTCATGGGTGGTCAGACCGGCATGGCGCCGGTGGTGGGCGAGGTGGCGCCGGATTCTGCCGCCGCCAGCGCCGGATTGCAGGCAGACGATGAACTGATGAGCGTGGGCACCCGCGAGGTGCAGACCTGGGAACAGTTCGGCATGGCCATGCTCAGTTATGTGGGTGATGACCGGGACGTGGCGCTGACGGTGCGTGATGCCGCGGGTCGTGACCGCCAGGTAGCCCTGCCTGTTGCGGCCTGGGCGCGGGACCCGGAGCAGCCACTGCTGGCGGCACTGGGTATCACACCTCAGGCGCTGCAGGCGCGCGTGGGTGAGGTGATCAGCGGCGGTGCCGCGGATCGTGCCGGGCTGCAGGTGGGCGACCGGGTCACGGCCGTCAACGGCGAGCCAGTGGCGACCTGGGGCGAATGGGTTCAGCGTGTCAGTCAGGCACCGGGTGAAGTGCTGCAGATGGATGTACAGCGCAGTGGTCGCACCATCGGCATTGCCATGACCCCGGATGCCGTGGAGGTCGACGGCCAGACACTGGGCCGTGCAGGTGTCATGGTGGGCGGTCTGCGGGAGATCCGCTACGGGCCGGTTGCGGCAATACCGGCTGCTTTCTCGCGTCTGGGCCAGCAGACCAGTATGATCCTCGGCGCGATAGGCAAAATGATCACTGGCAATCTGTCGGTGAAAACCCTGGGGGGGCCGATCACCATCGCCCAGGCAGCGGGTGAAACTGCTGCCATTGGCGTGTTGACGTTCCTGATGTTCCTGGCATTTTTCAGTGTCAGTCTGGGCATCATCAATCTGCTGCCGATTCCGATGCTGGATGGCGGCTGGATTGTGTTCTCCCTGGTGGAAATGATTCGCGGCAAGGCGCTGTCAGAGCGTTTTCTTGCTACAGCACAGGGTGTGGGCATGATGCTGGTATTCGGCCTCATGTCCATTGCCATTTTCAACGACCTGATGCGGCAGTTTGCATGAGATTTGCTTTAGTTATTCTGACCAGCGCCTGGCTTGCGGCAACGGTGACATTCGGGGCAGCCACGGTATCAGCTAGCGAACGGTTCCGTGTCAGTGATATTCGCGTCGAAGGGCTGCAGCGTCTGCCCGTTGATCGGGTGTTCTCGGCCTTGCCGATCCAGTCCGGGGACATGGTTGGCACCAGCGAAGTGGCTGAAGCCGTTCGGCGGCTGTACGGTTCCGGTGACTTCGAGGACGTGCAGATCGGCCGCGATGGTGATCAGCTCGTGGTCGTGGTGTCCGAGCGTCCATCCATCTCCCGCCTGGAGATCAAGGGTAACCGCTCCATTGACGAGGATAATCTGCGCGCCGGGCTGCGAGATGCCGGGTTGGCCGAGGGAGAGGTGTTCCGCCGCTCCACGCTGGAAATGATTGCGGGCGAACTGCAGCGGCAGTATGTGTCCCAGGGGCGCTATGACGCGCAGATTGAAACCGAATCAGTGCCGCTGCCCCGCAACCGGGTGGCGTTGAATATCGATATCTACGAAGGCAACCCGGCCCGTATCCGCGATATCAACATCGTCGGCAACGAAGTGTTCTCCGACAAGGAGCTGCGGGGTGTTTTCGAGCAGCGCCCACGCCGTGCCTGGTGGCCCTTTGGCAGCCGCCATCGCTATTCCCGCGAGCGCCTGTCCGGTGATCTGGAGCGTCTTCGCTCCTATTACCTGGATCGGGGTTACATCAATTTTTCCATGGAATCCACCCAGGTGGGTGTGACCCCGGACCGCAAGGATGTGTACATCACCATCAATGTGGATGAGGGTAAACGCTACCGCGTCGGCAATGTGACGCTGGCCGGTGATCTGCCGATTGATGAAGAGGAACTCAAGCCGCTGCTGGTAGTGCAGGAAGGCCAGGTCTTCTCGCAGCAGCTATCGACTTACACTGCGGATTTGCTGACACGTCGGCTGGGTAACGAAGGGTATTCCTTTGCTGAGGTGAATGACTTCCCCGAGGTCAACGAGGACGGTGAGACCGTCGACATCACCTTCTTTGTGGATCCGGGCCGCAAGGTGTATGTGCGGCGGGTGAACTTCAGTGGCAACGCCAAGACCGAGGACGAGGTGCTGCGGCGTGAGCTGCGTCAGTTCGAGGGCGCACCGGCGAATACCGCATTGGTTGACCTGTCCCGGCAGCGTCTGCAGCGGCTTGGCTATTTCGGCCTGGTCAACGCAGAGACGCCGCGTGTGGTGGGTGCCGAAGATCTGGTGGATGTGGACTTCACGGTGGAGGAGCAACCCTCCGGCTCGATTGGCGCCAATGTGGGTTATTCCGAGGCCAGCGGGTTTATCTTTGGCGCCAGTATCAGCCAGAACAACTTCATGGGGACGGGTAACCGGGTGTCGTTTGCGCTGAGCCGCAGTGACATTCGTGAGAGTTACAGTTTTTCCCACTTCAATCCCTATTACACGCTCGACGGCGTCAGCCGTGGTTTCAGTCTGTACTATTCCAGGATTGATTTCAGTCGCGCCACTGTGGCGTCCTATGCCGCTGACCGGCTTGGCGCCGCCGTCAACTATGGCTATCCGATTTCCGAAACCTCACGTCTGGATTTCGGTGTCGGGTTTGACAATATCGAGCTGACAGTCGGCAACTTTGTTGCCGTGGATATCCTGCGTTTCCTGGAAGCCAAGGGGTATGAGTTCAATCTGTTCAAGGCCAACGCATCGTGGCAGAAGAGCACCCTGAACCGCGGCATTCTGCCTGACCGGGGCTGGTCGCAGACGCTGGGCGCCGAAGCCGCCGTGCCGGGCAGTGACTATCTGTTCTACAAGGTGACCTGGAATGGCCAGCGTTACTTCCCTGTCGGCAGCAACTGGACGCTGCGGACGCGGGGTGAACTGGGGTATGGTGACGGTTACGGTAATGAACGCGTGCTGCCGTTCTTCGAAAACTTCTATGCTGGCGGTATCGGCTCGGTACGTGGCTATCGCTCACGCACCCTCGGCCCGCGCTCGCCTGCAGCAGTGTTCGAGCTGCAAAACCCGCCTGTCGTGGATCCTGATCCGGATCCGTTGGGGGGTAACTTCCTGGTGGAAGGCAGCATGGAGTTGATCTTCCCGACGCCGTTTGCGCCGGAGAGCCGAAATGTAAGAACCTTCTTCTTTGTCGATGGCGGGCAGGTTTTCGAGACCGAAATCGAGAATCTGCGGTCTGACTTCGACATGGATGAAATACGTTATGCCGGTGGTATCGGCTTGACATGGCTGACGGCAATTGGTCCGCTCAGCTTCAATATCGCCCGGCCGTTGAACAAACAGAGCGGTGATGACACCGAGTTCTTCCAGTTCTCGCTGGGCCAGGTTTTTTAGGAGATGATGATGACAACAATGAGAACGATACTCTTCGCCCTGCTGATGCTGCCTTTGCTGGCTGTCGCAGACCAGAAAATCGCAGTGATAGATCCGATGCAGGCACTGGTTGACACCGAAGAGGTGAAAAGCCGCAACGCCCGTCTGGAGGCATCGCTGGAGACCGAGAGCCGCCGTCTGCGCACGCTGCGCGATGAGATCACCAAGATCGAGGAGCGGATGCAGCGTGATGGCATGACCATGTCACGTCAGGAGCGGGAAAAGCTGACCGATGATCGCGAAGCCAAGGGTCTGGAATTCCAGACACTGCAGCAGAGCCTGCAGCGCCGCGTCAACAATGACCGCCAGGAATTGCTGGAGAGCATGGAGCCGAAACTGCTCGAAGCGATCGAAGCGGTTGCCAAGGCCCGCGGGCTGGACATGGTGGTCAGTGCCCAGGCCATGGTCTACGTCAAGCCAGAGCTGGACATCACCCGTGAAGTCACTCAGCGTCTTAACCAGAAGCTGAAATAACTGCCGTGACAGATGTCGTGACATTTACCGTGGCGCAGCTCGCCGAAGAGCTGGGTGCTGAACTGATCGGTGACGGGACCGCGCAAGTGCGCGGTCTCGGCACGCTCAAGTCCGCAGCACCTGATCAACTGGCCTTCCTGGCTAACCCCCGATACCGACCACAGTTGGCCGCCACGCGCGCGGCGGCGGTGCTGTGCACGGCAGAAACGCAGCCGGATTGCCCGGTGCCGGCATTGGTGGTCAAGGACCCCTATCTGGCCTTCGCCCGCCTGAGCGGGCACTTTGACCCGGCGCCCGCTCAGGCGCCCGGGATTCACCCCCGGGCGGTCATCGCGCCGGATGCCGTGCTGGCCGACAATGTCTCCATCGGCCCCAATGTGGTGATCGAGGCAGGTGTCAGGGTCGGTGCGGGGGCGGTGATCATGGCCAATTGCGTGGTGGGCGCGGGGTGTGATCTGGCGGAACAGGTCACTCTGTTCCCCAATGTTACAATTTATCATGGTGTGAGCATTGGTCCGCGCACTATCATACACGCCGGCTCAGTGGTCGGTGCGGACGGGTTCGGCTATGCCTTCGGTGAAGGGCGCTGGAACCGGGTCGCCCAGGTGGGTGCCGTGAGAATCGGTGCTGACGTGGAAATTGGCGCGAATGTCACCATTGATCGAGGTGCCATCGATGACACGGTCATCGGCAATGGTGTGATTCTCGATGATCAGGTGCACCTTGGCCATAACGTGGTGGTGGGTGACCATACTGCGCTGGCGGGCAAGGTGGGCGTATCCGGCAGTACCCGCATCGGCAGCTATTGCATGATTGGTGGGGCGGCAGGATTGGCCGGGCATCTGGAGATTGGCGACAAGGTCATGATTCTGGGTATGACACTGGTATCCAAATCCATTTCGGAGCCGGGCACCTATGGCTCCAGTCTGACCGTCGACCGGCAGGCGCGCTGGCAGCGAAATGCAGCCAGATTCAGGCATCTCGATGATCTGTTCCGGCGAGTACGCAAGCTGGAGCAGAACGGAGACTGAGACAATTCATGAAGCGGCGCACGAGCGCCGCTTCTTCCGTGTGTGTTCAGGACGGTTCCTGTGCGGTCTTCTGATCGCCGGACAGCAAGCTTATGATGACCATCAATGAAATCAAGGAATACCTGCCTCACCGTTACCCGTTTCTGCTGATTGATCGGGTACTTGAAGTGGTGCCGGGCCAGCACGTGGTGGCGATCAAGAACGTCACCATCAATGAGCCCTTCTTCAATGGGCATTTTCCCCATGAACCGGTCATGCCTGGCGTGCTGATCATCGAGGCGATGACGCAGGCGGCGGGGGTGCTGGGCTTCATGACGGCAGGCAAGCGCCCGGCAGATGGCTACAACTACCTGCTGGTGGGCACCGACAAGGCACGCTTCAAGCGGCCGGTGGTGCCGGGTGATCAGGTCGAGTTGCGTGCCAGATTGCTGGCGGTCCGTCGCAACATTCTCAAGTTTGCCTGCGAAGCCCATGTGGATGGCAAGCTGGTGGCGAGTGCCGAGACGCTGGTGGCCGAGCAGAAGATAGTCGCTAGCGCCAAGTAACAGATGTGTATAGCAGTAGCATGATTTCCTGCCATTTTTTCGGGTAGCACATAACAATGATACACAAGACCGCCATAATTGATCCCGGCGCCGAGCTTGCCGAAGACGTCCAGGTCGGCCCTTATACGATCATCGGCCCGGATGTAAAAATCGGTGCCGGCACAGTGATTGGCCCCCATGTGGTTATTCAGGGCCCTACCAGCATCGGCCGCGACAACCGTATTTTCCAGTTTGCTTCGGTGGGCGAAGCCTGCCAGGACAAGAAATACCGGGGCGAGCCCACAGCGCTGGAAATCGGCGATAACAACGTCATTCGCGAACATGTGACGATTCACCGTGGCACCATCCAGGACAAGGGCCTGACCCGCATCGGCAATAATAATCTGCTGATGGTGGCGGTGCATGTGGCCCACGATTGCATGATCGGTAACGATAATATCTTTGCCAATACCTGTGGCATCGCCGGCCATGCGCATATCGGTGATGGTGTCATTCTCGGTGGCATGACCGGCGTGCATCAGTTCTGTCGTATCGGCTCCTATGCCATGACGGCAGGCTGTAGCCTGGTGCTCAAGGACATCCCGGCTTACGTCATGGTCGGCGGCAATCCGGCCGCCGCGCGCAGCATGAACTTCGAGGGCATGCGCCGTCGTGGCTGGTCTGCCGAGGTCGTCAGCGGGTTGCGCAAGGCGTACAAGATCGTCTATCGCCAGGGCAATACGCTGGAGCAGGCACTGGCAGAGCTTGAGACCATGGGCGATGGTGAGGAACTGAAACTGTTTGTGGATTCCCTGCGCCATTCGGAGCGTGGGATTACCCGCTGATGGCAAACGGGCCGCTGTTTGCCATCATCGCCGGGGAGATGTCCGGCGATATTCTTGGCGCCGGGCTGATGCACGCTCTGCGCGAACGTTACCCCGGCGCCCGCTTCATCGGCGTCTGCGGGCCCGAGATGATGGCGGCCGGTGGTGAGAGCCTGTTTCCCATGGAGCGGCTGTCGGTGATGGGCATCACCGAGGTGCTGCCGCGCCTGCCCGAGCTGTTTCGTCTGCGCCGCCAGCTGGTGGCCCGTCTGCTGGCGGAGCAGCCCGTCGCCTGTATCACGATCGATTCCCCGGATTTTACCCTGTCTGTCGCAAAGCGACTGCACCGGCGCGGCATGCGTACGGTGCATTACGTGAGCCCCTCGGTGTGGGCCTGGCGGCAGGGCCGGGTCAAGGGCATCAAGGCCAGCATTGATCTGATGCTGACCCTGCTGCCCTTTGAAGCGCGCTTTTATGAAGAACACGACGTGCCGGTGGCGTTTGTCGGCCACCCGCTGGCAGACATGATTCCCCTGGAGGTCGATGTTGCGGCAGCGCGTGCTGCGCTGGGGCTTGAGCCAGGCCGGCGTGTGCTGGCGGTGCTGCCCGGCAGCCGGGGCGGCGAGGTCCGGCAATTGCTGCCGGATTTCCTGGCAGCGGTACAGCAGTTGCGGGCGGCCAACCCGATGTTGCAGATCGTCATTCCGGCAGCCACGGCAGAGCGGCATGCGGAAATCAGCGCCGGGCTGAACAGTACTGGCCTGACGGAGGCGGTCACGCTGGTGTCTGGCCAGAGCCGCATCGTGATGGCGGCGGCGGACGTGATCATGATGGCCTCCGGCACTGCGACGCTGGAGGGCACTCTGCTCAAGAAGCCCATGGTGGTGGGCTATCGGGTTGGTGCATTGACCTATTTCATCGCCCGCCGTCTGGTCAATCTGGATAATGTGGCGTTGCCGAATCTGCTGGCGCAGCGCCCCTGTGTGCCGGAGCTGTTGCAGGATGCGATGACACCGGTGGCGCTGGCGTCGGCGGTGCAGCACTGGCTGGATAATCCGGACGAGGTGGCTGCGTTGAAAACCGAGTTCACCCGCGTCCATGAGCAGCTGAAGCAGGGCGCCAGTGAGCGTGCCGCTGCAGCGGTGGCGACACTGCTGGACGGCGGCGTATGAGCCTCGCAGGTCGTGTCGTGGCGCATCCCTTTGACGAGTACCCGGCTGCCGAGCCCTGGCTGCCGACGCTATTCGCCTGGCGGCCGGCCATGCGCCTTGCCGGTGTCGATGAAGTGGGCCGCGGCCCGCTGATCGGCGCTGTCGTCACCGCTGCCGTGATCCTTGACCCGGCGCGGCCGGTGGCCGGGCTGGCTGACAGCAAGCGCCTGAGCGAGAAACGGCGCGATCAACTGGCCCTGGCCATCCGGGATTCGGCGCTGGCCTGGAGTCTGGGGCGCGCAGAAGCCGCCGAGATCGACACCCTGAATATCTACCAGGCCACCATGCTGGCCATGCAGCGTGCCGTGGCTGGCCTGGGCCTGGCCGCCGAGGGCGTGCTGGTGGACGGCAACCGCGCGCCGGACTTTGGCGTGCCGGCAGAGCCGGTGGTGAAAGGGGATGGCCGCATTCCGGCCATCAGCGCTGCCTCGATTCTGGCCAAGGTGGCGCGGGATGCGGAAATGCAGCAATTGCATGAGCGCCATCCGGAGTACGGTTTTGATCGCCACAAGGGTTACCCCACAGCGGTGCATCTGGCAGCATTGGAACGATTCGGGCCCTTGCCGGAGCACCGGCGTTCCTTCGCGCCGGTGGCGCGCGCATTGAATATTTGAGGAAGTTGATACGTGTCTGATCCGGCGTTCATCCATCTTCGCGTCCACACCGACTATTCCCTCGCGGATGGTGTGGTGCGCATCAAGCCGTTGATCAGGCAGTGTGTCGCCGAAGGCCTGCCCGCCATTGCGGTCACGGATGATTCCAATCTGTTTGGCCTGATCAAGTTTTACCAGAACGCGCAAGGCGCCGGGGTCAAGCCACTGGCCGGTGCTGACCTGTGGCTGGAAGGCCGCTATCTGGAAGAGCCGGCGCGGCTGTGTGCGCTGGTGATGAACGACAAGGGGTATCACAATCTTCGCCTGCTGATTTCCCGCGCCTGGCAGCACAATCAATCGCGCGGTCGTGCCTTGGTCAAACAGGTCTGGGTGGAAGAGCTGCATGAGGGGCTGATCTTTCTGTCCTGCGCACGCCATGGCGAGTTGGGCCAGTTGCTGCTGGCAGGCAAGGACGACGAGGCACGGGCCCTGGCGCAACACTTCAGCAACCTGTGCGGTGACCGCTTTTACGTCGAAGTACAGCGCACCGGGCGCCCCGGTGACGAGAACTGCCTGCATGCCAGCGTCGCGCTGGCGGCCGAGCTGGATCTGCCGGTGGTGGCCACCAACGATGTGCGGTTTCTGAAAGAGACGGATTTTGAAGCCCATGAAGCGCGGGTCTGCATTCATGACGGCAACGCGCTGGACGACCCCCGTCGCCCGCGCCGCTACAGCGACCAGCAGTATCTCAAGACGGCAGCGGAGATGGCGGAGCTGTTCAGTGATCTCCCCGAGGCGCTGGCCAATACCGTGGAAATTGCCAGACGCTGCTCGCTGGATATCGAGCTGGGCAAGAACTACCTGCCGGACTTCCCGATTCCCGATGGCAAGACCATTGAGGAATATATCCAGCTGGTGTCCCGGGAAGGTCTGGAAAAACGTCTGCTCGGTATTCTGGACACGCAGGCGGAGGACTATGCCGCCCGGCGGCAGGAATATCACGACCGGCTGCAGTTCGAACTCGACGTCATCAATCAGATGGGGTTTCCCGGCTACTTCCTGATCGTGTCGGACTTCATTCGCTGGGCCAAGGAAAACCAGGTGCCGGTCGGGCCGGGGCGGGGTTCCGGTGCCGGGTCGCTGGTGGCCTATGCGCTGGAGATCACCGATCTCGACCCGATTGAATACGATCTGCTGTTCGAACGTTTCCTGAACCCGGAACGGGTCTCCATGCCCGACTTCGATGTCGACTTCTGCATGGACAAGCGCGATCGCGTGATCGCCTATGTTGCGGACAAGTATGGCCGTGAGGCGGTGGGGCAGATCATCACCTTCGGCACCATGGCCGCGAAGGCGGTGGTGCGCGACGTGGCGCGCGTTCAGGGCAAGCCTTACGGCCTTGCTGATCGCCTGTCCAAGATGATTCCACCGACGCCCGGCATGACGCTGGAAAAAGCGCTGGAGCAAGAGGAAGTGCTGCGCGACTTTCTCGAAGACAGCGGCAACAGCGATCAGGAATCGGCAAAAGAAATCTGGGAGATGGCGCTCAAGCTCGAGGGCCTGACGCGTAACGTCGGCAAGCATGCCGGTGGTGTGGTGATTGCCCCCGGGCGGCTGACAGATTTTTCGCCATTGCATTGCGATGAGCATGGCGAAAACCTGGTAACCCAGTACGACAAGGATGATGTGGAATCCGCCGGGCTGGTGAAGTTCGACTTTCTGGGTCTGAAGACCCTCACGATCATCGACTGGGCCGTGAAAGCGGCCAACGAGCGGCGCCAGCGGGAAGACCTGCCGCCGTTACGCATCGAAGATATTCCGCTGGATGATGGCAAGTCTTTCGAGCTGTTGAAAAAGGGCGAAACCACCGCCGTATTCCAGCTTGAATCCCAGGGCATGAAAGAGCTGATCAAGAAGCTGCGCCCTGATCTGTTTGAAGACATTATCGCGCTGGTGGCCCTGTACCGTCCCGGGCCACTGGAATCGGGCATGGTGGATAACTTCATCAACCGGAAGCATGGCCGCGAACCCATGGCCTATCCGGACCCGCAATATCAGCATGAACTGCTCAAGCCGATTCTTGAGCCCACCTACGGGGTCATCCTGTACCAGGAACAGGTGATGCAGATCGCCCAGGTGCTGGCGGGTTACTCCCTCGGCGGCGCGGATCTGTTGCGCCGTGCCATGGGCAAGAAAAAGCCCGAAGAAATGGCCAAGCAGCGGGAGATCTTCGAGTCGGGCGCGCGCAACAAGGGCATCGACGGCGATCTGGCCATCAAGATTTTCGACCTGGTGGAAAAATTCGCGGGCTACGGTTTCAACAAGTCGCACTCCGCAGCCTATGCGCTGGTGGCCTATCAGACGGCCTGGCTGAAAACCCATTACCCCGCCGAGTTCATGGCGGCAGTGATCTCTGCGGAAATGCAGAACACCGACAAGGTGGTGACCTTCATCGACGAATGTCACGCCATGGGCATCAAGGTGTTGCCGCCGGATGTGAACAGCTGTGGCTATCGTTTTACGGTGAACCGTGACGGTGACATCGTTTACGGTCTCGGTGCCATCAAGGGGCTTGGCGAGGGGCCTATCGAGGCCATCGTGCAGGCCCGCCAGCAGGGCGTGATTTTCGAAGACCTGTTCGATTTCTGTCGGCGGGTGGACATGAAGCGCATGAACCGCCGCTCCATGGAAGCGCTGGTGCGGGCCGGGGCGCTGGACAAGCTGGGCCCGGGCGAGGATTTCCGTGACCGGGCTGTGCTGATGGCCAGCCTGGGTGATGCGGCGCAGGCCGCTGAACAGGAAGCGCGTAACGAAGAAGCCGGTATGGCGGACCTGTTTGGTGGCGGTGGCGCAGAGACATCAGCGCCGCCGGTGGCCTGGAAGCAGGCCCGCCCCTGGAACGACGAAATCCGGCTTAACGGCGAGCGCGATACCCTGGGGCTGTTCCTGACCGGGCACCCCATCGACCAGTTCGAGCATGAGGTGAACCGCTTTGTCACAGCGCGCCTTAACGGCCTGACACCCACCGGCAAGGGCGAGGCGGCCACCGTGGCCGGCCTGGTGGTGGCGATGCGCATTACCCGCAGCAAGAAGAGCGGCGACCGCATGGCGTTTCTGACCCTGGACGACAAGACCGGTCGCGTTGAAGTGTCGGTGTTCGGCCGGACCTTCGCCCAGTACGGCGAACTGGTGCAGAAAGACGCGTTGCTGGTGATACGGGGCGCAGTGCGCAATGATGATTACAGCGGTGGTTTCAGCATCATGGCGGATGAGATCCTGGATATCGCCCAGGCGCGCGGCCTGTTCGCACGCCGGTTGATGCTCAATGCCGAGGTGCAGACCCGCCTGCCGGACCTGCTGCAGGGGGCGCTGGCGCCGTTTCGCGGCGGTGCCTGCCCGGTGGCGGTGCGCTTGCAGCATCCCCGCGGCAGTGGCCTGTTGTGGCTGGGCGACGAATGGAAGGTCAAACCGGAGCAGGCGCTGCTGGAAGACCTGCGCAATCGCTTCGGCGAGGACGCTGTACGGGTGGAATACTGACTCGCCCGAAACAAGTTGAAACCAGGATGGCGGGCCGGATAGTCGACGTTACCGGGCCCTTGCCGCTAAACTCCGTGGCAATCGCTGACAAGAGGTCCACGAATGAACCCCAATTTCCTCGAATTCGAAAAACCTATCGCCGATCTTGAAGCGAAAATCGAGGATCTGCGGCTCGTGGGCAGCGGCGCCGAGGTCAATATCTCCGATGAGATCAGCAAGCTGCAGGAAAAAAGCATCTCGCTGACCGAAAGTATCTTCAAGAATCTGTCGTCCTGGCAGATTTCCCAACTGGCCCGACATCCCTCACGCCCCTACACGCTGGATTACATCGAGCGCATCTTCGATGAGTTCGACGAGCTGCACGGTGATCGCACCTTCAGTGACGACGCTGCCATCGTCGGCGGCATCGGCCGCCTGGCAGGCAAGCCGGTGATGATCATCGGTCACCAGAAAGGGCGCGACGTCAAAGAGAAAGTGCGCCGCAACTTCGGCATGCCGAAACCGGAGGGCTACCGCAAGGCGCTGCGCCTGATGGAAATGGCCGAGCGTTTCAAAATGCCGATTCTGACGTTCATTGATACGCCTGGTGCTTTCCCGGGTATCGATGCCGAGGAGCGCGGACAGAGCGAGGCGATTGCCCGCAACCTGCTGGTGATGTCCAGCCTCAAGGTGCCGATCATCGCCACGGTGATCGGCGAGGGCGGCTCCGGCGGCGCGCTGGCCATCGGTGTTTGCGATCACCTGCAGATGATGCAGTACGGCACCTATTCGGTTATTTCACCAGAGGGCTGCGCCTCGATTCTCTGGCGCAGTGCCGACAAGGCGCCGGAGGCCGCCGAGGCCATGGGCCTGACCGCCGTGCGGCTGCATGAACTGGGCATCGTGGATGAAGTGATCCCCGAGCCGCTGGGTGGCGCGCATCGCGACTATGATCTGGCCGCTGGCCGACTGCGCAAGAGCCTGATCGCCCAACTGGATGCCCTGGCGGCCTACGACGCCGCCTCGCTGGTGGATCGCCGCTATCAGCGGCTGGTGTCCTACGGCAACCTCAGCGCCCCGCCTGCCGACGAGTAATGCCAGGGGCGATGGAGCAGTCATGACGCACATCGCCGCCACGCTGGTGGACCTCACGCCTGTCCTGGATCTGCCTCATGTCGGATGACATGCCCCCTGGTACCGGGCCTGCCCGGTCCGGTGCAAGCCTCGATGCGCACTTGCGTGCACTGGCGCAGGTGGTGCCTGGCACGCTCGTGCTGGGCTACAGCGGCGGTCTCGACTCCACGGTATTGCTGCATGCGCTGGTGCGCGCCGGGCTGGGTCCGAGGCTGCAGGTGGTGCATGTGCAGCATGGCCTGCAAGCGGCTGCCGATGACTGGTGCCGGCATTGTGCCGACACTGCCAGACACCTGGGCGTTGCCTTCCGCAGCGTTCACCCGACCGTCCTTCCCGGTGCCAACCTTGAAGCCCGTGCCCGCGATGCCCGGCGGGCGCAACTTCTGGCGCTGACGCCTGAAGACGGTGCCCTGTTGCTGGCCCACCACGCCGATGATCAGGCGGAGACCCTGCTGCTGCGCCTGCTGCGCGGCAGCGGCCCCGCCGGGCTGGCCGCCATGGCGGCGGACAGTGTCTTTGCCGGACGGCGACTGTTACGGCCGCTGCTGCCCTGGCGCCGCGCGGCGCTGGCCGAGCTGGCGGCGCACTGGCAACTGGACTGGGTGGAAGATCCCACCAACGCCGCCACCGACGCGGATCGCAATTTCCTGCGCCACGAGATTCTGCCGCGCCTTGCCGGGCGCTGGCCTGCGGTGGTGCCCACCCTCAACCGCAATGCGCAGTTGCAGGCGGAGGCGGCCACGCTGCAGGCCAGCCTGGCTACGGCGGATATTGCCATGCTCAGGCTGCCGGGGGCGGTGGGCGGGATGCCTGATGAGGGCAACACAGCCATCAGCCTGACCGGGCTGGCGGCCTTGCCGGCGGCGCGCCAGCGCAATCTGCTGTATGGCTGGCTGCGCCAGAAGGGCTTGCAGGCGCCCCCCCGCAAGGTACTGCAGCGGGTGCTGGACGAACTGGCCACCGCGTTGCCAGACCGCATGCCGGAGGTGCATTGGGAGCAGGGCGTGTTCTGTCGCTACCGGGATGGCCTGTATCTGTTGTCACGGGCGGCGTTGACGCCGCTGGCGGGCGAGGTGCTGCTGCCGCTGGAAGACGGCGCTCAGCGCGTGCTGGGCCCGCTCACGGTGACGGTGCGGGCCGGGCAGGCCACCACCGAGGGCGTGTGGCTGCCCCGGCGCCTGACGCAGGTCACGGTGGGGGCGGCTCCGCCCGGGGCCCGGCTGCGGCAGGGCGGGCTGCACCGCGATGTGCGCGAATGCTGGCGCGCTGCGGGCATTGCGCCCTGGCTGCGGCGGCGCCTGCCGGTATTCAGCGAGTCCGGCGCCGGCCCCGATGCGCTGCTGGCGGTGGCTGCCCTGGGGATGGCAGATGACAGCCGCCCGGCACCCGGTGAGCCCGCCTGGGCGGTCTGCTGGACCCTGTCTGAAACGGATTCCCGATTGTGACCCCCGGGGTGTTCTGTTAGCATTTACTCCCGTCCTGACCCAGCGCAATCATCTGAAATTTCCCCGGTTTTTCCGGTGTTCTGAAATGGTTTGATGAGGGTGCCGGGTTTTCAATTTTTCACCCGGAAAAGCTGTCCCGGCGCGCCCATGGCCGCGGGTGCTGTCTATTTCCGGGGTAGCTGCGGTGGGCGCATGACGCGATTTATATTTGTCACAGGCGGGGTGGTGTCATCACTGGGTAAAGGGATTACCTCGGCATCACTGGCTTCCCTGCTGGAAGCCCGCGGGCTGTCCGTTACACTCCTGAAGATGGACCCTTACATCAACGTGGATCCGGGCACCATGAGCCCGTATCAGCACGGTGAAGTGTTCGTCACCGAGGACGGCGCCGAGACTGACCTGGATCTGGGGCATTACGAGCGATTCATTCGTGCGCGCCTGTCGCGCCGTAACAGCTTCACCACCGGCCGTGTCTATCAGGACGTGCTGGACAAGGAGCGCCGGGGCGAATACCTCGGCGCCACCGTGCAGGTGATCCCCCACATCACTGACGAGATCAAGCTGAAGATCCTCCAGGGTGCGGGCGAAGCCGATATTGCCATCGTGGAAATTGGTGGCACCGCCGGTGACATCGAGTCGCTGCCGTTTCTGGAAGCCGTCAGGCAGATGCGCGTCGAGCTGGGCTCCAGCAAATCGCTGTTGGTGCATCTGACTCTCGTGCCGTGGATTGCATCAGCGGGTGAGATCAAGACCAAGCCCACCCAGCACTCCGTCAAGGAGCTGCGCTCCATTGGTCTGCAGCCGGACATTCTGGTGTGCCGCTCGGATCATGACATTCCCCAGGGCGCGCGCGACAAGATTTCCCTGTTCACCAATGTGGAAGCACGCGCCGTCATTTCGGCACCGGACTGCAAGACCATCTATCAGGTACCGCGTGTCCTGCATGAGCAGGGCATGGATGACTTCGTGCTGGAGAAATTCGGCCTGGATTGCCCGGCGCCGGATCTTGGCGAATGGGATCGCGTGGTGGAAGCCCAGCTGAACCCGATCCAGGAAGTCACCATCGGCATGGTCGGCAAGTACATCGAGCTGGCAGACGCCTACAAGTCACTTAACGAAGCGCTGACCCATGCGGGTATTGCCACCCGTTCGCGGGTCAATATCGCGTATATCGATGCCGAAGACGTAGAGCGCAAAGGCACCGGCATTCTCGCTCATCTGGACGGTGTGCTGGTGCCCGGCGGTTTCGGCGATCGCGGTACGGAAGGCAAGATCATGGCCATCCGCTTTGCCCGGGAAAACAAGGTGCCTTACCTGGGCATCTGCCTGGGCATGCAGCTGGCGGTGATCGAATACGCGCGCCATGTGGCAGGCATCAGTGCTGCGCATTCCACCGAGTTGAAGCCGGACACCACGGAGCCGGTGGTGGGCCTGATCACCGAGTGGATTGCCGGTGATGGTCATGTGGAACAGCGCAGTGAAGAATCCGACCTGGGCGGCACCATGCGCCTGGGCGGCCAGGAATGCATCCTGGTGGAAGGCTCGGTCTCGGCGGCCTGTTACGGTGCCCTGAGCATTGTCGAGCGCCACCGCCACCGTTATGAAGTGAACAACAATTACCTGGACCGTCTGGAAGCTGCCGGGCTGCGCATCGCCGGCCGGTCCACCAGCGGTGAGCTGGTGGAAGTGGTGGAAGTGGCTGACCACCCCTGGTTCGTGGCCTGCCAGTTCCACCCCGAATTCACCTCCACGCCACGGGATGGCCATGGCCTGTTCCGGGGCTATGTCGAGGCGGCGCTGGTGCGGCATGAGCTGGACACTGACCTGGCAAAGCAGGAGGTCGAGTGACTGATACGGCGCTGAATCAGACCGCTGCTGCGAAAACACTGCAGCTTGGCGATATCCCAGTGGGCAATCGGCATCCGTTTGTGCTGTTTGGTGGCATGAATGTGCTGGAGTCGCGGGATCTGGCCCTGCAGGTGGCAGAGCACTATGCCGGTGTGACAGAGCGCCTGGGTATTCCGTGGGTGTTCAAGGCATCTTTCGACAAGGCGAATCGTTCTTCGTTGACCTCGTTTCGCGGTCCGGGCCTGGACGAGGGCCTGAAGATCTTTGAAGAGATCAAGCACACCTTCGGTTGTGCATTGCTCACGGATATTCACGAACCGGCCCAGGCGGCGCCTGCGGCCGAGGTCATTGATGTATTGCAGCTGCCGGCATTCCTGGCGCGGCAGACGGATCTGGTCGTGGCCATGGCGGCAACGGGGCGCATGATCAATATCAAGAAGCCGCAGTTTCTGGCGCCGCAGGAGATGCGGCATATCCTGCACAAGTGCGAAGAAGCCGGCAACAGCCAGCTGATGTTGTGCGAGCGCGGCAGCAGTTTCGGTTACAACAATCTGGTGGTGGATATGCTCGGCTTCGGTGTGATGAAGCAGTTCGGTTATCCGCTGCTGTTTGATGTGACCCATGCCTTGCAGATGCCGGGCGGCCGTGCGGATTCCGCTGACGGGCGCCGACAGCAGGTGGCGGACCTTGGCCGCGCTGGCATGAGCCAGGGGCTGGCGGGGCTTTTCCTGGAAGCACATCCCGACCCGGATCGTGCTCGCTGCGACGGCCCCTGTGCATTACGCCTGGACCGTCTTGAACCCTTCCTTGAACAGATGAAAGCAGTGGATGATCTGGTGAAATCACTGCCTGCTTTCGACAATCGTTGAACTGCTAAAAGTTGAACCGGAGAACAGAGTCATGACCAGGATTGTTGACGTAAAAGCCCGCGAGATTCTCGACTCCCGAGGCAACCCCACCATTGAAGCCGACGTGGTGCTGGAATCCGGCGTGATGGGTTCTGCCTGTGCGCCCAGCGGTGCCTCCACCGGTTCCCGGGAAGCGCTGGAGCTGCGTGATGGCGACAAGAGCCGCTACATGGGCAAGGGTGTTACCCGTGCAGTCGGCAACGTCAATTCAGAAATTCGTGAGCTATTGCTCGGCCGCGATGTGACCGAACAGCGTGCGCTGGATCAGGCGATGATTGATCTTGATGGCACGGACAACAAGGGTCGTCTGGGTGCCAACGCGATTCTGGCCGTATCCCTGGCCAGTGCCAAGGCGGCGGCCACCGAGCTGAAAAAACCGCTCTACGAACATATTTCCGATCTGCAGGACGATGAAAACGCCTACAGCTTGCCGGTACCGATGATGAACATCATCAACGGCGGTGAGCACGCCGACAACAATGTGGATATTCAGGAGTTCATGATCCAGCCAGTCGGTGCGCCGACCATTGCCGAGGCTATCCGCTACGGGGCTGAAATCTTCCACGCCCTGAAGAGCGTGCTGAAGAAGCGCGGGCTGAACACCGCAGTCGGTGACGAAGGGGGCTTCGCCCCGGATCTGCCGTCCAATGAAGCGGCACTGGAAGCCATTGTCGAAGCCGTGGATCTGGCCGGCTTCAAGCTGGGCGACGAGATCACCCTGGCGCTGGATTGCGCAGCGTCGGAATTCTACCGTGATGGCCAGTATGTGCTGGCCGGTGAGAACCGCAGCCTGAGTGCAGAGCAGTTTGTCGATTACCTGGCGGAACTGTGCGGCCGCTACCCGATCATTTCTATCGAAGACGGTCTGCATGAGAGTGACTGGGCGGGCTGGAAAGTCCTCACCGATCGCCTGGGCGACAAGGTGCAGCTGGTGGGTGATGACCTGTTCGTGACCAATACCGAGATTCTGCAGCGCGGCATCGACGAGAAGATCGCCAATTCCATTCTGATCAAGTTCAACCAGATCGGTTCGCTGACTGAAACCCTCAATGCCATCAAGATGGCCAAGGACGCCGGTTACACCGCCGTGATTTCCCACCGCTCCGGTGAGACCGCCGACACCACCATCGCCGATCTGGCGGTGGCGACAGCCGCCGGGCAGATCAAGACCGGCTCCCTGTGCCGCAGCGACCGGGTGGCCAAGTACAACCGTCTGATCCGTATCGAGGAAGAGCTGGGTCGTACCGCTTACCACGGCCGCAAGGAATTCCGGTTCCTGTGAGCCTCGGGGCCGCTGTACTGTCATGAGCTCTCGCGCCGGCACTATCCTGGTGGCCATCCTGCTGTTGGCAACCCTGGCATTGCAGGCGCGTCTCTGGTTTGGCGAAGGCAGCCTGCGGCATGTCGCGAGCCTGCGTAAGCAGGTGGCGGAGCTGGAAGCAGAAAACGCGGTGCTGGCGGATCGCAACCGGCTGATGGTTGCTGATGTGGAAGACCTGAAGTCCGGCCTCGACAAGATCGAAGAGATCGCCCGGCGCGATCTCGGCATGATTCGCGAGGGCGAAACCTTTTACCGTGTGCTGGACGGTGATCGCGACAAGTCGGGAGAACGCCGTGGCGATGCCCGCTGACGTGCGCGTCTTCGCCCTGGTCCCGGCCGGTGGCAGCGGCGCCCGCATGGGCGCGCCGTTACCCAAGCAATATCTTTCCCTGCATGGCATGACGCTTGCCGAGCATACCCTTGCCCGGTTGCTCGCCTGTGCCCGCATCGAACGGATCATGGTGGCGGTGGGCGAGGGGGATCACTGGTGGCCGGCCTTGCCGGTGGCCGGTCATCCGCGCGTCAGCACCACCGCCGGTGGCGCCGAGCGCGCCCACTCCGTGCTCAACGGGCTGAAGGCTCTGGGGCAGTGGGCCCGCGACAGTGACTGGGTGCTGGTGCACGATATGGCGCGGCCCTGCCTGCGTGTTTCGGACATTCACAAACTGCTGGCGGGCTGTACTGCCGAGGGCGCGATCCTGGCCTTGCCGGTGGCGGATACCGTCAAGCAATCCCCGGATACGGGCGCAGCAGTGATCAGCACGACATTGCCCCGTGCGCAGATCTGGCGGGCTCTGACGCCCCAGCTGTTCCCCATCGGCGCCTTGCGCACGGCACTGGCGCAGGCGCTGGCAGACGGGCACGAGATCACCGATGAAGCCTCGGCCATGGAAGCGGCGGGCTGGCATCCGGCGCTGGTGACGGGGCAGGCGGACAATATCAAGGTGACCTGGCCAGCGGATCTGGCACTGGCCGGGTTCTATCTGCGCCAGCAACAGCGCGACACGGGAAGCACATCATGACGATACGTATTGGCCAGGGATTTGATGTGCATGCTTTCGGGCCCGGTGACCATGTCATGCTGGGCGGTGTCCGCATCGCGCACAGTCAGGGGCTGGTGGCCCACTCCGATGGCGATGTCGCGTTGCACGCCCTGTGCGATGCGTTGCTTGGTGCATTGGCGCTGGGCGATATCGGGCATTTCTTTCCGGATACCGATGCCGAGTGGGCGGGTGCCGACTCGGCACAGCTGCTGCGCGCGGTCTATGAGCAGATCACGGCTCGGGGCTATCGACTGGGCAATGCGGACATCACCATCATTGCCCAACGGCCGAAGATCGCGCCGCATATTCAGGCCATGCGTGCGCGCATCGCCGGGCTGCTCGACTGTGAGGTGGACGCCATCTCGGTGAAAGCCACGACCACCGAACGGCTGGGCTTCACCGGCCGGGAGGAGGGTATCGCGGTGACGGCGGTGGTGCTGCTCACGGGGCCCGCGCCAGGAGTGACCCATGAGTGATCTGCCCCGCGCCCACGGCGGTGCACCGGCTACCGGCCGCCTGCGCAGCAGCCCGGAGGATTTCCGGGTATTCGAAGAAATGGGCGTCGAGCCCGATGGCACCGGCGAGCATCTGTGGCTGAAAATCCGTAAACGCGAACGCAATACCACGGACGTGGCACTGGACCTGGCGCGCCTGGCGAAGCTGCCGCTGCGGGCGGTGGGGTTCAGTGGCCTCAAGGACCGTGTTGCCGTCACCGAGCAGTGGTTCAGCCTGCATTTGCCGGGCAAACCGGATCCGGCGTTTACCGAGGCATTGCAGGATATACCGCCCGGGCAGGACGGCGTGCCGCTTCTGGAAGGCGTGACCTTGCTGGCGGCGCGGCGACACCACCGCAAGCTGAATCGGGGTACCCACCGGGGCAATCATTTCTCGCTGGTGATTCGCGATCTCGGCGGCGATCTTGCCATACTGGAACAGCGCCTTGCCGCAGTGGCCCGTGATGGCGTGCCGAACTATTTCGGCGAGCAGCGTTTTGGCCGCCACGGTGACAATTTCAGCCGCGCCCGGGACTGGTTGCTGGGCAACGGTGAAGCACCGCGCAAACAGGCGCTGCGCAGCATGTGGTTGTCTGCGGCGCGCAGCGAACTGTTCAATCAGGTATTGGCACGGCGGGTGCAGGAAGATTGCTGGCAGCGTGTGCTGTCCGGCGACATTCTGCAACCGGACGGGCGGCGCGGATTATTCCTCGCCGATGACGAGCCGGATGCCCAGGCGCGTGCGGCGGCAGGGGAGGTTCACCCCACCGCGCCTATGCCCGGTGCCGGTGGCATGGCATCATCAGGCGCTTGTGCGGCACTGGAGGCGTCTGTGCTGGCGCCCCATGCGCCGCTGATCGAGGCACTAGCCGCCGCAGGCGTCGATGCCGCACGGCGGGCCACGCGGTTGCCGGTGGCGGCGATGACATGGCAGTTTGATCAATCTGAACAGGACAGTGCGCCTTGCCTGACACTGACCATGACGCTGCCGGCGGGGGCTTTTGCCACCACCGTGCTGGCAGAACTGGTGGATACGCAAGGTGTTGGGGCTTAGGGAATGTAGCGCATGGCGGGAACGCAGCGCATGGGGAGAACAGGGGGTGCTAACAGGGTGGGGGCTAATGTGACGGAAGTGAATCGCTCTGGAATAGGCATGACTTCGGCACGGACCCGCGAGCGGCTGGTCAGCCGCCTGCGTGAGAAAGGCATCGAGGATGTGCGGGTGCTCGACCTGATTCGCAGCACGCCGCGACATCTGTTTATCGAGGAGGCGCTGGCACACCAGGCCTACGACGATACCGCTTTGCCTATCGGTCATGGGCAGACCATCTCCCAGCCCTGGGTGGTGGCGCGCATGACGGAGCTGCTGATTGCACCCGGGGTACCCCGGCGCGTGCTCGAAGTTGGCACAGGCAGCGGTTATCAGACGGCAATACTGGCGGCGCTGTGTCCGGAGGTGTACTCGGTGGAGCGCATTCGTCCGCTTCAGGACCAGGCGCGCCGGCGATTGATGTCCCTGGGCATGGCTCGGGTACAGCTGCGGCATGCTGACGGAGGTATGGGCTGGTCGGCGGAAGCACCCTTTGACGGCATCCTGGCAGCCTGCGGCCGCCCGGATATCCCGGAGGAGCTGCTGGCGCAGCTGGCCGACGGTGGCCGGCTGGTGATGCCGGTGGGTGAACTTGATCAGCAATGGCTGACGGTGGTGGATCGTGAGGGTGACAGCTTCCGCACGACCCGACTTGATGCGGTGCGCTTCGTACCGTTCCAGCGCGGGATCCTGAAGTAATTCTGGTGTGCCAGCGACTGCAAAGTGAATGACTGAAGCGTGAATGACTGAGGATGATGGTGGTATGAGGCGTTGGCCCGGTATCTATCTGCGTGGCCTGGCCATGGGTGCTGCCGATGTGGTGCCCGGTGTGTCCGGTGGCACCATGGCACTGATCACCGGCATTTATGCCGAGTTGATCAATACACTGGCCGGGTTGCGCCCGCGTCTGATCGGCACATGGCGCCGCGAGGGCCTGGCGGCCGCCTGGCGTGAGGGTAATCTGACGTTCCTGGTCACGCTGCTGGCCGGCATGCTCACCAGCATTGTGCTGCTGGCGCGAGCGATTCTCTGGGTCATGGCCCATTACCCGGTGCCGCTGTGGGCGTTCTTCTGTGGTCTGATCATCGCCAGCATCGTGCTGGTGCTGCAATCCTTGCGCTCTTTCAATGTGGGGGCCTGGCTGATGACTCTGGCCGGTGTACTGATTGCCGCCTGGGTCAGTCTGCAGCCGGGGCTCGACAGTTTTGGCCTGACACCGCTGATCTTCTTCATCTCCGGCGCCATCGCAATCAGTGCCATGATCCTGCCGGGCATTTCCGGCAGCTTCATCCTGTTGCTCCTGGGCATGTATGCCCCGGTGCTGGTGGCCCTTGAGGATGGCAAGTTATTGCTGCTGGGTGCGTTTGCGGCGGGTTGCGCAGCGGGACTGCTGGCATTTGTGCATCTTTTACGATGGGCCTTGTTGCGTTTCAACGATGCGGTCATGGCGTTGCTGGCAGGGTTCATGGTCGGCTCACTGGTGCGCCTGTGGCCATGGCGCATCCCGGCAGAGCCGGGCGCGACGCTGGAACACACCGTGTTGCCGGCGCACTACAGCGCCGTGACCGGATTGCCGGCCATGGTGCCCGCCGCGCTGATCAGCCTGCTGGGCGGCGTGTTGCTGGTCTGGCTAGTTTCCCGTTACGGCAGGCATAATGAGGCGAATCCGGCAGTAGGGACCAGGGCGCCTTGAGATTCCGGCAACAGGGACAAGATCATAGAGACCAGGCAGTGTCGCTGGCGGCGCACCATGGCCGCTCCTGGCGCGCGTGGCGCAGTGTTGCCCGGTTGTTGTCCGGGCTGGTGACGCTGGCGTTGCTGTCTGGCGGATGCGCTGCCAACAATGCGCCGGTGGTGGAGTATGATGCTGGTGGCGCCCGGTCTGGCACCGGCACCATGAGCAGTCGCCCGGCGCAGGTCACCCGGGGCACGCATACCGTTGTGCGCGGCGACACCCTGTTCTCCATCGCCTGGCGCTACGGCTGGGATTATCGCGAGCTGGCGGCGGCCAACAACATTGCCGCGCCCTTTACTATTCGCCCCGGTCAGGAAATCCGGTTGGATCGCAGGACAACCGCAACGGCGCCACAGCCCAGCGCGCCGGCACGTCAGACACCCCCTTCAACACCGTCGACGCCTTCATCCACCCCTTCACCTGCGCCCTCCACCAGCACACCTGCGGCGCCGCCCCGGCAGACGCCGAGCGCGCCCTCTTCCGTGGCGGGCACCGGCGACGTGAACTGGCGCTGGCCTGCCAGCGGTGAGTTGCTGTCCCGCTTTGCCGCCCAGCAGGCGGGGCAGAGTGGTATTCGCATTGCCGGCAGCAGTGGCGACCCGGTGGTGGCCGCGGCCAGCGGCGTGGTGGTCTATCGGGGTAACGGCCTGACCGGTTACGGCAACCTGTTGATTGTGAAACACAATGATCGCTGGCTATCGGCCTATGCCCACAACGACGACATGCTGGTGCGTGAGGGCGACAAGGTAGACGCCGGGCAGCGTATTGCCACCATGGGGGCCACCGGCACCTTCCGCACCCAGCTGCACTTCGAAATCCGCCGCGACGGGGCGCCTGTTGATCCCCTCGGCCTGCTGCCGCGACGGTCCTGAGCAACATGTCCCGCGCTGGCCCATCCGGCTCTGGCCCCTGTACCCCGGAGCAGGCCGCATCACTGCTGCGCCGGGCGACACTGGCCTCGGTATCCGTAGCCCTGATCCTGATTGTCAGCAAGGCGGTTGCCTGGTGGTTGAGCGGTTCCGTGGCGCTGCTGGCGTCCCTGCTGGATTCCATGATGGATGGCGGTGCTTCGCTGGTGACCCTGCTGGCGGTGCGCTACTCGTTGATGCCCGCAGACGCCGAGCATCGCTTCGGCCACGGCAAGGCTGAAGCCCTGGCCGGGCTCGGGCAGGCGGCGTTCATCACCCTGTCCGGGCTGTTTCTGCTGTACGAAGGGGTCAACCGGGTGATCAATCCGGCCCCGGTGTCGGCCACCGGCATCGCCCTGGCGGTGATGCTGCTGTCCGTGGTGCTGACAGTGCTGCTGGTGCGGTATCAGCGCCATGTGGTGCGGCAGACCGGGTCCACGGCCATTGCCGGGGACGCGCTGCACTACGTGTCGGATCTGGCCATGAATCTGGCCATCATTGGCGCCATTATCGCTGCGCATTTCGGCTATCTGCGCGTGGATGCGGTGGTGGCGTTGCTGATAGGCGGCTATATCCTCTACGCGGCCTGGCAGATCGGCTATCAGGCGGCCCAGCTGCTGCTGGATCGCGAGCTGGATGATGCCCTGCGTCAGCAGATCAGTGCGGTGATTGCAGCCCAGCCCGGTGTGCTGGGGTTCCATGATCTGCGTACCCGGCAGTCCGGCCGCACCCGCTTTATCCAGGTGCATGTGGAGCTGGATGGCGCGCAACGCCTGGATCAGGCGCACGGACGCATTGTCGAGGTGGGGGAGGCGATTCGCAGCGCCATGCCTGGCGCTGAAGTGATCATCCATGCTGATCCGGTAGAAGCCACTCGCGTCGATCCGGTGCCTTGAACTGAATGGCGCAGCAGGTCAGAAATCGCTGGTTTTGCGGGCCAGGGTGGGGGGCATTTCCGATGGTGGTGGTGGTGGCCAGCCGCCCATGCCGCGCCAGCGGTTGACCATGGTGCAGAACAGTTCTGCAGTGCGGGTGGCGTCATACAGGGCGGAGTGGGCCTCGTTCTGGTTGAACGGGATGCCGGCCATCTCACAGGCCTTCGCCAGCACGGTCTGGCCGAATACCAGCCCGGCCATGGTGGCGGTGTCGAAACAGGAAAACGGATGGAAGGGGTCGCGCTTGAGGTCTGTGCGCAGCACGGCCGCTTTCATGAAGTCATGGTCGAAGAAGGCGTTGTGGCCAACCAGAATGGCACGCTTGCAGTGATTCGCCTTGACTGATTTGCGCACGGCCTCGAAGACCCCACGCAGGGCCATTTCTTCCGGCACTGCGCCGCGCAGCGGGTTGTGCGGGTCGATACCGGTGAAATCCAGCGCCGCCTGCTCCAGGTTGGCACCGTCGAACGGGTCCACATGATAGTGCACGCGCTCGGCCGGCCGCAGCAGACCCTCGTGATCCATCTCCAGAGTCACCGCCGCCACTTCCAGCAGTGCATCGGTATTGGCGTTGAAACCGCCGGTCTCCACATCTACCACCACGGGCAGGAAACCGCGGAAGCGCAGCGCCATAGAAGAGCGAGATTCAGACATGGGGACTCCATCTACCAAGGGGCGCATGCTACCGGAATCAACCGGCCAGCAACAGGCGCGAGGCCTGCTTTTCACCCTGACAGGTGATTCTTCCCCGCGCGAGCGTTTCCGCAGCGCATCAGGGCGGGTACAATATGCGCCCTGCGTGGCCCATGGCCCTGAGTTCCTGACCCGCGCAGACACATTGAATGTCTTTCGTTGAGCGCCCCTGGCGTCAAGCGCCCCTAGCAGATGGAGTCCCCATGTCGGATATCAAGAAGGTTGTACTGGCTTATTCCGGAGGCCTGGACACCTCGGTTATCGCCAAATGGCTGCAGCAGACCTACAACTGCGAAGTCGTCACCTTTACCGCTGATATCGGTCAGGGAGAGGAAGTCGAACCGGCGCGGGCCAAGGCCGAGGCCATGGGCATCAAGGAAATCTACATTGAAGACCTGCGTGAAGAGTTCGTCCGCGACTACGTCTACCCGATGTTCCGTGCCAACACCATTTACGAGGGTGAATACCTGCTGGGCACGTCGATTGCGCGCCCGCTGATTGCCAAGCGCCTAGTGGAAATCGCTGAGGCGACCGGTGCAGATGCGGTGTCCCACGGCGCCACCGGCAAAGGTAACGACCAGGTGCGTTTCGAGCTGGGCGCCTACGCGCTGACGCCGGGCATCAAGGTCATCGCGCCCTGGCGTGAGTGGGATCTCAACAGCCGTGACCGCCTGATGGCCTATGCCGCCGAGCACGAGATTCCCGTCGATTTCAAGAAAGCCGGCACCAAGTCCCCGTACTCCATGGACGCCAACCTGCTGCATATCTCCTATGAAGGCGGCATTCTGGAAGATCCCTGGGCGGAAGCCGAAGAAGACATGTGGCGCTGGACCGTCAGCCCCGAAGCGGCGCCGGATGAGGCCGAGTATGTGGATCTGACCTACGCGGCCGGCGACATCGTTGCCGTCAACGGCAAGGCTCTGAGCCCGGCGAATGTGCTCGCCGAGCTCAATCGTCTGGGCGGCAAGCACGGCGTCGGTCGGCTGGATATTGTCGAGAACCGCTATGTGGGCATGAAGTCACGGGGCTGCTACGAAACCCCCGGCGGCACCATCATGCTGCGCGCCCACCGCGCCATCGAATCGCTCACGCTGGATCGGGAGTCTGCGCATCTGAAAGACAGCCTGATGCCGAAATATGCCGAGCTGATCTATAACGGCTACTGGTGGTCGCCGGAACGTCTGGCCATGCAGAAGCTGATCGATGCCACCCAGGAATGCGTGAACGGTGAGGTGCGCCTCAAGCTCTACAAGGGCAACGTGATTCTGGTGGGCCGGCGTTCGGAAGACAGCCTGTTCGATGCCAGCATCGCCACCTTCGATGACGACGCCGGTGCTTACAACCAGAAAGATGCCGAGGGCTTTATCAAGCTCAACGCCCTGCGCCTGCGCATTGCTGCACGGGCCGGACGTAAACTGTCTTGAGCACTCTCTATCGTCCTCTGTAAAGTGCTCCCTGCAAGACCCTCTCCGCCACTCGTGGCGGAGAGGGATTTGACCGGATTTCTCCCTGATCCGCGCCTGATCCCTTTTACGTCCAGCCCCTTTTACGCCTGACCCCTTTTACGTTTGTACGCGTGACATGCTCGCCAGCGCGTCAGGAATGTGTTGTCATCGCAGCATGTGATGCCGCCACGACAAGCAGATCTACACACCAGGATGCCGACAACACGATGACAGAAAAAAGAACAGTGGGCTGGCGCGAATGGGCGAGGCTGCCGGAGCTCGGCATTGATGCCATCAAGGTCAAGGTGGATACCGGCGCCAGGACCTCCGCGCTGCATGCCTTCGAAGTGAAGACATTCATGCAGGACGGTCAGGAATGGGTGAGGTTCCGCATTCACCCTCTTCAGGGTGATAATGCGTTCGAGCGTGAGTGTGTTTGCCCGGTGCTCGATCGCCGTCAGGTGACGGACTCCGGCGGCCATCGCGAGGAGCGCGTCGTCATTCGTACCGATATCGAGATGGGCGAGCAACGCTGGCCCATCGACATCACGCTGACGGATCGCGATACAATGAAGTTTCGCATGTTGCTCGGGCGCACTGCGATGACCCGGTTAAACGTCGATCCCATGGCCTCTTATCTGTTAGGTGGTGCGCCGCTATGAACTGCCCGGAAGCTGAACGTATGTATGGAGCAAGACCATGAAGATCGCGATCCTGTCACGGAATGCGAAACTCTATTCCACCCGCCGTCTGGTGGAGGCTGGCGAAGCCGCGGGCCACGAGATGCATGTCGTGGATACCCTGCGTTGCTACATGAGCATGACCTCGCACAAGCCGGAGATTCATTTCAGAGGCAAGGTGCTGGAGAACTTCGATGCCGTGATTCCCCGGATCGGTGCCTCGATCACATTCTATGGCACGGCAGTGTTGCGCCAGTTCGAAATGATGGGCGTGTTTCCGATCAATGAATCCGTGGCCATCACGCGCTCCCGGGACAAGCTGCGTTCGTTGCAGCTGCTGGCACGAAAAGGCGTCGGCTTGCCGGTGACCGGCTTTGCCAACGCCCCTGATGACATTCCTGATCTGATCAACATGGTGGGTGGCGCGCCGCTGGTGATCAAGCTGCTGGAAGGCACCCAGGGGATCGGCGTTGTGCTGGCGGAAACGCGGCAGGCGGCGGAGTCTGTGATTGAGGCTTTCATGGGATTGTCCGCCAACATCATGGTGCAGGAATACATCAAGGAAGCGGGTGGGGCAGATATCCGCTGCTTCGTCGTGGATGGCAAGGTGGTCGCTGCCATGAAGCGCCAGGCCAAGGATGGAGAATTCCGCTCCAATTTGCATCGCGGCGGCAGCGCCGCCCTGATCCGCATTACGCCGGAAGAGCGGGCGACGGCAGTACGTGCTGCCCGCATCATGGGGCTGAATGTGGCCGGTGTGGATATTCTGCGCTCCAACCACGGGCCTCTGGTGATGGAAGTCAATTCCTCGCCGGGGCTGGAAGGCATCGAGCTGGCCACCGGCAAGGATGTGGCCGGCCTGATCATTCGCTTTCTGGAAAAATCAGCGCGGCCGTATCACACCGCCACCAAGGGAACCAAAGGATGACAGCCACCCCGTTCGAGCTGGGCGGCGTCAGCGTCGCGCCGGGACAGCGCACCATTGTCGAAATGCCGGCGGCGCAGCTCTACACACAGACGCCGCTGAATATTCCGGTGCATGTGGTGCATGGCCGGCAGAAAGGCCCGGTGTTGCTGGTCTGTGCGGCCATTCATGGTGATGAGCTCAATGGCGTGGAGATCATCCGCCGCGTGTTGCGGATGTCCTCCATGAAGCGTCTGCATGGCACCCTGGTAGCCGTTCCGGTGGTCAATGTTTTCGGCTTTATTCATAAATCCCGTTACTTGCCGGACCGCCGTGACCTCAACCGCTGCTTCCCCGGTTCTGAAACCGGCAGCCTCGGTGCGCGTATGGCCTGGTTGTTCAAGACCCAGATTCTCGACCGTGCCACGCATGCGGTGGATCTGCATACCGGTGCCGTGTATCGCTCCAATCAGCCGCAGATCCGCGCCAACCTGGAAAGCCCGGACACTGCCGCCATGGCGGAAGCCTTCGGCGTACCCTTGATCCTGAATTCGGTGCTGCGGGATGGCACGCTGCGTGAAGTGGCCGAAGCGCAGAATATCCCTGTGATCACCTATGAAGCGGGTGAGGCGCTGCGGTTTGATGAAACCTCGATCCGGGTCGGCGTGCGCGGCATTACCAATGTCATGCGCCATCTGGGCATGCTCAGCGAGCGCAAGGCACCGGGGCATCATGTCAAACCGGCGGTGGCGGGCAGCTCTATCTGGGTGCGGGCGGAGCGTGACGGGGTTTTCCGGTCACTGGTAGCGCTGGGCGCGCGAATCAAGAAAGATCAGATTCTGGGGCGTATCAGCAGCCCGTTTACCGCTGATGAAATCGAAGTGCGTTCGCCCTGTGCCGGGATTCTGGTGGGGCGGGACAATTTGCCATTGGTGAACGAAGGCGAGGCGCTGTTTCATATCGCGCGCTTTGATGAGGTCAAGCAGGTGGCTCAGCAGGTCGAAGACTTTACCAACGGCATCGTTGATGCGGACCCTGTGGCTGAAAACGATCCGCCTATCGCGCCTTGAGCAGGCCCCTGATGCCCGTCACGCGCAGTTGGCGTTAGAGCTGTTGTGGCGGGTTTCCCGGGAGATGCTTTGAACGGTTAGCGTTTCCTGGCGCATGGTGCCCTCTGTAAAGGCATCTTCTGCAAACACATCCTCGAAGATCGCCGGCATTTGTGCCGGTATCCATTGAAAGTTCTCGTTCCGGGTATCGTCAGCCATGTCTCGCGCCCCACCAGTTCAGCCTGATACTTGAGTCTGGCGCCAGAGGGGGTGGTTTTTCCGTAAGGGAATTGTTGGGTTTTGGTTGCCGGGGCAGGTCCGGAGGCCCTGGGCTAATAGTCAGGCCGCTGGCTGGCGGGCAGTTCACACAGATCCTCGATGATGCAGCTGCCGCACCTGGGTTTGCGGGCGATGCAGGTGTAGCGGCCATGCAGGATCAGCCAGTGATGGGCGTCCAGTTTGAATTCGTCGGGAATCACGCGCTCGAGACGTTTTTCCACTTCCAGCACATTCTTGCCCGGGGCAATGCGGGTGCGATTGGAGACCCGGAAGATATGGGTGTCCACGGCAATGGTGGGCTCGCCGAAGGCGGTGTTCAGCACCACGTTTGCTGTCTTGCGGCCAACGCCTGGTAGTGCTTCCAGTGCTTCGCGTTCTCTGGGAATCTCTCCGCCGTGCTCGGCCACCAGGATGCGGCAGGTCTTGATGACATTTTCGGCTTTGGCATTGAACAGGCCGATGGTCTTGATGTGTTCTTTCACGCCGTCCACGCCCAGTGCCAGCATGGTCTCCGGGGTATTGGCGGCCGGGAACAGGCGAGCGGTGGCCTTGTTGACGCCGACATCGGTTGCCTGGGCGGAGAGCAGTACGGCGATCAGCAGCTCGAAGGGGCTGGTGTAGTGCAGCTCGGTGGTCGGATTCGGCCGTTGGGCGCGCAGGCGGGCGAATATTTCGGTGCGTTTGGCTTTGTTCATCGCGTTATTCGATTCGGTCGCAGTCGGCGTGGGGCGCGGCGGAGGTGGGGGAAGCCCTTCCGGGACCCGCCGTAAACCCGTCCCTGGGGGCTTGTGTTCGGCATCCTTGCCTCACACAGTCCCGGAAGGGCTTCCCCCACCTCCGCCGCGCCGAGCGAGATTCAGGATTTGCTGCATTCTAGCGGCGTGGTCGGGGGATCGCACCCTTCTATTGTGTCCTGTGCATTAGTCCTCTGCTGTGTCCTCGTTCTGCCAGTGCAGCGCCAGTTTGCGCTGTTTTTCGGCGCAATCGCGCAGATACAGGTTGATCAGGCTCTGATAGGGCATACCCATCTCGTCGGCCATGGCCTTGAAATAATCGATGGTACCCGCCTCAAGACGAATGGTGATCTGCTTGCGCTCTCGTTTGCTGTAAGGGTTGGGCCCGGCATTGCTGAAATCATATTCGCTGCGCATATCCATTATCCCTGTCAGTTTGCGGTTGCTGAAATACTGGTTGCCCTCGCCGGGGCTGGCCTTGCGGGCGGAGATCAGGCGTATCACCTCATCGCTGCACCAGGTATGGCACACCACCAGCAGGTTCATGCGATGGCTCAGGCCGAGCAGGACAAAACGGTCTTCGCAGGGGTGATCCGGGTCGCAGATGGCGAGCCCGGCATCGTCGCGGAACACGGTGGACGCTTCATCAAAGCTGACGCCGTGCTTGCGCTGGTTTGTCCTGGCTTTCCGGTCATCCCATTCAAACGTTATCATAATATAACTACTTTGTAATGCAAAGAGGGTGAACAAACAGGGTGCTCAGGCCTGGCAGGCATCTGAGCAGCCAGTATGTGCCGGGGCATGGCTGGCTGTTGTCAGCGGTTGCTGATAGAAGTTGTAAGTGATCAGCCGTTTGGGAGAGGTGGATGAGTATCTTGTCGCTGCCGCATGCACAGCCGGAGGTCATTCTGATCGACTGGCATGCGACGCTGGTGAATACCCACGATGCCATGTATCACGCGGTGGACGATGTCTTGCCGCATCTGCAGGAGCTGGGGCTGCTTGAGTACTTGCTGGCCCCGGAGCAGTCGAAGACGGTGGAGGATGCGAAGCTGGTGCAGTATGTGCGGGACCATCGGCGTCTGCATCCGAAGATCGTGGCGGCGCGCAAGATCTCTCGCACGGATATTTTCGAGGTGTTGTTCGGCGACGATGAGGAGGCCAAGCGGCGTGCTCACAGGGCGTTTGATAATGCCTATCGCCAGCATGTCGGGGAGGTGGAGCCGCTGGAGGTGGACGCGCGGGCGCAACTGACGAGGCTGCGTGAGCTGGGGATCTGTCTGGGGCTGATCTCCAACCGCAGTCGCGAGTTCATGGAACAGGAGGTCGCGCGGGTAGAGGAAGGCGGTTGGGCGGATCTGTTCGATGTCATGGTGTGCGGCAATGATGTGCCGCGCCGCAAGCCGGCGCCGGATATGTTGCTGGAGGCGCTGTCACGTCTGGGGCGGTCGCCGTCGGAGGCCTGCTGGTATCTGGGCGACAGTACCACGGATGTGATTGCGGCCAGGGCAGCGGGGATCACCTCGATTTTCTATAACGGCGCCTGCTGGGACCAGGCCTGGCTGGACAAGATTTTTCCCGGCACCCAGCGGCATCCGTCACGGCCGGATGCGGTGGTCACGGACTTGCCCGCCCTGGTGGCGATGGCCCGGCATCTGTTGGCACAGAATATCCGGGTCACGCGCCACCGGGGCAGCTGAGCAGGCCGCCCGCCGGGGCGTTGATCAGCGCACCACCACCTGGCCGTCTCGCACTGGCAGGGTGTCGCCGGGGCGGTGGTCCATGTGCACGCTGCCGCGTTCATCGCCCAGCAGGTAGGTCACCTGGTAGCCGGTGGTTTCGCTGCGGGTGTCATACACCGTGCTGCACTGCAGTTCGGTGGTGGTGTAGGTGCGACTGCGTTGCTGGTTGTCCTGGATACGGTTGCCGGTGTAGCCGCCCGCCAGAATGCCGGCGGCCGTGGCGACCTTCTTGCCGTTACCGCCGCCCACCTGATTGCCCAGCACGCCGCCGACGACGGCGCCAAGCAAGGTGCCTGCGGTGTTGTGCTCGCTGGTAATCGGGGCCTGACGCTGGACTTCGACGACGTGGCAGTCTTCGCGTGGTACCTGCCAGCTGCGGCTGATGGGCTCCACCTTCAATACATGGGCCAGGGTCGGCGCCGGCGGGACCACTGGTTCGACAACAGGCTCGACAACTTGCTCCGCGACCTTGTCGTGGATCGCCTCCTCATGCAGGTCATGAAACGCGTCGTCCTGGAACGCGACGGGGGCATCTGCCTGGCGGGCACCGGCCTGGTAGGCGCCGAAGCCAACGCCCGAGAGGCCGATGATCCCGGCAGCAGACAGGGCAATCAGGTTGGTCTTGTCCATCTCGTCTCTCCTTGCATGGATTCGATACGCTGATTAAGACAGGCAATCGTGGCGCAAAGCGGGCAAGAATGTGGAAAAAGCGGGGAAGTGCAGTCCGGTCAGGGCGGCCATTTCCGGTCATTGTGTAGACGAACGGGGGCGGCAAGACTGGGGTCTCAACAATTTATGCCACCTATCCACGATGGAGAGCACGATGCCCACGATTGATCCGGACCCGAAGCGTCTGCCGGCGTTGCTGGCCAGCCTGCCGCAGGACACCCCGCTGGTCATGCTCAACCTGTTGCGCTTTCGCGATCAGGCACAGTACAGCGATGCCAGTGAACCGGCACGTAGTGGCCGTCAGGCCTATGGGGAATACTCGAAAACGGCGCTGGCCAAGGTGCAGGGCGTCGGCGGCCAGCTGGTGTGGATGGGCCGTACGCAGGCGTCAGTGATTGCCCCGGAAGGTGAGCAGTGGGATGAGGTGCTGCTGGTGCGTTATCCCTCGGCGGCCGCGTTTGCCAGCATGCTGGCGGACCCAGAGTACCGGGCCGCAACGCGGCATCGTACGGCGGCGCTGGAAGATGCGCGGCTGATCGCCAATGTGGAGCAGCTTCCGGGTTAGCGTCAGTTCACACTGCCGGTGGTGCGCACCCGGCGGCTGCCTTTTTCCATCGGGGCTTTTGAGCGTTTTGCCCGCTCGCGCAGATGGCGGTCGATCACGTTCTTGCCGGCGATGATCAGCCCCAGGCCGATAAAGGCACCCGGCGGCAGTATGGCGACCAGAAAGCCCCGGTAGTCGGCGACCAGGGTGATCTGCCAGTCCCGTGCTACCTCGCCGAACAGCAGGTGCATGTTGGCAAACAGGGTGCCTTCACCCACGGCTTCGCGCATGCCGCCGAGCAGCACCAGGATTAGCAGAAACCCCAGCCCCATGACGAAGCCGTCATAAGCGGCGGGCAGTGGCCGATTTTTCGACGCAAAGGCATCCGCTCGGCCGAGGATCGCGCAGTTGGTGACGATCAGGGGAATGAAGATGCCGAGGATTTCATACAGCTCGAAAGTGAATGCCTGCATGACCATTTCGATCACGGTCACCAGCGCGGCGATGATCATCACGAAGGCCGGCAGGCGCACGGCAGGCGTCACCACATCACGGATCAGCGAGACGGTGAGGTTCGACGCCATCAGTACAGCCATGGTGGCCAGACCCAGGCCGAGGGAGTTGACCACGGTGCCGGTCACCGCGAGCAAGGGGCACAGCCCCAGCAACTGCACGGTGGCGGGGTTGTTCTTCCACAGGCCGTTGTTGGTCAGCGCACCATAGTCCGCCGCAGGCGCGGCCACCGGCGCAGTATCCTGCTCAAGGTCGATGCCTGTCGGGGCTGTCGTATCCGTACTGCTCATGACCTGCTCCCGCAGCCGCTCATATCCGGGGCGGCTTCCGATTCTGCCGCGAAGAGGGCGTCGCGTTGCGCGTGATAATAATCCAGGGCCCGGTACACGGCGCCGACGACGGCGCGCGGTGTAATGGTGGCGCCGGTAAAGCTGTCGAAGTCACCGCCGTCCTGACGCACGGCCCATGCCTGGCGTGGGGTGCCAGCCAGTGAGTGGCCATCGAAACCGAGAATCCAGTCGGATTTGCGGGTTTCGATCTTGTCACCCAGGCCGGGGGTTTCATTGTGTGGCGGTACCACCCGCACGCCGCTGATGACGCCGTCGTAATCCACGCCGATCAGCAGCGCGATATTGCCACCGTAGCCATCGGGTGCGGCAGCTTCAAGCACCGCGCCACTGGGGACGCCGTCGAGACGCGCACGGTACAGGGTGTAGCTGCTCCGGCCCAGGCGCGGATCGGTGACGGTGATTCGATCTTCCAGCAGGCTGTTGTCGGCACGCTCCGCCGGCATCACGGCCAGCAGCGATGCCTCCAGTGCAAACTGTCGGTTGCACGCCACCCGGTCGCGGGTGCGGTCGTTGGTCCAGGCCAGCATCGCTGCAGTGGCGATGGCAAACAGGCCGAGGATGATGGCGTTGCGAATAATCGCCTGGTGCATCAGCCGGTCCCCCGTTTTGCCTTGTCGTGGCCGTAGGTGCGCGGCTGGGTGTAGTAGTCGATGGTCGGCGCCGCCAGATTCAGCAACAGCACCGCGAAAGCGACCGCGTCCGGGTAGCCGCCCAGACTGCGGATCACCCAGATCAGCACGCCGATCAGCGCGGCATAAATCAGCCGCCCCCAGCGACTGGTCGCGGCAGAGACCGGGTCGGTGGCAATGAAGAATGCCCCGAACATGGCCGCGCCGCTGAACAGATGGAACAGCGGGCTGGCGAAACGCGCCGGGTCATACAGCCAGAAGGGCAGCGCGCACAACGCGAGGGCGCCCAGGAAACCGGCGGGGATATGCCAGGTAATGATGCCGCGCCACAGCAGATACAGGCCGCCGAGCAGGAACGCCACATTGACCCACTCCCAGCCGACCCCGGCGAAGACGCCATGCAGGATATGCTCGTTGGCCAGTGCTGTGGCATCGCCCGCCCAGGTGCGGAAGCTGTCCAGCGGCGTCGCCCCCGTCATCAGATCCACGGTCTCGGCGTAGCGGCCCAGGAACAGGTGCACCGAGCCCATGAAATGTTCAGGCCCTTCGCCCGGCGCGAACCAGCGTGTCATCTCGATGGGGAAGGAAATCAGCAGCAACACATAGCCCGCCATGGCGGGGTTGAAGGGGTTCATGCCCAGGCCGCCGTAGAGTTGCTTGGCGACGACAATCGAGAAGCTGACGCCGATCAATGTCAGCCACCAGGGCGCAGAAGGGGGAATCGCCAGCGCCAGCAGCACGGCGGTCACCAGCGCACTGTTGTCACGCAGGTAGAAGGCGACGTCCTTGCCCCGGGCCTTGAGCACGGCGGCTTCGCTGGCCAGGGCAATGAGCATGGCCCAGATCACATTGATCAGGGAGCCCCAGCCGAACAGCCAGGTCAGCACCGCCAGCCCCGGCAGGGTGGCGAGCATGACTTCACGCATCAGGCGGCCGGTGCGCTGCTGCCCGGTGGCGTGGGGTGATGTGACCTTGATCAGGGCCATCAGTGGGTGTCCTTGTCGTACATGGGCGCGTCAGACATCAGCCAGCCCCTGGTCGGCCACGGCCTGCTTGAGTGTGCGTGCGGCCTCAAGTGCCGCCTGCTCGGCAGCGGCCAGTTCCTGCTGGAGTACCGTGATTTGCGCCTCATCACCGGCTTCGCGGGCGGCGGCCAGTGCAGCGGTCTTTTCCCGCGCAGCGCTTTCACTGCGGGCGGCGGCCAGCTTGAGGGTTTTCAGGTCGCTGCCGGTGGCCTGTTTCATGGCGGCCTTGGCCTCGTCCACCAGCAGATTTAGCTGCTCTTTGGCCAGATCGGCTTTTTTCTTCAGCTTGTCGACGCGTGCCTGCTGCACAGCCAGATCATCAGCGCCTTCCCGGGTCGCCCGTTCGAGGGCTGCGCTGGCGTCTTTCCACTGTTTGCTAGCCATGTTGTACGCCGTCTTCAGTGCCTTCATGCGTTTGGCTCGGGCTGCGCTGTCGGCATCCGTGCTGGCTGCCACGGGTGCCGTGGCGTCTGTCGCTGCCTGCGTGTCCGGTGTGGCGGGTGTAGTGAGAGTAGCGGGCGCGACCGGCGCAACGGTTGCCGGCGCCCGCTCTTTCGCGTCACGCAGTTCAGCCTTGAGCTGGTCGGCGCGGGCTTTCAGTTCATCCGCTCTGGCGCGCAGGGCATCGGCATCGTCGGCGTTGTCCTCGGCGGCGGCCTTGGCAGCCTTCAGTGCGCTCTTGTACTGGCTGGACGCTTCGCCAACCGCTTTCTTCAGTTCGGCGACCGGGTCAGCTGCGGGCGGCGCCGGGGTGACAGCCGGTGCCTGCTCTTTGGCCTCGCGCAGGGCATTCTTGAGTTCGTCGGCACGCCCTTTCAGGGTATCTGCTTCGGCGCGCAGGCTGGCGGCCTCGGCACTGCCGGACGCCTCTGCCTCTTTCGCCGCCTTGACCGCTTGCTTGTACGCCGAGGAGGCCTCTGCCACGGCTTTTTTCAGGTCTGCCACCGGGTCGCTTGCCGGTACCGCAGGCGTGGTGGCTGCGCCGCTGTCTTTGGCGTCGCGGACGGCTGCTTTGGCGCTATCGGCGCGTGCCTTGAGCGCGTCGGCTTCCGCACGCAATGCCTCTGCATCCCCGTCGCCGGTTGCTTCAGCTGCTTTCAACGCCTTCACCGCAGCCTTGTAGGCCGATGAGGCTTCCAGCGACGCCGCCTTCAGTGCCGCCATGTCCACGGTGGGCGCGGTGCTGCTGCCCGGTGCCTGCTTCTGACGACTGGCGGCCAGGCGGGCCTGGCGCTTGGCGTCCTTCTCGGCCTTTTCCCGCTCGATGCGCGCCATGCGCGCCTCGAAACGCTCACGGGCGCGGTCTGCTTTCTGCTGCTCTGCGGCCTGCTGGCGCAAGGCCCCTTTGGCGAAGCGGTAGTACTGCACCAGCGGAATATGGCTGGGACAGACGTAGGCACAGGCACCGCATTCGATGCAGTCCATCAGGTTGTAGTGCTGGGCACGGTCGAATTCGCCGGCCTTGCTGTACCAGTAAAGTTGCTGGGGCAGCAGGTCTGCCGGGCACACTTCGGCACAGGCGCCGCAGCGAATGCAGGGCTGCTCCGGCTCGGGTTCCGGCAGTTCCTCCGGCGGCGCGGCAATGATGCAGTTGGTGGTTTTCACCACCGGGACCGCCGGGTGATCAATGCTGAACCCCATCATCGGGCCGCCCATGATCAGGCGGCCACTGTATTCCCCATAACTGTATTCACCGTTATCGGGCACCGTGACGCCGCCGAAAGCGAGCAGGTCCCTGACCTGGGTGCCCAGCAGTACCTCGACATTACCCGGGTTGCTGAACGCGGTGCCGGTGAGGGTGGTGATGCGGCTGATCAGCGGTTCGCCGTGGCTCAGCAGGCGGTGGATGGCCCAGGCTGTGCCGGTGTTGTGACAGACCACGCCCACCTCAGCGGGCAGGCCGCCGGCACGGACTTCCTTGCCGGTCAGTACCTGAATCAGCTGTTTTTCCCCGCCGGAGGGGTACTTGGTGGGGACAACGACAATCTCGATATCTGTGTTGGCCGCCGCAGCGCGCATGGCGGCGATGGCCTCTGGCTTGTTGTCCTCGATGCCGATCAGGGTTTCCTGCGGCTGGACCAGGTATTGCAGCGCCTGCACGCCGGCGATGACGCCGTCTGCCCGTTCCCGCATCAGCCGGTCGTCGGCGGTGATGTAGGGCTCGCACTCCACCGCGTTGATGATCAGTTGCTCAATGCGCTGGCTGTCACGCAGGTTGACCTTGATGGCCGTGGGAAAGCCCGCGCCGCCCATGCCGGCAATGCCCGCTTCGCGGATCAGGTTGACCAGTTCAGCGCGCGGCAGCAGGTGATAATCCGGGTGCGGCGTCAGGGGCGCCCAGCGGTCTTCGCCGTCGGTGTCCAGCACGATACACAGCGCATCCAGGCCGGAAGGGTGCTGGATCGGTCGCGCTTCAATGGCGCTGACGACACCGGAGGTGGGGGCATGAACGGGGGCGCTTACCGGGCCAGAGGCGTCGGCAATCTTCTGCCCCTTGAGCACCGTGTCGCCGACCTGCACGCAGGGCAGGGCGGGCGCGCCGATATGCATGTTCAGCGGCAGCACCAGGGTGCGCGGTATCGGTCCGGGGCGAATGGGCGTCTGGTTGGACAGCGTCTTGTGCTGCGGCGGATGAATGCCGCCATGGAAATCATGCAGCCGGCGAGTATTGCCCGCCGCCAGTGGCGGGTGCGCCGACGCGGGCTTGCGAGGTCTGAGCAGCGACAGCAGGTTCATGGCAGGTTCACCAGCGCAATCTTCTGCGTCGGTTGCTGGCCGACACCGGGTGGCCGTGACCAGCCCCAGGTCTGCAATGTCGGCGCCACCTCGATCATGTCGATGCAGTCCACCGGGCAGGGCTCCACGCACAGGTCACAGCCGGTGCACTCATCCACGATCACGGTGTGCATCAGACGTGCTGCGCCGACGATGGCATCCACGGGGCAGGCCTGGATGCACTTGGTGCAACCGATGCACTCGTCCTCACGAATGTAGGCCACCTTCTTGATGTCCGAGGTATCGCCGTGTTCGTCGTCCAGCGGCAGCACCTCACGGCCGAGCAAGTCCGAGAGTTCCTGAATGGTGGTTTCGCCACCGGGCGGGCACTTGTTGTGCTCCTCGCCCTCGGCGATGGCTTCGGCATAGGGGCGACAGCCGGGATGGCCGCACTGGCCGCACTGGGTCTGCGGCAGAATGGCGTCGATCTGATCAACGATGGGATCGCCTTCAACCCGGAAGCGTTCCGACGCAAAGCCGAGAATGGCGCCGAACACGGCGGCCATGGCGAGCAGGGCGGCGACAGCTATCAGTATCGTCGTCATAAGCGAATCAGACCGCTGAAGCCCATGAATGCCAGCGACATCAGGCCGGCAGTGATCAGGCCGATGCTGGGCCCGCGAAACGCCTCAGGCACATCTGCCACCGCGATGCGCTCGCGCATGGCGGCGAACAGCACCAGTACCAGGGAAAAGCCCAGTGCAGCGCCGAAGCCGTAGGTCAGGGAACTGAGGAAGCTGGTGTTCTCGGCGCGCACATTCAACAGGGCGACGCCCAGCACGGCGCAGTTGGAGGTAATCAACGGCAGGAACACGCCGAGCACCCGGTACAGCAGCGGGCTGGCTTTCTTGACGAACATTTCCGTGAACTGCACGGCCGCCGCGATCACCAGAATAAAGGAAATGGTGCGCAGATATTGCAGCTCGAAGGGCACCAGGATGTAGGCCCAGGTGAGGTAGGCGAGCACCGACGACAGGGTTAGCACGAAGGTGGTGGCCAGAGACATGCCCATGGCGGTCTCCACCTTGTTGGAGACCCCCATGAACGGGCACAGGCCCAGGAACTGGACCAGTACGAAATTGTTGACCAGCACCGCGCTGACCAGAATCAGAAGATATTCAGTCATATCGCAAACAGGTCGTCAGGGTTGGGCCATCAGGCATCAGGGCCGTCATAGGGCGTACCATGCAAGGCTATGTACAGGGGGCATATACATGCCGTCTACCCTCGCAACAGGGCCATAGTATGGAGCAGCAGCCCTGAGCGCTCAAGCGTGCAGGCTGGCCATCACAACAGAATTGAGCACATTGTGGACCTGTAGCGTGCGCTTGGCCATGACGGGTAAACGCTGCGTTTATTGACCGGGAGTGACGCAATGGAGTGACGGGCAGGACGCAATGTGGCCTGCATCGACTGGCACCGTCGTGCGGGCAGGGTATGATCGGAGGGCGCTGAAACAATCACCTATAACAACTCAGGCCACTGCGCCTGGATATCCGCTCGGGACACAACCTATGAACTTTGATGAATACCGCAAGTACGACGGCCTGGGGCTGGCGGCGCTGGTGGCCAGGGGAGATGTCACGGCTGAAGAGCTGTTGCATCTGGCGATCAGCCGTACGGAGCAGGTGAATCCGGCGCTCAACGCGCTGATTCATCCGCTGTTCGAGCAAGCACGCAAACGCGCTGCGGGCCCGTTGTCCGGACCGTTTGCCGGCGTGCCGATGCTGGCCAAGGACCTGTTTCAGGAAATGGCCGGCGCGCCTTACCACATGGGCTGCCAGGGTCTCAAAACGGCGGACCATCGCCCCACTGAGGATTCAGAGCTGGTGCGGCGGTGGCTGGCGGCTGGCCTGGTTATCTTCGGCCGCACCAACACGCCCGAGTTTGGCGCCAAAGGCATCACCGAGCCGGATGCTTACGGTGCCAGCCGCAATCCCTGGCATACCGATCACACACCGGGTGGGTCATCCGGTGGCTCCGCGGCGCTGGTGGCAGCGGGTGCTGTGCCCATGGCCGGCGCCAACGATGGTGGCGGGTCCATTCGCATCCCGGCGGCCTGCTGCGGGTTGTTCGGTCTCAAGCCGGGGCGCGGGCGCACACCCTGGGGGCCACAGTTCACCGAGGCCATGCATGGCATGGCGATGAATCATGCGGTGACCCGCAGTGTGCGCGACAGCGCCGCACTGCTGGATGCCGTGCAGGGTGATGAGCACGGCGCCCTGTTTCGACTGGCGCCGCCAGAACGCCCCTATGTCGAGGAAGTGACACGCGACCCCGGTCAGCTGCGCATTGCGTTTACCGTGCGTTCGCCCATCGATACCGCCGTGGACCCGGAAGCTGTGCGTGCGGTGCGGGACGCGGCGCGGTTACTGGAGTCCCTTGGCCACATCGTGGTGGAGGCAGAGCCACAGATCGATATGGACCAGCTGACCATGGACTGGCTGAAGTTGTGGTTTGCCAACTGCGCCTCGACGGTGGACATGGTGCGCAAGGCGACCGGTTGTGGTGATGAGGGATTCGAGCCTGACACGCTGGTCATGGCGGCCTTTGGCCGCAGTATCCGCGGGCATGAGTATGTGGATATCTGCCAACGTATTCAGGATTACATGCGTCAGCTGGCAGATTTCTTCCAGGGCCATGACTTCCTGATGACACCGACTCTCGCCATGCCTCCGGCGAAAATTGGCGCCATGGCCACACCGCGCTGGCAGCAACAGGGCTCCAAAGTCATTTTGCGACTCGGCGCCTCGCGTCTGATTCTCAAGTCCGGCATGCTGGAAACCATGGCGCGGGAAAATCTGAAATACACCCCGTTCACCCAACTGGCGAATGTGACGGGTGTACCGGCCATGTCCGTGCCCCTGCACTGGTGTGATGCCGAATCCGGCAATGGGTTGCCCCTGGGTGTGCAGTTCGTCGGCAATCACGGCGATGAGGGCAAATTGCTGCGTCTTGCTGCGCAGCTTGAGCAGGCCAGCCCCTGGTTTGACCGGGTGCCGCAGGAGGCATTATGAGCGACACACAGACCCACTACCGTACCTGCAATCTTTGCGAAGCCATGTGCGGCATTGAAATTACCCATGCCGACGGCAAGATCCAGAGCATCCGGGGTGACAAGGAAGACCCGTTCAGCCAGGGGCATATCTGTCCCAAGGCGGTGGCGCTCCAGGATATTCACGAAGATCCCGATCGCCTGCGTCGCCCCATGGCACGCGTCGGCGACAGCTGGCAGGAAATCAGCTGGAAAGAGGCGCTGGATCGCGCAGCTGAGGGCCTGCAGAAAGTCCAGGCCGAGCACGGACGCAATGCCGTGGCTTCCTACCTGGGCAACCCGAACGTGCATAACACGGGGGCCATGCTGCTGGGGCGTCTGCTGCACAACAGCCTGAAAACGCGCAATCGTTTTTCTGCAACCTCGGTGGATCAATTACCGCATCATATTGTGGCGCATCATCTGTTCGGGCATCAGCTGAAAATTCCGGTGCCGGATATTGATCGAACGGATTTCATGTTGATCCTGGGTGCCAATCCGATCGCCTCCAACGGCAGCATCATGACGGTGCCGAATGTGAAGAAGCGTCTGCAGGCGATTCAGAAGCGCGGTGGCCAGGTTGTGGTGATTGACCCGCGTCGTACCGAAACCGCTGCGATGGCCTCCAGTCATCACTTCATTCGCCCTGGCGCAGATGTGCTGCTGTTGCTGGCCTTTATCAACGTACTGTTCACCGACAACCTGGTGCGCCATGACAGCCGCGCGCTGGCATTGTGTGATGACCTGGATGTGCTGCCGGAGGCCGTCGCGCCGTGGACACCGGAGCGGGTGGCGCCGCTGACCGGTATGGATGCCGGCGACATTCGTCAGCTGGTCAAGGCGTTCTGCGCGGCCGAGCGTGCGGTCTGTTATGGCCGCATGGGCGTGTCGGTGCAGGAGTTCGGTTTGCTCAGCCAGTACCTGGTGATGCTGATCAATCTGTTGACCGGTCGCCTGGATGAAGAAGGCGGCATGATGTTCACCCGCCCGGCGGTGGATGTGCTCGGGCATACCGGCCCGGGTCGGCTGGGGCGCAATCACACCCGCGTTCGGCAACTGCCGGACTTCGGCGGTGAGTTCCCGGTATCGGCGCTGGCGGAAGAAATTCTGACCCCGGGTGAGGGGCGTATTCGTGCGCTGGTGACCGTGGCGGGCAACCCGGTGTTGTCGACGCCCAACGGCGGGCAGCTGGACGACGCGCTGGCGTCACTGGATTTCATGGTCGCCATCGATTTCTACCTGAATGAAACCAACCGTCATGCCGATCTGATATTGCCACCGGTCAGCCCGCTGGAGCGGGAGCATTACGATGTGATCTTTCACATGCTGGCCGTGCGCAACACCGCCCGGTATGCCGATGCGCTGTTCAGTCCGCCCAAAGATGCCTTGCATGACTGGCAGATCTATCTTGAGCTGGCCGACCGTATGGACCCGCCGAAAAGTCTGCGCGACCGCGCGTCGCGCGCGCTGTTGCGCCGTACCGGTCCGCGCGGGCTGCTGGCGGTCATGCTGCGTTCCGGCGTCTGGGGGCGTGGCCTGCGGCCTGGCGGGCTGACCCTGGGCAAACTGCGTCGTCACCCCCACGGGATCGATCTGGGGCCGCTGACCCGTGCCTTGCCGGGGGCATTGAAACATGCGGACAAGCGCATTCATCTGCATACGGCGTTCTATCTGCCGGATTTGCTGCGCGTGGAGCGGCATTTCTTCGGTGACGATGCGATTCCGCCGGAACAGCCGCTGCTGATCGGGCGTCGTCACGTACGCAGCAATAACTCCTGGCTGCACAACAGCCATCGGCTGGTGAAGGGCAAGTCACGCTGTACGGCGATGATTCATCCGTCCCATGCGCAAGCGCTGGGGGTCAATGAGGGGGATCTGCTGAGCATTACCTCCCGGGTGGGCAGTATCGAGGTGGCGGCGGAAATCACGACTGACATCATGCCCGGTGTGGTCAGCGTGCCCCACGGCTGGGGCCATCAGCGTGCCGGCATTCGCCAGCAGATTGCCGCAGAGCACCCGGGTGTGAGCGTCAATGATCTCACTGACGACCAGCGGATTGACATGTTGTCGGGCAATGCTGCGCTCAATGGTGTGCCGGTCACTGTGACCCGCGCCCACGCACTGGCGAACGCGGTATAGCCGTCACTCGGCACCGGTGTTGAAGGCACCGTGACGCTGGCCCCGGAAGCTGGTCCGAAAGATCCGGACCAGCACCGTGGCTGGCCAGCGGCTGCCTGCTTCGCTATGGTTGGGGCTCTTGCGCCGGGACGCGGCGTCAGAATCAACCACCACCGGGGGTGTGATGTTTGTCAGGGAACGTGTCTATTTCCTTTCTGCAGGTCTGATTGTTCTGCTGGTGATGTTCGGGGCGATTTTCCCCGCTGAGTTTGCCCGAGGCGCCGGCGCGGCGCTGAACACACTGGGCCATTATTTCGGCTGGTTTTATCTGTTGGCCGTGTTTGTCTTCGTCGTTTTTCTGTTGTATCTCGCGCTAGGGCGCTACGGCAAGATTCGTCTCGGTCCGCAGGACAGCGCGCCGGATTACAGCTTTTTCTCCTGGATCAACATGCTGTTGTCAGCCGGTTTTGGTGTCGGCCTGGTGTTCTACGGCATGGCCGAGCCCATGCTGCATTTCCTCAAACCACCCCATGGTATGGCCGAGGCCGGTACGGAAGCGGCGGCAGAGCTGGCGTTTCAGTACAGCTTCTTTCACTGGGGTATCAATCAGTGGGCAGCCTTTACGCTGGTGGGGCTGATTATCGCGTTCTTCCAGTTCCGCAAGGATCGTCCCGGTCTGGTGTCGAACATGGTCGAGCCGATGTTGCGCGGCGTAAAACGCCCGCAGCCGATACTGGACGGGCTCAATGTGCTGGCGGTGATTGCCACGGTGATGGGGGTGGCTACCTCGCTGGGACTGGGCGTGCTGCAGATGAATGGCGGTCTGGAATCCCAGTTTGGCTGGGCCAACAATTTCTGGACCAAGGCGGCGATCCTGGGCGCCATGTTCCTGGTGTATACCGCATCGTCCTATTCCGGTCTGGATCGCGGCATCAAGGTGCTCAGTAATATCAATATGACGCTGGTGTTCCTGTTTCTCGCTTACATGCTGATTAGCGGCCCCACGATTTATATTCTCGATTCGTTTGTGCATGGCATGGCGGGTTATCTGGGCAATTTCATCCAGATGAGCCTGACGCTGCCGCCCCGCGACAGCTCCGGGTGGATGAACGAATACACCGTATTCTACTGGGCCTGGGTGATTGCCTGGTCGCCGTTTGTGGGGACCTTCATCGCACGGATTTCCCGGGGCAGAACCATCAAGGAGTTCGTGTTCGGCGTGATGTTTGTGCCGCCACTTCTGGCTTGCGTCTGGATTGCGATCTTCGGCGGCAATGCCATGTTCCTGCAACTGGAAGGCTCGATTGATCTGGCGGCTGCAGTGGATGGCGATGTTACATCAGGTCTGTTCCGCATGTACGAGGTCATGCCTTATACCGCCGCCCTGTCAGCGCTTACCCTGTTGGTGATTTTCATCTTTCTGGTCACCTCGGCGGATTCGGCGGCCTATATCGTGGCGCAGATGACGGATAACGGGTCTCTCAATCCTCCACTTTACAAGCGCCTGAGCTGGGGGGTGCTGATTTCCGCTATCTGTATCACCCTGATTGCTGCCAGTGGTTTGCGTGGCCTGCAGTCGGCATCCCTGGTGTCGGCGTTACCCTTCTCGATTGTGTTGTTCATGATCATGATTGTGCTGGTGAGAGAGCTGTCCAGCGATCGCCGTGAAATGCTGCTGAATCTGTATCACCGCAATGACGCAACGCCCGTGGGCGGCGATATTTTCGAAACGGATGAGTTCAGCGAACTGGACAGTGAGGAGCGTGTCCGTCGAAGACTGGTAACGCGCAATCCGCGGTTGAAATAATTTACAGCTAGATAGCTATCCGGGCAGCGTTGCGCTGCTCCGGAATAGCTGCAGATAAAATCAGTTGCCGGGAAACAGTCGGTCGGTGACGGTTTTCAGCTCCCGGGACAAGCGCTCCCAACCGGTCTCAAGCTTGCTGCGCGTTTCTTCCCAGTTCTCTTCAACGCTGTCGTGGGCGTTCTTCACTCGCATTTCGAGATCGCGCAGTACCTGCTCCAGTTCCGGGCGGCGCTCTGCCCACTGTTGCTGCACTTCATCCCGAGCCTGCCTGGCTTTTTCCTCCAGGCGCTCGAGCTCGCCGTCCCATTCGTCCAGCTTGCGCTTGATGCGCTCGATATATTCCTTTCGATGTGGCATCGGATAGCCTCCTTGAAAGCCTGTCCGTTTACCTTCCTCCAGCCGGATCGACAGGTCAAGTGCCGTTGGGCGCCAGGCAAAATACGGCGAACAGTCGTGCCGGATCCTGCCAGCAATGTTGTACCGTCAGGCCCGCGGCATCGGCAAGACGGGCAAAGCCCTCCTGCGTGTACTTGCAGGAGTACTCGGTCAGCAGGCGCTCACCGGCCTGCAGTGAAAGCAGGTTTCCGGCGCATTGCACCTGTTGCGCCGTGAGGCTCTCCAGATACATTTCGATGCGCTGCGCAGTCTGGTTGTAGCAGGCCACATGACGAAACTGGTGCAGGTCAAAGTCAGCGGGCAGAAGCTGGTTGAGATGGCGCAGGATGTTCAGATTGAAGTCCGCCGTGATGCCAGCGCTATCGTTGTAGGCGGCTTCGAGTGTGGCGGTATCCTTGTGCAGATCAATGCCGATCAGCAGTGTGCCGTCCGCGCCCAGAAGTGCTGCGGCCTGACGCAGGAAGGCCCGGGCGTCGTGATACTGGAAATTGCCCAGCGTGGAGCCAGGATAGAACAGGCAGCGGGGGCCCGGCGGCAGGCTCTGCGGCATGGCGGCCAGCGCAGTAAAATCGGCCTGGATAGCGGTAATGGGCAGCCACGGAAATTCTGCGCGCAGTTTCCCGGCGGCCTGGTACAGAAAGTCACCGGCGATGTCGGTCGGCACATAGGCCGCCGGGCGCATTGCGTCCAGCAACAGGCGCACTTTCTCGCAACTGCCGGCACCGGGTTCGATCAACACGCGATCGGGCCCGGCGGCCCGGGCGATCTGCCCGGCGAACGCTTTGAGAATGCCGCGTTCTGTGCGAGTGGGGTAGTACTCGGGCAGTGCCGTAATACGTTCGAAAAGCGCAGAGCCACGGCTGTCATAGAAGAACTTGGGATTGATGTATCGCGGCTGCGCGTTCAGACCGGTCAGTATTTCCGCTGTGGTATCGCCCGGCGCCGTGGACAGATCGATAAAGTCCGGCATCTCGTCGCGGGTGGCGGTTCTTGAGGGGGTGGCAGAAGTCATGTACCTGTCTCCGGGCGGTCGTCACGGGCCAGGCGAACGCCGCTGAACTGCCAGCGGTCCCCCGGATAGAAGAAGTTGCGATAGCTGGGCCGGATGTGTTGCCGCGCGCTGACGCAGGAGCCGCCACGCAGCACCAGCTGGTTACACATGAATTTGCCGTTGTACTCGCCAATGGCGCCGGGTGCCGGTTGATAGCCGGGGTAGGGGGCATAGCTGCTGGCAGTCCACTCCCAGACGCTGCCGAACAGCTGCTGGAGGCCCCCCGATTCGGCGGCTGCCGCTGTTGGATGCCGCAGTCCCTGATCAAGGAAATGGCCGTTCAGCATGGTGGCAGGCGGGTGTTCCGCCAGTTGGGCGTGGGCTGCATGTTCCCATTCGGCCTCGGTGGGCAGTCGCGCTCCCGCCCAGCGGGCCAGGGCATCAGCCTCGTAGGCACTCAGATGGCAGGCGGTTGCTGCCGGGTCCAGGGGCTGCAGGCCGTGCAGGGTGAAAATATGCCAGGCGCCATGGCGGTCCTGCTGCCAGTACAGCGGATGTTGCCAGCCAGCCTCCTGCACCCTGGCCCAGCCGTCCGCCAGCCACAGGGCCGGATTGCGATAACCGCCCTCTGCGATGAAGGCCAGCACGTCGGCATTGCACAGCGGGCGTGCTGCCAGCCGAAAAGGGTGCAGCAATGTCTGATGGCGCGGCGTCTCGTTATCAAAGCAGAACCGGTCCGGGTGCTCGTCGATGCCCTGGAGGCTGAGCCCGCCAGCGAAGCGGTGCCAGGACTGCGGTGCGGGTGTGTCGCCGACCGGCAGTGACGCGGTCTGCCAGGCAGGCAGTAGCGGATTACAGTGAAAGTTGTACTTGAGATCGGTGAACAGCAATTCCTGATGTTGATACTCGTGGTGCAACCCGAGCCGTGTGCGGGCAAGGATGGTGGCCCGTTCCGGGTGGTCCTGCTGCGTCAGCAAACGCCCCATGGCATCGTCCACATGGGCGCGATAGCCGATGACCTCGTCCACGGTGGGGCGTGACAGCAGCCCACGGCTGGCACGCGGAAACTGTGCGCCAACGCCGTTGTAATAGGAGTTGAACAGGTAAGCGTACTCGGCGTTGAAGCGGGTATATCCCTGCAAAAAAGGACATAACAGGAAGGTCTCGAAAAACCAGGCTGTGTGCGCGAGATGCCATTTCACCGGGCTGGTTTCCGGTACGGCCTGCAGACCGAAATCTTCCGTCTGCAGCGAGGCGCAGTACGCCAGAGAGGCGTCGCGCACCTGGCCATAGTGTGTCAGCAGCATTTCGGCAGGATCTGCGTTCCCGATCGGTCTGGCAGGTGCATTTCCGGAAAGGACATTCATCGTGCCAACGCTCCTTATGGCTTTATGGCCTCATTTCATGGCCGGGTCATCGCTCGGGTCATGGCTTGGGCTGTATCTGCACCCCACGCCAGAAGGCGACGAACCCGCGAATATGTGCCGCTTCCGGTTTCGGCGCCGGGTAGTACCAGGCAGCGTTTTCATTACGCTGGTTCTGGAGGTCTATATGGTGCCCTTCCAGCCGCACACCGAAGTGTGGTCACTGGGTGTGACAAATGCTGGCAGTAGCGCCGCAGGGGGGAAGTAGACATTGCCTTCAAGTGTGACGGTATCCGCTTCGGGGGCTTCGGCAATGACCGTGTTCTGCCATACCGCTGTCAGGATGCGTGCGTTAGACATGATCTGTCCTGCCGGGCTGAAAGGTGTCCTACAGTGCGTTGCGGGCGGTAGAGAGGGCGTGAATCAGGCAGGGCGCGAAGCAGGGTATGCGTCATAGCGGTGCCCTGCCATTGACCAGTACTTCGTTGGCGCCGTTGGCCAGGGCCTGCTCCACCTCGGCAGGGGATTCCGGCAAGAACGCCAGTACCCGAGCGCCGTGGCGCTGGTAGGCACGGATGATGGAGCGTCGGAACAGGTTCAGGCCGAAATAGCGTGGCGGGATGGAGTAGGTCCGGTTACGGCAGATGTTGCCCAGCTGGCTCATGCCGCACAGCACGGACAAGCCTGCGCGACGACATTCCCGCTGGTCAGCCATGGTGACGGCACCGGGAAAGTAGCTGGCAAGCAAGGGGTAGTGGTCCGGCGCCCACAACAGAAAGCGTGCCTTGCGGGTAAGCCAGCGCTCGGCACCATGGCGCAGGGCCCAGTCATGCAGCAGTTTCAGGGTCTCCGCGCCCCGTTCCGGCTTGATGTCGAGAATCCAGGATTGCCGGTCGAACTGCTCGGCGAACTCATCGAACAGGGGCGGCGATTGCCCGTCATGCAGGCGGGCATTGCGGAATTCCGCGAGCGTCAGCGTATGAATCGCGGCGGGATAGCCCGCAGTCTGGCCCATATGCGGGTCATGGTGCAGCACCAGATGGCCGTCGCGGGTGCACCGCAAGTCGGTTTCGAGATGCGTGAAACCCGCATCCACGGCGGCGCGGAAGGCCAGCAGGGAGTTTTCTGCATAGCGCTCATTGAGGCCGCGATGGCTGATCCAGACGATCGGTGTCATAGCCCGCACCTGCTGTGGCAACAACATGGGTTTCATTATCACGCTGATATACCGTAGAGGCAAAGTGCTTGAAGAAAGCAGTGGGATAAACAGGCCTGAGGAGGCATGCGATGCAGACCCTGTTGTTATCGATTTTTACACTTGTGACGCTGGGAGCGGTGATCTTCGCGCATCGGGCGTTACCGGCCCGCGTGGCAACGGCGCAGCAGGTGTTGCTGGTGCGCGCGGTACTGGTTTCTGTCGGTGTGTTGTTCGGGGCTATCATGACCTGGCGATATGGGCAGCTGGGCGATCTGTCACCCTGGCTGGTGTTCTTCAGCGCATTCGGTGTCACCCATGTGCCAGCGGCCGTGATCCTCTGGCTGAAAGGGCTGGAGGCCTGATGTCGCCGGAGGTGGCAGGTTGACCTGCATCAAGGCGTTGACAGGATGCCCGGTTCAGACTGAAGGTTGAGCGCACCAGAGTGGAAAACCCACCGAGACCTATTGGGAGACAAGTATGAGCACCATCAAGTCAATCCGCATCGCCACGGACTTTTCCGAGTTCGCTGACCGGGCAGCCCGCCGTGGTGCCTTGCTGGCCGGAGAGCTCGGACTGGGCAGCGCCAGTCTGGTCCACGTACAGGATGGCCCTGGTGTGCGCCGGGTACGTGCGTTGCTGCCGGTGATCGCTGGATTGGAGCGTGATCTCACCGAGGCGGCAGAAAAGGCGCTGGCGGCGAGTGTGGAGGAAGTGCGGACGGCCACAGGCTTTACGCTGACGCCAGAGATGGGCGAGGGCAGCGTCATGGACGTGATGATCAAAGGCGCTGATGGCAGCACCCTGGTGGTGGTGGGCGGTCAAGGCAGCCACGCGTTGCAGGATCGCATGCTGGGTACTACCGCCGAGCGCATCGTGCGACAGAACACCAGCCCCACGCTGGCGGTGCTCGGGGCGGCAAAGGAGTCTTACCGGACAGTGCTGGTGCCCGTGGATCTGTCTGCCGCGTCCGCGCCTGCCGTGCGTATGGCGCGCGCCATAGCCCCCGAAGCGAAGCTCTGCCTGCTGTACGCCCATACGCCTATCCCGGCGGCCTTCGGCAGTTATTCCGTGATTACCGAACATGACCTCAGCCGCGCCACCGGGCAACAGGAAGCCGATGTGCGTGCTGCGCTGGAAAAGCTGCGCGATGAGTGCGGTCTGAGTGCTGACGAGGCTGAAATCATCACCGCGCATGATTACCCGGCGCGCATGATCATGGAGCAGATTGGCACCCAGGCGGCCGATCTGGTGGTGATGGGCAAGCATGGTGACAACCGGGTGGCCGAGTGGCTGATCGGCAGCGTGACCGCACGGGTGCTGGGCAAGGCAACCTGTGATGTGCTGGTGGTGCCGGCAAGCTGATTTACAGGGTTTTGCACACGGGTTGACCGCTTTCGTGCATGCTCGGGGTGGAAGCTGGCGGATGTGCCCGCAGCTTCCGCCCCAAGCCAAACGAGCCAGGAGAAGCCCGGATGCAGATCACTATGGATATGGCATTGTTGACCGCGATCTTGTCGATCATCGCGGGTGTACTGATTCTGATGATTCCCCGTTTGCTGAATTACATCGTTGCGCTGTACCTGATCCTTGTAGGTGTGGCGGGTGTGATTACTTACCTCTAGTCCCCGTCAGAAGACGCCCCTGTCAGGCCAGTTGCCACTGCAATGACATGCCGGCCTGCCAGGGCACCAGCGTTTCGCCGGCGGCCTGGATATGCGCCGGCACCTGCCACGGCTCCCGTTTCAACGTCACGGTATCGGTGTTGCGGGGCAGGCCGTAGAAGTCCGGGCCGAAATGGCTGGCGAAGGCTTCCAGACGCGCCAGTTGGCCATGCTCCTCGAAGAAGGCTGCATACAACGGCAGCGCGGCAGGTGCCGAGTAGCAACCGGCACAGCCGCAGGCGGCCTCTTTCCTGTTACGCGCATGGGGCGCCGAGTCGGTGCCCAGAAAGAATCGCGCGTCCCCGCCCAGCACAACCTCCTGAATACTCAGCTGATGCTCACGCCGTTTGAGCACCGGCAGGCAGTAGTTATGCGGCCTGATACCGCCGGCCAGCAGATCGTTGCGATTCATCATCAGATGCTGCGGTGTCACCGTCGCTGCGGTATGGCGGTCGTGATTTTGCACGAACTGTACGCCTTCACGGGTCGTGACATGCTCGAAGATGATTTTCAGTGCCGGGAAGCGTTGGCGGATCGCCAGCAGATACCGGTCGATGAACAGCTTCTCGCGGTCAAAGATATCGATATGCGACTCGGTGACCTCCCCGTGTACCTGTAGCGGCATGCCGTGCTTTTCCATGGCCTCGTACAGATGCATGATCGCAGCGGGATCACGCACGCCACTGTCTGAGTTGGTCGTAGCACCTGCGGGATAGAGTTTGCAGCCGTGGACGATCCCGGAGGCAGCCGCTGCGGCGATATCGGCGGCGGTGGTGGCCTCGGTGAGGTACAGCACCATCAGGGGCTCGAAATCCGTCCCCGGGGGCAGCACAGCCATAATGCGTTCACGGTAGGCCACAGCATCCGCTGCGCGGGTGACCGGCGGTGCCAGATTGGGCATGACGATGGCACGGCGAAACACGGCAGCAGTGGCCGGCACTGTCTCCTGCAGCATGTCGCCGTCGCGGAAATGCAGGTGCCAGTCATCGGGACGGGTCAGGGTCAGGGTATCGGTCATCGTCGGCGTGCTCTTTTGAAAACAGTGCGTTACGGAGGAAAACAAGAATACCAGATATTGCCATTGAGAGCGCTGCAAACGGGCCGTTCACTCGCAGCCCCTGTACGGAGCAGCTATAGTCACACCCTCATCCTCACCCCTGCCTTCCCCGGAGCATGCCGCTTGCGTCAGTTTGCCCAACATTCCGATTCTGCGGACCATCCCGCGGACCAACGCCCTGACTGGCGCATCCTGCGTTCGCTCTGGCCCTACCTGATGGAGTTCCGCGCCCGCGTGGTGCTGTCGATGCTGCTGCTGGTGGTGGCGAAGCTGGCCACGGTGGCGATGCCCTTGGCACTGAAATATATCGTCGATGCGCTGGAAGCGGAGCGGGGCATGGAAGCGGCACTGGCGGTGCCGGTGCTGCTGGTGCTCGCCTATGGCGGGCTGCGGTTTGCCTCGACGCTGTTCGGCGAGCTGCGCGACGCCGTGTTTGCCCGAGTGGCCGAACGCGCCATGCGCCGGGTGTCGCTGAATGTGTTCCAGCACCTGCACCGTCTGGAGCTCAGTTACCACCTGTCACGCCGTACGGGTGGTCTGGCTCGGGATATCGAACGCGGCACCAACAGCATCAGCTTCCTGCTGCGCTTTGCCATTTTCAATGTGGTGCCGACGCTGCTGGAAATCGTCATGGTGGCGGTAATCCTGTTGCTGGTTTTCAGTCCCGGCTATGTGATGGTAGTGTTGCTTGCCGTGCTGGCGTATCTGATTTTTTCCATTCGCATTACCGAATGGCGTACGCGCTTCGTGCGTGAAACCAACGAAATGGACAACCGCTCCAACACCCGCGCCGTGGACAGCCTGCTCAACTACGAAACCGTCAAATACTTCGGCAACGAGACATTTGAAGCGCAACGCTATGACGCCGATCTGGTGTTGTGGGAAGAAGCGCGCATGAAGAACCGCTTGTCCCTGTCGGCGCTCAATAGCGGCCAGGCGCTGATCATTGCCGTCACCATGACGATCATGATGTGGATGGCGGCAACGCAGGTGGCGGCGGGCACCATCACGCTCGGCGATCTGACCATGATCAATGCCTACATGATTCAGCTGTTTGTGCCGCTCAATGCGCTCGGGTTCATCTATCGGGAAATTCGTCAGGCACTGATCAATGTCGAGCGCATGTTCGGGCTACTGGAACAACCGCCGCAGGTGACGGACCCCGAAGACGGCGCGGCGCTGGACACGCGCGGTGGCGAGGTGGTGTTTGACGGCGTCAGCTTCGGCTATCACCCGCAACGCCCGATCCTGCATGCGGTGGATTTCCGTATTCCGGCTGGCCAGAAGCTGGCAGTGGTCGGGCCCTCCGGTGCCGGTAAATCCACCCTGGCGCGATTGCTGTTCCGGTTCTTTGACGTCGAGGCGGGCAGCATCCGCATAGACGGTCAGGACCTGCGTGCCGTGACCCAGGCCAGCCTGCGCCACGTTATCGGCGTGGTGCCCCAGGATGCCGTGCTGTTCAATGACACCATCTTCAGTAACATCGCCTACGGTCGACCCGATGCAACGCGGGAGGAAGTCGAAGACGCAGCCCGTCGCGCGCATCTCACGCAATTCATCGCCGATTTGCCGGAGGGCTTCGAGACCATGGTCGGCGAGCGGGGGCTCAAGGTCTCCGGCGGCGAAAAGCAGCGTATCGCCATCGCCCGGGTGCTATTGAAAGACCCGCCTATCCTGATTCTGGATGAAGCGACCTCATCGCTGGATGCCCACGCCGAGCAAGTCGTGCTCGAGGCGCTCCATGAAGTGGCCGCCCGACGCACGACACTGGTGATCGCCCATCGCCTGTCGACCATTCGCGATGCCGACCAGATACTGGTGCTGGATGCCGGGCGCATTGTCGAATCAGGCGACCATGAGACACTGCTCGCTGCGCAGGGCGCTTATGCGGCCCTGTGGCAAGCCCAATCCCGTGAGCGCCCGGCAATGCCGTCGCCTCCGGGCAACACCTGATTCCCGGTTCCGGTGACTGGTGTTGCTTTGGCGGGCGTGGCAAAGTCATGGCTCGAAGTGACTGGCAGGTTGAAATGTTATGTGGGGAACACTGCGCACGTTGATCTACTTCATTCTGGCCGTACTCTGCGGCAGCCTGGTCGGCAGCATCATTCAGAGTCAGTTCAATCTGGCAGCGATCAGCGCGCTGGGCGCCGAGGTGCCGTTACCGGTATGGCTGGCCACCACGCTGGAGGATATCGCCGGTTTTGCGCCCTTGTATGCCGGTATGATGGCGGTGAGTCTACTGCTGGGTCTGCTGGCGGCAGCGCTGTTTCTGCGCTGGCTGACGCCGGCACAACGCACTGCCTGGCAGGTGCCGGTGTATGCCCTGGCCGGAGCGCTGGGGATATTTGTGGCCTTCCAGGCGGCCAATGCAGCCGCGCCCATGCCGACGCTCATCGCGGCAACGCGCACTGGTTTCGGTACGCTGGCGATGATGCTCAGTGGGGCCCTGGGCGGCTGGGTATTCGCCCGCCTGCACGCGCTTGATCAGTGACCCGTCACAGCGAGGACAGATTCATGCACAACGCACTCCGCACCGTAGCCCGTCGCGCCGCCCTGATCCCGGTTTTGTGCCTGGCCCCGGCGTTGGTCCCGGTGTTATCGCTGATGTCGGCCCATGCCGACGAGGGCGACGCCTCCGCCAGCGCGACGACTGAGTATCACACCAGCGTCATCGCCGAAGGGCTGACGCACCCCTGGTCGCTGGCCTTTCTGCCTGACGGCCGCATGCTGGTCACAGAGCGGGTGGGGCGTTTGCGCTTGATCGATCCGCAGGACGGCGTGCGTGATGCGCCGGTCAGCGGTGTGCCGGCGGTTTTTGCCAGCGGCCAGGCAGGTCTGAAAGACGTGGTGCTGGCTCCCGATTTTGCGGACACCGGCGAGCTGTATCTCACCTATTCCTGCGGCACGGCCCGCGCCAACGGGCTGTGCCTTGCCCGGGCCCGCTGGCAGGACGATGCACTGCAGGATGTGCAGACGTTGTTCAGCGCACGCCCGACCAAGCGCGGCGATGCCCATTACGGCGGCCGCATTGCGTTCCTGCCGGACGATACACTGGTGCTGACGCTGGGCGACGGTTTCGACTATCGCGAAGCGGCGCAGGATATGGAGAGCCACCTCGGCAAAACCGTGCGGCTGAACCGGGACGGATCGATACCGGCGGACAATCCCTTCGTCGGGCATGACAAGGCGTTGCCGGAAATTTACACCCTGGGACATCGCAATGTGCAGGGCATTGCGTTTGATGATCGCAGCCAGCGACTGTACGCCCACGAGCATGGCCCCCGTGGCGGCGACGAACTGAACCTGCTGGAGCCCGGCAAGAATTACGGTTGGCCGCTGGTCACCCATGGCAAGGATTACACCGGCGCACGGATCACGCCCTACACAACACTGCCCGGCTTTGAGCCGCCCCTGGTGGACTGGACGCCCTCCATTGCCCCCGCCGGCATGACCCAGTACCGCGGGGACCTGTTCCCGCAGTGGGACGGCAATCTGCTGGTGGCTGCCCTGGCTGGCAAGCGGGTGCACCGTGTCGTGTTGAGCGAGGACGGCGCGCAGGACGTGGAATCGTTGTTTGCAGAGATCAATGCGCGCTTCCGCGATGTGCGGACCGGCCCGGATGGTGCCGTGTATCTGCTCACAGACAGCCCCGACGGTCGCCTGTTGCGGATTACGCCCGACAAGCCCTGACCGGCTTGGGCCATCATGTGTGGCGAACCAGCCAGCGATAGCCGATCCAGCTGATTGCCACCAGATAGGCGATGCCGCCGGGCACCCACATGATCAGCCCCGCCAGTTGCTGGTCTGCCAGGCTGCGGGCTTCGTCATAGATCGGTGTGCCGGCGAAGGTCAGCAGGGCACCGAGCAGCCCGGTGTGCATCAGCGTCAACAGCAGCGCGACCAGCGCCTTGCCGGTATTCAGGCTGCTGCCACGCAGTACCGCCCACCAGAACAGCCATCCGCTGAGCAGAAAGCAGAGATGCTCAAGCAGATGCCACCAGACATTTTCCACCGCCACCATGTAGGGCCCCGGTGCGTGCCAGATCCATATCATGGCGCCATGCACCAGGGCGGCAGCCAGGGGATAGCGCGTGGCGCGCAGCAGGGGCTGCCACAGTGGCCGACCCAGATCGCCGGTGGCGGCGCGCCACTGGGGCAGGGGGCGACCCAGCACCCACAGTGGCGGAATGACCACCATCAGCAGCATATGCTGTGTCATGTGCATGGCAGAGCTGGTCTTGGCCCAGTCATCGAACGGGCCGAACAGGGCCAGTGCTGCGACCAGCACGCCGCTGTGAAAAGCCAGGGCCTCGCGGCGCCGGGGGACAACCCGACGGCTGCCCACAAGGCTCCCGAGAAGATAGGCGACCCACATCAGCCCCAGCATGATGGCGCTGAGCAGCGCGGGGATGCCATCTGCGCCACCCAGAACATCCAGGGGGCTGTGCGCGGCGGCGGGGCGGTTCAGGCTGAGCAGGGCCAGCCCGAGCGCCCACGATCGGTACCGTCTCTCAGACACAGGGCGGAAATACCAGAATCGGCAGCCCGGTGATCAGAGTGCTCAGGGCGGCGATCACATGGGCCCCGGCGGCCAGCCGGGCAATGAACAGACGCTCAGGCGGCTCACCGCGCTGCGCTGCCAGCATGCAGAAGCGCGCCAGTGCCAGCAGCAGGACACTCACGGCGATGGTCAGCAGGCCCAGCACGGCATTGATCCAGGTCAGCGCGCCGGCCTCTGCCGCCGGTTGAGCGATGGCGCAGCCTACGGACAAGCCGCCGTAAACCGTGACAAACCACAGCGCCCAGATGATCAACCCCAGCGGCAGTTGTAGCGGATGCACGGCAGGAAGGGGAAAGCCTTTTTTCATGTGTACACTCCCCAGCTTTGCGGAAAGGCGATCAGTACCAGCAGTATGATCCAGGCAACCAACTGGGTGTAACGCCACAGCTGTTGCACGATCGGCACCTCGAAGGGCGCGGCGGCGCTGACGTACCCCAGCGTCACGCGGCGCAGTTGCAGCACTGTGGCCAGCGTCGCCACGCCAGTGTGCAGCAGCAGGTACAGCAACATCACCAGTATCACGGCGTCATGGGCCTGGCCGGTGATATCCAGTGGCGCACGCAGCAGCAGGGCCAGGGCCGTGCAGGCCGCGAGGCCGCTGCCGGCAACCGCCCACAGGCTGCGGGGCAAGGTGCTGCCGTCGCCCTGGCGCAGCCGCACCACCGCGCGCCGGTACAGCAGCGCCGCCAGTGAGCACAGCAGGCACACCGCCAGCAGCAGGGGCCATGCCAGAGGTGAGGTCTCCGGGAATTGCCAGAGCGGTGCCACCGTCCACAGATAAAACCAGCCGAACAGCATCGACATGAACAGCGAGCCACTGGCCAGCAGGGCGGCATTGGTCCCCCACAGGCCGGGGCTGTCGAAGCTGGCGAAGTGCATCGGCAATTGATCCTGGGTCGGCAGTGTGCGGGCGTGGGGTTTGCGCAGCCCGTTGTGCCAGGACCAGCCGCACAGCAGGAGCAGACTGAGGAGGGCGGCCAGCGCCGCCAGGGGATAAGCGCGCACCAGCAAGGTCACGCAGAGAATGGCCAGCGTCAGGGCGCAGACGAACGGCCACCAGGAATTGGTGGGCAGATGGATGACTTGCCGGGGCTCGCCGCTGACCGGATCGCAGCCCAGGGTTTCCCGGCGACCATGGTGCATGGCGGGCAGCCAGGTCTCATCCTGCAACTGCGGATCGTGATTCGGATGGCGGTCGCGCACGCGCGGCAGCAGGTCGAAGTTCCAGGTCGGCGGCGGCGTGGGCATGGACCATTCCAGCGTGTCCGCCTGCCAGGGGTTGGCCTTCGCCTTGCGGCCAAAACGGGCATGGATGATCAGATCCAGCAGTACCATGGCCACCCCGACACACATGACGAAACCGCCCACCGAGGAAATCAGGTTGGGAATATCCCAGCCGAGCCCGGCCTCATAGGTGTAGACCCGCCGGGGCATGCCCAGCAGCCCGGTGAAATGCATCACCAGAAACGTCAGGTTGAAACCGATGAAGCTCAGCCAGAACCCCCAGCGCCCCAGCTGCATGGAGGGCATGCGTCCGGTGAACAGCGGCAGCCAGTAGTAGATACCGGCCACCAGCGGGAACAGCATGCCGCCGATCAGCACATAGTGCATGTGCGCAACGACAAAGTGGGTGTCATGGACCTGCCAGTTGAACGGCACCAGGGCCAGCATGACACCGGTAAGGCCGCCGAAGACAAAGATCACCAGGAAACCGAACACCCATAACATGGGCAGGCTGAACACCGGCCGCCCGCCCCACAAGGTCGCCAGCCAGGCAAAGATCTGTATCGCCGTCGGCACGGCCACCAGCATGCTGGCGACAGAAAAGAATGCCTGCGCCAGTTGCGGAATACCGACGGTGAACATGTGGTGCACCCACAGACCGAAACTGATGAAACCGGTGGTCAGCACCGCCAGCACCACGGCGCGATAACCGACAATGGGCCTGCGGGCAAACACCGGAATCAGTGTCGAGATGACGCCGGCAGCGGGCAGAAAAATGATGTAGACCTCCGGGTGCCCGAACAGCCAGAACAGATGCTGCCAGAGCAACGGGTCGCCGCCACGGGCCACATCAAAGAATGCCAGCCCCCCGGCACGCTCCAGCTCCAGCAGAATGCTGCCGAGTATCAGCGGTGGAAAGCCGAACACCACCATCACCGACGTCACCAGGATGTACCAGACAAACAGCGGCATCCTCGACAGGGACATGCCGGCGGTGCGTGTACGCAGAATCGACACCAGCAATTCGATACCGGCGGTGACTGCTGCGATCTCCACGAAGGTGACACCCAGCAGCCAGAAGTCGGAATTCAGCCCCGGCGAAAACACATCGCTGCTCAGTGGCGTATACATGAACCAGCCGCTGGCCGGCGCCATGGCCAGGACGATGCTGGCCATCAGGATCAGCCCGCCAAACAGATAACAGAAATAACCGAAAGCGCCGAGGCGCGGAAAGGCCAGATCCCGTGCACCGATCATTTTCGGGATCATGTACATGGCCAGGCCTTCCAGCATCGGCAGGGCAAACAGGAACATCATCACCGTGCCATGCATGGTGAAGACCTGGTTGTAGATGTCGGATGACATGAAGGCCTGATCGGGAAAGGCCAGTTGCGCCCGGATCAGCATGGCCAGCAGCCCGCCGATCAGGAAGAACACCAGCCCGGTCCACATGAACCGTTTGCCAATCACCGAGTGGCTGACCACGGTCAGCGCGCGCCAGCCGGTGGGGTTATGCCAGACAGCGGCGCGGGTTGCCCGGGTAGTCTTCTGCTGTTCGCTCATTGCTGCCTCCCCAACCAGTCGGCGAGGGCCGAGAGCGTGTCGTCGTCAAGCTGGTCATGGGACGGCATACGATTGCCCGGCTTGAGTTGCTGATGGTCACGCAGCCAGCGTTGCAGGCCGTCGCGGTCGTGTCGCAGCGTGCCCGCGCCGAGCAGGGCACGGCTATGCAGGTGGCGCAGGTCGGGCCCGCCGGGTGTCGGCTCGCCTGCGACGCTGTGGCACTGGCTGCAATGGCTGTCGAAGACCTGCGCAGAAGGCGAGTCCGGGTCTCTGACAGAGCGCGCTTCATCGGCCTGCCGTGCAGCGACCCATTGGTTAAAGGCTTCCTCCGGAAGCGCCTCCACTTTGATGCGCATACGCGCATGCTGCAGCCCGCAGAATTCCGCGCACTGACCGCGAAAGCGGCCAGGCGCGTCGGCCTGCAAGCGCAGCACATTGATGCGACCGGGGATCATGTCGAGCTTGCCACCCAGCTGCGGGACCCAGAAGGCGTGAATCACGTCGTTGCTGGTGAGATGGAAATCCACCGGACGCCCGGCGGGCATATGAATCTGGTTGGCGGTGGTGATGCCCTGCTCGGGATAATGGACCTCCCACCACCACTGGTGGCCGGTGACCTCGATGCGCAGCGGCGCCTCGTCCAGCGGCAGCGGCAACATCCGGTGCCCGATAGGGATACCGAATGCCAGCAGCACGACGATGGCAACCGTCGGCAATACCAGGCCGCCACCGATCAGCCAGCGGCGGCCTGTGATACGGTCGAAGTCTGCGATGTTCTGCGGCCCTGCCTGCCCGGATGAATCGTCTTGGTGGCGGAACTGGGCATAAAGCCACAGGCCGACGACGGCCAACAGAATCACCGTAGAGGTGCCAAGCATCCACCACCACAGCAGTGCGATATCCCGTGCCGCACCCCCGGCGGGCTGCAGTGCAGACTGGCTGCCCTCGCAGCCGCCAAGCAACATCAGACTGCTCACCGTCAGGGTGGCCAGAACGGCGCGGGATTTGTCACGGGGTGGTTGTATCAGGCAGGCTCTGAGTCGATGCAGAACAGAGTTCAGGGCAGACACAAGGGCAGACACAAGGAAAGACCCGTGACGCAGACACCGGAAAACATTCCCAGCCGCGCGGCGATTGGCGGCCATCCGCTGCACCCGATGATGGTGCACTTCCCGGTGGCGGCCTTGCTGGGCGTGCTGGGCGCGGACATCGGCTGGTTTCTCACCGGTGATGCCTTCTGGGCGCGCATGGGCCTGTGGCTGGCCGGAGTAGGTGCCATCGGTGGCTGGCTGGCCAGCATTGCAGGCCTGATCGACCTGCTGACGGTCAGCGCCATCCGCCGCCTGATTACCGGGTGGCAGCACGCAATCCTTGCCGTGATGATGTTGTCGGTCGCCACCCTCAACTGGATGCTGCGTCTGGTGTGGGGGGATGTGGTGATCCTGCCCTGGGGCATGGCTGCCGGCTGGTTGACGGCGGGGCTGATTGCCATGGCCGCGTACCTTGGCGGGCGCCTGGTCTACGAGAAGGCCGTGGGGGTCGATGTCGAGGGTGAGGGCTGAGCAGGTCACAGCTGAGTGGGTTATGGCTGAATAGCTCATAAGGGTTTCGCCAGCACGAGATACAACACAGCCAGAATCAGCAGTGTGCTCAGCGCCGCCGTCAGCCCACACAAGATCGCCAGTCCACGTCCGGACCCGCGCCCGGTTTCGCCATGGGGCAGCGACTCGCTGCGCTGGATCAGCCAGCCGCAAAAGGCATGACAGAGCACCATTCCGGCCACCATCAGCAGTTTGACCAGCAGCCAGGCGGGAAAGGCTGGCGCGCCGTTAGCCAGCACGCCAGCGAATAGCAGGCTGCCGGACACAATGGCCAGCAGCGCGGCCGGTGTGGCCACCAGCGTAAAGAATCGCCGTGCCAGCCCGGGGCTGAACGGCAAGGCCGCATCCGCCGCCTCTGCCTGCGGGGTCAGCCGGGCCGAGGCGGCAATGAGTGCCGGCAGGTACAGCAGGGCGCCGCACCAGACTGCCAGCGTCGTGATGTGCAGTATCTTGAGCCAGGGCATCATGCTTCAGGGTTATCGCAGCCCTGCCCGGTGTTTGCAATCATCATCACGGGGCCGTGAGAACAGGTTTTACATTTGTACCGGCGGATGCTGATGGATACTGTTGTGATTCGTGCCGGGGCGCGTGTGCCGGTAGTATATAAGCCCCCTGGGTAAAGCCCCTGAATGCAGCTTGTTCTGCTGGAGAAATAATGAAGTCCCTGCGTCAACGCCTGTATGCCGGCACTGTTTCCACGATCTCCCGTGCGATCTCACGCTATGCGATCCCTGCTGTTGTGATGCTGAGTGCGCCGCTGGTGTTTGCCCAGGGTGCGGCAAACATGGATGCGGCAAGCATGACCATGAGCGAGGCAGATTTTACCGCCTGTGTTGGCAGATTGGGCGAGCGAGCCCGCGAAGAAGGTGTCTCGGCGAAAACCGTGGAAGCCAGTCTTTCAGGCCTGACCTTCAACACCCGGGTCATCGAGCTGGACCGTGCGCAACCGGAGTTTACTGCCAGTTTTGCCGGGTATTTCAATACCCGCATGAGCGAACAGCGCATCCAGCGTGGCAGGGAGATGCTGCGAGAGCATCGCCCGCTGCTGGATCGCATTGCCCGCGAGTATGGCGTGCCAGCGCAATATCTGGTCGCCTTCTGGGGCATGGAAACCAACTACGGTAGCTTCTTCGGCCGCATGTCGGTGATCGAGTCGCTGGCCACGCTGGGCTGTGACGGGCGCCGCAGTGCCTATTTCTCCACCGAACTGATCAATGCATTGCGGATCATCGACGAGGGTGCGATTACCCCGGAGCGGATGCAGGGGTCCTGGGCCGGTGCCATGGGGCACGTGCAGTTCATGCCGTCGGTGTTCCTGCAACATGCAGTGGATGATGACGGCGACGGTCGTCGCGATCTGTGGGGCAGTATCCCCGATGCCATGGCGTCGGCCGCGAATTTTCTCAAGGCCATCGGTTGGGAGACCGGCAGCCGATGGGGGCGGGAAGTGCACCTGCCTGAGGGTTTTGACTACAGCAAGGCTGGCCTGAGCGAACGGATGACCTTGTCACAGTGGCGAGCGCTGGGTGTGCGCATGACCGATGGCAGTGCCTTGCCCCAGGTCGAGGATATGCACGCCTCATTACTGTTGCCTTCCGGGCATCAGGGGCCAGCATTTCTGGTCTATGACAATTTCCGCGTCATCATGCGCTGGAACCGTTCCGAGTTCTATGCGCTGTCCGTCGGGCATCTGGCAGATCGTATTGCCGGTGCCGGCGGCCTCAGCCGGGCGCCGGTGGACGCACCGCGTCTGCATCGCGACCAGGTCAAGTTTGTGCAGACAACGCTCAATGACAAGGGCTTCGAGGCGGGCGAGGTCGACGGTATTCTTGGCCCGGGCACCCGCGCAGCACTGGGGCGCTTCCAGCAAGAGCAGGGCATGATTGCCGATGGCTTCCCGGGCAAGGAAGTGCTGGCCCGGTTGGGTGTTGTTCTGGAATGACAGGTTGAAGGCATGACACAGACCACGTTTTACTGGCACGACTACGAAACCTGGGGGGCAACGCCAGCGCTGGACCGGCCGGTGCAGTTCGCCGGGTTGCGCACCGATGCAGAGCTCAATGTTATTGGCGAACCGCTGATGCTCTACAGTCGCCCGGCCCCGGACTTTTTGCCGCACCCCGAAGCCTGCCTCATTACCGGCATCACGCCGCAGCATGCGCTGGAAGAGGGTGTTCCGGAAGCCGAATTCATTGCCCGTATTCATGCCGAGCTGTCACAGCCCGGCACTTGTGGCGTGGGGTACAACAGTATCCGCTTCGATGATGAAGTGACGCGCCACACCCTGTATCGCAATTTCATGGACCCCTATGCCCGGGAATGGCAGAACGGCAACTCCCGCTGGGATCTGATTGATGTGGTGCGCCTGTGTCGGGCGTTGCGGCCAGAGGGGCTGCAATGGCCCGAGCGCGAGGATGGCACGCCGAGCTTCAAGCTGGAGCAGCTGACTCGCGCCAACGGCCTGGCCCATGAGGCAGCCCATGATGCGCTGTCCGATGTGACGGCGACCATTGCCATGGCTCGCCTGTTGCGCGACAAGCAGCCGAAGCTGTTCGAGTATGCGCTGTCACTGCGCTTCAAGCATGAAGTGGCCAAACAGCTCAACGTCGTCAGCCAGGTGCCAGTGTTGCATATCTCCGGAAAGATTCCGGCGGCGCGTTTCTGTGCCGGCATCATGATGCCGTTGATGATGCACCCGACCAATCGCAACAGCGTCATTGTCTATGATCTGAGCGTGGACCCGCAGCCGCTGATCAACCTGGATGCCGAGGCCATTCGCGCACGGGTCTTTGCCTCGGCAAACGAACTTGACGCGCTGGTGCAGCAGGACCCGTCGGCGGCGCGTATCCCGTTACGGGAAATACAGATCAATCGCTCCCCCATGGTGGCCACCATCAAGCTGGTGGACGACACCGTGGCGGCGCGCCTGCAACTGGATATGGCGGCCTGCCGGCGTCACTGGCAGACATTGCGCAATGCCATGCAGGCGGATCACGATGGCATCAATGCCAGATTGGCGGCGGTGTTTTCCCAGCGGGAATTTCCGGCACAGGCAGATCCCGATCTGCAGCTCTACAGCGGCGGCTTTTTCAGCGATAACGATCGTCGTCTGATGAATCAGGTGCGGGAGACGGCCCCCGAGGCACTGGTGGGCAAGCCCCTGCCGTTCGAGGACGCACGGCTGCCCGAGATGCTGTGGCGATACCGGGCGCGCAATTACCCGGCCTCACTGACCGCCGAAGAACGCGGTGCCTGGATTGCCTTCTGTCGTGAGCGTTTGCAGTCGCCGCCACCGGGCGCATTGAATACCGCGGCCTTCCGGGAACGTCTTGTTGAGCTGTCTGCCGGAGACTGCAGTGACCGTGACCGGCACATTCTGGACGAGCTGTCGCTCTATGCCGACGAGCTGATGACGGCGGTGGGGGGCGCGTGACGCCCGGGCGGGGCGACTATCTTCCCGCATTGTCCTCAATGTCCTGCAACTGCACGTTCAGGGCATTGGTCGAGATGGTGACTTCCCACAGGGAATAGACCAGCGACAGGGACAGGCTCAGAAGGCTGGCGCCGAACAGCACCATACCCACCAGCGTCAGTTGCAGAAACAGCGCAAACATGGACAAGGTGCACAGCAGAAAGCTGAGCACGCCGGCCACCTGCATGGTCTTGGTCAGCCCGATGCGTTGACGCAGCAAATGGATCTGCCGGGTCTTGATCTCGTGATGCTGGTTGCGCTCTTCGTCGGCGAGTTTGCGGATCAGTTGCGCCAGCGTCAGGAAGCGGTTGGTGTACGCCAGCAGCAACAGGGAAATGGCCGGGAACAGCAGGGCGGGAGTGGTCAGGGTCACGGGTGTCTCCTTCAGCGACGTGCTGCTATGCTACCGCATCAGCGTGGATGTTATAATTCATACTCGAGTTAACCTATGTCGCACATTCCTGCGTCGCACATTCCAGCAGAGCCCTCCGCAGCTGATGGCGCTCCTGCCGACCGCACAGAAGTCATTCTGGTGGACGCCGAGGACCGCGCCACAGGCACCTTGCCCAAGCTGGAGGCCCATCAAAGTGGCCGCCTGCATCGCGCCATTTCCGTTTATCTTTTCAACCAGGGCGGTGAGTTGCTGATGCAGCGCCGGGCCATCACCAAGTACCACTGTGGTGGCCAGTGGGCCAACACCTGTTGCAGTCATCCGGTGCCGGGGGAGACGGTGGCAGAAGCCGCCAGCCGCCGGTTACAGGAAGAGATGGGCCTGTCAGTGCCGCTGCGTGCCCTGTTCAGCATGGTGTATCGGGTGCCGGTCAGTGATGGCCTGGAAGAGCACGAGTTCCTGCATGTCTTTATCGGCCAGTGCGACGAAGACCCGGTGCCGGACCCGAGTGAAGCGGACGCCTGGGCGTTCATGCCCCTGTCGACGCTGCAGCAGGACATGCAGGCACGGCCCGAGCGTTACGCCCCCTGGTTACATGAAGTGCTGCCGGCGCTGCTGTTGCGGCTTGACGATGGCGGCTTGGAGACTGAAACAGAACAGGGCGCATAAAGCGCCCTGTTCTGTGTGCCTGTCAGTGAATCTTTTTCAACTACGGATGATATGATCGAAGGCGCTCAGTGCAGCTTTCGAACCTTCGCCGACAGCGATCACGATCTGCTTGTAAGGGACGGTAGTCACGTCACCGGCAGCGAAGATGCCGGGGATAGACGTCGCGTTGCGATCATTGATGATGATCTCGCCATGGCGCGACAGCTCCACCGTACCGGTCAGCCATTCCGTGTTGGGCACCAGACCGATCTGCACAAATACACCAGCCAGTTCCACTGTGTGCGTGTCACCACTGTTACGATCCTTGTAGACCAGACCATTCACCTTCTGGCCGTCACCGCTAATTTCGGTGGTCTGGGCGCTGACGTGCACGGTCACGTTGGGCAGGCTGTGCAGCTTCTTCTGCAGCACCGCATCGGCACGCAGCTTGTCGTCGAACTCCAGCAGTGTCACATGCTTGACCAGGCCGGCCAGGTCGATGGCGGCTTCCACGCCGGAGTTGCCGCCGCCGATTACGGCCACATGCTTGCCCTTGAAGAGCGGGCCATCACAGTGCGGGCAGTAGGCGACGCCCTTGCCCTTGTATTCTTTCTCGCCGGGCACGTTCACTTCGCGCCAGCGGGCACCGGTGGCGAGAATCAGGGTTCTGGTCTTCAGGCTGGCGCCGGAATCGAACTGTACCTCATGGGGCGCGCCGTTCTCGCCGGGAATCAGTTTGGTGGCACGTTGCAGGTTCATGATATCCACGTCATAGCTCTTGACGTGTTCTTCCAGTGCAACAGCCAGGTGTGGGCCGTCGGTTTCCTGCACTGAGATGAAGTTCTCGATGGAATTGGTATCCAGCACCTGGCCACCGAAGCGTTCTGCAGCAACGCCGGTGTTGATGCCTTTACGCGCGGCATAGATGGCGGACGCCGCGCCGGCAGGGCCGCCGCCAACCACCAGCACATCAAAGGTGTCTTTGGCGTTCAGCTTCTCGGCCTGGCGTTTGGCCGCGCCGGTGTCGATCTTGCCAACAATTTCCTCGACGCTCATGCGGCCCTGGCCGAAATGCTCGCCGTTCAGGTAGACGCTGGGCACCGCCATGACCTGGCGCTTGTCCACTTCATCCTGGAACAGGGCACCGTCAATGGCGACGTGCCGGATATTGGGGTTCAGTACCGCCATCAGATTCAGTGCCTGGACCACGTCCGGGCAGTTCTGGCAGGACAGGGAGAAATAGGTTTCAAAGCTGAAGTCGCCTTCAATCGCCTTGATCTGGGCAATGACCTCGTCACTGACTTTCGGCGGGTAGCCGCCCACTTGCAGCAGCGCCAGTACCAGTGAGGTGAACTCGTGGCCCATGGGGATGCCGGCGAATACAACGCCGGTGTCTTCTCCGGGGCGGTTCAGCGCAAAGGAGGGCTTGCGTGCGTCGGTGCCGTCGGTGCGCAACGTGATCTTGTCGGACATCGGCTCGATGTCCTGCAGCAGGCTGAGCAGCTCCCGGGATTTCTCGCCGTCGTCGAGCGATGCGACGATCTCCAGCGGTGCAGCGAGGCGCTCCATGTAAGCGTGCAATTGTGTTTTAAGATCTGCGTCCAGCATGTGCGGGGTCTCCACCAGTAAAGTAAGATGCTCAATTACCGTGTTTCAGATACAGCAACGCCCGGGGAAGCCGTCGCAGGGTGCTGCCGTGCCGCTTGTGGCGGTATGGCTGCTGCGAGGGGTAAGGCCGACCCGGGCGAATTTTTCTGGTGACTGGCAAGTGGCCGGCGCCGAGGCGCCGACCTTGCCGGTCAGCCGACTCAGATCTTGCCGACCAGATCCAGAGAGGGCTTCAGCGTTTTCTCGCCTTCTTTCCACTTGGCCGGGCAGACTTCGCCGGGGTGCGCAGCAACGTACAGGGCGGCGCGCACTTTGCGCAGCAGCTCGGACGCGTCACGGCCAATGCCGCCGTCGTGCAGTTCGGCAATCTTGATGTGGCCATCGGGATTGATCACGAAGGTGCCACGCTCTGCGATGCCGTCAGCTTCGATCAGCACTTCAAAGTTGCGGGACAGCACGTGTGTCGGATCGCCGATCAGCGCGTAATTTACTTTGCTGATCGCATCGGAAGTGTCGTGCCAGGCTTTGTGGGCGAAGTGGGTGTCAGTGGACACGCCGTAAATTTCCACACCCAGCTTCTGGAATTCGTCGTACTGCTCAGCCAGATCTTCCAGTTCGGTCGGGCACACGAATGTGAAGTCGGCCGGATAGAAGAAGACAACGGACCATTTGCCTTTCAGGTCGGCATCAGTGACTTCCATGAACTCACCGTTCTTGAATGCAGTGGCTTTGAACGGTTTGACTTCGGTATTGATCAGCGACATTGAGTGCTCCTTGTGAAGGTTGCTGTTTGGACTGGTGGTGATCATAGCGCCTGGCTGGCCATCTGTTTAATGCATTGCAAGTATGGCCGTCATAGGCGCAGCTTATCGTCCGGCTGCCGCCCGACGATAAGCAATGAATCAGGTGGGATGTGGGGGCAAGATGCCGATTGACAAGGGTTGTTTGTCTATTTATTGAGCACTCGTTGCACCCAAGTGGTGCGCGAGGCGGTCCCTGTCCTGGGTCAGCTGGTGAAATTCTTCTGCCAGTTGTTGTGAGCGGTCGATGGTTTCGCCCCAGTAAGCGACCTTCTGGTCATGGGTCATACGCCCGAAGTCCTTGCGGTCGGGAATCTTGCCGTAAGGCAATGCCGCGATCCATTCGCGAGAGGGGCACACCATGAGCACGTTCTCATAATGCTGCGGCCGGGCGCGTCGCCACTTCAGGCTCTTGTCGAACCAGCCGGGCGAGGCATAGGGATAGAAGTGCGGGTAGAGCACCAGACCCTCGTCGGTAAACGGGATATCAAAGTGGTAGTCGGTGATGCCGCCATCGTAGTAGATGCCCGGGCCGGCGCCGGCAATGTCCGGCACGCCACTGAGCACCAGGGGAATGGAGCCCGAGGCGAGGACGGCATCGCGCAGATTGTCGGTCGCCAGCGGCACACGCCGGGTGGGCAGATCGTTGATGTGGTAGAACGGCGGCTGGTCATCGGCAGCGTGGAACAGCACGCGCTCGAAGAAGGCGCCGAGGGTGCGCCGGTGCACGGCATTGGCCAGTGCGGTGACGCCCAGGCTGGCGGCCTGCCAGCCTCGCTGGCGGGCTGTGGTGATGCCCTTGGCTCGGGCAACGATGAGGTTCAGTTTGATGTTCGGGTTACCCAGCACTTCCTGTGCGGCGTCCGGGTCGGGCAGCACGGCGTGCAGCAATGTCTGCGAGCGCTCGGTCACTTCCGCCACGCTGATGCCCCGCGGGTACTCAATCTCCTGATAGGCGCGGGCAAAGGCCGCTGAAGCGGCGACCGGGTCCTTGCGGGCGAAGCAGGTAAAGCGCCAGGCGCCGGCAGAACTGCCGATCAGGTGCAAGGGCGTGTCGCGGTCGCGAAAGAACTCACCGAACAGGTACTGGTCCAGCCTGGCCAGGGCGAGCCATTTGGGGCCGCCACTGGCGCCCACCATGACCGAAAAATCGGCCTGGCGCAGGCCATGTTCGAGCAGGTGAGCCCGGGCTTTCGGGCCAGCAATCAGGCGCAGGTGCATAACAGCGTACTTCCTTTAACGAACTTCCATACCTGGCTGCGCACCGCTGTCGGGGCTGAGCAGGAAGATGTCTTCGCCGCCGGGGCCTGCGGCCAGCACCATGCCCTCGGACATGCCGAACTTCATCTTGCGCGGGGCCAGGTTGGCGACCACCACGGTCAGGCGGCCCTCAATGTCTTCCGGTGCATATTTTGCCTTGATGCCTGCGAAGACATTGCGGGTTTCATCACCCAGATCCAGGGTCAGCTGGAGCAGTTTGTCGGCACCTTCCACGTGGGCTGCCTTGACGATGCGTGCCACGCGTAACTTGACGCGCAGGAAGTCGTCGATGCTGATGGTGTCTGATGCGGGTGCAGGCGCGGACGCAGGCGCTTTCGCGGCTTTCTTAGACGCCGTTGCCTTCACCGGCTCGGCCGCTGCTGTGGTGTCCTTCGAAGCGGCCAGCATGGCCTCCACCTGCTTGTTGTCCACGCGGCTGATCATGGCGCTGAAGCGTTCGATGTCGTGATCCCGGAGCAGCGTATCGGCATCTTCCCAGCGCAGCGGCGCAATGCGCAGGAAGGCTTCGGTCTTCTCCGCCAGTGCCGGCATGACCGGTTTGAGATACAGCACCAGCAGGCGGAATACGTTCAGTGCGCTGGCGCAAACCGCCAGCACCTTCGCCTCGTTGCCGTCTTCTTTCGCCAGCTTCCAGGGCGCCTGATCATTGATGTACTGGTTGGCCTGATCGGCGAGCATCATGATGTCGCGAATCGCCTTGCCGAATTCCCGCGCCTCGTACAGGGCGGCAATGCGTGGCGCAGCAGCCTGCACGTCCCGCACCAGCGCCTCGTTGTCCAGTTGCGCCGGCAGGCGACCACCGAACTTGTGCACGAAATTGCCGGTGCGGCTGGCAATATTCACCACTTTGCCCACCAGATCCGCGTTGACCCGCAGCACGAAGTCTTCCAGATTCAGATCGAAATCATCCACGCCCTTGCCCAGCTTGGCGGCAAAATAGTAGCGCAGATACTCGGGGTCCAGATGTTCGAGATAGGTGCTGGCCTTGATGAAGGTGCCCCGTGATTTCGACATCTTGGCGCCATTGACCGTGACAAAACCATGCACGTGCAGCGCTGTGGGTTTGCGCAGCCCCGCGCCTTCGAGCATGGCGGGCCAGAACAGGCCGTGGAAATTGACGATGTCCTTGCCGATGAAATGATGCAGCTCCGTGGTGCTGCCTTCGCGCCAGTACTCGTCGAAATCCAGCCCGTGCTTGTCGCAGTAATGACGGAAGCTGGCCATATAGCCTATTGGCGCATCCAGCCACACATAGAAGTACTTGCCCGGCCAACCGGGAATCTCGAAGCCGAAGTAGGGCGCTTCACGGCTGATGTCCCAGGGCTGCAGGCCTGCGTCCACCCACTCCCGCAGCTTGTTGGCCACACTGGGCTGCAGGGCATCGCTGTCGAGCCACTGGCGCAGCATGCCTTCGAAACGTGGCAGATCAAAGAACAGCTGTGTCGTCTGCCGTTCTTCAGGTGTTGCGCCACTGATGGTGGAGTAGGGCTTGATCAATTCCGCCGGCGTGTACGTGGCGCTGCACACCTCGCAGTTGTCGCCAAACTGGTCTTCCGCACCGCACTTGGGGCAGGTGCCGCGCACGAAGCGGTCCGCCAGGAACATGCCCTTGACCGGGTCATACAGCTGGGTGATCTCTTTTTCGATGATGTAGCCGGCATCCCGGTTCAGGGTATAGACCTGCTCGGAAAGCGCCCGGTTTTCCGGGCTGTGGGTGCTGTGATAATGATCATAGCGAATCAGGAAGCCATGAAAATCCCGCTCGTGCTCCGCCTGCACCCGGGCGATCTGCTCCTCCGGCGTAATGCCGGTCTCTTCCGCCTTGAGCATGATGGCGGTGCCGTGGGCGTCGTCCGCACAGACATAGATGCAGTGCTCGCCGCGCATTTTCTGGAAGCGCACCCAGATATCGGTCTGGATATGCTCAAGCATATGCCCCAGATGAATGGAGCCATTGGCGTAGGGCAGGGCACTGGTCACCAGAATCTTGCGTGGCGCGTCGGTCATGGTGCGGCGAATCCGTAGGCTGGAGATGGGCGCCCAATGATAAGGGTCAAGGGCCGGTGGTGCCACCCGCCTGCATCGGCGGGGCCAGGTCAGGCAGAACCGGCGGTGTTCTGGCGTCGTGTGGAGCGCAGGATCGCGTCGATCACCTGATCCCGGGAGACCGGTTTGCTGAGATAGTCGTCGACGCCGGCGTCCCGGGCTTGCTGGATATGATCGCCGGAGGCATGGGCGCTCAGCGCGATGATCCAGCTGCGGCGGTCCTGTCCGTCCTGCGGGGCGCCCTGTTCCAAAGCGCGAATTTCCCGGGTGGCCTGGTAACCATCCATCACCGGCATCTCGCAATCCATGAAGACGATATGCCAGTGACGGCGGTTGCCCTTGAACGCTGCGAGCGCCTCCTGCCCGTTGTTGACCAGCGTTGCCCGAATGCCAGCGGTCTTCAGAATGCTGTCGATAACCAGCTGGTTGACGGCATTGTCCTCGGCCACCAGCACGTTGAGCTGGCTCAGCTCGTCCTGTTCGGCGGGGCGCTGCCGCGCGCTATCGGCGGAGCCCTTGCCAGGCTGCGGGTTGCGTGACGACCTGCTGAGATAGCGGATCAGCAGGTCACGCAGGTTCCTGGCGCGGATGGGGGTGTTGATCAGTGGCGCGTCCAGCGTCAGGTCGTCGCCCGCCGCCTCGCCCGCTGCGCCAGCGAGCAGCAGGATCCGGGGGCGCGTCGCTTCGGGCAACTGCGCCAGATCCTCGCGCAAGCGCCGATTGACCAGCATGGCATCGAAGGGGGCTTGCCCGGTGGCGCGACTCAATCGCTCGCTGGCGCCGGCGATATCACGGCAGTCCTCCACGTCCATGCCCCAGCGCGCCGCCATCTGCGAAACACTGAGGCAGAAAGAAGGCTCGGGATCGACCACCAGTAACCGCTTGCGCAGCAGCGCAGGCACGATGGCGGAAACATTGGCACAGCGACTCTGCACCGTGAACCAGAAGGTCGCGCCACGCCCCGGTGAACTGTTGACGCCGATCTCTCCGCCCATCAGCTGACACAGCCGCTGGCTGATGGTGAGGCCCAGGCCCGCGCCCCGTCGCTGCGGAGAAGGGGCCGTGTCAGGCTCACTGAAATCACGGAACAGCATGCGCTGCTGGGCGTCATTGAGGCCGCTGCCGGTATCCGACACTTCGAACTGCAACAGGCAGCGCCCGTTGGCATCCGGTGGCTGACGCAACGCCACATGCAGGGCAATCTGGCCATGCTCGGTGAACTTGAAGGCATTGCTGAGCAGGTTGGTGATGATCTGCTTCACCCGCACCGGATCGGTGTGTATGACGGCCGGGACGCGGCTGTCCAGATAGGTGTAGACCGGGATGTTGCGCTCACTGGCGTGCAGGGCGAACAGCGATACGCAGTCATCCACCAGATCTTCAATGCGGACTTCCACATTCTCCAGCTCGAGTTTGCCGGCTTCGATGCGGGAATAATCCAGGATGTCATTGATGACGGTAAGCAGTGACCGGGTGGCTTCATGAATCGTGTCGACATACTGCGATTGCTGATTGCTCATCGGGGTGCGTTTCAGCAAGTCGGTCATGCCGAGCACGCCGTTCATGGGCGTGCGTATCTCATGGCTCATGGTGGCGAGGAACTCGCTCTTGGCCTGATTGCGGGCGCCGGCCTTGAACACCTCCATTTCCGCCAGCGCGCGCTCACGTGCCGCGCCCGAGTGCTCCGTCTTGAGCCGATTGATGCGGTAAGCGAGGGCGAAGGACAGCAGCACCACCTCGATGAACACCCCGACCTGAATAAGATATTCGGTGAAATTGTTGCGTGGCACCCAGCCAAGCTTGCTGATCGACATGGTGGCGGTGCCGATAAGAAAACAGATCCAGGCAAAGGTGAAGATGCGGGCATCCAGATCACCTGCCCTGGTGCGCAGGATACCCACCACCAGGATGGCCAGGTCCATGGCCAGAATGGCAAACACCGCCATGGGCACCATGATGTCCCGGCTGATGAACGGCGTCAGTAACAACAGGGCGATACCGATACCGACATGGAAACGCAGCACGCGATACAGCAGCGGCGCCCGCTGGGGCAGCTCAAGAAAATGAATGGTGAACAGCGGCGGCAGAATCACGATCAACGGCAGCAGGTACAGGGTGCCGTAGGTGCTCAGCAGCGGCGTGCCCGGCCACAGATAACGCTGGGCAAAGCCGTGCAGGACGGCCAGAAACAGGGTGATGGTGAACGACCAGGCCACGTACAGCAGATAGGCCTTTTCCCGTATCGAGATGTACAGGAACAGGTTGTAGAGCATCATCACCAGCAGGCTGCCGAAGAACAGCCCTTGCAACAGCAGCGTATTCTGCGCGCGCCGCTCCATCTCCGAGCGCTCCAGCACCGCAATGGGGGCCTGCATGCTGTAGGTGGTGCTGATGCGCACGAACGCTTCCGCCTGCGCGCCGACAGGGATGCTCAGCGGGAAAGTGGGCAACTGGTACGGGTAAGGCCGGACATCGTAGCGCAGGGCATGGCCTGCACGTGCCGTGTCCGTGACACGACCATCCGGGTGGCGCAGATAGAAATCCACTTCACTGACCAGGGCGCTGCCCAACTGCAGCAGCCAACGCTGCTCGTCCGTTCCGGTGTTATGTATTGGCAGACGGAACCAGCAGATGTCGCGGGTAAAACCGAAGTTGGGGATACGTGTACCGGCAGGTTGCCAGAGGTACGCGTCGGGGTTGGCCAGCACCGATTCCGGCGACAGCTCTGCTTCCGGCGCACAGAGATAGGCACTCTCGGAGTGCGCTGCAGGGTACGCCAGTTGCGCCTCGTCGAGGACCAGAGCAGCCTGCACCGGGAAGGCCCAGAGTACCAGCAGCAGCGCCAGCCACAGCGCCGGGCACAGCAGGACGTCACGCCACGCGGGATGTGCGCAAAGCCCGCTTCCCTGGCCCACGGCCCGCGCGGCTGCCGTATCAGTCATTCGTTGCATCCCGTCCCCGAATCTGGCCGCTTGCTGCGCACGGCGCAGCCGCCGACAGCCATTGGTACTTTATTCCTATTTGTTTATGGTAGCGGGCAGCGTGTCCGGCCACAAATCCTTTAGTGTTTGTCCTTCAGCGTTTGCCGAGCATAGCAGAAGAACGGCCCGGTTCACCCCGAAGGCCCAGGCGGGACGGCGAGCGCCGTCACGGGTGGCGCCGCGTGGGGATCTGAGGCTATCGTGCCAGTGTGGGCCCCTGGGGGAGGGGCAGAGCGAGTGAGTGGCACACAGGGAGGCAACGAGGAGGCAATGGGGGTGGCAATGAGCGTAAAGGGATTTTCGGTAGGGCCGATTGTCGGGGAATGCGGCACGACCCGGGTACGGATCTTCGGGCGCGCGGCCGTGGCCGCAATCGCGGACCGTCGCAAGGCGATGTACGGGCGCATCCAGTGGCGCCAGCGCGACCAGCCGGACTGGAGTCCGCCGCTGGCGTTCCGATTGAATGCCAACTTTGATGGCAGCGGCGTGGTCGTACTCAACGACCTGCAGCCCGGCTGCGAATACATCTACCGCACCGGCTGGGTGACAGACCCGGCGGTACCGGACACCGCCCTGGACTGGCAGCAGGCCAGCGTCGGCGGTTTTCGCACTGCCCCCGACGACCCGCAGGCGCCTGTCAGTTTCCTGTTCGGTTCCTGCAGCTATCGCTTCTTCGATCTGGGCGGGCGGATTTCCGATGATCGCGCAGACAAGACCTTCGCCGCCATGCAGACCCATCAGGCGCGTGAGGGCAATGCCGATTTCGTCCTGTTCTGCGGCGACCAGATCTATGCCGACCCGCTGAACCGGCTGGGGGCGATCAGCACCGAAGAAGGCTACCTGCACCGTTACCGCAGCGCCTTCGGTCAGCCCGCCATGCGCAGTCTGATGGCTCAGACACCGACCTACATGATCCTGGACGACCACGAAATCGAGGATAACTGGCCGGCCTCGGCATCGCCGCGTGACTGGGTGGAAAAATTCCCGGCCGCCATCAAGGCATACCAGATCTACCAGGCATCCCACAGCCCGGCGATGCCCCTGGACCCGACGGGGCGCTATCCCGACCGCGACCCGGATCACCTCTGGTATCACTTCCGCCATGGCTGTCTGGACATGTTCGTGATGGACGTACGCACCGAGCGACGGACCGTCGGCAGCGCCTCACAGCGCCTGATGATTTCCCCGGAACAGGAACAGGCCCTGACGGACTGGCTGCTGGACGGCCCGGAGCGGGTCAAGCTGATCGTATCCCCGGTGGTCATGTTTCCGGACAACCAGCCGGTGTTCCGGGGCCGCGATGCCTGGGAGGGCTTCGTCCATCAGCGCACCCGGATTCTGGACCTCATCCGCCGCCACAAACTGCCACGAGTCGCCTTTGTCTGCGGCGATGTGCACGCCTCCCTGGTAGCAGCCGTGTCCTGCGGCAGCCGGCGTGCACCCCTGGCATACAGCCTGATCAGTTCGGGCCTGTTCTGGCCTACCGCGTTACTGCCGTTTCGCTGGTATGGACCCATGATCCAGGGCCGCGGCGGGCTGGCAACAGACAGCTTCTGGTCGCGTCTGCTGGCACGCTTCTCGCTACCCTCGAAATTCAGGGTGTCCCTGCTCAGCGGCGTCTACAGCCGTGATGCCTTCGCGCGGGTAACGGTGACACCCGAGGGCTTCGCATTCCGCCTCTACGACCGGCGGGGTGATCCACTGCCGGAGATGACGGTACAGCGCACCTGGTTGAGCCCTGATTAGCAGATGGTAGCGAATGGCCTGCAAAAACTGTCGGCGATGGCTTACATCAATCATGGGCAATGTCCTGCATGCCTGGCCCCGCCGAAGGCCTATGCTTTCCTGACTCATGGATGAGGAAGCGAACAAGGATGTTCCTTTTCAGAAGCTCATCTCAAACCGGCCTGCATCAGGCCACGGGGCGGCCGCCAACGAGCGGCATAGCCTGAATCAAACAGCCTGAAACAAGTCGCCCGCTCCCCAGCGGGCTTTTTTTTGCGGCTTGTTGGGGAGTGTTTTTTTGGGGTTTTCCATTCTTTGTTGTTCGGAGGTCAGGGCCCAC
>JAIUME010000004.1 GCA_022565695.1 Alcanivorax sp. | reverse complement strand
GCCACGCGCCCCCCCCCGGGTGCGGTCAAAAAACACAACCGCAAATGCGGGGCCCCGGCCTAAATTTTCTCCCCCCTGTTCAAAATGGTGCCACGTGACCCCCAGCCTTATGACTGATGAGAAATGTGAGACCTGACCCCCAGCCTTAGGCGATGGCGCCTTCTCGGGCCCATTCGCAGCGGACGCGCAGGGGTTCTTCGCCGGGCTCGTGACAGACATCGGCACAATCCCAGACGAAGGTGTGGTGCCCGGCCAGTTCGGTTTCCAGATGTACGACGGCGCTGACCCAGTACATCTGTTTGAGCAGCATCTCGAACTTGTGGATCCAGTGTTCCCACTCATATTCCACGGCCTGGTAGGACATGCCGAAGTGGATGACCTGGGTCTGGAAGGTGCCACCCATCAGATCATCGCCCGGCACGGCAAACATTTCCCGACACAGGAAGGGCCACTCGTCCGCTTGCGGCAACTGACGGATGACCCGCCGGTTATGCACACAGCTGGTGCGGCGCTGCAGGGCATCACCGAACGGCAGATGCTTGATGCAGCCATAGACAATTGATTCGGATTCCATGCGTCTCATTCAGACTCCGCTTACAACCGGCCGCACTGGCTCAACTGTCGCTCGTAGGTTTCGGCCATGGAAGACACCCGTGCAGCGGCATTCAGAATAGTGCGGTTATTGCGGTAGGTGCCACGTCGATAACCGGCATGCCCGGAATAGTAGGCCAGATAGAGGTTATACGCATCGGTCTTGGCAATGCCGTTCTGGCGGTGGGACTGATCGTGGTACCAGCCAACAAAGTGCACCGCATCCTTGAAGCGGGTGCGGCGTGCCCACCAGACGCGGTCAGCGTCGTCCTTGTACCAGGCCCAGGTGGAATTGAGTGCCTGGGCATAGCCATAGGCATTGGACGGTCGGCGCCAGGGGATGAAGCCCAGCAGTTTGCGGCGCGGCGGACGCGCGCGCGGCTGAAAACGGGATTCCTGATAGATGGTGGCCATCAGAATCGGCACCGCCACACCGTATTCACGCTCTGCCTTGCGCGCCTGGCGTTGCCAGCTGTTGAACAGGCTGCTGCGCTCATCAAAGATGTCGCAGGCATTGTCCACGTTGGCAGGTGGGTTCATGGCGCAGCCGGTGGTCAGCAGCGTCACCAGCATTACAGTGCAAAACAGCCAATGTCTTATCATGACTCAGGAGTTAACCCATGTTCGGCGAGCAAGGCAAGCAATGCCTCTTCGTCCAGCACCGGAATGCCAAGCGCTTCCGCCTTCTTGAGCTTGCTGCCCGCCGCTTCGCCGGCAATAACACGGCTGGTATTTTTTGACACGGTACCGGCCACCTTGGCGCCCAATTGCTCCAGCAATGCCTTGGCTTCATCCCGCGTCAGGCGAGACAGGCTGCCGGTGAGGACCAGGGTCTCCCCTGCCAGCGGCAAGGCACCAACGGGCGATGCGGGCGCTCGGTCGCGCAGTGCCGCGCACTGGGCCTCGGCGTGCGCCAGCCGCGCACACCAGGCACTGTCCGCCAACAAGCGCTGCACCGCCGCAACCCCGCTGGCATTCAGGCCTGCCTGCTGCAACGCCTCGTCATCGGCGGCCTGCAGCGCTGAGAAAGTGCCGAAGTACGCACCCAGTTTTTCCAGCGACGTCTGGCCAATGCCATCCAGCGGTGCCTGCAATGCCTTGGCCGACACCAGCAGGTGTATCAAATCCAGGCATGCGACAAATTCGGCAGATGGCACACCCGGCCCTTCAGCCTGCACACCCTGGGCTAACAACGCATCGATCACGTCCTGGTTATGTTGCTCGTGGAAAAACGCGGCAATAGAGCCAGCCACTTTATGGCCCACATCCGGCACCGCCAGCAGCAGCAGTGGATCAGCCTCGCGTAATACCGTCAGCGCACCGAACGCCTTGGCCAATGCTTTCGCAGTTTCCTCCCCGATCTGCATGATGCCCAACGCAAACAGGAAGCGGGCCAGGGGCATGCCTTTACTTTTTTCCAACGCTGCTATCAGGTTCTCGGCAGATTTCTCGCCCATGCGTTCCAGCCCTGCCACCTGTCCAGCCTCAAGCCGATACAGGTCCGCCATGGTGTGGATCAATCCCTGATCCACCAGGGCCTCCACCAGCTTGTCGCCCAGGCCGTCGATATCCATGGCGCGGCGCGAGGCGAAATGCTTGATGGCTTCTTTTTGCTGGGCACCGCAGATCAGGCCGCCGGTACAACGGGCAATGACTTCACCTTCGGGGGTAAACACATCGCTACCGCACACCGGACAATGCGCCGGCAGCGTAACTGGCTCGGCATCCGCGGGCCGCCGCTCGGTGACGACACTGACCACCTTCGGAATGACATCACCGGCACGATAGATCACCACGCTGTCGCCAATGCGCAGATCCAGTCGGGCAATTTCATCCATGTTATGCAGCGTGGCATTACTGACCGTCACGCCGCCTACCTGTACCGGCTCCAGGCGCGCCACCGGCGTGATGGCGCCTGTGCGGCCCACCTGAAATTCCACATCACGCAGAATGGTAATTTCTTCCTGCGCCGGAAACTTGTGTGCCACTGCCCAGCGTGGCGCGCGGGACACAAACCCCAGCTCACTCTGCCAGTCCAGTCGATCCACTTTATAGACCACGCCATCAATGTCGTAACCAAGGTCGGCACGACGTTGCATGATGTCGCGATAGAAGCGCAGCAGTTCAGCGACGCCCGTGCAGGTCGTCACTTCGTTGTTAACAGGCAGCCCCCAGTCACGCACCCATGCCAGCAATTCACTGTGCCTTGCGGGCCAGGGCAGGCCTTCAAGGCGCGCCACACTGTAGGCGAAGAACGTCAGCGGTCTTTGTGACGCAATGCGTGCATCAAGCTGTCGCAGACTGCCTGCTGCGGCGTTACGGGGATTGGCAAACGGCTTCAGCCCGGCCTCCACCTGGCGGGCGTTGAGTGCGGCAAACCCTTCATGGGGCATGACCACTTCACCGCGAATTTCCACCAGTGCCGGGGGCTTGCCACGCAATTGCAGCGGCACACTGCGCAAGGTGCGGATGTTGCTGGTGATCTCCTCGCCGGTCTGCCCGTCACCCCGGGTGGCACCACGCACCAGCTTACCGTGCTCATACACCAGGCTGACCGCCAGGCCATCCAGCTTTGGCTCGGCCACATAGATGACTTGATCGGTCGTATCCAGACGTTCGCGCAGGCGGCGATCAAAGTCATTGAGGTCGTCATCATCAAAGGCATTACCCAACGACAGCATCGGCACTTCGTGCACGACCTCGGGGAAGCCCTGCAGGGGCACATCCCCCACCCGCTGGGTGGGAGAGTCCGGTGCTATCAGGGCGGGGTATGTTTTTTCCAGCGTATCGAGTTCGCGATACAGGCGGTCGTACTCGGCATCCGGCACCGCCGGATCATCGAGCACATAGTAGCGGTAGCTCCAGTCATTGAGCTGATCACGCAACTGGCGGGCTCTGTCTTCCTGACCGGCCGGCACTGAAGCAGGAGGCATTATTGTGGTCTTCCCGGAGTCGTCGTTATCCGTCGGTTCAGGCGCCCTGGTGAACGCGCAAACGGCGTTCAAATTCCTGCACACGCTGACGCAGATGTTCCATGGTTTGCGGTGTCAGCACGCTGCGCTGCTCATCTTTCAGGTCGCCATGCAGCGCATCCGCCAGTTTGCGCACGGTTTCCAGCATGCGTTCCAGCGCGGCCATCGGGCGGCCTGGCCCGGGCAACTTGAGGAAGAAGGTGACGCCGGCAAAGCGCTCGCTTTCCATGGTATCGATGTCGAAGGTGCCCGGCTCCACGGCGTTGGCCATGCTGAACTGCAGGACATCACGGCCGTTTTCGTTGCGGTGACAGTGGAAGATATTCATGTCCCCGAAACGCAGGCCATTTTCCAGCAGCTGTTGCAGCAGGTCGCGCCCGTCAAAGCGCTCGCCCCGCTGGGCAATGAGATGCACCACGATCACTTCCATCAGCTCTGGCGCAATACGTGGCTCTGGCGGTGGCTCGACCAAAGGCTCGGGTTTGCGCTCGACGCGCGCAGCCGGGGGCGGGGCTGTTTCTTTGCGGGCCGGTGCTGTGCGAGCGGGTTCTTTGTGAGCAGATTCAGATCGAACAGGGTCAGGTCGAACAGAGTCAGGCCGGGCAGGCTCACCTCTGGCCGCAGACGACGCAGCAGGCCGGGCCCTGGGCACAGAGGGTGCCTCGGCATAGCGGGGACGCTCGGCCGCCGGTCGGGCAGCTGCTGCAGGCGGTTGTTCCTGTTCCTCGTCGTCATCACGACGGGCTCGCATCCGTGGCATAACGTCATCGTCTTCGTCAGAAGGCGCGTCACTGAACAGCTTCTGCTGGCTCGCGCGATGCACCGGCGCCTGGCGGCCCTCTTCCGGCTCCATCATCAGGGGCGGTGCTTCCGCCTCATCGCGTGCAGCCTGCCGCGCCCGTTCTTCCGAGCGCGCTGCAGCGGCTTCTGCCGCTTCGGCCTCGGCGCGCTGGGCCAGCATACGCTGCACCACCCGCGCGCCACCCGAAGGCAGCTCGGGGTTGTGTTCCGAGCGGGGCTCATCCTCATTGTCGCGGCGGCGCGGCTCGATCTTCATGCGCAGGCTGTCCTGCCGCTCACGCAGCATCCGTCGCAAGCCGTCCGCCATGATCAGCAGGATCAGAATGACCAGAATGCCAACCAGGGTCTCCAGATTCAGGCCCATATCATTGCCTCTTCCATGTCTTGATTACCCCAATCACTACCACAATCGCCATCCGTCACATGGCGGCCATTTCAGCGGCCTGATCCACATCCACAGACACCAGCCGCGACACGCCCGGCTCGTGCATGGTGACGCCCATCAGTGCGTGTGCCATTTCCATGGTGATCTTGTTATGCGTGATATAGATGAACTGCACCACTTCGGACATTTCGTTCACCAGCTTGCAGAAGCGGCCCACGTTGGCGTCATCCAGCGGTGCGTCAACTTCGTCAAGCATACAGAACGGCGCCGGGTTCAATTGAAAAATTGAGAAAACCAGCGACAGGGCGGTCAACGCCTTTTCACCACCGGAAAGCAGGTGAATGGTGCTGTTACGCTTGCCTGGCGGGCGCGCCATGATGGCCACACCGGTATCCAGCAGATCTTCGCCGGTCAGCTCGAGATAGGCATGCCCGCCACCGAAGACTTTCGGGAACAGCTCCTGCAGGCCCTTGTTGATGCGGTCGAAGTATTCCTTGAAGCGGGTGCGGGTCTCGCGATCAATCTTGCGGATCGCGTTCTCCAGGGTGCGCAGGGCGTCTTCCAGATCCTCGTTCTGCCGATCCAGATATTCCTTGCGCTCCGCCTGGCTCTTGTACTCGTCAATCGCTGCCAGGTTGATCTGACCCAGGCGGCCGATACGCGCGGCAATGGCTTCCAGCTCGCTGTTCCACTGCTCTTCGCCGGCATCCTCCGGGAGGTTCGCCAGCACGGTATCGAGGTCGAACTGCAATTCCTGCAACTGTTCCTGCACGGTGGTCCGGCGCACCTTGATTTCCTGCCACTGCATCCGCTTGCCGTCCAGCGCAGTGCGCACTTCCTGGGCCTGGCTTTCGAACTGCTGCCGCTGACCGTCCAGATTGCGGACTTCGTGATCGATGGTTTCCAGCTCGCGACGCACTTCCTGCAGGCGATGCTCGGATTCCAGTCGCATTTCCAGTTTTTCTTCCAGCTGCCCCTTGAGTTCGATACCCGGATCGTCGCCCTCGTCGAGCTGTTTCTCCAGTTGCGCCTTGCGCTCGGTCAGCATGGCGACCTGGGTATCCAGCCGCGCCAGGCCCTGGCGGAGCGAATCCGCCTGGGTGCGCGCGCCCTGCACTTCCATGGCCAGCTGGTGCGCAAGATCCCGCTGCTGCCGTGCCTTCTGGCGGCATTCATCCAACTGGCCGCGGGTGCTGTCACGGCGTGACAACAGCTGCTCACGCTGGCCGCTGTCCTGCTCCATGGCATCCAGTGCTTCTGCCAGGATGGCGCGTGCTTCCTTGATCTGTTCCTGTTCCTGCTCACGCTGCTCGCGGCTTTCTTCCAGTTCCCGGCTCAGGCGCTCGCGGCGCATGGTGATCTGCTCCAGGCGCACCTGGCGGGCGCTGATCTGGGCATTGAGTTCGCCCAGCTCCCGGTTGATGCGGCTGGCCTGACGCTGGCTTTCCTCGCGTTCCTGCTCCAGCGCCTGAATCTGTTCGCGACCCGCATCCAGTGCCTCGCGGGTTGCTGCCACGCGGGCTTCCAGTTCGGGAATTTTCTCGTCCAGCTCGTCCAGTTCGCGACGACGGGCCAGTACACCGGCCTCCTGGTCCTGCTCGCGGGCGACACGCAACCAGTCCGGGCCGACCTGGATACCATCACGGGTCACCGCAGATTCGCCGGCAGCGAGGCGGCTGCGTAATGCCAACGCATCACTGAGCGTGTCTACGGCATAGACCTGCCCCAGCTGCGCCGGCGCCGGGCCGCTGACCAGTGCTGCCAGCGTCTGCCCCTGGGCACCGCTGCTGGCCGCAGAGGTCGGTGTCAGCAGGCAGATACGCCCCTGGGTCAGATCGCCCAGCCAGCTTTCCACCTGTTCCAGACCGTTAACGCATAGACCTTGCAGTGCGTCACCCAGCACAACCTCAACCGCTTTTTCCCAGCCCGGCTCAACGCTGAGCTGGTCTGCCAGGCGCGGGCTCTGATCCAGATCGTGGCGCGACAGCCATTCGCCGATACTGCCGTCGTCGCCCATGGCTGCCTGCTGCAACGCGTTCAGCGTTGCCTGGCGGCTGGTCATCTTCTGCAACTGCTCGCGATCAGTGTCCAGCTGCCGACCACGATCACCGTTTTCCCGGCGAATGGTGCTGATCTGCTCCTGCACCGTCTCGGCGCGCATCTCGGCTTCTTCGACCTGTTCGCGCAGTTCTGCCTGCTGAGTCTCGAACTGGCGCATTTCTTCCGCCAGCGGACCGGCATCCAGGCTGCCCTGCTCCTTGCTCAAACGCTCGGTGCGATCGGACAGACGCTCGATGGAGGTCTCCAGGTGCTGAATGCGGGATTGTTCCACCTCGGCCCGGCGGCGGGATTCCGACGAGCTGTGGTTGAAGGTTTCCCACTCCTGCTGCCAGCTCTGCATGGCTTCTTCTGCCATGGCCAGTGCTTCAGCCGCTTCTGCCTCCTGTTCTCGCAGCATTTCCAGCTGCGGTTCCACTTCCGCCAGCTTCTCGTCCAGTTCGGCAATACGCTCGGCGTCAGTGCTCAGGTGGCTGCTGGCTTCGCGCCAGTTCTGCTCGACCTGCATCAATTCTTCATTGAGCTGTTGCTTGCGCTCGCGCTGGTGCTGGATGCTCTGCTCAAGCCGCGCGACTTCGGCGCCCAGCCCGTAATACTCCTGCTGAACCTTGTTGAACCGGTCCTGCACATCCGTGTGGCTGTCGCGCAGCCGCTCCAGCTCCGCATCCACATGGCGCTGCTCGGCAACACGGGCTTCCACCGCCACTTCCAGTTCACGGATGACATGTTCGATCTGTTCGACCTGCGCATTGAGCGCGCGCCAGCGGAGGGCCCGCACCTGGGCGCCCAGCTGGCGCTCTTCTTCCTTGTATTGCTTGTATTTTTCCGCTGCGGCGGCTTGACGCGAGAGGCGCTCCAGCTGACGCCCCAGCTCATCGCGGATATCGGTCAGACGTTCCAGGTTCTCCCGCGTGCGGCGCATGCGGTTCTCGGTTTCCCGGCGCCGTTCCTTGTAGCGGGAAATGCCGGCGGCCTCTTCGATGTACACCCGCAGTTCTTCCGGCTTCGCTTCGATCAGGCGCGAGATCATGCCCTGTTCGATGATGGCGTAGCTGCGCGGGCCCAGACCCGTGCCCAGGAAGATGTCGGTAATGTCCTTGCGGCGGCACTTGCTGCCATTGAGGAAATAGGCGGACTGACCATCCCGGCTGACCATGCGGCGCACGGCGATTTCCGAGAAGCGCGCGTATTCACCGCCGATCTTGCCTTCGTTGTTGTCGAAGACCAGCTCGATGGACGCCTGGGCCACCGGCTTGCGCGCGTTGGAGCCATTGAAGATGACGTCGGTCATCGACTCGCCGCGCAGATGCTTGGCAGACGATTCACCCATCACCCAACGCACCGCGTCGATGATGTTGGATTTACCGCAACCGTTGGGGCCGACCACTGCGGTCAGATTCTCTGGAAACAGTGCCGTTGTCGGGTCAACAAAGGATTTGAAACCCGCGAGCTTGATACTTTTCAGTCGCATAGCTGTGATGGACCTGTCTTGGCACCGCTGTCCGGCGGCGCTTGGGGTATAAAAAGCAGTATAAAAAACAATGAGATCGCTCTGCCAGGCGGGCATCCGTCACGCCTGTTTTCCGGGGCAGGCCAGGGCCCATCGCAGGACCAGTCGCAGGGACCATCGCAGGCATGAAACCCCGCCGACGCGACCACCTGTTCATGGCGCCCCGAAAAACGGCTAGTGTATATAAAATTGCGCCCGCACACTAATGTCGCACTGCTATCACGGCGGTCTGCGCACCACCTGACGGACCCACTGCCACCTGCTGCTCGAGGATTGCCCTTGCCCGCTCCACTCGCCGCCTGCAGGCCGCGCCCCGCCTGGCCCCCAGCCCATTCCCATGCCGGTTTGCGAAACGCCCCCGGAGCCGGGTCGCCCGTCCCCCGACACGTCCCCCGACACGCCCCCGCCGAAGGCCGCCAGGAGCACCGCGGATGAGTGCGCCCGGGGAGGCGCTGGACATCCTGCGCCGGTCAGCACGCCTGGCCCTCAGCCCGGGCCTGCGGCCCTGGGTGATCCTGCCCGTGCTCGCCAACGCACTGCTGTTCGGCACCGCCTATTGGTGGCTGGGCAGTGCGCTCACCGGCTGGGTCAGCGCGCTGCTTTCCGGTTGGGCGCTGGAAGGCTGGCTGGCATTCCTGAATCCGGTGATCAGCCTGCTCGCCGGCCTGCTGCAACTGCTGGTCTGGCTCCTGCTGCTGGCGCTGATGGCCAGCACCTTCACCTATGTGGTGCAACTGGTCGCCGCGCCATTCATGGGCTTTCTGGCCAGCGCTACGGATCAGCGGGAGCACGCCCGCCTGGGGCTGACAGCGCCGCCGGATGAGGGGCTGGCGGCCATGACCTGGCGCACCGTCAAACGCGAGCTGCGCAAGACCTGGTACTGGCTCTGGCGCGCCCTGCTCCTGCTGATTCTGGTGGGCATACTGTCGCTGATACCGGGCCTGAACCTGATCGCCCCGGTGATCTGGTTCCTCTGGTCGGGCTGGATGCTGGGGGTACAGTACATTGATTATGGCGCCGACAACCGGCTCGTGCCGTTCAGCGAGACGCTGGCGCGCTTGCGGCGCAAACGTGCCCTGGTAACCAGCTTCGGCTCACTGGTGCTCGGCCTGACCATGCTGCCGCTGATCAATCTGGTCATCATGCCGATTGCCGTGATCGGCGGCACGCTACTGTGGCTGGAGCATGGCGGCGGTGAGTAAACACCGTCATGACATATGCCCTACTTCTTGCGCCGGTTGCCCCAGGCGGCCTCGATCTGACGCGCCCGCACAATGGACTCCTGCACCAGTGAGGACTGGTGCTCGGCAAATTCCCGGATGATCTCCAGCGCCGAGCGCACATCCCGGCGGAAGATGGTTTCGATGATCGCCTTGAAGAACGCCAGGCACTCCTTCATCTCGTCCTGATCAATGTGCAGCGCCATGTAGAACGCACGCTGGATCGCCGGTTGCAGGTTATCCAGGATGTCCTGCACAAAATCGTTGCGTGCAAACGGATAGGCGAGCTCGAAAAAGCGGAAGCTGCTGTCGAAGAACTGATCTGTCTCGCGTTCTTCCACCTGCTCTTGCAACAGATGAATCAACTCGATGAACGGATCCAGGTCATCTTCCTTCATGACCTTGATCGCCTTGCGGATGACCAGCCCCAGCAGGACCTGCATCACCTCGTAGAGGCTGCGCACGTGAGCTTCAGAGAGATCTTTCACCACCGCGCCACGGCGCGGCAGGATATCGATAAGATGGCGGCGTTGCAGGATCAGCAGCGCTTCACGGACGGAGCCACGGCTGACTTCCAGCTCTGCGGCGATACGCAGCTCCTGGATTCTGTCTCCGGGGAGCATCTCCCCGCGTATGATCTGCCGCCCCAGATGCTGGGCGATCTGTTCCGACAAGCTGTCATTGGCTTTGAAACTCACCGGCATCCCTTCTTTTGTTCAACAATTCTGTGTTTTGCCCGTGTTCTGGCGCAAATTCTGTCCGACTATACTACAAACCCTGACAGGGAACAGTGGCAACAATGTTGCGTGATCGGGCCGCCCACTGGCAAAAAAGCAACAGAAAGAGCCATGACAAAAGCCACTGCAAGAGCCGGGCCGAACAGGCAGGGAGGGGGAGACAAAAGTTACCCACAGAATCTGTGGATAACTATGTGCGTAATAGTGTGAGCAACCCGCGCCAGGCCCGTTATCGGGGCTCTCCCCGCTAAATGATGAAAAAGTACCCAACCAATAAATAGCAATTTTTTCAATGAGTTAGGGGTTTGGTCGAGAAAATCAAGGAGTTACAGAAGCAAGTTGACACATTCATGAAATATGCTCAGATGCTGTGCAAAACTTCGGGCCCAACGCTGTCGGATGCGCCTGAAAGGTGCGCCGCAGAAGCCTGCTAACGACGCAAGGCCAGCGTGACGCCCAGTGTGAGCTGAGGCTCTGCATCCAGCTTGTGGCGTTCACGGGCGGCAGATGTCTCACACTGGCTGCTACTGCGGTAATCCGAGCAGTTCAGGGGCTGCAGCACGCCCAGTCCGCCACTCACGGTCAGCCGGAGGTGATTACCAACCCACTGATGGCCCAGCTCTGCCCCGAGACCGAGCCGTTCATAGCTCTTCTCGCCCCCCAGATCTCCCGCCAGCAGACCACCGAAAAAGCCGTTGGTCACGGTTGTGCCGCCATCCAGACGCCGGCGCATGCCAATAACCCAGCGCAGATCGTCATCCTGGAACCCCTGGCTGCCAATATGGGCACCGGGCAAGACCCAGGCGGTGGTGCGACGCCAGGCCCATTCAACATTGGGGCCAACCACGCCATTGAGAAATCCGGCGCCCACCAGCAATTCGGCACGGGCTTGCCCGGGCGCCAGCAGAGCACCCGGCGCCAGCAACAGGGCGAACAGGAAAGTACGTATAGGGATCACGGAGGAAAACCTCATGCTTGTTGTTATTGTTGTTTGCTCCGTATTGTGAGCAACCGTCCTCAGGAAGACAAGCTTCTATGGACCGGCGGGGAGCAGGCGCACATTGATGACACCCTCAACTGCCGCAATGGCATCAAGCACTGCGGTTGATGGGGCGGTCTCCAGATCCAGCAGATTATAGGCAATGTCATCCCGGCTCTTGTTGAGCATATCCACCACATTCAATTCGGCATCAGCGAGCACGGACAGCACTTGCCCCAGCATTTTCGGCACGTTGCGATTGCTGATGGCCAGCCGGTGCGGGCCATTACGCTCCAGCACCAGCGTCGGAAAGTTTACCGCGTTGACGATATTGCCATGCTCCAGGAAGTCGATCAGCTGATCAGCCGCCATGCGGGCGCAGTTCTCTTCAGACTCCCCGGTGCTGGCGCCCAGATGGGGCATGGCAATCACGCCGGGCACACCCTGCAGGTGCGGGCCGGGGAAATCCGTCAGGTAGGTGCGCAGCCGGCCGGCCTTGAGGGCATCCACCGCTGCGGCGTCATCGACGATGCCGTCGCGGGCGAAATTCAGCAGGCAGGCGCCCGGGCGCAGCACGCTGAGTGCCTCTGCCCCGATCAGATGCCGGGTCGCTGGCAACAGCGGCAGGTGCAGGGTGATGTAATCGGAGCGCGCCATCAGCGCAGCCAGGCTATCCATGCGGCCAACGCGGTTCGGCAGGCGCCAGGCCGCTTCCACGGATAACGCCGGGTCATAACCCACCACCCGCATACCCAGGGCCAGGGCCATCTCGGCAACCCGTGAACCGATGGCGCCGAGACCGACCACGCCCAGTGTGCGCCCGGCCAGTTCCTGACCCCGAAACTGCTTCTTGCCCGCCTCGACAATGGTGTGAAAGGCCGCAGAGTCCGGCTCGGCCAGCCCGCGCACCCAGGTAATGCCCTCCATCACGCCACGGGAGCCCAGCAGCAATGCGGCAAGCACCAGCTCCTTGACCGCATTGGCATTGGCACCGGGCGTGTTGAAAACCGGAATACCGGCTTGCGTAAAGGCGGGAACGTCGATGTTGTTGACCCCGGCACCGGCCCGGGCGACCGCCTTGAGGTCCGCGGTGATGGCGTCGGCACCCAGCACATGACTGCGCAACAGCACCGCATCAGGCTGCCTGAATTCACTGGCAACTTCATAATGCTCGCGGGAAAAACGCTCCAGACCGCAGACAGCGATCTGGTTCAGGGTCTGAATGTGGAACATCTGGCTCTCCCTGCCCAGTCATGGTGGTTGACTGTTTTGTCACTATTCAGCACGCAATGCAAGTCAGCGCAGAATAGTGGGGAGAGCTCACAGTACTCGGGTCAGTACTCGAAGGTCATGCCCAGGCGGCGGCCCACTTCCTCATAGGCTTCCACCACACCGCCCAGCCCCTGACGGAAGCGGTCTTTGTCCAGCTTCTCACGGGTCTCGGCATCCCACAGGCGGCAACCGTCGGGGCTGAACTCGTCGCCCAGCAGTATGTCGCCATCCGCCACGCCGAATTCCAGCTTGTAATCCACCAGCAGCATGCCGCCATCCAGAAACAGCTGCTTGAGGATCTCGTTGACCTTGAAGGTCAGCACTTTCATCTGTTCGATCTGGCCCGGCTCGGCCCAGCCGAAGCTGCGCACGTGGTATTCGTTGATCATCGGGTCGCCGAGGGCATCATTCTTCAGAAACATCTCGAAGGTCGGCGGGTTCAGCGCCAGACCCTCTTCCACGCCAAGCCGGCGACACAGGCTGCCTGCGGCGATATTGCGCACCACACACTCCACCGGAATCATGCTCAGGCGCTTCACCAGCGACTCGTTCGGCGACAGCCTGCGCACGAAATGCGTGGGGATATCGGCGGCCGCCAGCTTTTCCATGATGAAGGCATTGAACTGGTTGTTCACCGCGCCCTTGCGCGCCAGTTGCTCTATTCTCTTGCCGTCGAAGGCGGAGGTGTCGTCACGGAAGCTCAGCACCATGAGGTTCTCATCATCGGTGGTGAACACCGATTTGGCCTTGCCGGAGTACAGCTCTTTACGTTTTTCCATGTTGCCTCAGCCCCGTATCAGTTGTGCTCTGCTCATTCCACTGTCAACCAGGGGAAACCGTCACCCTGACTTGCCACCCGTAACCGCTGCCTGTCATCAAACCCTGCCTCTGCCATGGCGGCCAGCGCATGTTCCGGCGTGTTGTTGTCCGCGCTCAGATGCGACAACACCAGATGTTGCAGCCGTGGCTGGTCCATTTCGGCCACCAACTCGCCGGCCTGGCGGTTGTTCAGATGTCCCCACTGCCCGCCTACTCGTCGTTTCAGCGACATCGGGTAATGCCCCATGGCCAGCATGTCCCGGTCGTGGTTGCACTCCAGCACCAGTGCATCGCACGCCTGGTAAGCATCGACCACGTGGGAGGTAATCATACCAAGATCTGTCAGGACACCCGCCTTGCGCCGTTGGTCATCGAAGACGTACTGGCAGGGTTCCCGGGCATCGTGGGGGACCGGCACCGGTGTGACGGTCAAGGCCCCGATAGACAGTGTTCGGCCCGGCCTCACTTCATGCAGCACCACGCCGCGGGTGTCGAAGCGGTCACGCTCGGCGAGCACCCGGCCGGTGCCGTGACTCAGGTAGACCGGTATGCCGAGACGCCGCGCCAGCGGCAGGACACCGTTCACATGATCACCATGTTCATGGGTGACCAGCACCGCCCCGATCTGGGCCGGATCGGTGCCCAGGCGCGCCAGCCGTGCCAGGGTCTCCCGCAGGGAGAACCCGCAATCCACCATCACCAGTGTGTCACCGCTCTGCACCAGTGTGGCGTTGCCTTTGCTGCCACTGCCGAGCGATGCAATCTTCACGTCACCCTGCCTGCCGGGTACCGCTCAAAGCTCATTATTCAGGCGCTCGAGAATCGCTTGTCCGGGCGTCTGCGCGACCAGCGCCGTGCCACGGCGATCCAGCACGGCCACCTGAATGCCATTCACCGTATGGCTGAGCTTGAGCTGCGCCTGCCGTTCGGACAGACCATAGCTACTCGGCACACGGATATAGTAGATCCCTGATTCCCGGTTACGGTCTTCGATGGTCAGGTCGGTGCGCCCCAGCGCCTGGCCCACGTACTCCCACGCCCAGACGAACTGGGTGTTGAGCATGATGATCGGGTAGCCATTGCCGTCCCGGCCCATGATGGCGCTCAGACGCCCGGGATCCACGGAGGCCGCTGCCTCGGCATCGTCTTCCCGCCCGAGAATCGCCAGTTGCGGCGGCGTCGGTGGCCGGAAGCGCTCACTCGAGGGTGTGACACGCTGGTCTACGTCCGGGATCGGGAAACCATCCTGAAAGCCGGAAAAGAACATGCCCTCAGGCACTTCCATGCGCGGCGAGGTCTCGGCTTCCTGGTACACCAGCGTGCGGTCCGGGATCCAGCTGCAACCGCTGAACATCACTACCGACATGACGGTCGCCAGTGTCGCGACAGAGAGAGTTCTCATTTCACCTCCAGCAGACCGCAATCACGCAGCATCTGCCGTAAACGTTCCTGAGCCGGCCCTGACAAGGTCGTCAGCGGCAAGCGAATGCCTCGGTCAATGAGCCCCATTTCATGGAGTGCCCATTTCACCGGGATGGGGTTGGATTCGACAAACAGGCCCTGATGCAGCGGTGCCATTTGCGCATTGAGGGCGCGGGCTGTTTCCGCATCGCCGGCCAGGGCCGCATCACAGGCAGCAGCCATAGTCGCAGGCATGACGTTGGCCGTCACGGACACATTGCCATGACCGCCCATCAGAATGAATTCGATCGCTGTGGCGTCATCGCCGGAATAGAGCATGAAGTCTGCACTGCAGCGCTCCATCAACTCGCGGGCACGATCCAGGTTGCCCGTTGCTTCCTTGATGCCGACGATATTCGGCACCTTGCACAACCGCTCTACCGTTTCCGGGAGCAGGTCGCAGGCGGTACGGCCGGGCACGTTGTAGAGGATCTGCGGAATATCCACTTCCCGGGCAATCGCCAGATAATGCTGGTAAAGGCCTTCCTGTGTGGGCTTGTTGTAGTACGGCGTCACCAGCAGGCAGGCGTCAGCACCGGCGCGCTGGGCATAGCGGGTCAGACGGATGGCCTCGTCGGTGGAATTGGCGCCGGTCCCGGCAATCACCGGGATTCGCCCTGCGGCCGCCGCAACGATCTCACGGATCACCAGATCGTGTTCCTCGAAACCGATGGTCGGTGATTCCCCGGTGGTGCCCACGGCAACCAGTGCATGAGAGCCCTGCTCCACATGCCAGTTGACCAGCTTTTTCAGACGCTCCCAGTCCACCGAACCGTCGGCATGCATGGGGGTGACCAGGGCTACAATGCTGCCGCGAATGTCCACGATTTACTCCGGCTTGAGACGCCACACAGGTGTTGCGTCACAGAATCTGTATAGTTTGGTGCGGCATCCAGTCCGCCTGAGGCGCCATATGGTACTTGGCGCCCTGACCGGCGACAACAGCCACGAACCGGGGCCCGTACAAGGGCACGCACAGGTGCCATGCCGCTTCAGGCCCGGCGGTCGCGAGGGTACACTGACCATCAGAACCCTTACATGCACCTTCTGTCTGGACACATCACTATGGAACAGTTGATCGTTATTTCCGCGCTGGGTTCCGACCGCCCGGGCATTGTCAAGGCACTGACCGGTGCGGTACTGGAGCGCGAGGGCAATATTCTGGACTCCCGCATGACCGTGCTGGGCGGCGAATTTGCCGTGCTGATGCTGGTCAGCGGCAGTGACGCCACGCTGTCACAGCTGGAGGCCGCCGCGCCAGAGCTGGAGCAGTCACTGGACCTGACCATTACCCTGCGCCGCACCCGACGCCCCGACGGGCGGGCCAGCGCCCTGCCCTACCAGGTCGAGGTTGTGGCGATGGATCATCCCGGCATCGTGCATGAGATAGCCCAGTTCTTCTCCAGTCGCGGCATCAACATCAATGACCTGACCACCGGCACCTATGCCGCGCCCCATACCGGCACCCCGATGTTCAGTCTTCACATCACGTTGAACGTACCCGCTGAAGAATCCGTCAGCCGTTTGCGCGATGAGTTCCTCGATCTTTGCGAACAACGCAATCTGGACGCCACCATGCAGCCCCGGCGGCACTGAAACACGCCACTGAACATCAAGTACAGGCCATCAACACTGCGACCGGAGCATCACCCGAATCCGACAACCGTCAAGGAGTGATACATGAGCAAGACCGCCGAACTGGACAAACCCGTTCCCCGATTCTCTGCCCCCGCCACCGGTGGCCAGACCATCCAGTCCAGCGCCCTGAAAGGCCGCCATGTCGTGCTGTACTTCTATCCCAAGGACAGCACCCCCGGATGCACCACGGAAGGCGGCGATTTCCGCGACCTCTACGATGCATTCCAGCAGGCAGACTGCGAGATTTTCGGTATCTCGAAAGACGGCATGAAAAGCCATGAGAACTTCAAGAACAAGCAGGGCTTCCCGTTCGAGCTCATCTCGGATGAAGACGAAACCCTGTGCCGCCTCTTCGATGTGATCAAACTGAAAAAAATGTATGGCCGTGAATTTGAAGGGATCGAGCGTAGCACCTTTCTGATTGATGCCAGCGGCACGCTACGGCAGGAATGGCGCAAGGTGAAGGTCAAGGGCCACGCCGAAGCCGTGCTGGACGCCGTCCAGGCCCTGTCAGCCAGTTGAATCAACCGGACGCAGCCCGAGTCAGACCTCGGGCTGCCCCTCTTCCGTCACAATGGGCGAGTCCTGATTTCGCGGCCAGGCGTAGAGCACCGCCTTGATCAGGGTCGCCAGCGGGATGGCGAAAAACACCCCCCAGAAGCCCCACAGACCGCCGAAGAACAGTATTGCCGTAATGATAGCCACCGGATGCAGGTTGACGGCCTCGGAAAACAGGAACGGCACCAGCACGTTGGCATCCAGAAACTGGATCACACCGTAAAGCGCCATCACCAGCGCAAACTCACCGCCCCAGCCAAACTGCACCCAGGCAACCGCCGCCACCGGAATGGTGACGACCGTGGCGCCGATGTAGGGAATCACCACCGACAACCCCACCAGCACCGCCAGCAACAGCGCGTAGTTAAGCCCGAGCAGCTTGAACGCTATATAGCTGGTGGCGCCGACAATCAGGATTTCAATGGCCTTGCCCCGCACATAGTTGGCGATCTGCTGATCCATCTCTTTCCAGACATTGGACAACACCCGGCGCCGGTCCGGCAGCATCGAACCGCTCCAGCTCATCAACCGCTCGCGGTCCACGAGGAAGAAAAACACCAACAGCGGCACCAGCACCACAAAGATCATCACATCGACAATACTGGGTATGGTGGCCAGCGACAGGGACAGCACCGCCTGCCCGGCATTGGCCAGTTCACGCTGGGCCAGCTCGACGATGGTGTCGACCTGACGCATGGAAATCATTTCCGGGTAGGCCGCGGGCAACTCCCGCAACCAGCGCTCGCTGTTGTTCAGAATCCGGGGCAGCTGGTCCTGAATCAGGTTCACGGTCTGCTTCCACACCACCGGCAGCAGTATCACCAGGGTGGCCACCAGCAGGCCGACAAACAACAGATACACCAGCCCCACCGACACTTTTTCCGGCAGGCCCCAGCGCATCAGCGTCGCGACCAGCCCCTGCATCAGATAGGCCAGTACCAGCGCCGTCAGCACCGGCGCCAGCATGCCGCCGAAGAACAGGATCACCAGGAGCCCGCCAGCCAGCAGGAAAAACAGGTACACCGCCTCTTCATCGGAAAAATAGGCGCGGAACCAATTCCTGATCACATCCATCATCTAGTTGTCTCCCTCAGCATCTGTCTCGGCATCGTTATCAACGACTCGGATCAGGAACCAGATTTCGTCATCAGTTTCGGTGGCCGGATCAGAACTGCGAACCAGTTCATGTCCGGACTGTCTCAGATAAGCGGGGATGTCCCGGCGCGCCCCGACATCCGTGGCGCGAACCAGCAATGTCTGACCCGGCGCCAGGGCACGCAGCGCCTGGCGTGTCTTGAGCAAGGGCATCGGACAGCGCAGATGCCGGGCGTCCAGCTGGCTGTCAGACCCGGGGAGCGTCTGCAGAAGCCCCGAACCCCCGGGGCCATTACCTGTCATGTGAGGGCTACTTGTCACGGTACCGCCTTTCGGGTCGATTCACAGAGATACGCCGAGGCGCAGGTACATTATACTCATGGATAGTACTGATGGATGTCACGAACAGGAGATCACTTTGACACAGTTACGGCGTTTTTACGCCTCACTGCTGCCGCTGATACTGCTGGCCATCCTCACTGCGGCCGGCGCATCCGCCAGCCCGCACAATCTGCCGGATCTGGGCGATCCTACCGGCAATATCCTGACCCCGGAACAGGAAAATCGCCTGGGCCGCGCCTGGCTGCGCGGACTGCGCAGCCAGGCGCCCATTCTCCAGGACCCACTGGTGCAGGACTATGTGGAGCACCTGGTCTATCGACTCGCCTCCCACAGTGATCTGTCAGAGCCTGACCTGGCCATTGTGGTGGTCAACAATCGTGAAATAAACGCGTTCGCCGTGCCCGGCGGCGTGATCGGCCTGAATGCCGGTCTATTCCTCAATGCCGAAAGTGAAGATGAAGTGGCTGCCGTCATCGCCCACGAAATCGCCCACGTCAGCCAGCGCCACTTCACCCGCCGTTATGCCGACAGCCGACGTATGAACCAGGCCATGCTGGCCGCCATGCTCGCCAGCCTGGCGGTGGCCATCGCCGGTGATGCCCAGGCCGGGATGGCCGGCATCGCCACCAGCCAGGCTGCCGCGATTCAGTCCCAACTGGCCTACTCCCGACATCACGAGCGTGAAGCGGATCGCGTCGGCATGCAGACACTGGTCAATGCAGGCATGGACCCCCACGCCATGCCGCGCTTCTTCGAGCGCATGGCCCGCAGTCGGCAGTATGCCGGCTCCCCCCCGGAATTCGTGCTCACCCACCCGGTCACCGAAACGCGGATCGCTGACAGCCGCAACCGGGCAGAAAGCCTGAGCCGCCCACCGATGCGCAGCACGCCGGAATTCGACCTGATTCGCGCCCGCACACAAGCGGCCTTCATCAGCGACCCGCAACAGGCGCTGGCGCATTTTCGCGGACGCTATGAAGGGGGTCGCAGCATCGCCCAGCAGGCCGCAGGCTTTGGTCTGGTCATGAGCGCCATGCGCGCCCGGCAGTATGACCTGGCCGAATCCACGCTCAAACAGCTGATGGAGCACGACCCCAATCAGTTCTGGTATCGCCTGGCGCTGGCAGAAGTCGCCGAACAACGTGGCGATCATGAGAAAGCCATCACGATACTGCGTGAAGTGCTGGACCTGATGCCCGGCAACTACGCCACATCCGTGATGCTGGCACGTAACCTGATTGCGCAGGGGGAGTATGCAGAAGCCCGCACCCTGATAGATCGCATGTTGCTTAAACGACAGGACCCCCAGTTATGGAACATGCTGGCGGATGCCTGGGGCAAGGAAGGCGACCGCGCGCGCGCGCACCAGGCCCGCGGCGAATATCTGTTCGCCATCGGCCAGGAAGATCGCGGCCTGGAGCAGATGCGCTTTGCCCTGAACCAGAGCCGTGAGCGCTTTGCCATGCACAGCCAGGTGCGGGCACGGCTGCAGGACATGGAACGGCTCGCCAACGAACGCTTCTGAGGACCAGAGCGGTTTTTGCTGCCAGAGCGGTTTAGCTGGTGGCGCAGCGCGAATCACTGTACCATGCTCGACGTCGCGACCAGTCAGCGACACCCCGCCTTCTGCGACACCCCTATTTTTCCACGCCTGTGACTGGTCCTCAACGCAGCGACAGGCGCTCAATATTTTCCCGGAGCAACATGTCTTTTTCTGAACTTGGCCTCTCTGATGCCATCCTGCGTGCCGTGCGTGAGCAAGGCTATGACATTCCTACCCCGATCCAGCGCCAGGCCATTCCTGCCGTGCTGGAAGGTGGCGATCTGCTCGCCGGTGCCCAGACCGGCACGGGCAAGACCGCAGGCTTTACCCTGCCGATCCTGCAACGCCTGACCACCCAGCCGGCCCGTAAACCCGGCAAGATCCGCACGCTGATTCTGGCGCCCACCCGCGAGCTTGCTGCTCAGGTGGAAGAGTCCGTACGCACCTACAGCCGCCACCTGGATATCAACTCCATGGTGATGTTCGGCGGCGTCGGCATGCAGCCGCAGGTGGATCGCCTGAAAAAACGCATTGATATCCTGGTGGCCTGCCCCGGCCGCCTGCTGGACCACGCCCGCCAGGGCACAGTGGATCTTTCCGGTGTCGAAATTCTGGTGCTGGATGAAGCCGACCGCATGCTCGACATGGGTTTCATCCATGACATTCGCCGGGTCCTGAAACTCCTGCCGGGCGGCCGTCAGAACCTGCTGTTCTCTGCGACCTTCTCCGAGGAGATCAAGACACTGGCTGACGGCCTGCTGAACAAGCCGGCGTTGATTGAAGTGGCACGCCGCAACGCCACCGCCGAAACGGTCTCCCAGAAAGTCTACCGTGTCGACCGGGAGCGCAAACGTGAGCTGCTGGCCGAGTTGATCATTCGCCACAACTGGTATCAGGTATTGGTTTTTACACGGACCAAGCATCTGGCCAACCGTCTGGCAGAACAGCTGTCCAAGCAGGACATCACGGCGATGGCGATCCATGGCAACAAGAGCCAGTCAGCCCGTACCCGCGCCCTGAGTGAATTCAAGGCAGGTCAGCTGCAAGTGCTGGTCGCCACGGATATCGCTGCGCGCGGCATCGACATCAGCGAGTTGCCCCATGTGGTCAACTTCGAGCTGCCCAACGTGGCCGAGGACTATGTACACCGCATCGGCCGTACCGGCCGTGCCGGCTCCGTTGGCGAGGCGATCTCCCTGGTCTGCGTCGACGAGAACCGACTGCTGTCCGGCATCGAGAAGCTCATCGGCCGCAAGCTGGAAGAGGAAATCCTGCCTGGCTTCGAACCCGATCCGCGTATCAAGCCCGAGCCGATCCAGAACGGTCGCCAGCGCCAGGGTGGCGGCGGTCGCTCAGGCGGTGGCAACAGCGCCAATCGTGGCGGTCAGCGCAGTGGTCAGTCTGCCGGTGCACCGCGCGGTGACGGTCAGCGTCGCCCCGGCGGCGGCAGCGGCCGTCCTGCATCCGGCAACACCACTGGCGCCCGCCCGGGCAACAGCCAGCGCCGACGCCGTACTGCAGCAACCAACTGAGTTCTTCAGTTTGTTAACGCACAAAAAAGCCCCCGGAAACGGGGGCTTTTTTTGGTCTGTCGCGCGGCTCAGCGCGGCGCGATCGAGGCACCGAATGCCAGCATGCGATCCAGCGGCACCATGGCCTTGCGGGCAATCTCCGGGTCAACAAAGATTTCCTGGCCAGCGCCCTGCTCGTCTTCCAGCACCCGGCACATGTTTTCCAGCCCGTTCATCGCCATCCACGGACAATGGGCACAACTGCGGCATGTCGCGCCACTGCCCGCCGTCGGTGCTTCAATGAACGTCTTGCCCGGCGCAAGCTGCTGCATCTTGTAGAAAATGCCGCGATCCGTGGCCACGATCAGCGTCTGGTTCGGCAGCTCCACCGCTGCCCTGATCAGTTGCGAGGTAGAGCCCACCACATCCGCGATCTCGACCACGGACTGCGGTGATTCCGGGTGTACCAGCACCGCCGCATCCGGATAGGCCTCGCGCAGGTCCAGCACGCCACGGGCCTTGAATTCCTCGTGCACGATGCAGGCACTGTCCCAGCAGAGCACGTCTGCGCCCGTCTGGCGGGTCACGTAGTCGCCGAGATGCTTGTCCGGCGCCCAGATGATCTTCTCGCCCTGCCGGTCAAGATGCTCAATCAGCTCGACGGCGATACTGGACGTCACCACCCAGTCCGCCCTCGCCTTCACGGCGGCAGAGGTATTGGCATAGACCACCACGGTGCGATCCGGATGGGCATCGCAGAACTCCGCAAAGGCCTTTTCCGGGCAACCCAGATCCAGCGAGCAGGTCGCTTCCAGGGAGGGCATGAAGACCCGCTTTTCGGGGCTGAGAATCTTGGCGGTTTCGCCCATGAAACGCACACCGGCCACGATCAGCGTCGATGCCGGGTGCTCTTTGCCGAACCGCGCCATCTCCAGGGAGTCGGCAACACAGCCGCCGGTCTCTTCGGCGAGAGCCTGTATTTCCGGGTCGGTGTAGTAGTGGGCGACCAGCACCGCATCACGTTTCTGCAACAATGCCTTGATACGCTCGCGAAAGTTATTCCGCTGGGCATCATCAAGCTCTGCGGCCGGGTGAATACGGTCAAGGTGCTCACGAACCAGTTCTATGGCCTGTGCAGTCATGGGCATATCGGGGAAGTGTGCTTCCCTTCCAGACAAGTTGACGCAGGGCACCCGGCAATACCTTGCCCACCGGGCGCCACGTTCCGCTGTGGGCGGTGCTTTATGGGCACCTCGGAATCTTCATGATAACACAGGTGAAGGTACCCCCTGCCAGCGGCAAGGGGGCAGTTCAGGTGTCAGTCGCCAACGCGGGGTATCTTGCCCCCTGACAGCGCAGAAGGACGGAAGCCGTGCCCCGCCCCCAACATCTGCACGGTGCTGATCGCTCGCTCGCGGAACGCGCCTTCGCAGTAGCAGAGGTAGTACTCCCACATACGCTGGAACCGCATGTCGAAGCCCATGGCGGACACCTGCTGGCTGGCAGCGCTGAAGCGCTCGCGCCAGTCAGCCAGGGTGCGGGCGTAATCCAGGCCAATATCGTGGACATCCACCGGGGTAATACGCGTATTGCGGGAGAACTTGTCGAACATCACCCGCAGGGAGGGCAGGAAGCCACCGGGGAAGATGTAGCGCTTGATGAAATCCACGTGTTTGATGGCGTAGTGATAACGCTGGTCAGGAATGGTGATCGCCTGCAACAGGATCAGGCCATCGTCGGTGAGCAGTTCATCCAGCTTGCCGAAATAGTTGTTCAGGTATTGATGCCCCACCGCCTCGATCATCTCCACGGACACGATCCGGTCGTACTTGCCTTCCAGCAGCCGATAGTCCTGATCCAGCACGGTGATGCGGTCTTCCAGCCCCTCCTCGCTGACACGCTGGCAGGCAAACGCGTGCTGCTCGCGGGAGATGGTGGTGGTGGTGACACGGCAGCCATAGTGACGGGCCGCATGCACCGCCAGACCGCCCCAGCCGGTGCCAATTTCCAGCAGATGGTTTTCCGGGCCGAGCTGCAGCTTCTTGCAGATCACGTCGAGCTTGTGCACGGCTGCTTCGTCGAGCGTCATTTCCTGGCTGGCGTAAATGGCGCTGGAATACATCATCGTTTCGTCGAGAAACAGGCGGAAGAAATCGTTACCCAGGTCATAGTGGGCAGAGATATTGCGCCGGGAGCCAGTGATGGAGTTGCGGTTCATGTTGTGCAGCAAGCGGATAATGGGCCGCGCAAGGCGTGCAGCGCCATTCTCCAGATCCTGCATCGGCTCGATATTGGCGGCGAAGAACTGCACCACCAGCGACAGGTTGTCACTGCGCCACAGGCCTTCCATATAAGACTCCCCCGCGCCCAGGGAACCGCCGGTAAACAGCATGCGATAGGTTCGCCAGTCGAGAATGTCGATACTGGCAGCAGGCTCACCATCGCCCAGCACCACCGTGTTGCCGTCCGGCTCGGTGATGGACAGACGCCCGACGGGGAAACGCCCCAGCGTCTTCAGCACAAATCGCCGCGCAATGCGGTCAAGCACGCCGGTATCCGGCAACGAGCCTGTGTCCTGAAGTTTAAGCATGCCCATCTCTATCTCCGCTCGATCACTGTTTTTCCGGATGGCCGTGAAACGGTACACCCTTGCGCCACAGCCGAAAGGCCTGGGCATATATGCCCGCGCTCACGCGCAGACTCTGCCAGCCAAACCGACGGATCACCTGCCCCATCGTTTTCGCTGTGGCTGGCTGACCTGTCAGGGTCAGACCTGCCGTGAAAATCTTTTCGTCCTGTTGCCAGTTTTCGATACGTACCGTGATGCTGGCGTCATTCATTTTCAGGAACCAGTGGTACTGCATGTCCATGCCCATGAAAGGCGACACGTGGAAGGCCTTGTCATCCTCCACCGTGAAGCCGCCTTCACGCCCGGCAACAAGCCGCAGCGGGTACCAGTGCGTCTGATGCCAGGGGGTATTGCTGACTTCGGCAATGACCTGGTCTGGCTGATCCTCGACAAAATGCCAATACAGCACGATCGGATTGAACAACCAGCCGAATATGCGCGGCTGCGCCAACATCAGAATGCGGCCCCGGTGCCAGTCCAGACCGAGCTCAGCGGCTTTGGCCCTTACCCGTGCCCCCAGCGACGCATCCGCTGCACCCCTGGTCGCACTGCCTGTACCGAGGTAATCCCTGTCACGCACCACGACAGGGCGCCAGCGGCGACCCCAGGCCCAGTGGCCCGCCAGCAGCCCGTCCACATCGTCTACATCCACCGCCATCAGCCATAACGGGTAGGTAAAGCGGTGCACCACCGGCGTCTTCCGCTCGTGCCAGACCTTGCCCTGGTATATGCCGTGGCGGAGGGTCACAACTGCTCTCCGAATGCTTCGGCAACCTTCAATGCAGAGACCACACCGTCTTCGTGAAAACCGTTCCTGCACCAGGCGCCGCAGAACCAGGTCTTGTTGCGCCCGTTGTCTGCTTCAATCTGTTGCCGCGAGGCTATCCCTGCCGGGGTGAAAACAGGGTGAGAAAAGCTGTGGCGGCTGATAATCGTTACCGGATCGATACGATCGGTTGCATTGAGCGTCACGCAGAATGTCTCCGGTGCGTCGATGCCCTGCAGGATATTCATGTTGTAGGTGACCTGGATGCGGTCACCGGGCTGCTTCGGCAGCAAGGCATTCCAGCTGGACCAGACCCGCTTGCTGCGCGGCAAAAGTCGGGTATCCGTGTGCAGCACCACATCATTGTCCTGGTACGGGATATCGGCCAGCAGACGCCGCTCCTGTTCATCGGCATCGCCCAGCAACGCCAATGCCTGATCGCTGTGGCAGGCAAACACCACTTCATCAAATTGCTCGCGTCCCGCCGCACTGACGACCGTCACCCCGTCGTCGCCGCGCAGCACTTCCTGCACCGGTGTCGCGACACGAATGTCCGCATTGATCGCCGGCACCAGCTTGTCCAGATAACGGGAAGATCCACCAGGTACCACATGCCACTGGGGGCGGTTTTTCAGGCTCAACAGGCCATGGTGGTCGAAGAAGCGAATGAAGAAACGCGCCGGAAAATCCGCCATGTGTTTCTCGCTGCAGGACCAGATGGCGCCGCCCATGGGCAGGATGTAATGGCTCATGAAACGTTCGCTGTAGCCCTCGCGGCGCAGATAGTCCCCCAGGGGCATTTCACCGTCGTCATGTTCGAGCAGCGCCGGTGCTTCGCGGTTGAAGCGCAATATGTCGCGAATCATGCGCCAGTGCGGCAGCGACAACAGGTTACGCCGCTGGGCAAACACGCCCGCCGTGTTCCGGCCGCAGTATTCCAGGCCGGTGCGCTCGCAGCTGATGGCAAAGCCCATTTCCGTGTCCTGGCGGCCCACACCGATCTGCGCCATAAGCTTGTTGAAATTGGGATAGGTGCGATCATTGAAGACAATAAAGCCGACATCGACGTCGTAATCGCCATGGGGGCGCTTCACGCTCACGGTATGCGTATGCCCACCGAGCTGAGGCTCTGCTTCGAACAAGGTGACAGCGTGGCGACGCCCCAGCAGATACGCTGCTGTAAGGCCGCTGATACCGGCACCGATGATGGCAATTTTTTTCATCTCATTCGTCTCTCTTTATTTGTCTTTCAGCCATCAGGAGGAGGCCCCGGCGGCATCATGAATCTGTTTTGCCGCCTTGAACGCCGCCGTCACACGCTCGCGCACGCCATCCAGGGGCACTATCGGCGCGGGATATGCCGCAGCCAGCAGGGGCGACTTCCAGGGTTGATGAATCTGCTTGCCGGGCAGGTCACGCAGCTCGGGAACCTGGCTGCGGATAAAGGTGCCATCCGGGTCAAAGCGTTCGCTCTGACGCACCGGGCTGAACACGCGGAAATAAGGTGCCGCGTCGGTGCCGGTGGAGGCGCTCCATTGCCAGCCGCCGTTGTTGGCCGCAAAGTCGCCGTCCATCAACTGCTGCATGAAGTAGCTTTCCCCCCAGCGCCAGTCGATAAACAGGTTCTTGCTCAGGAACATGGCGCTGACCATCCGCAAACGGTTATGCATCCAGCCGGTGCTGTTGAGCTGTCGCATGGCCGCATCAACAAGGGGATAGCCGGTGCGGCCCTCACACCAGGCCTGGAACAGCGCTTCATCGCGGGACCACTGCACGAAACCGGTCTCCGGGCGGAACGGCGCGCCCCAGGCCAGGTGCGGGAAATTGGCCATGATCTGGCGGTAGAAATCACGCCAGGCGATTTCGCTCAGCCAGGTGCTTACGCCTTCCTTGTGGGCACCCTCTTTGTCAGCCCCAGTCTTGCCACCTTCAGCCAGCGAGGCCCGTGCCAGTACCACACACCGGAGCGGGCTGATGGTGCCGGCAGACAATGCCGTGGACAGCAGACTGGTGCCCGGCAATGCCGGAAAATCCCGATCCCGGCGGTAATGCCCAAGGCGGTCGCTGACAAAATGCTGCAACTGCTGCCGGGCGGCTTTTTCGCCGGGCTGCCACAAGCGTGTAAGGGTGTCGGGCAGATCCAGCAACCGTTCATGTTTGTCCAGCACACCGACATCGAATGCCACCGGCGCGGCGCCGGCGGGTCTTTTCGGTGGCGCCGGCATGGTCGGCGGTGCCTCGGCAAGGCACGCATCCCAGCGGCGGCGATACGGCGTAAATACGGTATAGGGCGTACCCTGCCCTGTTTTCAGTGCCCGGGGTGGCACCACCACAGCGTCGTCATACCCCTGCAACGTGACGCCCAGCGGGCGCAAAGCGTCGGCCACAGCGCGGTCGCGGCGCAGCTCGTTGAGCGGGTATTCACGGGTGCAATACAACGCCTTGATCTGATGACTGCGGCAATAGGTCGCCAGCACCTCAGGCGCCTCGTCAAACGTCTCGCAGGGCACAATATCCAGCGGTATGCCCAGCTTGCCCAGGGTCTCGCCAAGCTCGCGCAGGGAGGACAGCACATACCAGCGCCGTATCGGCGCAACCTGATGCCGGTCCCATTGGCCGGGGCTCAACAGATACACGGCACGCACCGGTTGCCCGCTGCCCAGGGCAGCGCTCAGGCCCTGATGGTCGCGGGCGCGAAGGTCGTTGCGATACCACACCAGGGCGGTCATGCCTGCTCCTTGCTGTCTTGTCGGTTAGCTGCCTTGGTGGCCATGGCACTTGTGGACTTGGCACTTGTCGACATGGCACTGAGGCTATTGATGATCTGCTGCCGCGGGCCGGTCAGCGGCAGGACGCCAGAGGGTATGCGCGACAGGGTGAGCAACCCGTCACCGCAGGCAAACAATCTGTCCGTCAGATGACGGCGCGCCGCACCCAGGCGCCGTTCAAGCAAGGTGGTGGAGAGCCCGGGCGGCAACACCAGCAACACTCCGGCGACATCAGCGCGGCTGCCGAGCAGACTCAGTTCGTCTGCGGGCAGCGGTGTCGGCAACAACAACACCGGCAGATCCGCCTCAGCGCACAATACGGCAAGCATCAAGGCTTCCCGTTCGGCGCCGTCTGCCGCAGGCAACACCGCCCAACGGGGCTCCCGCCCGGGGCGTCGGGCAGCGGCCAGCAGGCGCGCCGCAAGCTTGTTCTGCAGAAAGCCTTCAAACACCACCCTGGCAGTCACCGCGCCCGGCAACGGCCGGGCACTGTCCGAGGCACTGGCGCCCGGCAGCCGTGCGCTCAGGGGATCCACCCAGCACGCCAGCAGCTGGGACAGCGGATAGTCACCGGCCAGCTGATTGAATTGCTGCTCAAGGCGACGCACATCCAGCGCCAGCGCCGCCTCCATGCCGGCATCCAGCGCCGCCTGCCAGTCCTGGGCCACGTGGCCGGCAACCTGCCCTGCCTCCGCAGCCGCGCTGTCCAGCAACAGGCGGACCCGACTGATGGCCACGCCCTTTTCCAGCCAGCTGACGATCTCCCGCACCCTGGCCACATCCGTACCACTATAGAGGCGGTAGCCTTTGGCAGTCCGGTGCGGCAGCAGCAGACCATAACGACGCTCCCAGGCGCGCAACGTCACCGGGTTCACGCCGGTCAGCGCGCCCACCACACTGATTGGCAGCAACTCGTCTGTGGCGGGGGTCACAGCTGATTCCTCAGGCCCAGGGCATCGGGATACGGCGCCAGGTAATGCTGGCCTGCAAGCCAGGCATCCGGCGCCCTGCGCTGCATCAGGCGCAGCAATGTCAGCGGCACCACAAGAGGCACTTCTTCCCGTTGATACGCCTGGATCTGCGCCTGCACTTCCTCGCGCAGCCCCGCATCAAGACGGCCACGGAAGTACCCGAGCATATGTTGCATGACGTTGACATGGGCGCCCCGAGACGCGGGCTGTGCCATGACGTGCATGACACGGGCGATGTACTCGGCTGCCAGGACGTGGATGTCTTCAACGCGCAGATCCGACAACAGACGCCCCAGCTCGCGGTAACCCTGCTGGCAGTGCGCCAGGAGCTGTAACTTGTGCCGGGTGTGGAACGCCAGCAAACCGGCGCGACTGATCCCCCGGGCGGACAGCTGGCACCAGTCGTCATAGACAAAGACCCGCTCGATGAAATTTTCCCGCAGGCCAGCGTCGTTGAGACGTGCCGCTTCTTCCACTGGCATCAGCGGATAGCGGGTCATCAGGGCATGGGCGAACAGACCACTGGCGTCGCGGCGCAACACCTGCCCCGCCGGGTTGTACACCCGAATGCGCGCCATACCGCAACTGGGAGACTTGGCTGTGAGAATGAAGCCGCGCAGGCCCGCCAGCAGGTCGTCCTGACCGTCAATCCAGTGATGCAACGCATTGGTATGGTCACTGCGATCCCGTGGTGCTATCAGTCTTACGGGCAGCCGTGCGGGCTCTGACAGGTGAGCTTCGGCGCTGCCACCGCTCTGGCTTGCGCCGGATTGCTCCAGACGTATGGCCGCCCGCGGCGTCCCAAGCCCCGCCCCTGCCTCGGGGCACAGCGGGCGCAGGGCAAACCAGCGCGACAACACCTCGGTGCAGTATCGGGAGTGCTTGTGACCGCCGTCATGACGCACCGCCTGCCCGGTCAGACAGGCGCTGATGCCCACGGGTATCCGCGCCGGGGCCTGCCCCGCCTGAGATACGTCGCTGTCTGTCCTGCGGGATCTGGCCACACACCACCTTCCATTTGATCTTCACAAAAGCTGTACAGCCAATATTACTTGTACAGGGTGTGATCAGGTTGTGAAGGGCAAGGGAGGCAGCAAGCAAGAAGGGAGGCAAACAAAAACGCCCCGGCATGGTTGCCGAGGCGTTCTGATTTGGTGGGCCGTGATGGATTCGAACCATCGACCAATTGGTTAAAAGCCAACTGCTCTACCGCTGAGCTAACGGCCCTTCGAAGAGGCGCAAATGATACTAATATTTTGCCGCGTTACAAGGGGAAATGTGGATTTTGTTGTTCAGGGGACATAACGGGTCGGATCAGCAAGCCCCGCATCCACGAAACCGGCGCGGCGCAGGCGACAGCTGTCACAACGGCCGCAGGCGCGTCCCTCGTTGTCTGCCTGATAGCAGGACACTGTCAGGCTGTAGTCCACCCCCAGCCCGGTGCCCGTGGTAATGATGTCTGCCTTGCTCAGGGTCAGCAATGGCGTTTCGATGAGCGGACCATGGCCTTCCACACCGGCTCGGGTGGCCAGGGCGGCCAGTTCGCGGAAGGCATCAATGAAGGCGGGGCGGCAATCCGGGTAGCCTGAGTAGTCCACCGCATTGACGCCGATATAGATGGCCGCCGCGTCCAGCACCTCGGCGAGTCCCAGGGCCAGTGACAGGAAGACCGTATTGCGGGCCGGTACATAGGTGATCGGGATACCCTCGCCCTCCTCTTCCGGCACTGCCAGTGAGGCATCGGTCAGCGCTGAGCCACCGATAGCGCCCAGATCCAGACGAATGACACGATGGCTGGCCACACCCTGCGCCTGGCCCACGCGTTCGGCAGCCAGCAGCTCCGCCCGGTGACGCTGGCCGTAGTCGAAGGCCAGGGTATGCACCTGATAGCCGGCCTTCAGCGCCAGGGCCAGGCAGGTGGCGGAATCCAGGCCGCCGGACAGCAGCACCACGGCTTTTTTCATCAGCACTCTCCCGATAACGTCCACGCGCTCAACGTCCGCGGGCATCGTCCCAGAGCAGCTTGTGCAGCTGCATCTGGAAGCGCACCGGCAAACGGTCTTCAAGTATCCAGGCGGCGAGATCCGCCGGAGGCAATTGTCCCCATACCGGTGAGAACAGCACATCACCGACACGTTCAGCCAGGCGATACTGATCCACCTGCATGCGCGCCCAGTCATAATCGCCACGGTTAGCGAGCACGAACTTGACCTGGTCTGCCGGTTTCAGCAGGGGGATGTTCTCCAGCCGGTTGTTGTGTCGCTCGCCGGAGGCTGGCGCCTTGATGTCCATCACCACCACCACACGGGGATCGACGCCGCTGATATCCATGGCGCCGCCGGTCTCCAGGCTGACCTCGTAGCCGGCGTCACACAGCGCGCTGAGCAGGGGCAGGCAGTTGGGTTGGGCCAGGGGCTCGCCGCCGGTCACGGTGACGTAGCGCGCACCCCGGCCGGCCACATCGGCCAGCACCGCGTCCAGGGACCACCGCTCACCGCCCTGAAACGCGTATTCCGTGTCACACCAGACACAGCGCTGCGGGCAGCCCGTCAGGCGCACGAACACCGTCGGGCGGCCCACTGTACGGGCTTCGCCTTGCAGAGAATGAAAGATTTCGGTGATGCGCAGATCCACAGGTCAGGCCCGCATGCTCAGGGGTGGCGGATTCTAGCACAGGGTGGGCGCCGCCTCAGCAACGGCGCTGCCCGAGGCGCACCCGACGATCAGGCGCCCTCGAGCTGCTCCAGCATGCCACGGGCAAGACGTGCTTCCGATGAGCCATCAAACTGGCGAATGATGCGATTCAGCGTCACTTTGGCCCGATTGATATCGCCGCTCTCGGCTTCCAGTGTGGCCAGCTTGTAGAGCGCTGCCGGCACCTGGCTATGGTCGGGAAAGTCATCCACAACCTTGCGGAACTGGGCCATGGCCTTGTCCCGATCCGGCGTACTCTGGCTGCGATAGATCTCGCCCAGCCAGAAGTGGGCAAACGGTCGGAACTGCCCACGGGGATAGTCTTTCAGGTAGGACTCAAATGCCTTTCCCGCCTCCGGGAACTGGCGGCCCAGCAACTTTTCGCGTGCTGCGCCATAGGCGGCTCGATCACTTGCCGCATCCCCGCCGGCACCATCCGTCGCCGTCGAACCAGCACTTTGCTGTTCCGATTGCTCGATGGAGGCTTCCGCCAGGGCATTGATTCGTGTGTCCAGGTCGAGGTATCGCTCGCGCTCACCGCTTCGGGCGGTGTCCAGCTCGTGCCGGAGTTGCTCGATCATACCTTCCAGGCGCTGGATTTCGCCTTCAAACGCATTGATCTGTTGCATCAGCATCATGACCCCACCTTCGGGCAGGCTCTCGCCGCTGCCTCGCTGTGAAGCCGGAGCGCTGGATGGCTGATTCGGGGACTGGCTCGGCGTCGATGTCTGGGGACGCGGGTAAACGCGATCCTCAACCGACAAAGGCCCGGTCGAGGGCTGCGCGAACGCACCCCCCGCCAGGCCGCCGATCAGAATGCCTGTAAGCAGGCGCTTCATATCGGTACTCCTGATGCCGATCTGATGCCGATCGTATGTTACGGACGACCTGCAGTGTAGTTCAGCTCAACGCGACGGTTCTGGGCGTAGGCCATTTCGTCAGAACCCCGTGCCTTCGGCTTTTCTTCGCCGTAGCTGACAGTGGTGATCTGTGAAGCGGAAACACCCTGAACACGCAGGAACTGCTCAACTGCCTTGGAACGACGCTCAGCCAGCGCTACGTTGTACTCGCGGGTACCACGCTCATCGGTATGGCCTTCCAGACGAACACGGGCGTTGCTGTTGCCTTTCAGGTGATTGGCGTGAGCACGCAGTGTATCGAATGCAGCGGCAGGCACTTCAGAGCGATCGAATGCGAAGTACACGATGCGGCTGTCAGTGGTCCCATCGTAGTGAGACGGATGGTTGTGGTAGCCCTCAGCGGTCAGGGGAATGTGGCTGTAGTCCGGACGGGTCGGCTGAGCCGGTGTCACTGGACGGGTATCAGCCTCACGTTCGACCTGCTGCTGATCAGTGGCAGAGGTGTCATCCTCGGTCGGGGTGCTGGAGCAAGCGGCCAGCATGGCGGACCCGATCACAGCGATGAAAAGACGGTTGTACGTGGAAGCGCGCATTGATAGAACTCCTGTTATTACCATTGGTAGGTCTGAAAAAACCTTTGTTTGAACCCTGTTTGTGCAAAACCCGGATCACAGGAACGGCGACCACGCCGGCTCCCTGACCTCACCTTCCTTGGAAGGTAGTGCGACTCTCACCCGTCCATCGATGGATACGGCCTCGAGAACACCTGCTCCCCCCTCCTGAGTGCCATAAATTATCATAGTTCCATTAGGCGCAACACTGGGGGACTCATCCATATTTGATGCAGTCAGTACATTGAAGGTACCGCGCTGCATATCCTGCACACCAATCTGGAAGCGCCCGTCACGACGATGCACGAAAACCAGGTACCGTCCGTCGGGTGTGACATCCGGGCGGGCGTTGTACGTCCCCTCGAAGGTCAGGCGCCGCACCGAATTGTCGCGCAGGTCCATCCGGTAGATCTGTGGACCACCGCCCCGACTGGAGGTAAACACCAGCGATTCGCCGTCCGGCAGCCAACGCGGCTCTGTGTCGATGGCGCGACTGTTGGTCCTGCGCACCAGACGACGGGTCTCCAGATCCAGCGTGTAAATCTCCGGGGCGCCATCCCGCGACAGAGTCAATGCAAGACGCGTACCGTCTGGCGACCATGAGGGCGCCCCGTTAATGCCCTGTTCCCGTGCCACCACCCGCCGCTCAGAGGTGGCCAGGTGGTGTACATAAATTTTCGGCAGCCCGTCACCTTCAAATGATACATACGCCACCTGGCTGCCATCCGGCGACCAGGACGGGCTCATGATCGGCTGGCGACTGCGCAGAATGGTCTGCGCCCTGTGTCCGTCGGCATCCGCATACTGCAACTCGAACGGGTGATCACGACCCTCGTTCATGGTCACGTACAGAATCTTGGTGCCGAACACCCCCGGAATACCGGTCAGTTGCTCGAACACCTTGTCTGAAATAGAGTGCGCCATATCCCGAAGCTGGCTGGCGTCCCCCGTGTAACTGGCTGCGACCATCTGTGCGCCGCGTGCTACATCGTGGAGCTCATACTCCACACGGTAGCGACCATCTTCTTGCCGGTTAATGCGCCCGACCACGACATATTCCGACTGCATGACGCGAAAATCACGCCAGATGATGTCAGCGCCCCGGCTGGGGCGGCTCAGCATGTCCTCAGCAGGCAGCGGGCGAAACTGGCCGCTGCGGTGCAGATTCGCTGCAATGATGGCGGCGATATCCGCTTCCGGCTGCCCTCCGGAGCTGGCGAAGGGCACTATCGCAATCGGCAATGCATCATCACGCCCCTGGGTGATCTCGATCACCAGATTGGCGTGCACCACACTTGTGCACCCGAGGATCAGGCACATCATCACTAAACGCTTCATAAACTTTCTCACAACCGCATATCCTCCGGCCGGAACAGGAAATCAAATTCACGAAAATTTTCAAAATCGCGCCCGCTCGGCACTGGTAACGGGCTCGCATTTCTGACCGCAGCCATCGCAGAACGATCCAGCGCATGATCACCACTGGGTGTTCTGACCGTCACACTGACGACATCGCCACCAGGCGCCAGGCGAACCCGCAGCACCAGCTGCATATCGTTTCGCGCACTGGGTGGCCGGCTCCAGCGCCTGCTGACAGCCGCCTGAATCGCCTGCTGGTAACCCGCCATTTCAGAATCATCACCCATGGAGCTACCATCTGTGCTGACTATCGTCTCCGCACTGGCATCACGTTGCGCCTGTTGTGCCATGGCCATTTCTTCCTCCGCCAGCAATTCAGACAGGTCTGGCTGGCTGAATTCCGGCCTGGGTTCAGGCTGTGGCTCGGGCTTTGGTTCAGGCTTTGGCTCGGGCCTCGGCTGCGGTGCTGGCTCAGGTTTCGGCTCAGGTTTCGGTTCTGGCCGCTGCACTTCCGGCTTCGGCGGCTCGGGTTTCGGTTCCGGACGGGGCGCTGGTTGCGGTCGGGGCTGCGGTCGGGGCTGAGGCTGAGGACGAGCAGCAGGCTGCGGCGCGGGCCGCTCCACGACCACGGCCTGCACGTGGGGCACGCTGCGCGGCTTGATATCCACCTTCGGCGACGTGGCCCAGTTCAAGCCCAGCACACCCACCACCGCCAGATGCAGTGTCAGGGAAACCGCGATTGCCGGAGCACCATCACGCCAGTTCATCAGTTGCTCGTGTCCGGCGGTTCCGTCACCAGCCCCAGGCGTTCGATACCGGCGCCCTGGAGGGCAGACATCAACTGGATCACCTTGCCGTACGCCACATCCGTGTCCCCTTCAACCAGGAACAGGGTCTGCGGCGCATTGCGCTGGATGCGCAAGGCGTGGCCGCGCACCGTATCCAGTGTCGCGGTGCTCTGCTGATCTTCGCCGACATTGATGAAATAGCTGCCATCGCGCTGCACGCTGATGATGACTGGCTCATTATCGGTGGCCAGGGGTTCACTGCTGCTTCTCGGCAAATCGACCTGAATCCCCTGGGTCAGCATGGGCGCCGTGATCATGAACACGATCAACAACACCAGCATGACGTCGATATACGGCACGACGTTGATCTCGGCCACCAGCTTGCGCGGAGGACGGACCTTGACCATCAGGCTTCTCCCCGGCCGTGGGCCTGTCGATGCAGAATGGAGGAAAACTCCTCCGCGAACATTTCGCTGTCGCCGATCAGGCTGTCTGTTGCAGAGGCATAGCGGTTATAGGCGACAACCGCCGGAATGGCCGCAAACAGACCCATAGCCGTGGCGATCAACGCCTCGGCGATACCGGGTGCGACCACCGTCAGGGTGGCCTGGCTGACATTTGCCAGTGCGCGGAACGAGTTCATGATGCCCCAGACGGTGCCGAACAGGCCGATATAAGGGCTGGTGGACCCTACGGTAGCCAGAAACGGCAGTGACGTTGTCAGACGCGCCTGTTCCCGTTGCAATGTCACGCGCATGGCACGCTGGGCGCCCACCATGACTGCTTCGGCATCCCGGGAGTTCTTCGACAGGCGTACGAATTCCTGAAACCCGGCGCGGAAAATGGCCTCCTGCCCGCTGTCCGGGTCCGGCTCTTTCTTGACCTTCTGGTACAGGGTGGACAGGTCCTCACCGGACCAGAAACGTTCCTCGAAGGCAGCGCCAGCACGCCGGGCACGGCCGATAATGCGGTAGCGTGTATAGATCATTGCCCAGGACGCCACGGACAGTACCACCAGCAGCAGCATCACCATCTGCACCAGCAGATCCGCTGTTGCGATCAGATACCACATCGACATGCTATCTGTTTCTGACATCTACCCCGTCTCCCGTTGCTGTTTCAAAGCGTCATACCTGGCAATGACCAGAACATGACGAAGCGTTGCTTCTCGTTAATCAATTCATGGAGCTCGCGCTGCTGCCTGATTCTACATCGCGGCCTGCATCTCAGCCTGGAGAGCCGCCGGCAAGCCCCTGGGCCGCAGGTCGCTGGCCCGTACACAGGCCACCTTGACCTGCGCTTCGCATAACAGCTCCTCGTTGCGCCACACCTGCTGGACAAAATCCAGCGCCACACGGCCGACCTTGTCCAGACGGGCCGTGACGCGCAATGCATCATCGATACGTGCAGGCTTCAGGTAACGCACCGCGCAGGAATGCACCACAAACTGGAAGTCCTCTTCCGCCAGGCCATAGTGCTGATACCCCAGTGTGCGGAGGAATTCTGTCCTGGCGCGTTCCATGAACTTGAGGTAATTCACGTAATAGACGATCCCACCGGCGTCAGTGTCTTCGATATAGACGCGCAACGGGAGCGTAAATTCCTGATTTCCGGTCATGAGACCTGCCGTTTGTCGAAAAAAGTGTTAAACCGCCGCAAATATTCAGCCATCGAACAGGTCACCGGCACTATTTCCGCCAACATTGCTGCCACCCACGCTGCCACCCACATTGTCGCGCTTCGGCGCCCGCAGGCCGAAATGCCGCCAGGCATGGTTGGTCACCTGGCGCCCCCGGGGCGTGCGATGGATAAAGCCCTGCTGAATCAGGTAGGGTTCGACGACCTCCTCCAGGGTGCCGGTATCCTCGTTGAGTGCGGCAGCCAGGCTTTCCAACCCCACGGGGCCCCCGTCGAATTTCTCCATCATGGTGAGCAGCAGGCGACGGTCGGTGCCGTCCAGGCCACAGGCATCCACTTCCAGCATATCCAGGGCAGCGCGGGCGATGTCGCCGGTGATACGCCCGTCGCCACGCACTTCGGCATAGTCCCTCACGCGGCGCAGCAAACGGTTGGCAATACGTGGTGTGCCCCGGGCGCGGCGGGCAATTTCACTGGCACCATCGGCGTCGGCGCTCAGGCCGAAAATATCGCAGGAGCGTGTGACGATGCCGGTCAGATCCTCAACCGAGTAAAATTCAAGTCGCTGAACGATGCCGAAGCGATCACGCAGCGGTGCTGTCAGCAGCCCGGCACGGGTGGTCGCGCCCACGAGTGTAAACGGCGGCAACTCGATCTTGATGGAGCGCGCTGCCGGCCCTTCGCCGATCATGATATCCAGCTGATAGTCTTCCATGGCGGGATAGAGGATCTCCTCCACCACGGGCGAGAGACGGTGAATTTCGTCCACGAACAGGACGTCACCGGGTTCGAGATTGGTCAACAGGGCAGCCAGATCGCCGGCTTTTTCCAGTACCGGCCCCGAGGTGCTTTTCAGGTCTGCCCCCATCTCCCGGGCAATGATGTTGGCGAGCGTGGTCTTGCCGAGGCCCGGCGGACCGAACAACAGGGTGTGATCCAGCGCTTCCTTGCGCATCCTGGCGGCATCAATAAAGATTTCCATGCGCTGGGTGACTTTCGGCTGGCCACGGTAGTCCGCCAGACTCGCCGGGCGAATCACCCGCTCAAGTTGCTCGTCCCCCGGACTGGTCTCCGCAGAAATAATCCGTTCAGTATCCATGATCACTCCTGTTCATGAACGGCATAAAAGCATCATCGCGCAAGATTCTTCAGCGCCAGACGAATCAGTTCGGCACTATCGAGGCTGTCATTCCCGGTACCGGCATCCAGCACCTTCGCCAGCGCCTGCTCGGCGTCTTTGGGGCGATAGCCCAGTGCTTCCAGCGCTGCCACCGCATCGTGCCGTGCGCTGCCCGCCGGCAACGACGCGCCGGATGTCCCGGTGATCGACACTGCGCCTTCAAGGCGCCCGATACGGTCGCGCATCTCGATGACCAGGCGCTCGGCGGTTTTCTTGCCAATGCCGGGCACGCGCACCAGTGAGGTCGTATCCTGCTCTTCGATACAGCGCACCAGGCGCGCCGCTTCGATGCCGGAAAGAATGCCCAGTGCCATTTTCGGACCAACACCATTGACCTTGATCAGCGCCCGGAACAGCTCACGCTCGAAGCGCTCGATAAACCCGTACAGCAGCTGCGCGTCTTCGCGCACCACAAGATGCGTGTGCAGCAGGATTTCCTGGCCGGGCGGGGTCTGTTGGTAGAACGCTGTCATCGGTGCTTCGACTTCGTAGCCGACGCCACCCACCTCCACCAGCAATTGCGGCGGGCGGGCTTCGATCAGAATGCCGCGCAGACGTCCTATCATCGGATGCGCCCTCGTCGTATGGCGGTCGCGCCAGCCATGCGCGCCAGCGTCACCCGCATATGGGCGTGACAGATGGCGATGGCCAGGGCATCAGCAGCATCTGCCTGAGGCGTCTTTTCAAGACCCAGCAGGTAACAGACCATCTGCGCCACTTGTTGTTTTTCCGCACCGCCGCGTCCTACCAGGGCCTGCTTGACCTGCCGCGCGGAGTATTCGAACACCGGCAGATCACGCTGTACCACCGCAGCAATCGCAGCCCCGCGGGCCTGACCCAGTTTAAGGGCCGAATCGGCGTTCCGTGCCATGAAGACTTTTTCGATGCCCACTTCTACCGGGCTATGGAGATCCACCACCTGGGCCAGCTCCCGAAAGATCTGGCCCAGCCGGGGCGCGATATCATCACCGCTGGTAGCAATGGTGCCACAGGCAACCATTCGAGAAGTCTGGCCGACCTGATCAATCAGGCCGTAACCGGTGAACCGGGAACCAGGGTCAATGCCGAGTATGCGTGTCATGCGGCATTGATACTCAACTTATGGACAGTATGCAAGGCCCGTTTGCAGCGCTGCACGCCATGCTCGGATTCAGAGCTCGAAGTCATCCGGCAAACGGACATTGGTGTACACATTCTGCACATCGTCCAGGTCTTCCAGGTGATCGATCATTTTCATCACAGTGGCGGCGGTATCACCATCCACTTCGGCTTCCGTGCTCGGGTGCATGGTCACCTCGGCGTTGGCCGGCTCGATGCCCGCCGCCTTGAGCGCATCCACCACCTCGCCGAAACTGCGGTCGGCCGCGGTAATCACGGTAAAGGAACCGTCCTCGTGGGCCTGCACATCTTCTGCCCCGGCCTCCAGGGCCAACTCCAGCAGGGTATCTTCCTCGGGGCCCGGCTCCAGAATGATCTCGCCGCGCTTGGCGAACAGATACGCCACAGACCCACTGGTGCCCAGATTACCGCCGTGTTTGGTGAAGCCGTGGCGCACATCCGACACCGTGCGGTTGACGTTGTCGGTCATGGTTTCCACCAGCACCGCTACCCCGCTGGGCCCATAGCCCTCATAGGTGATCTCGGACATGTCGGCGCCATCATCCGCGCCGACGCCGCGCTTGATGGCCCGGTCGATGGTGTCCCGGGTCATGTTGGCGGTCAGCGCCTTGTCCACCACCGCCCGCAAGCGCGGATTGTCGTTGGGCTCCGGGCCGCCGAGGCGGGCCGCCACAGTGATTTCACGAATCAGCTTGGTAAAGACCTTGCCCCGCCTGGCGTCCTGGGCCGCCTTGCGGTGCTTGATGTTTGCCCATTTACTGTGGCCGGCCATGGCAACCTCGTTCTTTTATCTGTGCATCAGCTATATATATGTATCAGGCATCCGTTTTGCGTAGTTGGATACCCAGCTCACGCAATTGACGCGTGGCGACCTCAGCCGGGGCATGTGTCAGGGGGCAAGCCGCCGTCTGGGTCTTCGGAAACGCAATCACATCACGGATGGAATCCACACCCGTCATCAGCATCACCATGCGGTCCAGACCAAAGGCCAGACCGCCATGGGGCGGCGCGCCGAACTTGAGCGCATCCAGCAGGAAGCCGAATTTCTCTTCTGCTTCCTCATCGCTGATACCCAGTGCCTTGAAGACCGCCCGCTGCATGGCTGGCTCGTGGATACGGATGGAGCCGCCACCCAGTTCCGTACCGTTGAGTACCATGTCATAGGCTTTGGACAAGGCGGCGCCGGGGTTGGCAGCCAACTCCTCCGCAGAACAGGACGGCATGGTGAAGGGGTGATGCAGGGCAGCCCAATGGCCCTCGTCATCCTCTTCAAACATGGGGAAGTCGACCACCCACAACGGCGCCCAGTCTCCCTCGACCAGACCACGGTCGTGGCCGACACGCACACGCAGCGCGCCCAGCGCTTCGTTGACCACCTTGGCCTTGTCCGCGCCGAAGAAGATCAGGTCGCCGGTCTGCGCGCCGGTGCGCGACAGAATGCCGGCGATGGCATCGTCCGTCAGGAACTTCAGAATCGGCGATTGCAGCCCTTCGTTGCCCGCAGCCAGATCATTGACCTTGATGTAGGCCAGCCCGCGCGCGCCGTAGATGCCGACAAACTTCGTGTACTCGTCAATCTCCTTGCGGCTCATCTCGCAGCCACCCGGTACCCGCAACGCAGCAACGCGCCCTTTCGGGTCGTTGGCCGGGCCGGCGAAGACCTTGAATTCCACACCCGCCAGCAGATCAGCGATATCCACCAGCTCCAGCGGGATACGCAGATCCGGCTTGTCGGAGCCGAAGCGGCGCATGGCCTCAGCGAACGGCATGCGCGGGAATTCCGGCAGCGTCACATCCAGCAGCTGCGCAAACACCTTGCGCACCATGGCCTCGGTGATCGAGATGATGTCGTTCTCGGTCACGAAAGAGGCTTCAAGGTCGATCTGGGTAAATTCAGGCTGGCGATCTGCACGCAGATCTTCATCGCGAAAACACTTGGCAATCTGATAGTAGCGATCGAAACCGGCCACCATCAGCAACTGCTTGAACAGCTGCGGCGACTGCGGCAGCGCAAAGAAACTGCCCGGATGGGTGCGGCTGGGGACGAGATAGTCCCGCGCACCTTCCGGGGTTGCCTTGGTCAGGATGGGCGTTTCCACGTCCATGAACCCCTGCTCTTCCAGGGCGCTGCGCACCGCAGCAGTCAGTTTCGAGCGGAACCGGAAACTGGCCAGCACTTCCGGGCGACGCAGATCCAGGTAGCGGTACTTCAGGCGCACTTCCTCGCCCGCCTGGCTGTGCTCGTCCAGCTCGAAGGGCGGTGTCTCGGAGGTATTGAGCAGGGTCAGCCCGGTGCCCAGCACCTCGATGTCGCCGGTGCTCATACGGCTGTTGCGCACGGCGTCATCGCGCAGACGTACCCGGCCCTGCACCTGCACCACATATTCGCTGCGCATCCTGTCGGCCAGGGCAAACGCCTCTACCGTATCGGGATCGAAGACCACCTGCACCAGGCCGGCCCGGTCACGCAGGTCGAGGAAGATTACCCCGCCATGGTCCCGGCGGCGATGTACCCAACCGCACAAGGTCACCTGCTCCCCGTCGTGGGAGGCTCTCAAATCACCGCAATAATGGCTTCGCATAACATCTCGTTCCGCTGGATCAGACGGCGCGGCATCAGGCCGCGAAAGGCGGCATAGTATAGCGGCTCGCCCGTCAGGCAGCCATGCCGGTACGCCATATGGCAGTCACTCAGCCTCTATACCCCCTCCATACCCTCTTCATACACCCCTCCATACACCCTGAATTGCAAAAAAACCCTGAAAAACAGGGCTCAAATGCTTGCTGACACCCGCTTCATCGCATATAACAGGCGCGGAACACACCGTAAAACAGCAACTCAGACAGGGGTACGCAAATCCATGGCCGTTAAAAAGAAAGCTGCCGCCAAGAAAACCGTCGCCAAAAAACCCGCTGCCAAGGCTGCCGCTCCGGTCGCCGCTCGCAAGGTCAAGGCAATCACCGAACCCATGAGCAAGACGCAGGTCACCGCCAGCATCGCGGAGTCCACCGGTCTGACCAAGAAACAGGTCACTGCGGTAATGGAAGAGCTGACCAGCATCATCGAAGGGCACGTCAAGAAGCGTGGGGCTGGCCAGTTCACACTGCCAGGCCTGATGAAAATCACCACCGTGAAAAAGCCGGCCACCAAGGCGCGCAAGGGCATCAACCCGTTCACCGGTGAAGAGACCGTGTTCAAGGCCAAGCCGGCCAGCACAGCGGTCAAGATCCGTCCGCTGAAAAAACTGAAAGACATGGCGGTCAGCTAAGAGCGCCCCGCAGCTGGCTCGTGCCGCCTTGCGGCACGAGCCAGTTGTTGTTCCCTCCTGCAATCCCTCTCCCCTGCTTGTCCTGACATTCACCAATGTGCTGTTATGTGTGCAACCCTCCGGTTCGCGTGGTGCCTGGTCATGGTCATTCATCACAGGGAAGCTGATCTCGAACGTTTCATACTGCTGCCGAACCGCTCAGCCAGCTGGGGCCAGACCCGGCGGATGATTCTGGTTGTCATCGCCGCTGCGCTGCTCATCGCTACCCTGTTTATCCTCAGGGGTGCCTGGCTGGTGGTGCCTTTCTGTGGCCTGGGGGCCGCGCTGCTGTGCTGGGCGCTGTGGTACGGCAACAGTCGCACTTGCTGGCAGGAAGTGATCACCCTGGCACCGCACCAGGTGAGTATTGCCCGGGGCCGCCGCCATCCGGTGGAGACCATCACGCTGGAGCGCTACGGCCTCCATTTGCACAGCCATATCCCGGAAAACGATTTCTACCTGCCCAGCCTGGCGCTGCGGCGACATGCCACGGACTGGACCATCGGCGAGATGCTGAACCGGGAAGACCGCATCATGCTGATCCGCACCCTGGGTCGTAGCCTGGCAGTATCGCGCTGACGCGCAGGCCCCAGCCTGACAAGGGCCATCAAAAAGCTGGGCGAAAATGTCTCCCCGGCGAGTATGACCCAGTGGTCATACTCAGCCGTCATTGGTACCTTATGCGCTCATCTGCCAGCCGCCCATGCACGGGGATCACCAGATCATGAAGCTCACGCTATCTGCCGAAGACCGCCAGTTCCAGGAAGAAGTCCGGGATTTTCTCAACGACAACCTCACGCCGGAACTGCGCCGGGCAGGCGCCCTGATGACCAGCGTGTTTGCGGATTTTGATGCCGCCATGGCATGGCAGCGCATTCTGCACGAGAAGAAAGGCTGGGCGGCGCCGTCCTGGCCGGAAGCCTTTGGCGGTACCGGCTGGAGCATCACACGGCATTATCTCTATGCGGTGGAAACCGCTGCCGCCGATGCCCCGCGTCTGCTCCCCATGGGCCTGGACATGTGCGGCCCGTGTCTGATCGGCAAGGGCTCCACAGCACAGCAGAATACCTATCTGCCACCGATGCTCAGCGGCGACCATTTCTGGTGTCAGGGCTATTCCGAGCCACAGTCGGGCTCCGATCTGGCGTCGCTGAAGCTGCGCGCCGAGCGCGACGGTGATCACTATGTGCTGAACGGCTCCAAGATCTGGACGACCTATGCCCACCACGCCAGCCATATGTTTCTGCTGGTGCGCACCCACTCCGACGGCAAGCCACAGCAGGGCATCACCTTCCTGCTGCTGGACATGAAGACCCCGGGGCTGACCATTGATCCGATCATCAGCATCAGTGGCGAGCACGAGCAGAACCAGGTGTTCTTCGAAGATGTGCGAGTGCCCGTATGCAATGTGGTCGGCCAGGAAAATGATGGCTGGAGTGTGGCCAAATACCTGCTGGAGTTCGAACGCGGTGGCCAGGCCTACAGCCCGCGCCTGCACGTTTCGCTGCAGAAGGTCCGTCATCTGGCCAGCCAGGGTTATCCGGGTGAGCGGCCCATGGACGACGAGCAGTTCCGTCTCAAGCTGGCCCGGGCGGAAGTCAATTTGCGCGCTGTGGAGGCCGCAGAGCTGAAAGTCATGTCCGCACTGGAAGGCGGCCAGAACCCCGGCGCCATCTCCTCAATGCTGAAAATCATCGGCTCGGAAGCGGCCCAGCATATTACCGAACTGGCCGTCGAAGCCCTCGGCCCCTACAACCAGGTCTGGCAGCCCGCCGCGCTGGACCCGAAACAGGCCGGGGATGTCACGCCGGTGGGCCCCGCAGGCGGTGTGCCCGTTCTCTCGACCTACCTCAACACCCGTGCGACAACGATCTACGGCGGTTCCAACGAAATCCAGCGCAATATCATTGCCAAGATGGTGCTCGGTCTCTGACCCGCCCGCCCAGAGCTGAGGCTTTGGACACACTCCCGGCATTTATGTCATAAAGAGACACTACCGGGGAGTCAGTATGTCAGCATCATCAGGGCCCGCATCGCCCGCTCGCGCCAGGATCAGCGCCCCGCGCCTTATCTGGCACGGGCGTGGCCGCTATATTCGCGTTCTGGGCACCATCCGCCAGTTGCAGCAGGCCCTGTGGCTGCACAGGGATCTGCTGCGCAGCAAGGATGAAGACGCACGCATGCCGCTGCATGAAGATGTGGCGGCGGCGGTGGCCGAGCTCTGCCGCCGCAATGGCGGCGCCTGGATCAAGTTCGCCCAGTTCCTGAGTTGCCGGCCAGATCTGCTCCCCCCGCCTTATATCGATGCCTTTACCGCCCTGCGTGAAGATGCGCCCAGTGCCCATTTTGACGATGTGCAGCCCTGGCTGGAGGAACTGCTGGGCAAGGACTGGGCGAGGACGTTCAGTGCCTTCAACATCATTCCCGTTGCCTCGGCATCCATCGCCCAGGTGCACCGGGCGAAGCTGGCCGACGGCACCGATGTGGCCGTGAAGCTGCAGCTGCCCAAAGTACGCCAGGAGTTTCATGAAGATGCCGCTGCCCTGCGCGCACTCGCTCGCGTGCTGGCGCCCCTGCTGCGGGAAGTCGATCTGCGTCAGGTGGTCAATCAACTGATCACGACCACCGAGCGGGAGCTGGATTTCAATCAGGAAGCCCGCCATCTGGAAGAGTTTGCCGCCCTGCCCCACGGTCCGAATATTCGCGTGCCACGGGTGTTCCCGGCATTGTGCAGCGAGCGCCTGCTGGTGACGGAGTGGATGGAAGGCCCCAGCCTGTCGCAGATACTGGAGGCAGGCGATGACGCCCGGATACGGCCACTACTGGAAACCCTGCTGGACAGCACCCTGCAGCAGGTTCTGGAGTTCGGCCTGTTCCATGCCGACCCGCATCCCGGCAACTTTATTGCCATGGACGACAAGACCCTGGCAGTCCTCGACCTCGGGGCAGTGGAGCACCTGAGCCAGGAGGATCGGCAGCGCTATACACTGCTGCTGATGGCGCTGCTCGGGGAGAGCAGCACGCCGTTGCTTCCCCTGTTCGAAGCGGCCGGTTTTGGCGGCGTCGACGAGGCCCGCCTGACGTTGCTGTCGGAAGCATTGATCGCCGCGCGCACGCGCGATGCCACGCTCGCCAGTAACCTGCACGCGCTGATGGATGAATTCCGCCGCCTGCATCTGCGCATCCCGGACCCCTTCGTCGCCATGGTGCGTGTACTGATCACCGTCGGTGGTCTGATGACCCGATACAGCATCCCGTTCCGGTGGCCAGCGCTCAGCGGTTGAATCCCCGGGACAACCCCCGGATAATGCCGCTCCCAGCAGGAGACCTCCCCATGAGCGAGCGGAAAGACAAGAAGAAGGTGATCGGAGAGCCGATGACCGACGAACAGATCAGAGCCTTTCTCGGCGGCCAACCCGAAAGCGGGCTCAGTGCCGATTTCCATCTTCTGCAACGCGCCTATCGCAGCCTGCGCGAGGAAGATTTTGACCGCTTCCTGGACGTCTTCGCCGAGACAGGCGGCAATGTCGGCGCCACCGACCCCGCCGGGCGCACCCTGGCAGACATCATTGCCAATCACACCCAGTCAGCGGGTTACCTGGCCATTCTGCAGCGCCGTTTACAATAATATGACGAAAACCTGCCTTGCTTCCGGAGCAAGGCAGGCAACCCAACACCGACCGTCTTCTTTCAGCAACTCCCTGATATTTTTAGGGAAAGCCTCTCCTCACCCGGACCGATCTCCTCGTGATCCACCTTTTCCGGCCGTTTTGCCCTGCCATTGCTTCGTGTGGGTCGCTGGACGGTCTGTTCAAACAGGCCGGGATTGTGGCAATGTCTGGCTCAGGCACTAAAAAGAAGCATGACATCACAATAAAAAGGCCCACCGGGCCACGGGCATGGCGCCCGGTGATATGAAGACCTAATAAGACATAAAAAGAGCCCCCGACATGAAAACAAAACCTGCTGCTGCCAGCATGTTCTGGCTTGTACTGTTGCTTGCGACCAGTCTCTCCCTGAAAGCACATGCTCTGACCGACGATGGCCCCGATGACGAAATGGATGAGGTCACGCCGGAAGAATTGTCCTACATCGATATTCCCGTCGATGAGCGCATTTTCAAGGTGCGCTGGAACGAGGTGCCGTACAACAAGCGTTTCTTCGACTACTCGCCCGCAGAAATTGAAGCACGCTGGGACGAGTTCATGGTGGGTGTTCGTGCGCCCTTTCCGTCCCCCGGCTACCTCGAGTACATGGGCTCCAACCACCCGGAAATCCTCGAGAATGTCGAAAACTTTCGCGGCTACGACGACCTCAGCCGCCGCCTGGTTCATGTATGGCGCCTGTTTCTGCGTGGTGACTTCCAGCAGGCTCGGGAAGATGGTTTGAAGCTGGGCATCATGGGTCTGTACCCCGCAATGTTCTCGCAAATCACCTACGCCATCTATCTGGCTGACCGCCAGACCGAGAAGTACATGATGCTGCAGGATGCCGCCAACCGCATCCGCGAACATATCTATCTCATTGACCGTCTGGAGGATGACCCTATTGCCTCGGAGCTGGTGGCGTTCACCAAACTCGGGCATGCCTACGCCATCGCGCGTATCGCCGAAGAGTCACCGGTGCCCATCATCGTCGTTCGCGGCTATATCGGCCTGATCAAGGATAACGCGGAGGAAATCATCGAGCTGGAGCCGGATCATCCGCTCGGCCATGCATTCCGCGCCGCCGTCGATGCGAACATCATGCGCCGCGTTGGCCGCGCAACTGGCCGCATGACCTACGGCGCACGCAGCGTGGTCGTGGATGAGTCCTTCGCCAAGGCATTCGAAATGGCGCCGGACATTCCCATCCTCAACTACGAATATGCCAATGCGATCATGTATATGAGCCGCAAGCGCGATCTGAATCAGGCCATCGATTACCTGACCCGGGCAACCCGCTACACACCCACCTGGTCCATGGATGCGCTCGATACCATGTACGCCTTCAAGCGGCTCCAGGAAGCGCATCTGTATGACCAGCATTACCGCAGCTTCCGCGCGTTCGAGCGCCACCGTCGGCGGTTCAGTCGCGTAACGGACCATAACCTGACCAATGTGCTGAGCCCGCCACTGAACCGGGACATGATGGAACACCCGCAGAACTACGCCTTGCCAGAGGTCAAGTAGCCACGCCATGGGCTGGTACGCTGACACCCTGTTCCCGCCCCTGCTCGACTGGGCCACGCGCCCGCTCGAGCGGGACCGGGATGCGCTGCTCGCCGGGGCGCAGGGCATCGTTCTGGAGCTGGGTGTCGGCACCGGCGCCAACTTTGGCCGCTACGGTGAAAATGCCCGTGAGATCCACGGCATTGAGCCCGGCGCAGCCATGTTGGCACGGGCGCAGGCCCACGCTGACACCCTCCCCCATCCGGCCCGTTTCCAGCTGACTGAAGCCGGTGCAGAAGCCTTGCCCTATGCGGATCAACGCTTCGATACCGTGGTGGCCTGCCTGGTGTTCTGCACCATCCCCGACCGGGACGCGGCTGCTCGGGAAATCGCCCGCGTGCTGAAGCCCGATGGCCAACTGCTGGTGCTGGAGCATGTGGAAAGCGAACGCACCGGTACCCGCCTGATCCAGCACAGCCTCAATCCGATGTGGCGTCATCTGGCCTGCGGTTGCCAGCTGACCCGTGATACCGGCTCGCTGTTGCAGCGATATGGCTTTGACGTCAGTGGTCTCAAACGCCGTCGCCACCCCAAACTGCCCGGCTTCGCCGGTGAACTGTTGCAAGGCGTTGCCACACTCGCTCGCTGAAAGACCGCGCACCGCACCACGACAAATTGCCGCACCCCCAGCCCTGAGTACCCGGGTACAATAGTGGCCTGTTCACACTATGACCCGGAGCCCCATGCAGACCAGCTGGAACGATCCCCGCGCCTGGCGCCGACGCCTGCTGTTTCTTCGCGGTGGCCTGGTCACGGCACTGGGCCTGCTTTATCTGGTCGCTGACCTGCAGGCCGCATCACCGATTCCCACGGTGCTGGCCCTGTTCTGGCTGGCGCTGCTGTGGCTGCCCTCGTTGCTGTTTCTGGCGACCCGCAACCGGCCCGGTCGCGTCCAGTGGCTGCTGTTGTGGATAGAGGTCCTGCTCGATCAACTGCTGTTCATGGCACTGCTGCACCAACTCGGCGGTTCCTCCAATCCGCTGGCCTTCTACCTTCTGCTGCCCGTGCTGATCGCAGCCATGTCTTTGCCGCTGATGGCCAGCATGGCGCAAACGCTGGTCGCCATTGCCGGCTACGGGCTGACCCTGCACTGGCATCTGGTGCCAAAACATGACACCCATCTGCATGCCCTGACCCACGACATGCACCCGGATCACGGCCTGGGTATGTGGCTGGCTTTCACACTGGTGGCGCTGCTGCTGACCCTGCTTGGCCAGCTGTTGCGCCAGGCACAACAACAGACCCGGCGTAGCCACAGTACCGCGCTGACGCTGGCCTTGCAGCGCGAGCGCATGTACCAGATCGGCGCCACGCTCGCTGACCGCGCCCATGAGCTGAATACGCCACTGTCGACACTGCTATTGCTGAGTGAGGACCTGGCCAGCCGTGAGGAGCTGCCCGCTGACTGCCGCGAGGACCTGACCCAGATCAGCGTGCTGAGTCGCCGCATTGCTGCCCTGCTGCGTCCGCCCGGCGGGGACAACACACCCGTGGATGCCCCCCAGCCCCTTTCAGCCCTGTGCCAGGATCTCGCAGCGACGCTGAAACATCTCGCGCCATCATTGACGGTGACCTGGGAAGGCCCGTTTGATCCGCTGCTCACCAACGCCGCCACCTGGCAACGGGTGCTGGCCAACCTCGGCTACAACGCGTGTGATGCCGGGGCCAGCAAATTGCTGATTGCCTGTGAAACCAGCGCGGGCAGCACCATCATCCAGGTCAGTGATGACGGGCCCCGGCAACAGGCACCGCAGGGCAAGCCCGGCGAGAGCAACGGCATGGGCATTGGCCTGGCGCTGGTGGAAACCAGCCTGGCAGCGCTCGGCGCCGAACTGGATCTGAACTTTGATCGTCGCTGGACCCAGGCCCGTATTATCCTGACCACTCCGGTGCAACACGCCGCCACGGCGCGCAGTCGGCCATCCCCCACCGACGGAGACCAGGCATGACGCAACAGATTCTGGTGGTTGAAGACGACGTCGCGCTGCGCACCCAGCTGCAACGCGTGCTCACCCGCCGCAGCCACGATGTGGTCACCGCCGCCAGTGCCGAGAGCTGTCTGGCGTTGCTGGCTGAACGCCCGGTGCCACTGGATGCCGCGATCCTGGATCTCAACCTGGGCGAGGATAATGGCCTGGACCTGATCGAACCTGTGCTGGCGCATTCACCGGACTGCCGGATCCTCATGCTGACCGGCTATGGCAGCATTCCCACGGCGGTGGCGGCGACCCGTCGCGGGGCACATAACTACCTCACCAAACCCGCCAGCCTGGACGACATACTGGGTGCACTGTCCGCCAACCCGGGGACGGAAACGCCTCCCTTGCCCAGCGCGCCCCCCTCACTCGAGCGGCTGGAATGGGAGCATATACAGCGTGTTCTGGAAGAGCATGACGGCAACATATCTGCCGCCGCCCGGACACTGGGCATTCATCGGCGAACATTGCAGCGGCGACTGAAGAAACGTCCCAGCGCCAATGACTATGATCGTGACTATGATCGCGACTACTGATCGCGACTACTGACACGACACGCGTTTCCTCGCTTTTTTCATTGTTTGGCCTTCTCTACTGATCACCAGAACTGCAAACTGTTGGCAGTATCTGCTAACTTGTCGCGCTTGGCAGAGCGTCCAACCGGCGGCATGCGAACCCCGGTTCGCCTTCACTCACGCACAGGCATCTGATGCAGTTATTGTTCACGGGCAGTTCACGCGCCCCCACCTCTCTTACCCGGCGCCAAGCCTGGCATCGAGCCCCGAACCGCCAGCGTAGTGCGCGGTTCGTGGTGCGTTGCCTGGGGCGCCTTGTGGGGGGGCTGGCGCTGTGGACAGCTGCGGCGATGGCACAGGCCGAGCCGGTGATGCAGATCAGCGGTGGCAGCCCTGAAGCGCAGGAGAATATTCGCGCCCACGTGAACATTGCCAGTGAGCCGTGCGAACTGCCCAGCTGGCGCGAACGCGCGTTGCTGCGCACTGCACGAGAACGCGCCGATAATGCGATGCGCGCACTGGGCTATTATCGTACTGAAATCACCACCGAACTGGACCGCAGCAACAGTTGCTGGCGCCTGCTGATGACCGTCACCCCGGGTCAGCGCATCACGGTGGGCGAGGTGGATATTCGCATTACCGGCGAGGCTGAAGATGACGTGGCTTTCCGCCAGCTACTGCGCGACCCGCGCATCCGGGAAGATGAACCCCTGCGACATTCCGACTATGAAGCAATGAAGACTGCGTTGGTCAGGCTGGCGGCGGACCGCGGCTATTTGCAGAGCGAATTGACCGAAAGCCGCCTTGAGATCGATCTTGATGCCGGTAAAGCCCACGTGCGGCTGGCCCTCGAAAGCGGACCACGCTACCGCTTTGGCGCGGTCACACTGGATCAGAGCGTTCTGGTCGAAGACCTGGCCGTGCGCTTCATCCCGTTCAACGAAGGCGACTATTTCGAAAGCCGTCAACTGATCGGGTTACAGCAATCCCTCAGTGGCAGCGGCTACTACGGCTCAGTCCGCATCGACACCGAACCGGACCATGACACATTGCGCATCCCCGTAGAGGTCACGGCCACACCGCGGCCTCGCCACGGTTACCTGGCTGGTATCGGTTTTTCCACCGACATAGGTCCACGTATCCGCCTCGGCTACGAAAACCGTCGCGTCAATGATCGTGGCCATCGCTACAACACTGAAATCGAAGCATCACCGGTGCGTTCCGGTGCGGGTATCAATTATGAAATCCCCCTGGATGATCCCAATCGGGAGCGCATCAATCTGTCATCCAGCTATCAACGGGAAGACACCAGCACCAGCCTCAGCGAGCGTTACCGTGTCGGTGCAGCACATTTGCGCGAGCTGAGTACCGGCTGGATTGCCACCACGTCTCTGGAGTTCGAACGGGAATTCTTCACCATCTCCGGGGACAGAGACCGCACCGACCTGCTGATGCCCGGCTTCGAACTCTCCCGGACCCGCAGCAATCATCCTATCTATCCCACCCGAGGCTGGACTGTCAGTGGCAAGATTCGCGGCGCCGAAGACAGCGTCATATCCTCTGTCACGTTCGTGCAGGTGCGCGGGCGCGCCAAAGCCGTGATGCCCTTGCTCGGGGGGCGCGTCCTGACCCGTATCGAAGGGGGCGCCACCGAAGCAGATGACGTGGTTGAGCTACCGACGTCGGTGCGTTTCTTTGCCGGTGGCGATAACAGTGTGCGCGGCTATGGCTATCAACGCCTCGGGCCACGTAACAACGACGGCGATGTCATCGGTGGTCGCCACCTGCTCGCAGGCAGCGTCGAATACGACTATCTGTTTTTGCCCAGTTGGGCCGTCGCCGTCTTTGTCGACGCGGGCAACGCCTACGACACACTCAACGACTTCGAAGCGCTGTATGGCTACGGGATCGGTGTGCGCTGGCGCTCGCCGATCGGCCCGATCCGTATTGATGTGGCGCGTCCCTCTGATGGCCGTGACGCCTTCCGCCTGCATGTCAGCATGGGGCCGGACCTGTGAGGGCCGCAGTCGTCATGAGGGCGCTGACACGCTGGCTGCTGCGCGGTCTGCTGGTCGTGCTGCTGCTGGCACTTCTGAGCCCTCTGATCCTGTTGGGCGCCATGGCGACAGAGAGCGGCAGCCGCTGGCTCCTCGAGCGGGGGCTCAGCTACGCCCCCGGCACTGTCAGCGTGGGACACATAGACGGTACCTTGCTGCGAGGCATCACGCTGGATGATGTGCATTACGCCCACCCGGCATTTACCCTGGAAAGCGACCGCTTCAGCCTGGCCGTAGTAATGCCCGCCCTGCTGCAGCGGCGCCTGGCCGTGAATACGCTGCGCGCCGAGCGACTGCACGTCACCCTGCACGCCAGCGAAGACGACGTCACCGAACCCGATGCCGATGCCGATGCCGATGCCGTACCGTTTCATATCGACCAACTCGATGACATCCGCCTGCCACTGGCCATCGCCATTCATGGCGCCAGTGTCAGTGATTTCACACTGACACTGGCCAACGGCACGGATATCGTCCTCGACAGCATATTGCTGGCCGGCAGCACAGATGGTGACCAGCTGCACCTGCAACAGCTGTTTGTCAGCCAGGCGGATTATCACATCAGTCTCGGCGGCACCCTGGGGCTGCACCAGCCTTTCCAGCTGGATACCTGGGCAGACTGGCAGGCGCCCGTGCCCGATGCGCTGCGCCAGACACTGGAAGGCCCGGAAGCACCCACCGACACAGAGCAGGCCAGCCCCTTGCTGGCGACAGCAGATGCGCGGGTGCGCGGCACCCTGTCAGAACTCCTGATAGAACATCGCCTGCATGCGCCCATCGCCCTGCGCAGCCAGGGCATGCTGCGGCCCTTTGACCAGCCACTGGCCTTTGATCTGGAAAACAGCTGGCAGGCCATGACGCTCTACAGCGCCGACAACCAGCCCCTCGCCCTCGCAGACGGCACGCTGGCCATCAGCGGCACACCGGATGCCTATCGTCTGCAGCTCGACAGCGGCACCAGCCTGCCGGATCTGCCAGCCATCACCCTGAGCCTGCTGGCAGAGGGTGACAGCCAGTCCCTGGCCATCGACACCGCCAGAATAGACATCGCCGAAAGCCATGTGCTTGTCTCCGGCGATCTGGCCTGGGCCCCCGCACTGCGCTGGGATCTGAACCTGGCCATCGCCGATTTCGATCCAGGTCTGTTCATCAGCGAACTGCCCGGACAACTGCAGATCAATACCCGTATCAACGGCAGCCTGGAAGACCAGCAACTGACGCTGGGCCTGGTTCTGAACGAATTCAGCGGCACGCTCAGGCAACAACGGGTCAGCGGCGGCGGCAGCCTGCAACTGACGCGTCATGCCGACGACGCGCTGACCGACAGCCGCATCACCAGCGATCTGCGTCTGGCCGCCGGCACCAACCGCATCAGTCTGCGCGGCACGGCAGATCGGCGGCTGGATCTGACGCTGGCGCTGGTGGGCGACGATCTGGCAGCGCTGTGGCCTGGTCTGCATGGCACGCTGCAGCTGGATGCCCGGGTGCGCGGCACGCGCAACAGCCCGATGCTGGAGGCCCGTGCCAGTACCGCCTCGGCAGGGTTCGAAGGGTGGCGTATCGAAGACCTGTTACTGGCTGTGGATGCGCGAAACGGCGGCGAAGAGCCCGTCATGAGCCTGAATCTGTCCACCGGCGCCCTGACACGCGACGGCGAACCACTGCTGGAGCGGATCGCCGCACAAGGTGACGGCAGCGCCAGCGACCATCGTATCAACTGGGACATCACTGCCCCGCAGGGCAGCACCCGGGGCGCGGTCGCCGGGATGCTCACCGAACTGCGCGACTGGCAAGGCATGCTGCAGGCGCTGGACGTAAACAGCCCGATCTCGGGCCTGTGGCAACTGGATCGACCAGCAGCCATGGGTTTCTCCGCAGAGGCCGCGCATATCGCCCCGGCCTGCCTGGTGGCCGAGGACAGCAGCCTCTGTCTGGATGGCAACTGGCGCGCAGGCGGCCCCATTGACGCCCGCCTGGACCTGAGCAATCTGTCGCTGGCTTATCTGGCCCGCGAACTGCCGGAGGGTGCCGCAGAGCTGGAGGGCCACATCAACCTCAGCGCCAGCTTCAATCAGCGCAACGGCCGCAACACCGGTGAAGCGAATCTGCAGGTCAGCGGCGGCCGGCTGTCGCTATCCAGCGGCCGGGACGAGCCGTATGAGCTGGTCTGGCGGGGGCTATCCGCCCACGTCAATCTGCAGGATACGCAACTGGATGCCAGTCTCGTCTTCGATGTGGACGACACCAGCGGCACCCGCGCCAACCTCCGTGCCGAACTGGACGGCGCCAATACGCGCCTGGAGGGCAACCTCCACACCCACCTCGATGATCTCGGCTGGGTGGAAGCACTGGCCCCTCAGTTGCGCAATATCCACGGTCGCATACGTGGTGATCTGACCCTGGCGGGCACCGTGAGCGAGCCCCGTTTCGGCGGTCAACTGGTGCTGGATGAGGCCGCAGCCGATATACCGGAAATCGGCTTGTCTCTCCAGGACATCAGCCTGATGGCCAACGCGCGCCGGTCCGGCGAGCTGGAGCTGAGCGGCCGAGTGCGCTCCGGCGACGGCGAAATCACCTTGACCGGCGACCTGGATACCCGCGAACCCCTGCCCTGGCCGCTGAGGCTGCAGGTACAGGGGGAGAATTTCCTCGCCGCCCAGCGGCCCGATGCTCGTGTACTGATCAATCCGGACCTGAACATCAGCGTGGCCCGCAATCTGGTCACCATACGCGGCGACATCACCGTACCCCGGGCCCAGTTCACGCCGCAGGAGCTCCCCCAGCAAGCCATCTCCGTATCCCGGGATGAGGTTGTTCTTCAGGATGACGAAGAAGAGACCTCCCGGTGGAATATCGATACCGACATCACCGTGAACCTGGGTGATCGCGTCAGCATCTCGGGGTTTGGCCTGGAAGCACGCTTCGCCGGTGGCGTACGCATTGAGGACAAGCCGGGGCGCACCCCGCGGTTGATCGGCGAGATCCGCATCGAGGACGGCCGCTACCGGGCCTACGGCCAGAATCTGCATGTAGAACGGGGCACGCTGATCTTCCAGGGGCCACCGGACAACCCGGGGCTGGACATTGTGGCTGTACGATACGTCACCGCGTATAACGTCCGTGCCGGGCTGGCCATTGGCGGCACGTTGCAGGACCCCCGCTCGCGCATCTTCTCCGAACCCTCCATGGAAGAGACCGAGGCCATGTCCTATCTGCTCACGGGCCGCCCCCTGGACAGTGGCTCCGATGCCGATGCGGCAATGATCATGCAGGCGATCATTCTCTACGGCATCGAACGCGGCGATTTCATCACCAACCGGCTGGGTCAGGAGTTGGGGGTGGAAGTGGGCCTGGACAACGAAGGGGAGGCCGACGAAGCCGCGCTGATGCTCGGCAAGCAACTGTCATCGCGGCTTTATCTGCGTTACAGCATCGGTCTCTTCGAAGCGCTCAACACCGTCATGCTGCGCTATACCCTGAGCCGCAGCCTGAGCCTGGAGACGCGCTCCAACACCCGCGAGAATGCCATCGACCTGATCTTCCGCACCGAGCGATGACCCGGCACCGTTGAGCCCGCACTCCCCAGCGGGCCCATCAGCCGATCATGGCAATGCCCTCATGGCAATGCATAGATACCGGTAACATGGGCGACGGGCTCTTCGTCTCCGTCACTGAACAGCGTCACTTCCAGCACCACCGAGCGACGCCCCAGACGGATGATCCTGCACTCGGCCAGCAAATCCCGCTGCGCCGGCCGGCGCAGAAAGTTGATGTTCAGATTCTGTGTCACCGCCATTTCCAGACGGCCCAGTGCACCCAGAATCGCGGCATACATCGCGGCATCCGCCAGCCCCATCATCGTGGGGCCGGACAAGGTGCCGCCAGGCCTAATCATGTTTTCGTTGAAGGGCTGGCGCAGCCGTGAGCGACGCTCGCCGGCCTGCTCGACTTTCAGCCCCAGGCCCGCCACTGCCGGCAAGCCGCTGTAGATAATCTGCTCGACTTCCTCGGCGCTGAGCATGCCTTCTCTCCCGGTTTCGGTCTCGCTTTCGGTCTCGATAACAAGGCGCTCATCATACCCCCCCGCCCCGCACCCGCAACAGCGCCCGGACCAGCGCTCCTGCGATGGACTTACGCCCGGGTTCCCATACAATGGCCCTCTTTCACCGGACAATCAGGATTTGGCAATGCGCACCTCCCGTTACCTGCTGGCCACCGTCAAGCAAACCCCCTCCGATGCTGTCGTCATCAGCCACCAGCTGATGCTGCGCGCCGGCATGGTCCGCAAACTGTCCTCCGGCCTGTACAACTGGTTGCCGCTGGGCTTGCGGGTGTTACGCAAGGTGGAACAGATAATCCGGGAAGAAATGGATCGCGCTGGCGCGCAGGAAGTGCTGATGCCGGTGGTCCAGCCCATGGAGCTGTGGGAAGAGTCGGGTCGCGCACCCGCCTATGGTCCCGAGCTGTTGCGCATTACCGACCGCCACGGCAATGCTTTCTGCCTGGGCCCCACCCATGAAGAGGTGATCACCGATCTGGTGCGCAACGAGCTGCACAGCTACAGGCAGCTGCCGATGAATTTCTACCAGATACAGACCAAGTTCCGCGATGAAATCCGGCCACGTTTCGGCATCATGCGTTCACGGGAATTCATCATGAAAGATGCCTATTCTTTCCATGCAGATCAGGCATCACTGGCGGCCACCTATGCGGTGATGTACGACACCTACTGCCGCATCTTCGACCGGCTCGGGCTCGACTACCGTCCAGTGGCCGCAGACACCGGTGCCATCGGCGGCTCCGCGTCCCATGAGTTCCACGTGCTCGCCTCCTCCGGCGAAGATGCCATCGCGTTTTCCGACAGCTCGGACTATGCCGCCAACGTCGAGCTGGCTGAAGCCATCGCTCCCGGCGAGCGCGCTGCGCCTGGCGAGACCATGACGCTGGTTGATACGCCCGACGCACGCACCATTGCCGAGCTGGTAGCGCAGTTCAAGCTGCCGGTGGAAAAGACCGTGAAAACCCTGATCGTCGCGGCAGATCACGTCTCGGCGGATCAAGAGACCGGCGGCGGGCTTGTTGCATTGCTGGTGCGTGGCGACCACGAACTCAATGACATCAAGGCAGAAAAGCTGCCGCAGGTCGCCAGCCCCTTGCGCTTCGCCGATGACGAGGAAATACGCGCCGCTATTGGTGCCGGGCCCGGCAGCCTCGGCCCCGTGCAGCTGTCCATTCCCTGCGTGATCGACCGCAGCGTGGCGCTGATGAGCGATTTCGCCGCTGGCGCCAATCAGGACGGCAAACATTACTTCGGCATAAATTGGGAGCGCGACCTGCCACTCCCCGAGATCGCCGATCTGCGCAATGTCGTGGAGGGCGACGCCAGCCCCGACGGCCAGGGCACACTGACCATCAAGCGCGGTATCGAGGTGGGGCATATTTTCCAGCTCGGCACCAAGTACTCCGAAGCACTGAAAGCCACCGTGCTGGACGAAAGAGGCAAGAAAGTGGTCATGCCCATGGGCTGCTACGGTATCGGCGTGACTCGCGTTGTCGCCGCCGCCATTGAACAGAATCACGACGACCGCGGCATCACCTGGCCCGAGGCCATTGCCCCGTTCCAGATTATCCTGGTCCCGATCAACCTGAAGAAAAGCGTGCGCGAAAAAGAGGTCTGCGAACAGCTCTATGCCGATCTGACCTCTGCGGGCTATGAAGTGCTGTATGACGACCGCGAGAAAGAGCGCTTGGGCGTGAAGCTGGCGGATGCAGAGTTAATCGGCATCCCCCACCGCATCGTCGTCTCCGAGCAACACTTGGATGAAGGCCAGCTGGAATACCGCGCCCGGCGCGATGACGACAACACCATGCTGTCCGTGGATGAGGTGCTGGATTTCCTGGAACGCAGAATCAAAAGCTGAGCGCACACAAACCGGCCCGCCGCAGGTTATCTGCGCTTGCGGGCCAGTATCTGGGTCATGGCCTGATCACCCAGTGGGGTCAGTTGCCAAGTCACCTGTGAACGCCCCGGGCGCGGCGGGCATTTGCGGATCATACCCAGTGCGCGCAGGTGAATCTTGACCTGGTTGAAGCTGTCTGTGTCCAGCACTACATTGCGCACCGCATGGGCTTTCGGCCACTGCGCCTGCACATCATCCAGCGCGCGCGGTGCAATGTGCTCCTCCAGCGCCTGACGCATCACCATCTCTGATACTTCATCGAGCATCTGCGGTGCCACACTGGCGATCACCTGGTCCCAGCTGATGCTGGTGCGGGCGCTGGTCACCTTGCAATCACCTTTGACGAACACGTTGCAGCTGTAGCTCAGCAGCACCTGATCCGTGCCACGGGCCAGCTGCTCCAGCGGCGGTCGCATGCTTTGCGTCAGCGCTTCATTCTCACTCTCCAGCGCCTCAATACGCTGCTTGAGCATGCACACCTCCAGCTCCGACGTGGCACTGGAGTCTGTGGCCCTGACCCAGCCCGAACCGGGGAATTTCTCGATCAGCGCGGGCAGCCCCTTCTGCACTACTGTGGTCAGATCCCGGGGCGCATTCCAGTAACGCACCAGACATTTCTGCTGCAGCAGCTGGCGGAAATCATTGAAGCGCACATCGCCCTCACGGGAGGTTTCCCGCCGCTCCGGCGGCAGGAAATCCGGGGCATCATGCAGCAGCGCCAGCACCGGCTTGCCCTTGGTCGCCGCGTAGACGTATTCACGATGGGTATAGGAAAGACCGATCGGTGACAGCGTGCCGTAACGCCCGCCCACCAACACCAGATAGTAATCACACTCATTGATGAGCTTCTGGATCATCGTCCAGTGATTATTGGATTCACTCGGCGACAGTTCCATACCCGTGGGGATCATGCCCATGGACAGCAGACCCAGCATCAGCTCCTGCCGCGCTTCGGGCAGATCTGTGTAGGTGGAACTGACGAAAACCTGATATTTGCGCTCGATACTCAAGCGGGCTCCTGTAGCGGGCTCCTGTCACCAGACGTCTGGCGGGCCTGGTCTGGCGGGCCTGATAACACCGACGACGACGCCGGATAATGCGTGACGCAGGCACATACGGCAAGCCGTCACATGCTCTGAAGCAACGTATTAAAGCCACTTTACCCGCCGGTCACAAGTCAGCACACCGGTCGCCGCGCGCCTGTCAGCGCCGCCCTGATTGGCCCGGGCGGGTTTCCGTATGGTCGATGATCACCGGCTTGGGGTACAGTAAACGCTGATACAGGGTGCCGGGAGAGCTTACAGTGCAGACGATTGCCTTCTACAACCTCAAGGGCGGTGTCGGAAAAACCACCACCGCCGTCAACATCGCCTGGCACGCCGCGCGCTGGAAACACCGCACGCTGCTCTGGGATCTGGATCCCCAGGGCGCCGCCAGTTTCTATCTGGGCGTGGACGGCAGCCGCACTTACAAGACCGGCAGCCTGATCAAGGGCAAGCAGCAGATCGGCAATCTGCGCGTGGAAACCCGCTGGCCGGGCCTGGAAGTCATCCCCTCGGACATCAGCCTGCGCAATATGGATCTCAAGCTCGCCGAGCCCGGCGCCGGTCGTGGCAGCCTGAAGCGCCTGATCGAGCCCCTGAGCGAGAACACCAGCCTGACCCTGCTGGACTGCCCGCCCACCCTGAGCCCGGTGGCAGAGAGCATCTTTGCCGCAGCAGATTATCTGGTGGTGCCGGTCATCCCCACACATCTGTCACTGCGTGCTTTCGAGCAAGTCATGCAATGGCTGGATCAGAAGGCCTTCAAACACCTGACGGTGCTGCCGTTCTTCAATATGGTGGACCGGCGGCGGTTGCTGCATGTGGAAATGCTGGTCAAGCCGCCAGCGCTGATGCGCCAGCGGCTGAAAACCTGGATACCCTACTCCACCCATGTCGAGCAGATGGGCGAGCACGCAGCGCCTGTGGGGGAGTTTGCGCCCCATACGCCCGCCGCGCGGGCGTACCGGGGATTGTGGTTCGAGCTGGCAGAAAAGCTGAAGCTCTGAGGGCCATTACCGCCCGGATCAGAACGTCAGTGAGAGCGCCAGATAGGGCCCGCCGAACTCCAGATCCGTATCCAGACCACTGACATCATCCAGCTTGATGTCGTACTGGCTATAGCCCAGCTCGACCCCCAGCAGGAAATCCGACACCCAGCCCGCCTTGACGGTGTAGTCCTGAATACGGCTGCCGTCATAGCGGATGGTATTGATCTCGGCGCCGGCGTAAAGACCGCTGAAGGGCAGGTTGGCACGTGCCGCCAGGTGCAGCATCGGGAAGGTTTCTTTCGCTGCCTCACGGCCTTCCGGTCCACCATTACGCAGACGGAAATCAGCGTCAACACGACGTATGTTCAGACCCGCATCCAGCTTCACGACGTTGTTCAACGGCGTGTAATAGAGCGTGAGATCGGTCATATCCAGATCGAAATCTGATTCGACATTTTGCCCGGCGGTGAAATTGCCGCCACCAAACTCGAAATTCCGCTCGATGGTATTGCGTGAAGAATCAGACATCACCATATGCTTGAGCCGGACATTCGGCACCAGCGGCACGAAATGCTCGAGACCGAAATACAGCACGTTCTGCCGTTCGCGCCCGAAGCCCAGGTCGTCCTTCATGTCGATATTGTCGTTCCCGGAGGCAATGTTCCCGGACAAACTCGCGTTCCAGGTGTAGGCACCTGCATACACGTCAATCAGAGGGGCACTTTGCGCGGCAGGTGCCAGGGCAATCAGGCCAGCGGCCATAAGCGTCTTGCGAATCATGCGGTGTCCTCGCCTTGTTGTGGGTATCTCCGTAGCAGCAGTATCGCATCCGCAGGCCTGCGGGGCCAAATCCGCGCATGGTGCGACAGGCTCAACGGTCGAAATCGATGCACAACTTGCCGGTATGCGTCGCCGCCTGCATCGTCGTCAATGCCTTGCCAAGCTCGGCAAAGCCGAATACCTCACCAATCACCGGTCGCAACCCCTGCAGTGCGATGGCCCGATTCATGGCCTCGAACTGCTCGCGATGACCCACAGTGATGCCCCGTACCGTCACGTTCATGGCCATGATCTTCGCCGTCGGCACCATGCTGGCAACGCCCGTGAGCACACCGATCATCGAGATATGCGCACCGATGGCCACCGCATTGAGCGATTCCGGCAAGGTGCCGGCACCGCCAACCTCCACCACCATATCCACACCTTCACCGCCGCAGGCCTCGCGTACGGCACGCCCCCAGCGCGGCTGGGCCTTGTAGTTGATGAGATGACTGGCCCCCAGCGACTCGGCCAGCGCCAGTTTTTCATCCGACGAGGAAATCACTACCGTTTCGGCGCCGAGCATGTGGGCAAATTGCAGCGCAAACAGGCTGACGCCCCCGGTGCCCTGAATCAGCACGCGGCTCCCTGCTCGCACCTGACCTTCATCAACCACGGCACGCCACGCTGTCAGCGCGGCGCACGGCAGGGTCGCCGCCTCGATATCGCTCAGGTGCTCCGGTGCCGGAACGAATGCAGAGGCCGGCGCCACCAGCTGCGCCTGCATGGCGCCGGGCACGGTTTCACCGGTGACCTGACGCAGCTTTGCCAGCCCCGGGGCCCCTGCCTGCCAGGCCGGAAAGAAGCTGGTGGTGACCCGCTGCCCCGGACGCAGAGACGTGACGCCCTCCCCCACAGCCTCCACGACCCCCGCACCGTCGGACAACGGCACCTGGGGCAGCGGCATTTTCGGGTTTGCCATACCCAGCACCGTCGCCAGATCATGGTAGTTCAGGGAGGCTGCGGTCATACGCACACGCACCTCGCCCGTGGCGGGCTCCCGCGCAGCGGGCGCATCCCGGGTCTCACGCAGCCCATCCAGACCAAATCGTTCCAGCAACACAGCTCTCATCAGGTTCTCCGTTTTGTCCGTCTGCCGGCATGTTACATGACCGAGCGGTCACAGAAATAGACCGCTCAAGGCGCTTCACATCACATCACATCACACCGCGTTACACCCTGAAATAACCCGTTGCTATCCCGGAAGCTTCCGTTTGTTTACACTTTCGTCACCTTTTCAGGCCATTTCTCGACAAATACTATGACATTCTGGTTTGGGCTCGACCGCCTCTTCTTTTTTCTCGCCCGCCTGTTTCTGACCTGGTGCACCCAGACCAGCAGTCTGCCCAGAGATATCGGTGAACTGGCGCTGGATGCCACCCAGCCAGTGATGTACGTGCTGCGGGACGCCTCGCTGGCGGATATGCTGCTGCTGGATCGCGAGGCTCGTCGCCTGGGGTTGCCCAGCCCCCTGGACCCCCTGGTGCTGGAAGGCAAGACGTTGCGCCGCCGCTATTACCCGCTCTACCGCCGCCAACGCATGGTGGGCAGGGAGCGCATCAGCGACACGCCCCGCCGCCTGGTGCAGGTGATCGATAATCTGGCGCAACATCCGGATCAGGACGTGCAGCTGATTCCCGTCACCCTGTTCTGGGGCCGGCGTCCCGAGAAGGAAAACTCGCTCTGGAAAATCATCTTCGCTGACAACTGGTCGCCCCCCGGCTTCATCAAGAAGTTCTTTATCATTCTGACCCAGGGCCGGCAGCTGTATCTGAATTTCAGCCAGCCCATGTCCCTGCGCCAACTGGTCGATGAGCACAACAGCACCGCACTGACCGTGCGCAAGGCGCAGCGCATTCTGCGGGTGCACTTCCGCCGCCAGCGCGAAGCCATGATCGGGCCCGACCTGTCCCACCGTCGCACCCTGGTGACGTCACTGGTGGAGAGCGGGCCGGTGCGTGAGGTCATTGCCGCCAGCGCAGCGGAAGCGGGCGAAGCCTATGAGAAGCACGAGGCCAAAGCCCGGCGCTATGCTATGGAAATTGCCTCCGACTACTCACACACCGTTATCCGTTTCCTGGAAGTGGTGCTGGAGTGGGTCTGGAATCGCCTGTACAGCGGCCTGCGCGCCTACAACATCGACAAGCTGCACAGCGTTGCCAGCAACCATGAAGTGATCTATGTGCCCTGCCACCGCAGCCACGCCGACTATCTGCTGCTGTCTTACCTGGTGTACAAGAATGGTCTGGTGCCCCCGCATATCGCCGCCGGCATCAACCTGAACCTGCCCGTTGTCGGCACCATACTGCGCCGGGGCGGCGCCTTCTTCATGCGCCGCAGTTTCAAGGGCAACCCGCTCTACGCCACCGTCTTCAACGAATACGTGCATACCATGCTGACCCGTGGCTATTCGGTGGAATACTTTGTCGAAGGGGGGCGCAGTCGCAGCGGTCGCATGCTCCAGCCCCGCCCCGGCATGCTCGCCATGACGGTGCAGAGCTTCATCCGCGACCACAGCAAGCCGGTTGCGCTGGTTCCGGTGTATATCGGTTACGAAAAGCTGATTGAGGGCAGCACTTACATCGGCGAAATGCACGGCCAGCAGAAACAGAAAGAAAGCATCTTCGGCTTCATGAAGTCGCTGTCGGTGTTGCGCAAGCATTTCGGCCAGGTACACGTGAACTTCGGCGATCCGCTGCTACTGAAAGACTTCCTGGACCAGCAGGCGCCGGCATGGCGTGACGCCCCCGCCCAGGGCAGCCTGCCCGCCGACATCAAGGGTGCGGTCGAGAAGTTGGGCAATGAGGTCGTGACCCGCATCAACGCAGCGGCCGTGGCGAACCCGGTCAATCTGCTCAGCCTGGCACTGCTGGCCACACCCAAGCACACGATGGACGAAGTGCAGTTGCGGCAACAGCTGGCGCTGTACATCCACCTGTTGCAGCAAGCGCCTTACAGTGATGCCACCACCACCGCTGATACCGACCCCGAATCCATCATTGCCTACGGGCTCGATAACCAGTTCATTCATCGCATTGAGCATGCCATGGGCGATCTGATCAGCACGGATCAGGTGACGGCATTACAGATGGCCTATATCCGCAACAACAGCCTGCACCTGTTTGTACTGCCGGGGCTGGTGTGCTCGTTGCTGGTGGATGGCCGGGACATTCCCCGTGCGCATCTCAAGCGTCTGGTGCGTCTGCTGTATCCGTTCTTCCGCTCCGAGTATTTCCTGCACTGGCACGATACCGCCGAGATCGATGCCGCTGTCGAGGATATTCTCCGGGTACTTGCCGGCCAGCAGCTCGTGCACGACAACGGTGATACCGTGTGTGGCGCCGCGTTGCATACCATGGCCTCGGATCTGCTCAGCCATCTCGGGCAAACGGTTGCCCAGGCACTGGAGCGCTACTACCTGACCATCCGGATTCTGGTACAACATGGCGAGGGAAGACTGACTGCCGAGACACTCGAAGAGCTCGCTCACCTGACCGCGCAACGTCTGTCCCTGCTGTATGAATTCAACTCACCGGAATTCTTTGATCGCGCTGTGCTGCGCAACTTCATCCATCAGCTGCAGGTGTATGAGCTGGTCCAGGTTGGCGACGATCAACTACTGCGCTTCGATGAGCGACTGCAAGCCATGGACGATGAAGCACGGCGCATTCTCAGCCCGGACCTGCGCCAGGGCATCGTGCGGCTCACGCGCCTGTGCGAGGCACAGCAAAGCGGGGCGAACAGCGCTTCGAAAACGCCAGCCCCGGATCAGAACGACGTCAGGTAGACATCAAAACGGACAGTTTTTCCCGGCAAGGCATGAGAGGGCGCGACGCCACCCAGCGGTGGCGCTCGCAAAGGGCGCTTGACGACAACACGCTTGCCCGCCAGCGCCCGGGCCGCGGCTAACAGGGCGATTTCTTCGCCCTCGCTCGTGCCACCACACAGCTGCTGCAACCAGGCCAGATCCTTTTTGATCGCGGCGGACTTGTCCCGCTCCGGGAACATCGGGTCCAGACAGATCACCTCAGGACGCGGCAAGTCACTGTGCAAACGCTGTTGCAGCCAGGTCAGGCTGTCGACCCGCAGCGGTTGCATGCGCTGGCCCATCTCCGCATCACGTCGCAACGCATCTGCCAGCATGGCGTGCAGTAGCGGTTGTCTCTCCAGCAGTATCAGCTGCCAACCCGCGCGCGCCAACAGCGCCGCATCACGACCTAATCCGGCGGTGGCATCCACCAGCAGGCCTTTCTGCTTGCCTACAGCCCGCACCAGCCGCTCGTGGCGGGCCCGTTCGGCCGCCAGACGATAACCCATGCGCCCTGCTCCGAAGTCCACCGCCAGCGGCTTCTCACGCCCTTCAGGGCGCCACAGGCTCAGCATGCCGTCACGATAGCCCATCACCAGCGCAATCCCCGCCGCCGCCGCTGCGGCTTCGCTCACCGTGCGCTCGCCGGGCAAATCTGCGGGGGCATCGGGTAGCAGTGCCACCCCGATGGCCTCCTCCCCGGGGCCTGTCATAAGAAGAACATCACCAACAGCAGCCCCAGTGACAGGCGATAGATGACGAACGGCAGCATGCCCAGCCGTGTCACCAGTGCGATGAAGAAACCGATGGTGAGATAGGCCACTACCGCAGCAATCACGCTCGCCACAAACAACTGCGCCAGACTGAATATCTGCTCGGCGTTGACCAGATCAAAGCTCATCAGCACGATGGCTCCGAGAATCAGCGGTATCGACATCAGAAACGACAAATTGGCGGCATCATCCCGGCGCAAGCCCAGTAACAGGGCGGCCGTGATCGTGACCCCACTGCGCGAGGTCCCCGGAATCAGCGCCAGCACCTGAGCCAGCCCCACCAGAGTGACCACACCCAACCCGACACCCATCAACGTTATCTCGCGACGGCCGATCACATCCGACACCCAGAGCAGGACACCGAACACCAGGGTACTGGAGGCAATCACGGCGACGGAGCGGGTATGTTCTGCAACAAGATCCTTGCCGAAAAAACCGACCACCACCGCTGGCAATGTGGCCCAGGCGATCAGCAGCGCCAGCCGCAAATCCGGGTTGACGGTGCGAGTACGCACGCCGCTGAGCGCCCCTTGCGCCATATCCCCCAGCTTGCGGCGGTAATACCAGATCACCGCCACCAGCGTGCCGATGTGCACGGCAACGTCAAATGCCAGCCCCTGATCTTCCCAGCCCAGCAGCTGTGACGGCAGAATCAGGTGGGCCGAACTGGATACGGGAAGAAACTCTGTAAGCCCCTGGATGATCGCCAGGACGATTGTTTGCAACCAATCCATCAGGTACGACGCTCCCGCCGGATATCATCGCTGGGATAGATATCGATGAATTCCTGCGGCATCCTCCGGGGCTTGCCGGTGTCCAGCGCCACGCAGACCCAGCGCGTGCTGCCACGCGCCAGTGTGGCGGCATCGCGCTCACCTGCAATCTGCTCACGCACGATCTGATAGTGACGCTCCATGCTCAGCCGCTGATCATTGAATACCACCCAGGTCGCGATCTGCAGGGCGTCGCCTTTCAAGGCGGGCAGCAGATAATCCACCTCGGTGTGGCGGGCAACAAAGCCACGATTAAGTCGAGTATAGGCATCCCAGCCCAGCCCGAGGGCCTCGGTATGACTCCAGGCTGCCAGTTCGAACCACTGCACATAGGCCGTGTTGTTGGCATGATCCATTCGATCAATGACGTCATCACCCACCACCAGCGACACGATGTGCGGGGCGGGATAGTCCCAGTCGGTCATTGCTTTGCTCCTGTCACTTCTTTTTTATTCCCTGGGAGACATGAACGACCCGGTCGCGGAGATAGACAGGCAGGGCATTCTGGGCAGGCACCCCTTCGCCAGCTGCCAGTCGTGCCCACGCCAGTCGTGCCACGGTGGCTGCCCGCGGGCAGACCGTCTCATCCCACTCGGCAAGTGCTGGCACCGCTGCCTGTAACGCGGCTTTATGCACAACGCCGGACCCCGCGCCGCTGCGCAGGTTCGGCGGTAATACGGGCAGCGCCGTCGGGTGCGCCAGACAATCCGCCAGCAGCGTCTTCAGGCTGTGCTCACCGGCCCGCTCGTATGCTCCCAGATACAGCTCACCCATACGCGCATCAAAGGCGATCAGCGCCGGCCCGGGCAGGCCGCGATCAAAACCCGCCAGCGCGGCCGAGGCCAGCGTCGACACACCCAGCACCGGACGATCCAGCGCATAGGCCAGTCCCTGGGTCACGGCCACTGCGATACGTACGCCAGTGAAGGCACCCGGCCCCTGGCCGAAGGCAATACCGTCAAGCTGCCCCCGACTCACGCCGGCCTCGGCCAGCAACGCAGCCACCATGGGCAACACCCTGTCTGTCTGCCGACGCGCCGCAAGCTCGAAATGCTCCAGCACCTTGCCGTTATCCAGCAGCGCAACAGAACAGGTCTCTGTCGCGGTTTCAATTGCCAATATTTTCATCTGCTACCTTTTCATCCTTCAGGTCCTGCATCCGCTGGGCATCCTCTGCCCGCAGCATACGAAAAAAGCGTTCCACGACATCCAGCTTACGGGTACGCGTCATACCCGGCAGACTGTCGAGAAAAAGACGCCCGTAACCGCGGCTGACGATGCGCGGGTCTGCCACCACCAAAAGACCCCGGTCCGAGGGATCACGAATCAGCCGCCCGGCACCCTGACGCAGGGTCAGTACCGCCTGCGGCAACTGGAAATCGCGGAACGGCTGGCCGCCGCGCTGGCGGATGCTGTCGATCCGCGCAGCCGCTACCGGGTCACCGGGAGACCCGAACGGCAGCTTGTCGATGATGACGCAACTGAGCGTATCACCGCGCACGTCGATACCTTCCCAGAAACTGGCTGCTCCGAGCAACACTGCGTTGCCCAGGTTGCGAAACTGTTCCAGCAACTGCCGACGGCCCGCTTCACCCTGCACCAGCAACGGAAAATCCAGCCGCGACCGCAGTAACTGAGCAGCCTCCCGCAACGCTCTGTGACTGGTGAACAGAAAGAAGGTTCGCCCGCCTGCCGCACGGATTACCGGCAGCATGGCATCCACCACGGCGCGGGTGTAATCCGGCGAATCCGGCATCGGCAGGCTCTCAGGCACATACAGCACCGCCTGGCGCCGGAAATCGAACGGGCTTTCCAGCCGCAGCGTGGTCGCCTCGCCGAGCCCGAGACGCTCGGTAAAATGCTGAAAATTCCCGGCCACCGACAAGGTCGCCGAGGTAAATATCCAGGCACAGCGATGTCGGGCGCGATGCGCATCAAACGCATCAGCCACCGTCAGCGGTGTGGCATGCAACATGAAGGCCCGGCGGAAATTCTCGAACCAGTACACCTGCTGGGGATCAGCCGCCGCCACCAGTCGCCGCAAGCTGGTTTGCAGCTCCCGCGCACGGCGGCAGCAACTGTCCATACCACGGGTGGTCTTGTGCAGGGGCTCCAGAGCCCGGTCCAGCTCATCCAGCTGCGACAACAGCGCATTGACCGCCTCATTGACCGCCGGCAGCGTCGCTATCTCGTTCCAGGGGGCACGCCGCCCTTCATCGCCCATGGCCAGACGCAGATCGGCCACGCAGCGGTCTGTGGCGGCACACAGGGCGTTGAGCGCCTGCAGGTCTGCGGCAGTATGGCTGGCCTCACTGAGCAGATCCCGGGTCAGTTCGGTAATCTGTCGCGCGCTGACAGATTCCCCGAAGAAGCTCGCCGCCACATCCGGCAGCTGATGGGCCTCATCGAAGATCACCGCATTGGCGCTGGGCAGCAGGTCCGACACCCCCTCTCCCTTTAGAGCGGCGTCGGCAAAGAACAGATGATGGTTGACCACCACCAGATCTGCCTCCTGGGCAGTCTGGCGTGCTTTCATCAGGGGACATTCGCTGTAACTGGGGCAATCCTGGCCCAGGCAGTTATCCGTCGTGCTGGTGACCCAGGGCCACACTGGCGCATCTTCCGGCAATTCCTGCAGCTCCGCGAGGTCACCGGTGCGGGTGCGCTGGGCCCAGTGATTGACGACCTGCAATTGCTCGGCCGTTTCCCGGGTCAGGAACCGCGCTTCCTCACGATGCAATGCAAGGCGATAGGGGCACAGGTAATTTGCCCGCCCTTTCAAGAGCGCCACCTGACGACGCACCCCGAGCGCCTTGATGACCACCGGCAGATCCTTGAAGAACAGCTGGTCCTGCAGGCTCTTGGTACCCGTGGAGACAATGGTCGGGCCATTCGCCAGCAGGGCCGGCACCAGATAGGCCAGTGTCTTGCCGGTGCCGGTTTCCGCCTCCACTACCAGTGTTGAGAGGGCAGCAAGCGCCTCTTCCACCGCTGCCGCCATATCCAGCTGCGGCGCCCGGGCGCTGAAGCCCGGAATCGCCGCCGCAAAGCGTTCACCGTCGCGGAGCACGTCCCTGACCTGACTCACTCACTTGCTCCTGTCATGATGGCGCTCTCGATCTGAATTGCGAGAGCATAACGGATGCCGGTGGCCGACCCAAGCACGCACCCGGCCACAGACGGCGCAAGTAGCGCATCATGAGACACTGAAACCCCATGACAGACCGCCACAACACGCATTACTCATTGATCATCCTGGCCGGTGGCGCCGGCAATCGCATGCAGGGCGCCGACAAGGGCCTGTTACCGCTGGACGGCCGCCCGCTGGTTGCTCACCTGCTGTCACGCTTTGGCGGACAGGGTGATGCGCTGATCAGCGCCAACCGCAATGACGTGGCCTATCGCCAACTGGGGGCCCGCGTCTGCGCAGATCGCCACAATGGCTTCCAGGGACCACTGGCCGGAGTGGACGCCTGTCTGCCCCATGCCCGGCACCGCCAATGTCTGATCGTGCCTTGCGATATGCCATGGCTGCCGGAAAATCTGCCGTCGGTACTGGCGCAGGCGCGACACACTGACGCGGAGATTGCCATCCTCCACGACGGGGAGCGGTTGCAGCCCCTGTGTATGTATCTGGACAGGGATATCTGGCGGGACGACCTGTCTGCGTACCTGCACAGCGGACAACGCAGCGTGCATGGCTGGCTGGCAGACAAACCACTGAGAAAAGTTGTCCTGAATGCCCCGGCCGATGCCTTTCGCAATCTCAATACACCGGAGGAATGGCCGAACTGATTGCGCGTGGGCCAGGATGTTACCAAATTACACAACCAGTCTGCTGAGCGACGCCACAAACCTCCCGAGCCCTGCCGCGCTAAAACGCCGCGCTAAAACAAAAAACCCCGCCGAAGCGGGGTTTTCTGATGTTGCAGGCTACAAGTCAGCTATCAGCTGGCTGAAGCGGCCTTGGCCTTCGGCGGACGACCGCGACGCGCGGTTTTCTTCCGGGCCGGGGTCTTGCGAGGGGCCTTGGTGGCGGCGGCTTTCTTCTTGCGAGCCGGACCCTTGCGTGCAGCCTTCTTGCGCGGCGCTGCCGCCTTGGCTTTACGCGGGGTTGCCGCTTTCTTGGCTTTAGCCTTCACTTTGCGAGCAGCTTTCTTCGCCTTGGCCGCAACTTTCTTGGCCTTGGCAGCCGCTTTACGCTCAGCAGCCTTTACCTTGGCAGCTGCCTTGCGGGCAGCCACTTTGGCTTTGGCGGCAGCTTTCTTCTGAGCAGCCTTCTCTTTCTTGGCGTCCTTGGCAGCCTGAGCACGCACCTTGGTGGCGTAATTGCGCTCAGCAGTGCGCAGTTTCTTGCGCTCACGGGCCACCAGCTTCTTGGCAGCCGACTGCTCACCACGGACCAGTTTCATCTGATCGCGCAGTTCCTTGGACTTCAGAGATGCCGCGCCGACTTTGGCGCGAGCAGCCTCTACCGCACGCTTGGCGGCCTGAGTGCCGTTTTTACGGGCTTTCTCACGCTTGGCCTTCAGATCAGCACGGAGTTTCGCCAGTTTGGCGTTCTCTGCATCGACCTTCTTGCGCTGGGTAGCGAGTTTGGTGGTAGCGCCGGAAACTTTCTTTTCGGCTTGATCCAGCACTTTCTGCTGCATCTTCACCTTTGCTTCGGCATTGGTTATGGACTTGGGTACTGCGGGCTTCTTGACGGCTACTGTCTTGCGAGCAGTTGCCTTGCGAGCAGTTGTCTTTTTGCGGGTCGCGGTTTTCTTAGCCACACGAGCCATGATCGATCTCCTAAGCTATTGCATTGTTTTGGTACTGCAACGGTTGGAAAGTAGCATAAAAAAAAATCAGTTGGTATATAAATTAGCCAACATTTATATGAAATGGAAAAAATATCCGCTTTCGACCTGTTCAACGCCTCAATGAACCCCGAAAAATGATCTCCGGCATTAAAACGGGGCAGTCCCGACACCCCGACCCGTTTCCCCGCAATACCGTTTTTTACTTAAAAGCATTCGGCGATATCCGGCTTATTTAATCGCCCATTAGTGACAATATTCGTCACCCTTACCCGGCAATACATTATGGAAAACATCTGGCCGGTCACAGCATTAAAAAGGCGGCACAGCTTGCGCTGTACCGCCTTCGGGCATGACCGGCACCGGTTATTTGCCAGCGTCAGGCATCCTGATGGTCCTGCAGGGTGATATTGAGCTCCAGGATTTCGCACCCGGAGTCCCTGTCGACCTGGACATTCACCGATTCCGGTGACACCGGGACATACTTCCGCACGACCGCCAGCAGTTCTTCCTGCAGCTGTGGCAGATAATCTGGCCCACCGCGCATGCTGCGCTCACGGGCCACAATGATCTGCAACCGCTCCTTGGCAACCGATGCTGTACGCTGCTTTTTCGGCAGCAGATAACTGAAGATGCTCATCACTGCCCTCCGAACAGGCGACCCAGCAAGCCTTTCTTGCCGGTGGTCAGGAAGCGGTGCGGCAGATCCTCGCCCAGGAACCGGGCAACGGCATCCAGATAGGCCTGACCTGCGTCAGAGTCCGTGTCCAGAATGACCGGGCTACCGGCATTACTGGCACTCAGCACCGCCTGGGATTCCGGGATCACACCCAGCAGCTCCACGGCCAGAATGTCCTGGACATCTTCCACCGACAGCATCTCACCGCGCATCACCCGTTCCGGGGAGTAGCGGGTCAACAACAGGCGCGCCGGGATATCCCCGCCACCCTGCTCCGCGATACGTGTCTTGCTGGCCAGAATACCCAGCATACGATCAGAATCGCGGACACTGGAGACTTCCGGGTTGGTCACCACAACCGCCTCATCCGCAAAGTAAGCCGCCATCAGGGCGCCTTTCTCGATACCGGCAGGGCTGTCGCAGATAATGAAGTCCATGGCCATGTCATCGCGCAGGGCATTGAGCACCTTCTCGACCCCTTCCTGGGTCAGTGCATCCTTGTCCCGCGTCTGTGACGCCGGCAGGATGAACAGGTTATCCACCCGTTTGTCCTTGATCAGCGCCTGGCGGATATTGGCGTCACCGTTGATGACGTTGACCAGATCGTAGACCACGCGGCGCTCGCACCCCATGATCAGATCCAGATTGCGCAGACCCACATCGAAATCAATCACAGCCGTGCGGAAACCCCTCAGCGCGAGCCCGGTGGCCAGCGCCGCACTGGTGGTGGTTTTACCGACACCACCTTTACCGGATGTCACAACCACGATTCTCGTCACACACTCTCTCCTTGGTAAACAACCGGCCGGCATCGGGTGCCGGCCCTGATGAACTGACGCTTAATTACGGCGCAGCGATGAGAACTGCATCACTTCGCCATCAAGCCCTATCTGTACCGCCTGCCCACGGAACTCCTCGGGCAGATCTTCAGCCACCTGATAATGCCCGGCGATGGAAATCAGCTCGGCATTGAGCTGCTGGCAGAATACCCGCGCGCTCGTATCCCCCCGCACACCGGCAATGGCCCGGCCACGCAGATTGCCATAGACATGGATATGCCCCTCGGCCAGCAACTCTGCGCCGGTGCCCACCGGCGCCAGCACGATCATGTCGCCACGGCTGTACAACTGCTGGCCTGACCGTACCGGCTGATCCACCACCAGTGTCTCTGCCCGAGCCTCTTTCGCCCGGGCCTCTTTCTCCGCCGGGGCCTCGCGGCTGGCCGGGGCCGCCTCGGTGCGCACCGGTCGGGCACTGGCCAGTGTCACTACACCGAGACCAAGCGCCCGGATTTCCGGTTCGGCCACCGCCGCAGACGCGGCCACCGCCACCAGGTTCATGTCGCGGTCGCGCAACATCTCCAGAATCAGGGCCAGCTCCACCACCGACACGTCGTCGCCTGGCAGGTCGAGCACGATAGGCACCTCACGCAGCCAGTCCGGCGATTGCGCCAGGCTACGATCAAGCTGCTCACGCAGCACGTCGGCATCCAGGGTTTTCAGATGGAGGACCGTCATCATCAACATGCGGCCCTTGAATTCGAGAACGGTATTTTCTTCGACAACAGCTGTCATGCCTGACCTGCGTTGGGGGTTGGTATAACGGATGGAACGCAAGCCTAGACCAAAGGTTCCCGGGGGAAAAGCAGGAAACGGGATCAGACCGGGTCGTGCGGGAAATTTTTGGCAATAACGAAAGAGTAAGCTGCTGATGATAACCGGAAAACTGTCAGGCAAGGCGGAAATGTAAAAAACCTGCACCAAAAAAAGGCCCCGAAGGGCCTTTGATCGACACGTGGCTCAATTCACTGCAGCTTACTGTCTGGCTCCGAGACCGTCGAAGATACGGTCACGGATATCCTGCATGGAACCCACGCCGGGGATGCAGATGTACTTGGGCGCCTTGCCCTCTTCCGCCTCGGCCAGCTTGCGATAGAAATCAACCAGTGGTCGAGTCTGTGCCTGATACACGTCAAGCCGCTTGCGGACAGTGGCTTCCTTGTCGTCGTCCCGTTGCACCAGCTCTTCGCCGGTCACATCGTCCTTGCCAGCCACTTTGGGCGGGTTGTGGTCAACGTGATACACCCGGCCAGAGGCGGGGTGCACACGGCGCCCGGACATGCGTGCGATGATTTCCTGGTCGTCCACCACCAGCTCCACGACGAAATCGATATCGACACCGGCATCCACCAGCGCCTGCGCCTGGGGAATCGTGCGCGGGAAGCCGTCAAACAGGAAACCCTTGGCACAATCCGGCTGCTGGATACGCTCTTTGACCAGCCCGATGATGATGTCATCAGACACCAGCCCGCCCGCATCCATCACCTTCTTCGCCTCAAGGCCAAGCGGTGTTCCGGCCTTGACCGCCGCACGCAGCATATCGCCGGTGGAAATCTGCGGAATACCGTACTGTTCCATGATGAACTGCGCCTGGGTGCCTTTACCGGCCCCGGGTGCGCCAAGCAGGATGACGCGCATTGAATTCTCCATCAGTGGCCGCTGAGCGGCCTCGAAAACGCGCCACTTTACCCTGCCCACTGCCGGGCGACAAGCGGGCCGACCTCATTACATGGTCTAAGATGCCCCGGTGGCGCAGGCTTCAGGGCGGGTCGCGACGGCGCAGGCTGACTTCCGTCTCGCCGCCGGAGAAGCCAACAAGTTCGGCATCAAAGGCGGCCTCGTCGACACCCGCGGCCGGGCCAGGGCTGTAACGAGCACCGGCCACCACGTCCAGGCCCGTATCCGGGTAAGCTTGCAACCAGTCCTGCGCACGCAACGTCACCCGCACCGGGAAGCGCTCCGCCAGCACACGGCGCGCCGCCAGGGGTTGGCCGGGCTGGGCCGGGTCACGCAGGAACACGAACAGCGAACCGCCTGATGGCACCTCACCGTCTGTTGTCACCCGGATGCTCACATCGGCAAAGCGCTCGGCGTTGACCTGCTGATCGCGGGCAAAGGCCAGGCTACGCTCCAGCACGGACGCTGCCTCACCCTGACCGTGCCGCTGCAACAACTGCGTCCACGCCTCTTCCGCCAAGGGGAAGTCCCGATTTCGGCTCGCGCCCATGCCCAACAGCATCCAGGCGCCGTCATGCTCCGGCTGATCCGCGATCACCCCACGCAATAACGCCTGGGCTTCATCGCTCATGCGCCCTTCCCGTTCATCAATCAGATTCTGGGCGACCAGCATACGGGCGGACACGCTACCGGGCTGCGCCGACACAGCCCGACGACCCGCCTCGACCGCCATATTCGGCGCACCCAGCTGACCATACAGGAGCCCCAGGGCATACCAACCCTCAACGGAGGGCGTGATCACCAGTTGCCGTTGCAGTACACGCACCAGCGCGGCAGGTGGAATATCCTGCGGCAATGCCGCCGGCGGCTGCCCGGCAATCAGCTGTGACGCCACCGGGTGCAGGGCCTCGTAATCGCCCAGCCAATCGGCGGTGTCCTGCTGATACCCGAACCCGACGTAAACAACCACGCCCAGCGCGGGCGCCAGAATACCTGCCAGGAGAATCGGCAGCGGCAGCGACTGCCCCTCACGGCGCGCCTCGCGGGCCCAGAGCCACAGCAGCCACAGCAATGTCAGTACGACAAGGCCGGCGCACAGGAGAAGCAGCTTCATAGATCCTCGTCCTCTTCATTGTCTGCTTCAGCGTCTGCCGCGGCATTGGCGCGACGTAACAGACGTACGATCAGAATACCGCCTGCCAGCAACACAATGCCCGGGCCCAGCCACAACAACAGGGTGGTGGCATCAAAGGGCGGCCGATAGCTGACGAAATCGCCGTAGCGCTCACGGAAAAAGTCCACAACCTCGCGGTCTGTGTGCCCCTCACGGATCATCTCGGCCGTGCGCATACGCATATCCCCGGAGATATCCGCATCAGAATCCGCAATGCTCTGGTTCTGACATTTGGGGCAACGCAGTTCCTGGGTCAGGCTGCGGAAGCGCGCTTCCTGCTCGGGTGTATCGAATTCGTAGACGTCGATGGCTGCGAAGGCCAGCACTGGCACACTGATCAGCAGTATCAGCCAGCGGCGCAGTATTTTTGTACCTGGCATCATTCCTGTCATCATTGTGGGCCCCCCTGCTGCGCCCGGTAATCTGCCATCCCGTCTGCCATAAGAGGAACGAATTTCTCTTCCCAGACCCGGGCATTCACTTCACCCGCATGGCGCAGCAGTATCTTGCCCTCCGGGTTGATCAGGAAGGTCTCCGGGGCACCGTACACACCAAGATCCAGCGCCAGCGTACCGCGTTTATCCACCAGCACTTCCGTGTAGGGGTTACCCAGTTCGGCCAGGTAATTGCGTGCCTTGTCGTCGTTGTCCTTGTAGTTCAGGCCAACGATCGCCACGCCGGAGCGTGCCAGCTCGATGAAATAGGGGTGCTCCACATAACAGGTGGGACACCAGGTGGCCCAGATATTCAGCAGGGACCAGCGACCGGTGAATATGGACTGATCGTAGCTGTCCTGTGCCGAGGCCATGGCGGGCAACTCGAACTCCGGCACCGGGCGGCCGACCAGCGCCGATGGCAAGGTTTCAGTATCTCGCCCCAGCCCGTCGTTGAGCAGCAGTGCCAGAGCGGCAAAAATGAACAGCGGTATCAGGCCCCAGAGATAGCGGCTCATGCGGCTTCCTCCTGCGACCCTTTCCCTGGACCTCCGGTGACGGGCGCCGCCTTGCGATAGCGTTTGTCCGCGACGGCCAGCATGCCGCCAAGCCCCATCAGCAGCGCGCCGCCCCATATCCAGCGTACACCCGGCTTGAAGTAGACCCGCACCGCCCAGGCGCCCGGCGCATCCAGCGGTTCACCCAATGCCACATACAGATCCTGGAGAACGCCGGGCCGCAGTGCGACCTGAGTCATCACCTGCCCGCCCACACGATAGGTGCGTTTTTCCGGGTACATGGTGGTCACGGCACGACCGTTGCGGGTGACCTCGAAAACACCGCGAATCGCATCAAAATTCGGCCCTTCGCGATTACCGATATCCGCAAAATGGAAATCGTACCCGCCCACATTGACGGTATCGCCGGGCACCATACGAATGTCGCGCTCGATCTCGTGGTGGGTGACCATGATCACACCCGCCACCAGCAGCGCCAGGCCGCAATGGGCCAGCACCATACCTTTATAGCCCAGCGACAGGCGCCGCAGCCCGGTCAGGAACCCCGCACGGAACGCGAGCGCCTTGCGCACCACATCATCAATATGGGCAAACACCACGTAGGCCACCGCGATGAAGCCCAGGGTACCGAGCCAGGCCGTGCCGCCCGGCAACCAGCCGGCGATCAGACCACCGACAATGGCGGCGGGCACCAGCACATAAAGCCGCTTCAGCAATGCATCCGCACGCTGGGATTTCCAGCTGCTCAGCATCCCGGGGACCAGTATCGCCATCAGGATCAGTGTCAGCGGCACGAAGAACGCATTGAAATAGGGCCCGCTAATGGAAATCCTGACATTCATGGCGTCCCCGACCAGCGGGAACAGGGTGCCCAGCAGCACCACCACCGTGGCCGTCAGCAGCAACAGGTTATTGCCAAGCAGGAACGACTCCCGTGACAGCATCTTGAAGCCGGAGGTGCTGCGCAGGGACGGCGCCCGCAGCGCAAACAGCGCCAGCGAACCACCCGCCACCAGCGCCAGGAAAATCAGGATAAAGCGACCCCGCTCCGGATCATTGGCGAACGCATGCACCGAGGTCAGGATGCCGGAACGCACCAGGAAGGTGCCCAGCAGGCTCAGGGAAAACGTCATGATCGCCAGCAACACCGTCCAGGCACGGAACATGTTGCGTTTTTCCGCCACGGCCAGGGAATGGATCAGCGCCGTACCGGACAGCCAGGGCATCAGTGAGGCGTTTTCCACCGGGTCCCAGAACCACCAGCCGCCCCAGCCAAGCTCGTAATAGGCCCACCAGGAGCCCAGCGCGATGCCGATGGTCAGAAACGCCCAGGCCACGGTGGTCCAGGGGCGCGCCCAGCGCGCCCAGGCCGGATCAAGCCGCCCGGCCAGCAGGCCCGCCACGGCAAATGAGAAGGCAACCGAAAACCCGACATACCCCATATAGAGCATTGGCGGATGCACGATCAATCCCGGGTCCTGCAACAGCGGGTTCAGATCAGCGCCGTCAATGGGGAACCAGGGCAAGGTGCGGTCAAACGGGTTCGAGGTAAACAGCATGAAGGCCAGGAAGCCGATGCTGATCATGCCCATCACCGCCAGCACACGCACCACCATGTCACTGGGCACGGACCGGCTGAACCAGGACACCGCAGCGCCCCATCCCGCCAGCATCCAGACCCACAGCAGCAACGACCCCTCGTGGCCACCCCAGATCGCGGACAGGCGATAACCCCATGGCATCTGGGAATTGGAGTGCCCGGCCACATAGGTCAGCGTGAAATCATTGAAATAGAAGGCGTAGCCCAACGCGAACAGGGCACCGGAGAGCAGTATGAACTGCATTAATGCCAGGGGGCGCGCGGTAGCGATCAACGCTGTATTGCCGCGCCATGCACCCAGCAGCGGCAATGTTGCCTGCAACACGGCCAATGCCAGCGCCATCCAGACTGCAAAATGTCCCAGTTCCGCTGTCACGCATGCTCCTTGGGGGCCTTTCAGCCCGGTGAAGTGTTCAGCCCGGTGTGCTGCCGAGGCCCTGCCAGGGGCCGCCTAGCTTGGTGTAAAACCCATGCTTTTTCAATCCCTTGCGTGCTTAAAAGGCTGATCTGCGTCATTTTGCCGCAGCATCGACAGGGCTTTTGTTGTGACGGGTCAAAGCCGAAACACCCTGACATAATTCAACAACCCGAGAAGCAACCCCTGTCATAACCGGTTTGCTATGATAGCCGCGCCTTGATCAATGACGCGTCACTGACATGTCGCATGATCGCATACTCATGGTCGCACACATGTCACGTGCCCCACGTCAGCATCACAGGCAGCCCCTGGTAAGGAGATACACAGCCCGATGACACAACGACAAAACAGCTACGACCGGGACGGCCTGCTCGCCTGCGCGCATGGCGAACTGTTTGGCCCGGGCAACGCCCGCCTGCCCCTGCCCAACATGCTGATGATCGACCGTATCGCACACATCAGCGAGACCGGCGGCCAGTACAACAAAGGCGAAATTCGCGCCGAACTGGATATCGATCCGGACATGTGGTTCTTCAAGTGCCATTTCGAGAGCGATCCGGTCATGCCGGGCTGCCTCGGCCTTGACGCCCTGTGGCAACTGGTCGGCTTTCACCTGGGATGGCTGGGCCATCCGGGACGCGGCCGGGCACTGGGCGTTGGCGAAGTGAAATTCTCCGGACAGATACTGCCCACCGCAAAGAAAGTGACCTACCAGCTCAACATCAAGCGCATCATCGCCCGCAAGTTGATTCTGGGCATGGCAGACGGCACGGTGAGTGTAGACGGGCGTGAAATCTATGCCGCCAAGGATCTGCGCGTTGGTCTGTTCACTTCTACAGAAGGGTTCTGAGGACACTGGCAATGAAAAGAGTCGTAATCACCGGCATGGGCATCGTCTCCTGCCTCGGCAATGATCCTGCCGCCGTCACAGCGGCCCTGCGAGCAGGCCGCTCCGGCATTCGTCTGAAAGAGGAATACCGTGAGCAAGGCCTGCGCAGCCACGTCGCCGGCTACCCGGACATTGATCTGGATGCACTGATCGACCGCAAGGCGCGCCGCTTCATGGGCGACGCCGCAGCCTACGCCTACGTCGCCATGCAGAATGCCATCGCCGACGCCGGCCTGACCGAAGAGCAGGTCTCCAACGTCCGCACCGGGCTGATCGCCGGTTCCGGGGGCGCCTCTGCCGCCAATCAGGTAGAAGCTGCCGATACCGCCCGGGAGCGCGGCGTCAAGCGCGTCGGCCCCTATATGGTCACCCGCACCATGGCCAGCACCGTGTCGGCCTGCCTGGCCACACCGTTTCACATCAAGGGCGTCAACTACTCCATCGCCTCGGCCTGTGCCACCAGCGCCCATTGCATCGGCAGCGCCATGGAGCAGATACAGCTGGGCAAGCAGGACGTGGTCTTTGCTGGCGGCGGTGAAGAAGAGCACTGGACCATGAGCGTGCTGTTCGACGCCATGGGCGCGCTCTCCACCAAGTACAACGACACGCCGGACAAGGCCTCCCGTGCCTACGACGCGGCCCGGGACGGGTTCGTGATCGCCGGCGGCGGCGGCATGCTGGTGGTGGAAGAGCTCGAACACGCCAAAGCCCGTGGCGCGAAGATCTATGCCGAGCTGGTGGGCTACGGCGCCACCTCCGATGGCCTCGACATGGTCGCACCCAGCGGCGAAGGCGCCACGCGCTGTATGCAGCAGGCCATCGCCGGCCTGCAGGGCCCGATCGACTACATCAATGCCCACGGCACCAGCACGCCGGTGGGTGATCTGGCCGAACTGAAGGCGATTCGCAACGTCTTCGGCGACGATATGCCGCCCATCAGCTCCACCAAAAGCCTGTCAGGGCACTCTCTTGGTGCAGCGGGTGTGCAGGAAGCCATCTATTGTCTGCTGATGATGCAGGACGGCTTTATTGCCGGCTCCGCCAATATCGACCAGCTGGATGACGCCGCCGATGGCATGCCGATTCAGAAGCAAAGCAGCGACTGCACCCTGAACCAGGTGCTCTCCAACAGCTTTGGTTTCGGGGGCACCAACGCATCGCTGGTGTTCCGGCGGTTCGAAGGCTGAGACCTGTCACAGCATAAAAAAAGGGGCCTTCCGGCCCCTTTTTTGTTCTCACACCTTTTTAGAAACGGTGTTCTGCACCGATACCCACTACGGCGAAGTTACGGTCGCCATCGATATCCATGCGGGTCCCGTATACATAGGTACGGGTCTGCTGGCCAAGGCTGTAATCCGCACCCAGTGTGTACTGGCGAGACTTGATGTCGCTGTCCCGACCATCCGTTTCACCATACTGGGCTTTCAGCTTGATTGCGTCATCAAGGTTGAATGCCGCGCTGAGCAGCCAGCTACGATCCTTCAGATCAGAATCATCGACGTTTCTGGCTTCCTGAAGCAGAACACCCAGTTCCAGGGCATCGAGATCAATGCCACCAACAACGCGGACAATATCGTTTGCGCCGATAGCCGTATCAATTACGCCGTCGCGACTCAGATAAAGACCATTGTCCAGAGAAGAACCATAGTTGTTCTTGTCATAGCCAACACCGGCATAGACATCACCGAACTCGAACATTACGGATGCCGAAAACACATCGAATGCCTTGGTTTTTTCCGTGCCGGGGCCATTGATTTCATCACCTTCCGGCATAACGGTAGCCAGATTGACAGTGATCATGTCGGCAATCTGGGGAGTGCTGTACTGGACGATTCTGTCAGCACGCCATTCCCCGGACATCAGGTTGCCAAGATCGCCATATATTTGATCATGGAACTGATCTACCTGAAAAGCCATGGCACGCAATGGCGTATCGAAACGACCAGCCTTCACAGTACCCAAACCACTTTCGAGCCCGACAAATGTATTACGGTTGAAAAATATATCGTCGGTCATTGCGCTGGCGGCATCAACACCAAACTCAAGCTGGTAGATGCCTCGCACGCCACCCGTAAGGTCGGCGCCACCACGCACACCGAAGAATGTCTTGTTGGAGTTGAGTTCGTAAATACCGTTATCGCCGATACCCTCTGCACCGTCGAAATGGTCTATTGAAACATTGACACGTCCGTACAGCTCAGCGTTGGCCAATGCCGACACCGGGGCAGCAATTGCAACGCCCACGGCAAGTGCAAGCAGCTTTCTTTTCATTTTTGAGATCTCCCTGATATTTCTGGTGGTCCTCATCAATATTGATATCGGTACCTGCATACCGATATGTCGAATGTATGACAAAATGATTTGTAACAAAAGGCTTTCGTGTGGTTTTTTTGTTACGCGCTTCACGCTTACGCGAATGCCCTGACAACCAAAGACAAGCGTATAAAGCAGATTGTGAGGTAACGGATGAAGAAAATGCAAAACAGGGAATCAATCAAATTTTACAAACCCGGGCTTCGCAATGGGCATTGCAATAAAAAATTGCCCGAAGGTTTCCCATCGGGCATTTGCATTCACCTAAATCATTGTGCGCAGATCAGAATCGTCCGGCAACTCGAAAGCCAAAGATCTTGTCATCATCCTGCGTCAGATACTCGGCTTCTGCACTGATAGTGGGTGTAAAGAAATAACGCGCACCTACACCATAGGCCGTCTTCACGCCGCTCTCATCAGATTCGATAACCCGCAGACCAGCGCCAAACTCATGCGTAAAGAAGTAATCCGCATCCAGCGAAAGTACGGCATCCCCATCCGTGAAAGCAAGGTCACCTTCCAAATTGATGAAATTCTCGCCAACCTGCCCGACATACTTGGCGCCCACGCTGACTGTTTCATGCTCCCGTTCATCGCCGTCTTCATAACCGACACCCACCAGAAGGCCATCGCCAAGCATGTAACCCAGACTTACTGCGTAGCTGTCCTCGGTGATGAAAGTATCACTACTCTCGCTTTCATAAGCCGCAGCCAGATAAATATCCCCCAGCCAGAATTCACCGCCAAAGGCGAATACATCAAGATCCTCGTCATCGTAAGTCAGGTACGATACGAATACATTATTGTTGCGCCCCAGAAAAGCAGCTTCTGCGAGAGGGCGGCCTGCAGTATTCACCGTATCGAAGTGGAAGGTAGCGTCAAGCCCGAGTGCGCTGTCATCCAGCCCCCCCTCGACATCTACATCAATGTAGAAAACCCCGAATTCCACATTGTAATCCTGCGCCTGCGCCACACCGTGGGTGGCAGAAAGGGCGGCGGCAACCGCCAGGGCAAGGTAGGTTTTTTTCATTCTGTTAGTCCTTTAATTAAGTCAGTATCAGGTCCGGTCCCGACTGCCTGAAGATAGCAGTGGTGCTACGAATATATTGGTATGTGACAGAGATGTGAAGCCCTCATATGGTGCACTGAGGCCCAGCCGGTCACCCGCCGCCCCATAATCGATCACACTTCCCCACTCCACCAGACAGGAGCACAAAAAAAGCCCGGCAATGCCGGGCTTTCAGTGTGAGCAAATACTAACAATGTATTCAGCGCATCATATGATGGCTGGTACCGACCTCAGAAGTCGTAACGCAGGCCCAGGGACAGGCCGCTGGCGTCTTCGCCGTTCGCACCAGGAGCGTTGGTGCTGCGGCCTTGCTGCCACGGGGTCAGGGCAATAGCGTCGTCGTTCATTGCTACGGCATAGTTGGCATACACGCGCAGTGCACGATCAATGCGGTGCTCGAAGCCCAGAGCCACCAGATCAGTGCTCAGGTCATCGTTGTCAGCATCGCGAGTCAGCCACATGCCGCGCACATAGTTCTTCGGAGACACTTTGAACTCAGCGCCCAGGCCATATACGTCCGCGTCCAGGTTGTCATTGGTGTCATGATCGACGGTCTGGTAAAAGGCAACCAGCTTCAGGGGATCGGTGACCTGGTAGGCCAGAGCAAGACGGATAGCGTTACGCTCACCGCGCGTTACATTCTCACCATACACCTCATACGCCAGGGCAGCGTCCAGCGCGCCGGCTTTATAGGTCACAGATGCAGAGATGGCATCATCCTTGGTCCGGTCGTTGCCGTCGGGATCAAGGCCGTCGCGGTTAAACGTCGATTCATGGACGGAATAGGCGATGTTGACCTGCAGACCGTCAAAGCTCGGGGTCTGGTAATGCAGGGTGTTCGGCAGGCGCTCATCGAAACGTGCATCACCGACACGCGTCAGGTTACGCATGTCACCCACCTGGTCACCAAACAGGTTGGCCGGGCCACGGGCACGCTTGAAGGGAGAGTCGAACTGGCCGACACGGAACATACCGAAGTCGCCCTTCACACCCACGAAGGTGTCGCGGCTGGACAGGCTGCTGTCGCCCTGGTTAAAGGTAATCTCACCTTCAACCTGGAAAATACCGGAAATACCGCCAAAGTCCTTCTCGCCCTTAAAGCCCAGACGGGAGGAGTTGCTGGACACGTTCATTTCGCCGTAGTCGTCACCGTCATCCAGGTAATCCACGGATACGTGCGCGCGGCCGTAGATGCTGACGTCGGCAATCGCAGCCATCGGCATTGCTACCGCGGCCCCCACAGCAATGGCAAGCAGCTTCTTGTTCATTCAGAGTCTCCCTCAATCAGGCTTCTGCAATCATTTATGGCGCAACAACATGCTGCGACTGGCGTGAAGTATGGAAATCAGGCATGACTTTCAGGTTGCCGTTATATGAAGTTTTTGTGAATCGGGAACTCACCGCCGCTTCGCTTCCTGCCACAGAGCCTCGAGTTCCGCAGGGGCTTTGCCGTCAAGGGAGGCCCCCTGCTCGGCAACGATCTGCTCCATGTGGCGGAACCGCCGTTCGAACTTGTGGCTGGCGCCGCGCAAGGCCTGTTCGGCGTCCGCCCGCAGGTGTCGTGACAGGTTCACCACAGAGAACAGCACATCACCCAGCTCATCGGTGATGGCGTCCGGGTCAGCGGCCGCCATGGCGGCTTCCAGTTCGTCCAGCTCGGCACGCACCTGGGCCAGCACCGGCGCGGCCTGATCCCAGTCGAAGCCAACCCGGGAGGCCTTCTTCTGCAGTTTGGCGGCGCGCTGTAATGCCGGCAGGCCGGCGGGCACGCCATCCAGCTGGCTCTCACGGGCTCTGCCGCTGGCGGCGTGTTCGGCAGCTTTGGTGGCTTCCCAGGTGTCCTTGATCTCGGCCATGGACGCGCCCTGGCGGTCGCCGAAGACGTGGGGGTGGCGGCGCACCATCTTGTCGATCAGGCCCCGGGTGACAGCATCAAAGTCGAACAGGCCCTGCTCGCTGGCCATCTGCGCGTGGAAGATCACCTGCAGCAGCAGATCACCCAGCTCATCACGCAGGCCCTCATAGTCCCCGGCGGCAATGGCGTCGGCGACTTCAAAGGCTTCTTCGATGGTGTAGGGCGCGATACTGGCAAACGTCTGTTGCAGATCCCAGGGGCAGCCATGCTCGGGATCGCGCAGGCGCGCCATGACGGTGAGCATTTCTTCGATGACGTGGCCCCGGGACATAACGGCTCCTGCATTAAGTCACTTCTTGTAGCGACGCACCTCAAGCACGCCGGGCAACTGATCCATGCGCGCCAGCACCTTGCCCAGATTGCCCAGGGTCGAGATCTCGATGGTCATCAGCATGGTGGCGGTATTGTCATCCAGATGGGATTCAGTGTGCACGGCCGTGACGTTGACGCGCTCATTGGCCAGCACCGATAGCAGGTCCCGCAGCAGCCCCTGGCGGTCCCAGGCGCGCACATAGATGTCCACCGGGTAGCTGATGCGATCCGCATGGCCCCAGCTCACCTCGATCACCCGTACCGGATCGTCCGCCTGCATGGCGAGCAGATTCGGGCAATCGGCCCGGTGTACGGTGACACCGCGCCCGTGGGTGATGTAGCCCATGATCTGATCGCCGGGAATCGGCTGGCAGCAGGCGGCAATGTGGGTCAGCAGGTTGCCTACCCCTTCGATGGTGATGTCGCTGTCGCCGTCCTTGCGCAGGTCCTTGCCGGGCTTGCGCGGAACGAACTCCAGCTCATGCTGGGGACCGTCGGCTTCCAGCAGGCCCTGCACGTGATTGACCACATGGGCCGGGCGCAGATCGCCCGCCCCCAGCGCGGCGAGCACATCTTCCCCTGTCTTGAGATTGAACTGTGGCGCCAGGGCGTCCAGGTCCAGTTGCCCCAGCGCCAGCCGGGACAGCTCTCGCTCCAGGATCGCCCGCCCCTGACTGATGTGGGTGCCACGGTCCTGGCGCTTGAACCACTGCTGGATGCGGGCGCGGGTGGAAGAACTATGCACATAGCCCAGGGAAGCCGTCAGCCAGTCGCGGCTGGGGCCGCCTTCGCGGGTGGTCAGGATCTCCACCTGCTCGCCGGTACTCAGGGTGTAGTTCAGCGGCACTATGTGGCCGTTGACCTTGGCCCCCCGGCAGCGATGTCCCACTTCCGTGTGAATCTGGTAAGCAAAATCCACCGGTGTGGCGCCGGCTTCCATGTCCACCACATGCCCGTCAGGGGTAAAGACGTACACCCGCTGGCCGCGCTCCTGGGCGCGGAAATCTTCCACCAGATTGGTCAGGCTGGCTTCGCCCAGTTCGTCGTGCCATTCCAGCACCTGTCGCAGCCAGGCAATCTTGTGTTCGTATTCGATGCCCTTGCGTCGGGCGGCGCCTTCCTTGTAACGCCAGTGGGCGCAGACGCCCAGCTCGGCATCCTCGTGCATGTCGAAGGTGCGGATCTGCACTTCCAGCATCTTGCGTTCCGGGCCGACCACTGCCGTGTGCAAGCTCTGGTAGCCGTTTTCTTTCGGGGTGGCGATGTAGTCATCGAATTCTTTCGGCACGTGCTGCCACAGGGAATGCACGATGCCCAGCGCGGCATAGCAGTCGCGCACCTCCGGCACCCGGATGCGCACGGCACGGACATCGTAGACTTCGTAGAAATCCAGATGCTTCTTCTGCATCTTCCGCCAGATGCTGTAGATGTGTTTTGCCCGACCATCCACCTCCGCACCCAGGATGCCGTAGCGCTCCAGATGTCCCTTGAGGTCATCGATGACGTTCTCGATATATTCCTCACGGTCCAGGCGTTTCTCATCCAGCAGGCGGGCAATCTTCTTGTAGGCACCGGGTTGCAGATAGCGGAACGACAGGTCTTCCAGCTCCCATTTGAGCTGGCCGACCCCCAGGCGATGTGCCAGGGGCGCGTAGATGTCGAAGATTTCCCGGGCGACCTTGCGGCGACGCTCCTCATCAGCATCTTTCAATGCACGGATGATGACCGTTCGTTCCGCCAGCTTGAGCAAGGCGACGCGCACGTCGTCGACCATCGCCACCAGCATCTTGCGCACGTTGTCCAGCTGGCCTTCCTGCTGCCCGAGCACCGGCTTGCGGGTCGGATTGAGCACGGCACTGATGGCCGCCATGCGCAGCACGCCTTCCACCAGCCGGGCGATGGTGTCACCGAACTCACGCTCGACTTCCAGCAGCGAGAGGTGACCCTCACGGACTGAGCGGTACAGCACGGCGGCGGGGAGGATTTCGCCGTCTGCACGCAGATCGGCCAGGGTCTCGGCCATCTCCAGGCCAATGCGGTAACAGCCAATACCATAGGGCCAGCGGCGGCCAGCCTGGTCGCCCGCCTGCTCGCACTGGCGCGCGCGGTCGCAGGCCTGTTGCAACAGGTCTGTGTCGGGCAGATGGCAGCGCTCGGCGACACTGGCCAGCCAGCTCGGCAGATCGGTGTACTCTCCGGCCAGCGGTGGCTGGCGGCGGACGGTAACCATGGCGGTACTCCCTTTAGCGCCGCTCGAAGAGCGCCACAGACTCCACGTGGGTGGTGTGCGGGAACATGTCCATCACACCGGCGCGGGTGAGCTGATAGCCCAGCGCTTTCAGTTCGCCGGCATCCCGGGCCAGCGTGGCCGGGTTGCAGGAGACATAAACCAGTTTCTGCGCCCCGAACTGGGGCATCAGGCGGACCATTTCAAGGGCGCCGCTGCGGGGCGGGTCGATCAGCACCCGGTCAAACTTCTCCGTGGCCCAGTGCTGGCCACTGATATCCTGGCTCAGGTCCCAGGCATGAAACTCGATATTCTCGACACCATTGAGGCGGGCATTCTCGTAGCCGCGCTCCACCATCGTCTCGCTCAGTTCCACACCCACGACCCGCCCGGCCCGGCGCGCCAGCGGCAGCGTGAAGTTGCCCAGGCCGCAGAACAGATCCAGCACCCGGTGTTGTGCGCCCACATCAAGCAAGTCCAGTGCCAGAGGCACCATACGCTGATTGATCTCGCGGTTCACCTGCGTGAAATCATTGGGGTGGAACGCCAGCGTCATGTCCGAGGACGGGTGGCTGAAATGCAGCCGTGAGACCCCCTCCTCCGGCCAGACCCGGTGCACGGTCGACTCGTTGCCCGGTTGCAGATAGCAATGCCAGGCCCGCTCACGGCAAAAGCCCACCAGTTGCTGCTGGTCGGCGGCGCTCAGGGGCCGCATATGGCGAAACACCAGAGCCACGGCATCATCCCCGGCGGCCACTTCGATTTGCGGGATGTCGCGGCGGGCCTCCAGCCCGTTGAGCAGCGCACGCAGGGCCATCAGCGCCCCGCCCACCTCCGGCACCAGCACCTCGCAGCGCGTGATGTCCGCAATGAAATTGCTGCGTTTTTCCCGGAACCCCACCATCGCGGTCTCCCGGGCATCCACATAGCGGGACCCGAGCCGGGCCTTGCCCCGGTATCCGGTCAGCGGTCCGGTCAGCGGCGCCAGCCATTCCGTCGGCACCAGCCCGCCGAAGTGCTGTAGCTGCTCCGCCAGCACCTGCTGCTTCATGCGCAACTGCGCCTCCGTCGACATGTGTTGCAGGCTGCAACCGCCACAGACGTCGGCATGCTGGCAGGGCGGCTCGGCCCGATCAGGGGAGGGATTGCTGATCTCGGTGGCGTAGCCCTCATCGAAGCGGCGCCGCTGCCAGCTGTAGCGGAACTGGACTGTTTCACCGGGCAAGGCATTGGCAATAAACGTGGTCTTGCCATCAATACGGGCAATGCCCCGTCCGTCATGCCCCAGGGCCTCGATGGTGGCGGGAAAGCTGCCCTCGGGCAGTGTCTTGCGGCGGCTTCTGCGGCGGCCCATCAGGAACGGGCCCCGGCGGACACGACGGCACGAAGAATACGGGGAGGCTGACGCATGAGACTGATCCTGCTACTGCACGAGGCCACGTCCCGTCAGGGCGTGGTGGCCTCGCGGTTGAAGACGCCGGTGGAGAGATAACGGTCCCCCCGGTCACAGATGATGGCCACGATAACGGCGTTCTCGACCTCTCGGGAGAGCTGCAGCGCCGCCGCCACCGCCCCGCCGGAGGACACACCGCAACTGATCCCCTCCTCCCGCGCCAGACGGCGCATGGTCTCTTCCGCCAGCTGCTGGCTCATATCCACCACCCGATCGACCCGGCGGGCGTCGAAAATGCTGGGCAGATACGCTTTCGGCCAACGGCGGATACCGGGAATCTGGGCACCATCGGTGGGTTGCAGGCCGATGATTTCGATGTCCGGGCTCTGCTCCTTGAGGTACTTCGATACCCCCATGATGGTGCCGGTAGTCCCCATGGACGCAATGAAATGGGTGATACGACCGCCGGTATCGCGCCATATCTCCGGCCCGGTGGTCTCGTAATGCGCCAACGGGTTATCCGGGTTGGCAAACTGATCCAACACCCTGCCCTCGCCCCGTGCCTGCATCGCCTGGGCCAGATCACGGGCGCCTTCCATACCCTCTTCCTTGCTCACGGAAATCAGCTCGGCGCCATAGGCGGCCATGGCATCCCGGCGCTCCTGGCTCTGGTTGGCGGGCATGATCAGCTTGATCGGGTAACCGCGCATGGCGGCAGCCATGGCCAGGGCAATGCCGGTATTGCCGCTGGTCGCCTCGATCAGCGTATCGCCGGGCCGGATCTCGCCGCGCTCTTCGGCCTTGCGGATCATGTTCAGCGCCGGACGGTCTTTCACGGAGCCGGCAGGGTTGTTGCCTTCCAGCTTCACCAGCACGACATTGCTGGTCTCGCCCGGCATGCGCTGCAGGCGCACCAGGGGGGTGTTGCCGACGGTTGATTCGATGGTTGGGTAGCTCATGAGCGCAATTGTAGGGACACGCAGCCGCCGCCGCCAGCACAAGGGATGAAGCCTCAGGCGTGGCCATGCATAATGCTGAAAACGAGAATGTCAAAACGACAGCACCGGAACCACGCTGGATGCGGCATAACCTGGACGCGGCATAACAATGACTGATATCAATCTGCGCACCCGTATCCTTCTGCTCACTGCTGTGCCGGTGGTCATCGCTGCGCTGACGCTGGGTGGCTACGTGCTGGCCAGCCGCCTCAACGAAATCCGTGACAATACCCATAATCTGCATCGGCTGATTCTCGACAGCTATGCCGCCCGCCTGCAGGCATTGGAAGAGAGCGACCTGGACGGTCATCGCAGCGTCATGCAGGCTCTTCTGGAGGAGCAGGACGTGCGCGCCGCCACCCTGCGTCAGGGTGATCACGCCTATCACACGGGCCCGCGCATGCGCCCCCTGGCCAGTGGCGATCTGACCTTCAGCAGCCTTGCGCCGGACACGCATATCCTGCCGGCCCGGGATACCTGGCGCTGGCGCCGCCAGCTGCAGGCGCAGCCGGAACGCGTGCTGGAAATTGAATTCTCCGGCGCTCGCCAGCGCATCGAAATGCTGGAGACACTGCTCACCCTGGTGCTCAGCACCCTGACCATCATCGGGCTGGCACTGATCCCGGCGCTGCGCTTCAGTCGCCGTATGACTGCGCCGATGGCCGCCTTCACCGAGACGCTGCAGAAGATCCGTGAGGGCAAGCTGCACAGCCGCGTGCACACCCGGGCTGGCGGTGAGCTCGGCCAGCTTGAACGCACCATCAATGCCATGGCCGCCGCCCTGGATGAGGCCCAGGCCGAACTGCAGCAGAACGTCGACCAGGCCACCGAAGACCTGCGTGAAACGCTGGAGACTATCGAAATCCAGAACATCGAGCTGGATATGGCGCGCAAACAGGCCCTCAAGGCGAGCCAGATCAAATCCGAGTTCCTGGCCAACATGAGCCATGAAATCCGCACGCCGCTCAACGGCATCATCGGCTTTACCCGCTTGCTGCTGCGCTCCGATCTGAGCCCGCGCCAACGTGATTACCTCAGTACCATTCGCAAATCTTCCGAGGCGCTGCTGTCGATCATCAACGACATCCTCGATTTCTCGAAAATCGAGGCCGGCAAGCTGAGCCTGGATCGCGTGCCGCTCAACCTGCATGACCTGATCGAGGAAGTGCAGACCATGCTGGCGCCGCTGGCCCAGGAAAAAAGCCTGGAACAGGCCGCCATCATCTACTCGGATGTGCCGCTGCAATTGCTCGGCGACCCGCTGCGTATCCGCCAGGTGCTCACCAACCTGGTCAACAACGCCATCAAGTTCACCGAGCGTGGCTCGGTGGTCGTGCGCGCCATGCTGGAAGAAGAACGCGACCATATGGCCACCATCAAGGTCGCGGTCACCGATACCGGCAGCGGCATTACCGATGACATGCAGAAGGAGCTGTTCAGCGCCTTTACGCAAGTCGATCAGAGCTCGGTGCGGCGTATGGGCGGAACCGGTCTTGGCCTGGCGATCTCGAAGCGGCTGGTGGAGGAAATGGGCGGCGAGATCGGCGTGGAAAGTGCCCCGGGACGCGGCTCGACTTTCTGGTTCACCCTGCGCGTGGAGATCGACGAACACTCGCCGGTGACGGACAGCTTCCGGGCGTTCCGGGGCACCTCGGCGGTATTGATCGAACCCAACGAACACGCCCGGCTGGGGCTGTATCACATGCTGCGCGCCTGGGGCATCGAGGTCACCACCCTGCAAGCGCTCGATGCGCTGCTGCCGCTACTGGATCACAACGCATTGCCGGACGCCGACGTCTTCGTGATCGGCATGCCGCCCGGCCATGACCAGGACGAACTGGTCAAACGCATGGTGACGCAGCTGTGCGGTGAGCATCAGCGTGCGCTGGTCGTGTTGTGCAACCAGGCCGACCGCCTGAGCAGGCAGTTGCCGGATTTCCAGCACCTCAATCGCGTTCTCGGCAAACCCGCCACGCGCATGCGCCTGTACGACGCGCTACTGGAACTCAGCGGGCAGGAAAAGGACGTCCGCGGGCAGCGCATCGGGGACGGGCGCCCGGCCATGGATCTGGATGTCATGGTGGTGGATGACCATCCCGGCAACCTGCGCCTGGCCAATGTCTTCCTGGAGGAGATGGGTGTGCGTGTGTGTGCCTGCAACAGTGGTGCAGAAGCGATTGCAGCCTTCGCCGGCAAGCACTTTGATCTGGTCTTCATGGACATACAGATGCCGGAGATGGACGGCCTGCAGACAACGCGGGAAATCCGCGCACTGGAGCGCGACAACCGGCACACCCCCATCATCGCACTCACCGCCCACGCACTGGCCAGCGAACGGCAGACCCTGCTCAAGGCCGGCATGGACGACTATCTGTCGAAGCCGGTCAACGAAGGCCATCTGCGACACATGCTGGAGAAGTGGGTCACGCGCAGCACCCCCGCCGGCAATCTGTCGCCGCCGACCGATACACCAAATGCCGCGCCCATGGATAGCGCACCCACGGGCACGCCACAGCAACCGGATGAGCCCGCAGCGGAGGCACTGTTATCCGAGGATTCGCTGCCGGTGTTCGATGCAGCCCTGGCGCTGGCGCGTGCCGGTGATCGCCCCGCACTGGCGCAGGAACTCCACACCATGCTGATCTCCAGCCTGGATCAGGAAGCGCCACGCATCAGTGCCCAGGCCGAAGCGCAGAATCTGGATGCCTTGCTGGAAAGCGTACACAAACTGCATGGCGCCACACGCTATTGCGGTGCGCCCCGGCTTGAACTGGCGGCACGCATTCTGGAAGAAGCATTGAAAACCGACGCAGACACACCCGCGCGGGAGCATGCGGTAACGCGCCTGCTGATGGAAATCGAGACCCTGCAGGCTCAGGCGCCGGATTCGATTATGGCGAAGGACAATACGTAGTCTTTTTCATCACTGATGGACACATGGGTACGGCAACCGCCCATGTGCTCCAGCCGCGCCGCGCCAGCGCCAAACCAGAAAACCTCCGGCTTGCCCAGCTCATCCGGTAACACCGCGATATCGCGCCAGCTCAGCCCGCGACGCAATCCGGTCCCCAGGGCCTTCAGCAAGGCTTCCTTGGCCGCAAAGCGCTTGGCCAGCCAGCGCACCGGGTCCTTGTGGGTGCTCCAGATGCGCAGCTCATCCTCGTGCAACAGCCGCTGCGCCAGCGACTCACCGCGGCGCTCGCACGCAGCCGCCATGCGGGCCACCGCCACCAGGTCGGTGCCGATGCCGACAATCATGCCTGCCCCGCCGCGCGATCTATCAGCGTGCGCATGCTGCGCACCGCTTCGTCCAGGCCGGTGAGCACGGCCCGGGCGATGATGGCATGGCCGATGTTCAGCTCATGGATGCCGGGCAGCGCCGCGATATCTTGCGTGTTGTGATAATGCAGACCATGCCCGGCATTGACGATCAGGCCGTTTTCCTTGGCCAGGTCCAGACCAGTGTGGATACGGCGCAGCTCATCCAGTCGCGTCGCTTCGTCTGTCGCTTCAGCATACTGCCCGGTGTGCAGCTCGATGGCCGCAACGCCACACGCCACGGCGGCCTCAATCTGCGCGGGCTCGGCATCAATAAACAGGGACACCTGAATACCGGCATCGTTGAGGCGGGCACAGACGTCTTTCATCGCAGCGAGGTTACCCGCCACGTCCAGGCCGCCTTCGGTGGTCAACTCTTCGCGCCGTTCCGGCACCAGGCAACAATGCGGCGGCCGCAGTCGGCAGGCGATGCCCAGCATTTCCTCGGTCGCCGCCATTTCCAGATTGATACGGGTCTGGGCAGTCTGCATCAGCAGCGCCACGTCCCGGTCATTGATATGCCGGCGGTCTTCACGCAGGTGTACGGTAATACCATCAGCACCGGCCTGTTCCGCAATCAGTGCGGCCTGCACCGGCTCCGGATACAGCGTGCCGCGTGCCTGACGCAGTGTTGCGATGTGGTCGATGTTGACGCCAAGAAGAACGCGTTGCATGTGAATGGCCCTGTGACACGGTGGTGGTGCCGCAAGTATAAACCCTCAGCCCGCCCCGGGTCGTGCACCGTCGCGCAGCGGCCTCAGCGAAACAGTTCGCGGCTCATCAAGGGTTTGTTACCCAGGTGCGGTGCCAGGGCGGCGCGCAGCAGCTGACGGGCAGCACGTCTGGCGCTGTCATGCCACTCATCGGCGGCAATCGCCAGCAGGTCGCTACCGGACCAGCCATCGCGGGCCGGAAGCAGGCCCTGCTGCGGATCAAGCTGATAGGCACCGTCGGCACGCACCGCAGCCCCTGTGGCGTCCTGCTCCAGCGCCAGGCCATAACCCAGCACGTCCAGCAGCGTCAGTTCGAAACGTCTCAGCAGCACATCCTGAGGGACGCCGCCCTGGGCCAGGGCGCTCAACGTCACCACGTAAGGTGACAACAGTTCAGGATGCGGATCAAAACGATGGAGCAGGCGGGTCAGCAATTCGTTGAGGTAGAGGCCGCAGAACAAGCCGCGGCCTGCCAGCGGCAGTGACGGCCCCTCGGCTTCGCAGTGCCCCAGGGTCAGCAACTCTCCGCGCCCGTGGAAATCGGCCCGCAAAGGGCGAAATGCCTGCAGCAGATGATTCTTCCTGCCACTGCGCGCCACGGCACCAATGCGTCCGCGACGCTCGCCAAAGAGCTCAAGAATCAGGCTGGTATTGCGATACGGCCGGGTGTGCAGCACCCAGACCTGTTCCAGACCACCACTGTCGCCGTCAGTCGTCATAACCCAGCGAACGCAACGCGCGGGAATCATCCGACCAGCCGGAGCGGATCTTGACCCAGAGCTGCAGCATCACCTTGCGGTCAATCAGCGCCTCGATGTCATGCCGTGCTTCGGTGCCGATCTTCTTGATACGATCACCGCCGGCCCCGATCAGAATCTTCTTCTGCCCGCGCCGCTCCACCAGAATGGCGGCGGCGATGTGTGTCACCTTGGGCGAGTCTTCCCACAGCTCCACCTCGACGGTGATCTGGTGTGGCAACTCTTCGCCCAGCTGACGAAAGACTTTTTCACGAATCATTTCTGCCGCCATGAAGCGCAGGCTGCGGTCGGTAATCTGGTCTTCGCTGTACCAGAAGTCGCCCTCCGGCAGCCGCTTGGCGATGGTCGCTTCAAGCATGTCGAGGTTGTGGCCACCCAGTGCCGATACCGGCACGACTTCAGCAAAATCCAGCTGCGCACTGAGCTTCTCGATATGCGGCAGCAACACTGATTTGTCTTCCAGGTTATCCACCTTGTTGATCACCAGAATCACCGGCACCTCGACCCGCGCCAGCAATGCCAGCACATGCTCGTCGGCGGCGGTCCATTTGGTGCTGTCGACCATAAAGCAAACCAGGTCCACATCCGCCAGCGCTGTGAGCGCTGCGTTGTTCATGGTCTTGTTGAGCTCGCGCTGGGCGTCCTGATGAATGCCCGGTGTATCGGCAAACACGATCTGGTAATCATCACGGGTCAGGATGCCATGAATACGATGGCGGGTGGTCTGCGGCTTGCGCGAGGTGATGCTGATCTTCTGTCCGATAAGGTGATTCATCAGCGTGGATTTACCCACGTTGGGGCGGCCAATGATACTGACCACCCCGCAACGGCGCCCCGGTGTGGACGGTGGCGTGGAAGGTGGTGTGGGGGATCCTGTGGAGGATTCTGCGTCAGTCATCGTGGCCATCCTCGGAATATTCAGTTTCAAGCCAGGCCAGTGCCAGCGTTGCCGCCGCCTGCTCAGCCCGGCGGCGGCTGGCACCGCGGGCAGTAAATGTCTGGTCATGTTCAGTCAATTGGCAACACACCTCGAATTGCTGTTGCGGCGCCTGCCCTCGCACGGCAACAACCTCGTAAACCGGCACGGACTTCTGCCGCGCTTGCAGCAGCTCCTGCAGACGCGTCTTCGCGTCCTTGCCACTGCTCTGTGGTGATATCTGTTCCAGACGGCTGGCGAACCAGACCAGCACCCGCTCACGACAGGCGTCTGCACCGGCATCCAGCACGATAGCCCCGATCACGGCTTCCAGGGCATCCGCCAGAATGGAGTCGCGACGGTGGCCGCCGCTCTTCATCTCGCCGGAACCGAGCACCATGCAACTGCCCAGGTCCAGCTCACGGCCCACTTCGGCCAGTGTCTGGCCACGCACCAGCGCCGCACGCATGCGGGTCAACTGCCCTTCGGACGCATCGGGGAAATGATCAAACAGCCAACGCGCGACAATCTGCCCGAGCTGGGCGTCACCCAGAAACTCCAGACGTTCATTGTTGCGCTGGCGGTGAGCACTGCGGTGGGTCAGGGCCTGTTGCAGCAGGGTGCTGTCGGTAAATTCATGGCCCAGGCGGTTGCTGAGGCGGGAAAGTGCCAGATCATTCATAAGGAGCCACTTTCATCATGAGCCACTAGCGAATGCTTCGCTCGTAGTCCTTCTGAAACGATATCACCAGATCCACATTACCGAACAGTGACTCTCGCACTTCATAGTCAATGGAGAGATACAACATGCCGCCCTGCTTGCTGATGGCAACATCACTGGCGGAAATAGCGCTAACGCTGTTGATGTCGAATCGGCGACCCACAGCCTGACGAATCTCCTGATCAGACTGCATACCGATACGGCTGTCCTGCAAGGTACTGTTGATGGCGGTGTTGATGGTGCCATATTCCATGTACGCCGGGATGATACGAATGGCTGCGGTGCCCAGCACCACAGCAATGACAAGTACAAGCATCCAGCTGATCATGGACAAGCCGCGCATGCGCGACGGCATGGATTTCGATGGTATTGTTGTCATTCTACTGTCTCCACCTTGTCTATCGCGCCGTTGCGGGAAAAACTCGGCACGGAAAGCCCCGGGCGCCAGTGCATCCAGATCATGAAGGCCTTGCCGACAATCAGATCTTCGGATACGGCGCCCCAGATGCGACTGTCGCTACTGTTGTCGCGATTGTCCCCGACCATGAAATAATGCCCTTCCGGCACCTCCCAGTCATTATCTTCCGACCGGGAGACACGCTGGCCTGTGAACCGATTCACGACGGACTCGTTACGTGCCAGGTGGACAGCCTCGCCCAGCGTCTCGATATAGAGGTCTTCCTGCAGGCGCCCGGCGGTGTGAGTATCCACGTGCTCGCGGGGTATCGCTTCCCCATTTACCAGCAGGCGGCCGTCCTGCTGACTGATCACATCGCCCGGCAGACCCACCACCCGCTTGATGAAATTCTGGCGGCGGTTGAGCGGATAGCGGAACACCATGATGTCACCCCGCTGCGGCTCGCCCAACGCCACAACGCGCGTATTGGTCACTGGCAGGCGTAACCCGTAAGAGAACTTGTTGACCAGAATGAAATCGTTCACCTCCAGGGTCGGCAACATTGACCCGGAGGGGATGGTAAACGGCTCCACCACGAACGAGCGGATCAGTAATACCACCAGGAACACCGGCAGCAGGGAGTTGGTAAACTCCACCGTTTCCCGCAGGGCAGTGTTGGCGTGCTCGCGCAATTTCAACTTGCGGTCCACCAGCCAGATGATGCCAGACACTGCTACTGCCAGGGTCAGCCAGAAGCCGATATCAATATCCATCAATCACTCACCTTGAGTACAGCCAGGAAGGCTTCCTGGGGGATTTCCACACTGCCCACCTGCTTCATGCGCTTCTTGCCGGCTTTCTGCTTCTCGAGCAGCTTGCGTTTACGGGAGACATCGCCACCGTAGCACTTGGCCAACACGTTCTTGCGCAATGCCTTGACCGTCTGCCGGGCAATGATCTTGCTGCCAATGGCGGCCTGGATCGCCACGTCAAACATCTGCCGGGGCACCAGCTCTTTCATCTTCTCGACCAGAATGCGACCGCGATACAGGGCCTGATCGGTATGGCAGATCATCGCCAGTGCATCCACTTTCTCACCGTTGATCAACACATCTACACGCACCAGACGCGCAGCCTCGAAACGATCAAAGGTGTAATCCAGTGACGCATAACCACGGCTGCAGGATTTCAGCTTGTCAAAGAAATCCAGCACCACTTCGGCCATGGGAATATCGTAGGTCAGGGCGACCTGCTTGCCGAGGTACTGCATGTTCTTCTGCACGCCACGGCGCTCGATGGACAGGGTGATCACAGCACCGACATAGTCCTGCGGCACCAGAATATTCACCCGCGCAATCGGCTCGCGGAATTCCTCGACCTTGTTCGCTTCCGGCAGGTCCGAGGGATTGTCCACGTGCAGTGTGGTGCCGTCCGCCAGCAGCAATTCGTATACCACGGTCGGGGCGGTGGTGATCAGGTCCAGGTCGTATTCCCGTTCCAGCCGCTCCTGAATGATCTCCATGTGCAACATGCCGAGGAAGCCGACCCGGAAACCGAAGCCCAGGGCGTCAGATGTCTCGGGCTCATAAAACAGGGAGGCGTCGTTGAGGGCCAGTTTGGACAACGCATCGCGGAAGTTCTCGTAGTCATCGGCACTGACCGGGAACATGCCCGCATACACCTGCGGCTTGACCTTCTTGAAGCCCGGCAACGAGGGCACATCCGGTGTTTTGGCGTGGGTCAGGGTATCCCCCACCGGGGCGCCCAGAATTTCCTTGATGCTAGCGTTGATCCAGCCCACTTCGCCGGCTTCCAGCGCGGGCCGCTCGGTGCGCTTGGGGGTGAAAATACCGAGGCCGTCGACGATGTGTGTCTGCCCGGTGGATTTGACCAGAATCTTGTCGCCCTTTTTCAGGCGCCCTTCGGTCACCCGCACCAGCGACACCACACCCAGATAGTTGTCGAACCAGGAATCGATGATCAGCGCCTGCAGCTTGTTCTCACGGTCCCCTTTGGGTGCCGGAATGCGCTCGACCAGTTGCTCCAGCAGATCGTCGATGCCGACCCCCGTCTTGGCGCTCACCCGGCAAGCGTCATGGGCGTCCAGGCCGATGATTTCCTCAATCTCCTGAATCACCCGCTCGGGTTCTACTTGCGGCAGATCAATCTTGTTCAGCACCGGCAGCACTTCCAGATCCTGCTCGATGGCGGTATAGCAGTTGGCCACCGACTGGGCTTCTACGCCCTGTGCAGCATCCACGACCAGCAAGGCCCCTTCACAGGCGGCCAGGGAACGTGATACCTCGTAGGAGAAATCCACATGGCCCGGCGTGTCGATGAAGTTGAGCTGATAGGTCTCACCATTACGCGCCTTGTAGTACAGGGTCACGCTCTGCGCCTTGATGGTGATGCCCCGCTCCCGCTCCAGCTCCATGGAATCCAGCACCTGCTCCTTGAGCTCCCGGTCACTGAGTCCACCGCAGACCTGAATGAAGCGGTCCGCCAGGGTGGATTTGCCATGATCGATGTGGGCGATGATGGAGAAATTACGAATGTTGCGGATATCAGTCACAAAGTGCGCCGTTGCCAAGGTTCAGGGGAGCCCGATTCTAGCGGATATAAGCCTCCGGGGCGATGGCCATCACCCCGAGGCAGGCAGCGGCCGGTCAGTGGCTCTGCAGCCGCTGACCGGAACCGCCGGGAGGACATGCCGATGAGCACCGTGGGCTGGCGCCCTCAGTCGCTTTCCACCCGCATGGCCAGGAATCGCGGGCTTTCCCCGCGCTGGACCAGCGCAGGCACCCAGGCATTACTGGGCAAGGCGCCAATAATCTCCTTCAATGCCTCCGGGTCATCCACTGTCATGTTGTTCAGGGTACGCAGGATATCACCGCGACGAATGCCGGCACGGGATGCGGGACCGGGCCGCACGTCGGTGATTCGGACACCATGATCCAGCCCCAGCGCCTCGCGATCACTGTCACTGAGCGGCTCCACTGACAGGCCCAGCGGGTCTGCGTCGGTCTCCGGCGTCGTCGGTTTCCGGCCATCCGGCGCTCTGCCGTCTTCCGGCAATTCACCGACCGGCACGGTCAGCGTCAGGCGCTTGCCATCGCGCATCACCTCGGCCTCAGCCTTGCTGCCGGGCGGCACCCGACCCACCACGTGGGGCAACTGGGATGAGCGGTTGATGGTTTCGCCATTGAATGTCAGCACCACGTCGCCCGCTTTGAGTCCGCCTTCCTCTGCCGGAGATTCCGGCATCACCTGGGCCACCAGGGCGCCAGCGGGCTTGTCGAGGCCAAAGGACTCTGCCAGATCACGATCCACATCCTGAATCAGCACGCCCAGCCAGCCACGCGTCACCCGGCCAGTCTCACGCAGCTGTTTGACCACATCCATGGCCATGTCGATCGGAATGGCGAAGGACAGCCCCATGAAGCCGCCGGAGCGGGATACGATCTGGGAGTTGATACCGACTACTTCGCCCTTGAGGTTGAACAGCGGCCCACCGGAATTGCCCGGGTTGATGGCCACATCTGTCTGGATGAAGGGCACATAATTCTCGTTCGGCAGGCTACGGCCTACCGCGCTGACAATCCCGGCGGTCACCGTGCTTTCAAAGCCGAACGGCGCACCGATGGCCAGCACCCACTCACCCACTCTCAGATTACGAGAAGAGCCGATCTTGACCACCGGCAGATCACCGGCGTCGATGCGCAGCAGGGCCAGATCACTCTGCTCATCCTGCCCGACCAGCTCGGCCTCGACTTCACGACGATCCTGCAGCCGCACGAGAATGCGGTCTGCATTACGCACTACGTGGTAGTTGGTGAGGATGTAACCCTCGCGAGAAATGATGAAACCGGAACCCTGGGACTCGGCATCACGGGGCGGGGTATCGAACTGGTCTTCCATACCCTCGAAGAAGTGGCGAAAGAACTCCGGGACACGCTGCCCGGCGCCGCTGCCGCGCTCAACCCGCTGCAGCGTACTGATATTTACCACTGCGTCATGATTGTCCTCCACCAGCGCAGTGAAATCCGGCAAGGTGCTGGCCTGCGGCCCGCAACTGATGAGTAACCCGGCCAGAAGCACAACAGCCCAGCGCGCATGAACATTGGTCATCATAGGTGCCATCCCCTTACTTCTCAGCGTTCTTTTCAGCGTTGCAGCTCAACTTTGCGGTAAGCATTGCAGCCCGATCAGTCAGGCAACCCCTGCCCGCACGGATCCATCAGGCTGTCATTGTGTTGATCTGTCAGTGATGACAGAGCGAAACCGTCTGCACCATCGGTGCGGGTTCCACCTTGCGCATCACTTGCGGATGCAGGCGTGGATCGCTGGCATGAGTATGACTGTACCAGCGATTGATCAGGAAACCGATTGCCAGCCCGGCCACCCCGAATGGCGCCGACAGATCACCACCAGGCAGTGCCCCGGCAGGCAAGGCAGCACCCAGCAGCGCCGCCGCGAACATCAACACCAGCGGCATCAGGTACAGCATCACAGCCCCGCGCACCAGCGCCCCTTCCGGAATACCGACAACCACCTGATCACCGCATGCCAGCGACGGGTCATCGCTCATGGCCCTGACGCGGGCACGGGCGCCAGCGCGCTGGCTGTCCATCAGGCTGTGACCACAGCCCTTGCGGGCGCTGCAGCTCTGGCAGGCGGTATGACGGATGGTTTCGACCCAGACGGCGCCGGTTTCCGTAGCCACAATACGACCGGTTTCCTCGATCACAGCCGTTCTCTCTGCACGGTGCGTAGCGCCGGCATCACTGGCTGTCCCTGATGCGCGCCGCAGCCAGCACGCGCTCAGCGGTGTCCTGCGGTATCTCGCCCACCAGCGTCACCAGGTATCGCTCAGAGGTGTCCTCTGCGCCATCAAGCAGTCGGCTCACTGCAACGGTGGGCCCCATGCGGCTGACGCCCTCCTCCGCACTGCTGCCCGCCGCCAGACCCTCGACAAACAGGGTAAAGGACGCCAGGCCATCGCTGTACGCGAGGGCCGCCACGGGGGCTCTGTCAGGGGTATTGCGGCGCAGGTCTTTTTCCAGCACCTCGAAGCCTTCAGGCAACCAGGTCATGTCCAGTTCGATCCGGCCCTGAGGATGGGAATCCAGCGCCAGATCTTCAATAGCGTGCACCACTGCGGCGCCCGGCGCCGCGAAATCTTCCACCGTCAACGCCGGATCGATTTCCAGCGTCACAAATTCAATGCGTTCAAGCACCAACCCGCCCGCATCCACCATCTCGGATTTCAGCAGCAGGTTGCTGTCACGGTCGATCCACAGGCGGTACCCATGGCGGTGGCTGTCCAGGGCGGCGATCCGCATACGCACGGCGTCACGCCCGGCTACCCGGCCATCCCCGTCGAGCAATACGTTGTATTGCACCGGCAGGCTCTGGCTGATGCGCTCCTGGAACTGCATCGGCCCCAGCCCGGTCTCGGCACGCAAGCGGGTGATGCTGCGATCCGGGTGGATGCAGATCACGTCCTGATCCTGGCGAATCAGTTCGGCAAGCTGTCCGTCCAGATGAGTCAGTCGCTCATACTCGCGACCGTCGATGACCGCATGACGGACTTTCATCGTGGAAAGCTGATTGCCGTGCATATACAGAAAACGGCCCTGGTAATCGAGGCTGCGATAGGCCTCGGCCATGGCCGTCAGGAGTGACTGGGGCTGCGACGCCTCTGCCAGCGCCAACACGGGCATCATCATCAGCAACAGGGCAGCGCGGCGCAGCATGACTGTCATCTCGAATCACTTCTCCTGTTGGCGGGCATCCGCACTGACGAGGCGTGCATAGGGCACCATGCCCTGACCACCATGACGCGCGGCAAACTCACTGTGCCGCATCAGCATGGGGTCAATCCGGGGGTCGGCGGTTGCCTGGCTACGGGCTGCCGGGGCGCGCAGGCCCTGGCCGACCAGGAAGGCATCCGCCATCGGCCGGGCACGCACTTCCTGTACCTGCTCAGTCGGCACGCCAGCCAGTGTCGCCTGGCCTTCGCCCTGCTGCACACCCCAGTACTGCCAGCCTACCGTTACCGTGGCGGCCGCCACAGAGGCTGCCACCGCGGCCCGGGCCACGCCGCCGAGCCAGCTGCCCTTCGCAGGGCCCTGCTCTGCCAGCGCCGCGCTCAGGCGTGCGTTGAAGTCCACCGGCACAGGCGCCACTTTCTGGCCTCTGGCCACGTCTGCAGCCAGCTGCCAGCGCTGCCAGCTTGCCGCACCGGTATCATCCAGATCCCGCAGGATCCGGCGTGTTTCCAGCTCACTGGTCTCACCGTCCAGCAGGCCGGAAAGAATCTCAAGCTCGCGTTCTGTGCTCATGGCATCACCTTCAATCGCTCGCATAGCAACATGCTCACCTGCATGCAGCTACTCACCACCAAGACCGCCCCGGTCAATCAGCCCGGGATGTGTACTGATCAGACATTACTACCGCTCCATGAGCGGGCGTACCACCAGATCTATCGCTTCCCGGGCACGGAAGATGCGTGACCTTACCGTACCCACAGGGCAATCCATTACCGACGCGATATCCTCGTAACTGAGACCGTCAAACTCACGTAACGTTACCGCAGTTTTCAACTCCTGAGGCAATTCATTGATCACCTTGTGGATCGCGGTCTCCAACTCATCGGACAACGCCAGCGACTCCGGGGTTCCAATTTCATGCAGACCGCCGGCACCGACAAACTGCTCTGCCTCGACGGCATCCACATCCGAACCCGGCGGGCGCCGCCCCTGAGCAACCAGGTGGTTCTTGGCGGTATTCACGGCAATCCGGTAAAGCCAGGTGTAGAAAGCGCTGTCGCCACGAAACCGCGGCAACGCCCGCCAGGCCTTGATAAAGGCCTCCTGGGCAACATCCTGCACTTCATCGTGGTCACGCACATAGCGGCTGATCAGCGCAAACAGGCGGTGCTGATACTTGCGCACCAACAGATCGAATGCTCGCTGATCACCTTTCTTTGCGCGTTTGACCAGTTCCTCGTCAGACACCCGTGGTCCCCCAACTGGCCCCTTGGGCCATAATGAATCTTTCTGATAGCGTGATGGCCGACAAGTTCCGTCAGCGGGGCAGATTCCCCGGTTTACCATCATCTCCTGTTGACAGCCTGCAGCGGCAAAATAGGCCCCTAGGGACCTGCCTGGCGGTAGAGACAGCCCGCTGACAACCGGCGCATTGTAGCAAAGCGGCAATGAAGGCGCCTGTCGGGCAGACATCTTTTATCATTTGATACAGACCGGCCAGACACGGACACAGGCCCCGACAGCCAGTTATACTCCCGCTCCGACCTGTCCTGTGCCAGGCCACAGGTGGCATGACCCCGTTTGCGCACCTGACGCGGCATGTGCAGAAGCCTGTTTGCGGAGAGCCTGCTTGCGGAGAGCCTATGGCCACCTACCACCATGATGTTCTGATTATCGGCAGCGGCGCTGCTGGCCTGACCGTGGCCCTGCAATTGCCAGCGGAAACGGATATCGCCCTGCTGTCCAAGGGGCAGCTCACCAGCGCCAGCACCTACTATGCCCAGGGCGGCGTGGCCGCCGTCATGGACCAGCAGGACTCACTGGAATCCCATATCGCCGACACCCACGTGGCCGGCGCCGGCCTGTGCCACGATGACGCCGTGCGCAAGACCGTCGAGAACGGCCCTGACGCCATTCGCTGGCTGATTGACCAGGGCGTGGGCTTCACCCGCTTCAGCGAAGATGGCCGGCAGGGCTACCACCTGACCCAGGAAGGCGGCCACAGCCACCGACGCGTGATCCATGTGGCCGACGCCACCGGCCTGGCCATCTCCGGCGCCCTGATCGATCAGGTGCACCAGCGCACCAATGTCACGCTGTTCGAACATCGGGTTGCGGTGGATCTGCTGCATGACACGGCGGCAGACGGCAGCCGCCGCTGTATCGGCGCCTACATTCATGACACCCGCCACGGCACCACCGATGTGTTCCTGGCCAAGTGTGTCGTCCTGGCCACCGGCGGCGCTTCGAAGGTCTATCTGTATACGTCCAACCCGGACGTGGCCACCGGCGACGGCGTTGCCATGGCCTGGCGGGCAGGCTGCCGGGTGGCCAACATGGAGTTCATGCAGTTTCACCCCACCTGCCTGTACCACCCCAAGGCCAAGTCGTTTCTGGTGACCGAAGCCATTCGCGGCGAGGGCGGACACCTGTTACTGCCAGACGGCCAGCGCTTCATGCATCGTTTTCACGAGCGTGGTGAGTTGGCGCCACGGGATGTGGTGGCCCGGGCGATCGACTATGAAATGAAACGCCTGGGGGCGGATTGCCTGTACCTGGATATCAGCCACCGACCCGCTGATTTCATCATCAATCATTTCCCCACGGTCTATGCCAAGTGCCTGCAACTGGGCATCGATATCACCCGCGAACCCATGCCGGTTGTACCCGCCGCCCACTACACCTGCGGCGGCGTGATGACCGATCTCGACGGCCAGACCGATCTCGCCGGGCTCTATGCCATCGGGGAAACCGCCTTTACCGGCCTGCATGGCGCCAATCGCATGGCCAGCAACTCTCTGCTGGAATGCTTCGTGTTCGGCAAGGCCGCCAGCGAACATATCGCCGCACGACTGCCTGATATGGCGCCACCGCAAGGCGCGCCGGAATGGGATGAGTCGCGGGTGACCGACTCGGACGAAGACGTCATCATCAGCCACAACTGGGATGAGCTGCGCCGTTTCATGTGGGATTACGTGGGCATCGTGCGCACCGTGAAGCGCCTGGAGCGTGCCCAGCACCGGATTGATCTGCTCAAGAGCGAGATTGCCGAGTATTACTCCAATTACAGCATCTCCAATGATTTGCTGGAATTGCGCAATCTGGTGGTGATCGGCGAGCTGATCATCCGCTCCGCCCTGCAGCGGCGGGAATCCCGGGGCCTGCACTACATGCTGGATTACCCGGACATGCTGGAGGAGATTCACGATACTGTATTGGTGCCCGAACCTGTCCAGAGCCCGTAGAGCAGGCTCAGACACTGCAGGTTCAGACAACTAACTGCGGGCCAGCACCAGCATGCACAGGCGACGCCAGCTGGTGGCATCCATCTGGTCACGGTAAAGCGTCAGCCCCGGCAGGCACAGGCAGCCCGGCCAGGCGGCAGCACCAAATGGCGCCTCCCACTGCAGCTGGCGGCCATTATCCAGGGTGACGGAGAGCGCATCCGGCCACAACGTCATCTGTCGGGCCCGCGGTGCAGCACGCAGGTAGCGCCACAGCAGCGTCAGCATCACCAGCCAGAGCAGGCACCGCCACCACAGCGGCAGGCCATTGGCCCAGAGCGCTACCGACACCAGCACCAGCAGGCCGCCAGACCAGTACTGCCGCAGGCGGCCAGCCTGTAACTCAGTCCTGCGCCCCCAGAAGACGCAGCAAGTACCTGACGAAGACATCCAGTTCCTCATCATCCGGCACCGAACGCCGGGTAAACCATTCGAACAGGTCCGCATCCTGGCACGCCAGCAAGCGCTCGAAGGCGGCCCGATGCTCAGCGGTATCCTGCAGAAAATGCTCGTCCAGATACGCGTTGAGCACGATGTCGGTTTCCTTGAGGCCGCGCCGACATTGCCAGGCCAGACGGCGGTGATGCGCCTCCGGCGTCAGGGGCGTTGTTGTTTCAGACAGAGCTGTCTCGGACTCTTCAGGGCGACTCATGCTGTCTCCACGATCAGTGATACTAGCCACACCGGCAGGCGGAGGCGCATTATCGCGCATCCGGAGCGGCTTTCCACGTCGGCCTTCCGGTGCCTGCCGTGCCGGTTTGCGATTCTGCCCCTTTCGCACTGCACCGGCCAGACGTTATCGTCTTCTCTGTATGTCAGCCATGAGTGATCCAAGATGTCAGCCTTATCCGATGCAACAGTAGCCCAGTGGACCACCTTTCTGAATCAGGCCGGCGCCCGGCGTGATCAGCACGGCGTCGCCCGGGACATGGGCCAGGCGCCATCTCTGCCCTCCGGCGAAGGCGCGGCGATGAGCTTCGCTGCGGACCACTTGCGTCTGGTGACACTGCGCGGCCCGGATGCCGTGACATTTCTTCAGGGCCAGGTGAGTGCCGACATCCGTGACACCGGCAACGGTCTCAGCCGGCTGGCCATGCACCTGAGCCTGAAGGGACGCGGCCTGGTCAGCATGCGGGTGCTGCCTGCGGAAGACGGCCTCGATCTGCTGGTGCCCGCCAGCATGGCGGCTGCGCTGCGCGAACGGCTGCAGAAATATATCGTGTTCTCCAGGGCGACACTGGCTGACGATTGTGAGCGCGTCGTCCTCGGCATCGCCGGCACGGGCGCCACGGACGTGCTCTCCGGTGCGGGCCTGCCCTGCTCCCTCAGCCCGGATGGCTGCACGGTGAACAACGGCATCAGCCTGGTTCGTGCCGGTGACACAGACCGTTATCTGATTATCGCGCCGGTGGAAGATGCCATGGACCTGTGGCCAGCACTGGCCGACGACCGCCAGAGCGGCGGCGCTGACCACGCCATACTGGCAGACATCATGGCGGGCGAAGGACATGTGCTGCCCGGCAGCGAGGACCTGTTCCTGCCGCAGGTGCTCAACTACGACCTGATCGAGGGCGTGAGCTTTCGCAAGGGCTGCTATACCGGCCAGGAAGTCGTCGCGCGGATGAAATTCAAGGGACAGCTGAAACAGCGCATGCGGCGACTGACATGGCCGGGCGACAGACTGCCCTCACCGGGCACGGCGCTGCGCGATGAGGCTGGCAAAGCAGTGGGCGAGATCGTCACCGGTGTCGCCAGCACGGCTGACATCCACGCCCTGGCGGTGCTCCGGCATGACCATCAAGGGCCGCTACTGGTGGACGGCGCGCCCCTGCATCACCGCGAATTGCCGCTGCCTTACGCGCTGCCGGATGCATGAAGCCTTACATCACATGAAGCCTTACATCAGTGGACGCAGGAACCCGAACATGCGGCTGATGATGCCCGTGTGCCGTCGCCGCTTGCGCAGCTCCACCTCCGGGAATTCACCCTCCGGGACGTAGGCGGCATGAAAATCCGGGTCCTGGGGCGCCACCGGTTCAGCACCTTCCCGGAGACTGTAGTTCTGGGTCAGGTGCGTGGGCCACAGGTCCAGTGTCGGCAAACGACGCGAACCCCGGGCTAACGCCCGATTGATACTGCCAAGCACCGGCACCCCGTGCGGCTTCTCCCCGTGCAGCCAGCTGTTGCCATCGGACATGGCGTTTTCCAGCAGATCGGTCATGGCACCGGCAAACGCCGCATCGCGAATGATCAGCCCGTTCTCCGTGTTGTACACCTCGGATCGGGGATCAAAATTATGCGAGGTAATCACCGCGATCTCGGCGTCGATCACCAACACCTTGGCATGCACACTGATACGCGGGCCAGGCATCTCGCGCACCGGGGAGACCGGGTCGCCCGCCATCGGGCTGGACAGCCCCATGGCCTTTTCGTCGATCAAGGCATCATAACGGGGTACCCAGTCCGCGATATCCTCCGGAAAGGGCTTTATCTCATGAATCTCCAGGCCGTGCTGGGCCACCATACGGTGCCGCTGCCGGCGTGATATGGCATATACGGGAAAGGCATCCGTGGCCGCCAGTGAGTTGGTGCTGATGCGCCAGCGCACCGCCGGGTCCCGGTCCCGCAGGAAGCGCTCGAAATCCCGCGACATCACCAGATAGGGGCTTTGCAGCGTCACGCTGTGCCGGGCCTGATCCATCAGTGCGCGCAGCTGCCCGGTGCTGTCCTCTTCACTGCCCGCCCGGGACGTCACATTGATCTTGTCCGGCGGGTCATTGAAGTAGCTGACATCACTGACACGAAAGCCTGCATCAAGGATCAGCGCGTCGAGCCATTGCCGGTCCATGGCCTGTTCCAGTGCAAAGCCCAGGCGGGTCGCGGGAATCGCGGATAGCGGCTGTTCTTCAAGGGACTGTCCTTCAAGCACTTCCGCCACATCCACCGTGTGCCGTGGCGCACGGGCCAACTCATGGTGCCAATAGCGGAAGAAGCCCTCATCAACGTCTTCCACCACCTGGCCGCTGACCAGAATCTCGAAGTCGATGAAATTCATGCGCGTATCGAGATCAAAATAGCGCGCGGCAGTGTTGCGGCCACCGAGAATCACATGGCGACCGTCGACCGCGAACAGCTTGTTGTGCATGCGATGATTGAAACGCCGGAAGCAACAGGTCAGCGCCGCGATGGCATCGCCACCACGCACCACCGCGTGCTCGCGCATGGGATTGTACAGCCGCAGGGACAGCCCCTCGTGCGCAAGCTCCACTGACGCCTGCAGTGCGGCATCTGGCAACGACAACAGGGCATCCACCAGGATATGCACCTGCACACCCCGGCGTGCTGCAGCAACCAGTTCCGCCAGCAGCAACATGCCGGCCTCGTCATCGCTGAAGATGTAATTCTGCAACAGGATGTGACTGCGCGCAGTGCGAATCATGTGCAGTCGTGCCGCCAGTGCATCGCTGCCCCGGGCAAGCATGATCACATGCTGCGTCTCACCGCTCTCGTCCACGAGGTCGGCAAGGCCAGACACAGGCGCACAGCGGTGCGGATGACCGACGGGGCAGTCCAGCCGCGCATCCTGTTGCTGCGCCACCAACGCGTCCATTGCCGATCGATCCACCGGGGTCACGCCACATGCCGACAGCCCCGCCACCATGCCAACGGCCAGGGCGGCCGCCAGTATCCCTTTGAAAAACCCCATCTTCGTTCCGATCAGCCGATGATTGCACTGCCAAGACCATCATAGTTGCTGTGATGAGCGCGGCAAAATCCGTCAAAGCCCGGCATCGGACATTTGGGAAATCAGGCGGGGTTGCGTATTATCGGTGGCGCTTTGATGAAAGGAGTTCACCCTGCATGCGTCCGGCCCTGACTGGCATTACTGCCACCCTGCTACTGCTGCTCAACACGCTGATCCTGATCGGCCCGATGATGCTGGTTGCCTTGCTCAGGCTGATATTGCCCGGCAAGCCATTGAAAGACCGCTGCGCCCGGAGCGTCATGTGGATCGCGGAAACCTGGGCCGAGCTGTGCAAGAAGATCTTTGCCCTGATGACCCCCACCCATTGGGATATTCGCTGCGATGTCCCGCTGCGCAATGACACCTCTTATCTGGTCATCAGCAACCATCAATCCTGGGTAGACATCCCGGCGCTGGTGCAGGCGTTCAATCGCAAGACGCCCTACTTCAAGTTCTTCCTGAAACAGGAACTGATCTGGGTGCCGTTTCTCGGGCTCGCGTTCTGGGCACTGGATTACCCGTTCATGAAACGCTACCCGAAAGCGGTACTGGCGAAGAAACCGGAACTCAAGGGCAAGGATCTGGCCATCACCCGCGCCGCCTGTGAAAAATTCCGGGGGCACGCGGTCACCGTGGTCAATTACCTGGAAGGCACCCGATTCACCCCGGAGAAACATGCCCGCCAGGAATCCCCCTATACCCATCTGCTGAAACCCAAGGCCGGCGGCGTCGCCTTTGTGCTGGCGGCACTGGGTGAGCAACTGGATGCCGTGCTGGATGTCACGGTGGTCTACCCGGAAGGCAAGCCACCGGGCTTCTGGCAACTGTTATCCGGCCGCGTGGATCGTGTGATCATCGATATCCGGGTCACCGACCTGCAGGACGCCCTGTGGCAGGGTGACTATGAAAACGATCCGGCCTTCAGGCGCTACGTGCACCAATGGATCAGCGAGCTCTGGCGAGACAAGGACGCGCGTATCACGGCCCTGAAACAAGAGGCATGAGACAAGAGGCCTGAAACAAGGCGCCTGAACAAGGCACCTTGGCCAGTCAGCCCACCGGCCCCAGCAGAATACGCAGCTCACCCTCCACCCGGGGCAGCAGCAGCTGCCCGTTGCGCACCACGGCACCCACTGGCAGACCAGCCACGGGGGTCAGGCCTGACGGCAGCGTCAGCGTCAGGCCATCCAGTACGTGCGGCACATTCACACGCATCAGCACCTGCTGCCCGGCGCGCTGCATGTCCACCGTCACCGCATCCCGCGCGCGCCACCAGTCGCCGAACTCTCGCAGGGTGCCGAACCACGCGCGGCCCTTCAACGCCGGAATCATCTGCGCCAGAAAGCGATACTTGTGATCCAGCACATCCGGATGCACCAGTATCACGAAACTGCCGCCGTAGCGCGCCAACTGCTCCGCCAGGGCCAGCGCCTCATCCAGCCGCTGATCCATCTCCGGCGGAAACTCGTCTTCCACCGCAATCGGGAACTCCCAGATGTCGGTCCGCGCGCTGTAGCGGCGGTCATACATGAGCCGGTAAGGCAGGTGAGTGGTCACGTTGCCCGCCGTCACCGAAGAGGAATAACGATACCCCGTTGCCGCCAGCGCCTGGGGCAAGCTGGGCGGCGTGGCCAGATAACCGGGGCGAAACGACACCACGTCTGTGTCGATAACGTGTTCCAGCAGGTATTTGCTTACCCGCATTTCCCCGAGCACGGTGGCGCCCCGGGTGTCGCCACTGCGACGAACGCGGGGCTGATAGTCGGGGAACATTTCTTCACCGGACCCCAGCGGCACCTCGGCATACATGTCCGTGTGGCTGACCGTATGGCTGCCGATTTCCATGCCGCCCTCCGACAACGCCCGCAGCAACGACAGCGAGGCATCATTGAAGAAACCCTGATCCTGGAAATCGCGGAAATACTTGGTCTGGATAAAAAAAGTGGCGCCGATGTCATGGCTATCGAACAGCGCGTGATAGGCCGCCATGTTCTGCATCGAATGCGCGTAATCCACATCCAGCGTCACCACCACAGACAGATCCTGCCCGGCGGGTACCGTGTTCAAGGTCGCTGCCAGCGGTTCATGCCGCCGATACAGAAAGTGCAACCAGCGCAGCCACACATCCACTGACGGCTCGTAACCGTTGGCGTACTGGCGATACGCTTCCTGGTTGCGATCGTTCTGGGCCCGCAGGATAAAAAATCCGGGATCAAAACCCAGTGCATAGGTGGTACCGGCGCCCGGCGCCTGACGCGTGATCAGCGCCGGGCCTCCGTCCTGGAAACGCGCCAGCACCTGCTCGGCGCCATGATAGACCTGTGTCCCGGGCCAGGATGCCGGATCATCCGGATGCCCCAGCAGCACTGTCTGCTCGTGCGGGTGATCCAGCCAGGCCGTGAGTGGGTCATCGCGGCTGAACGCGACGCTATGGTGGCTACGGCTCTCCGTCACGGATTCGAAACCGAACAGATCCTGCATGCCCCCGCCCAGCACCTGCGTGGCAATCAGCACGCCACCGCGGTCCACATGGGCGCGCAACGCTCGCAGCTCGTCGCCACTGAGCAGGCTGCCGGCAATCATGGGGTAGGCCAGCACCACATGGTGGCGCGTGGCGCGGGCCACATCATCGGTCACCACGAACGGCACACCCATGCTCTTCAGGGCACTGACCAGCCCCGGCCAGGCCGCCGTGTCGTCGGTCAGTAACAGCGCCAGACGTGATGTCTCGCCCCGGGCATACGCCTGCCAGGCGGCAGGCTGTGGCGGCGCGATCACCGACGCCTCTGTCGGCCCGCGCAGGGCTGAAAACGCATGAAAGGTATTGCGTTGCAGAAACAGGACCGTGACTACCGCCACAATGCCGAGCGCTATCAACAGCAGTGGCAGTATCCGCAAAACGCGCCGCATGGCCGGTCCCTGTATTTGCTCAGGTACTCAAAGATCAGCCAGCGGATGCGTGGGTGCCGGCTGCACGAAGAACTCCTGAATATACGTTGCCGGGACATCCGGCGTCTTGTGATAACGGAATTTCGGCGAGCCATCCTTCTCGATCAGCAGCGCCCGCACCCCTTCCCGGAAATCCGCATGCATGGCGCACTGCACCGACATACACCACTCCAGCCGGAACACATCCGCCAGCGACAGATGCCGGGCACGACGCAATTGCTCCCACACCAGCCAGGCCGTCTGCGCACAACCGCGCTCAAAGGTGGAGGCCGCACGCTGCAGCCAGTCATCCTGATCCTTGAGCCGCAACAGCGCCTCGGCCACTTCCGGCAATGTGGCCGCATCACAGGCCCGGTTGATGGTATCCAGATGCTCGCGCACTGGCGATGCTGGTGTCTCATTCGGCGACATCTCGCGCAGCAACCGATGGACCAGGACATGATCCGTCGCCGCGCTGCCGCTGAGCGACAGATCCTGCAGACCGGCAAGTACATCGGCCTTGCGTTCGGCGTGAATGAAGACGTCCGCCAGCCCCATGAACAGCGCATCACCCGCGTTGAGATGAATGCCTGTGAGCCCCGCAAACAGACCGGTTTTACCAGGCGCGCGATTGAGGAAGAAGCTGCCGCCGACATCCGGGTACAAACCGATGGTGATTTCCGGCATGGCCAGCTTCGATTTTTCCGTCACGACCCGCTGCGATGCGCCCTGCATCAGCCCCATACCGCCGCCCATGACCACACCATGGCCCCAGCAGATCAGCGGCTTCTGGTACACGTGGATCAGATAATCCAGCCGATACTCCGATGCAAAGTAATCCTCGATATACGGATTCCGCTCACCGACCGGCGTCATGCTGTTATACATCTGCACGATATCGCCACCGGCACAGAAGGCACGCTCGCCCTCGCCTTCCAGCCAGACACAGGCGATGCCGTCATCGTCCGACCAACGCAGCAGCTGTGTGTAGAGTGCCTTGATCATGTCCAGGCTCAGGGCATTGAGCGAACGCGGTGCATTCAGACGTGCCACGCCGATGCGCTGGCCGGATTCACAGGACAGTTCTTCGAAAATAACCGGCGTTGTGCTGGCTGTATCAGACATATTTATTTCCCACAGATCAGTGCTTCGGCGGCTCGCCCGCGATCAATTGCAGAATGCTGGCAAAATCCAGCTGCCCTCTGCCTTGCCCACCATGCAAACCATACAGGCTGCGCGCCAGGGCGCCCATCGGGGTGCGTGTGCCGGACTGCATCGCATTGCCCATGGCCAGCGTCAGATCCTTGTTCATCAGATCCACCGCAAAGCCGCCCTGATAGTCGTTCGAGGACGGCACGCCGTCCATGACGCCAGGCCACGGATTATAAACTTCCAGCGACCAGTTGCGACCTGAGCTGGCCTGCATGATCTCCGACAGCACAGCCGGGTCCAGACCGTTGTCCGCACCCAGCTGCAGCGCCTCGCAAGTACCAATCATATGCACCGCGAGCAGCATGTTGTTGCACAGCTTGGCGGTCTGGCCGGCGCCGTGATTGCCGGCACGAAACACGTTTTTCCCCATGGTCAGCAATATCGGGCGGGCGCGCTCCACAGACGCTTCATCACCACCACAGATAAACGTCAGGGTACCGGCTTTGGCACCGCCGACGCCGCCGGAGACCGGTGCATCGATGACCGTGCGCCCCTGCTCTGAGGCCGCAGTGGCCAGCAGCCGCGAGGTCGCGGCGTCAATCGTGGAGCAGTCGATGATCAGCGCCTCCGCCGGGATGCTGCCGAGCAGGTTCTGCGCGCCCAGATACAGGCCTTTCACCGCATTGGCGGAAGGCAACATGCTGATGACCACCTCCGCACCCGCCACTGTCTCGGCGGGGCTGTTGCCTGCCTGCGCGCCCTTCTCCACCGCCTGCCTGACCAGCGCCGGCGCCAGATCGTAAACCCGTACCGTATGCCCGGCGTTGACCAGATTGGCGGCCATTGGCCCACCCATGTTGCCCACGCCGAAAAATGCAATATTCATGTCTGCTCTCCCTGATGTGCGTCCCGAACTGCTGCATCAACCCGAACTACTGCGTAAGCAAGTGCCGGGCAATGATGACGCGCATGATGTCGTTGGTACCTTCCAGAATCTGATGCACCCGCGTGTCGCGCACGAAACGCTCCAGCGGATACTCGCGGATATAGCCGTAGCCGCCATGCAACTGCAGCGCCTCGTTGCAGACGTTGAAACACAGATCCGTCGCCAACCGCTTGGCCATGGCGCAGACCGCGCTCTTGTCCGGCGCGTCGTTGTCCAGCTTCCAGGCTGCCAGGCGCACCATCTGCTGTGCCGCAGTCAACTCGGTGGCCATGTCGGCCAGGCGGAATTGCACCGCCTGGAACGCGGCCAGCGGCTGATCGAACTGGTGTCGCTGATGCACGTAAGCCAGCGAGTGATCCAGCGCCGCCCGCGCTGTGCCCAGCGAGCAGCTGGCAATATTGATGCGGCCACCGTCGAGGCCGCGCATGGCAATGCGGAAACCCGCTCCTTCCTCACCGAGACGGTAACGCGCCGGGATGCGCACCGCCTCCAGCATCACCTGCCGGGTGGGTTGGCTCTTCCAGCCCATCTTGTCTTCGTTGCGGCCATAGGTCACACCCGGCGCATCAGCGGGAATCAGGAAGCAGGAAATGCCTTTCGCACCGCTGCCGCCGGTGCGCGCCATCAACACCAGTGCGTCCGTGCTGCCCGCGCCGGAGATGAACGCCTTGCCCCCGTTGAGCACGTAGTCGTCGCCGTCGCGGCGTGCTGTCGTTTTCAGAGACGCGGCATCGGAGCCCGCATTCGGTTCGGTCAAACAATAGGAGGCGAGCTTTTCCCCTGCTGCCAGCGCACCACACCATTCACTGCGCACCGCCTCTTCACCGAAACAGGCCACCATCCAGGTCGCCATGTTATGGATCGTCATATACGCCGTAGTGGAGGTGCAGCCCTCGGACAGCACTTCAAAGATCAGGCTGGCATCCAGCCGCGACAGCCCCAGCCCGCCCTCGCTTTCGGGCGTATAAATGCCCATCAGACCCAACCGACCGGCCTCGCGCAAAGTCTCTATCGGGAAATGACTGTTGGCATCCCACTCCGCAGCATGGGGGGCCAGCGCCTTCTGCATGAACTGCCGGGCACTGTCCTGGTAAGCCAGCTGCATTTCCGAAAGCGAAAAATCCATAGCACCGTTTCCTCATTCGCCGACACTGCACTGCAGCCAGGCCGATCATTTCAAGCTGGTCTTTTCAAACTGGTCATTTCAAACTGATCGTCATGTTGGCTTCCTGCACCCCATCGTCTTCCGGCCAGCGCGAGGTCACCGTCTTGGTTTCGGTATAAAAGCGCACCGCCTGCTTGCCGTAGGCATGCAGGTCACCATAAAAAGACCCCTTCCAGCCGGTAAAAGAAAAGAACGGCAACGGCACCGGAATCGGCACGTTGATCCCCACCTGCCCGACTTCGACTTCATGCTGGTATTTACGCGCCGCAGCACCGCTGGCGGTAAAGATGGACGTGCCGTTGCCGTACGGATTGTTGTTCACCAGGGTAATCGCCTCGTCCAGTGAATCCACCGTCATGCAGCACAGTACCGGACCGAACACCTCTTCCTGATAGATACGCATATCGGTGGTGACCTTGCTGAACAGCGTCGGCCCCACCCAGTTGCCATCCGGCAGACCCGGCACGGTGCAGTCCGATCCGTTCAACAGACACTCGGCGCCTTCTTCCACACCGGCGGCAATCATGGCCAACACGCGCGCTTTCGCTTGCGGACTGATCAGCGGGCCGTAACCCGCCTGCTCGTCGTTCCAGGCACCCGGACGCACCTTGGCCAATTCGTCGCGCAATGCCGGGATCATGTCCCCGGCCTTACCCACGAACACCGCCACGGAGATCGCCATGCAACGCTGCCCCGCTGCACCGACAGACGCGCCGACCAGTTGATTGACCACCTGCTGCGGATTGGCATCCGGCATGATCACCATGTGGTTCTTGGCCCCCGCGAAGCACTGGGCGCGCTTGAGATTGTGCGTGGCGGTGCGATAGACGTGCTGCCCCACCGGCACCGAGCCCACAAAGGACACCGCCCGCACCGTCTCGTGATTGAGCAGGGTATCCACCTGCTGCTTGCCACCATGCACCACCTGCAGCACGCCTTTCGGCGCACCGGCTTCCACAAACAGCTCCCCCAGCCGCACTGCCGTCATCGGATCCTGCTCCGAGGGCTTGAGCACGAAGGTGTTGCCGCAGGCGATGGCCATCGGGAACATCCACAACGGAATCATGGCCGGAAAGTTGAACGGCGTAATGCCGGCGCAGACGCCCAGGGGTTGAATCCAGGAGTGCGTATCCACACCCCGTGCGACGTTTTCGACGGTTTCACCCATCATCATCGAGGCCACATTGGCGGCCTGCTCAACCACCTCGATGCCACGCCAGACGTCGCCCTTGGCATCGGCAAAGGTCTTGCCTGTCTCCTGGGACACCAGCTCACCCAACTCGTCATGATGCGCCTTGAGCAGATGCTGATAGCGCAGCATGACGCGGGCACGCTCCGACACTGCCACCTCGCGCCAGCTCAGAAAGGCTTCTGCGGCACTGGCCAGGGCCGCCTCCATTTCGTCGGCGGTGGTCATGGGCACTTCCCAGAGCACCTTCTGGGTGGCCGGATCAGTCACAGGCAGCCAGTCCGGGCTGGTACTGTCCCGAAATTCGCCGTCCAGCAGCAGGGGAACGCGACGGGTCATGAGTATCTCCTTGAAAGCATGATGACAGTATCTCGATGCTCTGTTTTAGCACACCCGGGCCCCGGTGTAAGATGGCATTCCTTGCAACAGCTGGACTTTATTGCATGCCGCACACCTCGAACTGGCCGCTACCGGAGAGCGGCGACCGGGTCTTGCTGCCCCATGAGCTGACTAGCGCGCTTGCCGCGCATGACCTGTCCTCTGGCTGTTATCCACGGGCCTTCGGCTACTATCCCGAGGCCCGGGGGCATCGCATGGCACGCGCCCGCCCGGAAGATCATCTGGTGATTTATTGCGTCGCCGGTGCCGGCTGGCTGATGCTGGAGGACGAGGCGGGTGAATCGGTGCAGCAGCCCGTTGCGGCGGGCGATCTGCTGCTGCTCCCCGCAGGCCGGGCCCACACCTATGGTGCGGATAACCGGCAGCCGTGGAGCCTGTACTGGGTGCATCTGAGTGGCGCCCAGGTGCCAGCGCTGTTTGCCCAGGTGACCGAACACGCAACGGGACAGGCCCGCATCGGGGCAGACACACTCGCTTACGTCCAGGAGCCGGGCATTCAGGGCAGTTGCCGGGTGGGGCTTCACGAGCGGCTGGTCAGTGATTTCCGGGCGCTGCTGGCCATCGCCCGGGGCGGCTATCGGCTGACCGCCTTTCTGCATGCGGCAGACCTGTGCCGGGGCCTGCTGAGCTACGCCGCGCTGCTGCTGGAGCGTCCTGCGGCCCATCAGCACACACTGGATCTGGCAGCGGTGCATCACCTGATGGCCGCGCAACTCGGCCAGCGCCCGTCCCTTGCGGAACTGGCCGGCGCTGCAGGACAGACATCCACCTACCAGTTCATCCGCCGCTATCGCGCGCTCACGGGCCAGACGCCGATGCAGGCGTTCCTGCACCGCAAGATCGAGCGGGCCTGCTATTTACTGGAGGTAAGTGATTTGCCGGTGGCGGAAATTGCCCGGCAGCTGGGCTATGACGACCCCTATTACTTCTCCCGGCTGTTTCGCAAGATCACCCGCACCAGCCCGGCGCGCTACCGTCAGGGCGGGGCAGTCTCGGGCAGGACAGTCTCGGACAGGACAGTCTCAGACAGGACAATCTCGGGCGGCGCACCGTCGGGCAGCGAAGCGCCCTATCCGTCCAGATAGCCCGCTTCAGAGCCGCCAGTCGATGGCGGGCTGGCCGCGATCAATCAGGTATTCGTTAACGCGGGAGAAGTGGCCGCAACCGATAAAGCCCCGGTGGGCCGACAACGGCGAGGGATGGGGTGCCGTCAGCACCAGGTGGCGATCACGATCGATCAGGCTGCCTTTTTTCTGGGCATAGCTGCCCCACAGCAGGAACACCAGCCCTTCACGATCACGATTCAATCGTTCGATGGCGGCGTCGGTGAAGCGCTCCCAGCCACGCCCCTGATGCGATGCGGCCTTGCTCTGCTCCACCGTCAGCACGGCGTTGAGCAGCAGCACGCCCTGTTCGGCCCAGCGCTGCAAACAGCCATGAGCGGGAATCGGCAGACCGAGGTCGCGGTGTATTTCCTTGAAGATATTGACCAGGCTCGGTGGTGGCCGCACGGACTCCGGCACCGAAAAACACAGGCCATGGGCCTGGCCCGGGCCGTGATAGGGGTCCTGACCCAGAATCACCACCCGCACCTGATCGAACGGCGTCGAGTTGAACGCATTGAAGATATCCGGCCCAGGCGGAAACACCGGTTTGCCGAGCGCTTTTTCTTCTCGCAAGAAAGCGCGCAGACGCTGCATGTAGTCGCTGTCGAACTCACTCGCCAGCTCCGCCTTCCAGCCGGCCTCAAGCTGAATATTGCGCTGCTCTTGCGCTGGCATCGATATCATCCCTTACCCGCGCCCGGCCTCGACCAGCAGACCCAGTATGTGGCGCAGACGCCGACGCACACTGTCCTGATCATACTTGTCCGGCGATGACAGCATCTCGTATTCCAGATGCAGCAACGCACCGTAGATCAACTCGGCATCCAGATCCGGCTGCGATGTCCCCAGCTTTTCGCAGGCCCGTACCAGCACTTCCAGCTGTTTCGCCTTGTACAGATCCGCCAGGCCGCGCAGCCGCTCATCAAGCACCGCTTCGTGCATGAAGGCCTGTTCTGCAATCAGGTGCTCACGCTTGTCAGTGACCTCACCCACCACGTAGGCCGTGGTCATGTCCGCCAATGCATCCAGCATGGCCGCATGTTCCGCAGGCGAGTTGGCAAGATTGGCCGGAGCGTTGTCAATAAAGGCAAACGCCTGGTCACGAAAGGGCTCGATCACTTCTTCCATTGCCTGCTCGGCGAACAACGTGAAGGTGTCAGCGATCAGATCCGTGATGTCCTTGAAGTAATAGGTGGTCGCCGAAAGCGGCACATCGGCCTCTTTCGCCACCGCGCGGTGGCGCACACTGCGCACACCCTCGCGGATGATCAGCCGCAATGCGGCCTCCAGAATGGCCCGGCGGCGCTGTTCGCTGCCCGCCCGGCGTGCCTTGCGTCCCTGATATTGGATTGCAGACGTCATGTACTGCCCTTTTTTTTAGTGTGTTGATTGAGGTGCCGGTAAATCCGTAAAACAAACGCCGCCCTGACAGCGACGCGGTACTGACTCATGCCGACTGGCCCCCACTTCAGCGCCCGACGGGGCGCATATGGGGAAAGAGAATCACATCCCGGATCGAAGGCGAATCGGTAAAAAGCATGACCAGACGATCAATACCAATACCTTCCCCTGCTGTGGGCGGCATCCCGTACTCCAGCGCTGTGACGTAGTCCTCATCATAGAACATGGCTTCATCGTCACCGGCTTCCTTCTCGGCCACCTGATTGCGGAAGCGCTCGGCCTGATCTTCGGCGTCATTCAGCTCGGAAAAGCCGTTGGCAATTTCTCGCCCGCCGACAAAGAACTCGAAGCGATCCGTGACAAACGGGTTGGCATCCGAACGCCGCGCCAGCGGCGACACTTCGGTGGGGTATTGCGTGATGAACGTCGGCTGCAGCAGGCGGTGTTCCACCGTCTTCTCGAAGATTTCGATCTGCACCTTGCCCAGCCCGTAGCCGTCTTTCAGTGCAATACCCAGCTTTGAGGCGATATCCCGGGCGCCCTGCTCGTCCGCCAGCTGTTCAGCGCTGATATCCGGATTGAAATGCAGGATCGAATCAAACACGGACATGCGCACGAAGGGCTTGCCGAAGTCGAATATTTCGCCCTGATAGGTCACCGTGGTATCTGCCAGCACGTCACGGGCCAGTGTCCGCAGCATGTCTTCGGTGAGGTCCATCAGGTCGTTGTAATCCGCGTAGGCCTGATAGAACTCCACCATGGTGAATTCCGGATTATGCCGGGTGGACAGCCCCTCGTTGCGGAAATTGCGGTTGATCTCGAAGACCCGGTCAAAGCCGCCCACCACCAGCCGCTTGAGATACAGCTCCGGCGCAATGCGCAGGTACATGTCCATATCCAGGCTGTTGTGATGCGTGATGAACGGTCGCGCCGTCGCGCCGCCGGGAATCACCTGCAGCATCGGCGTTTCCGCCTCGATGAACCCACGCTCCGCCAGATAGCGACGAATGCCACTGATGATCTGCGCCCGAATACGGAATGTACGGCGGGTGTCATCATTGGTCATCAGATCCACATAGCGCTGACGATAGCGCGTTTCGGTATCGGTCAGGCCTTTATGTTTCTCCGGCAGCGGACGCAGGGATTTGGTGAGCAACTGGTACTCATCCATCATCACGTAGAGGTCGCCTTTTCCGGATTTGCACAGCTTGCCGCGCACCCAGACGATGTCACCGATATCCCAGTGTCGGGTGGCCTGTTGCACCGGCTTGGCCGCATAGATCTGGATGCGGCCGCTCTGGTCCTGCAGCACCTTGAACGACTTGCGGTCGAGCATCAGGCGGCCCGCCACCGCGACAGTGATATCACGCTGTTCCAGCGTTTCCTTGTCCAGTTCACCGTATTCGCTGATCAGCGCGGTCGCCTGGCTGTCCGGACGAAAGCCATTGGGGAACGCCTGGCCCTCGGCACGCAGCGCCTTCAGTTTTTCCCGACGCTCGGCGATCAGGCGGTTCTCATCGACAGCCGTCTCCGGGCTGTCGGCGTGCGGGTTCTGGGTGTGGGTCTGGTCCGTCATGCAGTGTCACCTGATAGTGTCAGCGGTCGCCCTTTACAGGCCCGATTTCAGAGAAGCCTCGATGAAACGGTCGAGATCGCCGTCCAGAACCGCCTGGGTATTGCGGGTTTCCACGCCGGTGCGCAGATCCTTGATGCGGGCATCATCCAGCACATAGGAGCGAATCTGGCTGCCCCAGCCGATGTCCGACTTGGTGTTTTCCAGGCGCTGCTTCTCGGCATTACGCTTCTGGACTTCCAGCTCGTAGACCCGCGCCTGCAGCATCTTGATTGCCGTGTCCTTGTTCTGGTGCTGGGAACGGCCGCTCTGGCACTGGGTGACCACCGTGTGCTCTTCACCGGTATCCGGGTCCTTGAACACATAGGTCAGACGTACCGCCGAATCGGTCCGGTTAACGTGCTGCCCACCGGCACCGGAGGCGCGATAGGTGTCCACACGCACGCTGCCCATATCAATATCGATATCGATGTCGTCATCCACTTCCGGCGACACAAAGACAGAGCTGAACGAGGTGTGGCGGCGACCGCCGGAATCGAACGGGGATTTGCGCACCAGCCGGTGCACGCCAGTTTCCGTGCGCAGCCAGCCATAGGCGTAATCGCCCTGCACATGAATGGTGGCACTCTTGATACCGGCCACATCACCGGCGGACGCCTCTACCAGCTCAGTCTTGAAGCCGTGGGCGTCTGACCAGCGCAGGTACATACGCAACAGCATTTCAGCCCAGTCCTGGGCTTCGGTGCCACCGGAACCGGCCTGGATGTCCACGTAGGCGCTGTTGGCGTCCATCTCACCGGCAAACATGCGGCGGAATTCCAGATTACTGACGCTGGCTTCCAGCTGACCGAGCTCGCCGGCCAGCTCGCCCAGCATGTCCTCGTCCTGCTCGCCCACCGCCAGCTCCAGCATCGCTTCGCTGTCCTCGAAGCTGCCTTCGAGCTGATCCAGCGTCGCCACGACGGCTTCCAGTTGGGCACGCTCACGCCCGAGGGCTTGCGCCCGGTCCGGGGTATTCCATACAGCGGGGTCTTCGAGCTCGCGCTCGACTTCGGTCAGGCGCTCACGCTTGCCAGGGTAGTCAAAGGTACCCCCTCAGTGCGTCGGTGCGCACTTTGAGGTCGGCGAGCTGGTTTCGCAGCGGGTTGATTTCCATAGAAAAGCGTTCCGGTTATGGTTCAGCGGCCAGCCGGTCTGCCGGTCTGGCCCGCAAAGCACGCGATTCTACCGATTACCGGCGTGACTGGCTATTCTGCCAGTTCATAGATGTGGTAAGCCTCCGGCCGCAGCATGTCCACGGCGGTGCCACTGAAACTGGCATGATCAGGGATGCCATCACCCGTGCGGAAGACGCGGAAGCGGCGCTCCACCTGCTCGGCATCCATCACGCTGCCGGCCGGCACCTCAACCCACACGTACAGGAGGCGCTCCTGCTGGTTGAAGGCAACCTCACGGACAACGCCCTCGGCGGACATCTTCAGAGTCTGGATTTCGTCGCCGGTCTGCAGGCGATGCTTGTGCATGGTTTTCATCAGGGGGTCTCCCGGTGGCCGATGATTCGCCGACCTTGTGGGTCGACGGGCGCTCCATGTTAGCCACAACCGGGCGGCACGTCACGGACGGTTGTGGCTCAACATGGGCCGCCTCACAGCCGCAGCCGCGGCGCAGCCTCCAGCAATACCCGGCTGTCCAGCATCTGCTCCAGCTGCACCTTCAGATCATGCAGATCGCCCGGCGCCAGCATCTGGGCGCTGACCACGTCCGCACGGATGCGCAACTCGTCCCGCGCCAGCGTCAGTGACACGTCCGCCAGGCTCAGGCTCTTGCCATTGACCTCGAACTGGGTGACCGCCAGCCGGTTCTCGATCTGCCAGTGACGGTTGATGTTGTTGAACGATATGGCCAGGGGAATGGATACCAGCACCACCATCAGCAGTGACCAGCCCAACCCCTTGGTCGCACGCTTCACCGGCGCATAACCCAGCATCATGAAGGTCAGCAGCCCCGCCAGCGCAATGCCCACCAGGTTGGTGATGAACAGCAGCATGGCACCACTGATGACTTCCCAGCTCAACCAGCCGATGCCGATGCCTGCCACGCACACCGGCGGCACCAGCGCTACGGCAATGGCAACGCCGGGCAGGCTTTTCATCACGCTTTCCCGCGCGTGGGCGTAGGCCCCGGCGATGCCCGAACCCACCGCCACGCCCATATCCAGCAGCGACGGCTGCAAGCGGCCGGCGATTTCCGGTGTCATCTTCTGCAGCGGCACAATGATCGCCACCAGCGCGGACGCACCCAGCGCGAGCAGCACCCCGACCCCAATGGTAAAGATGGAATTGCGCAGCAGCGTGGTGTCGTTGCGCAGTGCGCCCATGGACATGGAAATGATCGGCGCCATCAAGGGCGCCAGCACCATGGCGCCGATGATCACCGCCGCGCTGTTGAGAAACAGACCCAGGCTCGCCACCAGGCTGCTGAGCACCATGAGGATCACGTAATCGCGGTTGGTCTGGGCATTGTTCTTGAGCAGCAGGAACAGATCCTTGAAGTCTTCCTCAACAGCCCGGGTGAAAAACGGCAGGTGCTTCTGGATCATCTCCACCCGCGCCTCGTTCTGGGGCAGGTTCTCCACCTTCATGGTGTCTTTCTTTTCGCCGGCGCTCTCGTGACGCTCGTAGAACGTCTCGTTGAGGTTGATCCGCACCGACTGGGGCTCCACGCGCACCTTCAGCTTGCTCGCCTCACGACGTCGGCCGTCCACGTAGTAGGGCATCTTCTTGCTGCTGGCGATTTCCAGGGTTTCGCTCTTGATATAGCTGATCGCCGCTGGCAGCTTCTTGCCAAGCCGGTTGCCCTGAAACAGGGCCGTGAGCATGAAGGCGAGATACTCCACCACCGATTTGGGGGCAATCAGCACCGAGGACACCTTGCCGTCCTGCACCGAAATACTGGTGTTGACCAGCCGCGCCGCCGCACTGTGCACGTCGTTCTCGATCAGCACGATGCCGGTGACGGCGGTCTTGATGGTGACATCGCGGCCGGTGGTCAAAGTGACCGGGAAGGGGTGGATGCCGAACAGATTGCCGATGCTGATAAAGCAGGACTGAATGAAATACCACAACCGCGACAGGCGCGTGGGCTGCTCGGTGACATAGCCCTTGCTGCGCTGGTCGAGAAATGGCGTTTCGCCCAGCATCACCATGCCCAGCACAACCTCATCGTTGCACAGCACCACATCTACCGCCCGGCCCTCGGCCATGAACGCCAGTTCCATGGCCTGTTCAAGCCGCCGGGGAATCGCAAACAGGCGATAGGTCAGGGAACGCGGACTGACCGGGATGATCCCCACCGCATAATCATGCACCCGGGCGCCGTGGATGATGCGCGAGAGGTCGCCGTCGTTGACCGCAGCCACCACATGGCGGCTTTGCTCCAGCCAGGCCGAGGGAGCTTCGGCAAACTCGTCCAGCGGCACAGGAATCAGCTCGATGCCCTGCTCCGCCGCATAGGCTGTGAGGGTATCCAGCAATGCCTCGCCCTCATCCTTGTATACCGCCAGCGCACTGCGCACACCCGTCATGGGAGTTCCTCTCGTCTGTTCATCGGGCCGGATGGCGCGCGATGGAGCACATATTCCCTTTACCCGTCATTCCCGGTCAATCCCGGCCCTCTCCAGATGAGCACCTCCAGATGAGCTCCTCCAGAACAGACGTGAACCTGATTCAGATCATTTCATCGGTAATGATATCCATTTGCTATTGAGATTGATTATCACTAGCTGTAGGATTCACGCGCTTCTTTATTTGCTTGCCCATGAACATCACAGGAGTCTGACCCCATGCGCTCAAAGGTTTTTACCACCTGCCTGCTGAGCCTGGCTGTAGCCGCCGCCACCAGCCCTGTTCTCGCTGACGATCACGTCAACCATCAATCCGACCATCAGCCCACTAACCAGCTGGCCCCGGTTAATATCGTATCCACCGCCGCCGGCTTTGATCAGAAGCTGACCGACGCGCCGGCCAGCATCACCGTCGTCGACCGCGAGGCGCTGGCCTCACGGCCCTACACCAGCCTGGCCGATGCCCTGCGCGACGTGGAGGGGATCGACGTCGGCACCGGCACCGACAAGAACGGCAACCTCAGCATCACCATGCGCGGCCTGCCCGCCGAATACACCCTGATCCTGATTGACGGGCGCAGGCAGAGCAATATCGGCAGCATCTACCCGAACGGCTTCGGCGGCGGGCAGTTCAGCTTTATGCCGCCGCTGGATGCGATCGAACGTATCGAAGTGGTACGCGGCCCGATGTCGACACTTTACGGGTCCGACGCCATGGGCGGCGTGATCAATATCATCACCCGCAAGGTCAGCGATACCTGGACCGGCTCCATCACCCACGGCAGAACCTTGCAGGAACACAGTGAGTTCGGTGACGACATCAAGACAGACGTGTATATCACCGGCCCGCTGATTCAGGACAAACTCGGCATCGTGCTACGCGGTGGTATCTATAACCGCGAAGAATCCAACCCCCGCTACGATGACGTGCTGCTACTGTCCGACGGTACCCCCTGGCAAAACAGCGGCGGTTTCGGCAGCGATACAGTCGCTGCACAGAACTGGACCGGTGGTGTGCGGCTTGCGTTCACCCCGACAAAGGATCACGACCTCCTGCTGGATTATGACGTCAGCAAGCAGCGCTACGACAATCGCCAGGGGCAGACCGGCACCCTGGATGGCCTGGACAGCCTGTGGCGTTCCGCCGTCGTCAATGACGGCCCCAACGCCGGTAATCGTGTCGTCGCGCCGCGCGTCGGCTACACCGAATTCCAGCGCTATGAGCGCGAACAGCTGGCACTGACCCATATCGGACGCTGGGATATCGGCACCAGTGAGATCGCCCTGACCCGCAGCGAGAGCAACAATCTGGGCCGATCACAACCCCTGTCGATCCAGGAACGCGATGAGCTACAGCAGCTTTGGTGTGACGTCGGCACACGCCTCGAACCCGGCGAGCCGGACCCCTGCCAGGTGAATCTCGGCAATCGCCTGGACGAGCTCGACGACGACGAACTCGAGCGCCTGAACGCCTTCCTGCCGCGCCCCCTGCGCGAGCTGAAACTGGAAAACACCATTGTTGATGCCAAGCTGGATACCATGCTCGGAAACCACCTTCTCGTGGTGGGCGGCCAGTACATCGACTCGCAGATGGAAGACGGCGTCTTTGGCCTGGACGGCGCCGGTTTCCAGCAAGGCACCATTCAACCGCACAGGCAATGGGCCCTGTTTTTCGAGGACAACTGGGACCTGCTGCACGATCTGACGCTGACCGCCGGCTTGCGCTACGACGATCACAATATCTTCGGAGACCAGCTGAGCCCGAGGGGCTATCTGGTCTGGCGCACGACCCCGGCCTGGACGCTCAAAGGTGGCGCCAGCACCGGCTACAAGGCTCCCACGCCTGATCAACTCTATCCGGGCATCACCGGTTTTACCGCACAGGGCGTCAGCCCGACTGTCGGTAACCCATCGTTGACGCCGGAGACCAGCACCAACTATGAAATGGCTGCTTATTTCGACAATGGCGGACGCGTCAGCGGCAACCTGACGGTATTTCGCAGCGATTTCGACGACAAGATATCCAGAGGTGACAGCGTACCCAACTGCGAAGTGAATAACGTGCCGGGCTGCGTGGATATCGGGCCGGGCTGGGCGGATCTGGGCTATGTCGAGTTTCGCCAGGACACCAACGTGGATAAAGCCGTCACCCAGGGGGTGGAAGCCGCCACCCGTATCCGTATCGCCAACCCGCTCAGCCTGCGCGCCAACTACACCTACACCGACAGCGAGCAACGCAGCGGCAATCAGAAAGGGCTACCCCTGGTGAATACACCGGAGCATATGACCAACGCCTATCTGGACTGGTTCGCCACAGCAGACCTGACCGTCACACTCGGTGCTGAGATCCGGAGCAAGCGCTATCGCGGTGTGGCCAACGCGGCGGGGCCTCAGGGGCAGCAATTGCTGGATTACTTCAACAGCTACGAGTTGTTCCACCTCGGCGCGCGTTATCAGGTCAACGAGGACCTGACCTTCAACGCCCGGATCAACAACCTGCTGGATACCGATTTTGTGGATCGGACCTGTCGGCCGGATAACCCGGCCAATATCAGCAGCTACACCTGTAACGACAATTATCGCATCCAGGAAGCCGGGCGCAGCCTGTGGCTCTCCGCCAACATGCGTTTCTGAGCAGACCGTTTTCGAGCTGGCAACCATGACAACATCATCCGCCGCAAAGAAAGCCGCCTGGTTTCAGCAGGTCATTCGCTGGCACTGGATCAGTTCGGCAATCTGCCTGATCGGCATGCTGTTGTTTGCTGTCACCGGCATCACGCTGAATCACGCTGCCAGCATCGAAGCGGCGCCGGTGACCACCACCTGGCAAGGCACCTTGCCGGCGCATATTCGTGCCGGCCTCACTGACTACCCGGATGGCGAGACACCGCTGCCGCGCACCCTGCGGCACTGGTTGCGCAGCGAAACCGGCACCGACCCTGGCACCAGCGCAGCGGAATGGGACGGCGGTGAAATCTACCTGAGCCTGCCGCGACCGGGCGGCGATGCCTGGCTGAGTATCGACACCGAGTCCGGTGACTGGTTGATGGAACGTACCACACGCGGCGCGGTTGCCTGGCTCAATGACCTGCACAAGGGCCGCAACACTGGCACGGCCTGGTCCTGGTTCATCGACATCTTTGCACTGGCCTGCGTGGTGTTCTGCGTCACCGGGCTGCTGCTACTGCAACGCTATGCGAGCAGCCGGCGCAGTACCTGGCCGCTGGTGGCACTGGGACTGGCAGCACCACTGCTGCTGATTATTCTTTTTGTGCACACCTGACATACACGTCGGGTGCGCACCACTGCAATGAGGAACATGTCATGCATTACCGGTTCATGCATCGCCTGCTGGTGAAACCATTGCACCTGCTGTTGCTGCTGTCATCCACCGGCGCGCTGGCCGCAGAAATGACGATCAGTATCGAGGTACCGCAACTCAATGTGGCCGAGTACCACCGCCCCTATGTTGCCGTCTGGCTGGAGCACGTCGACAGCGGTGACATCACCTCCCTGTCGGTCTGGTATGACACCGCCATGCGCGACCGCGAAGGGGAAAAATGGCTCAAGGACATGCGCCAGTGGTGGCGCCGCGACGGGCGCTCTCTGCTGATGCCGGTGGACGGTGTCAGCAGCGCCACGCGCCCGGTAGGCCGGCATACCCTGACCTTCCGCAGCGGACAGGCACCATTGGGCAACCTGCCGCCGGGAGCGTACCGATTGATGGTTGAGGCCGCCCGCGAAGTCGGGGGCCGCGAAGTCATCAGCCTCCCTTTCACCTGGCCCAACGACGTACACACCGAAAGCGACGGCGAGCATGAGCTCGGAAACGTCAGCCTTGTGCTGACAAAGTGACTGTTAACGACACAACGGAGCATACAACATGATACGAAACCGAAAAGACATCGCCGGACGACGCATCATTGCCGGCACCCTCGCCAGTCTTCTTCTGACTGGCGCCGCACTGTTGCCCCTGTCTGCACAGGCTCACCGTGGCTGGATCCTGCCCGCCGCCACGACCCTGTCCAGTGAGGACGCCTGGGTCACGTTTGATGCCGCCATTTCCAACGATATATTCCATACCGACTATGCCGCGATGCGTCTGAACAGCCTGACGGTGGCCGGCCCCGATGGCGAAGCAGTGGAAGTCCACAACGCCCACACCGGCAAGTACCGCAGTACCTTCGATCTCAATCTTGTCGCGCGGGGCACCTACCGCATCACCAGCAACAACAGCGGCATCTTCGCCACCTGGGAAGAAAACGGCGAGCGCAAACGCTGGCGCGGCAATGTCGCCGAGATGGGTAGCGCATTGCCTGACAATGCGGAAAATCTGCAGGTCACTGAATTTTCCCGCCGCCTGGAAACCTTTGTCACCGCCGGGGCACCGGATAACACCGTCTTCGATGGCGACCGGAGTGGCCTGACACTGCAACCGGATACGCATCCCAATGACCTGTTCGACACAGAAACAGCGCGCTTTCGTTTTCTGATTGATGGCGAACCTGCTGCAGGCGTTGAGATGGAAGTCATTCCCGCAGGCATGCGCTACCGGAACGCGCAGGACATGCAAACCCTGACAACGGACGAAGAAGGCTATGTAGAAATCACCTGGCAAGGTGCCGGCATGTACTGGCTGGGCGCCAGCTACAGTGATGACAAGGCATCCATCCCCGGCGCACGTCGGAACGCCAGCTACAGCGGCACCTTCGAAGTGCTGCCGGAGTAAACCGGCGTGGCGTCCCTTGCGCGGATCACACCTTCGACAGGCGGGCTGCTGTTATGCGTTGCCGCAGTGCTGCTGTGCATCAGCATCCCGCCGGAGCCGCTGCTGCGGATGTTCAATCCGGCACTGCCCGCGCCCGACGCTGATGGTCGCCCGCTACCTGCTGCCCGGCTGATCCGGCAACTGGAAACCAACCATCCGGATCTGCGCGTGCAGCAACTTACCCTGGCGGCTGCACCGGGTCGGTTTGCACAGGTTCGCTATGTAGACAGGCGACACGTGGACGACCGCAGCGAGCAATCGCATCACGCGCTGGCCAACCCGGTCAACGGCACCTTGCACACCGCGTTGCGCGGCCAGCACTGGCTGCATCGTGCAGACATGGCGGGTCAACGCCTGCGACGCACACTGGGCGCCCGACTGCCGGCCACCCTGCTGGTGCTGTTGGCGTATGGACTTCTGTGTTGGCAATCACTGCGGCGCGGTGGCGCAGACAAGTTGCCCAGTGCCAACACTGCAGAAACATCACCTACTGACACCACCCTGGTCTGCTACGCCAGCCAGACCGGTGGCGCCGAAGCCCTCGCACGGGACGCCGTGGGACGCTTGCAGGCGGCAGGCCGCGCAGTGGAACTGATGGCGCTGAACGCCCTGGATGCCACACGCCTCGACAAGGCACAACGGGCACTGTTCGTAGTCAGCACACATGGCGAAGGTGATCCGCCAGACAATGGCGCCTTGTTCGCCCGCCGCGTGTTGCCCACCCGCACGGATCTGTCACATCTGGAGTTCGGTTTGCTGGCCATGGGCGACAGCGCCTATGAGACGTTTTGTGGCTTTGGCCGCGCGCTGAATGACTGGCTACGGCAACAGGGCGCCCGCGCCGGTTTTGCACCGGTGGAGGTGGATAACCATGACACGATGGCACTGACGCACTGGCACCGGCAGTTGCATTACTTTGCTACCGGCACGGCTGACGGCGCTGCGGCGATCGATACAGCGGCGCCTTACACGGCCGTTCACAAGTCTGTCCACACCATGACATTACAGCGCCGCGAGCACCTGAATCCCGGCAGCCCCGGCGCGCCAGCCTTCCACATCAGCCTGACCGCTGACGCCCTGCCCCACTGGGTCGCCGGCGACCTTGCCGTGCTGCATATCGGCGATGCTCGCCGGGAATACTCCATCGCCTCGTTGCCGGCCTGCGGCAGCCTGCAGCTCCTGGTGCGACAGGCGCGCCATGGGGATGGCCAACTCGGCCTGGGTTCGGGATTGTTGACGCAGGCGCTGGCTATCGGCGAGCCGCTATCGCTGAGCATCCGCAAGAATCGCAACTTCCACGGTGTCATGGAGGATCTGCCGGTAATACTGATCGGCAACGGTACCGGGCTGGCTGGCCTGCACGCGCATCTGCTGGAGCGGGCACAACACGGCCACCACCGGAACTGGCTGATGTTCGGCGAGCGCAGCGCAGAACATGATCGCTATCACGATGCAGCACTGCAGGCATGGCAGCAGGACGGCCACCTGACGCATCTGGATCGTATTTTTTCCCGCCCGGCATCACAGGACGCATCAGCCCCCTCGCACACAGGCTATGTGCAGGACCTGCTGCAACGCCATGCAGCGCGACTGCGCGCATGGGTCACTGCGGGCGCTCATCTCTATGTGTGCGGAAGCCTGGCCATGGGCCAGGGTGTGGATGATGTGCTGAGGCACGTCCTCGGCGATACGGAGGTCGATACACTGGTACAGACCTCGCGATATCACCGTGACATTTATTGAACGGCTTTTATTGCACGGCTTTAGAAATGCGCCGCCGTCGCACGCAGTGTTGTATCGTCCAGGGATTTCAGCAACGCGGCGCTGTGCTCAATCACCGGCAGTTCGTGCCGGAAAAAGAAATCACAGGCAATCAGCTTGCCGTCATAGAAATCCCGGTCACTGCCACTGGCACCCGGCAACGCCTTCGCCGCGACGGCGGCTTGCTCCAGCAACATCCAGGCCATGCTCAGATGACCGATCAACGTCATATAGTGGGTGGCATTCGCCAGCGCCAGACGCACATTGCCCGCCGCCAGCTGCTGCCCGAGCACCCCGGTCGTTTCACCGGCCAGTTGCAGATAACGTTGCATGGCACTGACGTGATCGGCCAGCGCTGCATGGGGCGCCGCCGCCGTCAGCGTTGACTGCATACGTTGCATCAGCAGCTTCAGGGCAGCGCCCTGCTGCATCATGGCCTTGCGGCCCAGCAGGTCCATGGCCTGAATGCCGTTGGTCCCCTCATGAATCGGGTTCAGGCGGTTATCCCGGTAATGCTGCTCCACCGGGTATTCGCGGGTATAGCCATAGCCACCGAGTATCTGGATCGCCAATTCGTTCGCTTTCAGACACCAGTCCGACGGCCAGGCCTTGATGATCGGCGTCAGCAGCTCCAGCAACAGCCCCGCCTCTTCCCGTGCAGCCTGCTCCGGGGCATGGGCTTTTTCATCCACCAGCCGGGCGCCGTAAAGCGCCAGCGCGAAGGAGGATTCCACATAGCATTTCTGCTGCAACAGCATGCGCCGCACGTCAGCATGCTCAATCAACGCCACCGGATCGCTGGCCGGGTCCTTCTGATCCGGCAGACGCCCCTGACGGCGCTCTTTGGCATACTCCAGCGAATGCAGATAGCCGGCATTCCCCAGCATGATCGCCCCAAGGCCCACACCGATGCGCGCCTCGTTCATCATATGGAACATGCAGGCCAGCCCTTTATGGGGCTCACCCACCAGCCAACCCTTGCACTGCCCGCTCTCGCCGAACTTCAGGAAGGTATTGACGGTGCCACGGTAGCCCATCTTGTGGTTCACCCCGGCCAGCACCACGTCATTGCGCTCGCCCAGGGAGCCATCGTCGTTGACGTGGCATTTCGGCACCGCAAACAGGCTGATACCGCGCACCCCCGCCGGAGCATCCGGCATGCGCGCCAGCACCATATGAATGATGTTCTCGCCCAGCTCGTGCTCGCCGCCACTGATCCACATCTTGGCGCCTTCAAGCAGATAGTGCCCGCCCTCCTGAGGCACCGCACGGGTGCGGATTTCCGCCAGCGAGGACCCGGCCTGGGGCTCACTCAGGCACATGGTGCCGTAGAAGCGCCCGGCCAGGATCGGGTCTCGGTAGCGACGCTGCTGGTCTTCATTGCCGTGGGCGGTCAGCAGGTTGGCCACACCCCGGGCCAGCACGGCGTAGGCGAAGGTCGCCACATTGGCGGCGCCAAAGGCGCTGCTGGCCGCCGTATCAATCAGAAACGGCAGCTGCATGCCACCGAGGTCCGCTGGCGCCGCCGCGCTCATGAAACCCGCCTCGATATAGGCATCCAGGGCCTGCTTGACCTCGGGAATGATGCGCACCCGGCCATTGTCGAATTCCGGTTCCTGCAGGTCGGACTTGCGGTTATGGGGCAGAAACTGCTCCAGCGCCAGGTCGTGGGCCAGATCCACCACGGCATTGAAGGTGTCGCGGCTGTGGTCCGCAAAGGCGTCCCAGGTGGGCAGTTGCTCGGCTCCCAGCACTTCGTACAGCAGGAAATCCAGGTTGCGGCGATCCATGATCGGGCTTTTGCTCATATCGGGCCTCTTTCGTGTGCAATGATGATATTCGAACCGGGCGTGAACTTTTTCGCGAGGGCGGCGTCCTAATTACCAGTGGCTGATTTGGCAGCCCCAACAGACATAGCTGATTCTGTTACAACCCTCCGATGCAATCCCTCTGATAGATATCAGGCGCCGGCAACCCCGGCGCTTTTTTTTGCCCGTCTCATGCTGACGGGATGGGGTCTTCGGATCGTGGGTCACCCTCCAGCGAGAGGCGCTGAGGCGGGGATGTCGAACACAAGCCCCCAGGGATGGGTCTACGGCGGGTCCTGAAAAGCAGTCCCCGCCCCCGCGGGCCACAACCTCAGCACAACAAAGAATGGAAAGCCCTCAAAAAAAGCAAAAAAAAGGGCGTGCTGTCAGGAAGCACGCCCTGGGTATGCCCGATAACCGGGCAAGCTCTCCGTCGTTCGGTGCCGCTCTCGCGACACGCATTCTTTGTAGCAGCAGTGCTGCCATGAGGCAGGTGTGTAGCGCACACCATATAAAACAAGCACCCGTCTATCGGGCAAGCCGCTATCTTGGCTGATGCGGCAGAATGAAAACTTGAACGCTACTGCTATCTTTGAGCATCGCCGAGGGGCGCTGGCCGAACATCTTGCGGAAGGTCCGGCTGAAATGGGCCGAGTCCGAGAAGCCTGCGGCGATGGCGGCTTCCGTGAGTGATACGCCGCGCTCCAGCAGCTGTACGGCCCTGCCGACCCGGAGCCACAACAGGTACTGGCTCAGGCTCAGGCCGAGTTCTTCCTTGAACAGGTGCTGCAGGCGCGATACTGACAGGGCGGCCTTGCGGGCCAGCCAGTCCACACCCGGCGGCTGTTCCAGATTGCGCAGCAGCAATTTACGGACTTTCTCGACTCGTGGGTCACGCATTACCGGGCCCGGTGCTCGCTCTGCCAGGACATCAACCGCGCGCTGGAAAAACCGGATTGCTCTGCCCGGTGTCCACTCCTTGCCTGGCAGGGCGCGGGTGATTGCCCGGCACTCGTCTGCCTCGAGTTCTACCCAGGGGCGTCCCTGAAGGCGCTCGCCGAAGCGTCGATAGCTGCGCCGGTCGGGATCGACCTGCATGATCACCACTTTATCGTCGGCGGTTTCGAGTTGCTGGGAGACGCAGGGGGCGACGAGTACGCCGCGTGAGGTGACCCAGTCTCCGCCGTGGGCAAAGCGGAATGGCTCGCCCGTGGCCACGAGGATCGAGGCATTGTAGTGGGCATGGGGCAGATTCTGGATGTGGCAGCCAACCATCATGGCATGGCCGCCCGCCACGTAGAGTCGTCCGTTGGCCCCTGGAGTCGGGGCGTTCATCCGGCCATTCATCCGATCACCTTGCGGCGGTAGGCGCCGGGGGCGCAGCCCTGCCAACGCTTGAAAGCATGGTAGAAATTAGCCGTATCCGAGAAGCCCAGTCCGGCGGCCAGTTGTTCCATGTCGCAATCCGGTTCGGCCAGGACTGCGCAGGCATGCCGGTGGCGGACCTGATCGCGTAGCCCGGCGAAGGTGACGCCTTCCTGGCGCAAGCGGCGTTGCAGGGTACGGGCGCTGAGGTTCAGTGCGCCGGCGATCTCCTCGACGCTGGTGTCTGCCTGGCCCAACCGTTCCTCCAGAAGGCCTTGCACTTGTCCGGCCAGGCCCTGGGCTCTACTCAGCCGGGCCAGTTGCTGATCGGCCAGCCGGCGCAGGCGCTGGTTGTATTTCGGATAGGCTGTCGGCAGTGGCACATCCAGCACTGCCCGCTCGATCAGCATTTCATTGCGCGGGGCGGCGAAGGTGACCGGCACGCGGAACATTTCTTCGTAGGGGCCGGTATCCTCTGGCTCGGGATGGCTGAATCCCACGCGCCGCAGGCCCAGCTCCCCCCCGGTCAGGGAACGGCCAATGGCCACCATGGTGGCCACCACCACTTCATTATGGGTACGGGTGCGGGTGAAGTTCAGCGACTCGTCGGAGGTACTGGTCAGCGCAACCAGATCGCCCTGCTCCTGCATCTCGAAGCGCAAATAGGGCACCAGCAGATCCTTGTAGCGCAACAGCAAGACCAGGGCCTCGCCCAGGCTGCCGGCGGTGGCCATCAGGTTGCCCAGCAGGTCCAGGCTGCCGTAGTGATTTTCCTGGCCTACGCGCAGACCGAAAAAGGGGTCTTCCTCCGCGGCGGCAAAGGCGGCCGAGAGCAGCACATCCAGCTGGGTGAGCGTGATGAACTGGTCATGGCGACCCACCGCGTCCGGGTCGATACCGGCATGGTCAAAGAGCGTCTGAATATTCAGACGGCTTTTCAGGGCCAGCTCCAGCAGCCCGGGCAGTATTGAGGCGGGCAGCAGGCTACCGGACACGGGATGGCTCCCGTCGCTCGAGCGTTGACATCAGCGCACACTTGTCCATGGTTGCATTCTTGTCATTCTGTTTTGGCCTGCTGTGCTCATCAGGCCTGTCGGGCATACTGCCATAATTATGCCGAGATCACGCCCGTAACCGCTACACCTGTGGCAAACTGTCGGGATTGTCGGGGCTGGCCCTGCAGATTGCCGCAGCGCCAGGCCTTTGTATACATCAGAAAAGAGATTGTCTATTCATGGTTCTCAACCGCCTCCCCCGGTTCCGACGCTACTACGCAGACATGGTCACCGATGCCGCAGTGCCGCCGGCCCAGGCCTTTCGCTTCTTCTGTAATGTGTCCGACTGGCAGGACTGGTCCAGCGTGATCCACAAGGCGCGCCTGTTGAACGGCGACTGGCGCAAGGGCTCATTATTGCTGTTCATGCCCAAGCTGCCCGGCCTGCCGCCAGCACCATTGGTCGTGCCGATCATCGAGTTCGAGCAGGACTACCGCATCACCTGGGGCATTGATCTGCCCTTCATGCGCATGCTGCATCGTTTTACCTTCACGCCGGTGGACGGCGGCAGCTGCCGCATTCATCACGAAGAGTGGTCCGAAGGGGTTGTCAGCCTGCTGACGCTGCCGGTGGCCGGGGCGCTACGTCGTTTCAACGACCGTTTCGCCCGTGAACTTGCTGCCATGTTCTGAAAACCGAGAGCTCTGAACACCCGGAGCTCTGAAAAACCCTGAGTTCTGAAAAAATCCTGAACGCCGGTGGCCTCACGCCACCTCCGCACAAACGCCCTGATGAGCAAGGATGTTGCCGTGACCAAAATGTTTTTTGATCTGTACCAGCGCCTGGTACTGCGCCACCCGGTCATCTGGCTGGTCATCCTGTCTCTGATCAGCGCGGCCGCTGTCTGGGAGAGCCGCAATTTCCGCCTGGATGCCTCGGCGGAATCGCTGGTCCTCGAGAACGACGAATCGCTGGCCTTCTACCGGGAAGTCTCGAAGCGCTACGGTGGCAGTGAATTTCTGGTCGTGACCTTCGAGCCCACGGCGTTCGACCTGTTCAGCCGGGAAGCGCTGAATGAGTTGACCCGGCTGCGCGCGGAGCTGGCGGAGCTCGACCGGGTCAGTTCGGTCTACACCATGCTGGATGTGCCGCTGTTGTTCAGCCCCCAGGTCAGTTTCCGGGATCTGGCCAGTGGCTACACCACGCTGGAAGACGAGTCGGTGGACCTGTCACTGGCGCGGGAAGAATTCACCGGCACCAACCCGATTTACGAAGACCTGCTGGTCAATCGCTCCGGCACCATCACCGCTCTGCTGATCACCATGTCCCGGGATCAGGAGTACTTTCAATTGCTCAACCGGCGCAACGCGCTGCGCGACAAGGATCGCGCCGGCACGCTGTCGGCAGACGAGGAACGCGAACTCAGCCGGGTCACGCGGGAATTCAGTGATTACAACGCCCAGACTCAGGCGCGCAGCGCCGATGAGATTGCCGAGATTCGGGCCATCATGGACGGCTACCGGGACAACGCCAATCTGTTCCTGGGCGGCGCGGCGATGATCGCCACAGATGTCATCAGCTTTGTGCGCAGCGACCTGCAGGTGTTCAGTGTCGGCGTGGGTGTCTTTCTCATTCTGACCCTTCTGGTGATATTCCGCCGCCCGCGCTGGGTGGTCATTCCCATGGCCTGCTGTGCCATGACCGCCATCTGGATGGCCGGCTGGCTCGGCTTCATGGACTGGAAAGTCACGGTCATCAGCTCCAACTTCGTCTCGCTGCTGCTGATCATCACCATGTCCATGACCATTCACCTGACGGTGCGTTACCGGGAGCTGCACGTTGCGCACCCGGAAGCCTCGCAGGAAGAACTGATCACGGAAACCTTCCGTCGCATGTCCCGCCCGATTCTCTACACCGGCCTGACCACCATGGTGGCCTTCTCCTCGCTGGTGTTCAGTGGCATCCGGCCGGTGATCGATTTCGGCTGGATGATGACCATCGGCATCGGCGTCGCCATGCTGCTGTGCTTTACGCTCTACCCCACCCTGCTGGGCCTGCTGTCACCGGGCGAGCCACAGATACTGCGTGATTTCACACGCCGTGCCACGCTGCTGATCGCGGCAATTACCCGCCGCTATACCGTGTCACTGCTGGTGGTGGGCGTGGTCGTCACCCTGGTGTCCCTGGCCGGGGTGTCCCGCCTGACGGTGGAAAACCGCTTTATCGATTACTTCCAGAAAGACACGGAAATCTACCAGGGCATGCTCGAGATCGACCGTAATCTGGGCGGCACCACGCCACTGGACATCATTCTGCAACCGCCCGCTTCGCCCTCCGGCGCGTCACCGGACACTGCCGCTGCAGAGGCCGCCACCAACGCCAATGACGATGATTGGGGTGACCCGTTCGACGACGATCCGTTTGCAGATGATCCGTTCGCAGACAATGGAGACAGCGACAACCCGCTGGAAAACAGCTACTGGTACACGCCGGAACGGCTCGATCAGCTGCTGGCGATCCAGCATTACCTGCAATCCCTGCCGGAGACCGGCAAGGTGCTCTCCATCGCCTCCACCTATGAATTGGCCACCATTCTCAATGAGGGCCCTCTGAGCTATGTGGAGTTGATGTTGCTGGCCAGCTTCGTGCCGGAGGACCTGCGCAACCAGTTGATCCGGCCTTACCTGTCCGACGATGGCAATGAGGCACGCATCAGCCTGCGCATGATCGACTCCGACGAGAACCTGAATCGCAACGAGTTGCTCAAACGCATTCGGGTGGACCTGGAAGAGCAGTTTGGTCTGGCGCCGGAGCAGATTCAGCTGACCGGCGCCATGGTGCTCTACAACAACATGCTGCAGAGCCTGTTCGACTCCCAGATCAAGACCCTGGGCTTTGTCTTCCTGGCTATCTTCGCCATGTTCCTGGTGCTGTTCCGCTCGCCGGTGGTGGCGCTGATTGCCATGCTGCCGAACCTGTTCAGTGCCGCCTTCATTCTCGGGCTGATGGGCTGGATCGGGCTGCCCCTGGACATCATGACCATCACCATTGCCGCCATCACCATCGGCATCGCGGTGGACGACACGATTCACTATATCCACCGGTATCGTGAGGAATTCCCCGTGGATCAGGACTATATGGCCACCATGGAGCGCTGCCACGGCTCCATCGGCACCGCGATCTACTACACGTCGCTGACCATCATTGCCGGCTTCTCGATCCTGGTGGTGTCGAACTTCAACCCGACGGTGTACTTCGGCCTGCTCACGGCGCTGGCCATGCTGGTGGCCTTGCTCTCCAACCTGACACTGCTGCCCGCACTGTTGTCGGTGGTGAAACCGCGCATCCCCCGCCTCTAGGCCACAAAAAAACCGCTGGCAGTCTCCTGTCAGCGGTTTTTTGTTGGCCCGTCAGGCCGGACAACCAGCGATTATTCGCCGGCTGCTTCCTCTACCATTTTCGCCAGATCGCCGCTGACATGCATCTCCATGATGATGTCGCTGCCGCCGACCAGCTCACCGGCGACCCACAGCTGCGGGAAGGTCGGCCAGTCGCCGTACTTCGGCAGGTTACTGCGAATTTCGGGCGCTTCCAGCACGTTCACATAGGCAAACGGCTTGCCGATGGTGGTCATCACTTCCACTGCCCGGGCAGAGAAGCCGCACTGCGGGAACTGCGGTGAGCCTTTCATATACAGGATGACCGGGTTCTTCTCGATCTGCTCCTGAATGACCTTCATTACGTCCGTCGCGTCGTTCATAGGACTCCTGCCTCAATGCGGTGTATGTACCAAGTGGCGGTATTCTAGCAACTGAGAGGGCAAGTCTCCATGGGCGGGACTGCCCTCCCATGGAGATCGTTCGTGAACGTCATGTCTGACGCGGCATTCAGAAGCTCAAACGCACGCCCAGACCTGCGTAACGCGGCATATTGACCCGGGCACCTGCCGGGCTGCGTGCCGCAATCGCCTCTTCGTCCAGCAGGTTCTCTACCTTGACATACACTTCCGCTGCCGGGGTCAGTGCATAGCTGGCCGCCAGATTGAGCGTGACGTAGCTGTCGGTCTTCAGCAACGAGTCATTGACCCGGTCGCAGTCATTGTTGATGCAGACCGAATCGCTGTAACGCGCGCTCAGGAAGGTCTTCCAACCCTGACCGTGCTCCACACCCACAAACACGGTACCGATATGCTCAGCGACATAAGGCAACGGATCACCGGCAAACACATCGCCATTGTCTGAATCGCGGGTTATCTCACCCTTGGTCCAGGTATAGGTCAGGCCTGCAGGGACGACAAATCCGGCGCCCTCGTACACCACATCGCGGAACGCCAGCTCAAGACCGTATACCTCGGATTCGCCAAGCTGGTAGGTCCCGCTGACGGCAGCATCCGGGCACGGGTTGGCAACAGAACAGTTCTGCACCGCATTGCTGTAATCGCTCAGGAAACCGATAACATCCAGGCTGCGATTGCCATCAAGCAGACGCATGCCCAGTTCATAGTTGACGCTCTTTTCCGGATCTTCATCATCATCAGCACCTGCACCCGCCGGAGCAAAACCCTGATGGATGCCGGCCAGCAGTGTTACCCGCTCGTTGAAGGCATAGGTAGCGCCCAGGCCAGCCATGACTTCTTCGGTGCGTGCCCGCGCGGTCACATTTGAGATGGTGCGGTCGACGTCATCGAAACGGGTTTCCTTAGTCTTGATATTTTCGTAACGCAGCGAGCCAGTGAGCTGTAGACGGTCGAAACTCATGCGGTTTAAGGCCCAAACCGACGTGGCATCCGCTTCACCTACTCTGTTATCCCCACCCCCGACTCCAGGGAAGGTGGTGCTTTGATATACCAGGCTGCCGTTTTCCTGGTTGAAGACGTCGATAGGCTGGAAGCGGTCCACCTCATCCTCATGCAAGCGGGTCCCTACCAGCCAGTCGTTACGGATATCGCCGGTGTAGAACACATCGGAATATTCGAACTGGATGCCCTGCGCGTAATAATCACGCGCGTTATTCTTGACACGAATGTCGGTTGCGTCGAGATCGCCCCGCAATACATCCTGCTTGAGCGGATCTATATTTGCATCGGCGAGATAGCCGGAAACACCCTGCCCCTCGATCCGATCAACCTTGTACCAGTTACGATAAAAGTCATTGCGGTACAGGGTTGTCGCCAAAGAACCTTCCAGGCCCAGCGCGATCTGATGGCGAATGCTGTAACCCCGATGCCGATTGGTGATCTGATCAAGCTCCGTCAACCCGTAACGTCGGCGCGCATCACGCTTGAAGTCTTCATCGGTCAGGCCGACATAGGAAAAGTTCGATGCTTCTTCAGAGTACTGCACCTTGAAATCCAGCTGCTGGGCCAGCGCGGCATCCGGCGCGCTGCGCCAGCGCAACTTGGCGACGTAATCCTCGACCGCCAGACCGGTGTCGCGATTACTGCGATCAATATCCTGGAACCCGTCTGCATTCTGACGCCAGCCCTCGATCAGATAGCCCCACTGCCCTTCGGTACCACCATAATGGATATGCGTTTTCTGATTACCGAAGTTGCCCATCTCGGAGGTCAGGCGACCGCCAGACGTGGCAGGAATCGGCGTGGATTGCAGGTTAAGCGCGCCACCCACTGTGTAGGGGCCATAACGCAACGTATTGGGGCCTTTCAGCACCTCAAGCCCGCTCATGCGGCCCGCGGTCGGGAAATAGTAGGCAGCCGGGTCGGCATAGGGCGCCGGCGCCACCAGCACACCGTCTTCCATCACTGTGATCTTCGACGTCCGCTCAGGGCCTGCGCCACGAATCCCGATATTGGGGCGCAACCCGAAACCGTCTTCTTCCTGAATATAGACGCCCGGCACGTCGTCCAGCATACGGTGAATATCGGAGTACTCGAAACGCTCCAGATCCTCACGGGTTACCTGAAACGCCGACCCCGGTGCAAAACGGCGATCTTCCTCACTGCCAATAATGGTGACCTGGTCCAGTGTGCTATTTGCCGGACTGGCCTCCTCTGCCATCGCTACCCCGGTGACCACCAGACAGCCACCGGCGACTGCCAACATCCTGATACGCCACATCTTCTCGACTCCTGCCCTGTGTATACGTGTTGTTGCCCCCGAACCGGGCACTCAGGGCAGAAGTCTAAATTCTTTCTTAAAGTGAATGCAAATCATTCTTCTTCAGATAATCAGGTTTGATAACTTTACTACCCCCAACCCCCGCCGCCCGGCGAAGCAATGGTCAGACGATCACCCTCCGCGGCATGGAGGGTCGTCTTGCCCGGCACTAACCGTCCGTTGAAACGATTTTCGCCAGCCTGGCCCGGCGCACCGCCCGCCAACCCCCAGGGTGCATGGGTACGCCGCTCGGTCAGCAGGGTCACCTGCGCAGGCGCCAGAAATTCCAGTTCACGCACCAGCCCATCTCCACCCCGGTTGCGCCCCGTCCCGCCGCTACCGCGGCGCAGGGCATAGCGCCAGACCCGCAGTGGGTAGTGCTGCTCGAGGCTTTCGATGGGGGTATTCAGGGTATTGGTCATGTGCGTCTGCACGCCGGATAGCCCGGCAGCGTGTGCGGAGGCGCCCATGCCACCGCCCATGGTTTCGTAATAGTCCCAGCCCGGTGTATCCCCGCTGGCATGGGCGCCCATGGCCAGATTGTTCATGGTGCCGTGGCTGGCAGCGGGAATACGCTCGGGTACAGCCTCCGCCAACGCGCCAAGCACCGCATCGACAATGCGCGAGCTGGTCTCCACATTGCCTGCGGCCACCGCCGCCGGGCGCCGGGCATTCACCAGGCTGCCTTCCGGCGCGCTCAGGGTGATCGGGCGAAACAGCCCGGCGCAAGCGGGTACAGAGGCTGGCAGCAGGCACCGGAAACAGTAATAGACGGCAGCAGCCGCCACCGACAACGGGCAATTGATGTTGCCCGCCACCTGGTCACTGGTGCCGCTGAAATCCACATGGGCGCGTTCGCCCTGCACGCGAATACGCACGGCCACCGGAATATCCCGGGTGCCTTGCCCGTCGTCATCCAGATAATCGGTAAAGCCGTACTCACCGTCCGGCATTCCGGCGAGCAACTGGCTCGCCAGTCGCTCGCCGTAGGCATTGAGCGCCACCACGCCCTGTTCGAACCAGGCCAGACCGCGTTCCGCCAGCAAGGCGGCGAGCCAGCGCCCGCCCGCTTCACAGGCGCTGGCCTGGGCGACAAAATCAGCAAAACGCGGGGAATCTTCCGGTACCGCTATCGCAGGGTCGCTGACCAACTGCCGCACCAGCGGCATCGACCATGCCCCCTGCTGCCGCAACCACTGGGGCGCGATGACGATGCCCTCTTCCTCCAGCTGGCGGGACACCGGCATGGAGCCCGGCGCGCTGGCGCCGATATTGGCGTGGTGAGCACGGGTCACGGCAAACGCCACCGGCGCCGCCTCGCCATCATGAAACACCGGCGCCACCACCGTGACATCCGGCAGGTGCGTCCCGCCCAGATAGGGATCGTTGACCACCAGCAGGCTGCCCGGCTGCCAGTCACGCCCGGCGACCAGATCGCGCATGGCGTAAGCCATGCTGCCCAGATGCACCGGTATGTGTGCGGCCTGGGCGCACAACTCGCCGCTGGCATCAAAAATGGCGCAGGAAAAATCCAGCCGGTCCTTGATGTTCGGCGACAGGGCGCAACGCCGCAGCAAGGCGCCCATTTCGTCACAGATACCCGACAGGCGATTGGCGAAGATGGAAAGCTGAACTGGATTCATGGTGGCTCCGGCACGCCAGCATGGCTGTGCGGCCTGTTATCATGGCAGTGAACGCCATTGTAGGAGCGGGCCCGACACATTGCACCACCCTGCCCCGGGGGCTATCATCAGCCTCCAGCGGCAGCCTTGGCTGCCGTTTTTCGTTTCAGAAACTGTTTCAGGTCCGAGCATGAACGACAACTACCTGATGCCGACCTATGCGCGGCAACCCCTGACTTTCAGCCACGGCGAAGGCGTCTGGCTGTACGATACCGACGGCCGGGCTTACCTGGACGGCGTCTCCGGTATTGCGGTGTGCAATCTCGGCCACTGCCACCCGGCAGTCACCGGGGCGCTCACTCGACAAGCCGCCACGCTGGTACATACCTCGAACCTGTACCGCGTGCAGCATCAGGAAACCCTGGCTGCGGCCCTGTGTCAGGTCAGCGGCATGGCGCGCGCCTTTTTCTGCAATTCCGGTGCCGAAGCAAACGAGGCGGCCATCAAGATTGCGCGGCTGTATGGCAATCGCCGCAAGGTCAGCACGCCGACCATCGTCGTGCTGGAAAACGCGTTCCATGGCCGTACCATGGCCACGCTGTCCGCGACGGGGAACGCCAAGGCCCAGGCTGGCTTCGAGCCCCTGGTGTCCGGCTTTGTCCGCGCGCCGTGGAACGACGTTGATGCCATCCGTGCGCTGGCCGAGACACATGACAATATCGTCGCGGTGCTGGTGGAGCCGGTGCAGGGTGAAGGTGGCGTGCGCATTCCGGCGCCAGACTATCTCGCACGGCTGCGGCAACTGTGTGACGAGAAACAGTGGTTGTTGATGCTGGATGAAGTACAGAGCGGCAATGGCCGGACCGGCAGCTATTTCGCCTGCAGCACAGCTGGTGTAGTACCGGATGTCCTGACCACCGCCAAGGGGCTGGGCAATGGCTTCCCCATCGGCGCCTGTCTGGTGTCCGGCGCAGCGGAAGACGTGTTTGGACCGGGCAGCCATGGCAGCACCTATGGTGGCAACCCGCTTGGTTGCGCCACCGCGTTGGCTGTCGTGGACACCCTGATCAACGACGTCATCCCCTCGGTCAATGCCCGGGGCGCACTGTTGCAGCAACGGCTGCGTGAGGCCTTGTCCGGCATTGCCATGGTACGGGAGGTGAGAGGCCAGGGCCTGATCATCGGCGTCGAGCTGGATCGGGACTGCCCGGAGATCGTGGGACTGGCGCGGGACAATGGCGCGCTGGTGAATGTGACAGCTGGCCGGGTCATTCGCCTGCTGCCACCGCTGATCATCAATGATGAAGAAATCGCCCTGCTGGCGCAGCACGTTGCGGACGCTGTCCGTGCGTTTGTCCAGCAACAGGAGGCTGCATGACTGTCCGTCATTTTCTGACGCTGCGCGACCTGTCCAGTGACGAACTGGGTTATGTCATACAGCGCGCCATAGAACTGAAAACCATGCTGCGCAATGGCCAGGTGCACGAGCCGTTTCGCGGCAAGACGCTGGGCATGGTATTCGAGAAATCATCCACCCGGACCCGGGTGTCGTTTGAAGTCGCCATGAACCACTTCGGCGGTTCCAGCATTTTTCTTTCGCCACGGGATACCCAGCTCGGGCGCGGCGAACCGATTGAGGATTCTGCGCGCGTGCTGTCGCGCATGGTGGATGCGGTCATGATCCGCACCTTTGCCCACAGCACTGTCGAAACATTTGCTGCCCATTCATCGGTGCCGGTGATCAATGCACTCACCGATGACTTTCACCCCTGCCAACTGTTGGCGGATATCCAGACGTTTGTCGAGCACCGCGGCGCCATTCGCGGCAAGCGCGTGGTCTGGGTCGGTGATGGCAACAACATGTGCAACTCCTACATCAATGCCGCGCGGCAATTCGATTTCGAGCTGGTGGTCTGTGCCCCGGAGGGCTTTGACCCCCGCGCCGACCTGGTGGCGGAAAACAGCGACCGCGTGCGCCTGGAGCGCGACCCGAAAGCGGCGATGGACAAGGCGCATCTGGTGGTCACCGATGTGTGGGCCTCCATGGGGCAGGAAGAAGAACAGGCTCAGCGGGAAAAAGCGTTTCGCGATTATCAGGTCAGCCCGGCACTGATGGATCTGGCCGATAAAGACGCGCTGTTCATGCACTGCCTGCCGGCGCACCGCGGCGAAGAAATCAGCCATGACATGCTGGATGACCCGCGTTCGGTGGTCTGGGATGAAGCCGAGAATCGCCTGCACGCGCAGAAAGCGCTGCTGGAGTTTTTGTTATAGCCACTGTTATAGCCACTAGCTGGTAACTCTGCCATGTCCGAGCCATTACTGAGCCTGCAGCGCATCGCATGCCGCTACGATGATGATGTGGTGGTGGATGACGTCAGCTTTACGCTGCAGGCAGGGCAAATCGCTTGCCTGCTCGGCCCCTCGGGCTGCGGCAAGACGACCACCCTGCGCGCCATCGCCGGCCTGGAGCCGCTCACCGCTGGCAGTATCCATATTGCCGGGCGGGAAGTGTCCAGTGCCGGCAATATGGTGGCGCCGGAAAAACGCGGCCTGGGCATGGTGTTTCAGGATCACGCCCTGTTCCCGCATCTTTCCGTTGGCCAGAATGTCGGCTTTGCCTTGCGTAATGAGAGCCGAGAAGCCCGACGTCTGCGCGTCGCGGAATGCCTGGAAATGGTACGGCTGGCGGGCATGGAAGCGCGTTTTCCCCATGAACTGTCCGGCGGCCAGCAACAGCGCGTCGCCCTGGCGCGTGCGCTCGCGCCCCGCCCGCCGCTGATTCTGCTGGATGAGCCCTTTGCCAGCCTGGATCTGGATCTGCGTCGCCAGTTGAATCAGGAACTGAGGGACATTCTGCTGCACGAAGGCATTACCGGCGTCATCGTGACTCACGATCAGGAAGAAGCGTTTGCCATTGCCACCCACGTGGGCATCATGCGCGCAGGCCGGATGATTCAGTGGGACAGCCCGTACAATATCTACCACTCCCCGGTCACCCGCTTCGTTGCCGAATTCGCCGGCGCGGGCGCCTTTCTCGAAGGCACCGTATTGCCGGGTGAGCACGTCGCCACCGTCGCCGGGGAACTTGGCAGCCATCGCCCGCTGGGCTATCCACCCGGGTCACCGGTCACGGTACTGCTGCGCCCTGAAGATGTGGTGGTGGATGATGACGGCCCGCTACAGACGTCGGTGGTGCATCGCGTCTTCACCGGCCCGAACATTCTCTACCGTCTGGCACTGGAGAATGGCGAGCAACTGACCTGTCTCACAGGCAGCCACGAAAATATTCCCATCGGCGCCAGCATGCGTGTGCGGATCGCGGCCAAGCATCTGGTCCTGTTCCCGCCGCAGCAAACGCCCGTGCAAGCAGACTGACCCACCGCTCGCGACCAGCGCTGCACCACTACTCCGGGGCGAGCACCTTTTCCGGGTGCGCCAGCACCGCCTCTGTCACCACCTGATCACGGCCGGCAAGCTTGGCCTGGTACAGGCACCGATCCGCCCTCGCCAGGGTCGCATCCAGTGGCTCACCCGGACGATACTGCGCGATGCCGATGGAAATCGACGTACGCAGTGCAGGATCCAGATCACTGAAATCCTCCCCCGCCACCGCCTGACGCAAACGCTCGGCAACACGGGCCGCACTGGGCGCATCACTTTGCGTCAGCACCAGTACAAATTCTTCCCCGCCAAGACGCCCCGTATAGTCGGCTTCCCGCAGACAACGCTGCGCCATGACGGCAAAGCGCTGCAGCACCTGATCCCCGGCAGTATGGCCAAAGGTGTCATTGATGCGCTTGAAGTGATCCAGATCGACAAAGCAGAGGGTAAAGCAGTACTCACCGGAATCCGCGAGCGCCTGCTGCTGCGCCAGCACATCCATGATGTGCCGACGATTGAACAGCCCGGTCAACTCATCCCGGATCGCCATATCGCGCACCTGCACCAGGGCACTACTCAGCTGACGGTTCTTGGCGGTGAGATTGGTGCGCAAGGCATTGATGCCTACGCCGGTGACGACGAAGCTCACTGCCGTCATGCAGAAAATCAGCCACTGCAGTAATTCCAGGGTGAGATTCATGGACACACTGCGCGCCTGCCAGGCCAGAATGATGACCAGCAGATACCCTCCCATTGCCGCCACCGACAACAGAATCAGCCCCGGCAACGATTGGCGGAATGACGCCAGCAACATGGCCGCAAAAAACAGCATCACGACACTGATGCGATGCTCGTCCATGTAATAGGCGCTGAGCATGAAGCCGATGGTCAGCCAGAGGTTCCAGTAGAGGGACAGGCTCGGGTCTCGCAAGCGTACAGAGCCCCGGGTCAGTACGATGGCCACCAGCGTCAGGTTACCCAGCCAGATCACCGCAAACAGCCCCGCCAGCCCCGCGCCATCCAGGGTGAAATAGCCCGCGCGAAGATAGAACACACACACCATGGCGTGGAGCAGACTGATGGCGACCGCAGTGAGGCTATGGCGCCGGGCCAGACGCTGGTCGTCCAGGGCCAGTCTGCGCGCTTCCTGCATATCCTGAATCATCGGCTCATCCCTCCGCCGTGATGACACGGTTACGGCCCATGCCCTTGGCCTGATACAGCGCCTCGTCCGCCCGCCCCAGCCAGGCATCCAGCGCTTCACCAGGCCGGTACGCGGCCAATCCGATGGAGACCGTCACACGCAACGCCGGCGCCTGAGGGAAGTGGGCCTGCGCGAGATTATCCCGCAGCTCATCCAGCAACGCCTCCGCCTGGGCCTGATCGCTTTTTACCAGCACCAGCAGAAACTCCTCGCCGCCGTAACGGGCACAGAAGTCCCGGCCGCTGAGCAGGTTACCGGTCAGCCGGGCAAAGTCCCGCAACACCTGATCACCCAGCGCGTGGCCGTGCTGATCGTTGATCTGCTTGAAGTGATCCAGGTCGGCGTAAGCGGCCACCACCCCGAACGCGCCCCGGTCAGCCATCTCGCGAATCTTGCCCAGACGTTCCATGGCATAGCGGCGGTTGTACAGGCCGGTCAGCTCATCACGCACGGCAAGATTCTGAATGCGATCGACGATATCGCCGAGTTGACGGTTACGCTCACTGAGCTTGAGACGGATCGCCGATATCTCATCAGCAAGAATAATGACCGCCAGCGTCATCAGCACGAAGGTGGCCCACTGAATCAGTTCAGCCGTCATGTCGAGGGCTTCCGGATACCAGTGGTTCAGTGCGAGCAGGATGCCCAGGTAGGCGCTGACACAGACTACTGCCAGCAGTACCAGCTCACGGGTGCGACAACGAAATACGCCCATCTGCAGAATCGCGAAGAACAGCAGCATCACGCACAGCCGCACTTCATCCACGTACCAGGCCGACACCAGCAGCACCAGCGTCGACCACCAGAGAATCGGCAGCGTCATGGACGGGTCGCGAAACAATCGGTTGAAACCGAGCAGCGTGATCACGATAAGCAGCAGATGGCCGCTCCAGATCAGCGTGAAAAGCTGGGCAAACGCGTTGCCGCCGCCCCGAAAGAAGTCGAGTTGGGCAGCGATCCAGCACACCAGTGTGTGCGCCATGCCGCCCGCAACAATGGCGAACAGCACACGGCGCAGAATGCGGCCCTGGTCGCTGTCCCCCTCACTTGTGATAGACCATCCCTGCATGCCAGCTACTCTCGCAAAGGGCGGCCCCCTCAAGCCGCCCGCGATGGCCCGGTCAGGCCCCCCGCCCGATCACCGGTACCGTTTTTACGCCTCATCCCTTTCAGACGCCGTGTCTTCTATAACCAGCTTAAATGATGACATTTTGCCATCATCTAACCTGATAGTATTAGACAACGTGATGCATGTCACATGTTTTGAGCGCTTTTTACCCGCCTGCCGTGCACACCCGGGATACCGCCTCGCGCCAACCCTGGTAGCGCGCCTGTCGGTCACTCTCCTCCAGCTTCGGTGAAAAATCCCGGTCGCACTGCCACTGCTCGCTGATCGCCGCCAGATCCTGGAATACGCCAACCTGCAGCCCTGCCAGATATGCCGCGCCAAGGGCCGTGGTTTCGGTGATCACCGGGCGGTCTACACGGACCCCGAGAATGTCCGCCAGGTTCTGTGCCAGCCAGTTATTGGCCACCATACCGCCATCGACCCGCAGCGCCGTAGGGCGGCTGGCGCCATCGGCGATCATGGCTTCCAGCAGATCCAGGCTCTGGTAGCAGACGGCCTCCAGGCCCGCGGTCACCACCTCGGCTATGCCCGTGTCCCGCGTCAGGCCCAGCAAGGCGCCCCGGGCATGGGGGTCCCACCAGGGCGCGCCCATACCGGTAAAGGCCGGCACCAGATACACCCCCTTCGCGCCACCGGCACTGCGCGCCAGCGCTTCGCTTTCGCTGGCGTGGCTGATCAGCCGCAGGCCATCTCGCAGCCATTGTATGGTCGCGCCGGCCACAAAGATCGACCCTTCGAGGGCATAGCAGGTCTTGCCATCGAGCCGATAGCCCACGGTGGTGAGCAGCCGGTTTTCCGAGGTCACCGCCTGATCGCCGGTGTTCAACACCATGAAACAACCCGTGCCGTAGGTGCTTTTCACCATGCCGGGCTCGAAGCAGGCCTGCCCCACCAAAGCAGCCTGCTGATCACCGGCAATCCCGGCCACCGGCACCGGGGTGCCGAACAGGGCCGGGTCAGTGCTGCCGAAATCCGCCGCACTGTCCCGCACTTCCGGCAGTAATGACGCCGGAATATCGAACAGTTTCAGCAAGGCCTCATCCCAGCGCTGGGTGTGGATATTGAACAGCAGGGTGCGCGAGGCGTTGGTCGCATCCGTGGCATGCACCTTGCCGCCGGTCAGACGCCACAGCAACCAACTGTCTATAGTGCCAAAGGCCAGCTCTCCGGCCTCCGCCCGTTGCCGGGCGCCCTCGACATTGTCGAGCAGCCAGGCCAGCTTGGTGGCGGAAAAATACGGGTCCAGCAACAGGCCGGTCTTCTCCCGCACCATGGCCTCGTGCCCTGCTTCCCTCAGTGCCTCGCAGCGGCTGGCGGTGCGACGGTCCTGCCAGACAATCGCCCGCGCCAGGGGCGTGCCGGTGGCCCGGTCCCACAGCACCGTCGTCTCGCGCTGGTTGGTAATGCCGATGGCGGCCAGTTCACTGGCGTCGATATGGGCATTGGCGATAGCCTTGCGGCACAGCGCCAGGCTGTCGGTCCAGATCTCACTGGCGTCATGCTCCACCCAGCCATCTTCGGGGTAATGCTGGGCGAATTCCTTTTGCGCCTGGCCACGCACGGAACCGTCGGCGGCGAAGACGATGGCACGGGAGCTGGTTGTGCCCTGATCAATGGCAAGCAGATATCCGGTCATATGAGGTCTCTCCACAGAGTCCGTTCTCACGATTTTCAGGCAAGGCGGGCTTTTTATCCGAGCACGTGGCCAGAACGTTGCTGGCGCGGCCAGCTTACCCGGAACAGGGCACCGCCTGCGGCGCTCTGGCTGACGTCGATATGGCCACCATGCCACTCGACGATACGCTGGACAATGGACAACCCGAGCCCGTAACCCCCGCTGGCACGGTGGCGGCTCTTGTCGAGCCGGGCAAAGGGTTTGAAGATACGCTCGCGCTCCGATTCCGGGATGCCCGGGCCGTCGTCCGATACTTCCATCACGGCCATGCCGCCCACCACACTGTAGCGCAGTGAAATCTCCTCGCGCGCGTAGCGCAGGGCATTGGTGACCAGATTCTGCAGGATGCGATGCAGATAGCGCCCCTCCCCCTCCGCCTGCCGCTGGTCCGGCCGCACCGCAGACCAGTCCGTCGCATCGAAGACGCGCAGATCGCCACTAATAGGCTCGATTTCCCGGCAGATCTGCCGGAACAGCTCCGCCATGTCCACCGGTTTGAATTCGATCGCCGGGGTGCCCTCTTCCAGGCGGGCAAAGGTCAGGATCTCGTCGATGAGCTGATCCAGCTGCTCGATATCCAGATCCAGCTCATCCAGTTTCTGGCGGCGCTCTTCACTGTCGTCGCAGTCCGCCAGCATCTCCAGGCCAAAGCGCAAGCGGGCCACCGGGGTGCGCAGCTCATGGGAGACGGCGCGGGTCATTTCCCGCTGGGATTCGATCAACCGGCGAATATGTTCGGTCATGCCATTGAACGTCAGCCCCAGCTGGCCGATGGCATCCTGGCCACTGACATCGGCACGGGCATCCAGATCACCGGTGCCCAACTGGCGCACAGCGCCATCAAGCTTGCGCAGCCGGGTCTGCAACGGGCGCACCAGCAGGTAGGTGGCAAAGCCCATGGCGCTGAGGCCCAGCACGCCAACCAGCACAGACATTTCCAGCGGCATCCAGTCGAACAGCGCCAGCGGCCCCAGCACCAGCACTTCGCCGGTATTGCCGATGGGCGCATAGACCATCACCGAAGAACGTGAGCGGCTGGCGCCCTCGTCCAGCACCAGCACCACCTCACGCCGGGCCAGGCGCTGCCGCTGCTCGGTATCCAGCGACAACGCCTCCTGGGCAACACGCGCCAGGGGATAGCCGAAACGCTGCTGGATCCGGGCAAATTCGGCATCCCACTCCGCCAGCGGGTACTGCGCCAACTCATCCAGCAGCAATAATGCGGTGGCCCGGGCCTGCTGCTCCGAGACCTTGTCCATGCGGGTGTGGATATAACGGTCTTCGTCGGGCAGTTGGTAAAAGATGTCGGCGAAGGATTCCGCCTGGTTCAGGCGCATGACCACCAGGCCCTGCTCCAGCTCAAGCCGTTCCCGGTAGGTCAGCGCCAGCTCCCCCTCGCCGCGCAGCTCGATCTCCGCGCCCAGCAGGCGGCCCAGCAACAGCCTGCGGGCCTCTCGGCCTTCATCGGTGTCCTGGCGTTGCAACCCGCGGGCCATAAGATAAAAGGTGCCGTGGGCCATGCTTTCGCGATAGACATCAGAGCGGTAGCCGTTGATCAGCTGCACCATGCCATAGGAAAACGCCCCGACCAGTAACACAGCCAGGAGCATGCCGGCATAAATGCGCAGAAAGATGCTGTTCAAAGGGGAAAGGTGGGCGCCGAATCAGACCGGGCCCACCTCCTTGACGAACAGATACCCTTTGGAGCGGACTGTCTTGATGCGGCGCGGATTGTCCGGATCATCGCCCACCTTCGGACGAATACGGGAAATGCGCACATCAATGGAGCGATCCTGGCCGTCATACTGGATGCCACGCAGTTTCTCGAAAATGGTCTCACGGGAGAGGACATTGCCGGCGTTCGAGGCCAGCAGCCAGAGCAGGTCATACTCGGCACTGGTCAGATCCACCGATTTGCCTTCCAGCACCACTTCGCGAGCGGAGTTGTCGATCACCAGGTTGCCGAACTCCAGGCGCATCTGCGGCTGATCACGCTCGTGCTCTGTCTCGACACGCCGTAACAGGGCACGGATGCGGGCCAGGAGTACCCGGGGCTTGACCGGCTTGGCGACATAGTCGTCCGCGCCCATTTCAAGACCCAGCACCTGATCCATATCGTCCGTGCGCGCTGTCAGCATCAGGATCGGATTGCGGAATGCCGGCCGCACTTCGCGGCAGACGGTAAGACCATCGGCACCTGGCAGCATCAGATCCAGCACCACCAGATCCGGCTGATCAGCACGGATACGACGGACTGCTTCTTCACCATCATTCACCACCGTGACGTCCATACCATTACTTTCCAGGTATTCGCGGGTCAGGGTCGCGAGGCGCTCGTCGTCTTCAACTATCAAGATTCGCGGGGGATTGTCCTGCACTGAGCTCATTCCGTGCTGTTCCTGTTTTTATCGTGCTCGTTTAGTCTTCCCGGAATACGAACCCCCTCCGGGCCCGCATACACAAGTTATACGCATCCGTTACTTCTGCGGCAACACTGATACACCGGCTTACCGGGAAAAACATTGCCTTGTCAGTAACACAGCAGGCCGTGACAGTAATGCACCAGGCCACAACCGTCGATATACGGTCTGTAACCAACACAATATATGGTGTTTCCCCGCCGACGGCCAGCCCCGGCTCCCGGCCCACCCTGACGCCCTGGCGGGCCACTCCCCGCCGCAGCCCCGCACGCCCGGCCCCGGGCCCGAATGAGATCGGAAGCAGGTCGGGAGCCGGTCTGAAAGACACCCACCGGAAACACACATTTTTTCCACAGACTTGTCCACCGGCAAACTCTTGCAATACGACCGCAACCGCTATAACTTGTGGTCATGGCACTCGCAAACCCCATATATTGGGTTTTGCACAGATTCTCACCCTGACATCGCCGTACCGGCAGCAGGTCGAACAAGTACCAGGGCAGTGCGCCGGAAACCGTGCACACGCCAGCCCGGACAGCAGCGTCGGCCTGCCCCGGCAGACATTGCCAGAAGGCGCCCGAGCCAGGCCGAACGAGGCAAAGAAGCGCGTCTTGAAGCGCGCCGGGCCAGACATGACAGGATCGCACATGACACTACATCTTGTGTTGGCAAGGATGCTGGACGGCCCCGGACGCCCCAAAGGACGCCCCTGACCCCGGCACGCGACCTGTATATGTCGCGCGTCGGGGTCATTGCATTGGTTTCGAGCCAGACAGAACGCAAAGACAGCACGCAAGAACAGCAATACCCGGCCCGTCAACCGCCCCACCCGGAAGGCGGGCCGGGACAACAACAGACATAACGGACAACAGAGATAACGGAGAGCAGGTCATCATGCAGACGGATACCCAACACCAATCAGCCGCCACCGGCCAGACACCCCGCGACAACGCCGGTGACGATGCCCTGAGCACCACCGCACCCGGCCAGCTGCGCGTCATCAAGCGCAACGGCAAGGTCGTGCCCTACACCGACGACAAGATCACGGTCGCCATTACCAAGGCGTTTCTGGCTGTCGAGGGCGGCACTGCTGCGGCCTCCTCGCGTATCCATGAAACCGTGGCCCGCCTGACCCAGCAGGTCAGCGCCACCTTCCGTCGCCGCCTGGCGTCCGGCGGCACCATTCACATTGAGGAAATTCAGGACCAGGTCGAGCTGGCCCTGATGCGCAATGGCGAGCAGAAAATCGCCCGCGCCTACGTGCTCTACCGCGAAGAGCAGAGCCGCAAGCGCGCCGAGAAAGCGAACATCCAGACCGCCGCCAGCGAAAGCAGCCATCCGAGCATTACCGTCAAGCAGGATGATGGCACCGAGGCACCGCTGGATATGGCACGCCTGGAAGGCCTGATCGTGGAAGCCTGCGCCGGCCTGGAAGATGTGGACGCCAGCAAGATCATCAACGAAACCGTGAAGAACCTGTACGACGGCGTGTCGATCCACGACGTCAACACCTCCATGGTCATGACCGCGCGCACCCTGATCGAACAGGAGCCGAACTACTCCCAGGTGACCGCTCGCCTGCTGATGGACAGCCTGCGCGCCGAAGCCCTGCAGTTCCTGGGTGTCGCAAAGCTGGCCGACCAGCGCGAGATGGAAGCGCTCTACAGCGATGCCTTCAAGGCTTATGTACACCGTGGCATCGAGCTGGAACTGATCGACCCGGAGCTGGCCCGTTTTGATCTGGACCGCATCGGCGCGGCACTGAAAGGTGAGCGCGACATGCAGTTCACCTATCTCGGCCTGCAGACCCTGTATGACCGCTACTTCATTCACAGCCGGGACACCCGCTTCGAGCTGCCACAGTGCTTCTTCATGCGTGTCGCCATGGGTCTGGCTGTGCGCGAGGATGACCGTGAAGCCCGGGCCATCGAGTTCTACAACCTGCTGTCCAGCTTCGATTACATGAGCTCCACACCGACGCTGTTCAATGCCGGCACCCTGCGCCCGCAGCTTTCCAGCTGCTACCTGACTACCGTGCCGGACGACCTGCATGGCATTTACGGTGCCATCCAGGACAACGCCATGCTGTCCAAGTTTGCTGGCGGTCTGGGCAACGACTGGACCCCGGTGCGCGCACTCGGCGCCTACATCAAGGGCACCAACGGCAAGAGCCAGGGTGTTGTGCCCTTCCTGAAAGTGGTCAACGACACCGCTGTGGCAGTGAACCAGGGCGGCAAGCGCAAGGGCGCGGTCTGTGCCTACCTGGAAACCTGGCACCTGGACATCGAGGAATTCGTCGAGCTGCGCAAGAACACCGGTGATGACCGTCGCCGTACCCATGACATGAACACCGCCAACTGGATTCCGGATCTGTTCATGAAGCGCGTCATCGAAGAGCAGGAATGGACCCTGTTCTCGCCCAACGACGTGCCCGATCTGCATGACCTCTATGGCCAGGCCTTCGAGAAACAATACCTCGAGTACGAAGCCATGACCCGCGACGGCCGCATGAAATTGTTCAAGCGCATTCCGGCCATCAACCTGTGGCGCAAGATGCTGTCCATGCTGTTCGAAACAGGGCACCCGTGGTTCACCTTCAAGGATCCGTGCAACCTGCGCAGCCCGCAGCAGCACGTTGGTGTGGTGCATTCCTCCAACCTGTGCACCGAGATCACCCTGAACACCAACAAGGACGAGATTGCCGTGTGCAACCTCGGCTCCATCAACATGACTCACCACCTCAACGAAGGTGGCCTGGATCTGACCAAGCTGGAGCAGACGGTACGCACCGCCGTGCGCATGCTGGATAACGTGATTGATATCAATTACTACAGCGTGCCCCAGGCGCGTAACTCGAACCTGAAACACCGCCCGGTAGGCCTCGGCATCATGGGCTTCCAGGACGCGCTGTACATGCAGAAGATCGCCTACGCCTCACCGGAAGCCGTGGCCTTCGCCGACACCTCCATGGAAGCGGTGAGCTACTTTGCCATCAAGGCCTCCAGTGAGCTGGCCAAAGAGCGTGGCAGCTATGCCACCTTCGAAGGCTCGCTCTGGAGCCAGGGCGTTCTGCCGATCGATTCCATCGAGATTCTGGCCCGCGAACGCGGTAACGAGAAATATCTGATGGTCGATCGCAGCCAGACGCTGGACTGGAACAGCCTGCGTGATCAGGTGCGCACCATGGGTATGCGCAACTCCAATGTCATGGCGATTGCCCCCACGGCAACCATCGCCAACATTACCGGGGTTTCACAGTCCATCGAACCCACCTATCAGAACCTGTATGTGAAATCGAACCTGTCCGGCGAATTCACCGTGGTGAACCCGTTCCTGGTCAACGATCTCAAGGCGCGCGGCCTGTGGGACAACGTCATGGTCAACGACCTGAAGTACTACGACGGGTCCGTGCTGCCGATTGATCGCGTACCGGCAGACCTGAAGGAAATCTACCGCACCGCGTTCGAAGTCGAGCCGCGCTGGCTGGTGGAATCCGCCAGCCGCCGTCAGAAGTGGATTGACCAGGCGCAGTCGCTGAACCTGTATATCGCCCAGGCCAACGGCAAGAAACTGGATGTGACCTACAAGATGGCATGGCTCAGTGGCCTGAAAACCACCTATTACCTGCGCGCCATCGGTGCCACGACATCCGAGAAATCGACCATCAGTGACGGCCGCCTTAACAGCGTCTCGTCGGCAGCCCCGGCGGACACCGCCAGCTTCGAGCAGGCTGCGGACGTGCCCCAGGCCTGCTCCCTGGATGATCCGGATTGCGAAGCGTGCCAGTAAGCGCCAGTGAATAATGCATTGTGCACCGTTTGAAAGAATGCGAACTTAGGAGAGATTGAATGTTGAACTGGGACGAGTTTCATGCAGAAGAAAACCCGGTCGCCCGCCAACAACCTGCGCCCACAGAGGCGCCGGAACCTGCAGCGCCTGCAGCAGCGGCGATCGCGCCATCTGCAACAGCACCGGCAGCGCGAGCAGAACATGATGCTCAACGCGGAGCCGGAAACCACCCCGCCGGCGCCAGTGCATCCCCTGCCACCGAAGCCGGCGCAGTAGCCAGTACACCGGCGACGGATGCCATCGCCCGCGCACGCGCCAGTGTTGATCATATGGACGTGGAAGAAGGCGTCGCCGAGCTGGAAGGTGCGGCTGGCCGGGTACAGGTTGACGACAAGCGCATGATCAACTGCCGTGCGGACCTGAACCAGCTGGTGCCTTTCAAGTACGACTGGGCCTGGCAAAAATACCTGGATGGCTGCTCCAACCACTGGATGCCCCAGGAAGTGAACATGTCTGCTGATGTGGCAACCTGGAAGAACCCGGAAGGCCTGACCGAAGACGAGCGCCGTATCATCAAGCGCTCCCTGGGCTTTTTCTCCACGGCAGATTCACTGGTTGCCAACAACCTGGTACTGGCTGTCTATCGCCTGATCACCAACCCGGAGTGCCGCCAGTACATCCTGCGCCAGTCGTTTGAAGAGGCCATTCACACCCACGCCTATCAGTACTGCATCGAGTCACTGGGCATGGACGAAGGTGAAATCTTCAATATGTACCGCGAGCTGCCGTCTGTGGCCAAGAAGGCACAGTGGGGCATCCAGTACACCCGGGAAATGTCCAATCCGGCGTTCAACACCGGTACGGTCGAGACCGACAAGGCCCTGCTGGAGAACCTGATTGCGTTCTACTGTGTCCTGGAAGGCATCTTCTTCTACTGCGGCTTCACCCAGATCCTGTCCATGGGCCGCCGCAACAAGATGACCGGCGTTGCCGAGCAGTTCCAGTACATCCTGCGTGATGAATCCATGCACGTGAATTTCGGCGTCGACGTGATCAACCAGATCAAGATCGAGAACCCGCACCTGTGGGACGCCCAGATGCGTGACAAGGCCACGCAGATGATCCTGGAAGGCACCGAGCTGGAAATCCAGTATGCCCGCGACACCATGCCCCGTGGCGTACTGGGCATGAACGCGAAAATGATGGAAGAGTACCTCCAGTTTATCGCCAATCGCCGTCTGGCCCAGCTGGGTCTGCCGGAGCAGTTCAAGGGGGTCAACAACCCCTTCCCCTGGATGAGCGAGATCATGGACCTGCGGAAAGAGAAGAACTTCTTCGAAACCCGGGTGATCGAATATCAGACAGGCGGTTCACTGAGCTGGTAAACGAGCAAGAAAAGAGGCGCCAAACGGCGCCTCTTTTTGTAGTATGGTTGTGTAGTCAGCAACAAGCACCGCCCTTAAAAGCCACTGACAGGGCTGAATAGCCCGACAGGAGCCTCTGATGAGCGATCACCTGGAACTGGATGCGGAAGACCTGCTCACTACCCTGGAACAAGTGGAAGAAACCCTGACGGTGATGTCCGGCGTGGTCGGCCACCTGAAGGAACAAGTGCTGAGCCAGCTGGACGAAGACGCTGTGGTGGAGCTCAGTGCCGAGGAATTCCTCGAGCGCTGTGACAACGCCAACGGCACCTGGCACTGACCGGCAGCAGCCGTTCGCGGCTGCGTAGCCTGGCACTTCTGAACTGACGCCACAGCAGCCCTGCTGTGGCCTCGATACGCTTATCAGGCGGGCTCCCCCTCCGCTGACGAAAAGCGTGTCTGCAAAGACTGTCTGCAAAGCCTCTTGCTTACCCCCCAAAAAAACACCGCCAGATGAACAGGACATGAACACGTCCTGAATGGCATCTCACACATTTCGCCCGGACGCCGCACATCCTCTGAAATAGCACATTTTCGTTCATATCGCCGCTATTGCTGGCGCTTCTTCCCGGGCGTCTTATGGCGCTGTTGCCCATACAGCGCCGCAGCGCAAATTTGCCCGCCGCGCTCAAGCACCCTGATCAACAACTTTATGCCAACGGGAGATCGACCATGAAAAAGCTTCTTCAGATGACTGCAATGGCAAGCGCCTGCCTGATCGGCAATGCTGCCCTGGCTGCCACCGTTTCCGACACCTTCGAAGTACGCATTACCCTGGAATCCGCCTGTGAAATCAGCGGTACCGTCGCCGGCGGCAGCCTCGGCGCCAGCGACCTGAACTTCGGCACCCACCCGGGCCTGCTCGATGCCAACATTGATGCCGACAACGGCAGCGATGGCATCGCAGTGCGCTGCTCCAATGGCACCAGCTACAGCATTGGTCTTGACGAAGGCAGCAACGTCGACGATGGCCCGGTAGCTGGCCGCGCCATGGAAAACGACGGCAATTTCGTCAGCTACGAGCTGTTCCAGGACGGCGCCCGCAATAGCCGTTGGGGCGCATTGAACAGCGGCGAAGAGGTCAATGCCGTCGGCACCGGCGCTCGCCAGGTCTTCTCCGTATTCGGTCGTGTACCGCCCCAGAGTCTGAATGCCGTAGACCTGAGCGCTGGCACAACAACCTTTACCGACACCATCACGGCCACTGTCGAGTTCTGAGCTCTGCCCTGTTACAGCAACCCTGCTACATCAACTGCCACCTGTGACACTCCCTGTCTGCACGGCGTAACACGCCGGCGCAGACAGGAGCGTCACTGATCCTGTCTGGAGATGCGTGCCATGAACAAAACGCCCTTCCGATACGGCATCATTGCCGGGTGGCTGTTGTGCATGGGGTGCATTCAGGCTTCGGCCTCTGCGGGCGAGTCCGCAGAGGCCTCCCAACAACAGGCTCTCCAACAACAAGCTCCCCAACAACTGGCCGCCCTGGCACTCGGCAGCCTGTCTGTGATGCAGCTGTCACAGAATGATATCGATGCACTCAAATCCGCTGCACGCGGCGGTGCAACACACCAGTATCCCGCCTGGCCGGAAGTCGTCATCAATGGCGTCAACACCGGGCAGACACTCCATATCATGCTTGCCGGCGCAGACATTCGCCTGCGGCCCTCGTCGCTGACGGCGCTCTCGGTCAACCTGCCCGGGCAGTTCACCGACGGCCATGACAGCTGGACGTCCCTGGAGGCCATGCAGATCAGCGGTCGCTATGCGCCGGGCGAGCAGCGGTTGTACCTGGATTTGCCCGCGGAATGGCTACCCGCCCAGTTCATTCGCAGTGGCAACCTCTCGGGCTATCGCGATGTATCCCGTGGCAGTGGCGCGCTGATGAACTACGACATCTTCGCCACCCATATCGACAACGATCTCGGCAACGACACCCAGTCCCTGGCCGCCAGCCACGAGCTGCGTCTGTTCAGTGAAGCTGGCACGCTCAGCAGCAGCGGTGTCACCCGCTGGCGTGATGCCGGCATCAATGGCGACATCAATGGCAACAAGGGTGACCATGGCAAGTACGTGCGTCTGGATACCTACTGGCGCTACTCCGACCCGGCCAGCATGCTCACCTATACCGTCGGCGATACCATCTCCGGTTCTCTGGGCTGGAGCAGTGCGACCCGCCTCGGCGGCGTACAGATCGCCCGGAACTTCGCCACACGCCCGGACCTGATCACCTTCCCGCTGCCGAGCTTCAGTGGCTCCGCCAGTGTGCCTACTGCGCTGGAGATCTTCGTCAACAATCTGAAGGTCGGCGAGCAGGCGCTGCAGCCGGGCCCCTTCAATGTGGAAACCGCACCACTGCTCACCGGCCTGGGTGAAGTGCAGCTGGTCACCACGGATGCACTCGGCCGCCAGAGCGTCGAGACAGTGCCCTTCTATGTCTCACCCCAGCTGCTGCGGCAGGGGCTGACGGATTACTCCGCCAGCGCCGGCTTGCCACGCCGGCGCTTCGGCACCGTCTCCGCCGATTACGGCGACAAGGTGATGGCAACCGGCGTTCTGCGTTACGGCCTCAGCGATACACTGACCGTGGAATCCAGTGCCACCGTGCTGGATGACCTGCGCGTTGCTGGCGCGGGCCTTGTGACCCGGCTGGGTCTGCTGGGGGTGTCCGGCATGTCCCTGAGCTACAGCGAGAGCCAGCACGCCGACAGCTCGGCCAGCCAGAACGGCGGCCAGATTACCGCCAGCCATGAATTCCGCCAGCGCCGCTATGCCCTGAGCGCCCAGCACACCCAGCGCGAACGGGGTTTCCGCGACAGCGCCAACTATTTCAGTGATCGCGACCTGCTGCGCAGCGCAACACAGTTGAACGCCAGCCTGCGTGCCGGGCGCCAGGGCAGTGTCAACGCCAGCTACCTGCGCACCCGCCAGTTCGACACCCCGGACAACGAGTTTCTGGTGCTGGGCCATACGCGCAATCTCCTGCAGCGCGTCTCCCTGAGCCTGAGCGTCAACCAGAACCTGCGCGACAGCGACGACCGCACCCTCTTCGCCTCGGTCAACATGTCGCTGGACCGCCCCGGCCAGCGCAACCTGAGCGCCAGTGCTTCAGCCTCGCACAGCGACAGCGGTACCCGTGCCCAGCTCAATCTGCGCCGCCCGGTGCAGGAGTTCTGGGATATCGGCTGGAACCTGGGCTACAGCTACGACGACAGCAATGTCACCCGCGCTGACGCCACCTGGCGTACACCCTATGCACAGGTCCAAGGCGGCGCCTCACGTGGCAGCCGCGGCACCGACCTGTTTGCCAGTGCCGACGGCTCGCTGGTGTATGGCGGCGGCTCCCTGTTTGCCGCCAACCGGGTCACGGACAGCTTTGCCATCATCGACACCTCGGGCTTCGCCGGTGTGCCGGTGCGGCAATCGAATCTGCTGATTGGCCATTCCAACCGCCACGGCAGACTGCTGGTGCCCAATCTGGTGTCCTTCGTGCCCAACAAGCTCGCCATCGATATCGACGATCTGCCAGTCAACACCCGCATCGAGCAGCCGCAGACCGAAGTGACCCCCGCCGATCAGGTCGGTCTGGTGGTGCGCTTCGAGATCACCCGGCAACATAGCGCCATCGTCATTCTTCATGATGCCGACGGCACGCCGCTGCCACTGGGCACGGCGGTGCGTCTGCCAGACGGTTCGCGCACCGTGGTCGGTCATGACGGCGAGGTGTTCGTGCAGGAACTGGCCACACAGGACAATACGCAACAGAATGTGCTGACGGTCATCACAACACGTGGTGACGGCTGCCGGGCGCACGTCACCGCACCGGCACACAGCGACGGTTTGCCGCGTATCGGCCCGCTGGCCTGTACGTTTGATGACAGCCTGATTGATGACAACCTGATTGACAGCACCGGCACGACTGACACGCAGCTGACGGAGTGACCACCATGTTCATGCGCTATTTCACATCAATCAGCATCAGCCAGAACCTGGCGCATACCCTGAAGCTGGTGCTGCTCTGGACCATGGCGCTGTCACTGGGCCTGTTTTCCGCGCTCACCCAGGCCGGCAGCCTGTCGGTCAGCCCGGTGCTGGTCGCGCTGGAAACGACACAGAACAACCGCACCATCACCCTGCGCAATACCGCCGCCAGCGAAGGTTATTATCAATTGCAGCTGTTCGCCTGGTCCCAGGAAGACGGCGAGACAACACTGCTGCCCCAGGAAACATTGATCGTCACGCCGCCTCTGGCACTGATCGCACCCGGCGCCTCGCAGCTCGCCCGTATCGTTCGCGCGGACCCGGCCGCCACCGCAGACAAGGAAGGCAGCTACCGCCTGATCATCAGCGAAATTCCCCATGATCTGCTGGAACAGGGCGATTCTGCCGTCAACGTGCTGCTGCGCGTATCAGTGCCGGTTTTCACCAAAGGCCCCGCAGATGCCGCGCCCCGTTTGCAGGCCAGTGTCACGACACGGGAAGGCAGACCCCACCTGCGCCTGGACAATCAGGGCAACAGCCACGCCCGTCTCACCGATGCCGCACTCACCGCGCCGGGCGGTGAATCACAGCCCTGGCGTGCGGGCCTGATGGGCTATGTGCTGCCCGGTTCGACCTTTTACTGGCCGCTGCCGGACACCCATACCAACGCCACACATCTGACCGTCAGCATCAACGGTGACGCGACGACACTGGCGCTGACGCCGCAGGAGCAGACCCAATGACCGGCAAAACAACCCTGCGGCTGGGCCTGCTGGCATTACTGCTGTGCGTCGCACCGCAGACCTGGTCGGCGGTCAACTGCAGTATCACCAACAGCCCGGTCCTGACCTTCGGTAACGTGGACCCGTTCACGCAGACCATTCAGGACGCCACGGTGCAGTTGAGCTGGGAGTGCAATCGCGGCTGGTTCGACAGCACCGCCAATACCATGTGCATCTATGCCAGCCCGGGCAATGGCCCGATTGCACCTCGGCAGCTGACCAATCCCGCTGGCGGCCCATCGCTGAACTTCAATCTGTTCCGCGACCCTGCCCGCAGTGTGATCCTCGGACAACCTGGCGAAGCAGTCAGTACGGGGCTGGCAGTCAACGTCTCCCTGCCGCTTCTCCAGTTCTCCGCCAATGGCACAGTGACGCTGTATGGCCGCCTACTCACCCCCTTGCCCGCAAATGCCCGCGCAGGCCAGCACGTGAACATGCTGGTCAACTCACGGGTTGCGGTACGCACAGGAGGCACAGGGCAGAGCTGTGATAACGTCATTCCACCGGTATCCAGCACCTATACCCTGCAAACGCAGGTCAACATCCAGGACCAGTGCCGCGTGGAAACCACCGACATGGATTTCGGCACCCAGGGCCTGCTGCTCAATGCCGTGGACAGCACCTCCGCCGTGCGCGTCCGCTGCAGCAACCAGACTGCCTTTACCGTGCAGCTCAACGACGGCCTGCATGCCAGCGGCGGCAACCGCCGAATGCGCAGCGCCAACAACCATCACCTGGTCTATGAACTGTTCCGTGATGCGGCCCGCAGCCAGCGCTGGGGCAGTGCCGCCGGGCAGCGCGTTACCGGCACGGGCATTGGCCCGGGCAATATCATCGAACTGCCGGTGTACGGTCGCGTACCCGCCGCACCCTCAGCACCACCGGGCAGCTACAGCGATACCATCACGGTGATGGTGGAGTTCTGATGGTGGAGTGCTAGACCTGCACACAGCGCAACGGAAACGGCTATAGTGAGGACTGCTGCGGCGCACGGGCTTGCCCGGGACAGCGCCGCCCACTCAGCCGTGACCGGAGCCCCTGCACATGAAAGCCTCGGATCTGTTTGTCAAAGCCCTGGAAGCTGAAGGGGTTGATTACCTGTTTGCCATTCCCGGTGAAGAAAACCTCGACCTGCTCGAATCCCTGCGTCACTCCAGCATCCGCCTTATTGTGACCCGCCACGAACAGGGCGCAGGTTTCATGGCCGCCACCTATGGCCGCCTGACCGGCAAGGCCGGCGTCTGCCTGGCCACCCTCGGCCCGGGCGCCACCAATCTGGTCACCGCCGCAGCCTACGCCCAGCTTGGCGGCATGCCCATGGTCATGCTGACCGGCCAGAAGCCGATCAAGAGCAGCAAGCAGGGGCAGTTCCAGATCATCGATGTGGTCGACATGATGCGATCACTGACCAAGTTCACCAAGCAGATCGTCAGCGGCGACAGCGTCCCCTCGCGCATCCGCGAGGCCTTCCGCCTGGCCCAGGAAGAACGCCCCGGCGCCACACATCTGGAACTGCCTGAAGACATCGCCCGCGAAGACAGCAATGCGGCGGTACTGCAACCCAGCATGACCCGGCGGCCGACCGCAGAAGAAAAAGCCGTGCGCGCTGCGGCGGAAGCGATCAGCAAAGCCAAACGCCCCCTGCTGCTGGTGGCAGCTGGCGCCAACCGCAAACTCACCTGCAAGATGCTGCGGCAATTCATCGACAAGCTGGGCATCCCGGTGGTCACCACCCAGATGGGCAAGGGCGTCATCGACGAAACTGACCCCCATTTCATCGGCAATACCGCCTTGTCCGATGGCGATTTCGTACACCGCGCCATTCATGCTGCCGACCTGATCATCAACCTCGGCCACGACGTGGTGGAAAAGCCGCCCTTCTTCATGCGCAGCGGCGGGCCCAAGGTTGTGCATATCAACTTCAATTCCGCTCAGGTCGATCCGGTGTATTTCCCGCAGATCGAAGTCATTGGCGATATCGCCAACAGCCTGTGGCAACTGAAGGAAATCCTGGCACCGGAAGCCCATTGGGACTTCAGCGAGTTCATGCGCATCCGCGATGCCCTCAAGACACACATCGCCGAAGGCATCCATGGCGACAGCTTTCCAGTGAAGCCGCAACGCCTGGTGCACGATATCCGCAAGGCCATGCCGGAAAACGGCATCATTGCCCTGGATAACGGCATGTACAAAATCTGGTTTGCGCGCAACTATCCGGCCTACCTGCCCAATACAGTACTGCTGGACAACGCGCTGGCCTCGATGGGCGCCGGCCTGCCTTCTGCCATGGCCGCCAAGCTGGTCTACCCCGAGCGACGCGTCATGGCCATCTGTGGCGATGGCGGTTTCATGATGAATTCCCAGGAAATGGAAACCGCCGTCCGCCTGAAGCTGGATCTGGTGGTACTGATCCTGCGCGACGACGGCTACGGGATGATCAAGTGGAAACAAGCGCAGATGAAGTTTGACGACTATGGTCTGGACTTCGGCAATCCGGATTTCGTCGCCTACGCCCAGTCCTACGGCGCCAGCGGCCACCGCATTACCCGCAGCGGCGAACTGGAAGAAGTGATCGAACGCTGCTTTACCGCCGGCGGCGTGCACCTGATCGATCTGCCCGTGGATTACGCCGACAACGACCGTATCCTGAACAACGAGATCCGGGAACTCAGCCAGGCGCTTTAGGCCCATCACCCAGAGAGCCGACCACCCAAAGGAGAGACCCCGATGCTGAAGGACGCATACCCTTACTACCTGGCCAATGAGCCGGTCTACGCCAACAAGGATCTGGCTGTCACGGACAAGTACTCCGGCGAGGTCGCCACCCATGTGGCCCTGGCTGATCGCAAGGCCATTGACCAGGGCATCGCCGCCACCGTCAAGGCTGCACCGGCCATGGCCGCCATGGCGCCCTATGAGCGCCAGGCCGTGCTGGATCACTGTGTCATGCGCTTTCGGGGGCGCAGCGAAGAACTCGCCATGGCCCTGTGTATCGAAGCAGGCAAACCGATTCGCGATGCGCGCGGCGAAGTAGGCCGGCTTGTCGATACCTTTCGTGTCGCAGCGGAAGAAGCCGTGCGTATTGATGGCGAAGTGCTGAACCTGGAAATTTCGGCCCGGGCACGAGGCTATCGCGGCTTCACCAAACGCGTCCCCATCGGGCCCTGCTCGTTTATTTCGCCTTTCAATTTCCCCCTTAACCTGGCCGCCCACAAGGTCGCGCCGGCCATCGCTGCGGGCTGCCCTTTCGTCCTCAAGCCCGCCAGCCGCACGCCCATTGGCGCCCTGATCATCGGCGAAGTGCTGGCAGAAACCAGCCTGCCCAAAGGCGCCTTTTCCATCCTGCCCTGTCACCGCGACGGTGCTGACCTGTTTACCGAAGATGAACGCCTGAAACTGCTGAGTTTTACCGGCTCACCCCAGGTTGGCTGGGACCTGAAAGCCCGCGCCGGCAAGAAGCCGGTGGTGCTGGAACTCGGCGGCAACGCGGCCTGCGTCGTTGATGAGGATGCAGACCTGGAAGACGCCGTGGAACGCATTGTCTTCGGCGCCTTCTATCAATCCGGGCAGAGCTGTATCGGCGTGCAGCGCATCTACGGGCATCGCGCCATCTACGACAAGCTGAAGCAGAAGCTGGTGGCAAAAACCAAGACCCTGCGCATGGGCGATCCCCGTGACGAGGACACCTTCATCGGCCCGGTGATCTCCGAGGGCGAAGCCGAACGACTGGAAAACTGGATTCAGGAAGGTGTACAGCGCGGCGGCACTCTGCTGTGTGGCGGCGGCCGCAAAGGCGCGATGCTAGAACCCACGCTGATGGAAAACGTCCCGGCGGGCTGTAGCATCGTCGACGATGAAGCGTTCGGCCCAGTGGCCGTTCTGGAGCCCTTTGATGATTTCGACCGTGTTCTGGAGACGGTCAACGCCAGCACCTTCGGGTTACAGGCCGGCATTTTTACCCGTGATCTGTATAAAGCACATCGCGCGTGGGACATCCTCGAAGTCGGCGGCGTTGTCATCGGCGATGTGCCCTCCTGGCGCGTGGACAACATGCCCTATGGCGGCGTCAAGGATTCCGGCCTGGGCCGCGAAGGCATTCGCTGGGCTATCCGCGACATGACCGAAGAACGCCTGCTGGTGATTCGCACGCCGTAAATCCGACCCCCGGGGCCGTGCTTTATGACCCCGGGGCGGCCCTTGCACTTTCTCTGCGCTGACCGCAACATATTGCTCTGACAACAATAATAACGGCGCGCCGCAGCACTAGCGCAGCCCATCTATCAGGAACTCGGGGGAAACGCCCGGCCTGATGCTATGACAACAACGGCCGGTTACCGGCGCTCCCCCATTTGGCGTGCTACATCACTCTGACGATGGGGAGAACACTCATGACCAGCTCCGCCCTGACACCCCGGCCGCGCCCGGCGGTCGGCCCACTGTTTCGTATCCTGCTGTCTGTACAACGCTTCGTGCCCTTGTTCATCAAGGTGCCCTTCGTGACCCATGTGCTCGGCCCGCGTCGCACGGCCACCCTGGCAGTGCACACACCGGGCCCCCTGATGCTACCGGTCACCCAACGGCTTGCACCTGACTTCAATGCCGATGTCACCCTTTACCTGGCGCCACAGGAAATCCGCGATCTGCTGGATCACATGCCCAACGATGTCTGGATCGCCATCGCCCGGGCCCTGATGGACAAGGGGAAATACGAGATCACCGCAGGCTTTGCCGATCTGCTGACGGAGAACGAGATTCGTGCCTTCATCGTGACCTTGAATGATCCCGAAGGCGTGATGAATATCGCACCGCACCTGGCCGATCCGGAACGCGTGGTAAACATTGCCCGTCGCTTCTCGAACACCTACCTGGTGAAACTGGGGAAAGCCGCTTGTGCTGGCGGCAACCATGCTATCGCTGCACGGGTATGCCTGGGGGTTTCTCCCGATCGGCAACGGGTGATTCTTGATGCATTGAGTGCGGCAGACCGCGACAAGGTACTGGCGCAGTATTCCGCTGGCGAGCGCAGGAATGTGAATGGCGATCAGAGCATGCGCCGTGCATGACTGAAAAAACGGATATCAGGGAGGATCATGCCCGGCAGTGACGGCTTCCGCCACTGCCGGGATGACTGTCAGGAAGGATGCGTTACAGCGAGCGCATGTACTCCGCTACCGCTGCAATTTCTTCTATCGTCAGATCATCCGGCACACCCGCCAGGTTGCGGGCATAGGTGTCGACCACATCCTCCAGAGTCTCGGCACTGCCGTCATGGAAGTACGGCGCGGTGAAGCTGATACCACGGAGACCCGGCGTCTTGATGCCGCCTGCCAGACCTCCCATGGGCCTTTCATCAGTAATGTTCGCCGTGATCACATTACCGGTGAATTCACCCGTGTTATGACAGCCGCCACAGTTGGCGCGCCCGTAAAACAACTGGAAGCCTTCTTCCGCCAGCGCTTCGTCGAACATCCCCGGCGCCGGGCTGGTGAAGCTGCGCTGCCAGTCCTGGACATCCAGCAGGTCCTGTTCGGGAATGATGTTCGGCATGTTGGCTGCCGCCACCAGGGCATCGATCAGTTCCGGCGTTGGCGCACTGCGCAGATGGGGCGGCAGCGTACCTGTGTCAGTGCCGAAGGCGCCTTTACCACCCATCACCAGGTGATAGACCGCCTCCGCCTGACTGGCCAGACCGTTGGGCAAACCGTTTTCGGGGTCGTTAATGAATTCACCATCCCAGTTGTAGCGGTAACCCTGAGCGCCCAGATCCACGAAGTTCCACAGCGGCGGGAATGTTGTGGGGTTATCGACTTCATCATCCAGCGGATTGAATGCGCCGAAAGCACGTACATCATGACGGCCCGGCCCCCAACCCCGCAGCGCAGCGATAAGCGCATCTTTGGCTTCGCCTGGCTCCATACCCTGTACGAACGGGGTCATCGAGATAATCAAGCCGGTGTCCATGCGGAAATTGGGCAACCCATCCAGCGCCAGCGGACCAATAGGTAGCGGTGTCAGCTCACCAGCTGAGAGCTCAAATGGTGTTGGCGTCACGTTGACGTGACACAGGGCACAAGTAATCCCGGCGGAGGTCAGCATGTCCGGCTCTTCCATATTGTCGAAGAAACCGCGCACGCCAACTACCGCGTCAGCTTGAAGAAGCGCTCGGGTGACGGCGGGATCTGCCAGTGCGTCAGCTTTCGCTTGAAAGTCGTCGCCAATCAAGACATCGACAATACCTTGCGGTACCCGAGCCAGGTCAACCTGCACACCGGCCACGTTCACAGCAGTAGCAGGGTCGAGATTATTTAGCAGTTCATGCAGACCGATCACGCCGCCCCAGATGTCCTCGTTTTCGTAGGTTTCATACAGGAACACATCCTGCCCACGAGCTACGCCATCACCCATGGCGGTACGCAGCTGCCGGTTCACCGCGCGATAAATGCCTCTCGCTTCCCCGGTCAGGCCGATGGTGCGGGTTTCGGACGCACGAAAGAAGCTACCGCGTACCCGATCCCAACCGTTTACATCCAGGCGCAGCACCTCGGCCACTTGCGGATGTTGGGGCGAATCGTTCACAGCCATCTCGATGCTGATGTCTTCCATCAGTGACGCACCGGTTATACGGATATCGTAGGCCGCACTCACTGGTGTGGTGTTGTCCGGCGTACGATTGGGTGCACCCTGACGAATGATACGCAAGGTCCCATCCTGATCCAGCGCATCCGGTGGCACGATAACGGTCACCGCGCCATCCTGTGTCATGAAGGTACCGCCCAGCGCAGCCGTCACCGGCTCTTCCAGGAGAAGTACATTGGGTCTCACGTTGCTGCTACTGCCGCAGGCACTGAGAAAAATCGTTGCCAGGCCGAGCAGAATGACGCTCGACAATCTGCTCGACAATGTGTTGTACACGCCAGACCGGCGTGCCATGGATATCTGATTCACGATGCTCACCTCCACCCGCTTACCTTTCTTTTTTGCCCGTCAATCCGTCTGAGTCATTGTGTGACTTACAGCGACGGCAGTCCGCGCCCCGAACAGCATCAATCCCTGCTCTGAGGCCAAGCTGGGCCTACTGACGTGGAGGTCAGGTGAATATTCACGTGAAAGGCGAGTTAATTTTTTCGATGTAAAGAAGCAGAACTGATATGTTTCTGGCGGGTAAACAAAACGGGCGTGAATTCACGCCCGTTCGACTTTTTTAACGGTAAGGCGTTTTTAACGATAAGGCGTTGTCACCTGATCGAACTGTGACGCGGCGGCAGAAAATTCATCGCGCAAGCGCTGGACCAGTTCGCCGACTTTCGGCACATCACGGATACTGCCAATGCCCTGGCCTGAGCCAAGAATATCCTTCCAGACTTTTTTGTCGCTTTTGCCACCGGAACCGAAATCCATTTTCGAGGGGTCACCCTGAGGCAACTTGTCCGGATCATAACCGGCTTCGGCTACCGATTCTTTCAGGTAATTACCGTGTACGCCGGTAAACAGCGAGCTGTACACCACGTCATCGGCAGAACCTTTCACCAGCATATTGCGGTAGCGTTCATCGGAATTGGCTTCTTCTGTAGCAATAAAGCGTGTCCCCATATACGCCAGATCAGCACCCATCGCGATTGCGCCGGCAATCGAGGCGCCGTCGGCAATGGCGCCGGAGAGAATCACCGTGCCGTCGTACCAGGATTTGATTTCCCGCAGCAGGGCGAACGGACTCAGTGTACCGGCATGGCCGCCAGCACCGGCGCTGACCAGGATCAGACCATCCACACCCTGCTCGGCCGCTTTGCGCGCATGACGCTGATTGATCACATCATGGAACACCAGACCACCGTAGGCATGGGTAGCACGCACCAGCTCTGCCGGTGGACGCAGGCTGGTAATAATAATCGGCACCTGCTCTTCGACACACACCGCCATATCCGCTTCAAGGCGATCGTTGCTGACATGGCAGATCTGGTTGACCGCAAAGGGCGCAACCGTCTTGTCCGGATTGGCGGCAGCGTACTCTGCCAGCTCTCGCTTGATACGCTGAATCCACTCCCTCAGTGCTGATTGAGGCCGAGCGTTTAACGCAGGAAACGAGCCGACGATGCCGGCCTTGCATTGTTCAATGACCAGCTCGGGGCCGGATACGATGAACATGGGTGAAGCCAGCACCGGCAGGGTGAGACGGCCTTTGAGCATGTCTGGCAGAGCCATGGTGATAGTCCTTGTGACCTGAAAGAATGGCAGCAACCTTAGCAGTTTATAAAACGGGCGAGTACCCTCCCTGCTCTGCCTGCCCTGCCAGCCATGAGACCGGGCCATCACCTTGCGCTGACCTGCTCACTGCGATGCTATTCTCCTGTGAAGGAGTACTGACCATGCGCGGGATCCGCAGCCTGCTCGCCTTTGTCCTGCCGACCCTGCTGGGCATCCTGTTGATGCTGGCATGCATGCCATTGGGGCGACGGCGGGCCATCAATATCACCGTACCGGCGGTCACCTGGCTGGGGCATTATCTGGCCGGCATTCGCCTTGCCGTTGTCGGCGATTCTTCAGCATTGTCCTTGCGGCCAGCGGTGTTCGTGATCAACCACCAGAGCGGCACCGACCCCATCATTGTTGCGCGCCTCCTGCGACGGGACATCACTGGCGTGGCCAAGACATCGCTGCGCCGCCACCCCTTGCTCGGGCCACTGCTGCGGCTTGCCGGTGCCGCCTTTGTCGATCGTGAGGCAGGCACGGGCAGCGCAGCGCTGCAGCCCGCGCTGAAACGTCTGCAGCAGGGCTATGGCATTGTCATCGCCGCCGAGGGCCGTCGCAGCCCCGATGGCCGGCTGCTGCCTTTTCGCCCCGGTGCGCTGTGGCTGGCGCGGGAGGCCGGCGTCCCCATTATCCCCATCGTGCTGCACAACAGCCGCGCTATACTGGCCCCTGGTGCCCTGCTGATGCGGCCGGGCACGGTTGCCGTGACGGTACTGCCCCCCATACCCGGTGACGTGCTTGCCGCAGGGAGTGTCTGGCTTGATGATCTGGAAAAACGCTTTGTCCGTTGCCTGGACGCTGGCCACCCTGGCCTGGGTGGTGACGCATCCGGCATGGGCAGTTCCCGCCACTGAACGCTCCGCGCAAGTCACGCGCGAGCAGCACTCCGGGCCCGACACGGTGCACGCCACCGCCATGCTGCCCATCGGCACCACCGCCCTGCTGTCAGTGCTGGAAAACCCCTGCCATGTACGCAGGTGGATGCCCGATCTGGAGGAGCTTGAGGTACTTACTCAGCATGACGGGCATAGCCTGGTATACATGCGCACGCGGGCGCCCTGGCCCCTGCGACCCCGCGACGCCGTGACACGCTTCACCCGTCACATAACGGAAGATGGCATCGTCACACTGACCATGCGCGGCGAGAGCGATGCCGTGGCGCCGGTGCCCGGTGTGGTGCGGATGCCATTCATTGACGGGCAGTGGCAGTTGACACCGGCACAGTCAGCACCGGCATCGGCGCCAGAGGGCGGCACGCTGACACGGGTAGACTATGCGCAACGTGTCAGCCCTGGCGGCGGCGTGCCGCAATGGCTCGCGGACCAGACTGCCGTTCGCCACGTACGCGCCACGCTGGCCGCACTGGAGGAGTATCTGGAGGAGTATGTTGAACAACGCCCTGAAGACAACGACTGCCAGACGGCTGAGCTGCCTGGCGCTGACGATGGCAGTACTGGGTATCAGCCCGGTCGCGACGCCTGATCAGGCCGCCGTCGGCCACACAACGCTCGCGGCAGTCACCGACATCCAGGCCAGCAGCGACGAGGCGGCAGCCTGCGAGGACTGGTTTGCCCATGCGGGCCAGCTATTGCGTCGGGCCAACATCCAGGATGCCGCCAGCGTCCCACTGCCAGCCGCACCCTGGCTGCACAGCAGCCGCTGGCTCAACGGACTGTCCGAACTCGCCGGCCAGGACCCGCACCTGACCGACGCCTGGCTCATGCTTGCCGCTGACCTCGGCTTCGCCAGTTGGCACGCACAGCTGGCACGGCTGGCACCGGACCACCACTGGGCGCCGACGCTGTGGCACTGCCAACAGACCCTGCTCAACCAACGCACACCCTCCGGCACCGACCTCGGCACGCTGGCGCTACCGGATATCCCGGACAGCTACAGTACCTGGCTGCGCGCCGTGGGGCTGTATCCGCTGACACGACGGCTGGCCGCCCCGTCCGTAAATCGCTATCACCGCACCATGAGCGCCCGCCTGGAGGCCCGCCATGAAGGCAACGAAGTTCAGCCCGCGCGTCTGTTCAGCCCCTATCCTGCATCAATGACCGGCCCTGCATCACCGACCGACAACGCAAAAACAGGTCTCTCCAGCTCAGCGCCAGAGCGCGCCGCCGCCTTGCCACCGCTGGCACTGCCCGATGCGGCGACCCGCGCGTTGCTGTTGCAGCACTATGCGCCGGTCCTCGCCATTGCCCGGAACAAACGCGACAATCACCCCGGCGCCATTGCCCTTGATGGGAACGGCATCCGGGTGCGTACCAATGATCCCGTCGGCTATACCTGGTTGACCTGGACGCAGTTCAACAACACCCCGCTGTTGCAGCTCAATTACCAGTTCTGGTTCCCGCGCCGTCCGGCCACCAGCCGCTTCGATATGTATGCGGGGGAGCTGGACAGTCTGATCTGGCGTGTCACCCTGCGCCCGGACGGCAGCGTGCTGTTCTATGACAGCATTCATGCCTGCGGCTGCTATCACAAACTGTTCATCAGTGAGGCCTCCGCTGACCGCATTGCGCACCGCGAACCGGACGGCGATCGCCCGGTAACGGGCCCCGCGCCCGTGCCCGATGCGGCGCGCCATCGGCTGCAATTGTCACTGGAGTCCGGCACCCACTATCTGGTCGCGGTCACCGCAGCGTCGACAACACCGCCCGATGCCCTGCCCACCAGTCGCTACCGCCTGGACACTGCGGACGCGCTGCGCCAGCTGCCAACACCGGAGGGCGGCATCACCAGTCTGTTTGCCAACAATGGCCTGATCCCGGCATCCCGTCGTCCGGAACGCTTTACGCTGTGGCCCATGGGCATTCCCTCCGCCGGCGCCATGCGCCAGCAAGGCACCCAGGCCACCGCCTTCATCGGGCGGCGACACTTCGACGACGGCGATCTCCCGGAAACACTTTTCACACCTCTTGAGTAATGTCTGCAGGGGAATCGTACTGCCATGACACAGGTCATTGCCCGCAGCGCCGATTCCGATCAGGATCAAGGGGAGCACATCAGGGGAGCACATCAGGAGAGCACCGCCATGACTGATCCACACCGCGCCGCCACACTGGATGCGCTGAGAGCCCGTGATCCCGCTTTTGATGCCTGGGCACGTGGCTATGGTGTGATACAGCATCTGCCGCTCACACAGCACCGCGTCGCCGGCTTGCTGGAGCGTGCAGCATCACCGGCCCAGCGCAGCAACTGGCTGGCGCTGTTACAGGCGGCAGATCGCATCGCCTGTATGGGCATGTGGCTGGTGGCGCACATGACCTACGTGCGTCGCCCGCGCCTGGACGGCAGCCCCCTGAGCGCGGACGATTTCAAACCGGTGCCGGAGGGTCACACCGGCGGCGCGCTCAATATGGTCCCGGCCTACACCGGCTATCTGCTCGCCAACAGCCTGTCCGGCGACACCCGCGCCTGGCTCATGGGCCAGGGGCACTGTGTCGCGGCCATCGACGCCCTGAACCTGATCACCGGCAACATGACACCGGAACACGCCAAACGTTACGCCCTCGACGATGCCGGGCTGGCCACCTTCGTGGGTGATTTTTATCACTACGGTGTCGGCCCCGACGGTGCCCCGGTCTCGCCGCTGGGCAGCCATGTCAACGCACATACCGCTGGCGGCATCAGCGAGGGCGGTTACCTCGGTTTTGCCGAGCTGCAATACGTGCACATGCCATTGCCCGGCCAGTCGCTGGTCGCCTTCCTCAGCGACGGCGCGTTCGAGGAGCAGCGCGGCAGCGACTGGTCGCCACGCTGGTGGCGAGCCGAAGACTGCGGCGCAGTGCTACCGGTCATGATTGCCAATGGCCGGCGCATCGATCAGCGCACCAGCATGAGCCAGTCCGGCGGTACGCCCTGGTTCCGCGAACACCTGGCACTCAATGGTTTTGATCCACTGACCATCGACGGGCGCGACCCGGCCGCCTTTGCCTGGGCCCTGCTGGACGGCGAGCAGCGCCTGGTTGAACGGGTGCGGATGCTGCGCGACGGCGTCAGCGATTACCCTGTGCGGCTGCCTTACGTGATCGCCGAGACCGTCAAGGGATTCGGCTTCCCCGGCGCGGGCAGCAATGCCGCCCACAACCTGCCGCTGGCCGACAACCCTGCCAACGATGAGCGCGCCCGGGCCTGCTTCAATGCCGGCGCTGCGAAACTGTTTGTGCCCACCGAGGCACTGCGCGACGCCATCGCCACCCTGAACAATCACCCCGCATCCGGCCGTGTCGCAGAACGCGATCATCCGCTCGCCGATCCGGCGCCGACGGATGCCATACTGCCAAGGCTTACACCGCCTCAGCCGGCCACTGAACAATCCCCCATGGCCGCTATCGACGATGCCTTTGTCGCACTGGTACGCGCCAATCCGGACTTGCGCGTGCGCATCGGCAACCCGGATGAAATGCGCAGCAACCGCCTTAACGCCTCGCTGGATATGCTTCAGCACCGGGTCACCCATCCCGAACCGGGCATCGCTGAATCGCTCCACGGCAGCGTCATCACGGCCCTGAACGAAGAGGCCGTGGTGTGCGCCGCACTGGGCAACAAACAGGGCCTGAACCTGGTGGCCAGCTACGAAGCCTTCGCCGTGAAAATGCTCGGCGCCATGCGCCAGGAAATCATCTTTGCCCGGCATCGTGCCGCGGCCGGTCGGCCACCACAGTGGCTGTCACTGCCCATATTGTGCAGCTCCCATACCTGGGAAAATGGCAAGAACGAGCAATCCCACCAGGACCCCACACTGTGCGAAACCTGGCTGGGCGAAATGAACGATGTGGCGCCGGTCCTGTTTCCCGTGGACGGCCCCAGCGCGGCACGGGCACTGCTGGACCTGTATGCCAGCCGTGGCCGCATTGCGGTGATGGTAGTGCCGAAGAACGCGCTGCCGGTACACCTCGACGACAACCAGGCGCAGCAGCTCAGTGATGACGGCGTGCTCTGCCTGCATCAGGACCCGGCGCCCCGCGTGCAGTTATTCGCCATCGGTGCCTATCAGCTACTCGCCCTGCAGCGCACCAGTAAACGCTTGCAGGAAAAGGGCATTGCCCATGCGCTGTATGCGATGCAGGCGCCGGGACGCTTCCGGGAAGCCCGGGACGAACGGGAAGCCGCTACAGTGCATGATGCCACGCAGATCGCTGCACTGATTCCGGACTGCCCGGCACGGATGTTTCTGTGCCATGGCCGCCCCGAGATCTTCAGTGGCGTGCTGCGGCCGCTGGATACCGGCAAACAGAGCCGCTTCCTCGGCTACCGTAACCGGGGCGGCACACTGGACACCTTCGGCATGCTCTATGCCAACGGCGCCACCTGGGCCCACGCGGCCCTCGCCGTCGCAGAGACCCTGTCGCTGTCGCCGGATGCCCTGCTCGATGGCGAGGAACAGGCTGCCGTGCAACATCGTGGCAGCCCTGACGTGCTACGCTGAACCTGCTTTGCTGGCGCGGCGACCGATGGCCTTGTCGATCTCCACCAGCAACGGGACCAGCAACGCCACCACCGCCGCTTCCAGCCACAGGGCAGCAGGCAACGCCTGTGATTCGAACAGAGCCTGCATGGGCGGCAGCACTGTGTAGAGCCACTGCAGCACCAGTACCGCCGCGACGGCGATGGTGGCCGGCATCAGGCCGCGCAGGCTCGGCTCGGCCCACAGCGGCGCACTCAGGCGGCGACAGCAGAACAGGTACCAGATCTCGACGAACACCAGCGTCAGCACCGCCATATTGCGTGCCAGCATCAGGTCTTCCTGGTAGCGCAGAAACTGGCCGATCACCAACAGGGTGCCGACCACCCCGACCAGCGCCAGGCGCCGCAACAGCAAGGGCGTCACCAGCCCCTCATCGGGACGTCTCGGGGGGCGCCGCATCAGGCCCGACTCGCCATGCTCGAACGCCAGCGCCAGGGCCAGGGTCACGGCCGTAATCATGTTCACCCAGAGGATCTGCACCGGGGTAATCGGCAATGCCGCCATACCCACCACCAGTGCCAGCAACAGTACCGACGCCTGCACCACACTGGTGGGCAGAATGAACTGGATGGCCTTGACGATATTGTCGTACACCGTGCGCCCCTCGCGCACCGCAGCCGCGATGGTGGCGAAATTGTCATCGGTGAGCACCATGGCCGAGGCATCCCGGGCAGCATCCGTACCCTTGCGCCCCATGGCGACCCCGATATCGGCGCGCTGCAAGGCCGGCGCATCGTTGACACCGTCGCCGGTCATGGCCACCACCTCGCCTCGCCCCTGCAGGATTTCCACCAGCCGCAGCTTGTCTGACGGGCTGGTGCGGGCAAACACATCCACCTCCGCCATGGCCTCGCCCAACGACGCATCATCCATGTCGGCCAGGTCCTTGCCGGTCAGCACCCGCGCCGCATTCAATCCCAGTTGCCGGGCAATGGCGCCCGCCGTGCGCGGATTATCCCCGGTAATCATCTTCACCCGTATGCCGGCGCTGCGGCATTGCGCGACCGCCTCGATGGCTTCATGACGGGGCGGATCCGTGGTGCCGGTCAGCCCCACAAAGATCAGGCCGTCCGCGACATCGTCCTCGCCAATACGCGCACAATCACCGGACAAGGGTTTGAACGCGAGGCCCAGCACTCGCATGCCCTCCCCCGCCAGTCGCTCGAGCCCGGCATGCCAGAACTCGCTATCCAGTGGCTCCGGGCCGGCCGCCCCCTGCTGCTGCCCACACAGGCCCAGCAGACGTTCCGGGGCGCCTTTCACCAGCATCATGGCACCGTCGCCATCCCCGTTCAGGGTGGCCATGTAAAGCCGCTCCGTGGCGAAGGGAATCACGTCCCGGCGCGGCCATTGCGTCGATGCGGTAGCCGGATCAAGCCCGGCCTTGCAGGCCAGTGCATAGAGTGCGCCTTCGGTGGGATCACCGTGCAACACCCAGTCATCCCCCTCGTGGCTGATGTGTGCGTCATTGCACAGCAGCGCCACACGCGAGGCCAGTTCACCGACCCGCTGCGCCGCGTCGGCATCTTTGTCCCCGACATACGCGAGTTCACCGGTCAGGGCATAGCCCTCGCCGGACACCTCGAAGTCGCCGACGGCCGTCAGCAACCGGCGGGTCGTCATTTCATTGCGTGTCAGCGTGCCGGTCTTGTCCGAGCAGATCACGGTGACCGAGCCGAGCACTTCCACCGCAGGCAGTTTGCGGATGACCGCCCGCGAACCGGCCATGCGCTGCACGCCGATGGCCAGGGTGATGGTGACCACCGCCGGCAGCCCCTCCGGGATCGCCGCTACCGCGACACCTACCGCCACCCGGAACAGCTCCGCCAACGGCAACCCCAGCGCCAGATAGCCCCAGGCCATGGCCAACGCCGTGACCGCCAGGATCAGCACCGCCAGCTGTCGGCCAAACACCGCCAGCGAGCGTGTCAGCGGCGTATCCGGCGTCTCGACCGTGTCCACAAGATGGCCGATGCGGCCCAGCTCGGTATTGCCGCCCGTCGCCACCACCAGCCCGCGCCCGCCGCCAGCGGTCACCAGCGCGCCCATCCAGGCCATGCTGCGACGCTCTGCCAGCGGCGCGTCCTCAGCCACCGGCGCCTCCTGCTTCGCCACCGGCACGGATTCACCGGTCAGCATGGATTCATCGCAGTGCAGATCGCGCACCTCGGACAGCCGCACATCCGCCGGCACCCTGTCACCCGCTGCCAGCAACACCAGATCGCCGGGCACCAGCTGGTCCGCCGGGATCTGCCGGGTATGGCCGTCGCGGACCACCAGGCACTCTGCAACCAGCATCTGCTGGATCGCCCGCAGCGCAGCTTCGGCCTTGCCCTCCTGAATAAAACCGACCAGCGCATTGATGACCACCACGGCAGCAATCACCAGGGCATCCGTGCCGTAACCCAGCACCAGTGCCAGCAGCGCTGCCGCCATCAACACATACAGCAGCACATTGTGGAACTGGGCCAGCAGCCGCTGCCAGGCACTGCGCCGCCGCCGGGCGACGATACGATTTTCACCATGGCGCGCGCGGCGCGCCTGGACCTCGTCATCGGTCAGCCCCGCGCCACCGGTATCACAGGCCTGTTGCGCGGCCTCCACGGACCGGGCGTGCCAGGGTGTTTCAGGCGTGGCTGGCGTGTCTGATGCAGATGCTGTCATTGTGGTGCTTTCTCCCCGTTGATTTCTCCGCTCATTTCTCCACTCATTTCTCTGAGCACGGCAAACGGCACCCCGGGCTCGGCGATGCTGACGCTGTGGCCGCGTTCTGTGAGCGCCTGGGCAAGGCTCTCCAGCGCCTCATTCTCACCGTGTACCAGCCGTAGCGCCGGCTGGCCACCAATGCCCTCCGCCCAGCGAATCAGCTCGGTGCGCCCGGCGTGGGCAGAAAAGCCGCCGAGGGTATGAATGTGCGCCCGCACGGCGTAGCGCTGGCCAAACATGCGCACGTGCTCGGCGCCATCCACCAGTTGCCGCCCCAGCGTGCCCCTGGCCTGGAATCCGGCAAACACGATGTGATTACGCTCTTGCCAGAGGCGATGCTTGAAGTGATGGCGAATACGCCCGCCGTTGCACATGCCGCTGCCGGCAATGATGATCGCCCCGCGTTCGATGCGATTGATCTGCATGGAGTCGTCCACCGAGGCCGTGGGTGTGAAACAGGGCAGGAACTGCCCGAGTGTGCGCGCTCCGAAGTGACGCATGATCGTCTGGTCCTCGGCATCCAGCGCATCCAGCCACTGGTCATAGAGCCGGGTTACCTCGATGGCCATGGGGCTGTCGAGGAACACATGCCAACCTGCGAGCAACCCGCGGTGATACAGGCAGCCCAGGTGAAACAGCAGTTCCTGGGTGCGCCCCACGGCAAACGCCGGCATCAGGATATTGCCGCCGTCACGCCCGGCCTGCGCTACCAGCGCCTCCAGCTCGGCGATGGTGGCATCCTGGGTGCGGTGATCCCGATTACCGTAAGTCCCCTCCATCAGCACCAGATCCGCAGCCTCCGGCACTTCCGGCTCATTCATCAGCGCCCGCCCCGAGGCACCGAGATCGCCGGAAAACACCAGCCGCCATGGCGAGCTGCCTGTGCGCCGCAGACAGACAATGGCGGAACCGAGAATGTGTCCGGCATCAATGAATTTCAGGTACAGGCCATCGGCGATTTCCGCCTCCGCATGCCAGGAAAGGGGTTGGCACAGTTTCAGCACTTCCAGCACATCACTATGGTCGTAACGGGGCTTCAGCTGACGGCTGCCAGCGCGGCGCCGCCGGGTATTGGTGGCTTCCAGGTCACGCAGGTAAAGGCCGACAGCGTCCTCAAGCATGATCGCCAGCAGATTGCGCGTTGCCGGCGTGGTGTAGATCGGGCCGGAAAAGCCCTCTGACACCAGCAGCGGCAGCAAGCCGGCATGGTCCAGATGGGCATGGGACAGTACCACGGCATCAATATCCCGGGGACGGAACGCAAACGCCTCGCCCTGCAGGCGGCGCACCGCATCGCCGCCCTGATGCATGCCGCAATCCAGCAGTATGCGCTGGCCAGCGGTTTCCAGCAGATGACAGGAGCCAGTGACCTCCCGTGCTGCGCCGAACGACGTGATTGTTGCCATGTCCTGTTCTCCCGGTATCCGTGGGGCGCGACATTTCATGTCACCCGCGTGAGGGCGTAGTATGGGGAAACCCGGTTCCGCACCGCACAGGGAGCATGTCATGACACAGATCGGTCAGGATAGCCTGAAAACTGCCACCGCCCTTGAGGCACATCAAGATACCGGCACCGCCCAGGTGCATTACTTCAGCCTGAAAAAGCTCGCCGACAAAGGCTGGGGCGATCTGGACAAATTACCCTTCTCATTGAAAGTGCTGCTGGAAAACCTGCTGCGCTTCGAAGACGGCAAGACCGTGACACAGGAAGACATCGAGGCACTGGTGCGCTGGCCCGAGACCCGCACTTCGGACCGCGAGATTGCCTACCGCCCGGCACGGGTACTGATGCAGGATTTCACTGGCGTACCCGGCATTGTGGATCTGGCTGCCATGCGCGATGCCATTGTCGCTGCCGGCGGTGATCCACAACGCATTAATCCGCTGACCCCGGTAGATCTGGTGATTGATCACTCCGTCATGGTCGACAAATTCGGCAACGCGCAGGCCTTCACCAGCAACGTGGATATGGAATTCCAGCGCAATCGCGAACGCTATGAGTTCCTGCGCTGGGGCCAGAAGGCTTTTGACAATTTCCGTGTGGTGCCGCCGGGCACCGGCATCTGCCATCAGGTCAATCTGGAATATCTGGCACGCGCGGTCTGGTCGTCCGAGGACAAGGACGGCAAGACCTGGGCCTACCCGGACACCCTGGTGGGCACAGACTCCCATACCACCATGATCAACGGCCTGGGCGTGCTCGGCTGGGGCGTGGGCGGCATCGAGGCGGAGGCGGCCATGCTCGGCCAGCCGGTGTCCATGCTGATTCCGGAAGTCATCGGTTTCAAACTCAACGGCAAACTGAACGAAGGCGTCACGGCCACCGATCTGGTGCTCACAGTCACCGAAATGCTGCGGCGCAAGGGCGTGGTGGGCAAGTTCGTCGAATTCTTCGGCCCCGGGCTCTCGGACCTGTCGCTGGCCGACCGTGCCACCATTGCCAATATGGCGCCGGAATATGGCGCCACCTGCGGCTTCTTCCCCATCGACGAGCGCACCATTGAGTACCTGACGCTGTCTGGCCGCGATGACGCCACCATCGCGTTGGTCGAGGCCTACTGCCGGGCCCAGGGCCTGTGGCACGATAGCGGCCATGCAGACCCGGTGTTCACCGATACCCTGGAGCTGAATCTCAGCGATGTCGTCCCCAGCCTGGCGGGCCCGAAACGACCCCAGGACCGGGTGCCGATGACCGGCGTCAAACAGGCGTTTCTGGATGTCCTGCGCCAGGAAACCGGCGTGGAAACCGACATCGCCGATCTGGAAGGCGAAGGCGGCGGCCAGACTGCCGTGGGTGGCACCGAACACGCGGGCGCAGTGCCCGTTACCATCGAGGGCGAGAAACACATGCTCGCCCATGGCGATGTGGTCATCGCGGCCATCACCTCCTGCACCAACACCTCCAACCCCAGCGTGATGCTGGCCGCAGGTCTGGTGGCGAAGAAAGCGGTGGCGCTGGGCCTGCGGCGCAAGCCCTGGGTCAAGACCTCTCTGGCCCCCGGTTCAAAAGTCGTGACCGACTATCTGGATAAGGCCGGCCTCTCGGATCAACTCAACGAGCTGGGCTTCAACCTGGTGGGTTACGGTTGCACCACCTGCATCGGCAACTCCGGCCCACTGCCGGAGGTCATTGATGAGGCCATCGCCAAGGGTGACCTGGTGGTCGCCTCCGTGCTCTCCGGCAACCGCAACTTTGAAGGCCGTGTACACCAGAGCGTGCGCACCAACTGGCTGGCCTCCCCGCCGCTGGTTGTCGCCTATGCACTGGCAGGCACGGTGAAAATCAATTTCGACAAGGACCCGGTGGGCTACGACAACCAGGGCAAGAAAGTTTTCCTCAAGGATATCTGGCCCAGCAGCAGTGAGATTCAGGAAGCGCTCACCTCGGTCACCGGCGCCATGTTCCGCAAGCAATACGCCTCGGTCTTTGACGGCGACGAGATGTGGCAATCACTGCCCGTCGGCGACGACATGACCTATGGCTGGCGCAAGGATTCCACCTACATCCAGCACCCGCCCTACTTCGAGGGGCTGACCAAAGCGGTGCCCCCCGTCACCGCGGTCAAGAACGCCCGCGTGCTGGCGTTGCTGGGCGACTCCATTACCACCGACCATATCTCTCCGGCCGGTGCCATCAAGGGCGACAGCCCGGCCGGGCATTACCTGCAAGGGCACAATGTGGAGCCGATCGATTTCAACTCCTACGGCTCACGGCGCGGCAACCATGAAGTCATGATGCGCGGCACCTTTGCCAACATCCGCATTCGCAATGAGATGGTCCCGGATACGGAAGGCGGTTTTACCCGTCACATCCCCGGTGACGAAGAGTTGCCGATCTACGGCGCGGCCATGCGTTACAAGAAGGATGGCGTGCCCACTGTGGTGATCGCCGGCAAGGAATACGGCACCGGCTCCAGTCGCGACTGGGCCGCCAAGGGCACCAACCTGCTCGGGGTACGTGCGGTGCTCGCGGAAAGCTTCGAGCGCATCCACCGTTCCAACCTGATCGGCATGGGCGTACTGCCCCTGCAATTTCCGCAGGGCACGGATCGCAAGACGCTGAACCTGGATGGCACCGAAGAAGTGGATATCGCTGGCCTCAACGACAAGATCAAGGCGGGCGACAAGCTGGAAGTCATCTTCCGCAAGGGCGACACGTCACAAAGCGTCACCATGATCTGCCGTCTGGATACCGCCACGGAAGTCGAATACTTCCGCCATGGTGGCATCCTGCATTACGTATTGCGCAACATGATGTAGCGCGGCTCAGGCCGCGTCGTTGCCATTCGGCGGCAAGAAGGGTTCACGCAGAAACTCGGCAAAGCGATCGCAGACATCGGTCCAGGTGAAAATACCGGCCAGCCGGTCATGGTGACAGATCACGATGACCGGCTGATGGCTTTCTGCCATCATCTCCAGTACGTGATCTGCCCGGGTGTGGGCATCAACACTGGGGACGGTCTCGATCCACTCTGCCAGCGGGTCCGGCGTATCCGGCAGGGCGGCCAGCGAGACCAGCCCGAGCACCTGGTGCTCGGCGTCCGTCACCGGCAGGTGATGTATGCCCTGCCGCATCATCAAGGTCCGCGCATCCGCCACCGTGGCCTCCACATTGAGGTGCCAGGGAAAGGGTGTCATCAGCGCGCCGATGGTGGGAATACGCTTCATCTCGGTATCTCCTGCCCCGTACTGACTGTCTGGTACTTCATCATGCCACGACTGACGGGATTAAGCCTCCCGGCTCCTGATTTGCTATCATCGCTCTCTCGACGTGCCGCCGTTCTACCGCAGGCGCACCGCTTCACAACAAGAGTCCGCACTATGTTCGCAGCGTTCACAGCACAACGTCTGTCACGCCGTCCGTCACGCCCCGCGTCACGCAGGGCAGCGCTGGCCACAACGGCCCTGCTGGCCTTGCTGGGCAGCAGCACCGCCGTGCCGGCCGATGAGGCAGAACTGCTCGCCGCTGAAGCGCGGGATGCGGCCGTGCGGGAACAGCGCGAACTGCGGGATCGCGCCGACGATCTCGCCCGGCAACTGGAAGAAGCGCGCAAACTCCAGGCGCTGCAGGATGCCTATCTGGAACGGCTCGCCGCCGAACTGGAAGCACTGGAGACACAGAATGCACAGTAACAGCCCTTGCCGGGACAACCGTCATGTTTGACTGGCTGCGCCGCAAGCGCGAAACGCCACCGGTCGCCGAGCCGGTGCGCCTGGCCGATGTACCCTTGCTGCCACCGGAGACAGAGGAAGACAGCCTGCCGGAGATGGGCGGGCCTTTCATGATCCGACCGCTGGAAGATGGTGACGAGTCAGCATTGCCGAAAATCTTTCGCGCTGCCATCCATGGCCAGGCTGCGCTGTTCTACACCGCCGAACAATGCGAGGCCTGGGCTGCCAGTGCAGCAGATGAGGCGCCGTTCATCGCGCGGCTCAGAGAAGGGGTGACCATCGTGGCAGAACTCGATGGCCGCGCTGGTGCCTTTGCCCAGCTGCTCCCGGCGGACACCATTGAAATGATGTATGTGGCACCAGGCCTGGGTGGCTACGGCATTGCCACCCTGATGTGCCAGTATCTTGAAGACGAAGCACGCATTGCGGGCACCACGGTGTTGCAGACACGGGCCAGCCTGGCAGCAAAAAAGTTCTTCGAGACCATGGGCTTCAAGAGTATCGACACCGAAGAGGTAGCGCGCGGCGACGCGCAGCTGGTGCGGCACATCATGGAGAAAAAACTGCGCTGACGGGAGCTGGGCTATCGCTCCCGGGCTATCGAATGAAATACAGGCTCAATGCCGGCACATAGGTAATCAGCAACAACGCAATGATCAGCACCGCCATGAAGGGCAAGGTCGCCGAGTAAAGCGTGGTGATGGGCTGCTTGAAGCGATAGCTGGCAATGAACAGGTTCATGCCCACCGGCGGGGTGAAGTAACCGATCTGCATGTTGGCCACGAAAATGATCCCCAGGTGGACAGGATCAATGCCGTAGCCGATGGCCACCGGCAGGATCAGCGGTACCATGATCACCAGCGCGGCAAAGATATCCAGCACCGCACCAAGAATCAGCAATACGATATTCAGCAGGATCAGGAACATCAGTTTGCTGGAGACATGTTCCTGCATGAAAGCAAACAGCCCTTCCGGCACCCCGGCGTACACCAGGTAGCCGGTAAAGGACATGGCCACGGCCAGTATCAGCAGAATGCCGCCCACCATCACCATGGATTCCCGCATCACCGCCGGCAGGCGCCGCAGCCCCACCTCGCGATAGACAAACACCTCCACAATGGTCACATACAGCGCCGTAATGGCCGCTGCTTCACTGATCACCAGCAGGCCGGAGAAGATACCGCCCAGCACCACAAACGGCAGGGGCAGCTCCCAGCGCGCCTGCCAGGCGGCCGCCCGCAGCTCCGACCAACGGAAGCCCTGGCGCGGAATCGGCGCCTTGCGCGTGGCCCACAGGCAATAGACATACAGCAGCACGATCATCAGCAGCGCAGGCATGATGCCGGCCAGATACAGCTCCGTGATCTGCACCGAGGGCATATCCAGTTGCTGAGACATCTGCTGGGCAATGATGCCGTAGATCAACAGCGGGATGGAGGGCACCAGCAACAGCCCGAGACTGCCGGAGGTGGTAATCAGGCCCATGCTGAAACGGCGCGGATAGTTACCCTTCAACAGCGCCGGCAGCAGCAAGCCACCCAGCGCCACAATGGTGACACCGCTGCCGCCGGTCAGTGCCGTGAACACCGCGCAGGCAATCAGCGCCACAAACGCCATACCGCCGGGCATCCAGCCGAACGCAGCCTGGGACAGACGCAGCATGCGGTCAGCCGTTTTCGATTCGCTCAGCAGAAAACCGGCATACGTGAATAGCGGCAGTGCCATCAGCACCACCGAATTGCTCATTTCGTAGATATCGATATGCAGGACAGAAAGGTCGATGCCCAGGCCGAAATACCCGACCGCTGCCGCCGCGAGAATCACTGCAAACAGTGGCGCGCCCATCAGTGCCAGCAGAACCAGGATCAACACCATCAGCCAGATCATGGTGCGGAGGCCTCGGTCACCGCCTTGTCTCTGACCACGGCCTTGCCCGACACCGGGCGCCGGCCCACCAACCCCATGCAGAACAGAATGGCATAGCGCAGCGCAATGGAACCGAAGCCCAGCGGCACGATCACCTGCAGCCACCAGGCCGGGACGGTGCCGAAGGCCATCATGCCGAAGCTGGCTTCATCACGCACTGACATGAGGCTGAACCAGGCCGCCACACCGCAGATCGCACTGGTGAACAGATCCACCGCCGTCAGCAGCCAGCGATGCAGGAACGGCGGTAACAACTGAGACGCCACATCGATACTGATGTGTTCATCCTTGCGCGATGCAATCATCGCCCCGAGCATGCCGATCCACAGCACCGCGTTCTGCAACAACGGATCAACCCAGACCAGGCTGGTGCCCGCCAGATTACGCAGCAGTATCTGCGCCACGGCAAGCACCATCATGCCCGCCAGGATCGCAACAATCAGCGCATCTTCAAAACGATGCAGGCCGCGCATCAACAGCATCAGTGATCCGCCTCAATCGCCCCGGTATTCATCCAGCAGCGCGTTCAGTCGCGCCAGCATCTCTTCACTGACTTCGCCACCTGCCACCAACCGATCGGTGGCCTGCCTGGCCAGCTTGCGCCACTCTTCAAGCTGCCCGGCATCCGGCTCCACCGGCTCCAGGCCTTGTCCCTTGAGTGCTTCCATAGCGCGCTGGCTGTCGGCGCGTTCCGCCTCATCCATCTCTGCTGCGGTTTCGGACAGCACCCGCCGCAGCGTTGCCTGATCTTCGTCGCTCAGCCGCTCGACGTGTTGCTTGCCCAGCGCCAGCACGCCGTAGGTGTAGAGCAGGGGCATGTCGGTGTAGTGGCTGACGCGGCTATACCATTGCAGCGTCAGCGCCGGCACGGCCGGCGCAGCGAACGCATCAATCACGCCAGTCTGCAGGGAGGTCAATACGGCGCCCAGATTCAGCACCACCGGTGAAATACCGAACTCACGGGCCGCCATGGCGGAACCGGTATCGCCGGCAGGCAACCAGACTTTCTGACGCTGGAGCTCACTGACGCTGGCTACCGGATTGCGTGACATCAGGTAGGCAAAACCGCCGTCCACCGGACCAAACACCACCCAGCCATTGCGCTCGAAACCTTCCCGGATCACCGGGTCCAGTTCAGCGCGCACATGGTCCACTTCTTCAAGGGAGCGGAACGCCAGGGGCAGATTCAGAACCTGGCTGTCCTTGTAGGACGAGGCGAACGCCCCGGCCTGAGCCAGGGAACCGTGTAGCTGGCCAATGCGGATACGCCGCTGCACTGCCCGATCATCACCCATGGTGCCACCCGCATAGACACGCAGGGTGACGCGACCGTCGGTCTCTTCCGCCAGACGTTTTCCCGCTTCCTTGAGCCGGTTTACCGCAGCGGTGCCATCCGGATAAAGGGTGGAAATCTTGAGCTCCATCGCCGCAGCGCTCAACGGCAGCAGCAACACACAGGCAGTAAGCAGACGCAACAACATGGACACTCCGGTAATCCGTGGTAGCGCGGAAATCAGAAATAATCCGCGGATTCAGCCAGCAGCCGTTCGGCTTCCTGACGTGCAAAGGTATTCTGCAAAGTCAGGCCATGCTCTGCGGGGTCCGCAGCCAGCACCTGTTCCAGCAGATCATCATGCAGGGCCTGATCATTGGCCATGCGGGCATAACGCTCGGCGTAGAGCACCTTGGCAAGCAAATTACGCCCGTCAGACAATGCAATCGCCCGCTCGAAATGCGCTTTGGCCGCCTCAGGCTGGCCGCCCAGCGCTCCGGGCAGGAGACTGTCGAGCACTGCCAGATACATGTGCGCCTGGCCCGACTCATAACCTTCATCCAGCGCTATCACGCGCTCCAGCAACGCCCGGACACGGGCCAGATCTGCCACCGCACTCCAGTCATCACTGTGGGCCTGAATATACCCTGCCCAGGTGGTGCCCAGTGTGTACAACACGGGGACGTCCCGCTTGCGCACACCGGCAAGCTGTTCTTCCAGCTTCGGCACATTCATGCGTCGCAATTCACACAGGGCGGCACGGCGCGCGCAGGCAGCACGTGCGGCATAGTCGAGGGCTTTTTCGGTCAGGCGCGCCTGACGCTCCGGCTCTTCCACGAACAATCCGGCATAGGCGCTGTACAGGCCAGCGCCGGTGCGCAACATGTCCACGCTCTCAGGCCAATTGACGATAAGCCCATCCACCATCAGCAGATAGGTCGGCAGCCCTTCGGCAACCAGCGTCACATCATCATTATTGAGAATGCCATAGGGCAGATTGTCGCCAACCCGCGCCACGGCGCAGGCCTGAATCAGGCCGACAGCCCAGACCAGCAATAACAACGGTAAAAAACGGCGGCGAAACATTCCGGCGGCAACCTTTCCCGCGGCGATACTCTTGATCTGCATGTTCTATCCTGTTGGCCAGCCGTTTCAAAATACACGTTCAGAATACAAGTTCAGAGTACAAGTTCAGAGTACAGGCCTCTGCAAAAACGAATCTGCAAAAAAGCGAAAATCTTTATAGCAAGCGCCCGGCCGCAACTCAAACCCGACACCTTGCCCGGTGGCTCGAACCAGTGTGTCCAGCGACTATCAGCCTAACGCCGGTAAACGGTCTGCCGCCGATAGTACCCGGTGGCAGCCCCCAGCGCACAACCGCTGAGCAGCCCGAACAGATGGGCCTCATTGGCCACATAACTGGTCAGTGCAACGTAGCAGAACACCAGCCAGCCCACCATGAAAATGACAATTTCACGCCGCAAACCGTACCCGGCTTGCGGGTTCACCTTGCCGTACAGCCACAGATAGCCGAGCAGGCCATATACCACGCCGGAGAGCCCTGCAAACGCCGGGCCAGATGAGATGAACTGCGCCAGCGCCGATACGCCGGCCGTGATCAGTGTGACGGCGAGCAACTGCTTGCCTGACTGAAAGCGCTCGATGATGCCGCCCAGCTCCGCCCACCAGAGCAGATTGAAAGCCAGATGCATCAGACTCAGATGCAGCAGCATGGGCGTGAACAGGCGCCAGGGCTGGCTGGCGAGCCCCTCCAGCGAGGCCGGAAACATCAGGTACCGATAGATGCTCTCGCCCATGAATTGCTGCAGCAGATAGACCAGCAATACCACCCCGAGGACGGTGCGCGTTACCGGGCCCATTCTCGCCAGCCAGCCACTGCTGAACATCGCCGGCTGGCCCGCAGCACCACTGACGCTGGTGCTCGCAGGCTGCTGCGCCGCTGGCGCACTGGCCTGCCAGGCCGCCGCCGCGAAGCGCGGGTCCTCGGGATTGCGCAGAAACAGCTCCACCAGTGCCCGGGCCTCGTCATAGCGATCCGGCTCCTGCAGATACAGTGCCGTCTCGCCTGCGTCAGCACGCACCACGGTGAGAATGCCCTGCCCACGCAGGGCTGTCGCCAGCATATGGGCCGGTTGCGCATGGCGGAAGCGAGCCAGTTCAATCATCCATCAGGGTCCTGTCTGTTGTGTCAGCCTGTTGTGTCAGCAGCCCACTGAGCTGCCGCATCAATCGGGTGCGCTCCCGGGCAGGCAAGGCAGCGATGCGTTCCACCTCTTGCCAGAAACAACCCCAGTGTCCGCCACAGCGCAACAGCACGGTGTCAAAGCCGCCCACCCACTGATTGTAGTCACTGAAGGTGTTGAGCTGGGCGTTGTTCAGCGGGCCAGCAAACCAGCCGGCATAGCGGTCCAGCGCGGGCTCATCCGCCCGGGCCTGCTCGAACGACGCCCGCAGACCGGCCTGAATCGCCGCCTTGCCGGACGCCAGTACCGCCTCATCCGATTGGCTATCATACAGGATAGCGAGCGCCTCCCGGGCCTCGGCCACCAGCGCGAGCACGCGCTGGCGCAACGTATCGGCCAACGCCATGTCCGCCACCAGCGCAGGGTCGCCGCTGGCCGCCAGCCAGCGCCGCGCGCCTTCACGCCCGACACTGGTGGCCAGGCTCTCGTTGAAACGGGTATCGCCCTTGAGGTAGAAGCGTCGGTGGGCCAGTTCATGAAACAGCAGATCGGCCACCTGCGCTTCGTTGCCCGCCAGCATTGGCGTGGTCAGTGGATCAGCGAACCAGCCCAGGGTGGAATAGGCCACCGCGCCACCCTGATAGACGTCATAGCCCTGGGCCCGCAGCGCCTCGGCTTCCCGAGCCGCCCGCTCCAGGTCGAAAAAGCCCCGGTAGGTGGTGCATCCCGCCACGGGGAAACACCAGGTTCGGGGTGTCAGGGAATAGGCCGGCGCGGCAAACAGATTCCACACCACCGCAGGGCGCTCCAGCGCAACATAGGTGCGGTAGGTGTCCCCCACCGGCAGATCCAGTGCGGTTTCCGCGAACACCAGCATGTCCTCGGTGCGTCGCAATCGCTCGCTCAGCGCTGCCGGCGTCTGCGGATCGGCCAACACCTCGCCCACCGGCACGCGCTCGCGCATCAGGTCTGTATGGCCTTTGGCAAGATGCAGGTAATAGCCCGTCTGACAGCCCGTCAGGCTCACCCACAGCAGCGCCAGGATAGCGACTCTCATACCGGGCGCGTCACGAGGGGCTGTGCAAGGGGCTGTGCAAGAGGGATTCGTTCATATGACAGAGGCCCCGGGCGGGCACGGCTCGCTGCGTGAATCGACGTAGCGCTGCCGGGTTATCCGGTCGGCGCCATGGAGAACCAGAGCAGGTTCGCTCTCTCCCCGAATCCTACGCAGCAGCCGATGTCTGCGCCAGTCCCGTGTCAGGTTCGCCGTCATGGACCATCGCCACCACCGACGCGTGGGCTGCCCGGGAAAGGCTGTCGGCATTGCTGTACTGCGTTGGCGACAGGGGCTCGGCGCACACCACGCTGACGCGAATATGATCGCGCAGCAGCAGTTGCCAAAGGTGGCGCTGGAACACGTCATCACCAATGAACGGCACCTGCTGATCTGCGCTGCCGTCAACGGCAAGGTAGCGAATTGCCAGCGGCCGCACCATCACATCCGCTTGCAACGGTGCCTCGAACAACTGACGAAAAAACCGCCTGACATGGGTGCCATCCGTGGTGGTGCCTTCCGGAAACACGCAGATGCTGCGCCCGTCACGCAGATGTGTCGCAATTTCAGCAGCCTTCTGCGTGGATTCACCGCTGCCCCGGCGAATGAACAGCGTACCTGCCGCCAACGCGAGACGCCCCACCAGGGGCCACTGGCGCACTTCTGCCTTGGACAGGAAATGAATATCCCCGTGCGCCGCCAGCACGGGGATATCCAGCCAGGAAATATGATTGCTCACCAGGAAAGTGCCTGATGCAGGCACAGGCCCTTGCCAGCACACTTCGACACGCAGGATGGTCAGCAACTGTGCCGCCCACTGCCTGGCGGCAACACGCACCCGGGGTTGGTGGGGCCGCCGCACCGCATCAATGCGAAGCGCCAGCCACAGGCCGCCAAGAATATGCAGCACCACCCGAACCAGACGGCCAAGCCGGCGCAGTTGTGGCTCAATGGACATGGGTCATACCGCGTGTTGCAACTGGTGGGCCACCTCATGCGAGCCCGGCTGCAGAAAATGTTGCACATAGCGCGCTGGCAGACGCTCGACTTCCATCAGCACAAAGAAATCCAGACAGTTGAAATCCGGGTCCCAGCATGGCTCGCCGCAAACCCGCGCGCCCATGCGCAAATATGCCTTCAGCAATGGCGGCATGCGGACTTTATCGGCGCCCGCCAGCGGCAGACGCGGCACCGGCACCAGCGGCGTGACCCGCTGCCCCACCGGGCTCATGTGCGCATCGCGGATCTGGCCAACAATGCCGCGCAGGTCGTAGCCTTCGTTGAAGGCCACACTGGCGCAGCCAATCAGATAGCGAATATCTTCCTCTATCATGAACTGCGCCAGCCGTGACCAGAGCACCGTGATGACGGCACCGCTGCGGTACTGCGGGTGGATACAGGTACGCCCTATTTCGGCAACCCGGCCATCCAGACGCGACACCATGGACATATCGAATTCGCCCGCAGAATAGAAGCCGCCGGTGCGCGCAAGCCCCTGCTGAGTCAGCACGCGGGTGTAACCCACCAGTTCGCCGGTCTGATTATCCCGCACCATCAGGTGCAGACAGTGCTTGTCGAAGCGATCCCGGTCCAGGCCAAAGGGCGCTTTCATATTGGCGCCGTACTCTTCGCTGAAGATCCGGTAGCGCATGCGCTGCGCGCGCATGATGTCGCGCCGTGAGCGGCTGAACCAGGCACTGAAACGCGGGCCATCCGCGACAGCGCTGAGCGCCTCGGGCGCAACACCGCCCGCCTGATGCCGCCATTTTCCTGCAGTGGCCGTGAACGGCTTTGCCAACGCCTGTTTCAGATGTGGGCTGAATGCTTTGATTCGTACGGCAGCCTGCGCGAGCATAGGGCACTCCCTGATGGTCTTTCGCGCAGTGTCGGCCGTTCGGGTTGCCGGTTCGTGACACCTGTGTGACGTTTCCGCGACAGCAGGCCAAACAGCAGGGGAAACAGGGGAAACGCCCATGACAGCAACACGCTATCCGATACCCACCGCCGTGGAGCAAGGCAAGACGTACTACTGGTGCGCCTGCGGACAAAGCAACACGCCACCGTTCTGCGACGGCAGCCACAAAGGCACCGGCGTGCAGCCGGTGGCCTATACCGCGCCCCGGGACAAGATCGTGTTTTTCTGCGGGTGCAAGCACACCGGCCAGCCGCCGGTGTGTGACGGGCGCCACAAGCAACTGTAAGTTCAGCCAGTATTCGTTTAACCCGTATTGCGCATACCAGCAGCAATCCCGGTAATCGTCACCATGAGCGCACTTTCCAGACGAGGATCTGCCTCACCGCCCTCCCGCAACCGCCCCATCAGTTCTGCCTGCAACAAGTGCAGCGGATCGGTGTAAGGGTTGCGCACCTGCACAGACCAGCGCATGACCGGGTTGTTGTCCAGCAGATCCGTGCGGCCACTGATCTGCTGCAATGCGGTCACCGTGCCCTGCAGCCTTTCCCGCAGCTCGGCTCCCAGCGCCTGGAGCACAGGGTCCCGGGTCAGGCGCTGTTCGTAATAACTGGCCACCGCCACATCCGCTTTGGCCAGCACCATTTCAAGCATGTTCAGCATGCCCTGAAAAAACGGCCAGTCTGCCTGCATGCTATCCAGCAGGGCTTTGCGCTTCGGGTCCGTCAGGGCTTCGTCCAGCGCCACACCGGTGCCCAGCCAGGCGGGCAACATCAGGCGGATCTGTGTCCAGGCAAACACCCAGGGGATCGCCCGTAACGAGGCCAGCCCGTCAGCCTGCTTGCGACGCGCAGGACGACTGCCCAGGGACAGCCGCGTCAGCTCCTGCTCCGGTGTGACGGTACGCAGATAATCCACCAGCGCCGGCGTGTCCCGCACCACGGCGCGGTAGGCCTGCACTGCCGTATCGGTCAGCTGTGCCATCTCGGCACGCCAGGCGTCGCTCGCCCCTTTCGGGGGCGCCAGGGTCGCCTCCAGCGTGGCCGCCACATACTGTTCCATGTTGTGGATCGCCACTTGCGGCAAACCATATTTGAAGCGGATCACCTCGCCCTGCTCGGTAACGCGAATGCGCCCGGCCACGGACCCCGGTGGTTGCGACAGCAACGCCATGCGGGTGGGCGAGCCGCCGCGGCTCACTGAACCACCGCGACCGTGGAACAGTGTCAGCGGAATATCATGTTCGGCAAACAGTGCGGTGAGTTTTTCCTGCGCCTGATACTGTGCCCAGGCTGCCGCCAGGAAACCGGCATCCTTGGCGGAATCGGAATAACCGATCATGATTTCCTGGCCACCACGCACGCGCTCACGGTAGGCATCCACCGCCATCAGCTCACGCATGGTCTGCTCAGCCTGCTGCAGATCACTGAGGGTCTCGAACAGCGGTACAACGCGCATGAACTGCTCTACGCCGGCCTGCCGTTGCAACAGCATCACCGCCAGCACATCCGACGGCGCGGTCGCCATGGAAATCACATAGGCGCCCAACGCGCCGGGCGCCTCATCCGCGATGACCTCGCAGGTCGCCAGCACCTCGCGCACCTCATCACTGCATTCTTCGCTGCGATAAAAACGTGCATCCACCAGCGGTCGCTTGCCGGCCAGCTCTTTCAGCAGGAAGGCCTGACGCGCCGCTTCATCCCAGGCCAGATAGCTGCCCAGCCCCAGATACCGGGTCATGGCATCCACTGCCGCGCTGTGGCGGGATGATTCCTGACGAATATCCAGTTTCAACAGCGTGATACCGAAGGCATGAATACGGCGCAATGTGTCGCGCAACGCGCCCTCCGCCAGTTGCGCCATATTGCACTGGCGCAACGAGCGGTCGATCAGCTGCAGTGGCATCAGCAATCCATCGGCGCTGTCGATGATGTCTTCGCCGGGACTGTCTTCGCCGTTCAACTGCGCCTCGATGTGCCGCCGTGTATTGCGCAACGCCTGCCGCAATTGCCGCAGAATCACCCGGTAAGGCTCGGGGCTTGATCCGGTCACTGCCAGCAGTTCCTCTGATGCCTCGTGCATGGCGAAATCCGCCAGCAGTTCTTCCACGTCACGGATATACAGATCGGCCGCCATCCAGCGCGCCAGGCGCAACACCTCGCGGGTCACCGCCGCCGTGACATTGGGATTGCCATCCCGGTCACCCCCCATCCAGGAGGCAAAGCGAATCGGCGCCACAGCCACCGGCATGGGCCCACCCAGCAGCTCGGCGGCGGCCTGATCCAGCTCACGCAGAAAATCCGGGACCGCCTGCCACAGGGACTGCTCCAGGGTAGCGAAGCCCCACTTCGCCTCATCCACCGGGGTCGGCCTCTCACGGCGGATTTCATCCGTGCACCAGGCGGACAGAATGCTGCGGCGCAAGGTCTCGCGGCACTGATCCAGCTCCTCATCACTCAAGTCCTGGCGATCCAGTGCCGCCAGCTGCACCGCCATGCGGTCATATTTGCGGATCAGGGTGCGCCGGGACACTTCCGTGGGGTGGGCTGTCAGCACCAGCTCCACCGACAGGCTGCCCAACACCTCACGCACCGCCTCGGCGGCGTGACCCGCGTCGAGCAAGCGCTGTATGACCTGGCGCAGGCTTTCCGTGTTCACGCTGTCCGCATCGTAGCCCTGACGCTGACGTCGCAACCGCACCCTGTGCTGCTGTTCGGCGAGGTTGGCCAGGTTGAGAAACTGACTGAACGCCCGTGCCACATCCAGCAATTGCTGTTCGTCCAGCGGTGCCAAAACCGCACCCAGACGGCTCATGTCCACGACGCCGCTGGCGCGGGCTTCCACGGCCACCTGACGAATACGCTCTACCAGCTCGTACAGGGCCTCGCCCTTTTGCGCGCGCAGCGTCTGGCCCAACATCTCACCCAGCTGGCGCACGTTTTCGCGCAACGGCGCATGAATATCGAGATCGTTCAACAGCATGTCTCCCGGCAGTCAGCTCACGCCCGCAGGCGGTGAAACACCATCATTGATCATGACCCGTGTGATCACAAGATGACAGTTGGCAGCCTCGCATCAGTGCGTTGACGACGTCTTCGTCTTGCCGGAGCCGCCGCGATGACGCAACATACCTGAGCGGCAACCCGATGCCGCACGGGGAACGCTTCGCACCACGCCATGCATCAATAACCCAGACCAAGACTGCATATGAAACTGCCCGACTCGCTTGCCACAGAACGCGGCAGCCATGTACTGCAACTTGCCGCGCGCGGCCTCTTTGCCTTGCTTGTGGCGCTGTATTTCATTGCCTTGCCTTCATTGCGCGTGCCGCTGCACATCGCAATAACCGGCTTGCTGATCATCGTCTACCTGATGGTGCATGCGGGTCTGTTCTTCCGGCCCTTTACCGGTAGCAGCATTCTCGCCAACCTGGTGGATCTGGGTGCGCTGGGGGTACTGCTGCTGCTCGACCCCGGCGAGCCACCGCCGACCCTGGCACTGATGATTGTCGCCGTACTGAGCACCGGGCTGCTTAACGGCCTGCCCCGCTTCCTGTACAGCCTGATCGGCGCCACCGTGGTGCTGGCCGTAGTGCTGCCCTTGCGATTGCAACAGTCCGAAGCGCCGCTCGCCGCCAGCAGCCTGTTCCTGCTGGCCGTGATGATGACCTGTGCGCTCTATTTCGGCCTGCTGCTCTACCGCAACAAGGAGCTCACGCGCCTCACCCAGGAAGCCACCTGGCAGGACCCCCGGACAGGGCTGATCAGCCGCATGGCGCTGGCGCACACCGCTGGCTGGCTGCTGCCACTGCACGAACGCCTGTCCAGCCCGCTGACCGCCGTGCTGCTACGCCCCCGTGACCCGGCGGACCTGGAAACCCTGGCCAACGCCCTCTCCCAGCGCCTGCGCCGCAGCGATATCGGCGCCCGTGCTGACGAAGAGTGCCTGGCGCTGCTGCTACCAGATACCGCTATCGCCAATGCAGAGCGCGTGCTCACCAGCCTGCGCGACGTCAGCCCGCCCTTCACGGCGGTCATGACTGCCGTGCCACGGGAAACCAGCCTGGAGCTGGTACTCGACCACCTGGCGGCAACCTTTCATCGCAGTGACAGTCGCCGCAGTGACACGGACCTGCGTGAGCTGATTCACGCACCGCCGTTGAGGCCCTGACCGGTTCTTCACCCGAAGCAGCACCAAGCGGGTTACACTCGGGAAAAACGGCTGGCTGATACCCGGAAAAGGTCACCCCATGCGCCTTGCCTCACTTGTTTGCTGCATCGGTCTGATTGCCGGGCTCACACTCCCGGGCCAGCCCCATGCCAGTGAGATCAGCACACGCATTTTCGGCGGTGACGACGCCATCGCCGATGACTGGCGATGGGTAACCGCACTACGTATCACTTTTAACGATGGCACTAACGGCTTCTGCGGCGCCCAGGTCATTTCTCCAGACTGGGCACTTACCGCAGCGCATTGTCTGGTCAAGGAGGGCAACCCAGGTAGCCGGGTGGATGCGTCCGTTGCCGAGCTTTTCTATCAGGCACCCACTTTCCCGAACGGACAGTTCCCGCCAGCCGGCTCAGGCGACGAAGCAAGCGGCCTGATGATCGTTCATGGCAGTTTTGACTTCCGTAACCTGCTCATGGGTCACGACATCGCCCTGATCCCGATCAGCGATGCCCCGCTCCTGACCCGCTATCCGGATCTGGCTGACGACACCCTCGTACAGACGCTGGAAGCCGCCTCCCCCCTCGACCGCGACGACCGCATGACCGCGTTGGGTTGGGGCGAAACAGCGCCTTCTTCAGGTATTTCAGAAACACTCCAGCAGGTCGCACTGGACTACGTCAGCCGCCAGGCGTGCGGCAATTTCTGGTTCAGCGCAGACACATCCCTACTGGTATGCGCCGGCGAGCCGAACCCGCCCTTCGATGCCGAGCTCGGCCAGGACACCTGCCGGGGCGACAGTGGCGGCCCGCTGCTGGTGGGCACGCCGGATGAGCCCGTGATTGTCGGCCTGACCAGTTTCGGCTCAAGCCAGGGCTGCGGCCTGGCGCATGTGCCCAGCGGCTACACCAGCACCGCCGACATGATCGGCTGGATCGAGAGCGTCACGGCAGCGCCACCGGAAGGCGTCATGTCACGCCCGCTGATTGACGCAGCCATCGAGATTCCGCGCTATCACTCGCTGCCCGCCAATACGCTGCCTGCCGAGGGCTACGTCATTGATTTCACCGTGCGCAATGACAGCCTCGCCAATCCCGCCACGCTCCTGAGTCTGGCCCTGGCCGGCGATGACGAGGACACCATGGCTCTGACCCTGGAGGGCGCAACCTGCCCCGATGGCCTCTGTGACCTGTCCGGCCAGGCACCGCTGAACCCTGAAGACGAGGGGCTGACCGGCCGGGTCACCCTCTCTTCCTTGCCGTCCGGCGAAAAAGACAGGACCGTTACCCTGTCGCTGCAACTGGCCACTCAGGAACACGATTACCGCAGCAGTAACAACCGCCCCGCCGTGCGCCTTTTCCTCACCGACAAACCCGATCTGAATCTGGTGGCGCCAGGGCTGGTCCAGGGCACATTTATCCATCAGCAGCGCCGAGCCAACGTCACCACACGCATCGAAAACCTCTCCACCCATGTCACCAGCAACGACGCCGGCCTGAGCATCGTTCTGCCACCCGCAACAGAACTGCTGAACATGAATGCCCTGCAATGCACCCAGTCCACCGAGGGCCTGTTCTGTCCAGCACCCGCACTCGCCCCGGGCGACCACCACACCATGACACTGCAACTGTCCTCACTGGATGGTTTGCCGCGCGACCTGCAACTGGCGGCAGACGTCCCCGGCGGCAGCTTCGGCGCCGGCCAGACCCAGGCCACCGTAGCGCTGCAATATCCGGATACCGAGACACCGCTGCTGCGCATGGGCAACAGCGGCGGCGCCCCCTGGGGCGGGCTGGTATTGATCATCATGATTTTATGGCGACGCGCACCCCGAATCAGGGCGCTGCCTTAATCGACATGCCTGGCCAGGTCCATACCGTCATAGAGTATGCGCAGCACATCGATGACGTGCTTGCCACCGATGCGAAAAACAATGAAATGGCGCCCTTTACGGCCCTGTCTGGCGACATGCAGCGTCAGGGCATTCCCGGGCAGGTCGTCCCGCCGTCGAGCGCCCGGCGTATCGGGCCCCGCTTCCAGCGCGGCGAGTGCCAACGCGATGGTTTCGGCGTATATCGCGGCCTGGCGGACGCCAAAACGTGTCGCGGTCCAGCGAATGATCGTGGCCCTGTCCGCCCTGGCACTGGCAGTTTGCCGCACCGTCCAGACGATGCTCATGCCTGATTCTTTTGCGCTTCGGCCACTTCCGCAATGATGGCTGCGGCTTCTGCACGGAAATCGTCAGCCAATGCACTTGCAGACTCGAAGGTGGTGTAACGCCCCGCCTCGATGTCCTCCAGGCCTTCCTGCAACGCCGTTCGCAGGGCCTCCAGCTTGCAGGCATATTCTGCCCGGCGCTCCTCCACCAGCCGCAGCCCTTCGCGCAGCACTTCACTCGCGTTCTGGTATTGGCCGCTTTCAACCAGCTGTTCGATCAACTCAGCCTGGTGGTCAGTAATCACGACATTTCGGGTCGGCATGGGGGTGCCTCTTCACGCATTGGCATATATTGCCAATCTAGTCCGCCACCTTCCTGTGGTCAACCCATGCACATACCGCCGCTGGGCAGGCCGTCACGCCAGCAACTCAGAAATACCACTACAATGGGCTTATCAGTGACTGGCTCGGGTATTCCATATGCGCACCCCACGACAGCGTCCTTTTGCAACGCTGCTCTTTTTGAGCGGAGCCATGCTCTGCTCTGCGGCAGGCGCCTCCGTCACGCCCTACATTTACGGGGGCGACGATGCGGAGGAAGGCGTCTGGCCCTGGATGGCGCTGTTGGCCGTCGTAGACCCTGCCTCGCCCCCCGGAGGGCGCAGCATCAGGGTCTTCCGGTGCGGCGGCATTCTGATCAACGAAGATTATGTGCTGACGGCAGCTCACTGCCTGTTCAATACTGACGAAAACCCACCCTTACAGGCACAGGACATACGTATCGCCTATGACCGGGTCGACGCCCCGGACAGCCTCAGCGGCTATCAGACCTTCGCGGCAGAGATCATCATCCACCCCGATTACGATGAATACTCGAAGAATGACCTGAGCGATGATATCGCGCTGCTACGGCTGCACGATGCCGCCACCACCCTCACCGTATTTCCTGGCCTGGCCGACCAGAGCACCATCACCACATTGGAAACGCTGACCGAGTCCGAGCGTGATGACATCGCCACCGCGCTGGGCTGGGGTCAGACCGAGGATGGCCAGGTGGCCTCAACGCTGCAGCAAGTGTCTCTGGACTATATCCTGCGCTGGCAGTGTAACCAGGCCTGGGGCGGCACGCATATCAGTGAGAAGATGGTCTGCGCCGCCGAAACCGATCCACCCGAAACGGCAACCGATGGCCAGGACACCTGTTTTGGCGACAGTGGCGGCCCCCTGCTGATCGACACGGACACAGAAGCACCGATATCCATCGGCATTACCAGCTTCGGCACTGCTGAATGTGGCAACCCCAATCCACCAGGGGTGTATACCAACGTGGCGTATTACCGCGACTGGATTGACGCCATCCTGAGTGGCAAGATGCCCGCTCCCACACCGGACGAGCCCAACGACGCCCCGGCCTCTGAACCGGAAACAGAAACAGGCGCCACCGGAACAGGCTCATCCAGTGGCTTCAGCATCGGCTGGCTGCTGCTCGCCTGGCCGCTACTATGGGCCAGACTCTGGCCCCGACTATATGGCCCCGACCAGGGCCCCGACGTCAGTCACGCCGCGCCATCAGGTCGGCCCGGTAACCCACCAACCCGTCGGCGTCGGTCAGCAGACCGCAGAAAGCCGGACTGCTGATCCGGCCAACAGTCCCTCAACGACGGTGCATGTCCGCAAGATAATGCATCAGCTCGTCGGCATCGGTGAGTGGCCCGCGAAAGGCCAGGTGGCCATCCGGGCGCATCAGCCACAGCTGGCCCTCACTGCCAAAATGACGTGTCACGCCTTCGCCTTCGGCAATCCATAGCCCTGGCGCCGCGCCAGGGGCCGGCCGGTCCAGCAGATCGCGCAGTTTATCCGGCCAGGCGCCATCCGGAGCGATGAGCTGAATCCCCAGCAAGTGGCCAAACTCCTCCGGCAATCTCGCCAGCAGCGCATAAATCGCAAGTACCGCAGCGTGGTCGAGCTCGGTCGCCGCCGGCAGCTGTATCAGCAGTTGAAACGCGCCTCCGCGCTGGCATTCGTGCAATCGTCCCGGCCGGCCATCCGCCGCAGCCCGCCACGCCGCATCCGGCATCCGGTCACCGGGCTCCGGGCCGTTCTGCCGGCGCCCTGTCTGGGCCCCTGAGCTGGCTGTCACGATGGGCGAGTTGCGGTAATTCACATCCAGCTGGCTGGCGCGACGCACCAGCCGCGCGCCCAGTTGCGGGCGGCTGCCGGCGAAGCGCAGCACACCGTTACGCAGATGACGCAACGGCGCCGCACGAGCGAAGGAGCTGCGTGACAGCAGATCCACAGCTGCCAGCATCTGCCGGGCCACTGGACGGCGCTCCTGCTCGTAGCTGTCCAGCAGGCGGCCGTCGCCATGGCCTTGCAGGTAGGCGGCCAGCTTCCAGCCCAGATTGAAGGCGTCGCCGATCCCCGTGTTCATACCCTGTGCGCCCAGCGGGCTCTGGATATGGCAGGCATCACCGGCCAGCAGCACGCGATTGCGGCGATAACGCCCCGCCAGCCGGCGGTGAATGGAAAAGCGGCTCAACCAGCGCGGTTCGCCCAGCACCGGTGTGACGCCCTCGAAATGCGCATCGCATTGCGCCAGGCGATCACGGAACGGTGTCAGATCCAGTTGTGGCGCCAGATCTTCATCATCTGTCTGGTTGATGATCAGGCGCCAGCCATCGGGCAGCGGGATCGCGATCAGGGCACCATCCCCGAGCAGGAAGCCGTGGGAGCTGTCCCGTGCCAGGGGCCAGTCGATGTCCAGGTCTGCCAGCACGAAATGATCCGGATAGCGCTCACCATCAAAGCTGATACCCAACAGATCCCGGACCTTTGATGCCGCGCCATCACAACCCACCATCAGGTCCGCGCGCAGAAACCGCTCCTGTGCTGCCCAGTGCAGCCGTGCCTCCACCCCGCCTTCGTCCTGACGGAAGTCCAGCAGCTCGCAGTCACGCACCAGCATGCCGCCCAGCGCCGCGAAACGTGCCGCAAGGCATTCTTCGACTTCCGCCTGAGGGCAGGACAACACATGGGGATACGGGGCATCCAGGACGGTCAGGTCGAGGCTGAACAGGGGGCCGCGATCGCCGTACACGCTCACGGCACGCTGCTTGAGACTGCGCGCGGTGACCGCATCCAGTACGTCCAGCGCGGCCAGAATCTCCTGGGTACGGGCATGCAGACCCAGCGCGCGCGACCAGGGCAAGGGCGCCGGCAGCTTGTCGATGACCAGGCACTCGATGCCGCGCTGCCGCAATGCAATACCCAACGTGAGCCCGGTAGGCCCGGCGCCAATGATCAGAACCTGGGTGCGTGTTGGCCACCCTTTCATGGACGCTGCTTTTTCTGCCACGTGCTATATCCTTGTACTGCCGCCCCAAGCCACTGCTGACCGAGGCTGTCATGAAAACCCGTTACGCTGATATCAACGCCTTCGTGACCCGCGATGACTCGCAGATCCGTGAACTGATGCATCCGGACCAGCATGCCCGGCTTGGCGCTGCGCGCCAGTCGCTGGCGGAAGCCCGGGTCGCACCCGGCGCCAGGACGTTACGCCACCAGCACCGCACCAGCGAGGAAATCTACCATATCACTGCCGGCAACGGTCGCATGATGCTGGGCGACAACACATTTTCTGTCGCGACAGGTGACACCGTCTGCATTCCGCCCGGCACTCCGCACTGGCTGCACAATACCGGCACCGACACACTGGTTGTGCTGTGTGCCTGCACACCACCCTATCGCCATGATGATACCGATCTGTTGCCGTAACGGTTCGATCTGCCCACAACGAACGCATCCGATATGACCGTTTCCGGGACCACCACCAAGATCATCCACGTCGACTGCGACTGCTTCTATGCCGCCGTCGAAGTGCGCGATGATCCGCGCCTGCGCGGTCGGCCCGTGGCGGTGGGCGGTGACCCGGGGCGGCGGGGTGTGATTGCTACCTGCAATTATGAGGCCAGACACTTCGGGGTGCGCTCGGCCATGGCATCCTCCCAGGCACTGCGGCTGTGTCCGGAGCTGGTCATCCTGGCACCGCAATTCGACAAGTACCGCAAGGTGTCCGCCGCCATCAGCCAGATATTCCGGCGTTTCACCCCGCACATAGAACCCTTGTCGCTGGATGAGGCCTATCTGGATGTCACCGACTGCACCCACTTCAACAACAGTGCCACGCGCATCGCCGAGGCGATCCGTGCAGCAGTCCGCAAGGAGGTGGGCATTACCGTGTCGGCCGGGGTGGCCCCCAACAAGTTTCTGGCCAAGATCGCCAGTGACTGGCGCAAGCCCGACGGGCTCTTCGTGATTCGTCCGGAGCAGGTAGAGGCATTCGTCCGCACATTGCCGGTGAAACGGCTTTCCGGTGTTGGCCGGGTAACGGCTGGCAAACTGGAGGCACTGGGCGTGAAAACCTGCGCCGACGTACAGGGGCTCGGGCGGCTCGCACTGAGCCAGCATTTCGGCAGTTTCGGTGAGCGCCTGTGGCATCTGAGCCAGGGCGAGGATGATCGGCGGGTGCAAAGCGGCCGGCGGCGCAAATCAGTCAGTGTGGAAAAGACTTTCGCCGATGACCTGCCGGGCCTGCGCCACTGGCAAGGGCAACTGCCGGACCTGCTGGACAGGCTGCGCAGGCGTCTGGACCAACTGGATCACAGCTATATGATCCAGGGGCTGACTGCCAAGGTGCGCTATCAGGATTTCAGCCAAGCGACCTGTGACGGGCCGGGGGACAATCTCGAGGAAACGGGCTTTGGCCGACTGCTTGAAGCCCTGTGGGAACGTCGCGGGGAGCCCGCACGCCTGGTAGGCATCGGTGTACGTCTGCGGGACATGAACGCACCGGAGCAACCGGATCTGTTCGAAGATGAGCGCAAGGAAGCGCTGGCGCAGCAACGCGCGCGGCAGCTCTGAGGCGCTGCCCGCCTGCTTTCCTCAGACCTCAGTGATGACGTGCCTGATACACCGCCTGTGAATGGGCGGCCTGTGAGCGCACTGCGCCAAGGCGTGCGGCACCGACTTGTGCCACCCAGTCATCAAACTGCTCTGGCAGCAGGTCATCCATGATCTCGGTGCCGCGCTTGCGCACCGGCTCCATCTGACCACTGAGGTAATCCTTCAGCACATCAGCACATTCCGCGCAGCGGCTGTACTCTTCCAGCCCGGGGTGTTCACGAGCGGCTTTCACTGCGCGATCCAGTTCATTCAGATATTTGAGCAGCATGGGACGTGGCTCCTACCGTGTTGAGACCTGTATTCAGATCATCGCCAAAGACGACACTAGCAGTGTGAGACCACAACCATAAGCATGTGCTCTTGAAAGATTGTGTCAGGATATTACGCCATTTTGTGACCGAATAGTCATGATGGGCAGGAACCACTGTTGGCGACCCGGTCGCTCATGGCAGGACCGGGTCGGCATACGCCATATCTCAGCGCGACGGTATCAGCGTGGCTGCATACGGATGCCACCATCCAGCCGGATGGTTTCACCGTTCATGAAGCTGTTCTCGATCATGTGGCAGACCAGCGCGGCAAATTCCGGCGGGTGGCCCAGGCGTTTCGGAAACTGCGTCATCTCGATCAGCGGTTGCTTGACCTTGTCTGGCGCGGCATTCATCAGCGGCGTGTTGAAGATACCCGGTGCAATGGTGTTGCAGCGAATGCCCAGCGGCGCCAGATCCCGCGCGATCGGCAACGTCATGCCCACAACGCCGCCCTTGGTGGCCGAATAGGCGACCTGGCCGACCTGGCCGTCAAAGGCCGCCACAGATGCCGTGTTGACGATCAGGCCACGCTCATTGTCGTCGCCTGCCGCGTTTTCGGCCATCGCCGCTGCCGCCAGACGGAGCACATTGAAGGAGCCGATCAGGTTGATCTTGACCACCATCTCGAACACGCCCAGGTCGTGGGGCTTGTTTTCCCGCCCGACGGTTTTCATGGCAGAGCCGACACCGGCGCAGTTGACGCACACGTTGAGGCTACCGAACTTGTCCGTGGTGGCCTTGATCGCGGCTTCCACAGAGGCCGCATCGGTCACGTCGCAGACCACGTAGGCTGCCCGCTCACCGAGATCTGCCACGACCTGGGCCGCTTTGGCCTCATCACGGTCCAGAATCATCACTTTGCCGCCTTTGGCGACGATGGCTTCGGCGGTGGCCTGTCCGAGGCCGGACGCCCCGCCGGTAATGACCGCTATGGTGTTTGCGATGTCCATCAAGCTCTCCTGAAATGGGTCAATCAGTTGCTGCCGGTGGAACCGGTCAGTCACAGGTTCGGGAGTATACATGCCGGTGCCCGGGGGGCCACTGTCCGGAACGACCACAAGGTGACATGAAAAGCACAACAAAGAAGACCTTGATAGCACCCTGACATCGGGCCATAAAGGTAGCTATACTGCGGAACGTTTCGTACGGGAGGATCACCCGTTCGGGGGAGGAGGCTGGATGTTTGAATTGATAAGTGCCGCGAGACGCCGGAAACGGCCGCCGACGCATGGCATATTCGACACGGTGTCGATGGAGTTCCGCGTGGGGTTGCTGGATCTCGATCTGAACCTGCACCTGAATAACGCGAAATACCTGAAGTTCATGGACCGCTGCCGGCTGGAGCATTCCGTGTGCACCGGGCTGCTCAACAGCATGATCGAGGCGCGCTGTAACGTTGTCGTGGCCAATGCAGAGATCGCCTACGTGCGCGAATTGCGCCCGTATCAGCACTTTGCTGTCAGCACCCGGGTGCTGGGCTGGGATGACAAGTACATGTACTACGATCAGCGCTTCGACGCCCAGGGCAAGCTGCATACCCATGCCCTGCTGCGGGTCGTGCACATGTATGGCGGCAAATCCATCAGCCCGCAGGCGGTCCAGGAAATGACCGGCATGAACATGAGCACGCCGGCCCTGCCCGAATACGTCGAGCAATGGAAGAAACTGCTGCAGACCAAGCGACGGTTTACCGAGCAGGGGCTGGACATCCCGCCTGCCACGTTACCCTGAGATGTTGTCCTGAGACAGCCGCATTCACCCCGCCTCAGGCGGGGCTGACGACACACCAGAACCCGGGATTACTCGAGCGTCTGGAATGGCGCCCAGCGCGGCTCGCGATAGGCATCGCCGCCGTAATAGACACCCGCCTGATCCAGCCGCAGGTTGCGGATCTCCTGTAACGCCAACGCCTCAGGCACCTGCTGCAAGGGCCCCGCCTGGACATAACGCTCCGGATCGATACCCAATCGTGCGGTATCCAGAGGCTGATCTTCGGAATAGCGGAAGTAGTAGGTTTCGCCACCGTTGACCGCCATGGGCAGTTCGAAGATCGTTTTCAGGAACAGCAGCCCGAAAGGCCGGCGGGCATAGACGTCATATTCCCCCCCGTGCAGCTCCAGCCAGGTATAGGCACCACTCTTGAGGCCAAACAGCATCTGCTCGTTGATGAAGAAGGTTGGCGCCTGCACTTCCTCATAGCCCCACTGATTACCGGGCCGGTAGATGTAGACCATGGCGTTCCGGGGGTCCAGGGTATCCATGGGCTCAAACGTATTACCGCTGGCGGCCTTGATAAAGGCGCCGGGAGTGCGAGGCACGGCCATTGAGCAGGCGACCAGATTGAGCGCCATCAACAGCACAAGCGTCAGGGGCAGGGCACGACGTATCATGGTGATTCTCTTATTATTATTCTCTCTGTGATAACTATCGCCGATTTATCCGCCCTTCACAAGCGCGCCTGTAGTGTCTCCCCACCTGTCTGGATTACACTTCCGCCATGACTCTCAAACGTGTCCGCACTCCCTGTATCGGTGTTTGCTCCACGGTCTTTGGCGACACCGTGTGCCGGGGCTGCAAGCGCTTTGCCCACGAAGTGGTGAACTGGAACGGCTACTCCGACGCGGAAAAGGCCGTCGTCTGGCGGCGCCTGGACAGCCTGCTGAAGCTGGTGGTGGGCAACTATATCGAGGTCGTGGACCCGCAGCGCCTGCAGGCGGCCATGGAATACCAGAACCTCCGCTTCCAGAGCGAAATGTCCCCCGAAGGCTGGGTGCCAGACCTGCTCAAGGCCGCCGGACACCAGAACCTGGACTACCCCGCATTCGGGCTGCGTCTGCTGGTCGACCCGGCGGAATACAGCCCGCGCGCCCTCTACGACCTGCTCAGCGCCGAGTTCTATGCCCTCTCCCGCGCCCATCACGAGCGCTGCTTCACGCAGCCGGAACGCCTGATCAACCTGGTGCAGCAAGCCGCCGAAGAGCTTCTCTGACCCTCCCATCTCTCACCCGCCCAAGTGCGTCCTGCCCACCCTGCCTGGCGACATCAGACCGGTTGGTTGTGCGGCCCGTGAAGGACGGTCTTTACAGCCAACCGGACGCTTGCTTGGGGGTGGCGCGACCCCATACCCGAATGTACCATTGAGCAATGTCACAATCATCAGAGGAACACACCATGAACATGGCCATCCTCCCGATCCGTCGCGATCTCAAATTCAATCTGCCTGCTGACAAGGCCACTGACTGGCACGAAGCCGGCATGCATGTCGCGCAGTTCTTCAACACCATGAGCCTGTTCTTTCCGGTGGGCGAGCGCTTCTTCATTGATTCCGTCCGCGCCTTTCGTGATCAGGTTGATGACCCGGAGCTGAAGAAAGCGGTTACCGCGTTCATCGGCCAGGAAGCCATGCACGGGCGCGAGCACGAGGAACTCAACGAGCTGCTGCAGAATGCGGGCGTGCCGGCTGTAGCGCAGGAAAAGTTCGTGCTGATGCTGCTGAATAATCTGCAGAAATACACGCCGAAAAAATTCCAGCTTGCGGCAACGGTAGCGCTGGAGCATCTGACCGCCATTCTCGCCGACTCATTGCTGCGCAACCCTGAAACACTGGGTGATTCTGATCCACGCTTTGTTGCCCTGTGGAACTGGCACGCGCTGGAAGAAACCGAGCACAAGGCGGTGGCGTTCGATGTTTACACCAAAGTCATGGGCAAGACCCTGCCCGGCTACTTGCTGCGCACCTCTTCACTGGTCATCGCCACCACCATCTTTCTGGCCATTCTCTACCCGTACTATTTCGAAAACGTGCGCCGTAAAGGTGGCCTGTTCAATCTGAAAGGCTGGGTCACCTCGTTCCGCTATCAGTGGGGCAATCCGGGCACACTGCGCAAGGCCGTCGGTGACTGGTTCGACTGGTTCAAGCCGGGCTTCCACCCGTGGGATCACGACAACCGCGCGTTCCTCGATCAGATCGACACCCTGCTGGAAACCGTGACGGACGCTGAGAAAAACGCGGCCTGAACGTAGCGACGCAGAAACCACCCTGGTCATTCAATGCGCCATGGTGGTTTCTGCTGTTCCCCTCACACGAGCACCCATCTCGCACGAGCACCCATAGCAAGATAAATTGGCCCGATCAGTTGTCGCCAGCGAGCCAGCGCACCGCTAAGGTAAGTTCTCGCAATCATCACTCACGGAGAATCACCTTGCCGAGCCTGACCGCCCGACTGATAAAGCGCATTTCCCGCCGTATGGTGCGCCGCGAGGACCTGCCCCCCGAAGCGCTGATCAAACACCTGCGTAAAACCTTCAACCACACACCGGGCCTGACACTGTTGCCCCGGGGCGTGCGTCTGCGCACCATCGAGACCGGCGGCTTCAGCGGTGACCTGGTCACGGTGGCCAAGCCCGCCATGGCCATTCTGTATATCCACGGCGGTGCCTACATTGCCGGTGTCACGCGCACCTATCACAACCTGGCCGGTCGGCTGGCGCGTGATCTCGACGCCGAGGTCTATCTGCCACGCTACCCGTTTGCGCCGGAATCCCCCTTCCCTGCCGGTATCAATCGCTGCATCGAGGCCTACGAGTGGCTGCTGGCCGAAGGCCGTAACGCTGACGACATCGTCATTGCCGGAGATTCGGCTGGCGGCGGCCTGACCCTGGCATTGTTGCTGGCAATCCGGGATCGCAAGCTGCCCCGGCCCCGTTGTGCGGTGACCTTTTCGCCCGCCACCGACGGTCATTGTCGCGGCCCCAGCGTTGATGCCAACAACGCAACGGACTGCATGCTGTCCGCGTCGCTGGTTCGCACCGTGTCCGATATCTACATGTCACCGGCAGACCGCGACAACCCCTACGCGTCACCGTCACTGGGCGATTACACCGGCCTGCCGCCGCTGATGATCACCGTCAGCACGGAGGAATGTCTCTACAGCGATGCCCAGGCCGTGCGCGCCAAAGCCGAGGAAGCCGGGGTGCCGGTAACCTGGATTGCCAGAGAGGGCCTGTTCCATGTCTGGCCGATCATCCTCCCCTGGCTCCCGGAAGCCCGGGAGGACGTGCGCAATGTGGTGCAGTTCATTCGCAATAGCTGAACCATTTCACACTTTCTTTCATCCCGGCTTTCTGCTCCAATCGACAGAGCACGCACTGTGCTCTTCCCGGATGCAACGGATGCAACCCTTCCCGCCTTCATCCCTGCACCCTCCACAGCTGCCTGCGGCTTGCCTGTTTCACGATTTGTCGATGATTAATAAAAATTCAGGAGAATAAGTCATGCATGCATTGCTACGCGTTATCGCATTGTCGCTCGGTGCCAGCCTGCTGGGGGCGTGTGCCGACAATACACAGGACACAAACGACGCCAACCTTGTTACGGGGAAACCGGAGCAGGCGGCTGAGACCGAAGCCAAGAGTGAAGCCCTCTCCTTGCTGCAGCTGAGTTCACATCTGGCGCAGCTGGCCATCGCCGATGAAGATGCAGCGATGCTTGCCCAGGCAGCCAAGATCAGGGCGCGCGTCGCCACGGAAACGCTTGAAGCCGAGGTCACCCACGGAGAGCGAGACCAGGCTGCTGCAGCCAGTGACGCAAACGGTGAGAAGGACACCCCCGCCGAACATCTCTCCGCCGCAGACATGCTGGAGATGGCACGTGAATTTGCCGGCGATGACGAGGCCCTGCTGGCATTGGTCGACAGCACCCTCATTGCTGAAGTGCGGCCGCGCGGGCTGGTCGGCGGCGCAAGAATGATTCAGGACATTGTGCCTGCACACTCAGAGGTGGTTTACACCGACGTCTACTTCGAAGGCGGCAAGCCGGCGGAAGTCGCGCTGGTCGGCGACGGCGATACCGACCTGGATCTGGTCATCTACGATGAATACGGCAATGTCATCTGTGCATCCGTCTCCTGGAATGACAGAGAACACTGCGCCTGGCAGCCCCGGTGGACAGGCCCGTTCACCATCGAGGTCAGCAACCTCGGCGGCGTCTGGAACGCCTACGTGCTGGCAACCAACTGACAGACGGCAAACTGGCGTTGCTCCGGAGGCGATACGCCGGGGCAACGCCTCACAGTCCTGCCTCCGCATCAGCGCAGGTGATACCGCAAACCGATGCTCACCACACGCGTATCCAGATCATCCATGGGATACCAGCCGTAGCCGATATCCAGATTGACCGAGGCGCGCGGGCCAAAACGAATACCTGCTTCGACCACCGGATCTGTACCACTGATTGATCGTCGGCCGCGTCCGAAATCCGGCCGTACGCGCATGTTCCAGCGCCACATCCCGGCACGGCCATACACACCTGCCACATTGTTCAACGCCCAGGTGCCGTCCAGTGTGAAGCGCCAGCCATGGCCGTAGATGTTCTGCCCACCCAGCTCACTCCATACTCTGTCCGCATCCAGCTCCAGGCGCGCCACATCCAGCGCGATGTTGCGTGTCAGGCGATAAGCACCGCCGATGGTGAAGCCAAGATTATTGTCGCGAAATGCCTCAGTTCCCCAGTCATCCAGCGACTCTCGACCCGCTCGCGTCTCGGACAGACTGAGACTGGTGTGGAAGACAAACCCCCGTTCGGGCAACGGTGATGCGTGTGGCGCGTCATGGGGTACATCGGCCATCAGCATGGCGGGCCATACCAACACGGTGCTGAGTATTGCTGACATGACGTGTCTCACTGTGTCTGCCCCACTGTCTGTATCACTCCTGCAAGGTGAGAGGGACACTGACCGTGGACGCAACAGTTTCAACGTCGAATCCGCCAACGCTCTACCCGGTCACGCCAGCGTGGGCCAAGCACTGTGTGGCCCGCCGGGTGCAGCGCCCAGGGCATATAAGACTGGCCATCGCCACGATACAGCCATTCCGGTTCAGTGCCGGCAGGCAGGTGCAACACACGGTAGCTGTCACCATCGAACAGCAGACCCCGCCCGTTGGCCGTGACAGCCATACCTCGTAATGCGCTCGCCTCACGCACCATGAGACGGCGTTTCTCATCAAGATCCCAGGCTTCGATATAGTGGCGGCCTGCATTGGTGTCGTACACATTCTCGGTGTGGTGACGGAACGCGCGCAGCAGGTAACGGCCGTCTGCACTGAGCACCATCTGCTGCGCTTGCAGCCCTTGCTCCGACCAACTGCTGACACGCCCGAAGCCCTGAACGTCATCCTGCGGGAGCTGCCAGCGCGCCTGCTCCGCCCACTCTCCGCCGGTCGCCGGAGCAAGATCGACGATCATGCCGTATTCGTCCGCCACACGAACACCATCACCCCGGATGGCCAGGCCGCGGATAAACCCCGGTAACGACACCGGCAGTGTCTGTGCGGTGCCCGCATCGACATCGAATACGCGTACCCCAAGGTCGGGGAAACCGCCTTCCACCAGCACTCGCCGCCCATCTGCACTGAAGGCGGCAACCAACGGATCACGGGCCAGGTGCCCGCCCTGATCACTCCCGCCCAGTACCACCCGCTCGCCAGTCTGCAGGTCAACGCGCTGCAGCTCATAGTCGTCCGCCAGCACCAGAGCATAACGCCCGGTGGCGTCCACCTGCAGGCTGCGCGGCTGAGCCAGTGACAAAGGCACCTGCGCCTGCAAGGTGCCCTGCTCTGCATCAAAACGACGCAGCTCTTCCTTCTGCAATGTGACGACCGTGCGGCCATCGCCACTGAAAGCGATCGATTGCGCCTGCGATATGTCGGCGTCGTCATCACCAAAGCCCAGTGTCCAGGTTTCCTGCTCGGGCAAGGTGGCACGGGTAACAGCGAAATCAAGGGCAGGGTTACTGCCGCGCACCGTCGGCACCTGACGCCCCTGCGTGCGCTCCGCCACGCGGTCGGCCACAAAGCGGCGCAGTTCATCCACACGAATCTGCCGGTCGCCGTTGAGGTCTGCTGCCATGGCTTCCAGCCCCTCCAGCACCGCTGCGGTAAACACACCGTTGTTCCAGCGGGCCGACTCCAGCGCGAATTCCATCGCACCCGAGGCTGCAATCACATGCGCCCCGCTGCCCTCGCGCAGTTCGACAAAGATATCTTCCAGCAGCGGCCGGTCGATCTCCGGCGCGTCGTCGGGAATAGCACCAACACGCCGCAGCCCACGCACCGACACCTCACCGTCGCCGCCTGCCAGCAGTGTGGGCGCAGGCAGCAGCCCCGCCGCGCCATCGTCGTTTTCCCCCGCATGACAACTGTCGATAAAAATCAGCCGTTCGCGGGCGCGGGTGCCCGCCAGCAGGCCTTCGATTTCGTCAAAGCGCACCCCTCGGCGGCCCGGGGTCTCAAAGTCCATGTCAGTGGGTGCAAAATAGTAGATCCCATCATCCGCCAGCACCCCGTGCCCGGCGAAATACAGGATCACCCGATCCTCCAGCCCCGCACGCGCAAGAAAACGCTGCGCCCGCAGTATCGCGCTACGCGTCGCCTGCTTGTCGGTGAGCAACAACGTCTCGATATGCTCCCCTTCCAACGTGACAAAATGCGCAGCCACATCCTTGATGTCCTTGGCGGCATAACGCAGGTCGTACTGCGACTGAGCGTACTCGGACACGCCCACGCCCAACAGGAAGGTGCGCCGGGTCGCAGCGGCGACCGTGCTGTAGACCTGCGCCATCAGATCGTCCGAGCGCCCCCCGTCAGCCAACGCCAGATGCGCGGTAATCCGGTTTTCACCCGGCATCAACGACAGCGTATGACGGGCTTCGCCGCCGCGCACCGGCACACCGTCATCCGGCGTTGCCCGGACATTGGCCACAAACAGATGCAGCCGCGCGCCGTCGGGACCACCCACTGCCACGTCCAGTTGGCGGCGGTCATGCACCAGCGGCGGGGTGCGGGACCAGGTCGGCAGCAGGTCACCGTCCAGCCGGGCACCGCGCACGGCCAGCCGTTGCTCGCGCAACGCTACCAAATGCGTCAGTTGCGCCAGATAATCCGGCCGCGCATGCCCCAGCGCCGCCAGAACACGATCCGGGCGATTACGCTCACCATCAAACAGCGTAAAGGCGCGCAATGTCATGCCCTCGCGACGGGTGACCTGGCTGACCGCATCGCGGGACGCCGCATACTCACCGTCGGGGGTGAGGATCAACGAGCCCCGATCAGCCACCGGGTAAATACTGGCGCGCAACGTCAGCGTCGCTGGCGCCTCGATGTCCAGCACATGCACTGCCGCATCGCTGGTTTGTGCGTACAGCCGCTGACGGCCAAACAGCAGGGTGCGTATCTGCAAATCCCCCACGGACACCGCCTCGCCCAAGGCACCCGTTGAAGGCTGATAAAGTCGCACCCCCTCCTCTGTCGCCAGCGCCACCCGGTCTTGCTCTGGCGCGTATCCGGAGGCCGTTACCCCACCGTCATAGAGCTGCCGGGCGTCGCCAACGAACAGGCCATAACGGGTCAGCATCCAGACCTCACCGGCATCGTTGAAATCCAGCTCCAGCGCCGTATTGATTGAAGGCAAACCGCTGCCGTCGGCAAACGGGTCGATACGGGTGCGCCCCAGCGACCTGCCCGATGGCCACGCCAGCAGTTCCAGGTCACCCTGGCTGTCATTCAGGAACAGAACCGGCCCTTCATCGGGCAGTTCGCGCAAGCGCAGCCAGGTCACAGGCGGACCACTACGCTGCATCCGGGTCGTGATGACGCCATCCTGACACTGGTACACCATGTTGCCCGCCGCCAGCAGCAGGCGACCATCGCTGAGCTGCGCGCTGGCATCCAGTCGATCAGGGTGGGTATCTGCATCAAAGCAGGCCCACGGGTCGGGATGATCCGTCGGGCCGCTGGCCGGGCGTCGCTCCCCGGTACCCAGATCCCATTCCTGGATGCCCGTCTCCGGGACTGGGCCGATGGCACGATCGGGCCAAGCGAAAAACAGCGGATGTGAAAGCGCCGGTTCCAGCGACACCTGCAACAGGCCGCGCGCTTCATCCACACCCACCAGACGTGTCTGGGTCGGCACGGCATCCAGTTCACCGAGTACCGCGCCGCTGGGGGCATGCACCAGACGCCCTGCACTGAACACCACATCTTCATCAGTGACCGCAAAGGCGGCGCGACTGTCACGTCGGCAGGTCACCGGCAACGCCTCCGGGGCTGCTCCCGGTCGCTGGCGTTGCAGGCAACTGTTGTCATCGAAATAGATCAGCGCCCCGTCGGCCATAAAGCGCGGCTCGCGGGCATTCGGCAGTGTCTGCCGCTCGCCGCTGTCTATCTCCAGCAGCCAGGCGCCGGGGCGCCCCGCCACCCCGGTCTGCACCAGCAATTGCGCCCCGTCGGGGGAGAAGCGCAGCCCGCCGGGATAGAAGGGACGCTCGCCCGAGGTGATCGGCCAGGCCGCTCGCCGGGCCAGCGTATCGGTGGCCAGAACGCGCACCTCGTCGTACCCCATCACGGCCAGCCAGGCGCCATCCGGGCTCAGGGCCAGACGCGCCCCGGCCGCATCAGGCAAGGGCACGACCTCTTTGCCCCCCTGGCCATCCGGGCGTGACAGCCCCGCGTCAGTGAAATCATTGAAGACAATATGTGTCCCATCACGGTTGACCGCCAGATCCACCAGTGGCGCACTGTCGCCCTCCACCGACTCGCCCCACATCACGCTGATCGGGTGCTGGACCATCAGCGTGCGCGTGGTCGTGTCGAACAGGGAAAACTGCTGGGCGGTGGTCACCAGCAGCCGGGTGCCGTCGTCCAGCCACTGTAACTGGCGCACACCGTCCATCACATGGGCACCGGCCTGTAGCGACGCAATGCGGTAACGCATGGACAGGTTCCACAGGACCACCCGTCCGTCGGCATACCCCACCGCCGCCGTAACACCGTCGCGGGCCACATCCACAGCCGTCTCGCCGCTGCCCCACCAGTCCATGGGCACCGCCGATTGCATCACCAGCGCCTCATCGGCAGTGCCAGCACCTGCTGCCAGACACGCCATCAGCACCACCAGCCCCTTCCATTTCCCCATGCCCATCATCCAGTCAGTGCTCCTCAGGGCTATCCTGTCGAGTCAGCTCGCGCAGCGCCGGTGCCAATGGTCGCAGCTCCTCCTCGCCCTGCGCCGGGAGTGCCTGCTGCAAGGCCTTGATACGTTCCCGGGTCAGGGGGTGCGACTGGAACAGCGTCTGCCAACTTCCGGTCTCATGATCCGCGACAATGGACAGAAAGAATTCATCCGCGCCCTGCGCATGCCCATAATGCGCCACCAGCATGTCCAGCGCGTACTGGTCTGCCCGGCGCTCCATGTCCCGATTGAAGCTCAGCGCTGTCAGCCCGCCGCTCTGCCCGAACAGCGTCTGCATGGCAAAATTGTCGCCGCCCGTCACCGCCGCCCAAAGCAGACCGATCACCGCACTGCGGCTGAGCACGGCAATCGGATCACGGTGCTGGATATGCCCGATCTCGTGGGCCAGCACCATTGCCAGGCCGTTCTCCGAGGTGATGGTCTCCAGCAGCCCGCGGGTAATCAGCACATGGCCGCCCAGGGTGGCGAAGGCGTTGGGGGTCTGCATGTCGAGCAGGCGCACCTGCACCGGTATGGCAGGCGGCGGGTCCATGCTCGCCATGAGTTCATCTGCCAGTTGGTTGAGCGCGGCATCCGCCTGCGGCCAGGGCGCCTCCAGGGGCAGGTCGCTCACCGCAGCCGCCTCCCAGCGAAACGGGATATGCGGAGCCAGCAGGCCCGCCAGCAGCACCAGTAGCAGCGTCAGCCCGGCCATCACCAGGCCGACCATCGCGACCAGGCTGCCGAATTCCAGTAACGCATTCTGCGGCGGGTTGTTGATGTGCTCGGGCAGCCGTGGGTTGCCGTCTGGCAGCGGCGTCATCGTGATGCGTTGGCCCGGGGATAGAGCGCTGTGCCGTAGGCCATGACTTCCACCGAGCCGACACCCCGGGAGGCATCGCCAGACACCCGGCAGGTTTCCAGTTTGACGTTGAAGACCACGCCAGCTCCCAGGGCGGAGGCCTGTTCCTGCATGCGCAGAATCGCTTCGCGGCGCGCCCGATCCAGCAGGGATTCGAAGGCACCAATGGAGCCGCCGACGAGATTGCGCAGTGCGGCGATCATCATCTTGAAGTAATCCACTGACACCACGACATTGCCCATCACCAGGCAGGATTCATGGCCGGTCACGTATTCCGGCGGCAAGTGGCGCTCGGCCAGCACCAGCAACTGGCGATACTGGTCTTCCCGGGCCTGAATCGAGCGATAGTGCCGCCGCTCCGCCAGCCGCCCGAACACATAGCCCAGCAACAGCAGCGTCAGCAGGATGATCAACTCATAGGGCAGCATCATACCCCCATGCGCTCCAGCTCGACGGCCGTGCCATAGACCAGGATTTCCGAGGCACCGGCGGCAATGGTGGAGGTCGCAAAGCGCACATTCAGAATAGCGTTGGCGCCCAGCGCCGTGGCCTGCTCCTGCAGCCGAGCCATGGCCGCCTCACGGGATTCATTCATCAATTCCGTGTAGCCCGTGAGTTCGCCCCCGAAGATATTCTTCAGCCCGGCCATGAAGTCCTTGCCCACGTGCTTGGCCCGCACGGTGCTGCCCTGGATCAGGCCCAGATGCCGACGCACACGCATGCCCGGCACGATTTCAAGATTACTGATCAGCATTCCCTTCTTCCCCTGCAAAATTCCCCGCCGCACATGCGGCCCCCGCACAACGCCCTCAAAACAGCTGTATGACAGCCAGAGAGCGGTTACTGGACAAATATTCAGGATAAGGATGGGAAAATCAACAGAGCGGGATGTACAGATGGTGCGCCAGGAGGGACTTGAACCCCCACACCTTACGGCACCAGAACCTAAATCTGGCGTGTCTACCAATTCCACCACTGGCGCGGTGACGAGCATTGTAAACAGCGGCGGGCATGTTGCAAGCGCAGGCCGCACATCACCAGCCCCGCCTCGTGCAGGGCTGGCAAGGCCAGCCAGCTAAACGAGTGTCAGCGACGCTCCAGGCCGTCCAGGCGATTATTGACCTCTCGGCGATAGGCATCGAACGCATTGATGGCGGATTCAATCTCGCTCAGCCGCGCTGGCAGATTCTGATCACCGCCCGCGTTCAGCGCTTCACGCACCTCGTTCAGGGCTCGTTGCTGCGCCGTTGCCCGGCTTTCCAGCTGCTTGAGGGTCTCCTGGGACAGGTCAATCTGTGTCTGCATCTGGTTGCGCGTCACGTTCGCCTGTTGCACGTCGCGAGCGGCCTTGGCGGCCTGTTCCTGCGCGGTTTCGGCGGCTTTCTTCGCCTCCGCCAGATCGCTGCGCAGGCTGGCTACGACGCGCTCCTGGGCGGTCTGCTTGTCCTGCAGGGCCTTCAGCGCTTTCTGGTTCTCTTCGATCCAGCGGCGATTACGCACATTGGTCACATCCCAGAGTTTGCGGATTTCGCTCATGTGCAGGTCCAGGCGCTCTCCCACCTGGCCTGATGACTGGGACAGGCTTTCATCGGTGGCGGAGAGCTGCGAGGCCAGACTGCCAAGCTGCTCGGAGGACTCACTGATACGGGCATCCATCTGCGCACGTACCGCGCTCAGTTCCTGGTACATGAAGGCGCCCATGCCCAGGGTGATCAGCAGCAACACCACTGTTGCCGCAATCCAGATGCCGCTGCCACCCCCTCCGCCCCCGCTTGCGGGGCGCGGGGCCGTGGCACGACGCGGGCGACGGGGCGGCTCGCCGCCCCCCTGACCACCTCCCGTGCCGCCACCACCGCCAGATTTGCGAGCAGGGCCGCCTGTGGCGGCATCGCCGCCCTGAGCGGCCTGTTTTCCGGGACGGGCCCGGCGGTCATCGTCCAGTGGCACATCACTGATATTGCCAAGAGGAAGATCACGATCCTGATTCATAAGTGTACTGTCTGTGCAGAGAGTGAATGGATTCGGGCAGAGCTTAACAGGCCCGGAGCGCCTGCGCCTGCTCCCTTAGGGGCATGCACGTAGACCGGCACCGTGTCAGCCGGTTCCCGGCTGCTGCCTGGTGCGCCGGCGCTGATCACGGAAATATCGGCTGTTCGCTGGCGTAATAGATGAGCTCCCCCACTTCATGACGCCCCGCCTCGTTAAGCAGGAACGGGAGAAACAACACCCATGTGTCAGCGTCACGGTGATCCACCTGCGCCCAGATCCCGGGGACCTTCTCGCCGTCTTTGCTGGTCACCTCGTGCAGACGCACCAATACCAGCACCTTCAGATCAGGCTCTTGCTCGGCCATCTGACGCAGACGCAGGAACAGCGCCTCAGTCCATTGATCCTGCGGTGGCGCGCTTTCCTGGTCGCCCTGATAACCCAGCACCTTCGCCTCACCGTCCGCCTTGGCCATCATGGCAAACGGGTACAGGCCGCCGGATTCCTGAATGGCCCTCAGCGCCGTCTGCATCGCGACTTCGGCGATGCTGTTCATGGCCTGGATTTCTGGCGATGTTGCCTTGGCCTCATCACCCTCTGCCGCCGCCGCAGAAACGGCCATCGGCAGGCAGAGGGATAGCGTCATCGACAACATCATGCCGATACCGGCCAGACGTTTTAACCCCACCCGCAAACTGATCATATCTTTCTCCGTAAGCACTTCAGGCTCGTATCGGCCCTGTTGTTGTTTTGATACACGTGATGCTGATGACTGCAATTCCGGGTGAACACGCTAGCAGACAGACGGCCTGCGCGAAACGTCAGGCGCTCACGTTGCGTGCTGTGACCCGCAACAAAAAGCCGCCCGAAGGCGGCCTCTGCGCATGCCCGACAGGCACGCCGTACTACTGCCCGCCACAGCCCTGTGGGCCGCAGCGCGTCAGCACTTCACTTTCAGCACTTCACTGGGCACTTCAGCCTGCGAAGTTGCTGGCAGCAAATTCCCAGTTCGCCAGAGCCCAGAAGGCCTCCATGTACTTGGGACGGGCATTGCGGTAGTCGATGTAGTAGGCGTGTTCCCAGACATCAACCGTGATCAGCGGTGTCTTGCCGTCAGTGATCGGGGTGGCCGCATTGCTGGTGTTGACGATTTCCAGCTCATTGCCGTTCTTCACCAGCCAGGTCCAGGCGGAACCGAAGTTGTTCACCGCTGCATTGGTGAACTCTTCCTTGAACTTGTCGAAAGAGCCCCACTTGGCATTGATGGCATCCGCCAGCGCGCCGGTGGGTGCGCCACCGCCGTTCGGGCTGAGGCTGTTCCAGTAGAAGGTATGGTTCCAGATCTGCGCTGCATTGTTGAACAGCGGGCCGGGGCCGGCACTCTTGATCACATCTTCCAGCGCCTTGTTTTCATTCTCAGTGCCCTTGACCAGGCCATTGAGTTTGTCCACGTAGGTCTGGTGATGCTTGCCGTAATGGTATTCCAGAGTTTCAGCCGAGATATGCGGCTCAAGCGCATTCTTCTCGTAAGGCAGTGCAGGAAGTTCGAAAGCCATGTCATTTCCCCTGACGTTGGTATCGATGAATGGAAGTCCCGCCTGCTCCCGTGGAGCGGCGAAACCGGACAAACAGCGCGAGCTCGCCGCAGCGCGCTCCTGAATGGTTGATCCTTGGGGCAACAAGCCTGTTTTCAAGGCCTGCCGCCCCGGGTCGATCAGATCAGCTCTACCGCGACGGCAGTCGCTTCACCGCCGCCAATGCACAGGCTGGCGATACCGCGCTTGCCGCCGGTGCGGCGCAGTGCATGAATCAGGGTCAGGATGATGCGCGAGCCGGTGGAGCCCACCGGATGCCCGAGTGCACAGGCACCGCCGTGGATATTGACCTTCTCATGGGGAATGCCCAGATCCAGCATCGGCATCATGGCGACCATGGCGAAGGCCTCGTTGATCTCGAACAGATCCACGTCCGCCACGCTCCAGCCCATCTTCTTCATCAGATTCTCGGTCGCACCAATGGGCGCCAGGGTGAATTCACCCGGGTGCCGGGAATTGGTCGCATGGCCGAGAATCCGCGCCAGCGGCTTCAGGCCACGCTCGCTGGCCACGGATTCCCGCGCCAGTACCAGCGCCGAGGCGCCATCAGAGATGGAGCTGGCGTTGGCCGCCGTCACCGTGCCGTCTTTGGCGAACGCCGGACGCAGGGTGGGGATTTTCTCGATATTGGCGTTACCGGGCTGCTCGTCGGTATCGACAACCGTCTCGCCTTTGCGGGTCGTCACGGTGACCGGCACGATCTCGTCCTTGAACCAGCCGTTGTCGATCGCCGCCTGAGCGCGCTTGAGGGATTCGATGGCGTAGTTGTCCATGTCCTCGCGGGTAATACCGCGCTTGTCGGACACTTCCTGAGCAAACGATCCCATCAGGCGCCCTGTCTCGGCATCTTCCAGCCCGTCCAGGAACATGTGGTCATAGACCTGGCCATGTCCCATGCGCATGCCGCCACGCGCCTTGTCGAGCACATAGGGCGCGTTGCTCATGGATTCCATGCCACCGGAGACCACGATGTCGTTGGTGCCCGCCTTGATCGAATCATAGGCAAACATGGTGGCTTTCATGCCCGAGCCACACAGCTTGTTGATGGTGGTCGCCCCGGTGCTGTCCGGCAGACCGGCCTGGCGCATGGCCTGGCGCGCCGGGCCCTGCTTGAGGCCGGCGGGCAATACACAGCCCATGATCACTTCCTGGATGTCCGTGCCCTGCAGGCCGGCACGGGCAACGGCTTCGCGAATCGCGGCAGCGCCCAGCTCTGGTGCAGTCACAGGGGCCAGGGAGCCCTGGAAGCCCCCCATCGGGGTACGGGCACCGTTGACGATGACAACAGCATCGTTACTCATGGAAATCTCCTGCTGATCAGCGGTCGGCGCGTGCGCCGGGTTCGGGGCCGGATTGTACTTGGGATGAGCGCAGGGCGCACCTTGCAGCCGGCCTGCGTGCTACCGGCGGGTCATTGTCATTTCGTTACACTTCTGCCGCGTATACGACAAGTGGATAACTGCGACGGCGGCGCCGATCCGCTAGAATCCGTGACCAATCAGTCACAGATTCCGGAGCTGTCTGCCTTGTCGTCTAAATTGCCGCTTAAATCGTCGTCCAAATTGTCGCCTAATTTGTCTGCCCTGCCCGTGATCACCGCCATCGGCGGTATCAGCCCCGCCGGTCGAACCGCCTGCCACCATGGCTTTCATCGCCTGGTGATGGATGCACTGGATAGCGCCACGCGCGAGCGCACGCTCAACGCCCTCGGCAGCGTCATGCCCGGCACCGCCGGCGCCGATGCCCTGCTGCACGGCACGCTGATCCGGCGGCTGGAGCGCAATCTGTTCGACGCCGACAAAGTGGGCATCCATGTCAACGCCCGCGCCAGCGCACCGCTGGTGCTGGACATGCGCGACATGGACCTGCCAAACCCCCTGCCCGCCCACTGGCAGGTGACCCCCCTGGGCGACAAGCGCAGCCGGATCGCCATTCCGGCAGGCGCCGAGCTGCTACTCCCCGCAACGCGGAGCAGCCGGGTGCAATCGGCAGGACAACTGCCCAGCGGCTTTGATCCGGCAGCACTGTACCCGTCGCGCCATCATCCCCGCGCCCTGCAAATGGCGGTCTTCGGTGCCTCCGACATGCTCGGCATGCTGGGTATCGACTGGTCCGTGATACAGCAGCGACTGGCACCACAGGAGATCGCCGTCTACGCCTCCAGCGCCATGTCCCAACTGGACGAAAACGGCTTCGGTGGCGTGCTGCGCAGCCCGGCACTGGGCCGCCGCGTGACCTCCAAACAATTGCCACTGGGCTTTGGCGGCATGAGTGCCGACTTCATCAACGCCTACATTCTCGGCACCGCCGGTGGCACCGGCGGCATGCTCGGCGCCTGTGCCACGTTTCTGTACAACCTGCAGCTCGCCGTCAACGACATCCGCAGCGGCCGCCGCCGGCTGGTGGTGGTCGGCACCAGCGAAGCCCCCCTGGTGCCGGAAGTCATCGAAGGGTATCGCGCCATGGGCGCGCTGGGTGAGGACGAGACCCTGTGCCAGCTGGACAACAGCGAAAGCGCCGATCATCGCCGCGCCTGCCGCCCCTTCGGCTTCAATGCCGGCTTTACCATCGCCGAATCCGCCCAGTTCGCAGTGATCATGGATGACGCCCTGGCACTGGAACTGGGCGCCGATATCCTCGGCGCCGTACCGGACGTGTTCGTGCACGCCGACGGCCCGAAAAAATCCATCTCGGCCCCCGGCGTCGGCAACTACCTGACCATGAGCCGTGCCGCCGCCCTGGCGCGACAACTGCTGGGCGAAAAAGGCCTGCGCGAAAACACCTTCGTACACGCCCACGGCACCGGCACACCGCAAAATCGCACCACGGAATCAGAGGTGCTGGATCGGGTCGCCAAAGCGTTCGGCATCAGCCACTGGCCGGTCACCGCCATCAAGTGCTACGTCGGCCACAGCCTGGGCAGCGCTGGCGGCGACCAGCTGGCCGCCGCACTGGGCACCTTCGCCAGCGGCATCCTGCCCGGCATTGCCACTCTCGATCAGGTCGCCCCGGATGTGCATGCCGACCGCCTGATACTCAGCCAGGCCCACACGCGCCCCGCCAACATGGATGCGGCGCTGATCAACGCCAAAGGCTTCGGCGGCAACAATGCCACCGCGCTGGTGCTGTCACCGGATCGCACCCGGGCATTGCTGCGCACACGCCACGGCGATAACACCCTGCACGCCTGGCAGGATCGGGTTCAGGGCACTCGGGAAGCCATAGCGGCCTGGGATACCCGGGCCAGCGCGGGGCAGACGCGCCCTGCATACCATTTCGGCGAAGGCGTGCTCGACGGCAACGATCTGGACGTCACCGACCGCCATGTGCGCTTGCCAGGCTGGGACCAGGCGGTGCCGCTAGAAGATGATGAGGGGTATGCAGGCTACTTGTAAGGTTCATCTCGGATTGGCGGGAAGCGCTCGCTTATGGTGCCTGCCATTCTTTGATGTTCGGTGGTCAGGGCCCACGGGGGCGGGGACTGCTTTTCAGGACCCGCCGTGGACCCATCCATGGGGGCTTGTGTTCGACATCCTTGTCTCACACAGTCCTGAAAAGCAGTCCCCGCCCCCGTGGGCCGTCACGTTCAGTAGTATCAACTACTCCCTGCCAACCGCCGGTTTGGTTCTTACTGAGAATCCGATAGCTGCCTGACTTCGAATCTCGCACCGGCGTTGGGCCGGGGTACGCCTTGGAGGGACCTCTTTGGCCATGGATGGCCAAAGCGCGAGCGCCCAGGGATGGCTTGAGCGGTCCTGGAAAGGCGTACCCCGGCCCAACGCCTCTCGCTGGAGGGTGACCCACTACCTACAGAACCCACCTCGCCATATGACCAACATCCTCAACGCGGCAACAAGGGCGCCCCGATAGCCTCCATTGGCAGCGCTTCGCGGCCATCGGCCGTCAGCAGCGGTACGCGAACGTGGCCCTGGACATCCACCGCGATGGAGAGCAGGTCACGGGAGAAGGTCGCTATGAACGTGGGGTGTACGCCGTACAACATCAGGTAGAGCTGATCGCCCGGCTGCAACCGCTCGGCAATGCCTTCCAACGTCACCTCGTGGGTGCCGAACCCGCGCAGCGGGAACACCTGCTCGTCGATCAGATCCGGTATTGGCAAGGGTAGCGGCAGTTCCGGCAATACGCTGGCGCGAATCACGCCGATCCCGGCAAACAGAATCATGTCGTCGCCCTTGATGCTGAGCACCGGCGGCGTCGTCTGGCTGCACAGCAGCGGATTGAGCAGCGGGCCCAGCAGGCCGAGAATCACGTCATTGCACAACAGCGGGTCCAGTACGACCTCTTCCAGTTGATTGAGTGCAGCCAGCGGATCGGTCAGTGTCACGCTCAGCGTCGGAATGCCGGCAATGACCGCTTCCTCGGTGACAGAACCCAGCCCGACCAATGTCGGCACCACACCCAAGGCGCCAGAGCGCGCGATCACCGGCAGGCCGCCCGGCCCTTCGATGGCAAATTCGTGCCCGCCAACGGTAACTTCCGGCACGTTGACCGAGTCGCCATAGGTCAGTGTCATGCAGACATCCTGGCCCGAGGTCACCACATCGTCAGCGTTACCGATACCGCGCAGCTTTTCGTCGAACCATGCCACCGTTGCCGCGCCGGCATCGACACCGCCACAGGATGCGAAGGTGTTCAGATTGCCGTCAGCGAGATCCGGCAAGGCACCCAGCAAGGTGGGCAGCCCACTGGCAGCCTCCAGCACGAAACCGGCATTGGGTGAGAAGAAATGATGCCCGAAGGGATAGGTCAGCAGGCGCACATCGCCCCCCGCCTGCTGCAGGCACTGGTAGTTCCAGAAGGCTTCGTTGAAGGTGAACAGTGAATCCCGGAAGCCCTGGAACATCAGCACATCCACCGGGTACAGCTCACCACGGGGCTGGTTGACGATGAAACTGCCGCCGCCCGTCAGCGGTGCCAGCAATTGCAGCAGCGGGTCGAGTGAAAAATCACCGGTGCCGGGCGAATCCAGCAATTGCAGATTGCGGCTGTTGCTGCAGGTATAGGCGAGGCCGCTGTAGTGCAGGAAATCCTGTGTCGAAGGAGGCAGCACGTTCACCGCCGCCGCTTCGATCAACGAAGCGCGCAGCAGCGGGTCCATGGCCAGTTGCGTGCCGCCGTCACCGGCGGCCGTCAGGAACAGCCCCCAGTAGGATTTGACGCCATCCCCCGGGCTCAGGCTGTAGCTGAGGTCGTGCCAGGTGATGTGCGGCACCATGGCATCCAGACGCTGGTCCGGGTCCATGCTGTACAGCGAATACTGAAATCCGCCGCCGTAACTGGCGCCCATGGCGCCCAGCAACAGATTGTCGAACCCGGTGTGGTTGGGCGCATACGCCAGATAATCCAGATTGGCCTCGGCCCAGTCGACGATCTGGATCAGGTCCTGCCCTTCGAAATCCGGTGTCATGACGCGCACGGTACCGCCGCTCTCACCATGGCCGCGCTGATCAATACTGATCACCGCGTAGCCGGCATCCACCAGTGGGCCGATGGGCCCGGAGAAGGCATTGCCCGCCTCGGTCTGGCGACCACCACCGAACCCGTGCCCTTCCAGCACCAGCGGGTGGCCGGTCGCGCAATCCATATGGCGCGGTTCGAACACCTGAAAGACGATGGCGGCGCCATCCACCCGCGAGGGCATGGACACGCGATAGCTGCGTCCGCCGTCGAGATTGTCACCGCTGGTGCAGCTGGCTGCTGCCAGCTCATCGGTGCTCTGCGGTAACGGGCGTGTCTCGCGATCGGGATCAGGATTGGCCGGCCCACCGACACCCGGCGCACCGCTGCCACCACCCGGAGCCCCACCACCGGAACCCAGCGAGCCGGAATTGCCACCACCACAGGCGACCAGACATACCGCCAGCAGCACTGGCAGACCACGAGCAAGGACTAACATAGCGCACACCCGATTATCGTAATTTGCCGTTATTAGGCGACAGTCGGGGCGCTAGCGGTATACGGAGTGTGTAGGGAATATGTCACCAGCGTTGCAACTGGGCGAAAGAATGTAACCTGCGGCAGGTCACCGCATCAGCGGCGCCGATAGCGGGCCAGCGCCAGGCGCGCCGGGCCAGCGGCGCACACCAGGGTGATCACGAACAGACTCCCGCCAAGTGCCATGCCGTGGCCGGTCTCCAGCAAGGCCGTGCCGGGTATCAACAGGACCAGTAGCAGCACCCAGGTCAGCCACACCGCAGCGGGCAACGCCAGGCGGCGCAGCATGTCCGGTGCAGTATCCTTGTTGGCAGATGGCAAGTCCGCAGACGGCGACGGATCAGCACGGGGCACCAGGGCAAGCGAGGCGTAGGCGGCCATCAGCGTCGCCCAGCTCAACAGAAGGCTACCGAAAATGATGGAAAACATGACATGGGCCTCACATAAAAACGATGTCGGCAAGACTACCACGACGCCACGCGCGCGGCGCCAGAGCGGCTCAGAGTTGTTTCATCATCATGACTTCTGACACCGGCTGCCCCACAGCACCGACAAACTGCGTCGAGGGCGCCTCGTCACACACGGTAAAGCCCAGTCGCTCGAACACCTGCACGTTGCCGGTCTCGCGAATGGTACAGAGCTCCAGCCTCGGCAACGGGTACCGGTCTGCCAGCGCGGCAGCGGCATCCACCAGCCTGCGGGCAACGCCCTGCCCCTGCCAGGCCTCGGCCACACCCAGCCCTTGCAGATATACCGCCTCATGGGCCAGCGTGTACTCCAGCGTGCCGATCAGCTCGCCATCGACGATGGCCACAAGCGTGTCGAAACGCGGCATCACACGCCTCAAACCTGACACCTCTTCTTTGGGCAGGTAGATGCGGCGCAATGCGTTGGTGACTTCCTGGCGCAAGGCCTGCAACGCTGCATGATCATCACTGCGCGCATCGCGCACCTGAATCCGGTCCGCCCCCATGTGGATTTGTCTTACGGTCATGCCCCGACTCTCCTTCCGCTTTGGCCATTCGCGCGGCATCTGTGATGCACGCAAACAGCAGCACTCCATCATGAGAGTCTCGAGCGGCAGCGGGAGTTCAGACGCAGGGGCAGCGTGATACAGGCTTTTACGATCAGGCTGTCTGCGGCAGGAAATCCGTGTCCATCACATAACGGCGCGGATTCTGCGGGTCGATGTAGACGGTCAGGGAACGCCGGGTGATGTGATCGGTGGGGTCGAACCAGAGATTGCTGCTCTGGAACACATGCACCTTGCCGTCAGACGGATTCTGCCACTGGGAGACAATACGGAACGGACAGCGGCCATTGATACGCGCGCTGGTGTTCTGCTCCACGCCCTGAAACGTCGTTTCAATACGGCGACCGTGGGCACGCAGATACTTTCCGCGACGCGCTGACACGCGCTGGTAACCGATCATGCCGAAACCGATGCCGCCAAAGACCGCGCCCAGCACACCGCAGATCAACGCGCCGCCCCACAACGAGAAGAAACCTCTGATGCGCGACTTCTCCGGGGCATCCGGCCGATACAGCACCATCACGCTCTCTCCGCGCTCATAAGCCGGCGGATTACTGCCTGAACTGCTGACAAAACGGTAGGTGCGGCCATCGGCCGCCTGGAACGCCACTTCCGGACGCCAGGTGGTGCCGTCGCTGGAGCGCGACGCTTGCAAGGACAGCACGGTGCCTTCTGCCTCGACACTGTCAGCGATGAATTGTGTTGTGTTCACCCCCAGGGCAACACTGATCACGACCAGCACCACCCCGGCCACTGCAAAAATACGCTCTAGCGCTTTCATTCCATTCCCCCATGCGAGCCGTCATCGACGCGGGGGAGTTTACCGGCACAGCGCGGGCAGGTCTTTCAGTGATGCCGCAAAGTGCTGCGCAGATCACAACGCAGCAGACGACGGCGCACCGAGAGCTGTCAGGGCCTGGGGCCGCCCATCACATTCTCCAGGACAGCGCCGCGGAGCACCCCCTGGCGCACAATGATCCGCTTGTTTTCGTCCTGATAGTAAGTCGCCGGTGTCCCACCAATACCCAGTTTCCGCATCAGGGCATTATTCTTCTCTACTTGCGCTGATGCATCGTCGGATATCGTCGCACCAGCCCGAATACCCCCTTGTTCATATTGCTGATTATGACGTGAGAGCGCTTCAGACGGATCTTCGTCTCCCAGCATGGCCGCCCCGCGCGGAAGGCTATCTGGCCTGAGCATTGCCACAATCACATGCCGAATCTGCACGTGTCCGGCCTCAACCCAGGGACGTGCCGCCTCCCAGAATTGATGACAGAAGGGGCAATTTGCATCGGTAAAGGTATAGATGACACGCGGCGCATCCGCATCGCCATCGGCAATCCAATGACTCTTCTCCAGTAAGTTCCAAGCATCCTCATTGTCACCTGACATGGCTGCATCGCGCGCCGCAGCACTCAGGTCAACGCCCTGTGCATCCAGCAAAGTACCGACAATGACATGACGCCCATCCCCTGTAACATACGCTGTCAACGAACGCCCCTGCACTTGCATTACATAGCCTTGCAACTCCCCGGGCGCATCAAACGCTTCGACAACTTCGGCCCCATGAGCAGACAGTGCCTGGATCGGGGCCGGAAATTCGGCGCCGTGTGATATCGCGGGTAACGCAAATGCGCACAATAGCATGCCTTTCATTTCTTTCATGATTTACTCCGATTGATCAGATATTTTCGTGTCGGATTTACTGGCGGCACGCCGCAGGCGTTCCACGGCATGCCTGAGAGTAGCCTGAGATAACTCGCCAAAGTGGCTATCTACCAGCCTGCCTTCTGCACTGTAATAGAGCGTCATAGGCAAGCCGTATGCCCCCAGATAAGCCGCCAGCTCACCCCGCTCATCGCGCACTATATTACGCAGAGAGAGCGACTCAGCGGACAAATACTGTTGCACAGTCCATAGTGGCTCCCGTTGGTTTACGAAAAGGAACTGCACATCAGGATAAGCTTCCTGCGCAGCTTGAAGCACCGGCATCTCACGGCGGCATGGCGGGCACCATGTAGCCCATAAGTTAACAACCATTGGTCGGCCATCGTGACGTGTTGCTAACGAAGTATCTGCCCCGCTCATCGTAACAAGGGCTGTTGGTGGCATACCACGCGCGGTTTTCTCCAGCACCATGAATAACCCGGTGACAGTGAGCCAAGCACCGAACCCGACACTCAATGCCACAAACAACGGGCGCCTCAGCATCGGATTTCGCCAACCTCGCCAGACGGCATAGCCCAGCCCGGACAATGCACCAGCGACACGGTCAAAACCACCATCACGAACATCCAGCACCGACCATAATGGCGATGCATAGTCATCGGAGTAGCGCACTGCAAAAGCCATGCGCGCACCAATCACAGCCCACAATAGGATCGAGAAAATCGCATCGGCAACGGGGATGCGCCGCTGACGGGTTAAATACGCCGCTACGAGCAATGTCACGATAACCGCAAACCAAAGCACCCCACGCTGCACAGACATCGCGATGGGCCCAATACTGACTGATAACACTCGGCATTCTCCTCTCGGTGTTGTTAGAGCACCCGCGCTGTATGCCAGCGCTCAAGAAATTCCGATGCACTAATGCCTCCAATAACGCGTTGCCCACGCCGCTCCTGGCCATCAGGCCCTATAATCAGCAAGGCTGGCGGACCAATAATGCTGTAGCGACGCATCAACGCCCGTGCAGCCTGGTCATTAGCCGTTACATCCGGACGCAGCAACACAGCACCCTCAAGCGCTTGTTGGACCTGCGGATCGCCAAACACCTCTGCCTCAATGACATGGCAGACGACACACCAGTCAGCATAGAAATCGATCAGCACCCACTGCCGTGCCGATGCGGCCTCTCTCAGCTTCTGCTCTAACACCGCCTCATCCGATACCGATTCAAAGCGCGACATGAAATTCGACTGTGTGCTCACAGCCGCGACCGCTTGCCCCCCTGACAACGGCGCTAGCGGCTGCCAGGGCGAACGCGCGCCAAGCGCCGCTCCAACCATGAGCAGCACGGCCCAAAGCAGTGCCATAGCGCCTGCTGTGCTTGCAATCAGCGCGCTTTTCGATACGGGCATCAACACTTGCTTGCCCACGTGCCGTAGCAGTAACCCCGCCAGCATAAACAGGGCGCTCCACAGCAGCAGACCCAGCGGCTCAGGCATCAACCGACTACTGAACCAGAGAGCCATGCCCAGCAGCATGAACCCGAACGCCGCCTTGACGCCCACCATCCACATTCCCGGGCGCGGCAATAGCCGGGCGCCAAGTGAGGCCACCAGCACCAACGGCAACCCCATACCCAGGCCCAGCGCAAAAAGCGCGGCGCCGCCCAGCCAGGCATCACCGCTTTCCGCGATATACAGCAAGGCACCTGCCAATGGCGCCGTCATACACGGGCCAACCAATACAGCGGAGACAACACCCATCGCTGCTGCACCCAGCAAGGTTCCACCGCGCTGCCCGGCCGTCAGGCGGTCAAACCTGTCCCGCAGAGCAGCCGGCATCTGTAATGTGAAAACGTCAAACATGGACAACGCCAGAACGACAAACAGCGCTGCGATTACCGTTACGGCAAAAGGGTGCTGGAACACGGCTTGCATGCTGGCACCTGCCAACGCGGTGGCGACACCCAACACGGCATATGTCATCGCCATCGGCAACACGTATGCCAATGCCAGCCCTACGCCCCGCCAACCACGTACGCTCTGCCCAACCACCAGCGCCGACACCACAGGTAACATCGGCAATACACAGGGCGTGAAGGCCAGCAGCAACCCGAACCCGAAGAAAATTGCGACATTCAGAAAAAGCCCACCACTCGCAAGCCTGCCGGCCAGATGCTGATCTTCCGCCAGCGAAGGGGCAGATGCATTCGCAGGCGCCGAATGGCGCCTCTCTGACGAAAGATCAGACATATCCAGCGATGCGCTCTGCGGCGGATAGCACAGCCCGGCCAAAGCGCAGCCTTGCCATGTCATGGAAATAGTCTGTGCACCACCTGGCGCCACCAAGATGCTGACCGAGTCGAAGTACACCTCACTTTTTCCGAAGTAATCGTCCTCCACAATCTCGCCATCCGGCAGCGAAACATCCCGGAGCTGGTCTGGCTCGCCTGAGAAATCAAAGGCGTCCCGATACAGATAGTACCCATCGGCGATATCCCAGTTCAGGACGAGCCCCCCTTCATCAGTACGCTCGGCGTGATACTGGAAGGCTTTCTCTGGGGCAAGGAATTCGCCACGTGCCAGGGCGGCGACGAGCAAGAAGCCCCCCAGGAGAGCCAATCTGGCGATTGATGCTGCTTGCATAGTTGTATCCCGACAACAAACTCTGATTGAGAGCACCTACTGTCGGGTAGCGGGATTAAGACAGCATTAATAATGTCTGGGCGACCCACTTAACATTGGGTTAACCTGATTCTGCTATGCTCTTCTCTGACGTCAGGTGCGCAAACAATCTCAAATGCGCAGAAATGCTCACTCTGGTAGAAAATCCGGGAGCCGCTGAATGCATATTCTGCTGGTAGAAGATGACCCACTGGTTGCTTCTGGCCTGTGCGCAGGGCTTGCTTTACATGACTTCACTGTAGACCACTTCAGCAATGCCAAAGCGGCTCGTTCCGCCATGTTCGCACTGCATAGTGACGCCGTGATTCTTGACCTGGGCTTGCCAGATGAGGATGGTATGTCGCTGCTACGAGAGTGGCGCGCCCGAGGCATCCACACACCTGTTCTCATACTCACTGCGCGCGATGCCATACCTGATCGCGTTGCCGGCTTGCATGCTGGCGCAGATGATTATCTTCCCAAACCTTTCGACCTCGATGAGCTCGTTGCGCGGCTAAAAGCGCTGATGCGGCGAGCAGCCGGTCAAGCCCAGTCCGTGATAGAGCATGGTCCGCTTCGCTTCGATACCGTCACACGAGAGACATACTGGTTTGACAAACCAGTTAATCTGCCGCGCCGGGAACTGGCGCTTCTGGAAAAGCTGTTATTCTCTCGCGGCGCCATTCTCAGTGCCGGACAAATCAAGGACAGTCTATATGGCTTTCAGACCGACATAGAAAGCAACGCGCTCAATGTGCATATTCACAATCTGAGGCGGCGCCTTTGCCCGGAAATTATCCAGACTGTTCGAGGAGTGGGCTACAGGCTTGGCAAGCTGAATCATGCGGAGCACGGCCAATGAGCCTCCAACGCCGCATGCTATTGATTCTCGGCATGTCATTCAGTCTACTGTGGCTGCTTGCCGCATTCTGGATGCAGCGGGATCTGGAACAACATCTTCAAGACACGCTGGACCAGCGTTTGGCGGCTTCTGCTCGCATGGTGGGCGGCCTGATAACACAGTTTCCCTCCGACACCTGGCCTGCTCTGGATGCCACCACGCTATCCGCATCATCCACATCAGGCGTGGCTTGCCAGATCAGGGACTCACAAGGCAGCATCCTGCTTCAAACACACAAAGAATTACCGGCAGAAATGGGTCACGCTGGCATTGGCTTTCATAATCACCTGATCGACGGACAGCCCTGGCGAATTTATACACGGGAAGAGAACGGCTTGTTCATTAGCACAGCTGATCGACTCATTGAGCGTGAGACCTTGCAACGCAGTATTTTTCTGGCGGCTGCCCTACCATTTATTATCGCACTGCTTGGCAGTCTCCTGACACTCTGGCTCGGCATACAGCGCGGACTACGGCCACTCTCCCGGCTCAAGACTGCATTATCGCATCGCAACCCTGCCTCAGCGACGCCTGTCGATATCGGACCGACACCGGAAGAGTTGGCGCCGGTCATCCGCACACTTAATACGTTACTGAAGCATACTGGTGAGATACTCGGCCGAGAAAAGCGCTTTACCAGCGATGCGGCGCACGAACTACGCACACCATTGACAGCGATCAAAACCCATCTTCAGGTAGCGAGACGTATTGGACCAGAAAAATCCGACATCTATTTATGCCAGGCCGAAACGGCTTTGGCGCGCCTGCAAAAGACCCTTGAACAGCTACTGATGCTGGCTCGCGTTGAAAGCAGCGAAGACTGGCCGAAGTCAGCACCCGTTTCACTGAGATATCTTTCAGACATCGCCATCGCCGACCATTCATCATCGGCGCGTTTGCGTACAGACATCTCGCAGCACTCGATACTCCTGCCGCTACCCCCGGAGCTAATTTCCATAGCGCTCAGAAACCTGATCGACAACGCATTGCAGCACACTGATGGCACCGTAACAATTTCGATCACAATAGAGGCAGACAGCCTGCATTGTAATATTACTGATGAAGGGGATCACCTGAGCGATGAAGACATGAAGCGAATTACTCTAAGATTCTGGCGCAAACCCAACAGCTCGGGTAGCGGCCTGGGCTTGGCAATCGTTGAGGCCATAGTGCATCGCTCGGGTGGAAGGCTGTCGTTAAACAGGGAGAGCTCTGGCGGCTTGCGTGCAGAGCTTATTCTGCCGATAAGCACTTGAATCCTGACCCTCTACACCAGCGCATTGGGACCAGGTATCCCTTGCGACACATCGCCACTTTCCAGCGTCAGATAAATGCACCGCAAACACTCTCGGCTTCATTACATCACCAATCACAAGGTAGCAGATGGCGCGCCCAGATGCTGTGCGAAAAACGTCAGCGCCTCATCCATCGCCTCGCCACGCAACAGGAAGCTGGTGCCATGACCACGGCGCGGTTGCTCATAAAAAGTCACATCCCCGCCGGATATCGCCAGGGCGTCGACGAAATCCGTGGCATGGTCCAGCGGCACGGTGCGATCAAGGCTGCCGTGGAACAGAAAAAACGGTGGCGCATCCGCATGCACATGGGACACCGGCGACGCCGCGACATAAGCGTGCGGCGCCTCGCTTTGCGTGGCACCCACAAACTGCGGCACCAGCCCACCGCCCCGGAACTTGCGCAGGTCCGTCGGTGTGCCACCGGCAACAACGGCCGCCGGCCGTGTCTCTGCCCCGCCATAGGGCGCATCCAGTTCGCCTCCCTGGCCAGCCACCAACCCAAGCAGGCTGACCAGATGCGCGCCGGAGGAATATCCCAGCGCGCCTGTGCGCGCACTGTCGATGTCGAGCTCCCCGGCATGGTCATGCAACCAGTGCATGGCAATCTGCAGGTCATGCAATTGCGCCGGAAAGGTGTACTGTGGCGCAAAGCGATAATCGATATTCAGCACCGCATAACCGGCCTCGGCCAGTTGCTCCGCAATACCGCTCATGTCATCCCGGGAACGGCGCGCCCAGCCGCCACCGTGCACCAGCAACACCGCAGCATGCGGGCCATTGCCCTCGGGCAGATACAGGTCTGCACGCAAGGTCTGCGGCCATTCAGGTGGGGAAAATACCACCTCTGTCCGGACAAGCGGCGCTGCGTCCGTGGTCTGCTGGCTACTGCACGCACTCAACATGGCAACCAGACAGGCAAGCATGATCCCGAGCCACACGGGGCTTCGTATGTGGCTGCGTAGGGCATTACACCGCATGGCCCTGCCCCCCGCTGCGATCTGCTGCCGGCCCTTCATGGGCCTCCAGAGCGGCAAGCCAGGCCAGCAATGCTTGCTGTTGCTCAGCCGTCACGGCCGTCCCCGGCAGTACCGCCGTTGGCCGCGGCAAGCGATCAAACCAGAACTGGCCACTCCCCCCGGCGGCAGCCGGCGCGCTGGCCAGCCACACCATGGTGTCGGCTCCCATGCGGCTGTCCCGCAACCAGCGACTCAGCCGACGGTTGAATGCGGGCAATGATTTCGCCACACCGGGCGTCGCCGCCCAGCCGGGATGCATACTGTGAAACGTGACCTGCGGATGCTGCTGCGCCCAGTGCCCGGTCAGGCTTACCAGCGCACGCTTGGCGCGCGCATAGGCCTTGCTGCCGCTGTAAGGCGGCGTCGTGTATTGCATGTCTTCAAGCTGTAATGCCTGCCCGTACATGCCGCCACTGGCGACATTGATCACTCGCCCACCGGCTGCACTGAGTGACGGCATCAGCAGCGCCGTCAGACGCCAGGGCGCCAGCAGATTGATGGCCAGCGCCCGTTCATGGCCTTCGCTTGTCACATCCCGCTCGGCAAACAACGCGCCGGCATTATTGATCAGGCCGTCCAGGCGCGGGGAAGCTTCCCGCAACGCAGGTGCGATACGGTTCACCTCGCTGAGCAACGACAGCTCCGCCTCAAACAGCACCAGTTTCTCTGCCGGGCAGCCACTGAAGTCACGCACTGTCTCAGCCGCCTGTGCCAGTCGTCCGCCATCACGACCGACCAGCAACAGCCGCGCACCCAACCGCGCCAGTTCACAGGCCGCCGCCAGACCAAGCCCGCTTGTAGGCCCGGTGATGACATAGGTGCGGCCGTCCACGTAGTCGCTGAGCGACTTGTCCGGCATGGCCAGATAGCCGCGCTCGGTGAAGGCCCGGAAGGCGGGCAGCAGGGTGCTGTGACCAAGCTGGTCTGACCAGGAGGGTTCCGGTAGCGTCTGCAAGGGGGTCAGGGCATTGGCCAGCCCCGCCACCGCACGCCGCCCCATGCGTCTGAGCCAGCGCGTCAGCAGCGGCCCGAGCAGGCGCGCCGGGCCGGTGAAGGTCATGTCTGCCACATAATCGATGGTTGTGGTGCCATTGCCAGCATGGCGGAAACGCAGCGTATCCACCACCCGAAAACCGTCCCCCTCACCGTGCAGCACCAGCTCGCTGTGTGGCGTCATACGCACCATGCGGTAGGTCATGGGCACTCGCCGCCCGGCGCTGCTCAGTATCAGGTCAAACACCGTGCCCTCAGCCGGCGCACCCGGTGTTGTCTTGCTGGCGCGATAGACACCCGGATCCCATTGCTCACAGGTAGAAAAATCAGCAAGGTAGCGATAGCACTCTGCTACGCTGCGCGGTACGGTTATCCTTTCATGCAAACGAATCATTCAGGTGTTCCTGCCAGATATTTCCGCGCTGACGATCACTGGTCAGCCGCTTGGTGTCGGTAGCACCCAGCGTACCGCCTTGCGCCGCCATGTGAACGTGAAGGCAAGGATACGCCCCCTCAACTCAACGGAGCCCGCGATGTCCCGTCACTTTGAAAAGGCCCCCGGCCTTTGCGAACAACCCGATGCCGAAACACAGCGCTATGTCTTCAACCACAGCATGATGCGCATCAAGGACCCGGCCCGCAGCATGGATTTCTATACCCGCGTACTGGGCCTGCGCCTGCTGCGCAAACTGGATTTTCCGGAGATGCAGTTCTCGCTGTATTTTCTCGGTTATGTGGATGACGCCACCGCCAGCGAGATCCCGTCTGACGCTGGTGAGCGCACCACCTGGACCTTCAGCGGCAGCGGTATTCTGGAGCTGACCCACAACTGGGGCACCGAAGACGACGCCGATTTCCAGTACCACAACGGCAATGACAAACCCCAGGGCTACGGCCACATCGGCATCGCTGTACCGGATGTCTACGCCGCCGCATCACGTCTGGAGACGCTCGGCGCCGATTTCGTCAAGCGCCCCGACGACGGCAAGATGAAAGGCATTGCCTTCATCCGCGACCCGGACGGCTACTGGATCGAGATACTGCAGCCGGACATGCTGGCGTCCCAGGGCAAAAAACAACAGACCTGAGCGGGCTCAGGCCCCCGGAGGCTGGCCGCAGAGCGTAAAGCGCGCAGCCTGACAGGGCGCGCCGTGGTCCGGATCCTGCTCGCCGATACCATCGAAGCGCACCTGGTAGCCGTATTGTTCCGCGACGCGACGGCCCCACTGGCGGAACCGTTGTCGGGTCCATTCGAAATAATGGCCCGCTTCACGCAGTTCACCGGGGCCAAGACCGTAGAGGGGATTGAACTCCACATTCGGGGTGGTGACGATCACCAGCCCGGGCCGGTAGACACCGAACACCGTCTGCGCCACACCCCCCAGCCGCTCCGGCGGATTGTGCTCGATGGTTTCAATCATGACGGCGGCATCAAAGCCGGTCAGTGGCAAGCCCGGGTCATCGTAACGCCCCTGCAGCAGCTGCAACCGGCCTGCAACGCCCTCAGTGAGATATGAGGCCAACGCGTGACGCGCAACAGCCAGGCCCTCGGCCATATGCTCCACACCCAGCAAACGCTGGTAGCGGGCATCTTCTGCCAGCAGCGTCAGAAAGGTCCCGCTGCCACAGCCCAGATCCAGTACCGAGCGGACGCCCTGTTGCGCCAGCCAGCCCATGACGCGCTGGAACCGTTCTTCGTGCAGGTCACCGTACATGGCATTTCAACACATGGCTTTTCAACGCCCCGCAGTATACCGGCTCGACGCCGGAGCGTTGAGAAAACGCCTGCAAGCCACTGCCGGGTTCAGGCGGTGGCCTGTCGAGTCGTCCGCATCGCGGTATCAAACACCTGCCGACGGCGGCGTGGGTCCATCATGTTGTAGCCGATGGCCTGCAGATCCTCCGCGCCCGGCTCCAGTCTGATCACACGCATGCCCGCCGCCTCGAGTGCTGCCACTTCGCGGTCCACGATCGCGGTCATGTAGCGCCGCACCCGTCGCTCGATGCGCGCCGCCGGGTGACGCGGCCGGTCAGGCAATGACGAGGCCATCGGCGCCAGCACGATGGCCTCCGTCACGTCGGTGCCCAGCAGCATGTCCGCCGACACCGGCGATACGATGCCACCGTCAAGCAGCGTCCGGCCTTGCCAGCTCACAGGCGGGCACCAGCCAGGCACCGCATAGGACGCGCAAACAGCTGTGCTCAGCGGCATCACCGGAGCATCGTCCCGGCCCAGCGCCAACCGTTCGCCGCTGCCCGCATCCACCGCCATGATCCAGGTATTGGCATGGGGCGCCCACGCGCCGGCGGGCACCACACTGTCGATCAACGCGGTAAACGGCGTCATGTCAGCCCGCCCCCGGGGCAAGCCACCGACCAGCGCGGTCAGCACCGACACCTCGCCGCGCAGCCCCTTGCCCAGCAATGAGCGCGCCGTCAGCGACAATCCGGGCAACGGCGGCAAGGCGCCACCGGTGGCGGTATCGTGATCCCAGATGCAGTCCGGCGCCTCACCGCGCTGGCTGGCTGCCATCTGCGCCACGGACACACCGGCGCCCAACAGGGCCGCCAGCACCGCACCCGCCGAGGTGCCGATCAGCACCTCTGCTTCCCGTGCATCCCAACCCAGCGACCGCTCCAGATTGGTCAGCGCCGCTATCGACCAGGCCGCCCCGGCGACACCGCCGCAGCCGAGGACCAGCGCACGTCGTTCAGGCTGTGGCGACATCGGCATCCACCTCTTGCGCGGGGGCTGCCTTCGCCACCGTGTGGTAATGGGCCGTATCGAAGTCAGCCAGCAGCCGCCGCATGACCAGCGTGCTCCACGGAAAACCGGTGCTGTTCTTGCCATTGGCATCAATGTAATAGCTGGAGCAGCCCCCGGTATTCCAGACCGTACCGGCCAGGTCTCGCTGCACGGCCTCGTTGTACGCAGCCTGCACGTCGGCGCGCACTTCGATGCGCGCCAGACGCTGTTTGCGCATGGCGCGCAACGCCGCCATGGCATAACGGATCTGCGCTTCGATCACGATAAACGCCGAGTTATGACCGATGGCCAGATTCGGACCGAGCACAAGAAACAGATTCGGGAACCCATGGATGGTGGTACCGCGATAGGCTTGCGGACTCCCGGCCCAGATGTCTGCCAGGCTTTCTCCGCTGACGCCACGCACCTGATGGGCGATGGGCTGATCCGTCACCGTGAAGCCGGTGCCCAGAATGATCGTATCCACCTCACGCTCGGAACCATCCTCGGCCACGACCACATTGCCGCGAATCTCGCGTACGCCAGTGGCCAACACCTCGACGTTGTCCTGTGTCAGCGCAGGATAGTAATCGTTCGACAGCAACACACGCTTGCAGCCCAATGTATAGTCCGGCGTCAGTTTTTCGCGTAACGCCGGCTCTGCCACGGACCAGCGAATGTGCGCACGGGCCAGGCGCTCCACCTGCTTGAGCATGGCAGGTTTGCGAAATCCGATGCCGAAGGTTTCAAAGCCTGCATACAACAGCCCACGCAGCATCTGTCTGGCGCCGGGCAATGCCAGCAAGCGTTTCTGGATGCCTTTGAGGGTGCCGTCCGGCTTCGGCAAAATCCATTGCGGCGTGCGCTGATAGACTTTCAGTTCGGCAACCTGCGGCTGGATTTCCGGCACGAACTGGATCGCCGAGGCGCCGGTGCCGATGACCGCCACGCGCTTGCCCGACAGATCATGGGCATGATCCCAGCGGGACGAATGGAATACCGTACCCGGAAAGGTATCCAGCCCGGGCAAGGCCGGTATGATCGGTTGGTGCAGATATCCGGTGCAGGAGATCACCGCACGGGCGTGGTAGGTCGCGCGGTGTGTCTCCACCACCCAGTGCCCGGCGGCATCATCCCAGCGTGCCTGATCCAGCGGCTCGCCAAAACGGATAAAGCCTTCCACTTCATGCCGTCTGGCCGTATCGCGCACGTAATCCAGAATGTCCGGCTGGGCGGCAAACACACGTCGCCAGTCCGCCTTCTGGGCAAACGAGTAGGAGTAGAGCGCCGAGGGCACATCGCAGGCACAACCGGGGTAGGTATTGTCCCGCCAGGTACCGCCGAGATCCTGCCCCTTTTCCAGAATACGAAACCGGCGAATACCCTGTTGCAGCAACCGGATGCCGGCACCGATACCGCTGATGCCGGCGCCAATAACCAGCACCTCCAGCTCGACGGGGGCAGGGCGCCCGGTGCTTTTCTTGCGTTGTCGCTCGCGTGCAGGGGTGCTCATACTGCTTGTCCTTTTTCGTTGCATAGCTGACCGGGCAATCCGCCACCGTTTCGCCACCGTGACATTGAGCACTGATTATATTGCGGCGCACCACAACAGAGGGTGCGGGAAGGCGCCATATTGCTTATCATTATGGGCCACACTCCCATTGCCCCACAACCCGTGCCCATGTCTGAACCACGCTCTGCCAATGCCCCCACCATCTCCATCGCCTACCTCCAGCTGCTGGTGGAGATTCTCGGTGAGCGTGGCATCAGCGCCGACGATCTGCTGGCAGACCAGCCGATTGATCCGGCGTTGCTGGAGGACAGCCAGGCACGCATGTCGGCGCAGCAGTGGACACGCCTGATATTGCGCGCACTGTCGCTGACCAATGATCCGGGGCTGGGCTATGAGTATGGCCTGCGCATGCGGCCCACCGTACATGGTGTGCTGGGGTACGCCGCCATGAGCGCGGCCACACTGCGTCAGGCGCAGGAGATTTCGGCGCGCTATACGCAGGTGCGCCAGGCGGGCTTCAGCCTGACGTTTCACGAGGACGACGCCTTCGGTTACCTGACATTGGCAGAACGCCAGCCGATACCGGTCATGCGCCGTTTCTTCATCGAGAATATCTTGCTGGGCATTGCCCGGGGCACCGCCGTGCTGCTTGGCCGGTCACTGGCGGAATTGCCGGAGCTGGAAATCTGGTTTGATTACCCGGAACCGCCCCACTACGCCGCCTGGCGCGAACGTCTGCCTGCGGTACGCTTCGATCAGCCGCACAATCTCCTGCGCCTGCCCAGCGCCTGCCTGGCCCTGCGCCCCGCACTCGCCGACCCGCTGGCCTCACAACAGGCTGTGGCCTTGTGCGAACGGGAACTGGCGCTGGCGTCTGACCGCGAAGCGGACATTACCAGCCGGGTGCGCAGCCTGTTGCAGACCCGGGACGATGGCGGCTACCCCGCGCTGCCCGCTGTCGCCGAACAGCTGTGCATGTCAGAACGCACGCTCAAACGCAAACTGCAGCACCAGGGCACCTCGTTTCTGCTACTGCTGGAGGAAGCACGACGACGTGACGCGCGACATCTGCTGGCCCATTCCGGCATGCCAATCCGCAGCGTTGCGCTGCAGCTGGGTTATGATAACCCCGCCAACTTCACCCGCGCCTTTCGTCGCTGGACTGGCGAGGCGCCGATAGAGTACCGGCGGCGCTACACCGAAAGACCGTTCATCGCGGATTAGCCCGGTAACCTGTCGCTATTCAAGTGCTCTGCGGATCACAAAGGCGCCGCGCAGTTCTCCCGACAGGAAACCGGTTGCCTCATCGTCCGGATACCGTTGCGCTACGGTCTGCAGCACCGATTCATCGATCGCCGGGCCATGGCATGCCATGCAGGCGTCCTGCATCGGGATCGCACGCAGATACTCAAAGACATTAGTGCCCCCCTGATCCACAACACGCATCGCCTCCGCCGGCCGACCGTCCTGCATCGGCGCATCCTGCATGACCAGCAGTTGCTCGTGCTGCCAGGCCGTCGGCGCGTTGTCCTGACTACGCAGGCGCAATGCCGTGCGACCGACCTGCCAACCTTCTGCGGACAAGCGCGCCGCGATCTCCGGGGCCTCCACATGACAGACATCAATACCGGCCTCCACACCTTGCGCCATGATGGTGTCACGGAGTGTCTGTTGCAGCGCACCGCCGAGTCGATCCGCCTGCTGGCGCGCCTCGGTTACCCACGCATCCTGCACTAGAGGCAGAGCCTCAGGGACGACCTCCCCCTTACATCCTGCCGAGAGAAGCCCCAGTATCAGGGGCACAGCCCCGATACAACGGAAAGCGTAACGCACTGACATGATATGTGACCTCGACATACATTATATGTTTTTATAATATATTAATTTGCATATTGAAAAGCAAGGATTACTGACGATGGATGCTCCCTTCTGGCACAAACGCTGGGCCCGCAACGAGATCGGTTTTCATCTGCCGCACCCCAATCCCATGCTGACCGCCTGGTGGCCCACCCTGGACTTCCAGCCGGACAGTGCGGTCTGGGTGCCCCTGTGTGGCAAGACACACGACATGAGATGGCTGCGCGATCACGGCCATGTGGTGGTCGGTGTCGAGCTGTCCCGCGAGGCGCTGGACGCGTTTATCGACGAACAGCACCTCGCGCTCACCTGGCGTGAGCGCAATGGCATGCCGGTGGCAACCGGTCAGGGCTACACGCTCTACTGCGGGGATTTCTTTGACGTCTCTGCCGACATGCTGCGCAACGTCGGCGCGGTCTATGACAGGGCCGCCCTGATCGCGCTGCCACCCACCATGCGCGCGCCGTATGTGGCGCACTTGCTGGCGACGTTGCCGTCGCAGTGGGACATGCTGCTGATCACGCTGGAATACCCGGATAACGAAATGCAGGGGCCGCCATTCAGTGTCGACCAGGACGAAGTACAAAAGCTCTTTGCACACTGCAATGTTCAGCTACTCGAGGCGCGTAACATTCTGGCGGAGCAGCCCCGGTTCCGCGACAACGGCCTCAGCGCCCTGGTCGAGCGGGCCTGGCGTATTCGCCCCGGCGGCAGGGCCTGATCTTCCCTGACCGCCATGACTGCGCTGAAACGGTTCCGTAACACAAATCCCGTAACGTCCTCTCCCCGAACAGCATCTTTACAAAAAACATCTTCAACCTCTTGCGTGAGCTGCGCAGTGGAACCCGGTCATGGCTGTCAGATTCGCGTCGCCCGCTAAACTCGTGATCCTTCACTGGCTGTCCACCGTCGCGCTGGTGATGAGCCTGCTGACCGGGCTTCGCCTGTTTATCAGTAATACCTGGCACGCTGCTCTGGCAGCGCCCTGGGCCCACTGGCTACCCGCCGGCGATGTCTTTGCACTGCATGTCGCCTTTGGCTGGCTCTGGCTGGTCATCGTCATCGTCTGGGCAGTGCGGCGCTATGTGTCCGGCGCACGACGTCGCGAGCGCGACGGGCCTCCCACATCACGCCTGGCGCGTTTGAATCTGTACACCTTGCGCGCGGGCCGCATCATCATGCCGCTTCTGCTGATCAGCGGCGTGCTGCTATGGAGTGGTGTCAACCTGCTGCGACCCTGGCTCATCGTGCTGCATGCGGCGCTGGCCTTCGCGGCAATACTGTGTGTGCTGGTGCATATCGCCGGTCAGCTGTCCGCCACCTGGTGGCAGGGCCTCAAGGCTGTGTATCTCCGCCTGCCGTCCTGGCGTGTTCTGGCGGCAGCTTCCCTGGCGGTGCCACTGGCCATTACCGCGACAGCCTGGCTGCTGCGCGACACCCTGAACAGTGCCTCAGTGGCTGATCTGGTCGTGCGCGAAGTGCCAGCAGGGCAACGACTCAACACCGACGGCATACTCGATGAGCCCTTCTGGCACACCGCCAGGCCCGTCACGGTCGTTACCCGCGTCCCCGGCAGCAACGCGCATGTGCCGGTGGAGATCCGTGCTGCACGGCACGGGCTTGTCATCTATTTTGCCTTTTCCTGGGAAGACCCCACGCAAAGTCTGGCTCACTTGCCACTGATCAAGACAGAAGCCGGCTGGAAAGTGCTGCATGACGACGCTGCGCAGAATGACGAGCGCAGCTGGTATGAAGACAAGTTCGCCGTCATTTTCTCCGACCAGCCGGATATTGCCGGCAACAGCTCCTTCCATTTCGGCACCGGCAAACCAGACACCGGACGCAGCGAATCACTGCGTGGCGCCCACTTTGTCGAATCCGGACTGGTGGATATGTGGCACTGGAAGGCGGTGCGCAATCACGGCTATGGCGTGCTCGATGACAGCCATTTCGGCACGCCCTATCCGCGTGTGCCGGGTGAGCCGCGCTACACCGCCGGCTACAAGGCTGACCCCTCGCAGACCAAACCGGTCAGCAGCAATTATCTGTGGTTCTACGACGATATCGTGCAGCCCAAACGGTTACCCAACGACCCTGCCCAGCTCGAACCGTTCCAGACCATCCACGATGATGAGAACGCTGTGCCATTCGCACTATCATGGTATGAAACCACACCCTACACGGCTGCCGATGACACCTATCCGGTCGGCACCCTGATGCCTTCCGTGCTCTGGATTACCAATCCGGACACCGATCGCGCCGATGCCGCCGCCCATGGGCGTTGGGAGAACGGCCGCTGGACCCTGGAAGTGGCACGGGGCATCAAGGCCGAGTCAGGCTTTGATCTCGACATCACTGACGGTACTTACCTGTGGGTCGCCACCTTCGATCATGCACAGGCCAATCATTCATACCATTTGCGCCCCTTGCGCATCCGGTTCAAGTGAAAGGGATATGCGCCATGTCTGTCTGTAGCCGCCTTGTTTCTGCTGCGCTGGCGCTCGTTGCCCTGATCGGTTGTACCGCACCCGAGGAATCAGCAGCGCGCTGGGAAAAATATGGCGCACAAGGTAACGCCCTGCCCGTACAGGATGGCCCCTGGGCCTGCGTGCACGATCACGACACCGGCCTGCTCTGGGAAGCAAAAAGTGATAATGAGGGCATGTATTACGCAGGTTCCACCTACTACTGGAAAATGGAAGCCCCCGTTTACGACGGCGGCTGCATGCTGAAACCCGGGCAGTCCTCGGCCTGCGACATTGATATGTTGATTGAGCATATGCGTAGCACACGCCGCTGCGGACGCGATGACTGGCGCCTGCCCCGAATGGCGGAGCTGGAAACCCTGCTTTACGACACCGGCTTCCCCGGCAACGCCCGCACTGTCACCGGCTTCTTTCCCCACGGCGGTCGCGCGGCCTTCTGGACCGCTGATACCGGCACAGATCAACGCGGCCGGAATGCCGCCATGGTTCTGGATTTCGGCAGTAGCGAAAAACAGTGGTTACCGCTGGATCAGGTAGCACGTGTGCGGCTGGTCAGCGGTCCATGATCCACGGAAGATCGTCACTTAACTTTCACGCCACCCACCCTCTGGCTGTCACAGGCCCGACGTAACGTTACCTGCGGTCGGGGCCTTAAGACCCCGCTCATCCGCAGTCACAATCTATCCTGATTATCCGAGGGCAAGGCAACATGAACTTCTCGCCAGCAAGAATGGCGGCGTTGATCTCTTTCAGTGTCACCATGCTATTCGCACAGAGCGCATTCGCCGACACCAAATATGTCCGCGTCGCCTGGGACAGCGATCCCGCAACCCGCGCCATTGTCGGCTATACGCCGGACTCCGAACTGAGCAACCCCTATATCACGTACGGCCACAACGCCGACGGCAGCGACTGGATGACGCTGACCAACCCGGCCGAGCGTGTCTTCAAGACCGATCTGCACTCCGGTTTCTATCGCCTGTCCGGCCTGACCCCGGACAGCAATGTCTACTTCCGTCTGTGTGATGACAGCGGCTGTGGTGACCGCTACTTTTTCCGCACCGCGCCAGACACCGCGCAGCCGATGACTTTCATCAGCGGCGGTGATTCACGCAACAACCGTGCGCCGCGCCAGCAGGGTAACCGTCTGGTGGCCAAGATCCGCCCGCATTTTATTGCCTTCAGCGGTGACTACACCGACCGCCACACGGTGCAGGAATGGAACGAATGGCTGACCGACTGGGAACTGACGCTTTCCCCCACGGAGATTGACGGCGTTGCCTACAAGCAGGTCTACCCGATCATCCCGACCACCGGGAACCATGAGAGCTCTGACTTGCTGTTCATGTGCCGTATCTTCGGCATCGATATCGAAGAAAACGGTGTCTGCTCACTGCGTGATTCCTACTATGCTTTCAATATCGGCGGCGACATGCTGCGCCTTTATTCGCTCAGCACCGAGTTCACCGGCAGCTCCTATGCCAATGAACGTGCCGCGCAGCTGGCCTGGCTCAAGGACGACCTTGCTACTCACTATCAACACACCAGCTGGATCATGGCCCAGTATCACATCCCCATGTTCCCGCGCACGGCCAGTAAATCCGGCAGCCCGGTTTCCCGCGCCTGGTCGGAAATCTTCTACGACTACCGCGTAAACCTGGCAGTTGAATCCGATACCCACTTGGTCAAGTACACCCTGCCAGTGCGCCCGAACGGACCGATGGATTACATCCAGGCTGAAGCCGGCATCGTCTATATCGGTGAAGGCGCATGGGGCGCACCACTGCGTACGGCTAACGTGCATCACGACTGGATTCTGGATCAGGGCAGCTTCTCTCACTTCATGGTCAACCAGATCGATGCCGAGAAAATCACGGTGCGTACGGTGCGCTTTGACGGGGAAGAAGCGACCGCCATGCTCGCATCCGACGTACGTGAAGCCGATCCACTGGCATTGCCAGCCGGTCTGAGCCTGTGGGATGCGGCTGGTGTCGGCCATGCCATGACCGTCACACGCCAGGATGTTACGCAGCGCAGCCAGGTGCTGGATGTCGATTACGACATTCCCGAGCCGGAACCGGATCACTACACAGTGGTGGAACTGGTGCGCAAGGGCAGCGTCTGGAAGTATCTGGATAACGGCTCCGATCAGGGCATGGACTGGATCGCCCCGGATTTCGATGACAGCAGCTGGGCCAGTGGCGCCGCACCGCTCGGTTACGGTGGCTACAATGGTGAAGCCACGACCGTCAGCTTCGGCGAGGATGATCGCAACAAACACCCGGCCACGTATTTCCGCCATACCTTCGAGGTGGATGACATCAGCGAGTTCTATGGCGTCGACCTGGGCATCATGCGCGACGACGGTGCCGTGGTGTATCTCAACGGCGAAGAAATTTTCCGCAGCAATATGCCCGCCGGCGAGATCACCTACCAGACACTGGCCGCTGGCACCATCAACAAGGACTACACCTACCATACAACACGCCTTGATCCGGCACTGTTGAACGAAGGTGTGAACGTACTGGCCGTTTCCATTCACCAGGATCGTGTTACCAGCTCCGACATCGTGCTGGACCTGGAAATGGTCGGCAAGATCGAGCTGGAGAATGTGCGCGCCGAAGAACTGATCAGCCGCGGCAGCGTCTGGAAGTATCTGGACAACGGCTCTGATCAGGGCTGGGAATGGACAGAACTCGGCTTCGATGACGTCGACTGGTCCGCTGGCCCGGCACTGCTCGGCTATGGCGGCTACGATGGCGAAACCACCGTCGTCGGCTTTGGTCCGGACAGCAGGAACAAGTACCCGACCACTTACTTCCGTCGGACCTTCAACGTCGATGACACTGCGGGCCTGATCCGGCTGGATCTGAGCCTGCTGCGTGATGATGGCGCTGTGGTCTACCTCAACGGTGAAGAAATCTACCGCAACAATATGCCGGAAGGGATCATTGATTACCTGACACTGGCCGCGTCAACCATTGGCAAGGATTACAACTATCACGCTGCCAGCATTGACCCGGCGCTGTTACGCCAGGGCGAGAACGTGGTTGCCGTGTCAGTCCACCAGGACCGTGTCACGAGTTCGGATATTGTCATGGACATGGACCTGATCGCGCTGTTCGAAGATCTGGATAGCGGCGAAGGCCCTGGCACACCGCCGGGTGACGGTGATGACAGTGGCAGCAACAGCTCCTCCGGCGGTGCCGCCGCTGGCCTGTTCGCCACTCTGTTCCTGCTGATGTTCGCGTTTGGCCGTCGTCGCAACCGACGCGCCTGATCTACCTTTCTGGCCACCCGTCCGGGTGGCCAGACTTCTCCTCCGGACAATCCTTCCGGGCAATCCCGCCTTAATATCGTTTACACTCGGATCATGAAATACATCTTTGAAGTCCGTATCCGTGAGGGCTACCGTGCCGAGGACTATGCTGCTGCCTGGGTCCGCGCCAGCACGCTCATCCAGCAGGCGCCGGGCGCGCGCGGCACCACCTTGCACCGCAAGATCGGCGATCCCGACACCCTGATTGCCATTGCATACTGGGACACCAAAGCCAGCCGTGACGCAATGGAAGCTCAGGACAATCCGGTCATCACCGAAATCATCCGCAGTGCCTCACATCTGTGCGACATCCGCCTGATCGGGGAATTTGAGGAGCCGGAATGGGTCGTCAAACCTCAGCCCTGACCTGAATCAGCATCAAGCGTGACGCCCTGCTCCTCGAACCATTCCGCTGACTTGAGACTACAGTCCGGCAAGAGGGAACGCTGGTGAGGGCCCGAGAAATAGGGGACGCTGATAAAACAATCGAATCCACCATCATCTTCATCGTACATATCAATTAAAACACCGTGCCCCCGATAAGTAAGCAGATATACGCCCACCTCGAGAAACTCGGGGCAAAACTGGTCGTGGAAACAAAAATCCTCGTCACCCGGCCCTGGCAAGACGCCCCTTGCACGACGATGCTCCATGAAGCGCCGATTGAAAATCAGCACCTGATTTTCGAGCATGTTTCTGATATGTCCTGCCATGGCCATCTGATTGGACTGATTACGCGTCGTGGCACCGGCCAGGTAATCGAGAAAAAACCAGGCCACCAGCACAAACAGGATCAGGCGTATTGATGTCTTGAACTCTCTCATTTTCAGGTTTCCTGCTGGAATGGCTCTCAGTTTCTGTATTCCGGTGGAAATGAAATGACCGGAGAGTTCACATATTTTCGAAAATAGCCGATCTCCCCATCATCAAATCGCAGCGCCAGAACACCCAGGCGGTAGGATTCGATCACCATTCCCGCTAACACTGGCATACGATCTGCTCCCTCTTCGCGGGAAAGCAGATCGACCATCAAGAGACGATGGTCAAGCGACCATCGCCCGACATAAGTACGGACCTGTCGCTGACGCTCCAGAGCCATCGATTCCATGATATAGCCGGCCCGGTTGAACGAAATTCTGACCGTATTTCCTGCCCGATTACCCTGCCAAGAGCCATAGAGCATATCGGGACGCAGCGCCAGGGCTTCGTCCGGGCCTCGCGACCCGCTCGCAACACCAACGTCCTCGCTCTCTACACCAGCGGGAGGTCGCGCCCCGAAATGTGTGTTTCCATCCGCATCCTGCCAGCGATATACCTGTGCGTCGCTTACGCTGGCAATGACACCTGTCAACATCAAAACCGTTAAAGCAATCCCTTTCATCGTGTGCGCTCCCGACGAAATATGAACACTCGCCGCGATTCTGGTTCATGCAGCACCATACGGCGATGGCTCAACTCCCTGAGTTGCAACCGCTGTGAGGATAAGGACAGGCTCGTATGGCGACCTTTACCCCGCCAGTACTCCACCAATATTTCGTTATCGCGCAGATGCCAGCGCCCATCAAGATGGTTGTTCCACAAGGCAACATGCTGATTCAGCCTGTTCGACCTGCTTTCATGACGCGTCAGAAGACCTTCACTGAATACCCATATCTCTGCAACCTGATCTTCATCCTCAGGATTCACGAGGGCCCACTGACCAGACAGAAACTCCTCTCTCTCCGAAAGGTCCCTGTCAGCCTCCGGCTTTCTTGTAAACTGATAACGACCATCGCCGTACGCATCTGTCAGGTTCAGAGATATTTCGCTATCCATCCTGACTACGAACAATCTATCACCGACATGCTGATTATTACGGTCCCAAACCTCCACCTGCATGGATGGCGGCGACAGGGTCAGCGGGCCGCGAAAGCTTGAATCAAGGGCCTTTGGAGCTATTGATGTTGAGCTCAGGGGATACTCGTTCCAGACCATGTGATTACCGATGGACAAATGCGCCAGCACACCATTGTGTCGCGCCAGCCACTGCCCCCGGGACGCGTGCACCACATCAATATTCGGTGTCGCATTGGCACTGAGACCCGTCTCTGATGCGCGGTCGAACATTTCTACGGGTGGGGTATTGCTGAAATGACGATTCCCCTGATCATCCGTCCATGTATAGATCGATGAACCAACGCTTTTTCCGGAAAACCCGCCAAGCACCAGATACAGAATCAGCGTTAGCCATCCGGTTTTCCGACAAGATGCTACAAGGGCCATCCTCTGCCTCCCTGTTCCATTGATACAGCTCTGATCTATTAACGCTTCAGCGAAAATACGCTTCCTTGCCCCTGATCATGTATCCTGATTTCAGAGAGCGTTTTTTCAATAATCTGCCAATGAAGGACAGGGGGGCGCAAACCGTCTACCGGTTGATATCGATCAATCACAACTGTCATATTGATGACCGGATCATCCCAGTACCAGTTACCGCTACGCACTCGAGAGACACCGCCGGTTTGACGGCGTTGCTCAACATGGAAGATGCCTGCATCGAACTCATACACCACACCAGGATAACGGCTGTCATGCCATCGTCCATTCAAGCGGCGAGTCATATCACCTGCAGAAGTTCTGTTGAGGCGTTGATAGCCTACTGCGTTGATCCCGTTGGCATCATGCAGAACCAGACGCTGCTCAGTCAGCTGCGCAACGCCAAAGTGCTCTGTAGTATCGAGCTTTGAAGGGTTTCGTGCGTGCGCGAAGTAGGTCAGTACAAGTTGGCCGTTGTCATACTCGTAAGGTCCGCTGGCGTAAACTTCACGAGCTCGCCCTGACATATCCATCCATTCCTCGCCAAGCGAAAAATTGCCACGCTTAAGCTCCAGGAATCGGCTGACTTTGCCATGACCACGGGTCCACCATGTGGCCTCCAGACCCATTACTGCAGAGCGGCCCTGATGATTGCGTGCGGGGCTGCCGGGCATTTCGGTTTCTTCAACAACCAGCCCTCTTTGCTGCTCCGGTGGAGGCGGGGTCGCGCCGAAGTGCACAGTGCCATTTTCGTCGGTCCACGAATAAAGCGAGCGCGCCTGTACCAACGGCGACATGAACAATAGCATTGACGTGACACAGCAGGCCGTTGCCGCAAACCATGCAGCACGCCTTATCGTGGCTAAAATCACGCTTACCCCCTATCCTTCCATGGTGCGACGCGCCCGGCCCCGGACACGACATGCTCGACAGCGTGCTTGTCTCGCGTCGCAGAACGCGCAAGAATAAAAACAAGGCGCGCTCCGATCTGACGAGTTACAAGCTAAAAAGCGCCGCTACAGTCGATTCCGTTAATATTATTTATCCCCGATTCAATCAGGATTATACCCATGGCAGGGAGTTCGGCAACTTTCAGGGATATTTTTTATCTGCTTCTGTGTCTGAGCCTGGCCTCGCAGTCTGCACACGCCCGGATTTACACCTGGGTGGACGACGACGGCCGCCAGCACTTCTCCCAGACTCCTCCGCAAGCCTTTGAAAAACAAGAGGATGAAGTAAGTATCTTCCTGCCATCCCAGACATTGATTCCTCGCCAGATTGGTACGCGCGTCTTTTGCGGCAACCTGTCGGTAGACGAACCCGGGGCTACTGATCATCAGGCCTACTTACTGATGCTGGCTCGTCGGCTGTCCGAGGCGCAGCGGCATAGCGATAGCCGCACATCCGAAGGCCGCTGCCGCCAGGCATGGACGCTGCAGCAACTTGAACGCTACAGGTCAGATGTCGATATGTTGCAGAAAAGCTATCGCACGGCACTGCAGGAACATCAGCAACTGATAGAAGAACGTAACGCAAGATGTTCAAACCAGGCATCTGGCTGGCTAGTGGGAGAGGCGGCACAGCAATGGGCAAGCTGCCACATACCGGCACAGCGCCGGGAACGTGAACTACAAAAAACCCTCAACTATTTGCGTGCCATCAACAACATACACTTCGATGACGATTGAAACCGACCGTCTTGGCCACCATGACGGGGTTCCCGCCCTCAGATCTCCCGCGTCTCGCAGAAACGAATTTCCGGATGCCGTTCAACGGCAAGCTGCAGGTTAACGCGTGTCGGAGCCAGGTATGTCAGGAAGCCAGCACCGTCCACGGCCAGATTGTCATAGGCCTTGTCACGGAATTTTTCCAGTTCCCGTTCTGTGTCGGCATAGACCCAGCGTGCGGTGGCAACATTGATCACGTCGTAGGTACATTCCACCCCGTACTCATGCTTGAGCCGGTGCGCGACCACGTCGAACTGGAGCGTGCCCACAGCGCCGAGAATCATGTCGTTGTTGCGCAGGGGCATGAATACCTGGGTCGCGCCTTCCTCGGCCAACTGCTTGAGGCCTTTCTGCAGCTGCTTGCTCTTGAGCGGGTCTTTCAATACCACGCGGCGGAACAGCTCTGGCGCAAAGAACGGAATCCCGGTAAAGCGCAGGGCTTCACCTTCGGTAAAGGTATCGCCGATCTGGATGGTGCCGTGGTTATGAATGCCGATGATGTCACCGGCGTAGGCATGCTCCACGTTCTCCCGCTCACCGGCGAGAAATGTCAGCGCATCGGCGAGGCGCACATCCTTGCCGGTGCGACACTGTTTCAGCTTGATGCCTTTCTGGTACTGGCCGGAACAGATACGCATGAACGCGATGCGGTCACGGTGGCGCGGGTCCATGTTCGCCTGGATCTTGAAAACGAATCCGGTGAACTTGTCTTCGCTGGCCTCGACGGTGCGTTCCACCGCCTCGCGATGCAACGGCGGTGGCGCCCAGTTCACCAGCCCGTCGAGCATGTGGTCGACGCCGAAGTTACCCAGCGCAGTGCCAAAGAATACCGGTGACAGCTTGCCGGCACGGAAACGCTCGAGATCAAATTCGTGGCTGGCGCCCTGCACCAGCTCGAGCGCGTCACGCAGCTCTGCGGCATAGTCCGCGCCCACCGCCTTGTCCAGATCCGGATTGTGCAGCCCTTCGATGGCGCGCACGGTCTGAATCGCATGACCCTGGCCGCTCTTGTAGAGCACCGAAGTGTCGGTCAGCAGGTTGTAGACACCCTTGAAGTTCTTGCCCATTCCGATGGGCCAGGTGACCGGCGCGCACTCGATCTTGAGGACATCCTCGATTTCGTCCAGCACTTCGATGGGTTCGCGCACTTCGCGGTCAAGCTTGTTGATAAAGGTCAGGATCGGCGTATCGCGCAGGCGGCAGACTTCCATCAGCTTGATGGTCCGCTCTTCCACGCCCTTGGCCGCATCGATCACCATCAATGCCGAATCCACCGCCGTCAGGGTGCGGTAGGTATCCTCGGAGAAATCCGCGTGGCCCGGGGTGTCCAGCAGATTGACCATGGCATCGTGATACGGGAACTGCATCACCGATGTGGTCACGGAAATGCCCCGCTCCTTCTCCATCTCCATCCAGTCGGAGGTGGCATGGCGGCCGGATTTCTTGCCCTTCACCGTGCCGGCCATCTGGATCAGATTGCCGTACAGCAGAAGCTTCTCGGTAATGGTGGTCTTACCGGCATCCGGGTGGGAAATAATGGCGAAGGTTCGCCGTTTTCGGATTTCGTCGAGCGCGCTCATTCCAGGGCCTTATCCAGTTGCGGCGCGCAGTATAGCAGGTGCCGCCGCCGGTCTACACCGGTGCAAGACTGGTAGAACAGGCACGCAGAACAGGCTCAACGTCTAGAGATGGCGCAGCATCAGCAGGGCATCCTCACGGCCGCCGGGACGGTTGTAATAGTCCTTGCGGCGGCCAGTGAGGACAAAATCCAGGCGCCTGTAGAGCTTGCGCCCGGCCTGGTTGCTTTCCCGCACCTCGAGATACAGCATGCTGATACGGGCTTCCGCCAGGTGCGCCATGGTGTGCTGCAGCAGGGTCGCGGCTATGCCACGTCGCTGCCAGTCCGGGTGTACGCCGATGTTGAGCAGATGAGCCTCATCCAGCACGTGGGAAAGCACCTGGAAGGCCACGGGTGTTTCCGCTTCGCTATCTGCACCCGCCACCACCACATAACAGCAGTAACCGGGCCGCAGGCAGTCGGCAAACACCTGGGCCGTCCAGGGGGTGGGCTGGCCCGCGTTTTCGATGGGCAACAGCGCGGCAATATCCTCGGCAACCATCGGGCGACAGCGCAGGCCTGCGGGCAGGCCAGGCACTATCAGATCAGGTGGGGTGGGCTCAGGCATGCAGACCGGCGTCGACAATCGCCTGCCAGCTGCGGCGTTTGTGGGTGGCCGGGTCCGCCAGCATCTCTGCCAGCGAACTGACGGCCAACCAGCCGGACAGATCGCCGGTGTCCGCAGCGCGGAAACGCTCGGGCAGGATCAGCTGCGCAGTGGCTTCCGTGGCGCACAGCAGGACACGTCGTGCGCTGCTGTTGCGTGCCAGCCCCTGCAGGAATGCGGACAGCGCCAGCCCTGCGTCCCGGGCCGTCATGGCCTGCCCGTCCAGCGGACAGGAAAACCGTCGGGGCTGGCCGGGGCCGACATGCCAGACACGCAGCAGATTATTCAGCAACTGCTGGGCCTGACGCCCCATATCCGGGGCATCGGCATCATCCTGTTCCGCCACCACCCACACATTGGGTGTGGCAAAAGCCTGCAAGGTAAAACGCGGTCCACGATCCGGCCTGACCTGCTCGACCGGCGCAGGCGTCGGGGCGGGTTGTTGCATGGCCCGCGGCACCGGCGTCGCCAGCGCCTCGGACGCCTTGCGCAGCCCCGGCGCCGACTCACCGACCGGCTCTGGCTGTGGCATTGGCGTGGTATGTGGTGCGACATGTGGTGCCGCATGGAGCGCGGCATGTGGTGCGGCAGGCTGAGACGGTGCCGACGACGGCCCCGGCACAGGCGCTGAGACCCTCGCGCTTTCAACCGGCACTGCCGGCCAGGCCAGACGCACCGACGGCGCAGCACCGGGCAGCGGCGCCGCCGCGACCCAGGGGGTAAACCCCATCGCCTTCAGATACGCCTGTCGCTGCAACTCATTCATTACACATCTGCTTCATTACACATCTGCCGCCTGCGGGTGCGCGCGCTCCGCGCCCGTCACCATATGATTCAGGGCATCCAGATAGGCCTTGGCCGACGCCATGATGATATCCACGTCTGCGCCATGGCCATTGACGATACGGCCACCCTTCTCCAGACGCACCGTGACTTCACCCTGGCTGTCCGTGCCCGAGGTAATCGCGTTGACCGAATACAACTGCAGGCTGGCGCCGCTATGGGCGATCTGCTCGATGGCCTTGAAGGTGGCATCCACCGGCCCGGCGCCGGACGCCGTGCCCTGCTGTTCATCGCCATCCACATTCAGCGAGAGCGTCGCCGACGGCGTCTCGCCAGTGCGCGACGCTGTCTCCAGCCGCACCAGCTTGTAGCGTTCTGCTTCAGCGGCTTTCAGCGTGTCACTGATCAGCGCATGAATATCCTCATCGAACACATCATGCTTCTTGTCCGCCAGCTCCTTGAAGCGCCGGAAGACCTCATCCAGCTCCTCGCTGGTATGCAGGCTGATGCCCAGCTCTTCCAGGCGCGCACGGAATGCCGCACGACCGGAGTGCTTGCCCAGTACCATGCGGTTGGTATGCCAGCCGACGTCTTCAGCGCGCATGATCTCGTAGGTTTCCCGGTGCTTGAGCACGCCATCCTGGTGAATACCGGATTCATGGGCAAAGGCGTTGGCACCAACAATGGCCTTGTTCGGCTGCACGGGAAAGCCGGTGATGGTGGAGACCATACGCGAAGTCGGCACGATCTCGGTCGCATTGATACCGGTATCCACGTCGAACAGGTCGGGCCGCGTGCGCACGGCCATGACGATCTCTTCCAGAGAGGCGTTACCAGCACGCTCCCCGAGGCCGTTGATGGTGCATTCCACCTGCCGCGCCCCGTTCATCACCGCCGCCAGGGAATTGGCCACGGCCAGCCCGAGGTCGTTGTGGCAGTGCACAGAAAACACCGCCTTGTGGGCGTTGGGAATGCGCTCCAGCAGCGTCCTGATGGTCTCGCCGAACTGCTGCGGTATGGCATAACCCACCGTGTCGGGAATATTGATGGTACGGGCGCCGGCATCAATCACCTGCTCGATGATGCGGCACAGAAAATCGATCTCGGAGCGGCCCGCATCTTCGCAGGAAAATTCAACATCGCCGATCTGGTTGCGGGCATGCTTCACGGCTGCCACAGCCGCTTCGATGACCTGATCCGGCGTCATGCGCAACTTGTGCTGCATGTGAATCGGGCTGGTGGCAATGAAGGTATGGATACGCCCGGATGCCGCGTTTTTCAGCGCTTCACCCGCCCGATCAATGTCAGCGGCCTTGGCCCGGGCCAGGGAGCAGATGGTGGAGCCCCTCACGGTATCGGCAATGGCCTTGACGGATTCGAAGTCGCCCTGGCTGGCCACGGCAAACCCGGCCTCGATCACATCCACCTTCATGCGTTCCAGCGCCTTGGCAATGCGCACCTTCTCGTCACGGTCCATGGAGGCGCCGGGGCTCTGCTCACCATCGCGCAAGGTCGTATCAAAAATGATCAGGCGGTCTTTGCTCACGGGGGATCTCTCTTGGTCTGTATGCGGGCAGTCTACCAGATCAACCGGCGTGATGGTCAGCGCCCGCAGCGCCCCCGCCCGCCCGATAGCGACGCAGCCCGATCACCCCCAGCGCCTGCAACGCACCGGCCATGGCCCCGTACAGGTGCGCATTGACGTAGACGCTGCCGTCGATCCAGCCCTGCAGGTAATCCGCATCATAGGCCGGTAGCTGCTCCCAGATCAGACGGCCCGATATCAGCACCAGCACCAGCGCATGCACCCAGGGATGGGTACGAAACCCCACCAGCAGCGCCAGTATCAGCCAGCCGTGCAGGACGCCCGACAGGCCCACATAGGTGCCGGGCGTGTCATCCACCCCCAGCATCATCAGGCTGACAAACAACGGCGCGCACAGCAGCCAGACCAGCAACAGGCGCCGGGTATAGATATCCGTGAAGAAGTAGCAACAGAGGGCGAAGCCACCCAGATTCATGGCCAGATGCCAGTGATTGATATGCACCAGATGGGCGGTCCACAGGCGCCAGAGCTGCCCCGCAGCAATGGCATCGGTTTCATACCAGAGCCAGGGATTGACCCATGCATGGGCCAGCCCCAGCAGCAACAGCACGGCACCGAACAGCACCAGCCAGAAAAACAGCTTAGGATCACGCTGTGGCAACGCTGAAGACGTCAAAAATGGCATGGTAGAAAGATCGCCCGCAGCTGAAAGTGCCACGAGTATACCCTGATCGATGCGGGCCTGATCAGGCATAAAAAAACCCCGCACGAGGCGGGGTTCTTTATGGTGCTGATGATGGTGCTGGTGTGGAAAGGGCTTACATCATGCCGCCCATACCACCCATGCCACCCATGCCGCCCATATCAGGCGCACCACCTTTATCATCTGCCTTCTCGGCCACCATGGCTTCGGTGGTGATCATCAGACCAGCAACAGACGCCGCAGCCTGCAGAGCAGAGCGCGTGACCTTTGCCGGATCGATGATACCCAGCTCCAGCATGTCACCGTATTCACCGGTGGCTGCGTTGAAGCCGAAGTTACCTTCGCCCTGACGGACAGTCTGGACCACGACAGACGCTTCAGCGCCGGCGTTGGACGAGATCTGACGCAGCGGGGCTTCGAGCGCGCGAATCGCCAGGGCGATACCCACGTTCTGGTCTTCGTTGTCACCGCGCAGCTGGCCAATCTTGGTCAGTGCACGCACCAGGGCGACGCCGCCGCCAGGTACCACGCCTTCTTCCACAGCCGCACGGGTTGCGTGCAGTGCGTCGTCAACGCGGGCTTTCTTCTCTTTCATTTCCATCTCGGTGGCTGCGCCAACCTTGATCACGGCAACACCGCCGGCCAGCTTGGCCACGCGTTCCTGCAGCTTCTCGCGGTCGTAATCCGAGGAGGATTTCTCGATCTCGGCGCGGATCTGGTCAACACGGGCCTTGATGTCGTCCTCGTTGCCAGCGCCGCCGACGATGGTGGTGTTTTCCTTGTCGATGTTCACTTTCTTGGCAGAACCCAGGTCTTCCAGAGAAGCGCTTTCCAGGCTCAGGCCGACTTCTTCGGAGATCACGGTGCCGCCGGTCAGGATAGCGATATCCTGCAGCATCGCCTTGCGACGATCACCAAAGCCCGGCGCCTTGACGGCAGAGCACTTGATGATGCCGCGCATGTTGTTCACGACCAGGGTTGCCAGGGCTTCGCCTTCGACATCTTCAGCAATGATCAGCAGCGGCTTGCCGGATTTGGCGACAGATTCCAGTACCGGCAGCAGTTCGCGGATATTGGAGATCTTCTTGTCCACCAGCAGCAGGTAGGGGTCTTCCAGCTCAACAGCCATCTTTTCCTGGTTGTTGATGAAGTAAGGGCTCAGGTAGCCGCGGTCGAACTGCATGCCTTCAACCACTTCCAGCTCGTTGTCCAGGCTGGTGCCTTCTTCAACGGTGATCACGCCTTCTTTGCCCACGCGCTCCATGGCGTCAGCAATGATCTTGCCCACGGAGCTGTCAGAGTTGGCAGAGATGGTGCCGACCTGCTCGATACCCTTGGAGGTTTCGCACGGTGTGGACAGCTTCTTCAGCTCTTCCACCACGGCAATCACGGCCTTGTCGATGCCGCGCTTGAGATCCATCGGGTTCATGCCGGCGGCAACGGACTTCAGGCCTTCGTTGACGATAGCCTGGGCCAGTACGGTGGCGGTGGTGGTGCCATCACCGGCTTCGTCGTTGGCCTTGGAAGCCACTTCTTTAACCATCTGTGCGCCCATGTTCTCGAACTTGTCTTCCAGTTCGATTTCGCGGGCAACGGAGACGCCGTCTTTGGTGATGGTCGGTGCGCCGAAGGATTTCTCGAGCACTACGTTACGGCCTTTCGGGCCCAGGGTTACTTTTACCGCGTCAGCCAGGATGTTGACGCCGCGCAGCATGCGCTGGCGGGCTTCGTCGCGGAACAGAACTTCTTTCGCTGCCATGATTATCGTGTCCTCAAATACAGTTCAGGATTGGTGATGGGGGATGGGGGATGGGAACCGGCCTCAGCCTTCCACCACCGCCAGAATTTCGCTCTCGCCCATAACCAGCAGCTCTTCGCCTTCAACCTTGACGGTGCTACCGGCGTACTGGCCGAAAATCACCTGGTCGCCAACTTTCACGTCCAGGGGGCGTACATCGCCGTTATCGGTGATCTTGCCGTTACCCACCGCCAGGACTTCGCCCCGGGCAGGTTTTTCGGCTGCAGAACCGGGCAGTACGATGCCACCAGCGCTTTTGGTCTCTTCTTCAGCGCGACGCACTACGACGCGATCATGCAAAGGACGGATTTTCATTGCCTCTGTTCTCCTGTTGAGGTCCAGCATTTACAGTGGGCAGCCAGTATCTGGCACTCGCCACCCTGAAGTGTTAGCACTCTCTGCTTGTGAGTGCTAATGATAATTCCCGGCCTGTGAGAGTCAAGCTCCCTGCGGCCTGAACGTGAATTGGGGGCGACCGCCCCGGCTTTCAAGGGCTGTCGGAGACTGACGTACATACGCTGACCGGCCGAGGCGATGTCATTGCGACCCGGGAGTCATGGGGTAATAATGCGGCCCTCTACTAAACACCCTGTACACCCTGCAAGTTAAGCCACTGGAGCTTCCCATGAACGTGCAAGACAAAGTCATTGTTGTCACCGGCGCCGGCCGCGGCCTGGGCCGGGGCATTGCCACCCTGTTTGCTGGCAAGGGCGCCAAGGTCGCCTGTGTCGATCTGAACCAGGACGATCTGGACGAAACCGTCCGGCAGTGCGAGGCCGCCGGCGGCGCGGGCAAGGCTTATCTGGTCAACGTGGCGCGGGAAGACGAGGTCGAAAAGCTGTTCGCCGATGTCGTGGCGGACTTTGGCAGCCTGCACGGGCTGGTCAACAACGCCGGTATCACCCGAGACGGCCTGCTGGTCAAGGCCAAAGACGGCGAGATCACAAAAATGAGCCTGCAGCAGTGGCAGGCGGTGATCGACGTCAACCTGACCGGCGTATTCCTGTGCGGGCGCGAAGCCGCTGCCAAAATGATTGAACTGGGCGTCGAGGAAGGCGTGATCGTCAATATCTCTTCACTGGCGCGGCAGGGCAGCTTCGGCCAGACCAACTACTCCGCCGCCAAGGCTGGCGTAGCCGCTATGGCTGAGTCCTGGGCCAAAGAGCTGGCGCGCTACAACATCCGCACCGGCGCGGTGGCACCCGGCACCATCAATACCGATATGATCGCCGCCATGAAGCCGGAAGCCCGTGATCGCCTGATCGGCGCCGTGCCGCTCAAGCGCCTGGGTGAACCGGAGCATATCGCCATGTCCGTCGCCTTCATCTTCGAGAACAGCTACTTCACCGGTCGCTGTATCGATACTGATGGTGGCCTGCGCTGAGCACGGCCGTCACCGATCCGGAATCCGGGTTTGCCCGCGCGGTCTACCTGATCGTCGCGAGCATCCCGCCCGGCCGGGTCTGCGCCTACGGGCAGGTGGCTGCCCTGGCGGGTTACCCGCGCCATGCTCGCCATGTAGGCAAGCTGATGGCGCGCCTGCCAGCCGACTCCACCTTGCCCTGGCACCGCGTGATCCGCGCCGACGGGCGCCTGCCGGTCGGCGCGCGCCAGGCACAACTGCTGCTCTCGGAGCAGGTGACAGTGACAACAGGGCGCGTCAGCCTGCGCCGCTACGGCTGGCCAGACTCGGAGACCTGACTGAATTTGCCCTGCCTGGCTGGGCGCTGTCAGACTGAACAGGCATACTGCCTCTGCCCTCTGACCAGAAGGACGCCCTCGCGCCCATGCAACCCCGTTTTCTGTCCGGCCTGGATGCCTACCTGAACCGCCGCATGCTGACGCTGCTGGCGCTGGGCTTTGCCAGCGGCCTGCCCGTGCCGATGGTGTTCAGCAACCTGTCCATCTGGCTGCGGGACAATGAGGTCAGCCGCACGGACATCGGCCTGTTTGCCCTGGCCGCTACCCCCTATGCCATCAATTTTCTCTGGGCACCGCTGGTGGACCGTCTGCGACTGCCGGTGCTCGGCAACCTGCTGGGGCAACGGCGCAGCTGGGCGTTGTTGACCCAGGTGCTGCTGATGTCCGCCATTCTGTGGATGTCGTTTTCCGATCCCGCCGAGCAGCTGTTCATGATGGCCATGGCAACGCTGCTGGTAACCACCGCCAGCGCCACCCAGGACATTGTCATCGATGCCTACCGCATTGATGTGCTGGAGCCGCATCAGTACGGCAGTGGCGCAGCGGTCTCCATCTGGGGCTGGCACATCGGCGGTACGCTGGTGGGCGGCGCCGGGGGGCTGTATCTGGCCAATTTTTACGGCTGGGAGGTCGCTTACCAGGTGCTGGCGCTGGGCGTGCTGGTGGGCATGATCGCCATTCTCATGAGCCCGGAGCCGGTGCGGCGCATTTCCCATGAAGTGTCGGAGCGGGAAAGCCGGGCACGTGCGCGCCTGGCGCAACGTTACGCCCCCACCCGGGCGGCATTGCTGGCCTGGCTGCACAACGCAGTGGTTGCGCCCTTCGCCGAATTCATGCGCCGCGACGGCTGGTGGCTGATCCTGCTGTTTGTGTTCGTGTTCAAGCTGGGCGATGCCATGCTCGGGCGCATGTCCGGTGTGTTCTACCGGGAGCTGGGCTTTGGCCTGGATGACATTGCCGAGGTGTCGAAGATCTATGGTTTCGGCGCCAACATGCTGGGCATCTTTCTTGGCGGTATTCTGGCGGCCCGTATCGGCATTCTGCGGGCGCTGTTTCTCGCCGGCCTGCTGACCGCCATGACCAATCTCACCTACGCCGGGCTGGCTGTGGTCGGTCAGGAAAAATGGATGCTGGCGGTGGCAGTCATCTCGGACAACTTCACCTCCGGCCTGGTGACAGTGGCGTTCGTCGCCTATCTCTCCAGCCTGTGTAACGTGGCCTACACCGCCACCCACTATGCCCTGCTGGCCTCGCTGGGCAATCTGGCCCGCATCTGGCTGTCTGCTGGCAGCGGCTATATGGTCGACAAGCTGCACGGGGACTGGGCCGTATTCTTTGTGCTCACGGCCATCATTGCACTGCTCGGGCTGCCGCTGCTCTGGCTGCTGATGAAACGCTTCCCCACCCACACCTCGGACGCCCGGACGCCGCCCGCCACGGAGACGCCCGCCCCGGGTGTGCCACCGCGCAGATAGCCTCCGTGCTATCATCGACGGCACAAAACAAAATAAAAGAGTCACACTGATGCCTCACCCGGAAACACCCATTATTGTTGTGGATGATGCCCGCTTCTCCGCCACCATCGTACTGCGCACCTTGCAGCAGGCCGGTTATGTGGATGTACGACACGCTGAGTCCGGGGACGAAGCGCTGCTGATGCTCGACCGACGCCCTGCGCAGATCGTCATTGCCGACTGGATGATGCCGGGCATGGACGGCCTAGCGCTCACCCGGCGCATTCGCCAGCGCGACGAAGCCAGCAACCATTACACCTATATTCTGCTGCTCACCGCCCGGGAAGAAGAGCACGCCCTGCGCGAAGCCTTCGATGAGGGCGTGGATGACTATGTCACCAAGGCCACCATGAACGCCCAACTGTTGCCCCGGGTGCTGGCCGCTGACCGGTTGGTGGCGGTGCATAACCGCGTGCTGGCCGACAACGATCGCCTGCTGGGTGCCTTGCGGCGCCTGCGGCGTCGCCCGCTGCTGGACCCGCTCACCGGCTTTGGCAACAACAGTTACGCCCAGCGCCGGCTGGATGACGCGTTGCGCCAAGCCAGTACCCGGGGCGGCGCCGCCTGTCTGCTGCTCATCCGCATCGAACAATTTGCCAGCCTGCGCGAACAACTCGGGCGCGCCGGCAGCCGCCAGTTGATCCTGACCTTCAGCCGCCGCCTGCAACAGCTGGTACGCCCCATGGATATCCTGGCGCGCACCGGCATCAGCACCTTTGCGCTGATCACTCACCAGAATGATCCGGCCCAATGCACACCTGAGAGTTTTCAGCGCCTGCACGACAACCTCAACCAGCGGGCCTTTGAAGTCGATACGCAGCAACTGCGATTGCGCGTCAGCATCGGGCTGGGCACCAGCCCGGTGGGCATGGCCGCCGACCCGGCCATGCTGTTTCGGACTGCTGCCCGCGCCATGGCAGCGTCACTCGACGGCCAGAACTCGCCTGACGAGCACACAGCGCCTTTTCCCCATGACCGGCAACAGGGTCACTGAGGGATGGCGTTGCGCTGGCATATTCTCGGCGCCGGGAATCTCGGCAGCCTGGCGGGTGCCGCACTGCAACGTGCGGGTTTTGACATACGGTATGCAGATGCCCGCCCGACCGTAACCGACACCCTTCACCGACACCTGATCTATCCGGATGGCCGTCAGGAAGACGTACAGTGGCCCAAAGACCCTGCCGGCCCGATCACCCGTTTACTGATCGCCACCAAAGCACCGGACACTGCCACCGCATTGCTCCCCCTGCTGCCGCGCCTGAGCGCCGACGCCAACCTGGTGCGTCTGCAGAATGGCCTTGGCAGCCTCGACGGCCTGCCGCTTCCTCCTGATTGCCACATTATCGAGGCCATCAGCCACAGCGGTGCCTGGCGCCAGGGCGATACCGTCAATGTGGTGGCTGAAAATCCGACATGGATGGGGCACGGTGCGAACGACCTGGCACCGGCGGAGCCACCGCCCTGGTTTGCCACCCTGCTGCCCCACTGGCCCGCGCTCCACTGGCACACCGACATACGCCGCCAGCAATGGCTCAAGCTCTCCGTCAACGCGGTCATCAATCCGCTCACGGCGTTGCATGACTGCCCTAACGGCGCCCTGTGTGATGACCCGGCACTGCTCGCTCAGGCGATCCAGCTAGCCGAGGAAACAGATCAGCTGTTGGCGTGCCTTGATCCGGACTGGCCCAGCGACACACTGGCTCGCGCCATGCAGCTGGCCCGGGCCACCGCCCGCAATACCTCCTCCATGCGCGCGGACTATCGCGCCGGGCGCCCCACGGAAATCGACCATATCAACGGCTGGCTATTGCGGCAGGCCGCACCGCTGGCCTTGCCGATGCCGGCACACGCCGCCATCGTCGCCGCGCTCCGCTGACTTGCTTACTCAGCCCCCTTCACCTGACGTTGTTCGCGCTGCATCCGGCAACCGGGTATCCTTCTGCCTTTGTTGTCTGATTGCTGGTTAATTGTTGGAGGAAGCATGCGCAGCGCGCGTCTGGCCCCGGCAGCCACCGTGTTGTGTGCTGCCCTCATTCCCGTTTTCGCCCTGGCCCAGACTGATGGGTCCACCAGCCATGACGACGCCAATCTGGCGCGCGTGGAAGTCACCGCCTCACGCACCGGACATCTCACCGATGCCCTGCCCGTCGGCGCCATTGTGCTCACCGCAGAAGATATTCGCCGCATGCCGGTGCGCAGTCTGGCCGATGTACTCGACAGCGTCGCCGGTGTGCGCGCCAGCCGCCTGTACGGCATCGGTGACAGCCAGAGCAGCATTGATCTGATGGGCTTTGGCGCCACCGCCACGCAGAACACGCTGGTGCTGCTCAATGGTCGCCGCCTGAATGATATCGACATGGGCAGCGTGGATTTTTCGGCCATCCCGCTTGCCGCCATCGAACGGGTCGAAATCCTGCCCGGCGCCGGTGGCGTGCTGTACGGCAATGGCGCCTCCGGCGGCACCATCAACATCATTACCCGGGACCGCTATGACCAGAGCGTGGGCGTCGAAGCCAGCGCCGGGTCATTCAATACTCGCGGCGGCAGCCTGTGGGCGTCCCAGGGCAACGCACGCACCAGTGGCCTGCTGTCCGTGCAGGCCCTGAACAGCGATGGCTATCGGGACAACAACGCCCTGCGCCAGCGCACTGCCTTCGCCGATCTGCGTCATCGGCTGGACGACACCACCTTTTATCTGACCGTACAGGCCGACAAGGAAGAGCTGGGCTTTCCCGGCGCACGTCTGGTTGATCCGTCAGCGGGAATCAATGAGTCGCGAGACAACCCACGCGGAACAAATACGCCGAATGACTGGGCAGATAGAGACGGCTACAGCATTATGCCGGGCCTGGTAATCCATATGGAGACCATGGATTTCCATCTGGATGCCAGCTTGCGGAGAAAAAAACAAAGCGCATTCTTCGACGATGCCAGCTTCCCCTTCTACACGGAAGCCGAGATCAAGGGCTACGGTGTCACGCCGCGCCTGAATGGCCGTTTTGCAACCGGCCCCATTCGACACCAGTGGACGCTCGGCTGGGATCTCTACATCAGTGAATATGAGACGGATAACGCCGACTCCGAAGCCAACTTCCCGGACCCCGCAAACAAGCAAACTGGCGATCAGCGGCAGGAAGCCTGGTATGGCTTCCTGACTAGCGGCATTACCGACAGCTTGTCTCTGTCTTTGGGCGCCCGGAGCGAAAAAGTCGAACAAGACTTCAGCCTCGCCAGCGGCCTGCAAGATTCACAGAATGACCGCCTGGAACTCTATGAAGGCGGCCTCACCTATCAGCCATTAGATAACTTCGCTCTGTTTGCCAGTGCCGCGCGCACTGCAAGAGTGGCAACCTTCGATGAAAGCATCTTTCTCGTCAGTGGCAATCTGGATCCTGTCACACCTCAAACAGGTCGCGTCTATACAACAGGGATGCGGTGGCGGGATGGCAGACAGCGTTCTTCCATCACATACTGGCGCGCACGGTACGACAACGAAATAATCTTCATCCCCGGCATGGGCAACGTAAACCTCGAGGATCGGACACAGCGCCAGGGCTATACCCTGAATAGCCAGTGGCGCCTTGATGAAGATATCTGGTTTACCATCAACGGAACGCTTCAGACGTCCGAATTTGACGAGGGACCATTCAAAGGCAACCAGATTCCCCAGATACCGAGGCGCAGCGGATATATGCAAATTGACTGGGATGCTCTTCCCTGGCTGACCATCTCTGCTTCACAACGATATCTGGGCACGCGTTACTACTCCGACGACAACGACAACGCTCAGGGACGTCAGGATAGTTATCGCTGGACTGACCTGGCTGCCACCGCCAGGCACAGACAGTTTTATATCAAGGGTACGGTGCACAATGTGCAGGATCGCAATGTCAGTGATAGCGGTTTCTACAGCGCCTTCAACGATAACTTCTCTGAATACCCCTTGCCGGGCCGCTACTATCTCGTGGCCATAGGAGCCGAGTTTTGAGCGACAAAAATCGCATCAGCCGTGTCACCACGGCCACCGGTGACGCCGGTGAGACCGGGCTGGCTGACGGCTCGCGCCTGAGCAAGGATGCGCCAGCGGTGGTGGTCATGGGCGAGCTGGATGAGCTGAATGCTGCCCTCGGCGTGCTGCGCAGTCACAAGCCGGATGCGCAGACCGATGCCCTGCTGGATCAGTTGCAGCAAACCCTGTTTGATCTGGGTGCCGAACTGGCACTGCCCGGCGTCATGCGTCTGACCGACAGCCATGTGGCCCACCTGACCGATGCCGTAGACCGCATCAACGAAACGCTGCCGCCCTTGAAAGAATTCGTGCTGCCCGGTGGCGCGCCCATCGCGGCCTGGTGCCACTATGTGCGCACCGTGGCACGTCGTTGCGAGCGACACCTGGTGGCGTGCCACCGGCAGCAACCGCAGAACCCGCACAGCCTTGCCTATATCAACCGGTTGTCTGATCTGCTGTTTGTCCTCGCCAGAGCCCTGAACCATCAGGCGGCGCACCCGGAAACCCTGTGGCGCAACAACGCCACATAGACTCCACAGCGTAAAATGAGAAACACGACATGGCGCGTATCACCGGTTTTCTGAAACGTCGTTTTCTGCGCTTCCGCCGGGAAGCCATTGTGCTCTGGTATGCCTTCCGTCATCCGGACACACCCCGGCACCTGAAAGTGGCCAGCGTGTTGCTGGCGCTCTATCTGCTCAGTCCGATTGATCTGATTCCCATTGTGATCCCCTTCTTTGGCCTGCTGGATGATCTGATCATCGTGCCGCTGGGCGTCTCCATGGTGGTCAGTCGCCTGCCGCCGGCCGTGCACCAACAGGCCGATGCCGACGCCTCGCGCTGGATCGGGCGGTACGTCAAACGCCCCCTGTTGTTTGCCGTCATCGCCCTGCTGGTGCTGGTGTTAATCTGGGTCGGCCTGTTCTGGCTGCTGTGGTGGCTGATCTGGGCCTGAACTGATTGCGCACCTGATCATGGCACGCCCAATCATGGAAATAGTGTGCAGCAGGCGGCAGCGGCCCGCCGCTGCGCTATGATGCAAGGACACACCTCTGCAAGGTCATGCGCTATCGTGCACAGTATCCAGACCCGCCTTTTTGTTGTGCTCTCCGCCACCGGCATCGCGCTGGTGCTGGTGGCGGCGTCGCTGTATCAGCTGAGCCTGGAGCGCAGCATGCAGGGCTACCTCACCGACCGGCAGGAGCACCGCGTGCGCGAAGTCAGCGAACGCCTTGCGGAATACCGTGCTTCGGCCGGCCAATGGCCAGCCCATGAACAAGACTGGCACCGGCGCGGCCCGGGCTCACCGCCACGGGTACCACGCTATCTGCTGGTCATCGACGAGCAGCGCCAGCCGCTCTACGGCGACATGGATCTGAATCCCGATGAGATCACCCTGCTCCCCATCCAGCAGGGCAACCGTACGCTGGGCTGGATCGGCTATCCGCCCCGCGCTGCGGACATGCAGGATGCCATCGACCGACGCTTCCGCGCCCAGCAGTTACGCACGCTGGCCCTGACCACCGGCATTGCCCTGCTGGTGGCCTTGCTCGGCTCCTGGTTACTGGCGCGTTATCTGGTTCGCCCGATCACTGCCATTGCCGGTATGTCACGGCAACTGGCCAGCGGTGATTACCATCATCGGCTGCCCGAGGACCGGCGCGATGAGCTGGGCGCACTGAGCCGGGATATCAACCACCTGGCCGCCAGCCTGAGCAAGGCCGCATTGGCACGGGACCGCTGGCTGGCCGACATCTCCCACGAGTTGCGCACGCCACTGGCGATTCTGCAGGGCGAAATCGAGGCACTCGTGGACGGCATTCGCCCGGCAGACCCGAAACGGCTTGGCTCCCTGCACCATGAAATCCTGCACCTGCGTCGTCTGATCGACGACCTGCATGACCTGGCACTGGCCGACGCCGGCACGCTGCGCTACCAGATGGCGCCGCTGGACTTCAGCGCGCTGATTGATGAACAGGCCGGCCTGTTCGAGGATTCATTCAGGCAGCGACAGATCACCCTGAGCCAGGACGTGCCGCCGGGCCTGATGCTGCAGGGGGATGCCACGCGCCTGCGGCAGTTGCTGGCCAATCTGCTGGCCAACAGTGCCAAATACACCGATGAGGGCGGACGTGCCGTACTGCGCGGGCGCCTGGGCAGCTCGGGGAAAAGCGGCAGTACGGATGCCGCCCATGCTCATGGCTGCGTCATACTGACGCTGGAAGACTCGGCGCCAGGCGTACCCGAAGACGCCCTGCCCAAGCTGTTCGATCACCTGTACCGGGCCGAATCCGCATCGCGCAACCGCGCGCTGGGCGGCTCAGGCCTGGGGCTCTCACTGGCCCGACGTATCGTCGAGGCGCATGGTGGCACCATTGATGCCCAGGCATCGGACCTTGGTGGGCTGCGCATCGTCGTCAGACTGCCGGCCTGCCCCGGCAGTTGAGCCACTCACGCCAAAAAAGGACCCCATCGATGGCGCGCATCCTGATCATCGAAGACGAACCGAAAATCGCCAGCCTGCTGTCAGACTATCTCGGCCATGCCGGCTATGAGCCCATCATTGCGGAGACCGGCGGTGGCGGGCTTGCCGTGTTGCAGCAACAGGGCGCGGACGTTGTGCTGCTGGATTTGATGCTGCCGGATATGGACGGCCTGGAGGTGTGCAAGCAGATACGTGCCGCCAGCGACACACCGGTGATCATGGTCACCGCCAGGGTCGAGGAAGTGGATCGTCTGGTGGGGCTGGAGCTCGGTGCTGACGACTATATCTGCAAGCCATTCAGCCCCCGGGAGGTGGTCGCGCGGGTGAAGGCGTTGCTGCGGCGTGTGGCCGCACTGCAGGTCGACAGTCAGGACAAGGCAGACCTGTCCGGACTGACGCTGGACGAGGATCGCATTGAGGCCCGTTACCGGGGCCAGAGCATCACCCTGACGGTGGTGGAGTTTGCCCTGCTGAAAACCCTGGCGGAGCGCCCGGGGCATATCCGCTCACGGCAGCAACTGATTGACCGTATCTACAACGACAATCGGGTGGTCAGTGACCGCACGGTGGACAGCCATATCAAGAAGCTGCGCCGCAAGCTCGCAGATACCTTCCCCAACGTGGAGTTCATCCATTCCATCTATGGTGCCGGTTACCGCTTCGAGCTTACGGATAACGAGGACTGAGACGGTTCCGCAATTGCTGCATAGTGCTTGCACAGTCCGGGGAGAGACTGGCCTTGTTGAACACGAGACTTCCCAGGAGATGGATATGAAACAAGCACTGATTATCGGCCTTTCCGTACTGACCCTCTCTTCCGGCGCCGCCATCGCGGACCGTGACGGACAACGTGGCTACGACCGCCAGGCACATGCCGAAAAACGGTTCGAGCGCATGGCCGAGCAACTGTCACTGACCGACAACCAGCAACAGGCCCTGCGTGATATTCAGGCAGAACAGCGCCAGGCCATGGCACAGGTTCACGCCGAAACCCGCAGCAAGATCGCCAGCGTGCTCGACAGTGAACAGAAAGAGAAAATGGCAGCCCTGCAGACCGAGCGCCGCGAGCGCTGGCAGCAACACGCCGAACGCCGGGAAAACCGCGCCGAACGCACCGGCAACGAACGCCGCCGCGGCGACAAACCGCGCCGCCACCACCGCACCCAAAGCTAACCCGTACCCGTAGGGTATGCGTAGGGTGTGCTGAGCAACGCGAAGCGCACCATATGCTCCGGATCACTGCCGTAATATGGTGGTTATCTGGGACATGTGGTGCGCTTCGCTGCGCTCAGCACACCCTACGTACGCCCCACACTCCTACACACCACCTGCATTCACCGGGTTACAACAAAGCGCGGCGGAGATCGGTGAGGACTTCGCAGAGGTAGCTGGTGAAGCGTGCGGCGTCGGCACCATCGATGACCCGGTGATCATAGGACAAGGACAACGGCAGCATGTCCCGGGGCTGGAAGGCTTCGCCATCCCACACCGGCTTTTTCTGCGTACGGCTGACGCCCAGAATCGCGACTTCCGGCCAGTTCACAATCGGCGTAAACGCCGTGCCACCAATGCCACCCAGCGATGAAATACTGAAACTGCCGCCCTGCATGTCGCCCGGGGCCAGCTTGCGATTGCGGGCTTTTTCCGCCAGCTCACCCATTTCCCGGGCGACCGCCAGAATGCCTTTCTGATCCGCATCACGGATCACCGGTACCACCAAGCCGTTCGGCGTGTCCACGGCGACACCGATATTGATGTACTGCTTGTAGATCAGTGCATCACCGGACAGCGCCAGCGAACTGTTGAAATTCGGAAACTCTCGCAGCGCCACAGCGGAGGCCTTGACCAGAAACGCCAGCATGGTCAACTTGCCGGCATCCTTGCCTGTGGCTTTGGCCATCTTCGCCAGACGCGCATTTTCTGCCTGGCGGAAGGCTTCCAGATCCGTGATATCCGCTTCGTCAAACTGGGTCACATGGGGCACCGTGATCCAGCTGCGATGCAGGTTGGCGGCGGAGACCCGGCGCAGCTTGTTCAGCTCGACCTGCTCTGTGGGGCCAAATTTACTGAAATCGATTTGCGGTAGCTCAACGCCCGCTGCCGCTGCTGCGGTGGGCCGTTCGGTGAGCAGCGTCTTGACGTGCGCATGCACATCTTCCTTGAGAATCCGTGCCCTTGGGCCGGTGCCGGTGATCTGCCCGAGATCCGCGCCCAGCTCACGGGCCAGCTTGCGGACTGCCGGCCCTGCATGCACAGGCCCGGAGGGTTTTGTCAGGGTGGCGCCTTGATCTGCTTTTTTCTGTGCAGCAGGTTGCTGCGACTGTCCTGGCGAAGACTGTTCAGCAGAAGAGGGAGACGTGCTCTGTTTTTCCGACGCAGCGTCAGCAGATGTCGCGTTGCTCTCGCTCTCATCCTCGGCATCAGCTGATGACTCGCCGGAAACGGAGATCGTCATCAGCACGTCACCGGTGCTCAGCTTGTCGCCGATTTTTGCCGTCAGTGACACCACCCGCCCGGCTTTCGGGGCAGGAATTTCCAGTGATGCCTTGTCGGATTCCAGCACGCCCAGCACCTGCTCGGCTTCCAGCTCGTCGCCTTCCTTGACCAGCAGTTCGATCAGTTCGGCGTCGCTGATGTCGCCCAGATCAGGCACGCGAATCTGCTCTTCGCTGGTGCTTTTTCCCGTGGATTTCTTCGCGGCGGCAGGCTTCTGCTCTGCCGCGTCTTTGCTTTTCTTCTTGGCTGTGTCCTTGGCAGAGTCTTTCGAGGTGCTTTCTGCAGAGCTCACTTTGCCAGAGCCCTTTTTCTCAGCATCCGGTTTGTCGGACTGGCTGTCGCCGGTCTCCACTTCCACCAGTGGATCGCCTTCCTTGACCCGATCACCCACGCTGACCAGCAGCTTGCCGACCTTGCCACCGAGCGGCGCAGGCACTTCCACCGTCGCCTTGTCGGATTCCAGCACCACGATGGTATCTTCCGGCACGATACTGTCGCCGGTCTTGACGGATACCTCGATCACATCGACAGGATCACTGCCGCCCGTGTCGGGTACCTTGATAATTTCAACGCTCACGCGTGACTCCTTATCATGAAATTCAGACGCTCGGCGGATAGGGTTTTTCCGCATCAATGCCGAAACGTTTTATGGCATCAGCCACCTTGCTGCGACCGATCACGCCCTTGTCGGCCAGCCCGGTCAGGGCTGCCAGCACAACGAAGTAGCGATCCACCTCGAAGAACTGCCGCAGTTTTGCACGGGAGTCACTGCGACCAAAGCCGTCGGTGCCCAATACCAGATAGGGCGCCTCGATATACGGCCTGATCTGGTCGGCATACAACTTCATGTAGTCGGTGGCCGCGATCACCGGGCCCTGTCTGTTTTGCAGACATGTCTGGACCCAACAGCGGCGTGCTTCTTCCTGCGGGTGAAGCATGTTCCAGCGCTGCGCCTGCATCCCATCGCGGCGCAGCTCGTTGAAGCTGGTCACACTCCAGATATCAGACTCGACGCCATAGACGTCCAGCAGTATTTCGGCGGCGGCTTCCACTTCGCGCAAAATCGTCCCGGCACCCAGCAACTGCACCTTTTTCTTGACGTTGCGCTCGCTGCCCTGGAGCAGATACATGCCTTTGCGGATGCCTTCTTCCGCGCCCTTCGGCATACCCCGATGCACATAGTTTTCGTTCATCAGGGTGATGTAATAGAAGACGTTTTCCTGCTCGGCATACATGCGCCGCAGGCCATCCTGCAGAATCACCGCCAGCTCGTAGGCATAGGCCGGGTCATAGCTGATGCAGTTGGGCACCGTGCTGGAGAGGATATGGCTGTGGCCGTCCTGATGCTGCAAGCCTTCGCCGTTGAGCGTGGTACGCCCGGCGGTGGCACCGAGCAGAAAGCCCCGTGCCTGCATATCGCCCGCCGCCCAGGCCAGATCGCCCACGCGCTGGAAACCGAACATGGAGTAATAGATATAGAACGGCACCAGTGGGAAGTTGTGGCTGCTGTAACTGGTGGCCGCCGCCATCCATGCCGACATGGCACCTGCCTCGTTGATGCCTTCCTCGAGAATCCGGCCCTGCTTGTCCTCGCGGTAATACATCACCTGGCCGGCGTCTTCCGGCTCATACTTCTGGCCGCCGGACGAATAGATGCCCAGCTGCCGGAACATGCCTTCCATGCCGAAGGTACGCGCTTCATCCGGCACAATCGGCACGACACGATCGCCAATGCCCTTCTGCTTGATCAGCGAGGACATCATGCGCACGAACGCCATGGTGGTGGAAATCGCCCGCTCACCACTGCCTTCCAGGAAATTGCCAAACAATCCGAGATCCGGCACCTCGAGCTTTTCACTTTGCTTGCGCCGTACCGGCACGCTGCCGCCCAGGGCGCCGCGTTTCTCGCGCATATAGCGCAGTTCGGGGCTGTCTTCTTCCGGCCGGTAGTAGGGCAGCTCCGTCAGCTCCTTGTCGGAGAACGGCATATTGAAGCGATCACGGAAATCCTTGAGGCTGTCCACATCCAGCTTTTTCATCTGGTGGGTCTTGTTGGTCGCCTCACCGGCACCGGTGGCGTAACCCTTGACCGTCTTGGCCAGAATGACCGTCGGCTGCCCGGTATGGTTTACCGCTGCGTGGTAGGCCGCGTACACCTTGAACGGATCATGGCCGCCACGATTGAGCTGGTAGATTTCTTCATCGGAAAGATGCTCCACCAGCTTGGACAATTCAGGATACTTGCCGAAAAAATGCTCGCGGGTATAGGCGCCACCGTTTTTCTTGTAGGCCTGGTATTCGCCATCCACACACTCTTCCATGCGACGACGCAGGACGCCCTCGGTATCCCGCTCCAGCAGCGGATCCCACTGACGACCCCAGACCACCTTGATGACGTTCCAGCCTGCACCACGGAACAGCCCTTCGAGTTCCTGGATGATCTTGCCATTACCGCGCACCGGCCCGTCGAGGCGCTGCAGATTACAGTTGACCACAAAGATCAGATTATCCAGATGTTCACGGCCCGCCATGGACAAGGCACCCAGGGATTCCGGCTCATCCATTTCGCCGTCACCGAGAAACGCCCAGACCTTGCGGCGCTGGGACGGAATCATCTCGCGATTCTCCAGGTACTTCATGATGTGCGCCTGATAGATCGCCTGGATTGGGCCCAGCCCCATGGATACCGTGGGGAACTGCCAGAAATCCGGCATCAGCCAGGGGTGCGGGTAAGACGACAGCCCCTTGCCATCCACCTCACGGCGGAAATTGTCCAACTGCTCTTCCGTGATGCGGCCTTCGAGATAGGCGCGGGCATAAATGCCGGGCGCCGAGTGCCCCTGATAATAGATCAGGTCGCCACCATGGCTTTCGGTGGGCGCACGGAAGAAATGATTCATGCCGACGTCATACAACGTGGCGGAGGACGCGAAGGAGGCGATATGGCCGCCCAGTTCGTCGTCATCGAGATTGGCGCGCATGACGGTCGCCAATGCATTCCAGCGCACCAGCGAGCGAATCTGCCGCTCCATGAACATATCGCCGGGGAACGGCGCTTCGTCACGGGTGCTGATGGTGTTGAGATAGGGGGTGTGAAGGTGGGCGCGATAAAGGCCCTGGTTCTGGGCGACATCCGTTAACCGGTTGAGCAACCAGGTGGCCCGCTCCGGGCCTTCGTTCTCGACAATCGAGGCCAGCGCCTCAAGCCATTCGCTGGTTTCCTGTGGATCGGTATCATCAAAGAAACCATCAAACAGGGTGTTACCTAGCACACTACGTGTCGCCATGGGCAATGCGTCCTTTTTCGCTGTCCCGTCGTAGCCGGCCGGGGGTCACCCGACCGGCAACTTTTCATGAAGTTACCGGTGATACAGTGCGATGCACCAATAACTTTGCAAGCGGCCTGCCGGGTAGGCAAACCGCGCTTTACACTAGGATAGTCGCCCACAGGGGTCAATGCGACTTTCGATCAAAGCAGCGTGAAGAAGTATCACTTCCGGTCAATGCTTCCTCAGCCCCTGATAGCGATTAACCTGTAGTAACGATCCACACCGCCGCAAGAATCAGCCAGATGGCAAGACAACGCAGCAAGACGCCCTGCAACTCTTCCAGCCGGTCAACACCCGCCTGAAACTGGTCTTGTGTGCTGGCGTCCGGCGCCGGCTTGTCCAGCGCGCCTTCGAGTGCCTTGCCGAGCAATGCTTCGCCATCATCCAGCCGCCAGACACGGCCACTGACCGCATCCGCCACGCGACCGAAATTGCCGGCCAGCGCCAGACACAACACCAGCAGACGAGATGGCATCCAGAACAGGGCCATATGCAGCAGGCGCGCCGGGCTCGGCTCGCTTTCTGCCTCGCTGCCGTGGGTATTCTCGTCACGCACCAGGGTCAGGTTGAGCACATACAACAGCGCCGCCCAGTAACCCAGCGCAATCAGCCAGAACACCGTGGCGAAAAGCTGCAACGCATCCTGCCGCAGAATACGGCGATACAAGCGGGCGAAATAACCCGGCTGCGCAGGACCGGCCAGGACCGGTTCCTGATATGCCTCATATTCGTGTTCTTGCTCGTGCTCCTGTCCGTACTCGCCCTCATCAACACCGAAATGGCGCTCGGCGGTCTCGGCAAATTCGTCCGGGTCGTTCATGCGGCCCCGGGCCAGCAGGTCTTCCTGTTGCCGGAATTCACTCTCTGCCCCGAGCAGCCACAGCAACAGTACGCCGCCGGCGATGAACCCTGGCAGGCCCCACAGCACGTTATGCAGCAGACACATCAGCAGCGCCACGACGATCACCGGCACCAGCACCAACAACAGCCAGCGCACGATCGGCGCCAGCGCCGGGGGCAGGCCCATGTCATCCACCCGGGCACGCCAGGGCGCCAGCATCTGAGCAAACCGCTCACGGCCGAGGAAGGCCTGCGGCCAGGCCATGTCCAGGCGCCGCAGCGCCAGCACTACCAATAAGACAACCAGTTTCATGACGTCCTGTTCTCCCCCGGGCCGCCGTGCGCCGCCAACCGGCGCCAGAGCCCGTCCCAATCGAATGCCGGGCCGGGGTCCGTCTTGCGCCCCGGCGCTATATGTTCATGGCCCACTATCGCATCTGCTGCGATACCTGGGTAGGTCTGCCGCAATGCCTGGATGAGCTGCACAAGCTGATCATACTGTGCTGCCGTAAAAGGCACAGTATCAGCCCCTTCCAGCTCGATACCAATGGCAAAATCATTGCAATTCGCTTCACCGCGCCAGGCGGACTGCCCGGCATGCCAGGCACGCTGATCGCAGGAAACGTATTGGCGCAGCTCGCCATCCCGGCAAATCAGGAAATGGGCCGACACCTTGAGATGGGCAATGGTGGCGAAATAGGGATGCGCGTCAGGGTCCAGGCAATTGCTGAACAACTGATCCACATAGGGACCACCGAATTCCTCCGGCGGCAGGCTGATGTTGTGCACCACGATCAGGCGGATATCGGCGGGATCGGGCCGCGCATTGGCATTGGGGGAAGGGATATGCCGGGCCTGGGTGACCCAGTGGTTATCGAGGGTGAGCACGTACCATCCTTATGTGGCTGCAGGACACTGGCTACAGGACATTCGCTGCAGGACGCCGCGTGTGCCAGCCCCGGAATGCGTGTGCCTCAGACGCGCTGCTGCCTGCTGCGCAGATCGCCGATCACGGCCTCCAGAGCCCGGTCAAACAGGGCGCCCTCTTCAATCAGTGTAGCGCTACCTTGCTGCAACGCAATGGCCAGGCTCATGGCGCTGTGCTCACACACCTTGATGCCACGACGATTGATGAACACCAGCTTGTCACCGCCACGCAGGTTGGCCGCCAGCTTGCAGCGCTGGCCACTGCCAGGCTGATCACCCGCCGCAAATTCGACCCACTGACCGGTCCGCAGACCGCGCATGGTGCGGACCTGGGGATGATCATCTGGCAGTTGCGGCAGGGTCTCGACGTCCGGGCTTGCCGGTGTGCGTGCTTCCGCCTCTGTCACGCTATCTGTCGCACTATCCGTCCCATTCCCTGCCACATTCCCGCCCTGCTGCGGGAACGCCATGGCTGCGGCGATCTCCGCCTGCACCGCCGGTTGCTCCGGGGCCACCGCCACGCGCTCGGTGTCCAGACCGCTGAGCAGTGCTTCATGCACGCCTTGCAGGCCACGCAGCAGATCACGGGACTCCATAGGGTCGTAGCTGATACGTTCGAAGCCGGCCTGGAGACTGTTGAGCAGTTTCGGGCTCAGCCCCTTGAGGCGGTTCAGCGCCTCCTGATCCCGGTGCGCCAGCACACTCCAGACCACCGCATCCACCACCTTGATGTCGCGCGCCCAGAGTTCGCTGTCACTGCCCTCGCGCAGATGGGTCAGGTACAGCACCTGTTGCCAGGCCTGACGCAGCAGGCGCACTGCGACATCCGGCAACTCACGGCCCGCCACGCGCTGATCCAGGGCCTCTGTCACCGCCAGCCGTGCGGTTTCCGCCCGGGCCCTGCCCTCCTCGACTTCACGGACCCGCTCTTCCACCCGCTGGGTGCGGGCGCTCTGCCGGGCAAAGAATGTCTCGAACTCCTGCAGCAGTATGGCAAACAGCCCCACATCTTCCTGATAGTCGTTAAGGATGCGGAACACGGCGGCTTCGATCTGCTGGTACAGCTCATCGTCAGTGCCCTGATCCGGGCTCCACTGGGCGCCGGCGCGCGCCAGCACATTGAGCAACTGCCGGGCGGCATGATCGTCGTTGCTGAAAAACGTCTTGTCTGCGATGGCGACTTTCAGCAACGGAATCTGCAAACGACCGATCAGGGCCTTGATGTCCATGGCCAGGCCCTGGTCATCCAGAATGAAGTCGAACAGCATGGAGACCAGGTTGATGACGTCATCATCGGCCTGATCCAGCGCATGCACGCTGTCGGCGCCCCGCTCGCTTTCCAGCAGATCCGCCAGCTCGGCACGCACGTCCACGTCATCCATCAGCTCACTGAGGGCGCCGTCAGACCGTTCCTGTGTGTGCTGCAGCGAGCGCTCCACCCGCTGCAGGCGGTTGAGCATATCCAGCAGGTCACTGGAGGCGACCGGGTTCACCTGGGTGCCCGGTGCCAGAGGCATCCCGTTAACGAAGGGCACGCCGTTCTGCATCACGGCCATATTGGTAGGGCCTGTGATGGCGCCTGTGATGGCGCCTG
>JAIUME010000003.1 GCA_022565695.1 Alcanivorax sp. | reverse complement strand
GGGCGGGGACTGCCTTTCAGGACTGTGTGAGACAAGGATGTCGAACACAAGCCCCCATGGATGGGTCCACGGCGGGTCCTGAAAGGCAGTCCCCGCCCCCGTGGGCCATGACCTCCGAACAACAAAGAATGACACATACCCCAACCAAACAACCTCCACACAACCCCGCAACGAATCTTCTACCGACGCCAACCGCTAACGCGAATCCCCCGGCAACAGTCTTGCGACCGCAGCGAAAAGCACCCTGGCTTCATCACAGATGGCATCGATCCGCGCCGGGTCATCCTCACCCAGCAGGAGCTGGAAGCGCTTGCCGAAGCCCACCGCGATACACAGCGCAGCATAGGTCTCTGCCAACGCCTCATGCTGCGGAGCAGGACCAAGCAGGCCCTTGATGGCCCCTGCCAGACGCGCCTTCTCATGCACGAATACCTGCTGCTCCAGCATGGCGCCGATAGCCGGGTCATGGAGCGCCTCCGCGCAGAACAGGCGCATCAGCCGATTCTCATCTGCATCCCGCCAGAGCTGGAACAGCAACGTCAACAGCGCCTCATGCAACGTCTGCACCGAGACCGGGTGCGGCAGCTCGGCCAGCGCGCGGGTCATTCTGGCGGGGCCGAGGCGCTCCAGCAGCGCGGCCAGGATGTCCCGCTTGCCGCCGAAGTGGTTGTACAGCGATGGCGCCTGTATGCCCACCTGCCGGGCGATCTCGCGCATGCTGGTGGCGGCGTAGCCGCGCTCGGCAAAGCAGATCAGGGCCGCATCCAGGACCCGTTCCCGGGTGCCGGGCACTGCCCTGCCTGGGCCCGTTGCCGCATCGTCCAGGCTGTCTTTCATCCTGCCCCCGGTCTGCTTCACGTGTTTCTCCTTCTACGGTCTCAGCCCTGCTCCTGGCAGTTGTTCCCACAGGTTCAGCGTCTATGTCATTGACGAACTAACGTTCGTTAGTATTATCAGGGGAGTATGGGGCTGGTGACAATATCAATAATGCTTCACCGGGGTGACAGCCGGTGAGACCGGGAGAGTATGAATGAGCGCTGCAGCAGACCTGATTATCCGCAACGGCACCGTCTATGACGGTACCGGCGCCCCACCCCGCCAGGCCGATCTGGTGATTCGCGGGGGGCGCATCGAGGCGATAGAAGCCAACAGTACCGCCAGCGCCAGCCGCGAGATTGATGCCGGCGGCTGTTGGGTGGCGCCTGGCGCCATCGATATCCACACCCACTATGACGCCGAAATTGAGCATAACCCGGCGCTGACGGAATCCATGCGCCACGGCGTGACCTCCGTGATTTTCGGCAACTGCTCCCTCTCGGCTGCGGTGGGTGATGCGGATGACATTGCCGACATGTTTTCCCGGGTCGAGAATCTGCCCCGGCATATTCTCGAGCGCTGGTTCAGTAAAAAAGACTGGAACACGCCGGCGGAGTACTACGCACATCTGGAAAAGCTGCCGCTGGGTATCAACGTTGCCACGTTCCTGGGGCATTCGAATCTGCGCCTTGGTGTGCTCGGCAAACAGCGATGCATGGCGCCGACAACGCTCACCTGGGGCGACAAGAATGCACTGCGCACCATGCTCAGCGAAGCGCTGGACGCCGGCTTTCTCGGCCTGAGTGTGGATATGCTGCAATGGCATCGCTGGAAGGGTTTCAAGTACAACGGTGCTTCCGCGCCGTCGCATTACGCCACAATGGCCGAGTTCCGCCTGCTGGCAGACGTACTGCGCCAGCATGGGCGCGTCATGCAGGCAACGCCGGATGCTGGCCGTCGACATCTGATACCGGTGCTGGCCATGTTGAGCAGCGGCATTCGTCGCAAGCCGATGAAACTGTCGATGCTCACCAGTCTCGATTTCACCGCCAATCGTCGTCTTGGCCCGCTGACACAACGACTGGCGTCGGTGATCAACGGTCTGTTTCGCGGCGACATGCGCTTCCAGTCACTGGCGGTGCCGTTCGAGCTGTGGAGCGATGGCTGCAACACGCCGGTTTTTGAGGAAATGCACGCCAGCGCCTGCCTGATGAATGCGGACACACGCAGTCAGCGCGAAGCGCTTTATCGGGATAATGACTGGCGCGCGCAAATGCGTCAGGAGTGGCTGAAAAAATTCAACAGCAGCTTCCACAAAGACCTGTCGCTGATGACCGTTGTCGCCTGCCCTGATGGCCAGCTGGTCAATCGTACTTTCGCTGATATTGCCCGGGAACGTGGCACCTCTGCCGTCGATACGTTTATCAACCTGATTGCCGAGTTTGACGAGAGCATTCGATGGCATACGGTGATCGCCAATGACCGTCCCGCGTACCTGCGCCAGCATCTCAAACACCCTTACATTCAGCTCGGCTTCTCCGATGCTGGCGCCCACAATCGCAACATGGCGTTTCAGAATTCCCATTTGTGGTTTTTGCGTGATGCCATGCTCAACGACGACGCCATGCCGGTCGAGAAAGCGATCTGGCGCATCACCGGCGAGCTGGCCGACTGGTTCGGGCTGGACACCGGGAAACTCGCGCCGGGCCGTCCGGCGGATATCATGATCCTCGACCCGGCGGCACTGGCCACTGACCTCACCGGCCCGCAGGAAACCAATGACCCCGGTTTCGATAATGCCATGCGCATGGTGTCCGAATCCGGCAAGGCCGTACGTCAGGTGATCGTCAGCGGGCATGTCACCATGGACAACGGCACCCCCCATGCACAGACCGGCCAGCAGGCCTTTGGCCGGCTGTTGCGCACACAACTGCGCGGCTGACGTCATGAAAGCGCCAATCACAACAATAGCGGGCACAACAATAGCGGGAGCTGCACAATGAAGTATTCGCTGGAGGCCTGGCGCAAGCTGGGCCACTTTGCCACCCTGCACGGGCATCAGATTTTCATCATCGATACACTGCGCAGAGATCCTGCGGCCAGCAACAAGCCGGTATTGCTGCTGGTGCATGGTTATCCCACATCCAGCTGGGATTTCAATCTGATACTGGATGAACTCTGTCGCGACTTTCGCGTGGTGGTGCCAGATCTTCTCGGCCTAGGGTTTTCGGCCAAGCCGCACCCGCATGGCTACAACATGGCCGAGCAGGCAAATATTGTCGAAGCCACGCTGGCGCACTGCGATGTTCAAGAGTGCCATGTGCTGGCCCATGATTACGGCGACACCGTGGTGCAGGAAATGCTGGCCAGGGATAACGCGCAACCGCAATCGCGTTACCTGTCGGTGGCGCTGCTCAATGGCGGCCTGTTCCCGGAAACTCATCTTGCCCGACCGATGCAGAAGCTGATGGCCGGGCCGCTGGGACCGTTACTGGCTCGACTGACGACACGGGGCAAATTGCTGGCGACCTTCTGTTCCGTGTTCGGTCGCCACACGCAACCTTCCGAGGCAGAGCTGGAAGCCGTCTGGCAGTTGGTCAATCACGATCAGGGCTTGCGTTGCCTGCCACCGTTGCTTGGCTATATCCGCGAGAGACGGCAATATCGCAGCCGCTGGGTCGGTGCACTGACAGACACATCGGTACCGCTTGCGGTCATCAACGGCAGCGCTGATCCCGTGTCCGGCGCGCACATGGTGGCGCGGTTCAGGGAGCTGGTGGGCGAGCAGCATTTCGTTCGTGAACTGGCGGATATCGGCCACTACCCGCACATGGAGGCGCCAGCAGCGACGCTCAGCGCCTGGCAGGACTTCATCGCTCACTTATCCTGACATGCGTATCCTGACATGCGCTCTTTATGCACCCCCGCGCCACTGGCGCGGGGTCTTCCCGGTCCAGCGGCGGAAAGCGCGGGAAAAATTCGAGACATCGTTGTAACCCAGCCGCCACGCCACTTCGCTAATGCCCAGGCGACTGTTCTCCAGCAGCAGGCGCGCACGTTCGGACTGCAGCACTTCCATCAGGTCCCGGTAATTACTGCCCTCTTCCCGCAACCGCCGCTTCAGTGTGCTGGTGGAGGTATGCAATAGCGCGGCGACCTCATCCTGAGACGGCAATGCCTGACTCTCCGGCCAGTCTCGTAACATCCCGGTGATGCGCTCCACCATGCCGGGGGGCTGGGACTGCTCGGCAAACAATTGCCGGAATTCCTGTTCGCACTGCTCCCGCGCCAGCGCTGCCACCGTCGGGTTCGCCAGTCTGGGCGCTTCTTCCAGCAAACTCGCCGGCGCGCGCAACTGGCAGCTGGCATGCCCGTAGGTGATGGGCACCGGCACCTGGTAACCGCTGTCGCCGACCAGTTGCCCGTCTCTGACGTAGTCCGGGCAGGGCCCGCTCAATCGAATTTCCGCTCCGGTGAGTGGCGCGCCCAGTAATTGCCCGGCCATATGTGCCAGCCCGGCAAGCATCGCCTCCATGATAAAGCGGTCAAGCTCACCAAGGCTCCAGCGCGCTGCAACGTCGATCACGGCGGTATCGCCGTCGAAAATCTGCGTGACCGACAGGAATGGCGCGCGCAGTGTCACGTATTCCGTTGCCGCGTTCATCGCGGCACTGATAGACGGGCTGGACAACGCCATCATGCCCAGCGAGCCGTGCAATGTGACATTCAGGGCCTGGGCGTAGGCGAGCCCCAGGCCCTGATCCCCGGCCATCGCTACCGCTCGGCAGGCGGCCGTGTGGCATATCTGCAATGACACCCGGCGCTGGCCTTCCAGCAACCCGGCGCGGTCCACGCCGAGCCCTTCGATCATCTTGCGATCATCGAGACCCAGGCTTTTGACCACGTCGCACAACAACAGAAGATAGATGGCCGGCACACCGGGCTGATTTGCCGGGAGCTGCCGCAGCTGGACTGAATTCACTGAAATATGGCCTCCCTCTACCAGACATCACACGGGCTCCAGGCCCAAGATATACCGAGCGGCTGTCCGGTTCGCCATGATCCCGCAGCCCGCGCTCGTGTCACAGGGGCCAACCGCCCGACATATTGACCACCCTGATCAGCACACATGATCAGCACAGAGGAACCGTTATGTCACGTCGTGCCGCCATCAGTAAACCGGAGCATGTCAGCATTACACCCCAGCGCATGGATTTTGCGTTCGAGGATGTGCCCCGTCACTGGTTCCGCAACGATCCGGTGCTGACACACTTCCTCAACGCCCTGTCGCTGACCTTCCCCGACGGCGAGCGTTTCTTTGTCGACGCCGTACGTGCATTCCGCGATCAGGTCACCGACAAGACCCGGCAAGCCGAGATTTCCGGCTTTATCGGCCAGGAAGCCATGCATTCTCTGGAACATGACAGCTTCAACGACATGCTGGCCAGCCAGGGCTACCGCGAAGAAGCCGAAGGCGGCCAGAAGCTGGCCCGCCACCTGATCAAACAGGGGCGTGAGCGGCTGTCGGCCAAGCAGCAGCTGGCCGCCACGGCAGCGCTGGAGCACATCACCGCCATCCTCGCCAACCGCCTGCTCAAGGACCCGGCCTTGCTGGAATCCATGCACCCGTCTGTGCGGGCGCTCTGGATATGGCATGCCATCGAGGAGATCGAGCACAAGGCGGTGGCGTTTGACCTGTATCAGGACGTCGTCGGCAGCTATCGCATGCGCGTACGCACCCTGCTGGCCGCCACGCTGGCCCTGGGTACCTACACCGGCAAATACACCTGGGCCTTCCTCAAGAAGGATGGCCTGCACCGGCGCCCGCTGGTGCTGGCACGGGGCATGTGGCGCCTGTTCGGCATCAACGGCGTGCTGACCCGCACTGTGCCGGACTTCCTGACATTCCTGCGCCCGGATTTCCACCCCTGGCAAGAGGACAACAGCGCCCTGATCGCCGAATGGCGGGCCATCCTGACGGCGCAGGGCGATGTCCCCGAGACCGCACTGCCGACGGCACAGGGCCAGCACTGACCCTCTGCCGGGCCCGCTCCCGCGGCCCGGCAGCGCCAGCCACAGGCGGCATCTCCCCGGAAAAAAATATTATTGTGGGTCACTGTGACATCAGATACTGTAAAGATCAGATGTGACAGCAGCCATCATAATGAGCCCGTCCCTCCGGGAGATAACAATATGAAAAGTAATGCGAATACGGCACAAATCAGCGCCGGCAGCTTCGTCGAAACTGTCGGCCAGGCCTTCCTGGCCAGTGACACCTTAGCACCCGATCCCGCTCTCCTCGCCCGCTGGCGCCCCACACGCAGTGTCTGGAACTGGGCGCGCCGCAGCCAGGTGGCCGTATCAGGCTTGCGCCGCAGACACCTGTGGCTGGATCAGCACCGGGTCACCTTCCTGGAAGGTGGCCGGATGGACGGGGAAACCGTGGTGCTGGTACACGGCTTCGGTGCCAGCAAGGAGAACTGGTTGTTTCTGGCCGGTCTGCTGGCGCGCCAGTACCACCTGATCATTCCGGATCTGCCCGGCTTCGGGGAAAGCCATTTTGTCGCCAGCTCCAACTACCGGCTCTCGACCCAGGCAGAGCGCCTGCACCGCATTGTCAGCCAGATCAGCAGCGGCAAGGTGCACCTGGTGGGCAACTCCATGGGGGGCGCCATCGCCGGCATCACCGCGGCCCGTTTTTCCGATCAGGTCGCCAGCCTGACCCTGATGAATGCCGCCGGCATGCGCGGCAGTCGCGCCAGTGACTTCGAAACGGCCCTGCAGCGTGGCGAAAACCCGCTGATCCCGGCCAGCATGCTCGACGTGGCCCGCCTGTTCCGCATCGTGACCTACAAGAACCGTCACAGCCTCAGCGCGCTGCTGACGCCGATCATGTATCGGGAGATGGTCCACCGCCATCCGGTCAATCACCGCATTTTCCGGGATATGCTCGACATCGAGGAGGACCCGAATCAGGTCTTCAGCGACGTGGCCTGCCCGACCATGATCATGTGGGGAGATCAGGATGCGGTACTGGATGTCAGCTGCGCGGACACCTTTCATGGCCTGATTCCACATGCCAGCAAACGCATTTTCAAAGGCGTCGGCCACCTGCCGATGCTGGAGGCCCCCGGTCTCACTGCCCGCACCCTGCGCAGCCACTGGCGCGAGGCGCGGCGCAGCCAGCAACACTGAGGTCTTCACAGCAGGCCATTCCAGCAGACCATTACAGCAGACTGGGAAGCGGCGATTCAGGTAGAATTGCGGCCACAGCCATCAGGCAGGCTCTTCACGGGCCGCCGCTTCGGAATGCTCTATGACCGCCATCGCCATGCCCAGGGCCGACAAGGCCCTGTTCGACTATCCTCGCTACTGGGCTGAATGCTTCGGCACGGCGCCGTTCCTGCCCATGTCTCGGGCCGAGATGGACCTGCTCGGCTGGGACAGCTGCGATGTGATCATCGTGACCGGCGACGCCTATGTGGATCATCCCTCCTTTGGCATGGCCATCATCGGTCGCCTGCTGGAAGCCCAGGGTTTCCGCGTTGGCATCATTGCGCAGCCGGATTGGCACAGCAAAGACGACTTCATGAAGCTGGGCAGGCCCAATCTGTTCTTTGGTGTCGCGGCCGGCAACATGGATTCCATGATCAACCGCTATACCGCAGACCGCAAAGCGCGCTCCGACGATGCCTACACGCCAGGCGGTATGGCTGGGAAAAGACCGGATCGCTGCTCACTGGTGTACAGCCAGCGTTGTCGTGAGGCCTGGGCGGATGTCCCGGTGGTATTGGGCGGCATTGAGGCGTCACTGCGCCGCATCGCGCATTACGATTACTGGCAGGACAAGGTACGGCGCTCGATACTGGTGGATGCGGCGGCCGATATTCTGCTGTACGGCAACGCCGAACGCGCCATTGTCGAAATAGCCCAGCGTTTTTCCCGTGGCGAAGATCTCTCCACCATGACCAATATTCGCGGCACCGCATTTGTGCGCCGTGATACGCCGGAAGGCTGGCTGGAGGTGGACTCCACCCGCGTCGACCGACCGGGGCAGATTGATCGCATCATCAATCCCTATATCAACACGCAGGAACTGGACAGTTGCGAGCTGGAAAAGCGCAACGCCCAGCAGATTGATCCGGATGCCGAGCAGGTCGTGCAGATTCGCTGGCACGCCCATCGGGATCGGGACCGCAGCGTCATCCGGCTGCCGAGCTTCGAGAAAGTGCGCAATGACGCGGTGCTTTATGCCCACGCCAACCGCGTGCTGCATCTGGAAACCAACCCTGGCAATGCCCGGGCGCTGGTGCAGCGCCATGGCGACCAGGACATCTGGATGAACCCGCCGCCGATTCCGCTGAGCACCGAGGAAATGGATTACGTGTTCGGCCTGCCCTATGCCCGGGTGCCGCACCCCGCCTATGAAGGCGAAAAGATTCCGGCCTATGACATGATTCGCTTCTCGGTGAACATCATGCGAGGCTGTTTTGGCGGTTGCACCTTCTGCTCCATCACCGAGCATGAAGGGCGCATCATCCAGAACCGTTCCCAGGACTCGATCCTGCGGGAAATCGAGGAAATCCGCGACAAGGTCCCCGGCTTTACCGGCGTGATTTCAGACCTTGGCGGCCCGACGGCAAACATGTATCGCATTGCCTGCAAAACCCGCGAGATCGAAGCGGCCTGCCGCAAGCCCAGCTGCGTCTACCCCGGCATCTGCGAAAACCTGAATACCGACCATTCCGCGCTGACACAGCTATACCGCGAGGCACGCAGGCTGCCAGGCATCAAGAAAATCCTGATTGCCTCAGGCCTGCGTTACGACCTGGCCGTGCAGGATCCGGAATATGTGCGCGAACTGGTTACCCACCATGTGGGCGGCTACCTGAAGATTGCCCCGGAGCACACCGAAGACGGCCCGCTGAACAAGATGATGAAGCCGGGTATCGGCTCCTATGATCTGTTCAAGCGCATGTTCGAGAAATTCTCGAAAGATGCCGGCAAGGAGCAATACCTGATCCCCTACTTCATCGCAGCCCACCCCGGCACACGCGATGAGGACATGATGAATCTGGCCCTGTGGCTGAAGATCAACAAGTTCCGTGCCGATCAGGTGCAGGCGTTCTATCCCTCGCCCATGGCCACGGCCACGGCCATGTATCATTCCGGCCGTAACCCGCTGCGCCGCATCGACTACAAGAGCGAACGGGTGACCATCGTCAAGGATGCGGAACAGCGTCGGCTGCACAAGGCGTTTCTGCGCTATCACGATCCGAAGAACTGGCCCTTGCTGCGCGCAGCACTGAAAAAGATGGGCCGCGCCGACCTGATCGGCCCCGGTCAGCACCAGCTGATTCCGAAAGACCAGCCGGATGAAAAAGGCGAATACCGTGCGCCCCGGCGAAAGAACTCCCAGGACGCGCACAACAACCGCCGAGGCAAGCCAGACAAGCGCGCCGGTAAAGTCCTCACCCAGCACACCGGGCTACCGCCCCGTCGCCAACGTTAGGGTACGGCATGACGCACTCTGACAAGGGGACTGCGGCGCGATTTCTGGCGCTTTTTGCCACCGACGTCCCGTTGCTCGACGTGCGTGCGCCAGTGGAATTCAGCAAGGGCGCTTTCCCCACCGCACAGAACATACCGCTGCTGGACGACACCGAACGGCATCGCGTGGGCATCCGTTACAAGGACCAGGGTCAGGACGCTGCCATTGCGCTCGGCCATGAGCTGGTGGGTGGCGATGTGCGGGCAGCCCGCACCGCCGCCTGGATCGACTGGTATCGGAAAAACCCGGAGGGGCACCTCTACTGTTTTCGCGGCGGGTTACGCTCGCGTACCGTGCAGCAGTGGCTGCGCGAAGAGGGTGTGGACATCCCCCTGGTCAGCGGTGGCTACAAGGCCATGCGCCGCTTTCTGCTGGAACGCTTCCAGCAGGACATCAACCACAGCCGTCTTCAATTGCTGAGTGGCCGCACTGGCACGGGCAAGACCCGGGTTATCGAGCAACTCCGTCAGACCCTTGATCTGGAAGGCCTGGCCCATCATCGCGGTTCATCATTCGGGCGTCGGCCGGGTGATCAACCGGCGCAGATCGATTTCGAAAATGCGCTGGCCATCGGCCTGCTGCGGCTGCGCGACGCTGGCGACCTGCCGCTGGTGCTGGAGGATGAAGGCCGCCTCATCGGCCGCTGCGCGCTGCCATTGCCGTTGCAGGCAGCGATGAAGTCAGCGCCTCGCATCATGATCGAGGAAGATCTGGAAAGCCGCGTGCAAGTGACACTCGAAGACTATGTGCTGGGGCCGGTTGCCGAGTACGCGGCTTTCTACGGTGCGGCGCAGGCAGAGGAACGGCTGGGCAGCGAATTGCTGGCCGGGCTGGATCGCATTCAACGGCGGCTCGGCGGCGTCCGGCATGCGACACTGCGCACCGCCCTGTGCACGGCGCTGGCGATTCAGAAAGAAAGCGGCCAGGTCGAGGCGCACCGCGACTGGATACGCGTGCTGTTGCGGGATTACTACGACCCGATGTATGACTACATGTTGAGCAAACGGGAAGGTGCCACGCTGTTCAGCGGCACCCGGCAAGCCGTACAGGCGTTTTTGACAGCACAGGAAAACGGATAGCCCGTATTGAAACCGGGGCCGATTGCCAGACACGGCCCCACCGGTAACGGTGACAATCGTAACGGTAAAAAATCGTCTGGCTCACACTCCCTATTGAACGGAGCGACACAATGATCTTGCGCCTCACTGCCCTTCTGCTGGCGGTTTCCCTTGCTATGGCAGCGCCCCAGTCGGCCCTGGCCGACACGTTTGTCTTTACCGCCATTCCGGACCAGGACGAATCGCGACTGATGACCCGCTTCGGCAAGGTGGCCGACTATCTGAGCGAAGAGCTGGGCGTCGAAGTGCGCTATATCCCGGTGAAATCCTATGCCGCTGCGGTCACTGCATTTCGCAACAACGAAGTGCAGATGGCCTGGTTCGGCGGCTTCTCCGGCGTACAGGCGCAACGCCTTGTTCCCGGCAGCCGCGCCATTGCCCAGGGCGTGGAGGATCCGGCGTTTCTCAGTTATCTGATCGTCAATGCCAGTACCGGCATCGAACCTGGCGACGCCTTCCCCATGGCCTTGCAGGGCAAGCGCTTTACCTTCGGCTCACGCAGCTCCACCTCCGGCCGCCTGATGCCCGAGTACTTCATGCGCCAGGCCACCGGCCAATCGCCACAACAGTTCTTCAGCCGTGTAGGTTTCAGCGGCGATCACAATGCCACCATCGCTCTGGTGCAGAGTGGGGCCTGGGATGCAGGCGTCGTGAATTACAAGGTCTGGGATCAGGCCGTGCGTGAAGGGCTGGTGGACGAAAACCGCGTGCGCAAGGTCTGGACCACGCCCCCCTACCCGGATTATCACTGGGTCATTCGCGGTGATGTGGAAGCGCGTTTTGGCGAGGGTTTCATCGACACTGTGCAGGCCGTGCTGATCGGTATCGAAGACGAAGATATTCTGGCGAGCTTTCCGCGCAAGGGCTTTATCCCGGCCAGCAATGACGATTACGCGCCCATCGTGAATACCGCCCGCGAGCTGGATCTGCTCGACTGATGCGCAGCGAGGCGCTGTTCCACTTCAGCGATGCCACGCTCCGCCAGGGCAGCCTGGTAGTGCTTGAGCAATTGACACTGCGCATTCAGCCCGGCGAGAAAGTGGCCTTGCTGGGCCCCTCCGGCGCGGGCAAATCCACCCTGCTCGGCGCGCTGCGCGAACAACAGCCGCAACAGGTCGCCTGGTGCCCTCAGGAAGGTGCACTGGTGCCCATGCTCAGCGTCTTCCACAACATCTACATGGGCGCCCTCAGTCGCCATGGCCACCTCTACAATCTGGCCAATCTGGTCTGGCCGCTGCCAGCAGAACGCCGCGCCGTGCAGACACTGGCATCACAGCTCGGTTTGCACGACAAGTGGCAAACCAGCGTCGACCGACTGTCCGGGGGGCAAGCCCAGCGTGTGGCATTGGGGCGTGCGCTGTACAGCCAACGCCCCGTCCTGCTGGGTGACGAGCCCGTATCCAGCCTGGATGAGCATCAGGGGCTGGCGCTGCTGCGCCAGGCGCTGGCGCAGCATGACAGCGCGGTGATCGCACTGCATGACCGGAACCTGGCGCTACAGTGTTTCGATCGTGTGCTCGGGCTGCGGGACAATCGCTTGCTACTGGACGCGCCGGCTTCGACGCTGACGCTCGCGGATCTCGATGCGCTCTACTGACGGCGCTGCCCCGGACCAGCACACCGGACGCTGGCACACCACTGCCGGCCGCTTCCGGGTCGCCTCGCTGTGGCTCGGCGTTGCCGGGCTGCTGGCGTTCCTGGTCGCAGATCTCGAAATTATCACCGGCACCCCCGGCACCGAGATGGGGCGCATCGCGAACGGCTTCCTGTCCCCGGATTTCGCCGCCACCGAATTCATCTGGCAGGCATTGGCCAACACCCTCGCCTTTGCGTTGCAGGGCGTCGCACTGGGCATTACTGCCGGGTTTGTTCTGGCGGTGTTCTGGCACTACCGACTGGTGCGCGCCGGTAGCGCGATCATCCGTGCGGTGCATGAGTTGTTCTGGGGGCTGATATTTCTGCAATTGACCGGCCTGTCCCCGCTCACCGGCGTACTCGCTATCGCGATCCCGTATGCCGGTATATTCGCCAAAGTGTTCGGCGAATTTCTTGAAGAATCAGATCAGCGCCCGGCCGCCGCATTGCCCCACGGCAGTGGCCGGCTGACCACCTTCTTTTACGCTCGCCTGCCGTTGATCATGGGCCCCCTGCGCACGTATGGCGCCTATCGGCTTGAGTGCGGCCTGCGCGCCTCGGCCATTCTCGGTTTTATCGGCCTGCCCACGCTGGGCTTCCACCTGGAAACCGCATTCAGGCAAGGCGACTACAGCGCCGGGGCCGCCGTGCTGTATGTGTTTTTTCTGTTGATCGGTACGCTGCGCTTCTGGCTGCACCGGCGCCTTGTGCTGGTCTATCTCGGCGCGGCGCTGTGGTGGGCGCCGCCACTGTCCACAGCCCCCGAGGGCACACTGCGTCGCTTCTTTACCAGCGACATCGTGCCCTCCCCGCTCAAGGGCGACGGCACACTGACGGATCTCTGGCTCTGGTTTGCCCGGCTCATGACGGAACAGGGCCTGCCCGGGCTCTGGCATACGCTGGTGCTGTCGACAGCGGCGCTGCTGGCCACTGCGGTGCTGGCATTGCTGTTGTTCCCGCTGGTGTCGCCGCAGTTCGGCAATCGGTTCAGTCGGGGCGCCGGTCACCTTTTTCTGATGATCATGCGCACCACGCCGGAGTTTCTGCTGGCGTTCATTCTGCTGTTGTTGCTGGGCCCGTCCATGTTGCCCGGTATTATTGCGCTGGCACTGCATACTGGCGCCATCGTCGCGTATCTGACCGGTCGCTTTACGCTGTATCTGCCTGCCAGGGCTGACCGTCCTCGCGGTTTGCAGGGCTATGCCTGGGACACGCTACCGCGCATTTATCCCAATGTGCTGGCCTTGCTGTTGTACCGCTGGGAAATCATCATGCGCGAGACGGCCATCCTCGGTATTCTCGGCATCACCACGCTGGGCTATTACGTGGATGCGGCCTTCGCTGAATTCCGTTTTGACCGGGCGCTGGTGCTTATCGGCCTGGCAGTGGCATTGAATCTGCTGGTGGACGGCCTGTCCCGCAAGTTGCGACAGCACCTGCGACTTTCCATCAACAGTGGCCAGTTTGCACGGGAACCCATGTCATGACGCATCACACCGACACAACGCACTCTGATGCGCAGAGCACTGATCCGCAGAAAAGTGGCGCTGACCGGGACCTGGTGCTGGTCGGTGGCGGCCATACCCATGCGCTGGTGCTGCGGCGTCTGGGCATGCATCCCCTTGTCGGTACGCGCATCACGCTGGTCTCACCAGACAGCATGACGCCCTACTCCGGTATGTTGCCCGGACTGGTCGCCGGTCATTACACCGCCGATGAGACACACATTGATCTGCGCACACTGTGCCAATGGGCCGGTGTGCGCTTTATCCGGGATAGCGTGATTGCTCTGGACCCCGACCACCGTCAACTGACCCTCGCCAACGGCGCCCCGCTCCACTATGACCTGCTCAGCCTGGATATCGGCAGTACGCCGGACCTGGACAGCGTGCCCGGAGCACGCGCCCATGCGGTGCCGGTCAAGCCGGTCAGCAGTTTTCGCCAACGCTGGGACGCGCTGCTGGACCGTCTTCGCCAACAGCCTCAGCAACAGGCACGCATCTGCGTCGTCGGCGCTGGCGCAGGCGGGACAGAAATGATGCTGGCCATCGCCCGGGCGCTGAGTCGGGAGCAGATCAGCGCCAGACTCACCCTGGTCAGCGGCGGCTCGTTGCTGCCGGGATACCCGGCCAGTGCACGCCGCGCCATGCAATGGGAACTGGCACGCGCTGACGTGCAGCTGCTGACCGATTTCAACGTCGCCAACGTCGACGCTCAGCAACTGACCGACGCCACTGGCCGCCACGAAGCGTTCGACTTCCTGCTCTGGTGTACCGGAGCCCGTGGCGCCCCGTGGCTGGCGGAGGCCGGTCTGGCCACCACCGACAGCGGCTTTGTCCGGGTCGGCAAGAACCTCCAGAGCCTGAGCCACGCAGGCGTCTTTGCAGCAGGTGACTGCGCCTGGCTGGAGGGACTGCAACTTCCCAGAGCAGGCGTCTACGCGGTGCGACAGGCGCCGGTGCTGGCGCGCAATCTGGCCGCCTTCGTCGAAGGTCGCCCCTGCCAGGATTACAGGCCGCAGCGGCACGTGCTGTCGCTGCTTTCGGCAGGCCGTCCCCATGCCATTGCCCGCCGGGGCAACCTGAGCCTGAGCGGCGCCTGGGCCCGGGCCTGGGTGTGGCGTTGGAAGGACCGTATCGACCGCCGTTTCATGCAACGTTTCAGCGATCTGCCGCCCAGCCAGGGCATGGCGGTTGCGGCACGGGGCAAGCGCAGCGGCACTGCAGACATCATCCATTGCCAGGGATGTGGCGCCAAACTCGGACCTGAGTCGCTACGTCATGCACTCGACGGCCTGCAGGGTTACGCGCGGGATGACGTCGTCACCGATTTCCGCAGCGGCGACGATGCGGCGCTGGTGCGCTGGCCGGCAAACCGGTTACTGGTGCAGAGTCAGGACTATTTTCCGGCATTCATTGATGAGCCTTATCTGTTCGGCCGCATCGCGGCGCTGCACGCCCTGAGTGATCTGCATGCCATGAACGCCGAACCCCACTCGGCCCTGGCCACGGTCTGCATTGCTCACCATCATCCGCGCCTGCAACAGCGGGATCTGAGGCAACTGATGCAGGGCGCGCTCAGTGCCTTGCAGGAAAGCCGCTGCAGCCTGCTGGGCGGCCACACCATCGAGGGCCCGCAAATGGCCGCCGGCTTTGCTGTCAACGGCAGCGCCGATCCCTCACAGCTGTTGCACAAAAGCGGGGCGCGCCCCGGCGACGTGCTCCTGCTCACCAAACCTCTGGGCACCGGCATTCTGCTGGCAGCCCAGATGCGCCAGCGCTGCAAGGGCCCCTGGCTCGATACCGCGCTGGAGAGCATGCTCGGCAATCATGGCGCCGCTGCCGCTGTGTTCGCGCAGCATGGCGCCACCGCCTGCACCGACGTTACCGGCTTCGGGCTGCTGGGTCATTTGCTGGAAATACTGCAACAAAGTCAGGTGGGCGCCTGTCTGCGCCTCACCGCGCTGCCGGTGCTGCCCGGCGTGATCACGCTCGCCGGGCAAGGCATCAGCAGCAGCCTGCGGCCCGCCAATGATGTGGCCCTGACCCACTGCAACCTGGCACCGGGCATGAAGGATCACCCGCTGCTGGTAGCGCTCACCGATCCGCAAACCAGTGGCGGCCTGCTGGCGAGCATTCCGGCGGCACAACAGGACGCCTGCGTCGCCGCGCTGAGCGCGCTGGGCCTGCCATGCTGGCACATCGGACACTGTACAGAGGATGCGGGGCTGACAAGATTGCTGAAGTGATTCACACCTTCCAGCGGCAACCCCGTCGAGCCTGTGGTGCCGCAAGGCAATCCTCGCTATCATCGCTGGCATGAAACCTACCCAGCTGACACCATCTGCCATTCTGCAAAGCCTGCGTAAATACACGCGGCAAAGCACGGATGCACCCGTGGAAACTTCCGGGCACAAGGAATTCACCATCGATGCACTGGCTCGTGAAGCCAGCACGACCGTGCGCAATGTGCGCGCTTATCAGGATCGTGGCCTGCTGCCCCCGCCGGAAAAACGGGGGCGCACCGGCATCTACTCCGATGTGCATCTGGCGCGGTTGAAGATCATCGGCCAACTGCTCAATCGCGGTTTCACCCTGGCAAATATCCGTGACTTGCTGACGGCCTGGGAACAGGGCCGCGATCTCAACGACATTCTCGGGCTGGAAGTGGTGGTTACCAGCCCCTGGAGTGACGAAGCGCCCTCCTATATGAGTTATGAGGAGCTGCTGGAATCCTTCGGCGATCAGCTGACACAGGATGTGCTGCTCAAGGCCGTCAACCTGGGCTACATGATGCCTGAGGGTGATCGCCTGCGCGTCCCGAGCCCGCGCATTCTGAATGCCGGCCGGGAACTGGTGGACGCCGGCATCCCGCTGGATGCACTGCTGGACGAGGTGAACTCCGTGCGCACCGAAGTGGATCGCATCGCCGACGGCTTTGTGCGTCTGGTGGTCACCCATCTGGTGGACGCCAAATATGGCGACAAGGATCTGCCCCGGGGCGAAGATATCGCCAAGCTGGCGAATTTCATCCAGCGGGTGCGTCCTATTGCCGACATGGTGGTCAGCGCCGAGCTGGCACGCATTCTGGACAAGTCCATCAACAAGATTCTGGTGGACCGGCTGGCCAACGTGCTCAGCCATCTGGAAGAACAGGAAAACCAGGACACGCCATCCTGAGAGCGCCTGAGCGTTTCAGATGAGCGTGCCCTGTCAGGCAAAACCTGTCAGGCAAAACCTGCCAGGCAAAAAAAGTCACGGCCTGACGGCTGATCGCTGCCAACCTCCCCTCATCATTCGCCCCCTCATCATTCCATAAGCGCGCGGCCGTATGCGCGTATCCGTCCGCCGCCAGGTCCATGAACTCGATGGCCCGGGTCAGGCTGCGGGTCAATTACTTGTGGGTTTTCAGCAAGGCCGCGACTTTATCGATGTACTTCTGCATCGCCTGCTCCCGGGGCATGCCCTTGAGCTTGGCCCAGGCGTCATACTTGGCGCGGCCGACCATATCCAGCATGCCGGGACGCTTGCCGGACACATCACCGGAGGCACCCTGCTTGTAGTGCGAATACAGAAACAGCATGTCGTCATTGCCGGGACGCCTGGTAAGTGTTTTCACATCCTGCTGCGCCTGACCAAAAGCCTGCTTGTCTGCCATGCTATAGCTCCTGTGACATCATTATTTATGCCGAGTTATATCAGCATTATTTTCCGGTGTGCGCAATGGCAGCGACAACCGCTCCGGGCGCCGCGGCACCACGCCGCGGTAATGGCTCAGGATACGCTGCATATCTGCACCCATCTCGGCCTCGGAATAGTGTTCGCCCGGATAGAGTACATCAGCAAAACGCAACTCGCGCCGTCCGTAATCAATCACAGCAACAATGACGGGCACGCGAGCCCGGGACGCAATCAGGTAAAAGCCGGTGCGCCACTGCTCGGCAGCCGTGCGTGTGCCCTCGGGCGCAATGCCCAGAAACAGCTTCTCCCGCTCCCGAAACCGGTCCACAGACTGATCGACCACCCCTCGCGCGCTGTGGCGGTCTATGGGGATGCCCCCAAGCCAACGCAGCAGGCCGGCGAACGGCCAGCGAAACAGTGCATCCTTGGCCATCAGGCCGATACGTACCTGAAGCGCCAGAACAACGCCCGCCGCCACCAGGCCATCCCAGTTGGAGCTGTGTGGTGCACCGATCACCACCGCTTTGGGCACATCAGGGAAATGGCCGGTGATACGCCAACCCATCAGCCTCAGGAGCAAACGACCGAGCCAACGACTGAAGGCGTTGCCGCGACGCGGCACGGCGCCTCCCATGACAATCTCCGAGATCGGGTCGGTACCGGCATCACGCGCTTTATCAGTCATACATTGTTCTGCGCACTAAAATTAAATTTCACTTCGAATAATGGCACATTGCCATCATAAAAATAAGCATTACCTGCCCGGTATCGCAGAGAAGGTGTGAAAGACACCGCCCTTTCAGTATCCCACTTATAATAATTGGGTCTATCGTACCAATTGCCTGAGAGCCCCGGATTCTCTAGGCTGGAGCAAGATGACTCAGTCGCGAACCAACACCCGAATCCGTGTCATCTCTCCTCTGTTTCCCAGCCGTACTCAGGGGCTCGCAACGGGTCACGCTGCCCGCCGCGATGCAAATATTTTCCAACGAATAAATATTACCTTCTGAATAAAACGGGAATAATAATCAAGGAGAGAACAACATGAGAAGCTTCGCTGCAACACTTGTCATTGCCCTGGCAAGCACGCTGCTCGCCACGCCGGCACATGCCGAATTTGGCGACTACAGCGCCTTTCGTACCCTGTTGAACCTGATCAACCCTCCCGCACCGGATAACCCGGTAACCGAGGCAGACCAGCAAGGACCTTACCCATTGCTCGTCAACCCCGCCGGCTATGACAACTTCAACCCCGCAAACTATTACGCCTGGCAGACCATTGAACTGGCGCCGGAAACCGGTGCTGTCTGCGGCAACGGCTCGCCCTACAAGTTCTTTGTCAACCGGGTGCCCAATACCAGCAACACCATCGTCTATTTCGAGGGCGGCGGTGCCTGCTGGGATTATGAAAGCTGCAGCGGCAGCTTCGGCATTCGCGGCGCCCGTAACCCGGACGGTATTCCGGATGACTACATGAGCCTGCTCAATCCCGGTGCCAGCCTGGTGAGCCCGTTTGTGGTCCGCGCCCATCCCTGGACCCGCGTCAAGACGCAGAACTGGAACATGGTCTACGTGCCCTATTGCACGGGTGACATCTACTCCGGTGATACCGTGGCCATCTATGACGATCCCGCAGGGGAAGCGGAGCCACTGGTATGGCATCACAACGGTATCCGCAACACCCGCGCCACCGTTGCCTGGCTGAAAGACAACCTGCAGCGGTCCGGGCAGATGCTGGCAACCGGGTGCAGCGCCGGGGGGGCCGGGAGTTTCACCAACTACTACACCACACGCCGGGATCTTGCCCCCACACGCAGCTATCTGATCAATGATTCCGGGCCGGTATTTACTGCGCCGGCAAATGGCGACCCGGCAGAGTATCCTTCGCTGCCGCTACAGCAGCATATTCGCTCTGCCTGGGGACTCGATGACCCCAATGGGCCGCTGGACTATATCGCCAGTGAACTACCCTTGCTGGATCTGGACAATCTGGGCACGCTCTACCCCGCCCTTTCCGCTGCACTCCCGGGAGATCGTATGGGCCATACCCATTTCTGGGACGACATGAACTACTCGTCCTACTCCTATGAGCGCTTTTTCGATGAAATCAATGATGAACCGGACCCGGCTGTACGCGAAGCATTGATCCTGGAGCGTTGGCACGCCGACACATCACGACTGACGTCAGAACTGGCCAACCTGGATAACGTCGGCTACTACCTGCCACGCTATCGCGCAGTGAACGAGAGCCACTGCACCAGCATCATCGAGTTTGCCAATTCGGACATTCAGGAACTGGGACTGGAGCTGAATCACTTCGTCACCAATGTCATGGAGGGATCAGGTGCCGTGATGCAGGCATCCGAAACGGATACGCAGATCGACCGCCAGAAACCGTTCAACCTGCTTTACTATCTGCTGGATCAACTACTCTGACAATACAGGCCTGCTGTGGCCTGCTCTGATGAGCACCGCAGCAGGTCATTCCCCCGCCGCCAATCTCTCCCGCTCGGCTTGCAGGCGCTCGCGCAGATACTGGCCCTGTGTCATGCCATCAGGAAAGCTGTCCATTGCCCGCACGACATCGACAATTTCCCGCTCTCGCTGCTTGTAGGCGGCAAGCTGATGCGTTGACTCCGCCCGCCATGTCGCCTCACGGGCCTGACTGTCATCGCTGTAGGCATCCATCAGGGCCTGTGCACTGTCCGGGTAATCCTCTTCTGCTACCTGGTGCCGCAGCAATGCCAGCTCCAGCATCAATGCTTCTGCGCCGGAAAACTCATCCCGCGCCGCATGATCCCGCACCATGGCACGATAGCGATCCGCTGTGTCTGCACGCTCGGCCTCGGGCACCGCATCCGGTGCATCCAGAAACGATTGCAGCCCGTCCAGAAAATGCTGACGCGCCTCGAACGCCGTGATGTCGCGTGACAGTACATCAGTTACGTCACTTGCATCACTTCCATCACTGTCGCGATCCAGATCAGCGATAACGACTGGCTGAATGATATCGGCTTTGCCGTCACCCACCTGTTGTACGCTGGCAAGCCTGTCCGACGGCGTCTCGACGAGCATATAGGCCGCACTCAGTACAACCACACCCGCCACGCCGAAACACAACATCCTTTTTTTCATTGACTCTCTCCCTGAAAGATCAGTCGCAGGATACCGGCGGCATGCTGTCAATCCAGGCGCTCACCATGGCGACGGCTTCCTCATGCACCAGCGAACGGCCCAGTGGCGGCATGCGATCACGTGGCGCGGTATGTGCCATGCGATAAGGCAGAATAGATGCCGAGGCATCCCCGGGCACTATGTCGTAATTCAGCCCTGCAGCGCCACCGTCATAGCCTGGCGGCTGCTTGCAGACACCGTAACGCAGACTGCCCGGGTCTTCCTCGTACCCAAGTCGCAAACCGGACAACCCGCCACTTCCCTGATCTACGTGGCAATGCCGGCAATTGATGTCCAGATACCCTCTGGCACGCTCTGCCAGTGTGGTGGTGTCTGCGCTCGCCACCGGTACGGTCATGACGTCCAGCTCCTCGGGCACCCCCTCCAGCAGACCTGACGCAGCCCAATGACGCAACTGGTTATCCGAGGGCGGCGATAAGGGTCCTGGATGATTGAGATAACGGGCGCGCACCCCCACCGGCAACAGGGCTCGCCCCTGTCCATCAGGTGCGCTCTGCTGGTGACACAGCGCGCACTGTCCCGCATCCGGCACCCGATAGGTAAAATCCACCTGCACCGCATCACGGACTATCTGCCGTGGCAGCAAGGCACCACCCAACCGCAGGTCCGCATCGGTACCATCCTCGCGCCAGACATAGGGCAAGCCGTACCAGCGGCCCTCTCGCCGGACCAGTAACCGCGTTTCCACTGGTGTGTGCGGCGCCGTATCTGTGGTCGTGGTCGGCAGTGAGAAGGTTTTCAACAGCACACTGCCATCAGGGAAAGCGAAGGGCGCGGTATCGTCGAACTGCATCTGCCCACCCGGAGGCAGATATATCGCACGGGTCTTGCGCGCATAGTCCGTAAACAGGGCCACCGAGGGCTCGAACAACTGTGCCGGATAGCGGGGATCACCCAGCTCGTCCAGCAAACGGTAATCAGCCAGCTGCGGACAATTCCGCTCGGCCAGTGCCGCCCAGTTGACGCCCTCGCCCACCGCCTCACACGGAGATACGGACGAGCTCCCGCGTCCATCGCCGCCGCATCCCGCCAGCACCGTTGCCGCTGCCAGTGCCGGAAGCAGCAGTCGGTGGCGCCTGACGAGACCCGGAAACATCAGGCACCATCGCAGTCAAATGCGGGCATTCTGTCGATCCAGGCACCGATCAACGCCAGACCTTCGGTATGTAGCGTGGCTTTACCGACCGTTGGCATACTGTGCCCCGGCTGCAAGGTGCCCATGCGGTAGTGCAGGATCGACTCCGCAGCGCTGCCGGGCACAATGTCGTAACTCAACGCGCCACCACCAAAGGCAATCGGACGTTTGCAGACACCGTGCTGCGTTGGCTGGGAATCAAAATCGCGCCCGAACTCCAGAAAGAGACCCGAGGTGCTGGCACTGCCTTGTGGGCGGTGGCAATGCGCGCAGTTGATATCGAGATAGCCCTTTGCCGTACGCAACAAATCCGCATCGCTCATGCCCGGAATCAAGGCTGCATCGTCGTTTGAAAAGCCGGGCACTGTGTCTACCGTTTCCATATCTGCAGGGGCATCACTGAGCAGCCCCTCATCCACCCAGTAGGCCAACTGGCTTTCCGGGCCGGCACCATAATCAACGTCTCTGTTCAGGCTGCGTGCCCTTGGCCCTATCAGTGTGATCACCGCCGTGCCGTCAACACGGAACTGATGACATGCACTGCACTGATTGGCGTCTGGGACCCGATAGGTGAAGTCACGCTGGGCACCGTTATGCACCACTGATAACGGTATACCGCCACCCGTGATACGCAGCGTCGCGTCATTACCTTCCTCATTCCAGATGTACGGCAGCGCAACCCAGCCGCCCGCCCGTCGGATCAACAGACGAGTTTCGAGAAGGCGTTCATTATCGAAGCCCGGATGGGCCGTATCGTTCGGCATGGAAAATGTTTTTGTGATGACCGTGCCCACCGGAAACTGAAACGCCTCGGTATCCTGCCATGTGGCCGACTCACCTGGCGGCAGGAAGACGAAGCGGTACTTGCTGCTGTAATCGGAAAACAGACTGCTGGTCAGCTCGTAGCGGACACCGTTTTCACGGGGGAAAGCGGTAGGATTACAGGCATCCTGAAACAGACCATAGTCGGATAATCGTGGCATGTTCTGCATCAGTGCAGCGCGATCTATGTCGCCGTCCCGGATACCACATTCCTGTCCCCCGGATGCTGTCCCACCACTACTACTGCCACCGCATGCAGGCAACAATATGCCCGCCAGCATACACAACATCAAAGTGCGTACTGCTTGCATCAGAGATTCCTCTACGGAGAAGGGTCACCTGTCATGGCGGCGATGAATCACCGCCATGACAGGCTTCCCGGGGTACTCATACAGACATCTGCAGATATCAGAACAGCATTACAGCTGGCAGGCGTCGCCGTCATCATCCTCGCCGCAACCATAGGTAACGCCGTTGATGGTGGCAGCGGATGCGGACAGGCGTGTCTGTGTACAGAAGATGGCGCTGGCGTTGCCGGTGTCCACCGCAGGCCGCGGAATGGGTTCGCCCTCATGAAACTGCAGATCGGAATCGTCAGAGGGATCGAACAGGTAGCCGACTGTTATGTCGCCGTTGTCCGCAGCGCAGACGTTATCCGAACCATCTGCCGCAAAAGGCGTCTCTCCCAGACCAGCGGAATAGCCCTGATTGGCCAGCACCTCACCGAGGCCGTCGTACAGAATCGCCGGCATGCCTTCACCGATCATCGTAAACACCGGCGCGACGATCGCTTCAATCAGCAAACCGCGCGGATCAGCACCGCTTTCACCAATCTCGTTATCATGCACATGGATATTGCGCGGTGTCGGCCGGAAACCGTCCGCAATCACATCGGCGTTGGGTGTGCCCGCTATCTGGTAGTCGGTAATGGCGATCGCAGTCGTATCATGATCATTGATGCGGTTGTTATAGATTTCTACATCCCGGGTGGCGAGCACGATAACCCCGGTGCCTGGCGGTACAATATGAACACCGGCCGGATTGGAGCTCTGGTTGGCAAAGTTATCCGTATTGTTGCTCTGTATCTCGTTGTCGAAGACCCGCACCGTGCTGCCGTAGATGCTATTACCAATTGGCAGATCAAAGATCAGGATGCCACCGGTGTTGTGCCGCGCAATGTTGCCGTAGACATCGGCATTGCTGGAGTTCTCGATTTCGATCCCGGCGACGTTCTCTTCGGCAATGTTATGCCGGACGACAATATTCTGGGACTGACCGACATAGATACCCGCGTCAGCAGAACCACGCACGTAGGAATGTTCGATCAGAATGTTGCTGGACTCCACGGGATAGAGCCCATAGGCACCATTATCCGAAGTGAGATCGCCCCGCCATTCCGCACCTGCGTGATGGATATGTACGCCGTCCACACCGAGCAGCTTGATGGCGTTGTTGTTGGCCTCGATCACTGTCAGGTCACGAATGGTGATGTCGCTGGCATTCTGGATATAGATGCCATCCCCGCCGACGGAGCCTGAGAAATCCAGGGTTGTACGCTCCCGACCATAACCCCGCAGGGTGACGTTGTGGAGGCCACTGGTCACGCCGTCCAGCGTCAGCGTGTCGTCGATCATGAAATGCCCTTCAGGGAAGACGATGACATCCCCCGGCGAGGCTGTGATGAAGGCCGTCTTGGCGCTTTCGGTCAGATCATCCGCGTCCAGCATGATCGCGCCGGGTGGAAATACCGGGCCACTGGAACTGGAACTACTGCTGCCACCGCAGGCGACCAGCAGCGCGCTGGCGCCCACTAATACTGCGGCGGCACACCGCTGCCGTGAGACCAGGTGAAGGACATCGATCATGGGGCTCTCCCGTTATTGTTTTGACTATGAGTTCTGCTTGTAAGTTGTGACTCATCCGATATTCGTAGCAGCCCCTGACACAGACAATGGCATCACACGCCTGTCTTGGTGCGCAGGTGTCGTGTGGTACCAAAGTGCCACCATGGGGTAGAGTGTGAAGGATGAATAAAGAAAGCGTGAAGGCTGGGCCATGCAGCTGACCAAACACCCCGCCCTGCTGGCCAGTGATCTGCGTTACTGGGTCAGTCACGGCCTGTCCCTGGAAGAGCTGAGTGCGGCGGCGGGATCGCCATTGTCCGATATCTGTCACGACAGTCAGCGGGCGGATGCCGCGCTCATCTATCGCCTTTACTGCTACACCAGCAACCGGCTGCGAGACCCCTGCATGGGGTTACGGATTGGCCACCAGACACTGCTCAGCGATATTGCCCCGCTGCTGTCACTGGTGCACCACAGCGAGGATGGCTGGCAAATGCTGCATCATGCGCGGCAGTTCTGGCCGCTGCTGAGCGAGGCAGACCGTCTCGACCTGCAGGTCCACGGAGACACCTGCCGCGTTCAGGTGCTGCCGGTGTCAGAAACACAGCAACATCCCCAGCAGACCGAGGCGATGATCAACGGCATCCTGCGGCTGGGCGGTGTGCTGCTGGGCATTGATCGCGCCCCGGATGCCCATATCCGGCTGCGCAGAGCCACGCCCTCTCACCCGCATCTCTGGCGCGAACTGAGCGGCGTCCCGGTACATTTCGGCTGCGACGTCGATGAGATCTGCTTCAGCCGCCATATTCTCGATCAGCACAATCCGGCCAGCGAGACGGCCTCGCTGGAGCAGGCACTGGCACAGGCACGGCGTGAACTGGGCAATCTGCGCCAACGCTTTTTCAGCGACGACATCACGGCGCTGATCCGCGATCAGTTGCCCAGAGGCAGTATGGAAGGGGTGTCCGCGCAGCAGCAGATTGCCGAACTGATGCATATCAGCGTGCGCGGCCTGCAGCGCAGACTCCAGGCCCAGAACACCACTTTCCGGCAGTTAGTGGATCAGGTACGAGCCCATCGGGCCCGGCAATTGATCAGCGAGGGACTACTGTCTTTCGAGGCCATAGCACAGCAATTGGGGTATACCGAGACGGGCACACTGTTCAAGGCCTTCCGCCGCTGGACCGGCATGACGCCCGGCGAATACCGGGCTTCGCACCCCTGGTCTCCCTGACCGCCCCTCAGGACCCAGAACTCAGAACTCAGGACTCAGGGCGGCGGCGACCGGTGCCGCGCTGCGCCGGCGCCTGCAGCGGGTCTTCCGGCCAGGGGTGTTTCGGGTAACGGCCACGCAGGTCCTTGCGCACTTGCGTGTACCCCTGCTGCCAGAAGCCGGCCAGGTCAGTGGTGATGGCCACCGGCCGACGCGCCGGCGACAACAGATGCAGCAATACCGGAACCCGGCCATAGGCCACTCTCGGCGTGTCCTGAGCACCAAACATTTCCTGCAGCTTGACCGCCAGAACGGGCTGCTCGCCTGCGACGCAATAGTCGAGCGTGACCTGGCTGCCACTGGGCACCTGCACATGGGTGGGCGCCTCACGGGCCAGGACCTGCCGCGCCGGGTAGTCCAGCAGCGCCTGTAACGCCTCCGACAGCGGAAAATCATTGAGCTGGCGCAACCGGGTCATGCCATCAAGAAAGGGGCCAGCCCAGTCCTCCAGGCCAGTCAGCAGCGCCTCGTCGGAGACATCCGGCCAGTCTGCGGGCACCTGCCCCCGCAGCAGCATCACCCGCGCCTGCCATTGCCGCAGTGCAGGGCGCCAGGGCAGCGCGCCCAAACCCGCAGCACGCAACCCTGCCAGCATGGCGTGCTGTATCGCCACCGGGTCCGGGCGTACCAGCGGCCCCTCACTCAGTAACAAGGCACCAAGCCGCCGCTCTCTGCGCGCCACGACCTGCCCGGCCCGGCTGTCCCAGCTCACCCGGTCCGCTTCCTCGATCAATGTCTGCGCGAATGCCGTCTCGATCTGGTCGGCGCGCACTTCGACCGCCAGAAACAGACGCGCCTCACGGGCGTCGCCGTCAAGTTCGGCCGCCACCAGCCACGGCGCCATGGCAAGCGGGTCATCCTCCGGCAACCAGGCACCGCGACCATTGCTGAGTTGGTAGCGCGGCGTATTCCCCGGCCGTCGCAGGGCAATGCGGTCCGGATAGGCCAGGGCCAGCAACGCCCCTGCTTCGTCGTCGGATTCATCGCGCGCCTGCTCGCCACGCGTGCGCGCCGCATGCGGATCCAGACGTCGGGCCAGTTGCCGGACCTGCTGCAATCGGGCGCGCGGCACACCCCACGACACGCCCGGCAAGGTAGCACCTGCCGGCGCGCGCAACGCCGCCAGACGCCGATGCAGATCAACCCCTTGCTCCCGCGCCAGAGGACCGGCAAACAGATCGCGGTCGGACAACAACGCTGCCAGCTCCGCCGCAAGCACCCCCAATCCCCGAGTGCGCGCGCACAGCAGCATATGCGCCAGCCGCACCGGCAGTGGCACTTGCTGCATCGCCTTGCCGTGGCCGGTAATGCAGCCGCTATCGTCCAGCGCGCCGAGCTGTTGCAACAACGATCGGGCGCGCTCGAAGGCTGCGGATGGCGGCAGATCGAGCCAGGTCAGCGCCGCCGGATCGTGACAGCCCCAAGCCGCCAGCTCGAGCACCAGATCACACAGGTCTGCGTGCACTATCTCTGGCGCGGAGAACGGCGACAACCGCTCGGACTCGGCCCACAAACGCAGGCAATGGCCCGCCTCCAGGCGCCCGGCACGGCCACTGCGCTGGGTCGCTGATGCCGCCGATACGCGCTCCGTGATCAGACGGGTCATGGCACTGCCGGGATCGTAATGCGGCCTGCGTGACCAGCCACAATCCACCACCGTGCGCACGCCTTCGATGGTCAGGGAGGTTTCGGCGATGGCGGTGGACAGCACCAGCTTGCGCTGTCCCTGCGGGGCCGGTGCAATCGCCGCGTCCTGTGCCGTCGGACTCAGTTCGCCCGCCAGCGCGGCCAAATGCACGTCGTCCGGCAGCGTACCGTCCAGGCGCCGTTGCAGTCCGCGGATTTCCGCCGCACCCGGCAAAAACACCAGTACCGAGCCGCAATCCCCGGCGAGCAACCCCCGAATTTCCTGTGCCGCATGGTCCAGCCACGGCGTGCGCCCCGGCGGTCTGTACGTCACCGAGACAGGGAACATGCGCCCGGCACTGCTGACCACCGGCGCATGATCCAGCAATGCAGACAACCGCTCCCCATCCAGCGTCGCTGACATGACCAGCATTCGCAGATCAGGCCGCAATACCTGCTGGCTCTCACGGGCCAGCGCCAGCCCCAGATCCGCCTGCAAGGATCGCTCGTGGAACTCGTCGAAAATCACAATGCCGTAACCGTCCAGCTGCGGGTCCTGCTGCAGCATCCGGGTCAAAATGCCCTCGGTAACGACTTCAATGCGGGTAGTTGCGCCAACGCGACTGTCCAGCCGAGTGCGGTAACCCACTGACTGGCCCGGTTGTTCACCACGCAGACGCGCCATATAGGTCGCTGCGCTGCGTGCGGCCATACGCCGGGGCTCCAGCATCAGAATGCGCTGCCCCGCCAGCCACGGTGCATCCGACAGCGCCAGGGGCACACGGGTGGTCTTGCCCGCCCCCGGCGGCGCCTGCAACACCACCGCCGGGGACTTGCTCAGCGCAGCAAGCAGTGCAGGCATGGCCTCATCAATGGGCAAACTGTCGGCCGGGAAGGAAGGCGGCACCGTCTCTCCTGTTACGAAGATCCGCCATGGCGGCAGATTCGGCTGAGTTTAGCCGCCTGATCTGGCGGCGGAAACACCGGGCATGCGATACTCGCGCGCCTCGATGCCGAGGCTGATGCCGAGAACGATACGGAGACAACCATGTTCAAGACCAACCAGTACTTCGATGGCCAGGTGGCCTCAATTGCCTTTCAGACCGAAACCCTGCCCGCCACCGTCGGCGTCATGGCACCCGGGGAGTATGAATTCGGCACCAGCCAGCATGAAATCATGAAGGTCATCAGTGGTGCGCTGACGGTCAAACTGCCGGGCACCGATGCATGGCAGACCTTTGCTGCCGACGAGACGTTTGAAGTGCCTGCCAATGCCAGCTTCCAATTGAAAGTGGCCGTCGATACCGCCTACCTTTGCCTGTACCGCTGATGCCTGTACCAGTGAGTCGGTCAGCCGAAGGCGTTTCCTCACGCCTTCGGCTGCTGGCTTTCAGACTTGCGATGGTGGCAATAGTCAGTACCGGGACATACCGAATGCCGGCGCCTCGGAAGCCGGCTCCAGCAGATCATCCAGGCGGCGGATTTCATCCGCGCTGAGCACGCCCGCTTCGTAATACAGCGTCAGTGAACTCATCAGGAACTGATAACGCGCGCCGGCGAAATTACGGCGGGCATCGGCCAGCCGCGCTTCTGCGTCCAGCAAATCAAGAATGGTACGGGTCCCGGCTTCGTAGCCATTGCGCGTCGCCTCCAGCGCCGATGCTGCGGACTCTTCACCACGCCGCAACGCCTCCACTTCCAGCAGGTCCGCCTGCACGCCGCGGAACAACTGTCTGATACGCCGGTCGGTCTCCAGATTCAATCGCGCCAGTTCTGCCCGGCTCGCTTCCAGACGAAAGGCCGCCTCACGACTGCGCGCAGTATTGGCACCACCCTGATAGATCGGCACCTGGAGCTCGAGGCCGATACTGGCCTCACGCCGTTCCATACCGTCACTGAAATCCCGCGTATCCATATAGTCGTATGCGGCCACGGCATCCAGCGTCGGCGTATAGGCCGAGCGCTGCGCTGCTGCCTCGGATTGCGCATTCACAATGGTTTCCCGGGCCTGCATCAGCACCAGGCTGTGACGACGGGAGGTTTCCAGCCAGTCCTCGACCCGCGACGGCATGATCGGCGGCAACGGTGTATCCCGGCCCAGCCTTGGCAGCGGTGCATAACCATTGTTGGTAATCTCGTCGAGGGCATCCTGAGCGGCGTCCAGTGTCGCTTCCGCCCGGATCGTACCGGCCCGGGCCAGGTCCGAACGGGCGCGGGCTTCCTGCAGTTCGGTCTGTGCCACGACACCGGCTTCCGCGCGATTGCGGGTATCTTCCAGCGCCTTGTCCAGCGCGTCCTGCTCCAGCTGCGCCAGTTCCAGCCCGTCACGGGCCTCCAGCACACCGAAGTAGCGCTCGGCCACGCGCAGTATCAACCGCTGGATGCGGTCTTCACGGCCGATATCCGCCATGCGATCCAGCGCGCCTGCCTGCTGCCCCCGGGCGCTCCAGTCCCGACGGTAGAGCGGCTGGCGCAACTCGACCCCGGCATTGTAGACATTGCCTTCGTCTTCACCGCCCGGAAAGACATTGCTCTCCACCCGCGCTCGCCCCCGCGCAGCACGACCGAAGGCGTTCACTGACGGTTTCAGACCACCGCTCACCTGGCGGCCCAGCTGGCGGTCCGCCTCGTAAATGGCCAGTGACTGCGGAATCGCCGGATCAAACTCTGTCGCCAGATCAAAGGCCTCTGACAGGCCCATGGCCGCAGCGCCGCCGCTCCAGCCAAGCAGACCGACCAGCAAAAGACGGGCTCCGCGCATAGTACTTGCCCGCATAGTACTGTCCCGCATAGAACTTCCCCGCATAATGGATGCCTCCGGGATGTGGATTATCTGGAAAGCGCAACAGCATGCCAGCCAGCCGACCCATGCAGAAGGTAACAAAAACGGATTAAATGACTACCCGATGACTGACGAGAGATCAAGCCGTCACAGCGCTGCGGCGTAACCGCCACCGTAGCGTGCGCCGCAAGCGGCGCAAGCGCTGTACCGCCTGCGCATCCGCCTGTTCCGCATAGACGGCCTGTTCGTACTGCGACACCCAGGCTCGTATCGCATCGGTCGCGGGCGGGCAGGCCTGCGCCACCGCAGCAGACAGCGCACGCGGGGGCTGGCTTCCCGATACAGGGATGCCGCTGCGCAACAGCTGTCTGCGCAAGGCGCGATACTCGCGCTGCAAGGGCGAGCGCTGTGGTCCGCGCTGGCGTAGCAATACCCATAACGCCACCGGCAGGAGCATGACCACCACACCAATCAATAGTGCCAGCCCGATGCGCAGTGGCGAGACGTCCTTGAGCCAACGCTGCAAAAACGCCAATTGGCTGGTCTGATCGTATCCCAGCACCCACTTTTGCCAGCTGAACTGCAAATAATCCAGACTGTTGCGCATACGGGCCAGAAGCGGATTACGGCTGAACGCCGCACCACTGAACAGGTTCTCCAGCGCGCCCATCTCGCGGCCGAGGAAACGGTCCATGCCCTGCTCGATGCGCTCCGGTGCCACCGCGCCGGTCGGATCAAACTCGACCCAGCCCCGACCCTCGATCCATATCTCGGTCCAGGCGTGGGCATGATACTGGTGTACACGCAGGTGATTGCCGACGGGATTGAGCTCACCGCCCTGGTAGCCCGCAACGATACGCGCGGGCACGCCCGCAGCGCGCATCATGAAGGCAAATGCCGACGCATAATGTTCACAAAACCCGCGACGCGTATCGAACAGGAATTCATCGACGGTGTTACTGCCCAGCAGGGGCGGTTCCAGAGTGTAGTAAAACGCCTCTTGCCGAAAATGCGTGAGCACGCGCAACGCATAACTCTCGACATCCCCGTTCGCCTCATCCAGCCAGCGCTGCGCCAGCCGTCGGCTACGCGGGTTCCCCTGCTCAGGTAGGGCCAGGTTGAAATCACGCTCCCAGTCCGGCAACCCCACGGCGGCAGTCAACAACGGATAGCTCTCAACCGTGTAGGCATACCGCTGCGTGATGTCGTCCTCACTGACCAGGCGGAAATCCCGCACCTGACCGATACCCCGCGTCGGCTCGCGGACAAACGGCACGGCTAGCGTATAGAGCCAGGGCCGGCGACTCGCCTCCTGCACTACCCGGTAGCGATACACCAGCTCGCTCCCCACCTGTTCAGCCGCAGCGCGCTGCGCCAGCAACTGCTCGTGCCAGGGCGCAGAGGGCTGGCCGGGATACACCACCAGCTCGGGCCGTGGCAGACCACCCGGCGTGGCCTGACTCCAGCGGCGCCCATCGAACAGGGAATAGGTCAACCCGCGCCAGTAACGCTCCGCCGGTGACGGGACAGGCCCGTCGAACTCGACCCGGAATGCCAGCGCTGTCGACTCCGTCAGACGGCTCACCTCCCCCGGCGCCATGGAGTCGCTCATGCCGGTGCGCGCACCCTCTTTCTGGAACTCCAGCGCCCACAACGGGGCGATGCGGGGCACCAGAACAAACAGCAGCACCATCAACGGTAGTGCCTGGAGCACCATCACCGAGGCCAGCCGCAGGTGTGTGCGGGAACGAGCGCCGGTTTCCGGCCGATTGATACCCACCAGCGCGGCGGTCAGCAGCACCATGGCAGCGAAGACATACAGCGCCGCGAGCGGGCCCTGGAAAAAAAGGAAGGTTGTTGCCAGCACGAAATAGCCCAGCACGAGCAACACGTAAGCATCGCGCAGCCGGAACATCTCCAGTGTCTTCAGCCCGAAGGCGGCGACCAGCAGACAGGTGCCCGCCTCGGGCCCGAGCACCGTGCCATGGGTGTACAAGGTGCCGAGCACCACGCCCAGCAACAGCACCACCCGGATGACGCGCCCCGGCATGGCAAGTCGGCCGCGCTGAATCAATATCCGCGCCAGCAGCAGCACAGGCAGCAGAATCCGCAGCCAGGTCGGCCCCATCAGCAAGTGCGGTGCGGCGGCGAGCAGTGCCCCACCGACCAGCAGCAGAAAGGTATGTTGGGGCACCTGATACACACGCATCAGCGATCCTCCCCCGGTGCGCTTTCGCCGTACTGGCCAAGCATATCCAGCGCACGGCGGCGTTGATCCGCCCCCAGGGCCGGTGGCAGTTCTGCGTCAGGCAACCGCAACCCATAGCGCTGCTGACGATGCTCCAGCTCCAGCACCCACCAGGCCAGACGTCCCAATCGGGTTTCCGTATCCAGCGCCGGCAGCAAGGACCAGTCGAGCCACAACCACCCCTCGGCCGGATCGGCAAAGTGCTTGCTGTGCAGCCCTCGCCCTGCGGCATAGGCTTTCCAGTCGACCTGCCGTGGCGAGTCGCCCTCCTGGTAGCTGCGCAAGCCCTGAAAGTCATCACTGCCCCGCTGCCGACCAGCGTGCAGCCCCTGGCGCAGCTCACCGCCGCCGGCGGGGCAGTCTTCGTTCTGCAGGGGGCGCGGCCAGCCCAGACAGGCCTGGTCCATATCCAGCAGGCTCCAGGCGCGCAACAGGCCCAGCGGGTAGCGACTCTCGATACGCACTCGCCCGGCCCGGTTGTAGCCTCGGCGGCGCACGGACACCGTCAGCCAGACCGCTTTTTCCTCGCCCGGCGCCACGGAGACCTCTTCAGCCGACGCGCCCGGGTACGCCAGCCAGACACCGGTGTGAGGATGTTGATCGCCCGCATGCAGCACCAGCTCCAGCGCGCCGTCGGCGCCAGCAAACGCCGGCGCCATGCGCCCGGCACGCACGACCAGCCCGGAGAGATTACGAAAAGTATGGAGAATGGCGACCATGAACAGACTGGTCATCAGAAATGACAGGGCCATGATCAGATTATTTTCATAGTTGATGCCGCCGAGAAACAGCGCGCCGGCAATCACCATGTAAAACATGCCATAGCCGGTGGGCAGGATGAAAATCCGGCGTTGGGTCAGTTGCTGTTGCCGCGATGCCGGCATCCGCCGGTCCAGCCAGCGCCGGTACAGACTGCGCGGCCCGGCGGCTGCCATCAGAGGACCACCGGCACAGCCTCGAGCAGACGGCTGGCAGAGCCCCCTGCCGCGCCCCCTGCCGCAGACTGCAGGCGGTGTTCACAAACCGGCTTCAGCACCGCCTGAATATCCTCGGGTATGACGTACTTGCGCTTGTCCAGCAGTGCCCAGGCGCGGGCCGCCCGCAGTACCCCCAGCCCGGCACGGGGCGAGAGCCCGGCGGCGAACCAACCACAACCCCGGCTGTGTTCCAGCAGACGCTGAAGGTAATCCAGCAGGTCGTCCGAGGCGTGCACCTGCTCCACCTCGGCCATCAGCGCCATCAACTCTGCCACGGTCAGCGCCGGCGTCATGTCCAGTGCCCGTTCGCGCAGATCGCCGGCGCGCAGCAACGCCATCTCGGCCTCCGGCGCCGGGTAGCCGAGGCTGATACGCATCAGAAAACGGTCAAGCTGGGATTCCGGCAGCGGAAACGTGCCGCCCTGATCCAGGGGATTCTGGGTGGCCACAACAAAGAACGGCTCCGGCAGCGGACGACTTTCGCCATCCTGAGTCACCTGCCCTTCCTCCATGGCCTCAAGCAGGGCACTCTGGGTTTTCGGCGTGGCGCGATTGATCTCATCAGCCAGCAGCAGTTGCGTGAAGACCGGGCCCTTGCGCAGTTCGAAGCGACGGCTTTCCGGGTCAAACACCGAGACGCCGAGAATGTCGGCGGGCAACATGTCACTGGTGAACTGCACCCGCTGATAATCCAGCGAGAAGATTCGCGACAACGCGTGGGCCAGCGTTGTCTTGCCCATACCGGGGAGGTCCTCGATCAGCAAATGCCCCCGGGCCAGCATGCAGGCAACTGCCAGTCGTATCTGTTCATCCTTGCCCAGTACGACCTTGCCGACACGCTCAAGCGCGTCATGAAGCTTTTGCATCAGAATCCCCAGATTTCAGATCACTATTTGCCCGGCGCCTGCCCCAGCGCAGCGATGCCGCGCGCCATATCTGCCTTCAGGTCAGCGATGCCCTCCAGGCCCACGGCGACGCGAATCAGGTTTTCGCGGATGCCCGAGCGCTGCTTTTCCTCATCACTGACACGACCATGGGTGGTGGATGCCGGGTGTGTAATGGTTGTCTTGACGTCTCCGAGGTTGGCGGTGATCGACACCAGCCGGGTGGCGTCGATGAAACGCCAGGCGGCCTGACGGTCCCGCTTGCCGGCACTGTCCTCCACCTCGAAGGACAGCACCCCTCCGAACGCACTTTGTTGGCGCTTTGCCAACTCATGATGCGGATGGGACGTGAGGCCAGCGTAATGAACCCTGGCGATGCCGGGCTGCGCCGACAACCACTCCGCCAGAGCCTGGGCATTGCGCGAGTGCGCCTGCATACGCAATGACAGGGTTTCCAGACCTTTGAGGAATACCCAGGCATTGAAGGGGCTCAGGGTTGCGCCGCAGGTACGCAGAAAACCCAGCACCTCGTTCATCGGCTCCGCCGGGCCAACCACAGCCCCGCCAAGGCAACGCCCTTGCCCATCGAGGTACTTGGTGGCGCTGTGAATGATGAAGTCTGCGCCCATATCCAGCGGCCGCTGCAATGCGGGGGTGCAGAAACAGTTATCCACCACAAGCCAGGCACCATGTTCATGGGCCAGATCAGCCAGCGCGCGAATATCCCCCACTTCCGCCAACGGATTGGATGGCGTTTCCAGATACAGAAAACGGGTCTCCGGGCGTATCGCAGCACGCCAGGCATCCAGATCTGCCAGATCCACCAGGGTGGTCTCGATACCGAATTTCTTCAGGTACTTGTCATAGACCACATTGGTGGTGCCGAACACCCCACGGGAACTGACGATATGGTCGCGGGGATTCAGCAGTGACATGAAGATAGCGGTAATGGCCGCCATGCCGGAGGCAAAGGCCACGCAGCGTTCACCACCCTCGAGCGCCGCCAGGCGTTGCTCGAAAGAACGGACGGTCGGGTTGGTAAAGCGGGAGTAGACGTTGCCCGGCTCCTCGCCGGAGAAACGCGCCGCAGCCTGCGCCGCTGACTCATAGACGAAACTGGACGTCAGGAACAGGGCTTCGGAATGGGACATTTCGTCCGTGCGCAGCTCAGCGGCCCGGATGGCCAGGGTGTCGAGACTCAGATCATCCGGCAATTGCCGCTCTGCCATGGGGTTCTTCCTATGTCATTTATTCAGCGCTTATTCCGCGTTATGCAAATCGATGGCGCCGTTTTCTGCCAGCGCGGCGGAGCGTTCCTGGTCGCGTTCGCGCTTGGAGGTCTCGCTGCGCAGATGCTCCAGATAATCCAGGTAATCCCGATTGATATTACCGGCCAGGTAGTTGCCGTCAAATACCGAACACTCGAAATGTTCGATACTGCTGTTGCCCTCACGGCAGGCTTCGATCAGATCCGGCAGATCCTGATAGATCAGGCGATCTGCACCGATCAATTCACAGATCTCCTCGACGCTACGACCATGGGCAATCAGCTCCCGGGCAGCGGGCATATCAATGCCGTACACATTGGGGAATTGCACGGGCGGCGCGGCAGAGGCGAAATACACCTTCCTTGCACCGGCTTCTCGCGCCATCTGGATGATCTCGTTGCAGGTTGTGCCACGCACAATGGAATCGTCCACCAGCAACACATTCTTGCCACTGAACTCCAGCTCGATGGCGTTGAGTTTCTGGCGCACGGATTTCTTGCGCTGCTGCTGGCCGGGCATGATGAAGGTACGGCCGATATAGCGATTCTTGATGAAACCTTCGCGGTACTTCACTTCCAGCGTGTTCGCCAGTTGCAGCGCCGAGGTACGGCTGGTATCCGGAATCGGGATGACCACATCAATGTCGTGATCCGGCCATACGCGCAGAATCTTTTCCGCCAGCTTGTCGCCCATGCGCAGGCGCGCCTTGTAGACGGAGATGTTATCCATGATGGAATCCGGGCGGGCCAGATAGACCTGCTCGAAAATGCACGGCGAGAGCTGCGCACCCTCAGCGCAAAGCTGGGTATGCAGCTTGCCATCGGCGGTGATGTAGATGGCTTCGCCCGGCGCCAGATCCCGCTCAAGGTGGAAGCCCAGGGCAGACAGCGCGACGCTTTCGGACGCCACCATATATTCTACGCCCCGGCTGGTTTCACGCTTGCCGTAGCAGACCGGACGCACGCCATAGGGGTCGCGGAATGCCAGAATGCCGTAGCCGGTGATCATCACCACCACCGCATACGCGCCTTCCACGCGCTCATGCACTCGCCGCACCGCATTGAAGATATCGTCCGGGCCCGGCACCAGCTTGCCCAACTGCTGCAATTCATGGGCAAATACATTCAACAGCACTTCGGAATCCGAGGTGGTGTTGATGTGGCGGAGGTCAGCGCGAAAGATGTCTTCCGCCAGGGCCTGGGAATTGGTCAGGTTACCGTTGTGCGCCAGGGTGATGCCGTAGGGCGAGTTGACATAGAACGGCTGCGCCTCGGCGGAGCTGGAAGAGCCCGCCGTCGGATAGCGCACATGGCCGATCCCCATGTTGCCCACCAGACGACGCATGTGCCGGTTACGGAACACATCCCGCACCATGCCATTGTCCTTGCGCAGGAACAGGCGATCACCATCACAGGTGACAATACCCGCGGCATCCTGGCCACGATGCTGAAGAACGGTCAGCGCATCATAAATGCTCTGATTTACGTTCGAGTGCCCGACAATGCCCACAATCCCGCACATGTTCGGTTCCCCTAGCCAATATTCATCAGAAACGCGACAAACTCTTCAGCGAGCTGTCGCGACCAGTCTTCCATCATTGCAAACTGGGGCACCAGCATCGACTGCTGCCACCAGGCATCTTCCACAAACATCGGTCCTGCCAGTGCCACCAGCACGATCACAACCACCATGCCACGCACGGCACCGAATACCATCCCGAACAGGCGATCCGTGCCGCTGAGCCCGGTCACACGGACCAGTTCGCCCAACAGGTGATTGATCAGCGCCCCGACAATCAGGGTGGCGGCAAACAGGCTCCCGAACGCCACAGCCATACGTATGCTCGGCGTTTCAATCGAGGATTCCAGCATCACCTCGAGACCCGGACCGAACAATCGGGCAACGACAAAAGCGGCCACCCAGGTGACCAGGGAGAAGGCTTCGCGCATGAACCCGCGCCGCACACTGATCAGCGCCGACACGGCTATAATGAAGAGGATCACGCCGTCTGCCAGGTTCATATCCGCACCACATGATGAGGACGCGAATGGTAGCAGAGGCGCAGGCCATTGCCCACGCCGGAGCGAGGATTTTGCACGCAGCAGGGGCTGCCATCAGAGGCGCTTGTCAGGGCCCGACTGATACCACCAGCCCCTGCAGGCCGAAGCTGTCGTCCGCCGCGATGCGCTCACGCAGGTCGCGCGCCCGGTCACGGTCCAGCTCTGGCCCGAGATAGACCCGATGCAAGGTCTGCCCGGATTGTTCGAATGGGCGAGTGAAGGCCCGGTAGCCCGCATCGCGTAACCGTTGTGCGAGGCTTTCTGCACCGGCGAGACGGCTGAAGCTGCCGACCTGGACGGCCCAGCCTGACAGTTGGGCCGCAGGCTCAGCGGCAGAAGCCTCTGTACCAGCCCCTCTATCAGCCCCGGCATCAGCTGCATCCTGATCCTGCACGTCTGCAACACTGATCTCCGTGCCCTCTTCCGCAGCGCCCTCGCCGGCGTCAGGTGCCCCGACCAGGGGCTCGGCATCCTCCGCCGTGCGACGCACGCTCTCGCGCTCATCGCTGATGCGCGCGTCAAACTCGGCCACTTCTGCATCGGTGACCACCGGCTCGATGGCCATTGCCGGCGAATCCGGCGGCGGCGGCAGGCTCAGATCCAGCGCCACACGCACTTCCTCCGGGCTACGCAGCAGGAATGGCGTCACGATAGCCGCCAGTAGCAACAGCAGTATGATGCCGACGATACGCTGGGTTACCTGCCTGTTCATATCCGCATCTCCGTCATCCCTGGCCTGGCACTCTGTTGATCACGACGTTCTGTTGAGCATGGATTGCGCTGCGGCAACCGTGTAAAAAGAACCGAACACCAGCACGCGGTCACCGGGGCTCGCTGCTGCAGCAGCCGCCTGTACCGCAGACTCCACCGTCTCATGCAGCGTGGCGAGCACGGGGCTGGCGGGCCTGGCATCATCCAGCGCTGCACGCAGTCGCGCGCCCTGCCCGCCTCTCGGCGGCGGCAAGTCAGCCAGAAACCAGTGACTCACCTGGTCGCGAAACGGCAGCAGTGCCTCCGCGCGCTTGTCGGCCAGCATCGCACACACCGCCAGTGTATTACCCCCGGTCGCAACCGGGGGGAGCCGGTTCAGGAACCGCGACAACGCCTCCTGATTGTGACCGACATCCAGATACCAGTCGATGCCGCCCCACCGCAGATGCTGACAACGACCGGGCAGCCGGAGTTCATCCGCCACCCGCTGAATAACCGGGCCCGCCGGCAGCATGTCCAGCACGGCGAGCGCCTGGACGGCCGTAGCCAGATTGTCAGCCCCCAGCCACACCGGCGGCGTTGTCAGGCGACAGGCTTGACCGGGCTGATGAGAGGCTTGACCGGATTGATGACAGGCTTGACCGGGCTGATGAGAGACCTGACCGGATTGATGAGAGGCTTGACCAGATTGCTGCCACCAGATCACCGAATCGGCACCCTCTTCCCGATGCTCCACACTGCCAAAGGCCTGCCCGGCACGCAGTAGCGGCACCCCGTCGGCAGCGGCCAGTTCGGCCACCACCGGCGGCATATCCTCTTCGCCATAAAGCAGCGGCACCCCGGGACGACGAATGCCGGCCTTTTCGGTGGCAATCGCATCGCGGGTATCACCCAGCCAGTCGGTATGGTCGAGCCCGACCGACGTGACCACGGCCACTGTGGGATCGACCAGATTGACCGCATCCAGACGACCGCCCAGGCCGACCTCGAGAATCAACAGATCCGGCGCCGCTTCACGAAACAGCCACAACGCGGCCAGGGTGGAGAACTCGAAATAGGTCAGCGGGGTCTCGCCCCGCGCCACTTCCACCGCAGCGAAAGCCCTGCACAGGGACGCATCATCCGCAGGCTGCCCTGCCACCTGGACACGCTCATTGAAACGCAGGATATGGGGCGATGTATAAACCCCGGTGCGATAACCCGCTGCGGAAGCCAGCGCGTGCAACAACGCCACCGTGGAGCCCTTGCCATTGGTGCCGGCGACGGTCACCACCGGCCCGGACCAGGGCAAGAGGGAAAGGCGCATCGCCACGTCCCGGATACGCGGCAGGCCCATATCGATTTCGCGACTATGCAGGGATTCAATGTGCGACAACCAGCCTGGCAGATCATCAGGCATGGCAGGGGCCGTATTGTCAGCGCCAGTGATGCGAGTCATGCGAGCCATGGAGCCATGTAAGCAACGCCCGAAAGATCGGCAAACGCCCCGGCCCTGCGGCCGGGACAGGGAATCAGGCAGCCGGCTCGGCTGCCGGCGCGTGCATCATGCTGGCCAGAAGCCGGTGCACGGTGTCACGCATCTCATGGCGATGCACGATCATGTCGATAGCGCCATGATCCAGAAGGAACTCGCTACGCTGGAAACCCTCGGGCAGTTTCTGCCGTACCGTCTGCTCGATGACGCGCGGCCCGGCAAACCCGATCAGGGCATTCGGCTCGGCAATATTGACGTCACCCAGCATGGCCAGCGACGCTGATACCCCGCCATAGACCGGGTCGGTCAGCACCGAGATGAACGGCAGACCCGCCTCCCGCATACGCTGCAGCGCCGCGCTGGTCTTGGCCATCTGCATCAGCGAAAACAGGGCTTCCTGCATGCGCGCCCCACCACTGGCCGCGAAACACACCAGCGGAATATTGCGCTCCAGACAGACGTCCACAGCACGCACGAAGCGTGCCCCGACGACGGAGCCCATGGAGCCGCCCATAAAGCGGAATTCGAAGGCACAAGCGACCACCGGCAGCGTTTTCAACCTGCCACGCATGACGATCAGGGCATCTCCCTCACCGGTTTCCTTCTGTGCCGCAACGAGACGATCCTTGTACTTCTTGGAGTCACGAAACTTGAGCCGGTCGATCGGCATCAGCTCGGCACCGATTTCTGCCTGGGGACCCTCATCGAGAAACAGCTTCAATCGCTTGCGCGCGCTGACTCGCATGTGATGGCCACATTTCGGACACACCTCAAGGTTGCGCTCAAGCTCCGGCCGGTACAAGACCCCGTCGCAGCGCGGGCATTTGCGCCACAGGCCCTCAGGCACACTGGCCCGGCGGTCTTCGCCGGTGCGCCGTATTGCGGGAAGGATCTTCTCCAGCCAGTTGTTTGTGCTCATGTATTACTCGCTCTCATCCATCGCGGCGCGCATCTCTGCCAGCAGTTGCGACACCTGTGCCGGAATCTTTTCCGGCTCATCGGCATGGTCTGCAATGCGCTGTACCAGCGCACTGCCTACCACAACACCATCCGCAACACGGGAGATCGCCCGGGCGGATGCAGCGTCCTTGATACCAAAGCCGACCCCGATGGGCAATTTTGCATGTTTGCGAATTGTTTCGACCTTGGCCGCCACTTCATCCACATTCAGGGCACCGGAGCCGGTAACACCTTTCAGGGACACGTAATACAGGTAACCGGTACCCGCCGCCGCAATGATCTGCATGCGTGCTTCGGTGGTGGTCGGGGCCAGCAGGAATACCCGATCCAGACCATGCTGATCAAACAGGGGCGCGAGGCTCTCCGCTTCTTCCGGTGGCAGGTCCACCAGCAGTACGCCGTCCACGCCAGCCTTCGCAGCGCGCTCGGCAAACACCTCATACCCCATGGCCTCGACAGGATTCAGGTATCCCATCAGTACGACCGGTGTGTGGTCATTGTCGCGGCGGAACTCGGTCACCATCTCGAGCACCCGCAGCAGGGTCGTGCCACCCGCCAGCGACCGCTCGCAGGCCAGTTGAATCACTGGCCCGTCTGCCATGGGGTCCGAAAACGGCATGCCCAGCTCGATTACATCGACGCCCGCTTCCACCATCGCGTGCATCAGCGGCACCGTGACTGAAGGCACCGGGTCCCCCGCCGTCACGAAAGGGATCAGTGCCTTGCGTCCCTGTTCTGCCAGCGCTGCGAAACATGTTGCTATGCGACTCACCTGTTACTCCTCACGATGGGTGTTTCGGGCCTTCCATTGCGGCGACAGTATGGATGTCCTTGTCGCCCCGGCCAGACAGATTGATGATGATGTGTTGGTCACGGGACATGGTCTTCGCCAGCTTGCCGGCGTATGCCACGGCGTGAGCGGTTTCCAGGGCCGGCATGATGCCTTCGGTGCGGGTCAGTTCATGGAAGGCGACCAGCACTTCCTTGTCGGTCACGGACACATACTGCACCCGCCCCATGTCTTTCAACCAGGCATGTTCAGGCCCGACGCCGGGATAATCCAGCCCCGCAGACACAGAATGGGTCGGAATGATCTGGCCGTCCTGATCTTCCATCAGATAGGTCCGGTTGCCGTGCAACACACCCGGGCGCCCGGCAGCCAGCGGCGCCGCATGACGGCCGGTCTCGAGACCATCGCCCCCGGCTTCCACGCCGTACATGGCCACGCCATCATCATTCAGGAACGGATGGAACAGCCCTATGGCGTTGGAACCGCCACCAACACAGGCCACCAGGGCATCCGGCAACCGGCCCTCATGGCGGCTCATGAACTGCTCGCGTGCCTCCAGGCCGATGATGCGATGGAAATCCCGCACCAGCATCGGGTACGGATGGGGCCCCGCCACGGTGCCGATGATGTAGAAGGTATCATCCACATTGGTCACCCAGTCGCGCATGGCTTCATTCATGGCGTCCTTGAGTGTTGCAGACCCGGAGGTGACCGGAATCACCTCCGCACCTAACAGGCGCATCCTGAAGACATTGAGCTTCTGACGCTCGACGTCCTCTGCGCCCATGTAGACCTGGCACTTCAAACCCAGCCGCGCCGCGACGGTGGCTGTTGCCACACCGTGCTGCCCTGCGCCGGTTTCGGCAATCACTCTCGGCTTGCCCATGTGCTTGGCCAGCAGTGCCTGGCCAATGGTGTTATTCACCTTGTGGGAGCCGGTGTGATTGAGGTCCTCACGCTTGAGCCAGATGCGCGCACCGCCAATCTTGTCGCTCCAGCGTTCGGCCAGATACAGGGGCGACGGACGGCCCACATAATCGGCCATATCCTGGTCGAAATCGGCGCGAAACACCGGATCGTCGCGCAGTTGAAGATAGGTTTCCTCAAGCTCGTTCAGCGCAGCCATCAGTGTCTCGGACACAAACCGGCCGCCGTAAGCACCAAAGTGCCCGCGGGCATCGGGAAACGCTGCATAATCGGGACGTTCAGCCACCTTCTACTCCTCGCAGTTGAACCTGCTGAATAAATGCTTTCATGGCCTCGGCAGACTTGATGCCGCGCAATGCATCACCTGACGCATCACGGGCCTCAACACCACCGCTGACATCCACCGCCCAGGGCTGAACCCTGGCGATGGCCTGGGCCACGTTGTCCGGGGTCAGCCCCCCGGCCAGCACAACCGGCATGGGCAACGCGTCGGGAATGCGCGCCCAGTCGAATACTTCACCCGTACCACCGGGCACACCGGGCACCCAGGCATCCAGTAGCAAGCCTCGCGCACCGGCATAGCGCGTCGCGCAAGCGGCGACATCCAGCCCATCCCGCATCGCCAGCGCCTTGATCCAGGGCGTGTCAAAACGGCGGCAGTACTCGGGTGTCTCATCGCCATGGAACTGCAACAGGTCCAGCGGCACCCGGGACAGCACGGCAGCCACCTCGGCCTCCGTGGCGTCGACAAACAGCCCCACGGTGGTCACGAAAGGCGGCAGCACGGCGCATATTGCCGCAGCCTGCTCTGCTGTCACCGCACGAGGGCTGGGGCCGTAGAACACGAGACCGATGGCGTCCGCACCCGCACGCGCCGCAGCCAGCGCGTCGTCGGCGCGGGTGATGCCACATATCTTGACCCGGGTGCGAAACAAACAAGATCTCCTGCCCGCTTGGGAAGCGGCCTAGACAAGTTCGGACAAGCTCGGACGAGCTCTGACAAGTGGCGCAGTATAGCAAATTTTAATGATCAGCGCGTCAAGCGACAGCGGTCAGGGCGCCGTGTCAGCGCGATGCCAGCCGCTCATCCATCCAGGCTGATTTATCTGGCCGGGGACCAGACTGACAGGTCATCTGGCAGCCACTGCGGGCCCAGCGGTTCCGACGGCAAACCGAAGGCGCTGTCGTAATCCACATTGACCAGATACAGACCGAACGGCGGTGCCGTGACGCCGCCCTGACGCCGGTCGCGGGCGGCAAGCACCTGCCCGGCCCACTCCGGCTCCGCCTTGCCAGTCCCAATCGCCATCAGCACACCGACAATATTGCGCACCATATGCATCAGAAACGCATTGGCCTCCGCCTCCAGCACCATCAGCGGGCCTTGCTGGTACAGCGCCAGGTGATGCAACGTCTTCACCGGCGATTTCGCCTGGCAGTGGATGCCGCGATAGGAGGTGAAGTCATGGGTGCCCAGCAACGCCGGGAGCGCCGCCCGCATTCGCTCAACATCAAGTGGACGATAATTCCACGTCAGTTGGCGATTATACAGACCCGGGCGGATGGGATGATTATAGATGACGTAACGGTAACGCCGGGCCCGGGCGCCGAAGCGCGCATGAAATGCCTCGCTGACCGGGCGGGCCCAGCGAATGGCAATATCGGCAGGCAAGTTGGTGTTGGCGCCGAATACCCAGCCACGCTCGCTGCGTTCGGCATCTGTGTCGAAGTGAATGACTTGTCCGGTGGCATGCACCCCGGCATCGGTGCGGCCGGCGCAGCTCACCGTCACCGGGTGATCTGCTACGCGGGCCAGCGCCGTCTCGACGGCGAGCTGCACCGAGGCAATACCTGTCTGCTGTGTCTGCCAGCCGTGATAACGGCTGCCATCGTACTCAACACCTAGGGCAATACGGGTCATGAAATATCCGGTCCGGGGTCAGCCCACCTGACTGAGCAGCTCCCGGGCTTCCGATTGCTGTTGATCATTACCTTCGGAAACCACTTCGTTCAGGATATCCCGCGCGCCTTCCGTATCACCCATGTCGATGTAGGCACGGGCAAGATCCAGTTTGGTCGCGTTTTCGTCCGTCTCCCCGAGGAAGTCGAAATCATCGTCATCGCCCAGACCGGCATCATCCGGCAAGCTGGCTGCGGCGGGTGGCGCCACAACTGCTGGTGCTGGTGCTGGCGCCGGTGTTGGGGCCGGGGCCGCTTCTGGCTGCGGCTCGGCATCCAGCGACAGATCATCCAGTGCAATATCATCCAGCCCCGCCTCGGCCGGCGAACTGTCAGTCAGCGCCACATCACGCAGGCCACCGTCGTCGGCGCCGTCCAGATCAATATCATCCAGCGTCAGTTCGAGGTCGTCGTCCTGCAGGCTGCGGCTATCCGACGGTGTGCCGAGATCCAGATCATCCAGGGACAGATCGAGATCATCCTCGTCGACCGTTGCCGGGCCGCTGTCTACGCCGGAGAACTCGTCGCTGACGTCGTCCAGCTTCAGCTCGCCAAAATCCATATCCGCTTCATCCAGCGTACCGGCATCGCTATCCAGCTCCAGCAACGAATTAGCACCGAGGCTCGCGGAGACTTCGTCTTCTGACAGATCATCCACTTCATTCAGCGAATAACGGTTGTTGGCAACCGGGGCACTGGTCGCCGACGCGGAGGCCGCGGGCGTCTCTTCCCCGGCATCAGGCAGCTCGAGATCGAAGTCGCCCAGATCATCCAGGCCACTTTCATCGCCGCTGCCACCCTCGTCGAGCGTCAGGGTTTCGAAAGAGTCGTCGCTTCCGGCATCCGTGAAATCCAGGGACAGCTCTTCTTCATCATCAGCAGCCGCTGCAGGCTGAGCATTCTGTACAGTCGGCTCGGCGGTCAGATCCATAGCCAGATCATCGAACGACAGATCGTCGTCTTCCTGCGACGCCGCGCCACCGTGCAAGCGAGGACGCAGCGCGGCAATGTGCTGATCAAGGTCGCGGTCAAGGCCGCTCAATTTGGTGGCTTCCTGCTCGAAGGCAGCTTCGTCGTTGCTCTCGACCAGCACATCCAGCAAGCGCTTCTTCAGGTCAATACGCCCCGGCTCTGCATTGATCGCACTGCGCAGGTGGCTCAGCGCCTGAGGATACTGGCCATAGGCCATGAAGACCTCGACCTGCTCCACAGGGTCCTGGCCAGGCTGTTGCATCGGCGCTTCATCACCCATGGGGCCGTCAGCACCGAATACATCATCCTCGTCGGCATTGCTCAGCGGCGGCAGGAAATCATCGTCATCACCGAAGGCCTCGCCTTCCTCATATTCCTCGTACTCTTCCTCTTCAGCTGCGGCTGCCGCCTGCTGGCGACGGCGCGCCACCACGGCAAGCAGTACCAGCAACAACAGGAGACCTGCGGCTCCGGCGAGCAACAACGGGTTGCCCAACAGGGAATCCATCAGCGACGGCTGCGCCGGCGCTGGCGGCAGCGGCTCTGGCCGAGGTGGCGGCGCATCGCCCTCTATCGCGGCGGGGCCGCCGGGCGCGGCAACCACAGTATCGTCTTCGGCATCATCGTCCTGCGCGGTGCGCTCGGCGCCAGCCTGTTCGCCAGCTGGCGTACTGTCATCATCCTCATCAGCAAGCCGGGGTACCGGGGCCAGCAGGCTGTCGTCCTCGATCTCGATGCCGCGCTCCTCACGCAGACGGCGCAGCTCATCCTGAAGACGGGTAATCTGGTCATTGCGCAAGCTGAGGATCTGCTCGCTGGTGTCCACCTGCCCTTCCAGGTCGCTCAGCCGATCTGCCAGTTCACGGTTTTCACGGCGCAACTGGTCGAGATTCTCGTCGCGGATCGCCAGTTCATTCTGCAGCGCCGCGCTATCGCCTTCACGGGCCGAGCCTGCGCCAGTCCCGGTACCGGTGCCTTCCGACTCCGGCGCCACCAGGCGCACCTGACCCTGATCCGGCCGCGTTGTCGCGACACCGCTTTCGATCGTTCTTGGCGTGCCGTCCAGTTGCTGGCGACCGGGCACTTCGATGCCGCGAGCCTGCAACATTTCTCGCCACTGGCGATTCTGGTCTGCAACCGATGCCAGTGCATCACGGGTGCTGGTGGCACGTACTTCCTGTTCGGTGGGCAGGCGCAGTACCGCGCCCTCCCGGACCAGGTTAACGTTGTCATTGATGAAGGCATCAGGATTCATCTCCTGAATCACCACCATCATCTGCTGGACCGACACGCTGCTGGAGGGCCGGTTATCACGGGCTATGCGCCACATGGTGTCAGAAGAGCGTACGGTATGGGTGCTACGCGGGCCGCTGTCGGCCGCAGCGGTCTGTGGCTGGCGTGGGCGATCCTGGGTGGCCACGCGGGCGGGTTCCCGGGGCGCCTCAGCGGGCGGGCGCGGCGGCGCAGCCGGTGTCGGATCACGTCTGGCAGGCGCGCTCGTCGCCGGGGCAGCCGGCGTGCTGCGACGGTCCGCAGCGTAGCTGGGGGGATCAAGCAGCACCGTGTAATCGCGCAGCATGCGCCCCGTGGGCCACAGATATTCCACCAGGAAGTTCAGATAGGGTTCGCGCACCGGCTGGCGGGTGGTAATACGCACCAGGCCACTGCCATCCTCGTTGATCGTGACGTCGAAGCGCAGTTCGCTGTGCATGGACTGGCGATCGATCCCCGCCATGGCGAAATCGCGATCAGACGCCAGGCTGACCAGCAGCTGCTCTTCGTTCAGCCCACGGGTGTCACGCAGCGTGACTTCCATGTCCAGAGGCTGGTTCAGATAGGAGTTGAGTGAATAATCCCCCACTCCCAGTGCCGCCGCCATGCCAGGCCACAACAATGCCAACGCGGTAAAGCCGATCCCAAGTCTTCGCAACATGGTTGAACCCTTTATTTATTATGCCTCCCACCGCAGACCGGCAGTTTCGCCTGCCTGACGGCCCCCGGAAGGGATTCATGACATACTGTGCCCAGCCTCAGGCCGGCTCAGACATTGTGCACTGGCGACCTGTACAAACCTAGAAACTGTGTCACATATTGCCAGTAAGTATCCATCACAGATGGTCTTTTATCAATAATTCGGCAATTTGTACACAGTTGAGCGCGGCCCCTTTGCGCAGGTTATCCGTGACCAGACACAGATTCAGGCCCTGTTCACGTGACAGATCTGCCCTCACCCGGCTGACCCATACTGCATCATGACCCAGCGCATCGCCGATCAGGGTCGCCCCTTCCGGCCGCTCGACAACCACCAGGCCGGGCGCGGATTCAAGCAACGCCACCGCCTGGCCAGCATCCAGCGGCTGCCCGGTCTCCAGCTGCACCACCAGTGATGTGCCGAAGAATACCGGCAATCTGAGGCAGGTCGCATTGATCCGCAAGCCGGGCTCGCCCAGCACACGCATGGTTTCCAGCGCCAGCCTGACTTCCGAACGCGATGCACCGCTCTCCAGCACCGCGCCGGTCTGCGGCAAGGCATTGAAGGCAATCTGCTGGCTGAACAGCTTCGGCTCCGGATTCTGCCCGTTGAGCAGCCGGGCAGTCTGGGAGGCCAGTTCATCCACCCCCGGTCGCCCTGCTTCGGAGACCGACTCACAGACCGTCACATTGATCTGCCCCAGCCCGACGGCGTCCAGCACAGGTTTGAGCACCATCGCCAACTGGATACTGCCCGGTGAGGGGCTGGCGATGATGCCGCGCTCGCGAAAGTCGGTCAGCATCTCTGCGTTGACCTCGGGCACCACCACCGGCACGCTCTGGTCCGCGGCAAAAGCGCCGCTGACATCGATGACGATGGCGCCGGCCTCAGCCGCACGCTCGGCATGTACCTGGGCAATGGCTTCGGGCACAGCAAAAAATGCCAGCTGCACGGTGCTGAAATCGAACTCATCCAGCGCCTGGGTGCTGCGATGTCGGCCACGAAACGCCAACCGCTTGCCGGCAGACTCCGCCGAGGCCAGCAACGCGACCTCTCCCACCGGCAGATCGCTGGCGGCGAGCAGCTCCACCAGCATTCCTCCTACCAGGCCGGTGGCACCGACGATGGCGATATCAAACTGACGACTCATGCTGGATTCCTGATGTTGAAACGGCTTTCAAACGGTTTTCATACATTGTGCTCAAGCAGGATACGCAGCATGCGGCGCAGCGGCTCAGCGGCGCCCCAGAGTAACTGATCGCCGACGGTAAAGGCATTCAGATACTGCGGACCCATATTCAGTTTGCGCAGGCGACCGACGGGGATGGTCAGTGTGCCGGTCACCGCAGTCGGTGTCAGGTCGCGCAACGTCACCTCGCGCTCATTGGGCACCACTTTTACCCAGTCATTGGCACTGCCGATCATGTCAGTCAGCTCGTCCAGCGGCACGTCCTTTTTCAGTTTCAGGGTCAATGCCTGACTGTGGCAGCGCATGGCACCAATACGCACGCAGGTACCATCCACCGGAACAGGATCAGCGCTACGGCCCAGAATCTTGTTGGTTTCCACCTGGGCTTTCCACTCTTCCTTGCTCTGCCCGTTATCCAGCTGCTTGTCGATCCACGGCAGCAGACTGCCCGCCAGCGGGTGACCGAAATTGTCCACCGGCAAGTCGCCGCGCATGGTGGCAGCCACCTGGGTATCGATATCCAGAATGGCGCTGCGCGGATCCGCCAGAAGCCCGGACACGTCGGCATTGATCTTGCCCATCTGGGCAATCAGCTCTCGCATATTCTGCGCGCCCGCCCCTGACGCCGCCTGATAGGTCTGGGCGCTCGCCCACTCCACCAGCCCGGCGTTGAACAGACCACCCAACCCCATGAGCATCAGACTGACGGTACAGTTGCCGCCAATGTAATTGCGCACGCCCGCCTGCACACCTTCGTCAATGACACGGCGGTTTACCGGATCCAGGACGATGATCGCATCGTCCTTCATGCGCAGTGCTGACGCCGCATCAATCCAGTAGCCCTTCCAGCCAGCCTCACGCAGCGCAGGGAATACCTCGTTGGTGTAATCACCGCCCTGGCAGGTCACGATCACGTCCAGCGTCTTCAGCTCATCAATACTGTGCGCGTCTTTTAACGGCGGAATGTCTTTGCCCACATCGGGGCCGGGCTGTCCGGTCTGGGAAGTGGAGAAGAATACCGGTTCAATATCGGCAAAATCATTCTCGGTGCGCATGCGATCCATGAGCACTGAGCCCACCATGCCGCGCCATCCTACAAATCCGACTCGTTTCATATCTCGCTCCCGTCAGGAAAATTTCAGCGTAATGTCAGCGTAATATCGGCGTAGCTTCAGCTTGAAAGCGCCTGGGCCACTGCGTCACCCATCTCTGCGGTGCTGACCTTGCGGCAACCCTCTGTATGGATATCAGCGGTGCGCAGGCCCTGTTCGAGCACTGCCTCTACTGCCGCTTCGATGGCTTGCGCCACATCACCACGATCCAGGCTGTAACGCAGCAGCATGGCCAGTGACAAGATGGTCGCCAGCGGATTGGCAATACCCTGCCCGGCAATATCCGGTGCCGAACCATGACACGGCTCGTAAAGCCCCTTGCGCGCCTGGTCCAGCGACGCAGACGGCAACATGCCGATAGACCCGGTCAGCATCGCCGCTTCGTCAGACAGAATGTCGCCGAACAGATTGCCGGTCACCAGCACGTCAAACTGCTTCGGCGCACGCACCAGCTGCATGGCCGCATTGTCCACATACATATGCGACAACTCGACCTCGGGGTACTCAGCAGACAGGTCTGTCATGACCTCTTTCCACAGCTCGGTCACCTCCAGCACGTTGGCTTTGTCAACCGAGCACAATCGCTTGCCACGGGCCATGGCGAGATCAAAAGCAACCCGGCCGATACGGCGAATTTCACTTTCGCTGTATACGTCCGTGTTGAAGCCGACACGTTCTCCGTTTTCTTCACGGATACCGCGTGGCTGGCCGAAATAGATGCCGCCAGTCAGCTCGCGCACGATCAGAATATCCAGACCACTGACCACTTCCGGTTTCAGGCTGGATGCATCCGCCAGTTGCGGGAACAACAATGCAGGACGCAGATTGGCAAACAGACCCAGAGCCGCACGCAGGCGCAGCAGCCCGCGCTCGGGGCGCTTGTCGCGCTCAATGCTGTCCCATTTCGGACCACCAATCGAGCCAAACAGAATCGCATCCGCCGCGCGCGCTTTTTCCAGCGACACCTCCGGCAATGGATCACCGTGGGCGTCGTAGGCAGCACCACCCACCAGCGCCTCGTCCGTGGCAATATCCAGGCCGAATCGCTGCTTCGCCACGTCCAATACCTTGACCGCTTCGGCCACGATCTCGGGCCCGATACCATCACCGGGCATGATCAGAATCTGCTTCGTTGCTGTCTGGTGCACTGTCTGTTCCATTTCTGCCTGTTCCATTTCTGTCCGTTCCATTTTTCGATTATTCCACAAAGACCCAGGGCTCTTTTTTCTGGCGCGCGGCCTCGTAGGCGTGAATGGCGTCCGCATCCTGAAGCGTCAGGCCAATATCATCCAGGCCGTTCAACAGACAATGCTTGCGGAACGGGTCCACCTCGAACGCCAACCGTTCACCATCAGGCCGCTCGACATACTGACCGGCCAGATCGACCTTGAGGGTGTAACCCTCAGACGCCACAACGTCACGGAACAATGCATCAATCACCTCTTCGGGCAGCACGATGGGCAGCACGCCATTCTTGAAGCAGTTGTTGAAGAAAATATCCGCAAAGCTCGGCGCGATGATCGCGCGGAAACCGTAGTCCAGCAGCGCCCAGGGCGCGTGCTCCCGGCTTGACCCGCAACCGAAGTTACGCCGGGTCAACAGGATTTGTGCGCCCTGATAGCGGGGCTGATTGAGCACAAATTCCTTGTTAAGGGGTCGCTGGCTGTTATCCCGGCCAGGCTGCCCCTCATCCAGATAGCGCCATTCATCAAACAGATTGGGGCCAAATCCGGTGCGCTTGATGGATTTGAGAAACTGTTTCGGAATGATCTGGTCCGTATCCACGTTGGCGCGATCAAGCGGCGCTACGCGGCCTTCGAGTGTCGTGAACTTGTCCATCATCTCAGGCCTCCCCGGCAAAACTGCGGATATCGACAAAATGCCCGGCAACTGCCGCAGCGGCAGCCATGGCCGGGCTGACCAGATGCGTGCGGCCGCCGTTACCCTGACGCCCCTCGAAGTTGCGATTCGACGTCGAGGCGCAGTGTTCGCCCGGCAGCAACCGGTCCGGATTCATGGCCAGACACATGGAACAACCCGGCTCGCGCCACTCGAAACCCGCATCCAGAAATATCTTGTCCAGGCCCTCTTCTTCGGCCTGACGCTTGACCAGTCCGGAGCCCGGCACGACCAATACCTGTTTCACGGAATCCGACTTTTTCCGACCACGCGCCACCTCTGCGGCCGCGCGCAGATCCTCGATGCGGGAATTGGTGCAGGAACCGATAAACACCCGATCCACATGAATATCACTGATCTTCATGCCCGGTGTCAGACCCATGTATTCATAGGCCCGCAACATGCCTGAGCGTTTCACGGCGTCGGCTTCGCTGGCCGGGTCCGGCAGGGTTGCATCTACCGGCAATACCATTTCCGGCGACGTACCCCAGGACACCTGAGGCTGGATATCCGCCGCATCAATCTCGACCAGGGTGTCGAAGACCGCATCATCATCGGAGCGCAGGGTGCGCCAGTAGGCCACCGCCGCCTCCCACTGGGCGTCGCTCGGGGAAAATGGCCGACCTTTGCAATAGGCGATGGTCTTGTCATCCACCGCGACCATCCCGGCCCGCGCGCCAGCCTCGATGGACATGTTGCAGATCGTCATGCGGCCTTCCATGGACAGCGACTCGATGGCACTGCCGGCAAACTCAAGGGCATGACCGTTACCACCGGCGGTCCCGATGACCCCGATGATATGCAGCACCACGTCCTTGGCGGTCACGCCAGGGCCGAGCTCGCCCTCGACGCGCACCTGCATGTTCTTCATCTTCTTGGCCACCAGGCACTGCGTCGCCAGTACATGCTCGACTTCGCTGGTGCCTATGCCGTGGGCGAGACAGCCCAGGGCACCGTTGGTGGAGGTATGGGAATCGCCGCATACCACTGTCATGCCCGGCAAGACAGCACCCTGCTCCGGCGCCATGACATGCACGATGCCCTGGCGCACGTCGCCGATACCGAACTCCCGGATACCAAAACTGCGGGTGTTATCCTCGAGGGTCTGCACCTGAATACGGGAGGTGTCATCCACGATTTCCGATGCGTTACGAAACGGCGTGGTGGGCACGTTGTGGTCGAGCGTGGCGAAGTTCGCACCCACGCGCCAGGGCTGGCGCCCGGCCAGGCGCAGGCCTTCAAAGGCCTGAGGCGATGTGACCTCATGGATGATCTGACGATCGATATAGATCAGCGCTGACCCGTCATCCCGCTCGGTGACAAGGTGCGCATCCCAGAGTTTGTCGTAAAGTGTCTTGCCTGCCATCTCTGACTCCCGGGCGATAGCCGATTCACAGGGGTCAGCTTAGGGCCTTGCCATCTATAAATCCAATTCATATTATTTATCTTTAGGATTCCCAAATGGAATGACACGACTCAGGATAACCCCATGGATACCCATAGCCTGCAGGCCTTTCTGGCGGTGACCGATCACGGCAGCTTTTCGACCGCCGCCGAAGCACTGTTTGTCACCCAGCCCGCCATCAGCAAGCGTATCGCCCTGCTGGAACAGCAGCTTGGCACACGACTGTTCGACCGCATCGGCAGGCAGGTGCACCTGACTGAGGCGGGCCAGGCACTTCTGCCACGGGCCCGCAACATCCTGCGGGACATGGAGGACACCAGCCGCGCGATCAGCAACCTGGCGGGACAGGTCGGCGGCACCCTGCGCATCGGCACCAGCCACCATATCGGGCTGCATCGCCTGCCGCCGGTGCTGCGGCAGTTTTCGCGCCGCTATCCGACGGTGCAGCTGGATATCCACTTTATTGATTCGGAGGAAGCCTGGGAGGGCGTATTACAGGGGGATCTGGAGCTTGGCGTGGTCACCCTGCCGCCGGCGCCTGACCCGAGGGTAACCAGCGAGGTGATCTGGCAGGATCCACTGGTGTTCATGGCAGCACCGGAGCATCCCCTCGCCCAGGCACAGGAAGTCAGCCTGGAGATGCTCACTGCTTACAGCGCCATTCTGCCCTCCCCGGTGACCTTCACCCGCCGTATTGTCGAGAAGCTGTTTGACGACCATGACCTGACCCTCAACATCTCCATGTCGACCAACTATCTGGAAACCATCTACATGATGGTCTCCATCGGGCTGGGCTGGAGTGTCTTGCCGGCCACCATGCTGGATGATCAGGTCCGTACGTTGCCCGTCACCACCCAGCTGCCTGTGCGCCAGCTGGGCTATGTCATGCACCCGGCGCGCAGTCTCTCCAATGCAGGGCGGCACTTTCTGGCACTGCTCCAGGATCAGGCGTGACCGATGGCATCCGGCGACATCGCCAGTTTGCGCCCCCAGACGCGCTCATAGAACGGCGGGGCCTCGGCCAGAAACTCCTCAGCCAGCCCTGCCCGGTCTACCTGAATACGGCATAGATCCAGCAGCTGGGCCTCACCAACATGGCTGCTGGCCACGATGCCAGTCTCGCGCAGCACGTCGTCAGCATCGCCGTCAATCTCCAGCGCCACCACCAGATGCTGCTTCGCGGCGGGGTCATTCAGCACTTGCGCCAGCCAGGCTCGCCTGACTTCCGGATATCGGCTCAAGGTGCGGGCAAGCGCCTCCGCCATTGATTGCGGGTAATGTTCGGGCACACCCAGTACGCAGTTGCGAATATCCATGGCGTCCTGCTCCATCAGCATGTCGATATCGCCGGGCCAGAGGATTCTGCTCACAGCAAGACAGGGATTCAGTACAAGGGTGTTCCCGCGGGTCATGGCAAACAGATCCCGGGCGCGCAGCGCCAGATAGGCACTGTCGTCATCGATAGCCAGCCGCAGCGCCGCCAGTGAAGTGAAGCAGGGCAGCACTCGGGTACCATCATCAAGGTACCAGTGCTGTACCAGTACACCGTTGCCCGGCATCAGGTCGCGTCGGCTGACCGGGCTGGCCACATTGCCCCTCAATCGTATATCGCCCCGCAGTCGTATCAGATCCGGCTGCGGCGTCGGGGTCCTGCCCAGAATATAAAGCGTCGCATCCAGCAAGGTGGCGTAGAAGGTGGAGAGGTAATCCGGTTGCCTGGCAGCCATGCTCATCAACTGCTCCAGATATCTTGCTTTGTTGTTCATGATGGTGTCCCCTGACATGGTCGTTCCCCGGACCAGATTCTGTGATGCCACATTGGCGGACAGGAGCGCAATCATGGAAAGAAGTTATTTAGGCGAACCATTGTTCACCATCCGTAAAAAATCGCATACTCGTGGTCTGAATAGACTGTTTTTGAGCATGCTTTCAACATTGCGTTGCTCTTTTTTATTCACCCGAAATTCATGCCATGACAAGACGGGGCTCTCTATACTGTGACCTATACTGTGACCTGTACTGTGATGAACAGCTCGTCCATCTGACGCCCTTCTGGAGAGAATTGATGAAATCCCGCGCAGCAGTCGCCTGGCAAGCAGGCCAGCCACTAAGCATTGAAGACGTTGATGTCGATGGACCCAAAGCTGGCGAAGTGCTGGTACGCATTGTCGCGACGGGCGTCTGTCATACCGATGCCTACACGCTTTCCGGGGCGGATCCGGAAGGCATATTCCCCTCCATCCTCGGCCATGAAGGTGCTGGCGTGGTGGAAGAAGTCGGGCCAGGCGTCACCAGCCTGCAGGTCGGCGACCATGTCATTCCGCTCTACACTGCGGAATGCAAGCAATGCAAATTCTGCCTCTCGGGCAAGACCAACCTGTGCCAGGCCGTGCGCGCAACACAGGGGCAGGGCCTCATGCCGGACAGGACCAGCCGTTTTTCAAAAAATGGAAAGCAGCTTTTCCATTATATGGGTACCTCTACCTTCTCTGAGTTCACAGTTGTACCGGAAATTTCGCTGGCGAAGATCAACAAAGCGGCACCTCTGGACAAGGTTTGCCTGCTCGGCTGTGGCGTCACCACCGGCATTGGTGCGGTGCTCAATACAGCCAAAGTGGAGCCCGGCGCGACTGTCGCCGTGTTCGGCCTGGGCGGAATTGGCCTGTCGGTCATTCAGGGGGCGGTCATGGCGAAAGCAGGTCGCATCATCGCCGTGGATATCAACACCGACAAATTCACCATGGCGCGCCAACTTGGTGCAACCGACTGCGTGAACCCCAAAGACCACAGCGGCCCCATACAGGATGTCATCGTCGATATGACTGACGGGGGTGTCGATTACTCCTTTGAATGTATCGGCAATACCACCGTGATGCGGCAGGCACTGGAGTGCTGCCACAAAGGCTGGGGCGAGTCCGTCATCATTGGCGTCGCTGGTGCCGGCGAGGAAATCTCCACACGTCCGTTCCAGCTGGTTACCGGGCGGGTCTGGCGCGGCAGTGCCTTTGGCGGCGTCAAGGGTCGCACCCAGCTGCCGGATTATGTGGAGCGCTATATGAGTGGCGAGATCCGCATCGATGAATTTGTGACACACACCATGGGGCTTGAGCAGATCAATGATGCCTTTGATCTGATGCATGACGGCAAAAGCATTCGTTCCGTCATTCTTTACTGACCCGGCAGCTGCCCTGCCCCGGCGCGCAACAGACAACAGAGAGAGTGTATGAACACATCTACCGAAACGCTTGCTCGCATACGATGCCACGGCGGCTGGCTGCATCGCATACGCCATCATTCCAGCGTACTCGATTGCGATATGGTGTTTGCCCTGTTCCTGCCACCGGCCGCAGAAAACGGTGACGTGCCAACGCTCTGGTGGCTGTCCGGGCTAACCTGCACCGACGAGAATTTTTCCAGCAAGGCGGGCGCCTTCCGGCTGGCCGCGAAACTCGGCCTGGCGGTCATCTGCCCCGACACCAGCCCGCGCGGTACCGACCTGCCCGGCGAGCATGAGAGCTATGATTTCGGCTCAGGGGCCGGCTTCTACGTCAATGCCACGCAGGCGCCCTGGAATGCGCATTACCACATGTACGATTACGTCACGAAGGAACTGCCCGCACTTGTACGTGCCCTGTTCCCGCTGAGTGATGCCGAAGCCATCAGCGGTCATTCCATGGGCGGGCATGGCGCGCTGGTTTGCGCACTCAGGCAACCCGGGCGCTACGCGTCTGTATCAGCCTTTGCGCCGATTGCCCATCCGACAGGCTGCCCCTGGGGGCGCAAGGCCTTCAGCGGCTATCTCGGTGACAACGAAGCAGACTGGGCTACCTATGATGCGTGCGCACTGATTGCCGAAGGCAGGTCGAAACAACCACTGTTCGTTGATCAGGGCCTGGCGGACAATTTTCTGGCCGAGCAGTTGATGCCGGATATGCTGGAAAGCGTCTGCCAGCAGCATGATCATCCGCTGAGCTTGCGGCGCCATGAAGACTATGACCACAGTTACTATTTCATCACCAGCTTCATTGACGACCATCTGCGCTATCACGCCCGCCATCTTGGGTTGAGCCCGGGCTGACCATCAGCCCGGGGCCAGCCCGGTCAGAACTCAGAACATCAGAACAGCGAGCTCAGAACAGATAGTTGGCCTGCACACCGATATTGTGCAGCCCGCCGCTGTAACTGCCTTCCATGCGATGTTGGGAGCCCGCCGGGTTTTCCCGGTTATTGATGCGCGATGACGCGAAGTGGGTATAGGTGTAACCCACATCTATCGAAAGATTTTCCCGCCACTGCCAGCCGGCACCCAATGCATAGATCATACGGTCGCTATCCGGACCGCGCGCTGTCCGACGCTCCGGATTGGGCACGGGGCTTTCGTCGTAGCTGAAGCCTGCCCGCAACGCCCAGTTATCAATGCCGGTAAAGATTGCGCCGACCCCGTAACGGAAGGTGTCCTCCCATTCGAACGGCACCACCAGATCACGCCGGCGCACATCATCCCCGGAACCAGTGATATCACTGCCGCCACGGTCGGAGCTGTCCGGGTAGGTAAAGCGCAATTCATCCAACCGGCTCCAGTTTGTCCAGGTGACACCGCCGGTGATGGCCAGCGAGTCGAAAAGCTGGTGATAGCCACTCAGGGTCGCCACCTCCGGCATTGTCGTGATCAGCTGCACCTTCCCGCCCTGGGCACCGAGCGGCCCGACGGCGCGTTCTGCGCCTTCCGTTGCAGAGGCTGGCTGCAAGGCGCCGATGGTGCTGGGTAAGAAACCAATGCCCCAGATCTGAGTCGCGGCAATGGCATCCTCCAGTTCCTGCTGGAAAGCCGGATCCTCTGCCTGAGGGCGTTTCGCGTCACCATCGGCGACCTGCCGCACAGCACTGGCATAGTTGAAGCCCACACGACTCCGTTCGTTGGGCTCCCACAGCACGCCGAAGTTGAACCCGTAGCCCCAGCTGTCCACGATCATGGTGTTATCGACATCGAACTGATGGGCCATCCTGTCGACGAGGTTCTGTCGACCCTCGCGCAGACTGGCAAGGTTATTGTTCTCAAGCTCCTCGATGACCTGGTCGGCCACCAGATAACCCAGATCGATGGTATTGCGGAAGTCGCCCTCGAAACGCTGGATGACCACGCCCAGGCCCATCGACACGGTGTCGCTGACGCGCCAGGCGAAGGCCGGATTGAAGTTGACGGTGGTAATGTCTGTATCGGTCGCGTGGTAACGCCCGGCCCACTCTTCAGGGTAGCTGGTGGTGGAGCCAAAGGGCGCGTAGATGCCAAAGCCTATCGCCGCGTTTTCAGACAAACGCTGGCTGTAATACACATGGGGCGCCACCGACAATGCTGAAATGCTGCCGCTTTCGCGACCCGGAACGGTTCCGCCGGTACCATCAATCAGTTCGCGCTGTACGCTCACGTCGTAATCGAAACCGGAGCGGATCAATGTCACACCACCGCTGACCTGACGCCCTTGCAAACGCATCAGGCCGGCCGGGTTGTTGGCCACTGCGGAGGCATCCTCCAGCAGTGCGGCAGAGCCTGCGAACCCTATACCCATTTCCTTGATGCCTCGCTGGGGCAGCTCAAAGCCAGCACCCGAAGCAACCGTACTGGTGATTGTCAGCGCAACCCCGGCAACACAGGGCATCATCCGGACGCCCGGTAAATAACGTTTCATACTGCACTCCCGCCCCTTGATAAGGGCCATTATTCTTGAAATGCCACCGTTGATCGGTGATCTTCAAATATCGGCAACCATAGACATGCCTGCATGCACACATGCACTTTCAGTGTATACGTGTTCACTACCGATTTCGAAATACTGCCAGTTTATGCCCCGTTATGCGTCACCCGAAATAACCAAACGACCGTACCAGCTTCACATTTTACATCGCTTTTACGACGAAACCGGACCCACCCACCATAACAATTACACCGCCTGATTCGACGGGTTACTATCGCCGCATGAAGCCAACAGCATTGATAGCGGGCGCAGACAGCGTCACAGGACGACTGAGCTGGCCCTGGCGCAGCCGCTGCACCCTGTCGATCCAGACCGGCGGGCAGCGCTTTCTGCCGCATATCCGCACTGCCATGCAAAGCGCGCAAACCAGCATCTGCATCGAACTCTATATGTGCAGCTCCGGTGTGCTGTTTGACGAATGGCTTGCTGTGTTCCGCGCTGCCGTCAAGCGCGGTGTGGCGGTTCGGTTATTGCTCGACGACATCGGCAGCGCGGCGCTCACCACGCGGGACCAGCAGCGTTTGCGAGACGCTGGCGTTACACTGCTGCTGTTCAATCCGGTACGGATGGGCCATCTGATCAGCGCGCTGGTCCGCGATCATCGTAAAGTGATCATTGTCGATGACGAGCGCGCCTGGGTAGGCGGTATGGGTATCGATGACCGATACGACCCGCGCTTTCACGGTGACAATGCCTGGATGGACGCCATGCTGGCCTGTCGTGGCCCGGTGGTGGCCGATCTGCGGATGCTGTTCGATCAGGCCTGGCGCCTCGCGGACGCCGGCCCCGTGAGCGGCGCCGTACGTTGGCGCCTGACGACGCATCCCCCGCAGCCGGTGCGGCAGGACCGGCGCAATACCACCTGGACGCGCGTCAGCGCGGCCCGGGGTGGCCGCAGGAATCCCCTGATCAGGACGCTGGTGCGCCGCATCCTGCGGGCACGCAAGGAAGTCTGGCTGTGCACGCCCTATTTCCTGCCACCACGGTCACTGTACAAGGCACTGCTGATCGCCGCGCGACGCGGTGTCAGTGTGCATCTGACGCTGGCCGGCGAGCACACAGATCACCCCGTGATCCGCTATGCCGGGCAGCATTATTACCAGCGCCTGCTGGATGCAGGCGTGCAGATTCATGAATACCAGGCCCGCTTTCTGCATCTCAAGGCGGCCAGAGTCGATCACTGGAGCACCATGGGATCTTTCAACTACGACGTCTGGAACAGTAGCTGGAACCTTGAGGCCAACGTGGAAACGGTTGATCAGGGATTTGCCGCGCGTATGACTGTGCTGAAATCATTTCTGAACACCGAATCCGTGCACGTCACACGTGACGCCTGGCATCAGCGCGGCGCGCTGACTCGCGCCCGCACCGCGTTCTGGCACGTCATCGGGCTGCGTCTTCTGTCTCTGGCGAAGGGCATCTGGGCCACGGCGACTGCGCGGCATACGGCGGATTGATCAGGGTTGCAGATCAGGGCGCTTTGTCAGAAACGGGTGTACGCAAAAACAGCAACGCCAGTATCGCGGCAAACAACGCCACACCCGCCGCGAGCAGGAAGCTGGTGCCCCCGAGCTGGTCCCAGAACAGACCGGCGAGGGTTGCGCCCACCGCCCAACCGGCACCAAATCCCAGGCTGGAGTAAAGCGCCTGCCCCTGCCCCGCATGCCCGTCACGAAACGTGCGATGCAGCCAGGCCATGGACGCGGCGTGGAAGCTGCCAAAGCTGGCCGCATGCAGCACCTGAGCCAGCACCAGCATGCTCATGCTGTCCGCCTGGGTGGCAATGATCAGCCAGCGAAGCGCCGCCAGCAGCAGGCTCGCCTGAATAATCAGGGCCAGCGAATGCCGCTCCAGCAGCCGGTGCATGAGCAGAAAGACCGCCACCTCCGCAACCACCCCGAACGCCCACAGCTGCCCGGCAATACTGCGGCTGATGCCCATGTCCACGAGGTAGATGGTGTAGAAGGTGTAATAGGGGCCGTGGGACATCTGCATCAGGAATGCGCAGACAAAAAAGATCACCACCTCGCGACGCTGCAGCAATGCAAGCAAGCCACCGCTGACCGGTCGCTGATGCCCCTGCGGTTGCTCGGGCAGTGTCAGCGTGCACAGCCAGATGGCCCAGAGCAGGCCCAGCAAGACCCAGGGCACCACCGATACCGGCGCGCTATCCAGGACTCTGCCCAGCACCAGCACCGCCAGCACAAAACCCACCGAACCCCACACCCGGATCTGACTGTAGCGATCACTGTGGCGCCCGAGGGCACTCAGGGTCAGTACTTCGAACTGGGCCAGCACCGCATTCCAGAAGAAACTGAAACCCGCCAGCACCAGCAGCATCCACCAGAAACCCTCGGCGAAAAACACACCGGTAAAGATCACGGCTGCCAGCAGGTTACCGGTGCGAATGATGCGCAAGCGTTGCCCGGTGGTGTCGGCCAGCCAGCCCCACAGATTCGGCGCACCGATCTTGGTGATTTGCGGGACGGCCATGAGCAGCCCTATCTCGGCAGCGCTGAAGCCATCATCCCGGAGATACAGACTCCAGTACGGCACCAACACGCCGAGTAGCGCGAAATAGAACAGGTAAAACGCAGACAGGCGCCAGTACCAGGGCATTCCCCGCATGCCCGGTACGCTCAACCCTGGCCCGTTACGTCGTGATCCAGGCCAGGCGGAACAGGCACGCCAGAGGGCTGCACGTCACCGCACTGGGCGCGATGACGCATACAGTGATCCATCAGTACCAGTGCCAGCATGGCTTCGGCGATCGGCGTAGCACGTATGCCCACACAAGGGTCGTGGCGTCCCTTGGTGACGACTTCAGCCGGTTGGCCGTTCACATCCACGGACTGTCCGGGAATCAGGATGCTGGATGTCGGCTTCAGCGCCATGGAGACCTTGATGCGCTGGCCGGATGTCACGCCACCCAGCACGCCACCGGCATGATTGCTGAGGAAGCCGTCAGGGGTCATTTCGTCACGATGCTGCTCGCCGCGCTGTTCGACCACAGCGAAGCCGTCGCCGATCTCCACCGCCTTGACCGCATTGATGCTCATCATTGCCCGGGCCAGATCGGCATCCAGACGGTCGAACACCGGCTCGCCCCACCCTGCCGGGACACCCTCGGCGTAGACATTGACGCGCGCACCGATGGAGGAGCCATCCTTGCGCAGGCCGTTGATCAATTGCTCCAGCGCCGGCACCTGTGCCGCATCCGGGAAAAAGAACGGATTGTCGTTGACCGTGTTCCAGTCGAACGCCGTCGCGCGTACGTGGCCGATCTGGACAACGCCCCCGTAGATACGCACACCAAACTGCTCGGCCAGGCATTTGCGCGCAATGGCGCCCGCCGCGACGCGCATGGCGGTCTCGCGGGCAGACGAACGCCCGCCCCCCCGGTAGTCACGAAAGCCGTACTTGCGGTGGTAGGTGTAATCCGCATGGCCGGGCCGGAAGGTGCTGGCGATATCCGAGTAGTCCTTGGATTTCTGGTCGGTATTCTCGATCAGCAGCCCGATCGGGCAGCCCGTGGTTTTACCTTCAAACACACCGGAAAGAATACGCACCTGATCCGGCTCACGACGCTGGGTCGTGTAACGGCTGGTACCCGGTTTACGCCGGTCCAGCTCCCCCTGCAGGTCCGCTTCCGACAGCGCCAGCCCGGGCGGGCAGCCGTCAACAATGGCGCCCAGCGCCGGACCGTGACTCTCACCGAAGGTGGTGACACGGAAGAGTTCACCAAAGCTGTTACCTGCCATATTCACCTGCCCTGTCTGTCAGGCCCGATCTGCGTGACATGACTGTCATCGCTGGCGACCGGTGCCCGTTAAGTCTCTCAAGTAAGTCTCTCAAGTAAGTCTCTCTGACTGCTCAGCCCGCCGCAAACGCCGCTGCGTGGGCCAGCAACTGATCGCGGGTCAGCATGAAGACGCCGTGCCCGCCTCGCTCGAATTCAAACCAGAAAAAGGGCACCTCAGGCCAGACCTGCAGCATGGATTCCCAGCTGTTGCCCACCTCGACGATCAGCACACCATGCTCGGTCAGATACTCCGGCGCTTCCCGTAGCAGCCGCCGGGTAAAATCCAGCCCGTCGGCGCCGGAGGCCAGCGCCAGCACTGGCTCGTGGCGGTACTCTTCCGGCAGGCTGGCCATATCCTGTGCGTCGACGTAAGGCGGGTTGGTCACAATCAGATCATAGCGACCTTCCGCCGCACCAAGCCCGTCGCCCTGCAGTGCCCGGACCTGATTCTCCGCCCCGTGCAGCGCAATATTGTCACGGCACACTGCCAGGGCGTCCGCCGAGATATCCGAGGCATCCACCTGGGCGTGGGGCATGGCCGCCGCCAGCGCGATGGCGATGCAGCCGCTGCCGGTACACAGATCCAGCACCCGGTGCACCTGCTCGGGCACGACCCAGGGTTCAAACCCCTGCTCGATCAGCTCCGCCAGCGGCGAGCGCGGCACCAGGACGCGCTCATCCACGCGGAACTCCAGGCCGCAGAACCAGGCGCGCCCGGTCAGATAGGCGGCCGGCATACGCTCATTCACGCGCCGGGTCATCAACGCCACATAGGCGTCCAGCTCCAGCGGCAGCAAGCGCGCGTCCAGCAAGCGCGGATCCGAATCCCAGGGCAGCCCGAGGACATGCAGCAGAAGATTCAGCGCTTCATCGCCATAATCATCGGTGCCGTGCCCTAAAAAGGCCTCACCCCGACGCAGGGCAGATTCGCCCCAGCGCAGGCAGTCCCGCACGGTCACCAGCGCCTGGCTGGCCTGTTGCTGTTCGAGTTCACTGATCATGCTGTCCATCCCATTCCGGCGGCGAAGATTATCACAGAATCCGCCACCGTCGTCGCGCCTGCTGATCATGCCCGCTACGCCCACGCGATCCGCTACAATGACCGACAGACTGGCATGACACGAGGCGGCCCATGGCGTACTGGCTGTTCAAGACCGAACCGGACACCTACAGCATTGACGATCTTCAGCGGGAACAGCGCTGCGGCTGGGAAGGCATTCGCAACTACCAGGCCCGCAACCGGCTGCGGGATAGCGTGCAGCAGGGCGACACCGTGTTCATTTACCACTCCAGTTGCAAGGTGCCGGCGATTGTCGGTCTGGCGGAAGTGGTGCGCAGCGCCTACCCGGACCCGACCCAGTTCGATCCGCAGTCGCCCTGGTTCGACCCGCGCGCCAGCCAGGATGCGCCCCGCTGGGTGCGCGTGGATGTCGCCTACCGCGGCCATGCTGAACACCCGCTCACATTGAAGGCCGTCAAACAGACACCGCAACTGGCCCACCTGGAACTGGTCAATCGGGGCCGGCTATCCATTCAGGAGGTTGATGTCGCCGCCGCAGGCTATATGCTTTCCCGATTGAACGTGCTGACCTGACAGGCACTATCCGCCAAACAACCCTGGTCCGGAGACTCATGACCACTGACATTCTGCTCATCCGCCACGGCCAGGCCTCCTTCGGCGCACAGAACTATGATGTGCTGTCAGAACAGGGTCAGCGTCAGGCCGAAGTACTGGCGGCCCACCTGAAAGAGTCTGCCGAGGCACCACTGGATCGCGTTATCCACGGCACCCTGACTCGGCAACGCGACACTGCGGCTGCGTATCTGCGGCAACCACAGGTGGTCGACACCTCGCGGCAACAGGAGCACCCCGGCTTCAATGAATTTCAGGCCGAGCATATCGTTCGTCATTACCTGCCACGGGTGATCCGCCAGCAACCCGAGCTGGGACAGCTGCTGACCGGAGAGAATGGCTTTCACCGCAACTTCCAGCCGCTGTTACTGGCCACCCTGGGCAGTTGGCAGTCCTGCGAATTCCCCAGAGATGACCTGGAAAGCTGGCCCGCATTCCGTCAGCGTGTGCGTAACGCCATGGCCGATATTCTCGCCGACGCCCGACCGGGGGAACGCATCGGCGTATTTACCTCCGGCGGTGTCATTGCCGTGCTATTGCAGCAGGTACTGGGCACCGACGACAGCCTGCTGCGTCATCTCAATTATCGCATTGCCAACGCCTCCGTCAGTTGCCTGACCCACGAGCAAGGGCAGCTGCACCTGGCTTATTTCAACAACTACAGCCATCTGCAGCCAGCTGATCTGGTCACCTTTCGCTGACACTCCGACGCTGACACCGCAATGGCAACGCAATAACAGTGGGCATTAACAGTGATGCGCCACCGCGCATCACGCCTCGCCCACCGCACCTCAATGGTGCGCTTCTCGCTGCCGCACCACGCCTATTGCCCACGCCGTGGGGCACGCCCTCGCCAGCACGGCCCAAACGCCGCATTGGCACGCCACAAGACTGTGCACCGAGCTGGCACGCCGGTTGCAGCATCTCCTGAGGGGGAGTCATCCACGCTGAAGCGCGCGCGGACTCGAATGCAACCGCTCGGGAGCACAAACATCATGTATATCTGGCTGATCGGCCCGCTCTGTCTGGTGCCGTCCATCGCGGCTGCCAGCGATGAAAGCGCAGGCGTCAATATGGTCTGGCTGGCTGCTGCGGGGGCAATGGTGTTTCTGATGCAGGCCGGCTTCGCGCTGCTGGAATCCGGCATGTCTCGCGCCAAGAACGCGCTCAACGTGGTCATGAAGAACTACATGGATGTGTGTGTCGGTACCATCGTCTTCTGGGCGATTGGCTATGGCCTCATGTTTGGTGACAGCCACGGCTGGTATGGCACCAGCGACTTCATGATCAGCCAGGCTGACAACCAGACCTATGGGATGCTGCTGTTCCAGACCATGTTTGCCGCCACCGCCGCCACCATCGCCAGTGGCGCCATGGCCGAGCGCACGCGCTTCGGGGCTTATCTGGTCGGCGCCCTCGGCATCATCGGCTTCATCTACCCGGTGTTCGGTAGCTGGGTCTGGAACGATAATGGCTGGCTGGCGCAAATGGGCTTCATCGATTTTGCCGGCTCATCGGTGGTGCACTCCGTGGGCGCCTGGTGCGCGCTGGCAGGCATTCTGGTGCTGGGCCCACGCCTGGGACGCTTCGATGATCAGGGTCGGCCCAGGGAAATACGCGGCCACAACCTGACACTGGTCGCTCTGGGCGGCTTCATCCTCTGGTTCGGCTGGTTCGGCTTCAATGGCGGCTCGACACTGGAGGCCTCCTCCGACATCGGGCTGATCAACCTCAACACCCAGTTGGCCGCAGCAGCGGGTGCCTGCGGCAGCATGCTACTGGCCATCATCAGCCGTCGGCCGATACTGCTGACGGAAACCGTCAACGGCAGCCTGGCCGGGCTGGTCGGCGTCACTGCCGGCTGTGCAACCATGTTGCCGCCTTACGCACTGGTCACCGGCCTGATTGCCGGCATTCTGTGCAGCGTCAGCATGCGCCTGCTGCTGCGCTGGCGCCTGGACGATGTCGTCGGCGCCGTGTCGGCGCACGGTGTCGCCGGCGCCTGGGGCACCATTGCTGCCGGACTGTTCCTGATGGATAACCCCTTCAATGCCCAGGTTGTCACGGTTCAGGTCATTGGTGTGCTGGCCTGCTTCACCTGGACATTTTTCTCCGCCCTGCTGATGTATGGCGTCATCGCCCTGACCATGGGCCTGCGGGCCAGCGCACTGCATGAACAGCGCGGGCTTGATCTCAGCGAGCATGCCGAGATCGGTTATCCGGAATTCTCGGGTGAGACCACCGCCTACACCGCAGAGAGAGCCAGCAGCATCGAGGTAAGTCGATGAAAACCCACGAGCTTGTCGACAAGCGCCGCGCCGTCTTCACGGGCCTGAAACCCTTCCTGCCCCGTGAAGATCTGATGGCCGCTCTGCATCACTGGGAAACCCACTATGCTGAGCGCCCGCGGTTCACGCTGCAGCGGTTTGTGGCGGATATCTGCCAGGACGAGAGTCTGCGCGAGAGACGCTCCGCAATACTGCTGAGCCTGGTGCAGGCCATGAACATGCCCGTGCAGTCCCTGCTGCCCGACCCACTGGCCGGGCAGCTTCCCCAGCGGCGCAGCGATGCCTCGACAGATGTCCCGACAGATGCCACAACAAAGGATGGCTCGGTGAAAACCGGCTCATCGGCCTCTGTGGCCGCTGCGTTCTCTGCGTTAATGGAAGCATTGAGCAGCCGGGTGCCACTGTCGCAACGACACAGCTTTCGCCTGGATCTGCTGGCTTCGCTGAACCGCGACACCTTGCCGCCACCACTGGTCAGCGCCATGCAGCACTGGCTTGGCCGCGATAACGCTGAACGGCGCGCTGCGCCGGATCAAACAGAGAGTGCACTGAATGTCCCGCCCGTGCCGGAGGCGCTGCTGCAGGCGCTGGTCAACCGGACCTACGTACTACTGGCCGAGCGCATCGGCCCCGTCAGCGCAGACCGGGCGCTGGCCGATGCCGTCACTCAGGTGCGTGACACGCATCCGAACCTGGATAGCCACCTGAACCAGTTGCTGTAGACTTCCATGATCTGCACGAGCTGCATGACCTGCATGGCGAGCTGGCCAGTTGCGGCAGCCATTGCCCGCTGCGTATGCTATGCAAAAAACACAACAGGGAGTGATGCGTGAAGCTGCATAACCAGATTTTCCTGGCCATGGTGCTGGCCGCCCTGGCAGGCTGGCTGACCACAGAGACCACGCAGCTTTTCGGCATTCCCCTGCTGGCCATCTACGACACGGTGGGCGAGCTGTTCATCAGTGGCCTGCAAATGGTGGTGGTGCCCCTGATCACCACCGCGATCATCAGCAGCCTGACCGGGCTGGCGGACGGCCGGGACCTCGGTCGTCTCGGTGGCAAGACACTCGCGTATTATCTCGGCACCAGCCTGGTCGCCGTCGTTGTCGGCCTGCTGGTGGTGAACATGATCCAGCCCGGCATTATCGGTGGCGAAGCGGCGGGTGATCGACTCGGGCTGGCGGAGAATACCGCCGACGTTCTGGCACGCGTCGAGGGACGCGGTGCCGGCGATTTCGCCGGCATCATTCTGCAGATGGTGCCCTCGAATCTGTTCCAGGCAGCGGCCACCGGACAGCTGCTGGGTCTGATCGTATTCTCCCTGCTGTTCGGCTATTTCCTGCGCCAGGTCGACGGTGACGCCGGCAGTGCGCTGCGCCATGCCATCGATGGTCTGTACGAGACCATGGTCAAGATCACCATGTTCATCATTCGCTTCGCGCCATTGGGGGTGTTTGGCCTGATTGCCGCCACGGTGGTCCGCACCGGCTTCTCCGCCATCGCACCACTGGCGTGGTTTTTCCTCACCGTGCTGCTGGCGCTGGCAATACATGCTTTCGTCATTCTGCCTCTGGCCATTCGGCTGATCGCGCATCGCAGCCCCGCGCGGCACATGAAGGCGATGACACCGGCGTTGCTGACCGCTTTTTCCACCGCCAGCTCGGCCGCCACGCTGCCGCTGACCATGGAGTGTGTTGAAAAACGCTCGGGCGTCTCCCGCCGCACAGCCACCTTCGTACTGCCACTGGGTGCCACGGTGAACATGGATGGCACCGCGCTGTATGAATGTGTTGCTGTTGTCTTTATTGCCCAGGCCTACGGCATGGATCTGTCGCTGGCCTCCCAGTTCATGATCGTCATTGCTGCGCTGCTGACGTCTATCGGCGTCGCCAGCGTGCCTGCTGCCAGCCTGGTGGCGATCACACTGATCCTGGGCATGGTGGGCCTGCCACCAGAGGCCATCGGACTGATTCTGGTCACCGATCGGGTTCTGGATATGTGTCGCACTGCGGTGAACATCTGGGGCGACAGCGTCGGCGCCGTGCTCATTGCACGCAGCGAAGGTGAAGAAGGCGTACTATCCGTACCCACACGCCAGTTATGAGATACGCTTGCTCGCGAGATGAAAAACCATGACAACCCTGTTCCCCACCATCCTCATCACCGGCGGTGCGTCCGGGCTCGGCCGGGCGCTGGCTGAGCTGGCCGGCAAACGCGGCTACCGCGTCGCCATTGCCGACACCAACAGTCTGCGCGCCGACGAAACCTGCAAGGCCCTGGCCGATATGGATGTCGGGCATATGTATATCCCGTGTGATGTCCGCAAGGAAGCCGATCTGCGGCTGGCCGTCGAGCGCGTTGTGTCCCGCTGGGGTCAACTGGACATCATGGTCAACAATGCCGGGGTCGCCGCCGCAGGCCTGTTCGAGATGCTGCCGGCAGAAGACTGGGAATGGATGATCGACATCAATCTGATGGGAGTCGTACGAGGGTGCCGTGCTGCGCTGACCGCCATGAAACGCCAGGGCGGTGGTCACATCGTCAATATCGCCTCCATGGCCGGGCTGACACCGCCGCCGGGCATGAGCAGTTATAACGTGGCCAAGGCAGGCGTGGTCAGTCTTTCAGAAAGCCTGCATAGCGAACTGGCGCCGCTGGACATTCATGTCAGCGTCGCCTGCCCGTCATTCTTCAGAACCAACCTCAGTGACTCGCTCCGCACCCCGGACCCGGTCACCCGCGCCCGATTCGAAAAACTGATCGAATCGCAATCCTACAGCGCCACCGAAATTGCCGAACGTATTTTCCAGGGCATCGAGAAAAAGCAGTTTCTGATTCTCCCCCACCCCGCCGGACGACGCGCCTGGCGCAACAAGCGCTGGCGCCCGGCACGCTTTTACCAGGCGATGATCGCCATTGGCCGAAAAATGCGCGCCTGACGATTCACGCTGGCAGCATGCCCTGCTCTGCCAGATAACGCAGCGTGGCCCGGGAATCAGAGGCAAGGCCTTTATCAACCTGATCGGCCACCAGCTGCGTCAGCTTGCGTCCCAGCAGCGGCACCGAGCTGGTGATATCGGCCTCCAGACGCTGCTGAGCGTGCCCTGCATCGTCCGCACTCAATGTCATGCCACCGGCAACCGTTACCGGCACGTTCCCCATGGAAAAACGGAAGCTGGCCTGAAACGGTGGCGCATCGCCGGGCTGCCAGATAAATTCGCTGACCAGTGCGGCAGAACGCCCGATAAATCGGCGAGCGAACGCCGGCACCTTGCCAGATTTCACATCCATCTGGCGTGTCAGACGGATCAGTAATGCGCCGTCCGGCATCTGCTGTTCTTCATAGCCGTAATCCGTCACGCCGGACATGGCGAAGCGCGCGTCATAGTATGCGCGGCTGGTCAGCACGCTGTAGAGTATCGAAGGCGATACCGGGAACTGTCTTGTTCGGGCCAATTTCACGCTCATCAACGCGAGCCTCTCTCCAGCAATGTCAGCAACGGTGCCAGCTGTTCCCGCAACGCCGCAGCGTGCGCCGCAACCTCTTTGTCACGCCCCGCCTTCAACATCGCCAGGGCCTGCTCGACACTGATGGGCGGAGACCCGTACGCGCCTTTGGCTGGCTTCTCCGGTGAGGAGGGCAGTGTTTCGCGCGCCGCCTTTCTCAGGTCACTGTCCGTCATCACACGATCACCGCCTGCCGCGACAGCGGCCTGCAACACGGTGCCCGCTTCTTCCTGCACAGTCCGGGTGGTTTGCCCCGGATGCGTGCCGGGCGTCAGCACGCCCACCGACACGGTTACCGGCAAGCGCCGCCCGCCGTGACTGATACCCGCTTCCCGGACCTGCCGACACAGGCGCTCGGCAAACACGCGGGCGCCCGCGCCATCGGCCGTCGGTAATGTCACAGAAAACTGTGCCACACCGGTACGCGCAGCCGTATCTTCCTTGCGGATCAGCCGGGCCACGAGGCGCGCCACCTCGACCAGCAAATGATCTGCAGCCTCTTTCCCGGCGCGAATGAACAGCTTGTTGAAATGATCAACCTCCAGACGCACCACCGACAAGGCATGCTGGTGACGCGCCGCAAACGCCAGATCCTGTTTCAGGCGTGCGGCATAGAAGGCGGCATTGCCCAGACCGGTCAACGTGTCGATGGTGGTGCGCTCTTCCAGCGTTTTACGGGCACGTTGGTAGTTCGCATGGGCGGTAGCACGGGCGGTCAGATCTGTGGTGTTGAACGGTTTGCTGATGAAGTCTGTGGCGCCAAGCGCCAGGGCTCGTTCCCGGGCAGCGTCATCGTTTTCGGCACCGGTAACAATAATCACCGGCAGCCCGGCGACCCCGGGATCATCGCAGGTACGAATACGCTGAAGCAGCTCGTAGCCGTCCATCTCGGGCATGGACAGATCGGTAAATACCACCTGAATGGACTGATCCGCACGGATGGCATCCCACCCTTTCTGCCCGTCCTCTGCTACCACGACATCAAAGCGATCCCCCAGCATCTTCTTGACGGCGGTGCGCATGACTCGGGAATCATCGACGATGATGAGGCGCGGCTTGCCCCCGGAGCGGCCGGGTAATTGTGACATTGAAACTCCTGCCTCTTGTCAGAACCGTAAACGGTCATGCGGGCGCTTGATGATCAAGGATTGCCGGCGCCAGGCAGTATGCCTTGCCTGGATCGCGCCCTCGGGCGTAACGATACAGACGAGAACTGCGCTGGCAGTAATCCCCCCTGGCAATACCGGCGAGATAATGCTGATTGAGTAGATGCCCGGTACGTGCCGGAATACAGAATACCGTACCTGCGGTGCTATCAAGGTGCGAAAGTACACCAATCCGGGAAAAATAATCCCGTCCGTTGGCGAAATGCTCCACATAGGGGACCGGGCGCCCCGCTTCCCGGCTGAGCGTGACATCGCTCTCCAGGCTGTCGGCTATGCCCCCGATGCTGTAAATCTCGAGCTTCTGCGCCAGCGCGCGGGTCGCCTCGCTGCGCAGAAGCTGGCGGACAATATAGCTGGCGGTAATGGCACCACGGCAGTGGCAGACCAGCACCACCCTGTCATGCTGGCGCAATGCCTCCTCGACCACATAAAACGCCGTACGGGACAGGTAGCCATCCTTGCGCAGCGTGCGCGCGGCGGCAACGTCCAGCACGTCAGCCGCCAATCCGGCAGTGGGGATGTGCAGCAAATGCACCGGGCGCCCGAAAGTGCGGGCGATCTCCAGACCATTGAGAATGGCAACCGGCGGCGGGCAGGCCATACCGTTGATGAAGAACCAGCGCTCGCCGGGCTGCTCCCGCGCCGCTCTTGGCGGTCGCAACACCAGGGTGCCGGCACTGCACGAGGCACGCCGCCCCGGCGTCAGGATCTGCACCAGCGCGTTCAGCCAATCGCCCCGACTCCCGTAACTGGCGGCGTCCAGTTCCGAGTGCACTGTGGGCTCATCCTGTCGTGGCGAGAGCAGCCAGGGCAGCTCACTAACATGGGACAGCGCGAGAGACATGTCGCGGCGTACCGCTGAACGATTGTCCAGCACTCGCCTGCCCCACCTGAACGCTTTACTCAGCATGCCTCTGCCCTGCTTCTGGCCCTGCTTATGTTTCTGGCCCCGTCACAGATCATACGAAATACATCACCAGCCACTCAGCGATCAGCGCGGGCTTGTCCTCGCCCTCGATGTCCACGGTGCACTCCAGCTTGAACAGCCATTGCCCGGGCTTGCGCTCAGTGGCTTCCATCAGGGTCGCGCGCGCGCGAATTCGCTTGCCCACCTTGACCGGCGCCATGAAGCGCAACTTGTCGAAGCCGTAATTCATACCCATCTTCAGGCCTTTCGGCACCACCAGACCATCAATGCTGGTCTGCAGATAAGGCAACAGTGACACTGTGAGATAGCCGTGGGCGATGGTGCTGCCAAAGGGTGTCATTTTCGCCTGTTCCGGATTCACATGAATGAACTGGTGATCCAGCGTTGCATCAGCGAAAGCATTGATACGCGCCTGATCAATCAGAAACCACTCGGATTCACCCAGCGCCTTGCCCACATATTCGCTCAGTTGATTCGGCTCAACCACTTTCATTGTTCTCTCCCTCTGATATCTCGTCGACATGCGATGGTGCATTGCGACGGTGCATACGGGACGCACCCGATGGATCATAACGCCCGCCGTGCAGCACTCCATGACGGAGAGACTCAGGCCTGAACAATCCGGTCAATAAATGGATTGATGACTTCTGCCACGGCAGCGGCGGCCTCCATATGCACATGGTGGCGTCCTGGCACGCGGACCACTTCCAGTTGCGGTACATGCCCCGCACGTACAGCGAAGGCGCCGCCACCTTCGAGGCCCTGCTCCGCCCCGATAAGCAATGCCGGTGCGGTAATGGCCCCGAGAAAGCCCAGCACCTGTTCTTCAGTGAGGCGCAGCGACGAAGGCAGCCGCATGCGCGGATCCGCTCGCCAGGTCCAGCCACCGGCGACAGACTCCAGCCCACGCTCGCACAACAGTCGCGCAGCCTCCTCTGACAGCCCGCCAAAGCCAAGCGTGCGCGCCGCGACCGCCTCATCCACTCGCGCGTAACGCGGCTTTCGTTTGGAAGAGAGATCCTGCATGGCACGAATCGCCTTGCGCAGGGTGGTCGGCGCATCGCTGCCCGGTGTCGTGGGTGGGCCGAGCCCTTCCAGCAGGATCAGGCCGACCAGCCGCTCGGGGAATGTCCCGGCCAGCAGACTGGCAATACCTGCCCCCATGGAATGCCCCATCAGGATGAAACGCTGCCAGCCCAGGCTGTCAGCTACAGCAATGACGTCACGTATATTGTCGATGTAGTGCGTCACGCTATGAAATGGCCGATGCGCCGATTTGCCATGGCCTGCCGAGTCAAGCGCGAACAGCGGATTACGAATATGTGCCGACAACGGCAGGAAGGAATTGGCATTGTCCAGCCAACCGTGGAGGGCCAGGATCGGTACGCCCTCGCCGGGCCAGTAGCGGCCCTGCAAGGTCAAACCCCATGCCTCTATGCGCCGCTCTTCAGGCCGGCGTATGGTGCGCGACATCGTCATTGTCATCCTTTGTGCCCCGGGCCGGCATCACGCCCAGCCCCTGCAACCCGTCGAGAATGATATCTGAAGCCGCTTCAGGATTTTCCAGCGGGAACATATGCCCGCCCGGCGCCAGACGATAGACCATTCCATGGCGCTGCACATGGCGACGGGCACTGCTGCGAAACATGGGTTCCGATTCAGCGCCTGATACCATGAGACCGGGCACTTGCAGCTGAGGCAGCCGTCCGATGTTTCCCGGTGTGGTGCGAAACACGTTCACTTCCACCTCTGGAGCATAACGTAACCGCAGAGCCCCGGCATCCCCTTCACCGGGTGCATCACCATCGGGTTCCAGTCCGGCGGCCAGATAATCCGCAAGACAACGGGGATCCAGACGCTGGAAGAAGGGCCGTCGGAGAAAGTAGGCTTCCGCCTCGGCCCGGTCTGGCCAACGCGCCCTGCGCCCCTTGCTGCGCCCGGCAGGCGTAATCCTGTCACCCATCCCGGCAAACCGGGCAAAATTGAACAGATGCCCCTGCCAGCCGTTGATCAGCGGCGGGTCCAGCATGATCAGCGCACTGAACCAGTCCGGTCTGCGGCTGGCCACCATGCACATCAGCACGCCCCCCATGGAATGGCCCATACCCACGAAGGGGCGAGGCAGATGTTCAAGTTTCGCTTCCAGTTCACGGGACAGGCTGCCCCAGTGGGCATCCACCGGATACAGCGGGTCGTGGCCCATGCGATCCATCACTTCGAGGCTGAAATGCTCGGCAAAGGGCGCCAGGAAAGTGCGGTAGCTACCGCCGGGGAAGCCATTGGCGTGCGCAAACGCCAGTGTCGGGCGATCTGTCATGGTGATCCTCGTTTGATCGACAAGTGCGAGCTGTATGGAATCATGCCTTGCACCCTCGCGCCAGCGCGGCAAAAGCTGGTGACCAGCGCGATGCGCCCCTACAATGCCAAACAGCAATGGAGGAAGGCATGAAACTGGTTTCATTCAATATCAACAGTATCCGCGCCCGTCTGCCGCAGCTTGAGGCAGTGATCAACCAGCACCGCCCGGACATGATCGGGCTCCAGGAAACCAAGGTTCAGGATGACGAGTTCCCCGCCGAGGCCGTGAGGGAAATGGGCTACCACCCCTATTTCTTCGGTCAAAAGGGTCACTACGGCGTCGCGCTGATTACGCGGGAGCCACTGGAAGCAGTGCAGTATGGCTTCCCTTCTGATGAACCAGCGGCACAGCGACGCATGATCATCGGCCGCATGCAGTACAACGGCCAGTCACTGACCGTGCTGAACGGCTATTTCCCCCAGGGCGAGAGCCGTGATCATCCGGTCAAATTTCCGGCAAAGGCCCGCTTCTATGCCGATCTGCAGCGCTACCTGCAAGAGCAGCATCAGCCAGACGAGCAGGTCGCCATCATGGGTGATTTCAATATCTCTTCCCGGGATACCGACATCGGTATCGGTGAAAGCAATCGCAAGCGCTGGCTGCGCGATGGGAAATGCAGTTTTCTGCCTGAAGAGCGAGAGTGGTTTGACGAGTTGCTGGACTGGGGGCTCGCTGATACCTACCGGGTCAACTATCCCGAGGCCGACGACCGCTTCAGCTGGTTTGATTATCGCTCGAAAGGTTTCGAGCGTGAGCCCCGTCGCGGGCTGCGCATCGACACCGTGCTGGCCACGGCACCTCTGATCGAGCGTCTGGAAGATACCGGCATCGATTACGACATACGTGCCATGGAACGCCCCTCTGACCATTGCCCTGTCTGGGCTCGTTTCCAGGACTGAACATGAGCGTGCATCTGCACCCGGACAAGTTCCGTGCCAGCAGCCTCTGGGATCGCCTCGGGCTGTTGGTCGATGTGCTGATGATCACGCTGGTGGTCGTCAACCTGACACTGATCGTCTTCGACTGGCTGTTTGCCCTGTCCTGGGTCCAGGACCGGCTCGCTGGCCTGGCACCCGGGTTAACGGCCCTGTACGCAGACACGATTCATGCCGATTTCTTTTTCTACGATCTGTGGTTTGTCGGCATCTACCTGACCGAGTTCGTCATTCGCTGGATCATCGCGGCGGCCCGGCAAACCTACCATCGCTGGTTTTTCTTTCCCTTTATCCACTGGTATGACCTGCTTGGCTGTATTCCCGTCGGCGGCTTCCGCTGGCTTCGTACCCTGCGCATCATCAGCCTGTTGCTGCGCCTCCAGCGCCTGGGTGTGATAGACCTCCGCGACACCTATATCGGCGCCACCCTGCTCAAGTACTACAAGGTGCTGGTGGAGGAAGTGTCTGACCGGGTTGTCATCAATGTGCTGGATGGCGTGCAACGGGAGATCAGCGAGGGCAATCCCCTGATGCAACGCATCCAGCATGAAGTGCTGCTGCCTCGCCAGGCCAGCCTGGTGGACTTTGCCGCCGGGCGCCTGATCAGTGCTGCCCAGGAAACCCATGCCGATTACCGGGAACCGTTGGGTCGCTACCTGTCACACCTGACAGACGAAGCCCTGAGCAACACGCGCAGCGGCGCGCGCCTGGCCGCCATACCCGTGGCCGGACCGCGAGCCGTTGCATTGATTGGTGAGGCGGTCCGGGAAGTCGGCGTTGCGCTGGTGGACCAGCTGATCGCCGATATCAGCCACCCGGATTACCGGGAAACCGTCGACAAGCTCCTCAATGATCTGATTGAAAACAGCGCCGGTGACGCGGAACAGCTTAACAGCCTGGTTCGCGATACACTGATGGACGTGCTTGATCAGATCAAGCATCAGGTCGCCGTGCAGAACTGGAAACTGGAAGAAGAGCGCGCAGAAGCTGCACGCAAAGCCGCAAGGTCGCGCAACAAGCACTGAGGAAGTCCCCATGACACCAGACCTGCCCTCAGGGCTGACGCTCACTGATGAAAAGATGCCCGGCCTGCTGACTCGCAAGCGTGTCTTCGTGATTAGCTTCGCGGCGGAGGATTTTGACGAATTCAAACCGCGCTATGAGGCATTCAGCGCTGCCCTGCTGACATGGTATGCAAAACGCGGCAAGCGCTGCAGTGCCGTGCAGATCAATGCAACGGTCCACCCCTGGATTGCCGGTCGGGTAAAGGACTATGTGCGGCGCTTGCGGGATATTCCCGCCCATGCGCCGCTCAAGACCATGACCGTGAACGTCATGCTTGATGGCAGTGACGGCAAGCCGCTGGAGCCGCTGATACTGGAGAAAGTCGGCAAGAAGGCCGGGCAGGAAACCGAACAGTAACTCAAACTGCGTTGATCTGCAGGTTGACCAGATCCAGTTTTTCACTGCCCGCTCGAATACACCCGGCCACCGCCAGCGGCCGGTCTTCCGCATCCCGCTGCACACTCATCAGGTCCACAATATGTGGCCGCTCCAAGGTGTTACCGCAGGCATCGCGGATCACCATTACCTGAGGCCGCAGACGACGTGTGGCGTTCTGCGCGACGACGATACCTTTTTCACCGTTGGACAACTCGACGGCGGTGCCTGTCGGGTACACACCGACCGCCTGGATAAACTGCTCCACCAGCGCGCTCTGGAAGCCGCTGTCGCGCAGTTCATACAACTCGGATACGGCCTCCGTGGCGGTGCGGGCTGGCGCCCAGGGCCGGTCACTGGTCATGGCGTCATAGGTGTCCACAATACCGGCGATACGTGCCAGCAGGGGTATCTCTCCACCTTTGAGGCCAAATGGATAGCCGCTGCCGTCATGACGCTCATGGTGGTACTGCACCACCGCCAGCATCTGATCGTTGACGCCGCCACAATGCTGCAGCAGCTCGACCCCGTGATTCACATGCTCACGCATGACAGCATGCTCGGCGGGCCCGAAAAGCTCGGTACTGGCCAGCATGCTGCGGGCGAGACGGGTTTTGCCGACATCCATCAGCAAGACACCCGTGGCAAGATTTTCCAGTACCTCCTGGGGCAAACCGATATGCCGGCCAAACACGGTGGCCAGGATCGACGCGCGAATACTGTGTGCGTAACCGTAGCTGTCACAATCCTTGATGCGCGCCAGCCAGACCATCGCATCCGGATTGCGCAAGATGCTATGCACCATCACCGCAGCCGCCTTGCGCGCCACACGCAGATTCAGGCCTTTCTCCGCCCGCAGGTCATTGAGCAGATGCACCACCGCGCGCGTTACTTCACGGTGATACAGCGTGGCAGACACCACTTCCTGCTTGAGCGTCTGACTGATCTCGTATTTCACCGGCGTAAACTTGCCGATACCACCACGCACTCGAGGACGCGCTGGTGCAGCCACCGCAGGCAGGGGGTCAAGCTTGCCAGTACTCAGCTGACGATCGACGTAGACATACTGGCACCAGGCTCGCAGCTGCTCGATGTCCTGGTGTGTCTTGATATGAAAACCTTGCAGCGGGAAGGGTGTTTCAATCCAGGCACGGTCAAGCTCCGACACATACATGCCGAGCTGCAACTCACCGGTTTCAACACGTTCAGTCCTGACGGCCATGGCCCAGGCAACCTCTCCGTTACACAACACGCTTGTCAGGCACTCGCCAGGATGCGTCCAGCACCCTGCGGTGACCCCACTCTCTCGGAAACTAACCTTTTCTCATCAGGCGGAATCGCCCTCGAATACTAGTATAGTATGTGACCCAATTCACATGCGTCCAGTCCCGGGCTCTCTCGGGCATCAGAACCCCGACGAACGGTCGCCAGCCAGCACCGACATGGTCAGCCGGGCAATGCACACCGGCTTGCCCGCCTCATTATGAATATGTATCTCCCACACCTGGGTGCTCCGCCCCAGGTGCAGCGGCCGCGCCACACCCGTTACTTCCCCTGATCTCACGCTGCGGAGATGGTTGGCGTTGATGTCCAGGCCGACGCAGTAGTGCCCCGGCGCCGCGCACATGTTGGCCGCCAGGCTGCCGAGGGACTCGGCCAGCACCACCGAGGCGCCGCCATGCAGAATGCCCATGGGCTGATGCGTGCGGGGGTCCACCGGCATGGTCCCGGTCAGGCTGTCATCGCCGATATGCGTGATACGTATACCAAGGTGCTCGCAGAGGGTATTGCGCTGCAGGTCGTTAGCGAGGGCGAGGTCGGGCTCGCGGGTCCAGATCATCATCAGAACAGGTCTCCCGGGGCCCGGAGCCAGGCCAGCCGGGCGCCGGCGATGGCCGCCACCTCCACATCCAGAGCCGCTACTGCCCCCACGCCCATGGGCAGGCGCGCAGAGGGGCCTTCGCAGAGCTGCCCCACCAGATGGGCCACCAGCGGCATGTGACTGACCAGCACCAGAGGCGCATCAATGTCTGCAGGTTCGCTGCCCGTCGCTACGGGCGGCTGCATCGTCAGGCCCAGCAACCAGTCAAGGACGCGTTGTGGCTGGCCGTCCGGCACCAGCAGATCGCAGGTCCCGGTCACGGGCAGGCGGCAGATATCAGCAATCTCTGCGGCAGTCTGCCGGGCACGCACATAGGGGCTGGTGTAAAGCCGCGCCGGGCACTCCCCTTCAGCGGTCAGCGCCTGCCAGAGCCGGCGTACACCGTCACGCCCGTTGGCGGTCAGCGCGCGCGCCTCGTCAGTGGTGACCTGCCGCTCTGCCTCGCCATGGCGCACCACATACAGACGCATCAGGAGACCGCCTCGCGGACAAATTCCACATCATGGTTGTGCTCACCGCGCATCAGGGAGTCGATGACCTGGGACAGCGGCAGCTGGTTGAACAGTATCTCGTACAGCCCCGAAGCCAGCGGCATGTAGATGCCCAGCTCCCGGGCCCGCTCCGCCACCAGACGGATCGTGTTGACCCCCTCCGCCGTCTGACCCAATACCTCGACGGCCTCGTCCACGGTCTTGCCCTGACCAATCAGGTAACCGACCTGGTAGTTGCGTGACAGGCTCGAGGAGCAGGTCACAATCAGGTCGCCCACCCCCGCCAGACCCAGGAACGTCATCGGGCTGCCACCAAGGTGTGCCGCAAAGCGGCTCATTTCTGCGAGACTGCGGGTGATCAGCAGCCCGCGGGTATTATCGCCAACGCCCAGCGCAGCGGCCATGCCGGTAGCGATGGCATAGATATTCTTCAGCGCCCCGCCCAGCTCCACACCGAACATGTCCGCGCTGTCATACACGCGAAAGTAATCGCAGGACAAGGCGTCCTGAATACGCGTACAGACCTCGGGGTGCGGGCTGGCAATGACGGTGCCGGTAAATTTGCGCTCGACGATTTCTCTGGCGAGATTGGGGCCACTCAGCACACCGACACGGGCGTGTGGCCATTCCCGCTCCAGCAACTGACTCATCAACAGAAAGCCGTCTGCGCTGATGCCTTTGGTGCAGCTGACAACGATGGTGCCCTCGGCGATGTCATCACTGGCCTGCGCCAGGACATCCATGAACGCCTTGCTGGGCACCGCCATGAACACCAGACTGGCGCCGCTGAGCACTTCGTGCAGATCTTCACTGGCCAGCACGCCCTCAGGCAGCTCGGCTCCGGGGAAGTATCGCGGGTTCTCGCGATCACGGTTGATTGCTTCAGCGGTTTCCGGATCCCGCACCCAGAGGCGCGTCGCATGCCCCTGTTGCGCAAGAATGGTGGCAATGGCGGTCCCGAAACTGCCACCACCGAGTACCGCCGCGACTTCCATTTTGTCCGTCATGGTAATTTGTTCGCCTCCTGACGCTGGCACTGTGCCAGCGGGGTTGCCCGGCATCATAAGCATCCCGGCGCCGGGCCGCAATGCACCTGCTTCCCCCCTTGCCGAAGCAGCCTCACCACAGCCATCAGGCAGACAGTATCTCGTCCAGCGCAGCGTCCAGTGTCGGGTGGCTGAACACGAAGCCCTGATCCAGCAGGCGGCGCGGCACAACTTTCTGACCGCCCAGCAGTAGCACTGACATTTCACCCAGGCCCAGCCTCAATGGCCAGGCCGGCACACGCATGAAACCGGGCCTGCGGCAGCGCGCCGCCAGAGTACTGTGAAAGCGGCCATGGGGCACCGGCTCCGGCGCCACGGCGTTATAGACACCACTGGCGGCGGGCGTGTCCAGACAGCGCAGGATGAGCGCCACGAGATCGTCGACATGTATCCAGGAGAACCACTGGCTGCCGTCCCCCAACTGCGCCCCCAGCCCCAGACGGTAGACCGGCAACAACCGCCCCAGCATACCGCCGCCACGACCCAGCACCACGCCAATCCGCAGTACGCACAAGCGAGTACCATGCTGCTTGGCGACGTCCCGGGCAGCCTGCTCCCAGGCGTCACATAACAGATAGGTGAATTCCCTGCGTGCCGCAGGGGCACTCTCGGTCAGCTCGGCATTGCCCGCATCACCATAAAACCCCACCGCCGAGCCGCTGATCAACAACGGCGGCTTGTGCGACAACCTGCCGAACAGCTCGCCCAGCGCCTCGGTCACACCAACGCGGCTGTCCAGCAGCGCCTGTTTGCGGGATTCACTCCAGCGGCGATCCGCAATGCCTTCCCCGGCAAGATTGATCACCGCATCGAAGCGCGTATCGGCGGCTATCGCGTCAAGATCATCCACCAGGGTCACGGTATCCGGGAGGCGCGCAGCGGCTTTGCGCGGTTGCCGCGTGAGCACGGTGATCTCATGCCCTCGACGCGCCAGCGCCGGGCACAGATGCTGCCCGACAAAGCCACTACCGCCAGTGATCAGAATATTCATTGCTGTCCTGCCTGCTCAAGATTGGCGATCTCTTCCAGTCGGTAGTAATACTCCAGCGCGCCGGACCCCACAGGGACTTCCAGTGTCAGCTGCCGCTCGTCCACACTGCGCAACACACCTGTGCGGACTCTGCCATCCTGCCCACTGATTCGCACCTGCCGCCCCGTCAGCGCCTTGTACCGACGCAGCTCGTCCGATACAACCTCAGGCACCACTTGCCCGGCAGTGGCCGCAGAGGCCTCTCCCGCGTCCTGTGCATCCTCAGACGCCGGCGTGGGTGCCGCCTGCTTCCGGGCTTGCTGCTGATCCTGCGGAGCGTGCCCTTCAGCGAATATCTGCTGCCCATCGGTCAACTGCAGCATGACCAGTTCTCTGGATGAGACCGCATACGTCAACGAGCCACTGCCAACCGTTGTTTCCAGCATCAACCTGTCGCCATCAACTGTGCGAAGAATGCCGGACTGGCGGGAGCCATCCGTACGCAGCAGCTCGACCTGTCGGCCCGTATACTGCCCGAAGTCGGTGAAGGGCAGTGTGATGGGCGGAGGGGGTGACGCCGGCCGCGTATCACCCTCACCGTCTTTGCGTCGTGGCGCCGAGGTAATCAATCGCAGGTCACCCTGCTCACCAGCCTGCACCACCGTGATCTCTGTCGCCCCGGGTCGCATCGCCCAGCCGACGCTGGAGCGCTCAAGACGCAGCAGGCGTTCCTCGACACGACCATTGCGCAGTGTGATGCGCATACGCGTGCTGCCGATCTGCTCACGACGCTGCATGCGCGTCTCCAGCACCTCGACATGGCTGATCATGCCTTCCGGGAATTGGCTGCGCAGGTGTTCTCGCGCCAGATAGTTCAGGGTATCGGGGTGATCAAAGGTCAGGTCTACCTGATTGTTCACGTAGCGCAGGCGGTTTGTGTAGGCGCTGAAATCACCGGACAGGAAACTGCGCCGCGTGTCCGGCAGGATCAGTTGCAGAAAACCGGTAAGCTGATTGTGATCCAGCGGCGCCAGATGCAGCTCCATGCGGTAGCCTTCCCTGATGATTTGCGTCTCCGGCAAGTCGCTGCCCTGTTCTCGCCAGGAGAGGTGGATTTCCGGCGGGTTTTCATCCCCCGGGCGCACCAGCAACGTGCGGCGCTGGGTGATCGGCATCGGGTTTTCACGCAACATGATGCGCACCTCCAGATCCGGTATGAAACCCTCCCCCTGCTGCGCACTGAAGACACCATTGATCAGCTCAACCCGGTCATACCTGAACGCCCGACCGTTGATATTGCCGCTCAGGCGCGGATCATCGTCATTGCGAATGGCAATGCGGATGGCTTCCTCCGAGCTGACGAAGGCGTTCAGTTCGGCACGCTGGCTGCCAGCAAGGACGCCGCCCTGCCCGGTCGCCGTGACGCTGAACAGGCGTTGCGGTTCCTGCATCAGAAGTGGATCCCGCGCTACGGCCAACCCGAGGCCAAGCAACATCAGGGCCACGCCGAACACCCGCATCAGCGCCGCCCACCAGACATCAGCCCAGTTCTCCTGCACGTGTCGAAGGCCTGCCAGCGGCAGCAGGAACACCAGCGCACTGCGCCCTTTGGCGGCAATATCGCGCATCAGTCCAAAGGTCCCCAACAGAAGCAGTGTCAGCCCGATAATCAGCATCACCTGTGTCATTTGCTCACCATCTCCCCATGGCCTTTTGCTGTATCATTATTTGCGCCAGCGACGCGACTGATGCCGTTGCCTCACTTTTGCCTCACTTTACAAAGCCTGCCGGCCACTGACCAGATGAAGCTTCCCGCAAGCCTTGACCGCCATCACATTCCGCTGGGTGTCTTTTATGCGCTGGCCACTACGGTGGTGGCCAGCACCGCTGCAGCCACAGTAAAGCACATCAGCGGCGAAGGCGTATCGCCCTGGCTGATCGTCTGGGTCCAGTACGGTCTTTGTACGTTGCTGCTGATGCCCTGGTTGCTTCGCCACGGCCCAACCGCCCTCGCCACCCACCGGCCAATACTGCACGCAGTGCGCTCCCTGGGCGGCTGGCTGGGCTTTACCTGTTACTATCTGGCGCTGCCTTTCATTCCGCTGGTGGACGCCACCCTGCTCCGCAGTGCCGCGCCACTGTGGGTGCCCCTGGTCGTTTTCGTTGGCCTGCGGCAACGTATCCCGCTGGCCCGATGGGCGGCTCTGGCTGGCGGCTTTGTCGGCATCCTGATGATCCTGGGCCCCGCCAGTGAGGGCATTCAGGCCGGGCACCTGCTGGGCATTGCTGCAGGGCTGGCCCTCGCCATCTCCATGGCCACCACCCGGGCCCTGTCCACCAGCGAGCCTGCCAGCCGCATCCTGTTCTACTACTTCGGGATTTCCTTTGTCGCCAGCACGCCCATGGCGCTGCTGAATCTGCAGCCGGTGTCCCTGCTGGCAGCCAGCGGCATGCTCTACATCGGCCTGTCGATCTTTCTCACCATGGTGCTCTACACCCGCGCCTACAGTCATGCACCCACCAGCCTGATCGCCCCGCTGAGCTATGCGGCAGTGCCCGTGGCTGGCCTGCTGGACTGGTGGCTCTGGCGTGAACTGCCCGGCGGCCTGGCCTTTGCCGGCATGGCCGTCGTCATCGCCAGCGGCATTTTTGCCGTTATCTTCACGCGCGACCGCCGCTCGGACCACTGACTGCCAGCCCCCCTGAGCCCGCCAGGAAAGGCGACCGGCCAGCGGCCGGTCATCGCCCGACAAACGGTATGCCTTTTTCGTTATTTTTTTCTTGTCAAGGACAAAAGTCGGCGGTATACAGGCGCTGTGGACTGAAAACGGCGACCGGCGGTCCCGCCCAGCCCGCCCCCCCCCTGCCGGGGACGGGGTAACTGGCAAGTTGAAGTTGAAGTTGACGCTGAAGCTGAACAGTCAAGTTGAGTGGTATTAGCAGGAGGGCCTGCCATGACCGATCATCGCGCTGAGCACGACTATGACGATACGGATGAGATGCTGATGAATGAGGACATCGATTTTCTCGACGAAGAAGCCGAAGAGGAACAGGACGAACCCACCCCGCGTTCCAGAGGCTTCAACCTGGATATGCGACACAGGATCGAGGATCGCCTGGAGCAGCGCCGGCTCGCACGAGAGCTCAATGGCTATGAAGCCTTTGATCTGGAGGACGACGACACGCTGCATTAATACCCCCCATCGACAGGGCCCGGCTCTGTCGTCGCAACCCGGGGCCACAAAAAAGCCGGCTTTCGCCGGCTTTTCTGATTCAGGCTGTTGCCTTTCCCTTACCAGCCAGTCAGTTCCTTCAGGGCCTGACCGATCTGTGCGGGATTGCGCACCGTTCTCACACCAGCCTCTTCCAGTACCGCAAACTTTTCATCTGCAGTGCCTTTGCCGCCGGCAATAATTGCGCCGGCATGCCCCATCCGCTTACCTGCCGGCGCAGTCACGCCAGCGATATAGGACACGACAGGCTTGGTCACGTGGGCCTTGATATACGCCGCCGCTTCGTCTTCTGCCGTACCACCAATCTCGCCGACCATGATGATGGCCTCGGTCTGCGGGTCATTCTGGAACAGCTCCAGCGCGTCAATGAAGGTGGTACCCGGAATCGGGTCGCCGCCAATACCGATACAGGTGGACTGTCCGAAACCCAGCGTGGTGGTCTGGTTGACGGCTTCATAGGTCAGGGTGCCGGAGCGCGACACGATACCCACTTTGCCCGGCTGATGGATATGCCCGGGCATGATGCCGATCTTGCAGGCGCCCGGCGTGATGATGCCGGGACAGTTGGGCCCGATCAGGCGTACGCCTTCCTTGCGGGTGATGTACTCTTTCACGTACAGCATATCCAGTGTGGGAATGCCCTCTGTGATGCAAACGATCAGTTCGATACCGGCATCCGCCGCTTCGATGATCGAATCCTTGCAGAACGCCGCCGGGACATAGATCACTGATGCGGTGGCGCCGGTCTTCTCGATCGCTTCGCGGACGGTATCGAACACTGGCAGGCCCAGATGCGTCTGGCCGCCCTTGCCCGGCGTCACACCGCCGACCATCTTCGTGCCGTAAGCAATGGCCTGCTCGGAGTGGAACGTGCCCTGCGCACCGGTGAAGCCCTGACAAATGACTTTGGTATCTTTATCAATCAGTACGCTCACGCTGCACCCCCGACGGCTTTCACGATCTGTTCAGCGGCATCATCAAAACTCTTGGCCGCAATGATATTCAGGCCACTCTCGGCCAGCTTCTTCGAGCCCAGCTCGGCATTGTTCCCTTCCAGGCGCACCACGACGGGCACCTGCACGCCGACTTCCTTCACCGCACCGAGAATCCCGTCTGCGATCAGGTCACAGCGCACGATGCCGCCGAAAATATTCACCAGCACACCCTTGACCTGGTCATCGGACAGGATGATCTTGAAGGCCTCGGTCACACGCTCTTTGGTGGCACCGCCGCCGACATCCAGGAAGTTGGCCGGCGCCCCGCCCTTGAGCTTGACGATATCCATGGTGCCCATGGCCAGACCGGCGCCATTCACCATGCAACCGATATTACCCTCGAGCGCCACGTAGTTCAGATCCCACTGGGCTGCACGACGCTCACGCGGATCTTCCTGGCTGGGATCTTCCAGCGCTTTCAGTTCCGGATGGCGATACAGCGCGCTACCGTCGATACCCAGTTTGGCATCCAGGCAGTGCAGATTGCCCTGCTCGGTGATGACCAGCGGGTTGATTTCCAGCAGTGCGAGGTCTTTCTCTTCGAACAGCTTGGCCAGCCCCATGAAGATCTTCACGAACTGCTTGACCAGATCCCCCTTGAGGCCGAGCTGGAAGGCAAGCTCGCGGCCCTGGTAAGGCTGCGCGCCTACCAATGGGTCGATAACCGCCCTGAGAATTTTCTCCGGCGTTTCTTCGGCCACTTTCTCGATTTCTACACCACCTTCGGTGGAGGCCATGAACACAACGCGACGGGTCGCACGATCGACCACTGCGCCCAGATACAGCTCATCGGCAATATCCGTACATGTTTCTACCAGAATCTTGGAGACCGGCTGACCGCGCTCATCGGTCTGGAAGGTGACCAGGCGCTGGCCCAGCCATTTGCGCGCAAAGGCAGCAGCATCTTCCGGGGATTCGACCAGCTTCACACCGCCGGCTTTACCACGGCCACCGGCGTGCACCTGGGCTTTGACCACCCAGCGTGTACCACCGATTTCTTTTGCTTTCGCCGCGACTTCCTCGGGTGTGTCACAGGCAAAGCCCGTAGAGACCGGCAACCCGTATTCGGCAAACAGCTGCTTGCCCTGATATTCATGCAGGTTCATGTCAGATTTCCATTATATAGACTTACTCTAAACAATCAGGCCGCGCTCCTTTTGGGTAACGCGGCCTGACAACCCGTTTACTTCTTGCGGCGACGCTGCGCCACATGAATCGCCCGGTAATCTGTCGCCAGCGCCGCCTCGTGAACGGTTTCTGACAACGCCGGATGACTGAACACCATCAGCTGAAGATCTTCGATGGTTGAGCCAAACTCCATGGCAATGACACCCTGCTGCACCAGCTCGGAGGCCTGGGGACCGACCACGTGCATGCCGAGAATGCGATCCGTCTTTTCGTCTACGACGAACTTCACCATACCCTCGGCATCGCCGGCAGCCAGTGCCCGACCGTTGGCCGCAAAGGGCACCACGCCAGTCTTGTAGGCTTCACCGGAGGCTTTGACCTCGTCTTCGGTCTTGCCGACCCAGGCGACTTCCGGGTGGGTGTAGATCACCGAGGCAATCGTGTCGTAATTGACCTGGGTATGCTCCCCGGCAATCACTTCAGCCACCATGACACCTTCTTCCAGTGCCTTGTGGGCCAACGCAGGCCCGCGCACCAGATCACCAATGGCATAGACGCCAGGTGCGTCGGTGCGACACTGGCTGTCGACGTAAATGAAATTGCGCTCGTCCAGGGAGACGCCAGCATCCTGTGACAGCAACTCGCCTGTCATCGGGCGGCGACCTACCGCGACGATAAGCCGGTCGAAGGTTTCGCTGTGCTCGCCGCTGCCATCTTCATAGCTGACGTTGACTTTCTTGCCTTTGACTTCAGAGCCGGTCACGCGAGCGCCGAGCCGGATATCCAGCCCCTGCTTTTGCAGCACCTTGAGCGTTTCCTTGCTGATCTGGGAATCCACTACCGGCAAAAAGGAATCGACGGCTTCGAGCACGACCACTTCAGCGCCAAGACGGGCCCAGACACTGCCAAGCTCCAGCCCGATCACGCCTGCGCCAATCACGCCGAGACGTTTGGGCACGCTGGTAAATTCGAGTGCGCCAGTGGAATCCACCACCAGATCATCTTTCAGCGGCGCCACCGAGATCTCGATCGGCACGGAACCTGCTGCGAGAATCACGTGCTCGGCTTGCAGCGTGTCAACATCGCCTTTCTCGTTCGGTGTGAATTCAACCTGCTTGCCACTCAGCAGCTTGCCGGTGCCCTGCAGCCAGGTGACCTTGTTAGCCTGGAACAGCGCGCCGATGCCACCGGTGAGCTGCAGCACCACATCGTCCTTGCGCTTCTGCATCTGTGCGACGTCAAGCTTGGGCGCATTCACGACGATGCCGTGATCGGCCAGCTTGTTCTTCGCCTCGTAGAATTTCCAGGACGAATCCAGCAGCGCTTTGGACGGAATACAGCCCACGTTCAGGCAGGTACCACCCAGAGCCGGCTTGCCCTGCTTGTTGATCCGCTTTTCGATACAGGCAGTCTTGAGACCGAGCTGCGCGCAACGGATCGCCGCAGCGTAACCACCAGGTCCGCCGCCAATCACGATTACATCAAACTTGTCACTCATAACATTTCCTTCGTGGTCCGCCAGTGCGATCAGATATCCAGCAACAGGCGAGCCGGGTCTTCGATGAAGTTTTTAACAGCCACCAGGAACTGCACTGCTTCCTTGCCATCGATGAGACGGTGGTCGTAGGACAGCGCCAGATACATCATGGGCAGGATTTCCACCTTGCCATCGACCGCCATGGGCCGTTCCTGGATCTTGTGCATCCCGAGGATCGCTGTCTGCGGCGGATTCAGAATCGGCGTGGAAATCAACGACCCGAACACGCCACCATTGGAAATGGTGAAGGTGCCGCCGGTCATTTCCTCGATGGAGAGCTTTCCATCACGGGCTTTCTTGCCGTACTCGATGATCTGGGATTCCACTTCGGCCAGACCTTTCTGGTCGGCATCACGCATCACTGGCACCACCAACCCGCGCTCGGACGATACCGCCACGCCGATGTCGTAGTAACCGTGGTAGACAATGTCATCCACATCGATGGACGCATTGACCGCCGGGAAACGCTTCAGTGCTTCCACACAGGCGCGGACGAAGAAGCCCATGAAGCCCAGTCGCACACCATGGGTCTTCTCGAAATCGCTCTGGTAATGCTTGCGCATGTCCATGATCGGTTTCATGTTGACTTCATTGAAGGTCGTCAACATCGCGGCATTCTGCTGTGCGGCAACAAGGCGCTCGGCAATCCGCTTGCGCAGGCGTGTCATTGGCACACGGCGCTCTTCGCGTTCGCCGGGCACACCAGGCACCTCTGCATCAGCAGGCTGCGGCGCCCTGGCAGCTGGATCACTGGCGCGTTTTTCTTCGCGCTGTGTGAGTGCTTTCTCGACGTCCTCACGGGTGATACGGCCACCCTTGCCCGAGCCCTCGACGGAACGCGCATCAATACCATGCTCGCTCATCAACTTGCGGGCCGCAGGCCCGGCGGCGGTATCTTCTCCATCGCCTGAGGCCTGCTTGCTGGTCGACGCGTCGGCGGCCTTTTCGGACGCTGCCGATTTTTCCTCGCTGCCTTTAGCAGGAGCGTCTTTGGGAGCACTGTCAGAACTGTCTCCTGAAGCCTTGCCGTCCCCGGCCTCAATGGAACCCAGCACTTCCTGGCTTTCCACTGTGTCGCCTTCGCCCTTGAGTATCTTGCCGAGGACGCCGTCCGAATTGGCAACGACTTCCAGCACGACCTTGTCGGTTTCGATATCGACCAGCAGCTCGTCACGCTTGATCTGGTCACCTTCTTTCTTGTGCCAGGTCGCCACCGTGCCGTCGGCTACCGATTCCGGAAATTGTGGCGCTTTGATTTCAATTGACATGTTATGCCCTTGATTCCGATTCAATTCTGGAAATTATTTGATCTCGAACGCGTCCTGCACCAGCTTCTGTTGCTGCGCAACATGCTGGGACATCAGACCGGCCGCCGGAGCCGCCGCCGAATCCCGCCCTGCGTAAAGCAGGTTGAGCTTGCGGCTAAGCCGTGTTGTCACGTTGCGCATATGGTGCTGGCTGCAATACCAGGCGCCTTGATTCATGGGCTCCTCCTGACACCAGACCACCGTCTTCAGCTTCTTGTATGCCGAAAGGACCTCATAAAGGCGCTCCTCGGGAAACGGGTAAAGCTGCTCTACGCGCACAATCGCGACATCATCAATACCGTCTGCCTCGCGCTTCTCCAACAGGTCGTAGTACACCTTCCCGCTACACAGGATGACGCGCTGTACCTTGTCGGCATCAATCTCGTCCTGTTCAGAGAGCACCGTTTCAAAGCGGCCGCCTGCGAGTTCATCCAGTGATGAAATCGCGCGCTTGTGCCGCAACAGGCTTTTCGGGCTCATCACGATCAACGGCTTGCGCAGCGGGCGAATGGCCTGACGGCGCAACAGGTGGAATATCTGCGCGGGCGTCGTGGGCATGCAGACCTGCATGTTGTGCTCTGCGCACAATTGCAGGAAACGCTCCAGACGCGCTGAAGAGTGCTCAGGCCCCTGCCCCTCATAGCCATGGGGCAACAGCAGCGTCAGGCCGCAGACGCGGGCCCACTTGGCTTCACCGGATGAAATGAACTGATCGATAACCACCTGGGCGCCGTTGGCAAAATCACCGAACTGGGCTTCCCAGATCACCAGTGATTTGGGCGCGGTCGTTGCGTAGCCATACTCGAAGGCGAGCACGGCTTCCTCTGACAACAAGGTGTCATAGATCTCGAAGGCCGGCTGTTCTGCATAGAGGTGCCGCAACGGTACGTAAGACTCACCGTTCTTCTGGTTGTGCAGCACCGCATGGCGATGAGAGAAAGTCCCGCGACCGCAATCCTGCCCGGTCAGGCGCACCGGAAACCCCTGATCAATCAGGGTGGCGTAAGCCAGTGTCTCGGCGTAGCCCCAGTTGATCGGCAACGCGCCCGCCGTCATCTTGCGACGGTCTTCCAGTATCTTTTTCACTTGCCGCTGGGCCACAAACCCCTCGGGCAATGTCTCGAGCTGGGTGGCCAGGCCCTGCATCTTCTTGAGCTTGAAGCCGGTATCCCAGTCATCCGCGACCTGGTGCCCGATGTAGGGGGACCAATCCACGAACAGTGCCTTGTTAGGCTCGCGCACCAGCGACTTGACCACGTGGTTGCCCTGGTCAAGATTGTTCCGGTACTCCTCCGCCATGCGGTCGCTTTCTGCCTCGGAGATCACGCCTGCACTGATCAACCGCTCGGCATAGATGCTGCGCGTGGTCGGTACAGACTTGATCTTCTTGTACATCAGCGGCTGCGTCGCAGAGGGCTCGTCCGCTTCGTTGTGGCCCAGACGGCGATAGCAGATCAGATCGATGACGACATCTTTCTTGAACTGCATGCGGTAATCCATCGCCACCTGGGTGACAAAGAACACCGCTTCAGGGTCGTCGCCGTTGACATGGAAAATCGGCGCCTGAACCATCTTGGCAACATCAGTACAGTATTCTGTAGAGCGCGCATCTTCACGACGGCTGGTGGTGAAACCAACCTGGTTGTTGATGATCACGTGTACCGTTCCGCCGGTCTTGAAGCCGCGGGTCTGGGACATCTGGAATGTCTCCATGACCACACCCTGGCCGGCAAAAGCTGCGTCGCCGTGCAACAGCAGCGGCACGACCTGATCGCCGTCACCATCCGAGCGCCGCTCCTGACGTGCCCGCACCGAGCCTTCCACTACCGGGGAGACGATCTCCAGGTGGGAGGGGTTGAAGGCCATCGCCAGATGCACTTCCCCGCCCGGGGTCTGCACGTTGGAGGAAAAGCCCTGATGGTATTTGACGTCGCCGGAACCGTGCTCGTTGAACGTCTTGCCCTCGAATTCGCCGAACAGATCGGCCGGGCTCTTGCCCAGGGTGTTGACCAGCACATTGAGGCGGCCGCGATGGGCCATGCCGATGACGATTTCCTTGACGCCATAGCTGCCAGCACGCTGAATCACTTCATCCACCAGCGGGATCAGTGACTCACCACCCTCGAGACCGAACCGCTTGGTCCCCGGGTAACGACTGCCGAGATACTTCTCCAGCCCCTCGGCAGCGGAAAGCCGCTCGAAGATATGGCGGCGCACTTCATCCCCGTACTGGGGATGGCTGCGCACGCTCTCCAGGCGCTGCTGCAACCAGCGTTTTTCCGCCGTATTGACGATGTGCATGTACTCAGCGCCCACGGTGGAGCAATAAGTACCGCGCAAGCAGTCGACGATCTCCCGCAGGGTCGCTTCCGGCTTGCCAATAAAGAGGTTGCCTGTCTGAAATACGGTATCCAGATCTGCCTGACTCAGGCCGTGGTGCGCCAGCTCCAGGTCCGCGACATCCTCACGCTCCATCAGACCCAGCGGGTCCAGGCTCGCCACCTGATGCCCCCGGTTACGGTATGCCGCAATCAGATGCAGCACCCGCACCTGGCGTCGTTCGTGCTCGGTGCTGACAGCACCGGCGCCGAATTTCTGCACTCGGGAGCGATTCTTGGCTTGCAGGAGGAAGTATTCGCGTACGGCACCGTGGGGAAGATCGGATTCCACGTTACCTTCGACGCTGGGGAGCTTTTCGAAGTAGGCGCGCCAGTCTTCCGGCACAGAGTTGGGATCAGTCAGATAGGATTCGTACAGTTCATCAACATAGGCGGCATTGCTGCCCCCGATGTGGGAGGAGGCCCACTGGCGCTGCATGAAACTGTCTTGCATCGTGTCCGTTCCTTCTCGGAAGAAGGGACAGGCCCCCTGAGGCCAGATACTGCGCAGGGGGATCGCCCGTTTCCCGCGTGTAAATTACAGAACCGGCGCTTTGTGAGCGCCGACTCTACCGATACAGATATGTGTTGGTGGGGGGTGGCCCCGACCTCTGACAAGTGTAGCGAGTTTCACGCCTTATTGTTAGACGCAAAAGGCAAAAAATGACCGTTTCCCATGGACTTTGGTCTATAGATAGCCCCCTGCAACGGCCGCTGATTCGCCATGGACCAAAAAAAGCGGCCTGTCGGCCGCTTTCTTCACTACTCGTACTGCGCTAACACCTGCACTACACCGCCCGCTCAAGCAGCATGGAGCGGATATGGCCGATCGCCCTGGTCGGATTCAGCCCCTTGGGGCAGACGCTGACACAGTTCATGATGCCACGGCAGCGGAACAGGGAGAACGGATCGTCCAGATGCCCGAGCCGCTCGGTGGTGGCCTGATCGCGACTGTCTGCCAGGAAGCGGTAGGACTGCAGCAGGGCCGCAGGACCCAGGAACTTCTCCGGATTCCACCAGAATGAAGGACAGCTGGTGGAGCAGCAGGCACACAGGATGCATTCGTAGAGACCGTCGATCTTGGCCCGGTCCTCCGGCGTCTGCAGCCGCTCGATGGCCGGTGCTGGCGTCTCGTTGATCAGGTAGGGTTTCACCTTCTCGTACTGGTTGTAGAACATGGTCATGTCCACCGCCAGATCACGAATCACCGGCAGGCCCGGCAAGGGCCGCACGACCAGTGGCTTCTTGCCTTCCAGCACGCCCGGCGCCACTTCTGACAGCGGCGTGATGCAGGCCAGGCCGTTCTTGCCGTTGATGTTCATGCCATCGGAGCCACAGACCCCTTCACGGCAGGAACGACGGTAGGTCAGGCTGGAGTCCCGGTCCTTGATCAGGGCCAGAACGTCCAGCACCATCAGGTCCTTGCCTGCGATGTCGACCTCGTAGTCCTGCATGTAGGGCTCGCGGTCGGTCTCCGGGTTGTATCGATAGATACTGACTTTCATGATCCCGAGTCTCCGTTAGTAAGTCCGAACCTTCGGCTGGAAGGTCTCGACAGTCTTCGGCGCAAAGTTCACCGCCCGTTTGCCAAGCTGCTTGGTCAGCGGGTCATAGATGGAATGGCACAGCCAGTTCTCATCATCCCGATCCGGGAAGTCATAGCGCGAGTGGGCGCCACGGCTTTCGGTACGACCTACGGCAGCGATGGCAGTGGCCTCGGCCACTTCCAGCAGGTTGTCCAGCTCCAGCGCTTCGACGCGGGCGGTGTTGAAGGCATTACTCTTGTCGGTCAGATGGGCCCCGGCAATGCGCTCACGCAGGTCAGCCAGCTTCTTCACGCCCTCGGCCATCAGGTCCCCTTTACGGAACACACCGAAGTGGTTCTGCATGGTCTGCTGCAGCTCTTTGCGCAGATCGGTGACCGAATCGCCCTTGTCCGAGTCATTCCAGCGCCGCATACGCGCCATGGCCTTGTCGACATCGTCTGAGGACGGCTCTGCCTGGGTCATGCCCTGGCGCAGCGCGTCTTCGATATGCAGACCCGCAGCCCGGCCAAACACCACCAGATCCAGCAGCGAGTTGCCGCCAAGACGGTTGGCGCCATGTACCGATACGCACGCTACTTCGCCGACAGCGAACAAGCCGTCAATGATCTGGTCATCGCCATCGTGACCACCGCTGAGACGCAGCGCCTGGCCGTGAATATTGGCCGGGATACCCCCCATCATGTAGTGGCAGGTCGGCACGACCGGCACCGGCGCCTTGACCGGGTCCACGTGGGCGAAGGTCTTGGACAATTCACAGATGCCTGGCAGGCGGCTGTGCAGGACTTCCTCGCCCAGGTGATCCAGCTTCAGCAGCACGTGGTCGCCGTTCGGGCCACAGCCGCGGCCGTCCAGGATCTCCATCATCATGGAGCGGGCCACCACGTCACGGCCTGCAAGATCCTTGGCATTGGGGGCATAACGCTCCATGAAGCGCTCGCCGTCCTTGTTGATCAGGTAGCCACCCTCGCCACGGCAACCCTCGGTCACGAGCGTGCCCGCACCGTAGATGCCGGTGGGGTGGAACTGCCACATTTCGATGTCCTGCGCCGGCACGCCAGCGCGCAGGGCCATGCCCATGCCATCGCCAGTGTTGATCAGCGCGTTGGTGGTAGAGGCATAGATCCGCCCTGCCCCGCCGGTCGCGAACACGGTCGCCTTGGACTTGAAGAACACCACTTCACCGGTTTCGATGCACAGCGCGATCACGCCGCACACCTGGCCCTGGGCGTTCTGCACCAGCTCGACGGCCAACCATTCGCTGTAGAACTGGGTGTTGTGTTTGACGTTTTGCTGATAAAGCGTGTGCAGCAGCGCGTGACCGGTACGGTCCGCCGCAGCACAGGTGCGCGCGGCCTGGCCGCCCTCACCGTAATTCTTGGACTGCCCGCCGAAAGGACGCTGATAGATACGGCCCTCTTCAGTACGGGAGAAAGGCAAGCCCATGTGCTCAAGCTCGAACACGGCTTCCGGGCCTACCGAACACATGTATTCCACCGCATCCTGGTCGCCGATGTAATCGGAGCCCTTGACGGTGTCATACATGTGCCAGCGCCAGTCGTCGTTAGGATCCGAGCTGGCAATGGCACAGGTGATGCCGCCCTGGGCGGACACGGTGTGCGACCGGGTCGGAAACACCTTGGAGATCAGCGCGGTCTTGAAACCGGACTGGGCCAGCTGCAGCGACGCGCGCATACCCGCACCACCACCACCGACAATGACTGCATCAAACGTTACGGTTCTGATCGACATGACTTACGCGCCTCCCCAGATCATCACAAGGCCCCAGAGGACATATACCAGAATCAGCAGTACCAGCAGCGCCTGAACGCCGAGGCGCACACCTGTAGCGGACCGGCCCAGCTGGGGGCCGTTAAGATAGTCCGTGGTAACTGTCCACAGCCCTACCCAGGCATGGGCGGCGATGGAAAACACCACCAGTGTATTGATGATCTGCATTGGCACAGATGTCATCAGCGCATACCAGGCGGCGTATTCCAGGCCCGGGTTGCACAACAGATAAGCCATCAGGCCAATAGCGTAAACAGCCAGCAGATACGCGCTGACGCGCTGTACCAGCCAGTCGGAAAGGCCATTACGGCCCAGGCTCGTGACGCTGGTTACCATACCCAGACTCCCACCAGAAGAATCAGTACTACAGATACGACAACAACCGTGAAAGCGCCGCGACGGCCGCCCTCCAGGGTTTCGCCGATCCCCATGTCCATGATCAGATGCTTGATGCCCGCTGTCAGGTGATAAAGCAATGCAGCAAGAATGCCCCACACCACCAGCTTGGCCAGCGGTGTCGCGAGCAGTGTCTTCATTTCGGCGAAGCTTTCCGGCGAGGCCAGAGAGCGATCCAGCAGCCACAGCAAGATCGGCAATGCCACGAACAGGGCAATACCGGAAATCCTGTGCGCAATGGATGTCAGGGCGCTGAGCGGAAACTTGATGGTGGTGAGATCGAGATTTACAGGTCGCTTGTCGTTCACGGTAGCCATCACTATTAGCTGGGCTCCAATTTTGTCGGAGCAGTTGTCGGGAACGTCCGGAACCCCGGGATCCAATACGGGTCAATAATGACTCGCCGGGAAAATATCAGGGTTCATGTGCACCGTCCGGGGCGGGCCGGTGCACGACGGGGCGGAAGTATATCCCTGCCCCTGCCTGAAAACAAACCGCAATATCTGCCCCGATATCGCCAAGGCACTGTTTTTCAAAGGCCTTGATGCCAGCATCGCCAAAAGTATAAATTGCCCATGACCACTATAGGCTTATCATATTGCTGCACTTTTTCGGGGCAGCGAGCGTAACACGCTGTTTACTCTTGCATTTGTGACCCGCCGGTCCTCTTGTCAGACGTGTGCCAGAGGTGCTCAAGCGCGTTGACAAAGAGGTATCAAAACCTTAACGTCCGTCGCGCCTGACGTGCAGCGCCGCTCTGCACCGCGCCGTACAGTAAGGAACCCGGGTCACAGACCCGCGATTCCCTGAAAGTGGGCACCCCTGATGCCCCCGCGTAGGAGATTTCCATGACCGAGAAAAAAGCCATCCTCAAGGTGGACGGCCGTGAGGATATCGCTCTGTCGGTATACTCCCCATCCCTGGGCCAGGACGTTGTAGACGTCGGCCCGTTGACTGGCAGCCAACTGTTTACCTTTGACCCGGGTTTTACGTCCACCGCATCCTGCGAGTCGAAGATCACCTATATTGATGGCGAAGTCGGCAAGCTGTTGCACCGCGGCTACTCCATCGAAGAGCTGGCCAGCCAGTCGGACTACCTGGAAGTCTGCTTCCTGCTGCTGCACGGTGAACTGCCTTCAGCGGAAGAGAAAGAACTGTTTGTCAGCACCATCAAGAACCACACCATGGTTCATGAGCAGCTGCAGTTCTTCTACCGTGGCTTCCGCCGTGACGCGCATCCGATGGCCGTCATGTGTGGTGTCGTTGGCGCTCTGTCTGCCTTCTATCACGACTCCACCGACATCAAGAACCCCAAGCATCGCGAAATCACGGCCATGCGCCTGATCGCCAAGATGCCGACCATCGCCGCCATGTGCTACAAGTACGCGGTGGGTCAGCCGTTCATGTATCCGCGCAACGATCTCTCCTATTCGGAGAACTTCCTGCACATGATGTTCGGCACGCCGTGCGAAGAATCGAAGATCAGCCCCACCCTGGCCAAGGCCATGGACCGCATCTTCATCCTGCACGCCGACCATGAACAGAATGCCTCCACCTCCACGGTGCGCCTGGCTGGCTCTTCCGGTGCCAACCCGTTTGCCTGTATTGCAGCGGGCATCTCCGCACTCTGGGGCCCGGCTCACGGCGGCGCCAACGAAGCTGTGCTGAACATGCTGGACGAGATTGGTGATGTCTCCAACATCGAGAAGTACATTGCCAAGGCCAAGGACAAGCAAGACCCGTTCAAGCTGATGGGCTTTGGCCACCGGGTCTACAAGAACTACGACCCGCGCGCCAGCGTCATGCGCGAATCCTGCCACGAAGTACTCAAAGAGCTGGGCGTCAACGATCCGAAACTGGAACTGGCCCTGAAGCTTGAAGAGATCGCCCTGAGCGACCCCTACTTCAAGGAAAAGAAACTGTTCCCGAACGTGGATTTCTACTCAGGCATCATTCTGAGCGCCATCGGCATCCCGACCTCCATGTTCACCGTGATCTTCGCCCTGTCCCGCACCGTGGGCTGGATTGCACACTGGAACGAGATGATCTCCAACCCGTACAAGATCGGCCGTCCGCGCCAGCTCTACACCGGTGCGACCGAGCGATCCTTCATCCCCGCAGACAAGCGCTGAGTAGCGCCCTGCCGGCATGAACAGCCGGGCATTAACAACAAGGCCGCCTTCGGGCGGCTTTTTTGTTTATCCCTTCTCTCAAGCACTTGCACCCTCACCGCTGAACCCGGAAGCTTGCAGCATTCGGTATCAACCTGACGGAGCGCGCGGATGAGCATGCGTATCGCCTTTATCGGCCTGGGCGTCATGGGCTACCCCATGGCAGGTCATCTCAAGAAGGCCGGACATACGGTCTGCGTCTATAACCGCACAACATTGAAAGCAGAGCGCTGGGTAGACCGGTTTGGCGGCATGTTCGTCTCCACCCCCGCTGAAGCCGCCGTGGGCGCCGACCTCGTCATCACCTGCGTGGGCAACGATGATGATCTGCGCAGCGTCATAGAAGGCCCCGCGGGCGTGCTCTGCGGCATGCAGCCCGGCGCTCTGCTGGTGGACCACACCACGGCGTCGGCAAGCATCACTCGCGAACTGGCGACACTGGCCAGAGTGCATGAGTACGACTTCCTCGATGCGCCGGTCTCCGGCGGCCAGCAAGGCGCCGAGAACGGCACCCTGACCATTATGTGTGGCGGCCGCCAGGAAAGCTTCGAGCGCGCCAGGCCGGTGCTCAGCTGCTACGCCAAGGCCGTGCAGCTGATGGGCGACAGCGGCGCCGGACAGCTTACCAAGATGGTCAACCAGATATGTGTTGCCGGCGTCGTGCAAGGCCTGGCGGAAGGCATGGCGTTTGCTGAAAGCGCCGGGCTGGACCCGCATCAGGTCATCAATGCTGTCTCACAGGGCGCTGCCGGATCCTGGCAGATGACACACCGCCACGACACCATGATCCGGGGCGAGTACGACCATGGTTTTGCCGTGGACTGGATGCGCAAGGACCTGGATATCTGCCTGCGCGAGGCGGCAGACAATGGTTGCGAGCTACCGCTGACAGAATTGGTGAACGAGTTCTACCGGGAAATCCAGCGGATGGGCGGCGGGCGCTGGGACACCTCAAGCCTGCTCAAGCGCCTGCAGGCACGCCGCGTCCGCCACTGATTCCCGGAGTCTTTGACCGCTGCTCCTGAGCGCTGGGTTGCCCCTTAGCGCTGGAGCGTCTGGTTGGCCAGTTTCGCCAGCGCCGGATACAGCGCGGCTCTTTCACGCGCACTGGCCGACGCCGCCGTGCCGCGCAGCACCCGCCCCTGAATGCCATGCAGAATCGCCGCCAGGCGAAAGATATTGAAGGCGATATAAAACGACCAGTGATCGATGCCGCTGCGCCCGGTGCGCTGGCAATAGGCGTCGATACACGCCGCCTCGTCAGGAATATTCAGTGACGCCAGATCCAGACCGCCGAGACCGTTCATGCCCTTGGACGGCATGTGGTACATCATCGCGTGATAAGCAAAATCCGCCAACGGATGGCCCAGGGTCGACAGCTCCCAGTCCAGCACAGCAATGACACGTGGCTCACTGGGATGAAAAATCATGTTGTCGCAGCGAAAATCACCGTGGGCCACCACTACCTCATCCCCCGGTGGAATCATCTCCGGCAGATCACGCACCAGCGCGTCCATGTTCGGGTCTTGCCCCGCTTCAGGGTCGCCCAGATACTGCCTGGACCACAGCCCGATCTGACGCGCAAGGAAATTCTCCGGCCTGCCATAGTCACCCAGTCCCGCTGCCGCCGGATCAATGCCGTGCAGCTGTGCCAGCGTGGCGTTCATGGCATCGAAGTAGGCCGCGCGCTCCGATGTCGCCACCTCCGGGAAAGTCGGGTCCCAGAAGATGCGGCCTTCGACATGATCCATGACATAAAACGCAGTGCCGAGCACCGCCGGGTCTTCACACAGCGCATATACCCGTGGCACCGGAAACCCCTGACCCGCCAGCGCCTGCTGCACACGTGCCTCGCGCTCCACACTGTGGGCGCCCTTGAGCACCGGGCCGTCCGGTTTGCGGCGCAGAACGTAAATGCCGGAGGCTGCGTCGATCCGCCAGGACGGGATGGACTGCCCACCCGGGAAGCGGGTCAGCCGGATCGGGCCACGGAAGCCCTCGACATGTTGCGCCAGCCAGGCCCCCAGCTCAGCAGGGTCAAACGGGAGTGTGTCGGCCTGTGCCATCCTTGCCTCCGGGTATCAGGTTGTCAAATGCTCGACAAACCCTATAACACCCCACAAGGGTTGGGCTATGACCGGGATTGACAGGTCACAGGCAACCAGCGGCTATCCGACCAGTTCCGTATCCAGAAGAAAATTGCGTAACTGCATTCGTGCAGATCAGCAAGGATATTGGTCGCTTGGCGCTTGAGACTGGTAACGCCCTCTCCTTTCATGGCTGGCCGGCATCTCCGATAGCGTAGCGGCCACAGTGCCGACGGGCTCGCTGCCGCCGCGAGCCACCAGCTTCAGTCATCACTGTCTACACACATGGCGTAGGCACCCATCGGGCGTGCTTCTGCCGCGCTGTTGTAAACCCGCACACGCCAGATATCACGATCCTGGCTATCGGTATCGGCATAGCTTTGTTGCAGCACAAGATCCGTGGGTTGATTTTCAGCGCCGCCCAGACGATAGAGCCCGCCGTGGAGTACTGACTGGCCTGCAGGGCAACGAACAAGATGCTCACCGTAGGTGCCAGCAGGCACGAAGTCCTCGGGCCGGATGGTGAAAGAGGTTTCCCTTGACAGGCCCCGCAGCGGGCTTGCGCAGATGGCGTCGGCTCTGATGTTTGTGTGCCCATCAGGGCTGACGTTATGCAGCGTTGTGCGCCAGATGGCCTCATCGTCGGTATCGCGTTGCGAATAAGCGAGGCGGATGCCCGGGTCTACATGGTTTACGCCGCCGAGAAATCCGCCGCCGCTTATGGCGACGTTGCCTTGTGAGCATTCAGACTCGAGGACATCGCTGCTGTTTCCGTCAAGAGTGAGACCTGTGTTGCTTACCGACTCAAAGTTATCCGGCTCGTCAATACATACGATCTGGGATTCAACCGTCAGCGAGCCTTGCACGGCGCTGTTTTCATTAAAAGCACGCGCAGTCCATCCATAGGTTTGAGAGCCGGCTGCGCCGGTACGGGTGGGGAACGAGGAGTGAATGCGCAAGGCGGCATCATTGTCGCTGCTGGTGATCCGGAAACCGCCGCCGGCAGCGATCATGCTATCGGCACACATGGTTGTGTTCAACGAATGCATGTAGGAGTCGGCAGAAACGGTGCGCGCGGAGGTCTGGATCACCCGTCCGCTGATGCCTGCCTGCGGAGTAATGGCGATTTCATCGCTGGCCTGGCTTTCTCGCCCGCCATTCGTTGCCGTGGCCACTACGTAGTAGGTAACGCCATTCTCCAGCGTGTCCAGGGTATGTGGCGGAGTAACATCGCTGATCCAGTCCCAGTTGCTACCCCCGGTGCCGGGATTGTTGATATCGATATCAGGATCTGTCGAGTAATAGATGTTGTACGAGGAGGCCTCGTCCACCTCGGACCAGTCGAGCAATGCGCTGGCGTTAAGCGCCTGTGCAGACAAGCCCTGTGGTGCAGGCAAGGCAGAGCCACTGCCGCCAGATGAAGACCCGCCGCAGGCGGCAAGGAATGATGTCGCTGCCAGCAACAATGTTATTCCCGAGAAGGTTTGATAGGGGATCCTGATCACAATGGTCGCTCCCGGTGCAATGGGTGGTACTGCATCATGCCGGGTATTTGACACGTGAATGGTCGGTATGCCTATCACCCAGCTGGGCTAGCCCAAGTCACCCGGGTGAGTGACGGGTTAGCCCAATCAGGGCATTGAGTTTGACTTCAGCCCGCCGCTTTATGGTGACCAGGGCCTGGGTGCCGCATTCGGCTAGCGGGCTTTCTCGATATTGGCGCGACGCTTGCGCTCCTGCTCCATCATCTGTCCCTGGCGCTCTTCCAGGGAGTTCAGCCCGAGACGCGCCCGACGCTCATTCACCGTATCTCCATCCTCAATGGGAAAGGGTATTGGCCATCCCTCCGCATCAATATCAAACTGGGTACCGTAGCATTGAGGCCTGCCGGACAACGTACATACCCGGTCTTGAAGGAACGCCAACTGCCAACCCGCCACATCACCCGCAGCGACAGCATCCTCCAGCAGGCTGGCACACTCGGCCATGAACACGAAATCTGAAACAGAATGCTGGGCAATCAGCCATGCCGCTTTGGCAGCGTCTTCTCCCACTAGCGACATGCCGGGCCAACCGTTGTTGCGAATGATTTCTTTCAGGCGGGAGGCATGTTTCTCGTGCAGCGCTTTCATCCGTGGGTGGTATGATTCAGAAGGCAGTTCACCTGAATCGAAGAGCTGCTGCAGGACCTGTTGGTCCTCTTTCATCATGCCTACCAATTCATCGGCAAGGCTTTGACCCATACGTTTCACTCCGGTTAACGCCAGAACTCAGCCGAGCGAACCCAGGTTCGGCGATCGTCGGCCACCTGCTACTGCAAATTGTCAATTTAAGTTCCGGATCGCGCCATAATGAAGGCTGACCACCCGCCAATTGGCGCCATCCCACTCCCAGGTTTCAGAAAACGCTACCACCGGCCCTTCTACCTGGCCAGATACGGTAAAACCCTTTCCCGTTACACGGGTGCTGCCATCAGAATCCTCAAATGCCAATTCCGTATCCTGTTTTTCCGCGCCTTGAGAGAACCAGCGTCCGTTGCTCCTGGCTGAATAGATAGCGTCAAGCTGAGACTCTCTGGACTGGACGCCATGCTCCGTGGTCACCGTGAAATTATCTGCCTGAACCCGGGAAAGGTGCCCGACATCACCCGCAAAATATGCGGCGTACCAGCGTTCTCTTGCCTGCTTCATATCTTCATGAGTCATGGACTGATCCCTGTCTTTAGAAATGGTTCTGCGCGCCTTCGTTAACCCTGCACTGCGAATGCGCAGTCTCAGCGGGGTCAGGCCTTGAGTCATGCTTATACTATAGATTAGAGGTGACTGAGAAAATCAAGACCTGCCCCTCCCTGATGCCTGGTGTGACCCACCGGGCCAGCTCCCTTACACGAAACGCCTGTCACGCAGCCGGACTGGCGCGAGCGGCCTGGGTGAGCGGAGGGTTAGCCCAATCCGGGCATTGAGCTTGACCTCAGCCTGCCGCTTTAATGAGGCCGCCAATACATCATATGGAGAAAAAAAATGGGTCACAAGACGTTGGTCGTGCCCTTTTTGCTAATTATGCTGACCGCTGCCGGTTGTGGAGGAAGCAGCAGTTCGTCCAACAACGATGGCCCTGGTGGCGGTTCGGGGGGCGAGGAAGGTGTCACGTTTACCGCTTCCGGTGCGGTGACTGGGCAGTTCAATGGGATGATGGACTTCCACTACATGGATTTTGATGATTTCGGTGTAGACGGTGCTCGCTGGGAGTTATCTGGCAATGATGGCAGTGGTGGCAGCCAGTCGTTCAGCCTGGTTATCGCCATTGAATCGCTCGATAACGGAGGTGCCGGCATCGGACGGCCACCAGTCGGCTCTTACGATATCGGGTTCGAAATCAACAGTACCGAGGTGTTCACCACGATCTTTACTCATATCGGAGCCGGTGGCGTGGTCAATTCCACCGAATATGTCTCCGATTCAGACACCTGGACCGGAACTCTGACAATCACCGAGTCCAGCTCCAATGTGGTAAAGGGCACATTCAGTGCGAATCTTTTCAGTGAAGACTTCTGCACGGCCGAGGGTTGTGTTGGTGACAGCGTCAACATCAATGGTGAGTTCACAGCGCACGAGCGAGTATTTTGAAAATGAGAGCTATCAAAAGAATGGCACTGATCGGTGCAAACGTTATGGTATTCAGCGCCTGCACGACACTGGCCCCATCGGACGTTAATCCTGCCTGGCAGGGCGATGTCCGGGTTGCTCCGCTGGGCTCAGTGCATATGATGGATGTGAGCCAGCGCCTGGTGGTCTCCAGCAACAAGTCTGTCTACCTGCTCGATACCAACAACGGACAGCGCGTTGCCGCCTTTCCCGAGTCATTCTGGGATGCCTTCCTGCGCAGTGGAACGAGCGTCGGGGTCGAGGTGGAAACCGGGCGCGGCACGGAGTCTGTTTCTCTTGACTCTCTGCTCTGGTCGGATGTGTACGACATCGCCCCCCTTGAGGCGTCATCCACCTTCTGGATGTTTGACTATCGCAAAGCCCGCGAGCGTATCGTTGCGGTGGATGCGCGTACAGGTGAGCAGCTATGGGCCTCTTCCGATCATGCCTACAGCCTGAGTAAATACGAAGGCCTGATTCAGGAGGCCGCAGGTCGCGCAGGGCGGGCCCTTGCCAGTGCACTGGGCGCCCAGCATGAAGCGGAGACACCCGTGGAGCGGCGCGCACGCACAGCGGCATTCATGGAGCGCGTGGTACACGAAATCCCCGGCTCTCGGGATGTCTTTTTCAAAACCTTCGACGGACTGCTGATGATGGACCCCCGTACCGGTCAGGTTAAGGCACGGTTTGCGGAATTTCTCGGTGCCGGCATTGCTGACGTGCATGTCCTGCCAGGCGGGGATTATCTGGTGGTTAGCGGGCATACCAGTATCGGAGACCTGTCATTTTCTCAAGGCAACTCGTTGGCGCGTATCCGCCCCAACGGTCAACTCCGCTGGTTGGCACAACACAGTGGTCGTCGCACTGGCGGCCTGATCGTTGGCGGCGATATCGTCCTGGTGGACGGCAGCCCTCTGGAGGCCTTCGACTTGAGGAATGGCAACAGGCTGTGGCAGGCCGACAATAACCGACGGGATGAAAACGACCACCATATCGTACTGGACGGCAACAGTGTCTATATCGCCAGCGCGATAGCCGGTGGTGCTGCCGGAGCCCTTGGCGGCATGCTCGGTGATGCAGCGGTCGTGCCAGAAGCCATCGTGGAGAAACGTGACCTGCGCACGGGTCAGCAGCTCTGGGCCAGTGAACCTGCCCGCGGCCAGTACAACGGGTTGGGAGTGCACCAAGGCACAGTGCTGGTGACCGGTCACGGCCGCATTTTCGGGGGCAGCGTCGGCGTTCGGGCATTGAATGCCGACAACGGCGCCACCCTGTGGCAACAGGAAGATCTGGCCTCAACCTGGCGCACGGGCCCCATGGTGGTCAGCCCGCCGGTGATCAAGGGTGGTCTGGTCATCGTGGTTGAGCGCGAACAGGTCAATGGGCTGGATCTGGCAACGGGCGAGCAACGCTATCGCCTCAATCATGCCGATGCAGGCACGGGCCTGCTTCTCGGCACAGCGCTGCACCAGAACACATTGGTGGTGATCGGCAGCGAAGCAACGCTGGGGCTGGATATGAGCCATGGCACGCAGCAGTATGTGGTCAACACCGACCGTGTCAACCAATACAGCCTCCACGGCACCAACCTGATCCTGAAAAATGGACAACGCAATGTTCAGCGCATAGACCTGGATAAGGGCACTTCGAGTCCGGTGGTGCGTCTGGGTAACAACAGAGCCTATTTCGGTGACCTGATCAACGGCTTTGTCATTGATAACGACGCGCGGCAGGCTATTGGCGTGAGCGAGGAAGGAAGACTAAACAGCTACCTGTTCTGAACCGTTCGTTGTGCATCGCTTGTCAGGGGCGCCCTGCGGAGGGCGCCCCTGATTTTTATTGAGCGGTATAACCGCCATCTATGACCAGCTCACTACCAGTAACAAATCTTGACTCATCAGAGGCAAGATACAGAACGCCAAAGGCAATATCCTCGGGCTCGCCGACGTGACCGATCGGATGGAGGCTGTCAAGCTGATCTCTGAATGCCCCTACTCCATCCGGCGAATCTTTAGCCAGCTCCTGCACCAGCGGCGTCCATATAAATCCCGGATGTATGGAATTAACTCTAATATTATCCTTCCCATAAAGTAGCGCATCATTCTTGGTCATAAGTCTAACGGCTCCTTTTGAGGCGTGATATGGAGGAAGATCTGCAGCACCTATAATTCCATATATGGAAGACATGTTGATAATGCTTCCCCCGCCGGCTTTCTTCATGCATGGGATTGCATGTTTTGTACAAAAGAAAACGCCCTTGACGTTCACACCCATGACTTTATCCCATTCCTCTTCGTAAACTTCATGAGTGGGCTTGTTAACTCCTGCGATACCAGCATTGTTAACCAGTATATCTATTGAACCAAATTCACTGGCTATATTGGAAAAAGCGTCTCGAACTTCATCTTCATTTGAAGTATCCACATGCCAATACTGTGCAAGCCCACCAGACCTCCTTATCTCCTCTACTACCTCTCCTCCCTCCTTATCAATTATATCTGTTACCGCGACTCTTGCTCCTTCTCTGGCCAGTAGCAGACAAGCTGCACGACCAATTCCCAACGCACCACCAGTTACGACAGCCACCTTCCCTTCTACTCTTTTCATAATCCATTCCTCAATTTTATGGGCTGCCCGAAAACCGGAATGTCTATCCATTGAATTGAGCCATGCCTCAGGATGACTATCACCCCTTCAGTGTGCACTATCAACTTAATGTTGTTGCGCGCTGGCAGGCATACCATTTGCGTCAGCCCAGACGTCATAGACGACACCCCGTCAGATAGCCCAACACCGAATGACTATCATTCAGCAAGTCGCGAAAAGAAAGCTCGGCGGGTTCAGACGCGGATGAGAAAATCAAGACCTGACCCCATGGCTCCATGGCTCCTGCCGTATCTCAGTATCCATTTCACTCTCCTGCTGCTCGGTGCCTGCCCTCAGACACGCTGGCTGCCATCAAGCAGTGTGAGCACGACAAGGACGTTCAGGCCACTCCAACCCTGGACTTGCATGATGCAGTAGCCAACCAGGTATGAATGTTGCCGAACCAGCACCAGCCCAGGCGTGGCGCGCCCTTGCTGATCCAGATGGAGGGCACTCGTTGATCGCCCTCGATACGTGACCCGGGCATCTGGATTGCATTGAAACGTTGCTTGTCGGTCAAAATTTCAGGGATGGCCAATGCGCACTGAACGCCCTCATACATCGTCAAAGGCGTTCGTCCCTTGCTCGCGAGCATATCGACACTGTCAGCGGGGCTGATATTGAGCATTGCCCCGCCCGTATCGACATCCCATAACACGTAGAGGTCAGCCTCAGGGATAGCCAGGGATTCGATATCCCGGAAATCATCAGGGTGCTTGGGCGTCATCTCCACGTAACCTTCCTGGTTCTTGTGGTGCAGCTGACGCATCAATTCATCGCAGGAGGCAACCTGCCTCCTGAAAGCGATTACCACAGGGATATTTCCTTCCCTCACACCCTGATCAGCATCAAGTTCGCAAACCTTCAGCCGAAGCTCAGAGGCTTGTTTCTGGAATGTCGAAAGGTCATACCCGATAATGTTATTGCCTATCCTTTGAGACAACACATCCACTTGCCGATCAAATTCCGAAATCGGGCCATTCAGCATTGAAGCTCCTTCATTATTGTTGACGAGGATCTTCTTCGGTCGATTCCTCATTGCCTTGCTGCGAGGTAACGAACAAGAGCTTGGTACCGCTACGAGAGTACTGGTTGTGCCAGAGATGCGCGGGAACGATGAACACGCTGCCTGCGTGCAAGGTAATGTGCCGTTCGCCACCATCCACAAGTAGCAATGTTATATCCACTTCACCTTCCAGGATGTGCAGCAACTCATCATCGGGATGACGCTCCCACGGAGTGCGACCAGAGAAGTTGACGAGGCCCATCATGCACTGATTGAAGTCGGCGAGCGCCTTCATGGCCGCGCCCGCCTCCTCGGCAGTGGTGCTTTCGGATATCTCAAGCTTGCCAAGGGTCGAAAGTGCGGTGCGAATATCAAATCGCTCCATGATATATCTCCTTTGGTAGAGGCCCCCAAGGGCACTGCCCGCATGGCCAGCTACCAGGTTCAGCCATTCGTACGTCCGGCGGCCTGCCCTGTCCGCCTGCGAGGCCATGCTCTGGAGGAGCGGAGCACGTCAAAGCCTGTAACCTTGCCCGGATACTGCCCGGCACAACATATGATGGCAACTCGGTGGATCGGTATGGGGCTGAAGGGGTGCTTCTGGAGGGTGGGAGGCCAGAAAAAGAAAAAGCCCGCTTCTCGCGAAGCGGGCTTGCTCTTTTATGGCGTCCCCTAGGGGATTCGAACCCCTGTTACCGCCGTGAAAGGGCGGTGTCCTAGGCCTCTAGACGAAGGGGACGAAACCTTCTGGACTTGAGTCTGGCCTGAAATCTGGTGGAGCCAGGCGGGATCGAACCGCCGACCTCTACAATGCCATTGTAGCGCTCTCCCAGCTGAGCTATGGCCCCAGATTTGTGCACGCCCCCGTGGGGATCGTCGCTGGTCTTACTGCAACCGGCAGCAGCAGCCCCGGTTGAGGCTGCGCATTGTAGCAGCAGCCCGGAGGCTGTCAAGCAAATGGCACTTGATCCATTACTGATCGTCTATTGCTTGATCAGCCTGGTCCGAGCGCAGTGCAAGCCATTGTTTCTCCAGCTTCTTGCCCTGCTTCTTGGACACCCCGCCCAGCACCTCTATCGCCTCGCGCAAACGCGCCCGGGACAGGTCCGGCCCGATCAGCGCCATGCTGTCTACCACCGAGAAACTGGCTGCCGTACCGGCAATGGCGACGAAGACCGGGAACAGGAAATCCTTGACCTTGACCCCGAGGCCGTCGGCCAGGCTTTTGGCTTCAGCGAAGATGGCATCCCGCTCCCAGGTGCGCAGGGATTCCAGTGACCAGAGCAGGTACTGCAGCCACTCTTTCATGTCTTCTGGCGGGTGCTGGTTATGCACGAAGCTGTTTTCGGTAATGGCCGGTGCATCGCCGAAGCAGAATCCCGCCTTCTCCACCACCTGGCTCAATGTCTCCACTCGGCTCTTGATATGCGGAATCACCGCCAGCGCATGCTCGCGGTTGAACAGCCACTGCTGCAGCTGATCCAGGAACGCGTTGTCGTCCAGCTCGCGCAGCCACTGGCCGTTGAGCCAGGAGAGCTTCTCCACATCGAACACCGGGCCGCCCAGGGACACACGCTTGATATCGAATGCAGCCTGCATCTCCGGCAAGGTGAACTTTTCTTTCTCATCCGGCATGGACCAGCCCATGCGGCCGAGGTAATTGACCAGCGCCTCGGGCAGGTATCCCTTCTGGCGGTAGTAGCTGATGCTGGTCGGGTTCTTGCGCTTGGAGAGCTTGGACTTGTCCGGGTTGCGCAACAGCGGCATGTGGCACAGCACCGGCATGTCCCAGCCAAAATACTCGTACAGCAGCTTGTGCTTGGGCGCGGAGTTCAACCACTCCTCACCCCGGATCACATGGGTGATGCCCATCAGGTGGTCATCCACCACGTTGGCCAGGTGATAGGTGGGCATGCCGTCAGACTTCATCAGGATCTGTGCATCCACCAGTGACCAGTCCAGCTCTACGGTGCCGCGCAGCATGTCTTCCACCGGGCAACGGCCGGTCTCCGGCACGCGCATTCTCACCACGCTGGGGGCGCCTGCCGCCTCGCGGCGTGCAATCTCGTCCGCAGGCAGCTCCAGGTCACTGGCTTTCAGTGCCCGCTGCTCGCCGCCGCTCTTGAGTGCCTCGCGCAGTTGATCCAGCTCTTCCGGGGTGCGGTAGCAGCGGAATGCGTGGCCGCTGTCCAGCAGGCGTTGCGCATGCTCACGGTATATATCGCCGCGCTCGCTCTGCCTGTAAGGACCGTGTGGGCCGCCTGTATCCGGGCCCTCGTCCCAGCTCAATCCCAGCCAACGCAACGCGTCGAAGATGGCCTGTTCCGATGCTGCCGTGGAGCGTGCCTGGTCGGTATCCTCGATACGCAGAATGAACTCGCCGCCGTGCTGGCGTGCGAAACAGAGATTGAACAGCGCGATATAGGCCGTGCCAACATGGGGATCGCCGGTGGGTGACGGTGCAACGCGGGTACGAACGGTCATGAAAACTCCAGTCATTCAGGGCCGGGCATTTCTGGCTGGCGCGGATTATACCTGCCTTGGGCGCCGGTATCGCCCCCACGCACAATGATTCACATTCATGATAAAGTAGCGCTCCGATAGCCTAGACAGACAAGGGGTATACCTGATGCAGAGAAGACATCATATGAGCCTTGTTGCCGGCCTCGTGGCGGGTGGCATGCTGATTAGCGGGTGTTCCGACAATGACCCGTCAGAGCCCGCGTCAACAACGCATGACGAGTCTGCCGCCCATGCAACGCACAGCCACCCCGATCAGGCCCCGGAAGCCACTCGCGGCGAGTCCTCCGGCCTGCCTCGCAGCACAGCACCGGACGATGCCCGGGTGTTCTTCATCAGCCCGGCAGACGGCGATACGGTCAGCAGCCCGGTAACCGTCAGCTTTGGTCTGGAGGGTATGGAAGTGGTGCCCGCCGGCGAAGAGCAGGATAATGCCGGCCATCATCACCTGCTGATCAACCTGGACGAACTGCCGGCCATGGATTTCCCGCTGCCCGCGACGGATCAGGTGGTGCATTTTGGCGGCGGTCAGACCGAGACTGAGCTCGAGCTGCCACCGGGCACCCACCGGTTGCAGCTGTTGCTGGGCGACCACCTGCATATTCCCCATGATCCGCCGGTGCTGTCCGAGACCATCACGATCACCGTAGAAGAATAGAGCGTGTAGCATCCCCCGGCCTGCCCTCACCGGCTCGCCGGGGTGTGTGCAATAATGCCCCTCCGAACAGACCAGACTGACATCGCCATGCCTTCCCAGCCGTCCGACCTCTCCCCATCCAGCGCAACAGCCCCCGTAACGTTGAACCGGCGGCTGTCCGTTGCACCCATGATGGACTGGACGAGTCGCGATTTTCGCTATCTGTGTCGGCTGATCACCCGGCATACCCTGCTGTACACCGAGATGGTCACAGCCCCTGCCATCCTTCACGGGCACCGCGACACATTGCTCGGCTTTGATGCGCTGGAGCACCCGGTGGCGGTGCAGCTGGGCGGCAGTGATCCGGCGCAATTGGCTGAGGCAGCCAGAATATGTGCCGATTACGGCTATGATGAGATCAATCTCAATGTGGGCTGCCCTTCCGACCGGGTTCAGTCAGGCCGCTTCGGTGCCTGCCTGATGGCACATCCGGGGCTGGTGGCGGACTGTGTGGCGGCCATGGCTGCGGCCGTGCCGTTGCCGGTGACCGTCAAGAGCCGCATCGGTATTGATGATCAGGATGACTACGCGTTTCTGCATACCTTTGTGGATACCGTGCGTCAGGCGGGTTGTCACAGCTTCACCATTCATGCCCGCAAGGCGATTCTTGCCGGGCTCAGCCCGAAGGAAAACCGTGACATACCGCCGCTGGTCTACGAGCGCGCCTACGCCATCAAACAGGACTTCCCGGACTGCGAAATCATCATCAACGGCGGCATACGCTCCCTGGAAGCCGTGCGCGAACATCTGGATCAGGTGGATGGCGTGATGATCGGCCGGGAGGCCTACATGAACCCCTGGTTTCTGTGCGAGGCGGACCCGCTGTTGTTCGGCGCGCCGGCCCCCTGCACTGACCGCCACAGCGTAGTAGAGGCGTTCCTGCCCTATGTGGCGCAACGCTATGCCGACGGGGTGCATCCCAAGCATGTGCTGCGCCATGTCCTGAACCTGTTCCAGGGTATCCCCGGCGCGCGCGCCTTCCGCCGCCACCTGAGCACCCGGGCCCATCTGCCCGATGCGACGCCGGATGTGCTGCAGGAGGCCTTGCGGCTTGTGCCGCGTTAACGCACGCTTGTCACCTGTTCGGGCAACATGTCCGGGTAATACAGCGTCGCAAGGTAATTCATTTGAAACGGCTACAGGAAGCAGGCTGACCTCATGACAAGCAAACGTGCACAACTGGCCAGGTGGAGCACTCTGGTCGCTGACACCGGAGACATGGATAGCATCCGCGCCCTGAAGCCCGAAGATGCCACCACCAACCCGTCACTGCTGCTGGCCATCGCCCGTGAGCCGCGCTATCAGGGTCTGCTCGAAGACGCCATTGTGCTGGCCCGGCAACTGGGTCAGGAGGGCGATATTGCCCTGCGCTGTGATGCCTTTGCGACCCTGACCGGCCGCACCATTCTCGGTACGGTGCCCGGCCTGGTCTCCACCGAAGTGGATGCACGGCTTTCCTTCGACACCATGGCCACCGTTGAGCGCGCCCGCAGCCTGATCGCACTGTATCGCGAGCTGGGGGTCGATACCGGCCGTATCCTGATCAAGATCGCTGCCACATGGGAAGGCATACAGGCCGCCGCCATCCTTGAGCAGGAAGGCATTCGCTGCAACCTGACGCTGGTGTTCTGTCTGGAGCAGGCGCTGGCTGCGGCCCAGCATGGCGCCACGCTGATCTCTCCGTTTGTCGGGCGCATCTACGACTGGTACGTCAAGCACGGTACGGTCGTCGACAGTGCTGACACTGATCCTGGCGTGATATCGGTCAAGGCCATCTTCCACACACTCAAGAGCCAGGGCCTGGACACCATTGTGATGGGCGCGAGTTTCCGCAATGTCGGTCAGATCGAGGCGTTGGCAGGCTGTGACCGTCTGACCATCAGCCCTGCCCTGCTGGAAACCCTGGAGAGCGACAACGGCGAGCTGATCCGGCAACTGGATGTGGACACGGTGGTGCCCGCAGATGACAGTCCGGAGGCCTCCGCAGTGGCGCCGCTTGATGAGGCCCGGTTCCGCTGGGCCATGAATGACAACCCCATGGCCTGTGACCTGCTCAGCGACGGCATCCGGCGCTTTGCCAGGGACCAGGAGGCACTGGAGGCGTTGCTGGCATGATCGGTATGCTGCGGCAGTTGCTCGGCCAGGCCTCGGCCCCCGAGGCCGACAAGCAGGACCTGCACCTGGCAGCTGCGGCGCTGCTCTACGAAGTAGCGCGGGCCGACGGGCAGATCGACGATGACGAACTCGACACGCTGCTTGATCGCCTGGAGCAACGCTGGCAGCTGCCCAGATCGCAAGTAAAGGAAAAGCTGCACCAGGCAGAAACCGCCGCCGAGGATGCTACGGACTATTTTCAGTTCACGCGCTCACTGCGTGCTCACTGGTCTGCCGAGCAGCGTCTGGAACTGATTGTGGATATGTGGGCGGTGGCCCATGCTGACGGGGAAACACATCCCCATGAAGAGTATGTCATCCGCAAGGTAGCGGACCTGTTATATGTGGCACACAGCGACTTCATTCGTGCCAGACATCTGATTCGCGGGCACTGACCTCACAGATCACCAGCCTCACCAATCATCGTCATCCCAGTCATCCATGTCCTCGCCAAACTCGAAGTCGTCATCCGCCGAGCTCTGCCCTGCTGCAGTGCGACGGCTCTGAAGATAGAAATCCCGCAAGAACGCGTAACGGTCTCCACTGATGGCGTCTTCAAAATCCAGCACTCTGGCTCGCACATCCAGCAGAAATACGCCCCTGTAAGTCCAGGCCGTCATCGTATGGTCGATGTGGCGGCTGGGGCTCAGGTAATAATCCGGGTACATGGCCGGCGTATCGCGCAACGTGGAAGGGCCCAATCCCGGCAACATCAGGTAGGGCCCCTCGGGCACACCCCAGCGCGCCAGGGTGATGCCGAAGTCACTGTCACGCTTGGTGAGCTCGACGCTGGTCGCCACATCGAAAAAGCCACCCACACCCAGCGTGGTATTGAGGCCGAAGCGGCCAAGGTTATGGCCGGCATCGCGCCAGCGCCATTGCAGGATATTGTTTACCCCGCTGCGAAAATCACGCAGGTTCTCGAAAAAACTGCCCACAGGGCGGCGAATGAAACGGGGCACGGCTCGGCGGTATACCTTGGCGGCGGGCTTGAGCGTATAGGTATCAACCGTTTCGTTGAAGGAAAAGATGCGCCGGTTCATGGCTTCCCAGGGGTCGCTGGGGTGCGCGGCAGCGCCTTGATAGCGCTCTCCGGCCTCGGCGGCACGGACCGCGTCGGCATAGTCGGCCGATGCGCCCGCAGACAACAGGCTCGATACCCCCAACAGCGCTATCAATAATGCTTTGACTTGTCTCACCCTGCCTCCCCGGCAGCTCCGCAACTGCCGGAGTATAACAGGCCTGCGATGATCGGCCAGCGAGCTGAGAGCCCCCTGGCGGGACATCCCACCGTCACGATTTCGGGCCGTCCTTACCGCTATCAGGCACTACGCCCAGCAGAACACCCCGTTCTTGCAGCCCGGCCAGCAGATCAGCACCAAAATTCAAGACTGCTTTAACATCCCGGTGGCCCATATCACTGGCCAACTGCCGCAACTGCGCTTCACCCGTGCGCCCTGGCTGCTCTGCAATCAGGGTCAGCAGATGGGCGGTTACCGCGTTGATTTCCATGAACCTCACGCTGTCAGCCGCATCCCGATAGACCAGCAGCCACACCGGCGCCTGCAACGGCGCCTCTGGCCGGTATGCGGTGCCGATCTGGTGCACCGGCCAGTCATAGCTGAGCACTTCTGCCAATGGCGACATCACTGGTGCCCCGGCAAGCAGGTCGCCCGTCGGGTCACAGTCAGGCAGGGTCACATCACGGGTGTCCAGCACCAGCTCCATCCACTCGTAATGGGCCAGCTGCAAGGCAAATGGCAGATCGTCAGTAATCTGCGCCTGCCCGGTGTCGAGAAAAGCCAGAAACGCTTCAGGAATGTCACGAAAATACGGCGAGTGGCAGGTATGCTCGCGCATGAAGTCGCGCACCAGCCTTTGCCAGCGGAGCGCTGGCAGCAGGCTGTGCAGCACGGGAAATCCCGTGCGCAGAAAATTATCCAGGTTGTTGAAAAACAGATCGCGGTATATCTGCAGCCGCCGATCTTCGATTCCCTCAGGCGGCGGGCTTTGCTCCGGATCGCGCAGGTGCCCGGCAAACTGGCGCTGCAGGCGCTGGAAATCCGTGTCTGTCATCGTGATGCCACCTGCAATGCACGAATGTGCCGCACCTCAGAGAGCAACTCTGGCACCGACGGAAAATTGAAATCCCGCTCCAGTAGCGTTGGCAACACGCCGAAAGTGTCGTAGGCATGGGATAACAAGTCCCAGACCGGGTCGGTTACCGCACTGCCATGGGTATCAACCTTGAGATCTGCCGCTTCATCAAAGTGGCCAGCGACATGCACGTACATAATGCGTTCGCCCGGCAGGCCACTGATATACTGCGCCGCGTCGTAACCATGATTGATGCTGTTGACATAGGCATTGTTGACGTCGAGCAGCAGACCGCAATCCGCCTCGTCCAGCACGGCGCGAACAAATTCCAGCTCACTCATTTCCTGGCCGGGCGCAGCGTAATAACTGACATGCTCGATGCCGATGCGCTGCCCGAGAAAATCCTGCACCTGCCGAATGCGGCCGGCTACGTAGCGCACCGCCTCTTCAGTAAACGGAATCGGCATCAGGTCATACAGGTGTCCGTGATCGCTGCAATAGCTCAGGTGTTCGGTGTAACAGCGCACCTTGTTGTCACGCAAAAAGTGCCGGACATCCTTGAGGAAGCTCATATCCAGCGGTTCCGGTCCGCCCAGTGACAACGACAGGCCATGACTGACCAGCGGATACTGCCCTGAAAACTCCGCGAAACGCCGCTTCCAGCGCCCGCCAAGCCCCACCCAGTTCTCGGGTGCGACTTCCATGAAATCCACGGTCGAGGCTACCGCATCAACGTGCTCTGACAGCGGTGCCATAAGACCACGGCGCAGGCCGAGGCCTGCGCCGTGTATTACTGCTGAATCAATGCCGTGAGACTCAGGCTGAGCCACACTTGCCCTCACCGCACTTACCTTCGCCACATTTACCTTCACCACATTTGCCTTCGCCGCACTTGCCCTCACCGCATTTGCCTTCTGCGTCCTTGTCGTGATGACCGGCAAGCTGGTAACCGGCGCTCAGGTCCTTGGCCGCAAACGGATTTTCTGCTGCCTGTACTGGCGCTGCCGAAGCACCCGCGAGCATGGCGGCACCCAGTGCTGCCGCTAACGTATGACGTCTGGTTGACTGAGACATGGCCGAACTCCTTCATCTATGGTTTTTCTGTGAACAGGATACCGAACACTACCCCGATGGCAGTGACAGGTAAATACTGTCCCATTACACCGGTGTTCGTGCCGTGAAGAATGTGAAAAGGCTCATCTTTCAACGCAAAAGCCCGGCAGAGCCGGGCTTTTGACGTCACGTCCTTGTAAGGCTTCACCCTGAGATGTCATTCAGGGCAGCGCTGTCAGCGGGGTTTACCAGCCCGGCTGCTGAGTTCCTTCTTCTTCATCGTCGGTATCTTCTTCACCCGTATCCCAGCCTTGCTCGGCCTGATAGGTAGTTGAACCATGGGCGCCATCATCAGAAGCGACAGCCGCATGCGTCGCTGGGGCAAACATTGCACCAACCAGGAAGGCGATGGCGGCGATGGCGGCGAACGGGTTCAGTTTTTTGATATCCATGATGCTTCTCCTCTCAATTGACTCAGCGTCAAATGAATTGTGGGTTGCATGGGTTTCGTCAACAGTAAAAACCCGATGTTCCAGAGAAGCCCAAAAATAATCCGCTTTTTACACCACTTTAACATTCACCGGAACGACTTCACATTTCAGCCGCCCCTCACCGTTTTTCCGCTTAAAGCTTCTCCAGCACCACGCTGCCGATGGAGTAACCCGCACCAAATGAGCAGATAACACCACGATCACCGGCTTTCAGGTCCTGATTGTACTTGTGAAAGGCAATGATCGAACCAGCGGAGCTGGTGTTGGCGTATTCGTCGAGAATGACAGGCGCTTCCTCGCGAGTGGCCGGGCGACCCAGCACGCGGCGGGAAATGAACTCGTTCATGCCCAGATTGGCCTGATGCAGCCACATGCGGCTGAGACCTTCGGCTGTCATGCCCAGATCACTGATATGACCGCTGATCTGTTCGGCCACCATCGGGCACACGTCCTTGAATACCTTGCGGCCTTCCTGACGAAACAGCTTGTCCCGCGCGCCCACACCGGACTCATCAGCTCGGTTCAGAAAGCCGAAATTGTTACGGATGTTGTTGGAGAATTTCGTCTGCAGACGCGTGCCCAGCACTTCCCACTGGTTGCCGGAAGTGGCATCTTCCTTCGCCTCGAGAACAAGTGCCGTGGCGACGTCACCGAAAATGAAATGGCAATCCCGATCTTCCCAGGCCAGATGCGCCGAGCAGATTTCCGGATTCACCACCACAACACAGCGAGCACTGCCTGTGCGGATGGCGTCCACCGCCGCCTGCAGGCCGAATGTGGCTGCCGAGCAGGCCACGTTCATGTCATAACCCCAGCCTTTTTCCATCCCCAGGTAGTGCTGTATCTCGATCGCCATGGCGGGATAGGGGCGCTGCAGGTTGGAACAGGCAACCAGCACGGCATCCACGTCGGCCGGTGTCCGGCCAGCGGCTTCAAGCGCCTTATGAATGGCGCGCACGCCCATCTCGGCCTGGACGGACATCTCGTCATCGCTGCGCTCCGCAATATGCGGCGCCATGCGCTCGGGATCCAGGACACCGTCCTTGTTCAGCACGTAGCGCTGACGGATACCCGAGGCTTTCTCGATGAATTCGGCGCTGGAAGGCTGCAAGGCTTGCAGGGTACCGGCTTCGATCTCCGCTGCGTTGCGGCTGTTATACAGCTCCACGTAGCTGTTGTAGGACACCACCAGTTCTTCATTGGTGATGTACTCCTCCGGCGTCCACAAACCGGTCCCACTGATAACCACTGCCCGCTGTGTCACTGCCCTGTCCTCGCATCGAAAAGGCCAGCCGGTGCCCCGGCTGGCAAAAAATAAGGTCTCAAGCCACGGATTATCGCGGTTACGGCGGCGATAGGCAAAGACACCGTCCTGAAGACACAGTCTTGATCCGCTCAGCAGGCCTCCCATTGCTGACGCAGGCGCTTGGCCGATACCGGCAGTTGCGTCCCCAACTGCTGCGCGAACAGACTGACCCGATACTCTTCCAGCATCCAGCGGTAGTGCACCAGGGGCTCAGGCCACTGCCAGAGCGGCTTGTCGCCACTGCGGATGCCCAGTTGCGCCTGCATGGCATCCAGCTCCGCCACCACAGTCCGATCCCGCCCCAACTGGCCGCCGAGGCGGTCCAGCCGGTGGGTCAGGGCGCGGATGTAGCGCGGATACTCGGCCAGCCATTGCGCCGGCACCTGTTGCAGGAAGCCGGGGAAAAACAGGCCTGCCAGCTGCATCTTGATGTCCCGGTGTGCGTGGGCCCAGGCCAGCGGAAAGTGTTTTTCCAGCTTCACGGCGATAGCCCGATACTCCGCCAGTAACTGTCCCCACTCGGCCAGCCGCTGCTCGGCCACGGCCACGAAATCGCCACGCCCCTGCTGCAGGCAGGCGCGAAACGCCGCCTGATCGCGCACCGTGCCCACTGCCGGGAAATGATCCCGGGCGCAGCGCAGCATGGCGTCGTCCAGCACACTGCGCCCGAGCGCCGACTTCTCCGCCGCCATCTTCTGAAAACCGGCTTGCTGGCCTGCGAAACGCTTGAGCAGACGCACCTGCTCGCCCTGCCGCAGCAACAGCAGGCGCGCCACGCCCCAGCCATGGGTCCAGGCGGCCTCGTCGCTGCTCGCGCAGAGAATCCGCGCCACTTCCCGGCCACGGTCCGCGAGGGTCGGCCAGGCCCGCATCACCACACCGCCCCGGTCGCGCTCCTCCACCACCGGCAACGTATCGAATATCCAGTCGGCCCCGGACACCACGTCCGCGCCCTGCTCCGCGCCCACCGCAGCCACCGCATGCCCGGCAAACCGGGCCTGCAGGGCGGGCAGGTCACGGCCCTCCGCCAATACCCGCTCGCCCTCCACAACGCGGACGTGGCATTGCAGGTGGGGCGGCAAGGAGTGCGGCTGCCATTCCTCGATCTCGACCCGCACGCCGGTGATACGCGCCAGCTCGCGGATGACCACCGGAAGCAGCGGCCCGTCGCCCGGCTCCAGCACGTCCATCAACGCCCGCACATAGTCCGGTACCGGCACGAAGTGCCGCCGCCGCGCCTTCGGCAAGCCACGGATCAGCGCCTCCAGCTTGTCCGGCAGCAGGCCCGGCACCAGCCATTCCAGGCGCTCGGCAGGCACCTGATTGAGCAACTGCGCTGGCACGCATACGGTGACGCCGTCGCGACTGCCGGTGGGGTCGAAGCTGTATTCCAGCGGCAGCCGCAGATCACCGCATAGCAGTTCATCCGGAAACGCGTTATCGGCCAGGTCCGGCACCCGCACCAGAAGATCCTCACGGGTCATGTGCAAGGCCTGGCGTTGCGCCGCATCCGCCTTGCGCCGATACCAGGTTTCCAGATGCTTCAGGGTGTAGAGGTCCTTGTCTGGCAGGCGGGTCTCGTAAAAGGCCACACAGGTGTCTTCATCAGCCAGCAGATCCCGGCGCCGCAGCTTGTGCTCATAGGCCTCCAGCTCTTCGCGCAGCACCCGGTTGGCGGCCACGAACTCCGGTTCCCGGGGCAGCTCTCCGGCCACCAGCCCTTCGCGGATCAGCATCTCCCTGGCCAATACAGGATCGTGCGGCCCGTAGTGCACCCTGCGCCCGGCAACCAGCAGCAGCCCGAACAGGTTCACCTGCTCCTTCGCCTGCACGGCACCCTGCTTTTTCGACCAGTAAGGCTCGACGTATTTGCGCTTCACCAGGTGCGCGCCTTCCTGCTCGATCCACTCGGGCTCGATCTGCGCCACACAACGGGCAAACAACCGGCTGGTATCCACCATCTCCGCAGCCATCAGCCAGCGTGCCTTGCTCTTCGACAACGCAGATCCAGGCCAGATCACCGGCTTGCGGTTGCGCGTGGACAACCATTCCCCTTCGTCGGTTCTGAACATCACCTGCCCGAGCAGGCCACACAGCAGGGACTGATGGATGGCGTTGTAGCTGGCCTCGGAGGTGTTGCGGGTCCAGCGCATTTCCCGGCACAGCAACAACAGCTGGCGATGTGTATCACGCCATTCGCGCATGCGCGTCGGCGACAGGAAGGTTTTCTTCAGCAGCTTTTCATACGGATTGCGGCCCAGCTCCTCGCGCTGCGCCTCGGCCCAGCGCCAGAGCTTTACGAAAAAGAGAAAATCCGATTGCTTGTCCGCAAACGGCTGGTGGGCCTGATCGGCCTGTTGTTGCAACTCGTGGGGCCGCTCCCTGGGATCCTGCACTGCCAGTGCCGAAACGATGATCAGTACCTCTTCCAGGGCATCATGGTCCACTGCGCGCAACAACATACGACCCAGGCGCGGGTCCAGCGGAAAGCGTGCCAGTTGCCGCCCGACCGTTGTCAGCGTGCGCCCGTTTATCGCACCCAATTCCTCCAGCAAACGATAGCCGTCGCGCACCAATCGACCATCCGGCGGATCGATAAAAGGAAACTGTTCGACATCGCCAAGGCGCAGGTCTGCCATCTGCAAGATGACGGCAGCAAGGTTCGTGCGGCGGATTTCCGGATCGGTAAAGGCGGGCCGGCCGAGGTAATCTTCTTCGCTGTATAACCGGTAGCAGATACCCGGCATCACGCGACCACTGCGGCCCTTGCGCTGGTCGGCGCTGGCGCGGGACACCGGCTCGATGGGCAGGCGCTGCACCTTGGAATGCACGCTATAGCGGCTTATGCGGGCGGTGCCGGCATCAATGACGTAGCGCACACCGGGCACCGTCAGCGAGGTTTCTGCCACGTTCGTGGTCAGCACCACCCGGCGCCCGCGATGGGCCGTGAAGACCTTGTGCTGTTCCTGTTGGCTCAGGCGCGCATACAACGGCAGAAATTCCGTATCGCGGAAATTGCAGCGACGAAGATGATGATGCAGCTCACGGATATCCCGCTCACCGGAAAGAAAAATCAGCACATCCCGCGCCGGCGGCAGCTGGCCGCGCTCATCCTGCTCGATCTCGCGTAACACCGCCTCCACATCCCGGCGCAAATCACGCTCGCCCTCCTCCCCGCTGTCGCGATAGCGAACCTCTACCGGGTAGGTACGACCGGATACTTCGATCACCGGTGCCTGCCGGAAGTGCGCGGCAAAGCGCTCATGATCAATAGTGGCCGAGGTGATGATGACTTTGAGATCGGGGCGCTTCGGCAACAACTGCCGCAGGTAGCCCAGCAGAAAGTCGATGTTCAGGCTGCGCTCGTGCGCCTCGTCAATGATCAGGGTGTCGTACTGATCCAGGTCGCGGTCCTGCTGCATTTCTGCCAGCAGCATGCCGTCCGTCATCACCTTGATCAGGCTTTGCTCACTGACCTGATCCTGGAACCGCACCTTGAAGCCAACCTGCTCGCCCACCCGGGTCTGCAGCTCCTCCGCCAGGCGCGCCGCCACAGCGCGCGCTGCCAGACGCCGGGGCTGAGTATGGCCGATCATGCCGACACGCCCTCGCCCCAGCTTCAGGCACAGCTTGGGCAGCTGCGTGGTCTTGCCTGATCCGGTTTCACCAGCCACGACCACCACCTGATGGGCGCTGATGGCCGCCTCCAGTTGATCCAGACAGTGCACCACCGGAAGATCCGGCCAGCTCAACGGCACGGGCAGCGCCCGGCGCCGGGCCAACTGCGCAGCCGAGGCGTCGATGGCTGCCGCCAGCTTGCCCGCTTCGCTGGCATCGAAACGCTTCTCCAGCCGCTGCAAACGGCGCAGAAGACGCGGTCGATCACGGGACAGGATGTCTGTCAGGGCACGCTTGAGATGCCCGAGATCAGTGGCCCGCAGCGGGACGTCGTTCTCAGTGGTCATCCGGGATAGCGCAACCATTGCCGCGCCGCCTCGTTCGGCTTTTCACCCTCGAACGTCAGCACGGCCGTGTCGGACTCACCGGCGCTGAGCAGCACGTCGTAGTGCAGTAACTCGTCACCGCGGAAGGCATGAATGCGCAGCTTCTCTCCCGGCTGATACGCCGCCAACTGTTCGTCAAAACGTCGCACGTCCGTTTTCAGGCCATCCAGGGCGACAATGACATCCCCCGCCGACAGCCCGGCCGCCATCGCCGCGCCCTGATCATGGGCGATCTGGATGCGCGCACCCAGGGGGTCCTCGATCAGCCGCACCCCCAGATACACCGGCGCCTGCTTCGCAGGTTTACCGCCGGTGTCTGCGTGCCCGGCGGGTGAGCGCCATTGCAGCTGGACACCGCGCCTGGCCAACAGCTCCGCCAAAGGCAAGGGGTCCGTGCTGTAAAGCGCCAGATCAAAGAAATCAGCCATGGACTGCTGGGCAATCTCTTCCGCCAACATGCGAATGCCCTGCTCCGGCAGCCCCAGACCGCGCTGCCCATAGCGCCGCCAGAGTAACCGCATCAGGTCATCCAGCGATTTTTTCTCGCCGGTAATCTCCCGCAAGGTAAGATCCAGCGCCAGCGCAATCAGTGCGCCCTTGGCGTAGTAGCTGACAATGGCGTTGGGCGCGTTCTCGTCTTGCTTGTAAAACCGGGTCCAGGCATCAAAACTGGATTCAGTAACTGTCTGTTTGCTGGCACCGCTGCCGCGCTGCACCCGCGTCAGCGTCTGCCCTACCAGCTCGAGGTAGGCTTGCGGCGTAATCACGCCGGCGCGAACCAGCGCCAGATCATCGTAATAACTGGTGATGCCTTCGAACGCCCAAAGCAGCTCTGTATACACTTCCTGGCTCAGGTCAAACGGTGTGAACGCGTCCGGCTTGATACGCTTGATATTCCAGGTATGAAAGTATTCATGGCTGCACAGTCCGAGATAGGTGCGATAACCGTCTCGCAGACTGTCAGGCGCATCGGTGCGCCTCGGCAGATCGTTTCGGGCGCACATGAGGCTGGTGGAGTTGCGATGCTCCAGCCCCCCGTAGCCGTTGCCGGTCACCAGGGTCATGAACACATAGTCGTCCACCGGGGCCGGCTCACCAAACATGCGGATATGCTCCTCACAGATCGGCTTCAGGTCCCGGCACAATCGCGCCATATCGGTGCGATGCCGGCCGCTGATGACGACCTGATGCGGCACGCCGCAGGCCTCGAAGGTGGCATGCTCGAAGCGCCCCATCTCTACCGGGTAATCAATCAGCGCATCATAGTTTTCCGCAATAAAAGTGCCGAAACCCAGTGCCGGGCCGTTGACTCTCGGCATACCCGTGGCCACCTGCCAGCCGCTGCAGTCCGGATGCTCAGGGGGAATGAGCGTCATTTCACAGGGCTGGTCTTCATAGCCTTTTGCGGCAAGAAATACGCAACTGCCGTTGAAATAGCCATGCTGAAGATCCAGGTGCGCACCGCGCACCGACAGGTCCCAGGCATACACCTCGATGCGCACTACGACCGGCCCCTTGACCGGGTCCAGCTGCCACGTCTGCTTGTCCAGCTTCACCCATGACACGGGGGCGCCGGCGGCACTGGCGCGAAAGCTGACAACATGACGGGCAAAATCACGGATCATGTAGCTGCCGGGAATCCAGGCAGGCATCGCAAAGGCCTGCCCTTCCGGCATCGGCTCCGCGACCATGATTTCGACAACAAAGAGATGCGCCTCAGGGCGAAGGGGCTGGATACGATACTGAATCACGGAGGCTCCGGTTTACTGCACGAGAAGGCCATAGTATACAGGTCTGTCTGCGTGTTTCAGGAGAACCCATGCCAATTCAGGAGGCTTCATGACTACGTCCGGCACAACTATGTCCGGCACAACTATCCCGACAGGTATCCCGACAGATACCGCTGCCGGCGCGGCCGTTGCCGCTCCCCCGCTACAACCGGCCCCCGAAAAGGTCTCCTCCGAAGACGGGCATGACATCGCCGTGCGCCTCTGGCCCGCCCCCGGGACCGCGCGCGGTGTGGTCCACTGGCTTCACGGCATGGCCGAGCATGGTGGCCGCTACGGTGCCCTGGCAGCGGCTCTGAATGCTGCGGGCTGGCATGTTTGCGTGCATGACCATAGAGGCCATGGCGAGAGCGTATCCGAAACCTGCCCCCAGGGACATTTTGCCGACCTCAACGGTTGGCAGAAAGTATTGGCCGACACGGGCCAGGTACAGCACTGGCTGCGCCAGCGTTATCCCGCACTGCCCCATGTGCTCGGTGGCCACTCCATGGGCAGCTTTATCGCACTGGCCTGGGCGGAGCAACACGCCAGCGATGCGGGCACCCCGCTTGCAGGGCTCATACTCTGCGGCAGTGATTACAGCCCGGGCTGGTTTTACCGCATCGCCAGACTGCCCATCCTGTTCGAACGACGGCGCCAGGGGCCACGCGGCACCAGCAATCTGATTCGGGGCATGACGTTCGACGCATGGGCCCGAACACTTAAGGCACGACACACTGATTTCGACTGGCTCAGCCGCGACAGCGACGAGGTCAGCGCCTACATCAAAGACCCGGCCTGCGGCTTTGACTGCACCACCCAGCTCTGGAGCGATCTGATGGGCGGGCTGATCAGTACTCACACCCCCGCGAATCTCCGCCGACTCCCGGATGCACTGCCCGTTTTGCTCATAGCGGGTGACAGTGACCCCATGAGTCGGCATGGCAAAGGCATGAATGGTTTACGCAAGGCGCTCCAGCGTACCGGCAAAACCAGCGTACAACTCACCGAGTTCCCGGGAGCGCGGCATGAAATCCTGAATGACTATTGCCGCGCCGACGTCCACAACACACTGAACACATGGCTCAGCGACATTGGTGCTGCCGTGAAGTGACGCAACAACCCGTCAGGGTCTCAGCTTCGCTCCCTGTCTGCCTGGAAGATCCCGTGCCAGTACTGCGCCTGGCTCCGGGCCAGCCTGGCCAGCACCATCGCCCGCCTCGCACCGGCATCGCTGGCCGATGACTGGCTCAGCGCCTCGACGATGGCAGCATTGAGCATCTCCAGATATTCCAGCTGCTCGATAGAGAGCGTCAGGGTTTCCCTGAGACGTGCCTGATAAAGCCCTTCCGGGGATCGCGCCACATGGGGCCGCTCCCGAAGGGGCTTATCAATGAAACGTGCGTAGAGCGGTTCAGGACAGCGTGTTGTGAATTGCCTGGTGGTGGCGCTTGCAGTAGTGGCTTGCATAAGAACTCCCTGTCTCTGTGCTGCGAGCTGACAGGGCAACTATAGCGGAACAACTGATCATATGTACAGTGCTGCGTGGTGCTCCGGCGAACGCCGAGGCGCATCCCGGCAAGCGCCGGGGCACGCCGGGGGCCTCAGCCGACCAACTTGTCCTTCATATCCTTGATGCCCCGGGAAACGGAATCCCACGTTTCATCCATGTTTTTCTTCAGATCGCCCCAGGTGTCATCCGCGCTGTTGCGCAGCTTGTCCATGCGGCTGCCCAGATCCTGACGCTTCTCCTGCAGATCAAGCTTTCGCTTTTCCCACTGGTGCCGCAGATCTTCATTGGACTGCCGCGCCTTGATCTCGAGCTTGTCGATTTCGTTGTCCCATTCGGCCAGCTTGTCCTTCAGCTTGTCGATATACTCCTGACGGGATGACATAAAATACCTCCTGTAAATGAATGAACGTTATCGAGCTTATGCCTTTCTGCTGCCGCTACAAGCCAACACCGGTTAAAAGGCGTTAAACCTGCTCGGAGGCCAGAGGTGCATCCCCCGCCGCTTCCCCGGCTGCACCCGGCGGCCGATACACGCGACGATCCTGCGAGAGCATCGCCATAAAGCTCTGCCCAAGCTGTTCAAAACGAATCATATCAGCCAGCATGGCACTGGCTTCATGAAGCAAATGGCGACGTGGCAGCAAGCGCTCGAAACCAAACCCTGCCACGAATGCCACCGGCAACCACTCTGGCCTGGCTATCCGCGGATACCACTTTCGCCGCGTATCAATCAGATGAACGCTGAGCACCGTCCTGCGGTCGATCACTCTCTGCAGTGCGGCTTCCGCCCGGTGTCGATCCTGAATCTGTCTGAGTATCACTTTGCTTCTCCTCTGGCAGTGTCCAGCGCAATGCGGTCAGCGCATGCAACGCGCTGCGGGTGCCACCGAACATGAGATCCCTGCTCAACCGTCGCGCCCAGATATAGGCCAACCAGGTCATTATCAGCAGGAATGCCACCAATAGCAGTCCAGCGACCACCGGCCCTGAGAGACCTGCCGTTACCAGAATCCAGGCAGCACTGCCGCCAAGAAAAATGAATGCGCCAGCCAGAAGAAGACCACTCATGGCAGCAAGCGCAACCATCACCAGTACCGTGGACAGGCTCAGACGCAGTTCGGCGACAAAAAGCGCCAGCATGTCCCTGGCGAGGCCGGAAGCATCCTCGGCTATCAGGCGAAAGTCACCCTGGCGCCGGGAAGACGGCCCCTCGGCAGGCTCCGCCACATCCTCAGGCCTTTCCCCGGCCGATGCCGCCGGATCATTTTCCTGAATCGGCGGCACCGGCTCCGGAGCGCCATCGGGCCCTTTTTCTTTCTGTACCATTCATCCCCCTCGACGGGCTTCAGCGACGACGGGTCAGTGCCGAAAACAGTGTGCCTGCCGCAAATGCCAACCCCAGCGCCATCAGAGGATTCTCTCTGACATAACCGGTAACGTTGCTGGTCAGTTCCTCGGTACGGCTTCGCGCATACTCGGAACCGTGCCGCAGCCGTTCGCTGGCATTGGCCGCCTCCTGACGCAGTCGCTCTTCCGTTGTCGCAGCCCTGGCAGCTGCCGTGTCCACAGCGCCATGCAACGATTCTGCCACGCGATCAGTGGTCTGATGATGAGTTGTATTTCCCTTGGCCATGATGTGCCTCCTTTATGCAGTGATGTACTCGTCGAGCAATAGCTGCCCGGCCATGGCTGGTTCAGCCACAACCTCATACAAACATACCCCTTCCGCAGACGAAAAGGGATATATCAGCAAAGCACGGGTAAAAGACTGTAAAGAGGCGGGGCCCGGAAACAGCCCGGGATCAGCGGCTGAGGTAGCGCATGGCGTCTTCCAGGCCCTTGATGGTCAGCGGGTACATATGGTTGTCTACCAGCTGCCTGGTCCACACTGTCGACGTGGTCATCTCCCAGCTGCGCTGGGGCTCCGGATTCAACCAGACCACCTTGTCGAAGGTTTCCGTAATACGCTGCATCCAGACCGCCCCGGGTTCATCGTTCCAATGCTCGACACTGCCACCCACCGAATTGATTTCATAGGGGCTCATGGCAGCGTCACCAATGACGATCACACGGTAATCCGATGCATATTTGTGCAACAGGTCCCAGGTCGCCGTCTTTTCATCCCAGCGACGACGGTTATCTTTCCAGACGTATTCGTAAATGAAGTTATGGAAATAAAAATATTCCATATGCTTGAATTCGGTGCGCGCTGCGGAGAACAGCTCCTCGCAGGTACGGACGTAGGGGTCCATCGAACCACCCACATCAAAGAACAGCAGCACCTTGACACGGTTTTCTTCTTCCGGCCGCATGCGGATATCAAGCAGCCCCGCATTACGCGCTGTAGACCGGATGGTATCATCCAGATCAAGCTCTTCCGCGCGTCCAGTGCGCGCGAACTTGCGCAGGCGACGCAGCGCCAGCTTGATATTACGCACACCCAGCTCGACGGAATCATCCAGATTACGGTATTCCCGCTTCTCCCAGACCTTGACCGCACGCTTGTTACGGGACTCGCCAGTCAGACGGATACCTTCCGGATTGGCGCCATGGCCGCCGTAAGGCGAGGTACCACCGGTACCCACCATCTTGTTGCCGCCCTGGTGCCGCTTGTGCTGCTCCGCCATGCGCTTGCGGAATTCCTCCAGCAGCTTTTCAAGGCTGCCCATTTTCTGAAGCGCATCGAGCTCTTCCGGGGAGAGATTTTTCTCGATCTGCTTACGCAACCACTCTTCAGGAATCGCTTTGGAAAACCAGTCCGGATCAATGCTCTCCAGACCTTTGAAGTAGAACTCGAAGGCTCTGTCGAAACGGTCATAGTACTTTTCGTCCTTGACCATCACTGCGCGCGACAGCATGTAAAAGTCATCCACACTGCCAAATGCCAGATGCTCACCCATGGCCGCATGGAGATCCAGAAGCTCTCTCAGCGTGACGGGCACCCGGTACTCACGCAGCGTGTCAAAGAAGCGGACCAGCACAGCCTTTACCCCTCACGCCGCGACATGAAAGCCAGCCGCTCAAGCAGCTGCACGTCAGCCTCGTTCTTCACCAACGCGCCATACAGGGGCGGAATGGCTTTTCTGGTATCACGATTGCGCAGCACATCCTCGGGGATGTCGTCAGCCAGCAGCAGCTTCAGCCAGTCAATCAACTCTGAGGTTGACGGCTTTTTCTTCAGCCCCGGTACCTTCCGCAGGTCGAAGAATATCTCCATGGCTTCCTTGACCAGACTTTGCTTGATGTCCGGATAATGGACATCAATGATGCGCATCATGGTCGCCGCATCCGGGAAGTTGATGTAATGGAAGAAACAGCGGCGCAGAAAGGCATCTGGCAGCTCTTTTTCATTGTTCGAGGTGATGATCACAATGGGTCGCCGGACAGCCTTGACGAGTTGCTGTGTCTCATAGACATAGAACTCCATACGGTCGAGCTCCTGGAGCAGGTCGTTCGGAAACTCGATATCCGCCTTGTCGATCTCGTCAATCAACAAAACTACCTGCTCGCCAGCAGTGAACGCCTCCCACAGCTTGCCCTTCTTGATGTAGTTACTGACGTCCTCGACACCCCCCGAGCCAAGCTGCGAATCCCGCAACCGGGACACCGCATCGTACTCATAGAGCCCCTGCTGGGCTTTGGTGGTGGATTTGATATTCCAGCTCAGCAGCCGCAATCCCAGTGACTCCGCCACTTGCTCAGCCAGCAGTGTCTTGCCCGTTCCCGGCTCCCCCTTGATCAGCAAGGGGCGCTGGAGGGCAATTGCGGCGTTCACCGCCATCTTCAGATCGTCGGTGGCGACGTACTGGTCGGTACCCTGAAACTGCATCTGTCTTTCTCCGCTACGGAAGTTAACTGCTTGTTACTGCAGGCCCTACTCTAGCAACACCAGTCACTGAGGCAAGGTGCAATACAGTCACGAAACTGAGCAGTCAGGTCAACCCGGCTGCCGAGTCACCGCTACTGCCCCCATCGCTCGCGCTGTGGGATAATCATCCACCATGAATCTGCTGCTACTGACCCCCCGAGACCACCTTCACGATGACCAGTGGCGCATCGCGGACCGCCGTGCCCGGCATATGCGCCAGATACTGGCGCTGCAACCGGGTGACTGGCTCGCCGCAGGCATCCTCAACGGCGACATGGGGCGTGCCGAGTGCCTGCATGACGACGGCACGGCCATTACAGTGCAATTCACCCCCGAGGAATCCCCGCCGCCGCCGTTGCCGCTGACCCTGATATTGGGCCTGCCCCGCCCGAAGATGCTGAAACGCATCCTGATTGATGCGACATCTCTTGGCGTCAAGCGCATCGTTCTGCTCAACAGTTACAAGGTAGACAAGAGCTACTGGCAGACGCCGGAGCTCAAGAATGAGCTTCTCCTGCACAAGCTGTTACTCGGCCTGGAACAGGCCAGGGACACCGTTTTGCCGGACCTCATTCTGGCCAGGCGCTTCCGCCCCTTTATGGAGGATGACCTGCCCTCTTTGTGTGCAGACAGTCACTGCCTGATCGGCCACCCGGGCGCTCCGGCATTATCGATCCCCGCCACGCTGTCGGACCCGGTCACTCTCGCCATTGGACCAGAAGGAGGCTGGACACCCTACGAATCAGAAATGTTTATGGCTGCCGGCTTCACCGGTTTTTCACTCGGGCGTCGCGTACTTCGTGTCGAGACCGCCGTCCCGACGCTGATCAGCCGTATCGTCAGCCTCCCTTAAGCCACGCTTTCTTGCGCCAGACTCTCCTGCACCACACTTTCTTGCGCCACATTCTCTTGCGCCACACTCTGCCCTGCGAAGCATCCGGTCAAATCGGAGGATTACAGACAGCTCAGAGAATGTAATATTCTATTTTGTTTTCTTCAGCCATATTTACCCTGCCCCACCAATCACCCACACTAACCTCAGCCAATGATGATTCTGCCGAAAAGCATGCCTCGGCAATGATGCGTCTCGCGCTAACCCGAGGGCACCCGCCAGAATCATGAGCCAGCGTCGTACAAAGGCCATACCAGCAGGATACTTTTCACCTGTAATGCATTACCAAAAGCATACATCGGCAAAGCTGATTAACCGGCTTCTCCCGAGTAAAATGAAACGCCAGCAAATCTATATAATTACGTAACGTAATTTGGGATTAAAGATAACCATCAAGGAGCTGACATGAATTCACGTCTTCTAGCCATCCTGAGCATTCCTGCATTTACCGCCTCCTCTCTTGCTGTTGCCAGCGGCAACATGCCAGACAGCTATGGCTACATTGGTGGCCGTGCCAGTCACAGCTTCTTCTATGAAAACCGAGTCTGGGAACCCAACTCAGACGGCCTGGAAAACAACACCTTCTTCGGTGGTCAGATCGGTTGGCGCTTCAGCCCGGCCTGGTCAGTACAAGCCACCTATGAAGAAGCCGAAGGCAAGCTCGACAGCAAGTACGACACAGGTGTGCGTCTGAACAACAACACCTATTACGTCAGCCTCCGTAACCACTTCCACAACACCAGCCTGCTGGGTTTCGAACCCTATGCCGGTATCAATGTGGGTGAGAATCGCCAGAGCCTGCGCAGCCCCCCGGGCGACCGCAAGGAAGAGGATCTGATGGCAGGTGTTGAGCTGGGTCTGCAGCGCGCCCTGATTCAGGATCGCCTGTCCCTGGACATTGGTACACGCCACGCCTACAGCCACGACCGTTATTACACCTACGGTCAGGTCTATGCCGGCCTCAACCTGATGCTGGGCGCCAGAACAGCGTCTCAGCCTGAGCCAGAGCCGCGTGCCGAGCAACCCGCCCCCGCACCCGCTCCGCAACCTCAAGTAGTGCGTCGTCAGGTTGAAGAAACCCACCAGGCAACGTTCGACTTCGACGATGCATCAATCAGCGACAGCAACCGCGCTGATCTGGTCGAGGCAGCACGCTTCCTTCGTGAACATCCGCAAACCCGCGTAACACTCGAAGGCCACACCTGTAACATGGGGCCGGAAGAGTACAACCAGCGTCTCTCCGAGCGCCGTGCGGAAGCCGCGAAGCGACTCATGATTGATGAAGGCGTCACGGAAAATCGCATCGACGTTGTCGGCAAAGGTGAGCGCGAGCCTGTCGCCGATAACAGCACCCGCGAAGGCCGTGCCGAGAACCGCCGGGTTGAGGCGATCATCACAGGCACCGTGGAAGAGCGTAGATAAACTCGCAGTCTGAAGTAAAAAAGGCCGGCCCGTAATGGGCCGGCCTTTTTTTGTTCCGGCGTTTCTGTTCTGGCGTCTCGCGCCGGCAGGTCTAGCGTCGGTAAGGATTACGACGTGGCTTGCGCGGGGGTTTATCACCCGAGCGCTGTGTCCGCAAACGAGCGCGGCCATACAGCCCCGTATACTGCTTGCCCTTGAGGTCTACTTTGCCTGCCAGTTCGCCCAACTGCTCCGGAGGCAGATCCATCCAGCGGCCCTGCCGCAACTGCGGGGGCAACGGGATATTCCCGAAACGTACCCGTATCAGGCGCGCCACTTCCAGGTCCTGGGATTCGAACAGGCGGCGCACCTCGCGATACTTGCCACCTACCAGCGATACCTTGTACCAGTGGTTAGCTCCCTCTTCTGCTCCGCCGGCATCGCCGATGCTCTTGAAGCGTGACATCCCATCTTCCAGCATCACACCGTCAAGCATCGCCTTGCGCTTTTCCGGGGTCACCTCCCCATGAATACGGACAGCATATTCACGTACAAAGCCGTTGGAGGGATGCATCAGCCGATGCGCCAACTCACCATCTGTGGTGAACAGCAGCAAGCCCGACGTATTGATGTCCAGTCGGCCTACCTGCACCCAGCGCATGCCTTTCAGGCGCGGCAGATTATCGAATACGGTAGGACGGCCTTCCGGGTCATTGCGCGAACACACTTCCCCGGCTGGCTTGTGATACATAATGACCCTGCGCACCATTTCTTCCGGTGCCTGGGTGCGGACGACGTGTCCATCCACGCGAATAACATCCTCTGATTCGGCGCGATCACCAAGCGTGGCGATCTTGCCGTTGACTGAGACCCGACCGGCGCTGATCCAGGTTTCCAGCTCACGCCGCGAACCCAGCCCGGCTCGGGCCAGGACTTTCTGTATTTTCTCACTCATCTCGACTATCGGCTCCAGCGGTAGAGGTATCCTCCGCCGCTTCAATGGCCTCCTGTGGCGACGCAGGTTTCCGCCGGTACTGTGCTTCGAATTCCGCCAGCACGGCGTCTACCTTATCCATGTCCATCAATGTGGACTCGTCGATCTCCGGTTCATCAGGCGACATGATATCAATGCCGACCTGACGCGGGGCGTCAGCTTCACTCTGCTCAACGCCATCTGCCTCGGCATGCTCCGCCGCGACACTTTCCCTATCTGTGTTGTCTGTATCTGCTGCGCCCTGGTCATCAAGCGCCAGCTCTTCATTGAATTTGTCCAGGTCCTTGATCTCCGCCAGTGAGGGCAGGTCCTCAAGGCTCTTGAGATCGAAGTAATCCAGGAACTGTCGGGTTGTGGCAAACATCGCCGGCCGGCCAGGCACATCCCGGTGCCCGACAATACGGGCCCAACCGCGTTCAAGCAGGGTCCGGATGATCTGGCTGCTCACTGCCACACCACGAATCTCTTCGATCTCACCACGGGTAATCGGCTGGCGGTAGGCCATCAGTGCCAGTGTTTCCAGGATGGCGCGGCTATAGCGCGGCGCCTTCTCCTGCCACAAACGACTGACCCACGGCCCCATTTCCTGACGCACCTGGAAGCGAAACCCTGATGCAACTTCCTTCAGCTCGATGCCTCTGTCGACATAACTTTCTGTGAGCTCTTCCAGTATTTTGCCCAGCACAGCCTTGTCCGGACGATCGCCCTCGTCGAACAGCATCAACATGGCATCACGATCCAGCGGCGCATCCGCCGCAAATATGGCGCCCTCGACGATTCTCTTGATCTGCTCCGCTTCCACCTGAATGCCTATCCTTTAACTGTTCGGTTCGTCGTCAATGTCATGCTCTTCCAGAATGACCGTGCGCGCCTTGACATGGATCGGGGTAAACGGCCCATTCTGGATCAGCTCGATCAGGGATTCCTTGACCAGCTCGAGCACGGCCAGGAAGGTCACGACGACGCCGCCACGCCCTTCCTCAATCGGGAACAATGCCACGAACGGTACGAATTCACGCCCCTTGAGGCTGTCCAGCACGTTCGCCATGCGCTCGCGGGTCGACAGCTTCTCTCGTGACACATGATGGCTTTCGAACATGTCTGCACGGTGCAGCACATCCCTGAAAGCCAGCAGCAATTCGCGCAGATCCAGATCCGGCTCCGGACGCGGCCGGGAGTACTCGGGCCGACGCGCGGCAGCCGGAAATATATCCCGCTCCAGTCGTGGCAAGGCGTCGATATCTTCCGCCGCCTTCTTGAAGCGCTCGTACTCCTGCAGCCGACGGATCAGCTCCGCGCGGGGGTCCTCCGCGTCGTCTTCCGCATTGGCTTCCGGGCGCGGCAGCAGGCTGCGGGATTTGATCTCCCCGAGCAGCGCCGCCATGACCAGATATTCGGCCGCCAGCTCGAAATTCAACGCCTTCATCAGCTCCACGTACTTCATGTACTGGGCTGTAATCTGCGCCACCGGGATATCCAGAATATCCAGGTTCTGGCGTTTGATCAGGTACAACAACAGATCGAGCGGGCCCTCGAACGCTTCCAGAAACACTTCCAGCGCATCCGGCGGGATATACAGGTCGTCCGGCAATTTGGTGATCGCCTGCCCGTACATCAGCCCGAACGGCATCTCGCTTTGCCTGGCTTTGAACGGCGCAGCATCAGTGCTCGCCGGCTCCGGCAAGGTCGCGACGTCTGTCGTGTCGTCCATCATCGCTCCTGGCTCGCTCGTCAACGGTAGTTCAGCCCCATGGCAGCCCGGACTTCTTCCAGTGTCGCTCTGGCTGCCTCGCGGGCTTCTTCGCAACCTTCCGAGACAATGGTACGCACCAGATCGGGATTGCGCATGTGTTCTTCCGCCCGACGGCGAATCGGCTCCAGCTCTGCCTGCACGGCGTCGATGACCGGCTTCTTGCAGTCCAGGCAACCAATCCCGGCGGTGGTGCAGCCCTCCTGGACCCAGGCACAGGTGGCGTCGTCAGAGTAAACCTTGTGAAACTCCCACACCGGACACTTCTCGGGAGTACCGGGATCATTGCGGCGCACCCGGGCAGGATCGGTCGGCATCCGGCGAATCTTCTGGTCCAGCTCATCCGGCTCTTCACGCAGACTGATGAAGTTGCCGTAGGATTTGGACATTTTCTGACCATCCAGCCCCGGCATCCGGGACGCCGGGGTCAGCAGTGCCTGGGGCTCCGGCAGAATCACCTTGCCGCCGCCCTCCAGGTCACCCAACAACCGCTCACGATCGCCCAAGGTGATGTTCTGTTGATCCATCACCAGTGCCTGCGCGGTTTCCAGGGCATTGTCATCGCCCTGCTCCTGATACTTGCGGCGATTGTCCAGATAGATGCGGGACTGTTTCTTGCCCATCTTGCGGATCGCCGCTTCCACCGCCTCCTCGAAGCCAGGCTCGCGGCCGTAGAGATGATTGAACCGGCGCGCCACCTCGCGGGTAATCTCGACATGGGCGACCTGATCCGCCCCCACCGGCACCATGCCGGCCCGGTACATCAGAATGTCTGCCGACTGCAACAGGGGGTATCCGAGGAAGCCGTAGGTCGCCAGATCCTTCTCTTTCAGCTTTTCCTGCTGGTCCTTGTAGGTCGGCACACGCTCCAGCCAACCCAGCGGCGTCATCATCGACAGCAACAGATGCAGCTCGGCATGCTCCGGCACACGCGACTGGATGAACAACGTTGACGAACCCGGATTGACGCCGGCCGCCAGCCAGTCCACCACCATGTCCCAGACCGCCTGCTCGATTTTCTGCGGGTGCTCATACTCGGTGGTCAGTGCGTGCCAGTCAGCAACGAAGAAAAAACATTCGTACTCATGCTGGAGACGTACCCAGTTTTTCAGCACGCCATGATAATGCCCCAGATGAAGACGCCCGGTGGGCCGCATTCCGGACAATACGCGCTGGGACGAGACCGCAGAACTCAAAACAGACTCCTGAAAACCACTTTAGGGAAGTGCGGCAGTATACCGGCTCCCGGGACATCTGATCCACGAATACCGAACCCGGAATGGCGTGGCATGGCAAAAACAGCCCGACAAGACAAGGTCGTCGGGGCCAGCAGCCGTCAGAAGATCCCCGCCAGGCCACCCGCGCCCTCGCGCACCACTTCGGGGCCATCGCCATCGGCCAGGGAAATCACCGTCGTCTCGGTCAGACCGCAGAAGCCCCCGTCGATGATCAGATCCACCTGGCCGTCCAGCACATTGCGCACATCCACCGGATCAGTCAGCGGGTACTCGTCCCCGGGCAGTAGCAGAGTCGAGGTCATGATGGGCTCACCATGCTCCGCCAGCAGACCCTGGCAAATGGCATGTTCTGGCACCCGAATACCGATGGTGCGCTTTTTCGGATGCATCAGACGCCGGGGCACCTCGCTGGTGCCTTTTAGAATCCAGGTATAAGGCCCGGGGGTGTGGGCCCGCAGCAGGCGGTAATCCGGGTTTTCCACCTTGGCATACAGTGCCAGCACGGACAGATCCGCGCACAACAGCGAAAACTGGTGTTTGTCATCCAGCCGCCGCAGGCGGATCAGACGATCCAGCGCGCCTTTTTCGCCGATGCCACAACCCAGCGCGTAGGTGGTATCTGTGGGATAGGCGATCAGCCCGCCACTGCGCAGCACATCCACGGCCTGCCTCAGCAGACGGGGTTGCGGGGTTTCAGGGTGAATATGCAGTATCAGGGTCATGACGTGTCCTCAGGCCGCCACAGCGGCATGGGGGCCGAACAGCTCGCTGACCGCTCGCGCACCGTCCGGCAGTGGCGGCAACCGGCCCAGCGTCAACCACTTCTGTGCCGGGGTATGAAAATCCGAGCCGCCGGACGCATGCAGCGGAAAGTCTCGCAGACACTCGTCCAATAGCGCTTTCTGCGCCTCGTTAAGTCGCGGCATGGCCACCTCCAGTGCCAGGCCGCCGTCTTCACAGAAGTCTGCCAGCAGTTGCCGGAGCTTGCGGCGGGTCATGCCGTAGCGCACCGGATGCGCCACCACCGGTATGCCACCGGCCTCGCGCACTGCCGCCACTGCATCGCTGAGCGTTGCCCAGGGCGTGCTCACATAGGCAGACTGCCCGGCCTTGAGATAGCGATTGAAGGCATGCTGCTCGTCCCGCACCTTGCCGGCGGCTACCAGCATGCGTGCAAACCAGGGCCGCCCCGGCGCATCCGTGCCCGCCAGTTCAGCGGCCAGCCCGTAACTGTTGGCCAGCCCCGCCGCCTTGTCCAGACGCTTGCCGATCAATTCAGCCCGATTGACCCGCGCATGCTGCTGCGCCGCGACCAGTGCCTGGAGGCCCGGGGCCGTGGTATCCATGCCCAGCCCCACCATATGTATCTCACGTTTCGACCAGACCACCGACAGCTCGATGCCCGACACCAGCTCCAGCCCGTGCTCGGCGGCAGCCCGCGCGGCCTCCGGCAATCCCGCCAGGGTATCGTGATCGGTAATCGCCAGCTGCTGCACACCCGCCTCGGCCGCAGCACGCACCAGTTCCGACGGCGACAGAACGCCGTCCGAGGCGGTGCTATGGCAATGAAAATCGTAGATATCAGGCAAGCGGCTTCCCGTCATGACATGGGTAATTGCGCGCAGAGTAGCCCAATATCCCCCTTTTCGGCCAGCAAAAGCCCGCCATCACAACGAATCGCGCCAAATAGAGCGATTCGCATTCACAGCGGTGGCTGACGTCGTCACCCGCACCTATACTAGCCCCCTCGACATCAGGCCCCGTGCAACGCACCCGAGTCGGTCGCCATGCCGCACGCCCCATGGCGTGCTGCCCGCCCCTCTGGCCCTGATGCCCCTTGGTTAACTGGAGCAGGCATGAAGAAGCTGTTCGATTACTTGCCCGTGGTGGTGTTCTTTGCCCTCTACTTCCTCAGTGGGCGGGACATTTACCTGGCGACCTGGGGCATTCTGATTGCCTGCCTGATACAGGTCAGCGCCGGCTGGCTGATCTGGCGCAAAGTCGAGCGCATGCATCTGCTGGTGTTTGTTGTCACCGTGATATTCGGCGGCCTGACCCTGTTGCTTCGCGACGACATGTTCATCAAATGGCGCCCGACAGTCATCTACGGCCTGCTGGCTGTCGTATTGCTGGTTGGTCAGTTCCTGCGCGAACGCATACTGCTGCAGCGCATGTGTGAAGCGATGATGATCAGCGGGCTCGGCTACATCGTCCCACTGGCCCGACGGCAGTGGACCATCCTCAACGCCGCATTCGTGCTCTACTTTGCCTTCCTCGGGGCACTGAATATCTACGTCGCCTACAGTTTCAGCACCGACTTCTGGGTGAACTTCAAGCTCATCGGCTTCACCGCGCTCAATTTCGTCTTTTACATTTGCCTGTTCGGCTACGTGTATTCGATTCTGCCCGAAGAGGAACGAAACCGGCTCTTCAAGGACCGGGACGCGGCCCCCGACACCGACCACACCGGGGCGCAAGACAGCAGTGCGGGCGACGCCCCCGGTGATGACCAGGGTGCCAAATAAGAGTGCCAACAAGGTAAGAGAGCCAACAAGGATGACAGGGAGAAACATGTTTTACGCGATCATCAGTGAAGACAAACCGGACAGCCTGGCACAGCGCCTGCAGGCGCGCCCGGATCATCTGGCCCGCCTCTCGGCCCTGCGTGATGCAGGGCGCCTGCTGCTGGCCGGACCACACCCCGCCATCGACAGCGACGATCCGGGCGAGGCGGGCTTCACCGGCTCCCTCGTGGTTGCCGAGTTCGACTCCCTGGCCTCAGCCCAGCGCTGGGCCGATGCAGATCCCTATGTGGCTGCCGGCGTCTACGAGCGCGTCACCGTGAAACCATTTCGTAAAGTTCTTCCCTGATGTGATGTGTGTCACAAACGGCCAGAACTGCTTTTTTCTACACTGCGCGCCAGCGCCGGGCCAGGGCCAGCCAAGCACCGCCCCGGTCAGCCCGCCCCCACCCTGAATAACGGAGAGAATATCTCGATGCGTCACTGCCTTGCGCTTTGCCTGGTTATTACCCTCAGCCTCGGCCTGAGCCTGACTCAGACCGCCCATGCCCAGACCGGCTGGATCGGCGACACGCTGTTCGTGCCGGTGCGCGCCGGCGCGGGCAACAACTACCGTATCGTGCACCGCGGGCTGCGGACCGGTACCCGGGTAGAGATTCTGACGTGGGAACAGGGCGCCGACTGGGCCAACATTCGCACCGGCGACACCGAGGGCTGGGTGGAAACGCAGTATCTGAGCCGCAGCCCGATTGCCCAGATCCGTCTTGAGCAGGCCCAACAGTCTGCCACGCGGCTGGAGCAACAACTGGCCAGCGCCCGCAGTGAACTCGCCGAGGTTACCGCAGAGCGGGATCAACTGGCCGGCCGGGCCCGAGAGCTGGACCAGAATCTGAGCCAGCGTGGCGAGGAGCTGGAGAAACTGCAGGAGGTTGCCGCTGACCCGATGCGCCTGGATCGGGCCAATCGGCAACTGAATGAAGAACTGAGCCTGCTGCGCACCGAACTGGATCAGGTGCGGGCGGAAAACACCCAATTGCGCAACGACAAGACGTTCCGTGGCTGGATGTTCGCACTGCTGACGGTGTTCGGCGGCATGCTGCTGGGCTGGTACTTCAAATCCCGCAGCAGCCGTCAGCGTACCAGCTGGGTGTGACGCATCCCGGCAGGTAACCCGTCAGAGAATGCCGAACTGAGTCTCGACCCGCAGCACCACCCCGGTGGTGGTGCGGTATCGGCTCTCTCGCGGCCACAGCAGATAGGGCTCCACCTCGTAGAAGAACCAGGGGCGCCAGGTATTGCGCCGATAGGTGACCCCGCTACGGTAGTTTTCTACCCGTGTTTCCGGGCGGGTAAAACCCTCCACGCTCACCAGATAGCGCAATGCAGAACGCTTGGTCAGCTCCATCCCCAGCGCCCCACTCTGCTGCCAGAACCAGTGCCGGCCCTCATCAACCAGCTCATTGCTGACTTCCGCGTAACTGGTCAGACGGAAAAGCTTGTGGCGACCGATGGGACGATCAACATCAAACACGGAGCGTGAACGGAATCCACGTGTGTCGCGCCAGTCAACCGTTTCGGTAAACCGCACGGCCCAGTTCTCGGAGATATCGTGCTTGACGCGATAACGGGTGCGCCAGAAGGTCTTGAAGTTGGAGCGCAGACCGATATCCATATCCAGATCAGAGTTATCCGCCGCAGACAGCACCCAGTTCAGGCCGGCGCGGAACGCATTATCATCCCCCCGCCCGGTGTTCTCGGGTGAACCCGGCAAACCGGCATTGTCATCTTCGAAATCCCGCTCACTGGCAAACACCAGACTCAGGCGGCGCTCGACACCGGGCAGATGGGCCCGCACCCGGAAACGCACGTCGCCGCTGCGTTCACCGTCTTCCTGGAGCAGTTGCGCACCCACGATCCGCACCGAAGTCCCGACACTCTCCCGATCCTGATCGTCTGCATCGCCGAAGACACCATCGAACCACCGGGTCGGCCAGCAAAGTCCCCGGGAGAAACTGTAGTGGGTCCTGTCCACCCAATGCATGCCTTCCGTTGACCAAGGCTCACAATCATCCGGCACTCGGTAGGTCTGCCCGGTCTCCTCGTCGATACCCAGAACAATGCTGCCATCCGGCTCTTTGTGCCACCCCTCCGGATCCCTGAGTTCATCTCCCCCGGCATTCTCTTCATCGTCCGGCTCTTCATCTGCCCAGTCCGGCCCCCAGTAGGAGGGCCTTTCGTCCTGCTGCTCAACAGCCTCGTTTGCTGCGGGTGGCGTGGCGGTCGCAGCTTCGCGCGCCATGGCAGGCATCGCCAGACAGAACGTCATCAACAGGGACGTCATCAGGGGCATGCCCGACGCACGAGTGAGTGCCTTCACCGTGTCAGTGTGCACTCGGTGAGACGGCCGCTCCGATACTGCTGCTTTCTGACAATCTGACACTGATACTTACTCGCGCCTGTTTTTGCGAGCATAGCCGTGCCACTCCGGGGGGGCCAGCAGGCGATTGCAAAATCTGCCGGCCTTCACGGCTGTCTGTGTCTGAGGGCTACAAGATCGCCCCGCCCTTGCGCAAGGCGGCAATATCCTCTTCGCTGAAGCCCTGCTCTGCCAGCACCTCCGTGGTGTGGGCGCCGAGGGCCACCCCGGTAAAGCGATAACCCGGTTGTGTCGCTGAAAACTTGAACGGCGATGCGACCTGGCGCTGCGAGGCGCCGTCGCGAGCCGGGACATCCACCAGCATGTTGCGCGCCCGCAGTTGAGGATGCTCGCAGGCTTCGGACAGGCTCAGCACCGGCTCCACACAGGCGTCGATGCCGGCGAAGATGGCCAACCACTCGTCGTAGTTCTTCTCTTTCATGGCCGCCGCTATCTCACCCTTGACCTCAGCAACGATCTCCGGCGCCATGGCCAACCCACGCCCGGACAGCTGGGGCCGGCCTATGGCCTGACAGAACTGCATGAAGAACTGCGGCTCGATACCCGCCACAGAGAACCAGCGGCCATCCCGGGTTTCATAGCAATCATAGAAAGAGCCGCCATTGAGCTGCGTCCGTTCCAGCGTGGGGTCTTCACCCGCGAGCAGGGCGGCCGGCGCCGTCAGCGCATGCAGGCTGAACGCGGCGTCGGTCATTGATATATCGATGTGCTGCCCCTCCCCCGTCTGCTGGCGGTGGATCACCGCAGCGAGAATGCCCATGACGGCATGGCATGACCCGCCAGCCACATCAGCTGTCTGAAACGCCATAGGGGCTGGCCCGGACTCCCGACGGCCGTTATAGGCAGTCATGCCGGCCACCGCCAGATAGTTGAGATCATGGCCGGCACGATCCCGGTAAGGGCCGTCTTGCCCGTAGCCGGTCACAGAGCAGTAGATCAGCCCGGGGTTGATGGCTTTCAGGTCCTCGTAACCCACGCCGAGGCGGGCCATGACGCCGGGACGGAACTGCTCGACGACGATGTCGTAGTCCTTCACCAGCTGCTTGATCACCGCGACCCCTTCCGGCTTTTTGAGATCGACCCCCAGGGAGCGCTTGGATCGGTTGAGGTAGCCGTGGACAGCGGATATGCCCTGATCCATGGGGGGCAGCATGCGCACCATATCCGGCCGCGTGGGAGACTCCACCCGCAACACGTCCGCCCCCAGATCGGCAAGGATCAGGGTGCCGAAGGGCCCCGGTAACAGGGCACTGAAATCGAGCACCTTGAGGGATGAAAGGGGCCCGGTAGTACCAGCCGCCGTAGCGTCAGCCATAGTAATGCCTCACAGAATCAGGTCAGACACCCCGGATTGGGTGTCGCAAGCCGCCGAGCATAGGAAGGACCGTGGCTGCGGCCAATGACACAGCCGCTCAAAATCCCTGACCGGAAACAACAGCGGCCCGGGTGTTGACCCGAGAGCCGGGATGGCGGGCGTCGCAATGGTCGCCAGCGCCGGGCTTTTCCGCTAGCATGGCGGCTCTCTGAATTACTATACAAGTGTATGAATATAATCCATCACATCCGCGCTGCACTGGCTCTGACCCTGATCGCCCTGAACACCTTTGTTCTGTGCATCCCGCTTTACCTGCTCACCCTGGTCAAACTGGCAGTACGCGGAGAGCAGGCGCAGGTGCGCCTGTCCCGGGGCCTGGTCCACATCGCCGAATTCTGGATATCGGTGAACAACACCATCATCGACCTGATCAGCCGTCCTCGCTGGCGGATTGAAGGCCTGGAAACGCTCCGCTACGACGAATGGTACCTTGCCACCAGCAACCATCAGTCCTGGGCCGACATCCTGATCATGCAGAAGGTGTTCAACCGCAAGGTGCCAATGCTGAAGTTCTTCCTCAAACAGGAACTGCTGAAAGTCCCTGTACTCGGGCACGCCTGGTGGGCACTGGATTTCCCCTTCATGAAGCGGCATACCCGGGAAGAGATCGAGCGTAATCCGGCCCTCAAGGGCAAGGATCTGGAGACCACGCGCAAGGCCTGCGAGAAGTTTGCCTACTTCCCGACATCGGTCATGAACTTCTTCGAAGGCACCCGGTTTACCCAGGCCAAACATGATCAGCAGGCGTCCCCGTACAAGTACCTGTTGAAGCCGAAGGCCGGCGGCACCGCCTTCACTCTTGGCGCCATGGGCGGCAAGTTGCAAACCCTGCTGGATGTCACGATCATCTATCCCAAAGAAGCACCCCGATCGCTGAACGCCTTCCTCGGCGGCGCGATACGGGAAGTGCAGGTGGTGGTGCGCGAGCGGGAAATCCCCGCCTGGACCGCACAGGGGGACTACGAAAATGATCCGGCATTCCGCGCCCGGTTCCAGCAATGGATAAGCGAACTCTGGGCAGAAAAAGACGCGCTGTTACAGGCCCGCATGGATTCCTGACACATGGACTCCTGACACATGGATTCCTGACACTGTGCTGCATCGGGGCCATGCTCTGCTGCGTGGCCCCTGCCCACGGCGGTGGCCTGTACCGCTGGCAGGATTCCGGCGGTCGCTGGCACTTCTCCGATCGCGCCCCCGCACAACAGACCGCCGAAGACGTGGCCGCCAGTTATCGTCAGCCGGATGCACCGGACATCCGCATCGAGACACGCGATTACACCCTCCCCCTGCGCCTGCAACAACGTCTTGAAGTGACGATTACCCGCATCTTCAATATCTACCGGCAAACGCTGGGGGTGGCTACGCCCACGGATCAACCTTTCGAGATCATGCTTTACGGGGACGCCGACGCCTTCCGCGCCTATCAACGCGAGGTCGCGCCGCGCCTGGAAAACCCGGCGGGTTTCTTCAACGGCCAGACCGGCCGGATTACCGCGCTTGCACTGCCCGACCACGATGCCCTGCTACGCCTGATCACGCATGAGTGCTCCCATGCCATTTCCGCCCATCAGGGCGGTTACGTACCGATCTGGCTCAACGAGGGGCTGGCGGAGTACTTCTCGCAACTGCAGATCTACGGGCTGACCGCAGAGATACCCGTCGCATCACACTGGCTGACGCAACTCAGACACACACCACCCGGGCCAGGCGCACTGCGCAGCAATGTCGATGCCCGGCCAGATGCATGGCAGGCGCAGGCCGGCCAGGGACGCAGCTATGCGTTGAGCTGGTCGCTGGTGTGGTTTCTGATGGACACGGCCGAGGGCCGCCAGCTGATCCGGGAGCTGCTGGCAAGGGTGGCCGACGACCCGCGCCCGCTGGTGAACAGCAGTGCTTTCATCGACGATCACTGGCCAGGCGGCTTCGTCGCGCTGGAGCAGGCCTGGTTGCAGTGGTTGCCGCGGGCAGCAGGACGTCATCGTTATTGATGCGGTGCTGGCACATCCCGCATCAACCGTTATCATGGTGCTCTTGCAACGCTCAGTGCATCAGCATTTTTTCGGCAGCCGACGCCGCTGCCGGGACACAGGGGAATTCAATGCTCGGCAAACTCTTCAAACCCCGCTGGCAGCACAGCAGTGCTGACCAGCGTCTGCGCGCGATCGGCGAGCTGTCCCTGGACGATCCCCAGACAGCTCAGATTCTGACCACGCTCGCCCGGGGCGACAGCGACGCTTCCGTGCGCGCCGGCGCTGCCGGGCGCCTGCATGACTTCAAACTGCTGGATCAACTGGTGCGGCAGGACCCGGATAACCTGGTCCGCGATGCGGCCGCCCTGCAGATCAACCGCCTGCTCGCTGGCCTGGCCGAGCAATGCCCGGGCCTGGATAACCGCTTGCGCCTGGTACGTCTCACCGACAATCAGGCGGCACTGGCGTTCGTGGCGCGCTCAAGCCCCGACAACACCTGCCGTATTGCCGCCATTGAGCGCCTGCAAGACGAAACACTGTTGCTGGATATTGCGCTGCATGGCGACGACGCTGCACTGCGTATCGCCGCAGCCGCGCAACTGCGCAGCGACGATGCGCTGCGCCGGCTGGTGCGCGAAGGCCGTGACAAGCGCGCCCTGCAACAGGCTCGGGAGCGCCTCAAACAAAGCCACCAGGCAGAACAGGACGCCGCCAGACGCCAGGCACAACGGGATGCAGTCCTGGCAGAGATTACCCAGCATGCCCGACGCTTGCCGGACGCACTCTATGGCCCGCGTCTGACGCAGCTGCGCCAGCAATGGCAGGATGTGGCGAGCGACGCCAGCACGGACCAGGTCAGCGCCTTCAATGCTGCCGAGGCAGACTGCCAGGCGCAGCTGGACACGCTGGCCCGCGAACAGGCACTGGTGGCACAGAAGCAGGCCGCAAGCGCCGAACAGCAGGCGACAGTGGCCATGCTGTCCCAACTCCACGAAGACCTGGACAGCAGCACCCTGGAGCAGGATATCGGCAGCCTGCGCGCTGTCGTCGCTACCCAGCAGCGCCGCTGGGAGGAAGCCACCAGCACCTGCCCTGCCGAGGACGCTCTGGCGAAACGCTACACCGCACTGATCGACATCTGGACGCCGTTGATCAGCGCCACGGAAAACCTGCTTGCCCGGCGCGAGGAGATCGACGCGCTGACGGCACGCCTCAATGAAAACGCAGACGAGGAAACCCGCACAGCCGCCCGCGCACTGCTGGAAACATGGCCGGCGAACGAAACGATGCCGCCCATGCTGGCCACCCTCGCCGACCTGAGCCGGCCGCCCTCGACGCCGCCCGCAGCCGTACAGGACAAAAAACAGCCCCGCCGCACGCCGGAACAGGAAGCCCTGGATAATATTCTTGGCGCCCTCCAGCGCGAGCTGCGCCAACGCAACCTGCGTCACGCCAACCGTCTGTGCCACAAGGCGGAGACCCTGCTGGCCGAGCACCCCGACAGCAGTCGCACCGCCCGGCTGGACAAGCTGCGCCCGCAACTGGATGAGTTGCGTGACTGGCACGCGTTTGCTGCCGAGCCGAAGAAACCTGCCTTGTGCGAACGCATGGAAGCCCTGGCAGAGACCGCCATGGACGCGGAAGAAAAAGCCAGCGCCATTCAGGCACTGCACGACGAATGGCGTGCCTTGATGTCCTCTGACCAGGAGGCCGATCAGGCCCTCTGGGATCGCTTCAAGGCGGCATCGGATAAAGCCTATGAGCCTTGCCAGGCGCACTTCCGTGAACAGGATGCCGAGCGCAGTGCCAACCTGGCGCGCCGCACAGCACTCTGCGAACAGCTCAGCGCGCTGCTGGCCAAAACGGACTGGGAACACGGCGATCTTGCCGCACTGTTCGAGATTCGCCGCAAGGCACCGGATGAATTCAAACACTATCAGCCCGTGCGCTTCACCGACGCCCGGGACGTTGGCCGCCGCTTCAGCGATCTGCTCACCGACTTTGATCGCCACCTCACCGAGGCCAGCGAGCGACACGCCACCGCCCTGGAAGCACTGACCACAGAGGTGGAAGCGCTGTGTGAGAGTGAAGACCTGCGCGCGGCAACCCAACAGGCGAAAAATCTGCAACAGCAGTGGAAGCAGGCGGGCTGGGTCCACCCGCAGCAATACCGCACGCTGCACAAACGCTTTCGCAAGGCCTGCGACGCCCTGTTCGGCCGCCAGCAGGAGGCACGCAAGGCAGACCAGGTCGCCGAGAAAGCCCAGCGCGACAGTACACGGGAGCAATTGAGCGCCTTCGCTGCGCTACTAGCCGAGGGCGCGCCCGACACCGATACCCTGCGCAGCATGCTACGGGAGATCGAACGTCTCGCCCCACCCCGGCGCGATACCGCACTGCACAAGCAACAACAGGAACTGGTGCAACAGGCCCGCAAGCTGCTCAGCGACTTGCCCCGCCGAAACCGCTGCCGGGCATTGCTGGCGCAGATCGAACAGGCACCGGCGGCCGAAACAGCCTGCGATCACCAGCGCGAACTGGCGGTGGCACTTGAAGTCAGCGCCGATATACCGAGCCCGGAAACGGCGCGTACTGAACGCATGCGCTGGCAGCTGGAGAAATTGCCTCAGGCAATGAAGCAACAGGTGAGCCCGGACCGTTTCGAAGAATGCGCGACACTGCTGGAGAGCGCCGCATCCCTGCTGGGTAGCGGCCTGGCCCCGGAGATTCGCGACCGCCTGCGCAGTGCACTGGAGGCAGCAGCTCGCTGAGGCGGGCTACTGCCCGAAGCTGGAGCCGTCCTCAAGAAAGCGCTGTTCTTCCGGCGTACTCTCCCGGCCCAGCGCCCGATTGCGGTGGGGAAAGCGGCCATACCGCTCGATGATCCCGGCATGCTCCCGGGCAAATCGGATATTGCCCTCCAGCTTTGCCGCGATGGCCTCGGGCGCCGCATCCCGGGCCCGCTCAAAACATTTGATGCAGCGATGTTGCAGGTCGATATCCTCTGCGTGCATCAGTGGCATATAAAAGAACACCCGCGCCGCCCACGGCAGTTGCTCGTCCATACCCATCGCGAGCCCCTCGTTAACCAGTGTCACCGCACGATGATCACCGGCAAAGGCGCGTGCATCGCCACGATGCATGTTGCGGGTAAACTGATCCAGCACCAGGATCAGTGCCAGGCGGGACAAGGGCCGGTTTTCCCAATCCACCAGTTCACTCCACAATGCCGCATCCACCAGCGCACCAAAACGCTCGGTGATTTCCGCATCCAGCGCAGCGCCGCCGTTGAACCAGCGTTTTTCCTGCATCGGCGCTGGCCAGTCGTCCGGCCTGTCGAGAAAGTCCTCGCCAAACCAGAAACGCAGCACCTGCTGCCACAGAGGATCCTGCTCAAACATCGCCACCCTCACATTTATCGCTCACGGCAGGCGCCAGCAATGACCAGGCATTGTCGAGCAATATCGGCTGCGCCGCCGCCGTCGGGTGAATGCCATCTTCCTGCATCAACCCGTCCTCACCGCCGATGCCCTCCAGAAAAAACGGGAGGAATGCGACATCTTCCGATGCCGCGACATCACGAAACGCGCGCTCGAACATGTCGTTATAGGCTGCACCGTAGTTGGGCGGAATCAACATGCCAAACAGCAGCGGCTCGGCCCCCGCCTCACGCACAGCACTGATCATGCCACGCAGATTGCGGGCCATCTGCGCCGGTGGCATGCCGCGCAAGCCATCATTGCCCCCCAGTTCGATCACCACAATAGCGGGGCTGTGGCGCTGCAATAATGCCGGCAGCCGCGCCAGACCACCTGCTGTGGTTTCGCCACTGACCGACGCATTATTCACTGCCATGCCGGGACACTCGTCGCTGACGCGTTGCTCCAGCAGACTTACCCAACCCTGTTCCTTGTCAATGCCGTACGCAGCACTAATACTGTCACCCACAATCAGCACGTCGGCTGGCGCCATCAGGCTCAGCATGCCGCACAGTAACCCGAGCATATAACGCATGACTTCTACTCCTCAGGCGACAACCGCCACAATACCGATTCTGGACGCCAGCAACCTTAGCAAACGGGTTCCCGGTCCGGAAGGAGAACTGACACTGCTGCAGCATATCGCAATGACGGTACTGCCCGGTGAAAGTGTCGCCATCACCGGCCCCAGCGGCAGTGGCAAATCAACACTGCTGGGCATTCTTGCCGGCCTGGACGTACCCTCCTCCGGCACCGTCAGTCTGGCAGGCGAGTCGTTCAGTGCCCTCAACGAGGATGAGCGAGCCGTCCGGCGTGGCGAGCTGTGTGCTTTCGTATTCCAGTCCTTCCATCTGGTCAGCGACCTGAATGTGCTGGAAAACGTCATGCTGCCACTCGAAATCCGCGGCACCCGCGATGCGGCGCAGGTGGCCGGGCAATGGCTGGAGCGCGTTGGCCTGGGCCATCGCCTGAAGCATTTCCCCACCACGCTGTCCGGCGGCGAGCAACAGCGCGTCGCGCTGGCGCGGGCGTTTGCCGTGGCGCCACGTCTGCTGTTTGCTGACGAACCCACCGGCAGCCTCGACCATGCCAACGGACAGCGTGTGATCGACATGTTGTTTGCCATGAATCAGGAAGCCGGTACAGCACTGGTGCTGGTCACCCACGACGATCAACTCGCCGCACGCTGCAGCCGCCACCTGCGTCTGGACGAAGGCAGGCTGAACGGCCAATGACAGTGATGACGACCTTCCTGCGCCCCTGGCGTGACAGCGCCTTCCGCATTCTGGCGCTGGCCCTGGCGGTTGCCGCCTTGTCCCTGGCCAGCATCGTGCTACTGCGGGCCGAGCTTGAGCAACGCTTCGACGTGCGCACCGCCGAAGTGCTCGGCGGCGATCTGGTGCTGGTGGGCAGCTACCCCGCCACCGACGCCCAGCGCGATATACTCGGCAACCTGCGCCAGGCGGAAATCGCGGATTTCCCCACCGTTCTGGTCCATGACGAAGAGATGCTGCTGGTAGCCGCCAGAGCGGCAGCAGACAGCTACCCGTTGTACGGCGCCCTGCAGATTGCCGACGACCGCTTCGGCCCGGCTTACCCGGCACAGGGCGCGCCGCCACCTGGCGAACTCTGGGTCGCCGACCAGGCACTGGATCGCCTCGGCCTCCGCCTGGGCGAGCAGATTACCGTCGGTCGCAAGGCGCTCACCCTCACGCGCATCATTCGTCAGGAGCCGGACCAGGGCGCCGGCTTCTACAACATGAATCCGCGCATTCTGTTCAACAGTGCAGATCTCGAAGCCACCGGCATCCTCGGCCCCGGCACCCGCGTCGGCTATCGGCTGATGCTGGCCGGTGACAGCGCCGACATCAGCGCTGCCGAGGCCGCGCTGCCGGAGACCCTGCGACCGGATCAGCGACTGGACACGGTGGCGGATGCCGCCACCCGCACCATGGGCCCCATGCGCCAGTTGACCTTGTGGGTCAGCCTCGGCGTCCTGCTGGTGAGCCTGCTGTGTGGCGCCGCCATCTATCTGGCCACAACCCAACGGGTAAGACGTCGTGCCCGGATGGCCGCCCTGCTGCGCAGCTTTGGCGCCCGCCGCAGCCAGGTGCTGACCCGGCTGTTGGGCCAGGAAGGGCTGGCGGTCATGCCCGCCGCGCTGCTCGGTTCACTGGCCGGTGTGCTGTTGATTCTTGTGCTGCGCAATACCCTGGGCTGGGAAGGCCCGCTGGCCGCCGGCCTGACCGAATGGCTGACCCTGCTGTTCGGGCCGCTGGTCCTGTGGCTGGCGTTTGCGTTGCCGAGACTGACCACACTGGTCCGCACCCCCGCCATGCAGGTACTCAACGACCGCCTGGCCCCCCGACAGCTTGCCGGGGTCATCGAACTGGCCGCCGCGCTGGGCGCCCCGGTGTTGCTGGCTGCGCTGCTGACCGGCTCGCTGCGCGAACTGGCTCAGTTGCTGGCACTGCTGGTCCTGCTCGGCGCGCTGCTGCCCGCTCTGCTCTGGCCACTGTTGAAGGCGCTGGATCTGGGCAGCCGTCACTTGCCCCTGTCCGGACGCCTGGCTGTGCGACGGCTGAGCCGGAGACCGGGGCTGACATTACCCCTGCTGGCTTCGCTGACCGTCGCCATGGCCGTACTCGGCCTCGCCGGGCAGACCGGGAATCAGCTGTTGAGCGAATGGCGCCAGAAATTGCCGGAAAACGCGCCCAATCACTTTGTCTTCAACCTGTTCGACAACGACCTGCCACGCTTTCAGGACTGGGTTGCGGAACATGGCGCCCGCGCCGAGCCCGCCTATCCGGTCGTGCGCGGTCGTCTGACCGAGGTCAACGGGATACCGGTGCGGGATGCGGTCGCCAAGGAGAGCGACCAGAGCGAACGCGCCCTCAACCGCGATCTGATACTGACCGAAGCCCGCACCCTGCCCGCCAGCAACCGTATCCGCGAAGGCGCCTGGCAAGCCGACGCCACCGGCGAGGTCTCGGTGGAGGAAGATCTGGCCCGCACACTGGGACTGAGCCTGGGCGATGCGCTGCAATTCACCACCAGCCAGGGCATGGTCAGCGCACACATCACCAGTATTCGTGAGGTGGATTGGGAAAGTTTCGAGCCCAACTTCTACTTCATGTTTGCCGGTGACGGCCTCGCCGGGCAGGACATCACCTGGCTGAGCAGTTTCTGGTTACCTGAAGGCGACGGCGCCCGGCTTGCGGCGCTGCTGCGAGACATGCCACATATCACGGTGCTGGACGTCAACGCGATCCTGGATCAGGCCCAGGATGTGATCAGCCAGGCCAGCCGCGCCACCGGCCTGATGGCGGTGCTGCTGATGGCCGCTGCCATACTGGTCTTGATGGCCGCGCTGCTGGGCGCCCAGGCTCAGCGAGGACGGGATAACGCCCTGCTCCGCACCCTCGGTGGCAGCCGGCAGTTGATCCGGCGCGTCACCTGGCTGGAATCCCTGACACTGGGCGGCGGTGCAGCGCTGGGGGCCACGCTGATCATGCTGGCCGCCCTGTACCCGCTGGCACAGCGCCTGTTCAATGGCAGTGTGCCCTGGTCGCTGTGGTTACTGCTGCCAACCCTGGTCGGGCTGATGGTCGCCGTAGCCGGCGTGGCCATGGGCGCTGGCGCCCGCCGCCAGCCGCCGCTGGCGCTTCTGCGGCAGGAAGCAGGCTGACACCGGCCCTGTAGCTGAGCGTAAAGCAAGCGCCTCAGCGTAAAGAAAGACGATGATGGCGGGCGATCTCCCGGCGCAGCGCCGGGAAGACACCCGCCTTGTCGGCATAGCCCTCCCAACCCGCCACGATATCGGTGACCTGCTCGATAATGGTCACCGCCTCACGCTGGAAATTCCCGATCAACGCCGCCACGGCCAGCAGATCATCGCGCACGAAGTCATCACGTTTGCCGTTCAGGCTGAGCTGATGGCTGTTGACCCAGGGCGACCCCGGCTTGTAGCTGTAAGCCACATCAAACGCTGGCGCCAGACGCCAGCCAGCGTCCGGTGCCGTCAACAGAAAGCCGAAGTTCTTGGCGTGGTCATCATGGTTGCGGGCCACCACGTTGAACACCATGCGCCGGAATATCTCCACCGCGTCACGGCGCGGCAAGCGCAGTTTGCGTGCCGTCGCCAGAAGTTGCTCGTAGCTGTATGCACCGGGGGCCTTGTAGTCCGCATGGTCCATGGCACACAGCGACAGATAATGATGTTTGCGATTGCCCTCGCGGTCGAATCGCCGGGTCATGAAATGCGCCCGGGGGCCGTCTTCCAGTACCTCACTGGGTGACATGTCCAGGCCCGCATCGCAGGCCATCAAGTAGTAGGCATATTCCATCCGGCCGTAGCCCAGCGGATCGCCCGACAGTTCACTGCCCGCCCGGCCTTCCACCACACCGTCAAACTTCAGCAGGTAATGCTGGAAGCCCGCCGGTGCCGGCAGTTGGCCGGAGCGCAGTTCGGTGCGCTCGGCATTGATCGCCACCAGGGCCTTGGGGCGTGCACCCCCGGCGGAGGTGCCCACCTGCAACAGGGCGCGCATGCCCTCGTCATCCTCGTTGCCCGGCGCGGCGGCAATCCCCGCACGCTGGTCCAGCACCGATTGCGCCATCCGCACCAGCGAGGCCAATGCCACTTCTGCCTCCGGTGACGCCGCGCGATCCAGTGCCGGTGCATACTCCAGTGCCCCCATGCCCCGGCTGCCGGTGTAGAGCAACCGCTCCAGCGGTGTGAACGACGCCGGGTCCCTACCCTGCCGGGCCAGCCAGGCGTCGATCACCGCATTACCGAAATCATCGGGCAATGTGTCCGCAAAGGCTGCCGGCACCCCCCGCCAGGTCTCCCTGTTGAGGCCGGGGAACGTAAAGATGCTGCGTGTCAGTGGCAGATGCAGCGGCGCCACCGCAAAGCCGTTCGCCAACCAGGCGCGGCTGTACTCGAAGGCGCCAAGGCCCGTTGCGGTGTCGTAGGCCAGGGCGCCCACGAACTGATCCCAGAGTCGCACTTCCGCCAGTTGCTGCATCACCAGTCCATCCCGTCTTCGCCTGCATCACCGGCAGCCGGTTCCCGCACCCGGTCACCGCTGGCGCGTTGCCTGCGATGCCCCTGAAGGCGCAACTGCTCGATGGGACTGAAAGGCGCTTCCGGGATAAACTGATCCAGACGCTCCAGCTCGCCGAGCACGCGCAAGACGCCGACCAGGGTTTCGAACTTGCCCCCGCCCTGAATCAGCTGCCGATAGGTCTTGGGCGTAATACCGACCTCGTCGGCCAGCGCCTGTTGCGTGATGTTGCGCTCCAGGCGCAACTGCTCCAGGCGGCGGCCAATTTCCGCTGCAATGGCGTTGTCTGTCATACCGTAGAGTTTCATGGGTAAATTTATACCCCATATATGCTTTATAAGCAATTTAAGGGTAATTAAATACCCCAATTAGTCGGTCAGCGGCTGGCATGCAAATATTGCACTATCGTACACATAAAGAATAAGCTTCACCCCGCCTGACCATTACACGCTCCCTGACATTACACGCCCCACAAGAAGGACCATGACATGCGCAGACGCCGCCCCCGCCGCTGGTTGCGACTCATCACCCTGGTCGTCCTGATCGCCGGCGGCGTGCTGCTGCATGTGGCCTGGCCCTTTATCGCCTACCCGGTGACCACCCTGGAGATCGAGCGCAAGGCCGCACTGCCACCGGAAAACATTCGCGTTCCCCTGGCAGGCATCGCCGAAGTGGATATCACCCCGCCCGTCGGCATCCCGAAATTCGGTTACTCGGCCTGGTCACGCCCGGCTGACGGCTTCCGCACGCGGTTGCGCGCCAAAGCCTTTTACCTGCATGCGCCCGACAGCACACCGCTGGCCCTGGTGACCCTGGACCTGGGCGCCGGCTCTCGCGTGCTCCATCACCGTGTCGCAGAAATCATCGCCACCGAAACCGATGTGCCGGCCCACGGCCTCAGCTTGCTGGTCACCCACACCCACTCCGGGCCCGGCCAGTATATGGACAGCGACTTCTACAATGTCTTCGGCAGCGACAGCCCCGGCTTCGACCCCCAATTGACCGAATTCCTCAGCCAGCGCATTGCTGCGGCGGTCATCAGCGCCTATCAGCAGCGCAGCGCGGCGCGCTTTGCCACCGGCCAGACCGACATCCGGGGGCTGACCCGCAATCGCTCCATCGACGCCTGGGCGCGCAACTTCGACCTGCCGGAAGACCAGATCACCGAAGCACTGGCCCTGCAGGCGGTGAACCCGGCCATGACCATGTTGCGCATTGATCTCGAAGCCGATGACGGCCAGTTCTACCCCGCCGGCGCACTCACCGCCTTCTCCATTCATGGCACCGCCATACCCGCCTTTACCCGCCCCTGGCACGCGGATGTCTGGGCCTGGCTTGGGCAGGATGTGGCACAGGGCATACAGGCACGCTATGACACACCCTTCACGCCGGTGCATGGCGCCTATCAGGCCACGCACGCGGACAACAATCCCGCCTGGATCGAGGGTTTGCGCGGTGACCGGGAAGCACGTCGCATCGGCCAGGCACTGGCGGCGCGGGCATTGACGCTGTTCGACACGCTGGGGGAGGACATTCAGGCACAGCGCACCCCGGCCCCCCTGACGACCTGGATCGGCACCCGCCAGCTGGATCTGCTGGCACTGACCGACGCAGACCGCTTCGGCATTTGCGAACGCGCCGCCGTGGGTGCCGCCACTGCGGGCGCCGCCAATGGGGACGAGGTGTTTGTCATTTCCTGGCTCCCCTATCTGCAGCAAGGCTGGCCGCGCCGGGTGTTCACCGACGGCTGCCACGGCGCCAAGCAGTGGATGCTGTCCCGTCTGCAACGCCTCCTGCCCGCCGAGCGCTTCCCCCATGAAGCCCTGTTCCAGGTCATACGCATCAATGATCTGGTGCTGGTGGCAGTGCCCTGGGAAGTCACTCTGGAGAGCGGCAATGTCATACGCGAAGCGGTGCTGGCCGAACTGCCCCAGGGCAACTGGACGGTGGAAATATCCAGCCTCGCCAACGGTTTCTTCGGCTACGCCACCACCCCGGCCGAATACGGCATCCAGTATTACGAGGGCGGCCATACGCTTTACGGGCCCGGCACGCTGGGTCTGCTGGCCGGCCAGAGCGCGAAACTGACACGCGACCTGGTGCGGGAAGGTGAAATCCAGGACCTGCCACAGGGCTGGCAATTCGCACTCCGCAGCCGGCGCTATTGGCCGGAGACCGAACTCGCTCCGGCACCCCGCGCATTGCTCAGCGCGCCAGCCTTTTCACCCGCCAGCGCCAAACGCGAGGCCTTCTGGGCCTTTCGCTTCAGCGGCGAACACCCGGCCTATCTGCAACTGGAACAGCCACTGCTTCAGGTCGAAGTAGACGCAGGGAACGGCTGGCAGCCGCTGGCCGTAGACGGCATCCCCATCAATGACCAGGGCACGGACCTGCAACTGCGCATGGAGCGCACCACCGACACCGGCGCCGACTACACGGTGCGTTGGTACAACCCGTTGCCGCCGGCGCCGGATCAGCGTTTCCGCATCCACGTTGCCCCGCGCCCTGCCGGCGCGACGCCCGTGCAACCCGGTTTTTATTCGCCGGCTTTCTGACGCAGATCAGCCTTCATCACTGCGCGGCAAGGCCGGATTGCGGTATGCTTTGGGCAACCTCTGCTCTGAATGATCACGGCCCCAACGGCTGCGCAGACTCACCGGAGAAACCGCCATGAAGATGTCGCTGTCGTGTTCCCTGCTGCTGGCCATGCTACTGACGGTCGGCTGCGCCAGTACCAGCCAGGTCATCACCCACTACCCGGAAAGTGGCTACGTCGGAGAGATCGCCGGACAGCATATCCTGCTGGCGGGGCGCACCCCGGAAGGCAGCGTTCGCACAGAGTGGGAAAATGCCTGTGCCCAGGTGCTGCAAAATGCCGGGCTGCAGGTCACCCGCAGCCACCAGGCCATGCCGCAATGGTACGAGCCCGGCAACGAGGCGTTGAAACGATGGGCCGCCAATAATGATGCCGACGCGATTCTGGTCGCCGAGCTGACCGGGCTGTTGCTCGCCCCCTTTCAGCAAGCCCGGGAATACCGCCTGAATCCGGATGCCGGTATGGCCTATGATCCGGTCCGCGAGGAAGTCGGCATCATCACACCGATCCGGGATTTCCGCGAGATGCGTGACAATCCGGAGCTGGATCAAAGCATCGAGGTCACGCTTTTCACTGGCAGCGGCGACGCGCTCTGGCGCGGCGAAGTGGATACCCGCGAAGCCAATAACATCAAGGCTATCGCCCGCAGCCAGTGCAAGGCGCTGGTCAAGTTGCTCGGCGCTCGCTGAGTACCCCCGTCAGCCTGTTTACCTGCTTGCTCGCGCTCCGACGCAAGCCCGTCCTCCCGACCACGACACTTGAGCGTGACCAAAGGGTCAGCTAGTGTGGCTGGCTTTCCTGTGCTGGCGTTCACGCTGCAACCACTTGCGAAATGAGGACACAAACCATGAGCGGACCTCTTGCTGGCCTGCGCATCATCGAACTCTCCGGCATCGGCCCCGGCCCCTTCTGCGGCATGATGCTCGCGGACATGGGCGCGGAGGTCATTCGTGTCGACCGCCCCGGTGGCAACCCGGTAGCCGAGATCGGCCATGACGTGCTGTTCCGGAATCGTCGCAGCATCGCACTGAATCTGAAATCACCAGAAGGCGTATCTGCGCTACTGAAACTGTGCGAAAGCGCCGATGGTCTGTTCGAGGGCTTTCGCCCCGGCGTGACCGAGCGCCTCGGCATTGGCCCCGACGCCTGTATGGCGCGTAACGAAAAACTGGTCTACGGCCGCATGACCGGCTGGGGACAGACCGGCCCGCTGGCCAGCGCCGCAGGGCATGACATCAATTACATCGCGCTCTCCGGCGCCCTGCATGCCATGGGTCGCAAGGGCGACAAACCCGTACCGCCGCTGAACCTGGTGGGCGATTTCGGTGGCGGCGGCATGATGCTGGCGTTCGGCATGGTCTGCGCGCTGCTGGAAAGCAGCCGCTCCGGCAAGGGACAGGTCATCGACTGCGCCATGGTGGAAGGCGCCGCCGCACTGATGGCCATGTTTTACGGGCTGCAAGGGCGCGGCATGTTCAGCAACGGCCGCGGCGGCCATATGCTCGACACCGGTGCGCACTTCTATGAGGTCTATGAAACGGCAGACGGCGGTTATATTTCTGTGGGCAGCATCGAGCCGCAGTTCTACGCGCTGCTACTGGAAAAGGCTGAGCTGGACCCGGCTGTCTTTGGCGTACAGATGAACCCCGCACAATGGCCAGATCAAAAGCAGGCCCTGGAACGCGTTTTCATGCAGAAGACCCGGGCGCAGTGGTGCGAGATCATGGAAGGCACCGACATCTGCTTTGCGCCGGTGCTGGACCTTGAGGAAGCACCAGCCCATGCCCACAACCAGGCACGGCAGAGCTTTGTCAGCGTTGATGGCATGACCCAGCATGCGCCGACCCCCCGCTTCTCCCGCACCGCCAGCGCCACACCCCAGCCCGCCCGCAAACCCGGCACCGACACACGTGCCGTCCTCAGCGATGCGGGTTTCAGCGAGGCCGATATCGAGGCACTGCTCAGCAGCGGCGCAGCCTCCCAGCTGTAACGCAAACAACTGCCCGGGTGGACACTCTTTGGCGCCTTCTTTGGCGCCCTCTTGACGTTAGTGTCCACCCGGGCTGTACAGCCGTGTCATTGCCTTTCCGCACCCAACCTCTAACATGGACCGATGACCAACGAGTCACCCATGTATACAAAAAAGCGCAAGGAGAGGACCATGAATGCCGTGCCGCCGATCAAGGATCGTAGACAGGAAAGTGCTGCCGAACGTTGGGCGCGCTTCCCCACTATCACCAACGGCGACGAGTATCTGGCCAGCCTGCGCAATCGGGGCACTGACCTGTATCTGTTCGGCGAGCGCATCGAAGAGCCCGCTGATCACCCGATCATCAAACCGTCCATCAACGCCCTGCGCGCCAGCTATGATCTGGCCATCGAAGACCCGGAGCTGGCCACCGCCTGGTCGCCGCTGATCAATGCCCAGGTCAACCGCTTCCTGCACATCGTCGAGTCGCCGGACGATCTGGTCATGAAGAATCGCATGCAGCGTCGCATGGGCCAGATTACCGGCACCTGTTTCCAGCGTTGCACCGGGCTGGACACCATTTCCGTGCTGCATTCGATCACCTATGAGATCGACGAGAAGCATGGCACCGACTACCACCAGCGCTATCTCGATTTTCTGAAAGAAGCCCAGCGCAAGAATATTCTTATCGCTGCGGGCATGACCGACCCGAAAGGCGATCGCTCCAAACGCCCCCACGAACAGGCCGACCCGGACATGTTCATGCATGTTTCCGGGCGCAATGAAAAAGGCATTTTCGTGCGCGGTGCCAAGGCACATATGACCGGCGGCTGGAACCAGCACTGGATCTGCGTGATGCCGACCATGAACCTTACCGAAGAAGACAAGAACTATGCCGTGGTCGGCATGATTCCCGGTGACGCCGAGGGCATCACCTATATCTATGGCCGCCAGTCCTGCGACACCCGCGCTATGGAAGAAGGCAACATCGACCAGGGCAACGCCGAATACGGTGGCCAGGAAGTGCTGGTGTATTTCGATGACGTATTCATCCCGTGGGAACACGTGCTGATGGATGGCGAATACGAATTCGCCCAGGACATGGTGGCGCGCTTTACCGCCTATCACCGCGCCTCTTACGTCTGCAAGACCGGCCTGGGCGATGTGCTGGTGGGCGCTGCGGCGTCCATTGCCGAGTACAACGGCCTGGACAAGGTCAGCCACATTCGCGACAAGCTGGTGGAAATGGTGCACCTCAACGAAACCATTTTCTCCTCCGGCATCGCCAGCTCTCACGAAGCGAAGAAATTACCCAGCGGCATCTTCATGAACGACGCCATGCTGAGCAATGTGTGCAAGCACAATGTCACCCGCTTCCCCTATGAAATATCCCGCCTGGCACAGGATCTGGCCGGTGGCCTGATGGTGACCATGCCCAGCGAGCAGGACATGAATTCCGACGCGGTGGGCGGCATCATCAAGAAGTTTCTCAAGGGCCGCGATGATATTGCCGTGGAAGACCGCGTGCGCATCCTGCGCCTGATCGAGAACATGACCCTGGGCCGCAATGCAGTAGGCTACCTGACCGAATCCATGCACGGTGCGGGCAGCCCCCAGGCCCAACGCATCCAGATCATGCGTGGCATGAATGTCGAGGACAAGAAGTGGCATGCGCGCAAACTGGCCGGGGTGAAACAGGCCTGATTAGCGGTACTGGCGCGGCGCTCTGATCCCGGATTATTATCTGAGCGCCTGCCACCCGGAGCCGTTTGCCATGCGCCTTGCCCTGCTGTTTGTCGCCCTCGCCCTCACGGCCTGTGCCACCCCATTGCCCAACACCTACGAAGACGTCGAGTTCTATATCACCAGCCAGTCCAGCAGCCCGGTGCTGGTGGAGTTCTATTCCCAGCACCGCAACGCCGCCTGGCCTGGCGGTGGCCAGGCCTACGTGATCCGCGATTACGAACAGCACCGTTTCGGTCTGCACTGCCGCAGCACGGAACAGATCTGCTATGGCGCCTGGGTCGAACACAACTCGAGGGAGTACTGGGGCGTCGGCAAGGATGATGCATTCGGCTGCGACAACTGCTGCATGACCTGTCGCGACGGCAACAAGCTTTACTACACCCTGCATGACTGATGCGGCAGTTCGGAGCGGTCGCTGACCGCCCCGGCTATCGCACCGTGAGCCGTCGCAGCCTACAATGGTGTGAATTCACTACTTGGCCTGCCGCGCTCATGCCCAGCACCTTGCCCGATACAGCGGCGCGCTCATCCTCATTGTCCGGTAGCGCCGCACTGCATCTGCAGGACGTAGCCATCGGCACTCTCACCCAGGTCACCGCACACATCGCTGCGGGCGAAATACTCTGCCTTTCCGGCACCTCCGGCTCCGGCAAGTCGCGCCTGTTGCGTGCCATCGCTGATCTGGATCCCCACGGCGGTGAGATACATCTCGGCGATCACATTCAGGGCAAGATGCCGGGCCACAGCTGGCGTCGAGAAGTCATGCTGGTGCCGGCAGAAACGCAATGGTGGCACGATACCGTAGCGGAGCATCTTGGCCCCGCCATGGACGAGCAGGCACTACAGCAAGCACTGACAGCACTCGGCTTTGCCCCGGACACACTGCACTGGCAGGTAAGCCGTCTCTCCTCCGGTGAGAAACAACGCCTGGCCCTGCTGCGCGCCATCAGCCACAGGCCCGGCGCCCTGCTGCTCGACGAACCCACCGCCAATCTTGATGGCGACACCACACTGCGCACCGAGCAGTGGCTGCAAGACACCGTTCGTTACCACGCCCTGCCGACACTCTGGGTGGCCCACGACCCGGCGCAGATCGCCCGCGTGGCGGACCGGCACATGCACATTGAAGGCCACCGACTGGTGCAGCAACCGTGACCGTCATTGATCTGAATATCTGGCAACTCGGCATGGCCGCCATGCTGGTCGTCCTGCTCGCTGCCTGCACCTGGTATGCGCGTCTGGGCCTGGGGAAAAGCCTGCTTATCGCAGCGGCGCGCACCGCCATACAGCTGAGCCTGATCGGCCTGGTGCTCGAGGCATTGTTTTCCGTTGCGCGGCTGCACTGGGTCGCCTTGATGGCCGTGATCATGTTGCTGCTGGCCGGGCGAGAAGTGATGGCGCGTCAGCGTTACCGGCTCAGTGGCGGCTGGGCATTCGGTATTGGCACCCTGTCCATGTTTGTCTCGTCTTTTGCCGTGACCCTGCTGACGCTGCTGGTAATCATCGGCCCCGATCCCTGGTACACACCGCAATATGCCATTCCCCTGCTCGGCATGATGCTGGGCAACACCATGACCGGCGTGGCACTGGGGCTGGATCGACTGACCGAATCCGTCTGGCGCCAGCGGGCGCTGATCGAAAACCGCCTGATGCTCGGGCAGCCATGGCAGGAAGCGATTGGTGACATTCGCCGGGAAGCCATGCGCGGCGGCATGATTCCCACCATCAATGCCATGGCGGCAGCGGGCATTGTCAGCCTGCCCGGCATGATGACCGGGCAGATCCTGGCGGGCAGCCCGCCCGCACTGGCGGTGAAATACCAGATCCTGATCATGTTCACCATCTGCGTCGGCACCGGCTTTGGCACCATGGCCGCCGTCCTGTCCGGCAGCCGGCGTCTGTTCGATCAAAGGGAGCGCCTGCGCATGGATCGTATCCGTCGCATGCACTGAGCCTCGTTTTGCTTCAGCGGCTCAACCCGATTATCCGGATGCCATCACGGGTCACGAAATCCCGATCAGCCTCAAAGTAGAAACTCAGGCGCGCCTGCCAGTCCTCATCCGCCAGTAATCGCTGGTCCGCCGTGTCGAACCCGACCTCCCCCGGCAGCTTCAGATAGCGATCCAGCCAAGCCAGCGAGTAATGCTGCGCCATGGGCAACCCCCACCCACCCTGACAGCGACCGTCCACCACCTGTGGGCACCAGGAGCTGGTCGGGAAGCTGGGCAACAATGACCACTCATAATGGGAACTGCCCTGAATGGTAAACGACATGCTGGGCACGCCCGCACGCTGCCACGCCTCGAACGGCCCGAGCTGGCTGCGCGGCTCCGGCGGCTGGGCGAACGGCACCGGGGTCAGCCCGTACTCTGAATCCTGAATCATCATCGGCACCCGCGGCGCAAAGGCCGGGCGCGGGGCATCGTCCCCCAGCAACCCGAATACCAGCCCGATCGGGCTACTGCCGCCGCCAGAGCCCTCTCCCTCCACGGCCGGCGCTATAGCGCCGTCCCAGGCCACGGCAACAGTCACCGGGTTATGGTTATCGAGCTGGCCATCCCACGGCGCCGCGCCTTCCGCGCCCATACCCTGGACAATGGAAACCCCCACAGCCCCCAGGGAGTGCCCGGCAATACCCAGACGCTCGGGATCAATATCACCGAAGTAAGGATTGAAAGCCGTCACGGGCGTTGGCTGCGTGCCCTGACAGGTCTCGTTGTGCGGATAGGGTTGTGCCGGCGAGGAACGGAAAAAGTCGATGGCATCCACTAGCCCTTCCCAAAAGACAGCGGGATTGAAGTTGCTGCCCTGGACACCCTGAGGCGTCTGCATATCCGAACGCCCCTGCCCGCGCGGGTCAAAGGTCAGTACGGCATAGCCGTTTTCCACCAGCATCTGGGCGGCCCACCAGTAGAGCGTCTCCGGGGCCTGCACCGACCCGTTCTGGATCACCACACCCGGCACCACCGCGCCATCAGGCAACCCGGCTGGCCGCCAGACGCGGCCACTCAAGCGGGCACACTCCCGATCATAGAACACCACCGGTTGCACCTCGCCGACCGTGCCGTAAAAGCTGTCCGCACCCGGATACCGGAACGGATCACCGGCGCACTGCGCCGCCCAGCTTGTGCACAATGGCGTCACCGGGGTATTGCCCACCAGCGCCAGCGCCGCCATCGGATTTTCCTGCAACTGCCCTATCGTATCGGTGAGCGTGTCCTGCACCAGTGTGAACAGCGCCTCCGGCTCGGAAAACGGATCCGTGAGCTGATTCACCAGACTGCCAAGCAGCGTCGTCACCCCACCCAGCAACCAGCTGTTGTCCTCCCCCGCACGCGCCGCATAACTGGCCGCATTCGCCACGCTCTGGCTGGTCCAGCGCAGCATGAAGGCCGGGCTGCTGACCTGCTCGATCGGTGCTTCCAGCACCCGGGCGTAATTCTCCAGTTCGCGGGCATACCACTCGGGAGAGGGGAACGCAGGCCCGGACGCCTGCCCCGCCTCTTCATCAGGCGGGGCTCCCTCTCCGCCCTCATCATTCTCGCCGGGCTGATCCGGGGTGTCGGTGCGCGGCCCTTCATCTGACGGCGCTGTGGAAAGGTTGTCACTACTGCTGCCGCCGCAGGCGGACAAAAGCAGTATCGAGAGCATCAGAGCACTCAGCATGGGGGTATAGCGCATGACCGGAATCCCGTTGTTGTTTGCTACGAGTATCCGCATCACGCCGGCTGGCTCAATCGCACTCTGTTGCTGTTATGTTGGTGATTGGTACGCTCGTACGTCTACAATGGGCACCTGGCTATTGATGCTGTCGGCCCGCAGCATTAAACTCCCGCGCCATGCCGCAATAGCTCAGTTGGTAGAGCAACTGATTCGTAATCAGTAGGTCGGAGGTTCGACTCCTCTTTGCGGCACCATCATTTATCAGCAACTCGGACTTGCAGCTGCTGCAAGTCATTCCCGTTTGCCCTTCAATGACGGGCAGCCCTGATCTGGTTACGGTGCTTGGATGGCCGCCTCCGACCTGTTTTAATTGCTGCATCAATAAGTTAAATAGCGGCAGCCATGTTTTTCAGGGACGATCGAATCCAGTTCTTCAAGCCCCTAACCGGAAAGTACCGTGAGCAGGTTGCCGAGTGCCTACGGTTGCTGCACGAAAAGCTGTACAGCGCCAAAGCGGACTATGGGGAGTCGCTCAAGCGAGATCAGGTGCTGGATGCCTTTATCGAGGCGCTGGAGCGCGCGCCCCTGCTGGAGGGTGACGATGATGCAGGGCGCTTCCAGAACAACCGGGAGCAGGCCACCTGGATCCTCAACACGCTGGTAGAGCACGGCTGGCTAAAGCGCGACAAGGACGAAGCCTCCTTCCAGTCCACCTACCCGTTCAGCCGCACTGGCCGACTGTTTACCCAGACCCTGGCAGAGATAGACGGCCGTAGCGTACGCACCCGCCATCGCAACACCCGTAACACGCTCAACGGCCTGGCCGCCTTTGTCGACCGCGGCGAGGTATACGACCTGCTGGATGCCCATGAGCACTCCGAACGCATCATCGCCGACTTCACCGACATCATCGCCGAGCTGGAAGAGCGCAAACGCGAGCTGGTGCGTGAGGTGGAATCACAGCAGCTGGTACAACAGGCCAGCGACCAGTTCTTCGAGTTCATGGAAAAGCGCTTCCAACCCGATGTGGCGATTCGCATGTCAGCGGATAGCGTGGAAAAGCACCGCGACCTGATCCAGAACACCATTGACCAGATCAAGCATCAACCAAAGCACTGGAAAGCCAACGCGGAGAAAGATTTACGCCGACTGGCGCCAGATCTGATTGTGAGCGCCGAGGTGTCGGTGCTGATGCAGATTCTCGATAGCATTGAGACGCGAATGCGCAATGCAGCCGAAATCATGCTGCCGGCCCTGCGGCGTACGCTGCAGGGCTTCGTACGCCGCGCCGATATCATCATGCGTCAGCTCAGCTACCTGCATAACCAGAAGCACAATGACATTGTGGGCCTGTGCCGGGAACTGGCAGAACTCGATGAAGCGGCCTTTTCTCAGCGGCTGACAAAAGCGGGCGATGCCATGGCCAGCCTGAACCTGGCATGGGTCGACCCCGCCCAGGTGCGGCTGCGGGAGCAACGCGCACAACGTGTAATACAGAGTCTCGTGACAACGCTGGATGACCCGGAACCAGAGACGCTGCGCGAACTGGCGATCCAGCAGCTGATGGACAACGCCTTCAATATCAATGGCAGCGCCCTGCGCGATTACCTGCGTAATGCCCTCGGCGCCAGCCGCCGCATCGATAACCGCGATCTACCGATCAACAACGCGCGCGACCTGCTTGCCCTCAGCCACATCATTGAGTTGGGCAGCGCCGACCACGCTGCGGCCGGGTTCCGGCTGCGCATCGAAACCACTGAAGCCATCACGGGCGAGCACTATTTTGCCCGCCGCGATGGCTTCCTGCTGGAACTGGAACAAGATGATACTGCAAACCGCCCTGAATGAAGCGCTGCACGCCAAAGGCGTGAGCCCGGCGCAGTTTTCCGAACTGATGATCCGCCTTCTCGACCATGGCGTGCTCTGCCGTCACGAAAGCAAGAAGGAGGCAGAGCTGTATGACCGCTACCTGCAGGTCGCCGAACTGGTCGAGGATTACCTCAGCGTATTGCATGTGCGACTGCTGCACGAACATCGTTTCCATTCAGTCCGGCTATTTCCGCCGGGCGCAGAGGTGCCCGGCTTGGCTGACAGCGAGGACGGGCAGGACGGTGGCCTGCGCAAGCGCCTCACTCAGCAGGAAGTGGCGGTGATTCTGGTGCTGCGGGCGGAGTATGACAAAGCAGTACGTGAGGGGGAGATTGATCAGCAGGGTCAAGCCACCCTGCCGCTGGAAGCCCTGAATCTGGCCAGCAAAAACCTGCTGAACCGCCCCCTGCCGGAAGCACGCGTCGAGCGCGAAGCGCTGTTTCGCCGGTTGCGCCAACTGCGCCTGATCCGCACCAGCAGCGATGCGGACCAGCCGGAGGAAGAAAGCTGGTTGGTCATTCGCCCCGACATCACCAGCCTAGTGACCGATGCCGTGCTATCGCAACTGATCAACGAACCTGCCCCCGCAACGGAATAAAGTCTCATGTATCTGAAGCGTTCTATCACCGTTAATTGGGGCAACCTACCCGCCAGGGAGCTGGAGTACGGCCCAATCAACCTGTTCTCTGGTGGTAACGGCTCCGGCAAAACCACCGCTGCCGATGCCCTGCAAACCCTGATGACGGCCGCTCACGACAACCTGTTCACCTATAACCCCGGGCAGGACGAAACCACCCAGCGCGGGCGCGGCGGCAAGCAGGTACGGACCCTCGCGTCGTACATTCTGGGCTGTGACGACGGCGCCTATGCGCGCCCCTACGACAGCAGCGACGGCTATATCGCCGGTGTGTTCCATCCCACCAAAGGTGAGACTGCAGAGCCCTTTACAGCGGTGATCGGCGTGCGCGCCCATCTGGATCGCGCCGGCAGCACCCCCCAGGCACGGCAGAGCGAGCTGCTGCTGGTGATCGTGCCAGGGCAAATGCTTAGCCTGTCACACTTTATCCATCAGTACGGCGACGAACAGCGGGTCGTTTCCCTGAGCGATCTACCCAACCAGTTACGCCAGCAGTTCGGCAAAAAGGGAGTTGAAACCTACGAGAAGAAAGGCATGTATCTGGCCCGCCTGTATGGCGCCTTGCGCGGAAAACGCGAGGCCGTGTCCCATCAGGAAGCCAAGAACGCCGCTCGCACCTTCGCCCGCTTTATGGCCTACAAACCGGTGGAATCCATAGACCAGTTTGTCGCCAATGAAGTACTCGATGCCCGTGACATGGGCGATACCCTACGCCGTATTCGCGATCTGATGCGCACCGTGCACAGCATGGCCCAGGAAGCCGAACATCTGCACAAAAGCGTCGATCTTCTGGCTCAAGCCCAACGGCACGCCACCAGCTATCAGGACATCTGGCTGGAGTGTCTGACCCAAGCCTATGGCGCCGCAGCCCAACGCTATCAGCACAATCAGCGTGACTACCTGAACAAAAAAGAAGAGCAGAACCAACTGCGCCAGCAGCAACAAGGCAACCAGGAAGAAGCGGAGCAGGTGCAGCATCGCCTGAAACAGGCACATGGGGAGCTGGTGCAGATTGAGGCGCAGATCCAGGGCATTCCAGCACTTAGCACCAAGCAACAGCTGGAAACCTCACGGGAAGAGCTGAACCAGCAACTGCAGGCGAATGTGCGCCCACTGCTGGAGCAGGACCAGCAGCGCACCAATAACCTCGATGCCCTACGCAGCATGCGCGACATCCTGAGCCGCTACAGCATTGAGTTGGAACTGCCCAGCTTCGCCAGCAAAGCCTGGCGCAATACCAGCAAGACGCTGCTCGGCCTGAGCGATCAACCCCTGCCAGACCTCAGCCAGATGCTGTCCCGCGACTGGATCGACCTCTCGCCATTGGAAGACGGCTTGACCCGAGTCCGCAGCGAACAACAACTACATAACCAGCTGGCCGAACAGCTCCACAAGGAGCCGGAAGAAGGTTCTGACGAAGAGAGCCTCTCAGTGGCGCAAAGGCTGGATCGATTGGTCAGCCAGCGCACTCAGAATCTGGAAGATCTGGACCGGCAGCGAAGGCGTATTGAACAGCAAATCAGCAATCTGGAATCACGCCGGAGCAATTACCCGCCGGATGTACAGGAGGCCCTGAAAGCCATCCGTCAGCAATGCCCCAAGGCCGATCCCCGGGTCCTGTGTGACCATGTGGAAATCCAGGACCCGCAATGGCAGATGGCCATAGAAGGCTACATTGGTGGCAATCGCTTCGGCATTCTGGTGGAACCGGAATACGAGGCCGAGGCCATTCGTATTGTCCGACGCCTTGCCGGCAAACAGCGCAACAAGGCCAAAGTGATTCAAGGCGACCAGGCCCGGCGCGATGCGGACAAGCTGGCCGTGCCCGAGGATTCGATCTTTCACGTCATGCGCTTCAGCCACCGCATTGCTGAACACTACCTGAAAGCGTCCTACGCCCAGGTGCTGCAGGTGGACGATGCAGAAAGCCTGCGCCGGACCCGCCGAGGCGTCACCGTCGATGGCATGGGCTCCGGCAACTATGCCCTGTTCCGTTGCGACATTGATGACGGCCAACTCACCTTTGGCGAAGCCGCTCGCGAGCGTAACCTGCGCGCTCAACGCCAGGAACTGGAAAAGGTACAGCTGGCCTGCCAACAAGCGGATGACAGCTACCGGTCCGTCAAATCGCTGCATGATCAGGTCAAGCGCTTCCAGCGTCTGGAATGGGTCACCGTTGCCAACAGCCTGCTCGACGCACAGCGGCAATTGCATGACATAGAGAAAGCTCTTGCTAACCTTGACCTGAGCGACCATGAAGCACTCGTTCAACAACAGCAACAGGCAAAAGAGCTTTATCAAGAGCTGCTGCAAAGACAGGGGCAGCTGAGAGAGGAAGCAGGCGAGCTGAGAGCAGAGCTGAGCGCCTGCGCCAGAGTGATTACCCATCTGGCGGATCGGAGCGACGGCCTGCAGCAGGAGCAAGAGAAGGCCGAAGCCGACCTACACGCATGCACCCGCTACTTGCCCGGACTGGATGTGGCGCCGTTGCTAGATGACGTGGAAAAGCGCCTGCAGCAGGCCCAGGGCGACATCGACTTTGTCGCCGAGGAAAAAGAGCTCACAAGAAAACTGAACGACGACATCGTCGACCTTCAGAAAATTCTGAACACCTATAACCAGCATGCACAGCCTGCGGACCAGCTTCTCACCGATACGGCCGAAATCCAGCACAGCATGCCCTTCTTCGGCCATGTCCACACGCTAAGCCAGCAACTCGATAACCTGCACAATCGCCTGAGAAATAACGTCCTGCTGGAGAAGCAGGAAAAGCTGCAGGAACTGCGCAATACCTTCAACACCACCTTCATCAGCGACCTGTGCAGCGAGGTCTATCAAGCCATCCGCGATGGCGAGCGCGTTCTCAAAGGCCTGAACAACGAACTGCAGCATCACCGTTTCGGTGCAGACTGCGAAAGCTTCTCTTTCGAGTGGGAATGGATTCCGGAATACAAGGAATACTGGAACTTCTTCAAGGAAATTATCGACACCCCGAATCTGGGTGACGGCGCCAGCCTGTTTGACAGCGAGAGCTGCTCCGACAAGGCGGTCGCCGTAAGGGACAAACTCCTCAATCTCCTTCTGGATGGCGACGAACAACAAGCCCTGCGGGAACTGGAACGGATCAGCGACTACCGCCGCTATCGCCGCTACGACATTCTCAAACACCCGGAGAACAAGGCACCCATCAGCCTCAGCCAATACGGCACCGGCTCAGGCGGCCAGCTTGAAACGCCAGCGTACATTATCCGTGCCGCCGCCATCACCAGCGCCCTCCGCTTCAACGAAGGCGACAGCCATCTGCGCATGGTGATCGTCGACGAAGCCTTTATGCACATGGACGAAAGCCGCTCCCGCAGTGTCATCGACTACCTGACTCGCACCCTTGGTCTGCAACTGATCTTTATCATGCCCACCAGCAAGGCGGGGCCGTTCCTGGATCTGGTCAGTAACCAGTTCGTCTTCAGCAAGGTGCCCAGCGCACAGAAAGTCGGGGAACTGAGCACCCGAGTCCTGGTGGATGCCCAGCAACTCAATGCAGAACGCATCCAGGAACTGTGGGCACAGCATCGTCGTGTCCTGCGACAACAAGGTGCACTGGACTTTATGGAAGGCATCCAGTGACGGCGCCGATATGGCTACAGGAAGAGCCGTGGCTGCAACGGTGGCTGGAATGGTTTACCCATCGGCTGGATACTGGACGCACCCAGGCCATCACCCGGCGAGTGAAGAAATCCACGATCCCGGAGCTATACCAGTTCGGAGAAGATTCCGCCTATCGCTGGCAACTGCTGGAACGGCTCGCTAGTGAATACGGCATCTTTGATATCGTTTACGATAAGAAGATAGCCCGACATCAGGAGCGCTACGAAAACGCCCAGTTCCGATTCCGTCCGGATAGCGAGGACCTGCTGCGAGAGTGGCTCAATCGACCGCGCACAGACCCGGTAATTGAGGCATGGAAACTGGCGATAGGCCAGCACGCCGATTGCTTCGCCGACCAGGGTGTGGCGCTACTCAATACCAGACCCTGCGCCGAAGGATTAACCCCAGCCGAGCTGGTCGCAGGCTTTGCTGCCATAGCTGACCATCTGCATCGGACGCTAACGCTGCGCGAAATCTCGGCACGCTGCTTCCGGGGCGATTCCAAATTTCTCGATCATCGTCAGGACTTGCTGCAGAAGTTGTTCGGCGAGCGCGCCGCCAACATTCAGCCTCGCCCGCTCCTGCTCACCGCCTGGGCGCCAGCCGGTTTTACGCAGCTGTTGATCGTGGAGAATCAGGATAGCTTTCTGCGTTTGGTGGATAATCCGCCCGCCCGGAATGCGCTGCTTTATAGCGGCGGATTCCGGGCCAGTGCTGACAGGCTGACCAGCAAGCACACCCGCTTTGCCTTTCTTCCCGGCAGTGATGCCAACGGGTTCGAGCAAAGATGGCGAAGTGGCGCTCTGCCTGTGTTTTTCTGGGGAGACCTCGACTTCTCCGGCATGGGGATTCTCAGGGCGTTGCGGAGCACTCTGCCACAACTGGCTGCTTGGCAGCCAGGCTATGCGCCGATGGTGGCCATACTGGAACAAGGCGGTGGCCACGCATATCAGCAAGCGGGAAAATCAGGGCAGATTGATCCCGGTGCGACGGGGTGTACGTATGCAGACACCATATTGCTACCAATCCTCAGGGCCACGAATCTGGGCGTGGACCAGGAAAGCATCGTCATTCATACACCATAAGGGCACGTTCCCGCCCCACACGCGAGCTACTGCTGACCCTGTCATGGTCGCCAGAACGCCGAAGGCGTCTCGGCACTCGATCTACCAGCCAGCATTCTCAGAATCAGCAACGCAAATTCGCGCTGTGTTTCCGAGCTCTCCAGAATCGGCACCGAGAGCTTCTCGTGGTCGCCCAGGAAATCCAGCACCGCATCCATAACTCGCTTCGGGAGCGGGTAAGCGGGTCGCGGGTGGGGCATTGGTGCGGTCATAGCCGCTGGCCGGGCCAGTCAGCCGTTGGCGGTCATGGCCTGAAGATGTCCTGCTGGAACTGCCCTTCGCGGCTGTCGGCCGCCTTGCCCCTCCTTTCCTTTCTGTATGTTTTTTATCCAAACCGGTAAAGAAGCACAGGCAACCTTACACCAGGAGCCCCATATGTAAAGCGGGAGCGGCCTTCTTTACATATAAAAACCTTTATATCAAGCAAAGCCTTCTAACCTTTCATGGCCACCCACTGGCCAGAGCCCCCTGTCAGGCGCTAAACAGCTGCAAGTACCGGGAGAAGACAAATATCCGGTTACGCTGATATCCGGTAATTTCGCTCAACATGCCATCCTTCACCATCTTGTTCAGCAGTGAAGAGGCCGTCTGGTGGGTCACACCCAGAATCTCACTGGCCTCCCCTGCTGTCACGGCTGGGCGCAGGTAGAGATGGCGCAGCAGCGTCTGGACATTTTCGCCACGCTTGCCATAGCTGAACGCCAAACGATCCATCTCCTGTCGCAGCGCCAGGATACCTTCGAATGTCCGCCTGCCTTTCCCTGCGGTCTCAATCACCGCCGACAGGAAAAACTTGACCCAATGAATCATGTCGTTGGAAGCCCGCACCCTCGTCAGAGCATCATAGTAGCTCCCCCGGTTGCGCTCGAAGAAATCCGACAGATAAAGTGAGGGCTTGCGCAGTAGTCCTTTATTCACCAAATACAGGGCAATCAACAAACGTCCAATACGCCCATTACCATCCAGGAAGGGGTGGATCGTCTCAAACTGATAATGGCTGATCGCGATACGAATCAGTTCGGGCACATTGATCTGCTCGTTGTGCCAGAACAGCTCCAGATCGCCCATCAACTCAGGCACTTCACTGTGATGGGGCGGGATAAATGCTGCATCCGCCAGGCTACTACCACCAATCCAGTTCTGCGACAGCCTGAACTCACCCGGCGTCTTGTTCTCGCCCCTCACGCCCTGCATCAGGATGGCATGGGTATGCTTGAGCAGCCGATTGGATAACGGCAGCCGCTGTAGTTCGTCTACCGCCTCATTGATGGCCTGAATATAGTTCTGCACCTCCTGCCAATCGTCCCGCTTCTCTGGCGCCAGCTGGCTGCGGTCAAGCACTGCCTCATCCATCTCGGTTTGCGTGCCCTCTATGCGAGATGAATTATTTGCTTCCTTGGTGATATGCATCTGGATAAACAGATCAACGTCCGGAACGATCAGCGTGAAGGCATCGAGCTCGGCAAGCCGGCGCGACGCACGCTCAAGCAACGTATTGATCTGCGGATCCTCCCAGCTCCATTCACGGTTAACCTTCACCGGCATAAAGCTCTTGTACTGATACTGGGGCACCCATTGGCCCGACACAAAACCTTCAAATTTCATAAGCGCCACCAAGACATTCACTTTGTGAAAGGGAATGAAAACCCGGCTCAGGATATGCTGTGTTGAGGTTACGCCAAGGTGGCGGTACCATCATTGCCGTGGATCGGGAATGCTCGATCGGCAACTGGCCCCGGTGAATGCGTCGGGGCCTTTTGTTATCCAGAGGAAGACCAATCCAATACCGCCAGAAGATGGTCCGACAGCAGGTAAAAGCCGCGGTCTGGGAATGGTTTCGGTGTTCACGGAGACTCCCTGTATTGTTATCGCTACTGCTACAGGCTCAGACTACCTTCCTGTGGCCGGAGCGGGACATGCTACTACGAAGGTTGACCTAGCTCCAGGCGCCCCAAAACGCCTCTCCCAATTGTCGCGGACCGGCCTTTGGCGCACCGATTTGCCTGGGCTGCCAAAGCCCGGCTGCCCCAGTGGACTTTTGTTCTCAGAGCACACATGCCCCAAGAATCGGGCGCGCCCACTCCGGCGTATTGGCCAGCTGTTCTGCGGTCTCCGGCCAGACCAGCCTGCCCTCTCTGATACGGGCCACCGGCAGCGGATCAGGAATCGGCGTGCCGGGTGGCACCGTGCGGCTGTTATCGAACAGATTGACCTGCTGTACATGGGGCAACAGCCCGATCAGGTTGGCGCGGGCGCTGTCGAAACGCGCGCGGATTTTCTCCTCGGGAATGTCGTGACCGCCAACCGCGACGCGGGCCAGTACGCGCTCGCGATGCAGCGCTCGGGAGGTCAGGCCGCAGAACCAGATCAACACGTCATGGCTGCGGGTGGCGGCCAGGATGCGTTGTGGCAGGGTATTGCCGCCAAGGGTGGTTTCCAAGGCGTGGTGTTCTCCGGCGGCCAGGGCCTGATCAAGGCGCCGAACGCCTTCCTGCCAGGCCAGCGCATTGGCCTGCTGCTGGGTGCAGGCAGTGGCGGCCTTGAGCTCCCGGGCAAAGGTGTCGGGATTGAACCAGTCCAGCCCCTGACGACGAATCAGGTGGCCACCGATGGAGCTCTTTCCGGCACCGTTTACGCCCGCCAATACGAACAGAACAGGGCGTGCCACTAATAGCTCTCGCCTGCCCCGACGTTACCGCTCAGGGTGGCGGGATCGTCCATCAATGCCCGCAGGCGATCACCGGCATCCGTCTGCTTGAGCCCGGCCAGATGAGTGTCGAAGCGCTGGCGCAACTGCTCCAGTGCGGAGGCCTGGGTGCCACCGGCCCGCTCCAGCAGCTGCATCAGCTCGCTGTAGGCCTCTGCTGACAGGATCACCGCTTCCGGTTGGTTGTGGTTGGTCACCAGCAGGCGCCCCTGCTCGCGCACAGAGCGCATGACATCACGCCAGCCCGCCCGCTTCAGGTCGGAAGCCGGCCGGCGATCGAGCTCGTCAAACGCTGTCTGGGTCGCCATGGGGATTACCTCGTTAGTTACCTAACCTCCATCGTAGGGTATATAACCTATAATGGCAAATATGGCCATTTTGCCCATACCCTGCCCCAGTACCGGGGCGGCGCTCGCGGCACAAAAAAAGGCCCGCCAAAGCGGGCCAGAATACTCAAGAGCAGAATTACTCCAGACGTTCAGCACACTCCGCCCGACCACCATCATGGCGGCAACGGATATTGCGCAGCAGTGACATCATCTCGGTGTTATAGACACCCTGTTCGGTCAGCGAGATACGCGCCTCGCGCATCATCTCGTCATAGCGCAGCGTGTCTTGTTCGTTGATATCAATCCAGCGATCCTCACTGACATCGTTATAGGCGTTATCCACGATGGCCTGGGCCCGGTCGTGCAGATTCTCGAATACATACTGCCGGGACCAGTCAGCGAATCCCTCTGGCAGCTTGTTATGGCGTGCAATGATCTGCAGCGTCAGTTGCCCCAGGGTGTAATCCACAATGCCGCCATCCGGCCCCATGCCCCGGTACAGTTCCAGCGCGCTGTAGGCCATCATCGGTGCGAAGCAGATATCCACACTGTGGTTATTGAAGCGCCCGGCAAAGTTGGTGATGTCAGACATTACCGGCGACATCCCCACCCGGGAGGCCATGCGGCCCTGCGCCACATCGTACTCCATGACCGAGATCGACTTGCCGGCCAACGCATTGACGTTGTTGATGGCCTTGTCCTTGACGAACAGGTAGGCAGCACCCATCGGCGCCATGCCGATGACCTCATAGGGGCCGCTGCGCATATTATCGGTAATGCGCGGATTGTTGCTGGCCAGCACCTGCGCCACAGTGCGCATGACATCGTAGTTCGGTATCGCACCGATGGAGTCCAGGCTGCCCACATAGCTGTTGAGGTTGCGCGACCGGATACCGGTGATGGCCGCCATGTCACATTGGCCACCGATCAACTCTTCATAAGCGATATTCTCATCCGTGAAGGCGCGCACTCGCAGGTCCAGGCCATGCTCCAGTGCCGCTGTGCGATAGTCGCGCATCAGGTTGAAGGTGTCCCCAGATGTGCCGATGATATCGAACACGCAGAAATCGAGGCGTGTATTGGCTTGCGCTGTCCCCACAGAGAAACCAAGACCCACACCGATAAAAACAGAAATCAATTTCTTGAAACGCATTTTCATGAAACGCATTGTCATCTCTCCATAGATCGCGCAGCCGATGTACAGACCACCTGGCCTGCAAACACATCGACTGTGCCACCTTGCGTTGGTATCAACCCTTAAAGCAGATCATCAATATCAATGTCTGAACCACTGTCTCGCGCGTCATCCCAGAAGGTGCCGAGACGTTTGAACGGCGTACGCTGCCCGGTCGCTTCTGTCCACAAACGATCAGACACCCCCTCGACCATAAAGCCCGAGATCGCATCAAGCATGGCGTAGTCCGGGTTCAGCTCTTCATCGTTGGCCGCGAAACCGCGGATACCCCTGCGTACCCGTTCCTCATCGCCGACGCTGTATCCGGTCACGACATACAAGGCGCTGGCCAGACGTACGCCTGCGGCATAGCCCTGATCGACGGAGCTTTCGAGCTCCGCCCAGGCATCCACGCCTTCCGGCGCGAGCATGGGCAGGATATTCCACAGTGATGCGCGGATACCCTGTGGTACACCCCACCATTTTTCGCTGTCGAGACAGGTCGCAGCGCGTTCCACCTTGGCAGCGATATCACGGGGCACACCCACCGCCACATCTGCCGTAGCATCATGCAGCAGCGCCTGAACGCCGCTGATCAGGCCGACCATAAACACCAGCTCGTCAAACTCGGTGCGCAAGCGTGGGCACTGGCCACCGTGCTCCACTTCGCCATACTGCTTTACGGAACGAAGATAGGACTCGTACAGCCGTGATGCAGCGACTTCGGAGTGACGCTTCTGAAGGGTCCGTGCATCCTGTGCTTCCGGCGTGTCGCCCCGCTTCATGGCGCGGCTGTAGCGCAGCTCTTCCTGCAGCGCCATGTTATCCGCACAGACCGCCGCCATACTGTTGGTCAGCACGGCAAGCCGGGTGGGATTGGCATGGACTGATTCAAAGGAAACCAGAAACGGCGTAAGACCTTCGCCTGTGGCGCAGGCCATGCCCATATCATCATAAGTCAGCAGATAGGGGGTCATTTCAGAACGGCCGTAATTGACAAGAATGTCGCCGGTGGTCTTGTAGATCACACTACAACCTTGCAGCACCATCACGGCGGCCAGCAATGCTGCCAGACGAAATGGCCGCAACAGCCCCCTGAGTGAAGCTTCTGTAGCGGATAGAGAAGGATTCAACGAAAAAAAGTTAAGCCTCATGCTGCAAATCTCCTTGCGTTCTTCGGGCTCGTTTTTGTTGATATGCGATACGAACGAGTTCAGCCTGGCCGCAGCCATTCTAATCGGTTGATATGAACCGGTCTTTGTCAACTGAGTCACAGGCAGGCTAGTGTTTCGAGGCACAAACTGAAACGGATCAAGAGGAAAAGCTGCTTTTCATAAAATTATGTTCGCGTTATTTCTGGCGGTAATGGCAAATTGCCATCCATGCAAAACCGCATCTCTCACCGCAAAATGACAAAGCGCGATCAGGGAGCCCATCCGCGCGCGCGGCCATTTCAGCCCACGAAGTATACATATTGTTCAATATCATATACTTCCGCTCTCTACGAGAACCCTGTCACAGCATTACCCCAGCGCTGCATTGCTTACCCAACATTACATAACACCACGAATCCCCCCCGCAGATTTCACGCCGCTTTTCCACTGGAAGGCCTGAACTGGGCCCACGAGCGTCAACGACGCGTTGGTATTCACGCGGCACATATCAGCAGCTACTCAGCAGCTATACGAACTCGGGAGAACAGCATGCATTCGAACAGGTTTTATCCTCTCTGCGCGGCAATAGTTGCCGCTACGATCCTGACGGCTTGCGGGGGCAGCTCCAGCGGCAGCCTTCGCCCGGCCGATCCCCCACCCCCCGATGAACGCGGTGAGTTGACGCCCGGCAATATCATGATACTCAGCAGCACGCTGGATTCCGGCACGCCGGTATTCTCCCTGACCTCCCTGGATCGCACAGCACCTGACGCGCCGTTCGACACCCTGACCATACAAGGCCTGCCTGACGCAGAAGAGCTGCTCGGCATGGACTACCGTCCTGCAACAGGTCAGCTGTACGCACTCGGACGCTCCGGCACCCTGCATATCCTTGATCCGGTCAATGCCAGTGTGATCAGCAGCGTGGCACTGATACCCGCACCCGATACCACTCCTCCATTCGTCGCACTGGAAGGCATGCAGTTCGGTGTCGATTTCAATCCCGTGCCGGATCGCCTGCGGGTCACCTCCGATACTGGCCAGAACCTGCGCATCAATGTGGACACCGGCGAAACCATCGTCGACGGTGAACTGGACAGTGGCACTGACGGCACCATGATCACCGGCTCCGCCTATACCAACAGCTTCGCTGGCACCGCAACAACGCGTCTGTTTAACATCGACAGCGGCAACAACCTGCTCTACCTGCAGCAGCCTCCCAACGACGGCAATCTCATCAACCCGGTAACGCTCGGCGTGGACATCAGCGCAGACAACGGATTCGTGATTGACGGCCTGAACAACCTTGCACTCGCTGCGTTGACGGTGGAGGGCTCCACCGGGCTGTATACCATCGATCTGGCAGGCACAGCCGATGTGGCAACGCTTGTCGGACCGCTCTCCGTGCATGGCACCATCAACGGCATCGCCCTGCCGCCGCCCCAGGCGCCGGAAGTCGTGGCACTCACCGACGACAACACGCTGGCACGTTTCCCGCTGCTGATGCCCGACAGCATTGAAACCGTTGCGGTGACAGGTCTGATGGTCGATGAAGAAGTTCTGATCGGCGTCGATGTACGCCCCGCTACCGGCGAGCTGTATGCAGTCTCCGATCAAGGCAATATCTATATCGTCGATGCGGAGAACGGCAGCGCCTTGTTTCAGGCAACACTCAGCGCTGCGCCCGATGACACCTTCACCATGCTGATGGGCACCGACTACGGTATGGATTTCAATCCCGTGCCCGACCGTCTGCGACTGATCAGCGACAGCGGCCAGAATCTGCGCATCAATGTGGAGACCGGCGCCACCATCACTGACGGGGATATTGCCTACGCCGACGAGGGCGATCTCGGTGGCATTGAGGACATTCCGTTACTGGGGCCGCTGCTCGGACTGATCGGCAACATACTGCTGCCGGAAGCGGATGCGCCAACACCCGCCATCACCGCCGCCGCGTATACCAACAGCTTCGCCGGCACTACGACCACCGAACTATTCACACTGGATACGCAAAACGACTCGTTGAACCTGCAGAACCCGCCCAACGATGGCGTACAGGTCCCGCTGATTGATACACCTTTCGCCATTCAGGGGGATCAGGCTTTTGATATTGCCGGGGGGGATAACGGTATCGTCATCACGGCGCTGAGCGAGAACGGCATGCCGCCGTACGTGCTTTACCGCGTCAATCTCATGAGTGGCGAATTCACGCCTGTCACCGGTGATGAAAGCACCTCCGCCATCGGCGGGCCAGACGGTCCTGCCATTCGTGGTATCACCGTTCTGCTCTCTCCAGCACTCTGACATCCGGGAAGATTCGGATAATCAAGCCAGTACCCGCACTGCGTCGACATTCACTGTCGGGCAGTGCGGTTTCCGTCCTGATGATACACGCCTCTCTCATTCACACCACATTCCGTAACCGTTATTTCACCTCAAATTCCATGGCACTGGTTCAGTGTCAACGTGTCGTTAAGACCGCATCGCTGCGCAAGGGGTGCTGAAGGCCCATCTGGCACGACTGTTTCAGGCTTTCGATGACGCTTTTGTGAAAGCGATGTTGATGATCCGTGACGTGACACTGAGCAATAGGATGTGACCAGCGCAGCCACTGTGTAATTGCTTTTCACGATCACGGAGATCGCACTCATGATACGCCAGCTGAATTATTTTCTGATTCCCGCTTTACTACTCTTGCTCAGTGCCTGTGGCAGCTCCAGCAGCAACCGCAACCAGGCGCCTGATGCCGCTGATATGTTTTACCTCACTGACAACAACCGCCTGATTGGCGTCACCCGCAGCGCGCCAACACGCGCGGTATCCATCCGCCCTGTCAGCGGCTTGATGGAGGGCGAGATGCTGTTGGGCATGGCCTTTCGCCCGGCCACCGGCGATCTTTACGCACTCGGTTCGGGCAGCAACCTGTATGTCGTAAATACCGACACCGGTATGGCGGGGCCGCCGGTCGCGCTCAACGTCATGCTTGAAGGCGAAAGCTTTGGTATCGACTTCAACCCGGTACCGGATCGCTTGCGCGTCACCTCGAATACCGGGCAGAACCTGCGCATCAATGTCGAGACGGGCGAAACCATAGAGGATGGAGAGATCAACGGTGGCATGCTCGGCACCACCATCACAGCCTCTGCCTATACCAACAGCTTTGCCGGCACAGGCACCACTCAGCTGTTCAACATCGACTCTGGCACCGGCACACTGTACCTCCAGAATCCTCCGAACGACGGCACCCAGCAAAACCCGGTGACATTGGGCATTGATGTGGAAGATGGCAACGGTTTTGTCATCGACGGCCAGACCAACCAGGGCCTGGCCCTGCTGACATCAAACGGTGTTACAGGCCTGTACAGCATTGATATCAACGCCACCGAAAATGCGGCAACACTGATGGCCGCACTCGGCACAGGCATTGGCTACCTCGGCCTCGCCATTCCGCCTGCACATCCCCCGATGGTGACCGGCCTTACCCTCGACAATACGTTGATCACGTTCAGCCCACAGAATCCGGGCATGATTCTCAACGAAGTGGACATTACCGGCCTGACCATGATGCCCGATGACGTTGTCGGTATTGATCGGCGCCCGGCGACTGGCGACATCTATATCGTCACAGCCAGCGGCCGCCTCTACACCGTAGACCCCATGAGTGGTGCGGCCAGCTTTGCTTCAACGCTGATTCCGGCACAGGCGCCCAACGACGGCTTTGCGGGTCTGGAAATCGGAGATGTTGCACTGGATTTCAACCCGACCGTTGACCGGCTTCGTCTTATCCAGAGCACCGGACAGAACCTGCGCATCAATGTGGATACCGGCGAAGCACTGGTCGACGGTATGATCAATCTGCCGGAAGCAGATGAAGAAGGGCAACCGAGTATCGCCGCAGCCGCGTATACCAATAATTATGGTACCGCCATGAGCACCCTGCTGATCACCGTGGATGCCGCCAACAATCAGTTCAACGAACAGATCCCGCCCAACGATGGCACCCAGGTGCCCCAGGCAGCGATAACACCCATGCCCAGCGGCCCGCAGAGCCTGGATATCGCGGGCGGTGATAATGGCCTCGCGCTGTTTGGGCTGAGTGAATCCCAGGCCGGCACGGTTACCCTGTACCGGTTGAATCTGATGAACTATGGCATCACACCCATTGTGGGCGGCGATGCGGCAATGTCGCGGATTGGTGGCATGGACGGGCCAGGCCTGCTCGGCTTCACCCTGTTCTTCCCGGAAATGTAATGACTGCGCTTCAGGCGGCCTCAGGCGTCCGGGCTCTCTACGGGCTCACTCTCCAGGGACTCGGACCAGCCGCCACCCAGCACGCGATATAGCGTGACAATGGCCTGCATCTGCGCCAGCCGTAGCAGGCCATTGTTTTCTTCTGCCTGATACAGCGACTGCTGGGCATCCAGCAATGTCAGCAAATCATCCGCACCTTCCCGGTAACGGGCCTCCGCCAGTGTGAACGCACGGCGCGTCTGAGTCAGTTCGATCTCCTGCTGAAATGCCTGCTCCGACAGTGTCTCGATGTCACTCAACGACAGATCAACCTCGGCAAACGCACGCTGTATGGCGCCGCGATAAAGCTCGAGCAATTCCAGCTTGCGCGCTTCGCTCAGATCACGTTGCGCCCGCAAGCGCCCGGCATTGAATATCGGCTGGGTCAGCGAGGCACCGATGTTGTACAGCAGATCACCACTGAACAACTCCGAAAACACATCACTGCGTGTGCCCACCGCACCCGTCAGCCGCACCCCCGGCAAAAACGCGGCCCGCGCCACAGCAATGTCAGCGTCTGCCGCCAGCAAGCGGGCTTCCTGCTGGCGAATATCCGGGCGTCGCACCAGCAGTTCCGCCGGCAGCCCCGCCATCACTTCCGGAATCAGGATGTCCGCCAGATTACCGTCTACGGCAAAGCCCTGCGGCACACGCCCCAGCAACAGGGCCAGCGCAGCACGCGCATCACGTTCCTGCTGCAGTAATGGCTGCACGCTGGCGCGCTGACGCGCTACCACAGCACGCTGCCGTGCGAGGTCCAGCGGGGTGCCCGCACCGCTGCCGACACGCGCTTCAACAACCCGCAGGATTTCTTCGGCAATCTCCAGATTCAACCGGGCGATCTCCAGACGCTCCTGCAAGGACAACACCTGCAGGTAGGCGCTGGCCACGCCGGCACTCAGCGTGATGGCCACCGTCTCTCGATCAAAGGCCGTGGCCTGCAGAGCCGCGCGAGCCCCGTCACGGCGCGCACGATTGGCGCCCCAGAAATCCAGCTCATAGCTGGCGCCCAGGCTGCTGCTGTAGCTGCCACTGGCCCCACCCTGCTCCACCAGGCCGCTGCGGCTTGCATCCAGCCCCAGATCCACATTCGGCAACAAGCTCGCCCCGGCGACGCGGGCCTGGGCCTCTGCCTGCAGCACTCGCGCTGCCGCAGCGCCCAGATCCGGATTCCCTGCCTGGGCATGCACCATCAACTGATCCAGTTCTGCACTGCCAAAGGCGCGCCACCAGTCTCTGGCCGGCCAGGCATCACGCGCTTGCGGGCTGGCATATTCCCAGCCTTCGGGTGGCGACGATGGCACCTGTTGCACTGGCGTGGTCCCGCACCCGCTGACAAACAACACCGCGCCCAGCGCCGTCGCCGCGCCAAGGCGGCCAGCCGTTTTTTTCAGTGTGTCTTTCGCATGCTGTGTCACATTGTGTTCCAGATTGTGTTGCAGGTTGTGTTGCAGAAAGTCATTCCGCACTGAGGGCCACCACAGGGTCCAGTCGCGCGGCCTTCAAGGCTGGCGCAAACCCGAATATCAGGCCGGTGCCCGCGGCACAGGCGAATGCGAGCACCATGATCGGTACCGAAAACTGCACCGGCATCACCAGGGCGCCGATCACCGCAGCCACACCGACACCGATCAATACACCCACAATCCCGCCAATCGCCGACACCACCACAGCTTCCACCAGAAACTGCTGCAGGATATTGCGCGTGCGAGCGCCGGTGGCCATGCGCACCCCGATTTCCCGGGTCCGCTCGGTCACACTTACCAACATGATGTTCATGACACCAATTCCCCCCACCAGCAGGGAGATGGCCGCAATCGAGCCCAGCAGGATCGTCAGGGTGTTCTGCGCCGCCGATGCGGTTTCCACAATGGCGGCCATATTGCGGATACGAAAATCCTCGACGCCATGCCGCTCACGCAACAGGTCTGCCACCGCGGCCTCGGTCATATCCATCTGTGTCACATCCGCCACCGCCACGGTGACCGAACGCAGATGGCGCTGGCCGGACAAGCGCAAGCTGCCGGTGGAAAGCGGCACAAATACCACATCATCCGCATCATCCCCCCAGGCGGTAGCGCCCTGCTCGCTCATCACGCCAATCACCTGGAACGGCACATTATTGAGCAGCAGAAACTCGCCCAAGGGACTGGCCTGACCAAACAGGGATCGCGCTACCGTCTGGCCAATCACGGCCACGGCAGCATAGCGACGCTCATCGTCCGGGCCAAAAAAGATGCCCTGCTCGGGCTGCCAGTTACGCAGCAGGGGATAATCGGCGGAGGTGGCGTTGACCCGTGTCGAGGTATCCCGCCCGGCCGCTCGCGCCGTAGCACTACTGGTGTTTTCCGGCACGGAGGCAATAATGTTGGGCAGCCCGCTCAAGGCAAGCGCATCCTCCACCGTCAGCGTCGCCATCTCACCGTCGGCACTGCGACGGCCAAATCCCTCGAAACCCGGCCGCACTACCAGCAGATTGGTGCCCATCGCGCTGATACGCTCCAGTACCGATGCGCGCGCGCCTTCACCGATGGCCAGCATCGCCACCACCGACCCGACACCGATCACCACACCCAGCAATGTCAGCAGGGTGCGAAACAGATTCGAGCGCAGGGAGCGCAATGCCATGCTGCAGGCTTCCAGCGCCTCCGGGATAAACGACACCGGCGGATGGGTGGCACGGGCCGACAACACCGGCAAGGCGCGCTGTGAAACAGACTCATCAGCCGCAACGGCCTGCTCTGTGACGGATTGCGATGAGGAAGGTGCATCACTGATGATTTCCCCGTCTGAAATTTCGATCACTCGATCCGCGTGCGCCGCCACACTCTGGTCGTGGGTAATCAGAATCACCGTGTGGCCCTCCCTGGCCAGATCGCCCAGCAGCGTCATCACTTCCGCGCCACTGTGGGTGTCCAGCGCCCCGGTGGGTTCGTCCGCCAGAATGATATGCCCGCCATTCATCAGCGCCCGGGCGATGGACACCCGCTGCTGCTGGCCGCCGGACAATTGATTGGGACGATGATCGAGCCGATCCGCCAGCCCCAGCTGACTCAACAACGCACGCGCCCGCGCGTGGCGTTCTGTGCGACCCATACCGGCATACACCGCCGGCACCTCGACGTTCTCCGTCGCCGATCCGGCGGCGATAAGGTGGTAGCTCTGGAAGACAAAACCGAAGGCTTCCCGACGCAACCAGGCCAACTGATCCGCATCCAGCGTGGCAACATCTTCGCCGTTGAACAGGTATTGCCCGGCACTGGGTTTATCCAGACAACCAAGAATATGCATCAGGGTGGATTTGCCCGAACCGGACGCTCCCATGATGGCGACGAACTCGCCAGCATGAATATCCAGCGAGATACCCCGCAGCACGTCCACCGCCACATCACCATTGACGTAGCGCTTGCGCACGTCACGCAGGGAAATCAATGCGGTTTCTCTCGTGCTGCCCGAGCTCAAAACAGCCCCCGGGGCATACGTTGTTGCCGTGCGTTATTGCCCCCGCTACGTTGCCCCGACGCGCTGAGCACCACCTGCTCACCCGCCTCCAGGCCACTGCGAATTTCTGCGGCAATGCGATCGCTGATGCCCACCTCGACCCGGCGTTCCTCCCGTTGCCCGTTGCCCAGTACGACGGTCACAGTGTCGCGGCTGCCGCGGCGCTCATGCAGCGCGGTAACCGGCACCTTCACCACATCCCGCGCTTCTTCCAGAATGAAGAACACCTGTGCCGTCATCTGCGTCATCAACCGGCCATCTTCGTTGTCCACATCGAACATGGCGGTATACAGCACGACATTGTTGAGAATCTCCGGCGTTGGCCGGACCTGGCGCAAGGTGCCTTCCCAGCGCTCCTGCGGCAGCCCCAGCGGCGAAAAGTACGCCGACATGCCAGGCTTGAGCCGGCTCACATCCGCTTCCGACACCTCGGTCCAGACCGTCATGATGGAGAGGTCCGCAATGCGCATCAGGATCGGCGCCATCTGGTTGGCATTCAGGGTCTGGCCCTGACGTGCGTCCATGGACACTACTGTGCCGTCCATGGGCGCGAAGATGCGCGTATAGCCCAGCGTGGCTTCTTCGGCACGCAGGGAGGACTTGTTCTGCTCAATCTGCGCGCGCAGTGCGCGAATCTGCGCTTCGGTGGTCAACACCGAGGCTCGGGCGATCTGGAACGCATCTTCGCTGGTCGCATCGTCCTGGAGCAGGCGCTCCTGGCGCTGGAACTGTAACCGTGCCAGCTCCAGCTGCGCCTGCCGCTCGGCAAGCTGCGCCTCCTGGGCGGCCAGCTGGGCCCGACCCGCCTCGACCCGGGCCTGCTGCACATCGGCATCAATCTCTGCCAGCAAATCGCCTTCGCTGACCTGATCGCCGATCTCCACATGCAGGCGCACCAGCTGACCGGATACCTGGGCCCCCACATCCACATAATCCCTTGGCTGCAGATTGCCCAGCGCCGTGACCACATTCTCGATATCGCCCCGGGTTGCCTGCGCCGTGTGCAGATCCGCCGCGGCGGGTTGCCGCTGTTGCCAGCCCCACCAGACCAGCACCACCAGCACCGGCAACAACCACAGCATTGCGCGCCTGCGCCACCAGGGCCGGCGGGCGGTTTGCGCGATGTTTCTGTCTGGGGATTCGGTGTTGGACGCCACGTGCCACTACTCCTGTCAGCGTTGGGTGTATCACACCCGAAGATAAGGCAGAGTCTATGGCAGCATTGTGGAAAGAGTATGGAGCAGCCTGGTGATCAGGAAGGCCGCCCGGTCTTCACAGCACAACCGTAAAGCCGCGCATAACGGCGCCGCGCCCAACGCCGGTAAAGGCGCTCCGCCATCGGCCTGACCGGCCCCCAGGCCAGCCAGCCCCATAACCACCCCACCGGGGTATGCGACCAGGCCCGCACCGTGGCGTCCACCCCGGTCAGCCAGGTACCCGCTGCGGTCTGCAGATGCAGCACCTCCAGCATGTCCGCCACGCTGTCCGGCGGGACCGCGCCCGGCTGATGGACATCCACCAGTCGCAGCGATGCCCCTTTGATCCGTGACAGCAGCGCCATTTCCCGCCGACAGAGCGGGCACCGGCCGTCAAAATACAGGGTATCCATGAGCCTCTCCTCTTTGCAAAGGAGGTTGCCATACCCGACTTCTGTCGAGGGTGAAAGATCACCGCGAAAGGCCTACCATCAACCAGATCACTGACACCTCGGATACCCCTGCCATGTCACTCCTGATCGCGCTCGATCTGTTCGGCGTCGTTGTGTTTGCTGTCTCCGGCGCCCTGGCCGCCGGCCGCAAACAGATGGACCTGTTCGGCGTGATGGTGCTGGCGTTCGTCACCGCCATCGGTGGCGGCACCGTGCGTGATCTGGTGCTGGGTGCCACACCCGTATTGTGGATCGACAAACCCGTCTACATCTGGCTCGCCCTGGCCGCCGGCTTCGCCACCGTGGCCCTGGCCCGGCGCGTGCGTGTGCCACGCCAGGTGCTCCCCCTGGCCGATGCACTGGGGCTGGCCACCTTCTGCGTGATTGGCACCGAACGCGCCCTGCTGCTCGGCTTTGGCCCGGGCGTGGCGATTGTCATGGGGGTAATGACTTCCGTGGTGGGCGGCATGATCCGCGACATCCTGTGCGGTGAAGTGCCGCTGATCCTGCGCAAGGAAATCTATGCCACCGCCGCACTGCTCGGGGCAGCGGTGACCGCCGGTTTCTATCTGCTGGATCTGGCCGTGATCGGCACCTGGGCGGGTTTCGCCGCAGCACTGAGCCTGCGGCTTGCCGCCATCTACGGCAACCTGTCGCTGCCGCTGTTTACACTGGGTGACAAGCGCCATGACTAAGCGAATCCTTTTACTGACTCTGTTGTGGGCAACAACCGCTTATGCCAATCCACCTTTCAGCGACGTCAGCACCGACTGGCGCCAGGGTGAGCGCTGGCTGACAGTGGAAACGCCCCACTTCCGTATTCATTACCGTGAAGGGGCCGAGGACTGGGTGGCGCATACCGCCGAGATGGCGGAGGCGGCCCATGCGCGGCTCAGTGAGGAGTTGGACTGGCAGCCGCGGCATCGCACCGAGCTGGTGCTGACGGATAACTATGATCTGGCCAACGGCTGGGCCAGTGCCCTGCCCTTCAATCAGAGTCGTCTTTTCCTGTCGCCGCCAGATCGCTTCGGCGGGCTCGAGAATCATGACGACTGGCTGGCAATGCTGATTACCCACGAGTACACCCATGTGCTGCACCTGGACAAGGGCGACGGCGCGCCGCTGAATTTACGCCGGGTGCTGGGGCGGTTTCCGTTCCTGTTTCCGAATCAGTTCCAGCCCACCTTTATGGTGGAGGGGCTGGCGATCCAGAAGGAATCCGACGCCGAGCGGCTCAGTGGCCGGGCCTACAGTGCCCTGTATGAAGGTGAGATACGCGCGCAGGTGGAAGCCGGGCCGCGCAGCCTGTCGCAGGTCAGTGTCACCAACCGGCGCTGGCCGGGGGGAGACGGTTATCTGTACGGCGCGTTTTTCTATCGCTTTCTGGAAGAGACACGGGGGCAAGCGCGCATAGATGCGCTGATTGACGATTACAGCGGCAACCTGCTGCCCTTTGCGCTGAACAGCACTGCCCAGCGCGTTTACGGTAAACGCTTCCCGGCGCTCTGGGCCGACTATCAGCACTGGCTGCGGGAGACCTTTGTCGAAGACGGCGAGGCACTCGCAGGGGAAGCGCTCACGGAGCACGGGCTGGCCAGCTACCCGCCCGTGGCGCGTGGTGATGCGGTGTACCGCATTCATGACGACGGCCATGGTCGTCAGCGTCTGGTGCGCTACCGTGCTGGCGAGTCACCGGCAACGGTTGCTCGGCTGCGCCAGCCGGGGCTGTTCGATGTCAGCCAGGAGGGCGAGATCGTGATGGCCAGCGCACGGCTGCGCCGGGAGAACCGGCTGTGGAGTGATCTGTACCGTTATACCGGGCGCCGCTGGGAGCGGCTGACTCATGATGGTCGTTACCGCGAGGCGCGCTGGCTGAACGACGGCACCCTGATCGCCCGGCGTCAGGTGAACGGGTTACCGGAGCTGCGGCGGCTGGACGGCGACGGCAATGATCTGGGCCCGCTGTGGCAAGGGCAGCACGGTGAGGTGCTGGGCCAGTTCAGTGTGCATCCGGAGGGCGCGCAGCTGGTGGCAGCCTTCAAACCCGCCGGGCGCAGTTGGCAGCTGGCGCAGATCGACTTGGCCAATGGTGCGCTGACGCTGCTTACCGACAATGACTTCATTCAGGGCGAGCCGAGTTTTGCATCGGATGGCAGTGTGCTGTTCAGTGCCGACTATCCCCCGTCCGAGCCACCGCATCGCAGCCGGCGCTTCAACACCTGGCGATTGCCCGCCGACGGCGGGCCGGCGGTACGACTGACCGATGTGAACACGGCAGTACTGACGCCGGTGCAGACCGATACGGGTGAGGTGTATCTGCAGCATCTGTCGGCCAGTGGCTATGATCTGTGGCGACTCGATAACGCAGGGGCGTTTGCCGAGACGGCGCCAGCGCGTGTTGCAGAGACCACACCAACACCCGGCCCGCAGCCGGATGCGGAAGCCAGACTGGCGGCCGCAACACAGCCCTACCGCCCCTGGCGCAGCCTGCGGCCACGCTGGTGGCTGCCGGTGCTGCTGGTCAACGAGGACAGCACCCAGGTCGGGTTTTCCACCGCCGGGCAGGACAGCCTGGGGGAGCATCTGTACAACGTCACCCTCACCTGGGAAAACCGCAGTGAAGAGCCCGCAGGGTTTGCCACCTGGCAATTCAGCAACCGCTGGCAACTGTTCGGGGAGCGCGACCTGTCATTCTCCACCAACGATGGCAGCGTAACCCGCGTGCGCGCCTCCGACACGCTGAGTCTGTCGCGCCTGAATCTGTGGAATGCACTGGATGATCGGCTGGAGCTGCGTGCCGGTGTGTTTGTGGAGCGCGACAGCGACCGCTTTGTGGCCGATGGCATCACACCCTTCATCGACCGCCAGCGTGGCCTTGCCGGCCTGGCGCTGCTGTATGACAACCGGCAACAGTTCCGTTACAGCATCAGCCCCGCCGCTGGCCGCCGCATCGCCCTCACTGCTGAAACCAATGACGCCATCAGCAGTGATTTCGAGGGCGAGGTGTACAGCCTGGATTACCGCGAGTTCCTGCACCTGGGCCGCTCCCATGTGCTGGCGCTGCGGGCCGCTGGCACCTGGGGCACGGACACCCCCAAACCGGTGCGCCTTGGGGATCATCAGGGAGAAAGCCTGAGCGTGTTCGGGCGTGACCGTTATCTGTTGCGCGGCTATCCGGACAACGAGATTTTCGGGCGCCGTGCGGCGCTGGGTAGCGTGGAATGGCGCTTCCCGCTGGCGCGGATACAGCGCAACTGGCAGACGTTACCCGTGGGACTACGTGACCTGCACGGCACCCTGTTCAGCGATACCGGTGCTGTCTGGAACGACACGCCGGGACCACGGGACGACACCGCCTATACGGGTGTGGGCGGCGAGATCACCACCGAGCTGGTGCTGGGTTATAACCTGATCCTGCCGGTGCGCCTGGGTGTCGCGCGCGGGCTGGATGACGAACTCGGCGAAACCCGCGCCTATGTCGCCATCGGCGCGGCGTTCTGACAGGATATCCGTTCAGAGATCCTGAGCAAGCCAGGGCAGTTGCGCGGTGAGTTCTTGCAAACGCGCGTGCAAGGACGCCGCATCGCGGGTAAACAGATTGAAGTGCCCCATCTTGCGGCCGGGGCGCACGGGCGACTTGGCATACCAGTGCAGATGCAGGTCAGGAATATGCAACCACTCCGGGTCCCATTCTTCGCCAATGATGTTGATCATGGCCGCGCAACCGTGCAGTTGCGGCGCCGCCAGTGGCAGGTTGCACAGGGCGCGCAAGTGCAGTTCGAACTGGCAGGCACTGGCGGCATCCTGGCTCCAGTGACCGGAGTTATGTACGCGTGGCGCCAGTTCGTTGACCAACATGCCTTTTTCGGTATCGAACAGCTCCATGGCCATCACGCCGACATAGCCCAGGTGATCCATGATGCGGCCGAGCCAGTCTTCCGCTTCGGCCTGTAAATCCGCCATGCGTGCGCCCATGTCAGACACCGGCGCAAGTGTCAGGCGCAGGATGCCGTCGCGGTGGCGGTTTTCCACCAGCGGCAAGAATACTTTTTCGCCATTCGCATTGCGTGCGCCCACCAGCGACAGCTCACGGGTGAAATCGATATGCGATTCGATGATGGCGCTGTCGGCGGGTGGCAAGTCGCCGCCTTTATTCAGTGCCCATTGCCCCTTGCCGTCATAACCACCCCGGCGGGATTTCAGTCGTGCGCGATCACCGAAATCCGCCATGGCGGTCGGCGCGTCGCCGTGCCACAGGCCCCAGGGGGCGGTGGCAATGGCCAGTTCATCCAGCATGGTTTTCTGCTGCGCGCGATCCGGCAGCAGGGCATAGGTGTCAGCGTTGGGGAATTTCTCGTGGCTGATCAGCGCCTGCACCAGCGGCGTCTGCGGGAAGTGTTCGCGTTCGGAGGTAATCACGTCGTAACGTGCCAGCACGGTGTCCGCATCCATGGTCTGGCGCAGATCGGAACCGCCAGCGATGATGTCGCCCTCTTCCGGGTGCAGCCGGTCTACCACCACGCCCAGGCGCACGCCAGCTTCCGCCAGCATCATGCCCAGTTGCCCTTCACCAATCACCAGTACATGACGCATCTGTGCTTACTTCCCCGGCTGGTCGAGTTCCGAACGGTCGATAATGGCAGTCTGGCGCACCTCGTCGGCACGCGCGGCTTTCCAGTCCACCAGCTTCTGCATCAATGCAGGCTCCCGGGTCGCCAGAATCTGCACCGCCAGCAGGCCGGCGTTATAGGCGCCCGCGCCACCGATGGCCAATGTGCCCACCGATACGCCACGGGGCATCTGCACAATGGACAGCAGGCTGTCGAGACCGGACAACGCCTTGCTCTGTACCGGCACGCCCAATACCGGCAGTGGGGTCATCGAGGCAATCATGCCCGGCAGATGCGCGGCGCCACCAGCGCCGGCGATGATGACCTTGACGCCCTGAGTGTGGGCCTCACGGCTGAATTCGAACAGGCGCTCGGGGGTGCGATGGGCAGACACCACTTCAGCGTTCCACTGCACGCCAAAGTCGTCGAGGACCTTGCAGGCCTCGCTCATTGTTGCCCAGTCGGAACGGGAGCCCATTACTACCGCCACGGGGTGCTGCATCGCCTCTCTCCACATGACAGACCTGCGCTGGGGCTATTGCCCTGAGCGCCGGCCAGGTAACGCCGGGGGCCTGTTTTGAACGGCCGGCCGGCAGTTGATATCACGCCTGTTCCCGCCAGCCCGATAGCGGAAATATCACGCCGGACGCCGCCATGTCTGGGGGCGCCACAGGGAGTGCATCGGGGCGGGAGCGCAATGCTAGCATTGTGGGCCTCAGGGCGCCATTTTCGCGTTCTGGCGGGTCATCCGACTGTCATGGACAGAATACGGCTGATATGGGCCTGGGGCAGGCCGCTTTCCTGCTGCCACTGGTTGAAAGCCTGCTGCGCGGCGCGGCGGTCGCGCTGGCTGGCCAGAGCCTTGTCCACGACGCCATTGGCGATCAGGGCGGCAAGCACATCGCCGGTGGGGTACCAGGTATCACGCCCCACCATGCGCAAGAAGGCAGGGGCCGAATTGCCACCCAGCTGCTTGCCACGCCGGCTCAGTTCACGCCACAGGTCGGCCACGGCGTCATCCGGCCACTGGCCGATAAAGCGGCCGAAGTTGCCGTGCTCACGGGCCACATCCACCACCAGCTGGGCATTGTGGCGAATCGCGCGTATCTTGCCGTAGTGACGGATCAGGCGGGTGTCCTGCATGCGGGCATCCAGCATGTCGTCCGGCATCAGCACCAGCTTCTCCGGGTCAAAGCCGAAGAAGGCGTACTCGAACGCCGGCCATTTGGCGTCCACCAGGCTGTGGGTCAGCCCGGCCCGAAATACCCGGCGCATCATGGCGGACAGGTAGAAGGCGTCGCTTTTTTTGGCCAGCGCCGCCTGCTTGAGCACCGTCGGCAACCCTGCCGCCACGGCTTTCGGGCCGCCGTGGCGGCGGCAGGCCAGGCTGTGGATGTCGGAGAATGACTTCACGCGCCGCGCTCTCCTTCACCCTGCCCGCCTTCACCCTGCCCGTCTGCTGCCGCCAGCGTCAGTGACGCGGAGTTGATGCAGTAGCGCAGGCCCGTGGGCGCCGGGCCGTCCTCGAACACGTGGCCGAGATGGGCATCGCAGCGGGCGCACAGCACCTCGGTACGGACCATGCCCAGGCTCATGTCACGGATCTCTGCCACGGCTTCCCCGGCGACGGGCTGGTAGAAGCTGGGCCAGCCACTGCCGGAATCGTATTTGGTCTGCGAGCTGAACAAGGGGGTACCGCAGCACACACACAGGTAGGTGCCCGGTGTCTTGCTGTCGTGATAGCGCCCGGTGAAGGGCCGCTCGGTGCCATGCTGCCGGGTGATGCGGTAGGTCTCATCATCCAGCTCTGCCTGCCATTGGGCATCGCTTTTTGCGATCTTGCTGCCGTCTGTCACTGTGTCACTCCCGCCGGGTGCCCGGCTTCATATACAGCGAAGGAAGCGCCATTGTAGAATGCCCCTTCCCTGTTCTGACCAGTCTATGTGATTCATGAGTGCGGATTCTTCCCTGATTCTCAAGTCCGAAAAACTGAAAGGCGTATGTTACGACATCCGCGGCCCGGTCATGCGTGAAGCCAACCGCATGGAAGAAGATGGCCACCGGATCATCAAGCTGAATATCGGCAACCCGGCGCCCTTCGGTTTCGACGCCCCGGACGAGATTCTCCAGGACGTGATCCACAACCTGGCAGATTCCACCGGCTACTGCCATTCCAAGGGCCTGTTTCCGGCGCGCAAGGCGGTCATGCACTACTGCCAGGAAAAAGGCATCGACGGCGTCACCATCGATGACATCATTCTCGGCAACGGCGTGTCCGAACTGATCGTGATGGCCATGCAGGCGCTGGTCAACAACGGCGACGAAATCCTGATTCCGGCACCGGACTATCCATTGTGGACCGCCGCCGTACGGCTCTCAGGCGGCACACCGGTGCATTATCTCTGCGATGAACAGCAGGACTGGCAGCCATCGCTTGACGACATTCGCGCCAAAATCAATCCGCGCACCCGTGCACTGGTGATCATCAACCCGAACAACCCCACCGGCGCAAACTACAGCGAGAGCTTCCTGCAGGAACTGCTGGAGCTGGCTCGCCAGCACAACCTGATCATTTTTGCCGACGAGATCTACGACAAGATTCTCTATGACGGCGAGACGCACACCTCCATCGCCTCCATGGCCGATGACCTGCTGTTCGTCACCTTCAACGGGCTGTCGAAAAGCTACCGTGTGGCGGGCTTCCGGGCTGGCTGGATGATCATCTCCGGCGCCCGGCATCGCGCCACAGACTTTATCGAAGGTCTGGAAATGCTGGCCTCCATGCGGCTGTGTGCCAACGTGCCGTCCCAGCATGCGATCCAGACCGCCCTGGGCGGCTACCAGAGTATCAACGATCTGGTGCTGCCCACCGGCAGGCTGGGCAAGCAGCGGGATCTGGCGGTGGCCATGCTCAATGACATCCCCGGCGTCTCCTGCGTCACGCCCCGCTCGGCGCTGTATCTGTTCCCGCGGCTGGACCCGGCGGTCTACCCGATCGAGGACGACGAGGCCTTCGCGCTGGATCTGTTGCGCCAGGAAAAGGTCCTGGTGGTACAGGGCACGGCGTTCAACTGGCCGAAGCCGGATCACTTCCGCATCGTGTTCCTGCCGAACATGGATGATCTGACGGAATCCATCACCCGTATCGGGCGATATCTGGAAAAGCGCCGTAAATAATGGCTGATATTCATATCGACGACTTCTGCCGCGATGCCGCACGTATCCTGCTGCAGCTGTACAACAGCTTCCCGCGCCCCCGGGCGGTTTACGTGGAAGACATCTCCGGCCCCGACGAGCCGGATGAGGTGGGCCTGCACTCTGCCCGTTATATGGCCTGCCTGGGTGCGATGTTGTGGCTCGCCGATGAAGGCTACCTGCGCTATACCAGCCTGATTTACCAGGACGGCATTGATCAGGCCGTGCTGACGAATAAAGCATTCATACTGTTGAGCGCCGCCAGCGCCATCCGCCTAGCCGAGCCGGCCCCGGACCTGCCACCCTCGGTGGCGGCCGAGCACAGCGCGCTGGTGGAGCAAATCCGCACCGCCCTGCGCCAGGGCACGTCGGACGACATCAGCACGATCATGCGCTTCTTTTTTGCCCGCCAACCGCAGGCTGTCATCTCGCCTGCCAGTTTGAGCAACTATTCTGTCGACGCTTCCGTCAACACTTCTGCCAACCCTGCCCCGGGAAGCGAGCAGGACCCGGCGCGGAACCTGCCGGATGCCGGCTGTCAAAGCAACGGGTAAAATGACAGCTGTGCTGGCAGGCATTCCGCGCCCGTGAACCCGACTGTCATGCCGGTTTCACTTGAAATCTGCCCGAAAGCCCACATTATTTATGGCGAATCACACTATACTGCCTGTCAGGGGACCTGCCAGACTGGCTGCCAGGCACTTGATCTGATGACGGCTTGATTACGGAGAGCACCACACAATGATGCGAATTGGCCTGTTTCTGCTGACCAACATAGCAGTACTGCTTGTAGCCGGTATTGTCCTCAGCCTGCTGGGTATCAACTCTACCCTGGCGGCTAACGGCGTGGATCTGGACCTGCAAGCGCTGCTGATCTTCAGTGCCGTGTTCGGCATTTCCGGCTCCATGGTGTCCCTGTTCATCTCCAAATGGATGGCCAAGCGCGCCGCCAAGGTGCGGGTCATCGAGCAACCCCGCACCCAGACCGAGCAATGGCTGATGGCTACCGTGCGCGAGCTGTCAACCAAGGCCGGTATCGGCATGCCGGAAGTGGGGATCTTCCCCGCCCAGCAAGCCAACGCCTTTGCCACAGGCTGGAACAAGAATGCCGCACTGGTGGCAGTATCCGAAGGTATGCTGCAGCGCTTCTCGCCAGAGGAAGTGAAAGCGGTCATGGCCCACGAGATCGGCCACGTGGCCAACGGTGACATGGTCACCCTGAGCCTGGTACAGGGTGTGGTGAACACCTTCGTGATCTTCTTCTCACGCATCATCGGCCATGTCGTGGATCGTGTGATCTTCAAGACCGAGCGCGGCTACGGCCCGGGCTACTACATCACCTCCATCGTGGCGCAGATCGTGCTGGGTATTCTGGCCTCGGCCATCGTCATGTGGTTCTCCCGCTTCCGGGAATACCGCGCCGACGCCGCTGGCGCGCAACTGGCCAACCGCCAGGGCATGATCAGCGCACTGGAGCACCTGAAAGCCGAGTCCGGCGTGCCGGATCAAATGCCGGAATCCATGACCGCCTTCGGCATCAACATGGGTGTCCGCACCGGCATGCGCCGCATGTTCGCCTCCCACCCGCCCCTGGACGACCGCATCGCCGCCCTGCGCGAAAATCGCCACGGCTGATATGCAGAATAAGGGGAGCCCGGGAAGCTGTAGGGTGTGCGTAGGGTGTGCTGAGCAAAGCGAAGCGCACCGCCTGCCCACGCTCACTGCCGCACTTGGGCACGTGCTGAGAGCTTTTGGTGCGCTTCGCTGCGCTCAGCACACCCTACGCACACCCTACGCACACCCGCGCACACCCTGCCTTTAATCGACCGGCGCGCCAGCGTCGGTCGCTATGCGGTAAAGCACCTCATCTTCATAACCGGTAATGACCGGCACCAGGCCACACAACTCGCGGTCCAGTGCCGCATCCCCCGTATCGACCAGCAAGGGCCGGCCATCCAGCGATGCCAGCTTGTTGCGGGTCGCCAGGATATGCAGCCCGTCACGCCCGAGACGCCGGATCACCGCCGGGCTGAACTGCTGGTTGCCGCGCCCGAACAGGTGCCCCTGACCGCCGATCACTGTCAGGACACCACGAGCCGGGCCATCACCGATCTGTGACAGGGCCTGGGCGGCCGTCACATCCGCCGCGACCACGGCGCCATCACGCACCAGATCCACCCCCAGGAGGGTATTCGGCAAGCCCAGCTGCTGCATGAGTTCAGCCACCGTGGAGCCAGAGCCCATCAGATAGGCCACCCCCGGCGCCATCTGCTCCGCCAGCCAGGCACAGGCCTCGGTCACATGCAGATCTTCCAGCTCCGGCGCGCCGCATTTGACCTGCTGCAGCAGGCGCGCGTCCGCCGGCACCATCATGCTGCCGTAATAACGCGCCCGCACCTGCCCCCGGCGGAAGGCCTCCTCGTCGATATCGCGGACCTCCCCTTCGCTGGCATTCACCAGCTCGCCCCGGGCCAGCGCCAGCAACAGCTCACCCGCCGCCTCCGGATTGACCGCATACACCGCCGAATGCATCTTGCAGCCGGCGGGAATGCCCAGCACCGGACGCTGGCGCCCGATGCTGTCACAGACATCCCGGGCAGTGCCGTCACCGCCAGCGAACAGCAGCACATCAATGCCCGCCGCCAGCAATCCTGCCGCCGCGCGGCGCGTGTCGTCCGGCGTTGTCGGGCTCGCCTCGGGGGTACCGATGACCTCTGCGGCCAGCCCCGCTTCACGGGCCCAGTGCTCACCCATTTCACCGCCCCAGGTGAGTATCCTCACCGGCGTATCCGACGCGGCCAGCGCCCTGAGCGCACGCAGCGCTCTGGCGCCAGCCTGAGGCGTCGCCCCGCGCGCCAGCGCCTCGGCCACCACCGCAGCGCCATCGCTGCCCTTCAGGGCGACAGCGCCACCCAGGCCGGCCAGGGGATTGACCAGAAGACCGATAACCAACGGATTTTCATGGGTTTTCATCAAGGCGTCATATCTCGAAACAATACTGTGCTTGGCGCAAAGGCAGCGGGCCGTTAGCGTAGATCCTGAAACAGACCACTGGCCATTCTGGTGTTGGTCAAAGACCGTGAGGCAGTACCCATGACTCAGAGAACTGAGATGAAAGCCGCGAACACTTCAGCAACCAAGCAGAAAACGGATTTTCATGGTGCCGCTCTGATCGATGCGCAAGGGCGCGAGATCCCGATCACGGAAGACATGGTACAGCAGGCCTGTGAACATCTCGAACACGCCTGGCAGTATCCGATCAATCATGCGCAATCTGCACGTCGAGTCGGGTAATAACGGCTGGCCGGATAGCAACTGACAAGTAGCGACTGATAAGCAGCGGCTGACAGACAGCAGCTGACAAACGGGGCGTCAATGACGCCCCGTTTTTATTAGCCCCTTTTTAGCCTCAAGCCATCATGACGCCCAGCTCAACCAGCAATGGCTGCCACGAAGCCGCCACCCCGCCATGCACCACCACCCCGGCCACCTCGTGGCGCCGAGGGAAGGTCCTGCGCAACCGGTCAAAGCCCGCTTCACACTCACCGCCCTCCACCACCGCAGCCAGCGCCGCATGGGTGTCGCGCAGATCCCAACGGTGCCGCAACAACGCCAGCACATCTGCCGCACCGGCAATATCGGCATCCCAGCGCATCACCGCAGGCACAACCTCCGACGACTCGGCCGGTCGCACACCAAGATGCTCGCATAACGCCTGATACACCATGAGAGACCCCCGCGTGCGCCCCTCCACGCTGTAACCGGCAATATGGGGGCTTCCCCGACGCACACGTGCGAACAGGGCCAGCGGCACCTCGGGTTCCTGTTCCCAGACATCCAGCACCACCGCCGGACCACCGGACGCGAGGCGGGCCAACAGCGCAGTATTGTCAATCACCGGGCCCCGGCTGCTGTTGATCAGCAATTGGCCCTGACCCAGCTGTGACAAGGCCGCCACCCCCAGCAAATGTCGGGTGGCATGCCGGCCTTGCCCGGTCAGGGGCACGTGCAACGTCACCACATCACAGGCCAGCGCCTCATCCAGCGACACCCAGCCTCCGTCAATGGTATCCCCCGCAATGGTATCCCCCGCTGCCGCACGAGGCGGATCACAGCAACGCACGCGGCAACCGGCAGCCGCCAGCAGGCGCTGGACGCGCCCACCGGCATTGCCGACACCCACCACCCCCACAGACAGGTCGGCCAGTGCGCGGCCCTGCTCGCAGGCCCAGTCGAGCACCACCTGCAGCACATACTCAGCCACCGCCATGGCGTTACAACCCGGCGCATGGGCAAAGCGGATGCCCGCGCCCGCCAGCCAGGGCAGATCCACATGGTCGGTACCGATAGTGGCAGAGCCGACAAAACGCACCGGTGTGTCCGCCAGCAACGCCGCATCCACCCGGGTCACGGAGCGCACCAGCAATACGTCGGCGTCTGCCAGGTCGGCCTGCGTCAGGCCACGACCGGCGCGGGGCACGACCTCGCCGAGGGGCGCGAACAGCGCGAGGGCGGGCATGTTTTCATCGGCAACGATTTTCATGGGGTGGCGTCATCATCCGGCGCGGCATCATTCTCCAGACACAGCGCGCTCAGCAATGCCTGAATATCCTCGCGAGTATAGACTGCCTCCGGGCCGTTGTTCAGGCTTACCGCCATGCTCTCCCCTGCTATCTCGCCCGTGGCGCTACTCCCCCCGGCACTCACGGCGATTTTACCTGCGAGCGTGACCCACTCCTCGTCGTCACCCTCCACCTGCAGGGGCTCCAGCGTACTGACCGTGACGCGCCCCAGCGGGCATTCCCCCTGAGCGCGTGACCACGTCATACCCCAATCACCACTGATCAGGCGTGCGCGAAAATTCATGTCCCCGGGCCAGCCCGAAAGCTGCTCCCGAAACATATTGCCGGTCGCCACTCCGCTACCCCGTTGCAGGCGCAGATAGTCCTCTTCCGTGCCACTCGCCTCCAGCGCATAGGTAAAATGCTCTTCATCACCTTCCGCATCCCAGCGGCTGTGTATCACACTCGACGCCTTATGCATGAAGCCATCCGCATAGGCCATGAACAGCGGCGCGTCTGGTCCTGCTCCATCCTGCAGGTATTCGATAGCACCGTCGCCCTCAAGCACAGAGGCGCTTTCTTCGTAACCATCGATGAAATATTCGCCTACGTGAATACCCTCGTCACATGCTTGCCAGTGAACGGTCTGCACAGCCATCGGCACCGATGTGAAAGGCGAATCGACATCACGCAGCTCATCGGGCAGCGCAACACGCTGGCCGCCATACATACAGCTCTCGGTACTTGCCAGCGCTGTCCGAGCTGCTGCGCCCGCCGCCAGCCCCTCATCAGCGTCGTCCTCATCCACTGCCGGCTCTTCAACGAAACCACTGACAAACGCGAGGACAATCGCCGCATCGTCAGACGAGGTAAAACTGGCCAGCGGCAACGCGGCGAGATCCGGCAACAGCGCCGAATCCAGATAACCACCAATGCCGCTGAGCTCAATACCCTGGTGCGGATACTCGGGATCATCCGACGCTACCGTCAGCAAGGCGCCTTTTGCGGCGCGCTCTGCCGGAGAGAAATCAATATCGATGACGCAATCGTCACCCGGCGCCACCACCTCACCGACACAACCGGCATCCGCGGCGAATGCGCTGCTCTGCACGCCGGTCACCTGCAGGCTGATGATATTCAGAGGCGCCGTACCCAAATTACTGACAGTCAAAGCCCGACGGCGCGTGCCGCCCGGTGCGACGGTGCCAAAATCCATCGCTGACGGTGAAAAGCTCGCCTGCGGCGCAGGCTCCACATGGCCTCGCCCCGTCAACGGAACTGGCGTTGCGCCCTGAGGGGCGCTGGAAAATATCGGCAGCACCGCCTGATGATCACCTTCCCGCTCAGGCGCAAAGCGGACAGAAAGCGCGCACGTCTCATCAGGCGCCAGTGTCTGTTCGGAGCAGGTGTCACTCAGTAATGCAAAGCGACCGGCATCCAGACCCACGATGCTGAGCGAATCGATCTCCAGCGCCACGCGACCTGTACTGCGCACGATGATCTGAGCATCCTGCGTCTCATCCAGCAATACCGCACCGAAGGTGACGGCGGCTGGCTCCACGCTGATCCGAGCCTGTGGCGGCTCGGCATCCAGATCAAGCATCAGGCAATCGCCAAGATCCTGATCCACATGGGTGGTGAGCACCTGCACAGGAACCGAACTCACGGCCTGCCAGGTATCCGGCTTGTAGGCAAATGCCGTGACAGTGGCCGTGGCATCCCGACGCACCGGCACCGCAAAGCGCCCACTCGCGTTGCCGCTGACTTGCGCCCCCCCGACATAACTGAGCCCGTCCGCGCGCACGAAAATATCCCCCACTACGGGCTCACCCCAGGGGTCACGCACACAGCCCCTGACATTGACCGTGCCGTAAGGGTCGCCCACCTGCCAGAAGCCGGTTCTCGATACGTCACCCACATAAACCTGATGCGGCGCGTCGCCTTCAAGCGTCGCAGTGCCTTCAACACGCCACCGGAACGTCTGCTCATCAAAGAACAGTAACGGCAACACCTCGGCAAGATTATCGCCAGGCCCTGCTGTTGATACGGGGATACTCACCGCCGCACCGGCACCATCCACCCATTGCAACGGCGCACCCGATGAATCCGTGAAACGCATGAACAAACCACCGAAGCTTTCGAGCGGACGCATCACACCCGTCGCATCTTCAACACGGTATTCCCCGGGCATCACCGCCGGGTTGCTTGCCGGTGCCAAGACCGCCAATGATACCGACACCCAATCAGGCACGCCGCCTGCGGCGGACTGCAACACTGCGTCCTCTGAGAGGGATACCTGCGCACCACCAACCTCCAGCATCAGCTCGCCAGGCTGCTGAAATGAACCTTGATACCCTAGCGGCACCAGCGGCATATCCAGCACAGCACCGCTGGCAGGTAGTGCATGCATAGTACGGTACTGAGGCGCATGCCCCTCTGCCAGCGCAGAGACCTGCAACGCCCCGCCAGGCGGCAACCCATCCAGTTGATAGCGACCTTCCTGATCGGTAACTGCCTGTTGTGATGCAGCGATAACCTCAGCTCCCTGGACAAGATCACCGGATATGGCGCTGGTGATTTCGCCACGCAAGCTGGCGCCTGCAACCTCAGAGGGATTTTCTCCCCCGCCAGAGGACGAAGAGCCCCCACACGCGGTGAACAGCAAGCACAGAACGGGTAAAAGCTTTAATCGGCTGCCGGACATTGAAGTCTCCCCCTTGTTAATACAGGCAAAACGCCTCTCAGATTCGGAACGTAAGGCCGGCCATGAACAGCGACTGCTGGACATCAAAAGTCACGTAATCGTCATACTCTTCTTCCTGATATATGGTGTAGCTCCAATCAAGACGAAGGCGTAGCCGCTCGCTCAATGGCAGCTCACTACCCAGCCCAATCCTCACGCCACCCATATCGAAGGACTCCTTCTCTGAAGATCCCGGCTCCGAAAAACTGGCGGAAAGCTCGGTTATCTGCCAGCCAAACCGACCATACAGATCGGCACCACCAAGACTGCCACCCCAGACAAATGCCACACCATGGCCGTCCCCCATGCTTAATCGGTACCGCTCTCCCCCCTGCGGCCCGGAGGTTTTATCACTGAAAGATGCCTGACTTCTGGTAAAGTTAATTTCAGCCCCCCAGAAATACTTCTCTCCTGAAAATCGGTAGCCGCCATAAACCCCGTTCGAGAAACCGGAAACCGACAGGCCATCCAGCTTGGTGCTGGGAAACCCATCTCTCTCAGCATAAATGGTAAAATCCTGGCCGATTTGCGCACCAGCATAGAACCCCGCATGTACTGCACAGCTTGAAAACAACAAGAAAGCAACAATAAGATAACGCATAATTTCCCACCAATTTAAGTAAAAAACTACTAACCAAAATTAAGAAAAGCCAAATTATTTCTTACAGATTCAGGCCCAAAACCGCACAAGTGCAGCAAGGGATTCTTCTGAGAACTACAACCACACCCCGTCTGATTGGAAGGCAAGTTTTTCAGCTTAAAACTTGCAAGACTCTCCCATGAATTCACCACACGACGCATTCCTATGCTATTGAGAATCCCCCGGCTCCAGAACACGTGTGATTACATAGCCCACCTGCGCAATTGGCTGCAGACGGTCATTAAATTGGTAGTACTTGACGTCGTAGTGCCCTGTCTCCCAGGCAGCTTCCGGCCGAAAGCTGACCCAGTTCTGGTTAGCATCCGCTGTGACATTCTTCTGCGTGAACAGGAGCAGCCGCCCCGTATCGCGATGCTTCCAGCGAATGAACACTTGCCCATCGTGTGGCACGACGCCATAGGTATCAAAATGCGCAAACAGCGCCTGACGTGGCTGAACCTCGAAGACCTCCGCTGAAAAATCGGGAAATTCTTGAGAGCCCGACATAAGAGCCTGCCCCGAAAGAGGTGTGGAAGGATCAAAATCTTTTAATGCCTCTTCGACCAATCGAGTGGCAAAGGCCCTTCTGTCATGAATATGATCATCGAGGTCACTATCCCCAAGAACTCTGCGCAATTGCCGATCGATTTCATGGTCTGGAAGTCGCTGAACCAAAGCGACCAGATGATCCGGGGCAAGCCCCTCAACATCCGACAAAAGATCTGATGTTTCTTCTTGGCCCCGACCACCCTGCGCAGCCTGAAACGCCAAAATCTTACCGCGCATGATCTCATCATCCGAAAACCAGGAAACGTCTGGCGAGGGAGACTGGCCTGCCGAGGCAAGCCAGTAACCCAAACCGAACGCAGCCACCACACAAAAAGCCAGTAACAGTCTACGCATAGTCAAAATAAGGCGCCTGCCCAGCCCTAATCAGGGAGCCAGGCAGCACCAATCTCTTATTATTCACAATTTACGGTCACGCCGTTCATAGTGAAGCCACTGGAGAACTGCGACCCTGTGGCTATAACATGAGGTGCGGTATGCCCCGCTCCGCTCAACAGCCTTACCGCGCTGCCGGAGGACACGCAAACCCCTGTCTGGTTATTGCCGGACATTTGAAAAATGCAGCCCTCATCAGTCACAGCGACCGACGAGCCATCGACACTGCAATGATCAGTAATCACCGGGGCATCTCCCGGGCAGCCGGACTGGCAGGAACAACGGCTGCAGTCGCCACCCTGACAGTCGTTGTAGGCTGACTGTGAGGTGCAGTGATACGTCACCCCACCGCTCGTAAGGGTGCCGGAAAACGAAGAATCACTACTTCCACCGCCCCCACACCCCGCAAGCACAAACATAGCTACCAAGCTGAACGCCATGAAAATCTTTCTCATTTAAAAATACTCCCATCAAAAATAAATTTAAAATATAAAATGGCACTACATGCATGCCGGTCAAAAACCCCATCTATTCAAATACGCACTTCATACCCCTACCCATTTCTTCACCTTGATCAACCTGCGAGCTGATACCCCCGACCAAGTGAGGCAGCTTCGGTCAAAAGCCCGCGAACTAAGAGCCATTCGAACTAGAATTCTTGCACGCAAAACCAGGGAAAGAATCAAAATCTCTGAATTTATCGGCATCAACGCTATTGCTTATCGGAACGCATACTCTGTATGCAGCCTCACACATTAAAATCATGTCATCGGAGCTAACGCTCATCCCATCCTCTTCCTTTTTCCTACTCATAACATTCCACAGAAGGCGGGACATAATCCTGCATCGAAATTGTGGCTGTCCATACGAATCGCACATACTGCAAAATGTATAGGCTTTTTCATATGCATCAAAATGCTGCTCGCACTCCGGTATTATTCGGGCATTTTCTTCAGCCCTTATTTCGTCACATACAATCTCTCCTGATCTACCCATCATGCTCTCGTCGTATGCATCCCAATAGGAAGAGTACATGTCTTGAGATGCGCATCCGCACAAGAATATAAATATTGAAAAATAGAAAACTCTTAAAATTAAATTAATATCAATCAAAACAACCCCCAAAATTCAAACCAACGACTAGATTAAAAGCAATCAAATACCACCACCAAGCTGATCTTCATGCATATTACTGGTGAAATAATGCTCGACCCCAATCTCAGTCAGATCATTCTCTAGCCGTTTAACACACTTATGCCCCGAAAGAAAAACCAGCTTAGCATTATCAAGATCACCCGATGAGAATCTGGGAAGCGCTGCGGACAGAAGATTAACCATATGCGAGTTCGCGCAATCGTATATTACCGCCGTGCCACTATCGTCAGCTCTCTGCATAGCGCCAATAACCTGCTTCTTGGCACCCCCGCCCCGAAATAGCCGGGACAGTGCATCCGGAATCGGCCCACGCGAAGGAAAATCCTGAAATACCGCTCCCTTTGAGACAAAATCCTGCAAACTAGGCTCCGTGGAGACGTCACTGCCCATAAGCTGCTTTGGAACCACCAACAGAAGCAAAATAAATATCAATCGCGCCATACATTCCCCTCCTTTAGCTCCATACATAGCATTACGTACAGCAGCACAGATACTACTTATGATATCGAACTGACCACGAATGCCCGCTTTTTTAGGGGAACAGCTCAATGGCCTATCTAAAGCCTGCTTGACACAAAAAATACGCTTAATTCATCCGTTTTTCTTCATTTCAGATTCAGCCTTAAATGCAATAAACACGAATAAAAAAACAGGAATTAATGTCGCCAAAAAAAACAAAATGGATGAAATTTCATCTCCATCTCTATTGACTATTCCACCTCTCGAAATAATTGGAAAAATGTTGAACATCAGGATCCCAGTAGAACTTCCCAGATGGGTCATAGCAGCCTTTGATTCAAACGGCGATAGTTTTCTTGGGAGAAAAGTAACCAGCCATCCAACAAGCAAACAGAGACCGAGGGATATCCACAGTGCATCAGTCTGATCGAACATTATTCTCTCCACTCACTAATTGCTCAAAAAGAAAGTAGCCATCTCGCACCCCCGCACCAATGGCTGCCCCAGTTTGCCATGGCGCAGCCGCCTGAAACATGGGGAGCCCGTCAGGAATATACGCGGGTGGAGTGTCAGGAAAGCCCGGGACACCACCAACCACCTCAGAAACAAAGCCCGCAGCGCCTGTTATTGCGGTGAAGTTTTGAGCAGTCCTACCTACGCCGTAAATCATTTCCATCCCCAACATATTTACCTTGGCCGCTCCATAACTCCCGACATTACCCACCGCCCAAATATTAGTCTGCCCAGCCGCACCAGTACTTTGCATCCAACGTGTACCTGCCTGAGATGCAACCCCACCCCAGAACTGCCCCTGTGTCGTTGCATAGCCGTATGTAGCAGCGCCACCTGACATCACCCCAGGGACCGCCAACCCCATCACCGGAATCCAGAGCTGGTTGAGTTGCTGCGATGCCGCATAGTCTCCCGCAGCATCAAAAACAGGGAAGTAGATATCACTCAGCGCCTCACTGCCCGCCATCCACTGCCCCATGCCATCCAGCAAGGCGTTACGGACCGGATGACCCGCCGTGTTCTCCATATCCCACAGATGAAACGCATTGACACTGCTATCCCAATAATCGTCGTGCGAGGTCTCGAACAGGCTACCTTGATGGCCGCTGTCGCTGACGATCTGCATATGCGGATTGTCTGCCGCCAGCTGGTTCAGGAACGCGGCTGCCTGCGGATCGCTGCTGATGTGCTCGGCATAGCCGGCATCAACCTGCCGCATCCCCTCCAGCAACAACACCGTCAAGGCTTCGCTCTCGCTCATACCCTCGTGTTCACGGGCATATTCCCTGGCATTCTCTCGGATCGCCACAAGCTCGCCCTGATGCAACTGGCGGTTGTATTGCGTCCCCTGCTGCGCGATCAGGGCGCCAGTCGCCGCATCCTCGCTGCTCGCACCGCCGACGATCCGTGACAACGCCAACAGGCGCTCCGGGCTACCGCCGGAGAGTTCAACCAGCAGCGGCATCAGCAGTTCTGTCGTGCCCGCCGCGCTCGCGCCATCGGCACCGGCCAAGGCATCGCCAACGGCTTGATGCAGGCGGACTTTGAGTAGATCACCGTCCTTTACCCCCCCCTCAAGTCCCTTCTCCCCAGCCTCGCCGAACAGGGCCTGGGCCCGCGCCAGCTGTTCCGGATCCTGTGCGGCCACGCTGCCGATCTCTCGTAGCATTGCCCGAAGCGCAGGGCCCACATCCTCTTCCGCTACGCCCAATCGTTCGGCAAGTGTTGCCCGTAGCTCGCTATAGTGTTCGAAGCGCTGGATTTCCTGCGTCAGCTTGCGGGTGAGCCCGTACTGATGCACCAATGTTCCCAGCTCCAGGACGCCACGCTCACCCAATACATCCATAACGCTGCGCGCTACATCCACCGGCAGGCCTACGGCTGTCGCTACGTCGCGGGCAATTTCCGGCCAGCCGTTTTGCTTGTCCAGCAGTCTGTGATCCAGGGTCAATGTCACATTCAGCCCACCCGTCAGCCGGTCGCGGGTCACTTCCTGCACGGCGTCCATATCCCGGTTCAGGCCGGCGAGGTCGCTGTTGTTCTCACTGTCCTCATCACGCACCACCAATGTTCCTACACCGACCGTGGCACGGGTGACACCAGCCATATCATGCCCTTCGCGGTGAACGTTCACCGTGGTACTGCCCTGCGGGGCGCGCTGGCGCTCTGCCAGGTCCAGCGGGTTGAGGCTTGTGTTCAGGCCCCAGCCGCTGCTGTGCCCATAGTCGTGGTCTTCGATGTCAGTGTAGGCGAAGGTGCCGGTCTCAAAGCGCGAGTGTTCTTCGTTCCCGCTGGCAATATAGCCACCGTCCAGTTGTGTGTGGCCTTCCACCGTCAGGTCCATGTACCCGGCGCCATACAGGCCGCTTACCTGCTCTACCCAGGCCCGGTCTGCACTGCCCGAGGCGGTGTTGTAGCCGCCATTCACATTAAAGCCCTGCCCGCCTCCCAGGTTCACACCCCGGCTGGAGTGGCGACTACTCATCGTGTCCTGCACCGAGGTCACCGTCAGGTTGCCGGTCTGGCCAACGATGGCACCCGCTTGCACCGTGCCGCCATGCAGGGTGGTGTCACCGGATACATCAAGGTACAACACGCCGCCGACATTGACCTCGCCATGTTGCCATTGCCCACCTTCGCTGGAAGATGTGCTACTGCTATGGCCCAGGCCGCCAGAGGCCGACAGGGACTCGACGGCCAGCATACCGCTCAGATTGCTGCGGCTGCTGCTCGCCAGTGTGACCGTGCCGCTGTAGCTCTCTGTGCTGGTGTTATGGGTGAAGCGATCCTCCACGGCTTCCACCGTGAAGCGATCTACAGCCAGATCCATGTCGCCAGCAACGCTGAGTTCGCTGCCTGCAACGCGCAGCGCCTCGCCTTGCAGGGCCATGCCACCTTCACCAATAAGCACACTGCTGCCGTGATGTGTCGTGGCTTCACGCACATCTGTGGTGCGCGTGGTCTCGGTAGCCAGCTGTACGTTGCCGTGGAAGCCGGCGACTGGTGCGTTCTCTATCGCGCCTGCCAACGATGTCGCCGCCTGAATGCCCACCGCCTGCTGCTGCAATATTGCCAGCGCCAGATTGGCTTCGTAATCGCTCAGATCAGAGGCAGAAACGCGCGGGTCGTCGCGAGCGGCCTTCAGGGCGTCATAAGCCTTTTTCACGTCCTCGCTGGCTTTCACCAGGTCATCGGCAGCGTAGTAGGCATCCAGATAGCTGTTGCCGACACCCGCCGTCAGGCTGACCGTTTCATCGGTGACCTTGTGTGTGGTGCGCTCGTATTCTTCGGCAGCGGCTATGTTCATCGTGCCGCCGACCCGGCCTTCCAGACGCTCCGCCGTCACATCACTGCCGATGACATTGACGTCGCCGCCCACATCCAGCGTGAGGGTGCCGGCCACCGATACGTTGCTGCCCACGGCGGTGCCCTGCTCGTACAACGTCTCCTCACGGTAGTTCTGGCCCTCGATGCCAGCATAGAGGCGGCCGCGATCATAGCCGCCAGTGAAGCTGTCGAACTGGCTGTGATACTGGGCATGGAACTCACTCAGGGTTTCCAGGCCGGCATTCAGGTTGAGATCGCCACCCGCGCTCAGCGCCATGTTGCCACCACTGATCAGCTGGCTCGCCACGGTGGTGATATCGCCGCTGGCCAGGATCGACAGATGCTGGCTGTCGTGGATGAGGGACTCTGTGAGGGTTACCGTCTCGAGGCGGTACTCGCTGCCCTGTCGGCGCGTGCCCATGTCTGTTGGCATGCTGGCTGGCCGGGAATAATCACCGCTGATCGCGCTGCTCGCTGTGGCAAAGCCCTGCGCCAGGTTTGCGCCGAATACGCCCAGATAGTCCGTCCGGTAGCGTTCCACGTCACGGTATTCGTCGTGGTGATTGACCCCGGCGGCAATCAGCACGTCTGCATCATCGTTCATCGCCATAAGGCGGCCCGTCAGCGGATCGATCAGCGACCCGGCGATCAGCGTGGTGCTGGCATCGATCGCATAGTGCCCGTCTTCCTGTTCCCGCAGCCCTTGCACCTCGGAGCCCACGATCAGCATGTCCGCTGCTGACTGCAGCAACAGGTTCCCGCCCGCTGCCACCGTGGTGCCCCGTGACGTCTCTGTACTCTCGCCGCTGGTCTCGGTACGGCCTGAGCGTGCGCTCATGCCAGCATCCAGATTGTCCCGCAGTTGTCGCGCACCGGCTTCTGGATTGAACGGCATAGCCACCATGCCCATGCCTGCGGCTACCACACTGGTGGCAATGCCAGCCAGGTCACGGCGGCTACGCTCGCTATAGCTGTCGTAGTACCACTCGTCATGTGTATCCAGCAGGGCCAGGCTTGCGTCGGCGTTAGTGTGCCGGACGCCGTCTTCATCTATGTACAGCCCGGCGCTGAGCAGTACGTCTGCGCCTGCACTCAGGTCAGCGCCCACCAGGGCGGCATCGTCTTTCGACATGATCAGCAAGTTGCCACCCGCATCAAGCTGGCTGGCCTGGTGGGTCAGGCTGTACTCGCTGGAGCCGCTGGCGCTAGCCGTGGTGTAACCGGTCCGGGAACGCGTTTCCCGCGTACTGTGGATATTGGCAGCGCTGTCAATCAGCAGCGAACCGCCTGACATCAGCGCAATGTCATCACCAGCATTCATATCTACGGACGTGAGGTGCATATCACCGCCACTGCGAACCGTCAGATCACCCGCAGCACTGAGGGTGCCACCCACCACATTCTGCGAATCACTTTCGCGCATGGACTCGCGGGAGCGGCCAAAACTCTGGGTTCTTCGCGAATAGTCGAACAGGTAGTCCCGCTCGTATGCCACGCCGAAATCAATATCGCCGCCCGCCACCAGAGAGAGGTCACCGCCACTGGCAAGCTGGCTGGCGCTGGCAAGGATATGCTCGCCCGCCTGTAAAAGCACATTGGCATTGCCCAGCACGTCGGTGGTCATGACCCGTACATGCTCATCGCGTCGCTGAGTGTTTCTTCTGTGCAGCCCGGCGCCATGGCTGGCTTCGACGGTGCCCATCAGGATGCTGCCCTCTGCAGCCAGTGTAATGTCATCACCCTCGACCGACGCGCCGTCCAGGACGATATCACCCCCACTTTGCGCGTTGAGGGTTCCCGCCTGGATACGCGCCTGTTCACCTACTGCGCTGATCCAGGCATTTTCATCGCCAAAGGTAAACTGCCGTGTCGACACGTTGATATTGCCCACGGCGCGCAAGGTCATCTCCGCTGCTTGCAGCAATCCGCCAAGGTTATTGACGTCCTCTGCAGCGGCAAGCGTCAGAGTATCTCCAGCATTGATATGCCCCGTGTTGGTCAAGTTGCCGGCGGTCGCATCCAGCTGCGCGCTGCCGCTGGCATGGATATGACCACGGTTGTTGATCACACCGGCGGATATCGCCACATCGGCACCGGACAGCAACGCCTCGGCAGCACGCCCTGGCTGGGCGCCCCCGGCCAGATAGACGACGGGCACCAGCACCTCATGACCACCAATATTCTGGGATTCCAGCCAGACAATATCTTGCTGTAGCAAGCCTACTTGCTCGGCACTCAGCGCTACGCCGGGTACCAGCTCGAGCGCCTCTGAGGAATACAGGGCGTTATCCATCAGCTCGACGAACAGTGCTTGCTGGGCTTCACGATCCAGGTCTGCCGTATCTGCACCGGCATCGGCAAGGGCCTGAATGATCAGCGTCAGCTCGTAAAAACCATCCCCCAACAGGCGCAGGCCACCGTCGGGGTCCCAGCCAAGACGCTGCAACATATAAGGCGTGCCGAGGAACTTCATGTAGTCCGCAAGCAGCGCATTGGTCTCAATGAGATAGGGGTGATCCGGGTTGCTGTTCAGCACAAACAGGCCGGTGTGGCCGGGCAGTCGAAATACGTTCGGGTCGAGCGGTGCAAGCCGGAACAAGGTCTCCTGGCTGTATTCACCGTCATCGCCGTAAATAGCCGCCAGTGTATTGCCGAAGCTGATATCCTGATCGCCCTGCACGGTACCATTACCGAACTGCTCACTGGCGTGGATGTTGATGCTGCCGCCCGCTTCGATCTGACTGCCGACGATGGTTTCGGTGACACTGGTTTCGCCTGCGAAACTCGGATCACCTCTCCCACAGCGATTTGTACTATTTCTGCAGAATTCGGGATCTTCGTCATAATCCATGGTGGTATAGGTATACTTGCGATTCTTGGTGCGCATCGCAGAATTCTTTCGTTTCTTCCGCTCTGAATAATCGGTTCTGATGTGCTCCGCCAGCTGCACATCATGGGTTTCATTGCGGACCTGCGTGGCACTCAAGGCGACATCGCCTGTAGCCACTATGCGGCTGATACTGTTCAGGACAATATCTGCAACCATATGAATATCGCCACCAGCCATAATCCGGCCGGCCTCGGCGTTCAGCTGAAGATCGTCTACTTTCTGCTTCTGGTAAGTGATACGCCGGGTCGTTCCCGAGCAACCTGAGCTCTTGTTTCGATTGAAACATAGCTCATTACGTTCGGCCTCCTCCGGGTCTTCACCCCACATCACATACGCATCATCCCAGACAATGACGAACTCCGGTGCTTCCGAACGCACGTTCTCAATCCGATGTGCCGCGATACGGATATCGCCTTCACTGGCCAGCAGACCGGATACGTTGCGCACCTGCTGTGCCCAGGGCACTGCTCCGCCCGCCATGCCAGGCATAGCTCGCCCGTCTACGGTCAGGTGGCCAAGTGCGTAGATATCGCCGAGGTTCTCCAGAATACGCAACGAGAGTTGCATGGGCGCCGCAGAGAAAAACAACGCGCCACGGCTGTTGATCAAGGTATCGCCCTGGTAACGCAGCCCCTGCATTCCGGCAATATCGCCCTGGTTCTGGAGTATTTCCGCATGAATATCCAGACCTGCCGCAGAGGTCAGAATGCCATTATTCTCAAGCAGATAGGCATTGATTTCGGCGTCGCTATGCAGGCGCATGGCAGCACCAGCATCAATCGTCACCCGGTTGGCGTTAAGCGTCACATGCTGCGCAGAATCAATATTGCCGCCCGCATGACGGTACTCACGCGCATCGATACGCAACGCCTGCTCTGACTCCATGTCACCTTCATTATGCAGGCGGCCCGCTGATACCGTTGCTGTACCCGCCGCACGAATACTGCCCGCATTATCCAGTCGCCCACTCACCACCACTCTGGCGTCGCCTTCGCTCAGCAGCGCTCCCTCGTTGTCGAGTTGCGCAACCTGAATATCCAGCCTGACGGGCTTTGCTGCCGCTCCGTCAATAGCGGTGACACTGGCGTCCTCTGCCACTGTCAGTCTGTCACCCCGCATTTCCACATGGCGCGCCTCGAGCGCACCACTCTGCATGGCGATCTCCGGCGCCGACAAGACCGCTCGCCCTCCCGCTGTGGCATCGCCTTGCGCCTGTATGCTCGCCGCACTGATATGCATATCTTCGGCAGCACTCAGGCGCTGATAGGTGATCTGGCCTTCCGCGCTCATGTGCAGGTTGCCTTGCTGCGCAGCGACAGGCGCATCCAGATTGATGCCCACACCGGCTTCTGTACCGATCAGACGAATACGATTGGCGTATATGCCCCCCAACGCCGAGCTGTCGATAGCAAATGCGGGCGCGCCGCTGCCGTCGCCCGCACCGCTCACGGAAAGATCGCTGTAATCGCTATAATGTGCGCCCGCAACGATATTCAGCGCATTGGCATGAAGCTCCGCGTTGATGCGCACTGATTGCGCCAGCACATCGAAGCGGTCAATGTTCGCGGCGTTGATCCCCGCACCCTCGAAATCGATGGCGCCACCGTCGATATCGAAACCCTGCAAGCCCCCGTTATCGCCCAGACGCGGACGCCCTGTGGTCAGCGTCGCCCGCGAAGTGTTGATGAAACCGCACCCGTTACATTGAATACCGTACGGGTTCGCCACCACCACATCGGCCTTCTGGCCGCCTACTTCGATATAACCGTGCAGCTGCGACGGATTGGCGGAAATCACTTCGTTGAGAATAATACCAGCTGCCTGACCTTGCAGATGAGGGTTGAGGTCAATGAAGCCCGCGAGGTCCGTGTGGGAGATTGCGGTGGCATTATTGAGGATCAGCCCGTCGGGGCCGACGTTGAACTGATGATAGAAGTTGTGCGACAGCCCGGACCCATCCGGTCTGGCAATATTGATCACATCAATGCCGTTGGCGGCCTGATCCATGGCGGTCTGCCCATGGGCAACCGTGACGGCGTTGGCCGATGCAACGATCGGCTGTAGCATCATGACCGGGATCAATAACCGGGCAACAAGCACCCGGAAACCCACGCGATCAGTACGAAAGGGAAAGGCTTGCGCGCAAGGCATAATCATTGGCTGAACGCTCCGTGGACAAGTCCGGCAAAGGCCGGTTCGCTTCCATTGTGAATTGTGCTCGCCGGTATCCTGCACTCATGCCGGCGGTCATTGACGACAAGGCGACAGATCCTGGTTCGTTACTCGCACCCGGCACTATGCCCGAGTCCAGCGCCAGAAACGGGCGCAGGCCAACACCACGCCACACGCGCGGCGTCAGCGAATACTCCAGCCCGCCACTGTACGCGGAGTTGGCGGTCACACTGATATCTTCATAGCCCCGTGTATGCGCCGTCAGCGAAAAACGCTGCGAGGCAAACAGGTCAGCGTTGGAGAACTGTCCGTTCAATCTTCCCTGTAACACCCCGCCTGACACCGGCCTGGATGCCGACAGATACAGCAGCCAGCGCTGGTTGATCGGGTCGGCAACACGGGCGCCGCCGGGCAGTCGCGTGGCCGGCCCGTCCGCCCAGCTGCGTTCGGTGGTCAACCCCACAGCCCATTGCATCCCCGCCTGCAAACGTTTGATCTCGCCCCGCAAACCCAGGGTGCGCAAGCGATAGGAACTGACCTGAATAGTGGCCCGATCAAGCAGGTTGCTGACGTCACTGTGCGCCCCCTGAATGCCCAGCGACACATGAGTGGCTGCCGAGCGGTACACCACGCGCCCGAGATCCACCCGGCTGATTTCCGTTGTGCCCGAGGCGGAGAAACTCTGATGGATACCGTCGATATCGTTACGATATTCCTGCCGACTGAAGCCCAGCGCCGCCAACCAATAGCCCACCGCAATATCGTAGTCAACGCTCCCCCCGACCGCTTTGTCAGAATAAGCCGTGTCCAGATCGCTATTGACGGACAGCACGAGCCGATCCGTCAACGTCAGCGGCGCGCCCAGTTCCAGCATGGCGCGCGCCGTACCATGGGCGGTACTCCCGTAATATTTTTCGTTCAGTGCCAGCGATGCACGGTAACGCCTTGGCCAGGTCGCATCCGCGACAATCCGGGTGCCGCCCTGCTCAGCGCCGGGGGCAATATCCAGTCTGGGGTCCATACCCGGTAGCCTGGCAAGATTCTCGATGCCCTGCTCCAGATCACGCAGGTTGACCGGCCGGCCCTGTTTACCCGGAACGGCCATCACCAACTGCCGCCGGTGGAGGCCTTGCGCGCTGAATCCCTCAAGATGCCCGGGCACCACCAGCAAGTGCAGCACACCCTCGGACAGATCCTGCTCGGGCAGCAAAATGCGCGACGCCACAAACCCGCGCTCAATCAATTGATTGCCCAGCAAGCGCTGCATCGCCTGCACGCCGGCAAGGCTCAGACAATTCGCGTGCTGCTGAAGATGGCTCTCGGCACTGCGGGCCAGCCAACTCCAGCGCACCAGAGGCTCGCCATCAAGTTCGACAAACTCGACGCGCTGAACAGGAAAGCAGCGCGCGTCATCCGGTGTATCTGGCACAGTCGGCTGCACCGATGGGTCACGACCAGGCAGCAACACGTCATCGAGACGACGCTCCTGCCGTTGCTGTGACTCACGTTGAAGGTTATCCAGCAGGTTCTGCTGTGACTGCTGCGGGTCCTGGGCGGAAACTAATCCCGACGACAAGAATCCCGACAACATCAAGCAAAACAGAGCCAGGCCCCCCGGCCTTAGCGAAAAAGAATGCATGCGTCCTTGCCTGTTCCCCAAACCCGAATAAACTGACCCCGTCCGTTTGCCATATTCTAGAGTAGCAGACGTCGGACTGGTTACTCTTCATTACACAACGCGACGGAAAATGTGATGCAGCTCACAGCAAAAGAAATAGCGCTTATCTTCAAGGTCAGCCCATGCAAAGTCAGCCCACGGCAATACCTCGTGGCACTACTGCTGATCTGCGCGAGTACATCCTTCGCCGCAAACCCGCAAAACACATCACAACAAGCTTCGCAGCACTGTCTTGTAACGGGAGAGGCCGGCACGCCAGCTCTCGACAGCGCCCCCCGGGCCAGCACCGTATTGCAGAACAACCCGGCTGCCGCCGAAGTGATCCGGCAACTCACGGATCCACCCGACGCTGCCCAACGCCGTACTGCGCTCGAATCAGCACTGCATCGATTGGCCGGGCAGCCGCCCACGCTGCCCGGAAAGCAGCTTCTGCAAGATCGTGCGCGGCTGGTCGCTGCCGCCCTGGCGATACGGGATGACGATCTGGACGCTGCCCGCAAACACCTTGGAAAAATACAACTCGAGAGCCCTTCGATTGCGGAAGCTGCCCTGCTGATGGCAGAGACCTGGCGCCGCGACGGCGACCCTGACGCCGCCGTGCAGTGGTATCTGCGCATACACCAGCAGCTTCCTTTTGATGCTGTCACCCTTGAAGGACTGCTGGGCGCTGCAGCCCTGATGCATGCGCAAGGCAAGGACGGCAGTGCGCTGACACTTTACCGGCAATTGTACAACTCCGCTATGGATGCGTTGCAGCAATTGGCTGTGTTGGAACAACGGTTGCCTACCGAAGGAATTGATATCATTTTGACATCACAGCCCGATATCACACCTTCCCTGCAACGCGCCGTCGCAGCGCATGTGTTGCGACTTACATCGCATGATGTGTTGCTGGCCAGTGATCATGCGCCACTCGCCACGCGCCAGCTGCAATGCGTGCTACAGACCTATGTGGCGCTGTCACAACAGCAGGAGGTGCTGCACGCGCGTCTGGATCCCCTGCGGGAGCAGGCTGATCAACTGCAGCACACCATCGGGCAACGGCAGCAATACATCGACCGCTTAATGTTGGCACTGGACACTGAGACTCACACCACGCCAGCCAGCCAGAACGCCCGCCGGGCGATTGTCGAGCAACGCAACATCCTGCTGCAGGAGCAGGCGCAACATCGTGCACTGACAGCCAATCTGGCCACACTGCCTGACGCCTATGCTTCATCGCTGAGTGACCTCTCGGCATTGATCGCCTATCATGCCGACAGCCACCTGCACCACAACCGCGCCCTGGAAGAAGGGCTCCTGGAGGCGCTGGATATGTACCGGAGGCTGATGCGGAACAGTGCCGGGCACAGTCAGGCGGGGCTCGCAGCCTTGCAAGACCCGATGTGAGTGGCCAATGTAAGCAAATACTAACTTGATTTAAGCCTTTCTTCTCAGTTACAAATAGCTACATTGACTGACCGCCGTGGGGGCGGTGGCCGTAAGGCCCCAATAATAAGAACGGTCGTACCACTAAAATCAGGCCTGAATATAATGAAAAACCAACGTAGTTTCATGACCCTGCTGGTCATGTTGCTTGTCTCTCCGGCGGCGCTCGCTCAATCATCAGCCGAGTTGGCAGCCACGCCACTGTCCCAACGTATCGAGCAACTGCGCCGCGAGGTGCTGGATCTCAATCGCGACCTGTCCCTGCTTGAGGAGGAGCTGCTCTACCCCAGCTCCCAGACCGCCGTGTTCCTGTCCGTGGATGTGGGCACCCCCATCCGCCTGGTGGACGTCAACCTGACGCTCAACGGGCAGCATGTGGGCTATCACTTCTACTCCGATGAGGAGTTCAGCGCGCTGACCAAAGGCGGTATCCAGCGCCTCTACACCGGCAATCTGCGCAGCGGGCGCAATCAGCTCGAAGCGATCATCACCGGCTACGACCCGCGCGGTAAGGACTACCAGCGCACAGCCTCCTACACATTCGAAAAAGGCCCGGGACGCAAATGGATTGAGCTGCGTGTCGTCGATGACCTCGACGCCATGCAGCACCGATTCGAATTCCACGAATGGGATCAGTGATGCGCGCCGGTACCAGAATCCGACAGCTGACAGCCTGCGTACTGTCGGCAGCCTTGGCTGCGGCTGCCGTTGGCAGCTCGCCCACGCGCCTGGTGCTGTTTGATGACCTGCCCACTGGGCCTCAGCCCATGAGCCAGGAAGAGCAGCGTTATCTGGTGTTCGGTGAGGCGATCTTCGATTACTACAGCGACCGCCAGTTCAGCACCCTGTCTGGCCTGCGGGTCAACCAGGCACGCGGGCTGTTCAACGGTGATACCGGGTATGCCGAACTGTTAATGGGCGAGCTGTACGTCAGCTATGGCCTGCCCGAAGAGGCCGAGGTCATTTTTGATCGGCTGCTGGCGCGGGACATGCTGGAACAGACCCGCGCCGAAACCTGGCTGCACAAGGCCGCCCTGCACTACCGCCAGGGCGAGCACGCCGCCGCCCGACGTATTCTTGAAGGCCCTCCGGTGCAGGCGCTGCCCGAAGCACTCGCCGCCCGGCGTCAGTTGATGCTGGCCAATATCCTGATTGATCAGGAGGATTTTCCTGCAGCGACGCGTCAACTGGAACAGGTCACGCTGACCAGCATATCCGGGGCCTATGCGCGCTATAACGTGGCCGTGGCACGGTTGCGCAATGGCGACCTGCGCAACGGCTTGCGTGCGCTGGATGATGTCATGCAGCTGCCACCGGACAACGAAGAGATCCGGGCCCTGCGGGATCGCGCCGCGTTGACCAAAGGCCTGACACAGCTGCGCGACGGCAACTTCAGTGGCGCCCGGGATGCGCTGATACAGGTCCGCGCTGACGGCCCCTTCTCCAACGAGGCACTCATGGTGCTGGGCCTGGTCAACTTTGAACGTGGCGCGCCCCGCGCCGCCCTGCCCTTGTGGATGGAGCTGATAACCCGCCATCCCGCCCACGAGTCTGTTCAGGAAGCCATGCTGCTGGCCCCGCGCGCCTTCGAGGAGCTTGGTGCCGAGCCCCAGGCGCTGGCCGGGTACCAGCAGGCAGCCGTGAATTACCGCGCGGCACTGCATCAGGTAGAGCGCGCCATTCGCAACGTGGACCAGGCCGACTGGCTGCCACAACTGGCGGACAACCGTGGGCAACAGCGCGAGGTCGATCCCATGGCGCGTCTGGCCCGTTTCGAGGCGGCGCAAGGGGAAGAGATGCCCTATCTGTACGCACTGTTTGCAAGCCACGGTTTCTCGGAACGGCATCATCAATATCAGCAGATCACACGCCTGCGCGAGCTGCTTGAGCGCCGGCAGCGCGAGCTGCCCGCCCTGCAGGAGACGCTGACTCAACGCCAGCAGCAGCATGCACGGGTTATCCGTACCGGCCAGGCACGCCTGCAAGCCATGCAACAACAGCAAGCGCGCCTCGCTGAAGAAGCCGAGATGGTGCATATGGCGATGTCTGCCCCGCTGGACATACAGCAGCCCGGCGACATGGCAGATCTGCCGCAGTCCATCATGTGGCAGCGCTTGCAGGCACTGGGTGCGCAACCCGGGCTGGCGCCGCAGCAACGCCGCCGCCTGGATCGCCTGCGCGGACTGCTGCTGTGGGATATCGCCCACGGCGCCGAGCCGCGCCGCGTCGAGCAGGAAAAGACAGCCCGCGCGTTGCGCGATGAAACCCGCATTCAGGCGTTGCGCGCTGCCGCAATCGAACAATTGCTCAGCGACGCGAAAGCCGCCGAGAACACACAGCTGGCCAGCCGACTGCAAGCACGCAAAGCGGACATCGCCACCTTGATGGATGAGGCAGACGAGGCCCTGGCCGAGCTTGCGCAACAACTGAAAAACGAAGCACTGCGCGTGCTTGCGGCACGACGCGCACGTCTGGGCGAGCAACTGGGCGAAGCCCATCTGGCTATCGCTCGCTTGCAGGATGCGGCGTATACCACCACCCGAGGAGATCAGCCATGAGCCTGCCGGGCTTCCGCCGCCAAACGCTGGCCGCGATGGTCATGCTGCTCACTGCCGGCTGTGCCAGCCAGCAGACAGCCGAGCCGGTTCGCTACGGCGGGACCACACTGGCTGATCTGGAGCGCATGAATATCGAGGTGGCACCAGAAGCGCTGGAACGCGCCACGCCACAACAGGCGCTGGAAAGCTATCGGCGTGCCGTGGAACTGTTTCAGGACCCGGCACAACGCGCAGCGCCACTGCAACGTATGGCCGATCTGGCCGTATCCGCGGCGGAAGACCAGCATTACCGCGCCGAAGATCTGCGCGACCAGCCGCAGGTCGACACGCTGGCCGAAGCAGACCGCGGCATAGATGCCGATATCGATGCCATGCTGTACGAAAACTTCATGCGCAGCGCGCAAGACACCGAGGACGCCGAAGAGCGCTTCGCGCTGCTTGGGCTGGCCAGCAATGTGGCGGCTGATCTGGACGACGGAAAACTGGAGACCAATTTCAGTACCGCTATCGTGCTTTACCATGCCCTGCTGAACAACACGCGGGATCCTGGTCTGCGCGCGGACACCTGGTACAACCTGGCCAAAGTCCACGAACTGGCCGGTGATCTGGACAGCTCTCTGGTGGCACTGGAAACCCTGGTGCGGGAACACCCGGACAGCGAATATCGGGTCGAAGCTGAATTCCGCCGCGGCGAGCTGTTATTCATGAACAGCGAGTTCGACACTGCGGCCAGCGCTTATGCCACCGTGATCGCCGCCCAGCCACGCAGCGAGTTCTATGAGCAGGCGCGCTATAAACACGGCTGGAGCCAGTATCTTTTAGGTGATTTCCAGCGCGCGCTGGTTGATTTCTTCCATCTGATCGATCACTTGCAAGCCCACCCGGCCATGGCCAGCGATACCTCCATGCAAGCCAAATTGATGCAGGACACACGGCGTGTCGTCAGCCTGACCTTCATCAATCTGAATGGTGCGGAATCCGTACGCCACTGGTTTGCCAGCACGGGGCACAGAAGTTACGAGGCTGATATCTATGAAAGCCTTGGTGACGTCTACCTGCAACAGGAACGCTACCGCGACGCCGCCGAAACCTTCGATGCCTTTGTGCGTGTGTACCCGTCAGACCATCGTGCACCCGCTTTCTCTACACGACACATCCAGGCTTACCAGCGTGGTGGTTTCCCGTCGCTGGTACTGCCAGCCAAAGAGCAGTTTGTCGAACGCTACGGCGTCAACAGCGATTTCTGGCGCGCCCAACCGGATATCCGCGCCCAGTATCTGGATCAGTTGAAAGGCCATATTCTTGATCTGGCACGGCACTATCATGCCGTGGCCCAGGCGGGCACAGCGCCGGGTAACTATACCGTCGCCGCACGATGGTACCGCGAGTACCTCGATACGCCACCACCCGGCGAGGCACAAGCCGATATCAATCATCGTTATGCCGAAGTGCTGTTCGCCAGTCAGGCTTTCGAGCAGGCCATTACCGAATTCGAGCGTACCGCTTACAGCTATCCGGAATACGCCGATGCGGGTGATGCCGGTTACTTTGCCTTGGTCGCCTACCAGGCAGAGCAGGAACGCCTGAAGGCCATATCCGAGCGCGATGCGGCGGATGAACAGGCACTGGCCGCGTTGAGCGATCTGCAACAGCGCAAGGTGCGCAGCGGTCTGATGTTCGCCAGCACCTTCCCTGCCCATGAGCGGGTACCGCAAGTGCTTTACAGCACCACGGAAGATCAGCTTGCCAGTGGCGACATCCAGGGCGCCGTGCGCACTGCGGGCATCCTGGTCAATCGCCAGCCGCCACCGGATGACGCCATGCTGCGTTACGGCTGGGCCACCATCGCCAACGGCGAATTCGATCTGGGGCGATATGATGTAGCGGAATACGCCTACAATACCGTGTTGACACTGCCCGGCCTGAGCGACACGGAACAGAACCGCTATCGGGAACAACTTGCCGTCAGCGTGTACCGCCAGGCAGAGACACTCCGCGACCAACAGGGAGACATGCTCGCCGCAGCAGCCATGTTCATGCGTGTCGGCCAGGTCTACCCACAGGCCAGCGTTCGCAAGAATGCAGAGTTTGATGCCGCCACCCTGTATCTCGCCGAGGCAGATCACACCGCTGCCATCAATGTGCTGGAAGATTTCCGGCGCCGCTATCCGAACGACCCGCTTACCGAAACGGTGCCAGACAAACTCGCTCTCGCCTATGAGGCAACCGGCAACTTCGGTGCCGCCGCCCTCGAACTCGAGCGCATCGCGGATGCCAACGAAGAGAGTGACCCGGCGCTGTCGCAACAGGCGCTCTGGCAAGCGGCTGCGATGCAGGATCAGGCGATTGATGCGAGCGGCAGCCGCGAACACACCGATGGCGCCATCCGGCTTTACCGCAAATACGTCTGGGCATGGCCCGAACCACTGGACCTGCGCGCTGAAGGCCAGCATCGCCTGACCGAACTCTACGCCCTGCAACAGGATGACGAGCGTCGCGATTTCTGGCTGCAGAAGCTGGTGGAAACCCTCGCCGAGGCCGGCAACGATGCCAGCGATCGCGTCGCCTGGCTGGGCGCCTGGGCGGGTTTCACCCTTGCTGAAGACCGCTTCCAGGCGTTCAGTGACATCCGCCTTACCCAACCCCTGCGCCGCAGCCTGGGTCTGAAAACCGACGCCATGCGCGACGCCCTGCAACGCTATGAAGACGTGGCCGCCATTGGTGTGGCCGAGTACGCCACCGCCGCGCAATTCCAGATCGGCGAAATGTACCGCGTGCTGGCCCGCGACATCATGGACAGCGAACGCCCCCGCGGCCTGGATGAACTCGAACTGGAAATGTACGAACTGTTGCTGGAAGAGCAAGCCCTGCCCTACGAGGATCAGGCCATTGATCTGTATATGGCCAACACCGACATGGTCGCGGACGACATTTATGACGACTGGGTAAAACGCAGCTTCAGTGCGCTGGGTAAATTGCTGCCCGGTCGCTATGCAAAATATGAACAGGTGGAGCCCTATGTCGACATCATCTATTGATACAGGGCGCCTGGCGCTGCTGATACCGGTAATGCTGCTGGCATTGCTCGGCGGTTGCGCCAGCCACCCGGATCACGGCCTGGAAGGCAGCGGCGAGCGCGGCGAATCCCGTCATGCCGCCCTGCGCGCCGGTATTGCTGCGACCGACAGTGACGCCGAGCATATCCCGCCCGTCCCCCATGATCCGGCGGTTCGCCCCATGGCAGCTGCCGCCACGGAGGAATATTTCCGGGGCCTGCAGTATTTGCGCAACGATGATTTGCCCCGTGCCCTGGTCGTATTCCAGTCACTCACCACACGCTATCCGGCGTTGTCAGGCCCCTGGGTCAATGTCGGCCTGATCGAACTGCGTCAGAAAAACTGGCAAGACGCCGAAACCGCATTACGTCGTGCGCTGGACGCCAATGCGCAGAACCCCTACGCCCATAATGCACTGGGCGTTGCCCTGCGCGAACAAGGTCGCTTTGCCGAGGCGGCGGAACACTATCACCAGGCCGTGACACTCGACCCCCTGTATGCCCGGGCGCATTTCAATCTCGGCGTACTGGCCGAGCTGTATCTGCAGGATATGCCGCAGGCGCTCGCGCATTTCAGGGCCTACCAGGCGCTGCAACGTCAACCGGACAACACCGTCGCCAACTGGATTACCGATCTTGAGCGCCGACAACCCAGCGTTGCCGGGCGCCCGGACAAGAACCAGGACGAGGAGGAATTGTGATGCAGGTTTTCAGAGTGACCGCCATCGCAGTAGCGATGCTGCTCGGCAACACACTTGGCAACACAGCTTTTGCCGAACAGCGTGACGCAGACAGCAGTACGGGTGCCGGCGTCGGCACTAATATCATCGGCAGCCAGGAAGCGCCGACGGTACTGAACGTGGTGCCGTGGAAAGAACGGGAAGTCAGGCTGGAACGCAAAGACCCCACCTCATCACTGCTTGATCGCGTACTCGAACCCCTCGATCAGGACGTACTGTTGCGAGAAATCGAATACCACCAGCGACTCAATGTGTCATCTGGACAATAACGTTTAAACCGTAACGCCTGCGTGTCAGGCATATCTCAGGAGACAGGCATGCCCACATCCACACTCGACGCCGCCACCTCACCGGCTGCAGATCCGGGCCTGGTCGCTACCATGATTGGATTCATCCAGGACGGCGGTCCCTTCATGTACCCCATTCTTGTTGTGCTGGCCGTCGGCCTGGGCATCGTGCTTGAGCGGATCATCTATCTGCAGAGCATCAAGAGCCGCAACCAGAAAACCTGGAAAGAAGTCTTCCCCCTGCTGTCCAAGGCGCAGTTCCGTCAGGCCATGGAAGCCGTACAGAACAAGGAAACCGGTCTGGCAAGAGTGATCGGTTATGGCCTGGATCGTGCGCGCACATCCCGCCGCCATGAAGATGTGGAACTGGCCATGGAAGAAGGACTGATGGAAGTCCTGCCACGCCTGGAAACCCGCACCGGTTACGTCGGCACACTGGCCAATATTGCCACCCTGCTCGGCCTGCTCGGGACGATTCTTGGTCTGATCGCGGCCTTTACGGCCGTCGCCAGCGCCGACCCGGCACAAAAAGCGGATCTGCTTTCTGCTTCCATTTCGGTTGCCATGAACACCACTGCATTCGGCCTGATGGCGGCCATTCCGTTGCTGCTCGCCCACGCGTTCATCAACTCGATGACCAACAAGATCGTCGACAGCATGGAAATGGCCTCGGTGAAATTCATCAATGTCTACCGCCATGCCATGACACAGCAGGAACAGCGTAAAGCTGAAGCCGAATAAGCAAGGAGCCCGGTATGCGCTTTCGCAGACGAGAACGTGATACCGAGGTGGAACTGAACATCACTGCCTTTCTGAACCTGATGGTAGTGCTGATTCCGTTCCTGCTGCTCAATGCAGTATTCGCCCAGGTAGCCATCCTGCAGCTGAACCTGCCGTCGGATGATGCCGCGCCCTCGGAATCAGAAAACCAACGCGCCATCGTGCTGGAAGTCATGATCTATCAGGACCGCTATGAGGTGATTGATCGCCAGAGCGGGCCGCTGAAGACCGTGCCGAACATGGCGAGTGGTGAGCACGACCGCAACGGCCTGCATGAATACCTGCTGGAAGTAAAAAGCCGTTTCCCGGACGTCAACGACATTACCTTGCTGTGTGAGGACGACACGCCGTATGAACTGCTGATCCAGACCATGGATACGGTGCGCCTGCGTGATGTGGAACTGAATGGCCAGCGCATTCGCCGTGAGCTGTTCCCCGATATCGGTATTGGGTCAGCGCCGCCGGATACGCAACAAGGCGAAACCCGTGCGGGAGGTGCGTCATGAGACAGCGATCAGCACGCGCCAAGCGCAAGGGCCGTCACTACAGCCGCCGCAAGAAAGTCATGCCGCTGAACCTGACGGCCTTGATGGATATTTTCACCATTCTGGTGTTCTTCCTGCTGGTGAATCAGACCAACACCCAGCAGCTGCCCGACAACCCGGACATCGTGCTGCCGGAGTCCATCGCGCAGGAAGTGCCCAATGAAGTCCTGACGGTGCAGATCAGCGCCAGGGATATTCTGGTGCAGGAACGGCCGGTGATTTCCGTCAGCGACGCCATGTCCGGCGACGAGCGCGTCGTACCCGCGCTGGTAGAGGTGCTCAACACCTACTCGGAGCGGGCACGCCGCTTCGGCAGTAGCGATGAGGACCGCGAACTGATGATTCTGGCCGACCGGCATGCCCACTTTTCGGTCATCCAGCGCGTCATGTACAGCGCCAGCCAGACGGACTACAACAAGGTGTCCTTCGCGGTACTGCGCATCAGCGGGGAGGACGAATGATGGCGAGTGCATCACACAAGCCAGCCCTCGCCTCTGATGGCATGCTGCCCTGGGACCCGTTACCCGGGGAACGCCGCCGCCAGTACGGCATTCTGGTGGTACTGCTGTTGTTGTTGCTGCCGTTGGTCTACATCATTGAGACCACTGACGTGCCGAAACGCGACACCAGTGCCGATGAGATTCCGGAACGTCTGGCCCGGCTGGTGATGGAGCAAAAGCAGGAACCTGAGCCGCCCCGGCCACCAGAGCCCGAACCGGAACAGGAGACACCGGAGGAAGCGCCGAAACCCGAACCGGAAGCACCACCGCCGGAGCGTACGCCCGAACGGGTCGAACAGGCCCGTGAGCGCGCACGACAGGAAGTTCAGGTGTTCGAGGACTCCCTGGCAGGACTGCGTGATCTGGCGCCGCCGGTATCCTCGGCGCGGGAACTGCGCCGTGGCGGAGACCAGAGCACCGAGGTCCAGCGCGACCTGCTCACCAGCCGCGCAGGCCGAAGCTCCGGGGGCATCAGCACCGGCAGTGTGTCCAGCGGCGGTGGTGGTGGCGGCACTCTGGAAGGCGGTCAGGTCGCACAGGTGGAAAGCGAGATTGCCGCCAGCGCCCAGGCAGCGGCCACGGTGGAACAACGGCCAGACGGCACCGGCCGCCGGACCACGGAGCAATTGCGCCGCACCTTCGACCGCTATGGCGGCCGCATCAACAGCGTCTATCAGCGTGCACTACGGGGCAATCCCACCCTGGAAGGCACCGTGGTACTGACACTGGAGATTGCACCGGACGGCAGCGTCACCAACGCGTCTATCCGCTCTTCGGAGTTGAACGACGACGATCTGGAACGACGCATCCTGATGGTGGTGCGCAGCATGGACTTTGGCGCACTGCCGGTGTCCATCTGGAAAGGGGATTATCCGATCAACTTCTTCCCGGGCTGAACCCTGCCCGGTCTCAAACGCTGCGTTCAGCAGGGGCATGTCGTATCCCGGCATGCCCCTGTTCATTTATGCCTGTTCGCTTGTGCCCGTTCACTTGTGCCCGTTCACTTGTGTAAGTAGTGTGCTCGCAGCACCGACACCCAGCGCGCCCAGCGTTGCTGCGCCGCCTGTGTCCGATACACGGCTGCCTGCGCTGTCACCGCACGGGCAAACGCTTCACTGCCGCCGCCCTGGGCATCATCGTCAGACAGCCCGTCCAGATTGCCATTCAGGTTATCCAGCGACACCGTAAAGGGATGCCCACACGCCTCACAGAACAGCAGCTCCAGCGCCTGCGGCTTCACCTCGGCCTGCTCGAACGCCCGCTGCTGCACCGCGTCGCGCCCGTCCGGCGCATACCAGTACCCGTAATCGACCTGCTGACGGCGCGCCGCGCCAGCCACGCACCAGTGCGCCACTTCATGCAAGGCGCTGCGGAAATAATCCCGAGTGTAGACAATGCGATGGGGTGAGCCGGGCTGGTACAGCGGCTCTTCAGCGCCACCACACAGTACCGTCTGATAGCGCTCGGCAAACGTCTGCGCAAACAACAGCTCGAGATCCTCGGCACGATGCCGCGGGCCGGCAAGCGGCGGGTCCGCCTCGCCAGCGTTGGTGTAATGCGTTAGATTAGCCACCCTCATGAGAGACCCGTCCCGTGCCTGTGTCCTGGTTACCTGTTTCTGCTGATCGCCGCACCGAGCTGACCCTGCTGCTGCGTCTGGCCTTGCCCATTCTGGGTGGCCAGCTGGCTCAGACCGCCAACGGCTTCGTTGATACCGTCATGGCTGGCCGTGTCAGCGCCACCGACCTGGCGGCCGTCGCCGTGGGCGCCAGTATCTGGGTGCCCGTCTACCTGTTCATGGCCGGCGTGCTGATGAGCACCACACCGATCCTGTCACGACATCTTGGCGGCGCAGCTTACCATCGTATCAATCCTCTGACACAGCAGGCTCTCTGGCTGGCCCTCGGCCTGGGCATGGTCGGCTTTGCCGTGCTGCGCAGCATGGCGCCCGTGCTGGACTGGATGGACGTGGACGAAAGCATGCGCCCCATGGTGCTCGGCTATCTCGGCGCCCTGAGCTGGGGCATGCCCGCTGTCGCCCTGTTCCTGGCCCTGCGAAGCTATACCGAAGCCATGAATCATACCCGTCCGGTGTTGTGGATCAGCGTCATCGGGCTGGTCATCAACGTGCCTGCCAATTATGTCCTGATCTACGGCAAGCTGGGACTGCCCGCGCTGGGCGGCGTGGGGTGTGGCTGGGCCACGTCACTGGTGATGTGGAGCATGGCGCTGATGATGGCCGGTTACGTCGCCAGCCATCAGACCTACCAGCGTGCACGGCTGAACTTCCGGCAGTTGTCACTGGAGCCCGGCACACTCGGCTACATGCTGCGGCTGGGGCTGCCGGTGGGCCTGACCATTTTCTTCGAAGTCAGCATCTTTGCCGTTATCGCCCTGCTGATCAGCAGCCTCGGGCCGATCGTGGTGGCCAGTCACCAGATTGCGCTGAACTTTGCCTCGCTGTTGTTCATGGTGCCCCTGAGCATGGCCATCGCCGTCACAGTACGCATCGGCCACGAGCGCGGCCGGGAAGACCATGCTGCCGTTGTCAGAGCCACCAGCACTGCCCTGTGGCTGACCATGGTGTGCGGCCTGACAAGCGCGCTGCTGCTGTTACTGCTGCGGCACCAGGTGCCAGCGATCTATACCGATAACGAGCAGGTCCGCCAGCTTGCCGCCGGGTTGCTGCTGTTTGCCGCGCTGTATCAGCTGTCGGATGCGTTCCAGGTCACCGCCAATGGCGCGCTGCGGGGCTTCGAGGATACGACCGTGCCAATGTTCTACACATTGCTGGCTTATTGGGGTGTGGGGTTGCCCGTGGGCTTTGTGCTGGGCCGCACGGACCTGCTGGTACCGGCCATGGGCCCGGCCGGCTTCTGGATCGGCCTGCTCGCTGGCCTGACCTGCGCCGCCGTGCTGCTGGGGATGCGGCTGCAGAATCGGCTGGCGCGCGGGTAACACTTGCGACCGTACGCGCAAGCAGATAACGTAAAGTCAGACGGTGTGAAAAAACTGGTGAACCACACTGCAAGGAGGGCGACATGCCCAACATGCACCACCAGCCTCCCCACAGCGGTAGCCGTGGCGGCAATAGTCGGGACAGTAATAGGGATAGCAGCACTGACTCAAACATTGTCTCGCTCTGCCACCACCGCCAACAACGCCGCACCCGGCACGATGACACGGGCACCCCGACACCCGCCCACATTGTGCGCCTGTCGCCGGAATACGACGGCATAGAGCTGCTTTACGCCAACGACCGCCACCCTGACAAACTCTTCTCATTGAAAGTGCTCGCCTGGGCGATGCTTGATGATGACAGCATCACCGCCATGGTGCCCTGGCTGAAAAGCGTGGTCGCCGCCGAACAGCTGGCAGACCCGCTCAATGGCCGCTGGATGGGCTATCGCCTGCCAGGCAGCGACTATCTGTTCACCGACGTACCAGACCACAAGGTGCAGGAGCTCAATGCGGCGGTGGATTTTTTCGGGCACGGCACCGACGGCCAGCAGATCCCGGACACCATCGGCACCCATGCCGTCTTCTCCAGTGACGGCTTTCACACCATTCGCCTGGTGGAAGTGGTCAGCTGGAAGCTCACCACCCGGGGTGAGGTGCACGCCCTGGTCGCCGACGAAACAGAAATCACCCGCACGCCGGTGCTGCCCGGCGACCCCTGCCTGTCCGACGCCCAGACCCATGAAGACTTCTGCTATTTCTTCCAGCACGGCATCGCCAACCGCATCAAGGATCAGGACCCCGAGGCCCTGGCGGCGATAGCGACATTGGCGGAATAACTGGCGGAATAACGCGCGAAATAGCAATTTGCTATCACAGGCATCAGGGAATACCACTTCTCGGGCAGCGCACCCCGCACTATCCTGACATCATCTGATTTGTAATGTGCCTGGCGCTCACCGCCAATATGGAATGCCCGCAGCGAACAAGGAAATCGCGAGCGGGTATTTTTTTGCCTGCGTTTCCCTGCCCGCATCGCCGCGCCAGGAACCGCTACTTCTTCCGAATCCAGAAACGAAAGGCTGCCCCCTCCACACACTGGTGCGCCAGCGTGTGGCCGAGGAACTGGCAGAAACGCGGGATATCCCGGGTGGTTGAGGGGTCCGTGGCCAGCACTTCCAGCACTTCCCCGGAGGCCATATCCCGCACCCGATTGTGCAGCAGCATCACCGGTTCGGGACATACCAGCCCACTGGCATCCAGATGATGCTGGGACTCAGGGGCCTGCTCTCGATTCTGATCCGGGGATTGCCCGGTTGTATTCTCAGTCATGGGTCCTGTGCTCAATCACGGGTCGCATTGCTGGTCGGCGCGTGGCGCGTCTGACTCTGGCAGGAAAGATAGCCGCGCCACCACAACGGGATGGCCAGTATAGCGGTCAGGCACAGCAGTGCCGAGAACAGAAAATGGCCGCTGAAGCCCAGCCACTCGGCACTGAAGCCGCTGGCCAGCGCAAACAGCCCCACCGCCATTAACTGCATGGAGGCCTGCAAGGTATAGTCCGCACCTTCATGATAGGCCCGGCACTGGTCCATCATGACCGTGAACAGGGCCACCGTCGCCATGGCATCCGCGCACTGCTCCACCATCGCCAGGGCCCAGACCTGCCATACCAGCACCTCACCCGGCACCCCACCCAGTACCCCACCACCTGCCAGCCAGGCCCAGCCGACGAAGGCCGCGGCATGCAACAGCCCGAATGCCGCCAGCGCCACCGGGCGCGCCAGGCGCATCATCAACAGACCGCCCACCACGGCGGCCAATAGCCCGACCACCGATACCGACAGATCCAGCACGCCTATCTGGGGCAGGGTCCAGCCACTGTCCACCAGAAACGGCTTGAGCATGCGTGAACCAAAACTGTCGCCAACCTTGTAGCCGAGCAGCAACAGCATCCACCAGAACATGCCCGGGCGCCCCCAGAATCGGGTGATTTCCCGTCGCCAGGCGCGGAAATCAAGGCGTTGGCGGCTGGCCGGATCCAGCTCTGCCGCCGGTTCGGGGAAGCGCGACACCGGCCACAACATCAACAGCAGCAACAACGCCACCAGCAGAAACGTGGTGGTCCAGCCCAGCATGCCCACCCAGATCAGCAGCGCGCCGCCGCCCAGCATCATACCCAGCTTGTACCCGGCCACCTGAATGCTGTTGCCCGGCCCGCGCAAACGCGCTGTCAGCATCCGCACTGCCAGCCCATCCGCCGCGATGTCCTGGGTCGCACAGCACAGGTTCAGCAGCCCCAACAGACCAATCAGGATGACCAGGTGGGTGCTGAACAGCGTCGCCGGATCGATCATCGCCACGCCCAGCACCACCACCGCAGCAGCGGCCTGACAGCCAATGATCCAGCGCTTGCGATGATTGGCCTGCCCCGCGCCAATGCGATCCACCCAGGGCGCCCAGATGAACTTCAACGCCCAGGGCAAGGCCGCCAGACTCAGCAGCCCGATATGCGGCAGTGACATCCCGGCATCTCTGGCCAGCGCGGGCAGCGCCTTGGCCATGAGGCCCGACGGCAAGCCCTGGGCAAAGTAGAACAACGCCAGCACGCCCAGCAACCTGCGATGCTGCCACACAGGATGCTGTCTGAATGCCGTCAACGATGTCGTCAAAAATGTCGTCGGAAATGAAGCCATAAAATACCCTGCCGCCTATCCCCTACCTGTACGGCGCATCATTGGCTACACTTGCGCCCTGATGAAACGGCACCGAAGGAGATGCACGCGTGATTCGGGTACTGATCGAGAGGCAGATTGTCGAAGGCCTGGAACAACCCTACAGCCAGGCAGTCACCGGCATGCTGCAAGCCATTGTCCGGGCACCGGGTTATCTCTCCGGCGAGTCACTGCGCGACGCCAGTCGCCCGCAGCATCACTTCATTCTCTCCGCCTGGCAAAGCCGCGCGGCCTGGATGCGCTGGCTGCATTCCAGCGAACGCCGTGAGGCGCTGGACGCCATCAGCCCGTTTCTGGAAGAGCCCGAGCGCATCACCCTGCTGGAGACCCTGCACGGCCGCCGTTAAGCGCCTGATGCCGGCACCACCGCCACCGTAATCTCTTCCCGATCATGATACAGCTGCGCCGCGCGAATGGTATGCCCGGTGCCGCGCGCTGCCAGTGCGCCCTCAAGTCGTTGCAGCAATTCATCCACGGTGGCGTGGCGGTGCTTCATCGGCAGCTTCAGATTGAACACGGCCACTTTTGCCCAGCCGTTCACCAGCCACTTTTCCATCAATGCCAGCGTGCGTGATGGCTTGTCCACCACATCGCACACCAGCCAGTCCAGCGTGCGCGGCGCGCGCCAGGTGAACGCATCCCCGGCCACATGGGTCACCGGGTACTCCGACAACAGATGCGGCGCCAGCTTGCCGTGGTCGACCGCTGTCACCCTGACGCCGTGACGTGCCAGCTGCCAGGTCCAGCCGCCGGGCGCGGCGCCGAGATCCACACCGGAACGCCCGGCCCGCAGCCAGTGCGCCCGTTCCACCGGGGTCATGAGCGTCAGCCAGGCTTCTTCCAGCTTCAGGGCCGAACGACTTGGCGCCACAGCGGGCAGCCGCAGGCGCGGTATGCCGTTCTCCCAGAGCGAGACCTGCCGGGCATCGGCGCAGCCCATGACGCCGAGCCCGGAATCCTCGAAGAAAAGGTGCAGAATCGTCCCACTACTCTCGTCAGGCACCGGCAGCAGCAGGCCCTGTTGTTTGAGGGCCCGCTCGAAGGCCTGACGAAAGCCCTTGATGAAGCGCTGCAAACCGCGCCCTTCGTTGGTGTCCGCATACTCCAGGCGCACGGCGCTGAAGGGCCCCAGGGGCCGGGCCAGCGCCACCAGCGGCGTCACCCGATCCGCAGCGGGCAGGTCCGAGAACGCCTGCGCCACTGGCCAGGCCGTGCGCGGAAAGATCAGCGCGCTGCGCCCGGTCGGCCCGTAACACAGCTGCCCGGCATCCTGCCCCGGGGTATGCCAGCTCAGCCAACCGGCATCTCGCCGGGCCCGGGCATAGCCACCCATACCCCGCCCTGCCGTGCGCTGGGTCAGCTCTGCGGCGCAATCTGCCTCAAAACCGGGGCGGCACAGCACCAGCAGACTGTCGAGGATGGTCATGGGTTACCTCAGGTGGTTACAATGAGCGTTATTGTCATCACTATAAAAAGTAAAACAACTATGACACTTTCTTCTATGACGCTTTCTTCTATGACGCTTTCTCTCTTCAAAACCGTACTGCCCTCACGCTGTATCACGGCCCTGCGCAGCGCTGTCGTATCAGGCCTTGCCATGCTGGCCTGCGCGACCGCTGGCGCAGACGACGCGCTGGCACCGCCGGATGTGGATTTCTTTGCCGAGATTCAGTACGGCCGCGCTGACTTGCGTGAGTTCGACCAGGACAGCCGCGCCGAGGGCTATCGTGTGCGCGGCGGCATCTGGTTCAACAGCCTCGCACGCCATGGCCTGGAAGTCGCGCTGGAAGGCGGTCTCAATCAGCTGGTGCGCGACACCCGCAACAGCGCATTTACCCGCTCCCCGACCCCCCAGGAGATCGCCGCACCGCCAGGTGGCATCGGCACGCTGCAGGATGTGGACGTCAACGCCCAGGACCGGCTGGACATCAGCGGTTTCGAGATCGGCGGCAGGTTGATGCACGAGCGGCTGGTGTACATCCGGGGCGGCCTGCTGGCTTACCGCATCAAGACACGTAACAACAGTGTACTCACCTACAACGGCAGCACCGGCAGTGTCACGGAACAGCCCATCGCCGCCACCGACAGCCTGTCCGGCACCGGTGCCTACGCCGGGCTTGGCATTAACGTGGCCCTCGTCAGCGACATCAGCCTGGTGGTGGATGTGACCCGCTACCGGATCGAGTCAGAGGATGTGGACAGCTTTACGGCAGGCCTGCACCTGCGCTTCTGATATCGTTGATGGCGCGGCACTTGCCGCGCCATCAACGGACAAACACCACCGTCTTGTTGCCATCCACAATCACCCGGTCTTCCAGGTGCCAGCGCACGGCGCGCAGTAATACGCTGCGCTCCACATCCTGCCCCAGTGCCTTGAGCTCTGCCGGGCCATGCCGATGGGAAACCCGCGCCACGTTCTGCTCGATGATTGGCCCCTGATCCAGATCGTCCGTGACATAGTGACTGGTGGCGCCGATCAGTTTGACACCGCGCTCCCAGGCCTGCTGATAGGGATTGGCGCCGACAAACGCGGGCAGGAATGAGTGGTGGATATTGATGATGCGATGCGGGTGGCGGGCGACAAAATCCGGGCTGAGAATCTGCATATAACGCGCCAGCACGACAAGATCCGCCTGCCCTTCCAGCAATGACAGCGCCTGCTGTTCTGCCTCGACCTTGTTGTCTGCGGTCACCGGAATATGGTGATACGGAATACCAAAACGCTCCACCTCACCCCGCAGGTCATCGTGATTGCTGATCACCATGCTGATGGTGGCTGGCAGGTCGCCGCCCATGGTCCGCCAGAGCAGCTCCATCAGGGCATGGTCATGGCGTGACACCATGATGGCCATGCGCTTTTTCTCGGCCGCCAGGGTCAGTTGCCAGTCCATGCCGTATTGCTGCGCGACCCGTGACGCGAAGGCGTTCTTCAGGGTGTCCCAGGAGCAGTCCAGCCCCGGCGTCTGGAATTCCATACGCAGGAAGAAGGTGCCGGAATCCGGATCGGAGGCATGCTGATCGAAGTCGGTAATGTTGGCGCCATGGTGATACAGGAAGGTGCTCACCGCGCTGATGATCCCTGGCCGGTCAGGGCAGGTAATCAGCAACCGTGCTGTGGTGGCATCAACTGCCTCGACGCCCTTCATCTCAACGCCCTTCACGTCAGCCTCAATGTTCGCCAAAATACTCTCTCCGGTAGGCCGACGGGGTCTTGCCGGTCCATTTCTTGAAGGCGCGATGGAAGGAGCTGGCTTCACTGAAGCCCATCAACAGCGCGATTTCATCGATGGAGAGATCCGGTTTTGACAGATAGTAGATCGAGGCGTCCTTGCGGATCGTATCCTTGATCTCCTGATAGCTGGTATTGCCTTCCTTGAGCCGCCGCCGCAGGGTCTGGGGCGTCATGTTCAGCTTTTCACAGATCTCGGAAAAGTCCGGGAAGTTGTTGCCGTATTCCTTGGAGATGATCGCGCGGATCTGTGCCGGCAGCCCGACATTATGGATATTGCCGTCAATCAGCTGGGCCAGGGAGTCCTTGAGAAAGCGCGACAGGGACAACTGGTTCTGCACCAGCGGCAGGTCCAGGTAGTCGCTGTTGAACATCACCACATTAGATTCTGATTCGAATGTCACAGGACAGGTAAACACGGACTTATAGTCCTCATCCGCCGCACCTGTTCTGGCAAAATCGAAATCGACCCGCTGGGCCTCGATGGCCTTGCCCACCAGCCAGCTCATGAAGCGCAGGGACAACATCAGCCATGACTCGATGATGACCTCGCGGAAGTCCAGACGCGGTCCCGCCTTCACCACCATCCAGGCGCGCTCGCCGTCACGGTGCAGCTCCGTATGCACGTCCAGATCGAACAGCTCATAGAACTGGATACTGCGACGTACCGCCTTCTCCAGGTTCGAGCAATTGATGACCGCGTGGGCCATCATGCTGAAGGTACCCGGCTTCGACTTGCGCCCCTGGCCAAAGCCGAGGAACTCATCCTGGGTCTGCTGCATGACCTCCAGCATCAGGCGAATAAAGGCATCTCGCTCGATCCGGGCGTCGGGATCATCCAGCAACATCCGGGGTATACCGGCCGCCTCGAGCAACGCCGGAATCGAGGCGCCAGAGCGCGCTGCCCCCTGAAGCACACGGATCACGTGACTGATTGCGATGGTGTTGCGTCTAAGCATCCTGATGCCATTGCGGCATGCGCCGCCCTGAATTCTTGTTCACCCCCGATGGGCAGCATCCACACAGGCAGCCCCATCGACCAGAAATTCTCTTTATAAATCATATTACTACAGCTGCACCGCCCACCGCCATCCAGGTCTTTCAGAGGGCGCAGCATGAGCGCGACGCACCATGATAGTTAATGTCAGACAGATTGGCACATTACGTCATTGAGCGAAGGCCTGCGGGACGCAGACCATACCATCTTCCGCCAAGGAGGAAACAGCAGATGTCCACACTCAATTTCGATGACAAAGTGGTAATCGTCACCGGCGCTGGCAACGGGCTGGGCCGCAGCCATGCCCTCGCATTCGCTGCCCGGGGCGCCCGGGTGGTCATCAACGACCTGGGCGGCTCCGCCACCGGGGAAGGCGCAGACCGCTCGGCTGCCGACAAGGTCGTCGACGAGATTACCGCAGCCGGCGGCGAAGCCGTGGCCAACCATGAATCGGTGACCGACGGCGACCGCATTGTCCAGTGCGCCCTGGACAACTTCGGCCGTGTGGACATCGTTATCAACAACGCCGGCATTCTGCGGGACAAGTCGTTCCATAACATGACCGAAGAAGACTGGGATCTGGTCTACAACGTGCACGTCAAAGGGGCCTTCAAGGTCACCCATGCCGCCTGGCCGCACCTTCGGGATCAGGAGTACGGGCGCATCATCTTTACCGCCTCAGCCGCCGGCATCTACGGCAACTTCGGCCAGGCCAACTACGCCATGGCCAAGCTGGGCCTGCATGGCATGGCCCAGAGCCTGGCCATCGAGGGTGCCAAGCGCAATATCGTCGTCAATACCATCGCCCCGATCGCGGGCAGCCGCATGACGGCCACCATCATGCCGCCGCAGATCGTCGAGCAGTTGAAGCCCGAATTCGTCACACCCCTGGTGCTCAAGCTCTGCCACGAGGCACATCGGGACAGTGGCAGCCTCTATGAAGTGGGCGCCGGGTGGATCGGCAAGCTGCAGTGGGAACGCACCAAAGGGCATGGCTTCCCTGTCTCGCAACCACTGACCCCGGAGGCCATTGTCGAGCAATGGCCGGCCATCACGGACTTCACTGACGCAGACCATCCCGGCAATGGCCAGGAGGCCATCATGGCGATGCTCGGCAATCTGCAGAACGCCTGACAGCTTCATACAAGCCCCACCTGATCCGGTCGCCGGCCGTCATGGCGGCCGGTTGACGCCCTCTTGACCGATGCCCGTGAATACTCGGCAAATTATAAAAAGGGGATCAGGTCATGAGCGCCATCACCAGTCTTACCGAACATTACCGCCAGATTCTCGTGGATGTGGGTGAAAACCCGGATCGCGAGGGGCTGCGTGATACACCCGAACGCACAGCAAAGGCGATGGCCTTCCTTACCGAGGGCTACACCCGGTCACTGTCAGAGGTGACCAACAACGCCGTATTCGAATCGTCCAGCGATGAGATGGTCGTTGTGCGCGGCATCGAATTCTATTCCCTGTGCGAGCACCATATCCTGCCGTTCTTCGGCACCTGCCACATCGCCTATATCCCCGATGGCAAGGTACTGGGCCTGTCCAAGTTTGCACGTGTGGTGGACATGTTTGCCCGCCGCCTGCAGATACAGGAAACCCTGACCTTCCAGGTCGCCCATGCCATTCAGGAGGTCACCGGCGCCAAAGGTGTCGGCGTTGTGATGGATGCCCAGCACCTGTGCATGATGATGCGCGGCGTGGAGAAGCAGAACTCCTCCACCACCACCTCGGTCATGCTCGGCACGTTGCGGGAGTCTGCGGCCGCGCGCAGTGAATTCCTGTCATTGATCAAGGCATAGGGCATGCCAGGCAAGCTGGTACTGATCCTGGGCGACCAGCTCACCGACACAATGAGCTGCCTTGCCGCCGCTGACCCGCAGCGCGACAAGGTGGTCATGGCGGAAGTGTGGGCCGAAGCCACCTATGTGCGCCATCACAAGAAGAAAATCATTCTGATCTTCTCCGCCATGCGTCATTTTGCTGACACCCTGCGGAAAAAGGGCTGGCACGTCGACTACTACACCATCAACAACACCATCAACGATGGTCTGCCTGACATCGCGACGGCTGTAGCCCATAGCGCTACGCAACACCAGAGCGAGCGGATTGTGACCACCGAATGCGGTGAGTGGCGGCTGGATCAGGACATTCGCAGTTGGCCGGAACGCCTGAGACTGCCTGTAGAGATTCTGACTGACGACCGATTCCTCTGCGACAAGGCGCGTTTTGCAGACTGGGCCAGCGGCCGCAAACAACTGCGCATGGAATACTTCTATCGCGATATGCGCCGACAGACCGGCCTGCTGATGACCGCCGATGGCCAGCCTGAAGGGGGCCAGTGGAACTTCGACGCCGATAACCGCAAGCGCTTCGATGGCAGCCGCCCCCTCGCCCGCCCGATGCAGTTCACCCCGGATGCCATCACACAAGCTGTCATCCAGGATGTCGGCACCCACTTCCCGGATCACTTCGGTGACAGCACACCCTTCTGGCTACCGGTGACCCGAAAGCAGGCCCGCCAGGCACTGACCCATTTCATGGACAAGGGCCTGCCGGCATTTGGTGACTACCAGGATGCCATGACCAGCGCCGACGACTTCCTCTTTCATTCCGTGCTGTCACCGGCCATCAATTGCGGCTTGCTGACACCGAGTGAAGTCTGCCATGCGGCGGCGGAACGCTATTACAGCGGCCATGCACCGCTCAACGCCGTGGAAGGCTTCATCCGGCAGATCATCGGCTGGCGTGAATACGTCCGTGGTATCTATTGGCTGACCATGCCCGAATACCGCGACGAAAACCGGCTGGAGAGCCACGCCCCCCTGCCCTGGTTCTACTGGGACGGCAACACCCGCATGCGCTGCGTCAGCGAGGCCATCCGGGCCACCCGCGAACACGCTTATGCCCACCACATCCAGCGCCTGATGGTGACCGGCAACCTGGCGTTACTCCTGGGTGTGGACGTCAAAGCCATCCATGAATGGTATCTGGCGGTCTATGCAGACGCCTATGAGTGGGTGGAGTTACCTAACACCCTGGGCATGGTGATGCACGCAGATGGCGGCTATCTGGGCTCAAAACCCTATGCCGCCAGCGGCAAATACATACAGCGTATGTCCGACTACTGCGCCGACTGCCCTTACTCCGTGAGCACCGCCGAACAGGACAACAGCTGCCCGTTCAACAGCCTCTACTGGCATTTTATCCAGCGGCATGAAAAGCGCTTCGCGAAACACCCGCGCATGGCGATGATCTATCGGAGTTGGGACAAGATGGACAGCAAGAAACGGGCGCGCATCATAGCGCGAGCAGAAGCATTACTGGAAAATGTTGATCAGCTCTAGTCAGAGCAACTGATCGGGAGGGGGCATTCTCCCGATCAGGTTTTACCAATAAGCGATATCAGAAGTTCCAGCGTGCACCCAGACGAATCTGGTCATAATCCAGATCGTCAGACCCGCCGCCAAAATCAATCTCAAGCTCGTCTGAACCTGTCATCCAGCGGTATCGACCTCCTCTGACATCACCTCCAGTTCCGGATCTGGCTCCCCGGCTCTGTGCATGCAAGCCTCTGCCGCGCGGATCAAGCCGACCAGCGTCATATCCAGTTCGCGTATGACATTCAGGGCTGTTGAATGCAGCAGACCTTGCCACCCGCGCCGTTGAAGCTGGATAAGTAGCTGCTGCATGGTCTCGGCATGCCGCTCATGCAGCGCTGCCAGGGTCTGCGCAGAGACGCCGCTCGGCTGTGTGTCAACAGCGTCTGCATCCAGTTTGCTGACCAGCAACACCTCCAGCGTATTCAGCACCGACAACACATGTGCACTCAGATCACTGGCCCAGGCGCTACTGGTCGTACGCAGCCGCATATCATCCAGATTGCTGCGCACATCCTTGACGGCCTTGCAGGCATAGACGGCGTCGCGCGTTGCCGCCGTCAATGCGCCAACCCGCTCAGCGTGCTCCGGCGACATCTCGCTGGTTTGCATGGCCGTAACGAATGCCAGGATCTCACCTTCCAGACTCTTCAGTGCCTGATACTCATCCAGGAAGCCGGGGGAGCCCGCCAGACGCCGACGCGCTATTCGCACAGGGCGCAAGGCCTGCCCGGTACGTCCGCCGAAGACACTGGCCGTCAGTTGCATGGCACGACCCAGCACATGAAGCGTCTCTTTTTCCAGACCGGTGATGGCTGCTTCACTGACGGAGGGAGGCACCTTGCTGATAAACTCACTGATCTGGTTGCGCCGACCGGCAACGTACTTTTCCAGCAGCGGCGCGGCATAGCCCAGCAACGGATAGAACAGCAGCACCCCCATAAGGGTAAAGAAGGTGTGGAACGCGACCAGGCTATAGAGCGGATCAGAGATCCCCAGCCAGGCCTGCACTGGCGCCACAAACGGCAGCAGCACAACAAACGCCACCAGCGCCGTGGCAGCGCTGTAGATGACATTGAACACGGCCACACGGCGACTGGCCGCATCCCCGCGCAACGCGCCCAGTGCCATGGTGCTGGTCGTACCGATATGCGCGCCAATGGTAATCGCTGCCCCCATGGGCAAGGTGATCACGCCGGCATGCAGCGCCGACAGGCTGATCATCATGGTGGCGGAACTGGATTGCAGCAGCGTTGCCAAGACCAGACCGACCAGGGCAAAGATCGCGGTCGGGTAATCCGCCAGTTCGCTGATATCAAACTGCCCTGCGAAACCATCGACGCCGTCTTTCATGAAGCCCAGGCCAAACAGCAGCAGGCCGAAACCCAGGACCAACCGGGCGCCCGCGCCAGGGCGGCGGTGTTCCGCGAGCATGGCCGCGCCGAGGCCACCGATGCCCAGCAGCGGTAGCGCCAGCGCGCCCATGTCCAGTTTGAAGCCGATGGTGGCGACGATCCAGCCAGTGATAGTGGTGCCGACATGGGTACCCACAACGACGCCCAGGGCATTCTTCATGGGCATGATGCCGGCGCCGACAAAGGCCAGCACCAGCAACCCGACCAGAGAACTGCTCTGCATCAGTGCCGTGGCCGCCGCACCCACCATCACGGCCGTCCAGGCCCGCCCCGTGCTGCCGCGTAATACGCGCACCAGCACATCATTGCCCAGCCCTTTCAGGCCCCGCTCGATATGATCCATACCCAGCAGGAACAACCCCAACCCGGCAATCAGTTGCCATCCGTCAAGCATGTGCCACGACCCTCATCTCCACCAGAAGCCTGTCTTGCATGCTGACTGATTCAGGCGGAAAAGAGTACCATCCTGCGACTGTATCTGGCGGGGCCTCCTGCATATCCCGAAGCGAAGCGGATCGGTTTACTCAGGATCGACCGAAACCCCGCACTCGCTTCTGACTCGCACCACCTGCTGCGGGCCAGCTGATGGGTACTTCCATGGGCGGCACAGGCGCCGTGTCGACACCGATCATTTCGTTGTAGGGCGATGCATGCAGCAGCGTTGCCTCCAGCACCTGAAGCGAAGCGAGCGCCTTGCGCGCCCCTTCCATACTGCGGAAGCTGAGCACCTTGCCGGTATCGCTGGCGAGCACCTGCCATTCGCCGCCGAGCTGTACTTCGACGGTGTACAACGCGAGATCCACCGACCGGATACGCAGACGGCCGATGACGATATTGCGGAGCTGTGAGAGTCTGATTTTCATACCCTCAAGCATCCTCCGCTCGGGGTCAGGGGCAAGTGAAGACAGACCTCTGCGACCATGGTCGCAATGCAGATCAGTCATCGCGGATGAGTCGGGGCAGTGTTTGGCCTATACTGCGTGAAGGCGTGTTTCACTTTTTCCGGATACGGATGCCTCGCGGGGGCTCATGGCTGATCGCTCACACCTGACCACGGTGCGCTTTGCAAGCGCACTGACCCAGGCCTGTTTTCGGGAGCCCTACCCCTTTTATCGCCTGCGACAGGACCTGCTGGCCGGGCTGTCTGTGGGCATCATTGCCATCCCCCTCGCCATGGCGCTCGCCGTCGCGATCGGTGTCGCGCCGCAATATGGTCTGTATACCGGCATGGTGGCCGGGCTGGTGATCGCCCTGACGGGCGGAGCGCGCTTCTCGGTCTCAGGCCCCACTGCTGCATTTGTCGTCGTGCTGCAACCCGTGGTGTTCCAGTTCGGTCTCGGCGGTTTGTTGCTGGCCACACTGATGGCCGGGATCATCATGGTGCTGATGGCCCTGGCCCGGTTCGGGCGCTTCATCGAATATATTCCCGAGCCGGTCACCCTCGGCTTTACCGCCGGCATCGCCATCGTCATTGCCCTGCTACAGATGCGTGATTTCTTTGGTCTGCCCATCAGCGACATGCCGCCGGATTTTATCGACAAGCTGCTGACACTGGGCAGCCATATCACCGATGTACACTGGCCTACCCTGCTGACCGGGGCACTCACCCTGGCGACGCTGATAGTCTGGCCGCGTCTGCGCACAGGCATTCCCGGTCATTTGCCCGCCGTGATCCTCGGCGTGCTGGCATCGCTGCTGTTGGCCCGCTTTGGCCACGACATTGCTACCATCGGCAGTCGTTTCAGTTTCATCTGGCCGGATGGCACCACGGGCCAGGGCATTCCACCGTTTCTGCCTGAATTTCGCTTGCCATGGCATTGGGAAACACCAGCGGGCAGCAGCCTGCTGTCGCTGGATATCCTGCGCGCCCTGCTACCCGCCGCCTTCACCATTGCCATGCTCGGCGCCATCGAATCGCTGCTGTGCGCTGTGGTGCTGGATGGCATGAGTGGCCGCCGCCACAACGCCAATGGCGAGTTGCTGGGTCAGGGGTTGGGCAACATGGTTGCGCCGTTTTTCGGTGGTTTTGCGGCCACCGCAGCACTGGCTCGCTCCAGTGCCAATTACCGCGCCGGTGCCACCTCGCCGGTATCTGCCGCCATACACGCTCTGGTGCTGATGGCCGCCGTGCTGTTTTTCGCCCGTTGGCTCAGTTATCTGCCCATGGCGTCCATGGCGGCGCTGCTGTTGATGGTCGCCTGGAACATGAGCGAAGCGCCAAAGGTAAAGCACCTGCTGCAACGGGCGCCACGGGAAGATGTGCTGGTGTTGCTGGTATGTCTGTCATTGACCGTGGTATTCGACATGGTGATCGCCATCGGCGTGGGCATTGTGCTGGCTTCATTGCTGTTCATGCAGCAGTTGGCAGGCATGACGCGCGTCAGTGACGTCAGCAGCCAGCGCAAACTCACCGGTGATACGCCGTTGCCGGAAGGCTGGCATCTGATCAAGATCGCCGGGCCTCTGTTCTTCGCCGCAGCGGATCGGGTGTTCGATGATTTGCTGGAGGAATGCGAGGGTCAGCGCGGGTTGATCCTGTACATGGATGGCGTACCGATTCTGGATGCCGGCGGGCTCAATGCGTTCATGAAGTTCCTCGACAAGGCCAACCGGGCAGGCACCGAAATCATCGTCGCCGATCTGCAATTCCAGCCCCTGCGCACCCTGGCGCGGGCGAACCTCGAGCCCGTGCCCGGCCAGTTGCGCTTTACGCCGACACTGGCCGCTGCACTGGAATCCATTCAGCCCGACGCAGACCTTCAAGGCACCCGTTAAGGGGCCAGTTAAGGGACCAGCACGATCTTGCCAGCGCCGCCCGCTTCCAGTGCCTTGTAGGCAGCGACCCCGTCCGCCAAGGGCCATTCCCGGGGAGGCGGTGGCAATGGCAACGCGCCCTGATCGAACTCACGCCCGATGCGATCGAGCATGCCGGCGCAGGTCGCGCTGTCATGCAACAGCGAGTTGACGCCGATCAGCGTGGCGGACCGACGATAGAAGGCCAGCACCGGCAATGCCGTCATGCCATCTGCCGGGGCTGCAATCGCCACCAGTCGCCCGTGATCAGCCAGTGCGGCGACTGCCGGTGCCAACCAGAATCCGGTGGTGTCGATCACCACATCAGCCCCGGCCTCGCACTTTTCGCCAGCACGGGCGACAAAATCATCTGCATCGCCCAGCAACAGGGTGTCCATATCCGGCGCCACAATGGCCAGCTCTGTCTGCTGCGCCGCCCGGCGCACGGCGCCGATCACGCGTGCGCCCCGTGCCCGCGCCAGGGCCGACATCGCCAGACCCACTGCGCCACTGGCACCGATCACAATGACCGTGGACGCTGCCGTAATACCGGCACGTTCAACCGCTTCCCAGGCGGTAATCCAGGGCACGCCGCAACTGGCGGCCTGGGCAAAGCTCAGGCTCTCGGGCTTCAGCGACACGGCCTCCTGCGGCAACACCAGATACTCTGCGTGGCTGCCATCGCGGGTAAAGCCGATGCCTTTGCCGGAACCCCAGACCGCTTTACCCAACAGCGCCGCCGGTCCCGCCTCGACGATACCGGCAAAATCCCGGCCGGGGACGCGCGGCAGGGTGGTGTAGGGAAAGCGCCCGAGGACATTCTTCAGATCGCTGGGGTTCAGGCCTGCGGCGCAGACGCGCACCAGCACTTCGCCCTCTGCGGCGACCGGTTGCGGCAGGTCGGTCAGGGCCAGGGCGTCAAGCGCGCCAGCATGATCGAATCTCAGGGCTTTCATAACAGGCTCCACGGCTATGGCGGTAAACGGTATGCTTGCCAGAGGTTTATGATAAGGAGCTCGCATGACGACCGATACCCCACCCGGCTTTCTACACGGCTCTCCACAAGGCTCTCCACAACAGACGCCACCCGACACACCCCGAATCCTGGCCTTCGCTGGCAGCGCACGCAGCGCCTCCCTGAACAAGCAACTGGCCAGCGTGGCTGCGGACCGTGCCCGTCGTCAGGGCGCGGCCGTGACCTTGATTGACCTGCGCGATTATCCGGCCCCGCTGTATGACGGTGATCTGGAAGAGGCGGACGGCATTCCGCCCGCCATACGCGCGCTGAAAAAACTGTTTGCCGAGCATCAGGGGCTGATTATCGCCTCGCCGGAATACAACGGTTTCATCACGCCGCTGCTGAAGAACACACTCGACTGGATTTCACGACCGGATGGTAACGCCAGCGGGCTGGCGCTGTTCGACGGCAAGCTGGCGGTGATCATGGCCGCCTCCCCCGGCGCTTTCGGCGGCATGCGCAGCCTGCTGCTGACGCGGCAGCTACTCGCCAATCTGGGGGTTACCGTATTGCCGAACCAGGTCTCGGTGCCGCGCGCCGGACAAGCCTTTACCGACGATGGGCAACTCGCAGATACGGGGCTCGTCGAGCGCCTGGACAAGGCCTGTGCCGCGCTGCACCGGCACCTGAGCTGCCTGCAGGCCTGAGTATCACGCTCAGCGCCGCAGCTCCGCCCTGGCACGCCGGCGACGCGCCATAACGCGCCAGATCAGGCCGTCGGGGCGGTGCTCACCGGTGTGCACATAGCGCAAGGCGTTGCGGTGCCGCAGGCTCCAGTTGAGCAGGGCAGCCGCCTTGCCGGTGCCGCAGAACAACAGACGGTCGTTGCTCTGCAAGACCGTCTCCGGGCCGGGCATCAAATGACTCTCGCCCCCACGCCGCAGCATCAGCGGCACCAGGTCCAGCGTGTTCTTGCGCTTGCGCGGGTCGCGACCGATGTTGCCCAACGCCACCGCCTCGCCCAGTTGCAGCGACAGGGCCACCGCCGGCGTATCGCGCTCGCAGAGGGTCACGCTCCAGCAATCCGGGGTCAGGTCGCCGCTGATCTCCTGCAGGCGTTTCACTAGCACCTGGTTCCAGCTGTTGCCCTGCTCCGCTGCCAGATCCAGAAAATCCTTCAGCATCGGCGCACTGAGGACAGACATGAAACGGCTCGCCGTCAGGTAGCTGGTCTGCACCGGCAGCTCCGGTTTCGCCAGCTTGAACAGGCCATGGTTATAGAGCCGGTTTTCCAGCGCCACCATATAGACCCGTGAGTTGATCTGGCGCGCCGTCATGACGATGGACAGGTTGTCGGCGTCGTCATCGGTGCCTGCGACAAGGGCAGACGCCTTGTCGATGCCGGCCTGCCTCAAGGTCACCGCTTCGGTGCCCTTGCCCTGAATGCTGCCTGGCGGGCAGGTTGACAGATCTTCGGCGACCACCGTCACCGCTATACCTGCTTCGCGCAGCACACGGTAAACCGCCTGACCGAAGTCACCGAAACCACAAATGATCCAGGTGCCTTGAGGCGGCTCCGGGCGCTGGGGCAGCCTGGCGTCAGGCAGGGAGGTCAACCAGTCGTACACGCGATGCCCGTCCGGCTCCACCATGCCCATCAACAGACGACGGGCAAATTCTTCGCAGGGATTGACCACCAGATCGGTGCCGAAGGACAGCATGTTATTGGCCGTCTCTTCACTGTCTGCCCGACAGAACACCAGAATCTCACGATTGAGCAGCTTGGCCGCGATGGCCACCTTGAGATTGGTATGGTCGCTGTCGGTGACGGCCAGCACGCCCACGCACCAGGGGTGCTGCAAACCCGCATCCACCAGATTGCCCGGCACTTCCGCATCCATGCAGAAGGCCGGCACATGGATGCCGGAATCCTGACTGCGCAACTGCTCCATGTTGCCAGCATCCTGATCGATCACCGCAATGCGGTAACCACGCCCGATCAGCGCCCGCGCCAGCAACTTGCCGGTGTCGCCGTAACCACAGATCAGATAAAACGGCTCGCGCAAGCCGCCCATGCTGCGCAACTGGCGGCTGCGGATCAGAGCGCTGCGAAATTCAGGGTCCTGAATCAGGGAAATAATGGTACCGACGGAGTACAACCAGGCGAACACGGTGAGGTAGATACTGACCATGGTCCACAGACGCTGGGCGTTGGAAAACGCATAGGGCACTTCGCCAAAGCCGATGGTGCTGCCGGTGTAGCTGACCACATAAAACGCCTGGAAGAACGTCATGGACCAGGGCTCGCCCTGATCGTCGACACCGGGCATCAGGGTAAAACCGAGCACCGCCAGCGCGTAGGCACTGATCAGCAGGATCATCGGCGGCCGCATGCGCCGCATGATGATCGGAAAGACGGAACGCACTGGCGTCATCGATGCATCATCGGTGCAGCGTGACCGTTTCCACGGTCAGCAGGATCGTGGACACCGCGTTGGCCAGCAATGCACCGCCGGAAAGAGACACAATGCTTGCCATGACCGCTGGCGTCAGACCAACGTCCAGCACATGCACCGCCACCGCCCAGACCACGGCGGCGGCAATCAGCTGCAGATCAGCCACCAGGCTCGATGCCAGCAGCACCGCACCGATCTGGGTGCGCTCGCCGAACTTCAGCACCGTCGCAATCAGGCTGACGATGATCGCAGCGAACAGCTCGTAAACATTGTGGTGTTCCGGATTGTCGATCTCGCCCAGAAAAAAACCGAAATTGAGCGTCAACGCCAGCAATATGAAAAACCCGAAGATCACTTTTTCCAGATTCATGAATACTGTCCTTTTTATCGGGTAGCGCGTTATTTCTGGTAGCGAGCCTTCCATTCACTATAGGGCATGCCATAGATGGTTTCACGGGCACTCTCGTAATCCACCTCTTCACCGCGCTCTTGCGCTGCGGCGGCATACCATTTCGCCAGGCAATTACGGCAGAAGCCGGCCAGGTTCATGAGATCGATATTCTGCACCGACTTGTTGTCGTCCAGATGCGCCAGCAAACGGCGGAATACGGCGGCTTCAATATCGCGGCGCGTGGCGTCATGCGTGGCGTCACACTTGGCGTCACAAGAGGCATCATCGGTCATGGCGGGGCTCCGTTACAGCATCAGGGAGTCTCATGGTAACCTTGTCGGAGACTTCTGACAGCCCTGTGCACCGCGCAGCGGCACATGCTATGGCGTTCGCTATGTCTACACCCATGCCTCCATCCATACCCCCGTCGCGAAAGATATGGCTGCTCTACGACACGGCCTGCCCGGCCTGCGACCATTACTGCCATCTGGTGCGGATACGTGAATCGGTGGGTGAGCTGGTGCTGGTGGACGCCCGGGAACCCGGCGCACTACTGGATGAGGTAACTGCTCTGGGTCTGGATATTGACCAGGGTATGGTGCTGAAAGTGGATGAGCAGCTGTATTACGGCGCCGATGCCATTCACGCCCTGGCACTGCTGGGCAGCAACAGCGGCCTCTTCAATCGGCTCAACTATCATATGTTTCGTTCGCCCAGGCTGGCGCGGGTGTTGTACCCGGTCTTGCGCAGTTGCCGCAATCTGCTGCTCAAGCTACTGCGCAAGACACGGATCAACAACCTTGACCAGCCTGGTAACGACCGCTTCTGAGGTGCTCAGGGTTTGAGCACCACCTCCGCGCGACGGTTCTGCATACGCCCTTCCCGGGTCTCATTGCTGGCCAGCGGTTCAGCACTGCCCCGCCCTTCCGCACTCAGGCGCTCGGCAGCAATACCCGCCGCTTCAAGCAACGCCACCACCTGCTCCGCACGGCGCAGTGACAGCACCTGATTGTGTGCCTCGGGGCCGCTGCTGTCGGTGTGGCCGCGCACCAGAACCTTCGCTTGCGGATGTGCTTGCAGATAGCGCACCACCTGATCCAGATCGGCTTGCACCGGCGCATCCGTATCAAAACCGAAGGTCACGACGCCGACAGTGAAGGGTTCGGCAGGGGCTGGCGGTTCCGGCTGTGGCGCAGGTTCTGGCGCAGGCATCGGCTCTGGCTGGGGCTGGGGCTGGGGCTGGGGCTGGGGTGCAGGCTCCGGCTCGGCCGGTGCAACAGACACTGGCGCCACCGTCTCCGCACGCGCCGGGCGGCCAAAGCGATAGATCAGCCCCAGGCCCACAAGATCGGTGTCATCCTCTTCCACGGTATAGCGGTCCCAGGACACGCGGGCCAGCCAATGCTGCCCCAGTGCCCACTGCAGGCCCGCGCCGAAGGTGGCATCGGTACCCGAGAAGGTCTTGCTGTCCCCGGCCAGGCTGTATTCGGTTTCCCAGCGCAGGGCACCGCCACGCAGGTAGCCCGTCAGGCGTTCGGTGAAGGGGTAACGCAGCAGCAAGGCTGCTTCGACGCCGTTACCGGACGCCGCCGGGATGCCGCGCAACTGGTCGATGGTCACGGGCCCGGTGCCCGCCAGGCCGGTGGTGATCTCGCCCAGCTCCACAAAACCGCCTTCCAGCGCCAGATAGCGCCAGCTGTAGCCGCCGAACAGCTTCCAGCCCAGGCGATCCTCGTCATCCACCGTGGCGGTGCCAGGGATACCTTCATCGGCCAGTCGCTGCTCAATGTCATCCGCATTCACGTCGGTCATGGCCCAACCCACGGCGCCGCCGAGGTACCAGCCGTCACCCGCCTGGGCAGGCAAGGCCAGGGCGGCCAGCAGCAGCCAGGCCAGCGCCGCAGCGCCACGCCTTGCACGGAGCAACAACAGCCCCAGCAGAGGCAGCAGTGACCAGACAGCGCCACCTTTGCTGGTGAACTGCGCATCGCGGAAGGTATAGGTCGCCTCGGCCACCTCGGACACGTTCAGCCCCACCTGGTAGGCAATGACTTTCAGGGTGGTGTCGCTGGACATCAACAGCTCCGTATTGTTGGCCACTTCCGTGCCATGTACTGGCGTCGGCGTGCTGCCGTCGGTGGTATAGCGCAACATCGCGCCGACAGTGGTGCTCTCCAGGCGTACCCGCACCCAGCCTTCATATTCACCCGCAGGCGGGTTGAAACGTGGCGTTTCGGCAGTCACTGCGGCAATCATGTCGAGGGCACAGAAGCTGGTGCAGTCAGCACCCGCAGCGGTCACGCTCTCGTAACCCGCTGCCATGACCTCGACACGATGGTCTGCTTCGGCCGGCGGCGCGATCAGGGTGAACTCGCCCTGCGCGTCAGTCAGGGTTTCGTAGCGCTCACCGTCGCCGTCTTCAATCGGCGTACTGTTGGACAGCAAGGTCACGATGCCGCCCGCAATCGCCTCGCCCAGCGGGCCGCTGACACTGCCCTGGTAAAGCTGGGCAGCCTGCGCGGCCAATGACGCCTCACCGGTGGGCAAGCCTGCACCCTCGGCGCTCAGGGTGACTGTCAACGTGGAGGCCAGGCTGTCCGGCAGGGTCACCGTGAACAGCGCCGGGTTACCGGCTGCGGTATCGTCAGTGGCCTCGCCCGACCCGCTGACCAGGATACCGGCACTGTCTGCCGCCACATCCACGCTCAGGGAGGTCGTGCTGCCCACTGCGGCGCCGGACACAATCACATCGGTATGGTTGCGCACCGGGTCCACACTCAACAGCACCGGCCGCACCACGCTCACCCGCAAGGGCACGTCCACCAGCAACGAGGAGGACCAGTCGGTATCACCATCGACAACCGCAATGGTGTAGGTGCCCGCGAAGGCGCCCGTATCCGGCGCGGTGAAGCGGTACTGGCAAGGCGAGCCGGTGCAGGTCACGGAATCCGTAAACGTCTGCGGGCCACTGACCAGAATGTCATAGGCACTGCCTTCGCCACCGGACAGCAGCAGATCGCGATGACTGCCTGCGGGCAGCTGGCCGCCCACCGGATCGGTTACCGTCACCGGATCGAACACCTGCACCGTCACCGCCTGCCACGCCGTGGCCTCATGGGTCGCACTGCCGGCAAAGCGGGCACGGAACTGCCGCTCACCCGGCGCGCTGGTGGGCACAGTCACGCTGGCGATGTCGTCCACCAGCAGCGGTGATGCCAGGGCCACCCAGTCCCCACCGTCCAGGCGCTGGACTACGATGTTGCCACTGGGCAGCGGATCGGCGCTGAGCGTCGCCGTCAGAACGATGTCATCACCGGTTTCCTGCAAGGCGCCATTGCTCGCCAGTGTCAGGGAGGTCGCAATGATCAGGTTTTCCAGATCATAGTGCAGCGCCGGGGCAGCGCCGGCGGTATCGACGGTCACCGCATAGGCACCCACACTGCCGTTGGCCGTTACCGACTGGGCTACCACGCCGGTGCCATCAATCGTTGCCGTCATCACCTGATCCGACAGCGCCGCGCCGGTGCCGGGCGAGGTAAGGGTCACCTGCCCGCCCGCCACCGGCTCGTCATGCTCACTGGTCACGGTCATCGCCAGCGGTGCCGCGAAGTCAGTGTTGATCGTTGCCGCCTGATCGTCGCCGCCCGTAGCGGTCAGTATGAAACCACGGGACTGGAAGGCTCCGGCATCACAGCGCGCGCCATCACGGGCCACACCGCGAATGTCGGTGCTGGCACACACAGCGGTATCGGCCGCGCCCAGCGCCGCACTGCCCGGCAACAAGGCAATGCCCGACAACAGCGGATCACCGTCGCGAATCGCGTCACCACCAGAACCGCCTTCGGTGACGTTGTGGCGCAATGTCAGCACCTCCGCCGCCGTGGCCCACAGACTATAATTGTCGCCCGCGTTGTTCCAGAGCACGCTGTTTTCCACCAGGATGCTGCTGTTGGTCTCGTGCCGCTCCAGGAACACCGCGCCCGGTGTGTTGTTGTTCACAATCGTCATATGGCGCAAGGAGAGCTGCCAGTGACTATTGTTGTCGGTGAAGGCAAAGGCACCCAGGCCGCCGGAGTGGTTGCTGATCACCACGTTCTCCAGCGTCGCCTGGATGGTATCGCCACCGAAGGTCCCGCCACGCAGATAGAGCGCGCCATGGCCACCCTGGCCATCCTCGACCACCACATTGCGTATCAGGATCTCACCACCACTCTGATGAGGGTTGATCAGCACACTGCCCGCGTGTCCTGTGAAAGTGACATCCTCGATGGTCGTGCTGGTACTGTGCAATGCCACCGGAAGGCCGTCCGTCGTCATGTCGTATACGGCATCCGTAACACGCAGGTTGCGCAGGGTGAAGGCATCGCCAACCACATTCAGTACAGCGCTATTGCCCGCGCCGGTCAGTTCGATATCGGCACCGTCGCCGTCCACCACCAGATTCTGGTCCGTACTGAAAGCCCCGTTCACCGCCGTGATGGCGCTCACGTCACGGCAAACCAGGTCTGTTTCGAACGCGATACGGTTGCCGCTGACCGCATAATCAAGCATCCGGTCAAAGCTGCCCCGCTCACCGAGATCACAGCGGGTCACACGCCATACCGCATCCGCCGTGGCGGTCACGGTGAAGCTGCGATCCTGCTGCACAGGCAGATAGTTGGCATCGCCATCCGCTGTAGCGCGCACCGTAATCTCTCCAGTGCCGAACACCTCCAGCGCCGAGTCCACCAGAGCAGCCGGGCCACTGAGCACCGCGAAGCTGACCTCGGCGCCGGATGAGGCACTGGCAACCAGGTCAACGCTGAAGGCATCGCCGTTGATGGTCTGGTTGGTGAGGCTGTCGAAGTCCAGGGTCTGCGGTCCCTGCTGGACCACCAGCGTACGCACGACATCTGCCGCCGCCGCATAGTTATCATCGCCCGCCTGGCTGGCCGTAATGTCGGCCTGGCCTGCCCCGACGATCGTGACGGTGTTGCCCGATACCGTCGCCACGCTGTCATCCGACGACGCGAAGGTGACCGGCAGACTGGAGTCTGCGGACGCTGTGAGCGAGAAGGGATCGTCGCCGAAGGTCACCGGCGCCAGCGCATCAAAGGTAATGACCTGCTCGGCGCGATTCACTTCCAGCGTACGGGTGACATCGGCGGCGGCATTGTAGTTGTTGTTCCCCGCCTGGCTGGCGGTGATGTCGGTGGTGCCCGCCGCAATGATCGATACGGTGTTGCCGGTTACTGTGGCCACCGACGGATCAGCGCTGACATAGGTAATCGGCAGCCCGGAATCAGACACGGCATCAAGCGTGAAGTCCGCACCGCCCACAATCCGTGGTGTAAGCGTGTCGAAAGTAATGTTCTGGTCCGCCTTGCTGATCACCAGCGTATCGGTGGCACCGCCTTCGTAATTGTCGCCGCTCACCACGACGGCCACAGCGTAGCTGCCCGCTTCCGTGGGAGCATCACCACTGCCATCGTAGGTCACCGTGACTGACACACCATCAGGATCGGTGGTCACTGTGACGGCGCGAGGCGTGCCATCGTAGACCTGCTCGGTATCGGCAATGCTGACATCGGCAACGGCACGTTGCACGATCAGGGTCCGGGGCACCGGATCGGCCGCCTGATAATTGGTGTTGCCCGCTTGCGTGGCCGTGATGGTCGTCGACCCGGCCCCCACGACTGTCAGGGTATTGCCTGACACGGTGGCCACGCTGGTGTCGGAACTGCTGAACGTCACGCCCAGACCAGAGCTGGCGGTCGCCGACAGGGTGATAGCGTCATCTCCGAATGTCATCCCCGCCAGTGCCGCAAACGTGATCGTCTGGGTGGCCGGACTGATGACATGGGGCAACGATGCAGACACCGCAAAACGGTGCGCCGTGTCGCCGTTATAGCGTGCGCGGAACTGCTGGCTGCTGGCATCGAAGAGTTCGCCGTTGATGCTCAGTACTGCCGTGTTGCCAGTCAGCGCCGAGGTACCCAGATCGACCCATTCACTGCCGTTATGGCGCTGGAACAGGACGCTGCCCGTCACCCCGGTGTCATCAGGCATTACCGTCGCCACCAGATTGAAATCATTACCCCAGGTGCTGCCGCCACCGCTGTCCAGCGTCACGCTGGTGAAGTACTGGATAGTGGTGGGGTCACTGGCTGTGTCGCCCGTGGCATCACCGCCGCCCGTCACCGATGCTTCATTGGTGACACTGGCTGGCGCGTCCGCGGCAACCGATACCGTAAGCGTAACCGGTGGGTAGCTGGCATTACTGGCCAGCACATCACTGCGACTGCACACAGCGGTTGCCAGGTCACAGCTCCAGCCAGTCCCGCTCATCGACACAATATTCAGGCTCGCTGGCAAGGTGTCCACCAGGTTGACCTGGCTGCCGTCGGTCGGGCCGAGGCCGATATTTTCCACCGCCAGGGTGTACACCGCGTCGGTCTGGCCCTGGTAGAAATCGCCTTCGTGGCTCTTGCTCAGTTGCAGTGCCGGTGACGGCAGCACCGTCATGGCAAAGGTTTCGCTGCGCTCGCGGGTGTTGCCCGCGAAGGTGCCCGCCGCATTGATCGTAATGTCAGCGTCGCCGACCTGATTGGCCGACAGGGTAATGCGCAGTATCCGGTCATGATCACTACCGGTCACTTGCAGCGCGCTGTCCGGGATCAAGGTCTGGTTTGAGGAGCTGGCTGTAACAGTGACGCCCAGCGCGCTGTCCCCTACCTGGAACGGCACCTCGACGATCCGCGTGCCGCTGGTCGGCGCTGTCGCCGTCTGGTCATCCACCAGGCTCAATGTGGGATGCGCCTCATAGGCGCCAATGTCGGTATGGTTCATGGGCGTCAAGGACGCCGATGCCGCCGCCCGCGGCCAGCCGCGTTGATCCTGCGCAGCAACACCCGGCAAGGCGGTACTGCCCGCATCCAGTGCAGGGCTGCCGTTACGCAGGGCATGGGTTTCGGTGCCGCCGTGGTAATCACCCAGCGGCAACAGGCCCGGGTCGTCAACGCCAACGAGGTTGCCATTGGTGCCCTGTGTCAGACCACCGTTACCGCCAGTGCCGATCAGGTTGTGCTCGCTGCTGTTGTGCAAGCTGCCAAATATGTTGTCTGCCGTATTCCCGGCACCCCGGAAGTTCGCCGCCACCAGCGTGTTGTAGAGACGGGTGGGTGCATTGGTGGTCACGACACGCAGGCCGCCGGCGGCTGCCTCGGCATTGACCAGCCCGGAGCGGTTGTCGGTGATGGTCACGTGGGTCAGACGCGCCTGATTGGCATCCTCACGGGGCGCCAGTTCCAGGCCGCCAACTGTGCCGGACGCGGTGTTACCGGAAATGGTGCTGTTGGTAATGAGCACGTCGCCAGAGTAATCAAGAATAGCCAGGCCACCTACCGTGCTGGTCGCATCCCCTTCAGCACGGTTACGCGACACGGTGCTGTTTTCGATGGTCAGGCTGCTGCCGATACGGGTGATGGCGCCGCCACCCTGCACTTCGGCGCTGTTGCCATCGATGGTGACGTCGCGCAGTACGATGTTGTTGGTACCAATGATCTCCAGCGCGCCGGCAGCACCGGCGGTGCCCAGTGCGCGGTTGTTGCGGAATTCGGTCCGTTCGATGGTGATCTGCTCACCGAAATAGGCGCCCAGCGCGCCGCCATGGCCCGCTTCGGTGTTGATGATATTGTCGGAAAAAACGACGTTATAGATACCCAGCGTGCCCACATGGGGCACGGCTTCGCCTTCACTGCCATCCCAGTCGATGGCGCCGCCATACTGACTGGTGACGTTATAGGCATGCCGGAACCAGAGCGCTTCGAATCGCGTGTCGAAACCCGTATCCCAGTCCGGATTGACCACCATGATCTGGCCGTTGGCGGCATTTTCCGCCGAGGCGCCAGCCTGGATGATCGTTGTACGCGGATCCCCTTCACGGTTACCGCCGCTGCCAACAAAGGTCATGCTGCGACGTACTTCAAGCAGGTCACCAAGGGTGTAGGTGCCGGCCTGAATATGTACGGTAATCAGCGGATGCGTCGCCTCGGGAATCCCGTTGGCGTCGTTGACCGCTGCGCGCAGCGTGCAGGTGCCGCCGCCCTCACAGTTGGTGCCTGCCGTGGTATCCGCCGTGCTGTTTACGGTAAAGGTCAGCGCCGAAGCTGCGGTGGGCAGAACCACCAGCAGCATCAGTAACAGACTGGTCAGCAACGTGCCGGATTGGCGATATACCTTGCGGCAGGATATCGCCTTACGGCCGCCTCCGTGCGCCATCTTGTCAAACTCCATTTTTTGTGCCCCCAAAACATTGTTGATCCGGCGCCTTCGAGGCGCCGTTGTTTGTCTATGTGGTCACCGCATCAGTTGCGCGGCGGGAAGATACCTTGCAAGGCAATACAGAACTTCAGGCCCATGTAAGGCTGGCGATTGTTATGTGGCAAATTGCCTCCCGTGGGTGCCAACGCCATGGGCGCCATCTGCACATCGGCCTGCCCGCTCGCGGCATACTGCATCACCTGCGCGCGGGCCGATCCCGACCAGCCTGCACCTTGCGGCGAGCGGCTGGAGGGAGTGCCCGGCACGCCCTGTAATTGATGCGTGTGCGGCGGCAAATTAGCCTCGGTCAGCGTCACCGACTCCTGTCCTCCCGCATCTCCCTGAGAGTAATAACTCAACCCCTGCCCTTGCCCCCACATCAGCGGGGTACGCCCTGACAGATCAGGCAGTCCGAAGCTGCTCTTTCCATCCCCGCCATACATGGTGCCCAACAGCGCAAACAGGGCCGTATTCTGGGAAAGCGGCATCAACTGGCCATTGCACTCCGCCCAGCTTCTTGGCGCATAGTTGAATGAAAAAATACTGATTTCGGCTACAAATGGCTCGGCCATTATCGTCGCTCCTTGTCAATTCCGGCTGGGTCAATTCCGGCTGGGGAAAATGCCCTGCAGCGCCACACAAAAGTTCAGCACCGTGTAGGGCTGCATGTTGGTATGCGGCTGGGAACCACCGGCATCCGTGACCAGGTCATTACGCATCGCAGTGGCACTTGCCGGCGCGGCATAGGCATTGGCTGCCGGGCGTGCCCAGACATTGCCTTGCGGCGTGGCACGATCAGCCGTTGCGTCGCTGGCGGACACCGAATGGGTGTGGCCAGGCATGCTTGCCTGGTTCAGCGTGACGGCCGTTGAGCCAGCCGCTTCCCCTTGCGAAACGCCCGCGCCGACATGCACCGGGGCTCGCCCCCGCAGGTTTGGCAACGCGAAGGTGGTCTGCCCGTTGCCGCCGTACATAGTCCCCATCAAGGCAAACAGCGCCTGATTCTGATTGATCGGCATCAGTTGCCCGTTGCACAAGGCCCAGCTTTTGGGGGGGAAATTGAATGAAAAGACCGATATCTGGCCAAGAAAGGGTTCACTCATGACGATTGCCTCCTGCGTTGGCCGCTCAGGTCTGGGATGGGAAGATGCCGAACAGCGAAATGATGAAGCTGATCGGCAGATACGGCATGCGATTCTCGTGTGGATGCCCGGCCCCCACGGCATTACTCAGGTTCGGGGCCATGGCGACGGCCGAACCCGCTGTCGCGTAGGCATTGTTCGCCGTTGTGGCCCAGGTATTTCCGGCCGGGTTGGTGCTGCTGGCCTCGGCCTGCGACCCTACAGGCGTATGCGAATGTGCTGGAATCTGCTGCAGTGTCAGGGGCACCGATTCCTGACCGGCCTGTTCACCGATGAAATAGGTCTGTCCCTCTGGCCCGGTACCCTGATGCAGCGGAAGCCGACCGCGCAGATCAGGTACCGCGAAGGTCATTTGCCCATCACCACCGTAGGTGGTGCCGATCAGTGCAAAAAGCGCTTCGTTCTCTGAAATCGGCAGCAGGCTGCCATCGCAAAACGCCCAGCCGTTCGGTGCAAAATTGCCGCCAAACATCCGTATCTCGCCAATATAGGCCATGCCCATGATGCTCTCCTTCAATCTCTCAGATGGCTGAAGAACGCGACATAACGCTCCCCGGCCGCGCTGTCTTCCTCACTGCGCTGGACAAACAGTTCGAAACTGCCGGCCCGGACATGCTCGACCCGATAGACTGCATCCTGCAGGTCGCTACCCAGGGGCAACTCCAGACGCAGGGCAAACTGCTCCAGTTGCGCATCGCGCGTGTTGTCTTCCACGGCCACAAGGGTGGCATCCACAGAACCGTAGCGCGGATGCGCGATGTAGAAGACCTCCCCCTCCAGCGCACCAAAGTCATGTCGCCGTGAAAGCCCCTGGGGCAAATCCGGTGCAGGCGTCTGCCCCCCTCCTGTCGACTGCCCGTTGCCACTCCCGGCACCACAGCCCGCCAGCACCCAGGGCGTCACCGCCAGGCCTGCAATAAACGCGCGTCTTTTCATTGTGTTACCCCCGGCAACTGCAGGCCGCCTCGTAGCACATCTGCTCCGCTTCTCTGGCAACCGGCACAATAAACAACGGACCATCACCCAAGACCGGGTGATGAATCTCATAGGTCCCCTGAATCAAAGGAGTATCCAGCGGACCGGAAAAGTGCAGTGAAAACTGGCGAAACCCCTGCCCTGCCCCGGCCTCTTTCACGGACTGCAGGCGCAGCACAACCGGCGCGCCCTCAGCCACCTCGCAGTGGAAATCGCTGCCTTGCAGCGGCTCAACCTGCTCTGGTGTCAATTTCATGCACGCTCTCCTGCCACAGCGGCACCGCCCGCCAGCGCACGCGGATACCAGGCCATACGCAGGTAAGGCCCGGACTGCTGTTCGGTATGAAAACCAAGACGTTGATACAGGGCGAAGGCCCCGGGGTTGGCCTGCTGGACGGCCAGGGTCAGCGGAGCAGGCATACGCGCTGCCACCTGTTGCATCGCCTGAATCACGGCGGCGCCGTGACCTTTGCCGCGGGCTTCAGGGATCAGTGACAGGTCAACCAGATGTACGCTGCCGTCGCTGAAATCCAGAATCAGCCGGCCAATAGAGGTGTCCAGTTCACCAATGATGAAATGCAGTGCGTCGGGGTAACGCTCTGCGTAACCCGCGCTCTGCGCAGTGAACTGCATATCGACAAGGGATTCGCTCAGGTCACGGTCACCGATCAGGAACAGATCGCTGCGGGTAGACCGGTACAACGCCGCCAGAAAGGCGCCGTCGCTGGCACGCACCGGTCGCAGCGTGCGACCACCGGGAAGATCTACACCCGCCCCCAACATAAGCCCCCCTCCGGGCCGTTCCTATCTGTTTGATTGTATTAGCTATTCTCTCTGCGCATCTGAGTGCGCATTTTTGAGACGCCGTTCACTGCACTTTTTTCAGTTTGTACTGTTTATGTGTCCGGAATGTATCAGCCCGCTGCGGTTAATGTCCACAAACTCCGTGCGTGCAAAACGAAGAAACCCCGCTTTTGGCGGGGTTCCTTGTGACGTACCAGGTGCACTTCAGGTTATTTGAAGATTTCACCCTTTTCCGCTTTTTCGACCAGCAGGGCCGGCGGTGCGAAGCGATCGCCATACTTGGCTTTCAGCTCTTCCGCGCGCTTCACGAAACCACGCAGGCCACCGTCGTACTGATTGATGAACTGGATGACGCCGCCGCTCCAGGCGGGGAAACCGATCCCGAAAATGGAACCGATGTTGGCATCCGCCACGGACTCGATAACACCTTCCTCGAAGCATTTGACTGCCTCGATGGCTTCAACAAACATCAGCCGTTCTTTCATGTCCTCGAACGGGATTTCCTTGTCGCCACCGAATGCCTCTTTCAGGCCCGGCCACAGTGTCTTCTTGCCACCTTCCGGATAGTCGTAGAAGCCTTTGCCCTGGGCCTTGCCCGGACGACCAAGGTCTTCGACCATCTTCTTCATGACCTTCTCGGCCGGGTGCTCCGGTATCTCCGGCTTGCCTTCACGCTTGGCATCATCACGGGCAGCCTTGCCGATACGCAGGGCGGTTTCCATGTTGATCTCGTCGATCAGGTTCAGTGTGCCCACCGGATAACCCGCCTGCATGGCAGCCTGTTCGATAGAGCTGGCGCTCAGGCCTTCGCCCAGCATGGAGATGCCCTCATTGGCGAAGGTGCCAATCACGCGCGTGGTGAAGAAGCCACGGGAATCGTTGACCACGATCGGCGTCTTCTTGATCTGCTGCACGTAATCGTAGGTTTTCGCCAGGGCTTCCGGGCTGGTTTCTTCACCGCAGATGATTTCCACCAGCGGCATCTTGTCGACCGGGCTGAAGAAGTGAATACCGATAAAGTCGGGCTTCCGCTTCACACCTGCCGCCAGGCCGGTGATCGGCAAGGAAGAGGTGTTGGAGCCCAGCACGGCATCCGGCTTGACTACGTCTTCAATTTCCTGGAACACCTTGTGCTTGAGCTCGGTGCTCTCGAACACGGCTTCGATGACGAAATCCACGCCGTCGAAATCCTTGGCATCCGCTGTGGCGATGATGCGGGAGAGAATTTCTTCTTTCTTCTCCTTGGTCATCTTGCCTTTGGATACTTCCTTGTCGAGCAGTTTGCTGGAGTACTGCTTGCCTTTCTCGGCGTTCTCGACAGAAACATCCTTCAGCACCGCGATAGCACCTGAACGAGCTGTCACGTAGGCCACACCTGCGCCCATCATGCCAGCGCCCAGAATGCCGACCTTCTCAGCCTTGAACTTGGGCACATCTTTGGGGCGGCTGGCGCCACCGTTGATGGCTTGCAGGTTAAAGAAGAATGCGGTGGTCATGTTCTTGGCAACCTGACCGGTGACCAGATCAATGAAGTAGCGCTCTTCGATCTTGAAGGCGTTGTCCACATCCACCTGGGTGCTTTCTACCGCAGCCGCCATGATGTTCTTCGGTGCCGGATAGTTAGCGCCCTTGATCTGCTTGCGCAGATTGGCAGGAAACGCCGGCAGGTTCATGGCGAAGGCCGGCACGCTCGGTGTGCCGCCCGGAATCTTGTAGCCTTTGACATCAAACGGCTGCTGGGATTTCGGGTTCGCCTTGATGAACTCTTTTGCCTTGGCAATCATCTCTTCCTGAGTATCGACAACTTCGTCGATCAGGCCGACTTTCATCGCCTTGTCTGCTTTCATGCGCTGACCCTGCATCAGCACATTCATCAGTGCGTTCTGGATACCGAGCATGCGCACGGTACGCACCACACCGCCAGCACCCGGCAGCAGACCCAGAGACACTTCCGGCAGGCCGAACTGTGCCTTGGGGTTGTTCAGTGCAATACGGCGATGGCAGGCCAGCGCGATTTCCAGACCGCCGCCCAGTGCCGTACCGTTCAGGGCTGCGACAACGGGAATGCCCAGTGTTTCCAGACGACGCAGGTCGCCCTTCAGGACACGCCCGCCTTCCGCCATCTTGCCAGCGTCCTGCTTGGTGACCTTGATCAGGTCTTTCAGGTCGCCACCGGCAAAGAAGGTGCTTTTTGCAGACGTGATGATCACACCGGCAATGTCCGCTTTCTCTTTCTCGATGCGGTTGACCATTTCATGCATCGAGCGGGTGTAACGTTCGTTCATGGTATTCGCGGATTGCTGCGGATCATCCAGGATCAGCGTGACAATATTATCCGCGTCTTTTTCCCAGCGAATGGTTGATTCAGTCATCTCAATTCTCCGTGTCCGGTGGCCGCTCAGAGGCGCTCAACGATAGTGGCGATACCCATACCTGCGCCGACGCACAGGGTGCAGAGGCCAAACTTCTTATCGCGACGCTCCAGCTCATCAAGCACGGTGCCGACAATCATGGCACCGGTAGCGCCCAACGGATGCCCCATGGCGATGGCGCCACCGTTCACGTTGGTGATGTCGTGGCTGATGCCCATGTCTTTCATGAAGCGCATGGCCACCGAGGCAAAGGCTTCGTTGATTTCCCACAGGTCGATGTCTTCGGCTTTCAGGCCGGCTTTCGCCAGTGCCTTGCGCGCGGCAGGTGCCGGGCCGGTCAGCATGATGGTCGGGTCTGCACCGCTGACGGCGGTGGCAACGATACGGCCACGAGCCTTGGCGCCGATTTTCTCGCCGGCCGCTTTGGAGCCCACCAGCATCAGCGTGGCACCGTCGACGATGCCGGACGAGTTACCCGGGGTATGCACGTGGTCGATCTTTTCGATCCAGTGGTACTTCTGCAGTGCCACGGCATCGAAGCCGCCCATTTCGCCCATCATGGCGAAGGAGGGATTCAGGCCGCCCAGGGTGTCAGCAGTAGTGCCAGCGCGGACGTGCTCGTCACGCTCCAGTACCACCAGGCCGTTCATGTCCTTGACCGGTACCACTGACTTGCTGAAATAGCCCTTCTCCCAGGCTGCCGCAGCGCGGTTCTGGGAAGAGGCCGCGTATTCGTCCACATCGCGGCGGGAGAAGCCTTCGATGGTGGCAATCAGGTCCGCGCCGATGCCCTGGGGAATGAAGCCGGTGTCGTAGTTGGTCTGCGGGTCCAGCGCCCAGGGGGTGCCGTCGGAGCCCATCGGGACACGGCTCATCACTTCGACGCCGCCCGCCAGTACCAGATCTTCCATGCCGGAGCCGACTTTCTGCGCCGCCAGGTTGACTGCTTCCAGGCCAGACGCGCAGAAACGGTTGACCTGCAGCCCGGATACCGTCTCCGGCAGGCCTGCGGCCAGCGCTGCGATCTTAGGCAGTACGCCACCCTGGTCCCCCAGCGGCGACACAATGCCCATGACGATGTCATCAATCATCGCCGGGTCCATGTTCGGAAAACGGCCCTTGATCTCATGGATCAGGCCGACCACCAGTGAAATGGGCTTCACCGTGTGCAGGGCGCCGTCCTTTTTGCCCCGGCCACGGGGCGTGCGAATCGCATCAAAAATATAGGCTTCGGTCATGGAGAGGGTCCTCTCGCCTTCTGTCAGCTTGTGAGTGGCTGTTGTCGCCGGGCGTCACGCCCGGAAGGGCCATTAGACTGCACCAGCGCGTGTATACAAACAATGACAGGACAGCTCATAGCGAGTGAGCACTTGGGTTAATGCCCACTCAGCCGGTCAGGGCTGCCCGGACGCCAGGCCTGACGATATGCCCGAACACCGCACCCGAACAAAGCCCCCGTTGACCCCGGGAGAGGCTCGGCATAGTGTGCCTGCTGAGTCTCGACCGGTGCGCCTGCCGTGTTGAACCGTCTGCGGTCTGACAAGACAGGATCTGACAAGACAGGAGTAGTGCCCATGAGTGCGGTATTCGATATCACCACCTCCCTGCTGGCTACCGTCAGCGAGCAAGGCCGTGGCGTGCAGTCCAGCGCCGCTGGCCGGCAGCCGGAAGAGCTGCTGGAATTGTACGATATGGAGGGTTGTCCGTTTTGTCGTGTGGTCCGCGAGGCCCTGACCGACCTTGACCTGGATGCCGTCATCTACCCCTGCCCCAAGGGCGGCGTGCGGTTTCGGCCCCTGGTCGAGAAACTGGGCGGTGTGCAGCAGTTCCCGTTCCTGATGGACCCGAACACTGACGAAGCCATGTATGAGTCCGCCGAGATCATCGACTATCTATACAGCACCTACGGCGACAAGCCGGCGCCGCGCCAATGGCTGCTGCGTACTGCACGCACTGCGGGCTCCTTCGGGGCCTCTGCGCTGCGGGCCGGGCGGGGCCTGCGGGCCAGAGATGCTGCGCTGCCGGATGAGCCGCTGGAACTGTTCAGCTTCGAGGCCAGCCCGTTTGCACGCCCGGTGCGCGAACTGCTGACTGAGCTGGAAACCCCCTACATCCTGCGCCAGACGGGTCGCACACAGGCGCTGGACTGGGTGTTGCCGCCCATTCGTGAACGGGTCGCCCCGGACTATCACCCCACCCAACGCAACAGGGTTGAACTGATGGAGCGCACCGGACGCGTGGCGGTGCCCTATCTGATCGATGTGAATACCGGTACCGAGCTGTATGAATCCACGCGTATTACCCGATACCTGCTGGATACCTATACCGCCTGACTATCTGCTGCCTGATTATCTGCTGCCTGATTGTCTGACCCGCGCCGCTGCGTCAGCTGCGCGGGTCCCGCGGTTCCTGGTCTCCGGAGCTGCCTTCCCCTGAACTGTCATCCCCTGAACTGTCATCCCCTGAACTGTCTTCGGCTGCGTCATCGTCTGCGGCCAGCCTTTCCGCAGCGATGTCCTCTGCCCCGACCACCAGCATCTCGAGCTTGTCAGCAATATCCCATTCCGCCGGCTCGCCCGTATGGTGCTCCTCGAAATCCTCGTTACGCGGGTCAATCTCGGTCAGCATGGGCGTGGAAGCCGGCGTCACCGTGACGTATTCGCCCTGCTCCGACAGCGGCACCTGGTCACTGGCACGGAAGCGATAGAAGACCGCCGCCCCACCCAGCAGCATCACCAGACTGATGAACACGAACAGGGCAGGCGCCCCGAACACCCCCATCAACGCAGCCCCGGCAAGGGGGCCGATCATGGTGCCGACCCCGTAGGTCCGCAGCAGACCGGCACAGGCCGCCACCAGCTGGTCGTTGGGCAGCTGGTCATTGGCCAGCGCCACGCTGACCGGATAGGTGCTGGCCGCGACAGCGAAGAAAATGCCGCTGAACAGGAACAGGGCAGGCGTGGAAAAGCCACCGAGCACCGATGTGACCGCCGCCGCCAGCGCCCCGGCAAAAAGCAGACCCGTCAACACCGGCAACCGCCCGATACGGTCGGAAAGCCAGCCCGCTGGCCACTGCAGCACCACCGCACAGATCACCGAAAAGCCCATATACAGTGACAGTTCCCCCAGCGCCAACCCGGCACGCAACGCGTACACCGGCGCCAGCGCCAGAAAGGCCCCCAGGGCAATCCCGGACACCAGTACACCGGTCATGCCGGCCGGCGCCTGACGGATCAGCTTGCGCACGCCCAGATGCTCGGTGGGTGATGGCGGTGTGGGAATCAGGCTCTGGGTCAGTGTCAGCGGCACCATGGACAATACGATCAGCATCGCCACGACACTGTAGGCGACAAACTCCAGGGGATTGCCCAACCCGACCAGCAACTGGCCAAGGGCCGAGGCCAGGTAGAAGTTGATGGTGTAGATACCCAGCAGCTTGCCGCGGGATTCATTGGTCGCACGGTCGTTGATCCAGCTTTCCGACACGGTCATCAGACCTGCCAGACAGAACCCCACCACCAGGCGCATCAAGGCCCAGGTTTCCGGCGTCACGATCACCGGATGCATCAGCACGGTGGCACAGGCCACCGCCGCAAAGGCGGCAAAGGCACGGATATGCCCGACCTGACGGATGATGCCGACGGCGTAGGTCGCACCGAGCACGAAGCCGACGGAGTAGAAGGCCATGACCAGCCCGAGGGTGGCTTCGGCCACCCCTTCCATATCCAGGCGCAGAGCGATCAGGGTACCCAGCATGGCGCTGCCGCTGACCAGCAGCCCCAGACTGATAAATAACGCGATGACAGACAGCATGACGATTTTCATGCGCTGTATTGTAGCAGCTGAGGCACCAATAACGAGCGCTCTAGATCGACAACCCGAGGCGGCGAGCCTCCATGCGACGCAGGAACTCGAGCATGATCTGGCGATACAGGTCTTCACCCAGCCAGGCGTCCTCTACCCCCGAGTCCACGTTCGGGTTGTCATTGACTTCCACCACCACGACCCGGTCACCAGACTGCTTCATGTCAACACCGTAGAGACCATTCCCCATCAGTCGCGCGGCCTTGAGCGCCGTGCGCAGCACCTTGGCGGGCACTTCCTGAACCGGCACGGTACGGGCAGTGCCGGACACCGTCTTGCCACTCTTGTGGTTGTAGATCTGCCAGTGCCCCTTGCTCATGAAATACTGGCAGGCAAACAGCGGACGGTTATTCAGCACACCGATACGCCAGTCGTAATCGGTGTACATGAACTCCTGGGCCAGCACCACGGCGCTCTGACGGAAATAGTCACCCAGAGCAGCTTCCAGTGCCTCGGGGCTGTCGGCCTTGGTAATACCTCTGGAAAAACTGCCGTCGGGAATCTTCAACACCACCGGCAAGCCCAGATCAGCCACCATGGCCGCCACATCAACAGGGCCATCGCGAAACAGAAAGCGGGTTTTCGGCACAGCGACCTTGTTGCCCTGCATCAGCTCGGCAAAATAGATCTTGTTGGTACAGCGCAAAATGGAACCGGGATCATCCATCACCACCATGCCTTCCTGCTCGGCCTTGCGCGCGAACTGATAGGTATGATGATCCAGCGCGGTGGTCTCGCGAATGAACAGCGCGTCATATTCGGCCAGGCGGGGATAATCCTCCCGACCTATAGTCTCGACGTTGATACCCAGCTGCGCGCCGGCGCGGACAAACTTGCGCAGCGCCACCTTGTCGCTGGGCGGCATCGCTTCATCAGGATTGACCAGCATGGCCAGGTCATAGCGGTATTTGCGGCGGCTGCCCACCTTGCGCCAGACGCGTGCATTGAATGTCTCAAGCGCCGTTGCGAAGGCATCCTCTTCCTGTCCCTTGAGCTGCTGCAGCCCGAGTGGCCGCACCAGCTCAACGGTCCAGTTCTCACGACGCCGGAACTCCAGCTGCAGAATCGGACAGGGCAGCTGATCAAATATCTGTCGTGCCAGTTCAGCCAGCCCGGCGTGTTCGGTCTGGCCAAAGAAAATCTTCACCGTCAGACGCTCGCCGTCCTGACGATGCTTCTTCATGGCCTTGTCCAGCGCCGCATCAAAAGACTCGAAATGCAGCCCGTACAACGCCTTGCGCGACAGGTCGTTGACCGTGCGCACCGAAGGCAGCACCCGGTGTCCGCGTGCTTCCGCCAGCAATGAGCAGTAATACCCGGGGCTGAGGTAGCGGTAGCTGCGACACAGGTTGATCACCTGGACCCGCCCGGCAGGAAAGCTGGTGCGGCTATCCAGGTACTCCTGGGCGCTCATCAAATGGCGGGCGGGGTAATAAGCGGCCCAGTCACGGCGGTCTTCGACCACCAGAATCACATGCGTCATGGCACTCCCTGATAGCACCGGGCTGAAAGAAGGTTCAGACCTGCACTGTAAGGCAATGCCATGGCTGTCCGCCAGAGGCTTGAAGCAGATTACAGACGCAAAGGCGGCAGGTTGCGGAAAGCCTGGCTGAGGGCATCGGACCAGGCCTCGCGCAGCTCCCGGTAGAAGGCATGGTGCTCGTCAATATTGTAGTGCTGCCCCCCGCCGAGACTGTCTTCCTGATAGGTCAGCACGTCCAGCGGCATGCCCACAGAGAGATTGGAGCGCATGGTGGAGTCAAAACTGATCAGGGCGCACTTGATGGCCTGATCCATGGGCAGACGATAATCCACAACCCGATCCAGAATCGGCTTGCCGTACTTGCTCTCACCAATCTGGAAGTAGGGCGTGTCCACCGTGGCCTCGATGAAGTTACCCGCCGGGTAGACATGGAACAGCCGTGAGCCCTGGCCACGAATCTGGCCGCCGACCAGAAAACTGCCGCCAAAATCCACCCCGCTGCTTTGCCCCTGACCTTCATCCCGGTCAATGACCTCGCGCACAGTCGCACCCACCTGCCCCGCCACCTCGTAAAGGTCCCTGGCGTTGTACAGGTTGGGGACGCTGTCGTCATCAGCCCTGCTACGCAACAGGCTCAGTACACTCTGGGTGGTCGCCAGGTTGCCGGCACTCAACAGCACGATCAGGCGCTCGCCCTCACGCTCGAAGCGGTGCAGCTTGCGGAAGGTGGCGATCTGGTCCACCCCGGCATTGGTGCGGGAATCCGCCGCAAAGATCATGCCCTGTTCAAGGCGCATGGCGACGCAGTAAGTCATCTGGGGTCTCCGGCAGGGGCGAGCTACATCACAGCCCGCTCCGGCATAGCATATCGTTACGAGGGCGATCTCCGCCAGCGGTGCGCACGATTCCCGTGGGTGTGTCCGCCCCTGTCCGCGTTACTGATCCAGGCGAGCCACCGTCGCCACGGCATGCATGGATTCCGGGCCACCACCGTAACGCACACCGCGCACCGGGCAGGCATCAAGATAGTCCAGGCCGACCGCCAGCTTGAGGTGCTGCAAGGGCTGCCGGGACTGGTTGGTGATATCGAATGTATGCCAGACCCCGTCAAACCAGACCTCCGCCCAGGCATGGCTGGCAACATGTCCCTCATCTTCGCTGTAGAGATAACCGCTCACATAACGCGCCGGCAGCGCCATGAACCGGGCGCAGGCGAGAAACACATGGGTATGGTCCTGGCAGACACCCTGTTGCAACGCAAAGGCCTCACCCGCCGAACTGGCAGAATGGGTCGCCCCGGGTGTATAGGGCATCGCCTCCAGGACACCTTGCATCAAGGCACCCAGTCGGTCAGTGATACTGCCTTGCTCGTATCGCCGCGCAAATGCGCTGATGGCCTGGCTCGGACGAGTCAGACGGGTGTAGCGCAGATACACCAGAGGCGACAGCCCGGTGACCTCCTCTTCCTGATCGCCATCCAGAATTTCCACATCACCGCGCGCCAGGATAGAGATGGAAGAATGCGGCTGATCCAGGGTCAGCACATGCAGGATATTACCGAAGCCATCACTACTCAGCAGCGCTTCCTCGGGCATCTCCAGCTCCCAGTTGAGGATGCGCTGGCGTGATGACGGCTTCGGCGTCAGGCGAATGTACTGGGTGCTATGACGCGCTTCCTCGTCATAGCGATAGGTGGTGAGATGCTCGATGGACAGCTTCATTGCAACCTCACATCAGTTCCAGATAGGCCGACTGGATAGTGTCCGCCAGTTCATTGATCCGGCGCAGGAAGTCCGTGAGGTACTCATGCAATCCCACGGAAAAGACATGGCCGATATCACCGTACTGCAAACGTGCGTACAACACCGCCGCCAACCGCTTTGCATCAAGGCCCGCTTCTCCCTCGATGGCCGGCAACAACTCGCACAACATATCAACACAGGAACGCAGCGAGCGCGGCATCTCTGCACGAAAAATCAGCATGTCCGCCACGTTTTCCGCCGTCACTCTATCCGTATACAAATCTCGATAGGCTTCATAGGCGCCAACCGAGCGCAGCAGCGCATTCCAGCGGTAGTAATCGACGGCACCGTTCCCCGGCGCATGAATCTGATGCTTGACGTCCAGAATCCGCGCCGTATTGTCTGCCCGCTCGATAAACGTGCCTATGCGAATAAAACGAAACGCATCATTACGAATCATGGTGCCATAGGCCGCGCCACGGAAAAGATGCGAACGCTCCTTGACCCAGTCCATGAAAGCGCTTGCACCCATAGCGATCAGGCCATAGCGGCGGATATTCTGCAGCTCGATCCAGGTGGTGTTGATGCTCTCCCAGACTTCACTGGTAATACGCCCGCGCACCGCATGGGCATTCTCTCGGGCCGTGCGGATACAGTTATAAATGCTGCCTGGATTTTCCTCATCCAGCGAAAAGAAGTGCAGCACATTGTTGACCTGCACCGTGTCATAACGCTCTATATACCGCTCCAGCGTCCCGGTAATTTTCAATGGCGCTGCCACCTCATCATCCACGGTGGCCGCAAACGGAATAAGTGACAGGTTCCAGGCCACGTCCAGCATGCGCGCCGCATTTTCAGCGCGCTCCAGATGGCGCGACATCCAGTAGAGTTCTGATGCAGTCCGGCTCAGCATGACGGCGCCTCCAGTACCCAGGTATCCTTGGTGCCGCCGCCCTGGGACGAATTCACCACCAGCGAACCTTCCTTCATGGCCACGCGGGTCAGCCCGCCAGACACCAGCCGCATCTCTCGACCACTGAGCACAAAGGGCCGCAGATCAATGTGCCGTGGCGCAATGCCTTCATCCACAAAGATCGGGCAACTGGAGAGTGACAGCGTCGGCTGGGCAATGTAGTTATCCGGATTGGCCAACACGCGGCTGCGGAACTGCTCGATTTGCTCGGTCGTGCTGGCAGGGCCGATCAGCATGCCGTAGCCCCCGGCACCGTGTACCTCTTTCACCACCAGCTCCGGCAGATGTGCCATCACATACTTCAGGTCGTCCGGCTCACGGCACAACCAGGTCGGTACATTTTTCAGAATCGGTTCTTCCGATAAATAGAAGCGGATCATTTCCGGCACGAAGGGATAAATCGACTTGTCGTCAGCCACCCCGGTCCCCACCGCGTTGGCCAGAATCACATTACCTTCGCGGTAGGCCGTCATCAGCCCCGGCACGCCGAGCATGGAATCCGGATGAAACGCCAGCGGATCAAGATAATCATCATCGACGCGGCGATAGATCACATCCACCCGTTGCGGGCCCGCCGTGGTGCGCATATAGACGAAGCCATCGCGGGTAAACAGATCTGCGCCTTCCACCAGTTCAATACCCATCTGCCGGGCAAGAAAAGCATGTTCGAAATAAGCGCTGTTGTAACGCCCCGGGGTCAGCAATGCGACACAGGGATTGGTGATATGGCAGCTCTGTTCCAGCATCTCATGCAGCATGGCCGGATAATGGTCTACCGGCGCGACCCGATGGCGCGCAAACAGCTCCGGATACAGCCGCATCATCATGCGGCGATTCTCGATCATGTAGGAGACACCGGAGGGCGTGCGGAGATTGTCCTCCAGCACATAATAGTCGCCGTCGTTGTTGCGGATCAGATCCACCCCGGCGATGTGGGCATAGACATCGTTGGGCAGGTCGATGCCTTGCATGCAGGGCTGGTAATGGGCATTGGCAAAGACATGCGCGGCCGGAATGCGGCCATCGCGGATGATGCGCTGCTCATGGTAGATGTCATGCAGGAACATGTTCATGGCCCGCACGCGTTGCAGTATGCCCTGCTCCAGCAAGGTCCATTCACTGGCCGGGATGATTCGCGGCACACTGTCGAAGGGAATCAGCCGCTCGGTGCCCTCATCTTCGCCGTAGACATTGAAGGTAATTCCCACACGGTGAAACAGCAGGTCTGCTTCCTTGCGCTTGCGCTCCACCGTGTCCATGGACACGCCTTCAAGCCAACGCCAGTAAGCGGCATAGTGGTCGCGGACCTTGTCCCCGGTGGCAAACATCTCATCAAAACCGCCTGCAGGCGGACTGCTTGCCTTGATCATGTGCGTCCCGTCCTCGCTCACGCCAGATAAGTGCTGTTGGATGCGCCTTGTTGCTGCACATATTGGCTCTGCATCACCACTACGAAGCATAAGACGTGCCAGCTCTGTAGCACGTAGTGAGGGGATTTCAGCCCGGCGCGCGCGATAAACGAGCAGGGGTGCGCCTCAAGGTGGCAGTTGGCGCACCAAAGAGGGGCGCATTGAGGGGCGCATTTGACGAGGGGAGCAATCAGGGACGTCGTCGAGCTGTGCGGCTTGGCGGGAAGCCCTCAGACCAGTTCGAAGTGAAGCCGCTTGCCCAACGCCGCAGCAGCTCGCTCGAGCTGCCGCAATGTGGGATTCCCACGCGGCCGCTCCAAACGCTGGGCCGCTGGCCAGGACGTTTCCAGAGCACGGGCAATTTCCGTCAGCGTCTTCTGCTGGCGCTCTCGTTCCAACCGGAACAACACTGCCACCTGAACGGAGACGTCTGGCTCGATCAACTTCGCGCCACGCACTTTGCTGGGCGTCGGAATCGGGTCGCCGTCATCAATGCGCTGCTCCAGAGCCAGCGACAGCACCTCGGCAGCGTTAAACAGCGCCGACTCCATATCCTCGCCCTCGGTAATCGCTTCGGGCAGATCCGGGAAGGTGACCACGTAACCCCCACCGTCCCGCTCCAGCAAGGCCGGGTAATACACCGCTAGACCTTTCATTTCAGTTTCACTCCAGATTGTTTCTCAATGCTGCTCAAGGTGCCGGACTTCAGGTCCGTGGTCCCGTGCACCGGCACCGTGACCTTGCGCCTGCCGTTGCCCAGGATGTGGTGGCTCCCTTTGATCCTGAGCACTTCAAACCCTTCAGCCTTGAGCACCTTGATGACCTGCTTACCGTTCATTGCATCCTTCAATGATATATCACAGAAGATATAGATGGTACTAACGGGGAGAGGGGCTGGCAACCGGGGCACCGTTTTCAGTCAAGCCTTGGGGTTCCGCCTGTGGAACCGGGGGGTATACCCGGGTGCCACACGTCTGGGGGCGCTTTGCGCCCCTGAGGGAGGGATTGATTCGCCCGCTTGCGGGCTCACCCCTGCGGGGCGCGCTGCGCGCGTCCTGCGCCGCTGCGCGGCTTGTCGAACAAGGGTTCGAATCAAGACCTCCCTCACCGCCAGATACAAAAAAACCCGCCGAAGCGGGTTCTTTTGTATCTGGCGGTGAGGGAGGGATTCGAACCCTCGATACGCTATTAACGTATACACACTTTCCAGGCGTGCTCCTTCAGCCACTCGGACACCTCACCGGAACTTTCTCTGACAGCTTTCGCCTGACAGGTAACGCCTGGCCACCTGCAGAGGGCGCGTAGATTACCCGAGTCAGGGGGTGATCGCAACGCGCGGTTTAATCGACGACGGGCTCGGGGGCTGTCAGGTCGCGGGCCAGGTAGTGTGCCGTGAAACGGGTGGCGATTTCGCCCCGGGGGCTGAGCAATTCGGCGGTGACTGCCAGGCGGGCGCGGCCCCGGCGCTTCAGGCGGCGGGCAAAACGGGACAGCTCCTCTTCCGCCGCGTGCACGCGCAGGATCGCGTCCTCATGCAGCGGTGCGATGTATTGCAGGCTCGAGTCAGCGGCCACCACATCGACCTGCGCGGCGATGCGCTCGCCTTCCACCGTGGTCAGGGCCCAGCCACCCAGGGTCAGCAGTGCCGCCTGGCTGCCGGCGAAGAAGGTGCCCTTGTCGTTGACGTTCGGCGCCAGGGGGGCACTAAGGGTCAGTTGCCCGCTGTGCCAGTCCAGCAAGGTGAAGGCCAGATGTCGGGTCAGGGGAATGGCGGCCCGGACGCGCTCGGCGAGCGTCTCCAGGTCGGTCATTCCGGCAGACTCCGCAGGTAACGGAAGGGATCATCCTCCGGCACGCGCTTGATGGCGCCTGCGGGGGTACCCAGGTAGACAAAGCCCACAATCTCATCCTTGGCGGCGAAGCCGAGGGCGTTTTTCACGTGGCTATGGCGGGCCATACCGCCAGTGCGCCACATGGCGCCAAGATTCATGGCATGCGCGGCAAGCATGACGTTCTGGACGGCGGCGCCGGTGGCAAGGATCTGCTCCAGCACCGGCACCCGGTTGTCCGGGTCGGTCTCGGCCACGGCAACCAGAATGGTCGGGGCGCGCAGGGGCTTGCCGCGCAGCTTCGCCAGGCTCTCCTCGTCGGCATCGGGCTGCTCCTGCAGGCGTGCCTCCACGAAGATGTCGCCGAGGCGCTGGCGTTGCTCGCCTTCCAGCACCAGGAAGCGCCAGGGGCGCAGTACACCGTGGTCCGGCGCGCGCATGGCGGCGCGCAGCATCACTTCCAGCTGAGCCTGATCCGGGCCCGGGCCGCCGAGCACGGCAATGGAAACCCGGTTATGCAGTGCGCTGATCACATCCATCTGTTGCCTCTGGCCATATCTGAACAGCGCTCATTGTACATGCTCATCGTACATAAGAGGCGCCGGACATCAGCGACCGGTATCGACAACGACCGGTGATCATTTGGCGACTGTCCTTTTTACTTGCCTGCCAACTGGTTTAAGCTTGCAGCCACACGGGACACGCGGGCTCTCATGAAACCGGCAAACGATAACAAGAAGCGGCCACGGCGCCAGGAAGACCCCCACGCCCGGGTACGCCGCCAGGCCAGCTATATCCGACTACTGGAATTCGTGGTCGCCGCCATCATTCTCACCGCAGGCATCTACTGGGCGCTTTACCCGGAGCTGTACATGCTGATGGTGGCGCTGCTGCTGGCTTATCCGCTGATGGCCCAGAGCATCGCCTTTCTGCTCGAGCGCAAGGGCCGGCGCCAGCAGGAAGCCAGTCGCATCCTGGTGCAGGTGGATGCGGTACTGATCGGCGCCACCATCGCAGCCCTGCATTTCGCCCTGATTCCCTCACTGGCGCTGCTGATCATCGTGCATGCCAACGCCGTGACCAGTGGCGGTATCCGGCCCTGGTTGCTGAACATCCTGCTGACGGGTGTCGGGTGTGGTATCGGACTGGTGATCTTCGGCATGCAGGTGACCCCGCCGGAAGCCACCCCGGTACTGCTGAATCTGCTCTCCATGGTCGGGCTGGGTATCTATGTCGGCGGCTCCTCGCTCTATGCGCTCAACCAGACACATAACGTGCGCATGGCTCAGGCCTATATGGCCCGCCAGCAGAAACAGGCCGTGGACCTGTCACGCAAACTGGCCAAGTACCTGCCGCCGCAGATCTGGGGGCAGTTATTCTCCGGCAAGCGTGACGCCAAGCTGGAAACACGCCGCAAACGGCTGACGGTGTTCTTCTCGGATATCAAGGGCTTCAGCAACATTTCCGAAGACCTGCCCCTCGACAAGCTGACCCGCCTGCTCAACAGCTACCTCAACGAGATGACCCGGATTGCGCTGCGCTATGGTGGCACCGTCGACAAGTTCATCGGCGATGCTGTGATGGTGTTCTTCGGCGACCCGGTCAGTCGGGGCTCGAAAGAAGATGCCTTCAACTGTGTCGCCATGGCGGTGGAAATGCAGCGGCAGATGAAGCTGCTGCGCCAGCGCTGGCAACGAGAGGGTATCACCCAGAAACTGGAAATCCGCATCGGCATCAACAGTGGCTATATCACGGTCGGCAACTTCGGCGCCGAGTCGCGGATGGACTACACCATTCTCGGTACCGATGTGAACCTCGCCAGTCGGCTCGAGTCCCAGGCGCGCGCCGGTCGCATCCTCATTTCCGAGGCCACCTATGAGCTGGTCAAGGATCGCGTCATCTGCCGCAATATGGGCGAGATAGAGGTCAAGGGTTTCAACCGCCCGATTCCGGTCTATGAAGTGCAGGAACTCAAGGCGGACGCTGCCGGGCGCGACAAATTCGTCTCCGTGCAAACGGAGGGCTTCGGGCTGCACCTGGATGTCAGGCGCATCCGTAATTTCGACCGTGACCGCATTCTGCGCGCACTGGCGGGCGCCGCCCGTGATCTGCGCACCCGTGATTCCGTCCAGGCGGATACCGAAGCCGAAGGCTTCTCGCTGCATATCGACAGCAGCCGCCTGCGGCAGAAAGATGTCGGGCGGGTCATCGAGATCATGGGCAAGGCCGCCCTGCGCATCAAGAAGGAAGTGGTGCTCTGATGCCTGCGGCATCGGGACTGCAACGCTGGCTCACCGCACTGGAACGCGCCGGTAACCGTATCCCCCACCCTGCTCTGCTGTTCGTCCTGCTCTGCGCCCTGCTGCTGCCACTGTCCCTGCTGTTGGCGCTGCTGGGCGTCGACGCCACCCATCCGGTCTCTGGTGAGGTGGTTCGCGTGCGCAGCCTGCTGTCTGCCGCCGGCTTGCGGGAAATCCTCACGGGGGCTGTCACCAACTTCACCGGCTTTGCCCCGGTAGGGATCGTGGTCGTAGCCATGCTCGGCGTCGGCATCGCAGAACGCAGCGGGCTGCTCGGGGCAGCCCTGAGCGCCCTGGTGCGGCGCGCGCCGCAGGCATTGCTGGTGCCGGTCATTGCGCTGGCCGGGGTCATGTCGAGCCTGGCCGTGGATGCCGGCTATGTGGTGCTGATCCCGCTGGCAGCGTTGCTGTTCCAGTTCGCCGGGCGTCATCCTCTGGCGGGCATCGCCGCAGGCTTCGCGGCGGTAGCCGGCGGCTTCAGCGCCAATCTGCTGGTCGGCCCGATAGATGTGATACTGGGCGGCATAAGCACGGCGGCAGCGCAGATTGCCGAGCCCGGTGCAGACGTCAACGCCACCGCCAACTACTGGTTCCTGCTGGTCTCTACCCTTTTTGTGGTCTGCGTCGTGACGCTGGTTACCGTGCGCTGGATCGAGCCCTGGCTTGCCAGTCGGGGGGGCACAGTGCTCACCGTATCCGACGATGGCAACACGGCCGATAGCCGGGCCTTGCGCCGTGCGGGGCTGGCGCTGCTGGGTTTCATACTGCTGTGTATCCTGCTGGCCTGGCCAGAGAGCGGCCCGTTACGCGATGCGCAAGGCGCGCTGATAACCGGCCCCCTGATCAGCCAGAGTGTCATCCTGATTGCCCTGGCGGCAGCCGTGAGCGGTATCGTTTACGGGCGCGCCAGCGGCAGTCTGCCTGACGGCCAAAGCGTCATCGAAAGCATGGAAGACACTTTGCGCATGCTGGCAGGCTATCTGGTGCTGATGTTCTTCGCAGCGCAGTTTGTGGCCTGGTTCAGCTGGTCAGAAACAGGTCTGGTGCTGGCGATACGCGGTGCCGCGTTTCTCGGTGACCTGGCGTTGCCCGCCAGTGTGCTGCTGGTATCCATGATCCTGATGATGGCGTTGCTGAATCTGCTGATCGGCAGCGCCAGCGCCAAATGGACATTGATCGCACCGGTGCTGGTGCCGATGTTGTTGCTGCTGGGCATCAGCCCCGAGATGACCCAGGCCGCCTACCGTGTCGGCGATTCCAGCACCAACATCATCACACCGCTGATGCCGTACTTCGTTCTGGTGCTGGGCTTTGCCCGCCGTTATCAGCCGGATACCGGCGTCGGCACACTGATCAGCATGATGCTGCCTTACAGTGTGCTGCTGCTGGGCGGCTGGATACTGCTACTGATGCTGTGGCTCTGGACGGGCTGGCCACTGGGTTTCTGACCTGTTCCGGCTAGCGTGCCGCGTCGCGAATTTTCTTCGCTTCCGCAATCACTTCCTGCGCTGTCATCTTGTCCAGCCCGGCATAGGGCGATGCCATCTCTTCCGGCGGGGTATCGCGCTGGGCAGCCATCATGTCGTCGCGGGTAATGTTGTGCAGCATCACGATCAACAGTGCTTCTGCAAACTCCTGGCGCTGTTCCTCATCCATTTCCGCAGCCACCGCTTCAAGGGATTGTTCGAACGCCTCTTCGGTGCTGGCATCAAGTTGCGGCTCACTGCTGCAACCGGCGAGCAGCGCCAGAAACAACAGACTGGCAAAGAACTTTTTCATTCGAGACTCCAGACAGGATCAGGGGGCAACACAGGCCCGACAGCCAGCATAATGCCTGCTCACGGGAGGCGATGCCAGCCTGTGGCCCGGCGCGCTTACTGGCGTGGCGTGCGCAGTATCGGCGCTGGCTCGTCCAGGCTGCTACGGAAAGGATTGATGTCCAGCCCACCCCGCCGGGTAAACAGGCCCTGCACACTGAGATGTTCCGGCGCACACTGACGTTGAATATCCTGATACACCAGCTCCACCACCTGCTCATGAAAGCCGCTGTGATTCCGGAAAGACACCAGATAACGCAGCAGGCTTTCCGGCGCGATGGGCTTGCCGGTGTAACGCACAACGACCGTCGCCCAGTCCGGCTGGCGCGTTACCGGGCAGAGGCTGCGCACCAGGTGAGAATACAGCTGCGCCGTGTGTACCGAGCCTTCCGTTGTGGCAAGCAACGCTGGTGCATAATCGAAACCGTCGATCGCCACCGGCAGCCCGTCCACGCACTCGCCTGCGGGCAATTGCAGTCGGTCATCCGCTGCATCCCCCAGGGATTGCAGACGCACGGTGACCGGGCCACCAGCGGCTGCACTGAGATCGGCGGCCATCGTGACGGCCACCGCCTGCTCCCCGGCAAACCGGGTGTTGGCAAAGCCGTTCAGGTAGAGCTTCAGGGATTTGGATTCCACCAGACAGTCGCTGTCACAGGGTACGGTGATCTGCGCCATGGCCACCACCGGCTTGCCCTGCTGATCGAGCCAGGACAATTCATAGGCGTTCCAGACATCAACGCCCCGGAACGGCAATGCCCCGGCAGGCAACGCCAGTGTCTCCCGCGCCAGCGCTCTCGGAATCGGGCTCAGCAGTGCGGCATCATACTGGTCCACATAGTCGGTCTGCTGGCCCAGCGGAATGTCGCCATAGGGGTTTGTCATAGTCGTTCCTGAATGATCATGCCTGATTAGCCGTCAGTGCCGGATACCGGTGCCGCGATGCAGTAACCACAGGCAGAAACAGAACATCGCCGCCGTGATCACGAACACCGCCGCGAGGGAGGCCGCCACATTGACATCACTGACGCCGAGAATGCCATAACGGAAGGTGTTGACCATATAGACCACCGGATTCAACAACGACACACCACGCCAGAAATCGGACAACTGGTCCAGAGAGTAGAACACGCCCCCGAGGTAGGTCAGCGGTGTCAGCACAAAGGTGGGGATAATGGAAATATCATCAAAACTGTTGGCAAACACGGCATTGATGAACCCGGCCAGGGAAAACAGGATCGCCGTCATGATTACCACCAGCAGCGTGATCCAGGCATGCTCGGGTCGCAGGTCGGTGAAGAACAGCGCCAGACAAGTGACGATAAAGCCCACCGCCAGGCCTCTTGCCACACCACCGGCGACATAGCCGCTGAGAATCACCACGGATGACATGGGCGACACCAGCATTTCCTCGATGGAATGCTGGAACTTGGTGCCATAAAAAGAGCTGACCACATTGCCGTAGCTGTTCTGGATCACACTCATCATGATCAGCCCCGGCACGATGTACTGCATGTAATCGAAACCGCCGACCTCACCGATGCGGCTGCCGATCAGATTCCCGAAGATGACAAAGTACAACGCCATGGTGATGGCAGGCGGCAGCAGCGTCTGCGGCCAGATGCGCAGAAAACGGCGAATCTCCTTCACCACCAGCGTCAGGAACGCTACCCATTGCTGGTACAGGCTCATGACGTCGACTCCTCGGGCAGGTTACGTTCCACCAGCCTCAGGAACAGCTCTTCCAGGCGGTTGGCCTTGTTGCGCATACTCATCACGGAAATATTTTTCGCCGCCAGTTGTTGAAAGACACTGTTGAGTGCCTCGCTCTTGGGCACTGCCACTTCCAGCGTGCGCTCATCACGCCAACGTACTTCGAAGCCGTTGAGCTCCGGCGCTTCGGTCACCGGCTCAGCCAGATCCAGAATAAAGGTTTCCACCTGCAGCTTTTCCAGCAGGGATTTCATATCCGTGTTTTCGACAATCACGCCGTGATCGATAATCGCGATCCGCCGACACAGGGATTCCGCTTCCTCAAGGTAATGGGTGGTGAGGATGATGGTCTTGCCCAGGCCGTTCAGCTCTGTGAGGAAATCCCACATGGAGCGTCGCAACTCGATATCCACGCCCGCCGTCGGCTCGTCCAGAATCAGCAACTCCGGCTCATGCACCAGCGCACGGGCGATCATCAGGCGGCGTTTCATGCCGCCAGAGAGTTGCCGCGCCGCACTGTCACGCTTGTCCCACAGGCCCAGCTTGCGCAGGTACTTTTCCGCCTGCTGGCGCGCCTGCGCGGCGGGGATGCCGTAGAACCCGGCCTGGGTCACGACAATATCGAAGACCTTCTCGAACTGATTGAAATTGAATTCCTGTGGCACCACACCAATCAGGCGTTTGGCCTTGCCCCGCTCCTCGTCCAGGGAGTGCCCGAACACCGTCACCTCGCCACCGCTCTTGTTGACCAGTGAGCTGACGATACCGATGGTCGTGGACTTGCCAGCCCCATTGGGGCCGAGCAATGCAAAGAACTCGCCTTTGCGGACATCCAGACTGATGTCCTTCAGTGCCTGAACCCCGTTAGCGTAGGTCTTGGTGAGGTGACGGATGGAAAGTGCAGTCAAAAGATACCCCTTGCTACGGATAGACAGCCAGAAATGCCATCAGGCCTGTATAGCCTGCCTGTACAGCCTATACGGCCTGACGTGATGATGAGGGCACATTCAGACTTTTCAAGCTGGGGGACTTGTTACCCCGGAGGCTGTTTACCACGCTGATTATGAGGTTGTGATCGCGTTACTGGAAGCACACAGGCCGACTGTGGCATTAAAAGGGGCGTCCCGGGGACCTGTCGGCACGGGGGCACACAAGGATGATATTGAACGGGGTTACCATCATGAAAAGTATGACCATTAGCACCCTGCCGGGACTGCTCGCTCTGTTGCTGGCCGCCTGCGGCGGTGGCGGAAGCAGTGGGGGCAGCGCGACTGATCGCCCTGAGCAGGCGGTACCACCCGAGCCCGGCGCAACCGGCCTCAGCGGCCAGATCACAGCGCCCAATGGCGAAACCCCCATACCCGGGGTCACGGTTTATTACACCGGCTCCGGCAGCGGCCTGAGTATGCCCACGATGCGCAGCGCGCAGACGGGCTGTGCGGCGCCACCCGCCGGCAGCGAACCGTGGGGCTGCACCGATGAGCACGGCTTTTTCGTACTTGAATTCGGCGCCGTGGACCCCTTGCCGGGCACCTTGCCGCTGGCTTTCTCCAAAGGCAAATGGTCGGGCCAGGCCAGTACCGACGCGCTGGGCAGCTATATTGGCGCTCTCCCTTTCCCGGCCGATGCAAACGCGGGCGCACCGCGCATCGCCGTTATCACGGGGATATACGATCAGATCGAGGAGGTGCTGATACACCTTGGCATGACGAGCAATCCGGGGACAGGCAGCACTGCGCTGGCCAGGTCCATGCCTGCGGATAGACATTCCTCTTCGCAACACGCGCATCAACACTCTCATCAGCACACCCACCACACAGATGGGCAGCCGCGCACCGCCATGGCAATGACAGAGGGCTACGACATCTGTGACCTGCCTGGGGTATGTCAGGAGCCGGACTGGCTGGGCAGCGAGACCTTCGACCTGTATATCGGCTCGCGCCCCTATGGGGGCATTGGTGAAGACTATCCAGACATGGAGGCGCTGTTTACACCGGGGGCCGGTGGCCTGCTGCCCCTGATGGAATACGACATCCTCTACGTCAACTGCGATGCACCTGAGCCTGATTATGCCGACTGGCAGAACGCCCTTACGGAGTTTGTCAGGCAGGGAGGCCTGCTGTACGTCACTGACCTGTCCAGTAAATGGGTCTCTCAGTCGTTTTACGGTTATGTTGATCCGGACGAAGGGGCCGGGAGCGTTGATTGGGGAGACCGGGTGCAAGTCACAGACAGTGCGCTGCGCGGCTGGCTCCGCACGATGCCCTGCGGTAACGGCAACGCTTGCGTAGACAGCAATGGCCGCTTTCTGCTGACCGGTTACGGCGATGATGTACTGGCACCCACTGATCCCGCGGTCACGCCATTAGTCACTGACCTGGGTGGCAGCCGGGTGCTGACGCTTCGCTTTCCCCATGGAGAAAATGCAGGACAGGTGTTCTTCAGCACATTCCACACCGCTGATGGCATGCCGGGCAGTGGTATGGGCACAGCAGAAGAACGCATGCTGGAATATCTGTTTTACGCCGATTGATGATCCTGTCGGCTGGACGGTGGCATCACGGTCCAGCCGATACGTTCAGCCGGGCAACGTCCGTCGTCCAGGCTCACCACGCCACACCCAGTGCAACTCGCCGTCATCAAACCACAGCCAGAGCCCTTCCATCATCCAGGGCCAGTCCTGATCGCTGATTTCGCTGCGTGCCATCAGCCCGGCCACGAAGGCGGCCAGAATCGTATCGTGGGTCACATGGACGGCCATCGCCCCTGGCACCGGCTCACGGGCGAGCAGGTATTCGCCCATCTTGCGGAGCCCGGCCTCCGGCGCCAGCACGCCTTGCAGATCACCGCGCAGATGCCGATTAACGAAGCCCACCGCGCCCAGTTCGAAGAACAGGGGCCCCACGCGCTCGATATCCTGTACGTAGCACCCCGGCTCCACCAGGCACGGCTCGTGATCCAGCAACAGTTCATGGCTGACCAGGCCGACCTCCCTGCCCCCTTCATGCATCGCCACGGCCGTATCCACACAACGCCCCACCGGGCTGGAGTAGAACGCAGACACCGATCGCGGCATACGCCGGCCCCAGTCCCGCGCCATGGCCACACCCTCCGGTGTCAGCGGCAGCCGGTAATCGGCAAAGCCATTGCGGGCCAGCTCGCGTACTGAATGACGGGTGACAAGATGAACAGGACGATTCGCCGGCAACAGCGGCAAGGCATCTTCAAGACGGGGGTGCAGGCGCGCCATCGGGTCGCTAGGTCCAGAGTAACAAGTCAGCCCTGATCATCAATGACACCGGCGCGGGGGTCAAATCCCGGCCTGCATGACCTCCTCGGCAGCCCTCAACCCCGAACGCACGGCGCCTTCCATATAGCCATTCCAGTGGCTGGCCGTTTCTGTGCCTGCCCAGTGGACACGCCCGTGGGGCGTGCGCACCGATGCACCCAGGCGGCTGAGCAGCCCCGGCGGCGCGACCCCGGCGTAGCAGCCTCTGGACCAGGTCTCGTTGGCCCAGACATGATCAAGATAGCGCCGTGGCTGGCGCGCACGCGGGCCAAAGAATCGCGCGAACGCCGCCGTCACCACTTGCTGCCGCTCCTCAACGCTGGCCAGCGCCCACTGCTCAGCGGCACGGCCCTCGATAAAGCCCATCAGAATGCCCTGTTCGGTGTCCGGCGGCGTCGCATCAAACGCCACATGCATAGGCGGCGCATCACCCACCGCCGAACCCGACAACCCCTCCTCTCGCCAGAACGGCCGGTCATAGACCGCAAAACACTTGATGACCCGGCCTGGCGCCAGCTCCTGGCACCACTGCTCCCGTGCAGCCGGCTGGCCGGGCCGGAAATCCACCTGTGCCGCCAACACCGGCGGCAAGGTGGAGATCACTCGCGCAGCCTCGTACACACCCCGGGCGGTATGTACCTTGACCCGGTTGCCGGACTGCACCACCGACAGCACCGGCTGATCAAGCAACACCGGCACATCCTGTTCCTGCAAGCCCGCAGCCAACGCACCCGCCAGCCCCTGCAAACCACCGGAGACTCGATCCTGTTGCGCGCCGTTACGGGATGACGTCAACGACGCCAGACCGCCGCCGCTGTGCATATAAAACAGGGCATGCAGCAGGCTGATATCATCCGGATGCGTGGCAAAAACGCTCTCCACCGCTACCCGCAAGACATCAAATGCCACACGGCTGTGCAGGTTACGCCGCATCCAGTCCCCCACTGACTGGGCATCCAGCACCGCGGCGTTCGCCGCCTGCCAGGGCGCCTCCACAGGGACCCGCCGGGCCATCTGCTCCAGCCGCAGGAATCCCCAGCTGATATTCGCCAGTGCCCAGGGGGACACGCGCCAGGGAATCAGCCCGCGATAGGTACGCCGACGCTCGTTCACATGCAGGACATTGCGACCCGCCACATGCATCGGCCAGATGGTCTTGCCGAAACGCGCGGCCAGCGCGTACATCTGTGTCTGTCCCACCCCCAGCCACTGGCCGCCAAGATCCAGCCACAGATCATCACCGTAGTGTTCCGTGAGCGTACGCCCGCCAACCCGATCACGGGCCTCCAGCAACAGCACCTTGCGTCCGGCACGGGTCAACGCATCGGCGGCACTCAAGCCTGCAAAGCCCGCACCCAGTACAATGATTTCAGCATCCACGAGAACAGCATCCGGTTGTTGTAGTTGTTTGTCGTGTTGATGGCCGTGTCAGGCGGCAGCGCTGGCACACAGCCCAAGCCAGCGGGCAATACCATGGCTGCGGTATTTCTGCCGGTGCAGCACAAAATAGAACTGCCGGGAAAAATCCCGGTGCGGCACAGGCAACGGCACCAGGCTACCCCGACGGAACGCCTCCACCAGGGTCACCCGGGACAGACAGCCAATACCCAGCCCAGCCTCCACGGCACGCTTGATTGCCTCAGTGTGCTGCAGCTCCAGCAGGACGTTCAACCCCGGCAACACGCCATGCATGGCACGATCAAACGTCTGCCGGGTGCCTGAACCGGGTTCGCGGAGAATCCAGGTGGCCGCCTCCAGGTCCGCATCCGAGAGCGCCGTCCTGCCCGCCAGCGGATGATCCGGCGCACAGAACACCATCAGGTCATCATCCCGCCAGGGCGTCACGTCCAGGTCCGGGTGATGAAACTCGCCCTCGATCAGCCCCACATCCAGACGAAAATGCAGCACCGCCTCGGCGATATGCTCGGTATTGTCCACCTCCAGCACCACCCGCGCATCAGGCACCTCACTCATGTAACGCGCCATGATGCCCACTGCCAGGTAGTTGCCGATGGTCAGCGTCGCCCCCACGCGCAACTCACCGCCCTCACTGTGGCCGGCCAACATCTGCTCCAGCTCCCCGGCCTGCTCCAGCAAACCCTCGGCACGCGGCAGCAACGCACGGCCCAGATCATTCAGCCGCAGCCGCTTGCCGGCACGGTCAAACAGCGCGATGCCGAACTGCTGCTCCATTTCCCGCAGGGCGCCACTGGCCGCCGACTGTGACATGGCCAGGCTCGCCGCCGCGCGGGTGATGTTCTCCAGCCGCGCCGTGGCCAGAAATACTTCCAGTTGCCTCAGTGTGTACCGCATGAGCGCCCCATCAGCGATGCCATCATCAATCGTATTTATCAATAAGCTAAATCAGAATATCCCATTTTACCGATTAAACGCCACTGGTTACAGTGTCACTCTCTCCGCACGCCAGTCTGCACAGGCTGCTGTGCGCCACGTCATCAGGAGCTTCAGGCATGTCGAACTTGAACACCGAGACCGTCACCAGCGTGCGCCACTGGAATGACACCCTGTTCAGCTTCACCACCAGCCGCGATCCCGGCTTCCGTTACAAGAACGGGCACTTCACCATGATCGGGCTGCAAGTCGAACAGCGTCCCCTGCTGCGCGCCTACAGCATCGTCAGCGCCAATTACGAAGAAGAGCTGGAGTTCTTCAGCATCAAGGTCCCCGACGGCCCGCTGACCTCGCGCCTGCAGCAAATCCAGGTGGGCGATGAAGTACTGGTCAGCCGCAAGCCCACCGGCACACTGGTCCCCGATCACCTGCTGCCGGGCCGCAATCTCTACCTGCTCAGCACCGGCACCGGCCTCGCGCCCTTCATGAGCATCATCAAGGACCCGGAAGTCTACGAGCAGTATGACAAGGTCATCCTGACCCATGGCGTGCGCCATGTGTCTGAGCTGGCCTATCGGGATGTGATCGAGAACGAATTGCCGCACAACGAGTTCTTCGGGGAGATGGTGCGTGACAAGCTGATCTACTATCCCACCGTCACCCGCGAGCCGTTTCGCAATCAGGGCCGTCTGACGACGCTGATGGACAACGGCAAACTGTTCAGCGATGTCGGGTTGCCGGATATGGATCCGGAGCATGATCGCTTCATGCTGTGTGGGAGCCCGGCCATGCTCAAGGATATCTGCGCGTTGCTGGATGGGCGTGGCTTTCGTGAAACCCGGGGTGGGGAACTTGGGCATTATGTTATTGAGCGTGCGTTTGTTGAGAAGTGAGGGGGGGTTGGAGAATGTGAAAAAGGCGCCTGAGGGCGCCTTTTTTCTGGTTGAGCGATGGGTTAACCGACGAAGTTGAGGAGGACGCCGGCGGCGACTGCGGAGCCGATGACGCCGGCGACGTTCGGGCCCATGGCGTGCATGAGCAGGAAGTTCTGGTTGTTGGCTTCCAGGCCTACCTTGTTGGCAACGCGGGCCGCCATCGGCACAGCGGAAACCCCGGCGGCGCCGATGATCGGGTTGATTGGCGTGCGCGACAGTTTGCTCATCAGCTTGCCCATCAGCACACCACTGGCCGTACCGATGCAGAACGCGGCCAGGCCCAGCACGATGATACCCAGCGTCTGCGGTACCAGGAAACCTTCAGCGCCGAGCTTGGCGCCCACGGCGAGGCCCAGCAGAATCGTTACCACATTGATCAGTGCGTTGCTGGTGGTGTCCACCAGACGGCTGACCACACCGGATTCCTTCATCAGGTTACCGAGGCAGAACATGCCGAGCAGCGGGGCCGCGTCAGGCAGCACCAGTGCCACCAGAAGCAGCAGCAGGATCGGGAAGATGATTTTCTCTGCGCGGCTGACCGGGCGCAGTTGCTCCATACGAATTTCGCGTTCCTTGCGGGTCGTCAGCAGGCGGATGATGGGGGGTTGTATCAGCGGTACGAGTGCCATGTAGGAATAGGCCGCCACCGCTACGGCGCCAAGTAACTCCGGTGCCAGGCGCGAGGTCACGTAGATCGCCGTGGGGCCGTCTGCCCCGCCGATGATGCCGATGGAGGCCGCCTGGGCAACCGAGAAATCCAGCCCCACATAGTTCAGTGCCAGAGCACCAATCAGCGCAGCAAAGATACCGAACTGGGCCGCCGCGCCCAGCAGCAATGTGCGGGGGTTGGCCAGTAGCGGTCCGAAGTCGGTCATTGCGCCGACACCCAGAAAAATCAGCAGCGGGAATACGCCGGTAGCCAGACCCACTTCATAAATCAGATGCAGCAGGCCATCGGTATAGTTGGCAGCCAGCGCCAGCTCATGCAGCTGGCTGCGCAGTGCCGGCTCTGCGGCATAGTAGGCGCTATACAGCGTGCGGGTGCCGCTCTCGGCATCCAGGCCCAGCAACTGCGCCATACCCGCCACCACCTCGGGGCTGCCCAGATGCAGCGCCTGGCTGACTGCAGATTCCGCTAGCCCGGCCACAGGGATATTGGCCAGCAGGCCACCGAAACCGATGGGCAGCAGCAACAGTGGCTCGAACTTGCGCACGATGGCCATGTACAGCAATGCCAGGCAGATCAGGATCATCAGCGCCTGGCCGGGCTCCATGTGATAGATGCCCGTGCTGTGCCAGAGTTTTTCCAGACGTTCCATGGAGCCTCCGTCAGGCAAGGGAGACCAGGGCATCGCCCACGGTCACCGCATCGCCTTCCTTTACATTGACGGCGGCAATGGTGCCGGCGCGCGGGGCGGAAACATCGGTTTCCATTTTCATGGCCTCAAGCACCATGATTTTTTCCCCTTCCTTTACCTGCTGCCCGGGCTTCACCAGCACCTTGAAGATGTTGCCTGCCAGGGGCGCCGGCACCGGCTCACCCTTGCCCTCGGGCAACGCGGCGGGGGCGGCATCAGCACCATCATTGAGCGCACGAATACCCGTGACATCGCCACCGTTGCTGACGGTCACGGTATAGTCGTTGCCCTCCACCTTGACGGTATAGATTTCTTCGCCGTCGTCGGTGGTCACCAGGCTGCCTTCCTTGCCAGTGGGCACCGGTTCGAAGGCATCCGGGTCGCCGCGATGGGCCAGGAACTTCAGGCCGATCTGCGGGAACAGGGCGTAGGTGAGCACGTCATCAACGCGGCGCTCACCCTCGGCCAGGGTGATGCCCTTCTCTTTCGCTTCGGCGGTCAGCTCATCCGTCAGCCGGTCCATTTCATTGTCCAGCACATCTGCCGGCCGGCACGTCATCAGCGCGTCCCCTTCCAGGGCGCGTTCCTGCAGTGTCTGATTGAAGGGGGCTGGCGAGGCACCGTACTCACCGCGCAGTACGGCGCGGGTTTCTTTCGAGAACGCCTTGTAGCGTTCGCCCGCCAGCACATTCAGCACGGCCTGGGTGCCGACGATCTGCGACGTCGGCGTCACCAGCGGAATGAAGCCCAGGTCCTCGCGCACGCGGGGGATTTCTTCCAGTACTTCATCAAGACGGTCGCCGGCATTCTGCTCGCGCAGCTGGCTTTCCATGTTGGTCAGCATACCGCCAGGCACTTGCGCCACCAGAATGCGTGAATCGACACCCCGCAGGCTGCCCTCGAATTTCGCGTATTTTTTTCTCACTTCGCGGAAGTAGGCCGCTATCTCTTCCAGCAACAGAATATCCAGGCCGGTATCACGCTCGGTGCCCTCGAGAATGGCCACCACGGATTCCGTGGGGCTGTGGCCATAGGTCATCGACATCGACGAAATCGCGGTATCCACATTGTCGATTCCCGCTTCGGCTGCCTTGAGGATGGTGGAGGTGGACAAGCCGGTGGTGGCATGGCACTGCATGTGAATGGGGATATTCACGGCAGCTTTCAGTTTGCTCACCAGTTCGTAGGCCACATAGGGTTTGAGCAGCCCCGCCATATCCTTGATACAGATGGAGTGTGCGCCCATGTCCTCGATCTTGCGGCCCAGATCCACCCACATATCAATGGTGTGAACCGGGCTCACGGTATAGGACATGGTTCCCTGTGCATGCTTGTCCTGCCTGAGCACGGCATCAATGGCGCGATGAATGTTGCGCATATCATTCATGGCATCAAAGACGCGGAACACGTCTACACCATTCACCGCCGCCCGTTCGACAAATTTGTCCACAACATCATCGGCGTAGTGGCGATAACCGAGCAGGTTCTGACCACGCAGCAGCATTTGCTGGGGCGTTTTCGGCATGGCGGCCTTGAGCTCACGGATACGATCCCAGGGGTCTTCGCCCAGATAGCGAATGCAGGCGTCAAAGGTCGCCCCACCCCAGGATTCCAGAGACCAGAAACCGACCTCGTCCAGCTTGCCGGCAATCGGCAGCATGTCGTCGATCCGTAACCGGGTGGCAAACAGCGACTGATGGGCGTCGCGCAACACCACATCGGTAATGCCAAGCGGCTTTTTCTCACTCATGGCCAGACCCTTGATTGTGTTCTGTGCAAGCGGTTATGAACGGCGCGCGCGGTGCTGACGCACGGCATCCTGAATGATGGCCAGCACCCGGGGGGACACAGGCTGTGCGCCGCCGGAAGCGGCAGAGGGATCAGTATCACCGGCGTCGGCCGGTGCCGGGACAGGTGCCGGCTCGGGAAGGAAGCGGTTGACCAGCGCTGACATCAGCGTCATCAGAACAACCAGGGTAATCAGAAAAACGAACACTACACCGATACCGGTGAGCATCAGCTCCAGGCCCTGTGTCATCAACTCGTCCATCACAAACACCCCTTTCCTGAAGTGGCCGGATCATCAGTGACAGCAAGCCTTTTGGACTTGTGCTCACCCATGCCCCAGAGCGGCGAAATGTACCGGGATTGTCGACAATAAGCAATTACAGGCAGGGGTGACCAGAACTATCACACCATGTAAATCAGCAGGTTGCGGCACGAGAAACCGTTCCCAAAAAAAAGGGCCTGCATCGCTGCAGACCCTGTTTTTTTGGTACACCCGGAAGGATTCGAACCTCCGACCTTCTGGTTCGTAGCCAGACGCTCTATCCAACTGAGCTACGGGTGCATAAACCGTCATATCGCCTTCTCGAGACCGCTATGTTGCCTGACGCCTCAAGAGGATGCGCATTATTCCGAATAGGTCCGCGTTCGTCAAGCGTGCGCGGCAGCAATTTTTCGTATTCGCATCAAAGGCTTTGCGAGTGTCCCCGTCGGACAGGGTGCCGGGACGTCAGGCATGCATAATCGGGTTTTGTTTCAACGGGGATACGACCATGCAATGGATGATCTATGGTGCAAACGGCTACACCGGCGAACTGATCGCCCGGGAAGCCGTCAGCCGGGGCCTGAAACCGGTCCTGGCTGGCCGCAACGAAAACCGGCTGCAACCACTGGCGTCAGGGTTGGGGCTGCCCTGGCGTGCCTTTACGCTGGACGACCCGGCGTCAGTGGCCGCGGGGCTTGCGGGCATTGATCTGGTGCTGCATTGCGCCGGCCCCTTCTCCGCCACCAGCAGCCCGATGATTGAGGGCTGCCTTGCCGCCGGCGCTCATTACCTCGATATCACCGGCGAGATCCCCGTGTTCGAGCATGCCCGCGCCCAGCACGAGCGGGCCCGGGCGGCCGGTGTCCTGCTCTGCCCGGGCGTCGGCTTCGACGTCATTCCCACGGATTGTGTGGCACTGCGCCTGAAAGAACTGGTGCCGGATGCCACCCATCTGTCGCTGGGCTTCGAAACCGCTTCAGGCCTGTCCCCCGGCACCGCAAAAACCGTTGTGGAAGGGCTGGGCAACGGCTGCCAGATACGTCGCGATGGCCGCATTCAGGATATGCCCCTCGCCTGGGGCCGCCGACGCATCGACTTCGGTCAGGGCCCCCGCCGCGCCATGACCATTCCCTGGGGGGATGTGTCCACCGCTTACAGCACCACCGGCATTGCCAATATCGATACCTGGGTGCCATTGCCCGCTGCGGCCATTCTCGGCGCACGCCTGGGCAATCTGGTGCGGCCCCTGCTGGGCAGCCAGTGGCTGCAGGGAAAGCTCAAGGGGTTCATTGATCGCAACGTGAAAGGGCCGGATGCCAGCACCCGTGCCAGGCTGCCTACCTGGGTGTGGGGTGAGGCGCGCAATGCAGACGGCACAGGCAAGGTCGTGCGGATCCGTACGGCCAACGGCTACAGCCTGACCATCGACGGGGCATTGGCCGTCACCGCGCATTTGCTGAACAGCCAGGACACCCGTGGTGGCTACAGCACTCCGGCAGCGCTGCTCGGGGCCGAATTGATCACACAGCTACCGGGTTCCGGTGAATTTGCCGTCTCGGATATCTGAAAAAGCGTTTAACGACAGGCGCTCAACGAAAAACGCCCTGTGTGACAGGCATGTCACACAGGGCGTCGTATTTGAAACCACAGATGGTCAGAAAATCATCGCAGGAATCAGGCCGTTTCCATCTGTTTCTGCAGATAATTTTCCAGGCCAACCTTGTCGATCAGGCCCAATTGGGTTTCCAGCCAGTCGATATGCTCTTCTTCTGACTCCAGGATGCTGTTGAACACATCGCGGGACACATAGTCCTTGACGGAATCAGAGTAAGCGATGGCTTCTTTCAGCAGCGGCACGGCTTCGTGCTCCAGCTTGAGATCACACTCGAGCATTTCGCGCGTGTTTTCGCCGATTTTCAGGCGCCCCAGGTCCTGCAGGTTGGGCAGCCCTTCCAGGAACAGAATGCGCTGGATCAGCTGATCCGCATGCTTCATTTCGTCGATGGACTCTTCGTATTCCTTCTCGGCCAGCTTCTCCAGCCCCCAGTCCTTGTACATGCGTGCGTGCAGGAAGTACTGGTTGATCGCCACCAGCTCATTGGCCAGTGCCTTGTTCAGAAATTCAATGACTTTTGCGTCACCACGCATAGCTTGTCTCCATCAGAACATCGCGGGTGACGCTATTGTCGGGGGAGCCGGAGATGACTGCAACCGCGCATTCACAGCGGCGACAGGAAGACGAAGCAGGAATAAAAACGACTCTCAGCAGCATCACTGCAGAGAGCCGTCAGGGTTGGTCAGGGGAGACCGGATAAAACGAGATCAAGCTGGCTGTGGCACGTACATGATGGGCATGACGGGCATGGCTGGCGTAGCACCGGTGCAGTGACCACCGTACGTTGCGGCTGCCTGGGACTGCGCAGATGTCAGGGCACGGGTATCCCTGAGCACCTCATGCGCCTCCCGGACACACTTTCCACACTGACCACCTACCCCGAGTTCCCGACGAAGATCGCGCAAACTACCGCAGCCCTGGTGGGCCGCTTCCCGTATCTGGTTGTCAGTGACGCCCTTGCAGAGACAAACGTACATGGTCCGCATCCGGTTATCTGATCTCAGGTACAGATACTAACCATAATGATAATGATTATCAAGTATATATTTGAAGTGATCTACATCAGACCTCATCAGCCATCTGCTCGTCAGTAGGAAACGCCCTCTTCCACTTCATACGCAGAGCCATCCACACTCGGGTGGCCGGCACGTTGCAAGGCTTCCAGCACTTCCGGTGGCATATATTGCTCATCATGCTTGGCCAGCACTTCCGTGGCATCAAAGCGGGTTGTGCTGATCAGGGTGCCATTGGCCACGATGCCCTGCCCTTCGCGAAACAGATCCGGCAGGATGCCGACATAATAAACGGTAAAGGTGCCCAGGCCGTCAGTCAGGTCGAAGGCGTTTTCCAGGGTCTCCTGATCACGGCGTACCGAGCCCTCCACCACCAGCCCCCCTACGCGCATACGCTGGCCCACCGGCGCCTCACCCTCTGCAACCTGCTGCGGGGTATAGAACAGATTGATATTTGCGGATATCGCATACAGCAACAACCCTGTCGCCAGTGCCAGGCCTGCGAGGGCCCCGAGCGTAATCAGCAGACGTTGTTTGCGTACCGGATTCATTGCTTCTCCTGCATTATCTGTCGTCGAATGATGCGCTTCAGATCACGACGTACCCGACGACCCTGGTACACCGCAACGCCCACATTCAGGAGAATCAGGGCAACACAAATACCGAATGCGCTCCAGACAAACGGGCCGTGCACGCCCATCTGCCAGAGTTCGGCGAAAGAATCGAAATACATCAGCTCACCTCCTCGCGCACCCAGTTACTCTTGCGCTCACGCCAGAGAATTTCTGTGCGGGCGCGGATCAGCACCGTGACCGCGTACAGGAAGTAGATGCCGAACATGGACAACAACAGCGGCGCCAGCATGCTCGGGTGAATGGCGCTGCCCGCCGTACCGAACATGCTCATGGAACTGCCCTGGTGCAGGCTCTGCCACCAGTCCACGGAATAACGCACGATAACCACGTTGATCACCCCCACCACGCTGAGCAGGCTCGCTGCCCGCCCCGCCTGGCGCGGGTCGCGGATCGCATTCTGCAGGGCAATCACGCCCAGATACAGAAACAGCAGAATCAGCATGGAGGTGAGGCGGGCATCCCATATCCAGTAAGTGCCCCATGTCGGCCGGCCCCAGATAGCGCCGCTGATCAGGGAGATGGCCGCCATCACCGCGCCGAACGGGGCGATGGCCTTGATCATGATTTCAGCCATTTTCAGGCGCCAGACCAGGGCCACCAGGCCGGCAACGCCCATGGCCATGTAGCCCATCAACGCGGCGCTGGACGCCGGCACATGCAAATAGATGATGCGATAACTGTTGCCCTGCTCATGATGGGGTGGCGCAAAGGCCAGCCCCCAGATCAGGCCTGTGAGGCACAGCACCACGGCAATACCCACCAGCCATGGCAGCCACAGGCCGCTGAAGCGATAGAAATAACGTGGCGAACCCAGTTCATGATACCAGCGCTCCAGGGTGCGCCAGTACAGGTCCGGGTAGCGCAGGGCGCCGAAATAAAAGGCTACCCCGAACACCCAGCCACCACCGAGCCAGACAGTGCGCGGCCGCACCGGCGCCGACCAGATAAACCAGGTCAGCACCGCCGCCAGCAGCGCCACCAGACTGATCAGGTAAAAATGACCCGGCAGCTTCGCGCTACCCGTGGTCTGTGATCTGTGTACTGCCCGCGATTCCTGCATAACGTTCAAACTCTTTGTGCTTGATACGGCGTGTCAGTCGCCAGTGGAAATGCGCAGCCCCAGCGCTATCGCAAAGGGCCCCAGGCTCAGCGCCAGGGCCAGCACGGCACCCAGCACGGCCAGCACCGGATTCACCGGCAGTGCTTCAAGCGCGCGGCCCAGGCTGCCCGCGCCAAACACCAGCACCGGGATGTACAGCGGCAACACCAGCAGTGCCAACAGCATACTCCCCCGGCGCAAACCTACCGTGAGGGATGCGCCAATGGCACCGATCACCATTAACGATGGTGTGCCCAGCAGTAGCCCCGACATCAGAGTGCCCAGCACGGATACCGGCAGCTGCAACATATAACCGAGCACTGGCGCCACCAGCACCAGTGGCAAACCCACCAGTAACCAGTGGGCGAGAATCTTGGCCAGCACGGTGAAATACAGCTCTACCGGCGCCACCAGCAGCTGGTCCAGCACCCCGGTTTCCTCATCGGTGCGGAACAACCCGTCCAGCGACAGCATCACGGCCAGCAGCGCCGCCACCCAGATCACCCCCGGCGCCATCTCCCGCAACAGCTCAGGTGCCGGCGAGACCGCCAGCGGAAACAGGCTGACGACCACAACAAAGAAGAACAACGGATTGATCACCTCCGCTGGCGAGCGCATCGCCAACAGCACTTCCCGTCGCAAGGTCGCGCTGAAGCCCTTCATGCTGCGGCTCCCGCGTGGGCTGTATTGATACGCGCTTCGCCCTGGCCCAGCAGTATCTGTCGCGTATCTGCCGCCAGCTGGTGGTGGGACGTATAGATCACCAGCCCACCCGCCGCAGCGTGGCTGCGCAGCTGCGCCTCGACCAGCGCGACGCCGTCGGCATCAATCGCGGTAAACGGCTCGTCCAGAATCCAGACCGGCTTGCCGGGCAACCACAGCCGGGCCAGCGCCACACGACGCTTCTGCCCGGCGGACAGGTGCGCCACCGGCAGATCCTCGAATCCGCCCAGCCCCACCGCAGACAAGGCTGCCATCAATGCAGCATCCTGCTTCTGGCCATGCAGTGCACTGAGCCAGCTCAGGTTTTCCAGCGGTGTCAGCTCTTCACGCAGCCCCGCGCGATGTCCCAGATACAGCATGCTTTCGCGCAGCGTTGCCGGTAACTGCCAGCGCAGACGGCCGTCATAAAACCCGAACAGGCCCGCCAGAATGCGCAGCAGCGTGGTCTTGCCCGCGCCGTTGGGCCCCGCCACCTGCCAGATATCCCCGGCGCCGGCAGTGAAACTCAGCCCGGCAAACAGGGTGCGGTCATCGCGCTCACAGCCCAGCGCATCCACCTGCAGCAGGCCCACCTGCGACAGGTCCACCTGCGACAGTTCCACCTGCGACAAAGGCGCATTGCCATGCCTGTCATTCGGGTCATTCACCAATGAGCCTCTCCCGCACATTCATGCTGCACATCCACAATGCACAGGATTCAATATGGACCAGGTCAGTCATGCGCAGCGTGATGTCTGTTTTCAGAAGGCAGTCCGGGCCATTACTGGCCTGTCCGGGCCTGCTGGCCAGGCCCACTGTTCAGGCATGCTGGCGCCAGCAGGGCCAGCGGCTGCGGAGTATAGCATGCAGCCATTGCGCTGTAGCCCCGCCCGCCAGCAATTTGCGCGAGCCTGTCAGCCCGACAAGCGCCCTCCCGCCACACAATCATAAGCTGCTACAGTAGGGCCGTGGCCTCGCCACCCCTGAACCACTGTTGACCGAGACCGAGAACTGTTAACCACCGAGAATAACAATGCGATACCTGTCCTGGCCGACGTCCTGGCCAACAAGCGCCCTGCTGATGGCCAGCCTCTGCATACTGGGGCTCAGCGCCTGCAGCCGCAGCCACGAGCCGCTGGCCGTCGTTGATGATGTGGATCTGCAACGCTATACCGGCACCTGGTATGAGATCGCTCGCCTGCCGCAATTCTTCCAGCGGGGCTGCTATGACTCGACCGCCGACTATGTCCTGCTGGACGCGCAGCGCCTGCAGGTCATCAACACTTGCCAACGTGAGGGGGACGAGCCCCGCCAGGCCACCGGCATGGCTGAGGTGACCGACAGCAGCCAACCGGCGCGCCTGACCGTACAGTTCGACACCTGGATCAGTCGCCTTCTGCCAGGCCTGGCCAGGGGCGACTACTGGATCCTGTATCTGGATGACGATTACCAGCTCGCCATGGTCGGCGCCCCCAATCGCAACTATTTATGGTTCCTGGCCCGCACGCCGGACATCAGCGCCCGCGAATACGCCCTGCTGGAAGACCATGCCGCCGCACTGGGGTTCGCCGTGGATGAGCTGCGCATCAATCGTGAGTTGCGCCCGCAATGATTGAGCACCACGTGTATTTTGCCGTGTTCGGCTTCGACGACGACCCCGATGTGATTACCCGGATCGCTGATCGCACACCGGACGACATCTGGCGCCAGGGAGAGTCGTACAGCGCGCTGACCCCGGAAGCACGGCGCATGGAGAATCGCTGGATACTGGCCAGCAATCTGGACCAGCACGCCAGCCACCGTGAACACTTCGAAGCACTGCTGAGCAAACTGGAAGCGCTGGGTGACAACCTCACCGCCCTGCGCCAGCGCTACCGCTGTGGTATCGGCGTGTCTCACTATTTTTTCATGGATGATCCGGATTTCTATCTGCCGGGCGAACTGATGGACCGCTACCGGGCGCTTTCGCTTACACTGACATTCGATCAGCTGGGACTCGACGCCAGCCCCGCAGCGCCTGACGCCTGACCGCAGAAATGAGGAACAACAGATCATGGGCATGGAAATCGAACGCAAATTCCTGGTCCGCAATACCGCCATGCTGGCAAACCAGCCCGGCCTGACGCTGCGCCAGGGCTATCTGAGCCACACCCCGGAGGCCACGGTGCGGGTGCGCATTCAGGGCGATCAGGCCTGGCTCACCGTCAAGGGCCGCAACGATGGCGCGCGCCGGGCAGAGTTCGAATACACGGTGCCCGTGGCAGACGCCCTCGAAATGCTGGCACTGTGTTCTGCCGGGCGCATCGAGAAGACCCGTTATCGCCTGCCCGCCGGAGAGCATGTCTGGGAAGTGGATGTGTTCCATGGCGATAACGACGGCCTGATTGTGGCCGAGATCGAGCTGAACCATGAAGATGACGCCTTCGAGCTGCCCGCGTGGATCGGCGAAGAAGTCACCGGGGATGCCCGCTATTACAACAGCCAGCTCAGTCAGACCCCCTTTTGTAGCTGGCCGTAGCCTGACGCCTCTTGAAATACTGTCCATATAGACAGTATTCTGAGGCCATGACAAACCAGATCGCCACGCCCCCTGACACGCTCCATGAACTGCTGCACCGTGCCGATATCTGGCGGGGGCGCGACGCCCTGCCCGATGCTGCACCACCGGTGTGGCAGACCGGCGTCAGCGCGCTGGATCAGGCCCTGCATCACGGCGGCTGGCCCGCACAGGGGCTCACCGAATTACTCAGCCCGACCCCCAACCCCGGATTATTGCGCTTGCTGTTGCCGGCACTGGCCCGTGTCGACAGCGGCATGATCATCCTGGCCAACCCGCCAGCCCGGCCCAATGCCGCAGCCCTGCGCCGGGCCGGCGTCGATATCACACGGCTGCTGGTGATTCGCAGTAGCGGCGAGGACCGCCATGTGTTGCGCGCCTGCCTGGAAGCCGCCGCCTCGGACAGTGTCAGCGCCCTGGTCTTCTGGGCACCCGCCAGCCTGAAAGACCCCCGCCATCTGCGCCGTCTGCATCTGGCCGCGCAGCAAGGCCGCTGCTGGTTGACGCTGATTCGCGACCAGCGCTTCAGCCAACAGGGCTCCCCGGCGCCACTGCGCCTGCACTGGCAAGCGCTGCCGGGGGCACACAACAGCCCCCTCGATGAAGCCCGTCTTACCGTGCTCAAACAGCCTGGCGGCTGGGCCGGTCAGCAGATCACCCTGCCCTGGCGACCGGACGCCTTGCGGCATCCCGGGGGCCGCGCTGCCGGCCTGCCAGCGCCCCTGGCGCAGACCGTTGCCGCCCCGATACGCCCGCAGGCGCCCCGCCCCCATGCGGAGCCCCCCGAGCCTGAACCGGCGATCTATCGTCTGGGCACCCCGGTCAAACAACTGCCAGAGCCCGCCCTGGCACTTGATATACCGTCTGCTTCACTGACGACTCCCTCACCGACGACCCCCTCACCGACAAAGCCGGTACCGGCAGACAGCCGGCCTGCTGCCTCGCCAGTCAAGCGACAACGACGCCGTGCCGCCTCGGCAGAGGAGCCGTGACATGAGGAGCCATGACATGACCCGCTCGCCTCGTCCTTTATGGTGCGCGGTGCGCCTGCCCCAGTGGCCGCTGGAGATCCGCTGCCACGTCAGCCACTCACTCCCGGACCCGGCACCTCCCCGCGCCATTGTCCTGCAGCAGCGCATTCACCGTTGCTGCCCGCAAAGCCAGGCGCTGGGGCTGGTGCCCGGGATGAAACTGGCCACGGCCCATGCACTGGCGGATAACCTGCAACTGACAGAACGGGACCCGGTCCGGGAACAGCAATACCTGCAGCAACTGGGCTGGCAGCTGCTGCGCTTTACGCCCGGCGTCAGCCTGTATGCACCGCGCCCGCCCGATGATGAACTGGGAGATGCCGGGCTGTTGCTGGACATCGGCGGCAGTCTGCGTCTGTTCCAGGGCAGCGAAAACCTGCTGGTGGCCCTGCATGCCCGACTGGCTGCCAGCGGTCATACCTGGCGCACCGGCCTGGGCCATACTCCCCTGGCAGCCTGGCAGCTCAGCCATGCCCCCGCCGACGTCAGCCTGCAAACCCTGCGCGCTGCGGAACAGACCGAGGATATCAACGCCTACCGCGCCACGTTCTGCAGCGCGCTGCTGCAACAAGACATCGCGTCACTGGCGCTGGCACAACCATTGCGAGAGGCGCTACAGACACCGGGCTTTCGCACACTGGGCGATCTGCTGGCACTGCCTCGACAGGCACTGGGCAAACGCTTCGGCAAGGCACTGCTGCTGTGGTGTGAGCAACTGCTGGGCGAGCGCCCGGACCCACGTGTGTCACTGCCGGCACCGGAACGCTTTCAGATCAGCACCGAATTTGCCGACGCCGTCAGCGCCAGCCAACACCTGTTGCCGGTCATGCAGCAGCAGTTGCTGGCCCTGAGCGACTACCTGCGTTGGCGTCACCAGGCGACTCGCGCCATTCGCTGGCAGTTGCAGGATCATCAGGGCGAGGCCGAAAGTCTGATTATCCGCCGCGCCGTCCCCGGTGCCGATGCCGGTCTCTGGCTGACCCTCAGCGAGCGGCGCCTGGAACAGCATCGGCTGCGCGCACCCGTGCTCAAACTGACCCTGACCTGCGCCCGCCCCTGCGCCGCCAGCGCGGAGAGCGAGACACTGCTGCATGAACCCGGTGCCCGCAGCAATGGCATCGCCCTGCTGGAAAAACTGGCCAGCCTGCCGCAGTTGCAGCTCAGCCGTCTGCGCTGCACAGACCATCATCTGCCAGAGCTGGCGCAGAGCGAGGACGACCCGCTGGCACACATCTCACACATTGCACGCATCAACACAGATGCCGATACACCCGGCAGCGCCTCCCGAACAGGCACAGACCCGCCCTGGTGCCGGCAACCCCTGTGGTTGCTCGATCCACCGGAACCGGCGCCTCAGAGTGGGCGGAGCGGATTATGCTGGCGCGGCAGCCCGCTGTTGCCGTTGTTAGCGGATCGGCGACTGGCCACCCAGTGGTGGCATGCGGACACCCTGCCGGGCTGCACGGCCCGGGATTACTACATTGCCCATCACCCTGCCAGCGGCAGCCTGTGCTGGTTGTTCAGACTGCGGCATGGCAACCCGGACCTGACGTCCGGCCAGGCATCAGGAAAACCCGCCGAACAGTGGTTTGTGCAGGGCATCTTCTGACAGGCGCCTAAGGACACATCAAGGCACATTCCATCAAGGCACATTGAATACAGCGCTGGCGCGTGCCACACGCACACCACCAACACGGAAATAGCAGTTGGCAAACGCCATGCTGCGGCCAACCTTCTGCACATCGGTATCCACTTCGATCCAGTCTCCCAGGCGCGCACTGCCGGCATAGTCGATCGTCAGGCTCGCCGTCACCATGGGCGTGGGTGGGTCGGTGGAAAAGGCCGCGTTATAGCCCAGCGCAATATCGGCCAGGCTGCTGAAGACACCCCCGTGCATCAGCCCGCGGGCATTGCAGTGCTTCTCTTCGATACGCAGGCCGATGATCAGGCCCGATGCCGTCTGCATGTTGTAGAGCGGCCCGAGCAGGTCCGTAAACGGGCTACTGCGGAACAGGGGTGTAAAGCCTTCGGGCGTCGTTTCAGACGTACCTTCAAACTTACCTTCGAACTTATCTTCAAATAAGTCGCTCATCCCCGGCGTCCTCTTCCTCTCATGTCGTCGCACCAGCATAGCGCGAGTTGCTGGCCAATGCAGGAAAGCGGCCGTTATCTGGCGTACCATGTCGGCTCGTTGCTTTTTTAGCAGCCATGCGGCAAACCACATGCGGCAAACCAACAGGAGTCCCCATGAGCACAGCACAATTTGATCTGGTGGTGTTCGGCGCCACCAGCTTTGTCGGCCAGATTCTTGTCCGTTATCTGACAGACACCTTCGGCACCGACGGTGACCTGAAATGGGCCCTGGCAGGCCGCTCCCGGGAAAAACTGGAGCAGGTGCGCAGTGACCTGGGCAGCCAGGCCGTCAGCCTGCCAGTCATCGTTGCTGACGCCGCTGACGAAGACAGCCTGCGCCAGCTGTGCCAGCAGACCCGTGTGGTCGTCTCCACCGTGGGGCCCTACGCCCTGTATGGCGAGCCGCTGGTCAAGGTGTGCGCCGACACCGGCACCCACTATTGTGATCTGACCGGTGAGGTGCAGTGGATTCCGCGCATGATCAGCCGCTATGAAGCGGCGGCCAAAGCCTCCGGTGCACGCATCGTGCACTGCTGTGGCTTTGATTCGATTCCTTCCGACTTCGGGGTTTTCTTTCTGCAGCAACAGGCCCAGGCCCGTTTCGGCGCCCCCTGCACAGACGTGAAGATGCGCGTCAAAGCCGCCAAGGGTGGCGCCTCCGGGGGCACCGTTGCGAGCATGATGAACGTGGCCCGCGAAGCCGCCAGCGATAGCGCCTTGCGCAAGCAGCTGTCCAATCCCTACGCCCTGTGCCCGCCCGATCACGGATTTACCGTGCGCCAGGCCAATGTGTCCACGCCAACCTTCGATGCGGATTTCGATGCCTGGGCCGGGCCTTTCGTGATGGCCGGGATCAACACCCGCATCGTGCACCGCAGCAACGCCCTGCTGGGCAATGCCTACGGCGACGACTTCCGCTATGACGAAGCCATGCTCACCGGCAAAGGCTTTGCCGGCCGCATGAAAGCACTGGGTCTGACCACCGGCACCGGCGCCTTTCTGGCCGCTGCGGCGCTGGCGCCGTCACGCTGGGTGCTGGAGAAGTTTGTCGTGCCCAAGCCCGGCGAAGGCCCGACCCCGGCCGCCCAGAAAGCCGGCTTCTACGATCTGCGCTTTGTCGGCAAAACCGACAGCGGCGCCAGGCTGCAAGTGCGTGTTACCGGCGCAGGCGATCCGGGTTACGGCTCCACCGCAAAACTCCTCGGGCAGGCCGCCGCGTCCCTGGCGAAAGATATTGCCGACGATGTGCCCGGTGGTTTCTGGACACCGGCATCACTGATGGGCAACGCGTTGCTGTCTCGTCTCAGCAGCGCCGCCGATCTGACTTTCGAGGTGCAGGAATAGCCTCATTCCGCTCCCACTCTGGCGCGCGCCACAGATGTTGCAGGCGGCGCCAGAGGCTGCCGGGCTGGCGCATGTCCCGGAACATGTCCTGATATTCGTGCGTCCACAGGGTGATCAGATCATCCCGTGGCGGCGGTCGGGTAATGCCATACTCGATAGCGTGCATATCCTGCTCCTCGACAAAGGTGCCGAACAGCCGGTCCCAGATGATCAGCACTCCGCCATAATTGCGGTCAATGCAGCCCGGATTCTTGCCATGATGCATGCGGTGATGGCTTGGCGTGTTGAACACGAACTCGATGGCCGGATGCAGCTTGTTCACCAGCGTCGTGTGAATGAAGAACTGGTACACCAGCGATAGCGCGAAGACCACGCCGATCCAGACCGGATTCAGCCCCAGCACCGCCAACGGCACATAGAACAGCCAGCCGCCATTGAAGATATTGGTGGCATTCTGGCGCATCGCCGTGGAGAAATTCATCCGCTGCGAGGAGTGATGCACCACATGTGCGGCCCAGAACCAGCGCACCCGGTGGCTGCTGCGATGCATCCAGTAAAAGCAGAATTCCACACCGATAAAGGTCGCCAGCAACGCCTGCCAGCTCAGCGCCACGTCGAACAGGCGGTAATGATAGGCCAGCGTATAGACCGGAAACGCGATCAACCCGGCAAACAGCAGCTCCGTCACCTGGTAACCCGCCCCCAGCAGAAAGTTGCGCACCGCCTCCGGCACATTCATCCGTGCCGCGTCATGGCGGATACGCCGGTATTCCCACAGCGCCACACCGATGAACAACGGTGTGGCCAGCACGAACACCAGCTGCCGCAGATCCAGCGCCAGCCACGCCGGCATTCTGTCCCACAGGGCCAGCAGGCCGCTGTCGGCCAGCATGGTATTGATCATTTCGACAAAAGGCATGGTGGCTCCCACCGGTCACATGATGATCACCATTGTTGGTCAAACCTGCACCGGCATATTGACAGATGACGACTTATTTTTGACTATCAACGTCACGAGACCCATCACAGACGCTGCATGAGAGCCCTTGAATGAGTGTGCTACGCCTGACCGGCGCCTGGACCGGATTGCTGACCGACTGGCTGGACCGCGAGAACCTGCCGGCCCCGGAAATCCGTGCCGCACTGGCCTGGCGCGCGCCGGATGACATCATTCCGGGCCCGCAATGGCGGGCGTTACTGGAAAAGGCGGTGGCGCTACGCCCGGCCGCCGTGGCGCCGGAGCTGCACATCGGTGCCGGGGTGCAGCCCCATCATGTGGGTGTGCTCGGTTATCTGGTGCTGGCCACGGAGACGCTGGGCGAAGCCATGCTCGCCTATCAGCGGTACGAGAAACTGTTCTATGGCATCAACATTGCCCAGATCATGGCCACCGGCCATGAGGTGGAAATCCGCTGGCAAGGCGCCACCGGCTTCCTGGGGCAGATGGGCGACGGTGTCGCCATCGCCGCGCTGATCACCTTCCTTCGCCGTCAGGTGGAAAACCCGCCACCGCCCTCGCTGGTGACCTTTACCGGCACGCCGCAGCGGCCCGGGGACGAGCAGGCCTACCATGACTTCTTCGGCTGCCCGGTGCAGTTCGGCAACAGCCATGTGCGGGTACGTTTCCCGGCGGAATACCTGGGCATTCCCATGCCCCACCGGGACCCGGCCCTGCGCGCCCTGCTGGATCGCCAGGCCCAGGCCCTGTTGCAGGCGTTGCCGGACAACGACGCGTTTGATCGCGCCCTGCAGCAATTGCTGCCCCGCTTGCTGGCCGAGGGCCGCGCGACATTGCCCACGGCAGCCAGGGCACTGCATGTCTCACCACGCACCTTGCAGCGTCGCCTGACTGCCCACGGCATCAGTTGGCAACAGTTTCTGGATCGGGCACGCACCCAACTGGCGCGGGAGTATCTGGCAGACACCTCCCTGTCGCTCAGCGATGTGGCCCTGTTGCTGGGATTTTCCGAACAAAGCGCCTTCAATCGTGCCTTCCGTCGCTGGACCGGCACCACACCAGGCAAACTGAGGCGCTGACATGCACATCATCACCCGGGATGACCTGCCACTGACCGGCTTCGCAGGCCTGAAAGAACGGCTCTATGTCATGAGCCCGGCACAGTTCACCGGCAAGCGCCTGGCGGATACCAGTGAAGGGCTCGGCAATCTGGTCTATCTGGCCGATGCGTTCTTTCGCCCCCACGGCAGCACCGGCGAACACCACCATCGGAACATCGATATTGTCACCTGCCTGATACGCGGACGCCTGCTGCATCGCGGCAGTGTGGGAGACGGACAAGTGCTGTCAGCGGGGGATGTGCAGGTACAACGGGCTGGCACCACCGGCTTCGCCCACAATGAGGTCAATCCCGACGACAGCTTCAATCACATGATTCAGATCTGGTTCCAGCCAGCACAATCACCGGCCGCAACGGATTACCGCGTCCATCAGCCGCAAGCCGGGTGTCGTACACGGGTGTATGGGGATGCCTCCCCCGCCGCCGACACGAACTGGCTGGATGTCATGATCACGGAGGAAAACGACACGCTGGCGGCCACGGTGGGTGGCCATTGCCTGGGGTATCTCGTGCACGGCGCCGCGCGTCTAACGGAAGGCAGCGGGGGCGTCACCGGGCAAGTGCGCATTGAGGCAGACACCCTGTTCCACGCTCACGATGTATCCCTCCATCTCTCACCCGACAGCTATCTTCTGCTATCCGGGATCGGCCTCTGAGGCGGGGCTGTCTATCTCAGAGGCATCCATTTCAGAGGCCTCCATCTCAGAAGCATCCGCCTCCAGCGCCGCCAATGCAGCGCGCCCGCCCGGTGCCACCCGGATGCGTGCGACGCCGCCGCTGACGAGATCCCGCTCCAGCGCCAGCGCCTTTTCTTTCGGCGCGAACCAGGCCTCGATGCCATAGCGCACACGATAAAACGCACCGGAAGACCAGACTATCCGCCCACGGAGAAACACACCCTCTTCAGGCTGCACACGGGACAAACCTGTCGCATGCCAGAAGCCGTCATCGCCCCGGGACACGGACACATACACCCGCTCACCGCGACGCAACGCCGGCAGGGCGTTCGAATCCCCGGCATCGAACAGCGCCGCCGGCACTACGGAGACCGCATACTCCAGCCGCGCATAATTACCACGGAACATATCGCGGGGATCCACCGGCACCACTTCCAGCGTCACCTCCTCACCCACCCAGAGGGGATAGCGGGCGCCGAGATAGACACCGGCCAGCACCAGCAGTTGCCCCAGCACCACCAGCATCAGCAACCAGGCGCGCCAGTTCATGGGCTTGTCAGAGAGCGCCCGATTCCTGAGATCCACGGCAGCATGTTCAACGTTATCCGCCATATCCCGAAGACGATGATGTGACTGACTCATGGCGCCTCCTCCGTATGCACCGGGGCAGCCTGGCTCGCCTGGCGCTTCCAGTAACGCGCCGCCGCAAACAGCACGCCCCCGGCAATGGCAAACATCAGCGCACTGCTGAGGTAATCACCGATCAGCGATATGTAGCGCATCAGACCCAACGCCAGCAGCAACAGGATACCGCCATGGAAGCGTCGGGCACGGCGTTCGCGCAGCCCCTGATGCATCAACGCAATCCCCATGATCAGCAACAACAGATTGACCATCACCGCCAGCGCCACAGCCAGCGCCATGCTTTGCGGGGCGTAGTGGATCACCGCCAGCACCAGTGTCAGGGCACCGCCGGTTGCCAGAAGCTCCAGACGCCGGGCGGACGGCACGCGGCTGGCCAGCACAGCCACCAGCACCATGGTCAGTAGTAGCGGCGGCAGCACCACCATGCCACCGAACATCGTCCAGTCACGGATAAAATCGAACCAGACACGGCTGTAACTGAACAGGAACAGCAGCGGCACCAGAAACCGGAACCACCAGCGACTGACACTGTGCGCATCCTCCCGCCGCCCCCGCGAAGGGTGCGACAGCTGGGTCAGCGCCACCGCATGCATCAGCAACAACAGCAGCAGTGTCAGCACCAGATGCATACTGCCCGCGCTGCTGATCCATTGATGGAAGTAGCCGTACCACCAGGCATAGAGACCATTCAGCCAGATCAGCAGTAAAAGCAGGGACCAGTGCAACAATACGGCAGAGCGGCTGCGATACAGCACCTGATACAACGCAGCACCGGCGAACAGGGGCAGCAACCAGGGCAGCCCGTAACGCCACTGGGTCAGCATCCAGATCGTGATCAGCGCCAACTGCAAGACATGCAACAGACGGCTGGCCGTGAGCAGGGCCAGGGGTAATACGCCCAGCGCCCAGAACAACAGGCCATCGGGGAAGTGCTCACCAAGATGATAGATCTGGGCGATCAGCATAATGCTGGCGCCGTAGACAATGCCGCCGGCAAAGAACCACAGAACGGCCTGATCCCGTTGCCCGCGAACCCACTGACGCACCCCCAGCCCGTTCAGCAGCCCCGTGGCAGCAATCAGGCCCAGCATACGACCGAGACGGGATAACTGATCCCAGTTATGTGACAACAGCAGCAGCAAGGCAGCGCCAGCAAACAGAATGGCCAGCGCCGAGAGGACGCGATAGCCCAGAGAGGGCCGATCGGTCTCCACCAGAGACCGGTCATGGCGCGCCAGAATTGCCTCACCCTGCTCCGCACTGATCAGGCCATCATTGACCCAGTCCCGGACCTCTTCGGTCAGTTCGCCCCTGAAAAACCGTATCATGCGCAAATCGGCTGCTTCCCTGTTCCCTGCGGTGTATGCAAGCATGCTATGCAATGCCATTGAGCGCCAGTGCTGCGCTGCCAATCAGCGGCAGCCGTCACATCGCCCGGCAGCAATGAGTGACAGCCGTGTCTGACGCAACCGCCTCGCCGCGTCACTGCGGCCAAGGCACAAACCGGGCAGAATCTCTAAGCTCCTCGACATGAGCGCCCTCAATGAGCACAGGGCCGTACACTCAAATACAGGGAACACCAAATCATGACGGATGCGCAGCGGGATAAAGCAGAACAGCTCCTCAACGCCCAGATAGCCTGGGTCATTGCCCAGCTGGATGAAAAGGAATTCAAGAAGCTGCTGAAGGAAGAGGTGAACCAGTTCTTCAAGGTGGCCAAGAGCCTCAAGCTCAATGATGTGGTCAGCGCCGATAAAGTGCGCATTACGGCCCGCCGCTACGCCATCGAGATGGACATCTCCGGCGCCATTCCCGAGCTGATCGGTGAAATCGCCGACCGCCTGTACAACCATCCGGGCCATGACAAGAACAGCTTCGAGGATCTGATTACCGACCAGGAAGTCGCCGAGTTGCTCGACGTGGCCTTGGAAATGAAGGCCCTGCGCCAGCGCCTGATCAGTGAGATCGGCGGTAGCCCGCTGACGCTCAACCTGATCTCCGACATGCTGTATCGCGGCATCCAGGGCTTTGTGTCCCAGGGGACCAATATGGCGGGCAACATGGCCGGCAATATTCCGGGTGCCAGCTCACTGCTCAAGCTCGGCAAATCAGCAGTCAGCAGAGCCGCCCCCGGGCTGGAGAAATCCGCCGAGAGCAGCATCAAGAAGTATATCGCCCACAACACCCGCAGCATCATCCAGCAAAGTGAGAAGCGGCTTGAAAAAGCCGTGGAAAGCGGCGAGCTGCGCCAGGGCATTCTCGATTTCTGGGATGAGATAAAGGAAGAGAAAGTCGCCAGCCTGCGCCGTTATATCACCCGTGACGAGCTGGAAGATGTGATGGTCACGGGCCTGGAAGCCTGGAAGCAATTTCGCGAAACCCGCTATTTCGGCAATCTGCTGGATGCCGGCGTGGACTTCTTCTTCCATAAATATGGCGACACCACGCTGGACAAGCTGGTGAGCGAGATGGGCGTGACCAAGAAAATGGTCAACGACGAAATCATGCATTACGCCCCGGATATCATCGCTGTGCTTAAGGAAAAGGGCATTCTCGAAGAGACCCTGCGGCGGCGCCTGTCCCCCTTCTGGCATGCCGATTCCACGCTGGCCCTGCTGTAAGCACCTGTAGAGCACAGACAGCACCGGCGTGTGTGCGGTGTTTTTGGGGCCTGTTGCAGGCCCATTGAAAACCCATTGAAAGCCCGGCCCATCCCTGCTTGACATACTGTCCATCTGGACAGTATTCTGGCTGTCCGGTGAGCACACGGCAGCTGTTCAGGTACTGCAACACCTCTTCAGGTTTCCGCCGTGATCCATCTCCCAGGCCCTCAGTCCCCGCTGTCGGGCCGGCGCCACGGACGGCGCTTTGCTCCCCGGACCCATTGGTTTATCTCCGGTTACCGGCGGGAGCAGATCATGTTCGCCGAGCTGCACGTCACCTCCTCCTTTACCTTTCTCACCGGTGCCAGTCAGCCGGATGAGCTGGTCTGGCAGGCCGCCAGCCTCGGCTACCAGGCGCTGGCCATCACGGATGAATGCTCACTGGCCGGTGTTGTCCGGGCGCACCAGGCCGCCATCGCGTCTGGCCTGGCACTGATCATCGGCAGTACGCTGACCCTGAAGGATGGCACCCGGCTGGTGCTACTGGTGCCGGACCGCGCCGCTTACGCCGATCTCTCCACGCTGATTACCCATGCCCGCCGCCACAGCGCCAAAGGCACCTATCAGGCTGACTGGCCCTTGCTCGCCGCACACAGCCAACGCCTGTTGTGCCTGTGGCTGCCCGGCTGGGACACCGATACTGCCCGCACGCAACTGACCCGCCTGATGCCACTGTTCAGGCACCGGCTGTGGATCGCCTGCGAGCTGCTGCAGGACGGCGACGATGTGCGCCAGTACGAGTACCTGCGGGCACTGGCAGACACCTGCCAGTTGCCCATGGTGGCCAGCAACGATGTTCACATGCACACGCCTGCTCGCCAGCCATTGCTGGATGTGGTGACCGCCCTGCGCCACCACACTACCGTGCAGGCGTTGGGGCGGCTGCGGTTTGCCAATGCGGAACGCCACCTGCGCCCGTTACAGCGGCTGCAGGCGCTCTACCCGCCTGCCCTGCTGGCCGAGAGCCTGCATATCGCGGCACGCTGCCGATTCTCCCTGAACGAGCTGCGCTACCAGTATCCGGCAGAGGTGGTGCCTGAAGGGCTGACACCCGCCGCACATCTGCGCCAGTTGACCGAAGACGGCGCGGCAAGACGCTGGCCCGAAGGTGTCCCGGATAACGTGCGGCAACAGATCGACAAAGAGCTCGCCATGATCCGCGAGCTGGAATACGAATATTACTTTCTCACTGTGCAGGACATCGTGGCCTTCGCCCGCAGCCGCGACATTCTCTGCCAGGGGCGCGGCTCGGCAGCCAACTCGGCCGTCTGCTATTGCCTGTTCATCACCGAAGTGGACCCGGCTCGCAGCAGCTTGTTATTTGAACGTTTCATCAACCGTGAGCGCAATGAGCCCCCGGATATCGATGTGGACTTCGAGCACGAACGGCGCGAAGAGGTGATCCAGTACATCTACGGCAAATACGGGCGCGAGCGGGCCGCGCTGGCCGCTACCGTGATCAGCTATCGCATGCGCTCTGCCGTGCGCGATGTCGGCCGGGCACTGGGCTTTGATCGCCATCGCCTGGATCTGCTCAGCAAACAACTTGCCTGGTGGGACAAACCGGAAACCCTGGCCGAACGGTTTCGTGAAGCCGGCCTGCACGACACGCGACTCGCGCGCCAGTATCGTCATCTGGTGTTGTCACTGCTGGGTTTTCCACGGCACCTGTCCCAGCATGTGGGCGGCTTTGTCATCAGTCAGGACCCGGTGGCCACACTGGTGCCAGTGGAAAACGCGGCCATGCCGGATCGCACCATCATTCAGTGGGACAAGGATGATCTGGAAGCGCTCGGGTTGATGAAAGTGGATGTGCTGGCGCTGGGCATGCTCACGGCCATTCGCAAGATGCTCGACCTGATCAATGGCTATGCCCGGCACCCGGGCCAGCCACCGTTGACACTGCAAGACATCCCCAAAGAAGACGTACACACCTACGACATGCTCTGCAAAGGCGACAGCGTCGGCGTGTTCCAGGTGGAATCCCGGGCGCAGATGAACATGCTGCCGCGCCTGAAACCACGCCGGTTCTACGACCTGGTTATCGAGGTTGCCATCGTGCGCCCCGGACCGATTCAGGGCGATATGGTGCACCCCTATCTGCGCCGCCGGGATGGCCTGGAACCGGTGGACTATCCGGACCATCGGATTCGCGATGTGCTCTCCCGCACGCTGGGCATACCGATCTTCCAGGAACAGGTCATTCAACTGGCCATGGTCGCTGCGGGCTTCAGCGGCGGCGAAGCAGATCTGTTACGCCGCGCCATGGCCCGCTGGGGCAAGAGTGGCGAGTTGATGCAGTTTCGTGACAAGGTCATTAGCGGCATGCGGGCCAACGGTTATGACGATGCCTACGCGGAGCGCATTTTCGAGCAGATGAAAGGCTTTGGCGGTTATGGCTTTCCGGAATCCCACGCCGCCAGTTTTGCCCTGCTGGTCTATGTCTCGGCCTGGCTGAAACGCCATCACACCAGCGCTTTTTACTGCGGCCTGCTCAACAGCTTGCCCATGGGGTTCTACTCACCCTCCCAGCTGATTCAGGATGCCCGCCAGCACGGCATTGAAATCCGCCCCGTGTGCGTAGACCACAGCGGCTGGGACCATACCCTGGAAGATACCGCGAGGCGGGCTTACGGTATGCAACCTGCCCTGCGGTTGGGCTTGCGCCAGATCAGCGGTTTCAATGAGGAGGCTGCGACACGCATTGCCGTGGCCCGGCAACAGGCCCGCTTTACCGATGTGGCCGACCTGTGCCGGCGTGCACAGCTGGGCAAACGCGAGCGCGAAGCACTGGTTGCCGCCAATGCCCTGGCGCGCATGACCGGCCACCGCCACCAGGGCCATTGGGAAATGCAGGCCGTGCAGGAAACCCTGCCACTGTTCGGCGAACCCTGCGACGCGCCGGACCAGACCACGCCCCTGCATGACAACATTCATCTGGACGCGCCCTCTGAAGTGACATCGCTGCTCAGCGATTACCGCAGTCTCGGCCTGAGCCTGGGGCGTCATCCTCTGGCGCTACTGCGCCACCAGGCTCCTTTTCAACGCTGCCGCAGCGCGCGGCAACTGCGCCGGGTCGACAGTGGCAGGCTGGTCCGTGTGGCCGGCCTGGTCACCAACCGCCAACGCCCCGGCACGGCCTCCGGTGTCATGTTCATGACGCTGGAAGACGAAACCGGCAATACCAATGTGGTGCTGTGGCAAACCATTCAGGAGCGCTTTCGCCGCCCGTTGCTCGGCGGCAAGCTGCTGATCGTGACAGGTACGGTGGAAAAGACGCCTGAGGGCATCATCCATCTGATTGCAGGTGCCGTGGAGGACATGAGCACCGCCCTTGCTGACCTGAACAGCCGGTCCCGGGACTTTCATTAAAACCGGGATTTTCATTAAAAAAAGGCCCCAATGAATCATTGGGGCCATGTCAAACTGCTATCAGGCAGAAGCAGAACAAATCAGCACAGGTCAGTACATACTCAACGCCAGATTCGGATTGAATTCGGCATCACGAAAATGCGTCAGATATTCATTGATGAAGGCTTTCAGCGCAGGTTCGGCCTGCGCTGCACGTGCCTCGAGGAAGGCAACGAAAGAGACCAGGCGCGTACCCATGCGCACCTGCGGCTGGTCGATGTCCAGCCCCAGATCGATGGCCAGATACTCGAGATTTTCAGCATGGTGTCCCGCCACCACACGCTCCAGCAAGGAGCCTGACTGGCAATCCAGATTCAATACATCACCCGCCTGGTCGTAGCTGATCAGCCCGGTTTCCAGCATCGCTTCCATTTGCGGGGCCAGCGCGCTGTCTTCCGACGCCGCATGACACAATGCAGCACTCAGTGTGGGGTGCAGTGAGGAAGACTGAGAAGATGGCGAGGCGGCATGCGCCTGAAACGCCAGGAAAAGACTGAAGAGAGCAAGAACCCTGATTGTCATAACGCCCCCCGGCGCCATATGGAACAAAAAAATTGCCACCTCATCTCATCAATGAGGCTCATAGTTATGCGAAGCATTATACGAAAAAAAGATCAGAGCGCATGTGTTTAGCGATAAAAAAGTAAGCAAAAGGGATGAATGGTCGGTCAGTGCACAAATCGGAACCCATTACTCGGAACCCATTGTATTGAAAGGTGATATCACCGTGACATCACTTATCGGAACACCTGCCCGACAAACAGGTTGATGGCATAGTCCCCGCCTTCCGCCATACCCAGCGACAGATAAGCCGGACCAATCGGTGTACCGGCACCCAGAAACACGCTGCCGGCCGTAATGGCATTGCCGGCGCGCATGTCACGGCGCTGCTCCCAGACATTACCCCGCTCCAGTGATGCACCAGCAAACAAGGGCATTCGCGACGGCATCGGGCCCTCCGTGCCCAGCGGCACCAGCGCCACCACCCGGGTCAATGCACGATGCAGCCCCCAGCGACTGCGTGGCGGCAAACCCGACAGTTCGAGAAAGCCGCCAATCGGCACGATATTGGCGAAATCCACCTCATCACTGTCACTGACACTCAGGTCGCCCTCCAGCAGCCAGCTCATGCGTCCGGTACTGACGGCCAACGAGGCCTCGCCGACAAAACGCCGGAAACGGCGCTCCGCATGCAAGTCAGGGTCATGCCATTGCCACTGCAGGGAGGTCCGCAAACCACGGCGCGGAAACGCCAGATCATCCAGCGTGTCCCAACCCAATCCGATCAGATAATAGCCATCGTCATAGTTCCCCTCACCCAGATCCTGGCCGCTACGGAAATCAACATCACCGCGTTTGCGCACCACCCCGGTGCGCACTTCACCACGCTGACGGTAAAGCTGACGCCCCAGGGCCAGGCCAGCCTGCCGCTCGCGACGCTGGTAAGAGGAGATGGCCTCTTCCTGAATACTCTCGTCAAACAGGTCAATCCGCTCGGCCTGATACAACAACTGCGGCTCGATGAAATAACGCATGCGATAGCCCAGCGGCTGCACGAAGCGCCCTTCCAGACGCGGCGAGGTGCCGATGTCCGCGCGTGCAAACGCCGTGCCGCCAAGCTGATTCAGCCCCGCCATACGCAGGCTGGCACCCAGGCCGAAGTCCGACTCACCGCGAAAATCATCACTGATACGCAGCCCGACACGCAGAAAGGTATTGCCCTCATCACGGCTGTTGCATTGCAGATAAAGCCCGGTGAGACCATCCCGTTCCACCACCCGGTAGTGGATCTGCTTGAAATAATCGAGGCCATAAATGGCAGAGATATCCTGATTCAGCCGCGGACTATCCAGCGGCTCCCCCACTTTCTGCCGCAACAGGTTGCGAATCACCCGATCATCCACCGGGCCATCGTTGTCGATCTCGATAAAATGAATGACCGGCGCCGAACTTGCCGCTACCGGCTCCGAGATCAATTCTGCTGGCTCGCCAGCATGTGGGGCGAGCATGCCATGTGCAGCAAGCGCCGCTATGGTGGCCTCGTAACCGGCGGCGATGGCCGCTTCTGCATCGCCAAAACCGGTATTGGATATCTCCTCGAGCCGGGGCCGAATCAGCAGGTCATCCGGCCCCAGAGAAGCCAGCTGCATCTCGCTGTTACCACGCACCATCAATGCGGTGAGCTGGTCCACCACATCCAGGACATTGGCAATATCATCTGCCTCGCGGCGCGGCGTCCCCACATCCACCACAATCAGCCGCGTAGCACCCATGCTCCTGGCCACATCCACGGGGATGTTGTTGACGATACCGCCATCCACCAGCAAGCGGCTCTGCCACTCCACCGGATCAAGCAGGCCCGGTATCGACATGCTGGCCCGCACGGCCTTGCTGAGCCGACCCTGCTGCAGCACGACCTGCTGGCCGCTGACCAGATCTGCCGCCACCGCGCGGAACGGGATGGCCAGGGCATCAAAATCGTCCACCCGGTCATGGTCTGCAAACAGGTCATCCAGCATGCGATTCATGTGCTGTCCCTGCAGCACGCCCCGCGGCAAGGCGATGCGCCCCCCCGAGATATGCAGCCGGTAGTCTGCCGCCAGCCCGGCATCCAGCTGCCGGAAAATATACGGCTGATCCCGGCGCGGGGAGCGATCAGTAAAAGCAAACGCCCAGTCGGTGTAGCGGGCCACCACCTCCAGATCATCAGTGCTCATACCCGTTGCGTGCAGCCCGCCAACAATGGCGCCCATGCTGGTGCCCGCAATGCGTTCGGCACGGATACCGTTTTCTTCCAGCGCACGGATCACGCCGACATGGGCCAACCCCCGGGCGCCGCCGCCACTGAGCACCAGCCCCAGCACCGCTTCCTGGTCCTGCTTTTCCCCCTCCCCCTGCGCCAGAACCGATCCACCCGGACACACTATGCCGCCGCACAACATCACACCGCACAACATCAGTCGCCGGGACAGCTTCAATAGCGGGGTGGGCTGCATCATGTCTCCTGATATACGCAGAAAATCCAAGAGTCGGCACATTGTGCGTCAGTATATACAGCGGGACGCCTGCGGCCATGTCCGGTACGACGACAGTTGCCATTCGTCGCATCGCGTTGTGGACGGCCTCACTCGCTGGTACTTTCGTTTCAGACAGCGCGTCGTGCAGTGTGTCATGCGCATGTCAGAAAAGGCCGCAAAGATGGCCTGGATCGTGCAAGGCTCATGCCCGCCATTGCACCGTTCAACAACAACATCTGGTCAGGCCTGATCGGGGATTGCCCATATGAATATCTCAATAAAGTACTTATCAGAAAAAAAGCATTCGCCAGACTGGCTGACCGACTGTCGGCCCCGCGCCACGTCGGCGCAAAAATGGCGTCGTGCAGAATATGCCTGTATTGCCGCCGTCCTGCTCGGCATCACCCTGGCTGCGTTATCCGTGGACACATTACTGATCGGCCTGGCGCTCTTCTACGGCGGCCTGGCCAGCGCCGTGGCATTGAGTTTCTTCGCACTGTGTCTGCGCCGTGCCGGTGCACGCGCCGGGATCGTCCTCGCCCTGTTGCTACTGGCATTGCCGCCACTGGAAGCCTTTCTTGGCCCCGCACTGCTCAGCCCCGCGCTGCTGGATCTGTTGCAACTGCTCAAGCTCTGAAGAGCGCACATGGCTGACGGCGCACCCCTCGGCTACAATGCTGTCACAGCGCCGTGAACCGGTGATGACACAAGGACAGCGCCCAGATGATTCACCCCGCACATCGCTCGCTGCTGAGCACCCTGACAGGCCGGCGCCTTCTTGCACCGGCGAGCCTCCTTTCTATCGTCTTGTTGTGCCTCCCCGGCTGCGCCCGCGAGTACATGAGTGATCAGGAACGCATGAACGAGCAGATTCCCTGGGAAATGCCCGCTGTGGATGTGGACCTTGAGGTCTGGCAGGCGCCCTCCGAGCTCGGCAGCTTCAGCTTCCAGGGCGAGATGCAGATGGAGGATCGGGATTTGCGCCTGCTGCGCTATGTACGCACACGCGACGACGGACGCGAGCAGCGTCTGGATATCCACCTGTTTCCCATCCCCTCCGGCTGGGAAGACATGGCGCCGTCCCGTCTGGTGGCAGGCCAGTATGGGCAACAGCGCCAGAGCCTCGGCGAACGTGCACTGCGCCAGGGCGCTCGGGACGTCATGGTCAGCGAGGAACGCATGGACGTTACCGAGCAGATCAGCCATCCCATTGCCGTGGGCCACCTGTTGCAGCACTATCCTGGCGCTGATGCGCTCACCATTCTGACCGTTACCGCTCTGCCGCCGGTGTTCCTGGCCGCCACCGCAACCGCCACAGTGAGCGGCCTGTCAGACGACGCGCTGGCCCAGAGCAGTGACGCACTGGATGCCGACATGCGTACTGCGCTGCTGGATTTCGCTGCCGCCAATGCTGCCGTCACCACCGAAGAATGAGCCAGCGCTTTCCCCCGATCACGCCTGCACGGCTTGACTGGCAGGCGGATGTTCCCATCGCCCCGGATTTCGACGATCCGTATTTTTCCCGCGATGACGGCCCGGCCGAAACACGCCACGTCTTCCTGCAGGGCAACCGGCTCAGCGAACGGTTTCGCGCCTTGCCCGCCTGCGCCCGCTTCGTTATCGGCGAAACCGGCTTTGGCACCGGCCTGAACTTTCTCTGTGCCGCACAGGCGTTTCTGGACGATGCCCCCGCAGACGCGACGCTGCATTTTGTGTCCGTGGAAAAGCACCCCCTTGGCCACGGCGACCTGTGCCGCGCCGTGCAGCATTGGCCCGCCTTTGCCGAGCTGGCCGCAGAACTCACCGCACACTATCCACCCCTGACGCCGGGCTTTCACCGCCTCTCGCTAAGCGGGGGCCGCATCGTCCTGACCCTGATCTTCGCCGATGCCCTGGCAGCGCTGGCGGCCACCGATGCCCGCATGGATGCCTGGTTTCTTGATGGCTTCGCCCCGGCCCGCAATCCGGCCATGTGGCAACCGGCGCTGTTCCAGCAACTGGCCCGTCTGAGCGCCCCCGGTGCCAGCGTTGCCACCTTCACCGCCGCCGGGTTTGTCCGACGAGGGCTGATAGCAGAGGGCTTTGCCATGCAGCGGGTTCCCGGCTTCGGGCGCAAACGGGAGATGCTGACCGGCCACTTCACCGGCGCACCGGCTGGCCAGAACATCACCGACACATCGCTTTGGCAGCCGCAGAGCCGTCGCGTCGGGCACGCCGCCATCATCGGTGCCGGGCTCGCGGGTGCCACCTGCGCCCGGGCGCTGGCAGAGCAAGGCTGGCGCGTTACGGTGCTCGACCCGGCCGGCATCGCCAACGGCGCTTCCGGCAACCTGGCGGGGGTGGTCTACACCACCCCCAGCGCCCACGCCACACCACAGAATCGCTTTTACCAGAGCAGCTATCTGCACACGTTGCACTGGCTCGCGCGGCACGGCTTTCCTGCCAACAGTGATCAGGGCGCCCTGACCGGCGTGCTGCAATACCCTGCGGAGCCTCGCCACCATGACAAGCAACAAGCCGCTCTGGACAGCGGCCACTGGCCCGCTGCGTTGCTATCTCGCATTGAAGGCCGCACTGAAGGCCGCACTGAAAACGGTCGCGGCATTACCCTGAGCCGTGGCGGTTATATTTCGCCACCCGCCTGGTGTGCCCACCTGCTCGACCATCCGTTGATCAGTCTGCAACAGCAGGCCGTGCGCGCCCTGGCACCTGCTGATGACGGCGGCTGGACCCTGGGCCATGACAGCGACACCGACCTCAACAAAGCCCGACACGCTGACATCGTCGTGCTGGCCAACGCCGGTGCGGCAAGAGATCTCGCCGGCCTGCACTGGCTGCCCCTGAAACTGATTCGTGGACAGGTCACTTATTGTCAGGCCACCGACGCCAGCCAATCGTGGACACAAGCGATCTGCCACAGCGGTTATCTGACCCCGGCCATCAAAGGGCTGCACTGTGTCGGCGCCACCTTCGATCTGCGCCGCCACGATCTCGATACAGATCCCGACGATGACCGGCGCAACCTGAGCGAGCTGCAACACCATCTCCCGGAACACTGGCGGGCCCTGGGCGGTGAGCAGACCACCGTCAGCGGGCAGCGTGTCGGCTTGCGCTGCCAGAGCACCGATTTCCTGCCGCTGGCCGGGCCAGTCCCCGATGCCACCGACAAGCCGCACCGGCATCTTCCGGGCCTGTATATGAGCATCGCCCACGGCAGCCGTGGCATCACCGGCAGCACCCTGTGCGCCGAATTGATCGCCGCGCTTGTCAATGACGAGCCCCGCCCGACGGACGACGAGATAGTCCGTGCGCTGGCGCCAGAACGCTTTATTCTCAGACAACGCAAAAAACAACCGGAGTGGATACCATGAATGCAGAACTGCTATTACCCGTGACGGCCCTGTACACCGGCCTGTTCCTGCTGCTGATGACCGTTCTGGCGGCCAACGTCGTGCGTCAGCGCCTGGGCGGCAAAGTATCCCTCGGCGACGGTGGCAACAGGACACTGACCCAGGCCATCCGCGCCCACGGCAACGCCACGGAATACGTTCCGCTGGTACTGATCGGCCTCGCCGTGCTGGAACTCACCGGCACCTCCGGCGCGGCCCTGCATCTCTACGGCGGTCTCTTTTTCCTGGGTCGCCTGCTGCATGCCGCAGGCATGACGCGGCCCAGTGACGTCAACAAGGCACGTCAGGCAGGTATCGCATTGAGTTGGCTGGTGATGGTGGGGATGGCAGTGCACCTGATCGGTTGCAAGGTGCTGGGGCTGGGCTGACCGGACGCTGACCGCAGAGGGCTGGTGAAGAGGGCTGGTGAAGAGGGCAGATGCCCTCTGTCGGTATCAGCCATTCAGGGAAAAAGCGGGTCTTCGGGCGGCGCCATATCGTTGAGCTGCTGCTTCGACATGATGGTAACGGACTCCGTCGCATCATCGAACCAGATCACGGCCTCACCGCGCCGCAAGAGATGGCGCACCTGTTCTGCACGACGTTCCAGCGCCACCTCTTGCTCGCCGTAGTCCGTGCCATCACGGGACACGAACTCCTCGATCAGGTTCTGCAGGGTGTCAGCGCCGATCTCCTCCCAGGGCACGATCACAGCTGAACCCGCCACCGAGCCACCTCTCGGGTAGGAGCCCACGACATAGCTGCCGAGTCTGCCGTAATGGCCTGAATCTGGATCATTGCAACGCCTCGCTCTGTGACACTTGAGTGAAATCCGGCGTTGATTATCGCACATCACAGCCCCGGAAAGCGCGTCGCATCCACCCTGCTCGCCATGCCAATGATCAGACGGTGGCCCCCGCCTGCGCTTCGCGGGGTACGTCCTGGCTCTCAAACAGATAGTCCCCACGATCAAAACGACGGGCCCGCAGCCAGAACTGGAACGTAAAGCCGGGCCACAGGGCGGTGATCTTGCCGCTCCTGTGCTTGTACCAGCTGTCGCAACCCGTGGCCCAGATGGAATTCCCCAGCTGTGCCTGCAGGCGTTCGTTATAGTCCTGCTGCACTGACTCCCGCACTTCCAGGGTCTGGCTGGCCTGCGCGTCCATCTCGCCAAGCAGACGCAGGATGTAGCTTGCCTGTGTCTCGATCATGAACACCATGGAGCTGTGCCCCAGGCCCGTATTGGGACCGACAATCAGGAACAGATTCGGGAAACCACTGACCAGCGTCCCCAGATAGGCCTCTTCACCATCCTGCCAGACATCCGCCAGCGTCTTGCCGTCGCGGCCAGTGACCACAGAGGCAATGGGATTCTCCGTGGCATAAAAGCCGGTGCTGTAGATGATGGCGTCGATCTCACGTTCCTGCCCATCGGCGGCCACAATACTGTGGGCGCGAATCTCCCGAATGCCGTCGGTCACCAGGCTGACGTGGGGCTTCTGCAGCGCGGGATACCAGTCATTGGAAATCAGAATACGCTTGCAGCCGATGGTGTAATCCGGCGTCACCTGGTCGCGCAGCACCGGATCCTTTACCTGCTTGCGAATGTGCCGCTCGGCCACTTTCTGGAATACCTTCATCAGCGCCGGGTGCAACACCAGACCCATGACGCGGGCCTCGTGGCTCCAGTAGATGGCATTGCGATGCAGCCTGCGGCTGGCGGGAATGCGACGGAACAGGGTCTTTTCCAACCCGGAGTAATCGCGATCCGGGCGCGGGATGATCCAGTTCGGTGTGCGCTGATAGACATCCAGCTGCCCCGCCACTTTCGCCACTTCCGGCACCAGCTGGATGGCCGACGCGCCAGTGCCGATCACGGCAACACGTTTGCCACTGAGCTCATACTCGTGGTCCCAGCGGGACGAGTGGAAGGTCTTGCCCTGGAAGGTTTCCACGCCGGGAATCTCCGGCAGCTTCGGCTCCGCCAGACCGCCGTTGCCCATGACCAGCGCACGGCTGGTCAGGCTGCCCTGGCTGGTGCGCACCGCCCAGAGCCGGTTGTCTTCGTCGTACTGCGCCGCCTCAAGCGTGTTGTCGAAACGAATATGACGCAGCAGATCATAGTCGGCTGCGATCTTCCGCAAGTAGGCATACAGCTCGGGCTGGGTCGGGTATTTCCGCGACCAGTCCGGGTTCGGCGCAAAGGAAAAGGAATACAGGTGTGAAGGTACATCGCAGGCTGCGCCGGGATACTGATTGTCGCGCCAGGTGCCGCCGACATCCTGAGCACGCTCGAGGATCACGAAGTTGTCGCGGCCCTGCTCCTTGAGCTTGATGGCCATGCACAGGCCGGCAAAGCCGCTGCCGATGATCGCCACATCAAATTCCGGACGGCCGGGACCCGTTTTCTTTTTGCGCTGCCTTGATGTAATCCGTGCTGCGGTATTCATGCTCTGATCCTCCGGGCGCCAGGGGCGCATGGGCCTGCAAGTTGGCCTGCAAGCAAAAACTGACAATGAATGATGTCACTTTACTTCTGACAATAAGCCATGTCAACATGGCGCCATGACACAGACACCCAGCACTGCCAAATCTGCCAAGCCCTCATCTGCAGAGCCCGACAAGACGACGCCCCCCGGCCGCGCCTACCGCGGCGTGAGCATTGAAAAGCGGCGGGCCGAGCGCAGAGAAAAGTTGCTCCGGGCGGGCACGATCATCTTCGGCAGCATCGGCTTTCACGGCACTTCAGTGCGCGCCATCTGTGCGGAGGCCGGGCTCACAGAACGCTACTTTTACGAGTCGTTCAGCAACAGCGAGGCCCTGCTCAGCGAAATCTATCAGCTGATCACCGATCAGATCCGGCAGTTGGTGAGCCGCGCCATCGCCTACCGCAGCGGCGAGCCGGATGCGATGGCCGAAGCCGCGCTCACCGCCTACTTCGAATTCCTGCACGACAACCCCCATGCGGCGCGCGTCATCATGATGGAAATCATGGGGGTGAATCGGCAGACAGACGCCCAGTACCGGCAGGTCATGGATGAGTTCGCCAACTTCCTGGTGGCGGTGTTGCGCGGTTTACATCCCGAACACCAGCGCGACGACACCCGGGATTACCTGCTGGCCACCGGGCTGATCGGTGCACTGGTGAACATAGCCATGCGCTGGATGCTCAACGGCTACAGAGAGCCTGTCGCCGACGTGGTGCAGGCCGCCCGCTTCATTCTGATGTCCGTCAACAACCAGCTCGGGCGCTGATGACCGCCACGGCGCAGCCCCCGTTCAAGCCATGTTGATACGCTCCATATCGCCCTTGTAATGGGCGATCACCCGCTTGTCCATCACCCGGAACCACAGCGGCGGAATCCACGCCAGCACGATCATCGACGCATAGCCGCCGGGCAACTGTGGTGCCTCGTCGAAATGCCGCAACGACTGATAGGAGCGGGTCGGATACGCATGATGATCAGAGTGCCGCTGCAACTGATACAGGAAGATATTCGTCACCCGGCGATTGCTGTTCCAGGAGTGTTCCGGACGGCAGGGCTCGTAACGGCGATTGTCTTTCTTCTGCCTCAACAGGCCGTAATGCTCCAGGTAATTCACGACTTCCAGTAACTGGAAACCGAACACCGACTGGATCAGCAGGAACGGCAGCACCACCCATCCCCACATCACCAGTAATCCGCCCCACAGCAGCACCGAGAGCCCCCAGGCCTGGAGATTGTGGTTATCGATGTGCCAGACCGACTTGCCCTCTTTCTCCAGCCGCTTTGCCTCCAGCTCCCAGGCCGACCGCAAGCTGCCGAAGACGGTGCGCGGCAGAAACCGGTAAAAGCTTTCGCCAAAGCGGGACGAGGCAGGATCCTCTGGCGTCGACACGCGCACATGGTGTCCACGGTTATGCTCCACGAAGAAGTGCCCGTAAAACACCGGCGCCAGCGCCAGCTTGGCCAGCCAACGCTCAAAGTCGTTGGTCTTGTGCCCCAGTTCATGGGCGGTATTGATGGCAATCCCCATGGCAGTACCGGTGGTAATCGCGAGGCCAAGATAGCTGTACCAGGGCAGGCTGGCCGTGGCGATCACCTGCACGGCCACCAGAAACGCCCAGTACTGGAATGCCACCGCAATCCAGACGGCAATGCGGTAGTAACGCTCCTGCTCCAGCCGTGGCACCACGGACTCCGGGGGGTTCTCGGTTTCCTCACCGAGCATCACGTCGAGAATGGGGATGACGACGAAGACAAACAGGGGGCCAAACCACCAGAACACGGGGTGGCCGGTCAGATTCACCAGCCCGATGGCGCCCAGGGGCAATAACATGGTGAGCGTGCTCAGCAGCCACAGATAGCGGCGCTTGTCGGTCCAGTCCTGTTGCAGCATTGCCTCGGCCATGACACACCTCCGGCTGATTGTTTTTTATACAACCAGATTACGCCTGCGCTCTGAAGTGGGCAATTCTGTCGTGAGCAGTATTGGTGCAAGCCCCGCTAACGCAACAGGGTTGCGTTAGCGGGGCTGGTCTCGCTAGACTGCCCGCACTCAATAACACACGCAACGACACACTCAACACCACACTCAACACCAACTAACCCGACCGACAAGACATCCATGAATTCCCCTGCACATGCCCATCTTGCCGAGGCCGGCCTGCGCCGCACACTGGCCAGCGAAACGCTTCTCAACCTGTTCATGGCGCGTCCGGGCCATTACCTGTGCCACCGCCAGGCTGCCGAGGCACTGCGAGACGAAGGCGTCGCCGTCCACCGGGTAACCCTGTACCGCCTGCTCCACCGTCTGGTAGCCGCCGGTCTGCTCAACGACCAGATCAGCGAGGACCGCATTACCCGGTTTGCCTGGCTGACCCGCCCTGAACGTCGCTGTGAAAGCCATTTTGAATGCCGCCGCTGCCATAACCTGTACCAGCCGGAAGCACCTGATGCCGCCCTGAACCGCCTGCTGGAGCAACTGGCCTCCGACCCCGCCTGGCAGGCCCACCAGACGGATCAGATCAGCCTGACCCTGCGCGGCCTGTGCGCACGCTGCCAGGAAGCCCGGACATGCTGAAGCACTGGCCCGGCCCGCATCGCCTGGCCCTGTCGACCCTGTTCGGGCTATTGCTGTTGGTTGCGACACTGATTGCACTGCGCCCTGCCCCGGTTACCGGCCATCTGGTGCACCTGCCCGATGGCTGGCTGGCGCGCCAGTTCTCTCTACCTGTCTCGCCGACCCAGCCGGCCGAGCAGCTGTATCAGGTCAAGCCGGGGGACACGCTGGGCGGCATTTTTCATGATCTCGGGGTGGACCACGCTGCGCTGCGTGGCGTGCTCGCCGCCGATACGGAATTGCTGGCTCTGGATCTGCTGCATCCCGGGCAACAGTTGCTCTTCACCTTCGACAGTGACCACAGCACGCTGACGCGACTTACCCTGATCCTGCATCCCGGTCACCGCATTCATTATCACCGTGTGACCGAGGCGCTGTTCGAGTTCGAGGAAGCGGTACTACCCACCCACTGGCGCCAGCAAACCTACGCCGGGGTCATCCAGGGCACCTTCTATCAGACCGCCAGGGACGCAGGATTGCGTGACCGGCATATTCTCGAAGCCCAGCGCATCTTCGATGAGCGCATCAATTTTCGCCGCGACCTGCGCGCCGGTGACACCTTTGCCCTGGTGCTGGGCAGTGAGTTCACCGAGAACGACGAGCCCACAGGTCGCCGCCGCATCGAAGGGGTGCGCCTGCTGGCCCGGGGCACCGCCCACAATGCATTCCTGCACGCTGACGGCAACTACTACGACAGCCATGGCGAAAGCCTGAACCGCGCCTTCCTGCGCTACCCCACCGTGGCCCGGTACCGCATCAGCTCCCCGTTCAACCTGCGCCGGAAGCACCCGGTCACCGGGCGTGTTGCCCCGCATCACGGCGTTGACTTCGCCATGCCCATCGGCACCCCGATACTGAGCACCGGCGATGGCGTGGTAATCCGCACCGGCAATCATCCCTTCGCTGGCAAGTATGTGGAAATCGAACACCACGGCGCCTTCAAGACACGTTACCTGCACCTGGATCACATTCTGGTTGGCCGGGGCCAGCACGTCAGCCGGGGCGATCGCATTGCGCTGTCCGGGAATACGGGGCGCAGTACCGGGCCGCACCTGCACTTCGAACTGCACGTCAATAACCGGCCGGTGGACCCGATGACTGCGGACATCCCCATGGCACAACGCCTGGCCGATGCCGAGCTGGATGATTTCAAACAACGCGCCGCACATCTGGCGGCGCTACTGGACCGCAGCGACCTGCGGCTGGCACAGCGACAGACGCGCAATGCACCACCCGACACATGAGCCGGGCAGCAGACACAAAAAAAGCCGGCTCAATGAGCCGGCTTTTTTTGTATATCTGGAGCGGGAAACGAGATTCGAACTCGCGACCCCAACCTTGGCAAGGTTGTGCTCTACCACTGAGCTATTCCCGCATGGCGTCCCCTAGGGGATTCGAACCCCTGTTACCGCCGTGAAAGGGCGGTGTCCTAGGCCTCTAGACGAAGGGGACGCGGTGCGCTGCCGGGCATCCCCGAAAGCGGCGCAAAGGATAACAGGCACGGCGATAACGTCAAGGAGAAAATGCGGTCACCCCTTCCTGCCATTGACCGCCGGGCCATGCCTTGTTCTGATACCTCGCATCAATCACGCAGACATAAGGTATGGACCGGCATGGCTATCAAACTCTACGGTGCGGCGTTGTCGCCCTTTGTTCGCAAGGCCCGGGTATTTCTGGCCGAAAAGGAGATCCCCTTCGAATCGGTGCATGTCGATCCCTTCAATGCTCCCGAAGACTACAGCAACATCAACCCGCTGCGCCGTATCCCCGCCATGGAGCATGATGGGCAGCTGCTGGCGGATTCCGCCGTCATCTGCGCCTATGTCGAAAAAGCCTTTCCGGAAACCCCGTCGCTCTACCCCATGGACGCCCATGACTACGCCCACGCCCTGTGGCTGGAGAAGTACGCCGACTATGAGCTGGCGCCACTGACCACGTTTACCGTGTTCCGCAACCGGGTGATCATGAAACTGATGGGCAAACCGAGCGATGAAGAACGCATCGCAAAAGCCCTGGGCGAAAAGCTGCCGCCGCATTTCGCCTACCTGGAAAGCCAGATCAAGGGCCGTGAATGGTTTGCGGGCGAGCAGTTTTCCATCGCCGACATTGCCGTCGTGTCACAGTTCGTCAACTTTGCCCACGGCGGCGAGCGCCTGGACCCACAGCACTATCCTGCGCTGGCGGCCCATGTGGACAAGGTGATGGCGCGCCCGACCTTTACCAGCCTGCTGGAGCGTGAAAACGCCTTCGTAGAAAAGCTGCGCGGGGCCTGACTCCCGCTTCTGACTCCCTCTTCAGCGCCATCACAGGTATGCTTAGGGCACCTATGAATAACGCCTTGCGTCCTCTGGCGTTCGGGCTGGCCCGCAATCAAGGCGCCGTTTCGAAGGCATAGTGGCGCTATGTCGAGAAACTGCAACGCAGAGTGCGGGCCAGCCCGAACGCCCCGCAGGGCGTGGCCTGAAGCGCACATCTGCTGCGTTGCGCCGCTTGAAAAGGGCGACGGCCATTCCCTGCGCGACGCGCCTTGCATCTGCACGCTTCAGGCCACGCAGAGGACGCAAGGCGTTATTCATAGGTGCCCAAGGCAAAATAACGACAACTTCCGGGGGGACCGGACGTGATCAGCCTGGCCATGGTCGAGGACGACCCGGCATTCCGCGCCGCCGTGCGCGCTGCGGTTGCCGCCACCAATGACATCCGGCTTGATGCCGAAGCCACAGACTGTGCCGGCGCCCATGCGCTGCTGGCACGGCCTGCCTGTGATGTGCTGCTGGTCGATCTGGGTCTGCCGGATGGCTCCGGGATAGAGGTCATCCGGGCCGCACGGCAGCATTGGCCAGACTGCGCGATCATGGTCGCCACCCTGTTTGCTGACGAGCAACGCGTTCTGGACAGCATTCGGGCCGGGGCCGCCGGTTACCTGCTCAAGGAAAGCCTGCCCGCCAGCCTGCCTGAACATCTCCGCATGCTGCATGCCGGCGGCTCGCCCATCAGCCCGATGATCGCCCGCCACCTGCTGACCGACATCTGCCCACCGGCCGACACCTCCCATGCTGCACTGTCCGACCGCGAGCATACGGTGCTCACGCTGATCAGCCAGGGCTATGTCATGGCTGATATCGCCGAGCAGCTCGGGGTATCGCCGTGGACGGTACAGACTTACATCCGGCGCGTTTACCAGAAGCTGGATGTGCGCTCGCGGGCAGGTGCCGTCAGCAAGGCCCACCGCCTGAAGCTGCTGGACAGGACATCCTGATCATGGTCGCGCGGGGCCGGCTGATAATACTGATCGGGCTCTGCCTGGCATGGAGCGGCGTCCAGGCCAGCGAGCCGCAGCGCCAGGTGGAGCGGCTGACACAGTCAGACGCCAGCGCGTCGATTCACGCACCGCCGCCACAGGCGCCCGCCCTGCCGGATAACGGCTGGCAGACCGTGTCCTTGCCGGATGTGGCCCTGCCACGGGATGGTCAGGGCAGCGGCGTGGTCACCACCTGGTACCGACTGTCTACGGAGGCAACCCCGACCGGTACGGCACTGTACCTGCCACGCTGGCAGACGGTCGGCCAGCTCGCAATCTACGGCGACGGCCGCTTGCTCTGGCAGTCCACCGGCGACCTGTACTGGAACGGCTTCAACCGGCCGGTATGGCTGCCACTGGATCGCCGCGATGGCAGCGGTGCGCCCGCCGAGCTGCTGCTGCGCATGGATTCCCTGGCGGGCCTGGGCGGCGGCCTGAGCCGTGTGTATATCGGCGACGCTGATGCCCTGCTGTGGCGCTACCAGACCCGGCTACTGTTGCAGGCCGTGCTGCCCAGCGCCATTGCCATCGTTTTCATCACCCTGGCCGTGTTCGGGCTGACACTGCGGCAATCCCCTGCCGAGCGCACCCTGTCGCGCCTGTTCCTGCTGGCGGCACTGCTGTTCGCGTTCCGCAGCCTGCATTTTGCCGGGCCGCTGGACACCCGGCTGATGTCCTCGGCATGGTTCGGCTGGCTGACCATCAACGCGATGCTGGGGCTGATCCTGATCAGCCTGCTGTTCAACCTGCGCCTGTGCCAGCGACGCCTGCCCTGGCTGGAATACACACTGGGCGGCGCCCTGGGGCTGGCACTGCTGACCAGCCTGCCGTGGCTGCACGGCTCGGCGCAGATCCTTTCCCTGGCCGGTGCGATCTACAGCATTACCCTGCTGTTGTCCCTGGGGGCCTTCCCGCTGGTGGCCGTGATCGCCTGGCGCAGCGGCGTGCGTGCCGCCCAGGTGCTGGCGGTCTGCAACCTGATCGGGTTGCCGCTGGCGATCCACGACCTGATGCTGATGCATTACCAGATCAATCTGGCGCACCCTTATCTGCTGGTGTACTGGGAAATCACCTTCTGCATGCTGTTCAGTTATATCCTGCACCGGCGTTACCGGCTGGGTGTGGATGCGCTGGAAAACCACCGCCGCATTCTCGCTGATACGCTGGCGCAACGTGAGGCGGAACTCGAAGAGAGCTATCGCAAGCTCCGCGACGCCGAACGCCGCGACCTGCTGCTCCGGGAACGGCAACGCCTGATGCGCGACATGCACGACGGCCTGGGGGCCACCCTGACCAGTGCCTTGCGTATGGCGCAGCAACATCGGGGCAACGAGGACACTCTGACCCGTACCCTGCAAGAAAGTATCGACGAACTGAAACTGACGATCGATTCATTGACCCCGGTGGATGGCGATCTGACCACATCGCTGGCCACGCTCCGCCATCGCCTGCAACCCCGGCTCGATGCCGCCGGCCTGTCACTGCACTGGCAGATGGACACCCTGCCGGCTCTGCCCTGGCTGACCCCGGAAGCCGTGCAGCATGTACTGAGCATCATCCAGGAAGTGATCACCAATATTCTCAAACATAACCGGGCCGACACCCTGCACTTCAGCACTCGCCGTGATGGCGATGGCATCACCATCCAGCTCTGCGACAACGGCCAGGTGTTTTCACCCGATGCGCAACAGAACGGGCGTGGCGGTCGCGGGCTCACCAATATCCAGAACCGGGCCGCAGCCATTGGTGCCCGGACCCTGTGGCTGCCCGGTGAGGCAGGCACCTGCTTCGCGCTGCAACTCCCCGGGCATTGATATCACCCCACGCCGCTCTCTGGCTTGCCGCAACAGTTTTCATTTTTTTGTTTATTTACGGGAAAAACCGTCACTTTGTGTGCCTGTGGCTGATGCTTTATGTCAAGCGCCTGCCGCTGGCCTATGGAGTGCGGTGCCAGCGCGTGGAACACTCGCTGATTACGCCACTAATCAGGAGACGCGTCATGGGTGTGTTACCGGAAAGCCAGACTCTCAACCAGACGGATGACTGGGCCGCCGATGCCGTTGCCCGACAACGTCTGTACTTTGAATCCGGCGCCACGCGCGGCCATGCCTTCCGGATGCAGCAGCTGCGCAAACTCAAGGATGCCATCGTGGCCTATCAGGGTGAGATTCAGGACGCCCTGAAAGCCGACATCGGCCGTCCTGCATTTGAAGCCTATATCGAGATCAGCACCGCGATTGAAGACCTCAAGCACACCCTGAAACACCTGAAAGGCTGGATGAAACCGCGCCGCGTCGGCACCTCCATGTGGGCGCAACCCGGCCGCAGCCGGATCGAATCCACGCCCCAGGGCGTGACCTTTTTGCTCGGCCCTTACAACTATCCGTTCCTGCTGTTGATACAACCACTGATCGGCAGCATCGCCGCAGGCAATACGTCGGTGCTCAAGCCGTCATCGCTCAATCCCACCGTGGCCAATGTGGTCGAGAAGATCATCAAACAATGCTTCAGCGATGAGTATGTCACGGTGTTCAAGGGCAGCACCGAGGTGACCAACGCACTGCTGGAACAACGCTTCGACCATATTTTCTTCACCGGCAGCCCGCGTGTGGGCCGTATCGTCATGGCAGCGGCCGCAAAACATCTGACCAGGGTGACGTTGGAACTGGGCGGTAAAAGTCCCACCATCGTGCACAAGGATGCCAATCTGAAAGTAGCGGCGCGTCGTATTCTGGCGGGCAAGATGCTCAACGTCGGGCAGACCTGTGTCGCCCCCGATCATGTGCATGTGCATGAGGACATCAAGGACGCCTTCGCAAAGACCATGGTCGACACCCTGAAAGAATTCTATGGCGACGACCCGCGCCAGAGCCCGGACCTGGGACGCATGATCAATGAACGGCATTTTGATCGTGTCGCAGGGCTGATTGATCAGGACAAGGTGCTGGTGGGCGGCGACTCGGATCGTGCGCAGAAATATATTGCTCCGACGCTTCTGCGTGATGTCTCCATGGACGACGCTGTCATGCAGGAAGAAATCTTCGGGCCGATCCTGCCACTACTGACCTATCGTTCCATTGAGGAACTGCTGGCCAACCTGAAGAAGCTACCGGAGCATCCGTTGGCCCTGTATCTGTTCACAGCCAGCGAACAGGTGGAACGGCAAGTGCTGGACAACACCCAGTTCGGCGGCGGCTGCATCAATAACACCGTGATGCACGTGGCCAACCCGAACCTGCCGTTTGGCGGTGTCGGCGAGAGCGGCATGGGCGCCTATCATGGCCGGAATTCGTTTGATGTGTTCTCGCACCAGCGCGGCATCCTCAAGGCCACCACGCTGTTCGATATCAAGTTCCGCTATGCGCCCTACAAGGACAAGGTGAATCTGATCAAGAAGATGATTCGCTGAAGCTGCGCGCCCAACGGCCACCGTCGGCACGCGCCAGATCCAGCGCGATGCCGGCGAGCAGTTGACCATCGGTGTGACCACACCAGGCGACCGTGCCATGCAAGTGACAGAGCCGGTCATCGTCTTCCGACAGCACCAGTGACAGCTCGACATCGGTGTCCGGCCTGATGGGTTCAGGCAGCAGGACACTGATGCCTGCCAGAGAGATATCCCGCGTACTGACGTGCAATCCACGAGAGCCTTCCGGGGAGCCCGGTATTCGGGGCCGCAGAATCAGCGCCAGGGCTACCTCTCGGGCCGTTCTGGGATAACGTCGCTTGTCCTTTGCTGTCGCCATGGGCCTGATCCATCTCATGCACCGTGATGACTGCATGGTAGCCCGATTCCAGCCACCGCCTCCAGTGACCGGAGGACTGGGGGTCAGGTCTCACATTTCTCATTGCATCGCACCTCATGAGAAATGTGAGACCTGACCCCAGTCCTTCTTGAGAAATGTGAGACCTGACCCCAGTCCTTCATTGCCGCCGTACAAGCAGCTGGTAGTCGCCCTCTTCGGAGTGGTCGAAGGCCCGGGCGACCAGCAGGTACTCGCCTGCCGGGAGCACCAGGTTGAGCAAGGCATCGGTATTGGTGCCGCCATCATCGTCTTGCCAGGCGCCTGTGTCGCCATATAGCTCCAGAAACGCATCCAGTTGCCGGGAGTGCATTTCCACTGTGTAGCGGCCCTGTTCGGGGATCACCAGCCGGTAGTGATCCGCTGCCCCGGACAGCGCATGCTGACCATCGGCACCGGGACGGAGCAGTGGCAAGCCATTGAGCGCGGCGGCCAGATCAAACGGCGTGACGGTCGCGGTGAGCGCAAACAGGCCCTGTTCACCGCTGACATCGCTGGCCAGCACCTGATAGGTCCCCGCTGGCAACAACGTCTCGATTCGGGCATCGAAGCCCTCCCCGCCATCGTCGTCCGCTCGCATTACTGTGTCGCCCATCAGCTCCAGATACGGATCCAGCGCCGTGGATGTCATGTCGATACGCACCCGGGCAGTCTCATTGACCACCAGCGTGTAAGGGATTGGCGCACCCGCCATCCAGCCCTCCACGGTCTGCCCGGGCACCAGGGCGCCACCCTGTTGCAGCGTGACACCCGCCGGTACTGGCAGCGAGGTCATCGCCAGCATGTAAAGACCGCGGCTCTGCTGCTGCGTCCAGCCGGCATCAACCTCGTAACGGCCCGGGGGCAAATAGGCGGTCAGCAGCGCGTCCAGGCCACCGGCGCTGTCATCATCTTCCAGATGCAGCTGCTCCCCTTCAGCGGTTGTGCCGCGCAGGGTCAGGTAGGCATCCAGATCATCGGAGCGCATGGTGATCTGATACAGACCCTGTTCCGCTATCTCCAGGACATAGGTATCCACTGCCCCATCAAGCCAGCCCGCCAGTTCGTCACCGACCTGCAATGGCCCGCCTTCCCCCACCGTCACCAGACGACTGCTGAGCCGGAAAGGGCCATAGCTGCGATGATCCTGGCCGCTTACGGACAACACATAGACACCACCCTCGTCTGCGCGCTGGCTTAGGGATACCCCGTCCTGCCCGCCGTGGCCGGCGTGGCTGGCCGCCAGAAATTCGCCATCCGGCGCGTGCAGGGACAGGCTGCCGTTCAATGCACCGGTCAGATCAAAGCGCACCACCTGGCCCGCCTCAAGTGGCACCGCATACCGCTGGAAGCGGCTGCCATCATTGACGTTATAGCTGCTGCGGGACGTCAGTTCGCCGCGGCGTGTTTCCCCCGGCGTCAGACGATCCACTGCCCCATCCGCCGCACCACCAGTCGGCAGCTGCTGGCAGGCACCCAGCGCCAGCATTGCTGACGCCACCATGATCATTGAGCCACTGCGTAGTATGGTTCTCATCGTTGTTTCTCGCCCCATGTTCAGTCATCCCCTTGGATGGCACACTGTGGCAAGATTAACAGATGCATGGCGATTTAATTGTGTCTGGGACCGCAGTTCATCAAGACGCCCGGGGCGGGCAGATCACTCCGCAACACGTACCAGGCGCAGCCTGAGGAGAGGCTCCTCGTCCGTGGAGCTTATGCTGACGTTGCTATTGCTGAAGTTGGCACGCCACCAACCGAGCCTGGACGAAGAAAAAGTGGGCGACGACGACCAGGTCGCCCGACCGAGATCCTCCGGAAAAATCGCCACATTCGTGGCAGGCGCCGCACAGCGCTGTTCCAGAATGGACGCCAGTTCTTTGAGATTCGGCATCCGCCAGTCATTGTGACCGGCAAACCCCTCGCCGCCATTTTGCGCATTGACGGCCTGGGCCCGTTGCAGAGCCTGCTGCCAGCCAAAGCCGGTTGCGTCGCCCACACAGCTGCTGGCCGCTGCATCCCAGGTCTCTCCCTCGCGACACCGTTTCCACATGAGTCCGGTGGGGATATGGGTCACCGTACCATCGTCATGCTGGACAAAATCTTGCGTCGGTGTGCTGGCCGTGATGTGTTCATTTTCCGTTGTGCCACACACGGTTTCACCGCCTGCCATCGGCTCAATGCCCCCCACCAGGCGCACAGCACTGCTATGGACGTCCTTGCTGTAAAGATTCACTGCTGCTGTAGACGCGACGATGGCCCATGCCAGATCGGCACGGGGTGAGGAAGGCGTCGACGACCAGTAAGCGCTGGAGGCAGTATTCGGAAAGTGGGTGGTATCCAGCCATACTCCAGAGGTGCTCCCGTAATGAACAATGGAATGCAGTTCCCTCCGGTCGGGCAGGCGCCAGTCGTTGATGCCACACAGGCCTTCACCGTCGTTCAGCGCATTGACCGCCGCCGCATAAGCCAGGGTGTCACAGGCGCTACCGGTGCAGCTGCCCCCGTTCTGCACCCCGGCGCCCCCGCCGTTGGTGTCCGGGTCGGGGTTGTACCAGGAGTAGCTGTGCGCCCTGTGACGCAGGTGCGCGGCGTCATCCACCTTGACCTCCCAGATCAGCCCCGTCACGTTATCTCGGGTGCAGGCCCACTCATCGGGGCCGTGGCCCAGTACCGGGTTCTCCGGACAATCACCTTGCCCGGCCAGCTCGCCGCTGTTGCACACGCGGGTATAATCAAAGCCCGCTGCACCGCTGCCGACTTTCACAAAGGCCGGATCATCCCGTGCCTGCGCATCCCGGCCCAGCATCCCGTCCTGGACCGGGAAGTCTTCCACGTCATCATCGTCACAGGGGAGAAGCGCCTCGGCTTCCGTCGCGCACCAGTCAATGCCGGTATCATTCAGGCCACCGAGCGGTACGGAGGGCGGCGGTATCGGTACCGCCGTTACCTCATCACTGCCAGCGCTCTCCGCCTGATCGTTCAGCGCAGTAACCTGGAAATAATAAGTGGTGCCATTTTCAAGCCCGGTGACCGTATGCGGGCTGGTCACATCCAGCACAAGCTCACCACTGGCGATGCTGCCGAAATTATCGATATCACCAATACTTTCGGTGGCGTAGTAGAGGTTATAGCCTGTGGCATTCGCCACCGCATCCCAACGGACTTCTACCTGACCCTGGCTCGCTTGCACCTGCACATTGTCCGGCGCGAGCAGCCTGGAAATACCGACCTTCGATTCGGCGCCGCAGCCCGCCAGCCCCAAAACCAGCAGCGTCCAGACGATGCCTCTCTTCATTCTGCGCCCCCTTTTTTCAAGGTGATTTCCACCCGGCGGTTCATGGCCCGGCCTTCAGGTGTGTCGTTGTCCGCCAGCGGCTCCTGGCTGCCCGCGCCGGTCACTTCCAGGCGCTCTGCCGCGACGCCCTGCTCCACCAGCAGATCCGCCACCGCCCGGGCACGGGCCAGGGCGAGTTGTTCGTTGTAGGCCTGAGGCCCCTGACTGTCGGTATGACCGCGCACCGTCACCGGCACATCGGGATGGCGTTGCAGGTAGGCGGCAACCTCCGACAACGCAGCGGTCTCCGGCTCCCGTTCGCCGAAGCGGAAGGTGAGCAGGCCCAGGGTGAAGGGCCCCGTGTCAGTTTCCGGGGTGGTGTCAGGTTGCAGCGCGGCGGCGGGCACTTGAGTTGTTGTTTCCTGTGCCGGTGTTTTTTCCAGGACAGGCGCCTGCTCATGTTGCGCTACGGCGACAGGCGCCCGGCCAAACTGGCGCACCAGCGCCACGCTGACCAGATCGGTATCGTCCGGCCCGACCTGATAGCGGTCCCAGCCCAGCCGTGCCCGCCAGGGGCCTGCGCTGGCCCATTCCAGCCCAGCGCCCCAGGTCGGGTCCGTGCCGGTAAAGCGCTTTCGGGTATCCGCGCGCAGGCTGTATTCCCAGTGGAACAGACCACCACGCAGCAAGACCGCAACGCGATCCGTAACGGGATAGCGCGCCATCAGCGCCAATTCCGCGCCATTGCCAGAGGCCGGCGCCACATCGCCGAGATCGTCAACGCTGATCGCGCCGACATTCTGGAAATCACTCTCCGGGGTATCCAGATGGACGTAGCCGCCCTCCAGCGCCAGATAGCGCCAACCGTACCCGGCGAACACCTTGCCACCCGGGCGGTTTTCATCATCAACACGCACATCGCCTGGAATACCGGCTGCGGCCATGCGCGCCTGCACCGTAGCACTGTCGACATCCGTCATCGCCCAGCCCAGGGCACCGCCAAGGTAAAACCCTTGCCCGGCCAGCGCTGGCAGCGTCGCCACCAGCAACAACCCGACAAGCAAAAAACGAAACATCAAAAAACGCCCCAATCTCAACCCTGCATCATGTCCCTCTTGAGTCGATGTCCCGATTCATGAGAGGCCACCCGAGATTGTGCGCAATATTTGCCCGGCTGGCATGTCCCTCAGACAGGGGACATGTCAGCAGGAAATGCGGAGACGTCAGACAACACGGGAGAGGAAAACAACCGCATCGCCGCTTCGGGCGAACGCAAACCAAAGAACCAAAGGGGTCAGGTCTCACATTTCACATTACAGGCAGACAGACAGGTAAAAAGTAAGCTTCCGCTTACCCATCTTTTTGTCTCTGGCTGACAAACACTTTGCTGCACTCATGGCACACTGCCAACCGGTTGATCAGAAAGGATCGCGAGACAGATGGCCAGACCACTTCGCATTGAGTTCGCCGGGGCGCTCTATCATGTCACCGCGCGCGGCAATGCGCAGGCTGACATATACGCCGACACCACAGATAGACACCGCTTTCTGAGTACACTTAACGATGTCTGTGAGCAGTATCACTGGCACTGTCACGCATGGTGCCTTATGGACAACCACTACCACCTGCTTGTTGAAACCGGTTCAGCCACCCTGTCATCCGGCATGCGCCAGCTCAATGGCATATATTCCCAGTATTTCAACCGTCGACATCAGCGTGTCGGACACTTGTTTCAAGGGCGCTACAAAGCCATTCTCGTGGAGAAGGAAAGCTACCTGCTGGAACTGGCACGATATATTGTGCTCAATCCGGTACGGGCGGGAATGGTGCGTGAACCCGGCGGATGGCGGTGGAGCAGCTACCGAGCAACCGCCGGTCTGGCGCCGCCGCACCCCTGCCTGACCAGGGACTGGATTTTAGCGTGTTTCGGCAGCCGGTTCGGCGAAGCCGTCCGGCGCTACCAACAGTTCGTGGGCGACGGCAGAAATCAGCCTGCGCCCTGGACGCAACTCAAGAACCAGATCTACCTTGGCTCAGACGCCTTCGTAGAAAGCATGCATGACGCTCTCGACTCTGAACGTCTTCTGACAGAGATTCCTCGTGCACAACAGCTCGAACCCATCAAAACATTACGCTGCTACCAGACGCACCATGACGACCGGAAGGACGCCATGGCACGGGCCTGGCTTGACGGTCACTATACGCTGGCGACCATCGGCGAATACTTTGGCGTAAGCCGCAGCACTGTCAGTCGAGCCGTAAGGGCATTTCGTGAGAAATGTGAGACCTGACCCCCCAGCCGCTCCTACGAAACGCACCATGACGACCGGCAGGACGCCATGGCACAGGCTTGGCTTGATGGTCACTATACGCTAGCGACCATTGGGCAGTACGTCGGCGTAAGCCGCAGCTCTGTCAGTCGAGCCGTGAAGGCGTTTCGTGAGAAATGGGAGACCTGACCCCACTAACGTGAGACCTGACCCCCACTAACGTGACCCCCACTAACGGGGCATACGGATACCGCTGAGATCGCGGAAACACAACTCCCGCGCCATGGCGAGAAAATCCTGGATGTAGGCCGCCTGCTCTTCTTCCACACGCACCGCCGCATAGAGCGTGCGCCACACGCCCTCCTCGCCCAGGCGGCAGGTGGCCAGCAATTTCTGGGACAGGTATTCCGTCAGCGCCCAGTTCGGCAACGCCGCCACGCCCCGACCGCTTGCGACCAGCTGCGCCATCATCGGTGTCAGTTCTGCTGTGCGCAGTGCTGCGGGTTCAACGCCGGCCGGGTCGAGAAAGGCGGTGAAGACATCCAGGCGGTCGCGTTCCACCGGGTAGGTAATCAGTGTCTGGTCCGCCAGTTGGTCGGGGCGTACGAAGCGCGCCGCTGCCAGTGAGGCATCGCGCGCCACGGCCAGCACCAGCTCGTACCGGAACAGGGGGATGTAGCTGACGGCCTCCATGTCGATCGGGTCAGAGGTAATCACCAGATCCAGATTGCCGCGCACCAATGCGGGCAGCGGCGCGAAGGAAAACCCCGCCGACAGGTCCAGTTCCACCTCGGGCCACTGGCTGCGGAATACATCCAGGGTCGGCATCAGCCACTGAAAGCAGGAATGGCATTCGATAGCCAGGTGCAGGCGGCCGGTCTGGCCTGCCGCCAGCCGCTTCAGCTCGCGCTCGGTGCCGCGCAGGCGTGGCAGCACCTCATCGGCCAAGGCCAGGATGCGCAGCCCGGCGGTGGTGAAGCGCACCGGGCGGGTCCGCCGGTTCAACAGTTGCAGGCCCAGCCGGTCCTCCAGATCGCGCAGCTGGTGGGACAGCGCAGACTGGGTGACATGCAGGCGCTCGGCGGCCTCCACCAGGCTGCCGCCCTCGCGGATGGCGCTCAGGGTCTCCAGATGGCGAACATCTATCATGAGCAAATCTCATACATGGGATGCGTACATTGATTTTTACTCAAGATGCTACTGCACCACAATAGCCGCCATCGTTATCAACCATGGAAAAGACCGCACATGAGCAGCCATCGCCCAACCCTGCACAATCCGGGTTTCCCCCGTATCGGCGCCCACCGCGAACTCAAGAAAGCCCAAGAAGCCTACTGGGCTGGCACCCTGCAAGCCTCCGAACTGGCCCATGTGGGCCGCGAACTGCGCGCCCGCCACTGGGCCGTCCAGGCAGCCGCCGGGCTGGACAGCGTGCCAGTGGGCGACTTCGCCTGGTATGACCAGATTCTGGAATGGACCACCCTGCTGGGCGCTGTGCCGCCCCGCTTTGCCCAGGCCGAGGATCAGCCGGTCAGCCTGGATACCCTGTTCCGCATGGCCCGGGGCCGCGCGCCCAGTGGCGAACCGGCTGCCGCCTGCGAGATGACCAAATGGTTTGATACCAACTACCACTACATCGTCCCGGAGCTGCACCCTGAGCAGACCTTCCGCATCGCCCGCGAGGAGCTGTTCCAGCAGGTCACGGAGGCCCAGCAGCAGGGCCATCAGGCACGCCCTGTGATTCCCGGCCCGCTGACCTGGCTGTATCTGGGCAAAGGCGACGCCTATGACGGCGCGGCTGATGCCGCCAAACTGGACCTGCTGGCCCGCCTGATTCCGGTCTACCGCCAGGTACTGCAACGCTTTGCCGGACAGGGCGTGACGTGGGTGCAGATCGACGAACCCATCCTGACGCTGGACCTGCCGGATGCCTGGCAGCGCGCCTTCGTGCGGGTCTACGAGCAGCTTGCCGCCAGCCCGGTGAAGGTGCTGCTGGCCACCTACTTCGGCGGCCTGGAGGACAACCTGTTCACCGCCCTGGCGCTGCCGGTGGCCGGCCTGCATCTGGATCTGGTGCGGGCGCCCAAGCAACTGGCTGCAGTATTACCGCGTCTGCGCGACGATCAGATCCTGTCGGCCGGTATCATCAATGGCCGCAATATCTGGCGCACTGATCTGGATGCCGCGCTGGCGCTGGTCAAACCTGCCGCCGAGGCACTGGGCGAGCGCCTCTGGCTGGCGCCCTCCTGCTCCTTGCTGCATGTACCGGTGGACCTTGCCCACGAGAACAAGCTGGATGACGAACTGAAAAGCTGGCTCAGCTTTGCCCACCAGAAACTCGATGAACTGGCCCTGCTGGGTCAGGCACTGGTCGACCCGGATGTCTGCGCCGAGGCGCTGCACGCCCAGCGCGAAGCGCTGGCCGCACGGCGTGCCTCACCGCGCATCCACAACGCCGCCGTGCAGGAACGCTTCCGTCGTATCGGTGAGATCAGCCAGCAGCGCACAGCCTTTGCTGAGCGCATCGCCCTGCAACAGGCGGCGCTGAAGCTGCCCGCCTACCCCACCACCACCATCGGCTCCTTCCCGCAGACACGGGAAATCCGCGCACTGCGCCGGGACTGGAAAAAAGGCACCCTGGACGACAAGGGCTACACCGATGCCATTCGTGCGGAAATCACCCGCTGTATCCGCTTCCAGGAACAGGCCGGGCTCGACGTGCTGGTACACGGCGAACCGGAACGCAACGACATGGTGGAATACTTCGGCGAACTGCTGGACGGCTTTGCCTTCACCCGCAACGGCTGGGTGCAGAGCTACGGCTCCCGTTGTGTGAAGCCGCCGGTTATCTTCGGTGACGTGTCACGCCCGGCGCCCATGACCGTGGACTGGACCGCCTTCGCGCAATCACTCACCGACAAGCCGGTCAAAGGCATGCTCACCGGCCCGGTCACCATCCTGCAGTGGTCTTTCGTGCGCGATGACCAGCCGCGCCAGCGCACCTGCGAACAACTGGCCCTGGCCCTGCGCGATGAAGTGAATGATCTGGAAGCCGCCGGCATTCATGTGATCCAGATCGACGAACCCGCGTTCCGCGAAGGCCTGCCCCTGCGCCGCGCAGACTGGGCCGCCTATCTGGACTGGGCCGTGGCCTGCTTCCGCCTGAGCACCACCGGCGTGGCCGACAGCACCCAGATCCATACCCACATGTGCTATTCGGAGTTCAACGACATCATCGAAGCCATCGCGGCACTGGACGCGGACGTGATCACCATCGAGACATCCCGCTCGAACATGGAGCTGCTGGAAGCCTTCGAGAAATTCCACTACCCCAACGATATCGGCCCGGGCGTGTACGACATTCACTCGCCGAACATTCCCGAGGTGGACTGGATGGTAAACCTGATGCAAAAGGCAGCACGGCAATTGCCGGCAGAACGGCTCTGGGTCAATCCCGATTGCGGGCTGAAGACACGCGGCTGGCCGGAAACGGAGGAAGCCCTGCTGGCCATGGTGGAAGCGGCGCGGCAACTGCGCAACGCCGCCTGAGGTCGAAAAATCGAAAGTCGAAATCGGGGGTCAGGTATCACATTTATAATGACGGATGAGAAATGTGATCACTGACCCCCAGCCGTATGACTGTTGAGAAATTTGAGAACAG
>JAIUME010000002.1 GCA_022565695.1 Alcanivorax sp. | reverse complement strand
GTACTTTGTAACTGACCACGCCCATGCGTTGCAGTGTGGTGGGCGGCATCAGCAGTTTGATGTCATAGGTTGGTAACGGTTTGGTTTTATAGGCGTCGGGCAGTACCCAATGACCATTAACAAAGGATGCGTCCTGCCAGCGCAGGCTGATATATTTCCACCAGCGAAGACGGGTGGAGACATGGACCAAGCCGTTGGGGCGATCGAAGATAATGAAGTGGCGGAAGGGGGAGAAGCCCCCCAGCCACATCATTACTGCACCAGAGGAAATAAGAAAAAGTGCAATGCCAAATTGAGATAGGTGCAGATGCGCCAAGGCAGAAATCAGGAAAGTTAGCCCTGCAATGACAGCAATAAACCCGCTACCAGCAATGGAAAGCCGGAATGGTTTGTAGCCGAACGCCAGCTTGTCGTCCTGGTAGCGACTTATCCAGGGTTTGAGCTGGGCCTCGCTGGTGTTGATGCTTGCGGTAATACGGGTCTCCGGTGTATCACCGATCACACTCAAATCATCATTTTCAAATATAGGTGGCTCGCCGGACTTCAGTTGCCGATAAAGGTGCAGGATACGGGGGCCGGTCTTGATAATCGGCATAATCAGAACGTCTCCGGTTTGGCGGTGGGGTGCTCGGACGTTTGCAGGATGTTTTCCCATTCGAAGTTGGAGATGCTGGTGTCAGACCACTGCCAGGCTGAGTCTTGCTCGGAGCCTGAGTCCGGTATCAGGTATTCGCCATCACCGTTCATATCCAGCTGGGCGCCGATCTCGACCTTCCCAAAGCCACCCTGAACTTCGCTTTGGGGAACACGCAGGTAGCACTCCACAGCCTTGAGGTATTCCCCGTCACCATCAATCAGGGGGCGCACATAGAGGGCTTCGCGGCTGTATTCCTTGCCTGATTTGCCGGGGATAAAGCCGGGGCGATGGTAGATGCGTAAGCGCAGATTGTTGAGGACGCTTTCCCCGGTCTGGTAGCCGACCAGATCAATGCGTGCGCGGATAATCATGTAGTTCGACGACGGCGAGGCCCGACCGCCTGCCGGCACAAATTCAGGGCGGGATTCGCGGTGAATACCGATGCTGGGCCGGACCTGACAGAAGAGTTTGCGGAAGGCGTCGATTTCATTGCTCAGGTCCAGCAGGGGAATGGGCTTGTCCATCAGGCCGGTTTCCGTCGGGAGCAGGTTTTCCTCGGGTTCATCGAAGGGGCTGCCCAATCGCGGATAAGGGCGTGTGCCAAAGTAACCGTGGCGCAGGGCTTTTTCCAGGTCGCTGCGCTGGTAAGTCAGCACGATCAGGGCGCCCACCAGGACCAGGCCGACGCCCAGTGACGCGAAGGCAAGCGAGCCCGCAATCATCATGGCGCCGCCGGCAATCCCAAGGGCGCCGCCAAAAGACACCTTCAGGTTGTCGGTGGATATCCCTTCCGAGAATCGCCAGCCGCCCAGTGCGACTTCAAATAAACCACCGCCGCGGAGACCGATGGTTCTTAAAGCGCCGCCCAGCGATCTGGCACCCTCTGGTAAGCTGGAGCTCGAAGTGATCTTTTCTAATCCTTTTTGCGCAATCATTGCATGCCTGGCAGCAATCCTATGCTGGGCACTACCGATCCCTACGGCTGGATAGCGGTACATAGTAGCGCGACTGCGGGCAATCCGCCGCTCGAACTGTTGTCGTTGCCGGTCCAGTCGCTGGGTTCTGTTGTCTCCCCACTTGGCCATTTCGCCGCCGAAGAAGGCCAGCGCAGAACCCGTTGCAGCGCCGGCTGCCATCAAGGCTTGGGTATGCTCCTGGGTGCCCGGTTCGTGTCTGGAGATATGACGAACGGACAACGCCAGATTCGCCGTATGCAGGAACGTCAGCGCCCGAAACACATACGTCTGATAACGCGGATTGCTGCCCAGGCTGTTGGCGAACTCCGACAGGGATTTCCCCTCTGGCCAGAGTTGCCACACCTGGCTGCGTGCCAGCTGGTCCACGGCGCGCTGGAACGCTTGTGGCACGAACTTGAACTGATCCGGGCGCAGGGGCTGGTTGCCGGGCATGGGCATGACCCGGCCCAAGGGCACCTGCAGGGCCTGCACGGTGACGCCGGTCAGGTGGCTGATGGCGGTGGCGGCCTTGCCCAGGCTGTCGGCGGTAACGTTGGTCCAGCGTTGGGTGTGGTGGTGGGTAAACAGCTCGCCCAGGGCGGCCACCAGCATGCTCAGGGTAATGCCCAGGGTGGCGGCGTAGTCGGTGCCCTGATCGGTCAGGGCGTGTTCGATGGCGTCGGTACTCTCGTTGCGTTCGTCGCCGGCGAGGCGGCGCAGCAGGTGCACCACGGGATCGGGCAGGTCGGCCATGACGGCCAGCAGGCTGTCCTGGCCATCTAGCACTTCCTGGATATAGCAGAACAGCTGCTCGGTTTCCGGGCGGTGGCACAGGGCGCTCCAGTGGATCACGCCCAGGGTTTGGGTAAAGGGGTGCTCGCTATGGAAATAGTCGGCCAGTGCGGTGCGCACGCTGGCCTCGCGCAGGGAGGCGGTGAAGCGCTCGTCCAGGTGTTCCTTTTCGGTCTGGAGGTGGCGGGCCAGGGTTTCCCAGTCGCTGAGGGTCTGCTCGATGCGGGCCTGATCGACATGCTCGGCGAGCGGCTTGTCGCGGTGGCGGCGCCCGTCTTCCTCAACCAGCTTCTGGATCAGCAGGGCCAGCGGGAAGGCGCCATTTTCGGAGGCCTGTTCGAGCAGGGTGTCTTCCAGGGCCAGCAGGGTGTGATAGTCCTCGGCAATCTCGCGGGTGATGGCCAGCGGATCATGCAGGCCGAGGTAGGCAATGCCGCCGTTCACGTCCTGGGGGTGCAGCTCGGTGTCGCTGGCGTGTTCGGTGTGTTCGTGCTGTGCGCAATGCTGTTGTACGTGTACCGGGGGAGACAGGAAGCGCTCCGGCAGGGTGTTGATGTCCCAGCTGTCGTCGTAGGCGTCCAGATCAATCCGCTGGCAGCGTTGTTCGCGCAGGGTGTCGTCGGCGGCAATGCCCTGCCACGGTTCATGCACCGGCAGGTCGGGCAGGAAGCGGATGTCATCGGGCGCCAGGCCGCCCATACGGCAGACGGTGTGCCAGCTCCACTGGACTTCGGAGAAAGCGATCTCCAGCACTGGGGCCTCGCCGTTGAGGCGCCGTGGCAGGGTCAGGTAGCGGGCCTCGGGCACGATGCCGTGGTGGGGGCGGTAGTGCTGGCCCTGCCAGCGGGTCAGGTTGATGTCGTGAAACAGGTTGCCGTCAGTGACATGCACTTCGCGCCACAGGTGGCCGTTGACGAAGATATACAGCCAGCCGTTGCGCAGGTCGCTGAGGCGCAGCGGCTCCAGGCTGGCAAAGCGCACCGGGCGGACGTGCATCAGGTGCAGCTCAGTGTTGATCTCGCCGGGGTCGCAGTCCCGGCGCTGAGTGTGGCCGAAGCCAGCGGGGATCAGGTATTTGCCGTGGCCAGGTTCGTCCTCGCGGAAATAGCCGCGCTCGCGCAGGGGCGTCAGGATCTCGTCCGGGTAATGGTGGCGTCGTTGGTCCCCGTGAAACACCAGTGACATGCGTTTGCGCCCGGGGGTTCGCGGTTGCAGCCACAGGCGCCGCCGGTTTGGATCGTCCTGGCCGGGAATCGGTTGGGATTCATTCAGGGCGCGTAGTGTGCTCATGCGTCATCCCCCTGCACGCCCGGGCCGTTGAAGACACTGCTGTTGCCGCCATCATCGGCAGGCAGTTGCTCAGCGGGATCATCCAGAGTCTGTTCTGCTGTTGCCCCCGCCAGTAGTGATCTGGGCAAGCCGGCAGGGGGTTGCTGCAGGGGCATGGGTGGTGTGTTGCGGTTGTTGGACACCATCATGTCGCCTTGCCGTACAGCAGGTTGCCCTTCGATAAACACATTGCTGGAGGCTGTGATGAATTCAGCGGGGCCCATGTGCGTGCCAGAGGTGGTGCCGCCATAGGAGCCGCCTTCATCGCCCTGGCTCACCGCGAAGCTGGAGCCCATATGGCAGGCGGGCTGGCCATTGATGAACACGGTGCTGGCGGTGCCGGTGGCGTCGCTGGAGGCGGCCACATTGGTAAAGGTGGAGGGCGAGCCGTACGGCGGTGTCTTGCAGACATCGGGGCTGTTGACGGTGCCGCCTGATTTGGCGTGCACGGCGGTGCGACCATTGATCAGAATGTTGCTCATGATGAACTCCTTGTCGGTGAGCGGGACAGTGCCAATGCGATGCGGCTGCCTTGCTCGGCGCTGTCGACTACCAGGGCATCGGTGGCGGGTTTGAGGGGAAAGCGCAGGCGCTCACAGGCGGTAACCACACCGGTCACCAGGGAGGCGGCGCCAAGATCCCCGCAGGTGAGGGCCGGACAGAGTAATTCCATGGCAGGCAGGTGCTGGTCGTTGGGCCAGACCCGTTGGCGGGCGTGATACCACTCCAGTTGTTCTGCCTGCGTCTGGGCGCGGGCGTGTACCACCACTTCCGGGCGCTCCGGGGCCGCGTCGTGTGCCAGGCACTGCGTTACGGCGTTGGCCAGTCCGAGCAGCGGTGCACTGCCAATCTGGTCGGCGTTGGGTTCCTCGCTGGCGCTGTGCCCCAGCCAGCGGATGACGGTGTCGCCGGTGCCGGGATCGGACTCGTCGGTGCGCAACCGGAACCAGGCCATGCCCTGTGCCGGCGCGCGGCCCAGGGGCTGCTGGTCGGTGCGCAGGGTGCCGGTCTGGTTCAATGCCAGCAGGGCATCCTGGGTCAGCAGATCATCCAGGGCCATTACGGTGAGAGCGCTGTGCTCGCCAGCGTGAAGGTGTTGCAGCTGCTGCGTCAGGGCTTCGGCCAACTCCCGGGGCGAGGTGAGGTGGCAGTGCGGGCCGAGGGCCGGGTCCAGGGCGGCGAGCAGCCGGCGGTATCGGGTGTGTGTCGGGTCGGGCAGCACCAGCAACACCGGGGTGTCCTGCCATGGCGCCAGCAGGGTGCGGGCGTGTTCGAGAAGACCGGGTAGCGCTGTGGGGGCCCGGGCGGTAACGGGCACGGCGGGACCGTTGGCGGTGGGCACCATCAGCGTATCCTCGATACGCGTGCAGGCCTGTCCGGCAAGCACGGCGGCGAGCAAGGCGCCAGGGTGATTGCCGGCAGGCAGCAGCACACCGTAGTCGCTGATATGAGGAAGGAGGCTCATCCCTGCGCCTCCTGCTTTTTATCGGGGTCCGGCAAGTAGATATGGGCGGTGTTGGCCAGCGGCGAGCGGGCGATGCCCACCCGTGCGATCAGGCTTAACTGGCGCGTATCGGTGTCGATCACCAGCGTATCGACGGTGGCGCTCAGACGCTCGGTCTGGCTGCCGGGCTGGCTGGATGCCAGCAAATAAATCTCCGGCGCCAGTGTTGGCAGCGTAATAACGACAGGCTTCGTGTGGTCGGCAAAAAAGCCCTCAAGGGTGAGGGTTTCACCGCCAGTCAGCGGTACGGGCCATTGCTGGTCATCCGGGGCGGCATTGTGCAGGTTCGGGCGGGCGTCCGTGCCCCAGCCACAGCCACTGTCGTTCAGTGGGTTCTTGTCGGGGGTGCCGAAACGGTCGCGCCGTGGCTGCCAGAACACCGGCAGGGGGCCGAACCCGGCCGGGGGCACCTGCTTGAACGGATTCAGCGCCAGCTGCTCCGGGTATTCGATACGCGGCGCGCGCCGATCATGCAGGCCTGAGCCGCGAGGATTGAACCCCCGGCCTGCCGGGTTGCGATCATCAAGCTGTTCACTGTCTTCATGGCAGCCTCCATAGGCGTATTCGTATTGCAGCGGCAGGCTGCCAAGGGGTTTGGCGTGCCCGCGGCGGTTGCCCAGCAGGCCCTTTTCCCATTCATGCTCGCCCATCACCAGCAGCTGTTTGTGGCAGCGCTGCTGTGCCGTCTGTAGCGACATGCTGACATGCATGCTGATGTCCGTTTGCGTGGGCGCATGGGCGGTGCCAAACAGATAAAACTCGGCACCCTGCTTGAACGGGGCAATCTCGCTGGCCTGCGCCAGGCTGCTGCAGGTGGCATCGTCGTGGTGGCTATCTGCCAGCACGACAGGGGGCTGGGAGGGGAGCAAGGCCAGGTTGCCGTCGAGCGCAAACTGGAAGCTGGCCTTGACCACCAGCGTGTGCTGGTAGCGGCGGTCTCGGGTGTGGCCGGAATACAGGCCAGCGGCGTAGGGGGACTCGTTGAGCAATACCAGCATCAGGCGTCCTCCGACAGGGCCGTGAACCACAGGGTGGCGGGGCGATACAGGATGCTGTGGGCGTGGCCTTGTGACAGGCCAGCCAGGGCAGCGCGCAAGGTCATGATCTGCCCGGCCAGAGGCACATGCGGGGCCGTTGCGGGGCCGCCCGGCGGCTGTGACTGGCCATCAGGCCAGCCGTGCTGTGCCCACCAGCCATGGGCGGCGTCGGCATCCGGCAGCGTCGGCGCGTTGGCAGGGGTATCGCCGCCCACCTCCTGCAAACGTGGCCGCCGGGGTAATGTCTGGCCGGTCAACCAGAACCAGCCTTGGGCGGCGGATTCCGCGCTGGCCGGGTGCGCCAGCCAATCGAGCAAGGCTGACGCGGCGGCGGCAGAACCGGATAAACCGGCTATCAGGGGATGGGCCGGGATGAGCGCGGGGCGCTGGCGGCTGGCCAGCAGCCAGGAGATGCGCTGCAGACCGTGCGGTTCGGCGGTGGTTGCCGCAGGCACGCTGTGTTCCAGGACGTCCAGCGCGTCCGGGTCGCGGCGGTGCAGGCCCGCGATCAGGGCGCTGTCGCGAACGTCCGCGTCCGGGTGTTGGTACCAGGGGCGGAACACGTCACAGGGGCTGTCGGGCTGTTCATCCAGGTATTGCAGCAGCCTTATACACAACGGTGCCGGGGTGTCCTGATGGAGGCGCGCTGTGATGGACGCTGGTGTGTCGGAGCTAAACAGCAGGGCGGCTTCCAGCGCGGGAGGCCACGGTGTCAGGGTGCCGTTTGTCCGGGCGATGTCGATCAACCGGGCGAGGCCTGCGCTCGAGCGCCAGTGGAGTGCGTGGAGCGAGGCATCACGGTGGTCCGGTTCCAGCTGTTCGAATGCCGAAGCCAGGGCCGCCAGCGTTGCCTCGGGGTCGCGATACAGCATCACCCACAGGTGTACGAATGTCGCCGCTGGCGAGCGTTGGGGCAGATGCACGCAGCCTTGCTCGTCAGGCAACGACAGGGCGAACAGGTTACCTGCCAGGCGCAGATCGAGACCGTGCAGTACCGTCAGTGGCACAGAAACTTTTTCAAGAAGCGTGAGGCGGTGACGATAGAGCGATTCCGCCTCACGTTGATGCGCGGGCAGCAGCGGCATGATGATGCCATTATTCATCCTTGAGGGTTTCCTCCTGACCGATGTTGCGCGTACAGGTCGCATGTATAGCGTGTGACTAGATAGCACATGGGAAAGAGAAGGTAAAATGGCAGGCGGGTGTGGTCATTGGGCATGCTGAAAAATGGCACGGACGGTGTAAGAAATAGCTGACATGGCGTGTAGGAGATCGACGATTATCAAGGGGAAAAGGAAAGCGAAACAGTAAAAAATGCCGGGCGCATCACGAATCCGCAATAAAAATGGGGGCGTGGGCGCCATCGCCGCGATGAACAAAAAACGGGGCCAGTTGGCCCCGTTTTTTTGTTCTGCCTGCAATGATTATTACGGCAGCAGATGCTTCACGGCATCCCGTTCTTCAGCCAGCTCTTTCTCGGTGGCCAGCATGCGCTCGCGGGAGAAGTCGTTGACGTCCAGGCCCTGGACAATTTCCCAGTCGCCATTTTTGCAGGTGCACGGGAAGGAGTAGATCAGGCCTTCCTCGATGCCGTAGGAGCCGTCGCTGTAGACACCCATGGAGACCCAGTCGCCTTCCGCGCTGCCCAGTGCCCAGGAGCGCATGTGGTCGACAGCGGAGCTGGCAGCGGAGGCAGCAGAAGAGGCGCCGCGTGCCTTGATGATGGCAGCGCCGCGCTGCTGGACTTCCGGAATGTAGGTGTCGGTGTACCAGGCCTGATCCACCAGGCTGATTGCGTCCTTGCCATCAACGATGGCGTGGTGCAGATCAGGGTACTGGGTGGAGGAGTGGTTGCCCCAGATGGTCATCTTGCTGACGTCGTTCACGGTGGTGCCGGTTTTCTGGGCCAGCTGCGCCATGGCGCGGTTGTGATCCAGACGGGTCATGGCGGTGAACTGGCGCGGGTTGATGTCCGGCGCGTTGCGCTGGGCGATCAGGGCGTTGGTGTTGGCGGGGTTGCCGACGACCAGTACCTTGATGTCGCGGCTTGCCACCTCGTTCATGGCCTTGCCCTGGGCGGAGAAGATGGCGGCGTTGGCTTCCAGCAGGTCCTTGCGCTCCATGCCCGGACCACGGGGACGGGCGCCGACCAGCAGGGCGTAATCCGCATCCTTGAAAGCCACCTTGGGGTCGTCAGTCTGGACGATACCGGCCACCAGCGGGAACGCGCAGTCGTCGATTTCCATGGCAACGCCTTTCAGCGCTTCCAGGGCCGGGGTGATCTCCAGCAGTTGCAGGATGACCGGCTGATCTTTACCGAGCATGTCGCCGGAGGCAATGCGGAACAGCAGGGAATAGCTGATCTGGCCTGCGGCACCGGTGACCGCGACGCGTACGGGTGCTTTCATGAACAATCTCCTTGATTCGCCTGTATGGCGGATTGTGTGTGAGTCTTCCGGCGACATCCGGCCTTGTGGGCTGGAGGGCGATGACCCGGTGGGCGCGCATTATAATCGACTCGGCGCGGTATCGCACGGGGGACCGTTTCCGGGGCGAGTGTGGTGGCATGGACGGTGGCATGGACGTGAAGGGCGGGGCGGGCGAGACTCGGCTTTTCAGCAGGTAAGCGACCGGGTGGGTGGAGAATGAGCAGAACGGACGCAGAAGTGGTGATCGTCGGGGCTGGCCCAGCCGGGGCTGCTGCGGCGCTGGATCTGGCTCGGGCTGGCGTATCCGTGCTGATGCTGGACCGGCCTGCTGAGGCCAGGGCCAAGCCCTGCGCAGGGGGTGTCACCATCAAGGCGGCACAGCGCCTGCGTTTTGACATTACCCCGGTCGTGCGGGAAACCGTCTCCGGCATCACCATGAGCCATGCTGGCCGCTGGGTGGATCATTTCGAGGCCGCTGCGCCAGTGTGTCTGATGATGCACCGGCCTGAACTGGATGATTTCTGCCTGCGGCAGGCCTGCCTGGCCGGGGCGACGCTGCTGCGTATCCCGGGTATCGCGCGAATCAGTCAGGACAGTGTGTCCGCCGTCGATGGCGAGGGGCGCGTCACGATCAGCGCCAGCGACGGGCAGACGTTCCGCGCGCGCTGGCTGATTGCGGCGGATGGCGCGCATTCCCCGGTGCGGCGGCTGCTCATCGGTCAGCCCGGTGGCGCTATGGCGATGGCGATTGAAGGGTTACTGCCCCGGGAGCAGGTGGTGGACCGCCCTTGGCCGGCCATGCGTTTCGATTATGCCAGTCAGGCGGGCGGCTACGGCTGGCTGTTTCCCAAAGGAGATCACATCAACGTCGGTCTCTATACGCATTGCGGCACCCGCCATGCCGTCAGCCGGGAGCGATTGCTGGCCTACAGCAGCGAGCGCCTTGGCAGCGACGCGCTGGAGGCCATTCATGGCTACCCGATCCCGGTGCGCGGTGATCAGCAACCGCTGAGTGCGGGGCGTGTGTTATTTGCCGGTGATGCGGCGGGACTGGCGGAAGCGCTGCTGGGTGAGGGGATCTATGGCGCCGTGCTCAGCGGGCAGATGGCGGCCGCCGCGATTCTGGGTGGGGGCGGCATGGGAAGCGATAGGGGGCGTAATGTAGGAGCTGCCTATGCACGCAGTCTGCAGAGCTGGCGACGGGAGTTGCGGCTGACCCGCTGGCTGGCCAGCGCCTGGTACCGCTTGTTGCCTGCCCCTTACGCGCTGTTGCGTATGGGGCTCCACAAGCCGTTGATGAGCGGTTTTTCCGAGGGGCTGACACTGGCCCAGAGCAAACGGCGGTGGCTTACCCCCGATACTGCTGCCGGTAGGCGACGGGCGTACAGGCAAACCAGCGTCGGAAGGCGCGATTGAACGCGCTTTGCTCTGAATAGCCCAGATCAGCAGCGATCTGGCTCACCGGGCGATCACTGTTGATCAGCCAGTCGGTGGCCAGGGCCTTGCGCTCGTCATCCAGCAGCGTGGTGAAATCCGCCTCTTCGGCGCGCAGGCGTCGGCGCAGCGTCCAGGGCTTCACATTCATGGCTTCTGCCACGCTTTCCAGCTGCGGTGTGCCGTGCAGCAGTTGCTGCTGGATTTCGGCACGCACCTGATCAAGCAGATTGTCCCGCGCCAGAAACTGGGTCATGGCCTGATGGACGCGGTTGCGCATGATCCGGTGCACTTCCGCATCGGCATCGCGTATCGGCATGTCCAGCATGCGCTGATCCAGGATCACCGAGTTGCTGTGGGAATCAAAATGCACCGGGCAACGGAAGATACGGGCATGCTCGCTGGTATCCGCCGGGGCGGAGTGCCGGAAGTGCACCGCCACCGGATTTTCTTCTGTCTTGCCGGTAATCCAGCGGCCGAAGGTGACCGAGCCCGCGCACAGGGCCTCGATGCGGTGATGCGTTTCGGGCAGGTCCGGCAGCAGGGCGTCCCAGAGCAGAACCAGTTGTCCGCCTTCGCGCTCCACATCCAGCGAAATCAGTTCGTTGGTAACACGCTGGAAGGGGATGGTCAGTTCCAGTGCCTGGCGCAGATTGGCGCTGGACATGGTGGCGTAGCCGAGTTCGCCCATGAAGCGTGGCCGGATCATTTCACCCATATGCAGCCCAAAGCAGGCGTCACCGGTGCGGCTGACCGCCGCCTGGAGTAGCGCTTGTTCAGCGCGCAGGGGAACACGGGCTTGTGGTTGCTCCAGCTGTTCTTCGGTAATGCCCAGGCGCAACAGGTCAGCGCTGAGGTCGCAACCGAGATGCAGCGCGGCATCGAGGAGGTACTCAATCCAATAGGAGGCGACCGTAAGGGTGCCCGGCCTTGTATTATTCGGGTTGTTCATGCGGGACATTACCCATCAGAGTAGACCGCATAGTCAACGGAAGCGCCGACGGTGTGTCAATAGGCACGTGTGCCCACCGCACGATCTTCACAGGGATGATCGTGCGGTGCGCGCAACACGCAGGGGGCGGGAAATCAGGCGCCGGTGGCGGCCTTCTCGATCTTGCGCACCTTGCGGGTCAGCGAGTTGAGCTTCTTGTTCAGGGCTTCGACCTCGTCGCGGGTCGGCAGGCCCAGCAGGCTGGCAGTGCCCTGACGCAATGCGTCGAGGGACAGCTCCGGCTTTTTGCCGGCCTTGGCGGTTTTGCTCTGGTTCTTGCTGCGGGTCTTCTGCAGCGCTTCACCGGTCTTCACCAGCTCCTGGAAGAGGTCGGTGCCGCGTTGTTCGACACGGGTCACCGCGCCACGTACCGCTTTCACAGCCTTGTCGCTGGTGGCGCGAAGGTCTTCACGGGCCTGCTCGAGGCGGGTGTTGATCTGGTCAAGGCGTTCCTTGTTGAACTGAGGCATGATCAAGCTCCTTAAAATGCTGAATGTCAGGTAGTCCCCGGCAACAGCTTCCCTGATGTGGTGAGGAATGGCTTCGTGAGGACCTGTGCAGTGTAGGTGAGATGATGAGTGTGTCTGGCCATCACTGTCCGACAATTAAACAGGTGTCAGAATTCGACAGATGTGATCGCAGGAGTGATTGATGACAGTAGTGGACATCGAGAGCGGCAAAGTCAGTGGCCTGCCCGGTAAAGGTTGTGTGGCGTATCGGGGCATTCCGTTCGCTGCTCCGCCAAGTGGCGCCTTGCGATTCCGGGCGCCGCAGCCGGTGGCGCCCTGGGCGGGCGTGCGCGCGGCAGACCGATTCGCCGTAGCGACCTGGCAGGAAAAGAATCCCCTGATGGGCGTCGAGGAGATCGGTGACGATTGTCTGGCGGTCAACATCTGGGTGCCGGAGGGGGACGGCCCCTTTCCGGTGATGGTCTGGTTCCACGGAGGCGGGTATCTGGCCGGCTCGCCGTCGCAGTTGCTCTATAACGGTGAGCATCTGGCGCGCACACAGCAGGTCATCGTGGTGAATGCGGCATATCGTCTCGGCGCCTGGGGGTATGGCTGGTTCGCTGATCTGGCTCCGTCGCTGGAGGCTGATGGCAATCTGGGCCTGCGGGATCAGGTGGCGGCACTGGCCTGGGTACAACGCAATATCGGCGCTTTTGGCGGCGATCCGTCGGCGGTAACGATCTTTGGTGAATCAGCCGGGGCCTTCAGTGTTGCCACGCTGCTGGCCACACCGTCGGCCAGCGCGCTGTTCCATCGCGCGATTCTGCAGTCCGGGGCGGGTGACATGGTGCTGGCGCCGGATGAGGGCAGCCGCGTGGCGGAGATGCTGCTGGCCGCATTGCCGGGCGACGGCAGTGCAGCGGACAAGCTGCGCAAGGCGTCTCCCGCTGACGTGGTGCGGGCCCAGCGCAGTGCCGTGAAGACCACGGTGCAGCGCGGCCTGCGCAGCAGCACACCGCAATTCGGCATGACCTTCCTGCCGGTGGTTGACGGCGCCTTGCTGCCTGAACTGCCGGTGGCGGCCATCGCGGCAGGCAGTGCCCGGGACAAGGTCATACTGGCCGGCACCTGTCGGGATGAGTGGCACCTGTTCCAGTATGCGGCGCCATTCAATGGCGGCGCAGGCATGCAGCAACTGCGGGCGTTGCGCGATGAGGATCTGCAGCGTCGCTTTCAGCGGGCATTGCCGGACCATGGGCCAGAGGCGATGGCCGCCTATCAGCGTGAGCTGGTGCCCCATCCCGAGCGTTCGAAGCTCGACTGGTTGAGCGCCATGGAGACGGACCGCGTATTCCGTGTGCCGACCCGGCGTCTGCTGGATGCCCAGGTCGCCGCCGGTGGCGCTGCCTGGGGTTTCGAGTTCACCTGGGAGGTTTCAGCATTCGGGGTGCCGCTGGGCGCCTGCCACGTCAGTGATGTGCCCTTCGTCTTCGGTATCACGGACACGCCGGTGGGGCAGCTGTTTACCGGTGGCGGCGAGGCGGCGGCATCCCTCAGCCGTGAGGTTCAGGCCATCTGGGGCGGCTTCGCTGCAGGCAATACGCCGGGCTGGGCTGACTGGGCCAGCAGTGGCCAGGTACGCCTGCTGGGCCGCGAAGCGGGCATGGCGGCTTATCCGGGCTGGCAGAACGAGGCGCTGCCCGCGCTCTGGGACGATGTCATTTAGAATGGGCATGTGGCCGGGCATGTGGACAGGACAGGCCCGCTGATGGGGCGTAGAATGCGCCCGGCCCCAACAGGTCAACACGTTTCACGCAGGAGGTTTCATGACGATGGCAGCCTTGATCGAGCGCAAGGTGCGTGACGGTCTCGCCGTGACATACTTGGCGCTGGAAAACGAAAGCCACCTGCACGGTGGCCCGCGCACCGAGTCCCACTACAAGCTGGTGGTGGTGTCTGAGGCGTTCGCCGGGCTGTCGCTGGTGAAGCGCCATCGTTGCATTCATGCCCTGCTGAAAGAGGAGCTGGCGGGGTCCGTCCATGCGCTGGCCCTGCACACGCATACCCCTGAGGAGTGGGCGCAGCGCGGCGGCCAGGCCCTGGCATCACCGGATTGCAAGGGTGGCAGTCGTTGAGGCAGCAAAGAGAGTTTGAAAACGTCATGAGCCAGATTGTTGTTGCAGCACTCTACAAGTTTGTCCGGCTGGACAATTACCAGGCACTTCAGCAGCCGCTGCTGGATACCATGCTCCGGCTTGAAGTGCGCGGCACCCTGTTGCTCGCTGCAGAGGGCATCAATGGCACCGTGTCGGGCACGCGCGCGGCGGTCGATGCGCTGCTGGACTGGCTTGCGCAGGACCCCAACCTTGGCGCTATCGAGCACAAGGAGTCTTACGTGGATGCCCATCCTTTCCTGCGTACCAAGGTCAAACTCAAGCGTGAAATCGTCACCATGGGCGTCGAGGGTATTGATCCGCGCCATGTGGTGGGGACCTATGTTGCCCCGGAAGACTGGAATGCGCTGATCAGCGATCCCGAGGTACTGCTGATTGATACCCGCAACGACTATGAAGTGGCGGTGGGGACCTTTCGCGGCGCCGTGAATCCCGAAACAACAAGTTTCCGGGAGTTCCCGGACTATGTGCGGGAGCACCTGGATCCCGCACAGCATCGCAAGGTGGCCATGTTCTGCACCGGCGGGATTCGTTGCGAAAAGTCCACGGCCTATCTGAAGGAGCAGGGTTTCGAGGAGGTGTATCACCTCAAGGGTGGTATTCTGAAGTATCTGGAAGAGGTGCCCGCGGATACCTCGCTCTGGGAGGGTGAGTGCTTCGTGTTTGATGAGCGCGTGACGGTGGATCACAGTCTGCAACCGGGGCAGTACGACCAGTGCCACGCATGTCGCCGCCCGATATCCGCCGAAGACAAGGCATCGCCGCTGTATCAGGTCGGTGTGTCCTGCCCCCATTGCCATGACCAGCTCACGCCGGATCAGAAGGCGCGGTTTGCGGAACGTCAGAAACAGATCGAACTGGCGCGGCAACGCGGCGTTGCCCATCGTGGGCAGAATCCGAGGCAGGTTGACTGAGCGGTATCGCCGCTTGCCTGCGTCGGCCCAGTGGCGGCCGGCGCGTTCTCCCGGGTCACAATATGGCCATGGCGTGGTCTTTGCATGACTCCTGTCAGTAGCTTCACATGATCTTGACGCATTTCCGGTGCAATCCGGTGCAATCCGGTGCAAGAGGGCAAGGCATGACCGCTGAACCGGTCGACAAAACCCGTTACGACAAACCGTGCGCCACCGATTTCATCATCGCGTCGCGGCAATGCGAGATCGATGATCTGTCGCACCTTATGCGTATGGGGCAGCTTGTCGCAGTGATCAGTAACCTGATCCACGCGTTGCAACGAGAGCGGGGCGCCTCCAACGTTCACCTCGGTTCCGGTGGCGAGCGCTTTGCTGCCCAGCTGGATGACCTCCGGGCTGCCTCGGATGAGCTGGCGCAGGAATTCTATGCCGCACTGAATGAGGTCGCCTCGCGCACCATCGGTGTGCAAAGCGGTGCCCGGCTGTTCAGCCGCATCGCCCATGCCGTGCATGTCCTGGAGGGGCTGGAGCCGTTACGTGCGCGCATCCGGGCCCTGGACCTGGCGCCGGATGAAGCGGTACGACAGTACAGCGCCATGGTCGGTGGTCTGCTGGCGGTCGTGTTCGAAGCGGCTGATGCAGCGATGGATCCCACTATTTCCCGATTGCTGGTGGCCATGTTCAATTTCATGCAGGGCAAGGAGCTGGCCGGGCAGGAGCGGGCGCTGGGCGCGGCGGGTTTCGCACAGGGCGAGTTCGATGCGGCCCATGCGGAGCGGCTGAGCGATCTGATTGATGGCCAGGAGCGCTGCTTTGATATCTTTGTCGAGTTCGCGGATGCAGAAAGTCAGGCGCTGTGGTGCACCGCGCTCGGGGGTACTGATCAGGCCGAGGTCGAGCGCCTGAGGCGGCTTGCCTGCACCGGTAATCTGTCCGCGTTGCTCAGGAGTGAGGGCGCGTCAGCACATATCGCGGACCACTGGTTTCTGCTGATGACCGCGCGCATCGATGCCATGAAAGAGGTGGAAGATCACCTTGAAGATCAGTTGCAGGCGCTGTGTACCGAACGTCTCGAGCAGGCCCGCTCGCGCCTGGCCGAGCAGGCATCACGTATCGGCGCGTTGCAACAGGATGATGCAACAGACGCAACAGAGGAGGCCGAACTGCCTGAAGACAGCGGTTCCTTTGTCGTATTCTGCGGCGCAGAACGCTACAGCAGCGAGAGTGTCAGTCCCCGGTTGGGCCGGGCCATCATCGAGATGGTCCACGATCAGTCGCAACGCCTGCAGTCCATGCAGGATGAACTGAATGCGGCGCGCGAGGCGCTGGAAGAACGGAAAGTCGTCGAGCGTGCCAAGGCCTTGCTGATGAAGCATCGCAAGCTTCAGGAAGACGATGCGCATCGGCTGTTGCGCAAAATGGCCATGAATCAGGGCAAGCGGTTGATCGATGTCGCCAGGGCTGTGGTGTCCATGGCTGATGTATTGGGGTGACGCATCCCCGAATGACATGTCCCTAATGAGAAGTCTGCGGCACGGCATCAGCAATGATGCCGTGCCGCAGTGTTGACGTGGCGCCTTGCCACCAGCCAGCCCTGGTTGATTAACTCGCCCTGGCTTTGGCCGGATCTTCACTTTCCCCCTTCTTTGCCCGGCGCTCGCTGAGGTTTTCCAGTTTTCGCTGTTTTTCATAAAGAAAGCGCAGCACTTCCTGACGATAGTGGTTGTAGCGCGGATCGTCCGCCAGGGCGATGCGGTCCCTCGGCCGTGGCAGATCAATGGTCAGGATTTCTCCGATGCTGGCCGAGGGCCCGTTGGTCATCATGACGATGCGATCGGAGAGCAGTACGGCTTCGTCCACGTCGTGGGTAATCATCAGGACCGTATTGTGCAAATCGGCCTGAATGCGCATCACCTCGTCCTGCAGGTGGGCGCGGGTCAGGGCGTCCAGTGCGCCGAAGGGCTCATCCAGCAGCAGGACTTTGGGCTGCATGGCCAGCGCCCGGGCAATCCCGACGCGCTGCTTCATGCCGCCGGAGATTTCTGCCGGTCGCTTGTCCAGCGCGTGGGACATGTTCACCATGGCCAGGTTATGCAGTATCCAGTCATGCCGTTCGCTGGCCGTCATGCGCTTGCGCAGGGTCTTGTTCACCGCCAGTGCCACGTTTTCATACACCGTCAGCCAGGGCAACAGCGAGTGGTTCTGGAATACCAGCGCGCGATCCGGCCCGGGCTTGCTGACTTCAGTGCCATCCAGGATGACACCGCCGGACGTCGGTTCTATCAATCCGGCGACAATGTTCAGCACGGTTGACTTGCCGCAGCCGGAGTGGCCGATGATGGAAATATACTCGCCCTTGTCGACACGCAGGTTCACCTTGTCCAGCACATGGGAACTGGTTTTGCCGGTAGTGAATGTCATGTCGATGTTTTCGATGGTCAGATAATGTGCACTCATGATGATGCTCCTTCGCCGGGCGCGTTAACCGCCGGCCTCGTTGCCACGTGTGATGCGATTGCCGATGAAGACCACCAGCCGATCAAGCATGAAACCGACGATGCCCACATAGACCAGTGCCAGAATGATGTCGCTGATCAGTGAGGCGTTCCACGCATCCCAGATAAAGAACCCGATGCCGACGCCACCGATCAGCATCTCGGCGGCAACAATCGCCAGCCAGGAGAGACCGACACCGATGCGCAGCCCGGAAAAGATATAGGGCGCGGCGGCGGGCAACATGATGCGCTGGAAATACTCGGCGCCATTCAGTCGCAGTACCCTGGCGACATTGCGATAGTCTTCAGGAATATTACGGATGCCGACCGAGGTATTGATGATGATCGGCCATATCGCGGTGATGAAAATCACGAAGATGGCAGAGGGGTTGCTGTCCTGAAAGCCGGCCAGGGAGATCGGCAGCCAGGCCAGCGGCGGCACAGTGCGCAGTACCTGAAACAATGGGTCAAGGCCGCGCATGGCCCAGGTCGACTGACCCACCAGCACACCGAGGCTGACGCCGGCGATGACGGCCAGCACATAGCCGTAGGCTACTCGCTCCAGGCTGGCCAGTATCTGCCAGGCCATGCCGACATCATTGCCGCCGTGGTTATAGAACGGATTGACGATCAGCTCCCAGGTATCGCTGAGGACTTGCGTCGGTGGCGGCAGCGCGGCGCCGTCACCGGCGCAAAGCAGCTCCCAGATGCCGAGTAACACAGCGGTGATCAGCACCGGGGGGAGGAGGCGATCCAGCGCAAAACGCAAAACCCGAGTTGCCGCTTCAGCACGCCCTTCGGCGTGCATCAGCGACTGGCCCGGGAAGCGCAGGCCGGAGGTAGTGGCGGAAGTCGTCATGATGTCTGCTCCTGCTGGCCGGTGTTACCGGAGTCGCTTGATTGCCAGGCTGTCGAGGTACGCCTGCGGGTTCTCGGGATCGAAGACTTTGCCGTCAAAGAAGGTTTCGACGCCGCGTGAGGTTAAGTCCGGAATGTCACTTTTGTCGACGCCGAGCTCGGCGGCTGCTGCCCGCCAGATATCCTCACGGTTGACACTTTCCACCAGCGCTTTGGTGTCGAGCTCTTTCGGCAGGTAGCCCCAGCGAATATTTTCCGTGAGGAACCACTGGTCGTGGCTTTTGAACGGATAAGAAGCATGGTCATGCCAATAGCGCATACGGTGGGGGCTGTTCTCGACAACACGGCCTGTGCCGTAGTCGAAATGGCCCTGCATGCGATTGATGATGTCGTCATAGGGGGCGTTGATCCAGCGACGCCGCGAACAGATACGCGCCACTTCCTCGATGTTTTCCGGTTGCTCGCAGAATATCTGCGCTTCCATGATGGCTTTCACCAGCGCGCGGGTGGCGTTCGGGTTCTGTTCAACGTAATCGGCCCGCATGCCAAAAGCCTTCTCCGGGTGGTTGTGCCACAGTTCACCGGTCGTGTTGGCGGTATAACCGATGTTCTGACGGATCAGCTGTTCGTTCCACGGCTCACATACGCAGAACGTATCCATGCTGCCAACGCGCATGTTCGCCACCATCTGGGCCGGGGGAACCACTATCGTTGAAATGTCGGCATTGGGATTGATCCCTGCGGCAGCCATCCAGTAGCGAATCCACAGATCATGGGTGCCGCCGGGGAAGGTCATGGCAGCTCTTACTTCATTGCCGCCGGCGCGTTTTGCGGCGAGCGCCTTGGCGAACTCACTGGCATCCACGCCTACCTTCAGATCCGCGTATTCCCGGCCGACCGAAATGCACTGCCCGGCAAGATTGAGGCGCGCGAGAATGTACATCGGCACTGGCTGATTGTTGGCCGTCATGGCGCCGGTGGCAATGAGGTAGGGCATGGGCGTAAGAATGTGGGCGCCATCAATGCCGTTGCGGGAGGAGCCCAGTACCAGGTTGTCCCGGGTCGTGCCCCAGGAGGACTGCTTCAGGACTTCCACACCGGTCATGCCGTGTTTGGCAAAGAAACCTTTTTCGTCGGCAACAAACAGGGGCGCCGCATCCGTCAGTGCGATAAAGCCCAGTTTGGCGTTGCGTGTCTCCAGGGCGCTGCTGCCACTGCCGCTGGCTGCGGTGCCCAACGAGGGCATCATGCTAGCCGCAACGCTCGCGCCGCCGAGTGCCACGGTGGACTGTTTCAGAAACCTGCGCCGCTCCTGTTGCGCACCCGACAGCTGCGTTGTTCCAGAGGTTGCCTTGGCCATCTCTCTTCCCTCATTCATGTCATGCAAAGTGTCATGTAAAGTGCCATGCAAAAAAGTCATGCAAAAAAAAACGCCCACCCGCACCAGGACGAAGCCGAAGTACGTGTGGGCGCCATTGCCCGACAAATTGACCCGTGCAATCAGAATCCACATTGATCCCGTTGCACACACTCTGGTGAAAGCACAAAGCGTGCCATGCCAGATATCACTGGGGGTGTCCGGTCTCGGGAAAAGACGAATAATTATATTTAAATCATAGGCTTGCGATGATGATTTGGCACGTCCGGACGTTGCCGGGGAGAAACAGCTTTAGGCCTTTCCGGGGCGGCTCCATGCGTTAAACCGGTGCCGCCTGCACCCGAATGACGCAATGTTGGGGGAGGGTGGGCGCGCGCCAAATCGGTGCGCTCGATGACATTATCTGTGCAGTCGCGGGGCATTTTCTTTTTATTTACCGAGTGCTTTCTTGTGTTAACGCCCTGATTTTAATGTGTCGAGAAGGGTGTGGCACAGCGCTTGCATTCTCCTTCAGTGACAGAGCGGTAGCCTCGTCGACGACGATGTCGAGTGTGGTTCCGCTTACTGCAACATAATGTCGGGCAATGGCGCTCACCACACAGGAGACTGTGTAGTGGGCGTTTTTTTTTGCCTGCGGGGAAAGGGAGTATGGCAATGAAAGCAAGACATCTCGTCGCGTTATGTGCCCTGTTTCTGGCATGGGGTAACGCTCTGGCAGAGGACTGGCCGGAGAAAGAAGAACTGCGTTTCGGCTTCATCAAGCTGACGGATATGGCGCCGCTGGCTATCGCCTATGAACGCGGTTACTTCGAGGATGAAGGGCTGTTTGTCACACTGGAAGCCCAGGCCAACTGGCGAGTGCTGCTTGACGGCGTGATCTCGGGCGAACTGGATGGCGCGCACATGCTTGCCGGACAACCGCTGGGCAGCACCCTGGGTTTCGGCACCCGGGCCCATGTGGTCACGGCGTTCACCATGGACCTCAATGGCAATGCGATCACTGTTTCCAACCAGGTCTGGGACGCGATGAAGCCGCATCTGGCCATGGAAGGAGACCGGCCCCGCCACCCGATTGGCGCAGAAGCCCTGAAGCCCGTTATCGAGTCTTACAATGACAAGGGTGAGGCGTTCCGCATGGGCATGGTATTCCCGGTGTCCACTCACAACTATGAATTGCGTTACTGGCTGGCCGCCGCCGGCATTCATCCGGGCTATTATGCGCCACAGCGCGGTGATACCTCGGGCAACATCGATGCGGATGTCCTGCTATCGGTCACGCCACCGCCGCAAATGCCTTCTACCCTGGAAGCCGGCACCATTCACGGCTACTGCGTGGGTGAGCCCTGGAACCAGCAAGCAGTATTCCGTGGCATCGGGGTGCCGGTGATCACCGATTACGATATCCGCAACAACATTGCCGAAAAGGTCTTCGGCGTCAGCAACGAATGGGCCGAGCGTAACCCTGTTACCCATATGCGGGTGGTCAAGGCGCTGATCAGGGCAGGCATGTGGCTGGATGCCGAGAACAATCGTAACCGGGAAGAAGCTGCTCGCATCATCTCCCGCCCGACTTACGTAGGCGCGGATTATGAGGTCATTGCCAACAGCATGACCGGGGTATTCGAGTTCGAGAAAGGCGATGTGCGCGAAGCGCCGGACTTCAATGTCTTCTTCCGACACCACGCCACCTATCCGTACTACTCCGATGCCATCTGGTATCTGACCCAGATGCGTCGATGGGGCCAGATCCCCGAGCACAAGCCGGATGACTGGTACCTGGACATGGCGCGCAAGGTGTTCAAGCCGGACGTATATCAGGCTGCGGCGCTGGCACTTATCGAGGAAGGCAAGGCAACGCCGGCGGACTTCCCGGATTTCGAGACCGAGAATGGTTTCCGCGACCCGGAACACACCACCTTTATTGATGGCAAGGTCTTCGATGCGCGCAGCCCCAATGCCTACATCGAGCGTTTTGATGTTGGCCTCAAGAAAGATTCCGGGAGCCTGTGATGACGACGCTTCGGCTACCTCAATGGACGCAACCCTGGGTGCGACTGGCGCGCGGGGAAGCGCCCTGGACACAGGCGCGCCTGCTGTTGATGCAATGGGGTGCGCCGCTGCTGGGCATTCTGGTCCTGTTGATGGTCTGGCAGCTTGGCGCGACGCGCATCAACACCTCGCTGGGGCAGTTTCCCGGCCCGGCACAGGTCTACGAGCAGGCGACCAATCTGGTCGCCGAGCACCGTGCCGAGCGCGAGCGCGGACGGGCGTTTATGGTGCGGCAGGAAGAACGCATTGCTGCACGTCTTGAACAGCAGCCTGACTGGGAGCCGGTGCGCCGTAGTCATACCGGCGCGCCCACTTTCTTTGATCAGATCCGCACCAGCCTGGTGACGGTGCTTGCCGGTTTTCTGCTGGCATCACTGATCGCCATTCCGCTGGGCATCACCATGGGGCTGAGCCGACTACTGGAAAATGCCATGAATCCGGTGGTGCAGCTGTTAAAGCCGGTATCCCCCCTGGCCTGGCTACCGCTGGTGACACTGGTGGTTGCCGCGCTGTACACCACCGATGACCCGGCCTTTTCCCGATCCTTTGTCGTGTCCATGGTGACGGTGATGCTGTGTTGTCTGTGGCCAACGCTGATCAATACGGCGGTGGGGGTGAAGACGGTAAGCGATGATCTGAACAACGTCAGCCGTGTCCTGCGTCTGAAGTGGCTGACCCATGTGCGCAAGATCGTACTGCCATCGGCCATTCCCATGATGTTTGCCGGATTGAGAGTGTCCCTGGGGATTGCCTGGATGGTGTTGATCGCAGCAGAAATGCTGTCGCAGAACCCGGGCCTCGGCAAGTTCGTCTGGGATGAATTCCAGAATGGCAGCTCGCAATCCCTCAGCCGCATCATGGTGGCGGTGCTTGTTATCGGTGCCATCGGTTTTGCCCTTGACCGCGTCATGCTGATGATTCAGCGACGCGTCGACTGGAAGCTGGACAGGAGAAGACCATGAAACCCTTACTTGAACTTTCCTCCGTGGGCATGCAGTTCGATACGCCCGGCGGCAGTTTTGAGGCACTGCGTGATGTCAATCTGCGCATCGATGAGGGCGAGTTTGTCACCCTGATCGGGCATTCCGGTTGTGGCAAGTCCACCGTGCTGAATGTTGTCGCCGGGCTGCTTCAGGCCACTCAGGGCGGCGCCATTCTTGCCGGGCGAGAAGTCAGCGCGCCCGGCCCGGAGCGGGCCGTGGTGTTCCAGAACCATTCACTGCTGCCCTGGTTGAGTGTCTGGGACAATGTTGCCCTGGCAGTACAGGAAGTGTTCCGTGGTCGCATGACACGGGCAGAAATGCGCGACTGGACAGGTCATAACCTTGAACTGGTGCAGATGCTGCATGCGCGCGACAAACGACCGGGCGAGATCTCCGGCGGCATGAAACAGCGTGTCGGCATTGCCCGCGCACTGGCCATGCAGCCGCGAGTGCTACTGATGGACGAGCCGTTCGGTGCGCTGGACGCGCTGACGCGGGCGCGCCTGCAGGACACTCTGATGCAGATCCAGACCGCGCAGGGCAATACCGTGATCATGATTACCCACGATGTTGACGAGGCAGTATTGTTGTCCGATCGCATCGTGATGATGACCAATGGTCCCTCGGCAACGATTGGCGAGATATTGCCCATTGATCTGCCACGGCCGCGGGATCGCCTGCAGTTGGCGGACAATCCGCACTACAACCAGTTGCGTCGTCGGGTGTTGAGCTTCCTGCATGAACGTGATGAGCCTGCGCCCGCGCCATCCCTCGCACCGGCCATCACACCGCCCCCTGCACCAGCGCGGCAGGTGGCCAGTGGCTGACCTGCTGGCTCGACCTGCTCAGGAGTAATGCAGCGCAACACTGAGTATCAGTAACAACAGCAGCACCAGTGTGCTGACTTGCCAGAGCCGCAGGGAATTGCGCTCCCGTTGCGTGGTCACTGTCAGATGGTTGGCGGGGCTGCGCAACGCGGCGCGGAATTCGGCGGCGTCCGTGTAGGGCATGGCGTCCGGATGCAAGGCGCGTTGCAGCGCCTGGTTGAGCCACATGGGCACGAAGGCATTGTGCTGCTGTAGCCGCAGGGCGCGCTTGTCGGGATCAGGCAAGGTGCCGGTGAGCATCTCGTGGATGATTACTGCGGCCGCATACAGATCGCCGCGCTCGTCCGGCGCGGCGCCGTCGGTGATATGGCGTGCCGTATATTGCCGTGTACCCAGGGGCAGCGGCGGGGGCGGCTGATCAAGGCCGCGGCAATAGCAGCTGCCGAAGTCGATCAGTTTCACCAGCCCGTTGCGGTCGACCATGATGTTTTCCGGTTTCAGATCGCCGTGCATCACATCGGCACGGTGCAGCGCGCGCAGGCCATTGAGCAACTGGTCGGCGAGGTAGAGCTTTTCTTCCACGGCGGCGTCGGGGTGCTCGCGCAGCCACTGGCGCAGGGTGACGCCGTCGATATATTCGAGACGCTGATACAGGCAGGTCTGAGGCCCCTCCGGCGGCAGCGGTCTAAGCAGGTGGGCGCTGCGCAGCCGGGCACCGATCCAGCCTTCCAGGGCAAATCGGGTCAGGGCTTCCGGATCATCTTCCAGATTGACCGATGGCGCTTTCAGGGCGCTGAGCTGTCCCGCTTGATCGCGCACCAGATAGAGGTGGCTGCGGGAACTGGCATAGAGCTCGTGAACGATGGTCAGGTTATCGATCCGCATACCCGGTGCGAGGGGCGGCGGTAGCGGCAGTTCGCGCAGGCTGGCCAGGGCATCATCGGCGCTTGCCCCGGGCAGGCTGGTGACATGCAGTACCTGGCAACTGATATTGTCGCGGCTGCCATTGTCGAGCGCGGAAGCGACCAGATCTTCGGCCGCCGCCTGCGGGACCGCCGAGCGGAGCAGGGTGTCCTCGATGACAGAGCGGGGCAGCACATCGTGCACGCCGTCACTGGTGAGCAGAAAGATGTCGCCGGGTTGCAGGTCACATTGCCGGTAATCCACATCCAGCCGCGTGTCGCCCCCCATGGCGCGGGTCAGCAGGCGTCGTCCACCTGCCTGGCGGCTGTGATCCTCGGTAAGGCATTCCAGCTGCCGGTTGCGCAGCCGCCAGATCCGCGAATCGCCCACCTGGAAAAGATGGGCCAGGCGCGAGCGCAGAACCAGTACCGACAGGGTGCACAGATGGTCTTCACCCGCCAGGGTGCGTCGGCACAGCCAGCGATTGAGCGCCTCCAGAACGCGTTGCGCTGACCGCGCGACGCTCCACAGTGATGGTGTGGCGTAATAGTCACTGATAAAACCCAGCACGCAGGACTCCGCCGCCTCCCGGCCCGCTGCAGCAGAGGAGAGCCCGTCTGCCAGCGCGGCGACAATGCCTTTGGTGCGCAGCAGGTCGTCTGCGGGAACACGCACCGCCAGGGCATCCTGATTGATGGCCTTGTGCCCACGCTCACTGCATTGACCTATATCGACAGTCAGTTCGACAGCAAGCGTAGCCTCAGCGCTCTGCAAGCCCTGCATTCAGCCCACCTCGATCAACTGAACCTGGCCATTTTCATCCACTTCGGCAATATGCCCCCGGGGTTCTTCCAGCCACTGTACGGCGGCGAAGGTCACGGCGGCAAACGCAGCAATCACCAGAAAGAATGAAGAGGGTTCAACGAACGTCAGCACCGTAAGAAAACTGACAGCGCCGGCGTTGCCATAGGCGCCGACCATGCCGGAAATCTGCCCGGTCAGTCGCCGTTTGATAAGGGGCACTGTGGCAAAGACGGCGCCTTCACCGGCTTGCACAAAGAACGAACAACACATGGTGGCCATCACCGCAAACACCAGCGGCCAGCTGCTGCCGATCAGGCTCATCAGCCCGTAACCCAGCATCAGGCCACACAGCAGAATGCTCAGCGAGCGTTTGCGGCCGAAGCGATCCGACAGCCAGCCGCCGCCGGGGCGGGCCACCAGATTCATGAAGGCGAAACCGGAGGCCAGCAGGCCAGCGGTGACAGCGGGCAGGCTGAAGGTGTCGATAAAGAACAGAGGCAGCATGGATACCACGGCGAGTTCAGAACCGAAGGTGACCAGATAGGCGAGGTTGAGGATGGCCACTTGCTTGAACGCATAGCGGTCATGTTCTGGCACGCCTTCGCGCAGGCGCTGATAGTTCACACGCCAGACCTGATGCAGCTGGACGATGGCCAGGCTCAGGATGACCGCGATCAGCGCCAGCTGTGGTGTGGTGCCGTACAGTCCGAGCTGACCCGGGCCCAGGCGCCAGACAATGACCAGCAGCGCGGCATAGAGGGGCACGCACATGGCCATATAGAAATAGAGGTCACGCTTGCTGCTGACTTCCAGCGCGGAGGCTTTTTTCGGTTTGAAGTAAGAGGCGCCAGCGGGCGTATTGCGTGCTCGCCAGAGAAAGATCAGACCGTAGGTGACGGAAAGCACCCCGGTGCTGGCGACGGCCCAGCGCCAGCCATTCTCGCCACCGAAGAGCATCGCCACGGTCGGCAGGGTGATGGCGGCGGCGGCAGAACCGAAGTTGCCCCAGCCACCGTAGACACCTTCCGCCAGACCGACTTCGCGCGCCGGGAACCATTCACTGATGAGGCGAATGCCGACAACAAATCCGGCGCCGACAAAACCGAGCATCAGTCGTGTCACTGCCAGCTGTTCATAAGTGGTGGACAGCGCGAACGCCCAGCAGGGAATCGCTGCGACAATCAGCAGCATGCCGAATACCAGGCGCGGACCATAGCGATCCACCAGTGAGCCGATCACCACCCGTGCAGGGATAGTCAGCGCCACGTTAAGGATCAGCAGTGCCTTGACCTGATCGGAGGTGAGGTCAAACACCTCGCGGATGTCGCCCATCAGCGGGGCGTGGGAGAACCACACCACAAAACTCACAAAGAAGGCCATCCAGCTGAGATGCAGCAGGCGGATGCGCGGGGCTGACAGGTTAAGCAAATTCAGTTTCTGCGTGCTCATGGGTGCTCCATGTTTCTGGGCCATTGCAGGGCATCGTGCACAGGGCCTTCAGCGGGTAATGAGCGCGCAGTGCTGGTCAGGAGCCTGCCGCGCCCATGCATTACCGGTGATAACCGGACACAAGGCTGAGCATCGTTGCTCCTGAAGGTGCCCGGCGCGTCATTGCGCCGGAGCATGCCGGCAAATAGTGCACGATGCGTGCCACGTTCGGGTGCGTGCTTCCTGATGGTGCGAAATGGCGCGAAATACGACGTCCTGTCCGCTATAGGCGGTCACTGGAGAGGTGCAGCCTGTTGCTGGTGAGGGGAGATATCCGCACGTCCTGTGCGTTATTTCGGTGCATGCGTGCACGATCAGGTGGCAGTGCAGATTGCCGAACGGATGCTGTCCGGGGGCAGCCTGCATCTGTTAGCAGCGGTAGCCATCGCATGCCAAAAGGCGGCATCGCAAGGCTTTGCGGGTGTCAGACCATATGGCGCCGGTGCAGCGGTCTGCGGCTGGCATGAGTCTTGCTCTTATCATGCTGTAGCGACCCGTGTCGGGCGCCATCAACGACGATGGCCCTGTGCACCGGAGTGAAACAGCTAGGGACAATCGAGCAAAGGCGCTCACCGTCCGGGCCACGGCCCGGGGTGTGAGCGCCTTTTTTTTTGTGCCTGCGAGCCGGCACCAGCCGGTCTGGCAGGCGGACCAGTACAGCGAAGCGCGTTGTACAAAAGAAACATGTTGTGAAGGAGCGTTCCATGAGCAAACCGGCGTTGGTCATCATAGGTAACGGGATGGTGGGGCAGTGCCTGCTCGAAGAGTTGAGCGGCCTCACACACAACTATGCCATCACCGTGTTCAGTGCCGAGCCGCGCCCGGCCTATGACCGGGTACAGCTGAGCAGCTGGTTCAGTGGTGCCACAACCGAAGATCTGGCGCTGACCACCGAGGCCTTCTTTACCGAGCAGGGTATCCGGCTACTGCTGGGCGAAGCGGTAACGCGCATTGATACCGCTGCGCGACGTGTTGAAGGCGCCTCCGGTGCAGCAGTGGCTTATGACAAGCTGGTGATTGCCACCGGCTCCTATCCGTTTGTGCCGCCGATCCCCGGTAATGATCAGGAACACTGTCTGGTGTATCGCACCATCGAGGATCTGGAAGCCATTCGCGATAGCTCCGCGTCATCACGCAGCGGCGTCGTCATTGGTGGCGGTCTGCTCGGGCTGGAAGCCGCCAAGGCGTTGAAGGATCTGGGACTGGATACCCACGTTGTCGAGTTCGCCCCGCGACTGATGGCGGTGCAGCTGGATGATGGCGGCGCGCGGGTGCTGCGACACAAAATCGAGAGCCTGGGTGTCAAGGTGCATACTGGCAAGGCAACACAGGCCATCGTGGCGGGTGAGGAAAGCCGCTACCGCCTCGAGTTTGCCGACGGTGAAACGCTCGACACCGACATGGTGCTGTTTTCTGCCGGCATCCGCCCGGATGACAAGCTGGCGCGCGACGCCGGGCTGGCAGTGGGGGAGCGTGGTGGCATCGTCGTCAATGACAACTGCCAGACCTCTGACCCGGATATCTACGCCATCGGCGAAGTCGCCCTGTGGTCCGGGCGCATTTATGGTCTGGTGGCACCGGGTTATGAAATGGCCCGCGTGTGTGCTGCCCAGCTGACCGGTGATGAGAGCCGCACCTTTACCGGTGCGGATATGAGCACCAAGCTGAAACTCATGGGGGTCGAGGTCGGCTCCATCGGTGACGCCCAGGGCAATGCACCCGGCGCCACCAGCTGTGTCTTTGAAGACGGCCCGGCTGGCGTCTACAAGAAACTGGTTATCGATGCCGAAGGCAAGAAGCTGATCGGTGCCGTGCTGGTGGGCGACACGGCTGATTACGGCATGCTGCTGCAGTACTGCCTGAACGCGATGGCGCTGCCAGAGCAACCCGCTGCGTTGATTCTGCCGGCGTCATCCGACAAACCCTCTCTGGGCATTGATGCATTGCCGGATACGGCGCAGATATGTTCCTGCAATAACGTCACCAAAGGTGATCTGTGCAGTGCCATCGCCGGCGGCTGCACAACCGTGGGTGGCCTGAAGACCGATACAAAAGCGGCTTCCAGTTGTGGCGGTTGTGCTGCGCTGGTCAAACAGGTGCTGGATGCCGAACTGGTGCGCCAGGGCATCGAGGTCAACAATCATCTTTGCGAGCACTTTGCCTACAGCCGCCAGGAGCTGTATCACCTGGTGCGGGTGCACGAGATCAAGACCTTTGACGCCCTGCTGGAGAAATTCGGTCAAGGGCATGGCTGTGACATCTGCAAACCGACGGTGGCGTCCATCCTCGCGTCCTGCTGGAACGAGTACCTGCTCAAGCCGCAACACGCCGGCTTGCAGGACACCAACGACTATTTCCTGGCCAACCTGCAGAAAGACGGCACCTATTCCGTGGTGCCCCGGGTGCCGGGCGGTGAAATCACACCGGAGAAGCTGATCGTCATTGGTGAGGTCGCGCAACGCTATGACCTGTACACCAAGATTACTGGCGGTCAGCGCATCGACCTGTTCGGCGCTCGTGTGGAACAGCTGCCGAAAATCTGGACTGAACTGGTCGAAGCGGGTTTCGAGTCAGGCCACGCCTACGGCAAATCCCTGCGCACCGTGAAGTCCTGTGTCGGTAACAGCTGGTGCCGCTACGGGGTGCAGGATTCGGTCGCCATGGCCATTTTCATTGAAGAGCGCTATCGCGGATTGCGCTCGCCGCACAAGCTCAAGATGGCGGTGTCCGGCTGTACGCGGGAATGTGCTGAAGCCCAGAGCAAGGACGTCGGCATCATCGCCACAGAAAAAGGCTGGAACCTCTATGTCTGCGGCAATGGTGGCATGCGTCCACGCCACGCTGAACTGTTTGCCAGTGATATTGATGACGAGACGCTGGTGCGCTACATCGACCGCCTGTTGATGTTCTACATACGTACGGCGGATCGTCTGCAGCGTACTTCCGTGTGGCGCGACAACATGGAAGGCGGGCTGGAATACCTGCAGGACGTAGTCATCAATGATTCCCTCGGCATCGCCGAAGAGCTTGAGAAACAGATGCAGGCGGTGGTGGATACCTATGTCTGCGAATGGAAACGCACCATCGAGGACGCCCAGGCCTTGCGCCGTTTTGATGCCTTTATCAATGACGACAGCGCGGATGAGCACATTGTCTACGTGCGCGAACGCGGACAGAAGCGCCCGGCGCGCCCCGAGGAACGTGCACAACTGATGGAAGCAGCGCAGCCGGTGAAGTTCGATCCGCGCGCACAGACTGAAAAGGGAGAACCGGCATGAACAGCAAGGCCAATGTAACGGGATGGGCGGATGTGTGCGCGGTGAGTGATGTCATTCGGGGCACCGGTGTGGCGGCACGCATCAACGGTGCGCAGGTCGCACTTTTTAACACCGAAGATGGCTTTTTCGCTCTGGGTAATCATGACCCCTTCAGTGATGCCAATGTGCTGGCCCGGGGCATTCTCGGGGATATCGGTGGCAAGCTGGTGGTGGCATCGCCGGTGTACAAGCAGCATTTCTGTCTGCACACAGGTATCTGTCTTGAAGATATGGCCGTGCATGTGCCCACCTGGCCGGTGACGGTCCGCGATGGCCGCGTGCTGGTTGCCCAACAGCCGAGCGCCCAGTGACTGACTCCCGGACTGCCCCGCATCTGATCGTCATCGGTAACGGTATGGCGGCGACCCGGTTGCTGGAAGAGTGCCTGGCATTGGCTGGCTCTCTGGCGCCGACGCCGTGGCGTATCACGGTGATCAGTGCTGAATCCGAACCGGGTTACAACCGCGTGTTGCTCTCGCCGGTGCTCGGTGGCGAGCAGAGCGAGGCCTCGGTGGTCACCCATGATGCCGAGTGGTATCGCAGCCGGGGCATAGCGCTGATCTGCGGTGATGCGGTGGTGGCGATAGATCGCCGTCGCCGGGTAGTGCGCACCGCCTCCGGCCGGGAAGAGACATACCAGCGTCTCGTGCTGGCGACGGGGTCACAGCCACGGCGCCTTGATTGTGACGGTGCGGATCTGTCCGGGATCACCACTTTCCGGGATCTGTACGATACGCGCCAGCTCATTGAAGCCAGCCGCAGTGCCCGTGCGGCGGTGGTCATCGGTGGCGGCTTCCTCGGCATCGAAGCGGCAGAGGGGCTGCGGCGTCGTGGCGTGTCCGTCACGCTGATTCACAGTGGCCGCAGTCTGCTCAATCGCCAGCTGGATCCGGAAGCCGGGGCACTGCTGCAGAAGGATCTTGAAAAACGCGGGCTGAATATTGTCTTGCAAGCCCGCACCGCTGCGTTTCTGGGTAACGGGCGCGGCCAGGTGCGTGCTGTAAAGCTTGAGGACGGCAGTCAGATCACTGCCGATCTGGTGGTGCAGGCCATCGGCATCGTGCCGGATATCCGTCTCGCGCGCAGCGCCGGGCTTGCCTGCCGTCAGGGCGTGCTGACCGATGACACCCTGCAGACCTATGACCCGGCCATTTATGCGGTAGGGGAGTGTGTCGAACATCGCCACCGCACTTTTGGTCTGGTGGCGCCGCTCTATGAGCAGGCCCGCGTGTGTGCCGCCCATCTGATGGAGCTCGGGCATCGCCGCTATATCTATCGTGACAGTCCGACACGCCTCAAGGTCAGCGGTGTGTCGGTGTTCGCTGCGGGTGAGCAGCAGGGCGACACGAGTCTGGTCTGGCGGGACCCGGTAGCCGGACATTATCGCCGTCTCTGGCTTGACGGAAATCGTCTGACCGGGGCAGTGCTGTACGGCGAAACCAGCGGTGGCGCCTGGTATGAAAAACAGCTGGGCAAGGACATCTCGCGCTGGCGCAATCAGCTGTTGTTTGCGGATCGCTTGCCGGCATCCGCTGCTGAGGAGGGCCTTGCATGAGTGCTCCCATGACTGACTGCCGCGATCAGCAACAGACATCAACGACGTGCCCGTATTGCGGAGTGGGCTGTGGCGTGGCTATGCAGAAAGAAGGGCAGAAAGAAGGGCAGCAAAAAGGGCAGCAGAACGCGCAGCAAGACGGCGAGAGCGGCTGGAAAGCCACCGGCCTGTCTGATCATCCCGCGAACAAGGGGCGGTTGTGCGTCAAGGGCAGCGCCCTTGGCGATACCGTCAGCGTCAAGGAGCGATTGCTGTATCCCGAAATCAACGGTTGCCGCGTGGCCTGGGATCAGGCACTGGATACTGTCGCGGTGCGCATGCGTGAAGCGATTGAACAATACGGCCCCGAATCCATTGGTTTCTATGTGTCAGGCCAATTGCTGACAGAAGACTATTACGTCGCCAACAAGCTGATGAAAGGCTTTATCGGCGCCGCCAATATCGATACCAATTCGCGCCTGTGCATGGCCAGCGCTGTGGTGGCCCACAAGAAGACATTGGGTGCTGATGCGGTGCCCGGCTGTTATGCGGATATGGAGTTGGCCGATCTGGTGATCATCACCGGCTCAAACATGGCCTGGACACACCCGGTGGTGTACCAGCGTATCGCTGCGGCGAAACAACAGCGCCCGGACATGAAAGTCGTGGTGATCGACCCCAGGGAGACAGCCACGTGCGATCTTGCCGATCTGCATCTTGCCATCCGCCCCGGTGCTGATGGCTATCTGTTTACCGCCTTGCTGGCCTGGATGGCAGCTCAAGGCAAGCTGGATCAGGATTTCATGGCAGCCCATACCCGGGATGCAGAGGCCGCCATTGCGGCGGCATCGGCGGCATTTCCCGGTGGTCCCGACGATATTGCCGGGATGGCTGAGGAGTGCGGGGTATCGACTGCGGCATTAACGAGCTTCTTTGACTGGTTTGCGCAATCACCGAAAACGGTGACGGTATTTTCCCAGGGCATCAATCAATCGGAAACCGGTGTCGACAAGGCCAGCGCGATTATCAACTGCCATCTGGCGACGGGCCGCATCGGCAAGCCGGGGGCGGCGCCTTTCTCGATCACCGGCCAGCCCAATGCCATGGGTGGGCGCGAAGTCGGCGGGCTGGCGAACCAGCTTGCCGCGCACATGGGCTTCGACGAGGCGTCCCGTGGACTGGTGGGCCGATTCTGGGGCAGCAACCGCGTCGCTCGCGCGCCAGGGTTCAAGGCCGTGGATCTGTTCCGGGCCGTGGGCGAAGGCCGTATCAAGGTCATCTGGATCATGGCCACCAATCCGGTGGTGTCCATGCCAGAAGCTGACCTGGTGCGCTCGGCGCTGGCGCAGTGCCCGACAGTGATCGTGTCGGACTGTGTGGCCGATACGGACACCCTGCGCATGGCCCATATTCGCTTGCCTGCGGCGGGTTGGGGTGAGAAAGACGGCACCGTGACCAATTCCGAACGCTGCATATCCCGTCAACGGGCATTCCTGCCTTTGCCCGGCGAAGCCCGCCAGGACTGGTGGATCATCAGCGCCGTGGCACAACGTCTCGGTTATGCGGCGGCGTTTGACTATGCCAGCCCTGCTGCAATTTTCCGGGAACACGCGGCGCTTTCCGCCTATGGCAACGGCCAAAAGGGCAATGGAAAGCCGGGCAATGGAGAGCAGGGCAATGCCCGTCGTGCTTTTGATATCGGGGCGCTGGCAAAGATCAGCGATCAGGACTACGCCTCACTGTTACCTGTCCAGTGGCCGCTCAGTGCACATGGTCCGGGCGATCCAGGTTCCTCGGGGACCGAGCGTCTTTTTGCTGACGGCCGCTTTTTTTATCCTGACGAACGTGCGCGACTGATCCCGGTCACGCCACGTTTGTCCCATGCCGGCGTCAGCGATGACTGGCCGCTGTTGCTCAATAGCGGCCGTCTGCGTGACCAATGGCACACCATGACGCGCACCGGGCGTGCACAGAAGCTGCTGAGTCATACCAGCGAACCCTTTGTCGGGATGCACCCACAGGATATGGCGCGTGCCGGTGTCAGTGAGGGCGAGCTGGTTCGTGTGCAAAGCCCGCTGGGCCAGTGCGTCGTACCGGCACGCAGCAGCGAAGGCCAGCAGCCCGGTAGCGTGTTTATGCCGATCCACTGGAATGACTGCTTTGCCAGCGCAGCACGGGTGGATGCGCTGGTGGCGGCCAACTGCGATGCGGAATCCGGCCAGCCCGCGTTCAAGCAGACGCCGGTTCGCATCGCGCCTTTCCTGCCGAGCTGGCATGCCACGGTGATCGCCCTGACGCGTCTGAATGTCCCGGATGCCAGCCATTACTGGTGCCGTATTCCCGGCGAACCTGCGACCCGTCTGCGCATGGCCGGTCAACGGCCCGTGGATACGGATTGGCTGCGTGCGCGCTGCCCTGACGTGCAGGACTGGGCCGAAATGATCGACACGGCCACCGGGCATCACCGATTGCTCGGCTATCACCAGGGCAAGCCGGCGTGCTTTGCGGTGTTGTCGCCGCTGCCGGCGGATATTGATGAAGACTGGTTGGCACAGACGTTGACTGAGACGCGGCCTGATCCACTGCAATTGATGGCCGGTGTACCGGGCGGGCTGCGCGACAACAGCCCGGTCGTATGCAGTTGCTACCAGGTACGCCAGGCAAAAATCGAAGAAGCCATCCATGAGGGCTGTGGCGACGTGACGGCTATCGGTCGTTGCACGGGCGCAGGCAGTGGTTGTGGCTCCTGCATCCCTGAATTGAAAACACTACTGTCAGCGGCTGCTGAGACATCGTCTCGGGATTCCGATAAGGAGAAGGACCATGTTGAGCCTGTTCGCGCCCTGGGTTGACGCACTGCACGGCACCGGCAATACGGTATCCGGATGGCGGCAGCAGTTACGGGAATGGCTGCGCACCGATGATTCCGGTGGCAACGGCGGCGATGCCGGTCATGTCTGGCTGGTAGGGGCCGGGCCGGGCGATCCTGATCTGATTACCGTGCGTGGTATGCGCCTGTTACAACAGGCGGATGTGATCATTCATGATCGGCTGGTTGCGCCCGAACTGCTGGATTATTGCCGCCCCGGTGCCCGCCGTCTTTACGTTGGCAAGCGTTGCGGTCGGCACAGCGTGCCGCAGAACGAGATTAACGCACTGTTGGTGCGTGAAGCGCAAAAAGGCCGTCAGATTGTGCGGCTGAAAGGCGGTGACCCGTTCATCTTTGGCCGCGGGGGCGAAGAACTGGCGGAACTGCAGCGTCACGGTGTGGCGGTCAGTGTTGTGCCCGGGATCACCGCTGCGGCGGGTTGCGCAGCGGCCACAGGTATACCGCTGACGCACAGGGATCATGCCGCCAGTGTCTGTCTGGTGACAGCACATCGGCGTGATGGCGCACCGCAAACTGATTGGGCTGCCCTGGCCGCTGACCCACGGCGCACACTGGTGTGCTACATGGGGCTGAGCGAGCTGGGCAACATCACCGAGCAACTGACGCGCCACGGGTTGTCAGCCGACACCCCTGCGGCGCTTATCAGTGATGGCACGACGGCACGCCAGAAGGCCGCGCGCTGTACGTTGGCATCACTGTCTGACACCGCCCAGCAAGCAAAAATGAGTTCACCCTGTCTTGTCATGATCGGTAGCGTGGTGAGCCTGGGGGATGCACGTGTGTTTTGTCAGGAGGAAAGCACCACCATTGCAAGTCAAACTGCATAAATAAAGGCATCTCGGGCTGGCATGACCAGCCCGAAGAAAATGCCGGGTACTACGTGAGTTATTCGGGCAGGCATTTCACTCACCTGGAGAAGGAATCAGAGATGTCTCATACATATCGTCTGGCAGCCGTTGTGCTGTGCTGTATCAGTCTTACCGGGGTTCGCAGCGTCGCTGCGGGGGAAGCGGATACACTGGTAGAAGCGCTGACGGAGGGAAACGTGTCCCTCGGCGTACGCTATCGCTATGAACAAGTACGTCAATCCGATCTGTTCGATAACAATGCCTATGCCAACACGGTGCGCTCGCGCCTGAGCTATAACAGCGGTAGCTGGCAAGGTTTGCGGTTGACAGTGGAGATGGACCACGTCGGTTACCTGACCGAGCAACGGTTCAACAACACACGCAATGGCCGCACGGATTTTCCTGTGGTGGCTGATCCCAAAGGTGCGGATCTCAATCAACTGGCCCTGGATTATCGGTTTAGCGACACCTCCGGCGCGACCCTTGGCCGGCAACGTATCAATCTGAACAACCAGCGTTTCATCGGCGGTGTCGGCTGGCGTCAGAACGAGCAGACATTCGATGCAGCGAGTATCGATGTCGTGGCGCCCGGCGGGGTGAAAGTCCGGTATATCTGGATCGATCAGGTGCGGCGTATCTTCGGGCCGGAGCAAGGAGGCCCGCCTGCATCATTCGATAGCGATAGCCATCTGCTTCACCTCTCCGGCAAGGTTGGTGCACTGGAACTCAGCGGCTATGCGTATGCACTGGACCTTGATGAGGCACCGGCCATGTCGAGCCTCACTACCGGTTTGCGGGTCAGTACCCGACCAGTGTGGCAAGAGCTCACTTTCCCGATTACCGTCGAGTATGCGCGGCAGCGGGATTATGCGGATAACCCGGTGGACTTCGGAGCCGACTATCTGCTGACGGAAGTCGGGATCGCCCACAAGGGCTATGGCTTGACCGTGGGTCGTGAAAGCCTGGGCGCCGACAAGGATGCGGGTGTTGCGCTGCAAACGCCGTTGGCGACCATGCATGCCTTCCAGGGGTTTACCGACCTCTTTCTGACAACGCCGGATGACGGCGTGGTGGATCAGTACCTGCGCGTAAGCGGGCCCGTGGGACCGGTTTCCCTGACGGTGGCGAGCCACTGGTTCGAGGCCGATACGGGCGGCGACCGATACGGCCGGGAGATCAATGTCAGTGCCGGTTGGCAAGCCCGGCCGTGGCTGCATCTGCTGGTCAAGGCTGCTGACTACCAGGCCAGGGATTTCGCCACGGATACCAGCAAGCTCTGGGCGCAGGCCACTCTGTCATTTTGACGCGTTCCTCCTGACGCCTCCGTTCCAAGGTAAGCCCCTCGGCCCTGCCGGCACCGTGAATCGTGTCGGCAGGCCACCTGTTTGCATGCGTGTGATACATCACATCTAATGCAAGCAGGGGATACGCGGCGGGGGAGCCATGGAGCGAACAGACACGCTGATTGTTGGCAGCGGTTTTGGTGGTGCCGTGATGGCACTGCGGCTCGCGCAGCAGGGGGCCAGGGTGCTGGTCCTGGAGCGGGGGCGACGCTGGTCTGTGGAAAGCTATCCCAGCGTCAGCGGGCGACACTGGCGCTGGGACGAGCGGCAACCGGAACGCCATAACGGCTGGATCGATTTCCGTTACTTTGGTGATATGAGCGTGGTGGCGGGTGCGGGTGTCGGCGGCGGCTCTCTGATTTACGCCAATATCAGTATTCCTGCGCGCCCGGACAATTTCGCCAGCGGCTGGCCGACGGCAATCACCTATGCGGCCTTGCAGCCGCACTTTGCTGCGGTGCAGCAGATGTTGAAAGTAACCGCCCTGCCAGCCAACCAGTTCACCCCCCGAACGCGTCTTTTGCGTGACGCGGCTGAAGCAATCGGCGAGGGCAAGCGCTTCACCGTGCTGCCGCAGGCCGTCACCTTCGACAGTGCATGGCATCCACGACGCAACAAACCTTACGACTATCAGCATTCGCGCACCTGGACCAATGAGCACGGGCGCACCCAGGGCACCTGTGTGCACTGCGGCAACTGCGACATCGGTTGCCCGGTGCAGGCCAAAAATACACTGGATCTGAATTACCTCGCCGCGGCAGAGAATCTCGGTGCGGAGATCCGGCCGTTGCATCATGTGCGCTGGCTGCGTCCGGCAGCGGGCGGCGGCTATGAGGTGGGTGTTCGCGACCTGGCCGCCGGCAAGGACGTGCAGATATTTGCTCGCCGTGTCGTGCTTTCTGCAGGCAGTATCGGTTCAACGGAGTTGCTGTTGCGCTGTCGTGATCAGTACCGCACCTTGCCCGATCTCAGTCCCATGCTGGGTCGCGGTTGGGCCAGCAACGGTGACTTCCTGACGCCGGCCCGTTATCACCATCGCGATATTTCGCCGTCGCGGGGGCCTACCATTTCTGCAGCGATCGACTTCCTGGATGGCAGCCAGCAGGGCCAGCGTTTTCTTGTGGAGGACGGTGGTTTTCCCGATGTGCTCGGCAATCTGTTGCGGCGTCGCAAACGACGGTTGTTGAGCGCGCCGCCGGCCGGGCTGGGGCGCCATCGCCTGATCGGTATCCTGCGTCATATGATCAGCCAGCGTGATCCCCTTACAGGTGTCATGCCCTGGTTTGGTCAGGCCCGGGACAAGGCCGGTGGCGTGCTGTCGCTGGGTCGATCCTGGTACACGCCGTGGCGGCGCGATCGCCTGCGGCTGGCCTGGGATTATCGTGCTGCTGAGCCGGCTGTTGAAGCGCTGGCTGCGATGCATGTGCGTCTGAGTCACGCGACCGGCGGGCAGCCGCTGGTGCCTGCTACGTGGCGCTGGTTCCGCAATCTGGTCACACCTCATCCGCTCGGTGGCTGCAATATGGCCGATTCACGGGAGCAGGGTGTGGTGGATCATCGCGGGGAAGTGTTCGGCTATCCGGGGCTCTTCGTGATGGATGGTGCCGTGGTGCCGGTGGCCCTGGGGCTGAATCCGTCGCAGACCATCGCTGCGCTGGCAGAGTATGCCGCCTCAGAGATGGCACGACTTCCCTGACCGATGCGGCGGCGGTAGACTGTTTGATATGAGTGATGCACGTTACAACATCGTATTTGATGGCAGTCTGGTGCCCGGCGCAGATCCGGCGGCGGTGCGTGCCAATCTGGGGCGCCTGTTTCGGATGACACCGGAGCGTGTCGAGGCGTTGTTTTCCGGCAAGCGCATGGTGCTCAAGCGTGATGCGGACCAGGCCACGGCAATGAAATTCCGTGCCGCGCTCAAGCAGGCGGGGGCGCAATGCCAGATGCTTGAGCAGACGGACGCTGTCTCCTCGACAACACCTTCGCCGGGATCAGCAGAATCGTCCGCATCGGCAGCCTCGTCTGCGGCAGCGATTGGCAGTGACGGCAACCGTGAAATGGTCGGCACCATCCGTACCGGGGGCGAGGGTTTCAGTGGGCAATTCGAGGTCGCACCAGCGGGGGCCGATCTGGACACCACGGAGCGCCAGACCGCCAGCGTCAATCCGGATATCAGTCACTTGTCCATGGCGCCGCCGGGTACGGAACTGGAGGAGTTGACGCCGCGCAAGGCGGCGGTCAACCCGGACATCAGTCATCTATCTCTGGCGGATGATCGTTGATTCACCTGGATGCTGCATCGGGGCGGTTCTGTATCGGGCAATCCAGCGGCAGCACATGGCTGCGCCCGGTGCGGGGATCAATCAGCAGGAAATCATAGCCGGTTGCGGTGGTCTGACGGTCTACCCAGGACAAGGCTTCGGTAATGCGCGCTGGCCAGTCACTGGCAAACGCTGAGGGGTCAACGCACAGCGCACCACCGGCGAGGCCTCTGTTCATGGTCTGCCGCCAGGCGGCCAGCCAGAAAAGGTAGTCACTCTCCAGTTCGGCTGTGCGCGACCTGATCTGTCCCTCCAGCGTGACAACAGCAGCGCGCTCCTCACCCGTCAGATCATGTCGTTGCGCCAGCTGCGTCAGACGCGTCGTGGCTGTGTAAAGGCGGTCGGCCTCGATTTCCCGTTGAGCGCTGGCAATTTCCAGATCTACCTGCCTGATCCGCGTGAGCAATTGCGGGTCAACACCACGTTCAGCCTCGGCTTCCAGCAACATGCGTGCACCAACCAGGTCCCGGGCGGCAAGCAGGGCGTTCATGTCGTCGATCTTGAACGTTGCGGGGCCGGGGCGGGCAGCTGGTGGTGCAGCGGCCTGCGCCGGTGCCGGCGCGGCTGGCTGTTGCTGTTGTTGTTGTGACGGAGGCGGAGGAGGAGGCGGGGTGGAAGGTGCGGCCGGTGGACGCGGTGTGGCGTTCGGATTGCCGGCAATATGCCACACGCCCAGTTGGCACCCGCTGTCACTGGTGACCGTTACGCTCCAGTCTATTGTCGGGTCCACGATCTGCCGGCTGGACCAGGTACGCCAGCTCGGGCCGCCAATACGCAGAGGCACGACGGCATCCGACTCCTGGCTTTGCCATTGATGCCGCAGTGTGGTGCCGGTGCCCCCCAATACTTCGGTGAAGAAGAACAGCGTGCGCACGTTTTCAGGGATCTGATCCAGCACATCCAGCGGCTCACCGCCGGCCACTGCCCCGGTAAAACCGGCGCGGCCTATCTCCGGGCAGGTGTCGGCCTGGGACAGCACCGGTAGCAGAGCGCAAAACAGGACTGCCAGACAGGGCATCGGCGAGAGCGGCATCAGCGAGAAAAGAGTGCGACGCAGTGGGATCATGGTCAGGTCCTGAAAGGCATTTACGCCGTATCATAGGCAGCAACGTTGCGGGCTCAACGGCAGAGTTGTAACCGCAACGTGAACACCGGAGTATAGGGCACGCATTGTTCAATCAGGAAACTGGCACAGCGAGGTAGACATGTCAGAAGCGCGGGCCAGCTGGCCATGGATCGGGATTCTTGCAGCACTGGTGGTGCTGGTGGCGGGTATGCGCGCGGCCTCTGGTCTGCTGGAGCCGTTCTTGCTCGCAGTGTTTCTGAGTATCGTCTGTGCGCCTGGCGTCGCCTGGTTGCGGCGCCATCATGTACCGGAAGCACTGGCCGTGTTGTTGGTCATGATAGGGCTGATCCTGGCCATGATCGGTGTGGCCACCGGGCTCGGTGCGTCGATCAATGGCTTCGTCCGCGAACTGCCGAAGTATGAAGAGGTGCTCAACGAGCGCCTTGCCGGGGCGCTTGAGATGTTGGCCGGATTCGGTATGCATCTGGACACCGAGGTATGGCGGGAACATCTGGATGCTGAAACGCTGATGAACATGGCCGGCAAGGTCGCCGGGCATTTCGGCGCGGCGCTTGGCAATCTGTTGCTGGTGTTGCTGACGGTAGCCTTCATCCTGCTTGAAGCCGCGCGTTTCCCGGCCAAGTTGCAGGCAGCGCTGGGCGATGCGGCGCCGGGCGTGTCCGTTTTCCGCAAGTTTTCTGCCGGCGTAAACCAGTATCTGGCGATCAAATCCATGGTCAGCCTCGGAACGGGCATCCTGGTGACGCTCTGGATGTGGGTGCTGGATGTGGACTATCCGTTGCTGTGGGGCGCCCTGGCGTTCATGTTCAACTATATTCCCAATATCGGTTCGTTTCTGGCTGCCATCCCCGCGTGTCTGCTGGCCTATGTGCTGCATGGCTTTGGCCTCGCTGCGGTGGCAGTGGCCGGTTTTGTGGCTATTAATACCGGGATGGGCAATCTGCTGGAACCGCGCCTGATGGGGCGCCGGCTGGGGTTGTCGACACTGGTGGTGTTCGTTTCCCTGGTGTTCTGGGGATGGGTGCTGGGGCCGGTCGGGATGGTCCTGTCCGTGCCGTTGACCATGATTTTGCGGATCGCATTCGAAAGCCGCGCCGAAACTCGCTGGCTGGCCGTGTTACTGGGTCCGGAGGTGGCGCCTGCTGAGCAGTCCGAGTCTCAACAGGCGGAAGAACGGGCAGAAAGTGATGATGAAGAAGCGGCTGGTCGCAGTCGCTGATCAGTCGTCCTCCCCGGACGTCCCCGACGCATCGTCATCGCCGCCTGTGGGCGCCTCCGGGGCATGGAAGTAGAGAAACAGCTCTTCCAGCAGCTCCGGGATGGCCATGGCCATGGTGCGCACCAGGCGGGTGTCCTCCCAGAGGCGGTCCAGTTCCGGGTCCTCGTCCATGCCGCTGATCAGCAGGAAGGGCAGCAGCATGTTGGCCATGCGCTCCTCGTCCGCTTCTGACCAGCGTTCCTCCTGCAGGAGCACCCCGGCCATGAAGCCAGCGCACCAGCTGGGCAGGTCTTCCCCTTCATCCTCGGCGTAAGGGTCCAGCAGGCAGGGCAGTTGCAACTTCTCCCCGACACCCAGTTGGGCGGCCAGGCGTTGCTGCAATTGCCGCAATGCGGTGGCAACCTCCGCCGGCACCGCATTCTCTTCGGCGTGGCAAATCTGTGGCCAGTCCTCGGGGGCTGCGGGGCCGGCGGAGACGGCACACATCAGGCCATGGATTTCGGTCCAGGTAAGCGCGTCATCACCGGCTTGCCGGATGAAGGCGTCAATCTTGTCCCGCAGACCGGGGTTCTCGAGATGTTCCATGGCAGTGACCTGTGAAGTGACCAGTAAAAGTGATCTGGCGGCTAGTAAAGCCGCGAGTCTAGCATGCTGTCGGGGTACTAGGCTTCTGCCTCGACCAGCCGGTTGCGACCGGTCTCCTTGGCGCGGTAAAGCGCCACGTCTGCACGCCGGAACAGGGAATCAACAGTGTCGCCTGGCCGCCAGGAGGCAAGGCCGGCAGAGAGTGTCACGCTGAAGCCTTGCTTGCCGCCAAAGTGAAGACTTGACAGCATACTGCGCAGCCGCTCCAGGACTTGACGAATGTCCGCGGTGTCACCGGCGGTCAGCAGGATGACGAACTCTTCGCCGCCATACCGGGCAATCAGATCCGAGCGACGCAGCGCACTGCGGGCCGTTTCGGCAAAGCGGACCAATACCTGATCACCGGCCTGATGCCCCCAGGTGTCATTGATCTTCTTGAAATGATCCAGATCGATCAGGGCCAGATGCAGCGGGTTTCCCTGACGTTCTGCACGCGCCATCTCTTCTTCGATACGCTCCATGAAATGCCGTCGATTGAACAGGCCGGTGAGGCTGTCGCGGATCGCCACTTCCTCCAGCCGTGTCATGGCATCCTGAAGCTGATGATTGATCTGCTCCAGATGTCGTTGCTGCGCCTGGAGAGAGGTGCGCTGATCCCGATTGCGTTGCTGCAGGTTGTGGATATGACCGCCCACGTAGACAAACCAGGCCAGGCCCATGGTCAGAATGCTCAGGTGGCCAACGCTCAGGGATACGATCCTGGACTGGGGGGCGTCCAGATATTCGACGATCTCCAGGGTGATGAAACTGGCCAGTACGAACAGCGCCATCATCATCATGCGTCGGCGGGGCAGGGCGAACACGCCGAAGGTCATGACCATGAAATAGATCGACAGCATGGCGCCGCGCATTTCGCGTGAATAATGCAGTAGCAGGGTAATCAGCAGGATGCCGATAATCATCTGTGGCACGGTCAGGCTGGGGTCACGCCAGCGCACGGAATAGCCACGACGGATCAGAAAAAACACCAGCAGATTGAGGCCCAGGGTGCCGCCAAAAAGCCACCAGTGCGGGGTGTTCGGTTCGAAGTAACCGATCTGCATACCCAACAGAACGCCGCCCCACACCAGCAGGTAGGAGTAAATGGCCATTCTCTGGCGGCGCAGCCGGAGACTGCGGCGATAATCCTGTGGAACGCTCAACGTCCTGACTTCCCCCTGACAGTGGCCCGACTGCCGCCGCAATCTGCCCGATATCACATTGATATCATGACACAGGTCCGGAAATGCGGCGATAGCGCCAGTTCACCCGGCGGCGGTGGGCCGTGAGCGACCGACGAACGGCTTGCCGCGTTTCCGGGGCTGTGTCAGGATTGGCCTCAATTCAAACGAGCGTTTAATTGGCCCTGGGCCAATCAGGCATACAACTCTCAGCCACAGGAGTATGTGAAGTGGTCACCAGTCAGGATCTGCCATTTGATCTGTCTTTGTCGGAGGAGCAACGCATCGGCCGCGAGAGCATGCGTCGCTATGCCGAGCGGCAACTGCGCGCCATCGCCCGGAGTGCGGACGAGGCCGGGGCAGCGCCGGAAGGCTTCTACGCGGGCACCATGGAACTGGGCCTGTCATTGATGCCGATACCGGAAGCGTTCGGCGGTGCTGGCATGCCGCGCTCGCCGGTGAGCAATGTGCTCAATGCCGAGGACCTGGGCCACGGCGACATCTCCCTGGCGCTGGGCACACTGGCACCCTTGTCGTTCATCAATGCACTGCTGGATTTTGGAGACGAGGCGCAACAGGAGCTGTTCCTGCCGCAACTGGCTCAGGAGCACTTTGTCCCCGCGACGGTGGCCCTGATGGAGCCCCGCGCAACCTTCGATCCGGGCAATCTTCACACGCGCGCCGTGCGTGATGGCGATGGCTACCTGATCACCGGCGAGAAATCCATGGTGATCCTCGGCGCCAGCGCCGAACTGATACTTGTTGTGGCCGAGCTTGATGGCGAGGGCCCCGCAGCCTTTGTCGTGCCGGCCGGTAGCGAGGGGCTGAGCGCGAAAGCTGAATCCTACATGGGGCTGCGTGCGGTGGAAGTTGCCACGCTCACGCTGAACCAGGTCCGGGTCGGTGCCGCGCACCGGCTGATGCAGTTTGATCTCGAGCGCCTTGTGGATCTCGGGCGCATCGGGACGGCCGCGCTGGCCGTGGGCTGTTGCCAGGCGGTGCTGGATTACTGCATTCCCTACGTGAAGGAGCGCAAGGCATTCGGCGAGCCGATCGCGTGGCGCCAGTCTGTGGCCTTCATGGTGGCGGATATCGCCATCGAGCTGGAGGGCATGCGCCTGCTGGTCCTGCGTGCTGCCAGCCGCGCCGAGCAGGGGCTGCCATTCCACCGCGAGGCGCACCTGGCCCGCGTGTACGCCGCCGAGAAAGCCATGCAGATCGGTACCAACGGTGTGCAACTGTTCGGTGGCGCCGGCTTCGTCCGCGATTACCCGCTGGAAATGTGGTACCGCAACCTGCGTGCCATTGGTGTGCTGGACGGTGCAGCACTGGTGTGAACCGACTCGTTCCCGTCGGTTCCTGTTGATGCCTGCTGACCTATACCTACTGACATTAAAGAGACGCGTCATGATCAATCTCGAATTGCCGCAAAAACTGCTGACTGTGCAGAAGATGAGCCACCAGGTGGCCAGTGGTGTCTTCCGCCCCATTTCCCGCAAATATGATCTGATCGAGCACTGCGACACGCCGGAAGAACTCAAACCGATCGCCCAGATGATGGCGGCCATGCGCCCGAGCCGGGCGAAGAAAGAAGCCCGGCCAGACGACGGCAGCACCGTCAATGGCGCCAATCTGTCCGGCATCGTCGGGGCGGAAGAGCTGTGCTGGGGGGACGTGGGGCTGCTGCTGTCGATCCCCGGTTCCGGTCTCGGCAATGCCGCGATCATGGCGGTGGGCACACCGGAGCAGAAAGAAGAGTTCGGCAAGCTGTACTGCGCCATGGCGATCACCGAGCCCGGCGCCGGTTCTGATTCGGCGGCAGTCTCCACCACCGCACGGCTGGAAGGTGATGAGTGGGTGCTCAACGGCGAGAAGATCTACTGCACGGCGGGCCAGCGCTGCGATGCCATCGTGGTCTGGGCGACACTCGACAAGAGCAAGGGCAAGGCTGCCATCAAGTCCTTCATCGTGCCCCAGGGCGCGCCCGGCATGTCGCTGGTGCGGGTGGAAGACAAGATGGGTCTGCGGATTTCCGATACGGCGGCGTTGTCCTTCGATGAGTGCCGTATTCCCAAGGGCAATATCCTCGGTTCCGCCGAGGTGGCAGACACTGAGGAGGCGCGCAAGAAGGCCTTCGGTGGCGTCATGCAGACCTTCGACAATACCCGTCCGCAAGTGGCGGCCATGGCCCTTGGCGTAGCGCGCGCGGCACTTGAAATCACCCGTGAACTTCTTGAAAAAGAAGGAGTTAAGGCTGATTACTCGAAATCACTTTATAACAGCAGTGCCATTGAGGCGGAGCTGTATCGCATGGAAGCAGACCTGGATGCGGCGCGCCTGATGACCTACAAGGCGGCCTGGATGGCCGATAACGGCCTGCCCAACTCAAAGGACGCCTCCATGTGCAAGGCCAAGGCCGGGCGCATGGGCAATCAGGTGACGCTGAAGTGCGTTGAGCTGTGTGGCGAACTTGGCTATTCCGAGCGCTTCCTGCTGGAGAAGCTGGCCCGCGACTCCAAGATCATCGATATCTTCGAAGGGACTCAGCAGATCCAGCAGCTGATTGTCGCCCGTAACCTGCTCGGTCTGTCCTCGCGGGAGCTGAAGTAAGGAGGGCATTGCCAGGCCTGTGGCCTCTGGTGTATCCGCGCCGGATTGCCTATGGTTGCTGCTTGTTTCTATCTGAGGAGGCGGGCATGGCATTGACCAACAAGGTTATCTGGATTACCGGGGCATCCAGCGGCATCGGTGAAGCGCTGGCGCGGGCCATGAGTCGCCAGGGGGCGCGCCTGGTGCTTTCGGCGCGCCGGGAGGATGAGCTTGAGCGGGTGCGTGCCAGCCTGGAACATCCCGAGCGACACCTGGTGCTGCCCCTGGACCTGACCGACAGCGACAGCTTTGCCGCCGCCGTGGAGCAGGTGCTGGCCAGTTGCCAGCGCATCGACATGCTGGTCAACAATGGCGGTATCAGCCAGCGCTCGAAGGTGATTGATACGGATCTGGCGGTCGATCGCCGGGTCATGGAAGTGAACTACTTTGGCGCCATCGGCCTGACCAAGGCCGTGTTGCCGGCCATGCGCAGCGCCGGTGGTGGCCAGATCATGGTGATTTCCAGCCTCGTTGGCGAGTTGCCGACGCCGATGCGCTCTGCCTATTGCGCCAGCAAGCATGCCCTGCATGGCTGGTTCGAGGCGCTGCGCGCGGAAGAGTACGACCAGAACATCCATATTCTGATGGTCATGCCGGGCTTTATCCGCACCAATGTCTCCATCAATGCGATCACGGCGGATGGCTCGGCCCATGGCGTGATGGATGACCACCAGGCCGCCGGGCTGGATGTGGATGTGTGTGCCGGGCGCATACTCCGCGCCGTGCAGCGCGGCCGCGAGCAGGTTATCATTGGCGGCCGCGAAGTGGCCGGGATCTGGCTCAAACGCCTGTTTCCGTCCCTGTATCGCAAAGTCATCCGTCGTATAAAGGTAACCTGAATGTCCGGCCCCGATGTTGAGTCGCATGAGGTGGAGTTGCATGAGGTGGAGCGTCATGAGGATGTCGCTGCCCGGCCTGCAGAGCGGCTGAAGCTGAACAAGCTGCAGAAACGCCTGCGCCGGGAAGTGGGCAAGGCGATTGCCGATTTCAACATGATCCAGGATGGCGACCGCATCATGGTCTGTCTGTCCGGCGGCAAGGACTCCTACACCATGCTGGATATACTGCGAAATCTGCAGCATTCGGCGCCGGTGCAGTTCGAGCTGGTGGCCGTGAATCTGGATCAGAAGCAACCGGGTTTCCCCGAGCATGTGCTGCCGGCTTATCTGGAAGCGGAAGGCGTGCCGTTCCACATCCTCGAGAAAGACACCTATTCCATCGTTCGTGAGAAGACCCCGGAGGGCAAGACCACCTGCGCCCTGTGCTCACGTCTGCGCCGTGGCAGCCTGTACGGATTCGCCGAGGAAATCGGCGCCACCAAGATTGCGCTGGGGCATCACCGCGACGACATGATCGAGACCCTGTTCCTGAATATGTTCTTCGGCGGCAAGATGAAGGCCATGCCGCCCAAGTTGCGCAGCGATGATGGCCGTAACGTGGTGATTCGGCCACTGGCGTACTGCCGGGAGAAAGACATTGCCCGCTATGCGGCCTTGCGTGAATACCCGATCATTCCCTGCAACCTGTGCGGCTCGCAGGAAAATCTGCAGCGCCAGGCGGTGAAAGCCATGCTGCAGGAATGGGATCGCAAGCACCCCGGGCGGATCGAAAGCATCTTCACGGCGATGCAGAATATTGCGCCCTCGCAGCTGGCAGATACCCACCTGTTTGACTTCGCCAGCCTGGAGGAGGGCGTCTCCCGGGGCGGCGCGCAGGCCCACAAGCTGGATCTTGTAAACCTGTTTCACTGACCCCATCCAGATTGATCGAGCACTGACGGGCATGTCAGCGGGTTATTCAACTAACTGACCAGCTGACTGCTCAACTGACTGCCGAGTCATGGCGTTGGCCGTCATCCGGCGCATGAATTGCGCCCGGGTTTCCGTTAAAATCGCCGCTTTCCGCGTGCCGGACAGCTGAATCAGCACCCACAGCCGGCACATGTACCTTGCTTCTTGACCGAAAGGGTAGCAGCACTATGACCGATCGCATTCGCCAGGGCGCTCTCGAGATCGCCCCCGTTCTCTACAATCTCGTTGAAAAAGAGATTGCGCCGGGTACCGGTGTGGACACCGCGCATTTCTGGGCCGAGCTGGAGAAAATCCTGACCGACCTGGTACCGAAGAACAAGGCACTGCTGGCCAAGCGTGATGAGCTGCAGACGCGCATTGATGCGTGGCATCAGGCGCGCAAGGGCCAGAAGATCGACATGGCCGAATACAAGGCCTTCCTGACCGAGATCGGCTATCTGTTGCCGGAAGGCGAGGATTTCCAGATCACGACGGAAAACGTGGATGCCGAAGTGGCCCGGATTGCCGGTCCGCAGCTTGTGGTGCCGGTCATGAATGCGCGTTTCTCCCTGAATGCAGCGAATGCCCGGTGGGGCAGCCTGTACGACGCACTGTATGGCGGCGACGTGATCTCGGAAGAGGACGGTGCCGAGCGTGGTGGTGCCTATAACCCCAAGCGCGGCGCAAAGGTGATCGAGTGGGCGCGTAACTTCCTCGATCAGTCTGCGCCGCTGGCCCAGGGCTCGCACAAGGCTGCCACGGGCTACGCCATTGTCGATGGCACGCTGGTGGTGCGCACCGAAAACGGCGAAACCGGCCTTCAGGATCCGGCACAACTGGTCGGCTATGTGGGCGATGCTGCCAGCCCCACCGGTATTCTGGTGCGTCGCAACGACCTGCATGTGGAAATCCAGTTCGACGCCAATCATCCGATCGGTGCCGAAGACAAGGCCCACATCAAGGATCTGTTGCTGGAATCCGCGATTACCGCGATCCAGGATTGCGAAGACTCCGTGGCGGCAGTTGATGCCGACGACAAGACCGTGGTCTACCGCAACTGGCTGGGCCTGATGAAGGGTGACCTGCAGGAATCCTTCCAGAAAGGCGGCAAGACACTGACCCGCAAACTGAACGCGGATCGCGAATACACGGCCCCGGATGGCGGCAAGCTGGTCCTGCCTGGACGCTCCCTGTTGCTGGTGCGCAATGTCGGTCACCTGATGACCAACAATGCGGTGCTGTTCAATGGCGAAGAGGTACCCGAAGGTATCCTCGACGGCATGGTGACGGTCCTGGCGGCCATGCACGACCTGAAGAAGACCGAGGGTGCGCGCAACAGCCGTACTGGCTCTGTCTATATCGTGAAGCCGAAGATGCATGGCCCTGAAGAAGTGGCCTTTGCGGTGGAGCTGTTCGGTCGCGTGGAAGACGCACTCGGCCTGGCACGCAACACGCTGAAAATCGGCATCATGGACGAAGAGCGCCGTACGACCGTGAACCTGAAGGCCTGTATCCGTGCCGCGAAGGAGCGGGTGATCTTCATCAACACCGGCTTCCTGGACCGCACCGGCGACGAAATCCATACCTCCATGGAAGCCGGCGCCATGGTGCGCAAGGGCGGCATGAAGCAGCAGCCCTGGATCAACGCCTACGAAGACTGGAACGTGGACATCGGCCTGGATACCGGGCTCAAGGGCCGCGCCCAGATCGGCAAAGGCATGTGGGCCATGCCGGACGAGATGAAGGCCATGATGGAGGCCAAGATCGGCCACCCGAAAGCCGGCGCCAGCTGTGCCTGGGTACCGTCTCCGACTGCGGCGACCTTGCACGTGACCCATTACCATCAGGTCAAGGTGGCGGACATTCAGGAGCAGCTCACGCGCCGCGCCCGTGCCAGCCTGGATGATATCCTGACCGTGCCGCTGGCACCGGAGACCAACTGGTCTGCCGAGGAGATCAAGCAGGAACTGGACAACAATTGCCAGGGCATCCTCGGTTACGTGGTGCGCTGGATCGACCAGGGCGTCGGTTGCTCGAAGGTGCCGGACATCAACAACGTCGGCCTGATGGAAGATCGCGCAACGCTGCGCATTTCCAGCCAGCACATTGCCAACTGGCTGCACCACGGTGTCTGCACCGGGGAGCAGGTGATGGAAGCGATGCAGCGCATGGCGGCAGTGGTGGACGAGCAGAACGCTGCGGACCCGGCTTATCGGAAGATGGCGCCGGACTTCGAAGGCAATGTGGCCTTTGAAGCCGCCTGTGAACTGGTGTTCAAGGGCCGCGAGCAGCCCAGCGGCTACACCGAGCCGGTTCTGCACCGTCGTCGTCTGGAAGCGAAGGCCAGGTACGGTTGTTAATTAGGTACGGTTGTTAATATAAGTACGGCTGTTAAAGCAGGTCCACCCGGACCTGCAGGGTGATGGCTTCCTGGCCTGAGCGGCGTTCACCGCCGCTCAGGCCACGGTGGCCGTCCTCGCTCTGTTGTGTCAGCCCGCCCATATCCTGCCATTGGCCGGGAGACAGCTGCAGCGTGCTTTGCGCCGACTGGGTGCGTAGGTCACCGGCCTGGCCGCGCTCATCAAAGCGTTGCTCTACGGTCAGTCTGATCTGACCGCCGGGTAACAGTTGCGGTGTCACGGCGATGCCTTGCAGCAGCGGCAACACCGTCCTGTCGCCGGGGTGGTGCCCCGACAGTTGCAGCAGATTGCCCCGATCAATGAACGCATCATGCCCGTCCAGCGTGCTGATGGTGTAGTCGTCGCTACGCTGTTGCTGCTGGCGATCCCGCTGAATCACCACATTGCCTCGCACTCTGCCATCCTGATCCACCGAACCGCGGGCGGAAGCGCCGTCTTGCTGGCTGGTGCCACTGGCGCTGCGGCGGAAGCTGATCCGCAGGCCGCGTGGTGCGCGGTCGATATCAGCAATCAGGCGAGTGATCTCATCGAAACTCTCTGCCGTGGTGCGGATCACCAGACGGCCCTGGTAGTGGCCGATGCTGCCGCCGGGCGCCAACAGGGGCTGGATGACCGGGATCAGGGCCTTGCCACCGAGTGTGTCGACAATATGCGTTTCCATTCTGTCGTCAGCCACCGCTCGGGCAGCATGGACGGTCAGCGGTGTGTGTAGCAGCGCAACAGTGGTCAGCAGTGCTGCCAGAAGCCTGTTCAGATGACGCCTGTTCATGGTTTCTCCGTTATCATGCCTGCCCGATAGAGGATAAGGGTAACCCATGTTCGGCAACAGCAAACCGGTGATCAGCAATCAGCCTGGTATCCACCAGGATCTGACCAGGACGGTACAGCGCCATCTGACCCGTGCCTGGCAAGCGCCGGTGGCGGAGCACACCCGGAATGCCTTCGCTGAAGCGGCCGCCTGGCGGGCCGCACAGGGTAAAAGAGAGGGCGGTGACGTGCCGCTGATCCTGGACTCCGGCTGCGGTACGGCGCGCTCCTCGCGCTGGCTGGCGGCGCAGCATCCGGATGCCCTGGTCATCGCGCTGGATCAGTCCGCACACCGGCTTGCGCGCGGGCGCGAAGCAGGGCCACTGCCGTCCAATCTGCTGTTGCTACGGGCCGAGTGCGCTGATTTCTGGCGTCTGGCGGAGGAGGCGGGCTGGCGCCTTGCTGCCCACTATCTGCTGTATCCCAATCCCTGGCCGAAGGCGGCCCATCTCAAGCGCCGCTGGCATGGGCATCCGGTGTTTCCATCCCTGCTGAACCTTGGTGGCACATTGGAGGTGCGCAGTAACTGGCCGATTTATCTGCAGGAAATGCAGGCCGCTCTGGCACAGGCATCAGTGCCGGCAACGCTGGACGCGCTGCCCGCCGATGCCATTGAAGCCATCACCGATTTTGAACTGAAATACCGCGACAGCGGGCATGCGCTATGGCGCTTGTGTGCTCATTTGCCCTGAGCAAGTTGCCCTGAGCAAGTTGTCCTGAGTTAGCCAGGTGGGCTAGCCCGTCCGGGGCATGGTGGCTCACCCCGTCTCTCTTCTAGGCTGGCGTCACTGACCAGCAAACAAAGGAAGGGCGACCATGTCACAACCGGGAAATGACACTCACACTCTGGCGGCGCCACATTCGCAACGAATGGGCTATCTGGGCGCGGCTCTCCTGGCGGCAGCACTGAGTGCTTGCGGCGGCAGTTCCAGTTCCAGCGGCGGCGGCTCGCAACCTGCACCCCCCATCACCGATGCCACGCTGAACAGCCCTGAGGACGTCGCGCGCCATGTCAGCCTGATGAGCGTCGCCAACAATTTCGAGGCGGAAGACGAGCACGAGCCGGAATTGCTTTCTGCTAGCCTGGCTGGCGTCCAGGATCAGCCCGCCCCGCGCCTTGGCGGTGATCCGCCGGAAGTTATTGTGTGCAACGGCGGTGGCACGCTGACATTCGAGGAGCGGATCAGCAGTGTGGATACGCCTTATCATGACGGCGACTATGATGTCGTGATTACGGATGCGGACAATTGCCGGCAGACTTTCGAGGCAGGCCCCTTCTTCAGCAACAGTTTCAGCAACGGCAGATTCGAAGGGGGGGAGGCCCTCGATTATGGTGGCCCAGGCGAAGCCCTGTATGTCTTCATGGGGGATATGGACACCGGTGTCCCGGTGACCTCGGAACTGGAAACGGATCAATTCCGGTTTTTCTCGGAAATGCTCGGCGTGCAGTATATGTGTGAGGAATGTGCGGGCAGCGGCGTATCAGAATTCCAGTCTTTTGTAGAGGCGCGGTTTGATGACGGCAACGGCGAAGTGCGCATCAAGCTGGGTGCGGACGTGGACAACCCCTACATCGGCAAGGAAACAATCATCGAGGCACGCGACAGCCTGACAGACGATCTCGTGATTGATCTGGAGTTCGAGGGTGAGTTCGGCTTCAGCACGGCAGCCTGCAATCTCGGCAGCGCGCATTACCGGACCGACGATACCCTGCGTATTATCGAGTCGGTCACCGAGGCAGGGGATGGCACGCTCACCTACACTGACACAGTGCAGAGTGGGCGTGTCTTCATCAATGACAGCATTCAGGTGGACTTTACCGGTGGCGGCGACATTACGGTGACCATGGGCGGGAACGCCACCAGCTATACACGCGCGCAGCTGGATGATTTTGCCTTGCCTTGCAATATTCTCGGCGGCTGAATCGGCTGTTCTGACAGAGATACTGCAACCGGCGGAGGAACGCCCTCCGGCCGGTTGCAATTGGCGCAAGCCGGATGGGGGCTGTTCAGGGATAGCTTCTTTCTGAATGGCTTCTTTCGGGATAGTCCGTATTGATACGCTGATCTCCCTCATAGTCGATCACGGAAAGTAATCCGCCATCGCGGGTGAAACGATAGAACCGTCCTTCTTTCAAACCATTACGGTACTGGCCGATTTCCAGCGGATAGCCGGCGGGCTGAACGCGACGGTAGGGCCCATGTGGCTCGCCTGCCACGTATTCGGCATGGTATCTGTCGCCGTCGCGATCAGTATCGAGCACGGTGCCGTGCAGTCTGTCCTTCTGGTAGCTCATGTCACCGATCAGCTCGCCATCCTCGTCAAAGCGCTGCAGCCTGCCATGCAGCAGACCGTCTTCGTAGTGCCCGGTTTCCCGCACCTGCAACGTACCGTCGTCCCGTTCTGCTTCGATGCGATAGGCGCCGTGGCGCTTGCCGTGCTGATACGTCATGCGCGTGATCCAGCCATCCGGATGATCGCGCTCCAGCCACTTTCCATGTTGTCGATCGTCGATATGCTCGCCCTGGCTGATCACGACGCCATTGTTGTCCTGCAGAATAGAGGGGCCGTGTAGTGCGCCGTTGACGTAATGCGTCTCGCTCACCCACCCCTGGAAGGTGGTTTCCCGTTGCGGGCCATCGCGAAGCCATCGCCTGCTTGCGGCAGGCTGTATCTCACGCAGGTAGTCTGCCAGGCTGCCGTCGCTCTGACGGTTCAAGGTGATGCGCAATGCATCAATATCCAGGTGTGGCGTCAACAGTTGTACGCGCGTATGCACTTCGCCATCGTTACGGCGCTGCCAGCGCACAGAGGCGAGTGTCTGCCCCTCTGCCTGCTTGTGTTCTGCCTCGATATAAACGGGCTCGCCCTGATCGGAGAAGCGGCGCGAGACATGCAGTGCACTGCCATCCTCGAAGCTCTTGATGCGCATGGCACGTTCGGGGGAACCGTCGTTGCGAAAGAAATCCTGGCGTACCGTTTCGCCATCGTCATTCACCCACTGCTGCACGCGCAGCTCGCCATTGGGATGCCAGCTTTGGCTTTTTCCCCGGCGCTGACCGTTTACCAGGGTATAGCGATCCCGGGGTGTGCCGTCATTGTGAAAGCTTTCAAACAGCCCGTGCCGCTGGCCATCTTTGTAGTACTGACGGCGCACCAGCACGCCTTCATGGAAATGCTCGTCGGCGCCATGGAGCCTGCCGTTCCGACGGGTGTAACGTCGCTGCAGGCGCCCCTGGTCATCCCGGACTTCATGGGTGTCGTCAACGGCGTCTTCTGAATGAGAGCCGTTGCGCGGATGCTCTGGATCCGCGTTGTCGTTGGCCACGGTGTTGATCGGGTACCAGAGCAGCGACAAGACTATGAGTAATCCTGTGGGGTGCATCACTGTTGCTCCTGTGCCGTGGGGAGGGGCGGGATGGGAAGGGGCGCGATTGGGAGGGGCGGGAACTGCAGGGACCATTGACGGACGACTTCGCCTTCGGCAAGCGGGTAGCGTACGTGGCTTATCGGCCCGTGGAAGCGCAGCGTGGTGTCTCCATCCTGTGGCGCCATGGCGGCCAGCGGAAAGCCGAGATCATCCAGTGCTTCCAGTCCTTCATATGCCAGCCCTTCGTATGACAGGACATCGCTGCCATGCGTACCGGCATCAAGGGCGGCATGAAGCGCCGCGCATGCATTCATTTCGGCCTGCGTATCCGTTATTTGCAGGCTGCTGCGACCGACAGCCGTGACGCATTGGCTGTCTTCGACGGCTTCGGTCACGTAGGTGACATGCGCCGGGCAGCGCAGTGTCACGTTCACCGCCAGATCATGGAAATGACGCATCACCTCATCGGCGGTGCGTAACTCGGTCACCGGGGAGCCGTCGCCGCTGAATCCCCGCGTGGAGCCGAGATACCCCGACAGGGGGTTGCCGTAGTAACGGGCGTCTTCATCCGGGCGCAGCTCGCACATGCGCGCGACGGCCACGGGCGTATCCTCGGGCCAGCGCAGGTGAAAGGCGTCGCACTCCGTACAGGTCGGCGCCAGAGCGGCGACCCTGGCTGCCATATCCAGTCCGTCTTCCGGCGGCGGCAGGGATTCCGGGGCAAAGGCGGCAGCAGGCCTGTGGTAGCGGCGTATGTCGGCGGTGTCCGGGTCCGGATCATTGCCGTCGTGGTAGACCAGTGTATGGCGCTGCATCTCTGCCTCGCCGAGGTATATCGCAATCTGTGCAGGGGGTGTTTCAGTGCGCACACGCACCTCGTGGCGCGCGTTCTCCAGTGTCAGCGCTGCGACATCAGGGTCAAACACGCCGTCCTGCTGTGACGGGTCCAGTTGCGCCAGCATCCAGTCCGGCAGATAGACAGCGTCGAAGGGGATGACGTTACCGTCCTGGTCCAGAGGCACCGCGATCAGAGTATGGTGGCCCCGGATGGCCAGGTCGACGCCTTGATCATGCCAGTGCACCTCTGCCAGCCCGGGCACGCTGTCGGCATTGGCGCCATGATCGAGATGGGCCACGGGTCTGGGGTGCATGACGGCAATATCCAGATCCAGCTCGATGCGGCCGAGGGTGCTGGCAAGATCGGGCCGGGTGCGGGGATCAGGCACGATCAGCGGCGCACTATGACCCCGCAGCCAGATGTCGTTGCTGTAGAAATGCTGCTCGAAGCGTCGGTTGGTCAGGGTGTCGATCGGCAACGGTGTGCCGTCCTGATCCAGCAATCGGGCCGCGCGCAGGGTCACCATCGGCAGGTGATAACCGAACAACGCCATAGGGTCGCTGTGCAGGCGGATGTCATCGCCATCCCTGATCCAGTAGGTGCTTTTCTTCAATGCCTGAAGCGCGTCGGGGTCGGTCGCTATGACGCCTTGCACCCAGCCCAGTTCGTGCTCGCTGGGCAGGTGATAACTCGGCGTCTCCAGTCGCTGGCGTGCCCAGTCCGGCTCGGGAATGGCATCCCGGTCATGGAAGCCGAAACGGCTGAAGGTCGTGCTGGCGAGACGAATGCTATAGCTGACCGGCTCTTCGGTGGCGCCCTTATCGCCGTCACCGGCATGCTCCGGCGCCAGATACATATGCAGGCGCAGCTCCACCGGCCAGTCGCCGTCACGGCGCAGTATCATGCGTCCCTGGGCCAGTGGCAGCTGCGGCGTGTCGCTGGCCAGGGCGGCGCTCGGGTCGCCGGCATCCAGTGCCAGCAGCACCTCGTCATCATCGAAATCCAGCACCGTGATGGTCAGGGTCAGCGGGCTGCCGTCGCCCATGTTCCGGGTCTCTTCCCAGTATTGCCCGCGAGTGATGTCGTCGGGCAGGCGCATCAACATGGGCGCCTGCTCATAGAGCGCGCCAAGGTTGTCGGGCATGCGTGCCATGATTTGTGCGTGGGCGGCTTCATCGCCCGGCTCGATCTGTTCAATGCCGCCTTCTGCATCAAGGTGCAGGGTCGTGCCGGCGAACATCCAGTCCAGCAGCGTGACGAACATCTCGTCATCCAGCATGTAGTCCGCTGGCGCCGCAGTATCCATACGACGGCCGTAGGGCGGGTCGATGCTGAACCATTTCGGTGTGACATGCAGGCGGTCACGTTTGCCACTTCGGCGGGTGAAGTAATCTGCCTGCAGGATGGCCTCGGAGGTGAGCTCACCGGCCCCACCGGGCAACGACACGGTCTGGACCAGCAGATACTGGTCGCTGAAGGCGGGAGTGTCGGGGGCAGGGTGGCAGGCGATCAGTATGAGGGTCAGACACAGCGTGCCCAGTCGGGGCAAACCGGTTTTGCAATGGCGCATGAATACTTCTCCGGGGAGTCCGTCCGAAAGACCAGCGCCGCGCATGATAGCAACGGCACAGCGGAATATCCGTAACTGGTCGGCGGTTACAGGAAAAGCCGCCGTAACTGCGGTGCCGGGCTGGAGCGCTGCCAACGCTCCTCGAAATCCTGCAGCAGGTTGCGGGCCTGCCGTGGCGTTGAGGGACAGGCGACGCCATCACTGAAGCGTTGCGGATCATTGCGGGTGATGAGTGCCCGGTCATCAATGATCAGCCAGGCCTCCTGGCGCTGATCTTCGGGCTGTGCCTGGTGCAGGCTGAGGTATGAGGGGAACTGCTGGGCCGAGCGGATCAACTGGTGGCCACGTCGCACCGCATTGCGTGCATCGTTGAACAGCAGTCGCAAATGAAAGCGGGGGTTGCTGCGCAACACTGGCGTCAGCAAATCACTCACATGCCGGGGGCCCAGCCAGGGGATATCGAGTTCCGGTGTCTGGATCACGACGCTGCGGCGTGCCTGGGGCAGCAATTGCCTTAATGCATGGTGAAAATCGGCCAGATCAGCCAGCGGGTATTCGCCGGTATCATCGCCAAGTGACCAGGGGGCCGGTGGTGGGGGTGATTGCGTGGTCATGACCTGAAAGATGCCGCACTCTGAGGGCGGCTGCAAGTCGTGCAGCCGCGTGTTGTGGCGGTCATGCAGTTCGCTCAGGCCTGAGCCAGTTCCTTGAACATCTGCCGGTGGGGGATGTCGGCTTCCAGGAAAATGCCGCCGGTCACGGAGAACCCGCAGGCCTCGTAAAAGCTGGTGGCGTGGGTCTGGGCGTGCAGGAAAATCTCATCCATGTTCCCGGCCCGCGCATGCTCTTCCGCAGCAATGATCAGTGCCTTGCCGATACCCTGATTACGGTGTTGCTCGAGCACTGACAGACGGCTCAACTGGCCACTGGGCATCAGGCGAATGCAGCCCACGGGCTGTCCGGCATCGCCAAGGGCCAAAAAGTGCACGGAGTCTTCGTCGGCGCCATCCCACTCCAGTTCTGCGGGAACGCGCTGCTCCTGAATGAATACGGTGTCACGAATCTGACGCAGGGCGGCTTCGTGCTCTGCCCAACTGGTGCGGATTACGGTGAACGCCATGACTGCCTCACTCAAGGGAAACGAAAAAGCCTTGTTCAATCCATTCATTCAGCAACTCCAGACCGGTGCTTCCGGCATGTTCCTTCAAGGCGTCCTGTTCATACAGACGCCGACTTGCAAGATAAGTGCCGAGCCCCTGCAGGTCTTCCGGCAGCGCGTGGTGCTCGCCGTTGATCCATAGCCCGGTGCTGTCGGCCAGCAGCCGGGTACTGCCGTGGCGTACCAGCGACGCCGCCGGGGCAGCGGCGCGAATGTGCCCGGTATCCACCTCAAAATCAAGGCCATTGTGGCGCGGTTCGCTGAGAAGCTGCGCCAGCGCACACTCGGCGCGGGCCGGGGTGATCAGCGCCAGTGCCTGTTGCGTCAGGGTCTGCGCATCTGCCGGGGAAAGCGTGCCCGGTGCTTCCGGCAGGCCACGGCCTGCGTCGGTGAACAGCGCCTCCGGCACTTCCGCGAGGACTTCATCGGTAATCCGCGCCAGCAGGTCTGCCCGGCGCGGGGCCCGGAAGCCCACTGACCAGGTGACGCAGTCATCATCTTCGGCCACACCCCAGTGGGCGACGCCCGGCGGCACATAGAGCACATCGCCGGGGCCCAGCAGGTGCTCCGAGGTGACCGGCATGTCAGCCAGCAGACGCAGGGTATCGTGGGGCTGCAGGGGCGTCGTCGCGTCGCAGTGGGGGCCAAGCTGCCAGCGGCGGTGGCCGGCGGCCTGAATCAGGAACACATCGTACTGATCGAAGTGCGGACCGACGCTGCCGCCAGTGACGGCGTAGCTGATCATGATGTCCTCAAGGCGCCAGCCCGGCAGGAAATCGAAGCTGTCCAGCATCAGCGACACTTCCGTGAGGCAGTGATCCACGGATTGCACCAATAGCGTCCAGTTCCTGTCGGGCAGCGCCTGCAGATCCGCTTCAGTGAAGGGGCCGTGGCGGACCGCCCAGGGGGTCTCACTATTCGCCTCACCAGCGCCGAGGATGATGCGCGACTCGACGCTCTCCTCCAGGGCCAGGCCCGCGAGGACATTCGGATCAGGCACATCCAGGCCGCTGGCTGATGCAGGCGCCAGCAGCGGCTGGCGCTGCCAGTAATCACGGAGGAACTCTGCCGCAGATATCGGCAGGCGGAAGCGAGGCAGCATCAGATGGCCCGCGCCTGGTCCGCCGCATTGCCGGTGTAGCTGGCCGGGGTCATGGCTTTCAGTCGCTCACGGGCGTCGTCCGGGATCGCCAGGGTATCGATAAAGGCGGCCAGCGCCTCCTGGGTAATGGCCTTGCCCCGGGTCAGCGCCTTGAGCTTCTCGTAGGGCTGCTCGATGCCGTAGCGCCGCATGACGGTCTGGATCGGTTCTGCCAGGACTTCCCAGGCGCTGTCGAGGTCGTCATCAAGACGGGCGGCGTTGATTTCCAGCTTGCCGATGCCTTTCAGCGATGCTTCATAGGCGATCAGGCTGTGGCCCAGGCCGACGCCCACGTTGCGCAGCACCGTGGAATCCGTCAGGTCACGCTGCCAGCGGGAGATGGGCAGCTTCGCCGCCAGGTGATCCATCAGGGCGTTGGCGATGCCCAGATTGCCTTCCGAGTTCTCGAAATCGATGGGATTGACCTTGTGCGGCATGGTGGAGGAGCCGACTTCGCCCTCGACGGTGCGCTGCTTGAAATACCCCAGTGAGATATAGCTCCAGATGTCACGGTCGAAATCCAGCACCACGGTGTTGAAGCGCATCAGGGCGTGGAAGTATTCCGCCACGCAGTCGTGGGGTTCGATCTGGGTGGTATAGGGGTTGAAGGTCAGCCCCAGGCCCTCGACGAAGCTCTTCGCCAGCGCCGGCCAGTCCACATCCGGGTAGGCGGCGAGGTGCGCATTATAGTTGCCGACCGCGCCGTTGATCTTGCCCAGCAGGGCGACGGCCGCGAACTGCTCCCGCTGCCGCTGCAGGCGTGCCACGACATTGGCAAATTCCTTGCCCAGGGTGCTGGGGGAGGCGGTCTGGCCATGGGTGCGTGACAGCAACGGCTGATCGGCGAACTGGTGCGCCAGACGGCGCAGGGACTCGATGAGCTTGTCCATCACCGGCAGCAGCACCTTGCGCGCGTCGGCCAGCATGATGCTGTAGGAGAGGTTGTTGATGTCCTCGGAGGTGCAGGCGAAATGGACGAATTCACTGTTGCCCGCGAGCTCCGGAAATTCCGCCATACGCTCTTTGATGTAGTACTCCACCGCCTTGACGTCGTGATTGGTGGTGGCCTCGATGGCCTTGACCCGCTGGGCGGCGGCCAGATCAAAGCGGTCGGTAATCTGCCGCAGCTGATAGGCCGCATCGGCACTCATCAGGGGCACTTCGGGAATATCCCGGGCCTTGCACAGGGTTTCCAGCCAGCGAATCTCCACCAGCACACGGTTGCGTATCAGCCCGTACTCACTGGTGGTCTGGCGCAGGGCGTCACATTTACCGGCATAGCGGCCGTCTACCGGAGAGATGGCGGTCAGGGTGTCTTGCATCTGGGACATCGTTGATGGCTCCTGGCGGGCACGGATAGCGCGTGAGTCGAGCAGCGTCGAGAATGGCGCGCATGATACATCAAAGGGGGAGAAAGCGGCGAGTCACCGACACGTTTGGCCCAAACAGCAAGCCATGCGCATGAAAGTCCTGATAAACAACATTAATAAAGATTCATAACCATTTGATTTAAATTGCACCCGTAGGGTGTGCTGAGCGGAACGCGAAGCGCACCAACACCGCCACGCCACACGCATCCCGCCATCACTCCCGCGCCTCAATGCAAAGACTGCTTCAACACCCCATCCACCGCCGCCAACAACCGCGCCCGCCGAAACACCAGATGCCAACGACGCCCCCCGGCCTGCTGCCAGAGAAACCCGGCCCGCACCCCCGTCAGGAACGTGGCACGAATCCGCGCCGCATTATCCTCATTACGAAGATGCTCCGGCTCACCCTGCACCTTGATACGAAATTTCAGCGTGCCGAGCGTATCGACATAGATGCCTGCCAGGCGGTGGCAGAACTCATTCGTCACCAGATCAGGAAAATGCGCCCGCTGGGCGTCCAGCGCCTCCAGACGATTGCGCAGAATCGCCATCAGGCTGTCGTCCTTGCCCAGGCGCCCGGAAAGATGCATCAGCGCCAGGGCGTAGCTCACCGGGCGCACCTTGTCCCGGCTCTGCTTGCCGGAAAGCGCATCCCGCAGCATGGAAAACCCGGGCCGCAGATCGCCGAGGGCAGGGTAGACATCCTCATAGGATGCCGGGGCCAGGTTCATGGTCCCGGCCAGCAGCGTGCGCAGCTGGTCATTGGGGCATTCGCCCGTGCTGGCAATGCGGTCGGCAATCTGGCCCGCCTGAAAAATGGCGGCCAGGGCGATCACTTGATGAAGGTCTTCGGGTCTGCTCATGAGGTGGACTCTATCACGGCACCGCCCAGACAGCGGTCGCCATCGTAAAACACAACCGACTGCCCGGGTGTCACAGCGCGTTGTGGCACATCGAACACCACCTGCACACGGCCCTGGTCTGTCCCTGCGAGGGCGGGGGCGGCAAGGTGAGTCACGGCAAGGGAAGTCACGGTGCAAACCTGATCCGGCTGCCGGTAGCGCGTCTTGGCCGTCAGGCGGGCGGGCATCCCGGGCGGTGCGCCGGCAATCCAGTTCACCGGCCCGGTGTCCAGCTGCTGGCTTTGCAACAGCGGGTGATCATGCCCCTGCACGGCAACCAGCACGTTGCGCTCCAGGTCCTTGGCTGCCACATACCAGGGCGACTCATCCGAACCGGGCCGGCCACCGATGCCGAGGCCCTGACGTTGCCCCAGGGTGTAGTACATCAACCCGGTGTGCTCGCCCAGCAAGGTGCCCTGGTCATCCTCGATGCGGCCCGGTTGCGCGGGCAGGTAACGCTGCAGAAAATCCTTGAAGCGTCGCTCACCGATAAAGCAGATGCCGGTGGAGTCTTTTTTCTTGTGATTGGCAAAGCCCTGGGCCTCCGCGATGCGCCGCACCTCGGGCTTGTGCAGCCCGCCCAGCGGGAACAGCGTGCGGCTGAATTTGTCACCGCCCACCGCGTGCAGAAAGTAAGTCTGGTCCTTGTTGCCATCCACGGCCCGTAACAGGCTCGCCGGGCGGTCGGTGTGATGCGCCACCTGCGCATAGTGCCCTGTTGCGATGCCGTCGGCGCCAAGCGTCAGCGCGTGATCCAGGAAGGCGCGGAACTTCACTTCCTTGTTGCACAGGATGTCCGGGTTCGGTGTGCGGCCGGCGCGGTACTCCTCAAGGAAGTGCTCGAACACCCGGTCCCAGTATTCGGCCGCGAAGTTGACCGTGTGCAGCTCGATATCCAGCACGCCGGCCACCTGCATCGCATCCAGCAGATCCTCCTGAGCGGTGCAGTACTCGGTACCGTCATCCTCGTTCCAGTTCTTCATGAACAGGCCTTCGACCTGGTAGCCGGCGTCTTTCAACAACCACGCGGCCACCGCCGAATCCACGCCCCCGGACATGCCGACGATAATGCGCGTCTCCTGCGGGGGGCGTTCCGGCAATGTCTTTTCCTCTGTCTTTAGCGGCATGCCTGTCATCGCTCCTGCAATGCCCAGGGGTGCTCATAAATCGCGTCCAGGGGCAGCCGCCGCCCGGCCAGATAGTCGTCCACGCAGCGCATGACCAGCGGGCTGCGGTGCTCTGTCTTGCGCGCCCGCAGGGCATCGGCGGAGAGCCACACGGCTTCGATGATGCCCCGGTCCAGTCGCTGGCCGGGGTCATGCTTCACGGGCTCGGCAATGAAGCAGTAACGGTGGTAGACGCCGGCGCGCGGGTGGGGCTGGAAAACATACATACCCAGCAGCCCGGTGATCCTGACCTGCCAGGCGGTCTCTTCCAGGGTCTCCCGAAAGGCGGCCTGGGCCAGCAGTTCGCCTGCCTCGACATGGCCAGCGGGCTGGTTGATGACGTCTGCGGGCGCTGATCCCGCGTTGCTGGCGCGCTCTCGGACCGTCTCGCGGACCATCAGGAAGCGGCCATCCTGCTCGACCACGGTTGCTACGGTAATATGGGGCGTGAAACTGTTCATGATTGACTCATTCCGGCGAGCGGGAGATGGTACACCACCCGGCCAACGAGCGACCAGACGAGCGCCACGGAAAGCGATAAGGAAACGCGCATGACTGACCCGACACTGACCCACCTTGACGCCCGCGGGCAGGCTTCCATGGTGGATGTCACGGACAAGGCCGAAACCGACCGCATTGCCCGCGCCATGGCCCGCATCCACATGGCGCCGGCGACCCTGGCCCTGATTCTGGACGGCGGGCACCCCAAAGGCGACGTGCTCGCCGTGGCGCGCATCGCCGGGATCCAGGCGGCCAAGAAAACCTGGGATCTGATTCCCCTGTGCCACCCCCTGTTGCTGACCCGTATTCGCGTGGATATCAGCGCCGACAGTGATACCTCGCTGCTGATTCAGACACAGTGCCGTGTGCGCGGCGTCACGGGCGTCGAGATGGAGGCGTTGACCGCCGCATCCGTGGCTGCCCTGACCCTTTACGACATGTGCAAGGCGGTGGATCGCGGCATGGTCATCGAGCAGATATGCCTGCTTGAGAAGCAGGGCGGCCGAAGCGGCACCTGGCAGCGTGAAGAGGCGACCATCAAGGAGAGCACCATATCGGAGCCCGAAGCATGATTCGCATCCTGTTTTTTGCCAGCTTGCGCGAGCGCCTCGGCGAGGCAGAAACGACTGTGGCAGCGGAGCCGGCGCTGAGTACGGTCTCGGCGGTGCGCGCGGCGCTGGCAGCGCGCACTGATGGCCGCTGGGCAGAGGCGCTGAGCCCCGAGGAGCGGCTGCTTGTGGCCGTCAATGAAGTCATGGCGACCCCCGACACTGCCGTGGGGGACGGTGATGTGGTGGCGTTTTTCCCGCCCGTGACCGGGGGTTGAGATGAGCGTTCCGGGACACCTGTCCGAACATGGCCACTGGCACCGTATCCAGACGGAAGCCATCGATTGCGGTGCGGCTCAGGCCTGGCTGTCCGCCGATCTCGTCAGCGCTGCGGGGGCAACCGTCCTGTTTACCGGCCAGGTGCGCAGTGAGCAGGGGCAGGTCGCGACCTTATCCCTGGAGCATTATCCGGGTATGAGTGACAAGGTGCTTGCCACGCTGGTCGAGGATGTCGCGCGGCGGTGGCCGCTATTGAAGGTGCTCGCCTGGCACCGCATCGGCGATATGCAGGCCGGCGATACCATCGTGGTGGTGGGCGTGGCGGCCGCCCATCGACAGACGGCCTTCGAGGCCTGCAGTTGCCTGATGGACCGCATCAAGACAGAAGTACCGTTGTGGAAAAAAGTCAGCGGCCCCGGCGGGAGCGGCTGGGTGGACGCCCGCGACGCTGATCTGGCTGCCGCCCGGCGCTGGCACGAGCAGGACGGGGCAGATGAACGCTGATTTCCCGATACATGCCGGGTAGCAGCGTTGGCGCTTCTTCAGGTTCGTGCGTGCCGCCCGAACGCGGGCCATCCAGAGCCCAATCACCGATCTGCCAGCGCACCAGGCGCAGGGTAGGGCAGCCGACGGCCGCCGTCATGCGACGGACCTGCCGATTGCGGCCTTCGGTGATGGTCAGGCGCAGCCAGCTGTCAGGCACCGACTTGCGCTCCCGTACCGGCGGATCACGCGGCCATAGCGCCGGAGGCGGGATGATCTCTGCCCGGGCAGGGCGCGTTAGACCATCGTTCAATTGAACGCCATCGCGAAGTTGCTGAAGCTGTGCCGCGTCAGGAATGCCTTCAACCTGTACCAGATAGGTCTTTGGCAGATGAAATGCCGGCTGGCTGATACGCGCCTGCAGGGCACCGTCATCCGTCAGCAACAAGAGTCCTTCAGAGTCCCAGTCCAGGCGGCCGGCAGGGTAAACGCCGGGGATGGCAAGATAGTCTGCCAGCGTTGCACGGCCACTGTTGTCGGTGAACTGTGACAGCACCCTGAAGGGTTTGTTGAACAGCACCAGACGTGCCATGGCCATATCTCCGCTGTAGAGCAAGGTGTGAGTCGTCGCGAATTGTCCAGAAACTGCACGGTATATCCGCAAAAGGTCAGGCAAGGTTGTCGCGCCGATGCTATAATCGCGCCTCTCGGGCTTACCCAGGCCCAGCTACCGAATTGTACGGTTATTTTCCAGAGGGAGTAGTTAGATGGGATACCAAAAGATCATGGTTCCGGCGGACGGCGACAAAATCACCGTTAATGCGGACCTATCCCTTAATGTACCGAATCACCCGATTATCCCCTATATCGAGGGTGATGGCATTGGCGTCGACATCTCACCTGTGATGATTGACGTGGTCAATGCCGCTGTAGAGAAGGCTTACGGCACCAAGCGCGCCATTACGTGGATGGAAATCTACGCTGGTGAAAAAGCGACCAGGGTTTACGGCCCTGATGTCTGGCTGCCGGAAGAAACACTGGAAGCCATGCGCGAATTTACGGTGGGCATCAAAGGCCCGCTGACCACCCCGGTGGGCGGGGGGATCCGTTCCCTGAACGTGGCATTGCGTCAGGAACTCGATCTGTACACCTGTATGCGCCCGGTCCGCTGGTTCCCCGGCGTGCCCAGCCCGGTCACCCATCCTGAACTCACCGACATGATCATCTTCCGTGAAAACTCGGAAGACATTTATGCCGGCATCGAGTGGAAGGCTGACAGCCCCGACGCCACCAAACTGATTCGCTTCCTGCGTGAAGAGATGGGCGTGACCCAGATACGCTTCCCGGAAGGTTGCGGCATCGGCATCAAGCCGGTGTCTCGCGAGGGCACCCAGCGTCTGGTGCGCAAAGCGATCCAGTACGCCATCGATAACGACAAGGACTCGGTGACCCTGGTGCACAAGGGCAACATCATGAAGTACACCGAAGGTGCCTTCAAAGACTGGGGTTACGAGCTGGCTCAGGATCGCTTCGGTGCTGAATTGCTCGACGGCGGCCCCTGGTTGACCCTGAAGAATCCCCGCACCGGTCGTGACATCATCATCAAGGACGTGATTGCTGATGCGTTCCTGCAGCAGATCCTGATGCGCCCGGCGGATTACAGTGTGATTGCCACACTGAACCTCAACGGTGACTACATCTCTGATGCGCTGGCTGCGGAAGTCGGTGGTATCGGTATCGCGCCAGGCGCCAATATTGGCGGCTCCGTCGCGCTGTTTGAGGCGACCCACGGCACTGCACCCAAGTATGCGGGGCAGGACAAGGTCAACCCGGGCTCTCTGATCCTGTCAGCGGAAATGATGCTGCGCCATATGGACTGGAACGAAGCGGCTGATCTGATCATTGCCGGCGTGGAAGGTGCTATTGCGGCGAAGACGGTCACGTATGACTTCGAGCGTCTGATGCCCGATGCAACACTGCTGAAGTGCTCCGAGTTCGGCGACGCTGTCATACGGCATATGGAACAGTAAGCAGCGCTTACGGTTCCGTAACCGGCGCGGCCGCCATGGGCGGTGCGTCGGTGTCGGTGTCGTTATTGCTGTTGCGTTCGTTGGTGGTGTTGCCAGCGTCAGGCGTGTCATCAGTCGGTTTCAGATTGACCGCGTGGTAGCCCTTGTTTGCCTGCTGCAGCTCGTACTCCACCGGTTGCCCGGCCTTCAGGCTGCGGTAACCGTCCATCTGGATGTAGGAGTAGTGGACAAACAGGTCTTCGCCCCCGGCGTCCGGGCGTACGAAACCGTAGCCCTTGGCATTGTTGAACCACTTTACCTTGCCCGTCGCCATGGTCCCTCTCTCTGCTGCGTCTGCCGCTCCGATGGCAGTGCGATCCCCGTTATCTCCGTCCTCACGTCAAATCAGGTAAGCTGTTACCAGCATAGTGTTATTGATGTGAACGGCAGGGGTTCAATTGCCATGTATCGCACCCTGAGTCGTACAACTTTTAATCAACATGAAGAGAGTGTCAACCCCCGTCGGGCGGCTGGCAGGATGGACTTGAAAAAAGCCTCATGATTCACCATAACTTGATTGCCTGAAGGGCATGACAGGTATACAACGATAGAGAGCAGCATGAATTTTCATTCAACCCGACAGGTGACTCTCGGGCCGGAACAGCCCCCTGAGGAACCCGGCCAGCCGGATCGGCATGGCGATCTGGCCGTAGAGGAAGCGAAGCCGAAGCTGAGCCCGCCGCCCCTCTACAAGGTCCTGATGCTCAACGATGACTACACACCGATGGATTTTGTGGTGGAGGTGCTGGAAACGTTCTTTGCCATGGACCGTGAAAAGGCAACACGCGTCATGTTGACGGTGCATACGGAAGGACGGGCGGTGTGCGGCTTGTTTACCCGCGACATCGCCGAGACCAAGGCGGCGCAAGTGGTGGATTATGCCCGCGAAAATCAGCACCCATTGATGTGCCAGGTCGAGGTGGCCTGACCGGGCGCTCGACCGGAACACCTAATTTTCCTCGTGACCGAGAGGTGAGCCATGCTCAGCAGAGAACTGGAACTGACCCTGAACGACGCGTTCCGCCACGCGCGCACCCACCGTCATGAGTTCATGACCGTCGAGCACCTGTTGCTGGCGCTTCTGGACAATCAGGCCGCAGTTGAAGTGCTGGAATCCTGCGGTGCCGATCTGGTTGATCTGCGCCAGGCCCTGGACCGGTTCATTGACGACACAACACCCCTTATCCCGGATGATGACCCGGAGCGCGACACCCAGCCCACGCTGGGCTTTCAGCGTGTGCTGCAGCGCGCCGTGTTCCATGTCCAGTCTTCGGGCAAGCGCGAGGTGACCGGCGCCAACGTGCTGGTGGCCATCTTCAGCGAGCAGGAAAGCCAGGCGGTCTACCTGCTGCGCGCACAGAACATCAACCGTGTCGACGTGGTGAATTTCATCAGCCACGGCATTTCCCGGATTCACGAAGGCGAAGATACCGAGCGTCCGCAGGAAGCGGCGGAAGAGGGCGCAGAGGGCAGCGCCACCAGTGCGCTGGACAACTACGCCAGCAATCTCAACGAACTCGCGCGCCAGGACCGGATTGATCCGCTGGTCGGCCGCGCCTTCGAGATCGAGCGCGCAGCGCAGATTCTCTGCCGCCGGCGCAAGAACAACCCGTTGCTGGTGGGCGAGCCGGGCGTCGGCAAGACAGCAATTGCCGAAGGTCTTGCCTGGATGATTGTCGAGGGCAAGGTGCCTGAGCCACTGGAAGACGCCATCGTCTATTCACTGGACATGGGCGCATTGCTGGCCGGCACCAAATACCGGGGCGATTTCGAGAAGCGCTTCAAGGCGTTGCTGGGCGAGCTGGAAAAGCACCCCAATGCCATCCTGTTCATTGATGAAATTCACACCATCATCGGTGCGGGTGCGGCCTCTGGCGGTGTCATGGATGCCTCCAACCTGCTCAAGCCGGCGCTGGCCAATGGCAGCATCAAGTGCATGGGTTCCACGACCTTCCAGGAATACCGCGGCATTTTCGAGAAAGACCGGGCCTTGTCCCGGCGTTTTCAGAAGATCGACGTGGTCGAACCGACGGTGGATGAAACCATCGGCATCCTGCGCGGGCTCAAGAAGCGCTTCGAGGATCACCACTCAGTGGTCTACACCGATGAAGCCCTGCGCAGTGCGGCCGAGCTGTCGTCACGCTATATCAATGACCGCTACCTGCCGGACAAGGCAATCGATGTGATTGATGAGGTGGGTGCCTGGCAGCGACTGCGCCCGGCAGGCGAGCGCAAGGAAACCATTGATGTCGAGGATGTCGAGGCGATGGTGGCCAAGATTGCGCGCATCCCGCCGAAGTCGGTGTCCCAGTCAGACAAGGAGCTGCTGCGTAATCTGGAGCGGGACCTGAAAATGACCGTATTTGGCCAGGACCCGGCCATCGAGGCCCTGTCGGCGGCGATCAAGCTGTCCCGTGCCGGCCTCAAGGCCGCAGACAAGCCCGTGGGCTGCTTCATGTTTGCCGGCCCCACCGGGGTGGGCAAGACCGAAGTCAGCCGACAGCTGGCCCGCGCGCTGGGTGTCGAGCTGGTGCGCTTCGATATGTCTGAGTATATGGAGCGTCATACCGTCAGCCGCCTGATCGGTGCGCCCCCGGGCTATGTGGGGTTCGATCAGGGTGGTTTGCTGACCGAGGCCATCACCAAGACGCCTCACTGTGTGCTGCTGCTGGACGAGATCGAGAAAGCGCACCCGGAAGTTTTCAACCTGCTCCTGCAGGTGATGGATCATGCCACGCTCACGGACAACAACGGGCGCAAGGCGGATTTCCGCAACGTCATTCTGATCATGACCACCAACGCCGGTGCGGATGTCATGAGCAGGGCATCCATCGGCTTTACCCTGCAGGATCACGCCACTGACGGCAGTGAGGCACTGAAGAAGATGTTCACGCCCGAGTTCCGCAACCGTCTGGATGCCACCATCCAGTTTGGTGCGCTGACACCGGAGACCATTCTGGGGGTCGTGGACAAGTTCCTGACCGAGCTGCAGGCACAGCTGGACGAGCGTGGCGTCACGTTGCATGTGGATCAGCAGGCCCGCACCTGGATGTCGGAACACGGTTATGACCGCGCCATGGGCGCACGTCCCATGGCCAGGCTGATTCAGGAACAACTGAAGAAGCCACTGGCGGAAATGCTGCTGTTCGGGGAACTGGCCGAGCACGGTGGCAAGGTGGATGTGACAGCCAACGACAAGGGGCTGGTGCTGACGGTATCCGAGGCGGAAGCTGAAGAACCGGCCACCTGACGTCAGGGGTGCCGCGGGGGTGGTGTATCAACCACCTCTGCGCGCCGCCGCTCAGGGCCGGAATCCAGGAAAATCAATCAGGTATGTCTTGCCGGGGCTAATCTTGCAGGATCTGAAGTGCCCCCGGCGACATTATTTAATACGGGAGGTTATTTCATACGGAAGGTGATCCGGCCTTTGCTCAGGTCGTAAGGGGACATTTCCACCTTGACCCGGTCACCGGTCAGAATACGGATATAGTGTTTGCGCATCTTGCCGGAGATATGGGCGATGATCTCGTGCCCGTTATCCAGTTTAACGCGAAACATGGTGTTAGGCAGGGTATCTACCACTACGCCTTCAAGTTCGATTTGCTCTTCTTTCGCCATGCAATCAGTCGACCCTTCAGGGGCTGCTCAGATTTAAGAGGCGCAATTGTGCCGGAAATGCGCAGACCCTGCAAAGCCTTCCTCAGGGATATTCGCCCCAGACGTCCTGACGCAGCAATTCCAGAGGCTGAAAGGCTTCCTTGTAGCGCATCTTGCGGCAGCGGCGGATCCAGTAGCCCAGATACAGATGGGGCAGCGCTTTTTCCCGACAATGACGGATCTGCCAGAGAATCGCGTAGGTGCCCAGGCTGAGCTCGGGCAGGTTTGGCTCGTAAAAGGTATAGACCGCCGACAGCCCGTCCGCGAGCTGGTCCATGACCGCCACGGCCAGCAGTTGATCATCCTGATCCCGGAAGCAGCAGAAGCGCGTCTCGCTCCAGCTGGACATCAGGAAGCTGGCGAACTGCTCCTGACTGGGCGGGAACATGTCGCCGTCGCCGTGGCGACGTTCGATGTAACGGCTGTAGAGCTGGTACAGCTCATTGGTGAAGCGCGGCTCCACCACCTCGACGCGCAAGCCCTCGTTACGCTTGATGATGCGCCGCTGGCTGCGATTGGGAACGAAGTCCATCACCCTGACGCGGGCGGGAATGCAGGCCTGGCAGGGCCCACAATGTGGCCGGTAGAGGTAATCACCGCTGCGGCGAAAGCCCATGCGGGTCAGGTCGCTGTACAGCGCCGGGGTAATGCGCGCGTGGGGATCGACAAACAGCGTGGTGGCCTGGTGGTCTTCCAGGTAGCTGCAGGCATGGGCCGGCGTGCTGAAAAAGCGCAGTGTCGCCAGATCACTCATAACCGATACTCACCTCAATGCTCACGTCGATACCTGCGTCATGGCATCTCAAAGGAATAGCGTGCGGCATAGGCCGTCAGCGGCGCGGCAAGGTGTGGCCACTGCCAGTCTGCGGGTGTCGCGACGCCAATGCTCTCTGAAAGCTTCGCTTCAAACGCCTGGCGAGGCAAGGTGCGCGCCCCCAGGGAAAGGAGATGGGGCGTCTCCATCTGACAGTCGATCAGAGTGATGCCATGGGCCGGCTGCAACCGACACAGCAGGGCCAGCGCCGCTTTCGAGGCGTTGTCTGCGCGGCTGAACATGGACTCGCCAAAGAAAGCGCCGCCCAGACAGACGCCGTACAGCCCACCGCACAGCACACCATCGCGCCATACTTCGATACTGTGGGCATGGCCTGCATGGTGCAAGGCAAGATAGGCGCTGCGCATGTCATCCACAATCCAGGTGCCGCCCAGGGCATCCCGGGGCGCGGCACAGGCCTTCATCACGCTGGTGAAGTGCTGGTCGATACTGAACTGGAAATGGTCGCGACGCAGCAGGCGGCGCAGGCTGCGGCTGAGGTGAAACGCCTGGGGAAACAGCACCAGCCGCGGATCAGGTGTCCACCACAGAATCGGCTGGTCGTCATTGAACCAGGGGAAAATGCCACGGGAATAGGCATGGAGCAGCGTCTCGACCGACAGATCGGCGCCGATGGCGAGCAAGCCATCAGGCTCGGTGAGCGCCTGGTCGGTGGGCGGGAAGGGCGCCCCTGGCATCAGCCAGGGCACGCCCGGTCCGTGGCTCATGCCCGGTGACTCACAGGAGATGCCTCAAACCAGCGGCCTCACGCCGCCGGACTGTCCGGCAGGTCATCCAGATAGCGTTCGGCATCGAGCGCCGCCATGCAGCCGGCGCCGGCAGAGGTGACCGCCTGGCGGTAGATATGGTCCGCCACATCACCGGCGGCGAACACGCCCGGCACGCTGGTTTCGGTGGCGTTGCCCTCGATACCGGAGCGAATACGGATATAGCCGTTATTCATGTCCAGCTGGCCCTCGAAGATCCCGGTGTTGGGCTGGTGGCCGATGGCGATGAACACACCCTGCACCGCAAGCTCACGTGTGCCGTTGCTGTCATCCGTGGCGCGCAGGCGGGCACCGGTAACGCCACTGTCATCGCCGAGCACTTCATCCAGGGTGTGGAACCAGATCGTCTCGATGTTATCCCGGGCAAACAGCTTGTCCTGGAGAATCTTCTCGGCGCGCAGGCTGTCACGGCGGTGCACCAGATAGACCTTTCTGGCGATGTTGGACAGGTACAGGGCTTCTTCCACCGCCGTATTGCCGCCGCCAATCACCGCGACGTCCTGATCGCGGTAGAAAAAGCCGTCACAGGTGGCGCAGGCGGACACGCCTCGGCCCTTGAAGGCTTCTTCGGAGTCCAGGCCCAGATAGCGGGCAGAGGCGCCGGTGGCGATGATCAGCGCGTCACAGGTGTATTCGCCGCTGTCGCCCTTCAGGCGGAACGGCTTTTCACCGACGCTGACTTCGTTGATGTGGTCGTACACCATCTGTGTATTGAAGCGCTCGGCGTGCTGTTGCATGCGCACCATCAGATCCGGGCCTTGCAGGCCCTCGACGTCACCGGGCCAGTTATCCACCTCGGTCGTGGTGGTGAGCTGACCGCCGGGCTGAATCCCCGTGATCACCACCGGGTTGAGGTTGGCGCGGGCGGCATACACCGCAGCGGTGTAGCCGGCAGGGCCGGAACCGAGAATGATCAGGCGGTGATGTTGGGCATTGCTCATGAACTGAAATCCTCCGGAAGACTGGGGCGGGCGGCTGCCTGCGCGGGCTTTGCCTGTGCGACATTGTGCTCCCTATCTGGGGAGCTGGCCCTCTTGATTCAAGCTGCTGCAAGCTACACTAAAACGACATCCGGTTGAAGCGCATGATGGCGCAACGCAAGCCCAACGCAAGCCCGGCGGGGCCTGCAGTGGACAGCCGGCGCGGCGGGCAGCGGGGAACGTTTTTACCGATGATTGTCATAGCGCACGCAGATCGGCCAGCGCCGGTTGCCCCTGCCGGGGCAGATGGCCGACAATGACGGGTTGGCGAGGATAGGCGCAAGACGGCCACGGGGCTGGCGGTATGCCGCCACAGGATATAATATCCCTATTTAATTCATTGGCTTATACTCATTATTTTGAGTGGTTTCTTTAGTCTGGCCCTGGCGTACTTTTAAGGATGATGCGGTTTGAGTAACTCCAAGGTTCAATCAGAGACCTCCGGCTGGTCCCGGCATCTGCGCCGTGGGCTGCTGGAGGGCATGGTCATCAGCCTGATCGCCCTGTCTTTGTACTTGCTGCTGGCGCTGGTCACCTATAACCCCCGGGACCCGGGCTGGTCGTTCATGGGTGATGCCAGCCAGGTACACAACGCCGGCGGCCGTTTTGGCGCTTTCGCCGCGGATTTGCTGTTTATCCTGTTTGGTTACCTGGCTTACCTGTTCCCGCTGCTGGTGGCGTTCTGGGCGGCGCGGGTGCTGCGCGAGCGCCATGCCGGGCTGGCCGGCAACTGGCCCATGTTCAGCCTGCGCCTGGTCGGTTTCATCCTCACCATGATGGCGGGCACCGCGTTGGCCTGGATGCACTTCTCCGGTAACGGCAGCATTCTGCCCGAGGACACCGGCGGGATTATCGGCAAGGTGATCGGTCTGGCCTCGCTGGATGCCTTCAACCCGCTGGGCGGCACCCTGGTGCTGGTGTCCCTGTTCCTGATCGGCGTCACCATCTTTACCGACCTGTCCTGGATTCGCCTGGCCGAGCGCCTGGGTGCGCTGGTCATGGGCCTGCTGCAGCGTATTCCCCGCTGGATTGTTGCCCTGCGCGAGCGCCGAGCTGAACAGCGCAAGGCGCAGGTCAATTTGGCACAGCGCCGGGAAGCCCGCGAAGTCGCCATGAAAAAGGCAGAAACCCGCAAGCCACCCACCATAGCGCCGCCGCCGAAGAAGGTGGAGAAGAGCGCCCGCGCAGAAAAAGAGCGCCAACAACCGCTGTTCACCTCCCAGGTCACCGGCTCATTGCCGCCGCTGGGGCTGCTGGATGCGGTGGAAGAGGGCAACCGTGGCGGCTTCTCCACTGAAGCGCTGGACGGCATGTCGCGACTGCTCGAAATCAAGTTGCGTGACTTCAATATCGAGGCCGAGGTGGTGGCGGTACAGCCGGGTCCGGTCATTACCCGTTTCGAGATTCAGCCTGCTGCCGGCATCAAGGTCAGCCGTATCACCAATCTGGCCAAGGATCTGGCCCGGTCGCTGGCGGTGATTTCTGTGCGCGTGGTGGAAGTCATTCCGGGCAAGACCACCGTCGGCATCGAAATCCCCAATGAGCAGCGGGAAATGATCCGCTTCACCGAAGCGGTGGCCAGCAAGGCCTTCGATGATTCGCCCTCGCCACTGACGCTGGCACTGGGCAAGGACATCAGCGGTGACCCGGTGGTGGCCGATCTGGCCAAGATGCCGCATCTGCTGGTGGCCGGCACCACCGGTTCCGGTAAATCCGTCGGGCTCAACGCCATGCTGTTGTCGATCCTGTTCAAGGCCACGCCGGAAGAAGTGCGCCTGATCATGATCGACCCGAAGATGCTGGAGCTTGCCGTCTACGACGGCATTCCCCATCTGCTGACACCCGTGGTCACCGACATGAAAGAAGCCGCCAGTGCCCTGCGCTGGGGCGTGGCCGAGATGGAGCGCCGCTACAAGCTCATGGCGTCGCTGGGTGTGCGTAATATTGCCGGTTACAACCGCAAGGTGCTCGATGCCGAGAAACAGGGGCAGCCGTTGAAAGACCCGCTGTGGAAGCCGAAGGACCCGATGGATATCAATGAGCCGGCGCCGCTGCTGCAGACGTTGCCCTATATCGTCATCGTCGTGGATGAATTTGCCGACATGATGATGATCGTCGGGAAGAAGGTGGAAGAGCTGATTGCCCGGATTGCCCAGAAGGCACGGGCGGCCGGTATCCACCTGATCCTCGCCACCCAGCGCCCGTCGGTGGACGTGATTACCGGCCTGATCAAGGCCAACGTGCCATCGCGGATGGCGTTTCAGGTGTCCTCCAAGATCGATTCCCGCACGGTACTGGATCAGGGCGGTGCCGAGCAGCTGCTTGGCCACGGTGACATGCTTTATTTGCCTGTCGGGGTCAGCGTACCGGAACGTGTGCACGGCGCCTTTGTCTCAGATGAGGAAGTGCACCGGGTCTGTGATGACTGGCGCAAGCGCGGTGAACCGGATTACCTGCCGGAAATCCTGGAAGGGGGCGACATCAACGGCCCCATGCCGGGGATGGAAAGCGGGGATGACGACGCCGAGCAGGACCCGCTCTACGACGAAGCCGTGGCGCACGTGATCGAAAGCCGGCGCGCCTCCATCTCCGCCGTGCAGCGGAAACTGAAAATCGGCTATAACCGGGCAGCCCGCCTGGTGGAAGCCATGGAAATGGCCGGCGTGGTCACGTCAGCCGGCCATAATGGCCAGCGCGAAGTGATTGTGCCCGGCGGCGATTGAGGAATCAGATGAGCAGCACTCGTATGCGTAGTATTTTTCATCACGGCCGGTATCTGAAAGCCGCACTGGCGGTGACAGCGCTGACGCTGCTGGCCCCGTTTGCGCAGGCCGATGCGACGGCAGATCTGGTCAAACGCCTGACCAGCGTGCAGAGCATGAGCTGTCATTTCGAACAACTGGTGCTGGATCGTGGCGGCTCTCGTTTGCAGCAGGCGAGCGGCGAGATGCTGGTGGCGCGCCCGAGGCAGTTCTACTGGCACGCAGATCAGCCCTACGAGCAGGTGGTGGTGTCAGACGGCGATGTGGTCTGGATCTATGACGTGGACCTCGAACAGGTGATCGAACGCGCCCTCGGCGAAGAAGTGGGCAACACCCCGGCACTGCTGTTCAGTGGTAATCCGGACGAAGTGGCCGCCGAATTCCATATCGAGGAATCGGACCGTCATCGCGGGGCGGTGACCTATCGCCTGCGCCCGCGCAATGAAGGGCAGTTGTTCGACGTACTGGAAGTCACCTTCGTGGGCAACCAGCCCCAGGGTATGCGACTGGAAGATGCCCTCGGCCAGCAGACCACCATCGAGTTCAGCAATGTGCGCATGAACGAGTCCATCGACCCCGCCCGTTTTCGTTTCGAGATTCCTGACGGCGCGGATGTGATCAGCGAACTGTGAGCGACCTGTTTGCGGCGCCCGCCGACCAGCGGCATCAGCCACTGGCGGCGCGGCTTCGCCCCGCGACCCTTGACGAGTATGTTGGCCAGCAACATCTGGTGGGGCAGGGCAAGCCATTGCGCCGGGCACTGGAGCAGGGCCAGTTGCATTCCATGATTCTCTGGGGCCCACCGGGCACCGGCAAGACCACCCTGGCATTGCTGCTGGCCCGCCACGTCAGCGCCACCTTCGTCACCATGTCGGCGGTACTGGCCGGGGTAAAGGATATTCGCGCGGAGGTCGAGCGCGCCCGCGAGCGTCTTGGTGCCGGGCAACGCACTGTCCTGTTTGTGGATGAGGTACACCGCTTCAACAAATCCCAACAAGATGCCTTCCTGCCCCATGTGGAGGACGGCACCGTGATCTTTATCGGTGCCACAACAGAAAATCCGTCATTCGAGCTGAACAATGCCTTGCTGTCCCGGGCCCGGGTCTACCGCCTGCAGTCCCTGCAGCGTGAGGATCTGGGCCGGTTGCTGGATAGCGCATTGCAGCATGAGGTCATGGCCGATGTCCTGCTGGGCAGCGAAGCCCGCGAGGCGCTGCTGGATCAGGTGGACGGCGACGCGCGGCGCCTGCTGAATCTGTTGGAAGTGGCCGCCGACCTCGCCCGGGGTGATGCAGGGGAGGGCGAGACCGCCGAGATGACCCCGGACTTGCTGCGCGAACTGTTCCGCGACAGCCTGCGCCGCTTCGACAAGGGCGGCGATATCTTCTATGACCAGATCAGTGCCCTGCACAAATCGGTGCGCGGTTCCGATCCCGATGCGACCCTGTACTGGTTTGCGCGCATGCTCGATGGCGGGGCAGATCCGTTATATATCGCCCGGCGTGTCGTGCGCATGGCCAGCGAAGACATCGGCAATGCCGACCCCAGAGCGCTGCGCCTGGCACTGGATGCCTGGGAAGTGCAGGAACGCCTGGGCTCCCCGGAGGGTGAGCTGGCCATCGCCCAGGCACTTGTGTACCTGGCCGTCGCCGCGAAGAGCAATGCCGTTTACAAGGCCTACAACAGCGCGCGCCGTTTCGTGGAAAGCCATCCCACGGATGAAGTGCCGATGCATCTACGCAATGCCCCGACCAAACTGATGAAACAGGAAGGCCACGGCGCCGACTATCGCTACGCCCATGATTTCCCCGATGCCTACGTGGCGGGCGAAAACTACATGCCGACATCAGTCCCCGATACCCGTTTCTATACCCCGGCCCCCCGTGGCCTCGAAATCCGCATCGCCGAGAAGCTGGCCAGCCTGCGTCAGCGCGACAAGGACAGCGACTGGCATCGCTGACATTCCGGCGACTGGCGTCAGGCGCCCTTGTCCCCGATAATGGCGGCCTCCCTTTCCATGTAACCGCTGGGCTGACTGAGCAATGCTGGATATTCGTGACCTGCGCAAGGCAGGCGAAGAGATCAGGACCAAACTGGCCAGGCGAGGCTACGACCTCGACCTGGCTGCCTTTCAGGCGCTGGACGCCGAGCGCAAGGACGCCGACATGCGCTCCCAGGCGTTGCAGGCTGACCGCAATCGTGCGGCGAAAGAAGTGGGCGTGCTGATCAAATCCGGCATGAGCGTGGATGACGCCAAGGCGAAAGTCGCGGATACGCTGGCCGAGATCGATGCACAGCTGGCGCAAGAGACCGAGCGTGCCGCCGCCGTCGGCGACACCCTGCGCGATCTGCTCATGAGCGTCCCCAATGTGCCCCACGACGCGGTGCCCGCCGGCAACGATGAAGCCGACAATGTGGAACTGTCGCGCTGGGGCACGCCGCGCAGTTTCAGCTTTACGCCACGGGATCATGTGGACGTGGCGGAACAACTCAGCAATGGCCGCCTGGATTTCGAACGTGCCGCAAAACTGTCAGGCAGCCGTTTTGCCGTCATGACCGGCGGCCTTGCGCGACTGCACCGGGCGCTGATTGATTTCATGCTGACCCTGCACGCGGGCGAGCACGGCTATGTGGAAACCTACGTGCCCTATCTGGTCGGCCCGGACGCATTGCGCGGCACCGGTCAGTTGCCAAAATTTGCCGAAGACCTGTTCCGCATTGCCGGCGAGCGCGAGTTGTATCTGATTCCCACGGCCGAAGTGCCGGTGACTAATCTGTACGCGGACGAGATCGTCGACGCGGCAGCCCTGCCGCTGAAGCATGTGTGCCATACGCCATGCTTCCGCAGTGAAGCGGGCAGCGCCGGGCGGGACACCCGTGGCATGATTCGCCAGCATCAGTTCGAGAAAGTGGAACTGGTGCAACTGGTCCGGCCGACGGAGTCTGATGCGGCACTGGAAGCGCTGACCGGTCACGCGGAAGCGGTGTTGCAGGCGCTGGATCTGCCGTACCGCAAGGTCGTGTTGTGCGGCGGCGATCTCGGTTTTTCTGCCAGTAAAACCTACGATCTGGAAGTCTGGCTGCCGAGCCAGGACACCTACCGCGAAATTTCCTCCTGCTCCAACTTCCGCGATTATCAGGCGCGCCGCATGCAGGCACGCTGGCGCAACCCGGAAACGGGCAAGCCCGAACTGCTGCACACCATCAATGGTTCCGGGCTGGCCGTGGGGCGTACCCTGGTGGCCATTCTGGAAAACAACCAGAACGAGGATGGCAGTGTGACCATCCCCGACGTGCTCAGGCCCTTCATGGGCGGGCTCGAGCGCCTCGGAGGCTGACATGGATTATCTGCCGGTATCCTGGCGCATCAAGGATCAGACCGTACTGCTGGTGGGCGGCGGCGACATCGCCCTGCGCAAGGCACGGCTGCTGGCCCGCGCCGGTGCCCGGTTGCGTCTGGTATCCCCGGACGTCGTACCCGAACTTGCCACACTGGTGACGGACACCGGCGGTGAAATCCTGGCGCAGCGTTTTTCGCCGGAACAACTGGATAATGTGCTGCTGGCGCTTGCCGCCACCGACGACGAGGCCGTCAACCGTTCAGTATCAGAAGCGGCGCAGGCGCGGGGCATCCCCGTCAACGTGGTTGATAACCCGCCGCTGTGCACCTTCATCTTTCCTGCCATCGTCGATCGCTACCCGCTATTGATCAGCATCACCTCGGGGGGCGCAGCACCGGTGGCGGCACGCTGGGTGCGCAGCCGCATCGAATCCATGTTGCCGGCCCGCTGGGGACAATTGGCCGCACTGATGGGCAGCCGCCGTCAACGCCTGGCCGAAAAGCTGCCGAACATTTCGGCGCGCCGGTTATTCTGGGAAAAAATTATCGACGGCCCCGTGGCCGAAAAAACTCTTGCCGGGCAAACGGCAGAGGCGGGGGACATGCTGGATCAGGCGATCGAGGATGCTGATGCGGCGCGACTGACCCAGGGCGAGGTCTATCTCGTCGGCGCAGGCCCCGGCGACCCGGACCTGCTGACATTCCGCGCCCTGCGCCTGCTGCAGAAAGCCGATATCGTGCTCTACGACAGACTGGTGTCACCGGGCGTGCTGGAGCTGGCCCGCCGTGATGCGGAGCTGGTCTATGTGGGCAAAAAACGCTCCGAGCACGTACTGCCCCAGGACGAGATCAACGAACTGCTGGTGCGCTATGCCCGCGAGGGCAAGAAAGTCTGTCGTCTGAAAGGCGGAGACCCCTTTATCTTCGGCCGAGGCGGCGAAGAACTGGAAAGCGTTGTCGCAGCGGGGATCAATTTTCAGGTGGTGCCCGGCGTCACCGCTGCGGCGGGCTGCGCAGCCTATGCCGGTATCCCGCTGACCCACCGCGACCATGCCCAGTCAGTGCGGTTTGTGACCGGCCATCGCAAGGAAAACGGCGAACTGAACCTGCCTTGGAAAGACTTCCTGACGCCTGGCGAGACGCTGGTGTTCTACATGGGGTTGGTAAGCCTGCCGGACATCAGCGCCGGCCTGATTTTCGCAGGCCGCGACCCGGCGACCCCGGCGGCGATGATCTCCCAGGGCACACAGGCCGAACAGCAGGTGATCATCGGTACGCTGGAGAGCCTGCCGCAGCAAGCCGCCGCCGCACAGCCTACGGCGCCAACCCTGATCATCATCGGTGACGTTGTCGGCCTCTACCCGCGTTACAGCTGGTTCGGTGACCAGACCAACTGAAACCAGCGCCTCAATACCAGCTCAGGCAGGGGCTGTGGGTTTCGGTGAGGGCGGCAATGGCATCCCAGGTCACCGGCGTCACAGCCTGCAAGGCCGGGGCGTCATGGTGATCGGACTCGACGTGGCGATAAAGCGTTGCCACGGTCAATGAAGCCAGCGCCTCCCGACCTGCTGGCGTATCAGCGCAAAACCCCAGCCCCTGCTCAATAAAAACCACCTGATCACCAGCCTGCAGACTGCCCTGCAAACTCCGGAGCCGGGCATCATGAGAAGGGGGGAAAGCAACAAGATGCAGCATCACCACCCCCAGACCTGAGTCGCCTGATGCATCAACGCCTGCACCTCAGAGGCAGAGAGCGGCGTCACAGGAATCAGCGGCGCGTCAGCGCCTGGCCAGTCCGCCAACGCCTCAGCCTCTGCAACACACTCAACACCGAACTCCGGAAGATTGAGCAACTGCTCGGACAGATCCGGATCGCCGCCGCGCGCCAGCTGCCGCACGCCCGCGCCACTGAACAACACCGTGACCGGCTGCGCGAACGCCGCCAGGGTCAGCGCCATATCAGCGAGATCCCGGGCAGCGCTGTCAGCATCGGATTGGGTATCGGTATCGGGCGCACTGTGGGCAATAAGCAGATTCATGGGTCAGGCTCCGAAACTCAGCACGCGATCACTGCTCGCCACGGCCTCGGCCCACAGTCCCAGCCCGGCAAGGGAAAACCCGGCAGCCATATCATCGCTGGCGAGCCCCCGACGCTGCGCTGCGCCAACACAGACCACGCCCTCCAGATCATGCTCGCGCAGAAACGCCTGCCAACGCGCGCAGCTTTCTTTCTCGGGAGCTGTCTCGCCCGCGGCGGCGCACGGCAAACGGCTGGCAATGAACACGCCCTGGCGATAGAAGAAAATACGGAAGAGAGAATGGCCCCGGGCGAGCAGCGCCTCGGCCATATTCAGCGCCGAGGCTGCCGCCGGGCTGTCAGGCCCGGCGGTCACCAGCAGGCTGTACTGCATCAGTCATCGCCGCTGAGGGCGGTGAGCAGGTGCAGCAGCGACAGGAAAAGATTGTAGATCGAGATGAACAGCACCACGGTAGCGCGGATGTAGTTGGTCTCACCGCCGTGAATAATGGCACTGGTCTGCCACAGGATCAGCAGCGAAGAGAGCAGGGCGAACATGGCCGATGCCGCCAGGCGCAGCGCAGGCATGTCCACGAACAGAGTGACGATGGCACAGACAAACGCAATGATCAGGCCGACCATCAGGAAGCTGCCCATGAAGCTGAAGTCCTTGCGCGTCACCAGCGCAATGGCCGACATGGACACAAACACCACGGCGGTCATGCTCAGCGCGGTATTCACGACTTCCATGCCACCCGGCATACCCGCGTAGGCCGCAATGATCGGACCCGTGGTAAAACCCAACCACCCGGTGATACCGAACACACTGAGAATGCCCCAGGCACTGTTTTCCAGCTTGGCATTCACGAACAGCAGGGCGAAGTAGACACCGATCACCAGAAACGGATTGATGAAGCCCACGTTGCTGGCCATGGCGAACCAGCCAGCGGCGGCGGAGACCGCCAGCGACATGGCCAGCAGGCCATAGGTATTACGCAGTACCTGAGCGGCCTGCTCACCAGCCACCTGTGGCGCGCCGGTACGACTCGTATAGCGGTATTCGTTATCCATTGTTCAGTGTCCCCTTTGGCAAAACATGTCTCCATATTAGTCTGGATGATAGAAACAAGGGCAGGAAAATCAAGGCCTTCGCCTCCGATTCCGGCCAAACAGCCCGTGGCGTCGCCACAGTCGCTCATAAATCAGGCAATTCACGTTTCAGTGTCCGTTTCGGTGCCCGTGAATGCGGATGACAGTTGACTCTCTCGCCGGCAACGCTATCATGCCGTCTTCCGTCGGAGAACAGACGGATGGAGAGGTGGCAGAGTGGTCGAATGCAACGGTCTTGAAAACCGTCGAGGATTTGCGTCCTCCGTGGGTTCGAATCCCACCCTCTCCGCCAATACAAAGCCCCGCTGCGAAAGCGGGGTTTTTTTATGCCTCATTGCATAGGGAGTGGGGGCGGTGCTCTGGATAGTGGGTCACCCTCCAGAAAGAAGCGTAGAGGCGGGGTACGCCCTTCCGGGACCGCTCAAGCCGTCCCTGGTCGCTCGCGCTTTGGCCATCCATGGCCAAAGAGGTCCCTCCAGGGCGTACCCCACCTCTACGCCGGAGCGAGATTCGAAGTCAGGCAGCTATCGGGTTCTCAGTAAGAACCAAACCGGCGGTTGGCTGGGAGTAGTTGATACTGCTGAACGTGACGGCCCACGGGGGCGGGGACTGCCTTTCAGGACTGTGTGAGACAGGGATGTCGAACACAAGCCCCCATGGATGGGTTTACGGCGGGTCCTGAAAGGCAGTCCCCGCCCCCGTGGGCCACAACCTCCAAACAACAAAGAATGGAAGCCCCTCCCAGCAGCGCAGCACCTCCGACAGTGCGATACTCCAGATACTATTGGAACAAACCAGAACAGTCGCTATCCCATATAGCGTCATCTACGTGAACCCATTTATTCAGGAGTTGCCGCAATGCTTCGTTGGCCACTGGTCCTTGCGCTTGTGTGCATTGCCGTTGCAACCGGTTGCACGAACAGGCAGGCAGCCAGCGGGCCGGCTGCAGATCCGGTGATGGCGTTTGCGGCGATCCCGCTTGACGGGCCGGGCAGGCCAAGGTTGCAGCGTGCCGATGAGGCGCTTAATCCTGCCTCCGTGATGAAGCTGGTTACTACCTATGCCGCGCTGGACCTGCTCGGGCCGGCGTTCCGCTGGAATACCTGGCTCTATACGGACGGGCATCAGGACGGCGACGTACTGCATGGCAATCTGTATCTGGTGTCCGGGGGCGACCCGTCGCTGAGTCGGGAGCGGCTCTGGGCGATGCTGGAGACGTTGCGCGGGCAGGGGATTCGGGAAATACGGGGTGATCTGGTGCTGGATGGCAGTTATCTGCGTCTGCCGGAGGTCTGGCCCGGTTTCGATGATGATGGCAACAATCCTCATGCACCGTATCTGGCCTTGCCGCATCCCCTGTTGTCGCAGCTCAACCTGGTGCAGGTGCGGGCGGAGACCGAGGCGGGGGTTGTGCGTGCGTCCATGACGCCGGCCCTGCCCGGGGTCAGTCTGGTGAATAATCTGAGTGCGGGGCCGCCGCTGGTGCGTTCTGTTTCGGATGAAATGTCTGAGGATGCATCGGCGCCCCCGCGTTGTCCGCGGGCGGGTGCCCTGATCGGTGTGCCCCGTGAGGACGGGGCCGGGCAGTGGCGCATTCCGCTCAGTGGTGTGCTGCCGGAGGGCTGCGGTGTGCGGCGTCATCATGCGCTGGGCGCGGCGGACGATCACACGGCGGCGACCTTGCGGCATCTCTGGCGGGGGCTGGGGGGTGAGATCAGCGGCGGCCATCGGGTCGGGCAGTTGCCCGCTGGCAGTCGGCTGGTGGGGGCCACGACCTCGGCGGATCTGGTTACGGTAATCCGGGATATCAACAAGCACAGCAATAATGTCATGACGAAGCAGCTGTTCCTGACGCTGGGAGCCCAGTATCGCCGGGCGGGTGACGGTGATGATCTGGCTGCCGCCCGGCGGGTGGTAGGCGAGTGGCTGGAGGGCAAGGGGCTGGATGCGGGCAGCATCGTGCTGGATAACGGGTCCGGGCTGTCGCGCAGTGAACGTATCAGTGCACTGCAAATCACGGCATTGCTGGAGCAGGCCTGGCGCAGTCCCTGGGCGGCGGAATTCACCAGCAGCCTGCCGCTGACGGGGATTGATGGCAGCATGCGCCTGCGCGGCCGGGATTTCGTCGGTCGCGGTCATATCAAGACCGGGAGTTTGCGTGATGTGCGTGCGGTGGCGGGCTACTTGCGCGACGCGCGCGGGACTACATGGGCCGTTGCGGCGCTGATCAATGATGCGGAGGCTGGCGCCCATCAGTGGCGCCTGGACCGGTGGCTCGGCGATATCGTCAACGCCGATTGAGCCTGGCCCAGGCGCCTCTCGCGTCAGTCTATTCTCTGCTTACGCCTGTCTGGCAGCTTTAGCCGTAGAGGTTGTAGCAGGAAACATCCGGAGCAGGTCGTCCACGACAGCTTCGGTGCGCTGCAAGGTGGCTTTCACTGACGCCGCCAACAGTTCGCCACCGTCCTCCTGATGTTCCACGGCAGCGGTGTGCAGGGTCTCGATGCCCATGAATTCCAGGGCGGTGCGCACGCTGGGCTCCAGATGGTTCATATGCGCATAGGCGCCGCCGGGTTCCATGCCGTGGCCGCCTCGGGAGGACAGCAGCACTGCGGCGCGAGGCCGGTCACTCAGCAGAGGCGTGAAGGGCGCTTCCGGGTTGCTGGCGTCATAGGCCACGGTGCGGCCAAGGCGAATGACGTTATCAATCCAGGCTTTGAAGGCGGATGGCGCACTGAAGTTGTACAGCGGCACACCGAGTACCAGAATGTCCGCTGCCACCAACTCGTCGACCAGCGCATCACTCTCTGCCAGGGTGTCCGCCATCCACGGCTGCCAGGCGCTCTCTGGCGCGAACGCCGCTTCGATCCAGGCATGGCTGACCGGGGAGGGGGGTGTGGCGCCTACATCCCGGTAGATCACCTCGTCGTCGGGGCGGGCGGCCAGCCAGCGGCAAACAAAATGATCTGTCAGGCTGCGGGTGTGTGATCCGTGGGCGTCGATACCGGCGCGGCCCGGCCGGGCGCTGGCATCCAGATGCAAAATGCGAGTCATGGGTGTTCTCCGTATTGCGCTGAGGGTGGGGTGTTTGACACTGTCATGCATGTGGATAGATCATCCATGAATCCGAAGCAGGCCGACAAACGATGAATATTGCGCCTTATGACAAAAAATAACTCACCTGTACTGCCCCCTGTGTCACCACGGGCCCTGCCGTCGCTTTCGGCATTGCGTGCGTTCGAGGCGGCGGCGCGTCATCTGAGCGCCAAGCGGGCAGCGGAGGAGTTGTCGGTCTCGGCGACGGCCATCAGTCATCAGGTGCGTCAGCTTGAGGAGGCGCTGGGCGTGGCCCTGTTTGTGCGCAAGCCCCGGCAACTGGTGTTGACGCGGGAAGGCGGCAGCCTGTTGCCGGTGCTCAGTGAAGCGCTGGACAATATTGCGGCGACGGTGGCGCGTCTGCGGGTGCCGGCGACGCGGCAGGCGATCACCCTGTCCGCCACCCCGGCGGTGGCCATGCGCTGGCTATTGCCGTGGGTCTGCATGCTGCGGGACCAGCATCCGACCCTGGATCTGAGTATTCATGCCACCCACGAGCCGGTGTCGCTGGATGGCGTGACCACGGATATGGCAATCCGCTACGGGAGCGGTCAGTGGCCATCGCTGAAGGCAGAAAAACTGTTTGATAACGTCTTCGTGCCGGCCTGCAGCCCGGCGCTGGGTCTGCGGGAGCCGGCGGATCTGGCCCGGGTGCCGTTGATCCATTTCGCGCCCCGTAACGGGCAAAGTGCGCCGGCCGGGTGGGCCGAGTGGTTTCGGCTGTTGCGCGAAGAGCATGGCGAGGACTTTCCAGCAGCATTGGTGCAGATGGACCGCACTGCCGGGCTGGCGTTTTCAGATGAAACCCACGCCATCGCGGCGGCGCTGGGCGGGCAGGGGGTGGCATTGATGAGTCAGGCGCTGGTGGCTGACGAGCTGGCCAGCGGGCGTCTCGTCCAGCCTTTTGGCCCGGGGGTGCCGGGCGACGCATTCTATCTGGTTTATCCTGAGCGTCGTGCGGATGATGCCAGCATACAGGCCATAAGAGAGTGGGTGATGTGGTTACGTGACCGATACCGCAGCGGCGAGCCACTGCAATGCAGTGAGCAATACCTGTGATGCCGATTGATAACGGTCTGCCAGGCCTGCCGTACCTGCTTCTGGTATTGCTGGGCGGCGGCCTGGGTGCGATGGCGCGTCTGGCCCTGGTGCGATCTGCTGCCAGAGGATGGAGCGCCGCCTGGCCGTGGGGCATCTGGGCGGCCAATATCAGCGGTGCCCTCGCCGCCGGCGTGGTGCTGGCGCTCATTGGCGGGTTCCCGGAACTGCCTGGCAGACTGCTCTGGTGGCTGTTGCTGGTGGGCTTCCTGGGCAGCCTGACAACAGTCTCCTCATTCAGTCTGCAAACCCTGCTGCTGTTCCGTGAGCGTGGGACGGGCGCGGCGCTGATCAATCTGCTGGTGTCAGTCGGCGGATGTCTGACCGCGACCACGCTGGGCTTTCTCGCCGTGTCCCTGATGCTGATGAATGGCGGAGGTGGCCTGTGAGCAGGATGGATGCGCCAACCTGGCAGATCTACGCCGTCGTGTTTCTCGGTGGTGCCCTTGGCGCCGGTGCGCGCTGCGCGCTCAGCCTGGTCTCGTTGCATGCGGGCCTGCCGGGGCTCTGGTCCTGGGTAAGCCTGCTCGGTATCAATGTGGCCGGCTCTCTGTTGATAGGCTTGTACGCGGCGTCCTGTGGCCCAGGCGGGCGCTGGCAAGTGCAGGGTGGCAGCCAGGCGTTGCGCGATCAGTTCGTCATGACCGGGCTACTGGGCGGCTTCACCAGCTTCTCGCTGTTCAGTCTGGAGAGCGTCACGCTGTGGCAGGCGGGCATGCCGGGCATGGCATTGCTCTGCATTGGTGTCTCCGTGCCACTATGGCTGCTGGCCGTAGCCCTGGGGTATGCTTGGGGACAGCGCCTGAATCGGGGTGGCGCCGTTGATAACGCAATGTGATCCAGACCCTTTCATGACCATGGTCGGGCCATTAGGCTGGCCATGCTCTGCGAGGCTGGCCGAGAGCATGAAACACGTCATGGAATGACGACAACGCATTGAGGGAGAAGTACATGATCAAGGTAATGGTGGTCGATGATCATGACCTGGTACGCACGGGCATCGCGCGCATGCTGGATGATGTCGAGGGGATCCGTGTCGTGGCCCAGGCTGACAGTGGCGAAGAGGCCGTACGCCTGGCAAAAGAGCTTGAGCCGGATGTTGTGCTCATGGACGTCAAGATGCCGGGCATGGGGGGCATGGAAGCAACCCGCAAGATGGTCCGGGCCAACGATGCCATACGCGTCATTGCCGTGACAGTCTGTGAAGAAGAGCCGTTCCCGTCACGTTTGCTCAAGGCTGGCGCGGTGGGCTACATCACCAAGGGTGCGGATTGCGACGAGATGTTGCGGGCGATCCGGGTCGTGCATGTTGGCCAGCGCTATATCAGCCCGCACATCGCCCAGGCGATGGCGCTCAAACCCTATGAGCCTGAGGCAACCCCCTTCGAATTGCTGTCGGAGCGGGAGCTGCAGATCATGATGATGATCGTGAACTGCCATAAGGTGCAGGATATTTCCGATAAGCTCTGTTTATCGCCGAAAACGGTCAATACCTACCGCTACCGGATATTCGACAAGCTGGGTATCACCAGCGATGTCGAGATGACACTGGTGGCTGTACGGCATAGCATGCTGGAAACTGAACTCGCGGCCAGCTAGCGCCGCGGGGTTCGCCCTATGCCCTGAAACACAGCAGGCCCGTCCGACGTGACCAAAACGCACACTGAATCCGGCTCTGATCCCGAGTCAGCTGGCCGCTTTGATGCAGCCGCATTTCTGCGGGATTGCAGCCGCCGCCCCGGCGTTTACCGGATGATGGATGCAGAAGGGCGTGTCCTGTATGTGGGCAAGGCACGCGATCTGCGCGCCCGCCTGAACAGCTACTTCCAGAAAAACGTCGAGGCCATCAAGACCCGTGCGATGGTGGCGCGGGTGGCGGCTGTTCAGACCACGGTCACCAACGACGAGACCGAAGCGCTGCTGCTGGAGCAGGCGCAGATAAAGGAATATCGCCCGCCCTACAATATCCTGCTGCGGGACGATAAATCCTATCCCTACATCCGTATCACGGTGGAACAGACCTTTCCCCGGGTGGGCTTTCACCGTGGCAAGCGGCGCACGGCAAGCCGTTATTTCGGGCCGTATCCGAGCGGTTCCAGCGTGCGCGAGGCCTTGAGCACTGTCGAAAAGGTCTTCCAGTTGCGCAATTGCAGCGACAGCTACTTCCGCAATCGCACCAGACCCTGCCTGCAGCATCAGATCAAACGGTGTACGGCGCCCTGTGTCGGGCTGGTCAGCGAGGCCGATTACCGCCGTCAGGTGCAACTGGCTACCGATTTTCTGGAGGGCAAGGATGACCAGGTGTCTGCAGCGCTGGAAGCGCGCATGACGGCGGCGGCCGAAGCGCTGGATTTCGAGCGCGCGGCCGAATTGCGAGACCAGATTGCCGCCATTCGGCTGGTGCAGCAGAAACAGTATGTGGATACCCAACGCGGCGATGTGGATGTGCTGGTGGTGGAATGCCGCCATGGCCTGGCAGTGGTGGAGGTGTTGGTAGTGCGCCAGGGGCGCGTACTCGGTCACCACAGCTATACGCCGCGCATCCGCGCTGACGATGAGGAAGCCGATATTCTGGAAGCGTTTCTCGGCCAGTACTATCTGGGCGATAACGGCGACCAGGCTTTGCCGGCCGAGATCATCCTGGATCGCAAGGTGGAAGGCCTGGACGTGTTCGGCGAGGCACTGAAAAGCGCCCGTGGCCGCAAGGTGCGGTTTGCCACCTCGGTAAGAGGGGAGCGCCAGGCCTGGGTGAAGCTGGCGCGGGAAAATGCGCTACAGACACTGACTGCCAAACTTGCCAGTCGCGACAACATCAGTAAACGATATAGCGCTCTGGCGCAGCTGCTGGGGCAGCCGCAGCCGCCGGGACGCATCGAGTGCTTTGATATCAGCCATACCGGCGGCGAAAAGGCGGTGGCCTCGTGTGTGGTGTTCGGTCCGGAGGGCGCCATGAAAGGCGACTACCGGCGCTTCAACGTCTCGCCAGCCCAGGGAGGTGATGACTATGCCGCCCTGGTCGAGGCCGTCACACGCCGCTATGCCCGGGTCAGCAAAGAGGGCAAGCCGCTGCCGGACTTGCTGCTGATTGACGGGGGCAAAGGGCAGTTGCGCTATGTGCATGAGGCGCTGACCGCCATCGGGCTGGGTGATATGCCGATGATGGGCATCAGCAAGGGACCATCACGTCGCGCTGGGCTGGAAGAGTTGCACCGCCCCGGCGGAGTGGTGTTAACGCCTGAGGCAGATGATCCGGCCCTGCATCTGCTGCAACAGGTGCGCGATGAAGCGCACCGTTTCGCTATTACGGGGCACCGTGCCCGGCGCGGCAAGCAGCGCAGCGCCTCGATGCTTGAGGAAATTCCCGGTGTGGGCCCAAAGCGACGTCAACAACTGTTGAACCACTTCGGCGGCCTGCAGCAGCTGCGCAATGCCTCGGTGGAATCCCTTGCCGGCGCGCCGGGCATCAGCCGCGCCATGGCAGAAGCGATATATGCATGGCTGCATGAGTGACCCGTATGCGGGTATACTCTGTGTCTTGTAGCGAGGAGCTGTTATCTGCATGCCTGAGAATCCATACCCGGCACCACCCAGCCTGAATCTGCCTAATATCATGACCCTGGCACGGTTGGCCTCCATCCCGGTCTTCATGCTGGCGTTTTATATGCCCGGAGACTGGAGCGCCTGGATTGCCGCCGGGATCTTCGTCGCGGCAGGCATCACCGACATCCTTGATGGCTATCTGGCCCGGCGCATGCAGCTTACCAGCCGCTTCGGGGCCTTCCTGGACCCGGTGGCAGACAAGCTGATGGTGGCTGCTGCGCTGGTGCTGCTGGTGCAGAACCACGCCACCGCCTGGATTGCGATACCGGCTGTGGTGATCATTTCTCGCGAAATTGCGGTATCGGCGCTGCGTGAGTGGATGGCCGAGATCGGCGCGCGGGCAAAAGTGTCGGTAAGCTGGCTCGGCAAGGTGAAGACGGTGGTGCAGATTGCCGCGATTACCGCATTGCTGGTCCAGACGCCGGGCAAGACCAAGGCAGGGGAACTGTTGATGACGCCTTTCCTGTGGTTCTCTTACAGCCTGCTGTATGTCGCCATGGCGCTGACGCTGTGGTCGATGATGAGCTATTTGCGGGCAGCATGGCCGCAACTGTGGCCGAAGCGGCACAAGAGCTGACGCAGGAAAGGAAGTGGGTAAAGTTTGTGCGGTCAGCCAACACAGGTGTAATGTTGGCTTGACAGCAGGGTAGCCTGCGGTAGAATCCTCGCCGCTGCTCCAGTGCTTACCTATCAGCACAGCAGACAGATCAAGCGGGAATAGCTCAGTGGTAGAGCACAACCTTGCCAAGGTTGGGGTCGCGAGTTCGAATCTCGTTTCCCGCTCCAGATTGCCAGCCTCGGGATCTCCGGGGTTTTTTGTTTCAGGCGCGGTGGCAGAGTGGTTATGCAGCGGACTGCAACTCCGTAAACGCCGGTTCGATTCCGACCCGCGCCTCCATCTTCTTTCCCGGCTTCCATGTTTGGAGCCGAGTACGACCGCCGGCCCAGCCGGCACCTGCCTCACCCGGCCCGGGTGGCGAAATTGGTAGACGCATGGGACTTAAAATCCCTTGTCCTTCGGGACGTGCCGGTTCAAGTCCGGCCCCGGGCACCAATTAAATCAAACAGTTAGGTGTTTTTCTCCAAAAGACACAATACCCAAATAGGTTCGATCTACACTTTGTTGCCTAGTTGGCGCCTAGTTATGTGGCTCCGTTTTGCTCTTCTTCTACCCTCGCACTCTACCTACGTCCCCCTCCTGTTTGAGTAGCACCTGACTTCAGAGTCGATTGCCTGCTACAAGGAGATTGAGCATGAAGAAGCGATTCACTGAGGAACAGATTATCGGCTTAAGGTAGACAAATGGATCGATTATGTGGATCACACCTATTTCTGATGCTTCACAAATAGTATAAAAAGACGGCGGGTATCGCAGCGAAATCAGAGTGCGCTCAGATCTGAAAGCGGGCCAAGTCGAGCTGCTTGGGGTGCAGCGGGGGGGCTGAAGATAGCCCGAGACAATGCGAGCCAGGGCATCATTTCGGCAGTCCACTGAATACGTGGTTTTGGCAGTAGACAAGGGAATGGGTGATGGGGGGAGAGGGTGGTTTCAGCCGATTTAGTGATTGGAAAAAGTCACTACTAGCAGCGAAGGGATTGGAGTATCCAGATGGCCGATCCTTGTATCTCTATAGGCTTACAGATGACCAGTTCAATCAATTAGAGACCCTGCTTCACGATTGTATAGAGCGCCTAGTCGAATCATTCGGCCTCGCTGAAATGGCTCGACTCCGGGCTTTCGATTCATTGTTCGTCCTTTACGCTGCGGAGTGGTGGCGTCGTCGCTACGATGGTTCAGGTTTTAACTGGGAGCCTATTCTGCGCGATCTCGGCGCAGGCAATCACGCCTGGTCACCCTCCGAGCGCAGTAAATTCGTGGAACGAGGCCTCAGGGCCTGGCGCATCGAGACTCATCGTAGCGGCGCGCTGCGCTTTCTTGGCACCGTCGCTGTTCAGGGTGGGCTGCCCCTCATTCTGCTTGCCAGGGCTCGAGGGGGTGTCGGGCGTCTGCTGAGTCGTGTTCTCCGGTTGGCCAGGCAAGAAGGTGTGACCCGCGAACTGATTGAAGGTTGGGTCGAGAGCCTGTGCGATATGCTTCCTAAAAGCTATCGTCGGGCCGAGATCTATACGTTGCTGGCAGATGTTGTCTGGACAGTTCTGCGCCTGAAAAAAGAAGCTAATCTTCAATCAAGCCAGGACGCCATCCCCGTGTTGGATGCAAGGGTGCAAGGCTGGCGCGACCGTTTTCCGCTTCCCGTGGATGACAAACACGCACAGGGCATTATCGAACAGCTAATTAGGGATGTAGCTGATCTTGCCCCGATGCATCGGAGACAGGTTCTCCCCATTGAGCGGTATCTGGATCCTCTGGAAGGAGGCGGAGCTGCCTTGAAGTCCAGGTTGGTGCTCCAGCCTTATCTGTCGGTTAAAGAACTCGCCTCGCTTTTTTCTCTGGGGGATGACGACAATCCCAGAGTTGCCGAGATTTCTCTGCTTGCGGGTGATCAGTCCTTCAATGCATCAATAAGAAAGCTGAGTGGCCGAGAACAATATCGCCTGCACCAGCAATCCTGGGAGTTGGCGGAGGAATTCGCGTGTGAAGAACATACCCTGCAGCTGACTACCCCCGGCGGGGGTGCGATCTGTGTTACTGCGGAAAAGGGCGAGCCGCTGGATGAAGATTTGCCCTGGATCTTCGTTGATCAGGCGAGCGAACTGAGGTTTATCAAGCAGGGCTCCGGCAGTATTGCTGCAGAGCGCGCCTGGGTGGCGCTGGCGGCGGGCTCGGAAGTCGAGCCAATCGGGAATACCGAAGTGGGGGAAGCATTCAATCTGGCCACCTTCGGTCGCCAGGTACTCGAGGTGCGTGGTGAAATTCGTGCGTCATTGCCTGGCGGTCTTCAGTTTCACCTTAAAACTGGGCAAGCTGGGGTTCAGGAGGAAAGCTTTAGCTGGAGGGGAGATCGAGTTTGGCTTGATTTCAGGAAACCGGTTACTGCGTTCAGAGGCATGCCCGAGCTCTACAGGGTGGACGACGAAGGTGTGAGCCGAAAAGTCGCAGGCAGGGCCGGTGTGAGCGCTTGGGGTGCTGCTGGGCAGGTTGGGCGAATAGGCCCCGTTCTGGTGCGCTATCCTGACCACGGTGACATCGAGTTCCGCGGCAAGGTACTGGTGCTTGGCCAGCACGCCAATGTGAGGCTTTTGCCCGTTGATGCTAGATCCGGCGACATACTCTTCGACGATTGGAAAGCGGATGGTGCTCGGGTCACCTCCGAAGGCGTGGAGCAGCAGTGTCAGCAAACTGAAGATGGCCAGATAAGACTTCATGTTGAAGTGCCAGCGGGGCAACGCGCCCCGGCAATCCTTGATCTTGAGGTGTTCTGGCGACATACCTCTCAGCCGGCCATGCTTAAAGTGCCATTCCCCGCGCGAGGTGCACGGTTGCTCTCTGCATCGGGAAAGGAGCTTGGAAGCGACTCGCTGATCGCTTTGGCTGACATTGTGGGCACTCGGCTCATGCTGGTCTCAGCCTTGCCGGGCGCACGCTATTCTCTGGAGCTTTCCAATCGATCATCGCGCATGTACAGGCGGTACCCCTTGAAGTCAGTGCCGGAAGGTGTAGCGATGGAGTTGCGTCTCCAGGACTACCTTGATGACGTATATCAGCTGCTTTCCGCAGATGACTCCCCGGATTCAAAAGTTCGAGTTGAAATCCACGCCAATGGCCAGAGCGAGTTCAGCTTTGATATCGCACGCTACTCAACGGGGTTGGAAAAGAACGCATCATCAGTCGGCATACCGTCGACTAATCGGCATGAACGAAGCCTGCAGGACCTTTCGGCCCTTGGCCTTAATGCCGTGCGCTTGCAGTCGCCTGAAGATGAGCCGTCAACCCTGCAGCCGATTCTGACTGAAGGCCAGCATACCGGCAGCTGGCAATTCTCGCCGCAAGAGCATGAGGGGGGCGACTGGCTGATCTTTCCAGAGGGGGAGGCGGCAAGATTTATTCGCTCTACCATCTGGAGCATGCCAGTTGACCCGAGGGAGATCTCAGGGCTACCGGCCGCAGTAAGCCTTCCTGATCCAGAACATAGATCAGCGGCGATCCTGGCCTGTCTGGGCGAAATGGCCCTTGATTTCTCTCATGAAGGCTGGCGTTACGTGGAGCGCCTGTATACGCATGTTTCCGAGTTGCCGTTGGCGACCCTCGATATTTGGCGGTGTTTTGCACGCTCCAGTCAGGCTATGGCTGCTCTGGCGATACGACTTGGGAACTTGCCAAAGGACCTTGTTGGGCGATTCTCGAAGGAGTTGCCCTTTGCATGGGAGCTTGTCACCGCCTCCGACTGGCGCTGTGCGTTCCGGCTGCTGCAGGAGCAGTGCCGGAGCAGTTTTCCCCCTGATAGCGTAGAGGGGGTATTTCGCATCCATGTCACCGACCGGGTCGAGAACCTGCAGACTGTTTGCCCGGCGCTCTCCTATCTGCTCGGTATCGTTTCTGCAGATTACCTGCCCGAGCAGAAGAAGACTGCTGATCTTCTTCGTATCGTGATAGGCCATGATGCGGAGAACGTAATGTTTGGCGGGTCTGATTGCCTGTTGATGAACTTTCGACGCCAGCACGCTGAACGGGTTGACTGGCCCCCTGACGTCATCAATGCATGCGAAAGTTATGATCTGACGCCATTGGACGAGAAATATCTGCACCAGTTTGAGCTCGAATACCAAGCCTGGGTCGCGAACATGCCAATTTTACTGGCAGTGCAGGTGGCCAGGGGGGATACGAGCTATTGGCGCGAGCTCGCCTCCAATATTCATGCCGTTAAGAGTGGCTATGCTTTTGACCCTTTCTGGTTTGAAGAAGCCTTTAACCAGACCATAGCCAGATGTTATACGGATGGTGTTCTAGATGAAGAGTAACGATGCTGGTCAAAGCGCCTATTTCTCCGACCTTTTCAGGGTCCTCTCTGACAGAGCCAAACACTCAACGCTCGGTCGCCTGGGTTTCGCCAATGCACCGTTGAGAGAACACCTATCGGATGTATTTGGCGGTGCTCACGGCAAAAAAGGCGCCTTCCTTTCTGATCCAACCTTTGAAGCTGTATTTGGTTGGCAGAAGGCCAATTCGACCATGCACAGCCTGGCCGAGTCGGGGTTGCTCGAGAAGCGACTGGTGACGGCCATGGACTCGCCTCCGCCTGAGTTGGCAGACGAGTATCGCTTTCCATCCGGACAGTCGCCATATTCCCACCAAGAGGCGGCCTGGCGTCTTCTCACGAACGACCCAGCTGAGTCATTGGTCGTGTCGAGTGGAACCGGCTCGGGCAAGACGGAGTGCTTTCTCGTGCCGGTCCTGAACGATCTCGTTCGTCAGACTCGTGTAGAGAAAGATCCGCTGGTGGGCGTACAGGCGCTCTTTCTTTATCCCCTCAATGCATTGATCAATAGCCAGCGCGAGCGGCTGCGTGCCTGGACAGGCGGGTTGGACGGCGATGTGCGCTTCGCGCTCTATAACGGTAATACCCCCGAGGTATTGCCGGCCAAATCTAAGAATGAGTGGTCGTGTGAAGTCAAGGATCGGAGTAGCTTGAGAGCTTCTCCTCCGGCTATCCTGGTGACCAATGCCAGCATGCTGGAGTATATGCTGGTCCGAACCGTTGATCGTCCCATACTCGAGCAGTCACAGGGCAAGCTTCGCTGGGTGATCCTCGATGAGGCGCACACTTATGTCGGTTCTCAGGCAGCTGAAGCCGCACTGCTGATTCGCCGTGTGCTACTAGCTTTTGGTGTCAAGCCGGAGCAGGTACGGTTTGTGGCCACATCTGCGACCATCGGCGATCCCAGTGGGCCAGCAGGCGAGCAGCTCCGTCGTTTTCTCGCGGAAGTTGGTGGCGTGCCCTACGACCGGGTACACCTGGTGGCGGGAAGGCGAGATATCCCTGAACATGTCGAAAGTGTGGCTAAGTCAGAACTGAGCCTTTCCGACCTTGCTGCTATTGATGCTGGCGAGACTGTGTCTGAAGCGCGCTATCAGGCACTCGTCAATCACCCCGTCGCACGGGCAATCAGAGGGCTGTTTGCAGCTGGAGAAGGTCGCCCGGCGGTGGCGCGTTTGTCGGAGGTCTGCGCAGCTATATTTGGGGACAAAAGTAACGGGTCAACTGATCAGCAAAGTGAGGCGCTGGCGTGGCTTGATCTGCTTTCCGGCACATCCTCGCCTCCGGCCAAACGTCGTGGCGAGTCACATTGCTTTCTCCCGCTTCGGGCACATCTGTTTCATCAGACCGTCTCCGGCCTTTGGGCGTGCGCGGATCCTGAATGCCCAGAGAAAAAAGGTTCTGCCCTCGACCACGCCGACTGGCCTTTTGGTACAACCTACCTTGAGCCCCGCAAGCATTGTGGCTGTGGATCCCCGGTTTACCCGGTGGTCAGCTGTGATGAGTGCGGTGAGGTCGCTCTAATGGCGGCGGCAGGCGATGCTCAGCAGCTAATTCACGTTCCTGACCGTGCCGCCATAGACGAGTTTGAGCTCGATATAGAGGCAGAATCGTCTACCGACGATCAGGAGGATGGGGATGAGGATGGCACGGATGCCGAGGAGCAGGACGGTGGTTTTGGCAAAGTCCTGGTTTTCAATCGATCCGGCGAACATGTTGGCGAGATGTGTGTCGATCGGGAGACCCGCAAGATAGTCGCGAACAGTCCGGATGTCTTGCAACTTCAGGTCAGGGAGGAAGATCGGGGTGGGCTGGGATGTCCGTCATGCAAAGCAGTTGAGCAGGGGAGGTCACTTTTCCGCTCTGCACGGATCGGTGCGCCATTTGTGGTCTCAATGGTGATGCCAACCTTGCTGGAGTTTGCTCCTGACGGTGATCAGGCCGCTTCACATCCGGGCCGGGGCCGCCGTTTGCTTACGTTCAATGATAGCCGCCAGGGAACCGCCCGAATGGCGGCAAGATTGCAGCAGGATGCCGAGCGAAGTCGCGTGCGCGGTTTGATTTATCATCTCGTGCTTCAGGCCGGGCAAGCCTCTGCAGCTGGGGAGTATGAAAAAATATCGCGTGAAATTGAGTTGCTTGATAAAGCCCATCAAGCCAGTCCGAATGACGGTCTGAGGGAGCTAATAGACAGAAAGAGAGCCGAGCTATCCGCGCTTGAAGAACCGGCGCCAGTTATGTTTTTTGAGCTTGCCAAGTTGCTCGCCAGTCAGGGCAGTGATTTCAACTGGATGCATCGTCATTATGCTCGGGTTGCACCTGAGGTCTTCTCCGAATCCGCTGGTCCTGTTGAACTGGCCAGCATGTTCTTGATCAGAGAGTTTGGCCGGCGTCCCAAGCGCTTGAACAACCTGGAGTCCATGGGGCTGGTGGCTGTCGATTATCCCGCGCTTGCCAAGATAGAGAGAGTGCCGGAGACGATTCAGGGTGTTGCTGATTTGACTATTGACGAATGGCGGACACTGCTCAAGTTAACGCTGGACTTCTTTATCAGGAGTGGCGGCTCTCTGGCGATTCCGCTGAACTGGCGGGCCTGGCTCGGGGTGCCATTTCCACAGTCGCAGATCGTTGCTTCCAGCGAGGCTGAGCTTGGACCACGGCAGCGTCGTTGGCCACGGTTCGCTACGGGTAAGCAGCGCACGCTTATCATCAGGCTGATTGCCCACGTCTTGCAGTTTGATATGGCGGCTCCAACAACTGAGGATCGTATTGATGCGATCCTGCAGGCTGCCTGGGGCGATCTTGTTCGGTTGGGCCTTCTTAAACTCGGTGATGATGGCCGCACCTTGCCTTTGGATGCGCTCGCATTTCGTGTAATCGATACAGCCTGGGTCTGTCCGGTTACTCGACGGTTTCTGGACACCACACTACGCGGCGTGACTCCGTATCTCCCTCACCATGCATCCCCTGAGGTGGCGACCTGTCGAGAAGTTTCAATGCCTGTGTATGACAAGCCATTCTCCGATGTGACTGATGACCTGGATCGTATAAAGACGGCACGAGCCTGGCTGAATGCTCAGCCGCAGATTGCCGATCTTCGCCGGGAGGGTTTGTGGGGCACCTTGCATGACATGGTGCTAGAGCTATCCCTGTATTACACCACCGCAGAGCATTCCGCTCAGCAAGACTCGAAGACCCTCGACGGGTACGAGAAAGCATTCAAGGCTGGCGATATTAACCTGCTATCTTGCTCCACTACCATGGAGATGGGGATCGATATTGGCGGCATCAGTATGGTAGCGATGAACAATGTCCCACCGCACCCGTCCAACTACCTTCAGCGAGCAGGGCGCGCCGGTCGGCGCAAGGAAACACGATCCCTGGCTCTGACTGTTTGCAAGTCCAATCCACATGATCAAGGGGTGTTTGCCAATAGCCGCTGGGCTTTTGATACGGCGCTTCCAGCGCCTCGTGTTGCGCTCGATAGTCCAGTGATTACGGCTCGGCATATCAATTCCTACTTCTTATCGAAGTTTCTACTGGGGGTGCTGGATGCCTCCGGTGGTGAACAGCTGAAACTTGCCTGTGGTGCGTTCTTCCTTGGCGATCCCTCTGTTGCCAGAAGGTTTATCGCCTGGTGTCGCTCCGGGGGTGGATCTGATCTTGACGAACTCAAGTCGGGTCTGGCAGAGATCTGCAGGCATAGTATCTTTGATGGCTATCCCGTCAATCGATTGCTTGATGGTTCGGCGGATGCGCTTTCAGCGATCAACGAGCGTTGGCTGAGAACCCACGATAATCTTTGTCAGGAGGAAGAATCGCTGGCCCGCTCGGGCTCTGACAGGGAGCCTGCCGTGATGGCAGTCCGGATGCAAAAGGAACGGTTGAAGGGCGAATATCTTTTGCGAGAACTGGCGGGTGAGGGGTTTCTGCCCGCCTATGGATTCCCTACCAATATTACGTCTTTCGACAACATGACGATTGGTCGTTTCAAACGAGAGCAGCAGCGTCGTCGCTCTGAGTCATCCCGCGAGGACAACCGTTTTCAACGCCGGGAGCTGGCAAGCCGGGATATTGTTACGGCGCTGCGTGAGTATGCGCCAGGCTCTGAAATCGTTATGGACGGTCTGATGTACAGGTCCGCAGGTGTGACGCTCAATTGGCATATTCCCGCGAGCGAGCAGGGCGCAAAGGAGATCCAGGAAATTCGCTTTGCCTGGCGCTGCAGCAGTTGTGGCTCGAGTGGTTCGGCGCTAAACCTCAAGGGCGCGCTTCATTGCGACCAGTGTGGCGCGGAAATCAAGTGCCACGAGAAGAATCTCAGGCAATTTCTGGTCCCGGCCGGCTTCGCAGTGGACTTCTATCAAGACCCTTCAAATGATATCAGCACCCAGCATTTTGTCCCCGTAGAACAGCCCTGGGTAGATGCAGAAGGGGATTGGGCGCCGTTAGAGAATCCCGCCTTGGGCCGTTTTCGGTGTACCCCGCGCGGGCATATATTCAATCAATCCCGAGGTGTTAACGGCACTGGCTACGCGTTGTGTCTGGAATGTGGCCGAGCCGAGCCAATGGCACCCGATCGTGGCTTGCCTGACGTATTCAAGAAACCTCACCGAAAATTACGCCGTGCGCGGGGAGATGAGCTCGACTGTCCTGGTAGCTTTGACTCCTGGAAGATCAAGCAGGAGATTACTCTCGGTAGTGAATCCTGGACTGATGTTCTGGAGATTCAGCTCAAGTCCGCCGCCGGTATTTGGTTGAACGACGACGCAGCGGCAAGCAGCATCGCAGTGGCATTACGAGACTCGCTGGCCGCGCTGATCGGCGTTCAGGCACAGGAGTTGGGGTGTGATGTAAAGCCAACGGCCGCGGAAAACGGAGCGCCATGCCGGTCGATCGTGATCTACGACCGGCATGCGGCTGGCTATGCCTCCGGCGCCTATCGCTTTGTCGTTGACTTATTGGGTAAGGCCCGCGAGCAACTTGACTGCCCAGCGGCCTGCGACAGTGCTTGTCCACACTGTATTCTTGATTTCGACCAGCGCTTTGCTTCGGAACGACTGGACCGGCACGCCGCGTTACGCTTTCTCTCAACGGAGTGGATGGCTGCTTTGGCATTGCCTGACCAGCTGCAATATTTTGGCCCCGGTACACACATGGAGTACAAGCCGCTGTTGGAGGCACTCTGGCTGACGCTGTCGGGTTCCGGCATTGATAAAGTGCGGTTTTTCCTCGGCGGCGGCGTCGATGATTGGGACTTGGGTCCAAGTCCACTTCGCGAAGGCGCATACCGACTGGCGAGCCACGGGGTGCAAGTGGAGCTGGTGATGCCCGCTCCTGTACTTGATCATCTGTCCGACGAAGATCGTGATTTGCTGGCTGGCTTGGCTGCCCACCCCCAGATAGCGTTGTTCAGTACAGCAGCGGCGGTGGCAGTTGGAGGCGGCAACTTGATTGCCGAGGCCAGTGGCGCAAAGGAAAGTCGCGTTTGGGCAGTTCGGGACGCCGCGAGCACTCAGTTTGGGCCTGGTTGGGCCGAGCAGGCATTGTTGGTAACCCACTGCTCTCCCGGCCCGGAGAATATTGAGCTAAAGCGGATCGAAGGATCACAGATACGTCGCGACCCCCCGGCCGTTCTGGAGGGCGACCGCGAGCTGGAGGTTCAGGATCAGTTGGACGGCCCGCTTCAGAAGTTCGGTGTGCGCTTCTGGGAGGTCTTGTCCAGTGAGCATCCTGGCCTGAAAGCGTTGCTTGGCGACGAGAGCGACTCGCTGGTGGAGTTGAATTATCGGGACAGATACCTTTTTACCCCCATTTCGGTTGCTCTGCTTGCCCAGGTGATTGATGGCCTTCGCGCTATGGTATCTCAGGTGCGGTTTGATGTTCCTCAAGTAAAGATTCACACCACTGACTGTCGTCCGGCCGGCGTTAACCAGGCGCGCAGAAAGATCTGGTCTGATTGGGCCGACCGTGATCTACGCGATGGGGTTTGTGAGGCGACCTTTGATTACTTTGGCATTACGGCCAGGGTGCATTCCGGTGATATCCACTCAGTGGGGCATGGTCGGCTTCTGGAGCTGGTTTTCGAGTCTGGCAAGGCTCTGACGGTGCGCCTGGATCAGGGTATAAGCTATTGGCGCTGCGGCCGATCAGCGTCTGCACATCAGACCTTCTTTGATGTGGATGGCCGGAATATTGACGCCCAGGTGCAACAGCTCGCACACCTTAATGTGCCGGTTGAAGGAGGAACCATGCCAACGCAGCTATTTGTGAAACTGAGAAAGTGAATCGCCCTGGGTATCGCATACAATCCTGTATCTGAGAAGAAAATAGAGGCATACAAGTTTTTCCCTGAGATTAGAGCGCGGGCGGTATGACTTGTGCAGGAGCGCCATGGCAAGTACTTGTCGCTGAAGGCAGCTCGAAATGCCTTCCTCCATGATTGACTACGTGCCGCATGTTTCGCTGAAATGGGTTAAGCGCCCGAGGTTGATGCGGGTGAACGGCCTAGTAGGATCAGGGTCGAGGCGCAACGTACGAAGAAGCTTGAGTGCGAGAACAAGAAGTTACGGCGCGCAAATTAATCTCTAGGCTGCTATAACTGGCTGACTTAAACCAATGGGCCTTCGCAATGTCTTGTTGTCCCAAGCATTTGATATTAAAGGAAAAGTTGGTCGCCTGTCAGTACTGTTGAGAGCTGTGAAAATGCGGAAATTCCGCTTTAAAAATCCCTTGTCCTTCGGGACGTGCCGGTTCAAGTCCGGCCCCGGGCACCATTTCCGCCACTGCTGCCACATGCCGCTGTCATGCACCTCTGCTGGCATTCTGCCATTACCTCCGTTAATAAAATCCATACAAATCAGCCAGCTAAGCCTCTGTCCTGAGGTATTTTATTGTCCCGGATCAGGATATTCTGCTAGCCTACGAACTTCGTCTGACCCAGCTGTATAGCCGGGCGGCAAACTACAACAATGATTTGACCGCATTGCGGTGCAGGCTTGCAGTGTAAGGGGACCTTGATGAGCTGGTTCAAGACAGTGTCTATACGGTTCAAGATCGTATCCGTGGCCGCGATGGGCATACTCGCCTTCCTGGCGTACTTCGTATATAGCTACTACGCCTCCGAAGACAATATCTATCAGCTCAGTACCATAGAGCAGCAGCATTTCCCGGTACTCGAGGCCGTCAACAGCAACAACCTCGTTTACGCCAATATGCGTGAAACCGCCCTGCGGGCGATGTTCATGAACGATGCGACGCTTTATCTGGAAGCTCAGGAACTGGCCATGGCCTATTCCGAGGGGCTTCAGGCCATTGCCGAGGCGGACCCGTCCCTGGCGCCGGAAATTGCGGTGCTGTCTGAAACCCTGGATCGCTATCTGGATGCCGGGGAGGCGTTGACACAGTACGCCCTGAATCCCGACGTGGACATGGCGCAGATCGGCGCGCGCCGCCAGGGCGTGGTTGCCCTGCAGCGCGAGTACGAGGCCCTTCAGCGCCAGTTCGAACGGGGTCTGTACCAGCAGTTCCATGACAAGCTCAATATTGCGCGTGCCGACAGTCGCGGCACCCAGCGTTTCGGCCTGGCTGTCAGTATTGCGGCGCTGCTTCTGCTGAGTCTGCTGGCCTGGGTCATTACCCGCGGCATCACCCGGCGCCTGCTGTATGCCGTGGGTGCGGCCAACACCATCGCCGAGGGTGACTGGGATGCGGAGATTATTGCCGACAGCCGGGATGAAACCGGTCGTCTGCTGTACGCCATTCGCTCGATGCGCGACACGCTCAAGACGAATCGTGACCATGACCGCCGAGAAGAACGACTGAAAACACAGCTCGCCGAACTGAATGACCGCATGCGCGGGGACATGACCCTGCAGCAACTCGGCAACAACATGCTCAACTATCTGGTGCCGACCCTCGATGCCCAGGTGGGTGCCTTCTACATCTTCGACACCGTTGCCGAAAAACTGCAGTTGAGCAGCTCCCATGCCATGCAGCGCCGCAAGAATCTGGCCAATGAGTTTGCTCTGGGTGAAGCATTGGTCGGCCAGTGCGCCCTGGAGCAGAAACAGATTCTGTTGCAGCGGGTGCCGGACGATTATCTCAGTATTTCCTCGGCCACCGGCGAAGCCACACCACGTAATGTGGTGGTGACTCCGATCGTGCATGAAGACGAGATCAAGGGCGTGCTGGAAATTGCGGCCTTCCGGGAATTCAGTGAAGACGATCTGACCTTCCTTGAAATGGGTGTGCGCAACATCGCCATCGCTGTCCATACCGCCCAGAGCCGGGTGCGGCTGGCGCACATGCTCGAGCAGACGCGTCTTCAGGCGGAAGAGCTCGAGAATCAGAAATACGAGCTGAGCAAGGTGAACGAAGATCTGGAGCAGCAGGCGATGGACCTGTCTGCATCCGAATCGCGCCTGCAACAGCAACAGGAAGAACTCAAGGCCATCAACGAAGAGCTGGAAGCGCAGACGCAGGCACTGCGGGCCTCTGAAGAAAGCCTCCAGGCCCAGCAGGAAGAGCTGCGGGTGACCAATGAAGAGCTTGAAGCCCAGGCGCGTCTGATGTCCGAGCAGAAGGCGGAGGTGACCAAGAAGAACCGGGAGCTGGAGCAGCTGCGTCTTGAGCTCGAGGAGAAGCTGCGCGAGCTGGAAATGTCATCGCGCTACAAGTCCGAGTTCCTGTCCACCATGTCCCACGAGCTGCGCACGCCGCTCAACAGCATTCTGATTCTGTCCAACGCGCTGGCCGAGAACAAGCGCGGCAATCTGGACGAGAAGCAGGTAGAGCACGCGTCAGTGATTCATTCCGCAGGCACAGACCTGCTGTCGTTGATCAACGATATTCTGGATATCTCCAAGATCGAAGAAGGCAAGATGGAGCTCATCATTGATGATATCCATATGGCCGAATTCTCCGAGCATTTCCGGCGCAACTTCAGCCATGTGGCTGAAGATCGGGGGCTTGAGTTCAAGGTGGAACTGGGCGAGACCCTGCCAGAGCGCATGTACACGGATCGCCAGCGCGTGGAGCAGGTGCTCAAGAACATGCTCTCCAATGCAATGAAATTCACCGAGCATGGCAGCGTGACCCTGCGCATGGACATGCCGGGTGCAGAGGAAACCCTGCCTGGCCGCAAGCTGGTGCCGGAACAGACCGTGCGCTTCTCGGTGATTGATACCGGCATCGGTATTGCCCAGGACAAGCAGCGCCTGATTTTCGAAGCATTCCAGCAGGCCGACGGCACCACCAGTCGCAAGTATGGCGGCACCGGCCTGGGCCTGACCATTTCCCGCGAGCTGGCCCGTTTGCTGGGTGGCGAGATCGACATCTACAGCGAAGGCGAGGGCATGGGCTGTACCTTCATGCTGTATCTGCCCCTGGGTGATGTGGACACCGTGGAGCGCAGCGAAGCAGAGGGCATCGCTGAATCCATGCAGGGGCTGCCCCAGGCCCATGATGCGTTCCGCCAGATGGCAGAGCACCAGTCTGAAGAAGATGGCTTCACGGTGCGTGAAAAAAGCGTGCTGATCATTGAAGACGATGATGACTTTGCCAGAGTGCTGGTGGATCTGGCGGCGGACTATGGCCTGGAAGCGCATGTCTGCAATGACGGCGAGAGTGGTCTGGAGTATTCCCGTCACTATCGGCCCAGCGCGATCATTCTCGACATCGGCCTGCCGGGCATGGATGGCTGGGAAGTGATGGAGCGGCTCAAGGCGGATGCGCGCACCCAGGATATCCCGGTGCATTTCCTGTCCGGCAAGGATGAGCGCAAGAAGGCACTGGATCTGGGCGCGATCGATTTCCTGACCAAGCCGGTCAACAAGGAACAGATTCTGGGCGCCTTTGCCAAGATCGAGACGGCCATCTCCAAGAACGTGCGCCGCCTGCTGGTGGTGGAAGACAGTGAAATCCAGCATGAAGGCATTCGCGAGCTGTTTGACCAGAAAGGCGTCGAGATTACCGCCGTGGTCAATGGTGCGGAGGCGCTGGCTGCCCTGCGCAGCCAGGTCTTCGACTGCATGATTCTGGATCTGACCTTGCCGGACATGACCGGGTTCGAATTGCTGGAAACCCTGCATAACAGTGATGAGTACGACACGGTGCCGGTCATCATCTACACCGGCAAGGACCTGACCCGGGACGAGGAAGCCCAGCTGCGCAAGTACGCGGACCGCATTATCCTCAAGACTGAACGTTCTTCGGAGCGGCTGCTCAACGAGGCATCGCTGTTCCTCCATTGGCTGGAATCCACACTGCCATCCCATGCGCGCAACTCGGGGCAGGCGGTGGAGCATCGCGATGATGTCTTCGAGAACAAGAAGCTGCTGCTGGTCGATGATGACATGCGCAATATCTATGCCCTGTCGGCGCAGCTCGAAGAGCTGGGTTTCGATATCACCATTGCCAATAATGGCCGCGAGGCGCTGGAACAGCTTGAGGAAATGCCGGACACGGATATTGTCCTGATGGACATCATGATGCCGGAAATGGACGGTTACGAGGCGATGGGTCATATCCGCAGCCAGGAACGCTTCCGCAAGTTGCCGATCCTGGCGCTGACCGCCAAGGCGATGAAGGATGACCGTGCCAAATGCATCGATGCGGGCGCCAATGATTACTGCTCCAAACCCATTGATATGACCAGGCTGACGTCGCTGATGCGCGTCTGGCTGCACAAGTAGGCGGGGCGAGTATGAAGACGCCTGAGTCAGTCACCGATGAGCAGGTCAGCATCGAGGATATCGAGATACGCCTGTTGCTGGAGGCGATATACCAGCTCTACGGCTATGACTTTCGCTGTTACAGCAAGGCGTCCCTGCGGCGCCGGGTGCTGCATCGTCTCGGCATGTCCGGTATGAGCTCGATCATGGCGATGACGGACCGGGTGCTGCGGGATCAGCAGTTCTTCGTGACGCTGCTCAATGACCTGACGGTGAATGTCACCGAGATGTTCCGCGATCCCGAGTTTTACCGGGCATTCCGCGAAGAAGTGATTCCGGTGCTCAAGACCTTCCCGTTCATCAAGATCTGGCACGCCGGCTGTGCCACGGGGGAGGAGATCTACAGCATGGCGATCATGCTGGAAGAGGAGGGCCTGTATGACCGGGCCATGCTCTACGCGACGGATATCGACAAGAACGTGCTGGCTGCGGCAAAAAAGGGCATCTATTCCTACGCTGCGGTGAAGCAATACAGTGAGAACTACCGCCGCGCGGGCGGCAAGACATCGCTGGCAGACTATTACACGGCCAAGTACGACGGCGTCATCATGGACCAACGCCTCAAGCGCAATATCGTGTTTGCCGACCATGACCTGGCGACAGACCAGGTTTTTGGTGAAATGAACGTGATCGTGTGCCGAAATGTGCTGATCTACTTTGATCGTGATCTGCAGCAGCGGGTCTTCCGCCTGTTCCGGGACAGCCTCGACATGGGCGGTTACTTGTGTCTTGGCACCAAGGAGAGCCTGCGCTTTTCGGCCTGCGAAGAGCATTTCGAGCCGGTGGTGGCTGATATGCGGATTTTCCGCAAACGACAGTTGATGAAAAGAGAAACCCGATGACCCAGCAGAAGATACTGATGGTCGATGACCAGCCCGCAAACCTGGTCTCCCTGGACGCGATCCTCGAGGCGCCAAACCGGGAACTGATCAAGGCACACTCCGGGCCGGAAGCATTGAAGGTGCTGCTCAAGGAGGATGTGTCCCTTGTGCTGCTGGATGTGCAGATGCCGGGCATGGATGGTTTCGAAGTGGCCGAGCTGATGCGTCAGCGCAAGGACACGCAGAATATCCCCATTATCTTTGTGACGGCGATCAGCAAGGAACAGAAATATGTGTTCAAGGGCTACCAGTCCGGCGCCGTGGATTATCTGTTCAAGCCACTGGATCCACTGATCCTGCAAAGCAAGGTAAACTTCTTCCTGCAGCTGGACCAGCAGCGCCGGGAGCTTCAGGCCAAGCTCAAGGAAGCCCAGGCATATCGCGCTGCCTATGAAGCGGAGAAACATCGGGGCGACAAGTAGCTGGTGACGCGGATCAATGACGGCAGGGTGTAATGCGGCAACGGATCAATGCGGTGGTAATCGGAGCCTCATGGGGTGGGCTCGATGCATACAGCCGGGTGCTTGGCAAGTTGCCTGCCAACCTGCCGGTGCCAGTGCTGGTGGTGCAGCACCAGCATCCCTCGGGGGGAGACAAGCTGCCCTGGATACTGGATACGCGTACGGCGATGCGCGTGGTCGCGCCAATGGAGAAGGAACCCATTGAGGCTGGAAGTGTATATGTTGCGCCACCGGGCTATCACATGCTGGTGGATGTTGACCATACAGTGTGTTATTCACTTGCTGCGCCGGTGAATTATTCCCGGCCTTCTATTGATGAACTGTTTTTCTCCGCCGGGCATGTTTATGGCCCGGGTTTGCTTGGGGTTATCCTCACTGGCGCCAATGACGACGGGGCAGCCGGTATAACGTATATAAAACAAAGAGGAGGAATCACCATGGCTCAGTCACCGGTTACCGCGGAAGCGCGGACCATGCCAGAGGCCGCCATCGCCACCGGATGCATCGACCAGATTCACGATCTTGATGACATCGGTGATGTGATTTCTGAACTCGTATTCGGGTTGGGCGCATGATCAGGCAGAATATTCTCATCGTTGATGACCACAAGGAAAATCTCATCGCACTGGAAGCGATTCTGGAGGCGCCGAATCGCAATCTGGTCATGGCCACGTCCGGCAATGAGGCATTACAACTGGCGCTGAAGCAGGATTTTTCGCTGGTGCTTCTGGATGTGCAGATGCCGGAGATGGATGGCTTCGAGGTGGCGGAGTTGATGCGCCAGAGCCGTCGCACACGCAGCATTCCGATTATCTTTGTCACAGCCATCAGTAAAGAGCAGAGCTACGTTTTCAAGGGCTATGAAGCGGGCGCCGTTGACTACCTGTTCAAACCGATCGACAAGCAGGTTCTGGAAGCCAAGGTGAATGTCTTCCTGGACCTGGATATGCAGAAACGCAAACTGCAGCAGGCCGTCGTCCAGATGAAGCGCCTCAAGGACGAAAACGAGCGACTGCTGCAGGCGCTGGGCGAGGGCGTGCTGGGCACCGACGCCGAGGGCTCTATCTCATTCTGTAATGATGCCGCCTGTACACTGCTCGGCTGCAATCGGGATGATCTGGTCGGCGCGCAGCTCAGCGGCATTCTGTTCATGGATCAGGAAGGCAATACCCCCTGGCAATGGCAGGGTTCGGCGCTGCTGGAGCATTGCAGCGAAGGGGCTTCCTGGCGCAATGAGCAGCCGCTGTTTGCCCGCCCGGTGGACGGGGCAGGGCGGGGTATCGATATCAGCGCCAGCCCGATCAACCAGCGTGGCGACGCCTTCAGCGGCTGCGTGGTGCTGTTTCGGGAGTTCTCCGGTGATGACCTTTCCAGTGCTGAGCGCCAGGTGCGCGACGCCCGGCGCTACCCCCGCAAGAAGGTATTCCGGGAGATGGTATTGTTCGACCGCACGACTGGTGGCAATGTAGGGCGGCTGCTGAATGTGAGCATTGACGGCTTCAAGCTGTCTACCCGCAAGGCCCTTGACGAAGGACAGCGCATGGCGCTGAGCGTCGTGCTGCCAGAGCAGATCAACGGGCTCAACACCATGAGTTTCGATGCCCGCGTGGTCTGGTGTCGCGATGAGGACGCTGGAGAGGGCTGGTTGGCCGGTTTCCAGTTCCTGGACATGACGGATGCCGGTCGCGGGATTGTCGAGGCATTGATGGAGCGGTACTGATCCGGGAAAGGGTCGGTGCCAGATTCAGGATCAGTTACACGGACAGGAGAGACAGCAGGCGCATGTCGGAAGCTGAGATTGGCCCGGAGCTTGAGGATGACATCATCCCGGCGGTGGCATCCCGCGAGATGCTGCCCTACAGCTATGCCCGTCGCCACAAGGTCCTGCTGCGCGGCAGCGGGCCGGCACGGCAGTTGTGCTGCGTGCCGCCGGTAGACATCCAGGTGTTTGCCGAAGTGCGCCGCTGGCTGGGTGACCTGCCGCAGGTCGTGGCGCTGGACGAAGGCGGCTTTGCCGGTGCCATGGCGATCGCCTATGAGCAGCAGCGGGGCGCGGCGGCGGAAGCCGCAGACAACCTCGAGGGCATCGATCTGGCCAGCCTGGCCGAGGCACTGCCGGAAACGTCTGACCTGCTGGAGCAAGAGGACGATGCGCCGATCATCCGTCTGATCAACGCCTTGCTGCAGGAAGCCATTCGCGAGAATGCCTCGGATATCCATATCGAGACCTTCGAACGTCGCCTGCTGGTGCGCATGCGCGTGGACGGTGTGCTGCGGGAGATCCTTTCCCCCCGGCGCGAGCTGGCGCCGCTGCTGGTGTCACGGATCAAGGTGATGGCGCGCCTGGACATCGCTGAAAAGCGGGTGCCACAGGATGGCCGTATTTCCCTGCGCATCGGCGGCCGTGACGTGGATGTGCGTGTGTCGACCATGCCCGCCAGCAATGGCGAGCGGGTGGTGCTGCGTCTGCTGGACAAGCAGGCCGGGCGCCTGCAACTCGGCCATCTGGGGATGGGCGATGTGTGCTATCAGGAAATGATGGCGCAGATTCACAAACCCCACGGCATCATTCTGGTCACCGGCCCCACGGGCTCGGGCAAGACCACCACCCTGTACGCCAGCCTGACAGAGCTCAACGATTCCTCGCGCAACATCCTGACCGTGGAAGACCCGGTCGAATACCAGCTTGAGGGCATCGGTCAGACCCAGGTCTCCAACAAGGTGGACATGACGTTTGCCCGCGGCCTGAGAGCGATCCTGCGTCAGGATCCGGATGTGGTGATGATCGGTGAGATCCGGGATCTGGAGACCGCTGAAATTGCGGTCCAGGCCAGTCTTACCGGGCACCTGGTGCTCTCGACATTGCACACCAACACGGCGGTCGGTGCCGTGACCCGATTGCAGGACATGGGGATCGAGCCATTTCTGCTGTCCTCCAGCTTGCTGGGCGTCATGGCACAGCGGCTGGTGCGGGTGTTGTGTGACAGCTGCAAGGAACCTTACCAGGCCTCCGCCGGCGAGCTCGCATTGATGGGCTATGCCGAAGGGGAGAGCGTGACCCTCTACCGCCACAAGGGCTGTGATGAATGTAATCATCAGGGCTATCGGGGCCGGACCGGTATCTACGAGCTGGTGGTCGTGGATGACGAGATGCGCGAGTTCATTCATGACAAGGCCAGCGAACAACACCTGGAGCGCCACGCGCGCAAACGCACCCCCGGGATCCGCACCGACGGCTGGCGCAAGGTGCTGGCTGGCGACACGACCGTGGAGGAAGTGCTGCGTGTTACCCGTGAGAGCTGAGCAGGGAAGGGAGCTCCGCTATGTCGGCGTTTGAATACCGTTCACTGGATGCGCGTGGCAAGGTCCGCAAGGGCATGGTGGAAGCCGACAGCGCCCGCCAGGTTCGCCAACAGCTGCGCGACAAGGGCTGGGTGCCGCTTGAGGTACGCGAGACCCGTGACCGCAAGAGCGGCAGTACGCTGTTCTCCAGCTTCTCCCGTTCCGGGCGCCTGAATACCGCAGAACAGGCATTGATTACGCGCCAGCTATCCACGCTGATCCGCTCCGGCATGCCTGTGGAGCAGGCCTTGTCTGCGGTGGCCCGCCAGGCGGGGCGCCCGCATATCGAGCGTATCGTACTGGCAGTGCGGGCCAAGGTGACCGAGGGCTATGGTCTGGCACAGAGCATGGGCGAATTCCCCCGGGCATTCCCGGAAATGTACCGTGCCACAGTAGCCGCGGGCGAGCAGAGCGGCCATCTGGAACAGGTGCTGGAGCAGCTGTCAGAATATCTGGAGAACCGGCACGATACCGGCCGCTCAGTGATGCAATCATTGATCTATCCGGCTTTCATCATGGTGTTCTCGATTCTGATCATCACACTGATGATGACCTACGTGGTCCCGCGCATGGTGGAAGTGTTCGCCCGGAATGAAGAGGGGTTGCCGACACTGACCCGGGTGATGATCACCGTCAGTGACTTTTTCCGCGACTGGTTATGGCTTGCCGTGGTGCTGATCGTCACCGGCGGCTTCGCCTTTGCCCGGGCCATGCGCTCACCCGCATTCCGCATGCGCGTGCACCAGCGCCTGGCCCGCATGCCGGTGTTTGGCAAGCTGATCTGTACTGCCGACAGCTCACGTCTGGCCAGCACCCTGGGCATCCTCTCACGCAGTGGCGTGCCCCTGGTGGAGGCGCTGGCCATCTCCAGCCAGGTGGTAGGCAACCTGGCGGTGCGTGAAGCGGTCAAGAAGGCGGCGAGCAAGGTCCGTGAAGGTGGCAGCCTGAGCCGGGCGCTGGAAGTCAGCGGCTATTTCCCGCCCATGCTCGTGCAGATGATTGCCAGCGGTGAGGCCAGTGGCGAGCTGGATCGCATGCTGAATCGTGCGGCGGAGTATCAGGAACGAGAGTTGACCGGTGTGGTCAATACAGTGGTGGGGCTGCTGGGCCCTGCCATGCTGCTGGTGATGGCGTCACTGGTGGCGCTGATCGTGATTGCGATGATGCAGCCGATCATGCAGATGAACGCGCTTTTCGGTATTTGATGCAATACTTGCACGATGGACTTACGGGGTTGGCGTACGGTCAATGGCATCCCGCTTCGGGGATGTGGATCGGCAACAGACAACAAGCGGAGAAAGAGATGAATATTCAGGCGCGGCGCAAGGCCCAGAAAGGCCTCACGCTGATTGAAATCATGGTGGTGGTGGCCATTCTGGGGCTTCTGGCCGCAATGATCGTGCCCAATGTGATTGGCCAGGGGGAGCAGGCCCGCGTGGACCTGGCAAAGTCCAATATGGCCAGCATTGCTTCGGCACTGGACATGTTCCGGCTTCACAACAGCCGCTATCCGACCACGGAAGAGGGGCTGCGGGCGCTGGTGGAGCGCCCGAGCAATGCCCGGAGCTGGCCCGAGGGCGGGTATCTTTCGCGCATTCCTGAGGACCCCTGGGGTAATGATTACGTCTATATCAGTCCCGGTTCGTCCGGGCCCTATGACCTGATTTCCCTGGGCGCTGACGGCGTCGAGGGCGGCGAGGGCAACAATGCCGATCTCAACTACCGTGAGCTCCAGCGCCGAGACTGAGCGCGGCTTCACGCTGATTGAAGTCCTCATCGTCATTGTTCTGATAGGGGTGTTCGCCGCCTTGCTGGTGCCGAACATGATTGTCGGTAACGACAGAGACCTTGATCAGGGGGCGCTGCGCCTGCAGGACGTGCTCGCCTCGGTGGGCGAGCACAGCGTCTTCAGCGGCGAGCTGCTGGGCGTGCGCCTGGAGGAAAACCGGGTGATACCCATGCGGTTTGATCCGGCGGAACAGAAATTTGTCGTCTTTGGCGGCCAGTCCCGCGTCGGTCTTGAAACCTGGCGCCTCGATGATGATCTGCGCCTGGAGTGGGACCTCGATACCCCCGAAGAAGAGGCCTCCGACAGTCATGGCGGTATCACTATTGCGACGGCGGCCGAAGCAAGGCTGGTTGCGGGTGAGGACGGGGACGACAAGGATACCCGGCCACAGCTTTTTTTCTTTCCCAGCGGCGAAGCGACGCCTGCCAGGCTGACGCTTGAACTGATCGGCTCACAACGCATGCCGGTGGTGCTGAATCTCAGTGCCTTTTCCCGCGTTAGCATCGAGGACGACGAGCTATGAAGCGCGAGCCTGCAAGGCGCCAGCGCGGCTTCACCCTGCTCGAGGTGCTGGTGGCGCTGGGCATCCTTGTCTTCGCCATCATGGCACTGATGCAGAGCATGGGCACCGCCGCCGTGAATACCAGCATGCTGGATGACCGCACCCAGGCGTATATGGTCGCCACCAACAAGCTGGTTGAGTTGCAGGTATACCAGGAGTGGCCGGATAACGGCATTCAGGATGAAAAACTCGAGCGCGACACACGCACCTGGCAGATACGCACACGTATCAGCAACGGTCCCTATCCGGATACGCGCCGGGTGGATATCGAGGTTGGCCCCGAGGCCACCGGTGGCAGGGAGCGCTCTGTGCTCTATGTACTGACCAGTCTGCTCGGCAAGCCCGCCGCCGAAGCAGTGGAAGTCCAGCCTGATGACGGGGGAGGCGGCGCATGACGCTCACAGCAGAGTCTTCACGATCCCGGCAGTCGGGCTTTACGCTGCTGGAAGTGGTTATCGCCATCGCGCTGTTCGCGTTCATGTATATGGCTGCGCAGCTCGCATTCAGCACAGCGCTGGATAACCGCGACATTCTCGCTCGGCACGCCACCAGCCAGGAGGACCGGCAGCGCGCGCTGATTTTTCTGGCACAGGATATCGAGCAATTGGTGGCACGACCTGCCCGCGATGCGTTTGGTGATACGCAACCTGCCGTGCGTGGCACGCTCGAACAGTTCGAATTCACGCGCCTGGGCTGGGCCAACCCGTTCGATCTGCGTCAGCGCAGCCAGATGCAGCGCGTCGCATACTTTGTTGACGAGGACCAGCAGCTGATTCGCCGCCACTGGCCGGCGGTTGATCAGAACCAGGGCACTGAACCGGTGGACACGATCATCCTCGGCGATGTGGAAGAGATCCGTTTCCGGTTTCTGGATCGCGGGCCCCAGGGTGAATGGATCTGGCGGGACGAGTGGCCGGACGTCGAGCTGGCGCAGACCCCGCCACTGTTCCAGCGATTGCCGCGCAGCATCGATATGGAACTGACTTTTCTGGACGAGACAAGCATCCAGCGTTTCTACCGCACGGTAGTCAATCCCTGGAGCCAGCCATGACACGCTCCAGTCGCCAGGGTGTCAGTCGCCAGCAAGGTATGGCCCTGATTGTGGTGCTGATGATCGTCTCCCTGATGACGGTGATCGCCACTGAGGTCATGTTCCGGCAAGACCGCTTCCGCGCCCGCACCGAAAACCTGACAGACTGGGATCAGCGCTACCAGTACGCCATTGCGGCGGAGACGGTTGCCATTCAGGGACTGATTGATGACCTGGAGGACGACCGCAACAATAACGCCATGGTGGATGATTGCGTGGAGGAGCAGTGGCCGGTGAACCTGCCGCCGACGCCCTATGAGGACGCCGTGCTCAGCGCCACCGTTCAGGATCTGCAGGGACGTTTCAATCTCAACTGGCTGGTGACCCAGCAGGGTACCGAGTTCGTGCGCGACGAGATCTGGCGAGAGCGTCTGGCGGCCCTGTTGCGGTCAACACTGACCGATCCGGGCAAGGCCGAACGGCTGTCCCACGAAATGGCCGACTGGATCGACTCCAACAATATCGTCGACGGTATCGAGGGCGCCGAGGATCCGGATTACCGCTGGCGCCGCACACCCAACGCTCCGGTGGTACATGAAAGTGAATTGCGGGCCCTGCGCAGCATGACCGCCGGCGATGTGCCGGATCCGCTGTTCTGGGGCCTGTTCAGTGCATTGCCGCTGGACGCCCGACTCAACGTCAATACCGCAGCGCAACCGGTGCTCGACGCCGTGTTTGCTGATAATGTGGGCAGTGCCGGGACCCAGCAGATTGTGGCGTTGCGGGAAGAGGGGGCTATCGGTTCGATTGATGAGTTGATGGCGCAGGCGCCTTTCAGTGCCATGGAGGCTGATGCTCGCCAGGCATTGCAGGACAAACTGGATGTGCGTTCCAGCTACTTCCAGGTGATGATCGACGTGCGGCGCAATGATCAGCGCAGTCGGCTGGTGACACGCATCATGCGGCTTGAGCAGGGCCCTACAGATGTCTTCAGCCGGCAACTGGTGCCGATCCTCGGGCCGCTTGAGCCACCGTGCAATCCTTTTTACAGTGAGTCGCTGTCAGACGGAATAAATAACGGAACAGATAACAGTGATGGATGAACGCAGATTGATCTACCTGGCCGCCGGTGCGCTGCGCGCAGAGCAACCCTCTGACGTCGCAGCTTATTGGCGCACCGCAGACGGCGATACCGCCGGGGGCTTGCTCGAAGATGCCCTGGCGCAGGCCCGTGGTGACGTGCATCTCGTCCTGTCCTCCGGCGACGCACTGCTGACGCGTGTGGCGCTGAGCAAGCGCCAGGGGCGGCATATCCAGAAAGTGCTGCCGTACCTGCTCGAAGAGTCCGTTCTGGGCCGCAATGAAGAGCTGTGGTATGCCCACGGGAAAGCGCTGGACGAGCAGTACCCGGTTGTCGCCTGTGAGCGCGACGGCCTGGAGCAGTTGCTGGACTGGTGTCGTGAGGCGGGCCATGTGCGCATCGCCGGTGCCTGGGTGGATGCGGATCTGTTGCGCGATCAGGCGCCTTGCATGGTGCTTCAACAGGGGCTGCAGGCAAGTGTTGAACACAGTGCCGGTGACCGGGCGCCAGACGTCCTGTGTGTGCCGGCACCCGGGCAGGCACTTCTGCTGCCGGTTGCGGAGGCGACAGCGCTACCAGCGCTGATGGGGCTGGGTGACGCCGACTTCCAGCATATTGATGACGCGGGTGAGCTATTCAGCCATTTTGCCCGGGCGATTTCCGCTGGCGACCGGATTGCCCTGCTGCATGGCGCACTGCGCCCCCAGAAAGGGTCCGCCGGCATGCAGCAGACATTGCTTGCGCCCTGGATACCTGTGGCCAGGCTCTCTGCTGTCGTGCTCGTCTGTGTCTGGGGCCTGTTGCTGGTGCAAAAGTGGCAATACGAGGCTGCAGCGCAGGAAGCCGCACAGGCCTCCGTGGCGCTGTACCAGGAACTGTTCCCTGCCGCGAGCCGTCCGCAGATGATCGTCACGGAGTTCCAGACCCAGATCAACCGGCTCTCCGGCGGCGCGGGTGGCAGCGGCTTCCTGGCGTTGATGGGCCCAACGGGTGAAATTATCGGTGCGGCGGCAGATCAGGGCGTGGTGCCCCGGCGGCTGCAGTACGACGAGCGAGACAGCGTGTTACTGCTGGATCTGAATGCACAGGATTTTTCGGCACTGGAATCGCTGCGTGAGCAGTTGCAATCGGCAGGCCTGAGCGCCGAGATTGGCACCGCACGCAGCCAGGCCAGCGGCGTTACAGCGCGTATGCGAGTGGGGCAGGGCTGATGCAACAATCATTACAACAACAGCTGCAGCGGTGGCGCCAGCAGTTCATGACGACCAGCGAACCGGCCCGGGCCTGGTACAAGTCACTGGCGGAACGTGAGCAGATCGCTGTGGCGGTCCTCGCGGCGGCGCTGGGGCTGATGCTGATTTATCTGCTGATGTGGGCACCGGTGCTCAACGGTCGCGAGGCCGCGATCAACAACTATCTGGCCCGGGAGCGAGTGCTCAGCTGGATACAGGATAACGCGGACGTGGTACGCCAGGCGCGCGCCAGCAGCGAGAGTCGGCCGGAAACCCATCGCGGTGACTGGATCTCGGTGATCAACGCCAGCGCCTCCGAGGCGGGGCTGAGTCTTCGTGGTTTCACCCCGGAAGGGAACGATGCCGCCCGGGTGCAGCTTGAGCAGCAGGAATTCGCCAGAGTCATTGCCTGGCTGCAGGCGCTGGAACAGAACATGGGCATCCGTGCATCGGCCGTTGAAATCTCCGACAGCCAGACTCCAGGCACAGTGAACGTGAGAGCCACGCTCCGACGGGGGGCATGATGCCACTGCCTCGCATACCGGCCCTGGTGTCCTGCACCCTGGCCGCAGTCCTGGTTTGCCCTCCTGCCCTGGCTGATGTGCCTGGTGTAGTGCCCGGGGACTTCCGCATTTTTGAATACCGGGCCAGCGAGCTGGGCGCTGCAGCGGGTCGTCCTGCTGCAGCGATCTCGGTGCTCAGCTGGCAAGACGGCGCCTTGCAGCCCGTCAGCTTCCAGATTGATGCCATCGGCGAGGCGGACCTGGTCTGGTTTCCGGAATCCGGGCTGGCGCGCGACGGCGATCCGGCACATTTTCTGGGCGATGACCGATTACTGATCCGGGCCGCGGATGTGGGGCCGCGGGCACCTGCGGATGCGACGTTGCCAGCGGAGGTCATACCGCTGGCAGAGCTGGCCATCGAGGACGCCACAGGCGGGCCGGGCTATGTTTATCTGGTGGAAGGGGATGCCCGGCGCAATCCGGCACGTTATATCGAGCACGACATCGAGACCGGGATCACCCGGACACAGCGCTATCAATTGCACGTCGATCCGGACAACGAACTGAACTGGCGATACCTCGGCTATACCGGCTACCAGGGCGAAGGATCGATTATCGATACCCTCAAGATGCGCATGAGCGGTGGCTTTCTGAGTCGACGGGCACGCATGACCCTCGACAACACCAATCTGCGGCCGCAACTGGCCGGCAGCAAGGTTGGTCCGCTCCGCTCCGTAATGCATCTGGAAACCCGTGTAGTGCTGGGCGGCGTTCCCGTCATGCGCCTTCAGGTGCAGGCCCACCGTTACCCTGATCACTATGAAGCGCACAGCTACGCCCGCATTCCGACCTTGTATCGCAACACCCTGCGAGACCCGGAAGTGGCAGTGTCCATTGACGGCAACGCCCAGTATGGCGCAACGGTCCAGACTGCACGGGGCAAGGAGCTGCGTGGGCTGGTGGACGGGCGCATGGACGCGGAAGAAAAGCAGCTGGTCGAGCGGGGGCTGACCACCACCGACAGCTGGATACTGTTCGATTCACAACGCGATTTCATTCTGTTGGCCGATCTGGATGTGCCGGATGCCCTGCACGATATTCCGCTGGCGCTGGTCTATCAGGACGATGACCAGCTGGAGGTCAAGCCGGAGCAGTTCCCCGGACAATTGCCGAACATCGGCTATGCGCTGCGCGGCTGGCCGCCAGAGCGGGAACTGCGTTTCGCTGTCAGGCTGCTGTTTGGCAATGCCATCGGGGAAGACTACACACCCGAGCAGTATGTGGCCGCGCGCACCGCGCGGCCTTCGCTCACCGTGACGCCCTGGTCTCCCAGCCATTCGTCACAATCGGCAGCGCAACCTGGCCATTGAAGCGGGCACGACTCCACCAGAAGGACGGGTTGAAGGCGTACTGCCAGCTGTAGCCGTAGACCACCAGCCCGACGCGGTCGCCAGCCTTGAGCGGTACTGACACAGGCGCCAGTGGTTGTCGGTACAGCCCTTTGCCGGGGAGCGGTGTCAGCTGTTCGCTGGCGACCCGCACACGGCGCTGGTTGGCATGCTGTACGCCGATCCCGACAAACACCCGTGTGCTGCGCACACTGGCTGTACCCGCCAGTTGCAGATCAATCTCCGGGATGCCCAGCAGTAATTCATCATCCCGCTCCACCACATGCAGCGGGATAAAGCGCGGCCGGCCCAGACCACCGTTGGGCGTCAGTGCACGGCGGTCTGCATTGCGCCAGATGCCCCGCACCAGGTCATAGCCCGTATCCACCGGAACCATGAAGCCTTCAAACAGGCCGGCAATGGGAATATGCACCTGCTCCCGGGACACGCTGAAAGGCGTCGTGGCGGTGGGGAAATTCTTCGGCGTGATGGCCTCATCATAATCCAGCGCCAGACACATCTCGGGCACATGCGGGGCTGCACCGCGCAGCTTCTCATCCCACCAGGCCAGAATCAGGTCTTCCAGGGGTTCTGCATGACCATTGCAATTGATTTGCCGGTCGGTGTTGAACAACGGCTTGCCCGACCAGCTCTGCACGGGCCAGGGCAGAATATGGCCGCCCTGGATGCCGAGCAGACGCACATCGCGACCGCCGTCGAGAAAACAGGCACGATTGTCCAGCGCCTGGTCCATGGTCATCAGGCTGTCGCGGAAACCCTGAATCAATAACGCATCGGCCTGCGGCCGCTGGCCATTGGCGCACAGGGTGGCGGGGCTGCGTTCTGCCAGAATATTGCGCACTTCGCTATTCATACTGCCGGTGATCATGCTGCGCCAGGGGCGTCGCATGCCCTGGGTCGAAAAGCCGCTGGTAACCGGTGGCACAGTAAGCAAGGCGCCGCCCCAGCTGGTCCGGACATGCCGGTTGGGGGCCAGCGCGCCAGCGAGATCATGCCAGCCGGCAATGGGCACCAGGGCGCGCAGGCGCGGATCATTGAAAGAGGCAAGTATCTGCGCACCAGCGCCATAGCTTTCACCGATCATGCCCACCGCCGGTGCGCCATCGGGCAGGGCGGCGATGCCGGGCAGGTGCGCCAGTGACCAGTCCAGCACGGTAGATACATCGCGGACCTCTTTCTCCGGGTCCATCATGTTCACCTTGTCACCGCTGCCACCAAAACCGCGCTGGTCATAGAACACAACCCAGTAGCCTGCACGCCAGGCATGCACTGCTGCCTGGCCGGTAATCATGGTCTGGCCATAAATGGACATCGGCCGCTTGGCACGAAAGCCGCCGTAGCCATGTGTCGCAATAATGAGCGGTGCGGTGTCGCCGACGGCCAATTCAGGCTGGTAGACTGTGGCGGTCAGGGTGATGCCATCATGGGTGGGGATCTTCACCTGATAGCGCCGGGCTTCGTGGTGTGTTGTCACCGGGCCGGTGTCTGCGGGGGGCAATCGAGTTGTTGCGCAACCCGTCAAGACAAGAATGACCCCAAGCAGGGCAAATGCACTACGCATGGCGGGAAAACCTCGCTTTATTATTTGTTATTTTTCAGGCGAGCCTGATTATGCGCATTAACGCCTCACTCCACCAGAGTAAACGTGGACTTCTGTGGCTCGGCTACGCGTTGATCTGTGTCTGGCTGGCGCTGGCCCTGAGCTGGTGGTTGCTGGCCCGCCTCGATTACGGTTATCCCGTCTGGTACAGCCTGCTGGGCATCGAACAACACATCGCGACCTACGCGCCAGAGAATCAGGCCAGGCCGGGCTTCGAGGCCCTGTCCCCGGCGGAACACGCCGAAGCATTCCGTGCCATACGACGTGCCGTTCACGATCATGGAAACGGTCTGGCGGCGATTCAATATACCGGCCCGGAGGGCAGGGTGCTGCCGCTGCTGATCCAGGACGAGGTGCTTCATCTCCAGGACGTTGCCGACCTGCTGGCACGGGCAACACTGGCCAGCGGATTATTGTGCCTGCTCTGGTTTCCTGCTGCCTGGGCCTCGCGCCGCGCGGGATTACCGCGCTGGCCATCGCGCTGCCTGAGTGCGCTGGTACTGGCCGTGCCCCTGTTACTCTGGTTGCTGATAGCCGGACCCAAAGCGGTCTTCTATCAGTGGCACATCTGGCTCTTCCCGCCGGATAACCCGTGGTTTTTTTACTGGGAAGAATCCCTCATGAGCACCCTGATGAAAGCCCCGTATCTCTTTGGTGCCATCGCGCTGGTGCTCGCCGCTGGCGCGCTCATTCTGACGCCTGTCATTTATAGCGCCGGTTACCGTATTGCTGACAGGGTCAGTCGCTATCTGGCGGAACATGACAAGGAAACGCAATGATCATTGACGCTCTGCCGGAGAGCAGTGCCCGCAGCGCTGAACGGTTGCAGCAGTGGGCCGGTTTGGGGCTGCCATTACCACCAACCTGGTGTGTGAGTGCCGCCGGTACTGTGCCGGCGGCGAGTGACGTTACCGCAAAGCTGGAAGCCCTGCCGGGCAAACCCGGTGCAGGCAACCACTACTGGATTCTGCATCAGGGCCCGGCAACACCCGGTTCGCAGCGCCAGTCGCTGGTCAATCTGGATTCGGACACGGCGTTGTCCGCGGCGCTGATACAGCTTTTCTCCAAACAGGATGCGCCTGCGGAGGTGATCATCCAGGCCTTGCCCCGGCGCCGTGCGGCCGGTGTGTTATTCACCCGCCACCCGGTACGCCAGGACCTGGCGCATGTGATTGTTGAAGGCGTGGTAGAGCAGGGGGCCCAGGAAAGACTGATCCTGCATCGTGACGGGCAGGTGGCCTACAGCAGTCAGCCAGACAGCGCGCTGGCGGCGGCCATTGGCGCGCCGGAATTCAAGGCCCTGGCTGACCAGTTGCGCCGGCACTTCGAGCGGCCGCAGGCCTGTGAATGGGTGCATGACGGGGATCGCCTGTGGCTTGTCCAGACACTGCCGGTGGGATCGCTGCCACGTCCTGACGAAGCCTGGTCCCGGCGTGCCGGCTTTGGTATCTGGCAACAGGCCGTCGCGCCCTTGTGGTATACGCTTGCCGGGCGCTGGCTGAAAACCGGTTTCTGGCGCCCGCTGGGCAACCGGCTTGGCTGGCATGACCTGGCCAACATCGAGCCCTATCGTCGTCAGCACAGCCACATCTACAGCAACAGTCGGTTCTTCCTGCGGCTGTATGAGCAAGGCGGCCCCGTCAGACTGGCGGCGGCATTGCCACCGGCCTGGCAACCCCGGGAGACGCCACAGGTGAAGCGCTGGCTGTGGCGCCGCGATGGCCTGCGTCCGCTGACCACCGGCCTGGCGCTGGCCAGCCTGGCCCGGGAGCTGCGTCACGCTGATGCGGCGACACCCGCCCTGGGCGATCTCGAAGGGCTGTGGCGTCAGTTGATGCGTTACGATCGCGCCGGCGAGCGGCTTGCCGCCATCGACGGCTGGCTGGCCTACTGTGCGCCGGATGCTGATACCGATACCGATACCGATACTGGTACTGATAGCGGGGCGCATGAAGAAGCGTCCGCCGCCGCCCAACTGGCGCAGTGGCTACCGCCCGCACATCTTGCCAACCTCCGGCGCCTGGGTACCGGGCAGGAACAGGCCCTGGCACCGCACACCGGCTTCGGTGCGGACCCGGTACTGCCGCGCTTCAATACGGCACTGCCTGAATTGGCAACACTGACGGCGCTGACGCCAGAGCGTCGGAGCATCCTCGCGCAACTGGGTAACGCCGAACCGGCCGGGGGCTCCCGTGCTCGCTGGCGTGCCCAGGCGACCGCGCTGCGCGAGCAACTGGGCAGCCAGCTGCGCAGTCTGTTGGCGACCATGGGGCAGGTGCTGGTGGCGCGACAGCTGCTAAAGCGCGCGGAAGATATTCATTTCGTCTATTTCGATGAACTGTGGTCGCTGTGGCAAGGACAAGGTCAGGCGCGCCTGACGCCGGAGAAGATCGGTGAGCGGAAAGTGCGCTACCTGACATCCGCCTATCAGGGCGCGCCGGACTGGATGATCGACCAGGTCGCCTACGGGGTCAGATTGGACCAGCAGGAAAAACCGGTGCTCAGGGGGCGTGCGCTGGTGCCGGACGCCGCCAGCGGCCCGGCCCGTGTCATTCATTCAGGCTGGGCCCTGTCCCAACTCGCACCAGGCGATATCGTGGTGCTCGACCAGTGCGAACCGGGCTGGTTGCCGTGGCTGACCGTGGCTGCAGGCATGGTGCTGGCCAGCCATGATCCCCGACACCCGGCGGCGCTACTCGCCAAGGCCCTGGGCATTCCCTGTGTTGCCGGGGTGGATGACGCCATGCACTGCCTGGTGGACGGCGTCAGGGTGCGGATCAACACCTCCGAGGGAGACGTGCTCTCGGATGACGGCCCTCACCCGGATCAGTTATAGCCCAGCAGATGCGGGATGGTGCGCTCGATCTCCTTCACCGGGTGCCCGGTGCGGCGCGCGTAGTCTTCCATCTGATCGCGGCCGATCTTGCCGGTGCCGAAGTAACGGGCCTCCGGGTGGGAGAAATACCAGCCGGATACTGATGACGCCGGGTACATCGCGTAGCTTTCTGTCAGCGAGATGCCGATCGCCTGATCCGGTTGCAGCAGCTCCCACAGCAGCGTCTTCTCGGTATGGTCCGGGCAGGCCGGATAGCCCGGGGCAGGGCGGATGCCCCGATAGCGCTCGCGAATCAGATCGTCATTACTGAAATTCTCATTGTCAGCGTAGCCCCAGAACTCACGCCGCACCCGCTCATGCAGGCGTTCAGCGAAGGCCTCGGCGAGACGGTCAGCCAGGGCCTTGAGCATGATGCTGCTGTAATCGTCATGGTCCGCCTCAAAGCGGGCCAGATGGGCTTCGATGCCAATTCCGGTGGTCACGGCGAAGGCCCCGAGCCAGTCCTCCACGCCGCTTCCTGCTGGTGCCACATAGTCGCTCAGACACAGATTCGGCTTGTTCTTCTTGCGCTCGGCATCGGTCTGCTGGCGCAGGTGGTGCAGTGTCATCAACGGCTCTCCCCCCGGCGTCTTGAGCAGTTCGATGTCGTCACCGACACTCTGCGCGGGGAAGAAACCTATTACACCACGGGCAGTTAGCCACTTTTCTTTAACTATTTTCTCAAGCATGGCGCGGGCATCCCGGTACAGCCGGGTTGCCTCGATGCCCACCACCTCGTCATCCAGAATATCGGGGAATTTGCCTGCCAGCTCCCAGGAACGGAAGAACGGCGTCCAGTCGATCCGGCGCACCAGTTCCTCCAGTGGATAGTCGTCCAGCACCCGTGTGCCGGCGAAGGTCGGCACCGGCGGGGTGTACTGCTGCCAATCCCAGGTGAAGGCGTTGTTGCGCGCCTGGCTCAGGCTGGCCAGCTTGCGCTCCTGCTGCTGGCTGGCGCGGCGCTCACGCAGCACCTGGTACTCGGCACGGATTCCGACGACATAGTCGTCATGCTGGGTGTCACTGAGCAGGTTGCTGGCGACGCCGACCGCCCGGGAGGCGTCGTTCACATGAATCACCGGGCCGTGATACTGCGGTTCGATCTTCACGGCCGTATGGATGCGGCTGGTGGTGGCGCCGCCGATCATCAGCGGGATATCGAACCCGAGGCGTTCCATTTCGCTGGCCACGTTGACCATTTCATCCAGCGACGGTGTGATCAGGCCGGAGAGACCGATGATATCGACCTTTTCCTTGCGTGCGACATCAAGGATCTTCTCGCAGGGCACCATCACCCCCATGTCGATGACATCGTAGCCGTTGCATTGCAGCACGACCCCGACGATGTTCTTGCCGATGTCATGCACATCGCCTTTTACCGTGGCCATCAGAATGCGGCCATTGCTCTCGTCCACGGTGCCGAGTTCTTCGCGCTCCTTCTCCATATAGGGCAACAGATAGGCCACGGCTTTCTTCATGACGCGGGCGGACTTGACCACCTGGGGCAGGAACATCTTGCCGGCGCCAAACAGGTCGCCGACCACGTTCATGCCGGACATCAGCGGGCCTTCGATCACGTGCAGCGGGCGCGCCGCCTTGAGGCGGGCCTCTTCCGTATCTTCATCGATATAATCGGCAACACCTTTGACGAGGGCGTGTTCCAGGCGCTTTTCAACCTCCCACTCCCGCCATGTCAGATCTTCCTGGCGTACACTGCCCGCACCGCTGCCGCGATACTTCTCGGCCAGTTCCAGCAGCCGGTCAGTGCCGTTGTCGGTGCGGTTGAGCACCACGTCTTCCACCGCCAGTTTCAGGTCAGCCGGAATATCTTCATAGATGCCCAGCTGGCCGGCGTTGACGATGCCCATATCCATGCCGGCAGCGATAGCGTGATACAGGAACACCGCATGAATGGCTTCGCGCACGGGTTCATTACCCCGGAACGAGAAGGACACATTGGAGACGCCGCCGGAAATCAGGGCGTGGGGGAGGGTGGTCTTGATATCCCGCACTGACTCGATGAAATCCACGGCATAGTTGTTGTGCTCTTCGATGCCGGTGGCGATGGCGAAGATGTTCGGGTCAAAGATGATGTCTTCCGCCGGGAAGCCCACCTCGTCGACCAGCAGCCTGTAGGCACGGGTGCATATCTCGGTCTTGCGCGCGCGGGTATCGGCTTGCCCGTCTTCATCGAAGGCCATGACGATCACGGCGGCGCCATAGCGGCGCACCAGCCGGGCCTGCTCGATGAAGGCCGCTTCGCCTTCCTTCATGGAGATGGAATTGACGATGCCTTTGCCCTGGATGCACTTGAGCCCGGCTTCGATGACGTCCCATTTGGAGGAGTCGATCATGATCGGGACTTTCGAGATTTCCGGCTCGGCAGCGACCAGATTCAGGAAACGCACCATGGCGTCCCGTGACTCGAGCATGCCCTCATCCATATTGATATCGATGATCTGGGCGCCGGCTTCCACCTGCTGGCGAGCGACCTCCAGGGCGGTGTCGTAGTCGCCTTCCTTGATCAGACGCAGAAACCGCTTGGACCCCGTGACATTGGTCCGCTCCCCGACATTGATAAACAGGGACTCGGCGGTGATGTTGAGGGGCTCCAGCCCGGACAGGCGACAGCCCGGCTCACGCTCAGGCAGCACGCGGGGCGGGAAGGGTGCTACCGCCTCGGCAATGGCGCGGATATGCTCAGGGGTGGTGCCGCAGCACCCGCCGATCAGGTTCAGGAAACCTTTTTTTGCCCAATCGGCGATTTCTGCCGCCATCACTTCGGGGGATTGATCGTACTCGCCCATTTCATTGGGCAGCCCGGCGTTGGGGTGCGCCGACACCGGGCCTTCCGCGATGCGCGACAGCTCGGCCATATAGGGCCGCAGCTCCTGCGCGCCCAGCGCACAGTTGAGGCCGATGGTCAGCGGCTGCGCGTGGCGCAGGGAATTATAGAAGGCTTCCGTCGTCTGCCCGGTCAGGGTCCGGCCGGAGGCGTCGGTGATGGTGCCGGAGATCATGACCGGCACATCGCGCTGGTGGGTCGCCTTCCAGGTCTCTACCGCAAATACGGCAGCCTTGGCATTCAGGGTGTCGAAAACCGTCTCGATCAGCAGCAGGTGCGCGCCACCCTCCATCAGGCCCTCGATGGACTCGATATACGCCTCAACCAGTTGATCAAAGCTGACATTCCGGTAGCCGGGGTCGTTGACGTCCGGGCTGATACTCGCGGTGCGGTTGGTCGGGCCCAATACCCCCGCCACATAGCGCGGTTTGTCCGGCGTGCGTGCGGTGTACTCATCCGCCGCCTGGCGTGCCAGCCTGGCGGCGGCGACGTTGATCTCCCGGGACAGATCCTCCATGTCGTAATCCGCCATGGCGACACGGGTGGAGTTAAAGGAATTGGTCTCGAGAATGTCCGCGCCCGCTTCCAGATAATCCCGGTGCAGGCCAAGAATGGCCTCCGGCTGGGTAATGCTCAGCAGGTCGTTGTTGCCCTTGAGGTCACTGGGCCAGTCTGCAAAGCGCTCACCCCGGTAGGCTTGCTCGTCGAAGCTCAGCCCCTGGATCATGGTCCCCATGCCGCCATCGAGAATCATGATACGTCGTGCCAGTTGCTCTTCGAGCTGTTGGCGCAGGCTGTCTGACATGCTGAACTCCGGGGTGAACGGGATAGGGGCGGCATTATACCGGCCCCGGGGAAGAATGCCCAAAGACGGAATCACCTGAATTGCCGGGATCATGCACTGGCGTGCGTCGCGGTTTTGTAAATGCCGTCACATCGGGTCGGGTACGGGCTCCCAAGGCATTCCCCGGTCTGGCATACTGCCAACCATCACAATCACGAGGAAAGCGAGCATGGACGAGGTTGCGGCATTGTCAACGGAGTTTGTCGAACAGAACCTGATGCCTTACGCATTCAATCTGCTCACCGCAGTATTGATATTCATTATCGGTAAATGGGTAGTAGGCCGCCTTGCCGGCTTTATGGAAGGGGTCTTCAAGCGCAAGCTCGATCCCACGGTATCCAGCTTCCTGGCTCGGCTGGCGCACATTGCCATGCTCGGTTTCGTCATCATTGCGGCGATTGACCGGCTGGGCGTGCAGACCACCTCGCTGATTGCCATCTTCGGTGCCGCCGGTCTGGCAGTGGGTCTGGCCCTCAAGGATTCCCTCGGTAACTTCGCCTCCGGGGTCATGATCCTGATGTTCCGTCCGTTCAAGATCGGTGACTATGTGGAAGCCGCCGGCACCGCGGGTACCATCAAGGAAATCCGCATTTTTGCCACCATGATGACGTCACCGGACAACAAGGTGATCATGGTGCCCAACGGCAGCATCATGGCCGGCAATATCATCAATTATTCCACCATGGCCACGCGCCGGGTGGATCTCAAGTTCGGCGTCAGCTACAGCGCGGACCTGTCCAAAGTGAAAGCGGCCATCCTGGCGGTACTGGAGGCGGACGAGCGCATTCTGAAGGACCCGGCACCGAATATTGCGGTAGCGGAACTGGCTGACAGCTCCGTGAATCTGATCGTCCGGCCCTGGGTCAACACGGCGGATTACTGGGCTGTTTACTGGGGCACGATCGAGGCGGTCAAACGCCGTTTCGATGACGAGGGCATATCCATTCCGTTCCCGCAGATGGATGTGCATCTCGACAAGGTGGATCTGACCTGATTTCACGGGCGCTTCACTCGTTCTTCGCTGGCAGCCCCCTACGCTGCCAGCTTTGTTTTCAGGGTCTGTGGCGCACAGGCCAGCACCAAGCAGCAGGAGTAGATGATGGGTAGAAAACTGATTGCGGCCGCCTGTGCCGCAGCGCTGGCGCCAGGGCTGGCATTCAGCCAGGCTGAGGACATCCAGAATGAGTGGACAGGCGATGTTGAACTGGCATACCTGCTGAAACGGGGGAATACCCGTTCAGATACCATCAATGCGCGCAGCGAAGCACAGCGCGAGTCGTTCAACTGGCGTCACCTGGCCCGACTGGAAGCGGCGAATGCCGAGCAGCGGAATAACACGACAGGCCAGGACGAACGCTCAGCAGAGCGCTACTTCGGCTCCTACAAGCTTGATCGCAAGCTGGACGATGCCAACTACCTGTTCAACCTGCTGACAGCAGAGAAAGATCGCTTCACCGGTTATGACTATGAGGCGACCTATGCATTCGGTCTTGGCCGACGGATGTTCGACAACGACCTGCATCGTCTCGATCTTGAAGCTGGTCCGGGTTATCGGACTCGCCGCCTGGAAGAGCAGCCCGCGAGCGGCAGCCGCACGGAAGAAGACGTTGTTGGCCGTGTGGGGCTGCGGTATCTGTTGAACCTGTCCGAAAATGCCCAGTTCCGGGAAGACCTGAGCACGGAATTCGAGGATGACTCTACGTTAACGCGTGCGACAACCAGCATCACCAGCAAAATCAACAGCCGCCTTTCCCTGCGTGTCAGCCATGTGTTGCGTCACAACAGTGACCCGGCACCCGGTGCCCGCAAGACAGACCAGGAAATTACTGTCGGCCTTGTCTACGGCTTCTGACACCGGGTTTTCGGTGCGAAAGCTGGATCGACAAGCATAAAAAAGGAGAGCCTCGGCTCTCCTTTTTCATTTCAGCACCAGTGATCCCCTGACCAATCAGCCTTCTTTCAGCGCATTGGTGGTATCAATGATGGCTTGCTTGCCGTCACCAAACAGCATCAGGGTATTGTCCTTGGCGAACAGCGGGTTAGGCAGGCCGGCAAAACCCGGGCTCAGAGAGCGTTTCACCACGACCACGGTGCGCGCCTTGTCCACATTCAGAATCGGCATGCCATAGATCGGGCTGCTCTTGTCCTCGCGGGCGAGGGGATTGGTCACGTCGTTGGCACCGATGACGATGGCGACATCCGTCTGCTCGAAGGTCGGATTGATGGTGTCCATGTCCTTGAGTTTGTCATAGGACACTTCGGCCTCTGCCAACAGCACGTTCATGTGGCCGGGCATACGACCTGCCACCGGGTGGATGGCGTACTCCACGACTGTACCACGGGCTTCCAGGGTATCCGCCAGATCACGCACTGCGTGCTGCGCCTGTGCCATGGCCAGACCAAAGCCGGGCACGATGACCACGCGCTGGGCGGTTTCCAGAATCATGGCAACTTCATCTGCGGACGAGGACTTGATCTTGCCCTTGTAGACTTCGTCGGCATCCATGGCTTCGCCGGCTTCCGCCATCACACCGAACAGGACGTTGGTGAGCGAGCGATTCATGGCCTTGCACATGATCTGGGTCAGAATCAGACCGGAGGCCCCGACCAGGGAGCCTGTAATGATCAGCGCGCTGTTGCCCATCACAAAACCGGCTGCGGATGCGGCCAGACCGGAATAGGAGTTCAGCAGTGCGATGACCACCGGCATGTCCGCACCACCAATGGGCATGACCAGCATGATGCCCAGCAGGGCGGCAGCAGCGACAACAGCCCAGAAGAGGGTGTCATTGGGCTGGCCGGTCCAGGTCATGTAACCGATGGCGCCGAGCGAAAATACCAACAGCACCAGATTGACCAGTTTCATGCCGGGGAAACCTTTCGGCTGGCCGCCGATCAGTTCCTGGAGCTTGGCGAACGCCACAAAAGAGCCGGTCAGTGTCACCGCACCAATCAGTACAGCGGCGCCGGAGGCGGCCATGGCGACAGTGCTGTCCACACCTTTGAAGTACTCGGCGGCTGCCAGTGCAAAGGATGCACCGCCGCCGAAGCCGTTCAGCAGTGCAATCAGCTGCGGCATGGAGGTCATTTGTACCCGGATGGCCAGTATCGCGCCAATGACGGCACCGACAATCAGGCCGGCAATAATGACTTCATAAGACACGATATCGTGGTGCAGCAAGGTCACGACTGCTGCAATGCCCATACCGGTAGCAGCAAGCAGATTACCGCGGACAGCGGTTTTCGGCTTGGAAAGGCCCTTGATGCCGAGAATGAAGAGTGCGGCGGCGATCAGGTAGGCGATGTCGATCCAGTGTTGCGCTATCTGCATGGGTTACTTCCTCTTGAACATCGCCAACATGCGATTGGTGACCATGAAGCCGCCAATCACGTTGATGGTTGCCAGCACGACCGCAACAAAACCAAGCACACTGATCAGCGTGCTGCCGCCGTGACCGGCTGCGAGCAATGCACCAACCAGCGTAATGCCGGAAATTGCATTGGAGCCTGACATCAGCGGCGTATGCAGGGTGGGCGGTACCTTGGTGATCAGTTCGAAGCCAAGAAAGATGGCCAGTACGAACAGTGTCAACTGGGCAACGAAATCCATTATTTCTTCTCCTCTGCAGACGCATCCTGCGTGTCAGGCTGCTCTGTCCCGGACGCTTCTTGCCCTGATTCGGGCTCTGGTTCCGGTTTTTCCAGCGGCGGCAGCTCCAGCAGCTCGCGCATGCGCGTCTGCGGGACATCACCGTCGTGGGCAACCACGGTGTCCTGGACGATCTGGTCTTCAAAATCGAGGGCAATCTCGCCGTCCTTGCCAATCAGCAGGTTCAGGAGATTTTCGATATTCTTGCCGAACATCTGGCTGGCATGATGGGCCACGGTGGACGGTACATTGACAGGGCCGATAATGGTGACGCCATGCTTTTCTATGGTCTTGCCCATTTCGGTCAGGTCACAGTTGCCGCCACGTTCTGCGGCCAGATCGACGATGACGCTGCCTTGCTTCATGGCCTTGACCATGTCTTCCGTCACCAGGATCGGCGATTTGGCGCCGGGCACCGCAGCGGTGGTAATCACCACATCCATCTGCGCGATGACTTCCGTCATCAGCTCGCGCTGTCGCTTCAGGAAGTCCTCGCCCTGGGCTTTGGCGTAACCGCCTGAACCTTCGGCAGCACCGGTGTCGAGATCCAGCTCCACGGGCTTGGCACCGACAGACAGGATCTGTTCACGGGCAGCGGGGCGCACATCATAGGCTTCCACGACTGCGCCGAGACGTTTGGCGGTGGCGCAGGCCTGCAGGCCCGCGACGCCCGCGCCCATGACGAATACACGGGACGCATTAAGCGTGCCCGCGGCGGTCATGTTCATCGGGAACATGCGGTTTGCTTCGGTAGCTGCCAGAAGCACCGCCTTGTAGCCAGCCAGCATGCCCATGGAGGAGAGCACATCCATGGCCTGGGCGCGGGTAATCCGCGGGACCAGCTCGAGCGCAATCCCGGTCAGCTTGTTGTCCGCCAGAGTGCGCGCGAAGGCGGGATTCGCCAGTGGGTCCATCATGCCGATCAGGATCTGTCCGGCGTTCAGCGCGGCAAGATCGTCAGCGCCGTTGCTCTGGTTGCTGCCGGGCGTCTGAACCTGGAGTATGACCTGCGCTTTGCTGAAGATGTCGGCACGATCGGCGAGTTTGGCGCCGGCGGCTTCGTATTCTGCGTCAGTAAAGCCTGCGGCGAGGCCTGCTTCAGGCTCGACCAGCACTTCGATGCTGTGCTTTTTCAGCAGGCTTGCAATATTGGCCGGGGCCAGCGCAACGCGCTTTTCTCCGGGGCAGATTTCCCTGGGTACACCGATGATCACCTGCGTTACCCCCATGTGATGGTTCGCTGGATGGAAATGCCCGTCCGGAAGGGGCGGGCACTGATATGACTGCTACTACGACCTATTGCCACTACCAGAACCGGCCGGTTCCAGGGCACCGGCCGGTCGGCAGGGTGCTAACCTTATTGCGACATCCGTTTGAAGGCAAACATGAAACGTGATGTTAGCGTCCAACCGATCAAATTGTGAGCAAAATCAGCCATTGACGGACGTTTTCTCAGCATATATTCGGTCCACCAGGGCCTTGTCTGCCTCTTCGTGCATGCTGATGAACGGCCTGAGGATGGTATCACCACGTACTTCCGCCTCGATCACATGCAGGAAGGTATAGGCGCCGAGGAGCTTGCGCGCAAGGAAAATGAACTCCTTGGGTGGCACGTCGAAATGCACGGAGAAGGCATTGCGGCCTGCGCGCGCCATGATCCGCGAGGGCAGATCGCTGTTGCCCCACAGATACTCGCCACGCTCGTTGATGACACTGGGCGGCGGCGGGAACCGCTCGGGGTCCTGCAGTACCTCAATGGCCTCGAAACACAGCGCCGAAAAATCGTCCAGCACGCGTTTTGGCGCGCTCGCGGCCAGGAAATCCAGGGCATGCAGGGCACGAATCAGCCGCTGACCGTCGTGATGCCAGGCGCCACGGATCATTTCCCGGCCCGGGCCCAGCGTCGCATCCTCGAAATCCCGGATGGCGCCAAAATCCAGCAGTACTATCTGGTCTTCCTCAGGCTTGTCGCCGACGCGCAGCAAATAGTTGCCGAAGTTCGGGTCGGTCTGCATCTTGTTCCACTCGAACACCTCATGGCAGCACAGCTCCATGATGGCGCGGCCGATGAAGTTCCGGCGTACCTGGGACAGTTCCAGCACCGCCGGATCATTGACGCCGATACCATGCTCGTAGGACAGGCAGAGAATATTGTGGGTGGAGTAGGCGCCAAAGACCTCCGGCACCACAAAACGCGGGTCATCGGCCAGCAGCTTGCGAAAATGCCGGGTGGTGTAGGCCTCCAGATCGTAGTCCACCTCGCGCCCCAGCATGGCGCGCACTTCATCCAGCCACTCATTGAACTGCTCGGTGATCGATACCATGCGGCTCATGCGGAGCAACTGCACCACGGCGCGCATATCCGAGTCGATGGCGTCGGCGACGCCCGGGTACTGGATCTTGAGCACCAGTTCACGACCATCAGATTTGCGCACTGCCCGGTGCACCTGGCCGAGGGAGGCGGCCCCGAGGGGTTCCCGGTCGATCTCCAGCTCGGCCATCTTCAACTCACCCAGCTCCTTGCGCAGTTGCCGCTCGATCGCTGGCCATTCCAGTGCCGTGGTGCTGTTTTCGAGGGTATGTAACGCCTCTGTCACTTCCTCGGGCAGAAAATGCTCGCCGAATAACGCCATCATCTGGCCGATCTTGACGACTGAGCCCTTCAGTTGACCCAATTCCCGTACCAGCTCCTGAGCCTGGCCGGAAAGAATGGCCTTGCGGCGGCCTTCGCGCTGGCTTTTGGGGGCCAGATAGGTGCCGGCAGTGAGCGTCGCATAGCGGGCACCGGCGAGGAAGCCGGCCTTGGCCATGGAGAAGCGGCGCTCAAAGGCGCCTGTTTTTACACGCTTTACGGTTTTGCGGGCCATCTGCTGGGTAAACTCCGATTGCCTGGTGGATTCGCGCCGGGCATTCTAGCGCAAATCAGGGAGAGAGACTGTTCAATGGATGAAACCTGGGTGTTACTGCGCGGCCTGATCCGCGAAGCAGGGCATTGGGAGGCGCTGCCGGCGTTACTGAGGGAGCGGCGTCCCGGTGCAAGGGTCATGACCCCGGACTTGCCCGGTAATGGCAGGCACTGCGATCTGCGCAGCCCGGATACCATCGCTGGCATGGTGGAAAGCCTGCGGGCAGAGCTGGCAGAGCAGGGCATTGCTCCTCCATGGCATGTCATGGCGCTCTCCCTGGGCGGCATGGTGGCGGTGGAATGGTTGACGCGTTATCCCGACGAACTGGCCTCGGTGACCGTCATTAATAGCAGCGCTGCCGGGTTCAACAGTTTCTGGCAGCGCGTGCGCCCGGCGGCCTACCTGCCGATTCTGCGCTTCGCCTTGCTCCGGCACGACGCCCTGGCGCGGGAGACACTGGTGCTGAAACTGACCAGCAACATGACTGGCAGTGAGGAGCGTGCAAGACTGGCGCGGCGCTGGGCGGGGTATGCCAAAGAACGCCCTGTCAGCCCCGGCAATGCACTACGTCAGTTACGTGCCGGGCTGCGCTTCAAGGCGCCCAGGCATTTGCCTGCCAGTGTGCCCCTGCTGCTCGTCAATGGTGCCGGTGACCGGATGGTGAACCCGATATGCTCTGTGACGCTGGCAGCTGCCTGGCATTGCGCCTTGCGTGTGCATCCCCATGCCGGGCATGACTTGCCGATTGATGCACCCCGCTGGCTGGTCGATACCCTGAATGACTGGCTGCCGCCGCGGTCACCCTGAAAAGACGCCTGTGACGCCGACGACATACCTGTCGTCTGACGTCATCGGTCATTTACTGCTGGCGCTCACGGCCACTTGCTTGTCCTGAAGCAGATGTATCAGGTCGCCCAGTATGTACCCGGCCTCATCCAGATAGGCATCAGGGCGATCTGAGTCGTCGTTGTCGGGGTCAAGCGCACGCTGCTCTTCGAGCGCGCGGAGTTCTGCAAAGTCCTTGATCGCCTCTTCGCCCTGGGCCTTGCGGCGAGCATTCTCAATGGCCAGGCTGCGGCGCTCGACATCAGACTGCTCACTACGGCGCAGGTCTTCATTCAGGCTCACGGTCAGACGTTTGCGCTGCTCATTCATCAGATCGCGCTGATCCAGCACGTAGACGAACTCCGGATTCACCTTGACCCGCTCGGCATGCCGCGTGCGCAGCGTATCGAAGAAGGGTGACAGATCGAATACCGGTTGATAGCGCGTCGGCTGAATCTGGTCCCAGGGCAGGGCATTGGGCAGAGCGCTCTCGCCGATTTCTTCCTTGTCCACCAGCCAGGGGAGTTCGATGTCCGGGACAATGCCCAGGTTCTGGTTGCTGGAGCCGGAGATACGATAGAACTTCGCCTGGGTGATTTTCAGTTGTCCGTGGTTCAGCGGCAGCAGTGTCTGGACGGTGCCTTTGCCGAACGTGTGGTCACCGACGATCAGCGCGCGGCCATAATCCTGCATGGCACCGGCAAAGATCTCCGAGGCCGAGGCCGAGAAGCGGTTCACCAGCACGGCCATCGGGCCAGCGTACAGAATACCGGGGTACTGATCCTGCTCGACCTGAACCCGGCCACGGGCGTCGCGCACCTGCACGGTGGGCCCGCGCGCAATAAAGAGCGATACCAGCTGGGTGGCTTCGTGCAGCGAACCGCCACCATTGTTACGCAGGTCAATGATCAGGCCGTCGATGCCTTCTTCATCTTCCTCAAGCGCCTGCAGCAGGCGAGCCACGTCACGGGTGGTGCTGGTGTAGTCTTCGTCGCCCCGGTTATAGGCATCGAAATCGAGATAGAAGGCGGGCAGCGTGATCACACCGAGGCGCTGGGTCTCGCCCGCTTCCTTGCCGGGCACTTCGATGATCTTCTTCTTGGCTGCCTGCTCTTCAAGCACCACTTTATTGCGCTCGATGGCAATTTCCCGCGTGGTGTGCTCGCTGGCACTGCCGGCCGGGATGACTTCCAGGCGTACTTTTGAGCCTTTGGGCCCGCGCACCAGATTTACCACCTCGTCGAGACGCCAGCCGATCACGTTGATCATATTGCCGTCTTCCTGACCCACCGCGACGATCCGGTCTGCAGGCTGCAACTGGCCGGCCTTGGCTGCCGGGCCGCCGGGAATCAGGCGCACCACGCGAGTATATTCGTCCTCGGCCTGCAGTACCGCGCCGATGCCCTCAAGAGACCGACTCATGCTGATATTGAAGTTCTCGGAGGTATGCGGTGTGAAATAGGAAGTATGCGGATCGAATGTCTGCGTCAACGCATTGATATAAACCTGGAACACATCTTCCGGGCCATTCTGGCCGATACGGGTCTGCTGGCTGCGATAGCGACGCTCGAGACGCTCCACAATTTCGTCGTCCTCGACATCATCCAGGCGCATGGACAGCACAGCGTGCTTCAGCCGTCGCTGCCAGAGGTCGTTCATGGCGTCGACATCAGCCGCCCAGGCAGCCTCGGAGCGATCCAGTTTGACGTCGGTATCGCCAGAAAAATCCAGGCTGTCTAGCCCCTTGTCGAGCTGCCCGAGCATGTATTCCAGACGCTCGTTCACTCGCACCTGGTACAGGTTGAACATATCGAACCCGGCACTGAGATCACCGCGCCGCAGTTGATCGTCCAGTATTTTCCTGTACTGCTCGAACTTCTCTATGTCGTCGGCAACGAAGTAGATGCGGTTGGGGTCCAGGTCGCGCAGATAGCGTTCGAAGACCTTTTCCGAGAGTGCATCATCAAAGCGCATCTGGCGATAATGCCCCTGGAGCCGCTCGACGATATTGCGTGCCGTGCGCGCATGGACATCCTCCGGCGCCAGGCCGGTATCCACCAGCGCCATTGGCTGGCTTGCGGATGTCAGTGCGCCATTCACCTGAAAGGCGGCGGTGGCGAGCAGCAGCATGATCAACACACTGCGCAGAATAATACTGGGTCGAATCATCTCGGGCCTCATCGGAGTCCATAAGCAGTCACGGCCGGCGCGCTGCACCTGCACGGTCGTGTCGGCATCCGGCAAGATGCCGGCGCGCAAAATCTGCCTTTCACTGGCAGAATGCTCAAACAGGTGGACACCCATCCTGAGCATTGGTTGCGCAATACACCACACTAACCCTGCACTGTGCCAACAGTATAAGGTAATGACACATCGTGTACACGAGGGCGTGAATGCACTACTTATTTATCGGTTTTTTGCTGCTGGGCATTGTCGCAGCCCTGGTTCGGGCGGTATTTGGTACGCCTGAAGCGCTGTCCGGCACCATGGAAGCCATGTTCAGTGCTGCCGATCTGGCGGTGCAGGTCAGCATCGGGCTGATCGGCGTGTTGACCTTGTGGACCGGCCTGTTCCGTCTCGCGGAAAAAAGCGGGCTGGCCGAATGGGTCGCGCAAAAGGTGACGCCGCTGCTGGGGCGCCTGATGCCGGAAGCGCGGGATGCCCGGCAGGGCACCGGTGCAGGCAAAGAGGGCGGCCCCATGGCACCGGTCACCATGAATCTTTCTGCCAACATGCTCGGTCTGGACAATGCCGCCACGCCACTGGGCCTGAAGGCGATGGAGGCGCTGCAGGAGCAGAATCCCCAGCCGGACACGGCCACCAACAGCCAGATCATGTTTCTGGTGCTCAATACCTCATCGGTGACCCTGGTGCCGGTAACGGTGCTGATGTATCGCGCCCAGCAGGGCGCTGCAGATCCGGCTGATATCTACCTGCCCATGCTGATGGCGACCACCGCATCCACCTTTATCGGCGTCTGGTTCACAGCGCGTCTGCAGGGCATCCGGTTGCTGGACCCGGTGATCATGGCCGCAGCCGGTATCTGGCTGGCGCTGTTGATGGCACTGGGCACCCTGGCCTGGGCATTGCCGCCTCAGGCCGCTGCCACCCTGTCCAGCAGCATTGGCAACGGCATCCTGCTGGGTGTCGTCGCGCTGTTTCTGATCATGGCGCATCGCGCCCGCCTGGATGCCTACAGCACCTTCATCGAGGGCGCCAAGGAGGGCTTTCATCTCGCTGTCAGGCTGATTCCTTTCCTGGTCGCCATGCTGGTGGCCATCGCGGTGCTCCGCGAGGGCGGGGTGCTGGATCTGGTACTCAACGGCATTCGCTATGTCGCGGTGGTGGCGGGTTTCGACACGCGCTTCGTTGATGCACTGCCCGTGGCCATGCTCAAACCGCTGTCGGGAAGTGGCGCCCGAGCCATGATGCTGGAAGTGATGCAGACCCACGGCGTCGACTCCCTCGCGGGACGTATGGCGGCCATCATGCAGGGCAGTACGGAAACCACCTTCTATGTCCTGGCGGTCTACTTCGGCAGTGTCGGCGTGGTCAAACTGCGTTACGCGCTGCTGTGCGGCATCGTAGCTGATATGGCGGGGCTGATTACCGCGATATTTGTCACATATCTATTTTTTGGATAATTGATAATTCATGTATATCAGTCGGTTACTTCTGATATATAAGGCGAAACGTGAGGTTTATTCGCGGCGCCATCACCTGAGCCCGGCGCGGCAACGCATGCTCCCAGTGCTGCTGCATCGCGGGTGGCATCAGCAGTAACTGGTCGTGTTCCAGCGCAATACGCTCGCCGATGCGGGTAGTGCCGCGACGGCGCAGGGTGAAATCCCGCGTCGCGCCCAGGGAGTAGGAAGCAATCCAGGGCGCCGGCCCCAGCTCTGCCTCGTCATCGGCGTGCCAGCCCATGGTGTCGTGGCCGTTGCGGTAGAGATTGGCCAGCACGCTGTTGAAGCGGTGTCCGGTGGCTGCCTGCACCACGTCGAGAATGCGGCGCAAGCCCGGTGTCCAGGGCGTCGGCGGCAAAGGGAGGCCGGAATAGGCGTAGCGTGCCTCCGGCTCTCCATGCCAGCTTTGCAGGCGCGGCACGGGGCCGGTACGGCCAAACAGGGTGATATCCGGTTGCGCCCAGGGGACTTCGTCCAGAAGTTGCGCCATCAATGGCTTCGCCTCGGCACTCCCTATCAATGCAGGCCAGCACCAGAGCCCGGGCGTCTGCGCCAGTGGTCGCAGAACAGCCTCCGGGGGCAGCAGTCCGTCGTGTGGCGCCGTCATCGGAATGTCTGCCTCTGCCTCAGGAGGCGAGCAGGGCCCAGCGCTCATTCTCTTGCGCCGCCAGACCCTCTTCTTCGAGTTTCAGCAGATGCGCCATCAGCGACAGGGTGGCCACGCCGTGGAGAAAGACCGGCACATCATCATAAACGGTGCCGACCAGGTCGTTGGCCGTACTGTCCGGGTGCAGGCGCAGGGCGCGAATCACCTTTTCTTCCCGCCGCAGCCGATGGCCAATGGTATGTTCGATGTAGGCCTGGGGGTCCTCGATCAGATCGCCATGCCCCGGCGCCAGGCGCGTGATGTGCTCGCTGCGCAGCTTTTCCAGGGAGGCGAGATAGTCCCGCATGGAGCCTGCGGGCGGGACGATGACCACGGTAGACCCCTGGATCAGGTGATCACCGCTGAACAGCAGGCCGGTGTCTTCGTGCAGATAGCACAGATGATTGCTGACATGCCCCGGCGTCGCGATCACGCGCAGACGCTGCTCATTGCCCAGCGCCACCACGTCACCGTCCTGGAGTATCTGGTCCGGCGCCCAGGCTTCATCCTGAAAGCCGTCAGCGGGCGCTTCCGGGCCCAGCCGGCGCAACTGCAACGCCTCGACCAGCGCCTCGGCGGCGGGGGAGTGGTCCCGGTGGGTGTGGGTAACCAGCACCGCCTGAAGCGGCAGGCCGATCTCGGCTGCGGCAGCGCGGATGTTGGCAACATGCTGGCTGTCCGCCGGGCCCGGGTCCAGCACCATCAGACCATCGCCTGCCTGCAGCAGATAGGTGTTGGTGCCGGGGCCGGTCATCATGCCGGGGTTGAGCGCCAGAAGACGCCAGACACCGGGCACAAGTTGGGTCACCTGGCCGGGAACAAGACCGCTCATGCATACCTCAGGGCGTATTTCGGGACCGGCATTGTGAACCTTTCGGCGTCTGGCGGCAAAGTGCCACTATCTAATGCTAATGGCCTGATGGCCGCCCTCAGGCAGCCTCGCCCATCAGACGGTCCAGCCGGCGCAGGTGCCAGTCTTCGTTGCCCAGCAATTCCTGGATCAACGTCAGGCGCTTGAAGTAATGACCGACCCGCAGCTCTTCGGTGACGCCCATGCCGCCGTGCAGCTGTACCGCCTGCTGGCCTACGTAACGGGCGGCGGAGCCGAGCCAGGCCTTGAGCGACGACAAGGCCTGTCGCGCTTCCGCCGGTGCAGCGCTGTCTGCCTGGATGGCAGCCATTTCCAGCAGTGCGCGGGACTGTTCGGTGCGCATGAACATGTCCACCATGCGGTGCTGCAGCACCTGAAAGGCAGAAATCGGGGTGCCGAACTGTTTGCGAGTCTTGCAGTATTCGACCGTGTCGCTGACCAGTGCGGCCATGATGCCCACGGCCTCGGCGCACAGGCCAAGCAGTGCTTTGTCCAGCGCGACTTCGATGGCGTCACATTGATCTGTGTCCGCGCCCAACAGCGCGGAGGCGGGCAATGTGACACCGTCAAAATGCAGGTCGGCGGCGCTGCCACCGTCCACGGTCGGGTAATTCCGACGGCTCAACCCGCTGACGTCCGCCGGCACCACAAACAGGAGCGTCGATTCACCCAGCCGTGCCGACACCACCAGTTGCCCGGCCTTGTCCCCATTCAGGACCACCGCCTTGTCACCGTTGAGCACATAGCCATCGACATGGCCATCGCCCTCGCGGGTAGCGACCAGTGTGCGCGCATCAAGGGCGAAACGACGTCCCGGTTCATCGTGGGCAAATGCCAGCTGCAGCTCACCGGCAAGCATGGGGCCAAGCAGGGCCGCCTGTTGTGCCTCGCTGCCCAGCGCGGAAATCAGCTGGCCAGCCAGCAGGACATTTGCGCTGTAGGGTTCGACTGTCAGGCCTTCGCCGAAGCAGCTCATCAACTGCACCAGATCACGGTAGCTGCCATCCAGCCCACCCTGGTCTTCAGGGTAGGGCAGGGCCAGCCAGCCCATCTCGGCAAAGGTCTGCCAGAGTGACGGATGCAGGCCATTGCCCTCCTTGAGGAGGGCGCGGCGCTGTTCAAAACCATGCTGCTGGCGCATAAAACGCTGGGCGCTGTCCTGCAGCATCTGCTGCGATTCGGTGAGCTGGAAATCCATGGGGGCTCCGGAAGCTGAGTGCGGGCAGGGGTGCCGACAACAGTCATTACTTACATAACGGCTCAAGTAATGACTTGGCGGTCATAATCACTGCCAACACGATAATCCCTACGCTGCTACTGTCAATGACGCGTGCGTTCCGTCATGGCAAATCCGATCACGGAAAGTGGTTCAACCTGCCATTGCGCATTGTCGCCGAGCAGATCACTGGACAGATTCAGCATCTGTGAATAGGGATAGCTGCTGCCGGCTGGCACATGCTGCCGGAGGTGGATGATGTCTTCCCCCACGGTCTCGCAGCCAGTGGCCTCCGGGCACTGTTGCAGGGTGACCCGGGCCTTGACCCGGGCCAGCGCATACTCGCTGTGGTTGGTCATGCGGCCCTGAATACGGATGCCGATCTCCATGCCCCGGGATTGCTCCAGGGTCAGGCTGACGGCGTCGGCGGGTAACTCGACTTGCGCCTGCTCGCGGCTGTGCCAGAAGCCCAGGCCGAACATCAGTGCGCCGATCAGTACCGCCACGAGCGTTCCCGCGAACAGGCGCCGGTCGATACGCCAGCTTGCCCACAGCACAACGGCAATGGCCAACAGGCCGGCAAGAACAAGAAGCACGCGTAACATAAGGATTCCCTGGTCCGTTAACTGTCACAACGATCGGCAAAACCTGTCGTTGCTCCTGTTATACTGCTGCGCCATTGAAGGTCAACGCATCACGTTAAGCGAGGTCAATGATGCTGATTGTCGTTTCTCCTGCCAAGACACTGGACTATACGTCAGCGCTGCCGCGCGTGAAGACCACCCGGCCACGCATGATGCAGGACAGTGCAGAACTGGTGGCGCAACTGCGGGAACTCACCCCCGCTGACATTGGCTCGCTGATGAGTGTCAGCGACAAGATTGCGGAGCTGAACGCTGCGCGGTTTGCCGACTGGCAACCCGTTGCCGGCAAGGAGCAGGCCAGGCCCGCCGTGTTCGCCTTCAAGGGCGATGTCTACACCGGTCTGGACGTCGCCCGTTTTGATTCCGACAGCCTCGCACGGGCACAGGCACGCCTGCGCATCCTCTCCGGACTATACGGGTTGCTGCGGCCGCTGGATATGATGCAGGCCTATCGCCTGGAGATGGGAACACGTCTTGCCAACGCGCGAGGCAAGGATCTTTACCAGTTCTGGGATGATCGCATCACTGACCTGCTGGCACGGGACATGAAAGCCGCTGACACAGACGTGCTGATCAATCTGGCATCCAATGAGTATTTTCGGGCGGTGCGCCCCAGGCAGCTCAAGGCGAGGGTGATCACGCCGGTGTTTGAAGACGAGAAGAACGGCCAGTACAAGGTGATCAGTTTTTATGCAAAAAAGGCCCGCGGTCTCATGGCTGCCTGGATACTGCAGCATGATGTCCGCGAGCCGGAGCGGCTGACTGGCTTCGATGTGGCGGGTTATCGCTTCCACGCGGCGGATTCCGATGCCGATCGGCTGGTATTCCGCCGCCGTGAAAAGGATCAGTGACTGACCGACATCAATCCGCTTTCGGTTCCTCAAACTCTGCGCGGGCGGTCAGCAGGCCAAGATGCAGGCCGTCCCAGGCGAGCTCCAGCCCATCCCGAATGTCTTCCAGAGCCTGTTCGCCCTGATCTTCCAGGTGCTGCAGCTTGTCCTTGAGCTCGTTGCGCCGGGTCTTCAGCTCCGCCACCTGTTGGTCGGCACGCGCCCGGGCCTTGTCGCCGAGATCAGCAACATGGTGCTGGAAGCGATCAAGCTGGTATTCCCATTCTTCAATGCGTTGGCCAAGGGACTGCAAATATTCGCTGGGGCGTTTCATGAAGGGTCTCCTTTTGTACCGTGTGGTGAGTTCAGGCTACCCACTCAGACTACCGGCGAAACGCAGACCCACTATTGACGCATGTCAGTATCCCGGGCGCTGCGGCGCCTGACATAAAGGCAAGCTGCGTTGTCGGATCAGGACAAGGGTGCAGAAGACGGGCGATGCTAGTCTTCAAGCTCGTCAATGCCGGAGACCTGCTCATGTCAGCCCCTGCTGAGAAACAGCCCCAGTTTGAAACCCTGTTGTACGACGTTGCCGACGGCATCCTGACGTTGACGCTCAATCGTCCTGACCGCCTCAATGCCTTTACCGACACCATGGCGCAAGAACTGATCAGCGCCATGGACGCCGCTGACGCGGATGATGCCGTCAGGGTCATCATTGTGACCGGCGCCGGCCGGGCGTTTTGTGCGGGGGCAGACCTGGGTAAAGGTGCGGATACGTTCAATTATGACAGTCGTCATGAGAGCGGCCATGAGGGCAACCATGAGGACAGCAACGAAGAAGTCGACTGGGAAACGGTGCGAGACACCGGCGGCATGGTGACCCTGCGCATGTTTCACAGTCTCAAACCCATGATTGCCGCCATCAATGGCCCCGCCGTGGGCGTTGGCGCCACCATGACCCTGCCCATGGATATTCGCATTGCCAGCCGGGACGCACGCATGGGCTTCGTCTTCTGTCGCCGTGGCATCGTGCCGGACGGGACGGCGAGCTGGCTGCTGCCGAAGGTGGTGGGGTTGCCGCAAAGCCTGGAATGGGTGCTCAGTGGACGCGTCTTCGATGCGGAGGAAGGCCAGCGCGGCGGCCTGCTGCGGTCGCTGCATGAGGGCGATGCCCTGATGGCAGAAGCCCGCCGGCTGGCGAGAGAGATTGCTGACAATACCTCGGCGGTTTCGGTGGCGCTGTCACGGCAGATGCTCTGGCACATGGCCGGCGAGCCGCATCCGCAACGGGCCCATGAAATCGAGAGCCAAGCCATTTACTGGACAGGGCGCTCGGCGGATGCCAAAGAAGGGGTGCTGTCATTCATCGAGAAACGCCCGGCGAAATTCTCGCTGTCACCGGTGCGGGACATGCCGCCGGGCTTTCCGTGGTGGAAGGAATAGGGCCTGGTGAAAACAGGCGTCAGCCCCAGGGCGTGTCGAAATCAGTATCCTTGACCACCAGCAGATCACCCCGGGCGCTGCCGGCAATCTTTTCTGCGGTGCTGCCCAGCAGCATGCGGCGCACGGGGCCACGATGCACCGTGCCCAGTACGAGTAACAAGGGCCCCTGGCGTTGCTGATACTCGGCCAGCGCGTCAGCAGGGCGGCCTTCCAGCAACACCCGTGCCTGTTCGTCCAGCCCGGCATTGCGGCACAACTCGCCGAGCCGGCCAGCGTAATACTCGCGCAGTGAATCCGGGTTACTGATGTAGCTGGGGATCGCTTCGCCGGCAATCAGCACCAGGCTTTCATCCGGATGTTCGACGACATAACTCAGGCGCAGATCGCTGTCGAGGGCGTCACTGTATTGCCGGGCCTGGCGGACGATGGTCGCATTCAGGCCGAGCAGTTCACCGCCGTCGTGATCCGGGTCCACAGCGGCCAGCACCGGCAGCTCATCCGGCCAGGTCACTTCATCCACACACAGCACATCACAGGGTGCCTTGCGAATCAGCTGCCAGTGGCGCGGCGTCAGCACCAGCCCCTTGATGCCACGATCACGTCCATCCGAATGAATCACGACCAGTTGCGGATTGGCCGCCATGATGGCGTTGCGCATGGCGGTTTCGCTGTCCTGCTCCCAGACAATGTCGCTTTGCACGGCGAGATCCTGTTGTTCCACCAGATCAGCCAGCAGGGTGTCGATACGCGACTGCCAGGCATGCCGTACCGCGTACTGCGCGCCAGCCAGGCGGCTCTCATCGGTGCCGATGCTGCGGAGCAGCGCGGCAGAATAGCCGTTGACATAAATCGTGACGGGTGCGCCCAAACCCCGGGCAAGGCGCAGGCCTTTCTCGAGTGCGGGCTGGCTGGCCTTGAGTTGCTCATCAAGCATAATAAAAACGGATTGCATGGTTTCTCCACCGGTCAGCAGGGCTGCTGAAGTATTTCCCGCGGCGCAGCACCACACAGTGCGCCGCGATCAAGAATTTCGACCTCGCGGCCTTCAACACGCAAGATATGCTGTTGCTGGAAGCGGGTAAAGGTACGGCTCACGGTTTCCACCGCCAGGCCAAGATAGTTGGCAATGTCATAGCGAGACATTGGCAAACGGAACGTTGTCGCGGACAAACCGCGCAGCTTGTGGCGTGCCGAGATCGAGATCAGCAGGGCGGCAATGCGGTCATCCGCGGATTTCTTGCTGACCAGCAGATGCAGCTCACGATCCGCCTGGATCTCCCGACTCATCAGGCTGAAAAAATGATGTTGCAGGCTGGGGATACGCGAGGACAGAAACTCGAGGCGATCAAAAGGGATCTCGCAAACACTGGCCGTCTCAAGCGCCTTGGCCGAGGACACATGACGGGCCGTACTGATGCCATCCATACCGACGATTTCCCCGGGCAGATAAAAGCCGGTGACCTGTTCTTCGCCTTCTTCTGACACGGAATAGGTCTTCAGGGCGCCACTGCGCACCGCATACACCGCATCGAAGGTATCCGCTGCGCGGTACAGGTGCTCGCCACGTTTCATGGCGCGCCCGCGACGAATGATGTTATCGAGCTGTTCCAGTTCATCCGCACGCACAGCCAGCGGCAAGCAGATGGGGCTCAGGGAGCAATCGTTACAGGACACTCGAGCGGTCATTGCGTCTACTCTTTCCAAGTGGTTCTTTTTTCCGTGGTTCTTACTGCCAGCGCAGCGCTTTTCATGCTGTTCATCGCACTGCCGTGACACCACCAGACGTACTGACACTCTAAACCTCCTTCACGCGCAATGCACCTTGTCAGGGCAGCCTGACTCAGATGATGCGGCTGTAACGATGTTGTTCCGGCGCCTGGCCGGAATACAGGTCAAAACACATGGCAACAGCCCGGGCAAACAGGCGCCCACGCTCGGTGATGACAAGCCTGTCGGCATGCCGCTGGAGCAGCCCATCCTGCTCCATGGGCTCCAGCGCCATGAGTTCCCGGGCGAAGTAGGCCGGTATCGGTACCGACCATTTCTCGCCCAGAGCGGCATAGTCCAGCGCCATATCGCACAGTAATGTCATGATGACATCACGGCGGATCAGGTCATCCCGATTGAGCAGGAATCCGCGCTCCATGGGCAGCTCACCGGCCTGCACGGATGCCTGCCAGCGATCATGCTGCTTGAAGTTCTGGGCATAGAGACCGCCGATCTGGCTGATGGCGGAGACCCCCATACCCAGCAGGTCCGCATCGCCATGCAGCGAATAGCCCTGAAAGTTGCGATGCAGGCGTCCCGCCTGCTGGGCCTGCGCCAGTGCGTCATGGGGGCGAGCGAAATGGTCCATGCCGATCAACTGATAGCCAGCCTGCTCGAACAGTGAGCCGGCGCGGGCCAGCATGCGCAGTTTTTCCGAGGGCGCGGGCAGGGCGGCCTCCTCGATCTGTTTCTGTACCTTGAAGCGCGCCGGCAGGTGCGCATAGTTGTACAGGGACACCCGGTCCGGGTTCAGCGCCACCAGCTGCTCCACGGTGCGCGCCAGGCTGGATTCCGACTGCCAGGGCAGGCCATAGATCAGATCCACACTGACGGAATGGAACTCGAACTCACGCAGTGCTGCCATGGTGTCGCTGATCAATCCCAGGGATTGCACGCGGTTTACCGCCTGTTGCACCCGGGGATCAAGGTCCTGCACGCCAAGACTGGCCCGGTTGAAGCCCAGCCCGCGCAGCAGACCGATCCTTGCCCGGTCCACGGTGCGCGGGTCCAGCTCAATGCCATAATCGCCCCGGTCATCCTCCAGAAGCCGGAACAGCCGCCCGGTGTGATGCATCAGCCGGGTCAGTTGGCCGTCATCCAGAAAGGTTGGGGTGCCACCACCCCAGTGCAATTGGGTGACCGGACGCTGGCCGTCCAGGGTGGCGGCCCGATAGCGCATTTCGCTGAGCAGATCATCCAGATACTCGGCGCCACGCTGACGATTGGCGGTCACAATACGGTTGCAGGCGCAGTAGTAGCAGACCGACTGACAAAACGGAATGTGGCTGTACAGGGACAGCGGGCGCCGTGCCGCGTTGCCTTCGTCTATGGCATCACGATAGTCCGTCTCGCTGATTTCTTCATGAAAGGCGAGGGCGGGCGGGTAGGAGGTATATCGTGGCCCCTTGCCGTCGTAACGACGAATCAGATCCGTATTCCATTCGCTCATGGCGCCTCCGTCAACGTCGTTTCCCAGGCCGGTAATGACCAACAGGTGATAAAGTCGCCATCATGCCGGGGCGAGCAAAGTCTGCCTTGATATGCGTCAATGATGATGCTGGTGTGGGTCCGCGTGGTGTTGATGGCCGTGGCCTGTGTGATCGTGACCGGCATGATCGTGGCCACCCGCCAGGACCTGCCAGATCAGCAGACCGGCCATGATCAGTGCCAGCAGCGCCGCGACCCGACGACCACGCGGGCCTCTCAATGCGGCCATTGAGCCCCCAATGACACCCGCTGCCGCCACCGGCGGCACTGTGACCGCGCCGAATACCAGCATCAGTGCGGCGCCCGTCAGGGGGGAGGCTGCGCCCACGGCCAACGCCAGCGCGGCATACACCAGACCGCAGGGCAGCAGCCCCCAGCCCATACCCAGTGCCAGCGCACGGGCCGGGCTGGTGACGGGCATCAGCTTGCGCAGTGCGGGGCTCACACGTCGCCAGAGGTGTGCGCCCAGTCTTTCGACAAGCTGGATGCCTGCCGTGCGGCCGACCAGATACAGGGCCAGCAACACCATGATCACTGCGGAAACCAGCAGCGGCGCGCCCTGCAAGGCGGGTGGCAGGGACATCACCGCGCCGAGCCCACCCATGATGGCCCCCAGCAGCATATAAGTGATCACTCGACCGCAGCCGAACAGCACCTGCCAATGCCACAGGGCCGGCCCCTGACGCTGGCCTTCCGGCACAGCAAAGGTCGCGGCCATGGCCATGCCGCCACACATGGCGATGCAATGCACACTGCCTGCAAAGGCCATCAGCACCATGCTGGCAAACAGCACTCCGTCACTCATCGTCGGCGGGTTCCTTGTCAGTCTTGTCACTCTTGCCAGCCTGGGTCGGCTTCGGCGGTGTCCGGTCATCAAACAGCACGCGCCATGCTGGCGAATCCAGATCGTCAAATTGGTCCCGGCTGACAGCCCAGAAAAAGGCCGCGATGGCCAGGCCCAGCACGATCAGGGCCAGGGGAATAAGCAGAATGACTATTTCCATAACACTATTTCCATGACCGGAGCCGCCCTGCATTCCAGGACACCAGCAACGAGCTGGCAGACATGCCGATGGCGGCCAGCCACGGCGGGATCAACCCGGCCACCGCGAAGGGGATGGCCAGCAGGTTGTAGCCCAGCGCCCAGCCAATATTGACGCGCAGTGTGCGGTGGGTTGCCCGGGACAATCGTTGCAACCAGGGCAGGGCGAGTAGCGATTGGCGCAGCAGATAAATGCCGGCCGCGTCCCGCGCCAATGCGCTGCTGTCCGCCATGGCGATGGCACAGTCGGCGGCCGCCAGACCCCGCGCATCATTGATACCGTCGCCGGTCATCAGCACGCGATGGCCTTGCTGTTGCAGGCCGATGATCCAGGCCAGCTTCTGTTCTGGCGTTTGATCACCCCGCGCCTCACTGAGCGGCAGCCGGGCGGCCAGTTGCTGTACGGTGGTATCCCGGTCGCCGGATGCCAGCATCGATGTCATGCCTTGCTCACGCAGTAACTGCAGAGCGTCAACGGCATCGGCGCGCAGGCTATCCGCCAGGAAAAACAGCATGACCGGCTTTTCGGTAGCACCGGCATCCAGCTGGAACAGGGCCACAACGGTACCAACCGGATCCTGCTCGCTGAGGAGATGTTCCGGTGCCGCATGCAATGCCCATTGCGCGCCATGGGCCGAACCGGTGACCCCCTGGCGTGCCTGGGCGAAACCACCCACTTGTGCCGGCTCCGCCAGCGTGGCGATGGCTCTGGCCAGCGGGTGACTGGCGTGCTGTTCCAGCCCGGCGGCCACGGCCAGAAGCGTTTCTTCAGGCCAGTGATCGTCCAGCTGGCGCACCGCCTGCACACTGAAACGCCCCTCGGTGAGGGTGCCGGTCTTGTCGAACACAGCGCGATCCACAGTGGCCAGCGCCAGCAGTTGCATTGGCCGGGCAATCAGCACGCCCTCTGCCAGCGCCCGGCTGCGCGCTGCGCTGACCGCCAGTGGTGCGGCCAGTGCCAGTGCGCAGGGGCAGGTCACCACCAGCACGGCGAGGGCATATTGCAGGCCCAGATCCAGGCCGGCATCCCGGTGCCACCAGAGGGTAAAGGCGGCCAGGCCGAGCACGGCAGCAATAAACCAGGGCACGATACCGCGCGCATAAAGATGCAAACGCGACTCTTCCGCTTCGCTGATGTCCAGCAGCTGCCCCAGCCGCGCCACCATGCTGTCCCGTGCACCGCTTTGTGCCTGCAGGATCAGATCGCCCTCCACGACTTTTGCACCAGCCAGCACTGAGGCACCGGCAGCGCGTTTTACCGGCACCGCTTCGCCCGTGAGCAGGGCTTCTTCCACCAGCGCCTCGCCACGGGTCACGATGGCATCCACCGGGATCAATTCGCCTTGCTGGACTCGCAAGCAATCACCGGCATTGATCAGGTGGCTGGCAATCATCTGCCAGGCATCCTGTTCTTCTGCGGATTGCCGCCGGGCCACGGCGGGCAGGCTGTCAGAAAGCTGGCTGTGCGCTTCGGCTGAACGCAGCTTCTGGCGCTGCTCCAGCCAGCGGCTGATCAGCAGGAAGAACACAAACATGGCCAGGGATTCGAAATAGATATGCCCGACGCCGCGCACCAGGGCTACCACGGAGCCGGTCCAGGCAAGGCCCAGCGCCAGCGCCACCGGCACGTCCATGGTCAGGGTGCGGGCGCGCAGGGCATACCAGGCGCCACTGAAGAACGGCCAGCCGCTGTAGAAAATCGCCGGTGTCGCCACAATGAAACTGGTCAGGCGGAACAGCTGCGCATACACCGCCTCGACGTCATCGAACGTGCCGACATAAAGCGCGGTGGAATACATCATGGCCTGCATGCTGCACAGCCCGGCCACCAGTAACCGCCGCAGCATCTGGCGATAGGCCGTGCGGGCTTGCAGCACGCGGCCTTCCCGGGTTGGCAGGCAGGCACGGTAACCCAGCTGTCGCAAACGCCGCGCCAGCATCAGCGGCGTGACGGTCCCGGCGTCATAGGTCACGGTCAGGCGGGCGCTGGCCAGATTCAGGCGCACAGCCTCGACACCGGGCAGGGCGGTAAGGCCATGCTCGATCAGCCATACACAGGCCGCGCAATGCAGCCCTTCGATGCGGAGCGTCAGCTGCGTCTGGCCGTTTTCCCGGGTATCGGTGAATCCTGCGAGCAGCTCCGGCACGGTAAAGGGCGCCAGTGCCTGATCATCCTGTGCCTCGGCATCCGGCGGACGCCCGGCATCGGTACGAAAACGGTAATAGTCACCCAGACCCAGCTGATGGATGCCCTCGATGGCGGCCGCGCAACCATGGCAACAGGCTGGCTGCACGCCCTCCGGTGTTTTTGCCAGCACCGGCTGGTTGCCCACGGGAGTGCCGCAATGCCAGCAGGGACTGTCGGCCCGGAAGAGCGTGCCCGGCGCATTCATGCATCAGGCCCCAGTATCAGTACGGGCTCGGCACCGAGAACCTGTTGCCGATGAAAGCGCCAGTTGCCCTCTGACGGCGTCAGCGTTACCGCCCAACGCCCGGCTGGCAATGCCGTGTCGGAGATATAGAACCCGTCGCCCTGGTGAACGAACCCGAGCAACTGATCACGGGCGGCAATGGTCGGGTGGCGCAACGCCAGTTCCAGCGCCTGCGGCATGGGCAGCGCCACGTCGCTGCTCAGCTGCAGCGTGCTGCCCTCGGCCACAACGCGGACACCCAGTGCAATGGCCATGTTATCTGCGGCAATATCCCGGTTAACGCCGCGGCCATCGCGATACCAGGTATCACTGACCACATCGTCCGCATTCAGCACGGCCACCACCAGCAAGGTCAGCCCTGTCACCACAGACCAGGCGAGAATGCCGATGATCAGCCAGACAAACCGGTAGCGATACCACGGCTGCGTGTCAGTGCGCAGGGGCGATAAACCGGGATTCTCGACGGAGCCGATATCTGACATTGTGCTGGTCCTCCAGAATGAACCATACAGGTCCGGTACTGACCTGATCGGTATAGGGGTCGTAAGCCAGAGTGATGGGCAGGGTGCGTGTTGCACCGGCAGGCAGCTGTATCTGCTGCTCGCCATGCTGCCAGTGCAGGCCGTCTGCGGCCTGTAGCGACAGCCGGATATCGCGGGTCTGTTGACTGCGATTCATCACTACCAGCTGGTAACTGTTTTCGATCATGCCGTCGCTGGCTGTGCGGTAGAGCTGACCACGGTCACGCATCACATCAATGCCCAGCGGCACCCGTGTTGCCAGGGCATACCCCAGCACACTCACCATGATCAGGAGCATTGCGCCATAGGACAGCAGTCTCGGCCGGAACCAGTCTGTGGGGCGGCCCTGCAATGCATTTTCGGTGGTATAACGGATCAGCCCGACGGGCAGATCCACCTGCTTCATGACCGCATCGCAGGCATCCACACAGGCCGCACAGCCGATGCACTCGTACTGCAGGCCTTCGCGAATATCGATGCCGGTCGGGCACACCTGCACACACAGCTCGCAATCAATGCAGTCGCCAATGCCGCTTTCTTCTTCCTTGCGCCGACCACGCTTGCGGGGCTCGCCGCGCTCTGTGTCGTAGGAGACAATCAAGGTGTTGCGATCAAACATCACACTTTGAAAACGGGCGTAGGGGCACATGTAGATGCAGACCTGCTCCCGCAACCAGCCAGCGTTGACGTAGGTGGCGCCGGTAAAGAACGCAATCCAGATGATTTCCCACTGGCCCAGCTCCCAGGTGAATGCGCGCAATAACAGGTCACCAATGGGCGTAAAGTAGCCAACGAAGGTAATCCCGGTCAGCGAGGCCAGCATCCACCAGAGGATATGTTTGCTGCCACGCCGCAGGATTTTCTTGCGGTGCCAGGGGGACTTGTCCAGGCGGATTCGCGCATGGCGGTCGCCCTCTGTGATTTTTTCAATCCAGGTAAAAAAACGGGTCCAGGTGGTTTGCGGGCACACATAGCCGCAATAGACACGGCCAGCCAGTACCGTCACCAGAAACAGCGCAAACGCCAGCGAGATCAGTAACCAGGACAGCAGAATGAAATCCTGTGGCCAGAAGGTCACGCCAAAGATATGGAACTGCCGGCCGGGCAGATCGAACAGCACTGCCTGGCGCCAGCCGCCATCTCCGTCGGGCCATTGCAGCCAGGGCAGCAACAGATAGCCGCCCAGTGTGGCCCAGACCGTCACATCCCGCAGCTGCTGAAAGCGGCCGTGCACCGCACGCGGATGAATCGCGTCGCGTTTGCTGTAGAGGCTGATCCACTCGGGATCTTCCTGCATCGGGATGCGCGGATCGTTCATATCAGATTACTCATCTATACGAAGCCCATAGATATAAGCGGTCAGCACATGGATTCGCTCAGCAGAGAGAATATTTTCATGCGCGGGCATCACGCCCATGCGGCCCTGACGCAAGGTTTGCTCGATATCCGCAATGCGGCTGCCGTATAACCATTTGCCGTCGGTCAGGTCGGGGCCACCAAACATGGGGTTACCGGTACCGTCGGCGCCATGGCATGCCGAACACATGGCAAACCGTGGTGCGGCACGCGCTATGCGCTCGGCGACATCCTCGCGTTCGGCCAGTTCCTTGCGGCTGAGGCTCGCCACATACCAGGCCATGTCTGTTGTACCTTCTTCACCCAGCGCTGCGGCCAGCGCGGGCATGTTGGCTTCGCGCCCCTTGGCGATCGAGTGCCGGATGGCCTCGGGGCTGCCGCCCCATTGCCAGGCGCCGTCAGTCAGGTTCGGGTAACCCCGCGCACCGCGTGCATCCGAGCCATGGCACATGGCGCAGTTCTGCATATAGAGCCGCGCACCGACTTCACGCACTTCCGGGTATTGGTACAGTTCTTCCACCGGCACTTTGGCGTACTCGGCAAACAGGGGCGCTGTCTGACGTTCGACAAACGCGACTTCGTCTTCCCATTGCCCCTGAGAGGTCCAGCCGAGCATACCGGCGTACTTGCCCATGCCGGGGTACAACGCCAGATAGGCGGCTGAAAATATCAGCGTGCCGACGAACAGCCAGAGCCACCAGCGGGGCAGGGGCTCGTTGAGTTCTTCGATGCCGTCGAACACATGGCCAGTGGTACGACGCTTGGCCTCCTCGGCGCTCATACGGCTGTTCCAGAACAGCAACACCGCACACCCCAGCAGGTTCAGCAGCACCAGCACAATGATGTAACCGCTCCAGAAATTACTCATCGCCCTTGCGCTCCTCAGTGGTCTTCTCGTCCAGAGAATCATTCAGGATGCGCTGCGCGATCTGCTGGTACTGCGTGCGACGCGACGGCCAGAACACCCAGACCGTCATGGCCGCAAAGGCCATCACCAGCAAGACCGTCAGCACGATGTGATAATTGATCAGTGTCATTGCGCGCCCCTCCCGGTCATAACGGTGCCCAGCTGCTGCAGGTAGGCCACCAGCGCATCTTCCTCAGTCTTGTCTGCCCAGTCCGCTGCAACACGCTGAAGCTGCTCGGCAATATCCTCTTCGCTGTAGGGCACACCCAACATGCGCAGGGCATTCAGTTTGCGTTCCGTATGCCGCCAGTTGACCGTGCGATATCGCAGCCAGGGATAGGCCGGCATATTGGATTCCGGCACCAGATCGCGGGGCGCGTACAGGTGATCCCGATGCCAGTCATCCGAGTAGCGTCCACCGACACGGGCGAGGTCAGGCCCGGTGCGTTTGGAACCCCACAGGAACGGGTGCTCCCAGACGTCTTCGCCCGCGACGGAGTAGGGGCCATAGCGCTCGGTCTCGGCGCGCAGTGGCCGCACCATCTGGGTGTGACAGACATGACAGCCTTCGCGGATATAGACATCCCGGCCTTCCAGTTCCAGTGCGGTGTAGGGCTTCAGGCCCTTGACCGGTTGCGTGGTGTCGTCATCCCAGAGCAGCGGAACGATTTCCGCCAGGCCACCAAAGCTGACGGCAACCAGCACCAGTGCAATCAGCAGCCCGACATTCTTTTCGACTTTCTCGTGTGCAGAACCGGCCATGATTACGCTCCTCCCGGCAGTGCTTCGGCATCGCTGTCCAGGCGGTTGTCCGCCCCCTCATCGTTGTTTGTGTCGCGTATTGTCTTCCACACGTTCCAGGCCATCAGCACCATGCCGGCGAAGAAGATCACACCGCCAATCAGGCGCACGACGTAGTAGGGGAAGCGATATTCCATTTCCTGGATGAACGAGTAGGCGAGGGTGCCGTCGGTATTCACCGCACGCCACATCAGCCCTTGCATCAGACCGGAGATCCACATGGAGGCGATGTACAACACCGTGCCCACCGTGGAAAGCCAGAAGTGGGTGAAGATCCAGTTGATGCTGTACATGGCACGCCGGTTGAAGACCCGCGGGATCAGCACATACATGACGCCCATGGTGATCATGGCTACCCAGCCCAGGGCGCCAGCATGCACATGCGCCACCGTCCAGTCTGTGTTGTGTGACAGCGCGTTCACCGTCTTGATGGACATCATCGGCCCTTCAAAGGTGGCCATGCCGTAGAACGCCAGCGCCACAATCATGAAACGGATGATCGGGTCGGTACGCAGCTTGTCCCAGGCGCCGGACAGTGTCATGACGCCATTGATCATGCCGCCCCAGCTGGGCGCCAGCAGGACTATCGAGAACACCATGCCCAGGGACTGCGTCCAGTCCGGCAAGGAGCTGTAATGCAGATGGTGCGGCCCGGCCCACATGTAGATCGCAATCAGCGACCAGAAATGCACGATGGACAGGCGGTAGGAATAGATCGGGCGCTGCGCCTGCACCGGCACAAAGTAATACATCATCGCCAGGAAACCGGCGGTCAGGAAAAAGCCGACAGCGTTGTGGCCGTACCACCACTGGACCATCGCATCCACGGTCCCGGAGAACACGGAATAGGAATTCCACATGGACACCGGGATCGCCAGGTTGTTGATCACATGCAGCAGGGCGATGGTGAGAATAAAGGCGCCGTAGAACCAGTTGGCCACATAGATATGGGAGGTCTTGCGTCGAGCGATGGTGGTAAAGAAGACCACCGCATAACTGATCCAGACCACGGCAATCAGGATATTGATCGGCCATTCCAGCTCGGCATACTCCTTGCTGGTAGTCAGGCCAAGCGGCAACGTAATCGCGGCCAGCACGATGACCGAGGTCCAGCCCCAGAAGGTGAACGCCGCCAGTCGCGGGAACGCCAGCGGCGTTTCGCAGGTGCGCTGGACGACGTAATAGGACGAGCCGATCAGGGCAGAGCCACCAAAGGCGAAGATCACCGCGTTGGTGTGCAAGGGCCGCAGCCGGCCGAAGCTGGTCCAGGGCAGATCGAAATTGAGTACCGGCCAGGCCATCTGTGCGGCGATCCAGACGCCGACAAACATCCCGACAAGGCCCCACACGATGGTCATGATGGCGAATTGTCGAACTACCCGGTAATGGTAGGGTGAGGGTGTAGCAGCGTGCATGGCAGTATCCCCAGACTGGCGTGACAGGCAAGACGCGCTCATTCTCGCTGCGGGGGAGGGGACAACCTTGACCTGTATCAAGCTGTGTAACGGGGGCAGCCCTGCCACAGCGCGGTCAATGGGGATAACATCGGCTTTATTGATCAGGATCAAGATAAGGAGTCAGACGTGTACCAACGGATCATGGCCGTGATGACCGGAGACAATGCCGCCGATCGCCAGCTTGTGGCACGACTGGCCTGTTGCGCGGACGGGGCCAGCAGCCTGTTGCTGTTACGGCCGGTGCGCAGCCCCCTGTCAGGTATGGACTACCGCTTTCTGACGCCAGAGCTGCGCCATCAGGTGCGGCACAGGGCCATGACCCAAGCCCGGGGGGGCATGGACACGCTGGTGGCAGAGCTACGCAGCAGCGGCCGCGAAGCCCGTTACGAACTGGCCTGGCTGGATGACGACGCAGCAACGCTGATCCGCGACACCGCAATGCAACAGGATATGGATCTCGTCTTGTTGCAGCGCGGGCCTGCGGGCACACCGATTCCCACCGATCTGCGCCGCTTTCTCCGCTTCAACGACACCCTCTGTGCCTGGCTGGTGGATCCGGAACGCCCCTGTCCGCAGGCCGTGTTTGTGGCCATTGATACCGGCGCCGGCAATGAGAACCTGCAAGGCGCGGCCATCGCCCACCATGGTGAGGAACTGGCGGACGCCACCGGCTGGCCACTCTCGCTGGTCACGGTGATACCGCCACTGCAATGGCTCAAGGAAGAGTTTGGCGACCTGCTGCCCGGTGGCAATGACCCGGCGGCGGAAGTGACCGCAGAACACCAGGCGCGGCTGGAAGCCCTGGCGGCGACCCTGTCAGCCACACCCACATTTGCGATTCTGGAAGGTGCGCCGCCCCGGGCACTGGCGGCGCAAATGGAAAACCCGGCTCAGCCGGGCATTCTGGTGATGGGGCGGAGCATGCCCTATAGCGGGCTCTCCGGGCTGTGGCGCACCACAACCCTGGAGAAAGTGCTGCACCAGGTCAGTGGCGACATGCTGATTATTCCCTGAGTTCTTCAGGGAACGCCTGTTCGAGGAACGAAAGCGCTGCCTGCGCCGTAGCCTGCGGATCCTCTTCCTGCGGCACATGTCCCAACGTCTCGAACATGACCAACTCGGCATTCGGCATATCCTGCACGAAGCGATGCCCGTTCTCCGGCGGAATCAGACGATCCTGAGCACCCCAGATGACCAGCGTCGGCTGTGTCAGCGTGGCCAACCGCTCACCGGACTCATCACGCCAGACGGCATGAGTGAAACGGGCGGACAAGGCTGCGCGGTTACCCTCACGCAGGGTCAGATCATAGTAGCGGTCCACCAGCTCATCAGTGACCAGCGACGGATCACCGTAAACGTTGCGCACGCTGGATTCGATGACACTGCGCGGCAAGACCCGGTTCATGATGCTGCTGAGCGCCGGGGTCTGGGCAATACGGAAGCCAAGCGGCATTGACACGGACTCGATCGGGTAACCCGCCGCATCCACAAGAATCAACGCTGAAACCCGCTCCGGCATCGCCAGCGCCGTCTCCCAGGCCACTTCACCGCCAAACGAATTACCGGCAACAACAGCCTGCTCGATCTCCAGCGCATCCATCGCCTGGCCCATAAAGGTGGTATAGGCGCCGATGCTGTAATCGTCGTGGCTGACGAAGGGCCCGGTCAATCCGAAGCCGGGCAGGTCCAGAGACACCACCCGATAGGCGTCACCCATTTCCGCCACCCAGCCTTCCCAGGTGTGCAGGCTGGCCGAGGTGCCATGCAGCAACAGTACCGTCTGTTCGGCATCACGGGACCCCTGATCCCGATAATGCACCGGCATACCGTCAATGGTCACAAAAGAGGAGGGCGGTTGTGCCCAGCGCTCTGCCAGCGCTTCAGGCGGCTGATCCGGCGCCCACCAGGCACCCAGCAGCACAGCGACCAGCAGCAACAGAGCGATAACAAGACCTGACAGATACTTGATCAGTGATGACATAGACTTTCCCTGTATACATATTATTGATTATTGGCTGACCCCAGGTGCCACCCCAACGGGCCCGGCGGCCAGCCACCCACTATAGCGAATGATTGTAGACTGCGCCGCAAGAGTGCATCAGCCGGGAACACTGCCATGAATCGTCTGTTCAAACGCGTCCTGGACCGGGGGCTGTTCATCAATGAACGCCTGCTGGCCACTGCCGATAACGCCGTGGACTGGATGCTGATGCGCGAGTCCCTCGTGAAATCCGGGATGACTCCCTACGATATTGTGTATCAGGGCGACCCCATGTCCGTGCGCTACTACCCGCCACCTTCGGACAGCTGGATCGAGATGGCAGACGGGGAGAGGGTGCCTGTGGCCGCCGAGCGCCATGCCGTGCCGCTGGTACTGGTACCGCCGCTGGGCGTGACGACTGAAGTGTTCGATCTCATGCCGCACCGCAGCCTGGTGCGCTATATGGCGGCCCGGGGTTTCCATGTCTACCTGATCGACTGGGGCAAACCGGAGCGCCGGCATGCCAACCTGAGCATGAAGGACTATGCCGTGACCATGTTCGACACGGCCCTGGAAGAGGTCCGGCGCCACGCGGCCATCGAGGATCTCTCGGTCATGGGCTGGTGCATGGGCGGGCTCCTGTCTCTGCTGCATACAGGCCTGGAACGCGATCACCACATCCAGAATCTGATTACCGTTGCCAGCCCCATAGACTTGCGCGGTGGCGGCCTGGTGGCCCGGGCGGCTACCGCGCTCAACACACCGGCGCGCCTGATCCGCAAATTCAGCGCCTGGCGCCTGCACAGCCTTGACCCGGGCAAGCTGCATGCGCCCGGCTGGCTGACCACCCTCGGATTCAAGCTGACGGACCCCATCGGCAGTATCACCACCTACTGGGATCTGCTGACACGCCTGTGGGACCGGGAATTCGTCGAGAACTATTCGACCACCGCCGACTACCTCAACAACATGCTGGAGTACCCCGGCGGCGTGGTACAGGACATGCTGGTCAAGTTCGCCATCGACAATCAGATGGCAGCGGGGCGGGTGGAGTTTCGCGGCACCGTGGCGGACATGAGCCTGATCGAAGCCAACTTCCTCGTTTTTGCCGGCGATACCGACATACTGGTGCCACCGGAGATCGCCCGCCGCAGCGTTGAGCTGGTCTCCAGCAAGGATCGCGAGTTCCACATCGTGCCTGGCGGCCATATGGGCGTCATTCTGGGCAGCAAGGCCCTGAAATCCGTGTGGGCGCCATCCGCTGACTGGCTGGCAAGCCGTTCCGACAGCAACAACCGTCGTGGTGATGGCCCCAGCGCGGCCGACCTGGCAGTGCGTGAGGCCCGTTTTCGGCGGCAGGCAGAAGATCCGACCTGGTAAGAAGCCTGCCTTGACCGCCCTGTACCTGTAGGGGTGGGCCGGATAGAATGAATACAAGTATTCACCTGTAGGGGTAGGCACCATGGCCACATCAGTACGGCTGCCCGAAGAGCTGGAGCAACGGCTTAACGCGCTGGCCCGGCGCACCGGGCGGACAAAGGCATATTACATCCGGGAGGCTATCGAGCAGCAGATAGAGGACCTCGAAGACTATTACGATGCAGCGCGGGTATCCCGTGAAGTGCGGGAAGGGAAGACCGACGTTGTGAGCGCAGCTGAGGTGTGGAAAGACCTTGGCCTGGACGATTGAGTTTGAAAGGAAAGCTGCAAAGCAACTGCGCAAGCTGGACACGTCAACAGTCCGCCAGATACGGGATTACTTGCGCAGCCGTGTGGCTGAGCAGGCAAACCCAAGGGCCTTTGGCAAGGCTTTGAAAGGCGCCCGACTGGGTGACTACTGGCGTTACCGTGTCGGTGACCACCGGATAATCTGCGAGATTCAGGACGAAAAGTTGGTGGTGCTGGTCCTGAAGGTCGGCCACCGAAGGCGGATATATGATTGAAGATGGGCCCGCTTCGGTGGGCTTTTTTATGCCTGCTATTTGCGCCTGCTATAATTTAACATAATATATATTATACGAAGTTAAAGATGTGGTTGTTTGAACCTCTCCCAGGGGCTCTGGCACAACCCTGCTCGACGATTCACTCATTTAGCGCCAATCACTCCCGACCCGGAACCTGCGCGCACTCTGACATCAAGTCATTCTGCACCTTGATGTCGCTCAGGTTGCGCTAACGCTACACCCGGCGGCTCCGGTTAACGTGCCGTTACGCCTGTATACCGAGACTTACCACTGCACGCATTTCACGTATAGAACCCTGTAGTCACAGCGGATAAAGATGGAGGCGCGCTACAAAAAAATAATGCTGGAGAGTCAGTGACATGAGAATAAAAAGCTCACTGCAGGGCGCGGCGCTTGTCGCCAGCCTTGCTCTGTTTGCAGCCTGTGAAGACAGCAGCCGGGCGTTCCAGCCCCCCGAAATCGGTGATGGGCTGATCTACACCTATCCTCTGGACGGTACTGTTGATGTACCGCTGGGCACCAAGACACTGTTTGTATTCTCCAATCCGGTGGACCCTGCGGCAGCCCTCGAGAACTGTACAGCCGGCACCGACGGTGTGCCTGAAGGGAGTTTTTGCCTGGTCGGTCCAGACGGCCCGGTGGACATTGCCGCCATGACCGAGATCGTCAACGACGGCAAGACGATCCAGTTTTCCACCGACCGCCTGGCCCAGGGCACACGCTATGAGGTCTGGCTGAGGGAATCCGCCGCACCGGGGGCTGTGAATCTGCCCGAGACGGGCCCCCTGCTCTCCTTTCGGACTCGCCAGTCCGCGCCTGTCCCCGGACAGCCGCCCAGGGTGCTGGCCATCAATCAGGACAGCCCGGAGGCTTTCCTTGACGGTTCAGGCCGCGACCCGCGCTTCCCGTTCATGGATTTTGCGCCCATCAGGGTGACCTTCTCAGAACCACTGGCTCAGAAATCCGTGCGACTGGGCGAGACCTTCAGTTTCGTCAAGGTCAACCTGGCGGAAGACGGCAGCGTCATCGACGAAGAGCCGGTCGATGTGAGCCTGCACACTGAGCGCCATTATATTTCACTGCAGCCGCTGGAAGACATGGAGCCGGGCGCCCGGTACGAACTGCGTCTGACAGATGCCATCACGGACCTGGGCAGCGAGCCGCTTGCCGCGATCACCTATCGTTTTCTGCCGGAGAACTCAAAGGAAAACCCGGGCGACGAGAATCCACCAATTCGTCAAGTACTGCAGACCTTCCCTTCCATGGGTGATCCCGGTTTTCCCCTGAACTCACGCTTGAGCGACCTGACGCTGAACCAGTTCAGATTGGTCAACGACGTGCTGGGTGTGAACGAGGTCGATGCTTTTCCCGACGCACTGGAAGCGTGGCTGGCTGATCCGGTGAAGTTCCCGGTGGAAACGCCCATTGTTGCGCGGGCTGGCCAGAAACTGCGCCTCACCGGCATCAATCCCGCGAAACTGGGCGGCGAAGTGGACCTGAATCTGAATACCGGCAATATCACCGGCGTCTTCTTCAATAATGTCACCGCCTACCTGCTGCCGAATCCGTACAGACCTGTTGGCACCAACCCGGACGATGACGTCGCGCCGTTGATTGCGATCATGAACTTCGATCTGTCCATGCAGGGCGAAGACCCGGCCGGCAATGCCACCTTCAACCAGAATATCATGCACGTTCAGGCGCCGGGTGTTGTCACCATTACGGAAGGCACGCTGAACATCGAGCTGTTCACCACACTGCAGTTCGAAGTGCTCGGTGGTGCCTCAACCATCAACGCTGATTTCGCACTAGGCGTACGCAGCGACCTGGCTTTTGTGGTCGACCCCCAGAATCCAGAAGGCCCGATCGTAACCGGCAGTTTTCCCGAAGATGGCGATGTCGGCGTGGAAACCCGGGAGAATATCCTGCTGACGGTATCCGACACGCTGAGTCATCGTGGTCTGAATGAGGTGATGTTGCTGAATATGGATCAGGGCGGCGCAATGGTGCCGATCAAGGTCAATCGGGATGGCACTACGCTGGTTGTTACGCCGCTGAATGAGCTGCAGCCCGCAAGTCGGCATGAGCTGATCCTGCCGCCCTCGATTACCGATGCAGACCTGTTCAATCCCCTGCCCCTGGAATTTCGTGCCGATGACGCGCTGGGTGGCGATGGCGTGCTGAGTTTCACCACCGCCGACTACAGCCGTGATAACGGCGTGCTTGTCCCGCCCATGCTGGTGAACGTCTATCCGGGTGTGGGCTGCGCGCTGACTGCTGTGGGCAGCCAACCCGGTAAAGCGGGACGTTGTGTCAGCAGCTTGCCCACCGATGTGCAGTACGAAAACTTCCTGTACGAAATCGATACCATCATGGATGTCAATTTCAGTCAGCCCATGGACACGGCGAGCATGCGGCCCGGTACCATCAATGGAGCCGGTAATGCCTGCAACGGCGGCGCCATCTGTATTGGCGAGAATATCGACGGCACCTGGCAAAACATCCCCCTGACACTGCATGCCGAAAATATGGCTGCGCAACTGTTCCCCGAGGAAGGCCGGATTGTCGAGGGTGGTATGTACCGTCTCGTCGTCAACGGCAGCGGGGATACGTTCCGCAATCACCCTGACTTCGGCAATCTTGCCGTCAACACGGATCCTCTGGGCAGCATCAACGCGCCCGGCGGGCCCAATATCATTGCCGACTTCGAGGCGGTGGCGGCCACCAGCACCATATTTGCCACCATACGCACGCGCCCTTTCACTGACACCAATGGCAATGGTTTCTTTGATGCAGGTGAATTCGAAGCGCTGGGCAATGGCGCGACACTGATCATTGATGGGACCGGCGGTGTTATCACCGATGCTGACTTCAGCGATCCGGACAAGGACAAGCTGTTTATTTCCGGCGCGCTGCCTGTGGGCTTCAAACCGATCGTACCGATTGATCTGGGCAACAATGACCTTGGCATGATTCCCGACGGCCCCGGCCGCTGGTGTACACCGCCAGAAGTGGATGCCAATGGCGAGTCTGTCTGTATCGACACCGTCGGAGACTTCATGACCCCGGTGGATGTCGGCACGCAGATCGTGCTTGGCACCAGCCTGTCGCTGGATGCTACCGCGTTGGTGGTGCCGATCAATGGCCTGGCCACTGGCGGCGTGATTCTCCGCATCAAACCGCGAGAGGAAGGCCCGGTGAAGGGCTTCATCATCAACGAGGTCGGTGAGGAAGCACCCCAGTTCCTGCTCAAGCTGGATGCTTACCTTGACGCACCGGATCTTGAAATTCTGGGCGGCCTGGCGGCCAGCAATCTGCGCAGCACGGAAATCGGTGCCTACATCAAAGGCCCGATCTCTTTCCTGAACGATGGCCGTATCACGCTGGATTCCACCAATATCACCACGATTTCCCAGAGCATCGAGCTATCTATTGCCGAACCCGGCACAGCGGGGCCCTTGGACCCTGTCTGCGGCTTGCCGATTCTCGGGCCGATTGTCTGCGGCATTCTGGAGCCGGTCCTGACGTTCGAGCTCGGCAATATTGATCTGCTGATCGAGCCCGGCAATTTCAATATCAAGGTGGTCAACCACCCCTCCCGCGCGCTGCGTCTCGCCGCGCCGGAATCAGAATAATAGCGAAGGGACAATACAATGTCTGACAAGACCTTTTGCGTTACCTCACTGGTGCGGCTCGTGGCTGCGACCCTGTTGCTGAGCGTCGCGGCGCCGTCCGTGATGGCACGGGAAGTGCGTGATTATCGCAACGACCGCCCCGAGTATCCGGGCACCAACCTGGTACGGCGTATCTTCGGCGAGAACCGGCTCTATTTCAGAGCCGGGGCGACCTACCTCTACCCTGACCTCAATACCCGCTCCATCGAACTGAAGAACCTGTCCAATATTGCGGAAGTCGCCGTCGAGCCGGGGCCACAAAATGGTGAAGCATTCAGCGATCCATCGTTGCTGTTTCCGTCAGCCATCATCGGCTACATCCTGCCCTGGGGCGACGGTGGCTGGTCGGTGGAAACGCTGGCCGCCCTGCCCCCTACCCTCTCTCTCAAGATAAAAGGGGAAATCGCGGATGTGCCGCTTGCCGAGGAAGCCCAGGGGATTCCCACCGGCGTGCCGCCACTGGGATCGCGCGTGGCTGAGACCAAGGTGCTCCCACCCATCGTTACACTGGTCAAGCGATTCCGCATGCACAGTGATTTCCGGCCCTATGCCGGGCTGGGCCTCACCTACCTCTATACCTATGACAGCAAGGTCACCAACCCTGTCCTGACCGAGTTCGGGCGCCCTGATCTCGATATCGAGAACAAGTTCGGCTGGGTCGCGCAGGTCGGTTTTGACTACAAGATCTATCGCTACTGGTGGGCAAATCTGGATGTGAAGTACGTCAGTGTGCCCAAGGTACGCGCCACCATGGAGAACACCTTCATCAGTGCACCCGGCCTCCCCCAGTTCCAGTTTGTGGAAGTCGGTGATGCCGAGTTCGTGGCTGACCTGAACAATATAGCGGTACATGTCGGCCTTGGTTTCACATTCTGATTTTTTTAAAAAGATATCATTATTTAATATTGTCAGGACGGGCCTTTATGGCCCGTTTTGTTATTATTATTTTATACAGAAAGTGCTGCCTTATATCCCGCAAAAAACAGAATCGCGGATTCTGTATTCCATTTTTTATAATTACAATCAACAACTTACCAATATGCTCCTCGTTATAACGATATTTTACATCTTCACGCATTCATTACGTAGAACTGACCAGTCACGACAAATAGTATCGGCCTCAGATAACAAACAGAAAATAATAAATGCGCTCTGAGGTAACCATGAAAAACAATACGCTCCGCCGTATTCTGCCGGCCTGTTTCCTGCTGGCGTCCCTTGCATTGCACAGCGGCTGCGATAACAGCCCGACACCCTTCCAGCCGCCGAAAATCGGCCACGGACTGATCTACACCTACCCCCACGATGAAGCGGTGGACATTCCCCGGGGCAGCAAGGCGTTGTTTGCCTTCTCCAATGAGATAGACGCGGATCAGGCTATGGCAGGCTGCGGCGCACTCGACGGTGACGGTATACCGGAAGGCCACTTCTGCCTCATTGGTCCTGAAGGGCCTCTGGATATCAGCGATCTCACATCAGTGGTCAATGAAGGGCGCACATTGCAGGTTTCCCTGGATAACCTGACTCCCGGCGCGCGTTATGCCGTCTGGTTGCGAGAGCCTGCCGCGCCGGGCGCCGTGAATCTCCCTGACGACGCGCCGCTGATGCACTTCCGCATGCGTCAGACAGACCCGGTGCCGGGCACGCCGCCGACCATTCTGGCTATCAACCACGATGCACCCGGCGCCTATGCAGAAACACCGACCTCCGAGCCTCGCTTCCCGTTCATGGACTTCTCACCGGTACGGATTACCTTTTCCGAACCTCTCGCACAGCAAACCGTGCGCTATGGCGACACCTTTGAGCTGCTGCGTATGGATGGCCATGGCAATGGCGACCTGGTTCCCGCAAGTATCTATGCAGAAAGGCACTACATTTCCGTGCAGCCAGAGCAGGATCTGACACCGGGGGAGCGCTATGAACTGCGCATGAGCAGTGACATACAGGATCTCGACGGCACAGCGCTGGCTGCCGCCACCTACGTTCTCACTCCCCTGTCCTCAAAAGCCGAAGCCGGCGACGAAAATCCACCCATTCGCCAGGTACTGCGCACCTTCCCCTCTCCTGGCGATGCAGGATTCCCACGCCAGTCCGACCTGAGTGATTCTCTCCTTAACAACTTCGAACTGGTCACCGACGTGCTCGGTGCCGTCGCGGCGAGCACCTACCCAGACAGCCTGGAAGCCTTCCTTGCTGACCCGGTTGCCTACCCGAACTACACACCGATTCTCAGTCGCCACGGACAATCACTGCGCCTGACCGGTATCAACCCGGCGAAGATCGGCGGAGAGATCGATACCAATCTGATGACCGGGGACATTGGCGGGCTTTTCTTCACCAATGTGACGGCGTATCTGCTGCGTAACCCGCACCGGCCGCACAACACCAACCCGGACGATGCATTGGCGCCGCTGACCGCCGTCATGCATTTTGACGTCGCCATGGTGGGCGAGGATGACGCCGGCAATGCCACCTTCAACCAGAACCTCATGCACGTCCAGGCGCCAGGCATTGTCTCCGTCTATGACGGCACGCTGAACTTCGAAGTATTTACCACCTTGCAACTGGAAGCACTCGGCGGTGCGGCCCGCATCAATGCCGATTTTTCACTTGGCATTCGCTCCTCACAGGACTTTGTCGTGGATGAGAGCAACCCGCACACCACCCGGATCACCGGCACCTACCCGGCCGATGGTGAGGTGAACTTCCCGACCCGGGAAAACATCATGCTGACCTTCAGCCGGCCATTGAGTCACAGCGCCCTGGATGAAATCCAGCTTCTGAATATGGGCGCAGGCGGGGTTCCCGTACCAATACGCACCAATCGTGACGGCACCACGATCACTGTCACCCCACTGGAAGAACTTGCCAGTGCCTCCCAGCATCAACTGCTGCTTCCCGCAGGACTCACCGATGCACACCAGTTCAACCCGATGCCCGTGCTGCCGGATGTCGATGATGCATTGGGTGGCGATGGCCTGCTCACCTTCTCAACCGCCGATTACAGCGGCACGGCACCCCCGCCGATCATCCTGATCCTGCACCCCGGCGTGGGCTGTGCCCTTACTGATGTCGGCACGCAGGACGGCAAGGCCGGGCGTTGCTCAGGTGGCCTGCCGAGCGATGTGCACTACGAGCGCTTCCACTATGAAATCGGCACCATGATGGAAATCACTTTCAGCCAGCCCATGGATGTGAGCACGCTGAACGTGGGGACGATCAGTCCCGACGGCAACAGCTGTGTGGACGGTCCGATCTGTCTCGGCGAGGAGTCCGGCGGGAGCTGGCACAGTATTCCAACGGGCACCCATCGGGAAGACCGTTCGATGCAGCTGTACCCCAGCCCCGGGGCCATGCAGCCAGACCAAAGCTACCGTCTGGTGGTCAATGGCAACAGCACGCCGGCATTCCGCAACCATGCACGCTTCGGCAATCGGCGCCTTAATACGACGCCCATGTCCGGCATCACGGCGGGCTCGAACCAGGGCGGCGCCAATATCATTGTGGATTTCGATGCCATCGAACAGGTGAGCACCATCTTTGCCAATGTGCGGACAATGCCCTACAGCGATACCAACGGAAACGGCGTACTGGATAACGGCGAAGTCGAGCAGCTGCTCAATAGCGGCCGCCTGCAGGTCGTCGGGACAGGGGGCCTGATTACCGGTGCCAGCCCGTCAAACCCCGGTGATGATTTTGCCTTTACCTCCGGTGGTCTGCCCGCCAGTTTCTTTCCTGTTGAGTCGCTTGATCTGTCTGTCGACAATCTGGGGCTTGAGCCCGATGGTCCGGGTCGCTGGTGTACGCCGGAGGGCTTTGATGACGGCCATGGCAATCCGGTCTGCATCGAGACCGGGGGTAGCTTCATGGCCCCGGTGGAAGTCGGCACGCCCCTGGTGCTGGGCACCGCGCTGTCGCTGGACGCTATTGTCGCCGGGCTGATCCCCCTCCAAATACAGACCGGCCCCCTGACCCTGCGCGTCAGGCCCCGTGACGAAGGCCCGAAACTCGGCTATGTCATCAACGTTGCCGGTGAGTCCCAGGCGCAGTTTCTGATTCGTCTCGAAGCCTATCTGGATGCGCCGGATCTGAATCTGCTCGGGCTCGGTAATCCATCCAACCTCTATAGCCTGCCCATCGCGGCCTATGTCATGGGGCCGGTGGTCTTTCTTGAGGATGGTCGTCTTGCACTGCAGGCAGAAAATCTCACCGCCATCGATGCGCGGCTGAATCTCGATCTGAGTAATGCGAACTTCATCGGGCAGATCTGCGGCATCCCGATTCTTGGCCCGATTCTCTGCGGCGTCACCACAGGCTATGCGGATCTGAGAATCGAACCCGGGGATTTCAACATTACCGTTGCCAATCATCCCACACGAGGCCTGCGACTCGTCGCACCCTGATCAGTACAACAACAAGACGGGACAATTTATCATGATAGTGATAGCTACCATCACGAGAGCAATACCTGCCCTGCTCTGCCTGCTGACGGCGACGGTCAGCAGCGCAGATAACCGCCCGCCGCTTCGCCCCGTGGACGAGGCTATGCAGCGAGAGCGCGTGGCACCGAATCCTCAGCGACCACAGATGATCGGTGCCAATTTCGTGCGGCGTATTTTTGGCGAAGACAAACTCTATTTTCGCCTCGGCGCCAGCTATATTGATCCGAACCTGAAAACGCGCTCCATTGAGCTGAAAAATCTTTCCAATATTGCAGAAGTTGCGGTGGAGCCAGGCCCTCAGGAAGGCGAAGCCTATGCCGAAGGCATCCTGCTGCCCGGCGCCATCATCGGCTACAACCTGCCCTGGGGACGGGGCTGGTCCGTGGAAACCATCGTCGGCTTGCCGCCTACACTGGAAGTCAAACTCAAGGGCCCGGTTGCCGACGAACCCCTCGTCGAAGAGGCGCAGGGCATTCCCACCGGTGTCGAACCCCTCGGCTCTGACGCCGTGGAAACCAAGGTCATCCCGCCTATTGTCACGCTGGTCAAACGCTTCCGGCCCGAGCGCGACGTGCGCCCCTATGCCGGGCTGGGGATGACCTACCTCTACAGCTACGACACCCGTGTGACCAACAAGCTGCTGACCGAAGTCGGCCATCCGGACGTGAATATCGAGAACCGTTTTGGCTGGGTGGCGCAGGTCGGTATCGATTACCGACTCACCGGTTACTGGTGGGCCAATCTGGATGTGAAATACATCAACGTGCCGAAAGTGAAAGGCACCATGAGCCGTACTTTCATCCGCGCACCTGGCCTGCCGCAGTATGAATTTGTCGAAGTGGGCGACGCAGAGTTCGTCGCCGACATGGAGGCCTTCGCCGTACACCTGGGAATTGGTTTTACTTTCTGAGCACCACGAAGGCGACGCCCGCAAGACTGCTGCACACCACCATCGTCATGGCCATTGGCAGTGCCGAGCTGGTGTGCAGCAGCGTCACCAGCCCACCGGCCAGCCCGGCAAGCAGGAACTGCAGCGCGCCGTTGAGCCCCGTGGCCGCGCCGGCATCACGTTCGAACAACGACAGAAAACTGGCCAGCGCATTGGGAATGATCAATGCCACAGAGCCCACCGCGATCATCACCAGCGGTACCGCTCGCTCAAGCGTCAGTGCCCCCAGTAATACCAGCAACAGCAATCCGCTCGCCGCCAACCATTGCATGATCAACCCGGCGCGCATCATGGCCGGGCTGTCATAGCGTCGCAGCAGCAGGATATTGAGCCTGTTGAGCGTAATCATCACCACCACGTTGGCCCCGAACAGCACAGGAAATACCGCACTGGAGACCTCGAAATGGGTCATGTAGAAGAATGCCGAATCGGTGATGAACACGAACATCGCTGCAAAAGACAATGCGTTGGCCAGAATGAAGCCCATGGCCTGCCGATTGCGCAGCACCCGGCCGTAGGCCGCCACAATACCGCCCACCGGGCGGCCCATGGGGCTGGTGGCGGTGGGTAGCGCAGTGTTGAGCACCACCACCATCATCAACGCGTAACAGGCCAGCGCGATGAAGATGCCTTGCCAGTGCAGCAGGTGCAGTATGGTCGCGCCGAGGGCCGGCGCCGCCAGGGGCGCAATCAGCATGACCAGGCCAATCGTCGTCAACAGCCTGGCCGCCTCACGCCCGGTATGAAAATCGCGTACCGATGCCGCAGCGATCACCACCGTGGCACCACCACCCAGCGCCTGCAACAGACGCCAGCCCAGCAGGCTGGCCAGCGAACTGCTCAGGGCCACCCCGACGCAGGCGACGGCAAACAACAGCAATCCAGCAGAAGCAATCGCCTTGCGGCCATAGCGATCCGACAGCGGCCCACCGAGCAACTGGCCCAGCGCCGTGCCAAACAGATAGATGCTGACCGAGGCCTCGACGCGCTCGACACTGACGGCCAGGCTGTCCGCCATGGCGGGCAATGCTGGCAGGTACATATCGATGGCCAGCGGGCCGATCGCCACCAGCATGCCCAGCACCACGGCCAGGCGGGCCATTGACGGTGCAAGGGGGGATGGTGGGGACGACGAAGGCAAGGACATGAAAAACAGTGCTCCGGACAGCATAAATCCGGACATGATAGCCGCAACAGCCCCGCGAAGGTGTAAAAGCCGGGCTCCGGAACCGGCTCAGGTCAGACGAACTGCCAACCCAGGCCCCGGTAGGTCTCCACCGACTCGATCACCTGGCCATCGCGTATCAGCAGCAGGTGGTTGAAGCGTTCGCACAGCTCACCCGCCTTGGCATGCCGGAAGAACACAGGATCGCCAATACCCGGCAAGGGCGCTGCACGCTTATCAACTCGCCGTAAGGGCGTCTGTACCTCCCCTGCCCCTTCATTCGGCTCCAGCATCAACCCCTCGGGGAATACCGGCACCGGGGCTTTGCCCGGCGAGGTTCCGCCGGAGGCGATATAGCCGCCGCCAAGGCAAGTGATACGACCCACCCCGGGTTGCCGCACGACTTCCAGTGCAAACAGGGCCGCTGGCGCATAATTCAGGTCACGATAGTGATCGAACAGCGTCGGCGCATACAGGCCGCTGCCCGCTGTCACTTCGGTCACCGCCGGATCATGGCGCGTAGTGTCCAGGCTGCCGGTGCCGCCGCCGTTGACGAAGCGCAGCGGTGCCCCGGCCTCCCGCAGCGCTGCGACAACCGCGCCACGCAGCGCCTGCAGGCGTGGCACGGATCGGCGCTTGAGCCAGCGCACCACCTGATTCTTCAACGTCTGTCCGGGCACCAGATCCCCCACACCGGCGATCTGGGCCTCATACCCCATCACCCCTTCGAGGCGCACGGAATCCCTGCTCTGGATCACCCTGTACACCGCCAGGGCATCATCAACATGGCGTACCGGCGAGCGGTACACGCCGAAATTCAGCCCCGGCAGATGCCAGGACATATCGACATCCAGACATAATGGCAGCACGACCCCGCGCTCGGCCGCGATCGCCGCAATGTGCTCCACCTGCTCGGCACAATCCACCATCAGGGTAATCACGGCGCCGCCTGCCACGGCATCGCACACGGCCGCCACATCGGCTGGCTGGCATGAGGGATAAGCCACCAGCAGATCGTCAAAGCCCATCGCCGCCAGGGCGCAGGCCTCGCGCATGTGAAAACACATCAATCCGCGACAGCGCTCGTCAAACGCCAGCGCGTGACGCAGCAGCGCCGGGCAACGCACGGATTTGGCGGCGATACGCAAGGGCAAATTGCCCGCCCGCGTCAGAATCTCACGCAGGTTCTGCTCGAACAGCGCCATATCCACCAACGCTGCCGGCAATGACTGGCCCGCCAATGCGTCGCGGTAGTCTGCATAGCGTTCCACATGGCTTGCCACATGAGCCGGACTCACTACGGGTTCCTCCGCGGCTTCTGGGCATGACTTTCCAGTTGCAAACCGGCCCGGGCAAAGCGCAGCAATGCGGCGAGGCCCTTGCCGGACAAACCACTGATCAGCTGTCCGAACAGCCGATACTTTTCACGCGTATAGGGGTACCAGTTGGCCTCAAGCTTGCCGTGCTGTTTATCGATCAGCACCGCCTTGGAGCGGGTCATGCCGCGCAGCCCCTCGGCGCCCTTGACGCGCCCGGAGCCCGAGGCGCCCACGCCGCCAAACGGCAGCGCCGGATTGCCTTCGGTGAGCATCACATTATTGATCGACACGGCGCCGACTCGCAGCGCCCGCGCAACACGGGCGGCCCGATCGAGATCCTTGCTCCAGACACTGGCGCTGAGACCGAAGCCGCTGTTGTTGACCTGACGGATGGCCTCCGCCTCATTGTCGAACGCCAGCACCGGCAGTACAGGACCAAACGTCTCCTGCTGCATCAGCAGCATATCCGGCGTTACCTCGGTGACCAGTGCTGGCCGTAGCAAGCGGGTTCCGGCAATACGGCCACCGCCGTGGATCTGCGCGCCCTTCTTGCGTGCGTCTTCCAGTTGCGCTTCGACGATATCGCACTGGAAATCCGTGGTCATGGCGCCGATATCCGCATCACCCGCGTCGCCCTCGTTCACAATCAGCGCGTCCAGCTGCTGTGCCAGCGTCGCAACCATGTCCCGATACAGCGGACGTTGCACGTACAGCGCTTCCACCGAGGTACAGGACTGGCCCGCATTGGTGAACGCCCCCCACAAGGCGCCGGCGCTGGTGCGATGCAGATCCACATCATCGAACACCAGCATCGCATCCTTGCCGCCCAGTTCCAGATCCACCGGTATCAGCAATGGGGCCGCCTGGGCAAGAATCGCCTTGCCGGTGGCCGCACTGCCGGTAAAACAGATCTTGTCCGGCCGGGCATCGATCAATGCTCGCGCCGTATCGCCGTCGCCGTAGGCGATCTGCAACGCCGACGACAGCAACGGCAGGTCCGCCACCAGGGATTCAAGGAGGCCTTTCAACGGTGTGTGCTCTGAGGGCTTCAGAATCACGGCATTGCCTGCCGCAAACGCCGGCGCAATAGCCGTCAGGGCAATATGGAGCGGATAGTTCCAGGGCGTAATGATCAGCACGGTGCCCAGTGCCTCATGCCAGATACGCGAGGCCTTGCCCATCAGCGCAATCGGTGTGGAGACTTTTTCGTCCGCCAGTACGGCCGGGGCCGCCTTGTTCAGCCAGTGCAGATAATCCAGCGAGCCCATGATCTCGGAGACCAGCGCATCAGTGCGGCATTTGCCGGTTTCGGCCATCACCTGCTCCGCGATGTCCTCGCGGCGCTGATCAATGCGCTGCCGCAGTAGCGCCAGCTCTGCCAACCGTTCTTTCAGGCTGCTCTCGCGCAAGCCTTCGGCAGCGGTACGGGCCTGATCCAGATAGTGTGTTGCCGTCATTTCGTGTCCTCATCATCGACCTGCATCTGCAGACGGAAATCCAGTGCGTGGAATACCGCCGAATCGCCGTCCGGCGCGGTGCGGTCCAGCCCGCAGTAATAGGTGTTCATCACCACGCCCTTGAGCGCGAGATCCAGCAACCGGGCCGGTGCACCGGCGATCCCGGGCAAGCGCATGCCGCCACGAATGCACAGCAACAACAGCGCTATGAGCGGACGTGGTAATGCGCCCACCACACTGATCAGGCGCAGCATCATCACCTGATCCACAGGTCTTGCGCCGGCCAGCGCGCGCGGCGCCAGCGCCGCGGCGCCGCTCTCACTGTAGGACGGCAGCGACCCGTTGCCGGGAATCAGCACATCGCCGATACGGGCGAGGGCCTGTTCATGCCTTTGGGAAAACGCCGCGATGGGCTGTGAAGCGGGTGTGGTCATGCGGAGACCTCCGCTGCATCAGCCGGGACGCTCCGGGATATGCCCGCCGGTGCCTGCGCACCACCGAGTAATGCCTCTGCTGCCCGGTGCGCCAGCGCCATGATGGTCAGTGACGGGTTAATACCCGGCGCGCTGGGAAACAGGCTGCCGTCCACAACATGCAGACGTGGCATGCCGTGCACCGCAAACTCCGGATTCACCACGGAACTGTCGCGATGCAGGCCCTGGGCACATCCCCCCATAAGATGCAGCCCGATGCCGGTGGGCGCCTGCGCCACCTCGGTCGCACCGGTTACCCGGTAGATGTCACGTATGATCTTTAATCCCTCGCGGGCACGCTTGCGCTCGGGCGCCCCCAAGGACTTGTGAATGCGCAGCTGTCCGCCGCGACTGAGAGACAGACGTCCGGGCGTCACATCCCGCACGGCCACTTCAATACAGGCCAGGTGCCGATAGTCGCGCATCAGACGCTGGTGAGCCCGGGCGCCGCCAGGCAGCAGATAGGCCGCTGCCACGGGCCCCATGAAGACATTCTCGAGCTTGAACCCCGCTGCGCGAAAACGCGGATCGTCGGATTTCAAGGCCTGGAAACTGCCCCGATGGGCATCGACGGGCTCCGCGTAACGCGCAAAGGTGACGAACTGGGGGTGACAGAAAAAGCCTTTACCCAGCGCTGGCAAGGCATCGCCAAGCCCCGAGTTCATCAAAATGCGGCTGCTGCCCAGGGTGCCTGCGGCGAGCACGCACCGGGCGGCGAAGAACTGCACCTGCTCCCGTCCCACCTGTCCGTAGACGGTTACGCCCGCGCTGCCGTGGACCACACCGTGGATGTGGCAGCCGGTAATGATTTCCAGGCCGAGTTCTTCCGCCCGGGGCAGGAAGGTGGCTGCCGTGCTCTGCTTGGACGCCCTGGGGCATCCGCCGAGGCATCGCATGCAGTCGTTGCCACCCGCAACATCACAGCGCGACTGCCCACGGCGTAATGGCGCGCGCCGATAGCCCAGCCGATCAAAGCCGTCCGCATAAATACGGGCATTCCCGTTCCAGTCGCTTTCGGGGATCGATTGCAGGGACAGATCGGCCTCAACGGCGTCGTAATGTCGCCCCATGGCCGTTTCACTGAAGCTGTCCAGGCCGCTGCGCGCCGCCCAGTCATCCAGTGCAATATCATCAAAACGATCCAGCAGGCACTGGTTGATTACCGTGCCGCCCCCCAGCGTCCTGCCACGCATCAGCATCAGGGATGCATCCTGGCTGGGCTCGACACCGCCGCTCCACATCAACCGGGCGCTGGCATCCAGTTCATTGTCCGGGTAGTCCCGGGGTTGCCAGCGCTGACCGGCTTCCAGCATCAGTACTCGCTTGCCGGCGCGGGCCAGATGAAACGCCAGCACGCCCCCGCCGGCACCGGAGCCGACAATGATGTAGTCGTATCGGGAGAGTTTCACAACAGCACCTGATCATCCCTGTGTAATTTGTACTATAGTACACATAAATCCATTTAACCAGTCTACACTGTCACGGTTTTACGCCCACGGGCACCCCCTTCGACGCGCGGGGCGCGAAGCAGGAGGCTACCTCAGGGAATGAAACACGTCAGGACGCGGCCGCGTACTCGCTGGATGACCAATTGAGCATGCCGAGGACAACCACCCGCATCTGTTGTGCCGTGCGTGCCCGCAGCGCTTTCATGGCTTCGTCATTATGACGCAGCCCCAGCATGTCCTGGGATGTGGTGAGTACCGCGCGTACCAGCAGATCCGCCACCATAAAGCGCTCGGCGTCGGAAAGATGGTTGGCAAAACCGATCCGGGCAAGATCATCCGCCAGGTCGTACCCGAAGCGGACCGTATGCATGCGCAAGGCTTTGCGCAGCGTGGCGCTGCCGCCCGTAATCTCGCGGCCGAAGAAGAGAAATTCCTGGGCATGCTCAAGCACGAAGTCGAAAAAGACGTCCACCGAGGAGATCAGCAACCCCTCCATGGTCACGGTATCGTGGCGCAGCGCCCGCATCTGCGAGCGAAGCGCGGGTAGCGCCTCCTCAACAATCGCCAGACCGAGGTTGTCCATCGTCTGGAAGTGCCGGTAGAACGCGGTGGGGACCACACCGGCGGTGCGGGTGACCTCACGCAGACTGAGGCTGCTGAAGGCGCGGCCATTGGCCACCATCTCGAGCGCAGCGCTGACCAGCGCTGCACGGGTTCGTTGTTTCTGTTCTGCTCTGACGCCCATGGGGCTTGCCTCCCGAGAGCAGCCTGCAGGGCCGGAACCAATTGGCGCCAGGCATCCATGCGGCTACTTATTATTGTAATTGCGGCATACGCTGCGCCGCAGTGTTCACTGAATACGCCGGTTCGAGCCCAAGGTCAAACAGGCAAACGTCCCAATTTCCTACAATCAACATTAAATATATATGTTAAGAAACTGATAAATATGTATTTTTACAGAAATGAACCGCTTTCAGAAAAATATACTTACCAAATTTCGGCACCTGTGCATGCACTACCTGGCAAACAGGCCGCCTGCCGCACCCTGCCCCGTCGGCAGGTCGGACAGCGTGGCAAACCAGCTTTCCAGCGAGGCCAACTGCTCCGCCAGCACATAAGGCGGATTGATGACCAGCAGGCCCGAGCCATGCATCCCGGCACCGGATTTGCGCACCACCAGTTCGCTCTGCAGGGTATCCCCCGGCGCAACGGCACGTATTGAGCGCAACATGCGCTCATGGCGGGCGTCCGGCAGCAGCGGATACCAGAGCAGGTAGACCCCGGTGCTCCAGCGCTTGAGCGCCTGAGTCAGCGCCTTCGCCATGGCGCTGTAGTCGTCCCGTAATTCGTAGCTCGGATCCAGGATCGCCAGCCCGCGACGGGGTGTGGGTGGCAGCATGGCTATCATTGCATCAAAGGCGTCCCGGCGATGCAGCTGCACGCGTGGCCGTGGCTTGCTGGTAATCGGCCGGAACAGCTCGGCCAGCACACTGAATTCCATGGGGTGTAGCTCGCAACAGGTCAGCCTCACCTCATCGCCGCCCGCATGACGGGCGATGAGTGGCGACCCCGGATAGCGCGCCAGCGTGCCTTTGGCAACGCCCTTGTTGACGCTCATCAGCGCGTCGCGATAGTCATCCAGCAACGCAGGCCAGGGCTGATCGAGGACGCGCATGATGCCGGTGGCGGCCTCGCCGGTTTTCGCCGCCTGGGCGCTGTGCAGATCATAGCGACCACGACCGGCATAGAAATCCAGCACCGAAAGCGGCCCTGGCTTGCGCCGCAGGTACGCCAGAATGAGGGTCAGCACGACGTGCTTGTGGACGTCTGCGAAATTACCGGCGTGGTAGCCGTGTTGGTAGCTGAGCATGGCGTGGAAGACCGCTGTGATGTGCGCTGACACGACCGGCAATATCTATTGCCGATCCCTTTGCAGAAAGGCGCAGTCTAGCAGGATGCATCGACGATACCCATATTCCCGGGCTGGACGCTGTAGCTCTCCCCGATGATGCCGAGGTAGCGCTGCACTTCCGTCTCCCAGCGCGATGCCGTCCAGCCCAGTCGCTCACGGACAAGCGGCTCGAAAACCGGCAAGCGCGCCTCACCGCCCCGGGGCAGCATGTTCCCCAGCCGGGTACGTCGCAGCATCAGATCATCCAGATGCTCCACCATTTCGTTGCGCAGTATCCAGTCAACCTCGGCCAGCAACGCGTCGCCCTCCGGCCAGCGACGCAGTGGATGCCCGAGGCCGGCAGGGATCGCGCTATTGCGGGAAAACCGGGGGCCACCGCGTCGCAGTGACCGGTAGCGATGCCGGTCGATAAATCCCGCCATAGCCAGGGCATCCAGCGCGATGACACGGAAGGTGGTCAACTTGCCGCCACTGACAGTGATGACGCCGTCCTGCGACCAGACGGCATGATCGCGACGCTCGCTGGACGGGTCCCCACCCTTCCCTGACGCAATGATCGGGCGAACGCCCGCCATGGTGGAGAGGATATCGGCTTCCGTCAGTTGCGTGTCGGGAAAGAAGCCATTGACCAGGTCCAGCAGGTAATCGATTTCTTCGCGAGTCGCCCGCGGCTCACGATCCAGGTCACCCCGATGATCCAGGTCGGTTGTGCCGATACAGGTTTCGCCTTCCCAGGGAAAGACAAACACCGGGCGACCATCCCGCGGGTTGACCAGCGTCAGGCATTCAGTGACCTGCAAACGCGCTGCCGGCACAAACAGATGGCTGCCGCGCTGCGGCCTGACTCGCGCAGCCGCGCCCGATAGCTGATCGGCCCAGGCACCGGTGGCATTGATCACACGCCGCGCGACCAGTGTTGTGGTCAGGCCATCTCCGGCATGATCTGTCACGCTGAGCGCCAGATCGCCGCCCGGTCGCTGTGTCACCTCATCAACGCCGCAATAATTGATTGCCCGACCGCCCTCTTCCACAGCGTCATGCAGCACCCGCATCACCAATCGGGTGTCATCGGTCAGGGCATCGGTATATCGCATTGCACCCTTGAGCGAGCGGGTGTCGAGCGCCGGGATGCGTTGTGTCAGCTCGGCAGCGTTGACCCAACGGTGGTCGCGCACACCCGCGAGCATATCGTAGAACCACAGTGCCACCGTCATGGCCCAGCGTCCGGGAAACTGCCCGTGTCGTAGCGGAAACAGGTAGCTCTGCCGCACCACCAGGCCGGGCAAATGCCGCAACAGATGCTCCCGCTCCTGCAGTGACTCCCGCGTCAGACGAATATCCCCCTGCTTCAGATAGCGCAAACCACCGTGCACCATCTTTGAAGATTTACTGGAAGTTCCATAGCTAAAATCATGTTTTTCAACAAGAAGAACTTTTATTCCAAGCTGCGCTGCCTGGTGCAGAATGCCCGCACCAGTGATGCCACCGCCAATCACTATCAGATCCCAGCGCGTGTCCGCGAGCTTCGCGAGATCCGGCCTGTTGCCCAGCATGTGTTACTCCTTGTCGCAAACTTTACTGTCCTGACCGCGCCCCCGGGCGCACAATGTGTTCACTGAAAGACTGTTCTGTTCAGGTCACCGCCGCAGCGCAGGCTATAGAGGATCACCGCATGCCCGATATTCGACGCGCCGGGGCGACCGATCTGCCACTGCTTGCCCGCACCCTGGCCCGTGCCTTCCGGGATGATCCCTTCTGGCGCTGGATGGCGCTTCCCGATCAACGCTACGATCAGCGCCTCGAAGCCGCGTTCCTCGCCCAGTTGCGCCATCTTGCCGAACCTTCAGGCCTGATACACACCGTCGCATCCCGCCAGGCCGCCGCACTCTGGTCGCCGCCTGGCACCTGGGGCAGCAGCCCTTTTGCGCACTTTCGCTTCCTGCCGGACCTGGTCAGGCTGTGCGGGCTTGTACGGTTGCCTGCCCGGCTACACGGTATCCGCCGGGTCCAGGCATTACATCCGGTCACGCCGCACTTCTATCTGCAACTCATCGGCGTCGATCCCCGCGCGCAGGGCCGTGGCCTGGGGCGCCTGCTGCTGGACAATGTACTGACTCAATGTGACCGCAGCGTATTGCCCGTCTATCTGGAAACCTGCAACCCGGACAATGTCGTCCTGTACCGGCATTTCGGTTTCGACGTGCTGCACGAATTGACGCTACCTGACCATGGCCCGACCGCCTGGTGCATGTGGCGCCCTACGTCAGCCAGCGACGCCAGCGAGACAGTCCAGGGCGCGCCGCTTCCCGGTCCTGCGCCAGATCACTGATCATCGCCTCGATGGCGCCTGCCACCTGCTCGCGCAGATCCCAGAGCACCTGGGGCTCGTCCTGACGCCCCGCCCAGGGTGCAACATCCGTACTGATCGGCGCGCCAATGCGAAAATGGAAAGGCTCCGGGCGCGGCAGGGGCGTTGGCCCGAGACCTTTCGCGACCGGCATGAACAGATCGCCATTACGCAGTGCACGTCTTGCCTGAGGCAGTCTGAGCAGCCCCTTGCCAAGCCACGAGGCACTGAAGTCATCACCGTCATAGACGATATCAAACGCCTCGTCACAGCCCACCGACGCGAACGGGATGATGTCATAGCCGTGTGCGATAGCCATATAAGCGAACCCGGTCCGTTCCTTCCAGACCAGGCGATTGATCTCGTTACGGCGCTTTGCCACCTCCCGGGCACCGCCCGGAAATACCAGCACATGCTGTCGGGCCGCCATCAGGGCGTGGCAGTTGTCCCGTGTTCCCGGCACCGCACCAAAGCGCGTCAGCAGACGCCCCCACCCTGGTGTACGGAAGTGAAAATGATCCCCCAGACTCCGGGGGTAGACGCCGGTCTCCCGGTACAGGGCGCTGACGAATAGCGGCGAATCGATAATGCCGAACAGCGCATGATTCCCGACAAACAGTGCTGGCCGGGCGGGATTCACGTGTTCTGTGCCACTGATCTGTGGCGAAAAGTACCAACGCGATGGCGCCATCAGCCGCCGGAGCAGGCGCTCTGACGGCGGTGTGAAGCTCTCCAGGGGAAAATCAGGCATAACATCCGGTTCCAGCCAGTGTTTCAACGTTCCAGAGTTTCAATGTTCCAGAGTTTCAATCGGCCACAGTATCCCCGCCGGGATCGCAAATGCCCAGCGCTTGTTGATGTCTGTCCGTCAGATGGCGTGGATTCATCTTTCGTCTTTTCGGCGTTTGCCGTAATGTTCAGGGTTGGCAGACGGATGCAGCAAGACGCTGCCTCTCCGGTTAAAACAAAAGTCTCAGGAGCAAACATGAAAATTATTGCCGCAAGTGCCCTTCTGGCTGGCGCACTGGCCCTTCAGGGCTGTCAAACCACCGATCCCTACACGGGAGAGCCAAGAACATCCCGCACCGCTGCTGGCGCAGGTATTGGCGCAGCCGTAGGTGCTCTGGTGGGGATTGCCACCTCCGACAGTGCCAAGGAGCGCAAACGTCGTGCTCTGGCGGGTGCCGGTATTGGTGCGGTAGCGGGCGGCGGCGTTGGCTACTACATGGACGTTCAGGAACGTGAACTGCGTGAAAAGCTCCAGGGCACAGGCGTGTCGGTGACACGGGATGGCGACAACATCATCCTCAACATGCCCGGCAACGTGACCTTCGATACGGATGCCTATCAGGTCAAATCCCAATTCATGCCCGTACTGGATTCCGTGGCCGAAGTGCTGAAGGAATACCGTTCAACCATGATCCAGGTGGGCGGACACACCGATAGCACCGGCAGCGTCCAGTACAACATGCTGCTGTCGCAGCAGCGCGCACAATCCGTGAGCAATGCCCTCGCAGGCTTTGGCGTTGAGCAGGTCCGCATGGACATCGTCGGTTTCGGTCCACACCAGCCGGCCGCGACCAACGACACTGCCGCAGGCCGTGCCCAGAACCGTCGGGTGGAATTGACACTGCTGCCCTATACCAACTGATTACGTCTCACCGACAACATCAGGCAGTAAGCAAAAAGGCCGCGAGAGCACTGTTCTCGCGGCCTTTTTGTTTCTCTTTGCCTCAGTTCAGGCGCGGGCACGCCCCAGACGCCATACGGCAATACTCAGCGGCAAGAACAGCACCACAACCAGCCAGTAAGGCCACAGTGGCTGTATCTGGTACAGCCCGGTGCCGATGACTGGCCCGAAGATAAATCCCAGCGCGGGACAGGCACTCATCAGGCCGGCAACAGCGCCCTGCTCGTCCGGCCCCACCCGCAGACTGGCAGCACTGCTGACGCCAGGCATACCCAGCCCCAACCCCAGCCCCAGCAGGATGACAGACACGGTCACCATCAATTGCCCCGGTGCCCAGATCAGTACCAGCACACCGGCGCCCATCAAAGGCACCGCGAGACGCAGGATGGCCTCCGGCGCCCAGCCCAGGCGTTGCACGATCACCGCCTGCGCCAGCAACGAGGCCAGCGCAGCACACATCATGGCAATACCGACACCGCCGGCAGCCTGCTGCGGGCTCATACCCAACCGATCCTGGAACATGAAGCCCAGAGTCTGCTGCACGATGGCAAACGCCAGAAACATCATCAGCCCCACCAGCAGGATGTCCGTCAGGCGGCGATCCGTATACGCCGTGAAACTGGTGCGCAATGTGTCGCCCAGAGAAAACGGCGTGCTGTTGGGTCCACGGGCAATAATGTAAGGCGACTCCGGCAAGGCCCGCATGACCCACAGGGCCATCATGGCCGTGACAATCGCCACCAGATACAGCGGCGCCACCAGGCTGACGCCGGCAATCAGTCCGCCTACGGCGGGGCCAATCACAGTGCCGAGATTATGGGCAGCACCGATGCGCCCCATCGCTTTGGTGCGGGATGAGGCTTCCGAGGTGTCGGCCATATAGGCCGCTGCGGCAGGCGGGGTCGCCGCCATGATGGAGGCCTGCAATACCCGACTGGCAATCAGCGCCGTGACCAGCAATGCGCCGGTCAGCACGCCGCGAATCCCGAACCAGAAGGCCGTGGCAAACAGCGCCGTGCCAATGGCGTAGCCGGTCAGGCCGATCACCAGCACGGGTTTGCGGCCCAGGTACTCGCTGGCACGCCCCCAGACCGGGCTGGCCAACGCAAACATCAGCGAAGAACAGCTGATGATCAGACCCACTTTGACATCGGCAATGCCGGCGGCCCGGCCAAGGGACGGCAGAATGGCAAACACCAGCGTCTGGCCCATGCCGGTGGCGGCCACGGCAGCGAGCAGCATGATCTGGGTACGGCGGTCAGCAAGTCGGGACACGGTTCAGCCAGGCAGTAATGGATGGACGAAAAAAAGCGGGCCGGTGCGGCCCGCTTCGTGATTATGAGCACTGCCGCCCCTGCCAACAATGGCAGGAACGGTCAGCGCGTCAGGAGGCTTCGTTATACAGCGGCCGGGACAGCTCTGCCCAGTCGATCTCGCCGTCGTCCACCAGATTCTCGAACTGCAGGATACCCAGCTCCTCGAAACGTGGCCGCACCGAGTCTGTGAGCAAGCCGATGCGCTTGAGGTTCGGCACGATACGGGTGAACAGCAGATTGCGGAACTGCGCCATGATCTGTGACGCCAGAACCTGTTCCCGGGCCTGCTCCGGCTCCCAGCCAAACTCTGTGAAAACTTCTGTGGCGATCAGGCGTTCGCGCATCACCACACAGGCCTCGAAGGCAAAGTGAGCACGCTCCTCTTTCTCTTCCTGCGTTAGCGTGCTGACGAAGTCCTCGAGGTAATTGACGCCGAAAGTAACGTGGCGCGCTTCGTCACGAATGACCAGCGTGATGATGTCCTTCAGCAACGGATCCTTGGCAGTGAGCTTCAGCGTGTTGAACGCGGCCAGGGCAAGCCCTTCGATGATGATCTGCATGCCGATGAATTTCAGATCCCAGCGCGGATCAGAAAGGATCTTGTCCAGCAGGACTTTCAGGTTCGGGTTGACCGGGTACATCATGCCGACCTTTTCCTGCAGGTAGCGGGTGAACACCTCCACGTGCCGGGCTTCATCAAAGGTCTGTGACGCCGCGTACAACTTCGCGTCATAGGTCGGCGCACAAGACGCCAGTTGCGATGCCACCAGCAAGGCACCCTGTTCGCCGTGCATGAACTGCGCCAGCATCCAGGCCAGGTTGTGCCAGCCGAAACGCAGTTTTTCTTCGTCAGACAGCTTTTCGAACGGTTCCCAGCCCTGGAAGGGGTTGAAGTTCTGATCCATGGGCTGTTCGGATTTGGGGAAATTCTGGCTCCAGTCCACGTCGAAATCAGCGTTCCAGTTGAGCTCTTTACCCAGCCGGTACAGCTTGCGGATACGGCCATCAGCAGAACTGTAATCCCAGTTATAGTGCCCGGTGAGCGGCGTCTGGAATATCTGCACCACGTCCTCGACGTGCTGGGTGGTCATGCGATGTTCAAGATCATCGCTGCCGGGCCCATCCCAGGTTTCATAATAGGTAATGTCTTGTGGAGCCTTGTCGAGTCGCTTGATCTGCATGGTAGCGCACCTTTTTTGTTTGATCGGGTCTTTCCGTCAGGTCTGTCAATCAGGTCATACCCAACGCTATATCGGGCCCAGGGGCGCAGCAATGTCGCGAAATGACAATCAATGCATCGGGTGGCGCCGATTCACAATGTCATCGCCCGGCGGACATCGGCGACAGATCGCCGCCGTCCGGGCACTCTGCCAGCGGCCCGGCAACGGTGAAGGGGCCTGACACGCCGCTGTACGGGCCACCTGGCGCCGCCACGCCCTGATGCCGCAGGCGGTAGATGCCGGCTGGCGTGTTGGCCGGCAGATGCCACCTGGCCTCAGCAGTGGATGGGCCGGTGGGTACGGGGTCCAGCGGCAATGGCGGCAACACCGCCGGGTGCCAGACAAACCACAGCTCCGGGTCCCGGTCGCGGGCCACCACATGCCAGTTGCCATCCGTTCCCTGCCGCTCGACAAACACATAGCTGTCGTCAGTCATCAGATTATTGCGTGGATGACCGGCCTGGAAGATCGCCCGCACTGTGTCACCCGGCTCCGCCGAGGGCGGCACATCCTCCAGCAGGGTGCCGAACGCGGCACTGCCAGGGAGATCCGAAGGAATGTATGGAGGGCGGCGTAATACTGGCGTAACCCGCGGATAAGCAGGTCCCGACGCAATCGGCGTATCGTCGCGCAAGCTCAGGGCCAGGCGCCGGGTTTCCTGCTTCACCGCAGCCAGGCTCCAGGGGCCATACACCGTCGAAGCACCCTCATACTGCTGGCTGGCATACTCCTCCCGCGTGGTCAGATAGTGTATGAAATCATTCGTCAGCCCGGCGATGATCACCGTGTCGATGCCCACCGGCGCCAGCTCCTCCAGCACCAGCGCGCGCAAGCGCCGTGCCGACATGGTAGTCACTTCCCAGGGAAGCCCGACCACCGCCAGGTTGCCGATACGGAAGATCTGGAAGGGCTGCACCGGGGACTCGAAATTGGTGGTCAACCCGAGCGGATTGAGTACCAGGTCCAGCACACCACCTGCTGACTCCCCAAGATTGGTGGGCAACAGCACCGGCTTTTCTGCATGGCAACCGAGCCCGAGCAGCGGCAGAGTCTGGGTGTTGCAGAGCAACAGACTGGAGACAATTTCCAGGGGTAGTCCTGGCCCGGTCAGTTCAGAGAAGTCGCGGGCAATGGCCCGCATGATGCCGCCGTCTGCGGCACAGGTGATACCTTCATAGCTGATCGGCCCGGGCCCGTCCTCTGCGCCAGCCGGGAACGACACGCCCAACGCGGCGTTACAGGTCCGCTTGACCGATGCATCCAGCCCCGGAGGGTGTTGCAGGCGGGACAGGATCGCAGGGTCCGTCACCGTCACCTGATTCATGCGTACATGCATCAGCCGGTAGTCGACGGGGCCGTTAAGCGCCTCGCCCTGCCCCCAGAGTCTGAGCGCCTTGGCCAGTTGTTTATTGCCGGAAATGGCATTCGACTCGAACACCGTACTGCCCCCGCCGCGGCGCGGATCAGGGTGCGGAAATTCATTGATGAAGATGTTGGGTGAGGAGTCGCCCTCATCCGCTTGCGCAAACGCCGCGACAAAGGTGTCCTGCCCCGGGCTGACGTTATAGCGCGTGCGCATGATGCGTTCGAAACCCTGGGCCGCGAACCCCTTGCAATCACTGCTGACCAGATCCGCTTCGGGGCCGATGACCGTGGGATGCACGCCGAACCAGTTAATGATGCCCACCGGGTTGCCGTTGTTGCGACGCAGATTCAGCTGCACGACCCGCTTGTTGACGTCCACTTCCTCGCCTCGGGTATCGCGAAATGCAGCGCGCTCACTGACAGGGTTCATGGCGAACGCCGGTCGCGAGCGATTGATATTGGTGTTCAGCAATTCGCCGCTGGCCAGGGCGACATTGCCGGGTTCCGGATTGGCCTGCAAATTGGCATGGGCCAGCCGGATCGCTGCCACCATGCCATCCACCAGTGTGCGATATACCAGCTCGTCGTAACCCAGATGCAGGGCATTGCCGGCCTCATGATGGGAGTAGCCGGCCGGACCAGAGTGAGTATGGGTGGCAGATAGCATCACGTTGTCGCCGCCATAAAAAGCAGACAGCTCCTCATCCGCCGCTATCGCGTCGAGCACACCCAAGCGCAGTGAGCCCCACATCAGCCCGATATCTGCCGACAGGAACATGACACGCTTGCCATTACAGGGCGACTCGATGGCATAGGCCCGCGCGAACTGGCGGGTGTGGATACCGCGCATGACCTGGGTCGTGTCCTCCCAGCCGGCGCCACTCTTTAGTGCGACCGGGCCGGTGACATCGGCAATACCGCTACCAAATCGGAAGACGCTGTTATCACGACATGCCCCGGGCGCCCTGCCAGGATCAGGGCCGCTGACGTCCAGCCGCAACCCCGGTGCATCCAGCCCCTCGCCCACATCCAGCATCGGGCTGCGCAGCACGCAGTCGGCCAGCTTTGGTTCCTTGAACAGGGAGACTGGTAACGCGGGGCCACCGCCCGGCGGCAGCGTGCCGCCGGGCGTTTCCCGGCCGCCCCCCAGCGAGCTGTCGCCACCGCAGGCGGTCAACAGAGACAGACTCAGAAGAACCACGGCGAGCAATGTGGTCACCGGGACCAGGCCGGACGCCCGGAGAGCAATGCGGCGTGTCATCGTGCATTTCCTTTTGCTGTGATTTTTATCGTTGCGTGGGATTCGTCTAATGGGACGAAAGTGCAACTATTCAGCGAAGGATTATTTCAGCAAAGACATCGCGCGGGCAGCACCCCTTACAAATTGCTACGGAATGCTGCCAACCGGACAACCAGGTAGCGTGCGGCAGGCTACTGGGGGATTTCCGTCGCCGATTCTTCTGACAGCAGGAAATGCGCCCGGGCAATGGCAATCGGCTCGGGCCGGCGGACCTGCCAGGCACTGATGTGCACATTGGCGACCCGGCGTCCGAGGCGGGTGACCCGACACTCCGCAAAGGTGTCACGGAAATGCCCGGCGCGCAGGTAATCCATAGTGAAATCAATGGTCTTGGGCACCCGGGGCTCGCCCATCTCCAAGAGCAGGAAAATGATTGCTGCCTGCTCCATGAAGCCCGCCACCGCACCGCCATGCAACGCCGGCAGGGTCGGGTTGCCCAGGTTGGTGTCCCGTTTTGGCAGCACGAAGGTCAGCTCTTCGCCGCGGGCCGTAATCTCTATACCCAGGAAAGCCGCATAAGGCACACGGTCGATGAGGGCCTGATAGGGCTCACTGCCCTGTCGGCATGCTGCCACCAGATCACGCAGTCCGTCTGTCATGCCACCACCTTGCTTGCACCGGGAAGTTTCATCCGCATATAGGTCGCCAGGCCCGTCGCCAGCATCTCACCCTCCTCGTCCCCTTCGTCATAGACCGCCATGCGCACAAACGCCACATGCTGGCTGAGCCGATAACATTCAGCATCACAGATCACAGCCTTGCCAGGCGCAGGCGCACGAAGGTGGTCGACACGCATGTCGATGGTCGGTGTAATTTCGAAGGACGGGAAAATCAGACACGCATTGGCCAGACCACCGGCCTGGTCCATCAGTGCAAAGATGGCGCCGCCGTGCATGACCCCGGAATCCGGGTTCCCGACCAGTGACGGATTGGCCGCCATGCGCGTGCGCACGCGATCCTTGTGGGCCTCAAGCACCTCGATGCCGAGTTCCGTGGAGTGCCGTACCGACGCAACAAATCGGCGGCAAATGTCCAGGCGCGTTAATTCAGAGGAAGGTTTGTCTGTCACCAGAAGATCTCCGGGCAATAAATGGCCTGACAAGAAAAAAGAGCGCTCGCAGCTTACCACGAACGCTCTTCTTATCCGATCCCGGAGAGCCGGATACAGCAGCTATCAGCTACCGGCCACCTGGTTGACCGATGCGACGATCTGCTGGGTATAGCGATGCACCAGGAACGGGACCGAGTTCTCGTAGAACTTCACCAGTGATTCCCGGATAAAGCCCCATTTGCTGGCAATCTGGTCCAGCGCACGCGTAGCGGTATCGTCATCACGGTACTTGGCCCGCATTTCAGCAAGGCGGCGATCAAACGCCGGCACAGTGTCGCGGAACTCGATACGCCCTTCACCGGTATCTACCGCCATGCCGCCAGACGGATCCGCAGACAGGGCAAGATACTCGGAAGACATCCGCTGCATGGCAGCAGCCAGCGCCCACAGATCATCGTAGTTGCCACTGCCTTCCGCAGAATAACTGGCCAGCTGATTGTTCATGACCGCCGCGAGACGGTTCACATCCTGGGCCGCATAACTCTCTGTATAGCCGAGCTCTGCAATGGTGTTGGCCCGTGCGGCGGCAAGAAAGTCCGCCCAGTTGGTCATCATCACGTCCACCAGTGCAACATCCGATTCACTGGACGCTGCACTCTGCAGGCTGCGAAACTGTGATTCTGCGGAGGTAATGCTCTGATTCAACTGACGTTCATATTGCCGGTCACCATCCATCACGGTGAACATATGGAAGTCGGCACGCACGCGCCATAACTCGAGTTGCATGCGCTCGATCTGAGCCTGATCTATGGCGGCGGTGGCAAGCACCGGCATCAGCAGCAGGGCAGCGCAAAGACCCCGCAGGTATCCAGACAGTCCGGACATTGTTGTGTCTCCCGAATAATTATTGTTCTGCCTTTTCTCAAAGGCAGGTTAAACCTTGACGCACTGCTGTGTCATCCACCCTTATCGGGCATCCCGGCGCTCCCCGGCGCCTGCCACAGTTCTACGCCGATAGTAGCAGATTAATCCGCAGAAGCAGTATAAACAGCATGTCCAGAGGCGCCCTCAGCCATTCAGCTCGGCGTGTAGCGCAACGAACTCCTGGGTCAGCTTGTGCCGGGGCGCAAGGTGAATCAGGGGTTTGGCCTGATCATGGGATTCACGCATGATCACACTGGCGGACAGATAGCTGGCCAGAATCGGCAGCCCCTCTTCACTCAGCCCCTCCACCAGCTGCTGTGGCAGGCGTGCCCGTGGCTGGAACTGGTTCACTACAATGCCCTCGACCTCCAGCGCATCATTGTGATCGTCCCGGGCTTCACGGATGTTCTCCAGCAAGGTGTACAGCGCCTTGCGGGAGAAGGCATCACAGTCGAAGGGAATCAGCACCTTGTCACCGGCAATCAGGGCCGAGAGCGTATAGAAGTTGTAGGCAGGCGGCGTATCGATGTAGATCACATCAAACTCCTTCTCCAGTGCCTTCACCAGCGCCCGCAGCTTGTAGATCTTGTGCTTGCTTTCCAGCATATGCTCGATCTCGCCCAGCTCCGGATTGGAGGGCAGCACGCTCAGGTTCTCGAAACCGGTGGCGTGCACATACTCCAGGGGATCCTTCTCCTTGAGGCGGAACGACAGCGTCTGGGCAAAGAAAGTACCGACATTGGGTGTCGGGCCATCGCCTCCGTGATAGGCATCCATGCCAAGCAGGTACTGGCTGGCATTGCATTGGGGATCAAGATCCAGCACCAGCGTGCGCTGGCCCTGGCTGGCACTGATGGCGGCCAGATTGACCGCAATACTGGATTTTCCTACCCCACCCTTCTGGTTGAACACCACTCGCCGCATCCGTTTCTCTCCTTTAACTGGTGCCTGGCCCTGCGGAATGATACAGGTGCCCCCGCTTTATGCACAGAATCTGTGGAACAGGCTGTGGATAACCGCTGCGCAAATCGCGGATGGGCCCGGGCGGCGTCCGCCCGCGCCCTGCTGGTTACTCTCTGTCCAGAGATGCTGTTCAGACATGCTGTCCATACTCGCTGCCCGCCGCCTTTCGCCGCTACTGGCTACAGACGTGAGAAAGCTGTTTACCTGGCCGCGACATCGCTTGCTGTCCTGTGCTCTTGGCCTATGATTGAGGCATAGGCATACACTGTATATACCCTTGCCGCCTGCGGCGGCTGTCACAGGAGCCCGATCATGCCCAGCGCCATACCCTTTGCCCCGGTACCCGCCGGCAGTGACCTAAAGCCCATCCCCGGGGACCCGGGGCTGCCGCTGGTGGGCTACACCCTGAAGCTGATTCGTGACCCGTTGGGAACAGGACGTGAGCGTTACGAGCGCTACGGCCCCATCTCGTGGGCCAATGCCTTCGGCATGAAGATGGTGAGCATGATCGGGCCGGACGCCAATGAGTTCGTGCTGCGTAACAAGGACGACGTGTTTTCCAATCACCAGGGCTGGGACGTGTTTATCGGCAAGTTCTTCCACCGGGGCATCATGCTGCTGGACTTCGAGGAGCACCGCTGGCACCGCAAGATCATGCAACAGGCGTTCAAGACAGACGTGCTACGCGACTACATCGCCCGCATGGGACCGGGCATCCAGGCGGGTCTGGCGGACTGGCAGCCTGCCGAACGCTTCATGATTTTTCCTGCCATCAAACAACTGACGCTGGATCTGGCAACGGACGTCTTCATGGGGCAGAAACTGGGCCGCGAAGCCGACAGCATCAACAAGGCTTTCATTGATACCGTACGTGCCGGCACTGCCCTGCTGCGCTTCAATATGCCCGGCGGGCGCTGGGCCAAAGGGTTGCACGGTCGCCGCGTGCTGGAAGACTTCTTCCGCCGTGAGGTGCCCGCCAAACGTCTCAGCAGCGAGGGCGATCTGTTCAGCGTGCTGTGCCGGGCAGAAACCGAAGACGGCGAATCCTTCACCGATGATGATGTCGTCAACCACATGATCTTCCTGATGATGGCCGCCCACGACACCACCACCATTACCCTGAGCAACATGATCTATTGGCTCGCCCGCCACCCGGAATGGCAAGCCCGGATTCGCGAGGAGAGCCTGGCACTGGGCAAGACACAACTGGACTACGATGATCTCGGCAAGCTGCACAGCGCAGGCCTTGCCATGAAGGAGGCACTGCGCCTGTGCGCACCGGTGCCGTCCGTCCCCCGCCGCACCGTCCGTGACTGCGAATTCCAAGGGTACCATGTGCCCGCCGGGACCCTGGTGTCCATCAGCCCCTTCTTCACCCATGCGATGCCGGAATACTGGCCAGAGCCGGAGAAATTCGACCCCGAGCGGTTCTCTGAAGCCCGTCGCGAAGACAAGGTGCACCCTTACGCCTGGGTGCCCTTCGGCGGCGGCGCACACAAGTGCATTGGCCTGCACTTCGCGGAGTTGCAGGTCAAAGCGGTGCTGCACCAGCTGGTGCTGGGCTTCGAGTGGGAGGTGGATCCGGCATACCGCATGCCACTGGACATGACCAGCCTGCCAGTACCCAAGGACGACCTGCCGGTGCGTCTGCGGCGCCGCAGCTGAGCGAACGATATAAGGCACTCACCAGGAGTGCCTTTCGCAGATCAGCGCCGAATCAAGGACAGGTGCGGGTCAGCGTGCGCAGGGTGACGAACTCTTCCGCCGATGTCGGGTGTATGCCCAGGGTGCGGTCGAAATCTGCTTTGGTCGCGCCCATGTTGATGGCCACGGCAAATCCCTGAACGATTTCCCCGGCTTCCTCACCGGCCATATGCAGACCCACCACCCGGTCGCTGGCATCGTCCACCACCAGTTTCATCAGCGTGCGATGCCGCGTGCTGCCCGGCGCTGCCGGGCTCAGTGAGTAACGTAACGGGCGGAATTCGCTGGTATAAATGCGCACCTTGTCATAACACTCCAGCGCCTGAGTTTCGGTGAGACCAACCGTGCCGATATTCGGATGGCAGAATACCGCCGTGGCAATATTCTCGTAATTCAGGGGGCCGGTGGGCTTGTCGGCAGCAAACAGCGTCTTCGCCAACCAGGTGCCCTCTGCCAGCGCCACCGGGGTCAGTTGAATACGATCGGTGACATCGCCCAATGCATACAGCCCAGGCACCGACGTGGCATACCCTGCATCGATCTGTACCGCGCCATTCTCAGCCAGCGCCAGGCCATCCTTCCCTGTGAGCAGTTCCTCCGCAAACAGATCGGTCACGTTTGGCACCCGTCCGGTCGCGTAAAACACCTCATCGACCCGCACCGTCTCGCCGTCATCCAGCATCAATTGTTTCTGGCCATCCACTTCGCTGATCGACACGACATTGCAGTTAAAGCGCAGCGTGACACCGTTCTCGGCCATCTGGGCTGCCACAAAGGTGCGGATATCTTCATCAAACCCGCGCAGGAACAGGCCGCCACGGTAGATCTGCTGCACGGCCACCCCCAGGCCATGAAGGATCGAGGCAAACTCGGTGGCGATATAGCCGCCACCCACGACCGCCACCGATTCCGGCAGGGTCGGCAGATAGAACAGATCGTCCGAGATCAGCGCCAGCTCCTTGCCCGGAATATCCGGCACAAACGGCTGCCCGCCTGTTGCCACCAGAATGTTCTCAGCGGTCAGCACCTGCTCCCCGGCACTGACACGCCCGCCGCCGAGTACCCGGCCATGGGCTTCGAAGATGGTCACACCGGCCTGCTCCAGCATGCGCCGATAGATGCCGTTAAGACGCTCGATCTCGCGGGTCTTGTTATCGCGTAAACGCTGCCAGTCCGGGCGCCCGGCTGCCGGGGCGCTAAAACCGTAATCCTCAGCCAACCGGAACAGGTCCGGAAATTCGCTGGCATAGGCAAACAGCTTTTTCGGCACACAGCCCACATTGACGCAGGTGCCACCGAAAAAACGGGATTCGATGATCGCCACCCGGGCGCCTTCTGCCGCTGCCATCCGCGCGGCACGCACGCCGCCTGAACCAGCCCCGATAACGATAAGGTCGAATGTGTCTGGCACTGTCTGCTCCCCTGGTGGATTGGCCAGCCGCAATGCTGACGGTCCTGGTCTCGGGTGGCAATCCCTTGCGTCATCCTTTCGGCAAACAGGGCCATGGCACGGATTTGTGATTCAGGCCCGGCGCTGGCGTGTTGCGGGTATGGATTCGGGCGCGCAAACTCAGGCATACTGTCAGACCGCCAATCAGAATAAAGCATGACAGGCAGGAAATGGGGATGAAGACACTCGTCAGCGCACTGGGGCTGCTGGCAGGCCTCCTGGGGCCTCTCGCCGTCACCGCAGACACCATCTATACCTACCGCAGCCCGGACGGGGTCACCCTGTTCACGGATCGCGATGCCCTGCCCGCGTCTTACGAGCTATTGAATATACGCCGTGGCTGGGATTACCGCCCGCGTGTACTCACCGATGACATGCGCGACCTGTACGATCCGGAAATTCGCCTTGCGGCACGCCTTTACGACGTCGACCCGGGCCTGATCAAGGCCGTCATTCATGCCGAATCCCATTTTGATCGCCACGCCGTATCCCGTGTGGGCGCCCAGGGCCTGATGCAGCTGATGCCGCGCACCGCTGCGTTTCTCGAGGTCCAGAACGCGTTTGATCCCCGTGACAACATCGTTGGCGGCGCCCGCTTCCTCAGCTACCTGATGGAACGCTTCGACCGTCTTGATCATGTCCTGGCAGCCTATAACGCCGGCGAAGGCAATGTGCGGCGTCATGGCGGCATCCCGCCGTTCGCGGAAACCCGGGGTTACGTCAAGAAAGTCCAGGAACTGCTGCCTGTCTATCAGCAGCATTTCGGCAGCCCCGACGCCGGTCTCGCCGTCCGCTGATTCTCAGCCACTCATTCGACCCAGCCCACCAGCCGCCACGTCGAAACAGCGCCAAAACAACAAAAGCCCCCGCCCCCTGCACCGGAGTTCTGGCACAGGGGACGGGGGCTTGCAGGTCGTACTGCTTACTTCCCGTGGCTTACTTTCCGTGCTTTTCCGCCAGATAGAACCAGGTATCGAGCACCGAATCCGGGTTCAGGGACACACTCGAGATGCCCTGCTCCATCAGCCACTTGGCCAGATCCGGGTGATCAGAGGGACCCTGACCACAGATACCAATGTACTTGCCGGCCTTGTTGCACGCTTCGATGGCCATGCTCAGCAGTTTTTTCACCGCCGGGTCACGTTCATCGAACAGGTGGCTGACAATACCGGAGTCCCGATCCAGGCCCAGGGTCAGCTGGGTCAGGTCATTGGAACCGATGGAGAAGCCGTCAAAGTGCTTGATGAACTCGTCAGCCAGCAGCGCGTTGGTGGGCAGCTCGCACATCATGATGACGCGCAGACCTTCCTCGCCCCGCTTGAGGCCGTTCTTGGCCAGCAGCTCGATGACATGCTCCGCCTCGCCAACGGTGCGCACGAACGGCACCATCACTTCGACATTGGTGAAGCCCATCTCTTCGCGTACTTTCTTGAGTGCCTTGCACTCCAGCTCGAAGCAGTCACGGAAGTTCTCGCTGACGTAGCGTGAAGCACCGCGGAAGCCCAGCATCGGGTTCTCTTCTTCCGGCTCATAGAGCTTGCCGCCGATCAGGTTGGCGTATTCGTTGGACTTGAAGTCCGACAGCCGCACGATGACCTTCTCGGGATGGAATGCCGCCGCCAGGGTACTGATGCCCTCGACCAGCTTCTCGATGTAGAACTCCACCGGGCCGTCGTAGCCGGCAATGCGCTTGTCCACCGTCTGCTGGATGTCCTTCGGCAGGCTGCTGTAGTTCAGCAGGGCCTTGGGGTGCACGCCAATCATGCGGTTGATGATGAATTCCAGGCGCGCCAGACCCACACCCTGATTGGGCAGTGTGGCGAAGTCAAAGGCGCGGTCCGGGTTACCGACGTTCATCATGATCTTGAACGGCAGTTTCGGCATGGACTCGATGGAGTTGCGCTGGATGTCGAAATCCAGGCGACCCTCGTAGATCTTGCCGGTATCACCCTCGGCACAGGAGGCCGTCACCAGTTGGCCATCGGTCAGCAGGTCGGTGGCGTCGCCGCAACCAACGATGGCCGGCACGCCCAGTTCACGGGCGATAATCGCCGCGTGGCAGGTACGACCGCCCCGGTTGGTGATGATGGCCGCAGCCCGCTTCATCACCGGCTCCCAGTCCGGATCTGTCATGTCGGTGACCAGCACGTCGCCGTCCTGGACCCGCTCCATTTCCTTGATGTTGGTGATGATGCGTACCGGGCCGGCGCCGATACGCTGGCCGATGGAGCGCCCTTCCACGAGCACCCTGGCGCCCTTCTCTTTCAGCAGGTAGCGCTCCATGACGGACACATCCGAACGGCTCTTCACCGTCTCCGGGCGGGCCTGCACGATGTACAGCTTGCCGTCGTCGCCATCCAGCGCCCACTCGATGTCCATCGGGGTACCGTAGTGCTTTTCGATCTCGATCGCCTGGCGCGACAGATCGGCCACCTGGGCATCGGTCAGCGAGAACCGCATGCGGTCTTCGCGGCTGACGTCCACCACCTGCACGGACTTGCCCGCAGAGGCATCGCTGCCGTAGATCATCTTCTGCAGCTTGGAGCCGAGATTCCGGCGCAGCACCGCAGGGCGCTTGTTCAGCAATGTTTTCTTGTGGACGTAGAACTCGTCGGGGTTGACCGCGCCCTGCACCACCATTTCACCCAGGCCGTAGGACGAGGTGATGAATACCACGTCACGGAAGCCGGATTCGGTATCCAGGGAGAACATCACGCCAGCGGCGCCGGTTTCGGAGCGCACCATGCGCTGGATGCCCGCAGACAGCGCCACACCGGCGTGCTCAAAGCCCTGATGCACCCGGTAGCTGATGGCGCGGTCGTTGAACAGGGAGGCAAACACCTCCTTGACCGCCACCAGAACGTTGTCCACGCCACGGATGTTGAGGAAGGTTTCCTGCTGGCCCGCAAAGGAGGCATCCGGCAGGTCTTCGGCCGTGGCCGAAGAACGCACAGCCACAGACAGGTCGGCATTGCCGTCGCTGATCTGCACGAATGCGTCACGAATCTGCTGTTCCAGCTCGGGCTGGAAGGGGGCTTCCACCACCCAGCGGCGGATTTCTTCGCCGGTCTTGGCCAGCGCCACCACGTCGTTCACGTCCAGACTGTCCAGCGCATCATTGATTTTGCGGGTCAGGTCGTTGTGTTCAAGGAAATCGCGATAGGCCTGCGCCGTGGTCGCAAAACCGCCGGGAACGGAAACGCCCGCTGCCGCCAGATTGCTGATCATTTCGCCCAGGGAAGCATTCTTGCCCCCGACCGTCTCCACGTCGCCCTTGCCAAGGCGTTCAAACCAGACTACGTACTCCGCCAAGGTCCTGCTCCCTACATTTTCCGGAATGGATGGGTGTGTCGCGGGGTATTCTACTCAAAAAGCCGTCCCGTTTCTCGCCTGAAATGATTCGACTTTCGGGGATAGGGTCAATTACCCCGGCGAGCGCGCCTGTCAGGCGCGCCCCGGATACGCTTGCAAGCCCGCAACGCCGCCGTTAGCCTTGCCCTTCGAGCCTCTACCGCGAGTATGACCTGCCCATGAAACGTACTGCTTTTTTCGTCTCCGACGGCACCGGCATCACCGCGGAAACCCTCGGCCACTCCATGCTCAGCCAGTTCCGGGGGGTCGAATTCGCCCAGGTCACCCTGCCCTATGTACAGTCTGAAGAGACCACCCGGCAGGCCGTTACCCGGATCAACCAGACCGCAGACACCGACGGCACCAAGCCCATCGTCTTCTCCACCGTCGTCAACGAAGCCCATCGCGAGATCATCGGCACCTGTAACGGGCTGGTGCTCGACATGTTTGCTGCGTTTGTCGGCCCGCTGGAGGATGAGCTGGGAGTACGATCAAGCCTGATCGTGGGCGAGAGCCATGCGATCCGGGACCATGAGGCCTACCGCATCCGCATCGACGCGGTGCATTACGCCCTGGACAACGACGATGGCGCCCGCACGCGCCATTATGACAAGGCGGACATCATCCTGGTGGGTGTATCCCGCAGCGGCAAGACGCCTACGTGCCTTTATCTGGCACTGCAGTTCGGGCTCTACGCGGGCAACTACCCGCTGACCGAGGACGATTTTGATGACCTGCGCCTGCCGGAGGCCCTGCTCCCCCATAAAGACAAGCTGTTCGGCCTGACCATCGACCCGGATCGCCTGGCGGCCATCCGCAGCGAGCGCAAGTCCGGCAGCAAGTACGCATCACCGCGTCAGTGCGACATGGAAGTGCGGGCCCTGGAGGCGCTGTTCAACAAGTTCAACATCCCCAGCATCAATGCGACGGAGCTCTCCATCGAGGAGATTTCCACCCGCATCCTGGCCAAGGCCGGCCTCCAGCGGCGCCTGCAATAAGGCGCCGCAAAAGCCCCGGCCCTGATTACAACTCGCCGGGCTCTCCCGCGTAGGCCACGAACAGACAACCGCCCCCGACATTGACCGCGCCGGTGGCGCTCATGGTGGCCAGATGCAAGGTCAGCCCCGCCTTGCGCGCCGCGGCATCCAGCGTCTGGAAGCCCTCCATATCCGGCACCGCCGAGATATCCCCGGCATAGCTCAGGCAGATGCTGCCTGAACGCACGTCCCCCGCAGTGATCCGCTCGGCAACATGCTCCAGCATCTTGCGTACCGACTTGGCGTAGCTGCGATTCACTGTGGCCGGGTCTTCCTGCCCGCGGTAGACCTTGATGATCGGGTGCAAAGAGAGCGCCGAGCCCACCGTCAAGGCGACCCCGCGCATGGTGTCGGACAGGCTCTTGCGGGTGCCCTTCTTGAAACCCCGATTGCGTACATAGGCCAGATCCGCCGGCACCATGAAACCGCAGATGTCGGGTATCATCTGGTCAATTTTCAGGCGAATCTCGTTGGGGTGAATCCCTGATTTGATCATCGCCGCCGCCTCGGCCACCAGCACCGCCGTGCCCGCAAAGATCGTCTTGCTGTCGATCACCCGCATGGAGAAGGGCCCACTGACATCTGCGGCAGCCCGGGCTTCCCGGTACTGCTTGAGAATGCCAAAGGACGCGCTGGTCGCATTGTCGAAGATCAGGCTGCGCTTGCTGGAGACCGTGATGCAGAACATCAGATCGAAATCGATCACCAGGCGTTCGAGAAACACCGCCTGGATCTCCTTGCTGTCGTAGGGAATGGATTCGGAATCAATGCCCTTGGCATCCAGCTGGCTGGCATAGAAATGCTGCGTTGCCTTCTCATCCCGCTCATCCACCAGTAACTCGTCGCCGAGCCGGATGGATATGGGCATGATGCGAATGTCGTGCTCTGAATAGAAACTGGCCGGTAAGTCACACGTGGAATCCACCACGATGCCGATACGCATGGGTCTTTCTCCCCCTGAGGTGCGAAAAAGCGCCCTCCCAGACAGACAGAGTGACCAGGGCTCAAGTTATCGGCCTGTAATTGTTGTTGTTGGCATGCTCCCTACGGCCGCGCCGGTCACCCCCCGGTGCCCGACTGTCCTCAGCCAGACTGCTTGTGACGCAAACTGGTTATGTTGTGCCAATTCAGTGTAGCGGAATGAGACGAGACCGCAATCGCGCAGACGCAAGACTAAGCCATTGATTTAATTATCTTTTAATATCGCCGCCCCCGCAGCCGGATGCGCAAGCACAGCAAACCGGGAAGATTTGTAACACCTGATCCGAATCATGACCGCATGACCCGGCAATTCGGCGCGGTCTCTGGCGGCAAGCTAGAAAAACGCCGCAGTATTGCGGCGTTTTCAAACTTTTCAGATATCAATCTTTGCGGAAATAATACACCCGATAGCCACTTTCCTGTGTTTTCGCGGCAAATACCAGATGATTGCCCGCCTCACTAACGGAGATACTGGTGGTCATCGCGCCATTGCTCTGGGGTGTTGGAGGAAATATGAATGACCCACCAGTTGTTACCGGCGTTTCATTGAATTTGTCATAAATCAGCGCGGCCACATCGATGGGCTCGGGCTGAGTGCCTCTCAAGTCAACGACGGCAAGCCCACTCGGCATTTCTGGCAAGTTTGCGGCCACCCATATCCGGTTATTCAGTAGCAGTGGCGAGGTCCCGGTGAACTCGACTGGTGTGGTGAAGAGGGTCGTATCCGTGCAACCCGAGTCGAATGTACAAATACCCGCGCCTGTCACGATCAGGCCACTCTTGCTAATGCCGTACACGTCGGCGTATATACCGTCGCCCACTATCTGGTTCAGCTGAATCGATGTGGTCTGGACGCTGCCGTCTTCCTGTATCTGAGCCTTGTACACGGAAGCTGGAATGCTGCCGTCAGTATGCACCCCAAGCCAAAATGTGTCTTTGGCATTGCTCAAACCAAACGAGGTAACTACGCCGTATGGCTGATCAAGGTCTACGCCAGTGCCAGCGTAGAATGCCTCGTCCAGGGGAATAGTTTGGCCATTGGCTCGATACAGGTTGTATCGATCTTCTTCGTAGACCGGGTAATTGTCGGCCAGATCCCACACCACAGAGCTGCCTGCAGCATTGGTTGCACTATAGCCAAATCCGCTCGCCGCCAACATGTTGATGGTTATGTATTGGGAAGCCCAGTAAGCCTCGAGGGGGCCTACTGGCGGGCTCTGGTTAAGGAAATCATTATCTATCAGCACGCAGCCCGGGTTATCGTAAATCGTTGAATCCGGACGCTGAACTAGCCCGCTAATCGGGCAGCGATACGTTTGCCAGCGACGAGTGTTTGGGTGAAGGCGTTTGCTGATATAGCTGTCGCTGGTAACGTACGTCACAATCTGACCGGCAATCTGTTGAGCAATGAAGGTGCGCGTATTCAGATCGTACAGATAGCCACTCTGGTTAACCAGATGGGTGACGCCACTACCCGGGTTGCCTTGCGCGTCAAGCGGGCGCTCCCAGGTAAGACGAATGCCACCCATGATCCCGTTGTCGTTGATATAAGATGGCATGATAACCCTCAGGTTACCATTTGCATCTTCGAATTGTTGAGCGAGTGAAATGGGCAGTCGGCTTAACGTGTAGTCGTCGAGAGATGCCCAGGCAGAAGCTGCCATCAGCCACATAGCAGTGATGGACATTATTTTTATTTTTTTCAAGGTAATACCCCGGTAAGTTATCGAAATTACTGATCTGCAAATTGGAGATCATGGGAGTCTGGCAATCTCGTCAGCCGGGATCAATCGGTACATCTGCGTAGTGGCAATTAGACATCAAAAGCAAGCGCTCAGTACTTCATATCACGGAGAGGCTCAAGTAATTCCGGCAAGACCATGTATTGCTTCCTACTGTCTTCGGCCCGAACGAAAGTTCCAGCCCGGACTGGATAAGTGCCCGGAAATGCGCTTACGCCAGTTGCAAGGCTCGCGCAGCCAATATTTTTCTGCTTACAAAACTGCGGAGCGAAAAAGCCACCATCAGGCTGCTGGTCAATCAGAACTTATTACTGCTTTGGAGTGCGACGCCTTTTACGGTGGCAACCTCGTGTTGGGAAGGGTCAGGCTGTGGCAGGACGTCTTTAAATAAACGCTTACGCTCTAGAAACACCGCCCCCCTGAATCGACTAAAGCCTTTTATTATCAATGACTTATTATCATATCCGGCATGGAGGCGCCTGTGGAAGGGCGGTGATTGAGCGGCCAGGTAAATTCGTAACACACCTATCCGAACAACAACGACAGGCGGACACGCAGGGTCCCCAGCACTAGCAGGAGCATCTGCCTGCAAAGCCCCGTCAGCGTATACGTCGAAGCCCGGGAGTCATCCGGCGCCCCGGATAGTGGAAGCTGAAGCAGCACACTCCGATAGCGAATATAAAGATACAGTCGGGGATGCACCCCCTTTTGCAGTGACTGAGTGCGCTGAAAGAGTCCCCTGCTGCAGAGCGACATCGGGCTGCCGATGTCTCGGATATGCACCCCCGCCAACACGCGGAAGAGACTGTTGGCCACGCGACTACCCCAGCGTCTCGTGCGGTCGGCCTCGGGGCGTACGGGGCGAACCCCGTGAATCAGGGAATGTCCGGCACTGAACTGCTCCCAGAACCGCAGGATATCCGGGCAACAGGGATACATATCCGGGTCAATAGTGAGTATCGCCGCCCCCTTGCTACGCCTGGCGCCGTAAGCCAGGGCTGCGGCCTGCCCCCTGAACTGCGGGTACCATAGCGGCACCAACGCGATATGATGTACTTTGGGAAGGCGCGCGGACGAGGCCGACGCCCACAATTTTCGGTCATCCACGACCAGGAGCTCCACAGGCCCCGGGATGTCGGCGGCGATACGGTCGACACCCTCCACAAGCCTGTCGAGATAGTCGGCCCGGCAGTCCGTTGTGGTGATGATGCTCAGCGCGGCCGAAGCGGCTTCAGATACGACAAATGGCATATGAGGAAGGGGATCCGGGAGGGTCCGTAAATACCGTCAATCAGGGCAATTGGGCTTCGAATCCCCTGTCTCCTGTGCTATTGTTAACCTAACGTCGGGCCATGTCTACCCACTCGGAAATGCCTGCCGGCATGCCGGGTAGATCCAGACTGGAGGCGGAAAAAACGAAGGTGCCCAGCCTTCACACATTATAACAATAAACCATATGTGGGCTTGGTCATGACATCTCCCAAGACGCTCCAGAACCCGCTCTGCTACATCTGTTTCTGCGCATTGATTCTTCCCTGCGCCTCTTATGCTACCTCGATGCAGCCCCTGACGGACACAGAGCTGTCTGAAACGGTGGGACGTGATGGCCTTGCCGTTTCCCTCGAAACCGATGGCCCCATCACCGCCGACGAGCTTCGCTGGGAAATGGACGCACAAAATGCGGCCCAGGCAGCGTCTCTGATCCTCAAGGACCTGTCGGTTGACTGGGCGGGTAAAGCAGACTTCACTCTGGATGTCGCCTCCGATGCAAGCGGCAACCCCTATGTGATGCTGACCGGTAGCTGGTCGGACCTGCAGGCCCGTATCGGCGGCATGTCACACAGCGGCGCGCCGAATAGCACCATGGGATCTCTTGCCATCAACACGAGCGGCTCCTTTCTCCTGGTCAATCAGGGAGGCCCATTCAACAGTGACTACGACCAGGCCATCCTGAATTACACCAGTGAGGGCGATATCTTCTGGCGCCAGCGAGATGTCGGCGGTGCGCCGGAACTGGGTTTGCTCGACTTCGTCATTGGCGTGGACATCCCGCGAGGCACCGTGGGCCTCAATGATGAAGGTATTTTCATTTCTGCGGCTGAAGCCGATTTTGATCTGACATTTGACCTGAGCTTTGCTCCGACCACTACCAATCCTTACGACAAGGGCAACCATGATGGTCTGGTGCATACAGGCTGGCGTGGGAATTTGCGCAATGCGTCGCTAAACATCGCCAGCGGCGGCGCCTGGCAGAGCAGTACCGGAGATTTCTACAACCTGAATGACCGAACACAGGGGCTGAATACTGATCTGAAGCTTGATTTTGGTGAGGATTTTGTCTGGATTATCGGGCAGCCACACCAGGCACGTGCCCGCGCCGAGTTTTCGGGTTGGCAACGCCTGGGCGCCGAGACCGGCTTCAATGGCTCCGGACAACGCACTGCCCGCCCCGGTGTAGCGATGGCCGATCATGATTTCCGCCTTCCTCTGACGCTTGATGCGCTCCGCTTGGGGGACAACCCTGGCGGCATATGCTTTGGGGGTGCCACGTCAGGTGGCGCGCTGACGGCAGGCGGTTGCGGCAATGCTGGTGGCGACTATGTGTTTCTCGCGCCTGACGACAACACGCTCGCCATGCTAATCCGCGACGCCGGCCTGCATGCCTACAACACAAGTGTCGAGGTTTGGGAGCGCGAGTATGTGAACGGCGCCTGGGGGCCGCATTCCAAGACTGACGAGTTTAACTGGAGCCTGCTGTATACCTTCGGTCAGTTTGACGGCAACATCTTCATGCGCCCCGAGGAGCCCGGCTCCGACGTCGGCTTCCGCGCTGATGTCGTGCTGGGCTTCCAGTCGCCTGGCTACTGGCACGCCGCGCAGAACAATTTCGCCGATGTAACACCCGGCGATCCGGCCAGCGACCCCCGAGCTCGCTGGGCTACCAATACCCACTTCATGATTGCAGACACCGATGCCGGTGATTCTGGCTTTGGCATAGGCCTCATCAACGCCGACGTCCTATGGCGCGTTGAAGACCTGTCCGTGCGACTGGTTGATCCCTCCACCGCCTCCACTTACCTGCTCGATGGCAATGCCCTGCGGCACACGCTGGCGCCCGGCGTCTGGCTGGAGACTGACCGTAAAGGACAGGGGGTAGCAGCACAGTACAACTTCCGCGGTGTCTTCGGCGGCGGCGATCTTGCAAATCTTGAGGCGCCGGTGGTAGGCCTTCTGCTTGACGTCAACCTCGAAACAGACCGCTTTGTCTTTGTCCTCGGCGCCAATGGCGGCCAGAACTACGTGCCATTCGAGGGGTTGTTCGATTTCAATGGCAACGCCTATCTCTCCATCGCTGAGCCCTCTGTTCCGACCGCTGCGTGGCGCATCCATAACGTTGAAGGGGCACTGCTTTGGAAAGATGGTCGCATTGAGCTGAAGACCAGCCAGGAAACATCACACGGCCGCCCGGAACTGAGCATTTCCAACTACATACTGCTGGGCGACACAGCCATCGAAAACAGTGTACTGAGGGGTGATATCTCCCTCGGAGCCAATGACAACTTCGGCAGCATTGCGATCCCGTCTGGGGTAGTATATAGCTCCGTATCAATCAGGCCGCAGAACTAGTACCTGACCATATCGAGTCCATGGACAATGCATATACTAGTTACCGGTGGCGGCGGGTACATTGGCAGCATTCTTGTCCGTCACCTGCTGGCGCTGAACTACAAGATCACCGTCGTCGACCGTTTCTATTTTGGTGAGCTCACCCTACCCCATCATCCTGGGCTGGTCAGGCTCTGCCAAGACACGCGCTCTATCAGCCTCGCTCAACTCGTCGGCGTAGACGCCGTCATTGACCTGGCGGCGATCTCCAACGATCCGGCCGGGGAGCGATTCCAGGCTCTCACCGAAGCCGTTAATGTACAAGCGCGAATAAGAACCGCACGCCTGGCCCGACAGGCCGCAGTAAAACGCTACATCCTGCCATCCAGCTGCAGCGTGTATGGCAATCAGCATGGCCTTATGGATGAAGCCAGCCAGACCAGCCCCCTGACCACATACGCCCGGGCAAACCTGTCGGCAGAGCAAGGCATACTTGCGCTGCAAGATGACAGATTCAGTGTCGTGGCGCTGAGGCTACCCACCGTCTTCGGTTACTCTCCGAGAATGCGGCTGGACCTTGTGGTCAATGCGATGATTTACAGTGCATGGCAGCATTCAGAGATTACTATCCACGGAAATGGCCTGCAAAACAGACCACTCATTCATGTCAGAGATGTGTCTGACGCCCTGGCATGCGTACTCCATGCGCCGGCAGAATCCATTAATGGTCATGTATTCAACATTGGTTCAGAGGCCCTCAACCTGCGCGTCAAGGATATCGCCTCTCAAGTGCAGCAGGCGTATGAGCACATCAGCGGTTGCCTCCCGCGGGTGACTTATGAAGGCACCAACGATGCACGAAGTTATGCAGTCAACTTCAGCAAGGTGAGAGCACTCCTTGGTTGGCAACCGGCACATACCATCGCCGGCGCCACAGACGAGCTGATCTCACGCCTCAACGCCCGGGAAGTACGCACCGGAATGCACTGCTACACGCTTGACTGGTACATCCGAGTGCTTGATTCAGACGTTGCAGTTTCCGATACATCAGAACACGCGCCCCTGGATTACGCTTCTTGAGGGCCGCGCTAGTCATCGGGTCCCTTCCACCCCGGCGCCGTATTGTTGTAACCCTTGTTCTGATGTTCCTTGCCGGCGCCGCCATTCCCGCACTTATCGGCGGTAAGGAGGCCTTGATCGCAGCCAGACAGCTCAATGCAATACATGTCGCTGCGCTGCTTGCCATCATGGTCGTGGTATGGCATCTGAACATTTTGAGAGTCGCTGCGCTGCTGCGCAGCTCGGGACATCATCTCGGTTACTGGTCAATACTGCGTATATACATGGCCACCGAGTTCGTATCAAAAACCACACCTGCAGGATCAGGCGCTCCGGTTGCCGCAACGATCTTCCTTGCACGTCATCATGTCGCAGTACAGACCAGTCTCGCCATATTTGCAATCACAGCTATCATGGATGTGATCTCTTTGCTGCTGGTCCTCGGCATATTCATTATGGCAGGTGCCATTTTTACCAGTACTCAGGGCACCGCACTGGCACTCAGTGTTCTCCTGGTCGCCATGATAAGCATAATTACCATTGTCAGACTCACCATAACGAATTTAAGGTGTATTGGGGTGCTGCTTGATCCCCTGATGAGATTGCTCCATCTCTCACACCGGCAAAGAAGGAAAATGCTCAGAGCAACACTCAAGCTTCAAAAGGCGCTAACAACACTGTCCCAGCTTTCTCTGAAAGAAACGATCCTTGTGTGGGGAGCATCCATTGCTTACTGGCTGCTCTTCCTTTCCACAATGCATGTAGTCATTTACATATTAGGTGGCGAAATACCTTGGTCTGAGTCGGGGGCCATCCAGCTCGCAGCCATGGGGATTGGACACATGACCTTGCTTCCAGGAGGGCTTGGCGGAACAGAGATCAGTGCGGGACTCATGCTTACTTCAAAGCTGGGCGCTCTTCTTGCCGGGTCATCGATTCTGATCTGGAGAGCTTTCACACTTTATCTGTATCTCATTACGGGAGGATTGCTATTCTTTTCTCTACTCATGGAAAAGAAAAACGGGCAAGCCTGACCAGAACTTCACCGATCCGAGCCCCAAGCGGCCTGTCATTATATGGTAGCGCATACTCCCGACAGATTGCCCTGACTTCTTCAGAAATAGCCGGGTAATGCCTAGCGGGAACGGTCGGAAAAAGATGATGCTCTATGTGGTAGCCCAGGTGCCCCGTCATGATTGTCATTAGTTTCCCGGTGGCGAAATTAGCCGAACTCGTGATTTGACGAACAAACCAGTGTTGCTCAGGCAATCCGACAACATCCGCCTTTTTGTACAAGGTGATCCCGCCTACGCAATGGCCACATGCGATAATCAGCCAGACCCAAACATTCCTTAGGCAATTAGCAACCAGATTACAAACAAGAACCTGAAGAAAGAAGGGACCGGAGAGAGCGGGGAAAATGACATAGTCCTTTGCCAGCTTTCGGAAGCTCTTTTTAAGGAACGGCGAAAATCGATACTTCCAGAAGGAAGAAACCGATATCCTTCCCTCCGACAGGTCGCCTATGCGCATATCCTGAATGGCCACCCCCCACTGCGAAAGCATGGCAAATACGAAAGCTACTGGCAACTGGAGTAGATGATACCAGCGCCAAGCCTGGTTCTCCGAAAAGCGCAGGACACCAATATCATTATCCAGCTCCTCAATACCAGTATTCGTATGGTGATGATCATTGTGCCCCGAGCGCCAGTTGTCTGAGGTCGCCACCACATCAAACTCATAGCTGCTGCCAGCTAGTAACGGGTCATCAGCCCAGTCATATTGACCATGCATCAGATTATGACCCAGCTCGGTATTCTCGATTATCTTTGATACGGAAAGAAACAGAACACCCAGAATATATGCCGGAGGGAAAAAAAACATAAAAATAAGGAGGCGCCCTGCCACCTCCAGGATAAAGACCCATCGTTGAACCGTATATATATAATCCAGATCCGCATCACCCACAGAAGCACTGATGCGTGACTGAATCTCTTGAAGCCCCTCTTCCAGAGAGAGCAACCGGGCAGGACTAACACTTTCCAAGCCGGCACTCATCGTACGAGAAGCCTCAGGGAGCATGAGCTTGATGCACTTTTATATGATCTGAATCCTTCGATAATACGACAGACCGTCCTATTGTTCAGTGAGGCAGTGGTTTCAACCATATCATGCGTCTGCAACGCTTCGATAATGAGCTGGTAAAGTACGGGCGCATACGCCCCTACAGCGCCCTTTTTGCTCGTATAGAGGCTATTGGTTCTCATTTTCCGGGCAACTCCCGCGTAGGAAAAATCCTTTTCACCAATCCCGCCACAGGCGATGATTTCGCCCGCCCTTTCATAGACCATGACGCTCGAGGTCTTCCCCGTGCCGGACAACAAGCCATCAAACCAGCTCGTATACATTGTTTTGACCAGCCCCTGATCAAGTGCTGAATCACGCCCAAAGCGGCTAGGGAAATCAGTATTCCTCACGATAGACATCACTGCTTCGTAATCGCTGACTTGGTAAGGTCGAACGCGGCTCCTCATTCGAACGAAGTCAACATCAGCTCTCATTCTGTTCGTTACGTAGGTTCTCCGGAAATCCAGGATCTCGAACCCTGCCTCCAAGAGTACATTAAGAACTGTGTAGTTATCGACATTCACCTCCGCCGAGACATGCCCGCCGCATCGCAGGCATGATGCCTCAAGAATCGCTCGGAGCATTGCGGCAACTGCCGAACTCGAGATATCGCGGTCCGTGACGATCTGCACTCTGTACATCGGCATGGAAAAGTGCTGGGTGTCCCATTCCATACTAAAGATACATGCGACGCCCTGAACAGCCCCACCGCCGTCTCTTACAGCAAAGCAATGAGCACCCGCTGCGACAAGTCGGATCAGATCCGCACGACATATCGAGGCAATGTCTTCAACATGCAGTTCCGGAAATCCATACAGAGGATGATCCATCAGCAGTGCGCTGAGATCCATAGCCAGTAGATCATTTGATTCGATACGTTCAGCGCGCATTTTTCCCTTCATTTACGGATGGATATGTGCCAAAAATACGATCTCCGAACGACGAGCTAACGCCATAGAAATTCTTGCCATCAACTTCATGGTGATACCGATGCAGCCACACTAGGCGTTTCATTACTCGGGTGGTGTGAGCAATATCTGAATGGCATACCAGATGGAGGCTCTCTATGGTCAAACCCACCAGCATGAAGGAAAGCACCACGGTTGCGGAGAAGTCCAGGCTCCGTGTCAAAATTAGAGGCCCCAAAAAGAAAACGGCACCAAGAACAAGAACTCCTTTGAACGTAATAAGGAGATGTGAAAGATCAGAGGGATTTTCGTGATGGTATATATGCTGGCGATGAGTCTCCGTCTTGAGACTGATACTGATCACAGGGATACGATTGGCATGATAAAGCCATGAGTGAATAACCCACTCGATCACCCCCCTGAATATGAAAAAAAACAAGAGTACAATAGCATCCAGCGCGCTCCATGCCCCCCAGAGCGTTTTACCTGCTATGGCAAGTACTGCCACAGCCATGATGGCCCAAACTCCACTTCCAGAGAAAAGAAAGCGCATCAGCTGAATATAGCTTTTCGGAACGGTACTTTTCGGAACGGTATACATCGGCGGCTTACTCCAGCCGGAACAACAGACAACGCGCTTACACCACAACATACCATAATGGCACCGGCGAACAACATCACATGCCAACGAAAGGGCGCATGCGCCAATTTTCAACCTGATCAGCTGTTAGCTTCTCCCCGGCCACAATGGCTATGTGATGCCCGGCCACGCTCCAGCGTAGAGGGTATCCCTCTATCGGTAAGTGATCCACATACAGGATAAGGTCGTCTCCATGATAAGGATACGACAGCGAAAAGTACGAGAAGTATGGCGGTCTATGGAAGTAGCCCGCTGACAATGAAGGGCCCAATATAGGATCAAGCCGCCCTCGACCGAAAATTGCGAATACCGGCATCACATCATCAGGCACACTTGACAGGTCAAGAAAATAGTAAACAAGGAAATTGCTTACAATAAGGGTCTTTATTTCTTTATGCTCTTTAATTGCCGCTTGAATGGCGCCGGACAATTCCTGATAGCTTTCAATCTCCTCGCGAGGCATGCCTACAAAGTAAGTGCTCATGGCCAAAGGCTGCTTTTTCACCTCTTCCGGAATGCTACCGTGGCTTAATACGTGAGATACAAAATCATCTACTACATGGACACTTTTAGCATTAAAGATGAATATCGAAAGGAAAACGAAAAATGTGACGTAGCTAGATACTGGCTTTACAAGCCAGTGAGCCCCCTCCCCCTTTATGTACTGGATAAACGCCGCAAGACCTATCGGCAACGCAGGCATTGCCATAACAAGATAACGAGGCTCAAAGCTTGCTTTCCCCAAATAAGGAAGGATCGAAAAGAAAGAAACAATAGCCAAGACAGACAGCATAACCCATCGATGACGGGCTAGAATCATAAAGCCGATAACGAAAGGAACAAATAGAAAAAGATTCATTGTTCCAAGAAATCGGGCGCCACTGAACTGGTACCAGACATCCGCAGCATCGTAAACGTCGTTCATCGGCGAACGCCAGCTTATAAACTCGACAAGACCCGGCCCCATCAACATGATAAAAACAAAATATATTCCGCCTGGTGTATAGAGAAGCAGAAAACTTTTGACATCATGCCTGAGAATAACCACCACTGAAAAGGCGATCAGCACGAAGAGCCCCTCTATCCTGAATAGCGGCAGAATGGAAATAACCAGAGCCGCCCATAGAATTCGCTCTTTAAAGTAAAGAAACAGAGCCAGAGAGAAAAGGATAATGAACCATGCCTCACCGTAAAAACTGATACCAACAAAGATATAAAGTGGAAACGTATAAACTGCCAGACAGCACACCAGAGCATATTTTCGGCTTGTCACTCTGCAACATGAAAGGTAGCTAAGCACCGCTGAGCCGGCCAGAAGAGCCGCTTTTACAACCCTTATCGGGTACTGGTCATGAAATAGCGCGACCAGGACACCGTCCATGAAAACCGCCAACGGGAGTGCGAAACTGAAGAAGTATATGTCAGACGAAGAGAATGCCAGACTTGCCAGGTAGTATCGATAGGCATCATCCCCCCACAACACATTGCCGCCGGAGACAAAATCTATATGCCACCAGACATCGCCGCCACGAGAGAGGTAGGCCAGCCCCACATAAAGCGGTAGCAATACCAGGAAAAGGGCTACTGCCAGCCCTCCTCTTGAAGTACCAATACCTTGCAGAATTCTCATGGTTAACAGAACGTAGCAGCGCCCCAACAGTTATCAAATACTGGATCAAGGGCAATGATATTACCGGCCGCAGCCTGACCTGACACGATATTCTGCACGAAGATCGCTGCGGGGTGAGAGACGTCTAGCGTAAAGGCATCCGGCAGATACATCCCCCAACCGGCGGGAACAGCCTGTACGTATCCGGGATATCGCACCTCTCTCTCCTGGAACGAGAGCCCGAACAACGGCGAGTCAACCTCTACCCTGTGCAGGTTATTGATATTGTAGGGTATTACGTGATTCTCGAGAGCATTTCTTTGCGCTGCGGTATTGTTCCAGTTTCCATGCGTTGCATTCAACCCGAATGCATTGTAGAGCTGACCTTTGATACTGTTGCTTGCCTGACCACTAATTATCGGCAAGAGCGCATTTATGAGGCCAGAAGACAGAATCCCGTCAGACCTCTCTACGCGAAGCGAGCCGACCATCTGGTCTACAGCACTATTCAGATTTGCGTTGAATACACTGGCCTGAGTTAGCCTGGAGCCGGCCGCCACAACAGGGCGATTCTGCCGCTGAACGGTTCCAAAGCTGACGGTGAGGGTCCTGAACGCTGCGCAGATACCAAGAAAGCATGCCTGATCGTTATTGAGGCCCAATGAGCGGACGCCATCGAGACCAAAGGCATTCACGCCGGTATTGTGGTTATGATTACCTACACAAGGCGCAGTTGACAGGCCGCACGTCACCGCCACATCCTGCGGGTTGGATCCTCGCCCCTGCTCTTCCATAGTGAAGTTCGCCGTGGCATTCAGATAGCCACTAAATACCTTGAATTCACCGATACTCAGTGGCCCTTCCGCATGCTCAGCCCCTAAACGAAGCCCGACAACCCGGCGGAACGCAGGTTGATCATCATTTTCAATAGCAAACTGAAAGAAAGGTCGATCAAAAATAAAATCACGCAGCTGAGTCGCTATACTTGAGTCAACGCAGTTATTGCTAGCGTCTGCCGTACACCCGAACATCACATGCTCAGCAAGGATATCAACATGACCGTCTGCCATTCCCGGCGTACCGCCAGTACGACCAAGCTCCAGCAAATCAATATTGAGGTTCATCCGTAGCTCGGCATCAATACCCGCACTATAGAATGTCAACCCTGCTGTGCCATTCGAACCGCCATTGCCCTGGATCTTGTTAGAGACAATAAGCGCCTGCCCTACTACACTTGACATCTCCTCATCATTCAGGGGTTTTAGCCCTGGTGAAGGGCTAATATCTGATACAAATGCATAACCAAAGACCGGAGAAAGCAACGCAAAACAAAAGCAGGGCAGCCTCAGCCGTACCGACATTTTCTTAATAGCCGAAAACATAGACATCTCCCTGAAATGCCCATCCAGCAAAATTGTTGCCCGCCTGAATGTCGCCGATCTGCGCTCCCATAAATGTACCGGGAACAGGAGCTGAGTAACCATCTGGCGCGGTTATTGCAGCCACGCCATCCAGATAGAGTGAAACCTGAGTATTGGTGAATCCCGAACTCGTATTAGTACTCGAGTCATAAGCCAATGTTGTTGCTGGCGTTGACAACTTCATTGCAGGCATTCCCTGTATTGAGGTCGGAATATCTGACACAACACTGCAGTTGGCCAACATGCACTCCCCGTTCACGTTGAAAAACCTGTTATCTGATGGAACTCGATCATCCGCCATTGCCAGATTAAAGCCAGGAACGCTCAATGGTGTGAGCTCTGGGACCACATCAAGAAATATATCATTCACACGCAAAGCTAGAGACCACCCATTGAAAACCAGCCAAACGTTGTCACGATTTGCGAAAGAGAGTGCCCAACGGCAAGGGTTATTAATACCAATGCAACTTGTTCCATACTCTGAGGCCGCGCCAGCCATGCCAAGCGGGACACCGCTCTCGCTCATATTCACGCGCAGCTCCAGAGCCAACGCCACACCTTCATAGCCCGTAATGCCAGCCATATCAGTATCATCAAGAGGCTGCATAGAGTAAGCAGGGAAAGATGCCTGAGCCACCCAGAAAGCAAGTAACAGGATAACTGCTCTGATCATGATCCTGCCCCTTGCGTTGTCAAGGTCAGCGACTGAATCCTCAGCCCCTCGATGCGTGAAACGCCTAGATGTCGGGTTACATTGTTATCCCTGTCTCTGAAGGAAATTCCATTATCAGGCGCAGTGAAATTCGATGAAAAGTCTCCCCAGCGAATATAACCTTGTGTCTCGACATTCGGGTTCTGAATCTTAACGACATTGTTTCCGTCTGGCGTGGTTACAGTTGTTGTAGCGCATGCCGCGCCATCAATATTTCCACAGTAGAACTCGTTGTAAATCATTTGAAAGGCCAGCGAGCTCTGATTCTGACTGGCTGTTGGCGCTATTGGCGTCAACCTTATGATGAAATCTCCAGTTGTGCCCGACGGCTCCAGCTGTAGTGTTTGATAATGCATGCGGCCAATTGGAATAAATGCATCAACGTTATGGAAGTAAAAGCCTTCTGCATCATTGAAATGCGGGACCCACCCTTTCTCATCAGGGCTCCCGAAGTTCTGACCAACAGAAAATCGAAAATCGCCTGACAAGGCACTTTCGTAAATTATGCCGAATGACCCATCTGCCGAAGGGTTTCCTCCATTCCCTTGCTGTGTTCGGAGATACCGGATTACTGCAGGGCGGCCATCCGTTGTTGTGGGGCTACCATGAATGATGGTCTGGCTCTGCAGGAGGCCACTGCCATTATCTGCCGGATTTCCCAGCGATGTACCACTACGGCCAACTTCGATTTCACCCCAGAAGCTCCAGCGCCACCGATCTGTTTTGCTGGGGCCAATCAATTCCATAACCGAGGGCATATTGCTACCCTGCCGGTACATGCCCTGATAATCCACCCCTGGATATTCATACACTCTGAACACGTAGGGATTCAGCACAGATGCAAAGCTCGGCACACCCGATACACCTATCGGACAGCGCAATGCCTCATTCTGATTGCAACCGCCAGCCACACCGGGCTCATGAAAAGTCGTACCCGTGCCTGGACCGGTTTGCCCCCCAGTCCATGCAGTACCATAGTAAAATAAATCGCCTCGATTCCAGCCAGCCGCTATCGCAGCCGGATCCGGCTGGCGCCCGGTGATCCAGATATAGCTGGTCGGGGCAGCCTGAAAATGGAAGTTGTGTGCTGCAATAGCCAGTCCAGCACCAGACACCCCGGCCATTTCCTCGTCTTCCAGCGCCACCATGCCGCCAGGCACGGCAAAACCGGCCGCAGGCGTCAGCGCAGCACCGAAAAGAACTGTCATGAAAAAGCGGCGAGATGCCCCCGGAAACCCAAGAATACGCACTGTTATGCCTCGTTTTTTGTAGTCGTTCTACGGCATATTTCTCTGGGCCGGGCGACTCAAACACGAAAAACTGCCCGACCTTCTTTATGAGATCAGGCTACAGGCGCGCACCGAATGGGGCAACAGGCATGTACTTGGCTATGTCAAATCAATATGTTACGAGCATTCCGTGGGCCTTTTTTCTCCTTATCTGACCGTTGGGTCGGGCCTTTCAAGGCCTGCACTCAGAATCGACCGCTACAAAATGTTACTCAACGTAACACTTTACTTCCTCAGCCCGATGCTGACGTTGAGCCCGCCCCCGGGGATGACCATATCCATCAACTGGGTGCCACCGAATTGAAGGGATGAACTCAGCGCGGCTTCCCGGCCATCGATGTTCGGCAAACCCGCACTGCGGCCGAGCAGCAGGTCTGCGCTGATCACCAGGCGGGCAACCGGGTCGTCCTCATCAAATGGGTCCTGCGTCCTGGCGAGCAGATCCAGACGACCGCTATCGATGGCGATATCGCCGCGCATATTGGCCAGTCGCAGATCCACATCCGGATAGTTCGGCTCCGCCAGGGAGATATAGGTACCGCCCCCTTCGTCCAGGCGTATGTGCCCGGAAAAGGCAAGGTAGGTATTGCCGATGCGGGTGCCGTCAGCCACTGTCATCACTTCCTCGCCGGGCGCGATATCCAGACGGAAGCTTTGCGCCTCCAGGTTGATGACCTGCCGCCAGGCCTCCACCAAATCAGGGCGTTCCAGGCTATCCAGATCCCCGCCGGCGAACAGGCCATCGATCATCAGGCGCATGCCCTGATCCGTCGTCAGGGATATCCCTGCTGTGGTCACATCCAGATAGAGTGCCTCCACACTGAGCAACAGATTGGCGTTGACCAGCCCGATGCCACGCATCACGGCCGGATCTGTGTCCGCGATCATGAGGTGAGTGTTCTGCTGCCAGCCGCCTGAGCCGGGCGCCGTGCTGCCATGGGACTGCACCGTGACCACCGCATCCATATGCAGCCCTCGGCCACCATCTGCGGCGCCGGGATACAGCACGATATCGGCGTCCATGTCTCCGAGGGTGGTGATCAACCCCCAGTTGAAGATATCGTCGTCCGGCCCCACCGGTCCCCCAGGCGTGTAGTCGCCCCCCACGTCCACGTAGACCCGCGTCGGGTAGGCATGCAGGAACGCATCACGCACCATCACCGCCAGGGCACCATCCCGCACAGGCACTTCGATCAGTTCCCCTGCGCTGCAACTCCCGCCCACTGGCGATACATCCGCGCCGAAGCAGAGGCCGCCTGTGCCCTGCCCTGCGTTGAGTACATCGATGGTCAGTGGCAAACGGAATGATGGCGTGCCAGTGCTGCCCAGTGGCGCGCCGTCCAGCCGCTGCCAGTTATCAAACCGCACCAGGGTGCGCGGTGCCGCAAAGACGTTACCCTGGCCATCGTCAATACCGGGGCTGCCCGCTTCACCAATGACCCAGGCGTAATCGCTGCCATGGTCATGCTGCATGAGTATTTGCAGGCCATCGCTGCGCTGGCCAGGGTCATCGTAATGGCCGTTGTACCAGGCGCCCCCTGTGCCGATGCGCACCAGCAAGTCTTCCACCGTGCCCTCCCAGCCGAAGCCGAGGATGCCGCGGGCATCGTCCCGCCGGAAGGCATCAAGAGGGTCAGCGCCGGGGTCAGCACGGTGCTTGAGGTCGAAAAACACCGCAAATTCGGATTGCGGGGCAGAGACTATCAGGCCCTCTTCGTCGATACCGACAGTGCCCTGATCGAAGTCCATCCGGAAAACCAGATCGTCCAGCAGCAGTTCCGATGCGCCGGCACCGCCCTGACGATAGAACAGGGTCCCGTCCTCGATAGCAACGCGTAGCCGGGCATCCTGACGTGTATGGTCTATCATGCCGGCAAACTCGAAATCGAGGCTGCTATCGAGGGCGACACTGCCAAAACTGGCGCTGGCCAGGCCGTCATGCCGCACGTCGTCAATAAGCAGACGGGCGCGATCTATATCCACGCGCACGCCCAATGCGGGGCCGCCGGGCATCACCCCCACATCCAGCTCCGCACGGACCGCCAGGGCTGGTGGCGCCGCGCTGGTGCCCTGGCTGTCTATACCGCCCCAGTGCACGCCATCAAGAATCAGGGAAGCTTCCAGGGAATCCGACGCATTGGCACCGCCCACGCCATAATCACCGAGCGTCATGCCGGCATCCGTCTCCCAACGCACCTGCTCTGCACTAATGCCCTGCTCTGCGTTGATGGCAACAACCAACCCATCCTGGCCCGCTACAGCCTGCAGTGCGGCATCATCCAGCGGCTCCATCCCATGGGCCTGCCCCATGATGGCCAGGGTGCTTGTCGCAGCAACCATGACCGCCACAAAAGGAGACGCTGCACCCGGCATCTGCCGTTTGGCCCGTCGGGGCAGCACGTTGTTATGAGGGCGCATTATCAGCCTCAACAAAACTGAGCCCCTCCCCAGCAGTTGTGTGCCGGGCGCTGGCCCACATCGTAATTAACCAATTGCGTGGTGCCGAACAATGAACCGACTGCGGAAAACAACGTAGTGTTGTACTCCACATCCAGCCCCGACAACTCGATACCGGGAAGATTCATCCACCATCCGGTATTGGCGGGCGCCGCGGCCCAGTCGCCAGGCTCGAACGCAGGGTAGGTGATCCGCTCACGCTGGAATGACATGAAGAAATCGCTCGTCTCATCCAGTTTGATCCCATGAATAAAGCGCAGATCATCCTGAAACAGGGAAAAAATGGTGACATTGATATTTGCACAACCGAAGAGTGTATTCAGGCATAAAGTGCCTGACGCAGGTACAGAAAAAACAGGTGCTTGCATGCGCGTACCCGTGACAGCCTGTTGCTCGCTGAAGCTCAGATCGAGATTATTGCAACCCCCGAAGATGCCCTGAACACATCCGGATACATCGCCTGACAGCGCAACATCCATATAGCCGCTGAACTGGTTTATGCCCATGTGACAGTTCGGATTGTTGGGGGCGTTGGTACACCCGGGCAAGTCCGGGTCGTATCGGCCAATGGAGAGGAAGCCATCGCCCTGCTGGCTGCCGACCTTGATGCCGGCAATTTCCCGGAATTCGGGTTGTTCCGGGTTCAGCACCGCAAACTCCACATAGGGCCGCAGCAAACTGAAAAGGCTCTCCACTGGGTTGCCCGCCTGGCCGGCACCTGCAGGCTGAAGGGGGTTGCTGCCCGGGCCGTCGTAGCTACCCATCAACCTGAGATAGTCGATGTCGATATCGCACCCCAGACTCAAGCCGTCATTCACGCCGCCGCAGCCCAACTGCAACTTGTCGATATTGAGATTGAATTCAACATTCGCATTGAGCATCAGTCTGTAGAAACCGAAGTCGTTGTCGCTGATACCATCGCCTTGCGTACCGCGTCGGTAGTCAGACACGAACATTGCCTGCCCGTATACCGCACCCAACTCATCATCTTCAAGCGCTTGCATGCTGGCAAACGCAGGTAAACAGCTGAAATGGAAAACGCTGATCAGGAAAATCCATGGGTATTTCATGATTACAGCTCCCCCCCAAAGCCAAAGAAGTTCACTACACCATCAAGGTTGATGTGTGTTGGCCCGGTTCCGGTACCATTCACCGGCGGCTGCCCCGGCATGTTGCTGGCATCGCCTATGCGAATACCGACAAAGGGCTGAAGATCCGTTCGTTCCCAGCCATACTGCTGAACCTCGCCACCGTCCATCACATCACGGGTAATCGCGAGACTGTTGTTCATACCGATCATCAGGCCTTCGGGAAAACGCAGTTCCATCAGCGGCGTACCATAGGGGTCGAAACTGCCGAGCAGCGATGATTTACCCGGCGCGCCGTATTCAGGCAGTGCGGCGTACTCTGCTTCGGTCAACCCGTCGCCGGAGTCGATCGCCAACGCCGGAATATCCAGATGCAGATAGAAGTCAGTCGCCACCAGCCAGTCGCCGGGGCGGCCGTCATACTGCAGCGCGAAGCGCCTCAGTACTGCCGGGATATCCGTGCGTGGCGCGCCGTCTGCTGTGGTATTCCAGTGCACACTGATTTCCAGCACCGCGCCTTCCTGGCCGGTGACCATAGCCAGTTCCGCATCCTCCAGGGGCTGAAGCGATGCGGCGGTGGCGGCAAGCCCGAAAGAGCCGGCCAGACACGCAAACAGGACGTGGTATTGCAAGGCAGGAATACGCATCAGCAGGCTCCATTGATCGTTGAGCAGGTCGTGATACGCAGGTGCTGTATCAGGAGACCGCTGACATTCACATCACCAATATTTACCTGATGATAGGTATCTGCATTACGCGGGTTCATCACTCTCGGCGGTGGGTTGCAGCTGTCGGCGCCGGTGCAATTGTCCTCCCAGGCATCCACATCCTCACTCGGGCGGTCAGCGTAAACGGTGAACATTGATGATGTGTCCGCGGAACGAAATACGATACCGCTCGTGCCCGAGCAGGTGCCAGGCCCGGTGCAGGTGTTCGTGGCCGGATTCATATCGCCAATGCGCCAATGACCGTGGGTCTCCTCATAGCGCTGAGGGCGATTGGTGCGCTGGTAGCCCTGAGTGTCGCCCGGAGCAAACGCGTAGAAGTCTTCGTAAATTGCCTGGATATTGGGAATCTGTGTCAGCTCAAGAATGAAATCGCCACCACCAGGTACCTGATCGGCAATAAGCGCCTGATAATGCAGCGACCCCAGCGGCAGGTGCGTATCCACACCACTGAAATACAACCCTTCGCGATCGGTAAAGCCCGGTACGATACCCAGTGCATTCAGGCTGTCTTCCGTCTGATTTACCGAGAAACGCATATCGCCGGTGATACGCAGATTGGCACTGAGACCAAAGGTCGTATCGGCATTGCCGCCCGGATTAGTCTGTTGATCAAACTGCATCAACCGCACATTGGTGCCAGCAAGCGACACCTCATCCAGTATCGTCTGGCTCTGGAGAAAATGGCTGCTTGCGGGCGTACCGCCGCTGCCGGGGTATGTGCGGCCGCCCTCGGGCGCTATACCGTCAACCAGCCCCACCGCTATCTCGCCCCAGAAGGCGGCTTTCAGGGGTTGATGCCAGTCGGGCATCAACAGCTCCAGGACTGTTGGCACGTCTGTACCGCCGGTTCCATCACGCAGAAGGTATTGCCGCCCACTGCTGCTGACACCCTGATAATCCCATACCCTGACAATTAACGGATTGTCGTTGGGCACCAGAAAGCCACCCGCCGATATCGGGCAACTGATGTCATTGGTGGCGCAGGGCCTGCCATCAAAGTGGTATCCGGTACCACCGGCACTTGAGGCAGCGGTGAAGGACAGCCCATACCAACGTGCATCAGCACGCCGATATGGCAAACCGCCAGCAACGGTTGCGCCGGTGGCTTCAATATAGCCAGTAGGAGACATCTCAATACGAAGATCTTCGAAGCCGAGCGCAAGACCGGTTCCCGATACCTCGGCAAGGGCTGAATCACCCAGCGGCACCATACTCGCTGAAGCAGATACTGGCGTGGCCAGGCTGAGGCCCATGCTCAGAAACGGCACGACCGAACATAGCACGAAAGTGCCGCCAATCTTTTTCGGAAACCGCCCCATCCACCGAACAGACAACGTGATCAAATCCATGATCATGCAATGCACCTGTTTATTATTTTTGTGATTGGAGCGTATCGACACAACAGGCACATCGCCATGCGAATAAAAGCCACACTGCATGGCATGCATGAACAACTGATAATAAGAAAGTACTCATCTCACCATTGTCACATTAGACAATGTAATCGTTATCTCCCTCTGGATTGGTCTCTGGAAGGGACCTCTGTGGAAAGATCCCGCCAGTGCGGGTTCAGCTCGTTGATCATCTGGATCTTCTTGAGGCGTGATGCCGTCTTGATATGGCGCTCGAGGTAGAGCGCCTCGTGCACATACTCGGTGCCCTGGTAATACACCAGTTTTTTGCAGCCATGTCGGCCGGTGAATGTCTCTTCGGCAATCTTTCGGTGGTCGGCCACGCGACGACGCAGATCTCACGCCACACTGGTGTACAGCACTGAGTGATAGCGGTTGGTGACAATATAGACGTAGTAGTTTGGCGCAGATTCAGCCATTGGCTCTCTCGCTTCCATGCTTGGGAGCGAGCATCATGGCGCACCAGGAGGGGCAGTGATGTGAGCGATATCACTTTATGCTGTCAGTCATTCCAGACAAATGCTGAAAGCAAAATCCTACACAGAAAAGTTAAAGCTGATTTTCAATAATCAGGCAGCAGCATTCAAATGACAAACAGATCCATGAATATGTTCACCGGCATCGCATGTAGCACCGCCGAATCATCACACAGCTCATATATTGTCTGGCACCGTGCAGCAGGGAAACTCGCCGCCAGATTGCGACGAAACTTCTCTTTCAACAACGGAATACCTTCCGCGCGGCGGCGGCGATGGCCAAGGGGATACTCAACAGCCACCTTGTCCGTACAGGTGCCGTCGACAAAGAAGACCTGAACCGCGTTTGCAATCGAGCGCTTGTCCGCATCGTGGTAATCGCGGCTATAACCCTGATCCTCTACGACTTCCATCTTGTCACGCAGCATATCGATGGCGGGATGCGCCTGGTGAAACGCATCCTCATAGTGCTCCGCCGCCAGTTCGCCAAACAGCAGCGGCACTGCCACCATATACTGCAGGCAATGATCGCGATCCGCCGGATTGGCCAGGGGACCTTTTTTCGAAATGATGCGAATGGCAGATTCGTGCGTCGTCAGCACAATCCTGTCGATCTCCGCCAGACGGTCTTTCACCAGCGGATGCAATATGACGGCCGCCTCGCAGGCGGTTTGGCTGTGAAATTCGGCAGGAAAGGCAATCTTGAAGAGAATGTTCTCCATCACATAGGTGCCGTAATCCCGCTGGAAGCGAAAGCGACGCTCCGCCTCGGGCTTTAACGCCAGATCCTTGCAGGTGTGGCTGAAGCTGACATCATAAAAACCCCATTGCGGCGCGGTCAGCGCACCAGGGATGCCCATCTCCCCGCGCATGGCCATATCCGCCAGACGGACCGCACGGCTGGTCGCATCCCCCGCTGCCCAGGATTTGCGCGAACCTGCATTGGGCGCGTGGCGATAGGTGCGTAATGAGGAGCCATCCACCCAGGCCTGGGATACGGCCGCCATGATCTGTTCACGGTTGCCGCCCATCAGCTTTGTGGCCACCGCGGTGGACGCCACCCGCACCAACAGCACATGGCACAGGCCAACGCGATTGAAGCTGTTCTCCAGCGCGATCACACCCTGTATCTCATGCGCCATGATCATGGCGTCCAGTACCTGGCGCATGATCAGCGGCGGCTCGCCGCGCGCCAGGTTGCGCTGGGACAGATGATCGGCAACGGCCAGAATGGCACCGAGATTATCCGAGGGGTGGCCCCACTCCGCAGCGAGCCAGGTGTCGTTGTAATCCAGCCAGCGAATGGTGCAGCCGATATCCCAGGCCGCTTTCACCGGGTCCAGGCGAAAAGCGGTACCCGGCACACGCGCGCCGTGAGGCACCATGGTGCCCTCGACGATCGGGCCCAGGTGTTTGGTACATTCGGGAAAGCGTAACGCCAGCAGGCCACAACCGAGGGTGTCCATCAGGCAGTAGCGGGCAGTCTCCAGCGCTTCGGAGGCGTTCGAGGAATCAGAGCGATCAGAGACGCCACCCAGGACATACTCGGCGATGTCCTGGATGACGGTATCGTACTCAGGGCGTTCATTGCTGTCGGTATTGTCTCTGGTATTTGTGCTGCTGCTGTGCATGCTGCGCCTCCCGGTGAGGCCCGGTGAGAAAGGGAACAGCCCCACCGTATCAGAAAGCATCTCCCGGTACTCGCACCCAGCCTTCCATCAGGACCCGCGCGCTGCGGCTCATGATGGCCTTGCTCACCGTCCAGTCGCCGTCCACTTCAGTGGCTTCCGCGCCGACGCGCAAGGTGCCGGAAGGATGCCCGAAGCGCACCGCAGTGCGGTCACCGCCACCGGCCGCCAGATTCACCAGCGTGCCGGGGATCGCAGCGGCTGCGCCAATGGCCACCGCCGCAGTACCCATCATGGCGTGATGCAGCTTGCCCATGGACAGGGCTCGCACCAGCAGATCCACGTCATCGACTGAAACCTGCTTGCCACTGGAAGAGACATAGCTGGCCGGCGGCGCGACAAACGCCACTTTCGGCGTATGCTGCCGATTACCCGCCTCCGCCAGATCCTTGATCAGGCCCATGCGCAATGCGCCGTGGGCGCGAATGGTCTCGAACATGGCCAGGGCTTTCGCGTCGCTGTTGATCGCGTCCTGCAGTTCCGTGCCGGTGTAGCCAATCGCCGCGGCATTCACGAACACGGTGGGAATGCCAACGTTGATCAGCGTGGCCTTGAGCATGCCGACACCCGGCACTTCAAGATCATCAACAAGGTTGCCGGTGGGAAACATGCTGCCACCACCGCCCTCTTCCTCGGCGGCCGGGTCCATGAAGGCGACTTCCACTTCTGCCGCCGGGAAAGTCACCCCGTCCAACTCGAAGTCACCGGTTTCCTGGACAGCGCCGTCGGTCATTGGCACCTGGGCAATGATGGTCTTGCCGATATTCGCCTGCCAGATGCGCACGGTTGCGACACCGTCCTGCGGAATACGGCTGGCATCTACCAGTCCGGCGCTGATGGCGAAGGCGCCCACCGCCGCAGACAGGTTGCCGCAATTGCCGCTCCAGTCCACAAACGCCTTGTCGATGGACACCTGCCCGAACAGGTAATCCACATCATGTTCCGGGCGGGTACTGCGAGACAGGATCACCGTCTTGCTGGTGCTCGAGGTCGCGCCACCCATGCCGTCGATCTGCTTGCCGTAAGGGTCAGGGCTGCCGATCACGCGCAGCAACAGGGCGTCACGGGCCGCGCCCGCCACCTGTGCGGCGTCAGGCAGATCCGTCAGGCTGAAAAATACGCCTTTACTGGTGCCACCACGCATATAGGTGGCAGGAATCCTGATCTGGGGTACATGGGCCATGTGTCGTTTTCCTGAACGGTAAAAGTCGGGCCTGTAAAAGCCGGGTTAGAGAAGGCGGCCCTCAGGCCGCTGTCTCCGATTCCAGGAAGTCCTTCGCGAAACGTTGCAACACGCCACCCGCTTCATAGATGGACACCTCTTCCGCCGTATCCAGGCGACAGGTAACAGGTACTTCGAGACGCTCGCCGTCCTTGCGATGAATCACCAGCGTCAGTGTGGCGCGCGGCTTGCGCTCGCCGAGCACATCAAACGTCTCGGTGCCATCAATGCCCAGCGTCTTGCGGGTGGTACCGGCGGCGAACTCCAGCGGCAACACCCCCATGCCCAGCAGGTTGGTGCGGTGAATGCGCTCGAAGCCCTCGGCCGCGATGGCCTCGACACCGGCCAGGCTGACACCCTTGGCGGCCCAGTCGCGGGACGAGCCCTGACCGTAATCGGCACCCGCAATAATGATCAGCGGCTGCTTGCGTGCCATATAAGTCTCGATGGCCTCCCACATGCGTGTCACCTTGCCTTCCGGCTCGATGCGAGTCAGGGAGCCCTGCTTCACTTCACCGTCCACCACAGCCATCTCGTTGATCAGCTTGGGGTTGGCAAAGGTGGCGCGCTGCGCGGTGAGGTGATCACCACGGTGAGTCGCGTAGGAGTTGAAGTCTTCCTCCGGCAGGCCCATTTTCGCCAGGTATTCGCCAGCGGCGCTGTCCAGCATGATCGCGTTGGAGGGCGACAGATGGTCGGTCGTGATGTTGTCAGGCAGCACTGCCAGCGGGCGCATGCCCTTGAGCAACCGCTCGCCGGCCATGGCGCCTTCCCAGTACGGCGGACGGCGAATATACGTGCTCATCGGGCGCCAGTCGTACAACGGGCTGACCTGCGGCCCAGTGTCTGCCTTGGCTTCGAACATGGGGATATAGACCTGACGGAACTGCTCCGGCTTGACGCTTTTCTTCACCAGCGCATCGATTTCTTCATCGCTGGGCCAGATGTCCTTCAGCGTAATCGGATTCCCGTCCTTGTCGGTACCCAGAATGTCTTTCTCGATATCGAAGCGGATCGTGCCGGCGATGGCATACGCCACGACCAACGGCGGTGACGCCAGAAACGCCTGCTTGGCGTAAGGATGAATACGGCCATCGAAGTTGCGGTTACCGGACAGTACGGCCGTGGCATACAGGTCACGGTCGATCACTTCCTTCTGGATGACCGGGTCCAATGCGCCACTCATACCGTTACAGGTGGTGCAGGCAAACGCCACCACATCAAAGCCCAGCTGTTGCAGCTCTGGCAACAGCTCGGCTTCTTCCAGGTAGATTTTCACCGTCTTGGAGCCCGGTGCCAGGGATGACTTCACCCAGGGCTTGCGGGTCAGGCCCAGGCGGTTGGCGTTACGGGCAATAAGACCGGCAGCAATCATGTTGCGCGGGTTACTGGTGTTGGTACAGCTGGTGATGGCAGCGATGATCACCGCACCGTCCGGCATCAGGCCCGGTTCGTTTTCCACCTTGCCGCTGATCCCGCGCAACGCCAGTTCGGACACTGGCAGCAACGCATGGGGATTGGATGGCCCGGCGAGGTTACGGCCCACAGAGGTCAGATCGAACGTCAGCACGCGCTCGTACTCGGCATCCTTGAGCGTGTCGGCCCACAGCCCGGTGTGTTTCGCAAACAATTCCACCAGCGCGACCTGATCATCGTCACGGCCGGTGAGTTTCAGATAATCGATGGTCTGTTCATCAATATAGAACATGCCTGCTGTGGCACCGTATTCCGGTGTCATGTTGGCAATGGTGGCACGGTCGCCCAGGCTGAGGTTGGCGGCGCCTTCGCCGTAAAACTCAAGATAGGCCCCGACAACACGTTGCTTGCGCAGGAACTCGGTCAGCGCCAGCACCAGGTCGGTGCCGGTAATACCCGGGCGCAGCTTGCCAGTCAGTTCCACGCCAGTGATATCCGGCAGACGCATCCAGGAGGCACGACCGAGCATGACGCTCTCGGCTTCCAGGCCACCCACGCCGACGGAAATCACGCCCAGCGCATCGACCATCGGAGTATGACTGTCTGTGCCGACGCAGGTGTCGACAAACGCTACGCCGTCGCGGACCTGAACAACCGGTGACATCTTCTCCAGATTGATCTGGTGCATGATGCCGTTGCCCGGTGGAATCACGTCCACATTCTTGAAGGCTTTTTTGGTCCAGTTGATAAAGTGGAAGCGGTCTTCGTTACGGCGATCTTCCACAGCGCGGTTCTTCTCGAACGCGCCTTCTTCAAAGCCCGGATGCTCCACCGCCAGAGAGTGATCCACGATCAACTGCGTGGGCACCACCGGATTGACCTTGGCCGGGTCACCGCCCTGCTCTGCAATCGCATCCCGCAAGCCTGCCAGATCCACCAGCGCCGTCTGCCCGAGAATGTCATGACAGACAACACGGGCCGGATACCAGGGAAAGTCCAGATCACGCTTGCGCTCGATAAGCTGCTTGAGTGAATCGGTCAGCATCGCTGGATCACAGCGACGGACCAGGTTCTCCGCCAGTACACGGGAGGTGTAAGGCAGTCTGTCATAAGCGCCCGGCTGGATAGCATCGACTGCCGCTCGGGTGTCGAAGTATTCCAGCTGGGTGCCCGGCAAAGGCTTGCGGTATTCAGTGTTCATGGTATCGGGACTCAATCAGGTGATAGTCGCTAAACTAGTCGCTTACAGGGACGAACAAGGGGGAGCCGGAAGGCTCCCCCTGCGCCATCAACGCTGGGCAATCGGCGCAACTTTACGTGGCTCTTCACCCACATATTCGGCACTCGGTCGAATGATGCGGTTGTCGGCGCGCTGCTCGAAGATATGCGCGGCCCAACCGGTCAGACGGCTGATCACGAAAATCGGTGTGAACAGCTTGGTCGGAATACCCATGAAGTGATACGCCGAGGCATGGAAGAAATCCGCGTTGCAGAACAGTTTCTTCTCGCGCCACATGACTTCTTCGCAACGCACAGACACCGGATACAGCACGGTATCGCCCACGTCCGCAGCCAGCTTCTCGGACCACTGCTTGATGATGCCGTTACGCGGATCGGAGGTGCTGTAGATCGCGTGGCCGAAGCCCATGATCTTTTCCTTGCGCTCCAGCATGCCCATCATTTCCTGCTCGGCATGGTCGGCGTCGCGGAACTTCTCGATCATGTCCATCGCCGCCTCGTTGGCGCCGCCGTGCAGCGGGCCACGCAGGGAACCGATGGCACCGGTCACGCAGCTGTGGAAATCCGACAGCGTGGAGGCACACACCCGCGCGGTGAAGGTGGAAGCGTTGAATTCGTGCTCTGCGTACAGAATCAGGGAGACGTTCATCACCTGCTCGTGCAGGGCGTTGGGCTTCTCACCGCGCAGCAGGTGCAGGAAGTGCGCGCCGACAGACTCATCATCGGTTTCCACATCGATCTTCACGCCGTCATGGCTGAAGCGATACCAGTAACAGATGATCGAGGAGAATGCGGCCAGCATACGGTCAGCAGCATCGTCCTGTTGGGAGAAATCAGCTTCGGTTTCCAGGTTGCCCAGCATGGAGCAGCCGGTGCGCATCACGTCCATCGGATGTGCATCCTTCGGAATACGCTCCAGCACCTCTTTCAGCGCGGCGGGCAGGCCACGCAGGCTCTTGAGTTTGGCCTTGTAGGCATCCAGTTGCGCCTGATTCGGCAACTCGCCCTTGAGGATCAGGTGTGCCACTTCTTCGAACTGGCAGTTCTCTGCCAGATCCTGCACGTCATAGCCGCGATAGGTCAGACCAGAGCCGGTCTTGCCCACGGTGGACAGGGCTGTCTTGCCCGCTACCTGACCGCGCAGGCCGGCGCCGCTGAGTTTCTTTGCTTCTGCCATGGTCGTCATTCCTCTTTCGTGTGTTTACGCCTTGCCTTGACTGAAAAGCGCGTCGAGTTTCTGCTCGTAATCGTGGTAGCTGAGGAAATCATACAGCTCCATCCGGGTCTGCATGGTATCCACCACTGCCTGCTGATGGCCATCCTTGCGAATTGCCTCGTAAACATTCAGCGCCGCTTTGTTCATGGCACGGAACGCAGACAGCGGGTACAGGATCATATTGGCGCCCGCATCGGCGAGCTCATCGCGGCTGAACAGCGGCGTCGCGCCGAATTCGGTGATATTGGCCAGCAGCGGCGCACCGTCGATCCCTTTGGAGAAAGCACGGTAATCATCCAGGGTGTGCACGGCTTCTGCGAAGATGCCGTCTGCACCCGCATCCAGGCAGGCGCGGGCGCGCTCAATGGCGGCTTCCAGGCCATCTTTCTGAAAAGAGTCAGTACGGGCGATGATGAAAAAGTCTTCGTCGAAACGCGCATCAGCAGCTGCCTTGACGCGGTCTACCATTTCTTCCTGTGAGACGATTTCCTTGTTCGGGCGGTGGCCACAACGCTTCTGGGCCACCTGGTCTTCCAGATGTACCGCGCCAGCGCCGGCACGGATCATTTCCTTCACCGTGCGACCGATATTGAACGCCCCGCCCCAGCCGGTATCGATATCCACCAGCAACGGCACTTCCGTGGCGGCACTGATGCGGCGCACATCCTCCAGCACGTCATTCATGCTGGTCATGCCCAGATCCGGCAGGCCGTATGAGGCATTGGCCACGCCGCCGCCAGACAGGTAAATGGCTCGGTACCCTACCCGCTCCGCCATCATGGCGCAGTAGGCGTTGATGGTGCCCATGATCTGCAGCGGCTGCTCTTCCGCAAGTGCCTTGCGGAAACGTCCGCCGGCGGTCAGTGCTTTGCTCATTTGCTTTGCTCCACGGGCCCCGGGCCCTGCTTCGTTTCTGGTGAAAGACGGTCTGTTGAAGAAAGACTGGCTGCCGGCGTCACGGCAGCATCGCCCAGACCATGCTGGGCTTCGATATTCTGGCGCGCGCGGCTGATATGCCGGCGCATGAGGATTTCGGCCATCTCCGCATCACGGGATTCCAGCGCCTCGGCAATACGACGGTGTTCCTGCAAAGCACGCTGGGGGCGGTTGGCCACGGTCGAGAACTGATAGCGATACATGCGCACCATGTGATAGATGCCGCCTATCAACATGTCGATAAGCGTGCCGTTGTGGCTGCCCTGGATGATGCGGTAATGGAAATCCAGGTCGCCCTCGCGCTGAAAATAGGCCACATCCTCGCGCAGGTCCTGCTGCTGCTCATGCAGCGCCAGCAACTCGATCAGGCTGCGGATCTCGGCATCGGTCATGTGCGTCGCGGCCAGCCGGGCAGCCATGCCCTCCAGCGCTTCCCGGATATGATAGATCTCGATCAGATCGCCCAGGGAGAGGGACGCAACACGGGTGCCGACATGGGGAATACGTTCAAGCAGCTTGCGGGATTCAAGACGGCGGATCGCTTCACGGAGGGGACCACGGCTGACGCCGTAGCGGCTGGCAAGCTCTGCTTCACCCAGCTTGGTACCGGGCAACAGGGCGCCACGGACGATATCGTCCTGCAGGCGGGTAAAGACCCGGTCTGCCAATGTGCGGCTGTCGTCAGAGATAATGGACTCCATGAGTGCCCCGGCAAGATTGTCGACAATAAGCGATCCGGGGCGTGACTGTAGAGTCTATTCAGGGTTTTTGCAAGAGGATTGTCGACAAAGTGAGAGGTATCGCCCCGGCAAGCAGGGTGCTGCCGGGGCGCATGGTCAGGGTACGAGGCGCTTCAGGGGCAGGCAACCCCGTCGCGCTGGAAGGTCACCAGCCCCTGGAGGTTGGATACCAGTTGACGATTTGCTATGCCCTCAGCATCAGTGCCATCCAGATTCTCGAAATCGTGCTCATCCGGCAGTTCAGCCTGAATCAGAACCGGCCTGTAGTTATCGACCCAGCGCGCTCGCTGAACTTCCTCAAGCCCTTCATTGCTGGGCTTGACCAGAGGCAAGCCACACTCCTGCAAGGCAATCGCGCCTTCGATACGTACACCATACTGGGCGATCTTGTCCTCATCGCCCGTAAACAGCATGAAGACCACCGCGCCGAGCGGATCACCATCTTCATCATTGATTACATTGCCGACAAACCCTATGGGAAAGCTCATGTCAGGCACATCAAAGTCTGGACAGGCGCCATCCACGCCAACGTAAATGATGCCATTGCCATTGGGGTCGCGCTCTATCTCAACGCAGGTGTCCAGCGCCCCTTGCTCACCGCCGAGAACACTGAATGACCCCGGCCGTTTCCGTGCGAAATCAAAGTTGAAGGTGACATCGATCTCATCCGGCCCGCCGTCGGGGTTGACGATTTCGAAACGCACCGGATAGTCGGTCTGCTCCTCTTCGGAGATCTCCTCGAAGCATTCCGACGTTACAGCCTCGCCTTCACCCGGATCCTCTTTCGTACAACCGCGCATGATGGTCAGCGTGTAGAGGCCAACCAGATCATCCAGCACCTCATCGCTCACCGATGCGGACCCACGCGAAACACGCCCTCCCCGGACGGGTAAGCCCGGCGGGTCGATCGTGTCTTCTTCAAGCAAGGTGTCTGTGTCGTAGCCCTTGATTCTGCCATCAAGCCTGCCGAAATCAGCATCTACCGGCTTGTAGCCGTTCAAATCAGGGCTGAGGAACAACGCAAAATCGGGCTGCGCTTCAGTCTCATCAGCTTCATTGGCGCGTCCTGCTACACCGCTGAACACATAATCCGCCAAAAGACGACCATCAAACTCCATCTCGGTCGTGTCCATGTCCGCCATGAGGTTTTCGAACGCGACATTGGTGAAAACAAGCTCATCGTCAAGTGTACCCCGCACCGCAACCAGGCCGCGCCGCGTAGTAGTGGTCGGGTTTGTCTCGCCGGGCGGGGTAACAGAATCAGCCACCAGCACCGTCCCCAGCCCCAACAAATCACCAGTGGGCAGCACCAGCAGGTCCGAAGTAAACAGGCCCAGACGTTCGAGATTCGGTTTCTTACCCGAGAACAGGTACTCGGCGGCACCCAGTTCAGTATTGTTGTACCCTAGGCTCAGGTTGCCCGCCCGAGTCTGATCCATGGCTCGACTTACTTCCACGATATCCGAACCAGGATCCGCCGGAAATGCGTAGAAGACTTCCTCACCCGGCTCTTGATCCAGCTCGGCGTTCAGTGCATCCAGCAGAGGCTGGAAGCCTGCTGTGAAGGTATTGTAATTCGGCTCATCCAGATCAGCGATGCTCAGCAGCTCCTCGAAACGGTTATCCACCAACTGGTGGACCAGTAACGGAATGCTGATCGGCCCGTCGGTCGCTACCGGGTCCATTACATCGTCCACCGGGCTGCCCAGCGCTCGCAGCAAAGCCCAGCGATTGCGTACCTGATTATTGTCCTGGGATTTGACTCGTCTCGGGGAGTCAATCATGTCGGCCAAAGTCACGCGCAGGGTCATGCGGCCTTGCTCACGCACCGGCACGGCTGCGGCACGCGCTCCGGTCTGGGTTCGCGTAGACGGTATCAGCACCTTGCCAAACGGCAGGTCAGTCCCCTCAAAGAAGCGGCTACCTATAAAGAAATCGATTTGCTGGGCATTGTTCGGACAGACTGCAGTGTAAGGCGGAATAATGCGGCCACTGGACTCGACCTCGAAGGGCTCGGAACGCAGCTGACTGATGGAGTTGCCGCACCGATAGCGCAGATTCTCCGGCTTCGGCCCCACCACTTCGACAAAGACCTCGCCAACGATGTTCTCCCGGCAAAGCGCACCGAATGCACAGCCAGGCAGCCGCACATCAGAAAAATCCTCGCCGCCGTTACAGCCGCTGAGCACCAGCCCGGATAACAGAAGGGATGCTGCAATGGCAAACCGTCGCACTGACACTATCTCGGTCGTTATTCTCATAAACCCTTCTCATTTCAAGCTTGCTTGCCGACGACGGCCACCTTTGCGGCGCCACCGGCATGAAAGTCGTCTGGCCGCAGGCCCAGCACTGTAAACGATACCACCCTGCCCTGGCCACTTTGCTCACCGCTGATCAGCAGGTCTACCCCATCCGTCAGTCGGGCCGATCCCGTACGTCACGCCCATAACAGCGCCTGTCTGCTCCCTCAGGGAGCGGTCGCCTTACGCCCGCGCAGGACCACCTCACCCCGCCGCATCAGTACGCTATCCGCCTCAGGCACAAAACCGGGCGTCCGATCCGGGCCATATCCGATATAGACTACCAGATAACGATGACCCGGCTCCCGGGGCAGAGTTCCCGTAATACGGGCATAGCGGGACCAGGTCTCAGGGTAACGTCGCGTGAAGAGGCTGTTGATCTGCAGCACTGGCACGGCAGATTCGTCCAGCACCAGCATTTGCGGATGCACGTACCCCTGCCGGCCCTTGAAGCTGGTCATCTCCACCGCCGCAACGTCATCGGCCAGGCGCACGATGCGGGCCGGATAGCGCGCAGCGCCAACGGCCAGCGTCACCTCATCGCCCTCGCCAAAGCGCAGCAGTATCTCCCGCCCGGCTGCAAGCCGCACGGCCTGTTCGGGCATCTCGACACAGCAGTCGGCGCTGACCGGGGTCACGGTCTCCAGATAGCCGCTCTCCACCTCATCATCCGGGTCGCCGCCAATATCCTCATAACCCGGATCTCGCTCACTGGTGGCCTTTCGGGCTGCCACAAAGTCAACCGGCTCACGAATCAGGCGACCATCGGCATCAAACCAGGTGATGAAGCGATCGCTGTCGTCAATACCTTCAGGGGACGTCTCGCCATCGCCTTCCTTCCCATCCCGCAGCTCCTCTCGCACTTCGCTCAGCAGGGCATCATCGGCCTCCGGCCCGGCCGGTGCATCCGGTCGCGAGCGCGTTTCCTGAGGCATCTCGCCAGAAACCAGGTTGCCCTGTTCATCGAGATAGGCATAAAAACCGCCATCACCCCGATTGCCGGTGCAGGCGGCCAGCAGGCAGGCAACCAGCAATGGCAACAGACGCGCCAAGCCAGCTCGCCACATCAGAAGCGCGTCCGAAAGGCCAGGCCGACCAGATTGATGGTGGCCTTGGTCTCGATATCGAGACCGGCATAGGGGTTGTAGATCACATTGTTGATCCCGGTGCAGTTAGCGGCACAGCTGGTATTGGCCGGGATGCTGTCACGGCTGCGCAGTGTGGCGATGGCCAGATCGATCTCCGTATCCTTGTCCCAGCGATAACCCAGACCCAGGCTGTAATACCGTGCTTCGTTGATTGGCACCATCGGCGAGCGGCGGTCATCTGGAATCGCTGAGGCCCGCGGCTCATAGCCTCCACGCAGACGCAAACGGTCGGTCATGGTGTATTCCGCCCCGAACGCCAGGTTCCAGGTGGATTGATAGCCCAGCGGGAAGCTGAGGCTGGTGGGCGTGGATTCTGGTGAGAACAGCCGCGCCAGGGCCAGTGCAGCGTTTGGGCCATCAAACTGGAAATCGAACGCATCCCATTGCTTGTAATCCACCCACACGGCGTCGATATTGAATTGCCAGCGCTCCGTGGCATTGACCTTGATGCCGGTCTGGAAATGCGCTGGCATGGTCAAGTCCATGGAAATCATACCGGTATCCATTTCGCCGATGCGCGAAGGTATACCCAGCACCGCTAGTGCGATCGCCCCCGTCGGGCTGCTGCCTATGCCATTGACGGTTTCCTGGGCCGCATTGGAATAGCGGATCGAATACTTGCCGCGCATGTTCACTTCCACCGGCGCGTGCCACACAGCCCCCCAGGCAAACCAGTCCTTGGGCTCCCAAAGAATGCCGAGGTTATAGGACGGGCTGAAACGTTGATCCATCTGTACGTCCAGGGACGCCAGGTTCTTGAATGGCCCGAGCCCCTCATCCGGATTACATATCCCGAACAGGACGAAATCCAGCGCAAAGTTGGATTCACCCTTGAACGGCGCACACAGGCTCTCGTCGATAATGCGCGCAAAACCCAGCAATTCGTTGGGCGCACGCATATCGGTTTCCAGCGCCACGCCCTGATAGGAAAAGCCTACTGAGGCGCCGATGGCCAGCGTATCGTTGACCTGGTAACCCACTGAGGGAGCCAGATAGGTGATACGGTTCAGGGCCACCCGTCGGCCCATGAAGTTACCGGCATCATTCTCATCGCGGTAGAAGCCGGCGGCCATAGGCAAATAGGCTGCAGTCGCAAAGGTAAACTTGGAGCCCGGAGGTTTGATGGAAAATGCAGGTATTGGCCCGGCAAGCAGCGGGCCCGGCGGCAGATTGACGACATCGTTGATGATCGGCAGATACAGTGACACACCCTCGATGGTGCTCTTGCTGGTCTTGAAATCGTTGCACACGTCCGAGCCGTTATTAGGCGCATCCGCACAGATGATCGGATCGTCGGAGAAGCCGAACACATTGTAGCCAGGGGGCGCACTGAACTCGGATTCGATATTGAAATCGGCACCCAGGAACTGCAGATCCATGCGCCGGCCATCCAGCCGGGCCAGGCCCGCCGGGTTGAAATGGATCGACATGATGCCCGGCGGATCCGCCGTCACCGCATGGCCCATGCTCATGGCCCGCACATCAATTGCCAGGTTTGTGGCCAGCTGAGCGTGCACACCGGCGGATGCCAGCCCCAGCACCGCTGCTACGGCCACTCGCGCCGATACGCTGCTCACTGTCTGCTTCACAATCCGGCTCATCATCTTGTTATTCTTCATTTGACCTCGCCGTCGACGCAGAAACGCGGTTTCTCACGTCGATATCCCACTTCAGTTGATACCGGCATCAAGCGCCCGGCTTCAGACCGCCGATATCGATGGGCAAGGAAATGCCCAGCAGTACGTCCGGAGAATCTTCCGTCAGGCCAAAGCCGAAACTGATGTTGATGATCCGATTGCTGGAGGTACGCAAGCCCAGTGAGGTATTGAGGATACTGGAGGTAGAATCCTCTGATTTGGCAGTAAAACGCTCCACGGGATCTATGCCATTGTCGTTAGTCTGGAAGCGGAAGTTGCTGACAAAATTATAGGATTGCTGGTAGCTCGCACTGACCGATACTTCGTAGGAGAGCGCGTAAGCCAGCCCCATCGAGAAGCTGATACTGTCACCGGGCTCGACGCGGCGGAGCGTGTGCTGCCCACGCTGCTGATTCAGGCCAGTCGCATCAAAGGCCATCGTGTAGCCAACGGAACCGAACAGCACCACCGGATCAACCACCTTGCTCATGCTTACACCGCCACCCAGGGAGTAGTAGCCCTTGCCGCTGGACAGATCGCGCTGAGTATCGATGGTGTAGGGGCTGTCACCGGTCGCCGTGGACAATGTGGTAAACAGGGTCGTGTTGATACCGCCGGGGCGGACCGGGAAAGGCTGATAGCGCAACCCGAAAGTTACGTCACCCAGTGCCGCTTTCTGCGTATCTTTCTCCGTATCGTACTTGTACTGCACGGGCAGTCGCGTATTGAAGGTCAGGTTGTTCCAGACCCCGTAATCGAATGATAGCGAAGCACCAAACGAATGCTGGGCGTCATTTTCGATACGGAAGCGACTGACATTGCCGTTGTCGCCAATGGCGATATCAATCCGGTCATTGCGGTAGTAGCTGTAGTCACCGGAGAAATTCAGCGCCATGCCACCGGAACGCAGCAGCGAGTACTGCCGCTCAGAGGCCTGGAAGACCTCTTCCAGGTTGCTCTCCTCCGTGGCATCGCCCTCCTGCTGCTGAAGTGCGGCCCGCGCCTCATCTGCATCGTTGTCTTCGGCCAGCACCTGTACGGACCAGCCCGCCATCATGCCTGCCAGAGCCAGCCACGCGACACCCCGGAAATAATTCATATCAGCTTCCATTTGTTATTATCGTTTTTCAGACCCTGCAACCCCACCGCCTCACGACGGCCATCTCACTACGCAGATGTCTATTTACGCCGGAAATAGGTACGGGTGGGTACGTTGATCACCCGCTCTACGTCGTTGTCATCCGTAATCAGCACTGCATTCAACGTACCTGCCTTGTCCGCCCACTGCTCCATCGGTCGGGTAAAGACCGGAAAGTCCTGAAACGCCAGCCGGTTGATGGTCTGCTCATCGATCAGACGCAGATCATAATCTGTCAGTTCGAGATCACGCTGGGGCTCAAACCCGTTCGGGAAGACGATAAAGAGCACGTTTTGCTCCCAGACTTCCTCGAACTTGGCTTCGGTAAAACTGATGTTCCCCAGCGCCGGATCGGCGACATGAATATGCCCGTCACGGTATTCCCGCAACACCACGAAGTGTTTGAAGCCGCCATAGGAGATCGGCACGATGGCCGGGTGATCCAGTGTCCTGAGATCCTTGATCTCGGCACGATAGCCGGCACTGGGGTGCCCCAATGCCGTGGCCAGCCGGCGCATGTCCAGCAGAGAGAAGCCGCGCCGTTCGATAATCCGCTCTCGCTCGCCGAAGCGCAGCAAGCCTTCCATGATCTGTCGCTCCTCGAACTGACGTCCCAGGTAGTGATTCAGAATGGTGGTGAGTGCCGCAGAACCGCAGGAATAGTCATAGGCCTGCCGCACGACGTTGCGGTAGCGAAACTCGGAGACAGGTTTGACGAGGATATCGCGCTCCACCACGGGCCCCTGCTTGGTCGGGTGCTCATAGTGCACATACCCGGTCGGGTAGTCCTCGACCACGGTGGCCTGATTGACCGCGAAAAAGATCAGGGCTACGCCCATTACCGCTACAAGCATCGAAGATGCCCTTTTTTATTGTCTTTTATTGTTATGCCTGCCGGGCGTTGCTGCAGCCCTGTCACAGGTTCCTGATACCCGGAGAATCTGGTTATCTGCCCGATGGCGTATCGTAACCTATCTTTACACAGGTTTGCACAATAGCGACCGGTCGAAGCCAATTGTTGCCTGTTTGTAGCCCAATCTCAAGACCCTGATGCACTGATATCTTGTCACCGGAAGCCACACGAGGCCGATATGAGGCCGATATGCAGAAGGCCCGGCGATTGCCGGGCCTTCTGGGTACTCCCTGAAAAGCCTCCTGAGAAGCCTCAGGTCGTTGCCGGGCGCATTACTTGCCGGAGATGGTCACTGTGGTGCCAGCGATATCCAGACCGGTGATGTAAACGTTACCCAGGTAGTTCGGCGTGGTCGCCGCCGCATTCAGGGACACACGGCTCATGGAGATGTTGATGCTGTCCAGCGCAGAGCCCATGGTCAGCTCCAGGCCGTCATCGTTCAACGATGCCGTTGTACCGGAAAGGTCCAGACCTGTTATCTCGATGTTGTCAACCCCGATCGCACCACCCCCTGCCAGATCGTTCAGCTGGAAGTTGGCAATGCCGAGAGTGCCCACATTACCGTCTACGATGTTGAGGAAATCCGTAGCACCAGCACCCAGCTCGATGGCAAGCTCAAGCTCATCAATGGAGATGGTCATGCTGTCGAGGATCTGATTCGATGAGTCGGCGAGCCCAACTTGAGTGGTCATATTCGCCAGACCGCCGGTGCCGTCAGTACCCGGCATCACGTGAATGTTACCCGTCTCCATAACCAGATCATCAACGGAAATGCCGACGCGCAGCACGCCGTTACCGCCACGGGTACCGGAGTCCAGATCAATCGTTACACCGCCTGAAAGGGAGTGCCCGATCAGAAGCAACAAGCCCGGATCCGTTGCAGTGGCAAAACCATCAGTATCTTCGATACCAACGTTCAATGTAGCGTTAAGCTCCAGGCCGATGCTGATACCATCCTGACCTGTCACCCCGGACAAGGCTTCGTCATCCATTGCCTGCATGGCAAAACCGGTCATCGGCATGGCGGCAATAGCTGAAACGAGAGCAAGTTTCCTGAAATTGTTCATCATTGTTATCTCCATCGCGTGTGCACAACGCTTATTGTTATGGCTTCATCCCGCAGCTTTGCTGGCAGGCCGGATAAAGTTAACACTTCAGATACAAAACGGACAGCCTCCGCAGAAAATTCCTGCCCGCCCTAGAAAAACCATTTAAATCATTGATATAAAAAGGAATATATCAGAATCTATTGCGTTGAGCACAGACTTAAAAGACAACCGTTCGTCGGGTAGCCCTGCCCGCATGGTTACATTGCGTAACAGATCACGACTGCCGGGCAACACTCGCAGGTTCCCCGCTCCGGGAGTAGAATGCGGCCTTCCCCGACGCCAGGCTCCCTTTCTGATGCACCCTGCCACATCGGCCCGCTCAACACGCCCGACGGCACCGCCCTCAGCACTGCCCAGCGGCGCCTTTCATGACGGCCAACGCTGGCATGTGTGTCGCGATCCAGTGGCAACCCTGCGTGTTTCCGCCGGGGATCTCCCGGGTCTCCGGGCCCTGCCTCAACAGGTGCAGTCGCTGCTGGCAGCGCATCCCGAGGGCGTCGCCATGGGCCTGGTCAGTTATGAAGCCGCCCGCGACCTGCACGCTGCTGACTGCGCCCTCGCCACACCCGTGCCCGCTGTCGTTGTCCATATTCATGCCGTCACAGACAGTGACCTCGGCGCTGTCGACAATGATGATTTCCGGCTGACCGAACCGTTCCGGGCCGACTGGTCCCAAGAGCAGTACCTGTCAGCGATGGCACGTATTCAGTCGTATCTTGCCGCCGGCGACTGCTATCAGGTGAATCTGGCCCAGCGTTTCAGCGCTCGCTTTACTGGCTCTCCCTGGGCGGGCTGGCGCCGGTTGCTGGCGGCCCATCCTGCGCCGCATGCCTGCTATATGGATTACGGTGAGGGGCAGGTGTTCGGCGTCTCCCCGGAGCGCTTCCTGTCTATTCGCCGGGGCCGGATGGTCACAGAGCCGATCAAGGGCAGCCAGCCGCGGGGGGAGACGGCCGAAGAGGACGAGGCATTGGGACACGCCTTGCTGGCCAGTGAAAAGGATCGTGCCGAAAACCTGATGATCGTGGACCTGCTCCGCAATGATCTGGGCCAGGTGGCGGTGCCAGGGAGTGTGCAGGCCGCCCCCCTGTTTGAGCTGCGTCGCTTTTCCAACGTGCAGCATCTGGTCTCGACCGTCACCGCTCAGCTGCGCCCTGAGGTCTTGCCGCTGGCCGCATTATTGGCCTGTTTCCCCGGGGGATCGATCACCGGCGCGCCCAAGCGACGGGCCATGCAGATCATTGCTGAACTGGAAGGCTCACCACGGGGCTTTTATTGCGGCAGTCTGTTCTGGCAGAAAGCCAACGGGGACTTCGACTCGAATATCCTGATTCGTACCCTGCAGAGCCAGGCCGGCGAGATCATCTGCCACGGCGGCGGCGGCATCGTGCACGACTCGGCCCCCCGGCAGGAATACCGGGAGAGCCTGTTCAAAGTCGAAAAACTGATGGCCGCGCTGGACACCTCCGGGTAAGGCCGGAGGCGGGCCTCAGAACGCCGCGACAGCCTTGAGGATTTCCTGTTTCAGGTCTTCGTAGCTGTGGACTGCGGGGAACTGCGGGAACTCATCGATCACGTTCTGCGGCGCATGCAGCAGAATGCCGGCATCTGCTTCGGCCAACATGGTGGTGTCATTGTAGGAGTCACCGGCCGCGATCACCCGGTAATTCAGGCCATGCAACGCCTTGACTGACATGCGCTTGGGATCTTTCTGGCGCAGCTTGTAGTCGGTGATGCGCCCTTCCGCGTTGACTTCCAGCTTGTGGCACAACAGCGTCGGCCAACCGAGCTGGCGCATCAACGGCTGCGCGAACTCATAAAAGGTGTCGGAGAGAATCACCACCTGGAAGCGCTCACGCAGCCAGTCGACAAACTCCCGGGCACCTTCCAGTGGGCCCATCTCGCCAATGACCGCCTGGATATCCGGCAGGCCGTAGCCATGCTCGTCAAGGATCGCCAGCCGTTGCTTCATCAGCACGTCGTAATCCGGGATATCGCGGGTGGTGGCCCGCAGGGCATCAATGCCAGTGCGCTCGGCAAAGTTGATCCAGATTTCCGGTACCAGAACCCCTTCCAGGTCGAGACAGACGATATCCACGAGTTTCCCCTGACAGTTTGCATAGTGAGAGCTTGCATAGAGCGCGCACGGCCCCACGGCTGTGACGCGGCGACAATTTAGCCTCAGCACCGCCCGATTACAACCGCCAGGCCTGGCACGTCCAGTTATAACCTTAGAACCAGACGATGGTTCAGACCGCGGCCGGGCGCTGCTAGACTGCCTGTCCCTGAGCAGACCCGATATCCCGTGACCATGACCCAGACTGACCAAACTCCCCTGACCGACCAGGCCATCGCGGACTGGAACGAAGCCCTGCAGAAGGCATCACCGCGCCAACTGTTGACGGAAGCCTTCGATCGTTTCGAGCGCATCGCCATCTCCTTCAGTGGTGCGGAAGATGTCGTACTGATTGATCTGGCCATGCGCCTGAAAGACGCCGGCAAGCAGGTACAGGTATTTACCCTGGATACCGGACGGCTGCACGCGCAGACCTACGCCTTCATCGAGAAGGTGCGCAGCCATTACGGTATTGATATTGAGGTGATGTTTCCCGATGCCGCTCAGGTCGAGCGCCTCGTGCGCGAAAAAGGCCTGTTCAGCTTCTACCAGGACGATCACGGTGAGTGCTGCGGCATCCGCAAGGTGCAGCCGCTCAAACGCAAACTGGCGACACTGGATGCCTGGATCACCGGCCAACGCAAGGACCAGTCCCCTACCCGTGCCGAGATCCCCCTGGTGCAGGCGGACACCGCACTGGCCGCGCCCGGCCGGCAGCTGATCAAGTTCAACCCGCTGGCCAACTGGTCGTCCCAGCGCGTCTGGGATTACATACGTGGTAACGAGGTGCCCTATAACCCGCTGCACGAGCAAGGCTTTGTGTCCATCGGCTGTGAGCCCTGCACCCGCCCTGTACTGCCCGGACAGCACGAGCGCGAAGGGCGCTGGTGGTGGGAGGAAGCCACAAAGAAGGAGTGCGGCCTGCACGTTACCAACATTAACTAGAGAGACTGATTAGAGAATCGGCAACTCGACGTTGGCAAACAGCTTCGCCACCTCGTCGCGGCTGTGGCAGGCGACGGCCTGATCGATGCGCTCCCGCGTCAGGTGCGGGGCGAAGGCCCGGATGAACTCATACATATAGCCCCGCAGCATGGCGCTGCGGTGAAACCCGATGTGGGTCGTGCTGGCCTCGAACAGATGACTCGCATCGAGCTTCACCAGATCCGCGTCCTGCACCGGATCCACGGCCATATGTGCCACGATCCCCACCCCCATGCCCAGGCGCACATAGGTCTTGATGACATCCGCATCCGCAGCGGTGAAGACCACCCGCGGCGTCAGGTTCTTCTCCCGAAACGCCTCATCCAGCTTGCTACGCCCGGTAAAGCCGAAGACGTAGGTGACCAGCGGATACTCCGCCAGTTGCTCAATGGTCAGGCGCTCCGTCTGCTGGGCAAGCGGATGATCCCGCAGCACCACCACGGTCCGGTTCCAGTGGTAACAGGGCATCATCACCAGATCGGAAAACAGCCCGAGTGACTCGGTCGCGATGGCAAAATCCACCTCACCATGGGCCGCCAGTTCCGCAATCTGCGGGGGCGTACCCTGATGCATATGCAGGGAGACCGCCGGGAAGCGCTCGGTGAACTGGTGAATGACCGGCGGCAGCGCGTAGCGCGCCTGAGTATGAGTGGTGGCAATGCGTAACTCGCCAGTGCCCTCATCCCGGTACTCCTGGGACACCCGGCGAATGGCTTCCACGTGCTGCAGGATCTCTCCCACCTTATGCAGAATCTGCTGACCAACCGGGGTGACATGGGTGAGATGCTTGCCCGCACGGGCAAAAATGATCACCCCGAGCTCTTCCTCCAGCATCTTGATCTGCTTGCTGATACCGGGCTGGGAGGTATAGAGCGACTGAGCCGTGGCGGAGACGTTCAGCTCGTGTCTGGCAACTTCCCAGGCGTAGCGCAGTTGCTGAAGTTTCATTCTGGCGCTCCTGCCAATCGGCGTTGGTCAATCGGCTTTGGTCAACCGGCCTTCGTCAACCGGCTCTCGTCAATGATTGTGGTCATTCAGTTATAAGACAGGCCTCAAGTATGCGTCTGGAGTATAAAAGATGCCAGTGCCCGCGAGCGCTCGTTACGCCCCGGATCTGCCCTTCTCCTCGTTGCTGACGCCGTGGGGAACATGGCCGGCAGCCACATGCCGGGCGGCGGAGATGCAGTGCCCCTGCTGGTCATCGAAGAACACGTCGGCCCCGAAGTTATCGAGGAACACACCCTTGTCCAGGCCGCCGAGGAACAGGCTCTCGTCAATGCGCACGTCCCAGGCGCGCAGAGTGCGCACCACCCGCTCGTGGGTCGGTGCCGAACGGGCGGTAACCAGTGCGGTGCGAATCGGGCAGTCATCCTGACTGAATTCCTGCTGCAGCTTGTGCAAGGCATGGAGGAAACCCTTGAACGGCCCACCGGAAAGCGGTTCCCGGGCACTGCGTTTCTCGTTGGCGGTAAAAGCCTCCAGCCCGCCGGTCTGAAAGATGCGCTCGGACTCATCCGAGAAGAGCACCGCATCGCCATCGAAGGCAATGCGCAGCTGGTCACCCTCCCGCGCCTGGGCATTGCCCGACAGAATCGTGGCGGCAGCGAAGCCGGCGTCCAGTGCGCCACGGACATCCTCGGCATGGGTGGACAGGAACAGATGCGCGCCGAAAGCAGAGACATAGCGATGCGGGCTGGCGCCGCCGGCGAAGGCGGCCCGGCTGATGGGCAACCCGTAGTGCTCGATGGAATTGAAGACCCTCAGGCCGGTGTCAGAGCTGTTGCGGGACAACAGAATGACCTCGACACGCGGCTCCGACAGGCGGCCATTGATCGCCAGCAGCTTCTGCACCAGCGGAAACGCATCACCAGGGCCGAGCACTTCATCCTCATGGGCAACCTGGTACTCCTGATATGCCTCCAGGCCCTGCTCTTCATAAATCCGATGGCTCTCCTGCAGATCGAACAGCGCTCGGGAGCTGGTGGCGATCACCAGCTTGCCATCAAAGTTAACCGGCATGACTTCCTCACCTGATCAGGATTTACGTCGGGCCAGTCTACCCCAGCCCGTACAGCTGGAACATCAACACAACAATAGACTGTGTTGTTGCGCCTGGATTTGTGGCATAAAGTGATTACGACGCGTCCTCTCCGTGCGCCGCGTCATCCACGTCAAGTAGGGAGTCATCCATGGCCGCAAAGAAGGTTAAAGATCGCGTAGATGAACTGCAGGCGCAGATTCGCAAGCTGGCAGAGCGTTTCGATCAGGAAAGGGAAAAACAGGTTTCATCTCTCGAGCAGCAACTGGAAAAGGCGCGTGAGCGTGTCAGCCAGGAAATTCAGCGTCAGCGCGAGAACCTCGGCAACCTCGAAAACATCCAGTCAGAATACCGCGACAAAGCCAACGCCAACCTCAAGAAGCAGCTCGATCGCGCACGCAAGAGCGTCGAGGATGCCCGTCATCGCGTGAGCGAGTCCGAGACCCGCAAGCGACTGCTGGAAGCCGAAGTCAAGGTACTGAAAGCCACCGCCAAGCAGGCTCACAGCCTGGCCAAGGTGATCAGCCAGTATGAAAAGGACCTGGAAAAGCGGGCCCGCGAGATCGAGAAGAAGACCAAACCGGCAGTGAAGGCTGCCAAAAAGGCACCGGCCAAGGCAGCGAAGAAGGCCGTAGCCAAAAAAGCACCGGCGAAGAAAGCTCCGGCAAAGAAAGCAGCCGCCAAAAAGGCACCTGCCAAGAAGAAAGCCGCAGCAAGCAAGAAAGCCGCACCCAAGAAAGCATGAACGCCAGGTCCGGCTACCGGGGCAACACCAGAACCTTCTGGCTTGCCCCGGTAGCTGAGCCTGTCAATGCCCTGACAGTATCCCCTGCCCTGACAACATCCCCTGAAAGTGCAGCACCACCGGCTCTTTCTGTTCCCGCGCCATAGCCGGCAAGCCCTTCTCGATAGCCATATAAGCCGCCTTGCGGATCGTGCCACGTGCTGTCTTGACCATGCCGCGATTGAAAGCATTCAGCCGCACGCAAGCCACCAGGCCATCCAGATAATGTGCCAGCGCCCCGTCACACACCGCCTTCAGGCTACTGACAAGCTTCGGCGTCTGGCCGGCCTGGCCTGCCAGAAACGCGCGAAACGTGACCGCGAGTTCATCCCCGGCTGAGCCCGCCAGAGGGAAGGCCATGTGCAGTTGGCCGTCCCGCTCGAGTATCAGAGCGCGAAAATGCGCTGCCAATGCCACCTGCTCTGCCGGGCCGGCCTTGCCCAGCAAGCTGCGCAGCAACGCTCTGGCAGCCTTGTTGATCACCTTGACGCCGCCCTGGATCATACTGACCACGCTGCCCTCCGCACCTACCGCGTTGATGGGCCCATCGAAGAAAGCCACCAGCAGGTCACTGACGAAATCCTCGCCAATGGCCTCCAGCAATGCGAGATGCGAGTTGTCTGGTTCTGCCTCAGTCTTGTGGATAAAGGTGCGAAGATTCTCTTCAAGGCGCGGGGACGCGGGAAACGCCACCCGGATAGCGTGATCGGTCATGCAACAGTCCTGGTCTCTTGTCTGAGCGCGCATTGTAATGGCATCAGCAAACGCTGACACAATACCGGGTTGGCCTGAGGATGCCGCTCACCAGTCTGCAGAGTCATAGTCAATCCGGTGATCAGGGCGCCAGCTGCATGTGCAGTCGCCATTCCGGCAATGCAGCCAGCAGACGGGTCACGGACGCCATCAGCGCCGCTTCCTGCTCGGCCTCCAGCGCCTCTCTTGCACGATCCTGACGCTGGCGCTCTGCCCGAGGCAACGCATCCCGCGCTGCGCCGATAGCAAAAGCGCTTGCCTGGTCGGCCAGGTGATGGATCGCTGCGAGGTCCAGGGGTTGCGGAGGTCGCGCGCTAAGCTTGTCGAGCAGGGAGGTCAGTCGCAGTGCGCCCTCCGTGATATTCATCTGCTTCTGCAGCACCGCGCGGCACATGATCTCCATCTGATCGAGCAATGCGCCCTGCCCCGCACGTTGCCGCCGCGCGTCGTCCCGGGCCCGCTGCCAGACTTGCCGCCACAACCAGAGCGCGTAAGCGCCCAGTGCAACAATGAGGGTGACGGCGAACAGGATCCAGTACATCGTATCTCCCTTTGATAAAACAGAATGTCAGCTTACCAATACTATCCACGGACCACATTCACGTATTGTGAAGACCGGCACCGCGCGCCATGATTGCGCCTGCCATACACGTACCAGCTATGACCGGACAGGAGTCAGCGCATTGAACACACCACCGGCCGTCGTGCACGGCTTCTGGGATACCATCGCCCCCTGGACCCCCTGGCTGGTGGGCAGTGGCATTGCCCTGGGCCTGGCATCCATGGTGCTGATCCCCTGGCTCATCATCCGTATGCCGGCCGACTATTTCGTGGCGCCACGCAAACCGCGCCTGCGCAGCACAATGATGCACTCGCTGATCTGGGTAGCGCGCAACCTGCTGGGCATACTGCTGGTCCTGCTGGGCGCCATACTGCTGTTCCTGCCCGGGCAGGGGCTGTTGACCATGCTGCTGGGGCTTGGCATCAGCACATTCCCGGGGAAATACCGTCTGGAACGCGCTATCATCCGCCGCCGGGCGATTTATGACAGCATCAACTGGATTCGACGTCGCTATGACCGTGGCCCGATTGTCTATCCAGCCCGCGACGGCAGCGCGTCACCGCCCACACCCGAACATAACGAACCCGAACGCTGACTGACCGCAGCGGGAGAAACGGCATGCCTGAGATCACAAGCCCTGCCATTCGCTGGAACGGCGAGACACTGTCGCTGCTTGACCAGCGCCTGCTGCCCGGCCAGACCCATTGGCTCACACTCCACGACGCCGCCAGCGTCGCTGACGCCATTCGCGATATGGTAGTACGCGGCGCCCCCGCTATCGGGATCGCGGCCGCCTACGGCGTAGTGCTCGCCGCCCGCCGCCTGGGTGATGGCGCCAGCGCCGCAACTCTGGAAGATGCCTTTTCCGTGCTGGCGGCCAGCCGCCCCACCGCCGTCAATCTGTTCTGGGCACTGAACCGCATGCGGCAAGAAGCCGCCGCCCTGACAGGCGGCCCGCTGATCACTGCGCTGGAACACTGTGCCTGCGACATTCATACCAGTGACCAGGCCATGAACCAGCGCCTGGCCGACTTCGGTGTGCCACTGCTGCCCGATGGCGGCTGCATCTATACCCATTGCAACACCGGTGCACTGGCCACCGGCGGTCACGGCACCGCGCTGGGTGTTATCCGCTCGGCCTGGGCAGCAGGACGGATCACCGGTGTTTACGCTGGCGAAACCCGCCCCTGGCTGCAGGGCAGCCGCCTGACCAGCTGGGAGCTGATGCAAGACCGGATTCCGGTCACGCTGGTGGTCGACAGTGCGGCCGGTCATCTGATGCAGCAAGGCCGGGTGCAGGCCGTGATCGTAGGGGCGGATCGCATCACCGCCAACGGCGATACTGCCAACAAGATCGGCACCTATTCACTCGCGGTGCTGGCACGACACCATGGCCTGCCGTTTATTGTGGCGGCGCCCTTGTCGACCATTGATCCGGGCCTGGCCTCCGGCGCTGCCATCGACATTGAGGAGCGCCCCGGCGATGAGGTACGTGGTGTGCACGGTCATATCATCGCGCCTGCGGACGTCCGTGTTGCCAATCCTGCTTTTGATGTCACACCGGCGGCACTGATCAGTGCCATCGTCACGGAGCGCGGCGTGATACACAGCCCCGACGCTGATAAAATGGCTGCTCATCTCAGTGACAAGGCTCAGGCATGACGTCCCCCAAACCCGGCCACACATCCGATCCCATATCCCGTCCGGAATCGGATTCCGGATCTGACCCTGGATCGGACACCGGCTCTGACAAAAGCCACCCGGCGCGCCCCTGGTCCCCCAGCGACTTCCGCGCCGCAGCGCGCAGCATCGCCGCCACTGGCCTGCGCATTTATGAGCACGGCTGGTCACCGGCCACCAGCAGCAACTATTCCATGCGCCTGAACGAACGTTTCTGCGCCGTGACCGTTTCCGGGCGTGACAAGGGCCTGCTGACCGAGGCAGATGTCATGGTGGTCGACATGACCGGTGCCCCGGCCAGCGCCGGCAAACCGTCGGCCGAAACCGGCCTGCACACCCAGCTCTATCGCCGTCTGCCCGGCGCCGCCGCCGTATTGCACACCCACTCCCCGGCCAGCACCGTGCTGACCATGCACTACCCCCAGGAGAGCACCCTGGTACTGGAAGGCTACGAACTGCTCAAGGCCTTCAGTGGCATCAGCACCCATGAAAGCCGTCTGGAAATCCCGGTATTCGATAACACGCAGGACATCGATGCACTGGCCGCCGAGGTCGATCAGGCCATGGATGCCGGACGCATCACCCACGCCTATCTGATTCGCGGGCACGGGGTGTACACCTGGGCAAATTCCATGTCAGCCTGTTATCGCCAGCTCGAAGCACTGGAGTTTCTGTTTTCCGTGACCGTGCAGCGACGTATGCTGAACCCTTCACTGTAAAGCACACACAAGCGAGACATTCTTATGAGCCGGATACGCGTCTACGGTGACCAGTCCCCCGACACCCCCGAGCAGGAAAGCAGCGATCACGCTGACATTGCCGGCATTCTGGCAACGGCCGGGGTGCTGTTCGAGCGCTGGAAGACCGATCAGCCCCTGACACCGGGCGCCAGCCAGGACGAGGTGATCGGCGCCTACCGCGCTGATATCGATCGCCTGATCGCAGAACAGGGCTATCAGACCGTCGACGTGATCAGTCTCAATGCCGATCACCCGGACAAGGCAGCCCTCAGAAAGAAATTTCTCGACGAACATCGCCACAGCGAAGATGAAGTCCGCTTCTTTGTGGCGGGCAGCGGGCTTTTCAGCCTGCACATCGACGACAAGGTCTACGAAGTACTCTGCGAACAGGGCGACCTGATCTCGGTACCGGCCAACACCCCCCACTGGTTCGACATGGGGCCCAACCCCTCATTTATTGCCATCCGCCTGTTCAACAACCCTGACGGCTGGGTCGCCAACTTTACCGGCAGCGATATCGCCAGCCAGTTTCCGAGGCTGGAAAATTGAGTATTCGGGCCATCGTCACAGACATCGAAGGGACCACCAGCAGCATCTCCTTCGTCAAGGATGTGCTGTTTCCCTATGCGGCAGACAAGCTGCCCGGGTTTCTCGCGGCACACTGGCAGCAACCCGCCGTCCAGGCACAGATCCGGGCGCTGGCTACACTGACCAATGACCCGGTGGATGATGCCGTGGCAGCCAACCGCGTGCTGCAGCAGTGGATTGCCGAAGACCGCAAGGCAACACCCCTGAAAGCCCTTCAGGGCATGATCTGGCGGCAGGGTTATGAAGACGGTGACTACCAGGCCCACGTCTACCCGGAGGTGCCTGACAGACTGCGCCACTGGCATCAGCAGGGCATCGCCCTGCACGTCTATTCCTCAGGCTCGATCGCCGCGCAGAAACTGTTCTTCGGTTACAGCGACGCTGGCGATCTGACACCGTTGTTCACCGGCTATTTCGACACCACCACCGGCCCGAAACAGGAGGCTGACAGCTACCGCAAGATTGCCGAAGCCATCGGTATCCCGGCGGAGCTGACGCTTTTTCTGTCTGACATCCCGGCAGAGCTGGACGCCGCACGGGACGCAGGCATGGTCACCACACTGCTGGACCGTGATGGTCAGTTCACCGATCAGTCTTGCAGCCACCCCCGGGTCACCAGCTTCGACGACATACACCCGTAAAACAGACTCTCCCCTGCAAATCCGGGCCTACCGACTGGCTGCAAGAATCACAAAACGGCTGTCACCGCCAATTTGCCGTACCTTGGGGAAATGGCGCTGCAGGGTGCGGTCATAGCGCAGGTGGCGATTACCGATCACCTGCAACACCCCACCCGGCAGCAGCCGATCCGCCGCCTGGCGGAACAGCATTTTCGCCACCGTATCATCCACCGCATGCCCCCGATGAAACGGCGGATTCAGCAGAATCAGCGCAAAGCGCTCCGTCAGACCGGCCAGCCCGTTACCCAGATGAAAATGAGCTGTTTCGTCCGGCAGGCATGCCTGCATGTTCTCCCGGGCGCTTTGCAGCGCCAGCCAGGATTCGTCACAAAACGTCACCGGCAGACCCGGATTGCGGCGCGCTGCCATCATGCCAATGACACCGTTACCACACCCGAGGTCAGCCATCGGGCCCGTCACATTCTTCGGCACCGAAGCCATAAACAACCGCGCACCGATATCCAGCTGCTGCTGGGCAAACACCCCGGCATGGACAGTCAGCGACCAGCCCTGCTCCGGCACTGCGACTCGGGTCGGATAAGGGGCCGCTGGCACCCCGCCCGCCGGCACCTCGGCCTGCAGCCCATGGGCCTTGTGGGCACCACGCAACAAGTTCACCGGGCCAAGATAGTGCCTGACGCGATCCACCAGCCCACCCGGCAGGTGCTTGTCCATCCAGGCAAGCCGGACCGGCGTGCCCGCCGGCAGACTGCCAAGGCGGCTGAGCTGCGCTTCCAGCAGCGCCATCTCTTTCGGCACCCGCACCAGTACCACCGATGGCGCCTCAGGCCAGGCATCCAGCGGCCAACGCCAGACACCCTCGGGCAACACCAGCCCGTTATCGCTGGCGTTAGCCTGCAGCGCGGCCTGCGCCAGCCAGGAATCACCACTGCTGCACAATTGCGCACTGGCAGAACGACCGCACGCATGCAGCGCCAGCGTCAACGCACCACACTGGTCATTCAGCACCAGAGGCGCACCCGCCGCAGGCGCATCCAGCCGGCCGTACTCATCCAGCAGATACAGATCTGCCCCATCCCAGGCGCGCAGCGTTTCCCCGCGCAAACGCGGGTAACGACGCAACCTGAGGCTGGCCAGGGCGTGCTCGAACAGGGTGTCTACGGTGGGCTGAGTCATGGCGGCGGATTATACAGAAAGGCTAGCAATCCACGTAAATATTGATAGAATGCACACCGCTTCGGAGTATAGCTCAGCCTGGTAGAGCACTACGTTCGGGACGTAGGGGTCGCAGGTTCAAATCCTGCTACTCCGACCAGATATACGCCTGCCTTCCCGGGGCAGACACGAAAAGCCGCGCTTGCGCGGCTTTTTTGTGCCCGACGCTTTTTCAGGTTCATCAAAGAAGGTTCATCGTGGATTGGCGGGCAGTGCTTTCTTTGCAGGCCTGCCCATTCTTCGATGTTCGGTGGTCAGGGCCCACGGGGGCGGGGACTGCTTTTCAGGACCCGCCGTAAACCCATCCGTGGGGGCTTGTGTTCGACATCCCTGTCTCACACAGTCCTGAAAAGCAGTCCCCGCCCCCGTGGGCCGTCACGTTCAGTAGCATCAAGCGATACTCTGCCAACTACCGGTTTGGTTCTTACTGAGAATGCGATACCTACTGAAATCAGAATCTCGCACCGGCGTTGGGCCGGGGTACGCCTTGGAGGGGCCTCTTTGGCCATGGATGGCCAAAGCGAGAGCGCCCAGGGATGGCTTGAGCGGTCCCGGAAAGGCGTACCCCGGCCCAACGCCTCTCGCTGGAGGGTGACCCGCTTGCTGGAGAACCCTGTCGCGCACAGCCGCCTCCTTAGGTGTATGCTCGCACCTTTCCTCAGGGACAGCATCTTGATGCGATCACTACTGATACCGATTCTCGCTGTCATGGCACTCAGCGGCTGTGACAGCCTCGCCAATATTGCCTACGACACCGGCCTGCGCGCCGAGACCAGCCGCGCACGGCTGGCCGGGCATACCCTGACCCTGCCGGCACGCACCGATGACGCCGCCATGGCGTGGCATTACCTGGCGAGCAAGGGCTTTCACAGCGACCGTGATGACGGCGAGCGCCCGGTGGTCCTGCTGCTGCACGGATTCGGCGCGGACAGCAGCAATTGGCTGCGCATGGTCATCGAGCTCAAGCATGACGCCGACTTTGTCGTACCGGATCTGCCCGGCCATGGCGCCAGCGGCGGCGACACCAGCACCGATTACCGTCTCGCCATGCAGGCGCGGCGGCTACTGAGCCTGATGTCTGCGCTGGATGTCGAGCAGTTCGATGTGGTCGGCAACTCCATGGGCGGCGCCATCAGTCTGGAAATGGCCAGGCTGGCGCCGGAGCGCGTGCGCACCCTCGGACTGATCAACGCAGCCGGCATCACCCTGCAGACGCCCGAGTTCGCCGCGCTGATAAAATATGGCGAAGACAATCCGCTGATTCCGAGGGATGTGGCCGATTTTCGGGAGACACTGACGTGGGCCATGGCGGAACCGCCCTGGCTGCCGGATTTCTTCGTTCGGATCATGGGCGAGAAAAAAGCCGCCAATGCGGCGCGGATGGACAAGGTGTGGGCAGACCTCGACGAGGACCCGGCCATGGCGCGCGGGGCAGCCCTCGCTGACATCAGCACCCCTGCCCTGGTGATCTGGGGCGATCAGGATCGGCTACTGAGCAATGACAATGCCGCGCGCTTTGTCGAATATCTGCCTCACAGCCAGAAGCTGATGCTGGCGGGCATCGGCCATGCGCCAATGGTGGAAGCCCCCAGAGATACGGCCATGGCGCTGCGGGCGTTCTGGCGCCAGCAACAACGTAACGCAGACCGCAACTGAATCAGCTGGCGACGCGCCGCTCGGGCGGCGTCCAGTCAAACGGCACTTTATAGGCCATCAGAAACCCGCCCAGGGTAATCAACACCCGCGAGATGCCGATATACGAATCCGGTATCTGTACTTTTTCCGCCCGTAACGCATCCAGCAGCGCCTGCACGGCCTGGACCGGATGCTCGTTCTTCAGTTTGTCGGTCAGCACATAGTGCGACAATGTCTGCAGGGTCTCCGCATCGCCGCCGACGAAACCGGCCTCCCGGAACAGCTCGCCCACATCCACATCGCCCTCGAAACCCATCAGCCCGTACAGCAGGCGCGAATAACGGCGTACCTCATCCGGTGTCAGCCGACCGATTACGCCGTAATCCAGAATGGTGATGCAGCCCGCGTCGTCCACGATAAAATTGCCCGGATGGGGATCCGCCTGGTAAATGCCGAACCGGGTCACCTGCTGCAGATAACTGGCGAACAGGCGATTCAGCAACGGGGCGGCCTGATCCGGATGCGCATCCAGATACTCCCGCAACCGGTGCCCCTGGACCCAGCCGGTCACCAGCACCTGCTCACCACTGAGGGCATCGAACAGCGGCGGCACAGCGATACCTGGCGGATGCGGCTGTCGTGCAAAGCGGCGCAGGTTTTCTGCCTCGTTGCGAAAATCCAGTTCCGTTGCCGTCATGGTCAACAACTGTTCGGTGATCTGGACGACATCCAGTTCCCGCACCAGTGGCGCCAGCAGGCGCGCCAGCAAACGAAAGATCCGGCTGTCCTGCTCGAACAGTCTGGCCACATCCGGCATGCGGATTTTCACCGCCACGTCCTCGCCGCTGACCAGTGTTGCGCGGTGTACCTGAGCGATCGACGCGGTGGCCGCTGGTACCAGATCAAACGCACTGAAGCGCTGCGCCCAGTCTTCACCAAACGCGGCAATCAATACGGGTTTGAGCTGATCAAAATGCTGCGCCGGCGCTTCGTTCTGGAACTGGGCCAACGCATCGATATAGGGCTGCGGCAAAATGTCCGGGCGACAGCTCAGAAACTGCGCCGCCTTGACCCATGTTGCACCATTATGACGGCACAACCGCGCGACGCGTTCCGCCGCCTGGGCATGTTGCTGCATCAGGTCAACTGAGCGCGACGCCTTGCCGCGGCCATAGATCGACAGGACTTCCGCCAGGGTTGCCAACGCACGTACGTAGCGACCACGCCCGGCGAACAAGCTGCTCACGGCCTGTCTGCCAATCGTCACGTTGTCTCTCAATCCCGCCAAATGACGCCCCCGGTCTCAGCCGTGCTCCTGCACATATCAGCACAATACGCATTCTAGCCTGAGCACGCCGCAACAAGAAGGCAAGAAGGTGTTGAAGATTTCATGTCGACTTCGTAAGGTTTAGCCTCTTTTCCGCAGCGCACCAGACTTCTCATCGAACAGGGAGCCCCACATGGCGGCCAGCAAGACCCATGAGATCAAGACCCGGGGCATCACCATCCTGCAAAACGGACACAAGGAAATTCGCCGCCTCAAGAAAGCCAGCCACACCCCATCCATTCACGGCCACAAAGTCTGGAACTCCAGTTACGTGGTGATGGATTACCTCAAGCGCAAGCCGCCGGCAAAAGGCAGCCATCTGATGGACATCGGATGCGGCTGGGGCATTCTCGGTATCTATGCGGCAAAACGTCTGGACCTTCAGGTGACCGGCGTTGATGCGGACCCGGATGTCTTGCCCTACCTCACCCTCCATGCGGAACTCAACGGCGTCGACATCACCCCGCTGCGCTGCCGCTTTGAGAAGCTGACGCGCAAGAAGCTCGAGGGCGTGGAGACCATCACCGGCGCAGACATCTGCTTCTGGGATGAGTTGACCCCGGTACTGTTCAAGCTGATCCGCCGTGCGCTCAAGGCAGGCGTGCGGCGCATCATCATTGCCGATCCCGGTCGGGCGCCCTTCTATGCACTGGCCGAGCTGTGTCAGGAGAAGTTCAACGCCAGGGTGATCGAGCGGCGTACTGCCAACCCGAAGCCCGCCAGTGCCGATCTGCTGATCATCGAGGCCGACTGACTGTCGGCGGACGCTTGTGCCTCGCCACTCGCCCTGCCCTTGAATTCTCGCGTTGAAGCGCCATCTCTGCCGGAGCACCCGATACATCTTTCCCGGTATGGATAATGAGCATGCGCGACGACGAGACGCAAGATAACGGCAGCCACGGCACCGAATCATCCACATCGCATTCCCTTATCGTGCCAGACCAGGCGCGCCCCCAGCGTATCTATCTGCTGCCGGTCAATCAGCGGCCTTTCATGCCGGGGCTGGTGCAGCCGGTGCTGTTTCCGCAGGACGCCTGGCAAGCCACCGTGGAGCGCGTCAGCCAGACGCCGCACCACGCCCTGGGACTGATTTACGTCGGTGATGGCGAGCCCGCGTCGTCCGAAACCAGCGAGCTGCCTGACAACCTGCCCGAGCACGGTTGCCTGGTGCGCATCCATAACGCCGCCTCCGACGAGGGCACCCTGCAACTGATGGTGCAGGGTATCTCCCGCTTCCGCATCACCGGCTGGCTGAGCCGCAAAGCGCCCTACCTGGTGGAAGTGGAATACCCGGAGGCAGACCCGGAAGAGATCAAGCGCGATGACGTCAAGGCCTATGCGCTGGCGATCATCAACACCATCAAGGAATTGCTGCCGCTGAACCCGCTGTACAACGAAGGCCTCAAAGCCTATCTGCAGAATTTCAGCCCCCGCGAACCTTCGCCGCTGACTGATTTCGCCGCCGCCCTGACCACCGCCAGCGGCGATGAACTGCAGGCCGTGCTGGATACCGTGCCGCTGCTCAAGCGCATGGAAAAAGTACTTGTCCTGCTGAAGAAAGAAGTCGAAGTCGCGCGGCTGCAAGGCAGCATCAATGAGCAGGTCAACGAGAAGATCAGCAGCCAGCAGCGCCAGTTTTTCCTGCGTGAGCAGCTCAAGATCATTCAGAAAGAACTCGGCCTGGCCAAGGACGACCGCACGGCCGACGTGGAAGCCTTCCAGGCCCGGGCGGACAAACTGACCTTGCCCGAGGCCGTCGCCACCCGTTTCGAGGACGAACTGCGCAAGCTGTCCATCCTGGAAACCGGCTCACCCGAGTATGGTGTCACCCGCAATTACCTTGACTGGCTGACGCAGATTCCCTGGGGTCTCTATACCCCGGACAATCTGGATCTGGGCCATGCCCGGGAGGTGCTGGAGACACACCATGCCGGCCTGTCCGACATCAAGGACCGCATCATCGAATTTCTGGCGGTGGGCGCCATGCGCGGCGAAGTGCGCGGGGCCATCGTGCTGCTGGTCGGCCCTCCGGGCGTCGGCAAGACCAGCATCGGACGCGCCATCGCCGAATCCCTGGGGCGCAAGTTCTATCGCCTCAGCCTGGGCGGCATGCGCGACGAAGCCGAGATCAAGGGCCACCGCCGCACCTATATCGGCGCCCTGCCCGGCAAACTGGCTCAAGCGCTGAAAGACAGCGGCAGCAGCAATCCGGTGATCATGCTGGATGAGATCGACAAACTCGGGCAATCGTTTCAGGGCGATCCCGCCTCTGCGCTACTCGAGGTGCTGGACCCGGAACAGAACAACCAGTTCCTGGATCATTACCTCGACCTGCGCATGGATCTGTCTCGCGCGCTGTTCATCTGTACGGCCAACACACTTGATGCCATTCCGGCGCCATTGCTCGATCGTATGGAAGTGATCCGGCTGGCCGGCTACATCACCGATGAAAAAGTGCTGATCGCCCGGCAACATCTGTGGCCGCGGGCGCTGGAACGCGCCGGCGTCAGGAAAAGCCAGTTGAGCATTTCCGATGCGGCCCTGCGCCAGGTCATCGAGGGTTATGCCCGCGAAGCCGGTGTGCGCAACCTGGAAAAGCAGCTCAACAAGATCGTGCGCAAGGCCACCGTCAAACTACTGGAAGGCAGCCGCCGCATCAGCATTACCGGCAAGAATCTGGACAGCTTCCTGGGCATGCCCCACTTCCGGGCAGAAAAGCCACAACATGGCGTTGGCGTGGTCACCGGCCTGGCGTGGACATCCATGGGCGGCGCCACCCTGTCCGTGGAAGCCAGCCGTGTCCACGATCACAGTCGCGGCTTCCGCCAGACTGGCCAGTTGGGCGATGTGATGCGCGAATCCAGCGAAATTGCCTACAGTTTTGTCAGCAGTCATATCGGCGAGTTCGGCGGCAACCCGGACTGGTTCAAGGACGCCTCGTTGCACCTGCATGTGCCGGAAGGCGCCACCCCCAAGGACGGCCCCAGCGCCGGCGTCACCATGGCCACTGCACTGTTGTCGCTGGCCTGCAACAAACCCCTGCGGCGCAAGATTGCCATGACCGGCGAACTGACCCTCACCGGGCAGGTGCTGGCCGTGGGTGGCATTCGTGAGAAAGTCATCGCCGCACGCCGCGTCGGTATTCGCGAACTGGTATTGCCGGAGGCCAATCGCAGCGACTACAGTGAATTGCCGGATTACCTGCGCGACAAGATCACCGTGCACTTTGCGGCACACTACAACGATGTCTATCACGCGGTATTTGCCAAACATGGCGCCTGATGCTCCGCCTTACTACATTGTGCCCGAGTGCCATGAGCCGCTGCTTGTGCGACACCGGGATGCCCACTGCATCGTCGTGGAGAAACCGGCTTTCCTGTTGTCGGTGCCCGGTCGCGGCCCGGAAAATCAGGATTCCGCCGCTTACCGGCTACAGCAGGATGAACCCGAGACCCGGGTCGTCCATCGGCTTGATCTGGACACCTCGGGGCTGATGGTATTTGCGGTGGGCATCGAGGCGCAGCGGGTTCTGAACCGGGCCTTTGCCGAGCGGCAAGTGGAAAAGGAATACATCGCGGATGTGGATGGGCTGCCCGAATCTGACAGCGGCGAGATCACGCTGCCCATCGCACCGGACTGGCAAAACCGGCCCCGCCAGCGCATCTGCTATGAGCGCGGCAAACAGGCACTGACACGCTACACCGTCATCAGCCGACATGCCGACGCACAGACAAGTCGTCTGCTGCTCCGCCCTGTCACCGGCCGCTCACACCAGCTGCGCATACACCTGCGGGAAATCGGCCACGCCATCCTCGGCTGCGATCTTTATGCGCCACCGCAGGTGCTGGCGCGCAGCCCTCGCCTGCATCTGCATGCCAGCAAGCTCGGCTTCCACCATCCCGCCAGCGGCGAGTGGCTGCACTTCAGTTCGCCTGCGCCTTTCTGACGGCCGGTCATCAACCCCGGTCATCATCAACCCCAATCATCACCATAGTGATGCAACAATTCTTCACCGGCGCGAATATCGCGCAAGGCTTCCACAGTGAGATCTTCGTAATAGGCCACGTTCGGCTTGCGGTCGTGGTTGATGTAACGCAACTTGCAGGTCACACGGACCGGCTTCTCGCCGTCGTCCAGCCACAATACGTGGGGTCCATCCTTGCGCGCGGGCTGTGCACGGCACAACCCCAGTAACGTCCCTTCCTCAATATCCGTTCTGGCAAACAGACCCTTGCCATGTACCGGTGAGCGCCCCACTTCAACCAGGTCGTCCCGGACAAACGCTTTACTCATAAACACACACCCGTTCCGCCAAGCCCGCAATAACCGCCCGGATTACGATCCAGATACTGCTGATGGAATGTTTCAGCATAATAAAATGCGGGCGCGGGGACGATCTCTGTGGTGATCTCGCCCAGCCCCGCCCGGGTCAGCGCTGCCTGGAATTGCAAGCGGCTTGCCTCTGCCTGCTGTTGCTGCGCTGCATCAAAGCAATAGATGCCTGAGCGATACTGTGTGCCCACATCGTTGCCCTGGCGCATGCCCTGGGTCGGATCATGGCTTTCCCAGAAGCACTGGAGCAGCGCCGGGTAGTCGATCTGAGTGGGATCGAACACCACCAGTACCACTTCATTATGCCCGGTCGCACCGCTGCAGACCTCGTCGTACACCGGATTGGGCGTGAAACCACCGGCGTAACCGACAGCCGTGATGCGCACACCGGGCAGCTGCCAGAAACGCCGTTCTGCCCCCCAGAAGCAGCCCATGCCGAACATGGCCTGCTGGCATCCGGCTGGCCAGGGTGGTTGCAGTGGCAAGCCAGTGATGCGATGCGCCTCGGTCACCGGCATCGGCGTATCACGGCCGGGTAACGCCGTCTCTGCTGCGGGCATGGCCTGTTTATCACGTCTGAATCCGAACATCTGTTGCCTCCTGACACACCGCCGCCTGGATCACCGCTCTCACCACCACTATGACACGATCGAAAAGACGGGTCATGGTAGCGTCGCTTTACAGGCCGTCACATGTGAAAGCTTTGCCCCGCCGCGCGGAGTGATACTATGCAACGATATTAGTCATACAGCAGGAGTGGATGCGTGAGCATTCTTGACGCAGGAAAGGACCTCCGTCGTGCCAATACCCTGGCCGGCATTCTGTTCCGTTACGGCTTCGGCGATGTGATCCGCCGTCTTGGCCTGGCCGCGCCCCTGGAGCAGGCCGGCAAACTGGTCAGGCATGGTGTTGATCGCGATCTGCTGACCATGCCCCCGGCCGAACGGCTGCGCCGTGCGCTGGAGGAGATGGGGCCAACGTTCGTCAAGCTCGGACAGATTCTGGCCACCCGTGTGGACATGTTTCCCCGGGAATGGATCGATGAATTCGAGAAGTTGCAGGACAACGCACCGCCAATTCCCTATGACACCCTGCTGCCATTGATCGAAAAAGCCCTCGGCAAACCCGTGGGCAAGGTGTTCCGGGATATCGATCCGGAGCCATTGGGCGTGGCATCCATCGGCCAGGTACATAAAGCCACCACCCTGCGCGGTGAAGCGGTGGTGTTGAAGATCCAGAAGCCGGGCATCCGCGACAAGATCGATTCCGACCTGCGGCTACTGCGTCATCTGGCACGTCTCGGCGTGGACAACTCCGCAGAGCTGCGCCGCTATCGCCCACTGGAACTGGTGCGTGAATTCGAGCGATCCCTGAGCCGGGAGCTGGATTTTACCACCGAGGCACGCAACGCCGACCGGATTCGCAAGAACCTGCGGCGCATCAACTGGGTCACAGTGCCCCGCGTATATTGGCAATACACCTCCGCCACCCTGAGCGTACAGGAGCTGGTCGAGGGCATCCCCGCGCGCCGATTGGACAAGCTGGATGAAGCCGGCATCGACCGCCCGTTGATTGCCCGGCGTGGCGCCACCATTGCCTGGAAGATGGCGCTGGAGGATGGTTTCTTTCACGCCGACCCCCACCCCGGCAACTTCCTGATCATGCCAGGCAATCGTATCGGCATGCTGGATTACGGCATGGTCGGCAAGCTCTCCCACGGCCGCCGCGAACAGATGGTGCAGATCATGAAGGCCGTCGTCACCCAGGAGGCCGAGGGCTGCGCGGCGGTGCTGGCATCCTGGTCTGATGGTCAGCCGGTCAAGTTCGAGGCGCTGGTGGCGGATGTCGAGGATATCGTCACGCTCTATTACGGCGTGCCACTGGCCGAGCTCGACGTGACGGCATTGCTGGCCGACATTACCGGGCTGCTGCGCAACCACAATCTGGTGCTGCCTTCAGACATCGCTCTGCTGATCAAGGCCATCATCACGCTGGAAGGCTTCGGCCGGCTGATTCACCCCGGCTTCGATGTGATGAGCGAGGCAGAGCCCCTGATCCGGCGCATGATCCGCGCCCGTTACAGCCCCAACCGGCTGGCCCGAAGTCTCGGCCTGCGCGCGCTGGAAGCGGTGGACAAGCTGTACGCACCGCCGCCCGCTGTGGGAACGCCGAAGCCAGAAGGTACCGGTATTGATCCGCGCCAGATGGAGCGGCTGGTGGCACGGCTGGAACGCTCTCAGTACCGGCAGGTCCAAACCATGCTTACCGCCAGTGGCGTATTGTGTGGCAGCCTGTTACTCGGCCACCGGGTCATGCCGGTGGTCTGGGATATCTCCCTGCCGGGCCTGCTGATTCTCATGAGCAGTGGGGTCTGGGCCGGGTGGCTGCTGCTGGTAGCCCGGCGTCATTTGCGGATGTGGGATTGACGCCTCAGCCGATAACATCAGATCAATAACATCAGATCAGCAACACAAGAGATCAGGACTATGAAAAAGAACACCTCTCTCCGGAATGCCTCGCCCCAGGGCCTGGAACAGCAAGTCACCCGTGGTGCCTTCACGCGCCGCCAGATGTTGTGGCTGATGGCCATGGCGGGTGGCGGCGTCGTCACTGGCTGCGCCGTGAACCCGGTTACTGGCCAACGACAGTTCATGGTGATGAGCCCGGCGGAAGAGGTGGCGCTGGACCAGCAGCACTCACCACATCAGCTGTCGGCAGACTATGGCACCGTGCGCGATCAGGGCCTGCGCAACTATGTTGCCAGCGTCGGCAAACCCGTGGGCGACAACTCCCACCGCCCGGACATGCCCTACTCCTACAATGCCCTGAACGCCAATTACATCAATGCCTACGCGTTCCCCGGCGGCACCATCGGCATCACCCGGGGCATCCTGCTGGAGATGCAAAGCGAAGCGGAACTTGCCGCACTGATCGGCCATGAAGTGGCCCACGTCAGCGCCCGGCATACCGCCCAGCGCATGTCCAAATCCACGATCACCGGGCTGGTGGTTGCGGGTCTCGGCGTTGCCATCGCCACGCAGATGGATGACAGCCGCGCGGCACTGGCCATGGGCCTGGGCGGCATCGCCACCGGCGCCCTGCTGGCACGTTACAGCCGTGGTGATGAACGGCAGGCAGACAATCTCGGCCTGGAGTACATGACCCGTGCTGGCCACAATCCCCAGGGCATGGTGGATCTGATGGACATGTTGCGCGCCCAGAACAGCCGCCAGCCGTCCATGCTCGAGCAGATGTTTTCCTCTCACCCGATGAGTGAGGAACGCTACCAGACCACCAAACGCGCCGCAGACACCGACTACGCCCGTTTCCGCAACGCCCCCATGAACCGTGAACGCTATATGGACAACACCGCGCGTCTGCGGCAGATCCGCCCGGCGATCCAGCAACAACAGCAGGCCGAAGCGGCTGCGGGACAGAAGAATTACGCGGAAGCGGAGCGCCTGCTGAACCAGTCATTACGCAGCGCGCCGGAGGATTACACCGGGCTGGTACTGATGGCCAAGGTGTTGATGGTGCAGGACAAGCATGATCGGGCCAAACCCTTCCTGGACCGCGCCATCGCGGTATACCCCCAGGAGGCACAGGCCCAGCATCTGGCGGGCATTGTGGCACTGGAGCAGGGCCAGGCACAGACCGCACTGACCCGCTTCCAGCAGTACGACAACCTGCTACCGGGCAACCCCAACACCCAGTTCTTCATCGGCCTGAGCCATGAAGGCCTCGGCCAGACCCCACAGGCCCAGGCAGCCTACCAGCGCTACCTGCAATCCGGCGCCACCGGCCAATCCGCCGACTACGCCCGCCAACGCCTCCAATAACCCCCTCCAACCAGGGGCCCCCGTGGCCCCGCGCGGGGTGTGCGCAGGGTGTGCGTGGGGCGTGCGTAGGGTGTGCTGAGCAAAGCGAAGCGCACCATAAAGCCCTCAGCCACCCCCCAACCACCTCACTTATAATAAGCATTATCCGTAACACTATGATCCGTCTTGTCCCGCACAGCCGACAACTCCGGAATACGCTCCTTGAGCGTCCGCTCCACACCATCCCGCAACGTCATGTCCACCGCAGAACACCCCTGACAGCCACCGCCAAACTCCAGCACGGCCACGTTGTCCTCGGTCAACTGCAACAACGCAACATTGCCGCCATGGGCCGCCAGCCCGGGGTTGATCTCGGAATAGAGGATGTAATTGATACGCTCCTCCAGTGAGGCATCCTCACTCAGCTCCGGCACCCGGGACTTGGGCGCCCGGAAGGTCAACTGCCCGCCCATGCTGTCTTTCTTGTAGTCGATCACCGCATCTTCGAGATACCGCACACTGTGACCGTCAATCCAGGCGTGAAAACCCTCGTAGTCGTACCGCACGTCCTTGTCTTCCTGCTCGCCTTCCGGGCAATAAGCCATGCAGCATTCCGCATGGGGAGTACCAGGCCGCTCCACGAAGATACGCACCCCCATGCCCGGCGTGCTCTGCTTCTCCAGCAGATCACGCAGGTACTCCTGAGCATTGGGGGTTACGGTAATCAGGTTATCTGTCACTGGGCTCTCCACATCCACGACTCTGAGTGCCATCGAAACTGACACCACGCAATTCCCGAGTATTTTAGTCAAGTATAGCCCAGAAGCAAGTGAGCCACAGGGCCAGAGCGCACTGACTGCGCCCCACGGGCACCTCTGGTATCCTTGCCGCCTCGCCAGTGGAGCCCCCATGCTTGATACCGTTCGCAGTCGCCGTATCCTTGCCCTCGCCTTGCCCATCATGGGGGCCATGGCCAGCCAGAGCCTGCTGAATCTGGTGGACGCGGCAATGGTCGGCAGCCTCGGTGGCGAGGCTCTGGCGGCAGTCGGGCTGGGGGGCTATGCCAACTTTGTCGCCATTGCACTGGTGCTGGGTCTCGGTGCCGGTGTTCAGGCCACCGTGGCCCGCCGCAAGGGTGAAGGCGACCCCAGTGTCTACGCCGCACCGCTCAATGCCGGGTTACTGCTGGGCATCGTGCTGTCGCTGCCGGTATTGCTGGTATTTCTGCAACTGGCCGGCGACCTGATCGCCGCGCTGACCTCCGATGATGCCGTGCGCGCACTGGCGGAACCTTACCTTCTGGCGCGCTTGTTCGGCATCTTTGCGGTCGCCATGAATTTCAGTTATCGCGGCTACTGGAACGGCATCAATCGCTCCTGGGTCTATCTGCGCACGCTGGTCACGGTGCATATCCTCAATGTAATCATCAGCTACGGCCTGATCTTTGGTGCTTTCGGTCTGCCGGAGCTGGGCAGCACCGGCGCCGGTATCGGTACCACCGTAGCGCTCTACTTCGGCAGCCTGCTGTACTTCCTGCAAACCTGGCGCGAGGGGCGCGTCCACGGCTTCCTGACCGCCCGCCCCTCACGGCAGATGCTGACCAGCATTTTGCGGGTTTCCCTGCCCCAATCCTTGCAACAGCTCCTGTTCTCCACCGGCCTGCTGGTACTGTTCTGGATCATCGGCCTGATTGGCACCCGGGAAGTCGCGGTGGCGCATGTGCTGATCACGTTGGTGCTGTTCCTGATCCTGCCAGCCATCGGCCTCGGCTTGTCCGCCACATCGCTGGTCGGTCAGGCATTGGGGCGCAAGGACCCTGAAGATGCCTATCGCTGGGGCTGGGATGTGACACGACTGGCCATGGTGCTGCTGTTCATCATGGCCCTGCCCATGTGGCTGGTGCCGGACCTGATTCTCGGGATCTTCCTCAAGGAGCCAGAGCTGATCGCGCTGGGGCGGATTCCGCTGATGATAACCGGGCTGGCCATCTGTCTGGACGGCGTCGCCATCGTCTTTACCCAGGCCTTGCTGGGCGCCGGCGCCGCGCGCTCGGTGATGCTGGTCACCCTGTGCGTACAGTGGTTTCTCTTCCTGCCGCTTGCCTATATCATCGGCCCCATGGCGGGCGGCGGCCTGTTGGCTGTATGGGTGTTGCAGGCACTACAACGCCTGCTGACCTCGGTACTGCTCGGGCGTCTGTGGATACGCCGCCACTGGGTCCACATCAAGCTTTGATTACTTACAAGAGGCACCATGTCTGACTTCAAGCACAGCGCCACTGAGTCCCATGAAGACCCCGCATCCGGCAAACCGGACCAGCAGGAACCCGGCAAACCGAACCTGTTGCAGGTGATCATGAGTGTGCTGGCAGCCCTGTTCGGGGTCCAGAGCGGCCGTAACAGGGAGCGGGACTTCAAGAAAGGCAGCGCCGGCGACTACATTCTGGTGTACGTGATCCTCGTGGTCGCCATGGTGGTCGGCATGATCGTGACCGTAAACCTGGTACTGTCCTCTGCCGCCGGCTGACCCCGGCCCCCTCAGCGGATAACAACCGCTTATATGCTTATAGTCACATATTACTTTTCCGAATAAGCCGGCTTTGCTAAAGTGCAGCGCCTCCTGCTCCGGGTCAGGCCGGGTGTTATCATTGACAGACTCGCATTCTCCGGCACCAACGACACAGGGTGATAATCCGACGCCATGTATGTATATCGATCCCACGATCAGCAGCTCCTGAACGAACGGGTAGCCCAGTTCCGGGACCAGACCCGGCGCTATCTCGACGGTCAGTTGAGCGACGACGAATTCCTGCCCCTGCGCCTGCAGAACGGGCTGTATATCCAGCGCTACGCGCCGATGCTGCGGGTGTCCGTGCCTTACGGCATGCTCAGCAGCACCCAGTTGCGCGCACTGGCGCGGGTCGCTCGACAGTGGGACAAGGGCTACTGCCACGTCAGCACCCGGCAGAATATCCAGTACAACTGGCCGGCTCTGGAAGACGTGCCTGACATCCTTGCCGCACTGGCAGATGTGGAAATGCACGCCATCCAGACCAGTGGCAACTGTATCCGCAATGTCACCACGGATGAGTTCGCCGGCATCAACGGCAAGGAGATCGAGGATCCCCGGCCCTGGTGTGAAATCATTCGCCAGTGGGCGACTTTCAACCCGGAATTCGCCTACCTGCCGCGGAAATTCAAGATTGCCGTGAATGCGGTACCCGACGAAGATCCTGCATTGATTGGCGTGCACGATATCGGTGTTCAGGTCCTGCAGCGCGATGGCGAAACCGGCTTTCGCGTGCTGGCCGGCGGTGGCCTCGGCCGCACCCCCATGACCGGCGAAGTGATCGGCGAGTTTGTCCCCTGGCCCGACCTGCTGGCATACCTGGAGGCCATTCTCCGGGTCTACAACAAGTACGGAAACCGGGACAACAAGTACAAGGCGCGCATCAAGATTCTGGTCAAGGCGCTGGGTGCCGAGAAGTTCCGCGCACTGACGGAAGCCGAGTTCGCGGAGCTGAAAGATGGCCCGATGACATTGACCGCCGAAGAAGTTGACGCCATGCGCAGCCACTTCTCCGCACCGGCCTATGACGCCATCGACGACCAGCCCCCTGCCCTGCAGGACGCCCTGGCGTCAGACAAGGCCTTCAATCGCTGGTACCACACCAACGTCACGCGTCACCGGCAGGCCGGTTACGCCGCCGTGACACTGACGCTGAAGAAAACCGGCCGCGCCCCTGGCGACATCACCGATGAAGAGCTGGAAGCCGTGGCAGACCTCGCTGACCAGTTCAGCTTCGGCGAGGCACGCACCACCCATCAGCAGAACATGGTGCTGGGCGATGTCCGCCAGGACCAGCTGTTCACTCTCTGGCAGCGGCTCGATGCGCTGGGCTTTGCCACGCCGAATCTGAAGCTGCTGACAGACCTGGTAGCTTGCCCCGGCGGTGACTTCTGCTCCCTGGCGAACGCCAAGTCGCTGCCGATTGCCGAAGAAATCCAGCGTCATTTTGAAGACATGGATTATCTGCACGATCTCGGCCCGATTGACGTGAATATTTCCGGTTGCATGAACGCCTGCGGCCACCATCACATCGGCCATATCGGCATTCTCGGTGTAGACAAGAAAGGCCGCGAGTATTACCAGATCACGCTGGGCGGCCGGGGCGACAAGACCTCGCGCATCGGCGAGAAGCTGGGGCCGTCTTTCGACACTGAACAGGTCGTGCCGATCATCGCGCGCTTGATCGATCTTTATGTAGAACAACGCCAACCGGGCGAGCAGTTCATCGACACCTATGAACGCCTGGGAATCGACCCTTTCAAGGAGCGGGCCTATGCCACAGATCATTAAGGATGGCGTGGTCGTCGAGGACACCTGGATTCATCTGAGCAACGAGCAGATTGAGCAGGATGGCCTGCCAGATAGCGGTGATGTGATTGTACCCCTGTCAGTCTGGCAGGCGCAGAAGGAAGTGCTGCTCAAGCGTGATGGAGCGGTGGGCGTCTGTCTGGCGCCAGGTGAAGAGCCTGCTGCCATTGCGGCAGATCTGCCACGCCTGTCACTGGTAGCCGTGTCATTCCCGGCGTTCAAGGATGGCCGCGGCTATTCCTATGCCCGGGAGCTCCGTACCCGTTACGGCTACAAAGGCGAGATTCGTGCGGTGGGTGATGTGCTCCGGGATCAGCTGTTCTACATGCACCGCGTGGGCTTCAATGCCTTCGCCGTGCGCGCAGACCGTGACATTCATGATGCCCTGAACGGACTGAAGGATTTTTCCGTGACCTACCAGGGTGACGCCAACGATCCCCGGCCGATCTACCGCCGCTAGCCCCCTCTGCCGTCAGCGATACATCGCTGGCGGCAATCATGTGCCCAAAAGATTCAAAGCCACCGATTGCGTTTCAGCACCAGACTGATCGCTGCCACCACCGTCAGCAATATCGCCACGAAGCCCGCGAAAGCATAGGGCGATTCACTGGCCGGGATACCGGCCAGGTTAACCCCCAGCAAACCCGTCAGCACCCCCAACGGCAGGAAGATCACGGACACCACAGCCAGGATGTACATACGGCGATTCAGATCATCCGCCAGCCGGTTACTCAGATCTTCCTGGGCAATGGTGGCATGCTCGCGGGCCGTATCCAGATCCTCCAGCAGCCTCAGCAAGCGATCCAGCACTTCGCGCAATAAACCTCGCTCTGCATCCGCCAGAGGGCCACTGGCGTCCAGCAGACGCGACAAGGCGTCACGCTGCGGTGCGAGATAGCGACGTAGCACACTGACGCGGCGACGCACCCGGCCGATCTCGTTTCGTATGCCCCTGCTCTGCCGCAGCAGCCCCACTTCTTCATAACCGCCGATCTGATCTTCCACCTGGTCCACGACGTCTTCGATGTTCCAGGTCAATCGGTCGACGAGATTCACCAGCAGACCATAGGCATGCTGCGGCCCCACTCCCTCAGAGAGATCCGTTAGCATATCCGTTACTGCTTTCAGAGGGCGGCGCTGAGTACTGATGATGCGCTCAGGCGTTATCCACAAACGCACGGCAATCATGTCTTCCGGGAGTGCGCCAGGCGTCAGGTTGACGCCGCGCAGGTAGACCAGTGTGCCATCACGCATCAGGCTCGCACGTGGCCGTGTTTCTTGCGCCAGCAAAGCTTCGGCAATTAAGGGGCTGACGCCGTGATGGGTAAGCCAGGATTCAGCATCGGGAAGCGTGTAGTCCAGATGCAGCCATAGCACACCCTGCCCCGGCTGCCAGGCGAGCGCCTGCTCATCATTCAAGGGCTCTGCGCCGCCCTTGCCGTCCAGCAATAATGCGTGCACCAGTCCTTTCATGGCGTTGCCCCGTTCAGGAAAGTCTCACCAGTATGCGGCCGCGCATGCCGCCTTTGAGAATCGTGTCGAACCAGGGCGGCAGGTCTGCCAGCGAGACTTCTGCGGCCACGATCTGCTCCAGCACCGGCAGACGCCAGTCCGTCGCCAGACGCTGCCAGATGGCAGCCTTTGCCGCCAACGGCTGCTCCACGCTGTCCACGCCAAGCAGGCGCACATTGCGCAGAATAAATGGCAGCACATTCAATGGCAGTGCCGTACTGGCAGCGAGACCGCAGCAGGCAACGCTGCCGCCGTAGGCGGTACTCTTGACGGCATTCGCCAACGGCTCGCCCCCCAAAGTGTCCACCACACCAGCCCAGCGCGGCTTGAGTACCGGGCGCTCTGCGCCCGCCAGCATCTCTTCCCTGCTCAACAGGGACACGGCACCCAGCGTCGTGAGCCAGTCAGCCGCATCCGCCTTGCCGGTTCCCGCGACAACACGGAAACCAAGATGCGCCAACAGGGCGACTGACAGGCTGCCGACGCCGCCGGTGGCCCCCGTCACCAGCACCTCGCCGTCTTCCGGCGTTACACCGCTGTCCAGCAGCGTCTGGACACACAGACCAGCGGTCAGACCTGCCGTGCCGAACAACATGGCGGTGCGGGCATCCATCCCCTGGGGCAAACGGGTCACCCAGGCTGCCGGGACGCGGATGTACTCACCGTATCCGCCTGCGGTATTCATGCCCAAATCGTAACCGGTCACGATCACGCCTGCGCCTTCGGCAAAAGTGCCACTGCTGTCGCTGACCACCTCACCGGCAGCATCAATGCCGGGAGTATGCGGATACTGCCGCGTGACACCCTTGTTGCCGCTGGCAGACAGGGCGTCCTTGTAATTCAGGGACGACCACTGCACGCGAACCAGCACCTCGCCTTCCGGAAGATCCTCGAGTGTGCGCTGCACCAGTGTCGTGGTGTATCCCTCACCCTCGGCGCGCGTCTGGAGCGCGGCAAACGTATCCGTCATGCTTTTCTCCGGTTACTGCAACAAGTGTCCGTCTGTTTCACCGCCTCTGTCCTGTTACCACCAGGGACGCGCACCACGGTGGAACCAGCGCTCTACCACACGCCCGAGGCCGGTTTCGAATGCCAGACCCAGGCGCTCGGCCAGCTTCTGACGAATGTTCCAGGTGATTTCGTAAACCTCTGCATCCTTGCACCGCGCCAGCAGGTATTCGTCGCTGGTCTGCAGCTCGTCGACCAGTCCGATTTCCTTGGCACGGATACCAAACCAGTGCTCGCCAGTGGCAATCTGGTCGATATCCAGATTACGGCGGTGCTCACGTACGAAGTCCTTGAACAGCACATGGGTATCTTCCAGCTCTTCCTGGAATTTTTCCCGGTCCTGGTCCGTATTCTTGCCGAACATGGTCAGGGTGCGCTTGTACTCGCCCGCCGTCATCAGCTCGACATCAATGTCGTTCTTTTCCAGCAAGCGATGGAAGTTCGGGATCTGTGCGACAACGCCGACAGATCCGAGAATGGCAAACGGGGCGGCAATAATGCGGTCCGCAATGCAGGCCATCATGTAGCCACCGCTGGCCGCAACCTTGTCGACGCAGATCGTCAAGCGGATGCCCTGATTACGAATACGCTTGAGCTGCGAGGAGGCCAGCCCATAGGAATGTACCAGGCCACCCGGGCTCTCCAGGCGCACCACGATCTCATCCTTCTTGTCCGCCGTCTCCAGCACCGCGCTGATCTCCCGACGCAGGGATTCCACCGCACTCGCCTGGACGTCGCCATCAAAGTCCAGCACAAACACCCGGGGCTTGTGATCCGCCGCCATGGCGCCGGCTTTTTTGGCGGCCTTTTCCCGCGCTTTTTCTTCCTTGCGCTCGCGCTTGCGGGCGGCCTTGCGCTCGGCTTCCGGCAATACCGCATCGCGCACGCTGTCGCGCAGGCCATCGAGCTCCTCGTTCAGGTGCCGCACGCGAATATCGCCCGCATCATCATTCTGGCCGCCACGCTGCCGGGACGCAGCATTCACGATGCCACCAATCACAAACAGAATGGCAAACACCAGGGTAGCCACCTTGGCCAGAAACAAACCGTATTCGGTCAACAACTCAATCACTGAGCACTCCTGCAGCAGGGGGAGAAACGAATGGGCAGCGGCCCACTGTATAGCAGGCCATTATCCACAATCTGTTACGGCTGGCCATGCTCTACTGCAGCATGGCCTCTTCGGCACTGCGATTGAGGGGGCGGGCCTCGAGCCGGCCGCGCTGGAGCACCACCTCGAAGATGGCGCCATCGGCCATCGGCAGGAATGCGGCACTCAGGGTGCTGGCTGACAGCAGCATGCTGCCCTCACTGGCGCCCTGCCAGATATCAAAGAACACCGGGGGGCTGAAGATGACGTGCCTGACACGCTCACGAGAGCGCTCATCCTCCAGTGCCAGGTAGCGCCCCTGTATCTGCTCCAGCTGATAGCCGGGGCGGGCACCGAGCAGCGCCAGCAGGCCTTTCCAGTGCAGCACCCGGGTATCCAGTTGCCAGAGGTCACCGCGCAACGCGTAATCATGGCTCTCCGCCCCCGGCACCGCCACCGTGGCGACAAAGCTCTGAGGCGCCAGCTGACGGAAGCTTATCGTGGCCAGTGGCGCATCAGGCTGCAGCTCATCATAGCTGGACAGATTCAGCGCCAGCAGCGACAGGTATACTGCGGCGGCCAGCATCAGAAGCCCGGCCGTGCCCTTGAGCCACTGCAGTAACCACCGCTGTCGCAGCAGCACCCAGGCGCCCAGGCCCACCAGCACCAGGCTGACGACGATCATCACGATTGGCACACCGGCAAAACTCATGCGTGTTGTCTCCTTACCCGACTCAGCCGCCGCGCTTGCGCTGCTGTGCCCAGTCCTCAATCAATGCCCGGGCAATGCTGCCGGTGGGCGGAATCGGTGGCAACTCGCTGTAATGCCACCAGTGTGCTTCCAGAATTTCGTCACCATCTACCAGAATATCACCGCCGGCGTACTCAGCATGAAACCCCAACATGAGCGCGTGCGGGAAAGGCCAGCTCTGGCTGGCATGGTAGCGCAGCGGGCCCAGCGTGATGCGCGTTTCTTCATACACCTCACGGTGCACGGCCTGCTCGGCGCTCTCGCCCGCCTCGATAAAACCGGCCAGACAGCTGAAAAAGCCCGCAGGGAAACGCGCCGCCCGCGCCAGCAAGGCTTCATCCCCCCGCGTCACCAGGGCGATCACGCACGGGGAAATTCGTGGGTACTGGGTATAGCCACAGGCAGGACAGGTCATGGCCCGATCATGGTCGTGGCTATGGGTACGAGTGCCGCAGCGGGAACAGAACTGGTGATTGCGCTGCCAGGTCAGGACCTGGGAGGCACGTCCGGCCATGGCAAAGGTCAGCTCATCCATCTGCCCCAACAGACGTCGCAACTGCGCCAGATAGTAGCCTTCCGGGACACGCTGCGGGTGGTCAAGCGGCACAGCAAAACAATGCTGCCCTCGCAACCGGCCCAGGTACAGGGAAGGCAGGTCATCCAGCCCGAACGGTGCCAGCGACGGCGCATCCGGCAACAACGGCAGTGCCGGATCTTCACACACCATCAACTGCCCGTCACAGAACGCAAACCAGAGCACCCGGCCGTCTATGTTCGCCGGTGCATTGGCCGAATATTCCAGATCCTGGTACACAAGAACCTCGCTGGTCAGGCCGACTCCGCAACGGGACGACGCACTGTCACACCCAGTGCAGCCAGACTCTCGTCGGCGACATCAAGCACCGCATCACCAATCGGCTTCTGCTCTTCGATGCTTTCCAGATAGTAATCAATACTGGTGATGGCATCGGCCAGGGTTTCCATCTGCTCCCTGCCCGGCACCTGCGCACCTTCTCGCAGCAGAGAGCCATCAATATATTCACGGCAGCCATCAACAATCGCCTTGCCGCGCAGCAGTTCGAGGAACGTCAGCCCCCCGGCAACCCCGCCAAGCACCGCGGGCACATTGGCCAGATGCATGCGGTCACCGCCGTTATCGATATACGCGCTCAATGAGCGCTTGGTCAGCGACACACCGGCACGGCACTCTGCCACCACACTCATTCTTGCTTCATCAAGCTGGTACAGGGAGATGCGGCTGTTACGCACTTCCCGATTGATATCGTCCGCCGGCGCATATTTGCGCTCCAGCGTTGCCACCGCATTTTCCACGGTCAGCAGGTCGTCGACGAGGCTCTGGAATGCCTCGCCCTCCATATCAATGGACTCCGGTCGCCAGCGGCGCACTTCCGCCGCGCGTCCGCGCATCAGCTCCGCCTCGGCGGCCTGCCCCACCATCACCAGAGAGCCAGACAACCGCAGCAGGGTGTCACTGAGTTCATCATAATTGGTGTCGGCAATGCCCTGCGCCGCCAGGTCCAGCGTCGACTGGATGTCACGCAGCTCTTCTTTCAACGCCACGGCGACGCTGCGAATGACCGAGCCGCTGGCGCCACTCATGAGCGCCATTTCTTCCTGCAATACCGCATCCGTCAGCGTCTGCTCGACGTTGAAAGCGCGCTTGATCTCGCCCACCAGCCCATCACTGTGGCTGCACAGGGACACCACATACACACTTTCCTTGATCAGCAGCAGCGGCACATCGGCATCCAGTGCACGCTCCCCCTCATAGACCAGGCGCTTGATCTGGCGGTCATACTGGGAAAGCAGAGACTTGCGCGCGGCACTGAGCGTCATGTCGTCCGAGATCATCGCCTCCACTGCGCCACGTGCCACCCACCAGAGGCGGTTGACCGGCGCGGTGCCGCAGAGCCGATCGATGCGCGCCAGCGCCCGGCCAACCAGTTTCAGGCTGACCTTGCTGTCGCCGCGCAGCACGCCCAGCAAACCCACCTGATACATATGGCGCAGCCGCCGGCACAGACGCGCCACATCGGCGCGCCCGCTCTTGTTCGGCATCGCAGGCGGAGTACGTTCGCGGGAGACATCCACACGGAAGAAGTGACTTTCATTGATCAGGGGTTTGCCTGAAGCACGGCGCAGCTCGTTGATGCCACCGATCAGCAGCTCCGGCAAGGTCTGGTTCTTGAGCTGAACGTACTCGAGGTAACGCCCCAGCAGCACGATGGCGCTGCTCAGCGCGGCGGTCTGTTCCGTCTTGCGGGTGCTGCGAGGAATGTCCTCGGCGACCAGCTCCATCTCTTCGGCCATCAGCGCTGCCGCAGACAGCTCCAGCATCTGACAGATGCCCCGTACCTGATGGAACGCCTCACCACAGACCGTCAGGTCCTTGACCCGAGCCTGATCTTCCGAGAAGGCTTCAAGCGCCGCCTCGGCCTGCCCCAGCGTGGTATCCAGCTCATCTTTCAGAAACGTGAGAGAGGTGGTGTTGGTAATGGCGACCATGGACTCTCCAGCACACCTTGCTATTGTTATGGCCAGTTGTTATTGCCAGTGTTGGTACGCCGCAATCTGGCATGAGTTCCTACGATGCGTCAACTTTCTCGTCTAAGCAACTGAATTAGCGAGATTTTGTTAACCGGAACACATGGCGCTTCAGGATCGGCCCCAGAGCGCACCCTCGTCACAGCTTTTTGCCAGCAGCGCCAGCTTCGCCTCATGGGCCTCACGCTCCGCTGCACTGGCCTGCACCACCTTGAGCGCCGGTCGACCCGCGTCCAGACGTCGCACCGCCTCGGCTTGTGCTTCACCACTGGCACCGGTATCCGAGGCACCCAGAGAGAGGCGCGTCTGCCCCCCCGTCATGATCAGGTAGACCTCTGCCAGGATCTGCGCATCCAGCAGCGCGCCGTGCAGCTCCCGGTGGGAGTTATCAATGCCGTAGCGTCGGCACAGCGCATCCAGGTTGTTTTTCTGGCCCGGGTGTTTGTTGCGCGCCAGCGCCAGCGTATCCAGTACCTTGCAGCGGTCCTCGATACGCCCCTGGGCTGCACCGCGAGCCGCGGACAGCATGGCCAGTTCGTGATTCAGGAAGCCAACATCAAAGGCCGCGTTGTGAATCACCAGTTCTGCGCCGTCGATGTAATCAAGGAACCCCTGCACCACATCGCTGAACACCGGCTTGTCCGCGAGGAATTCCCGCGTGATGCCGTGCACTTCAAGCGCCCCGTCATCAATCTCCCGCTCGGGGTTGATGTAGAGATGGCAGTTGTTGCCGGTCGGGCGCCGCCCGATCAGCTCCACGCAGCCGATCTCGATGATCCGGTGGCCTTCCGATGGCTCCAGGCCAGTGGTTTCCGTATCCAGTACTATCTGCCGCATGGGCCTGCCAACCTCGCTTTGTGGATCGTCACAGCTGATCTATGCCCTTGTTGGCGAGCTGGTCAGCCCGCTCATTGCCGGGGTGGCCGCTATGCCCTTTCACCCAGCGCCAGTCAATGGTGTGGCGCCGGGTGGCCTCCTCCAGCCGCTGCCAGAGATCCGCATTCTTCACCGGCTTGCGCGCTGCGGTCAGCCAGTTACGGGCTTTCCAGGCCGTCAGCCACTCGGTAATACCCTTACGCAGGTACTCCGAGTCGGTATGCAATACGATCTGACACGGCTCACGCAAGGCTTCCAGCGCCATGATGGCCGCCATCAATTCCATACGATTGTTGGTGGTATGCGCCTCACCGCCGCACAGTTCACGCTCATGGGCGCCATGCACCATCCAGGCACCCCAGCCGCCGGGCCCGGGATTCCCCCGACAGGCGCCGTCGGTATAAATGTCGACCTGCTTCAATGTCTCTCCAGAATCTGTACTGCGCCCGCAAAGGGCGCCCGTCTATTCAGGCCCGTCAATCCAGCCTTTTAATCCAGCCTGTTAATCCTGCTCACTGCGCCGCCAGCGCGCCATGGACACCGGAATCACATTGGGTGCCGTTTGCGGCAGGCTGAAACGCGATCGCAAAGGACGCACCATCGCTGCCCGCTTGCGCGCCACCAGCACATAAAAAGCGCCATGCTGTGACCAGAAACGCCCACCCAACCGCTCGAGCCAGCGCCGCCGGGAGCGCATGCTGCCGTGCCACGGCCAGGAGTACAAGCTGCTCTCGAAGCCCTCCACCTCGCAGGCCAGCACGTGCAGCCAGTCGCTGACACGATGCGGGCGGATGAAACGGCCGATCCACGGCACCTTGCCTGAACCAAGGCGGAACAGGCGTGACAGCCCCCACAGGCTCAGCGGCTGGAAACCCACGACCACCAGCGCCCCACCGGGCTGCAGCACGCGCGCGGCCTCACCCAGCAGCAGGTGCGGATCATTCTCGAAATCCAGGCTATGGTGCAGCAACACCAGATCCAGACATTGCCGCTGCAGCGGCAACTGGGCTGGCAATGCCTGCATATCCACACCCGCGTGCTGGCCCAATGTCCAGCGCAGCGGCATCACCGAGCTTTCCAGCAGCCCCAGGGGGCGCCCTACGGCATATTGCACCGCCCGCAGGCCCGGCAGCCGGGGCAGCACGTCCTCGAGCACCGCCCGCTCGGCCGCCAACAGCGCTTCACCGGCTGGTGTTTCCAGCCAGCGATCGAACGCCTCGCCGGTGTCCGGCGGCTGTTTGCGGAACGGATTTCGGATCAGCCGGGGAATGCCCATGCCTGAGTGTCCTCTCTCTTGCTGCGCGCTTGCTGATACACGCCTCATTCCGAGTCTAGCAGGTCTGTCGGCAACCATTAAGCGTCGCCGGAACGGCCACTGTGATGCTTGGCGACAGCCTCGCACCCCGATAGGATAGCCGGATGCTGACACTTCATCCCATCCCTGCATTTCACGACAATTACATCTGGGCGCTCTCCGATGAGCACGGTAGTGCGTTGATCGTGGACCCTGGCACCGCAGATCCAGTCATCGACTATCTGGACGCGCACAACCTGACCCTCAAGGCACTGCTCATTACCCACCATCACCCCGACCACACCGGCGGCATCCAGGCACTGCTTTCACGCAGCCCTGAGGGTGATGTGCCGGTTTACGGGCCGGCAGACGAGCAGATTCCGGGGCGCACCCACGCTGTCGGCGATGGCGATGTGGTGGCATTGCAGGCGCCGGCCATCCGCTTCGAGGTGATCCGGGTGCCTGGCCATACCCTCGGCCATATCGCGTTCTTTGCCGGTGAACCCGAGGGCCCTCTGCTGTTCTGCGGCGATACGCTGTTTGCCGGGGGCTGTGGCCGACTGTTCGAGGGCACGCCGGCCCAGATGCTCGCATCACTGGATCGGCTCCAGGCGCTGCCCGCCGAGACACTGGTGTGCTGCGCCCATGAATACACGGTCAGCAATCTGCGCTTTGCCGCAGCGGTAACGCCAGAGGATGACGCCGTGAACCAACGGCTCGCCGCCATGGTCAACCTCCGCGACGCCGGCAAGGTCACACTCCCCTCCACGCTCGCGGACGAGCGGCGCAGCAATCCCTTCCTGCGCGCCGACGATCCCGCCGTGCAAGCGAGCGTACCGGAAGCAAAGGGAGACAGGACGGCGGTGTTTACCGCATTAAGAGCCTGGAAAGACAACTTCTGAGCAGCCTGATAACGCAATTGAGACGCCATATAATGAGAAGTACGAGAAGTCATGTTTTAGTGGGCCTCATTGGCCTCGGGGTGATGATGGCAGGCTGCAGCCTGCGACCGGCCGTCGACGACCTGGATCCGATGCCCGCAGCGACCGAACTGACGCCAGACCCGGTGGAGCTTAGCGGCCACCCGGACCCGGCCCCCGAGGCCTCTCCGGACAGCGACGTCGACCTGTGGGAGCGCGTCCGCGCCGGCTTCACACTGGATCTCGACCAGGACAACGCCCGCATCACAGCGCAGCGCAACTGGTATGCCCGGCATCAGAATTACATGGATCGCGTTGCCACCCGCGCCGGCCGCTACCTGCATTACATCGTCGAACAGGCTGAAGAGCGCAACATGCCGTTGGAAATGGTGCTGCTACCCATCGTGGAGAGCGCCTTCGACCCCTTCGCCTATTCCCATGGCCGTGCATCCGGCCCCTGGCAGTTCATCCCCTCGACAGGGCGTCACTTCGGTATGGAACAAGACTGGTGGGCCGACGGTCGTCGCGACATCATTGATTCCACCGATGCAGCCCTGACTTATCTGCAGCAACTGGCTGACCGCTTCAACGGCGACTGGTTGCTGGCCCTGGCCTCTTATAATGCCGGTGGCGGCAATGTGAACCGGGCCATCACCCGCAACCGCAATGCGGGCCGTCCCACGGATTACTGGAACCTGCGGCTGCCCCAGGAAACCATGGCGTACGTCCCCAAGCTGCTGGCCCTGGCGCAGATCATCCGTGACCCGGAGGCGTATGGCATCACGCTGCTGCCGATTCCGGATGCACCCTACTTTGCCCAGGTCGACATCCAGGGACAGATGGATCTCGCCCAGGCCGCCGACATGGCAGAAGTCTCACTGGAAGAGCTGTACATGCTCAATCCGGCCTTCAACCGCTGGGCCACCTCCCCCAACGGCCCACACCGCCTGCTGGTGCCCGTGGACAGCGCCGAATTGTTTGCCGAACGGATCGCAGCACTGCCACCGGAACAGCGTATGCGCTGGGAGCGCTACACCATCGCCCGGGGCGACAGTCTCATCAGCATCGCCAATCGCCACCAGACCACCCCGGACGTGTTGCGTGAAATCAACCGGCTGCGCGGCAATACCATAGTTGCCGGCAATACCCTGCTGATTCCCCGACCGGCGCGCGACGCTGAAAGCTACAGCCTGAGCGCCGATGCACGTCTGGATGCACGCCAGAACCGGGCCGTCAGTGGCCGGCAGCAGATCACGCACAAGGTGAACAACGGCGACACTCTGTGGGAGCTTTCACGCCGCTATCGCGTGGAAGTGCGTGAACTGGCAGCATGGAACCAGATGGCACCCGGCGACACACTGCGTGTGGGCCAGGATCTGTCAATCTGGACAACGGCATCGACAAACCAGAGCGCCACTCAAAACGCGACCAGCGACGCCCGCGACAATATGGTGCGCCGCATCCGCTACTCAGTGCGACGTGGAGACTCATTGCATGCCATTGCCAGCCGGTTCAATGTGTCGGTCAACCAGATCAGCAGCTGGAACAATCTTGATCGCAACCGCTATCTCCAGCCGGGCCAGAATCTGACCCTCTATGTGGACATTCGCGACGCTCCCTGATCCCGGCCTGCGCGTGGCAAGGACACCACCGATGAGAAGGGGAAAGACAGTGGAAAAGCAAAGCATGCCAGTGCGGGCAACATTGATAGGTGGACGATTGACTGGCGCGAGTGTGCGGGCCGTACGGAGGCTGGCCGGCATACTGCTTATCGCGGCCTCCCTGCCCTGCGCCATCGCTGATGACAGTGACCCGGTCACCGTCAGCCATGGCTACAGCCCCTTCGGCGAGTTGCGCTATCCGGCAGACTTCACGCATTTTGACTACGTCAATCCGGACGCGCCGAAAGGCGGCACGCTGCGTCTGTTCGGCTTCGGCACCTTCGACAGTCTCAACCCCTACATCATGACAGGCCGCAGCCCGGCGGGGACGCCAGGTGCTTCCGTCTTCGGATTCCTGGAAACGACGGACACCCTGCTGATGGGTGGCGGCAGCCACAACCGTGTCGGTGATGAACCCAGCAGCGCCTATGGCCTGATTGCTGAACGCGTCGAATATCCGGCCAGCCTGGATTGGGTGGTGTTCCACCTGCGCAAGGAAGCCCGCTTCAATGACGGCCACCCGATTACGGCGGGGGATGTGGTGTTCTCGCTGGAACTGCTGCGCGAAGAAGGCCACCCCCGCTACGCACTGATGCTTTCTGACGTTACCGGCGCGGAAGTCATTGATGAGCATACCGTGCGCTTCCACCTCACCGGTGACAGCCGCCGTGATTTGCCGCTGGTACTGGGCGACCTGCCCGTGCTGCCCGAACACTATTGGTCAGAACGCCCTTTCGCATCCACCCTGTCACCGCCACTGGTCAGCAGCCCCTATCAGATCACCAGCGTCAGACCGGGCCGCCAGGTCACCTTTGAGCGCCTTGAAGGCTATTGGGGCCGGGATCTGCCCGTCAACCGGGGCCGCTATAACTTCGATCAGGTTGTCATCGACTTCTATCGCGACGCGCAGGTGGGTTTCGAAGCCTTCAAGAGCGGCGGTTATGATGTGCATCTGGATTACGTCGCCAAGCACTGGGCCACGGCCTACAACTTTCCGGCGGTGCGCCGGGGCGATGTGCAGCGTGCCGAAATCCCCCACGATATTCCCAAGGGCACCCAGGCGTTCTTCCTGAACATGCGCCGTGCGCCCTTCGATGACCGCAGGGTGCGCGAAGCTCTCAGTATCCTGTTTGATTTCGAATGGACGAATCGCACTATTTTCAACGGCGCCTATGCACGCTCCAACAGCTGGTTCCCGAACAGCCTGAACAGCGCTACCGGCGTCCCCGAGGGCACCGAGCTGGCGTTGCTGACACCGTGGAAAGAACAATTGCCGCCCCAGCTATTCACGGAACCCTTCGCCCATCCGGTGAGTGATGGCTCCGGCAACATTCGCGACCGCATGCAACGCGCCCTGGCGTTGTTTGCCGATGCCGGCTATGTCATTCAGGGGCGCCGGCTGGTCAATAAAGAAACCGGGGAACCTTTACGGCTGGAGATTCTCAATTATCAGACACCGGGCATGGTGCGCGTTGTCGAGCCGTACCTGCGCAATCTGGAGCGGGTCGGCATTCAGGCCAGCTATCGGCCCCTGGACCCGGCGAGCTACAAGGAACGACTTGATCGCTTTGACTATGACGCGACAATATTCGTGTTGCCCCAGCGCTCTTACCCCGGGCCTGAGCTCCGCGACTATCTGCACTCGGACAGCGTCAGTCTGGGCGGCAGTCGTAACTACTCCGGCATCAATGACCCGGTGGTAGACGCGCTGGTGGAAGCCGCGCTTGGCGCAACATCCGATAGCGATTATCGCGCTGCCATGCGCGCACTGGATCGTGTGCTACTCTGGCAGCACTACAGCGTGCCGCACTGGTACATTGATAATCACCGGCTCGCCTGGTGGGATAAATTCGGACGGCCTGACAAGCCCATGCCCTACATTCTTGGCACTGAAACCTGGTGGAAAAAACAACAATGAGACTGCTCTCTCTGCTGACAGCCCCCCTTTTTCTTGCCCCGGTTCTTCTGGCGCTGGCAAGCACCAGCGCAGCGGGCGGCAGCCATGCCATTGCCATGCACGGCGAGCCAAAGTATCCAGCGGATTTCAGCCACTTCGACTACGTCAATCCGGATGCACCCAAAGGGGGCAATCTGCGGCGGCATACCATTGGTACATTCGACAGCTTCAACCCCTTTATTTCGCGAGGTTCCCCGGCAGCCGGCCTCGGCCAGATCTACGATACGCTGACAGTCAGCAGTGCGGATGAACCCTTTACCCAATACGGCCTGCTGGCCCGGTCCATCGAAACACCGGAGGACCGCAGCTGGGTGATCTATCACCTGCGTGAAGAGGCCCGGTTTGCGGATGGCAAACCCGTCACGGCCGAGGATGTGGTGTACACCTTCCACCTGCTGACTGAAAAAGGTCAGCCGTTCTACAGCTTCTACTACGGCGACGTCGAAAGCGTCGAGGCGCTGGACAAGCACCGCGTCAAGTTCTCCTTCAAACCCGGCGACAACCGCGAACTGGCGCTCATTGTTGGCCAGATGCAGATCCTGCCCAAACACTATTGGGAGGAGCGAAATTTCGAACGCGGCACACTGGAAGCCCCGCTGGGCAGCGGCCCCTATCGTATCGCCAGCCGCGATCCCGGCAAGCGGGTCGTCTATGAGCGCCGTGATGACTACTGGGGCAAGGACCTCCCCGTCAATCGCGGGCGGCATAATTTCGCCCGCATCAGCTTCGAATACTTTCTCGATGATACGGTAGCCCTGGAAGCCTTCAAGGGCGGTCGCTACGACCTGCGGGTCGAAAATGTGGCCGCCAACTGGGCCAACGGCTATCAGGGCCCTGCCCTGAGTCGCGGCAACATCATCATGGAGACGTTTGACCATGACCTGCCCGCCGGCATGCAGGCCTTTACCTACAATCTGCGTCGACCGCTGTTCCAGGACAAGACACTGCGCAAGGCACTGGCCTATGCATTCGATTTTGAGTGGACCAATCAGAACCTGTTTCATGGCCAGTATCAGCGCACTCGCAGCTTCTTCGAAAATTCGGAACTGGCCGCGACCGGCTTGCCGGATGCCAATGAACTGAAGCTGCTGGAACCGCTGCGCGATAAATTACCTGAAGAGGTCTTCACCTCGGTATATAACCCGCCTGTCAGCGATGGCAGCGGCCGTCCGCGCGCGAATCTGCTACGTGCCCAGACCATGCTTCGGGAGGCCGGCTACACCCTCCGGGACAATCAGCTGCATACACCAGACGGCACGCCAGTGCGCTTCGAGATACTGATCGACACCGCCCACTGGGAGCGCATTGCCCTGCCCTTCTCGAATAATCTGCGTGGTCTGGGCGTGCGCGCCGAAGTGCGCCGCGTTGATCAGACGCAATACACCGAGCGCCTGCGCCGTTTCGATTTCGATATGGTCGTCAACGTTTTTCCGCAGTCCAATTCTCCGGGCAACGAACAACGGGATTTCTGGCACTCCAGCGCAGCGGACCGGCCGGACTCGCGCAACCTTCTGGGCCTGCAGGACGACGCCATCGACACGCTGGTGGGCCACATCATCAGTGCACAGGATCGCGATGCACTGGTCACCAGCACCCGGGCACTGGATCGGGCGCTGCAATGGGGCCATTACGTGATTCCCAACTGGTATACCGATAACTTCCGTATCGCCTACTGGAAGCAGATTGCACATCCCGGCAAACCGACGCCCCATGGTCTGCCCCTGGACACCTGGTGGCATAAGGGCGCCGAATGAGTCGTTATATTGCCCGGCGCCTGCTGCTGATCATTCCGACCCTGTTCGGCATCCTGTTGCTGAACTTCATCATCGTCCAGGCCGCCCCCGGCGGCCCCGTGGAGCGCATGGTTGCGCAACTGCAGGGGATCGAAAGCGATACAGGCAGCCAGTTCGCGGGCAGCAGGGCTGACTTTGTCGGCAGCAGCGATGGCGGCTACCGGGGCTCCCAGGGCTTGCCGCCGGATCTGCTCGAACGCATCGAGAAGATGTACGGTTTCGACAAGCCGGCCCATGAGCGCTTCTGGCTGATGTTGCGCAATTACGCCACGCTGGACTTCGGCGAATCCTATTATCGTGATCGCAGCGTGCTGGAGCTGATCCGTGAACGCCTGCCGGTGTCGATCTCCCTCGGCCTGTGGAGCACGCTGATCACCTATCTGGTCTCCATCCCGCTGGGTATCCGCAAAGCCGTGCGCCACGGCACGCCCTTTGACGTCTGGAGCAGCAGCTTCGTCATCGTCGGCTATGCCATTCCCAGTTTCCTGTTCGCCATCCTGCTGGTGGTATTGTTTGCCGGCGGCAGCTATCTGGACCTGTTCCCCTTGCGCGGCCTGACATCGGATAACTTCGATGACCTGACACTGGGCGGCAAGATTCTGGATTACTTCTGGCACATCACCCTGCCCACGATTGCCATTGTCATCGGCAGCTTTGCCACCCTGACCATGCTCACCAAGAACTCGTTTCTGGACGAGGTCAGCAAGCTCTATGTGCAGACCGCCCGCGCCAAAGGGCTGTCAGAAAATCAGGTCCTCTATCGGCACGTATTCCGCAACGCCATGCTGATCATCATTGCCGGTTTCCCGGCGGCTTTTGTCAGCATGTTCTTTACCGGTGTCCTGTTGATCGAATATATCTTCTCCCTCGACGGGCTCGGCCTGCTGGGCTTTGAATCCGTGATCAACCGGGATTATCCGGTGGTGTTCGGCACCCTGTTCATCTTTACCCTTATCGGCCTTCTGATGAAGCTGATCAGCGATCTGACCTATGTTCTGGTCGATCCGCGTATCGATTTCGAGCGGAGAAACGTATGACGACCTGCCACAGGAGCCGGCATGGCCTTCAGTAATCCCGTTTTCGAACGTCAGTGGCAGACTTTCAAGGCCAACCGTCGTGGCTACTGGTCGCTGTGGATTTTCGCGGCGGTCTTTGTCATCTGCATGGCCGCCGAACTGATCGCCAACGACAAGCCACTGGTACTCAGCTACCAGGGCGAGCTGTATGCGCCCGTGTTCAAGGCCTACCCGGAAACCACCTTTGGCGGCATGTTCGAGACCGAAACCAATTACCGCGATCCGTTCGTGCGCGAACTGATCGAAGAAGATGGCTGGATGATCTGGCCATTGATTCGCTTCAGCTACAGCACCATCAATTACGATCTGGACGTGCCCTCACCTGCCCCGCCGTCCGCCGAAAACTGGCTCGGCACCGATGACCAGGGCCGGGATGTCCTCGCCCGCATTATCTACGGGTTTCGCATCTCCGTGCTGTTCGGCTTGATGCTGGCCTTTGCCAGCAGCATCATCGGGATCGGTGTTGGCGCCGTGCAAGGGTACTACGGCGGCTGGACGGATCTGGCGGGGCAGCGCTTCATCGAAATCTGGTCGAGCATGCCGACGCTCTATCTGATCATCATCATTTCAAGTTTCGTGGCCCCGAATTTCTGGTGGCTGCTGCTGATCATGCTGCTGTTCTCGTGGATGGCGCTGGTGGATCTGGTACGGGCGGAATTCCTGCGCTGCCGCAACATGGACTATGTGCGCGCCGCCAAGGCCCTGGGCATTTCCACGCCCGTGATCATGGCCCGCCATATGCTGCCCAATGCCATGGTCGCCACCCTGACCTTTGTGCCGTTTATCCTCAATGGCGCCATCATCACCCTCACCACGCTCGACTTCATCGGCTTCGGGCTGCCACCCGGCTCGCCCTCTCTGGGCGAGTTGCTGGGTCAGGGCAAGGCCAACCTGCATGCCCCCTGGCTGGGCATCAGCGCCTTCGTATCCCTGGCCTTTCTGCTGACGCTGCTGATCTTCATTGGTGAAGCGGTGCGCGATGCCTTCGACCCGAAAAAATACCTGGGGGCCGCGTCATGACACGTAAAGATACGAGCCGTCTCAGTATCGAGAATTTGAGCGTGCGCTTCGGCAACGATGGGCCTGCCGTGGTCGACAAGGTGTCACTGAGCATCGAGCCGGGGCGCATGCTGGCACTGGTCGGCGAATCCGGCTCCGGTAAATCCGTTACCGCACTGTCGATATTGCGCCTGTTGCCGCCCCAGGCAACCGTCACCGCAGACGCCATGACGCTGGAGCAACAGGATATCTGGCGCCTGCCGGAGAACCGCCTGCGGGGCTTGCGCGGCGGCCGTATCAGCATGATCTTCCAGGAGCCCCTGAGCGCCCTGAATCCGCTGCATACCGTGGCCAAGCAGATCGGCGAAAGCCTGGAGATCCACCAGGGCCTGTCGGGCAAAGTCGCGCGGGAGCGGGTTCTGGCACTGCTGGCCAAGGTCCACCTGCCAGATCCCGAAACCTTGCTGGGCCGTTACCCGCACCAGCTCTCCGGCGGTCAGCGCCAGCGCGTGATGATCGCCATGGCGCTGGCCAACGATCCCAGTGTGCTGATCGCTGACGAGCCCACCACCGCCCTGGATGTCACGGTGCAGGCGGGCATTCTCGATCTGCTCAAATCCCTGCAACGGGAACTGGGGCTCTCGGTACTGCTGATCACCCACGATCTGGGCATTGTCGGGCGGTATGCCGAGGATGTTGCGGTCATGCACCAGGGCCGCATCGTCGAAACAGGCCCCGCCGCCGAAGTGCTGGCCAACCCCCAGGCGGACTACACCCGCCATCTGCTGAAAACCGAACCCGGCGGCACCCCGCCGGTCACCGACCCGGCCCGCCAGATTCATCTGAGCACCCGGGATCTGCGGGTCTGGTTCAGCCAGCGCGGTGGTGGACTGTTTGCGCCCAAAACCTGGTTCCGGGCCGTCGATGGTGTCGATATCGCCCTGCGCCGGGGCGAAACCCTGGGCGTGGTGGGCGAAAGCGGCAGCGGCAAGTCCACACTGGCCATGGCACTGTTGAAGCTGACGGAAAGCCGGGGCGAGATCACTCTGGACAACACCCGTCTGGACCGGCTCGATGCCAAGGCCATGACGCCCTGGCGCGCCCGCATGCAGGTGGTATTTCAGGACCCCTGGGGCACGCTGAACCCGCGCATGACCGTCGGCCAGATCATTGAAGAAGGCCTGACCGTGCACCAGCGCAGCCTGAGCCGCAGTGACCGGGAAGCCCAGGTGATCACCATGCTGGGCGAGGTTGGCATGCCGGCAGAGGTCCGCCACCGCTACCCGCACGAGTTTTCAGGCGGCCAGCGCCAGCGCATCGCCATCGCCCGGGCCCTGATCCTGCGCCCTGAAGTGCTGATTCTGGATGAGCCTACCTCGGCGCTGGACCGCAGCGTGCAGCATCAGGTACTCGAGCTGCTGCGGGACCTGCAGGCGCGCCACGGCCTGTCTTACGTCTTCATCAGCCATGACCTGAAACTGGTGCGGGCCATCAGCCACCAGATGGTGGTCATGCGCGGCGGCAAGGCGCTGGAACAGGGGCCCACCGAGCAGATATTCCGTGCACCGGGTCACGACTACACACGGCAATTGATTGATGCGGCTTTCGCCACCGATATCCGGGCGATTTCAGCGCAATCCTGATCCGGCAGAAGTCCTCAATGCTTTGTTGCATTTGAGCAATGCATGACATCCGACTTTCCGTTACATTGCCTGCACCGTAAATCACTTGCACCCCGAATAAAGAGGACTGCACATGGGCATTCTGACCGGCAAACGCTATCTGATTGTGGGTATTGCCAGTACCAAATCAATAGCCTGGGGCATCGCCGAAGCCATGCACCGCGAGGGCGCCGAACTGGCCTTCACATACCAGAATGACAGGCTCAAATCCCGCATCGAAAAAGCCGCAGAGGCATTCGGCAGCTCGACGGACCTGTGCTTTCCTTGCGATGTCGCCGATGACGCCGAGATCGATGCGGTGTTCGCCGGCCTCGGCAAGCACTGGGATGGTCTGGATGGCATTGTCCATGCCGTAGGCTTTGCCCCTGCCCATGAGCTGGATGGCAACTTCATCGACGTCGCCACCCGTGACGGGTTTCGGATCGCCCATGAGATCTCCAGCTACAGCTTCGTGGCGCTGGCCAAGGCCGGTCACGCCATGATGAAGGGCCGCAACGGCAGCTTGCTGACCCTCAGCTACCATGCTTCGCGACAAACTGTCCCCAACTACAATGTCATGGGCCTGGCCAAAGCCAGCCTGGAAGCCAGTGTGCGCTATCTGGCCGCGAGCCTGGGCAAGGAAGGCATTCGCGTCAATGCGATTTCCGCCGGCCCGATCCGCACGCTTGCCGCGTCCGGTATCAAGCGCTTCCGCACCATGCTTGATCAGAATGCGGCCAAAGCGCCCTTGCGCCGCAATGTCACCATCGAGGAAGTGGGCAACGCCGCTGCGTTCCTGTGTTCGGACCTGGCCTCCGGCGTCACCGGTGAAATCATGTACGTTGATGGCGGTGCCAATACGGCGGCCAGCGGTGATGGCGAGGAATAATCACTGCTGCATAAAAAAACCGGCCAACTGGCCGGTTTTTTTTGTTCTCCGCTATGACAACACCAGCGATTTAATCGTCGTTGCCACCAAGACGCTCCGGGTACAGCCGCACCTTGCCGCTTTCCCGCAACCAGGCAATCGTCTGGCGGAAGCTGCGCTCGCCCTCGAACTGGCCCAACTGCGCCAGCGCCTGAGCCTGTTGCGCGGCATCCAGACCTTCCGGGTCGCCGTCACGCACTGCGCTCAGTGACAGGGCCACCAGGTCACCGGTGCCGAGGCGCATGATCTCCAGCGGGGCAACGCCCTCTTCGTCCGGACGTGGCAAGCGGAAGGCTTTCTCGACCAGTTCGGACGCCGGTTCTGCCGCACCACGCTCCAGGTCTGTCGCGACAGATACCGGGCGCTCCCACAGAGCCGCCAGTGCCGTAATGTCACCACCTTCTGCGACGGTCTGCTCGCCCTGGGCCAGCATTTCGTCGATACGGTCAAACGCCTGGCGCATCTGCAAACGCCGCACAATACGATCGCTCACTTCTGCGAAGGGAATCGGCTCAGCCGGCTGACTGTCCGCCACGCGAACCACGGCAAAACGTGATTCACTGAGTTCGATCAGGCGGCTGTTCTGGCCCCGCTCGCGCACGGCAGCATTGTTAAGCTCAGTGCGGACCGCCTGATGGGCAGCAATACCCTCAGGGCTCGACAGCGGGAAGAACCCCGTGGTGCGCAATGTGGCGGACAATGTCTCTGCCGGCACCTGGAGGTCCGGATGCTCGAACGCCAGTTCTTCCAGGCGTGCGACATCTTCGCCCAACATCACCTCAGCCTGGGACTGCTTCATGTCCCGGGCGATATTGTCGCGCATCTCATCAAAGCCCGGCAGCTCGCGACGCTGGATGCGCACGGCCTTGAGCAGGTGCACCGCACCTTCATTGGCAACAGGCTCTGAAACCGCACCCTCTTCCAGTTCAAACAGCGCAGTTTCCAGCGCAGAGGGCAGATCGCCCCGTGCAACCGTCCCCAGATCACCGCCGTTACCGGCAGACGCTGCATCTTCTGAATGCTCGGCAGCCGCCGCGGCGAAATCGCCTCCCTCACTCAGGGCCTCACGCACTGCTGCGGCCCGTTCTTCGGCGTCATCGCCGGTGAACAGAATGTGGGACACGCGCCGCCGCTCGGCACTGGCCGCAGCAGATTCGATCATCTGGCGACGCACCTGGTACTCGGCACGGATCTCTTCTTCGCTGAAGCTTACCTGGTCCAGATAGTCGTCACGATCAAGCAGCACATACTCGAGCTGGAAATGTGGCGGGCGCACAAACTCATCCGCGTTACGCTCATAGAAGGCTTCTGCTTCTTCAGCACTGACATCAAACTCGCTCCGAAGCGCTTCAACGCCCACCCGGATATAGCTGATGTCACGACGCTGCTCGCCGAGGCGACGCAGGTCCGCGAGTTCATAGGGCAATGCAAACTCGGTGTCTTCGTAGCCGGCGCGCAGCTGGTTAAGCAACATCTGGTCACCCAACCCCTGGATGTAGCCCCGTGGGCTCTGGCCAATGCTACGCACAACGCGCTCGAAGACTTCCTGGGAGAAACGCCCGGTTTGCGGGTCCTGGAAATCCTCTGTGCGGGTAATAGCTCGGGCAGCCTGCTCTTCTGATACACGCATGCCGGACTCTCGTGCGCTATGCAGCATCAGAAGTTCGCTGACCATACCTTCGAGCACCATGCCCGCATTGACAAAATTGTTCAGTACTTCCGGATCAATATCCGGTGACTGCTGGCTGACGTTGCGGCGTATCTGTTGCACGCGGTTGTCAACGGCACCGCGGGATACTGAAATACCCTCCACCTTGGCGACAACATCGCCACCGCCCCCACCCGTGAAGTAGCCGTAGAACGCGGATACCACGAAGGGCAAAATGATCACGACCAGCAGGACTTTACCCGCTGGTCCGCGCAAGAATCGCCTGAAGCCCTGCATTGTTTTCTCCGTATTATTCAATATGCCTCAAACAAAAAAGCGCATCCCGTTCAGGACACGCTTCTCTGTTGGCGGAGCGGACGGGACTCGAACCCGCGACCCCCGGCGTGACAGGCCGGTATTCTAACCAACTGAACTACCGCTCCTGTACACGACTCAGTTGACCGCGTCCTTCAGTGCCTTACCGGCTTTGAAGCCCGGCACGTTTGCTGCTGCGATCTTGATGGTCTGCCCGGTCTGCGGGTTACGGCCTTCGCGCTCTGCACGCTGCTTCACGGTGAAGGTACCGAAGCCTACCAGTGATACGCTGTCGCCGCCCTTGAGTGCGTTGGTAACCGCCTCAACAGTTGCGTCCAGTGCACGACCGGCATCGGCCTTGGAAATATCTGCTGCAGCTGCGATAGCATCAATCAGTTCTGATTTGTTCACGAAAATCCCCTTTTTTGATTTCCCGTTGTTCACTGGAGCGCTCGCCACGTCCCTGGTGAGGAAGCCGACTTTATACCAACGGGCCGGAAACCCGTCAAGGAAGCGACCTCCAGAGAGCCCGAGCATTTACATTTGCTGATCAAACCAGCAAAACATTAACCACCGACAAATACACATATGCAGCTGTCAATGGGTGCTGACGCGATCAGCGTCACCTTTTTTCCCGTCTTCGGCAGTGGCGATTTCTTCTTCGACCTCTGCCTCGCTGAGTGGCGTCGGCATGTGCTGCAACGCCACTTCGAGAACCTGATCAATCCATTTTACCGGGCGAATATCAAGGGCTGTCTTGATATTTTCCGGAATTTCTTTCAGATCCCGCTCATTTTCCTGCGGAATCAGCACTACCTTGATGCCACCACGGTGGGCTGCAAGCAGCTTCTCCTTGAGACCGCCGATCGGCAGGACCTGCCCGCGTAACGTGATCTCACCGGTCATCGCCACATCGGCCCGCACCGGAATGCCGGTCAGCACCGAGACCACCGAGGTACACATCGCGACGCCCGCGCTGGGACCATCCTTCGGTGTCGCCCCTTCCGGCACGTGGATGTGAAAATCATTCCGCTCCAGCTGCCGACGGCGGATGCCGAGGGTGCGCGCCCGGCTCTTGACCACAGTGTAGGCAGCGCGGATCGACTCCTGCATGACGTCACCGAGAGAGCCGGTCATGGTCACAAGCCCCTTGCCTGGTGTTGAGACGCCTTCAATCGTCAGGAGTTCACCACCAACGGACGTCCAGGCCAAACCAGTGACCTGACCGATCTGGTCCTGCTCTTCCGCACGGCCGAAGCTGTACTTGCGCACGCCCAGATAATTCTCGATATCTTCGCCAACAATGTTGACGGGCTCGCTGCTGTCGCTGAGCAGATGCTCTTTGACCACCTTGCGGCAGACCTTGCTGATTTCGCGCTCCAGCCCACGCACACCGGCCTCTCGCGTGTAGTGGCGGATGATATGCTGCAACGAGGCATCATCAAAGGATAATTCGTCTTTTTTCAGGCCATTGGCTTCTGCCTGCTTGGGCACAAGATACTGGCGCGCAATGTTGACTTTCTCATCTTCCGTATAGCCGGGAATACGGATCACTTCCATACGATCCAGCAAAGGCGCCGGAATATTCATGGAATTCGAGGTGCAGATGAAAAGCGTCTCGGACAGATCGTAATCCAGCTCGAGATAATGATCGTTGAAGGAGTTGTTCTGCTCCGGGTCCAGCACCTCCAGCAATGCAGAGGACGGATCACCGCGCATGTCCATACCCATCTTGTCCACTTCATCGAGCAGGAACAACGGGTTACGCACACCGACCTTGGCCAGCTTTTGCATCACTTTGCCCGGCAGCGAACCAATATAGGTGCGCCGGTGGCCGCGAATCTCGGCTTCATCGCGCACGCCACCCAGGGCCATACGGACAAATTTACGATTGGTCGCCTTGGCGATGGACTGCCCCAGGGAGGTCTTGCCCACGCCGGGAGGCCCGACCAGACACAGCACCGGGCCCTTGACCTTGCCGACGCGGGTCTGCACCGCCAGGAACTCCAGAATACGATCCTTGACCTCTTCCAGACCGTAATGGTCCTGATCGAGAATTTCCTGAGCCGCTTTCAGATCGTGGCGCACCTTGCTGCGTTTCTTCCAGGGTATGGTCACCATCCATTCCAGATAGCTGCGCACCACCGTCGCTTCGGCTGACATGGGCGACATCATCTTCAGCTTGGCCAGTTCGCCCTGGGCCTTGTCACGGGCGTCCTTGGGCATGCCGGAGGCGCCGATCTTCTTCTCCAGCTCTTCGATCTCGTTACCGACATCGTCCATGTCGCCGAGCTCTTTCTGAATCGCCTTCATCTGCTCATTCAGATAGTACTCGCGCTGGCTCTTCTCCATCTGTTTCTTGACGCGACCGCGAATGCGTTTTTCGACATTGAAAATGTCGATTTCCGATTCCATCAACGCGATGAGATGCTCCACACGCTCGCGCGTGTCCGCCATCTCCAGCACTTCCTGCTTTTCTTCCAGCTTCAATTGAAGGTGCGCAGCGATGGTGTCGGTCAACCGGCCCAGCTCGTCAATGGAAGACACGGAACTGACGATTTCCGGCGCCACTTTCTTTGACAGCTTCACATACTGTTCGAACTGCTCCAGCAGTGTCTTGCTGAGGGCTTCTGCTTCATTCTCTGGCGGCAGGCGTTCGCCCAGCTCGCGGGCATCAGCCACAACACACTCGTCGTTGAAATCGACCTTGACCACATGAGCGCGGCCGCTGCCTTCCACCAGCACTTTGACGGTGCCGTCAGGCAGGCGCAGCATCTGCAGGATCGTCGATATCGTACCCACGCGATGCAGCTCTTCAGCACCGGGATCATCATCGGTAGCGTTGCGCTGGGCGACGAGCAGCACCTGCTTGTCGCCGGCCATGGCCACTTCCAGCGCGCGAATGGATTTGGCTCGCCCGACAAACAGCGGGATTACCATGTGCGGATAGACCACTACGTCACGCAGTGGCAGCAGGGGGATATCTTTCAGCACGTCAGGCCTCGTTTTTGGTGCCCCGGATCACTCCGGGGCCACTTTGGAGGATTGCTCGCTGCGCTCATAGATCAGCAGCGGCTCAGATTCACCCTTGATGGTGGCGGCATCAATGACCACCTTCGCAACGCCTTCCTGGGACGGCACCTGATACATGGTATCCAGCAGCACATTCTCCAGGATCGAACGCAGCCCGCGCGCGCCTGTCTTGCGCTCCATGGCCTTGTGGGCCACAGCCCGCAGGGCGTCCTCGCGGAAGTCCAGCTCCACCCCTTCCATATCGAACAGGCGGCCGTACTGTTTGGTCAGGGCGTTACGCGGCTCGGTCAGGATCTGGATCAGCGCGTCTTCGGACAGCTCTTCCAGCGTCGCGATCACTGGCAGACGACCGATAAACTCCGGGATCAGACCAAACTTGATCAGATCTTCCGGCTCCACATCCAGCAGGGTCTGACCGACATTGACGGTCTTGTCCTTGCTTTTCACCTCGGCGGAGAAACCGATGCCGCCTTTCTCGGAACGCTCGCGAATGATCTTCTCGAGGCCCGCGAAGGCACCACCACAGACGAACAGGATGTTGGAGGTATCCACTTGCAGGAATTCCTGCTGCGGATGCTTGCGCCCGCCCTGGGGCGGCACCGAGGCAACAGTCCCTTCAATCAGTTTCAGCAGCGCTTGCTGAACGCCCTCCCCGGACACGTCCCGGGTAATGGAGGGGTTATCGGACTTGCGCGAGATCTTGTCGATCTCGTCGATGTACACGATACCCATCTGGGCGCGCTCCACATCGTAGTCGCACTTCTGCAGCAGTTTCTGGATGATGTTTTCCACGTCTTCGCCGACATAGCCCGCCTCGGTGAGGGTGGTGGCATCGGCAATGGTGAAGGGTACGTTCAGCAGGCGCGCGAGCGTTTCTGCCAGCAGGGTCTTGCCGCTGCCGGTGGGGCCGATGAGCAGGATGTTGCTCTTGCCCAGCTCGATTTCCTCGCCTTTCTTGCCGCCGGTCTTGCTCGGCACGGCATTGTCCGGGCCGCCGCGCAGACGCTTGTAGTGGTTGTATACCGCGACAGACAGCACCTTCTTGGCGCGCTCCTGGCCGATAACAAAATCGTCCAGCGTCGCTTTGATTTCATGGGGTTTGGGCAGGCGCCGGGACTCGTCCTCGGCCGCATCCTCGCTGACTTCTTCACGAATGATATCGTTGCAGAGGTCCACGCATTCGTCACAGATGAATACCGAAGGGCCGGCAATCAGTTTGCGCACCTCGTGCTGGCTTTTGCCGCAAAACGAGCAGTACAGCAACTTGCCGTCTTCGCTCTTTCCGCCGGTGTGATCGGTCATCAGGGTCGCCTCTCGCTGTGTTGACTCACGGCAACCGCCGCTTTCAACCTCTCTTTGTCTTCAAGATGCAGGCAACGCAGGGCTTTTTCAAGCCTGCCGCCGCCTGTGCCGTATAGAGAGCGGCCTGCAGCGCGGACCACTCCCCCGGGGGCGTTATACTGACCGCTTACTAAGTACCTGATCTATAAGACCATACTTGAGCGCGTCTGCCGGATCCATGAAGTTGTCCCGGTCTGTATCCCGCTCCAGTATTTCTATCGACTGGCCGGTATGGTGCGCCAGAAGGTCGTTCAGCCGTGCCTTGATCTTGAGAATCTCCCGGGCATGGATCTCGATATCCGAGGCCTGACCCTGGAAGCCGCCGAGCGGCTGGTGAATCATGATGCGGGAGTTTGGCAGCGCGAAGCGCTTGCCCTTCTCACCCGCGGTCAGCAGGAAGGAGCCCATGCTCGCCGCCTGGCCGATACACATGGTGGACACCGCCGGCTTGATGAACTGCATGGTGTCGTAGATGGCCATGCCGGCCGTCACGGAACCGCCGGGGCTGTTGATATACAGATGTATATCCTTGTCCGGATTCTCCGACTCCAGAAACAGCATCTGCGCCACAATCAGATTGGCCATCTGGTCTTCCACCTGGCCTACCAGAAAGATCACCCGCTCCTTGAGCAGACGGGAATAGATGTCGAAAGAGCGTTCACCCCGAGCGGTCTGCTCGATCACCATCGGCACCAGACCCAACGCGGAGGGATCCTGACCGCCGTGGGAGGCTGCCTGAGAGGTAAGCTGTGACATGCTGCCGCTGATATCTATCATTCACTGGTCCTGTTTTGTGCTGACTATTCACAGCATCTTATGACGCACCCGGAACAACGTCTATAAAGCCGGCGTGAAACACCCTGCGGTTGCGCAAATCTTGCACAAAGCGGCGATAAAAAACGCAAAACGGGGCCCGAAGGCCCCGTTTTCTGTGCGGGTATTAGCGCATTCAGCCCTGCTGACGCGCCACCGCTTCTTCGTACGGCAGTACCTTTTCAGACACTTTGGCCTGGCCCAGCACCAGCTCGACAACCTGCTCTTCGAGCACGGCGCCTTCGATCTGCTGCAGCTGCTGCGGGTTGCTGTAAACCCAGTTGACCACCTCTTCCGGCGACTCGTACTGGGACGCAATTTCCTCAACCTGAGAGCGCACCTTGTCGGCGTCTGCCTTCAGCTCATGCTGCTCCAGGATCTGACGCACGATCAGGCCCAGACGCACACTGCGCTCCGCCTGCTCCTTGAACAGCTCTTCCGGCAACATGCTGGCATCAAACTGCTGGCCGCCACCGAATTGCTGCATCATCTGCTGACGCATGCGCTGGATTTCACCGGTCACCAGGGCAGCAGGTACGTCAAAGCTGTGCGCGGCAACGAGACCGCCCATGATCTGTTCCTTGACCTTGCCCTTCACGGCATTACGCAGTTCGCGCTCCATATTGCCGCGCACTTCCGTACGGAAGGCGTCCATACCGCCATCCTTGACGCCGAACAACGCCATGAACTCGTCATCCACTTCAGGCAGCTTCTGTGCTTCAACCTTGTTGACGGTGATGGCGAACTTGACGGCCTGGCCTTTCAGGTCTTCGGCCTGGTAATCCTCCGGGAAGGTCACATCAATGCTCTTCTCTTCACCGGCTTTCATGCCGACGATGCCGTCCTCGAAGCCCGGAATCATCTGCCCGGAGCCCAGCACCAGCTGCTGACCATCCGCCGTGCCACCTTCAAACGCTTCACCGTCACGGGTGCCAACATAGTTGATGTTGACCCGGTCGCCCTGCTCTGCCGCCCGCTCGACCACTTCATATGTAGCGCGCTGGCCACGCAGCTGCTCGATCATCTTGTCCACGTCGGCGTCGCCGATCTCGGCCACCGGCTTTTCCACCTCAATGGCGTCGAATGCCGCCAGTGCGACCTCCGGGTACACCTCAAAGGTAGCCACGAACTCCAGGTCCTTGCCCGGCTCATTCACAGTGGCTTCGAACTGCGGCATGCCCGCTGGCTCGATCTTTTCCTTGCTGACGGCGTCGATGAAGGACTCGCGCATCACTTCGCTGAGTACCTCATCCCGCACGGCCTTGCCGAAGCGGCGCTTGACTTCACCCATGGGCACCTTGCCGGGTCGGAAGCCGTCCACACGCAGGTTCTTCTGAGCATCCGCCAGGCGAGTCTTGACCGCGCTGTCCAGCTTGTCGGCCGGCACACCTACAGTGACGCGCCGCTCAAGACCTGAAGTTGTTTCTACGGAAACCTGCATAACTTCCTCTTTATAAAGATATAATCTGTTTTGGAATTTCTGCCTGAACACATGACTCAGCAGGCAGCATCCGAGAAGGGCCGCGATTATAGCTGATGCTGTGCCGCCCACGCCACCAGCACACTCTTACCACCGGGGCGCGCAGCGTTCTGGCCCGCAGCCTCGTCTGCAGCACAACGAAAAACGGCGCCCGATGAGGGCGCCGTTTGTCTGGCAGATGGGGTGGCTGATGGGACTTGAACCCACGACCACCGGAGTCACAATCCGGGGCTCTACCAACTGAGCTACAGCCACCATTTAACACTGAGGTGTTACAACTGACGCACCTTTGAAACCGCTTTGCCGTAGATACGTACCCTGCGGCCGCACCCTGCTGCGTGGCACCCATTACGAAATGGTACGCCTGGCAGGGCTCGAACCTGCAACCTACGGCTTAGAAGGCCGTTGCTCTATCCAATTGAGCTACAGGCGCATGACATCACCGAACTGTCGTGACCAGCATCGTACGTGACCAGCTCGAAAGACCTGCCAGCAACGCTACTGCGATACTGACGGTCGAACGAATTGGTCGGGGAGGAGGGATTTGAACCCCCGACATCCTGCTCCCAAAGCAGGCGCGCTACCAGGCTGCGCTACACCCCGAAACATGCAACTCGAGCGAGGCGGCATAATACGCGCGCCCCACTGGAGCGTCAACGCACAAGTCTCTGTTTCTCATGCATTGCCGTGCGAGTGCTCAGTTAGTATACAGCGCCACCGCCCGAGGGCACCCGGTAAATGCCCGGATACGGCTGCACAGGGCGCTGATCCATGCGAGAATGCGCCGCTCAGCAGACACACCTTTTTTTCAACCGCTTCCGGGAGATATGACGCCGATGAGTGCGCTGGTTCTTGATGGCAAGGCCCTGGCCCAGAAATTTGAAGCCGAAATGCGCGAGCGCGTGACCGCGTTAAGCGAAAGCGCGGGTGGCCGCACCCCTATTCTGGCCACACTGCTGGTCGGTGCCGACCCGGCCTCGGCCACCTATGTGCGCATGAAAGGCAATGCCTGCGAGCGCGTGGGCATGAAATCCCTGGCCATCGAGCTGCCGGAGGACACCAGCACCGAGACGCTGCTGGCCCGGATCGCTGAATTGAACGCCGACCCGGACGTGCATGGCATCCTGCTGCAGCATCCGGTGCCGCCACAGATCGACGAGCGCGCCTGCTTTGACGCCATCGCCCTGGAGAAGGACGTCGACGGCGTCACCTGCCTCGGTTTCGGCCGCATGAGCATGGGCGAAGCCGCCTACGGCTGCGCCACGCCGAAAGGCATCATGCGTCTGCTGGAGCATTACCAGGTGGCACTGGAGGGCAAACACGCCGTGGTGGTCGGGCGCAGCGCCATTCTCGGCAAGCCCATGGCCATGATGTTGCTGGGGGCCAATGCCACCGTGACCATCTGCCACTCCCGCACACAGGATCTGGCCAACCACATCCGCCAGGCAGACGTGCTGATCGGCGCTGTCGGCAAGCCGGAGTTCATCAAGGCAGAGTGGATCAAGGATGGCGCGGTAGTGGTGGATGCCGGCTATCACCCCGGCGGCGTGGGCGACATTGAGCTTGGGCCGTTGACCGAGCGGGTCAGCGCGTGGACACCGGTACCCGGTGGTGTGGGGCCGATGACCATCAATACGTTGATTTTTCAGACGCTGGAGGCTGGGGAGAAGGCGTTCAGGTAAAGGGGCACTCTGAGGGAATGGTGCGCTTCGCCTTGCTCAGCACACCCTACGCGGCCCTGTAGCTCCCGTAGGGTGTGCTGAGCGAAGCGAAGCGCACCGGGGCTCTACAACGCCCCGCCGCTCAAAACGACTCCCGCAACCCCACCGTCAAATTAAACACCGGCCGCTCCGCCCGGCTGTCCCGGTCGACACAGAAATACCCTTCCCGCTCAAACTGGAACCGGCTCTCTACCGGCGCAGCAGCCAGCGACGGCTCGGCAATGGCGCCCTCAAGCACCCTCAGGGACGCCGGATTCAGGCACGCAGCAAAGCCCTCTTCCTCCCGCTCCGGGCTGGCACTGGTAAACAGGCGGTCATACAGGCGCACCTCACAGGGCACACCCTGCGCCGCTGATACCCAGTGGATCACACCGCGCAGCTTGCCCTGCCCTTCGTCGTTCTCGGGGTTCTTGCCCAGAGTGTCCGGATCATAGGTGCAGCGCACCTCGACGACCTCGCCCTGGTCATTCTTGATCACGTCCGTCGCACGCACCACATAGCCGTAGCGCAGCCGCACGCGGTCACCCAGCACCAGGCGCTTGAACTTCTTGTTCGCCTCCTCCTGGAAATCCTCACGATCAATGAAGACCTCCCCGGACATCGGGATCTGGCGCGTGCCCATGGCGTCGTTCTGCGGGTGCATCGGCGCATCCAGCTGCTCGACCTGCCCGGCGGGCCAGTTCTCGATCACCAGCTTCAGCGGCCGCAATACACACATGGCACGGGGCGCATGCCGGTTCAGGTCATCACGAATGGCCGACTCCAGCATGCCCATATCCACCACCGAATCCGCCCGCGCCACACCCACCATATCGCAGAAGCGGCGCACTGCCGCCGGGGTATAGCCACGGCGGCGCAGGCCGCTGATGGTGGGCATGCGGGGGTCATCCCAGCCGTCAACGTGCCCGTCGTCCACCAGCTGCTTGAGCTTGCGCTTGCTGGTCACGGTGTAGTTCAGGTTCAACCGGGCAAATTCATACTGCCGTGGCCGTGACGGGAACGACTGCAGGCCTTCCAGCTTGTCCAGCACCCAGTCATACAGGGGCCGGTGCGCCTCGAACTCCAGCGTACACAGGCTGTGGGTGATGCCTTCGATGGCATCAGAGATCGGGTGCGTGAAGTCGTACATCGGGTAGATGCACCAGGTATCGCCGGTCTGGTGGTGACGCACCTTGCGGATGCGGTACAGCACCGGGTCGCGCATGTTCATGTTCGGCGCGCGCATGTCGATCTTCGCCCGCAGCACCGCCGTACCCTCGTCCAGCTCGCCCTGGCGCATGGCCTCGAACAGCGCCAGATTTTCCCCGGCGCTGCGCTCGCGGAACGGGCTGTCTGTCCCGGGATGGGTGAAATCGCCACGATTGGCGGCGATCTGTTCCGGTGTCTGGCTGTCCACATAGGCGTGGCCGGCCTGGATCAGGCTTACCGCGCAGGCATAAATGACATCAAAGTAATCCGAGGCATAGCGCACATCGCCGGCCCACTGGCAGCCCAGCCAGCTGACATCGGCGCGGATGGAAGCCACATACTCCTCTGACTCCTTCTCCGGATTGGTATCATCAAAGCGCAGCGTGCAGGTGCCCCGATATTGCTCTGCCAGGCCAAAGTTCAGGAATATGGATTTCGCATGGCCAATGTGCAGATAGCCATTGGGCTCAGGCGGAAACCGGGTGACAATGTTCTCACCCTTGCCGCCGTGCTTGCCTTCCGCCAGGTCCTTGTCGATGATCTGGCGGATAAAATGAGTCGGTGTATCGGTATGCTCAGTCATGCTGTCTGCAGCTTCCTGTGGCAGGATGCATCATTCTGAAACCGGCCCTGAAAAGGTTCCGGTCACCGGGGGCGCTAGTGTACAGTGCGCCCCCTGTCAGTCAAAGCTTGGAGGACCTCCTGATGAAAGCGGCGCTCACCACCACCTATGGCACGATTGTCATCCGTCTCGACGCCGACAAGGCACCGGAGACCGTGGCCAACTTCGTGCAGTACGTCAAAGACGGCTTCTACAACGGCACCGTCTTCCACCGGGTCATCAGCAACTTCATGATTCAGGGCGGCGGATTCACCGAAAAGATGGAGCAGAAGCCGACCCGGGCACCGGTCAAGAACGAAGCCGACAACGGTCTGTCCAACAACACCGGCACCGTCGCCATGGCGCGCACGTCAGATCCTCATTCTGCCACTGCCCAGTTCTTCATCAATGTCGGGGATAACCATTTCCTGGACAAGGCACGCAGCCAGGATGGCTGGGGATACGCTGTTTTCGGCGAAGTGGTTGAAGGCGACGAAGTGGTCGAGCGCATCCGCAATGTCGCCACCGGCTCCCGTGGTGGTCACCAGGACGTACCCAGTGAAACGGTGCTGATCGAAAGCGCCGAAATTATAGAAGATTGACCTTTAGAGGATAAACCGCCATGCGTCGACTGCTGATCATCCTGGCCGCCCTGCTGCCTCTCGCAGCCGGCGCTGGCGCCTCCGACGACGAGCGCCCCAAAGTTGTACTGGAAACCAGTAAAGGCACCATCGTGATCGCCCTGTTCCCGGACAAGGCGCCGCTGTCCGTCGCCAACTTCCTGGAGTACGTCGACCACCAGTGGTACGACGACACCGTGTTTCACCGGGTAATCCCGGGCTTCATGATCCAGGGCGGCGGTTTTACCTCGGTACACGCCCGCAAGGAAACCGCCGACCCGATCCGCAACGAAGCCGATAACGGCCTGCGCAACCGCCGTGGCACCGTGGCCTATGCCCGCACCGGCGACCCCCATTCGGCCACCAGCCAGTTCTTCATCAACACCGTGAATAACACCAGCCTGGATCACCGGGGCAAGACACCGGCAACCTGGGGCTACACCGTGTTTGGTGAAGTCATCGAAGGCATGGAAGAGGTCGTGGACAAAATCAGCGCCGTCGCCACCGGCGGCGCGATGCTGGGCGGCATGCCCGCCCCCAACGTCCCGCAGGAGCGGGTTATCATAAAAAGTGCCCGCCGACTGACGACGGCCGCCAACGACGACAGCCCGAAATAATGCGCTACACCCTGTTTATTTCCGACCTGCACCTGGACGAGGGGCGCCCCCAACACCTGGACGCCCTGGCAACACTGCTCACCGAACACGCGGGCAGCTGCGATGCACTCTATGTGCTCGGCGATCTGTTCGAGACCTGGATCGGTGACGATGACGATAACCCGTTTCACCTCCAGGCCATCGCAGCGTTTCGCCGTTTCAGCGACAGCGGCAGCACCCTGTACTTCATGCACGGCAATCGCGACTTCCTGCTCGGCAGCACCTTCGCCGCCCAGTGCGGCGGCACCCTGCTCGACGACGGCACCGTGGTCGATCTGTATGGCCGCCCGGTACTGCTGATGCACGGTGACAGCCTGTGCACCGCCGACGAGAAATACATGGCGTTCCGCAAGCAGACCCGCGACCCGGCCTGGCAAGCAGACATGCTCGCCAAACCGCTGGCCGAGCGGCGCATGATCGCGCAGATGATCCGCATGAAAAGCGCCCATGAGAATGCCAACAAAGCCAGCAACATCATGGATGTGACACCGGAAGAAGTGGTGCGTGAGATGGAAGCCGCTGGCGTCATGGATCTCATCCACGGCCACACCCACCGCCCGGCCGTACATGACGTGCCGCTATCCAGCGGCACCGGCAGGCGCTGGGTGCTGGGTGACTGGGGCGATGCAGGCTGGTGGATCAAGGCAGACAGTACTCAAGATATGAAGCTGGAAAGCTTTCACATCAACAATTCTCCGTGCCAACTCTGACATCAGGTAAAGTAGAGGGTATCCAACACCCTCCATCAGCCCGAAATTCTGTGCACTCTCCTCCGGTTCACCTATCCCGGAGACAGGACAATCTCCAGCCCCACTGAAGCTTGCATGTTCTCCGCCTCCAGCGAACTTGAGTCCGCCAGCAGCCACGACAAAAAAAGCCCGCTTTAAACAAGCGGGCTTTTTAACGTTAGCAGTTAAAAACCTTCAGAGCTCCGGGACATTCGTGTCGATGAAGGGAGCAGCAGCGCCAGAGCCGGCTGATCCAACCCCAGTCTGCTGGCCAAAACTAAGCACAAAGGATACGGCCTGGGTCTGAAGCTCCGCTGTAGCCAACATTTCACCGTTGGTCGGCGCCTCATCGTCCGACTCATTAGGACGCAGCAGGCTTGCATGGTGACCGATAGTCAGATTTACCACTGCATTCCCCTCACTGACATCCACCGCCCCAGGCGCGGCCGCAGAAGCACCAAGCAATGCCGCAAGCGGCGTTGTGCCAGCCAGTGGAGCCTCAGTCACTACGGCAACATTCGGAACTACCGCATCCGGAATATAGACTTTGGCATCACCCAAGCCCGTAGCATCACCGCCGCCAACAATTTGCTGCAACAGCACCGGAACGCCCAGCCCGGCAAGCCGCTCGGCAAAATTGACCGGGTCACCCGAATCCACCATGCTCTGCGCCGTATAGATAAAACGCTCGTAGTTGGCGGTGTTCGGCAACACGCCCGCAGCTCCCAAACCACCATTGATCACTGGCGCAAACGTATCTGAATTAATCAGGATCTGCGTCAACTGGCTGCCTGCTGCAGATGCAACAAGGCCACGAATCGGGTTCAAGTTGGACGAAAAACCCGGTACTGATGTGTCAGCCTGAATAGCCAGCTCGTTGACTGTCGCAAATACAGTGCCCACGATCCCGCCGAGGGAAACACCTATGACCTGCACAGAACCACTGTCCAGCCCGATTAAACCCTCGCTTTGCAGTTCAGTATCAATGTCATCCAGACTGGCATTCAGATTAAGCAAGTCCATGACGCTTTGGCGGAGGTTGTCGCGGGTATTTGCCAATGTCATCAAATTGATAAACTGAGCCCCTGAACCTCCGGCATCATTAAAGAAACGCTCTCGTGGCGCATTGTCCTCGCCGTACAGCACTCCAAAATCAAAGGCTGTTGAGCTTTCTACGTTCAAATCAGCAAAGCCCCCCGCTGCAGACACGCCATGAACCGGCAGATCTATGGCAACGGTAGCAACACAATTGTCAGCCAGAGAGTGCGCCAAAGCTGCCACAGAGGCACGATCACTTCTGATGCCATGAACGTATATCACAACAGGATAGCCATCCGGACGTACGGCCTCACAATCTGCGCCGCCAAACGCAGGATTGGCTGGCACATGATCCGCCTCCGGCAACGTCACCTGCAGGGGCACAGACTCCTCGTGGCGCTGATGTGCGAACGGATAGCGGTAAGTCACATTGAAGGCACCATCGACATCAGCAGGCGGCAAAGAAGGCGCGCCCGCAGGAAGAGAACCACTCAAAATCTGGCCCAATTGCTGATCCGCAGTCCAGGCACGCGAGGTATAACTCGTGTCGCCAGGCTCCGAGGGCACGTCGAGATAGTAAGGCAGTTTGATGTAGCCAGTGTATAACCTACCAACGCCCGCAGGCAGCGCCCCACCGGTGAGCACATTAAGATCAATGGCCGTAGAGGCGGCAATACCCAGAGGCCGAGCGCTCGGGGTGCTCAACAGCCCCATGGCTTCCAGCGTTGCCGCATTACTGATTGCCTCAGGCGCATCAATACCAAAACCCAGCTGCGCTTGTACCAGTGCTGCACGAGGCGCTCCCATAGCAAGCAAGGGAGCCTCAGGATCAGTCGTAGTGAAGGTGTAGGCGAGCGTCACTGAATCTGCCGCCGCAGATGCATCCAGATTCCCACCACTTGCAACTTGCAAGAAAGCGCTTGCCAACGCTTGCCAGCCGTTTACGAGCTGTTTCACACTGCCCAGCGCACCAGAGGGCGTAAAAGCAGGCGACGTCAAAGCATTGTATATCCAGGTTCGCGTAATCGGTTCGCCTTGTGCATCGAGAATCGGGCTCAAGCCGTTACTCAGAAATACGAGATACTTTGTTTTCGGCGCAAGCGGCGCTGTAGGCATGATCCGGATAGCATTATCTGTTCCAGAATCCAGCGACAACACTTTAACCTCAATCGGAGCCAGGCCCGCGACAGGGTTCTGCATATCGATGTTAGCCGGGTCCAGAGCATCGCCATTGCTGCTGAGCTCCACCAGGAACACATTGACGCCTGCCATCACTGAATCCGGATCCAAGCTACCCTCGATGAGTAGATCGAAGGGCGCAGAGGTTGAAAAACCGTCAAGTCGATTGAGTCCCTCCAGAACTGGATTACCTCCAGGGTTCCCTACATCAGCTGTGCCATCAAAGCTGGCACCCTGAGAGCCGGCGGGAGTCAAGAATATAATATCGTTGTTGAAGGGCAGATCTGATGCTGCCGGATCGAAACGAGGGCTGGTGCCCACCTCATAGGTCAAATAGCTCTGGTCACCCTTTGGCGGCACAGAGACCTTGGAATCACTGCCGCAGCCGACCAGCACAAGAGCTAGTGGCAACACAGGCAGCATGGCCTTTGTTATCTTTCTCATTGGTACTCTCCCGGGAGTATCGTGTTGTTGTCCTGTTTTTCTTCGAGTCGAGCAGTCGTAATAAAGTTGTAGACGCACTACTTATCCGAGAATAGCCCAGCGTTCCATTGCTAACAAGTAAAGATATCCGACTGAAAAGTCATTCAGCCCCGAGGCCCTGCCAGCGCCCACGTGAAGGCCTCAAGGCGCCTGAGCCGGCCTCAGGGCATGGACTGGAGGGCCACTTCCTCGCCAGGTGGCCCGGAATGAAAGCGGAATTCGCGGTCCGGCAGGGTCACCAGATCCGCTTCCAGCGCGCTGAAGAACGCGACCCGGGGGCCGATGTCCTCGCCCGCATAAAGGGTCGCCAGCCCCAGGTAATCCTCGAAATGCCGGGCCTCGCTCTTCAGGAGAAAGTAGTAGTAGCGCCCCAGCTCCTCATCCACCCGCGGCGCCAGCGCGGCGAAACGCTCGCAGGAGCGTGCCTCGATCAGGGCACCGATGATCAGCAAGTCCACCAGCCGCCCCGGCTCGCTGGTGCGCGCATGCTGGCGCAGCCCCTGGGCATAGCGCGAGGACGACAGGGCCCGGTAGTTCACGTCGCGACGGCGCAACATGGCGAGCACCTGCTCGAAATGCAGCAATTCCTCGCGGGCCAGACGGCTCAGGGCATCCAGCAGCTCCGGGCGGTTCATGTAGCGGAACATCATGTTCACCGCCGTGGCCGCCGCCTTCTTCTCGCAATGGGCATGGTCAATCAACAGGATGTCAGGGTGCTGGTCCGCCCAGTCCAGCCATGCTTGCGGTGTCGGGCATGGCAGAAAATCGCGTACGGCAGAGATGTCGTGCATAAGGAGAACAGTCCGGGAATACAGGGCCCGGCAGTATAACCTTCTGCAACAACCTCTCGCACACCCGAGTGCGCTCCTCTGCACAGCTCTTCCTGCTGCCCCTGCCGCACAGCCCTTCCTGCGCAGCCCTATGCGCCACCCGTCAGTCACTTCTATAATGCCGACCCCAGAACCCGCTCCCCGGCAGCAACGAGAACACAGCATGGCCAAAACCCGCTCACCACGCAGGCAACAGCTCAAAGGCGGACTGGCCCTTCTCGCGCTGCGACTGGTGGGCTCCCTGCCACTGTCCCTCAATCGGGCCCTTGGCGCAGCGCTTGGCTGGTTCGGCGGCTGGCTGCCCAGCAAGGCATTGAGGATCGCCCGGATCAACATCGCCCTGTGCTTCCCTGAACTGAGCCCGGCCGAGCAGGCCCTGCTGACGCGTGCCGCCATGATCGAAGGCGGCAAATCCAGCGCCGAAATCGCCTTTCTGTGGCAACAGCCCGACAAGGCGCTGCCACTGATCCGGGATGTCGTGGGCGATCAGGCACTGCGCGACACACTGGGTGAAAACCGTCCGGCGATCATTCTGGTTCCCCATCTGGGTTGCTGGGAGGTGCTCAACTTCTGGCTCAGCAATCATTTCCCCCTGCATGCCATGTTCAAGCCCTCCGGCCTGGACCAGGTCGATACGCTGGTCAAACAGGGCCGCGAGCACTTCGGCACCACCATGTACCCGGCCACGGCACGTGGTGTGGTCGGCCTGGTGCGTACCCTGAAGCGGGAGCCGGTCCTGACCGCCATCCTGCCTGACCAGGTCGCCGACCAGGGCAGCGGCCGCTTCGCGCCGTTTTTCGGTCACAGCGCCTACACTGGCACCCTGAGCAACAAGCTGATCCAGCAGACCGGCGCCCGCGTGTTCATGGCCAGCGCACTGCGCCTGCCAGGCACCCGCGGCTTCGAGATCCGCTTCCGGGACCCGGACCCCGCCATCTACAGCGAGGACATTGATCAGGCGCTGCGGGCACTCAACCGCTCCGTGGAATCACTGGTTCGCGAAGCCCCGGCCCAGTATCTTTGGAGCTACAAGCGCTTTCGCCGCAGCGATGGCGTTCACCGCAACCCCTATAAAAAGCGCCCCTGACGCACTCGATGACAACCTCGGCGACGACCTGTGTGACAACCCGGCCACGCGCCCCTTTCGATCAGAGCGCAGAAAGGCTATAATCCGCGCGCCGTAACACACCTCACAAACACCCCAAATACACCCCAAGCGTTTGATTTCCAAAAGAAATCCAAACCAAGACGAGACGAGGGATGCGCTGTGCTTGAAGCCTATCGCAAACATGTGGAAGAGCGCGCTGCCGAAGGCGTGCCAGCTAAACCATTGAATGAACAGCAAGTTGCTGCTCTGGTGGAACTGCTGAAAAACCCGCCCAAGGGCGAGGAAGAATTCATTCTGGACCTGATCACCAACCGTGTTCCGCCCGGTGTTGACCAGGCCGCTTATGTGAAGGCCGCCTTTCTGGCCGCAGTCGCCAAAGGCGAAGCCAGCTCCCCGCTGATCGATCGCAAACACGCCACCCGCCTGCTCGGCACCATGCAGGGCGGCTACAACGTCCAGCCGCTGATCGACCAGCTGGATGACGAAGAAACCGCTGCAATCGCCGCCGAAGCACTCAAGCACACCCTGCTGGTATTCGACGCCTTCCACGATGTGGAAGAAAAAGCCAAAGACGGCAATGCCCACGCCAAAAGCGTGATGCAGTCCTGGGCTGACGGCGAATGGTTCACCAGCAAGCCCGCCGTGGCAGAGAAAATCACCGTCGCCGTCTTCAAGGTCACCGGTGAAACCAACACGGACGACCTGTCCCCGGCCCAGGACGCCTGGAGCCGCCCGGATATCCCGGTGCACGCCAACGCCATGCTCAAGAACGAGCGCGACGGCATCACCCCGGACAAGCCTGGTGACATCGGTCCGCTCAAGCAGATGGAAGCCCTGAAAGCGCAAGGCCACGCCGTCGCGTACGTCGGCGATGTCGTCGGCACCGGCTCCTCACGCAAATCCGCCACCAACTCCGTGCTGTGGCACTTCGGCGACGATATGCCGTTCGTCCCCAACAAGCGCGCTGGCGGCGTCTGCATCGGCACCAAGATCGCACCGATCTTTTTCAACACCATGGAAGATTCCGGCGCCCTGCCCTTCGAGGCCGACGTCAACAATCTGAACATGGGCGATGTCGTGGACATCTTCCCCTACGAGGGCAAGATCACCACAAGCGGCACCGACGACGTACTCAGCACCTTCGAACTGAAATCCCCGGTCATCCTGGATGAAGTCCGCGCCGGCGGCCGTATCAACCTGATCATCGGTCGCGGCCTGACCAGCAAGGCACGGGAATCCCTCGGCCTGCCGGAAACCGACCTGTTCAAGAAGCCCCAGCAGCCCGTCGACACCGGCAAGGGTTTCACCCTGGCCCAGAAGATGGTCGGCAAGGCCTGCGGCCTGCCGGGCGTGCGCCCGGGCATGTACTGCGAACCGAAGATGTCCACCGTCGGCTCCCAGGACACCACCGGCCCCATGACCCGCGACGAACTGAAGGATCTGGCCTGCCTGGGCTTCCAGGCCGACCTGACCATGCAGTCCTTCTGCCATACCGCTGCCTACCCGAAGCCGGTCGATGTGGAAACTCACCACACCCTGCCCGACTTCATCATGAACCGTGGCGGCGTCTCCCTGCGCCCCGGCGACGGCATCATCCACAGCTGGCTGAACCGCATGCTGCTGCCGGACACCGTCGGCACCGGTGGTGATTCCCACACCCGTTTCCCGCTGGGCATCTCCTTCCCGGCCGGCTCCGGCCTGGTGGCCTTTGCCGCCGCCACCGGCGTCATGCCGCTGGATATGCCGGAATCGGTTGTCGTGCGCTTCAAGGGCAAGCGTCAGCCCGGCATCACCCTGCGCGATCTGGTTCACGCCATTCCGCTGCAAGCGATCAAGGAAGGCCTGCTGACCGTCGAGAAGAAAGGCAAGAAGAACGTCTTCAACGGCCGCATCCTCGAGATCGAAGGCCTGGAAGACCTGACCGTGGAGCAGGCGTTCGAACTGTCTGACGCCTCCGCCGAGCGTTCTGCCGCAGGCTGCACCATCACCCTGTCCGAAGACAGCGTGACCGAGTACCTGAAGTCCAACATCACCCTGCTGAAGTGGATGATTGGTAACGGTTACGGCGACGCCCGCACCATCGAGCGCCGCATCAACAAGATGAACGACTGGCTGGCCAACCCGACCCTGATGCGCGCCGACAAGGACGCCGAGTACGCCCAGGTGATCGAGATCGATATGGACCAGATCAAAGAGCCGATCCTGTGCTGCCCGAACGACCCGGACGATGCCAAGACCCTGTCCGACGTGGCCGGCGACAAGATCGACGAAGTGTTCATCGGTTCCTGCATGACCAACATCGGCCACTTCCGCGCGGCCGGCAAACTGCTGGAGCAAATCCCCAGCGGCTCGCTGACCACCCGCCTGTGGATTGCACCGCCGACCAAGATGGACCAGCACCAGCTGTCCGACGAGGGCTACTACAACATCTACGGCCGCGCCGGTGCGCGTACCGAGATGCCAGGCTGCTCCCTGTGCATGGGCAACCAGGCCCGTGTCGCCCCGAACAGCACCGTGGTGTCCACCTCGACCCGTAACTTCCCGAACCGACTCGGCCAGGGCGCCAATGTATACCTGGCGTCTGCCGAGCTGGCATCGGTGGCTGCGGTCATCGGCAAGCTGCCCACGACAGAGGAATACATGGTGTACGCCAACACCATCGACTCCATGTCAGCGGAGATCTACCGTTACCTGAACTTCGATCAGATCGCCGAGTACCAGAAGGTGGCTGACGGGGTGAAGATTCCGGTAGCGCAAGCCAGCTGACCGGTATTGCGGCGCAGCCTTTGCTGTGCCGCAATAGCCAGCCAAAAATGGAGCCTCAGATGAGGCTCCATTTTTTTTGCCAGTAACAAACACATCTGGCCGGTGGTATGTCAGGCGCCTTGCGCTGCCTTGCGGCGGCGGTGCGCCCCGACCAGCGGGATGATAAAGGAGAGTACCGCCAACACGAGCAACACCGCGCTGACCGGCCGGCTCAGGAAGACACCCAGGCCGTCCATCATGATGGCCCGGCGGAAATTTGTCTCGGCGATGGAGCCCAGCACGATGCCGAGAATCACCGGCGCCAACGGATAGTCATAGCGTTTGAGTATCCAGCCGATAATGCCGAAGCCCAGGCAGCAGAGCACATCGAACATTGAATTGCGCACGGCGAAAGAGCCGATGGTCGCCATCATGGTAATCAGTACAAACAGGATTTCCTTGGGGATACTGGTCACATGAATCCATAGCCGACTTCCGGCCAGCCCCACGATCAACAGCACCACATTGGCCACCAGCATGGCCCCGAAGATGCCGTAGACAATCTCCGGGCTGGAGATAAACAGCTGCGGGCCGGGGCTCAGTTTGTGGATCATCATGGCACCGATCAACACCGCCGTGGTGGCACTGCCCGGGATGCCCAGTGTCAGCAGCGGCACCATGGCACCGCCCACAGAGCCTGAGTTAGCACCTTCCGCCGCAGCCACCCCTTCTTCACTGCCCTTGCCATACGCCTCCGGCTTCTTGCTGATGCGCTGGGCAATGTCATAACTGATAAACGCCGCAATCGTGGCGCCCGCGCCGGGAAATACGCCGATAACGGTGCCGATAATGGATGAGCGCAGCGTAACGAAACGCAGCTTCCAGTGATCGATCAGACGTGGCCATTCGTCCTTGATGTTCGAGGCGCGAGCCGGTTTGAATTCGCGCTTTTCGATGCCACTGAACACCTCGCTCAATGCAAACAGACCGATCAATGCGGGGATCAGAAGAAAGCCATCGGAGAGCGGCGTAATGTTGAAGGTAAAGCGCTCGGCACCGGAGATCGGATCAGTACCGACGGTATTGATCAACAGGCCAAGCATGGCGGCGACAAATGCCTTGAGCCAGTTCTTGCCCGCCAGCGAGGAGATGGTGGCCAAGCCAAACAGCGCCACCGCGAAATATTCGGCAGGATGGAAACCCACCGCAACAGCCGCCAGTGGCGCGGAGAAAAAAATCAGTATCAGAGTCCCTATCACACCCGCCACCGTGGACGTGACAATCGAGATACCCAATGCCCTGGCGGGTTTTCCCTGCTTTGTCAGCTGATAACCATCAATGGCAGTCACCACCGCCGACGGCGTGCCTGGTGCATTGATCATGATCGCCGTAATCGAGCCGCCGTAACTGGCACCAATGTAGATGGCCACCAGCAGAATCAGCGCCAGCATCGGTGACATGCCATAGGTGAACGGCACCAGCAATGCCACCCCCATGGAGGGCGACAACCCCGGCATGGCACCCACCATGATACCCAGCACAATGCCGGCAACGATGGCAAACAGTGGCACCCAGCTCAGTACTGAGCCAATGCCGCCGAACAGATGTTCAATCATGAAAACTCCCCGTCAGCCGAACAGCCTGCCAATCGGCAGATCGACATACAGCACGCGCTGGAACACCAGCCAGGAAAACAGTAACCAGCCTGCCGTCAGAATGGCGATGCGCAGGGGTTTGCGGTAATCGAAAAACCACAGCGCCGCCGGCATATAGATTGCCGAGGCCAGTAAATAGCCCAGCCACGGCACCAGCAGGATGTAGCAGGTGACAATGCCGATAAAACGGAACAACTGATAAGGCCGCTCGCGATCACCCGCCGCCTCACGGTGCCGCAGCACCAGGAATACCTGGTAGATCGCCAGGGGCAGTAACAGATAGATCCACAACCTGGGCACGCCGCGCGCGCCAATGGTGTCAATGGGGCTGGGTGGCGGCAGTGAGGCGCTGAGCACAAAGAACAGCACCGCCAGAGAGGCCACCGCCGAGAGCACCATCAGTTCGCCGGTGCGTTGACGGAACGACGAATGGGCCAGGATCACCGCCAGCAACAGATTGAGAACGATAATGGTGCCGGTAAAAAACTGCCGCGCCGGGGCATCGCCAATGCCTTCGAGCAGACTCTGTCGCGAGCCCCGTTCGCGCAACAGCCCGATCTCTTTCAGATAGTAGGAAAACTCTTCACGGTCACGGGCAACAATCTTCTGAAACTCGTCCGAGGCCTTGTACTGCAGATTGACCCCCTCGCCTTCCCAGCTCTCGATCCAGTCCGGGTCGCTGGTGACCTTTTCCATCAGATCGGTAAACCAGGCACGGCGCGCCTCAGGCATTCCCTGACGGAATGCAAAGCCCCGCCAGATGTTCTCATCCTTCAGCCCGGGCACCCCCAGTTCCTCAAAGGTTGGCGCATCAGGAAACTGGGCCATTCGCTTGTCCGACGCCACCGCAATAATCTGGAGGTCGTCCGATGACATGGCATCCCGGGGATTACCCAGATAGGTAGAGCCGAGTTGCCCCAGCAGCGCTGCCACCGCCTCCCCGCCGCTGCCATAGGGAATCCAGCGCATCTCGATACCCGCCTGGCGGGCCATCTTCACCCCGGACACATGTTTGACGCCGCCGATATCGGCACCCAGCCAGAGCTGCCCTCCGGCCTTTTCAACCGCCTCCCGGTACAGCGCCTGCCAACTGGTCAGGCCACTGTCCCGGTTGCTGATCAGCACATGCGGGTTGTCCATGACATAGGAATGCCAGTCGAGCTGATCGATCAGCCCATCACGGCCAGTGGCCACCATCTTGGAAATATTCGAACGCGTCACCGCCAGCATGGTGTAACCGTCCGCCGGACGTTGGAGCGCCTCTTCAAACGCCACAATGCCACCGCCACCGGGGCGGTTGATCACCACAAAGGGCTGGTCACTGTACTTGCGGGCAATATCGGCAAAGCGCCGGGCCGTAAAATCAATCAGCCCACCCGGGCTGGTATAAACAATGATACGCACCGGCTGCGCCGGAAAATTGCCGGCATCGGACACATCATCCGGCGCGTCGGCCTGCTGCCCCGACAAGGTAAAGGGCATCGCCAACAGCACCAGCAACAGCCCGAAAAGGCCAAACAGGGAAGTAACGAGGGCTCGACGCGATCGCTCTGGCATGGGGCTCCGACAATGCAGCACAGGGATTCCATGTGGACTCTAGCCCGCAACAATGACATTTTGATGACATGCCAGCGGGAGACGGTGCGCTTCGCCTCCGTAGGGTGTGCTGAGCGCAGCGAAGCGCACCAACCCACCTGGCCCCACCCACCACCCCATACATTCGTCGCAACGCCCCCCACCCACCCTGCTGCTACAGTAATACCCACCCCCCCCAAACAAGGCGCCCCCAACATGCCAGCCAACGCCACCACCAGCACCCTGATCCTGATCGACTACCAGGAACGCCTGATGCCCGCCATAGCCAACGCCTCCCAGGTACTCGCCCGCGCAGAGCGACTCGGCAAGGCCGCCCAGCTACTGGGCGTCCCCGTAATCGGAACCGAACAACGACCAGAAAAAATCGGCCACAACCTGCCCCCCATCACTGCACTCTGCGACCCAATGCTGACCAAAACCACCTTCGGCACCGCAGCGAGCGCCATCGAAGCAGCGCTTGCCCCAGGCCGTCACGAACTGGTGCTGGCCGGCTGCGAAACCCACATCTGCCTGCTCCAGACCGCCATGAACTTGCTGGACGCGGGCTACCGTGTACGCATCGCCGCCGACGCCTGCGGCTCACGCTTTGCGGAGGATCGGGAATTGGGCCTGGCGCGGTTACGACAGGCCGGGGCCGATATCATGACCACGGAAATGCTGCTGTTCGAGTGGCTGCAAGACAGCCTGCATCCGCAGTTCAAGGCAGTGCAGGCGCTATTGAAATAGCGGAAAACGGGAACGGAAAGCGGGGTCAGGTCTCACATTTCACAGATCACCCAAGGTGAACCATGGAAGCTCTTGTGAAATGTGAGACCCGACCCCGTACCGCTTTGTGAAATGTGAGACCTGACCCTGTGCCGTGTGTGACCCTGTGCCGTGTGAGACCTGACCCTGTGCCGTGCAGAGCTGCTTTTCCTCTGGGCCGGAAACCATCAGGCCGCAATGATGCGAAAGCTCGTCACTTTGGCAACGGGCCGAACGTGATTATTCTCGCGCTTCAGGTCCACGATGCCATAGTTGGACATTGTCTTCAGGGTGCGGGAGAGGTTGCCCGGCTTGCGCCCCGTCGCCGCAGCCAGCGCGGAGATAGATTCAGGGTTTGTCTCTTTCATAACACGCAACAAGGCACGATTATCATCACTTAGCACTTCTGCAAGGGACTTCATGGAGGTAAACCAGATCTTCGGCTCGCCCGCCTTGGGCTTATAGTCACCACGCGCTATCGCCAGAGCGCGCTGGCGAATCTGCTCTTGGGGCATGATGCCAATCACCAGAGTGCTCATCGTTACCCTACCTCCGATAACACGCTATCTACATCGTCAAAGAAGTCAGTCAACAGTTGCTGGGCATCCTTGAACATATAAGGCACGCCCTTATCAGACGCATGTCGATGCTTGTGGTCATAGGCAATGATGCGCCCGGCATATCTGAACTTCCGGGGTGGCTTCACCGCATGCGCATTGTCATACCCGAGGATACGCTTGCCGTATGGCTCATGAAGCGTCAGCGAATAGCGGATTCCATGCGGAATGTGCTCACTGACCCTCACCTGCCAGGCCTCAATCTTTATCCAGTACCCGCGACCCTGATCAAATATCGAGCCATGGAGTTCAAGCAGGGTATCCATACCCGTATCTCGTTCCATACTTACTATATCACCTGATGATAAACCCCTCCAGCTACAACTACATGGTAGCTGCACTCCATAGCCCCTGCCTCTTTACTACCCGATCAGATCATGGTCGTTGAAAGCGGTCAACCGAGCAGAAAATGCAGAAAATGGGGTCAGGTCTCACATTTCACAGATCACCCAAGGTGAGCCATGGAAGCTCTTGTGAAATGTGAGACCTGACCCTGTGCCGCTGCTGTGCCGCTTCTGTGCCGTGCGTGCAGATTGATGTGGAGTGAACTGGAAGACGGTGCGCTTCGCCCTTGGCTCAGCACACCCTACGAGGCCACAAGGCAATGACCCGCGTCAGAGCAGTCCGGTCTTCAGACCTGACACCGTTAATGCCATTTGTTTGCGTAACCAGGGTACGGAATACATCAGCGGGAAGCTGAGGTCCCGGGCGAGGGCCACGCTGCGGCTGTGGGACTGGAATACCGGGGTCAGGGCGCGGCTCATGCGCTGGTAGAAGCGGATCGGGCCGGTGCGCAGGCGGTGGTAGGTGGCCCAGGCGTCGGGCCAGTCGTTGGCGCCACTGAGAGACTGGGCCAGTGCCAGGGCGTCGGCCAGGGCCATATTGGCGCCCTGCCCCAGTTGCGGGCTCATGGCGTGGGCGGCGTCGCCGATGACGCCGATACGGCCCTGGGCCCAGCGGCGCATGATGACGTCGCGGTAGGTCGCGGGGATCAGTTGGCGGCTGCTGCTCAGGGGGGCCAGCAAGGGTGCCAGGTCGGGCCAGGCTGTTTCGGCCTGTTGGCGCCAGGCGCTGAGGTCTACACGGCCTTCGCGCCAGGCGGGCATATCGGCCACAGGCAGGCTCCAGAAGACGCTGACCAGCGGTGCATCGGGCTGGGCCGGTGTGCTGCCGGTGGGCAGGATGCCGGCCATGGTGTGGCAGCCTTCGTAGCGTTGGCGCAGGGCGGGCTCGGTCAGGGTGTCGGGCCGGGGCTGCATGGTCCACAGGGCACCCCAGGGATACTGGCGGTCGTAGCGCACCAGTTCCGGGGGACGCAACTGGCTACTGCTGCCGTTGGCGATCAGTACGGCATCGGCCTCCAGTATGTCTGTGATGCCGTCGCGGTGCAGGGTGAGGCGCACCCCGCTGCCCTGCTCGGTCACAGCGTCAACACGGGTGTTCATCAGGCGCTTGTGCGGCAAGGGCGCCAGAGCGCGGTCGAGGATATGGCACAGGCTGGCGCGGTGGATGCCGACGCCGTGGGACTGGTCTGCCAGGCCCAGGTCGGCATAGCGGGTATGCATGATGACGCGGCCCTTTGCGGTATCGCCATACAGGGTATCCACGCGGGCGCCATACTGCAGCGCCTTCTCGCGCAAGCCGAGCATGTCCAGCACGGCCAGGCCGGAGGGCTGTAGCAGGATGCCGGCGCCCATCGGCGTCAGGGCCGGGGCCTGTTCGATCAGCGTGATGTGGTGTCCTTGCCGGGCCAGAAAGATGGCCGCTGCGAGGCCGGCGGTGCCCGCCCCGATCACCGCGATATGTTGCCGTTGCATGCTGCCCCCGGGGCCTTCCCCTGTCTGTATCGTTGACGACTTTAATCGCTGGTGTGGCAGGATGCCAGTACGGGCGTGCAACGCGGATGCTATACTGAGACCTTTGCGCAGTCGCTGTTTTTACTGCGCGCTTTTTTCTTTGCCCGCGAGCTGATTCATGTCGAACACCACGAAGGCCGACCTGCTGATGGTCCTGGTCACGTTGCTGGCCGCCGTAAGCTGGATATTTTCCAAGGAAGCGGTGATGCAGATGCCGCCGCTGTTGTTTATGGGCATCCGCTTTCTGATGGCTGGCGGGCTGCTGGCGCTGGTGGGCTGGCGTCTGATGCGACGGCTGACGGCCGATCAGTGCAAGCGTGCCGCAATGGTGGGGCTGGTGTTCGGTATCGCCATGAGTTTCTGGGTCACGGGCCTGCATCGTGGCACCCATGTCGGTGAAGGGGCTTTCCTCACCAGTCTGGCCGTCGTGCTGGTGCCGGTGATTGGCAAGCTGGTGTTCCGTGAAACGCCGCCCGCCAGCACCTGGCTGGCGCTGCCGGTGGCAGTAGCCGGGCTGGCCTTGTTGTCGCTGGAGCACGGCTTCCGCCCGGAGGCCGGGCAGTTCTATTTCGTGCTGGCGGCGGCGATCTTTGCGCTCTACTTCAGCATGAATACCCAGGCCGCCAACACCCAGACACTGACCCTGCGCGACGGCGCGGTGCAGCAACGGGAAAAGGTGCCGGTGCTGGCTCTGACCGCCATGGTGCTGCTGACCGTGGGTGTTTTCACCAGTGTGCTGTCGTTGGTGCTGGAGCCCTGGGCGCCGACCTTCGAGTCGTTCAGTCTGTCACTGGCGGGCTGGGTGGTGGCCAGTGCGGTGATCGGCACCGCGGCGCGCTTCTTTGTGCAGACCTGGGCGCAGAGTCTGTCGAATCACAGCCACGGCGTGGTGATTCTGGTGATCGAGCCGGTCTGGGTGGCGCTGTTTGCCGCCGGCTGGTTCGGTGAAACCATGAGCCTGCAGCAACTCGGCGGCTGTGCGCTGATCTTCACCGCCCTGCTGGTCAATCGCTGGGACGCGGTGCGCAAGCTGCTCAAGACCTGGCTCTGACATATTACTCAGGCAGGATCACAGGCTCCTGCTCGAGAATGACACCAAAGCGTGCCCGCACGCTCTCACGCACCTGGGCGGCAAAGGCCAGCACGTCAGCGCCGGTCACCCGGCCACTGGCTGCGCCGTGATTCACCAGCACCAGTGCCTGCTCGGCATGCATGCCCAGGTCGCCGACCCGGCGCCCTTTCCAGCCCGCCTGCTCGATCAACCAGCCTGCGGCCAGCTTGGCGCGGCCGTCGGGTTGCGTGAAGGCCACCAGGTCCGGGAAACGCTGCCGCAGGGCGGCGTATTCGTCTGCGGACACCACCGGGTTCTTGAAGAAGCTGCCGGCGTTGGGCAGCGTGGCCGGATCGGGCAGCTTGGCGCGACGGATGGCGCACACCAGGTCGCGGAGACCGCCGGGGGTCTGCTGCGCCTCCGGAAGGTCGGCAAAGCGCGCCGCCAGATCGGCATAAGCCAGTTGCAGGCGTGGCGTGCGATTCAGGCGCAGGCGCAAGCGGGTGATCAACCACTGGCCGCGTTCGGCGGACTTGAAACGGCTGTCGCGGTAGGCAAAGTGGCATTCATGGCGGGTAAAGGTGCGCGCCGTGCCGTCGTGGAGTGCCACGGCATCGACGGCTTCAAGCACATCTGCAAGTTCCACGCCGTAAGCGCCGATATTCTGGAAGGGTGCGGCGCCGCAGGCGCCCGGAATCAGCGACAGGTTTTCCAGCCCCTGCCAGCTCTGGGCCAGTGTCCAGGCGACCAGGCTGTCCCAGTTCTCACCAGCACCCACCTCCACCAGCACCTGGTCTGGCTCTTCTGACAGCAAGGCGGTGCCGCGCAATGCAGGACGAATCACAAGCCCGGGTATATCGCCAGCCAGCACCAGGTTACTGCCCTCGCCGATGACGGTGCGCGGCAGCCCGGCGTAGGCAGGATCACGCAGCAGGGCCTGCAAGGCGGTTTCAGTGTCGGGTTGCGCAAGCAGCTCTGCCCGTGCGGGCAGCGCCAGGGTATTCATCTGCGCCAGGGAGCAATCGGCCAGCACCTGCATCAGGCCACGCGCTCACGCAGTGCTGCCAGCAGACCGTCGCAGGCGCCTTCCACCAGATCCAGCACCTGCTCGAAGCCTTCTTCGCCGCCATAGTAAGGATCAGGCACCTCGGCCAGCGGGCGTTGCGGGTGGAAATCGAGAAACAGCCCCAGGTGTCCACGCGGTGTGCCTTCCAGCATCGCCTGCAAGTCACGCAGGTTGGCATGGTCCATAGCGAGGACATAATCGAACTGGTGCAAATCCGCCGAGGTGACCAGGCGCGCCCTCAGGGGCGACAGGTCATAGCCTCGCCGTGCGGCGGCGCGGGTCATGCGCTGGTCCGGCCCCTTGCCCAGATGCCAGTCGCCGGTGCCGGCGCTGTCGATGCGCACGGCATCCTCAAGACCGGCCGCCTGGACGCGTTCACGAAATACACCTTCAGCCGTGGGCGAGCGGCAGATATTGCCCAGACAGACAAACAGGACAGAGACGCTCATCCACGTTGCTCCTGTGACGGGTCGGTCGATGATGCATCGAGCAATGCGCGCATGCGCAACAGGTCGGCCTCGGTATCCACGCCACCTGGCACCGTCGCGCAGGCGGGCGCCACATGAATCGCAACGCCGTGATACATGGCACGCAGTTGCTCAAGTGATTCCGCAAGTTCCGGCGGCGCGGGTTGCCAGGTCACATACTGGTTCAACAGGCTGACGCGATAACCGTATATGCCGATATGGCGCCACCAGTTTCCCGGCGGCAGTGTGGTGTCAGCGTCTGCCGCAGCAGCAAAGGTGTCTCTGTTCCAGGGCACCGGCGCACGGCTGAAATACAGTGCGCGGCCATCGACATCAAACACCACTTTCACAATATTCGGATTGAACACATCGCCGCGCTGCACGATGGGTTCGCACAGGGTGGCAATCCCTGCGGCGGGATTGGCGGCCAGATTGTCGGCCACCTGATTGATCACCGCCGGCGGGATCATGGGCTCGTCCCCCTGCACGTTGACCACGATATCCCGATCCGCCAGCTGCAGTTGGCTGGCGACTTCCTGCAACCGATCGGTACCCGAGGGATGATCCGCGCGCGTCATCAATACTTGTCCGCCATGATCCCGCACCGCCTCGGCGACCCGTGCGTCATCCGTGGCAACCCACACACCGTCGGCGGCGCTTTCAAGGCAGCGCTCGTACACGCGCACCACCATGGGCTTGCCGCCAATATCGGCCAGCGGCTTGCCTGGCAAACGACTGGCGGCATAGCGTGCGGGAATCACCACCTTGAAATGCGTCATGTCTGATCCTGAAACAGCAGTGTAAAGACGTCGTCAAAAAAGCCCTTTTGCAAGGACGCAGTCACCGGCAGCACCCAGACGCGCTCGCTGACGAAGGGCTGACACTTTATCAGATCCTTTTCTGTCATCACGATTGGCGCCTCGCCGGGAATGGTGAGATCGGCCGGGGTATAAGCATGATGATCAGAAAAAGCATGCTCTGTCACAGCCAACCCGAAGGCGGCCAGTGAACGAAAAAAACGCCCCGGATTGCCGATACCTGCCACGGCGTTGACGGCAGGATAGCGCGCGGCAAAGGCGGCTGGCGAAAGCTGTTCGTCACTCACTGCGTTGGTCAGCAGGTCCGGCACCAGCGTCATGCCAACCCCGTTATCCGTCGAGCCGGCATCGCCGCCGTTGAAGACAATCCAGTTGCTTTGCTGCAGGCGCAACGCGGGTTCCCGCAATGGCCCGGCTGGCAGGCAGCGGCCGTTCCCCAGCCCGCGCGCCGCATCAATCACCACGATTTCAGCCGTGCGTGGGAGCGCGTAGTGCTGCAGGCCGTCATCACTGATGATCAGATCCGGCGTCAACGCCATCGCCGCCTCAAGGGCCCGGCGGCGTTGGGGGTCAATGATGACGGGGACGCCCGTCGCGGTCGCAATCAACAGCGGCTCATCACCAGCTTCAGCGGGGCGTTGATCGGGCGTCACCCGCCACGGCAACGACGGCGGATGCGCGCCGTAGCCGCGAGAAATCACGACCGGCTTCAGACCTCTTTCTGTGGCTGCACGGCACAGGGCAATCACCAGCGGAGTCTTGCCGGTGCCGCCCACGGTGATATTGCCCACCACCAGGACCGGCACCGGGGGCACCTCGGCGCGGGCGCGGAAACGTTTCAGGCGGCGACCGGCTACCGAGGCCGTAATCCGCCCCAGCGGCACCAGGGGCAACAGCCACGGGCTGCCGGCATACCAGGCACGTGTCAACGCGGCGCCGAACTTGCCGCCCGCCATACTCAGATGTCCTCGAAGTTCATCTGGTGCATCTGGGCGTAAACGCCGTCTTTGGCCAGCAATTCCTGATGGCTGCCGCTTTCAATCAGCTCACCCTGATCCAGTACCAGAATGCGGTCGGCGTTTTCGATAGTCGACAGGCGATGGGCAATCACCAGCGTAGTGCGGCCTTTCATGACACGTTCCAGCGCCAGCTGAATGAAATGCTCCGACTCGTTATCCAGTGCCGATGTCGCCTCGTCCAGAATCAGGATCGGTGCGTCCTTGAGCAACGCCCGCGCAATCGCCAGGCGCTGACGCTGGCCGCCGGACAGCTGCGTACCATCCTGCCCCACTTCCGTATCCAGCCCCAGGGGAAGACGCTCGATGAAGTCCCACGCATAGGCGTCCCTGGCAGCCCGAATGATTTCTTCATCCGATGTCCCGCGCAATTCGCCGTAGGCAATATTGTTGCGTATGTTGTCGTTGAACAGCACGACCTTCTGGGTAACCATCGCAATCTGATGTCGCAGGCTGTGCAGCGGGTATTCCGGCAACGGCACACCATCAAGCAGAATCATGCCTTCATCCGGATCGTAGAAACGGGGCATCAGAGTGGCGATGGTGCTCTTGCCGGCGCCCGAGCGTCCTACCAGCGCCACGGTTTCCCCCGCACGCACCGTAAACGACAGGTTTTTTATCACCCTGGCGCTGTCGTTATAGCCGAATGACACATTGCGGAACTCGATATCCCCCCGGGCACGGGTCAGTGCCTGTTGCCCCTGATCCGGCTCCGCCGGCCGGTCCATGAGTTCGAATACCGACGCTGCGCCGGTGACGCCCCGCTGGATCTTGACGTTCACTTCGGTCAGCTTCTTGATCGGCTTCTGAATCAGCCCCACAGCGGCAATAAAGGCGAGAAACTCACCCAGGGAAATGTTTGTGCCCATGATCTGGATATACAGATAGGTAATTACACCAACACCTACCGAGATCACCAGCTGCACGGACACCGTGCTGACGACCTTGCTGATCTCCATCTTCACATTCTGCTGGCGAAAGTTGCGGCTGACTTTCTCGAAACGCTGTTCTTCCAGTGCCTGGCCCGAGAAAATCTTGACCGCCTGATTCCCTTCGATAGCCTCGCCAAGAAACTGCGTGATATTGCCCATACTGGCCTGCAGGCGGCGGCTGATCATACGAAAACGACGGCTCATGTAGCCCACCACCAGGCCGATGATCGGCCCGACCGTGAAAAGAATCAGCGTCAGTTGCCAATTGCGGTAGAACAGATAGATCAGCAAGCCGAGAACAGTAAACCCCTCCCGGAAGATGGCCGTCACCGCATCAGTCCCTGCGGCCGTCACCTGCTGCGCATCATAGATGACCTTGGACATGATCCGTCCGGAGGCATTCTGCTGATATTCCTGCGTCGGCAAACGCAACACATGCCGGAAGGTTTCATTGCGCATGTCATAAACAATCTGTTGCCCCACCCAGGTGATGCAATAGTTGCCAATGAAATGACCGATACCCTGAATAAAGGAGATGGTGAGCGGCGCCAGACATATCACCAGCACCATCATGCGGGTAGGATTCTCGATCGTCTCCGCAATAATGCGCATCATTTCAGCGATTACCGGCTGCATCGAGGAGTAGATAATGTAGCCGAAAATACTGGCAACCATCATCAGCCAGTGGCGCCGGGTGTAGCCCAGCAGGCGTTTGTAGACGACCCAGTTACTGTCCGGGTCGACCGACGGTACCGGCGCCTGCCCGGATTGACCTTTCCATCCTTTCATTGCGACTCCCCGCCCGGTTCACGGGTGGTGATGCTGATATTCACAAAACCCAACTGCCCGGCAACATCCATCACCCGGACCACCGACTGGTGCGTGGCGTTCGCATCAGCGGTAATCATCACGGGGGTGTCCGCCGCATCCGGGGACATCCGCAACAGCACCGAACGCAACGTATCCGTGTCGTTACGCACCAATTGCTCGCCGTTGATCCGGTACTCACCGCCTGCGCCGATGATGACATCGACCCGGTCCGGCATTTCCACCTGGGGCACACCGCTGGCTTCCGGCAACGTCAACGACAGACGTGTCTCGCGGGTAAATGTCGTGGATACCATGAAAAAGATCAGCAGCAGAAACACCACATCGATCAGCGGTGTCAGATTGACGGCCACATCATCAGTGCGCTGACGGCGAAACTTCACGATGCGGCTCCGTCCTGGGCGACATCAGCCTTGCCTGAGCGCGGTTTCGGGGGACGGCGGCGCGATGGTGCTGCCGCGCCCGGCGTGCCACCCGATGCATCCCGCTGCGCACCTTGCACAGCACTGCCTTCACCATGTACCCAGTCCAGCAACTGGACAGCAGCCTGCTCCATGCCGATGGTGATTTCATCCACCCGGCGGACAAAGAATCGATGGAAGAAAATCGCCGGAATGGCCACGGTGAGGCCCGCAGCCGTGGTGATCAGGGCCTGGGAAATGCCCCCCGCCAGACGGGCGGCGTCGCCGGTGCCGTGAATCATGATGGCCGAAAAGACATCAATCATACCGATGACCGTGCCCAACAGCCCCAGCAGCGGCGTGATGGCGGCAATCGTGCCCAGCGTATTCAGAAAGCGCTCCATGTCATGAATTTCCTGAGACGCGGCTTCCTCGATGCGCTCTTTCATGATGTCACGCCCGGCATCACCGCTGGCCAGGCCGGCGGCCAGCACACGGCCCAGCGCAGACGTCTCGCGCAAGGCACCGAGGTACTGCCGGTCTACCTTGCCCTTCTGCCAGCTGCCGCGCACCTGGGATGACAACTCCGGCGGTGCCAGCCGCGCCGGGCGCAGGGTCCAGAAGCGCTCTACCACAATTGCCAGCGCTACCGCCGAACACACCAGAATCGGGAGCATCATCCAGCCCCCGGAAAGCACGATTTCCTGCACGGCATTCCCCTTAATGTATCTCAATCAAACAGCGCATCACGCCGGTTCAGCTGCACTGACCGGGCGGCAACGAGGTTACCATCTGGTCGGCGCTGGCCGCCACGCTACCGGAAAACGTTCACGCCACAGCAATGGCGCCGGATTATGGAAGCCACGCATGGGAAAGACAATCATACCCGTCTCATAACTGACCCGGAACGCAATCCCCAGTTCACCGTAACGTTCACGGATATGCGCGGCGGGATGCCCGTGACGATTCGCGTAGCCGGCGCTTGCCAGTGCCCAACGCGGATCGACCGCGCGCAGGAAGGCGTAGCTGGAGCTGGTCGCGCTGCCATGATGCGGCACCAGCAACAGATCCGCACGCAGCGCGCCGCTGAGCGCCTCCTGCTCGATCAACGCAAACTCTACCGCATGATAGATGTCACCGGTCAGCAGCGCGGCCCCGTGCCGTCCGCTGATGCGCACCACGCAACTGCGATTATTGGCCTCACGCAGCGGTATATCCGGCACCGGCCACAGCACCTCGATGCGCACGCCATCGCGATACCAGTGCTGGCCCCGATCACAGGGCACCGTGCCTGGCGTGCGAAACGGCTCGCCGCTGAGCACCGGCGCGCGGCCCAGCCAGGGCATCAGCGACGCCAGGCCACCGGCATGATCCAGATCGCCATGACTGACAAACGCCAATGTCACCGGCAGCCGCTGCCGACGCAGCCAGGGCGCCACCACAGAACGGCCTGCGTCGCCGCTGGTCCAGCCGGGCCCCATGTCGTACAGCACCAGCTGACGCCGCGTGCGCACGGCCACAGCCTGCCCCTGCCCCACATCAAACACCACCAGATCGAAATCGCCATAGGCGGGCCGATCTTTCAGCGGCCACAGCCATGGCAGCAACAGTATCAGCAACAACGGGCAGACCACCCCGCGCGGCCATGGCAGGCGCGGTATCACCAGCAACAGGCTGGCAATGATCACCAGCGCAACCGCCAACAGGCCGCCGGGGGGCGGCAGCATGGCATTCACATGCTCCAGCCCTGCCAGAAACAGCCAGCAGGCGTCGAGAAGCCACGCGCTGAGGCTGAGCAACGCCCCACCCCACGGCAGCAACGCACCGCACAGCAGCAGGGGCACCAGGAACAGCGAAAACACGGGCACCAGCACAAGATTCGCCAGCGGCCCCACCCAGCCCCAGACCCCGAACAGCCAGGCACTGAACGCACCCAGCCCCAGCGACAGCACCCACTGGGCGCGCAACAGCCCGACCAGCCCGCTGCCCGCCCGGCATAGCCCGAGCAGGGCCACTGCGCCAAAAGACAGCCAGAAGCCGTTATCCAGCACGGCCAACGGGTCATGCGATAACACCAGCGCCAGTGCGATCAGCAACACCCGCGGCAGGGAAACAGGCTGACGCGTCGCCAGTGCCGCGAGCCCCACTGTGGTCATGATCAGTGCGCGCCGGGCCGGCAGCCCGAACCCCGCCAGCACCGTGTAGCCCAACGCCACCACCATTGCGGGCAGCACCGCCCAGCGGGCTGCGGACTGCCCCCGGATAGCCAAGACCGGCGTCATCAGCCAGCGTGCGGCGAGCCACACCAGCCCGGCAACCAGTGTGATATGCAGCCCGGAAATGGCCATCAAATGGGCCGTGCCGGTGCGCTGCAATACGGCCCAGTCCGAGTCCGTCATGCCGCGCCGGTCGGCGGTGACCAGCGCCGGCAGAATACGCTGCGCCAGGGGGTGGTCTGCCAGGCGCTCACGCAGCCGCTCACTCAGGCGCTCGCGCCATGCCGTCACCGTGTCGGGCTGTGGTGTCTGCGACACCAGCGTCTGTACCGTGCCACGGGCGGCGATGCCCCGCGCCAGATCCAGCCGGGCACGATCAAAAGACCCCTCGTTGACCCAGCCTCGGGGCGGAAACAGGCGCACGGTCAATCGCAGCTGATCCCCCCCACGGATCTGCGGCAGGTCATCCGGCGACTTGCTGGTGGGATAATTGAACGTCAGTGTCAGGCGGTGGCGCCCGGGCCAGGTCTGCCCGTCAGGCAGCGCCTGCAATACCCGGGCATCAGCAAGCTGAAATCGGCTGCGCTGCATGCCGCCGGGACCCAGCGCGTCAGTCACCGGCAAGTCCGCCACGCGCCCTTCCACCTCGATGGGAATGCCGGACAATGACGGCGGCAACCAGTCGTCCAGTGCCCGATCAACGTGATACTGTCCCCACGCCAACCCGGCAACGACCAGCGCGACAGCGCGCGGCCAGCGCCATCGGCGCGTCCTCGGGTGTCGCAGCACGAAAACCGTCAATGCCAACAGCGCCATGGTCAGCATCAGGCCGGGGCCAAGCCCGGTCAATGACGCCACAGCAATCCCTGCCGTGCTATACCACATCCTGTATGCTTCCCTGCAACCGGATCCAGGATGGCAGTCTACCGGGCTCTGAACGAGATGGCTGTCAGTCAGGGATGACAGCGGGCATAATACCGGCCGCCTGAGAATGATCAGACAGGATTCACATGCCAAGAAAGCTGTTTCGGAAGTACCTGCCCACCGCTGAACGCCTGCGCCAGCACCGTTCTCTCGGTAGCATGAGTCAGTTGTTCGCAGATCCGAACCTGTGGCATCTCAACCGGCGTTCACTCTCCGGCGCCGCCTTTATCGGCATTTTCTCGGCGTTCATGCCGATACCGCTGCAAATGCTGCTGGCCGCCGGGCTGGCACTGCGCTTCAAATGCAATCTGCCCATGTCGATCGTGCTGGTATGGATCAGCAACCCGCTGACCTATGTGCCGATCTTCTATTTCACCTATCGGGTCGGCGCCGGCATGCTGGGCATGTCCCGCGCCATTCCGGAGCAGGTCACGATTGCCTGGTTCGTGGAGCAGCTGATTCCGTTGTGGGTGGGGTCACTGGTGTGTGGGCTGGTTTTCGGCGGGCTGGCGTTTGTGATTGTGCGGCTTCTGTGGCGACTGGCCATCGTGCGCAGCTGGAAACGCAGAAACCAGCCGCTTCCCTGAGATCAGGATACCGCTGGCGGTGCCACGGAGGCCGCCGGCGCCAGCCGACCATCATGCAGTTCACGCTGAATCGCGCAACGTGCCGCAAAGCCCGGATCGTGGGTCACGATCAGCAGCGCCACGCCGTAACGACGATTGAGCTCCAGCATCAGATCCTGCACCTGGGTCGCCGTTCGCTCATCCAGATTGCCGGTGGGCTCATCCGCAAACACGATGCTTGGCCGGGTCACCAGCGCCCGGGCAATGGCCACCCGCTGACGTTCCCCGCCACTGAGCGCTGCAGGTCTGTGGGTGAGGCGCGCGCCGAGCCCGACCGCTTTCAGCATTTCCTCTGCCTTGTCCGCAGCCTGCTGCGGCGGCTCATCCCGGATCAGCAGCGGCATGGCCACGTTCTCCAGCGCCGTGAACTCGGGCAGCAGATGATGAAACTGGTAGATGAAGCCCATGTGCCGGTTACGCTGGATGCCGCGTTGCTTCTCGGACAGGCTGGTGAGCAACTGCCCGGCCACCGATACGTGACCCGCTGAGGGCGTATCCAGGCCGCCCAGCAGGTTCAGCAGGGTCGACTTGCCGCAACCGGAGGCCCCAACCACCGCCAGCGTATCTCCGGCGTGCAGGCGCAGATTGATACCGCTGAGCACTTCCAGCTCGCCCTGGCCTTCGCTGTAACGCTTGATCAGGCCAACGGCGTCGAGCACAACATCACTCATAACGTAACGCCTCGGCAGGTTCGACCTGGCTGGCACGCCAGGAGGGATAGATGGTGGCCGAGAAACTGATCAGCATGGCGACAGTGGCAATCAGGCCAACGTCGCCCCACTGCAGCTCGGAGGGCAGATAATTGACGAAATAAGCGTCGAACATGTTGGCATTGAAGGTGCTTTCGATCCAGGCGCCCACGTCCGGGACAAAGGTTGCCATCAGCACACCCAGCAGCACACCCAACCCGGTACCGGCGAAGCCGATCACCGTGCCCTGCACCATGAATATGCGCATGATCGTGCCAGGGGTCGCCCCGAGTGTGCGCAACACCGCAATATTGCCGCGCTTCTCGTTGACCAGCATCACCTGACTGGAAATGATATTGAACGCCGCCACTGCGACGATGAACGACAGCAACAGGGTCATCATGGTCTTTTCCATGCGAATGGCCTGGAACAGGCTGCCATGGCTGCGGGTCCAGTCGGTCATGTAGTAGTCACTGCCCAACTGCTGCTGCAGCTCCCAGGCCACACGCCGGGACGCAAACAGGTCACTGATCTGCAACCGTACGCCTTGTACCGCACCGCTCTGCCGTGCCAGCCGTGCCGCGTCCTCGACGTGGACATAGGCCAGCAACGCATCCACTTCGGCCCGCACCCGGAATATCCCGGTGACGTCAAAGCGGCGGAATCGCGGCGTCACGCCGGCCGGAGACAGGCTCGCCTCTGGCAAAACCAGCACGACCTTGTCACCGATACCCACGCCCAGCTGCCGCGCCAGGCCGTAGCCGATCACCATGTTGAAACTGCCGGGGGTCAGGCTGTCCATATCGCCGTCCCACATATGCTCGCCAACGATGGACACGGCACGCTCGGGCTCCGGGTCAACACCGTTGACCATCAGCCCCGCCACCTCGCCACCGTGACTGAGCATGCCCTGCAGCTCCACAAACGGCGCGGCAGCAACGACCTGCGGGTGACGGGATACCTCTTCGGCAAGGGCCTGCCAGTCCTGCACAGGCTCACGGCCATGCACGGAGACATGGGTCACCATACCGAGAATACGGGTCTGCAATTCGCGCTCGAAGCCGTTCATCACCGACAGTACGGTGATCAGGACGGCCACGCCCAGCATCAGCCCCGCGGCTGAAATGACAGTGATCACGGAGACAAAACTGCTGCGCGACCGGGCTCCGGTGTAACGCAAACCAACGAATAGGGACAGGGGTCTGAACATGGCGCGCATTTAAGCATCATTCCCGTGGGTGGGGCCAGTGGAATAATAGATTCCGGCTTTGTGAACGGCGTCCCGCGCACTGTTTCGCCAAAATGGTTGAATAACGCTATCTAACTTTCTAATATCACAAGACTTTACACATCCGACGGGGGAACCGGGATGCAGATAAGAATAAGTACTGCAGTCAGTACGGTACTGGTCGGCCTTGTTTGCGCGCTGCCATGGGTGAGCGCCGCAGCCATGAACATGCCTGAGCGCGGCATGACCAAGACACAGGTCGAGCGGAATTTTGGCCGCCCGGAGCAGACGCGCCCGGCCGTTGGGCAGCCACCCATCAGCCGTTGGGTGTACGGCGACTTCACAGTGTACTTTGAAGGTGATTACACCCTTCATGCTGTCTCCCATCACGCACCGAAGCCTGCTCCGGCCGTCGTGTCAGGGAGCACCACTGTCTCCGAGTTGCCCCCCATCGAGGAGATCGACCGCGCTGGTGAAGCTGGGACCCCGGACAAGCGCCCCAGGTTCCACTTCGACCCTGCCAGCGGCCGAATGGTCGAGCTGGATACTGACGGCCAGCCCCTGACTCAAGAGCCGGCGCAAGAGCCATCCCAGGCACCTGCCCCTGAGCAGCCTGCAGCGCAACCCTCCGAGGCCGCGCAGGACACTGCATCAGAGCCAGCCAGCCAGCCCGAGCCTGAAGCCCCGGCAGCAACGCCCGCAAAAGATGAAGACGAGCCGCGCTTCCGCTTTGATCCGACCACAGGGCGCATCGTACTCGACGAGGCCCCGGCAACAGGCGCGGCGAAAGCTGCACCGCAGGATGCCGCACCGGCTTCCTCACCCGAGCAGCCGGCCGCGCCCGAGCCTGAAGCGGAAAAGCCGCAAGAAGCAGCGCCTGCCGAGCCCGCAGAAGCCGACAGCGACGGCGGCGGCTTCTTCATGCAGTGGTAAATCGCCACACCTGCTGATATCCCCCCTGCCGGTCCATCGGACGGTCAGGGGGAATATCACAAACCCTCGACTTCATTTATCCTGACGCCCTCACATCTGCGACCACATCAGGTCGTCGTCTGAAACATCCGAGGTCGTTATGTCTCATCTGCTTCCCGAGTGGCACCCGCAATGGGGTGTTCTGCTGGCCTGGCCCCATGCCGGTACCGATTGGGCCCATATTCTTGATGACGCCGAGGCGACATATCGCAGCATCGCGGAAGCCGTACTGGCCCGCGAACACCTGCTGGTACTGTGCCGTGACGCCGATCATGGCGCGCACATCCGCCAACAGCTGGAGGCCATCGGCGCCCGCACCGATCGCCTGCATCTGCATCCCCTGCCCTATAACGACACCTGGGCACGGGATTTCGGGCCCATCGCGATTACCGATAACGGCCAGCTCCAGTTGCTGGATTTCAGCTTCAACGGCTGGGGTGGCAAATTCCCCGCCGCCGATGACAACGCGGTGTCCGCCGGGATCGACTGGGCGGTGCCCCTGATCACCGACACGCTGGTGCTGGAAGGCGGCTCCATCGACACCGACGGCGCCGGGCGACTGCTGACGACAAGCCACTGCCTGCTGAATCAGAACCGCAACCCGAGCATGACGCAGGCCGAGATTGAAGCGCATCTGGCCGAGCGACTGGGCGTCCATGAATTCCTGTGGCTGACCCAGGGACACCTCGAAGGCGATGATACCGACGCCCATGTGGATACCCTGGCGCGCTTCTGCGGGCCACAGACCATCGCCTATGTGCAGTGCGATGATCCGGATGACAGCCATTTCGCCGCGCTGCAAGGCATGCAGGCGGAGCTGCAGGCGATATCACAGGCCCATGGCATTGATCTGGTGCCGTTGCCCATGGCGCCCGCGCAGCACGACAAACACGGCCACAGGCTGCCCGCCACCTATGCCAACTTCCTGATCATCAACGGGGCCGTACTGGTACCGACCTACGCCAGCAGCACCGACGCACTGGCCCTGGAACGGCTGCGTGGGGCCTTTCCCGAGCATGAGGTCATCGGCATCGATTGTCGCAGCCTGATCATCCAGCATGGCAGTCTGCACTGCGTTACCATGCAGCTGCCGGATGGTATCTTTGCTGCCAGACAGCCTTTCACCACCGACCAGGGAGCCCGATAATGCGCGTCGCCGTCATTCAGCAAGCCAACACGGATGATATCCAGGCCAACCTCGCCCACTCCGAGGCGCTGGTGCGCGAGGCCGCCGCAGCCGGTGCCGAACTGGTGATGCTGCAGGAGCTCCACTGCAGCCTCTACTTTTGCCAGACCGAGGCCACCGATCAGTTTGATCTTGCCGAAACCATTCCCGGCCCCAGCAGCGAGCGCCTCGGCAAGCTCGCCCGAGAGCTGAATATCGTCCTGGTTGGCAGCCTGTTCGAAAAACGGGCCACTGGCCTTTACCACAATACCGCCGTGGTGCTTGAGCGCGACGGCAGTCTGGCTGGCATCTATCGCAAGATGCACATTCCCGACGATCCCGGCTTCTATGAGAAATTCTATTTCACGCCCGGTGACGCTACCTTCAATAGCGGCGCCAGCGGCTTTACCCCAATCGATACCTCCGTCGGGCGCCTCGGCATCCTGGTGTGCTGGGATCAGTGGTATCCGGAAGCCGCGCGCCTGATGGCGCTGGCCGGGGCCGAGTTGCTGCTCTACCCCACCGCTATCGGCTGGGCCCCCACAGACCCTGACGACGAGAAATCCCGTCAGCTGGATGCCTGGATCACAATCCAGCGTGCCCATGCCGTGGCCAATGGCCTGCCTGTACTGGTGGCCAACCGCACCGGGTTCGAAGCCGCGCCGCAGGCCAACGACGGCGACGGCATCCAGTTCTGGGGCAACAGCTTCATTGCCGGCCCGCAGGGCGAATTCCTGGCGCAGGCGGATGCCGACACCCAACAGGTATTGATCGCCGACGTCGACATGCAGCGCAGTGAAGCGGTACGACGCATGTGGCCCTACCTGCGCGACAGACGCATTGATGCCTATGGCGATATCACTCGCCGATACCGGGACTGACTACAGACCGATCTACAGACCGATCTACAGGCAGCTGACCGCTGGCGCATTGCCATCATGGCAATGCGCTTTCTTCGAAAAAAATCGAAAATTATCTATCGAACACTACCTCGAATTTCTGATTTTTTTTGCTTTTCTCCATAACACAACGTTACTATCCCAGAGACCAGATGATGTGATGCCGGGCAAGGCTCATTGATCCCACGGAAACTGAACCGCCTCATACTGACGCCAACCAGTATTGTTTCAGGGCCAACGTTTCAGGACGACCAGAACGACCCATAGCGCGATTCAGGCGTAAGCCTAATCACTCGCTATAGCAGCGGAAACAGAAACTGAGTAAAAGCTGCTTTTCAAAAAGGGCATGGTTGCGATGAACTTATCTATAGCTGACCTCACCACATTTGTACTGGTTGTCCGCGCAGGCACAATCACTGAGGCCGGGCGCCGTCTGGGCCTCTCCACCGCATCCATCAGCAAACGCATGACTCGTCTGGAAGAAGAACTGGGTATCCGTGTGCTCAACCGTAGCTCCCGCGCCATGAGCCTCACCGAAGAAGGCAAGGAGCTTTACCATCGTCTGGTCGTCATCCTCGATGATCTGGATGACAGCCTGTCACTGGCCGCCAAGTCTGGTGACAATGCCAAAGGCGTGTTGCGACTTATCTCCACGTCAGGGCTGGGCCGCAGTCGTATTGCACCACTGGTGGCTGAATTTACCGTGGAAAATCCGGATCTGGCGGTGCAGCTGCACCTTGCAGACAAGCATATCGACCTTATTCGGGATGGCTATGACATCGCCATTACCGTGGGCCAGCCGGCAGACTCGACACTGATCGCCAAACGATTATTGCGTAATCGCTGCTATATCTGCGCGTCACCCAAATACCTCGCCAAAGCACCTCCCCTGCGGAGCCCGGGCGACCTCAAGCGTCACCGCTGCCTGGTACTGGATTGCTACGGTTCGTATCGCGACCTGTGGCCCGTAAATGGACCCAATCACCGGGAAATGGTGCGTGTTTCGGGAAACCTGGTCACCGACAGCAGCGAAACGCTGCGGGATTGGCTCCTTGATGGACTGGGCATTGCACTGAAAAGCGAGTGGGATATTCAGGAAGAAATCAAGGCGGGTACTTTGGTAACACTGCTTGAGGGTTACACGGTGCCGAATCTGGATTTCTATATTGTGTATGCCAGCCGCAAACACCTGCCCGCCAAAACAAAGCAATTCGTCGAATTCCTGGAGCGATACACTGACCGCATTGCGGCCACGTCTGTGGCACCGGGAACACCTGACGACGACTGATCTGATGGCGACAGAACTGTCGCACCTGTTCTGATCCACATCTCATGCCCGTGATGGCACTTTGCTATCACGGGCTTTTTATTGGTGCTGTGATTTTTACGCGCATGTGAAAGGCAGCTTTTCTTTTACTTATATTTTCAATGTATTCTGCATTGGCTACTCTAGCGCCTGTGTTACAGCCAACGACAAACAGCATGTCCGGAAAGCGCTGTACCAGTTCCTGATATTTGATGAGACATTGCATCAGACCCGCCCCCCGGCGGGCTTTTTTTTGGTTCATCGCGGCCCACTGCATCCCTGCCTCGCCTACTACCGCTGCCACCGCCCCTCTTGCCGCCCGGTCATACCAGCGTCATAGTAGCGCCTGACAATACTTTGGCATGCAGGGCCTTATGTCAGACCACACCTACCCGGCCATCGTTGGCCACCGGGGCGCGCGGGGAGAGGCGCCCGAGAACACGCTCGCCAGCTTCCAGGTCGCTGTGGCCGCCGGCGTCAAGGCCATCGAACTGGATGTGCGCATGTCCGCCGATGGTGAGCTGATTGTGGTCCATGACCACCGGGTAGACCGCACCACCTGGTCCACCGGCCTGGTGCGCGGCTTCACCCAGGCCGAGCTGGGTCTGCTGGACGCCCGCCGTAACACCCCCGGCTGGCACAGCGCCATCGGCATTCCCACCCTGGCAGAAGTCATTGATGCCTGCCCGCCGGATACCGGCTTCCAGTTTGAAGTGAAAGGCGAATCCGACCGGGGCTATCTGAGCCGCCTGGCCCACAACCTGCGGGTGCTGATCGTCGACCGGCGCATGCATGAGCGGGTCGTGGTGACATCCAGCCACACCGGCTTCCTGCGCATGATGGGCATGCAGGCGCCAAACGTGATGCGGGGCTACGTCTGCGAGCACCGCTACCTCCAGCCCACCCGACGCACGGCCTCACTAGGCTGCCGCTGGCTCATCGCCCACTACAGCCTGGCCACGCCGGATCTGATGCGGCGGGCGCGTCAACGCGGATTGAAGGTGTCAGTCTGGACAGTGAATGACTTGCGCGAAGCCGAGCGCCTGGCAGCGCTGGAGGTAGACAGCATCATCACCGACTACCCGACCAGCTTCATTGCCCACTTTGATGCGATGGCACGGCGCCGTCAGAGCGGCCCGTCGTGAATCAGGCGCCGCCGGGTGTCAGGAAGGCGCGGATTTCCTGCTCGCGGCGCATGGCATCCTGATACCCCAGCGACATCAGGGTGCGACAGAATCCGGGCTCGAACAGCAGGTAACTGACCGCCGCGGCCCCGGCCGGGCTGGTGCCACCCGAACCCCGCAGAAAGAAGCGCAAGCTGCGCGGCAGCTCACCGATATGCTCGGCAGCAATCTGGTCGATGGGCTGTGACGGGTAGATCTTCAGGACATCCACTTCCCGCAGGCCAATACCCTGCTTGTCCCGCACGCTCTGTGGAATGGCGTGCAGCGTGCCATTGATCCGCTCCAGACGCTCCACATCGCCTTCCAGGGTGTCGACGAAGACACTGTTGAGCACATGCCCCAGCACCTGCGCCATGGACGGATAGTTGTGCAGGACGCGCTGCGGGTGAGCGCTGATGTTGCCGGACACCCCGATCACAAGCACCTTGCTGGCGCCCAGATGCAGCGCCGGGCTGATCGGCGCCAGCTGACGCACAGCACCGTCCCCGTAATAGTCACCATCAACCGCCTGAGCCGGGAACAGCAGCGGAATTGCCGACGAGGCCAACAGGTGCGGCAGGCCGATATGGGCGCGCCGCCCGAGCCGCCGGGCGCGAGACCACTCCTGCACCTCCGGCAACGCCTGGAAGAAGGCCACAGACTCGCCGGTGGCGTAAGACGAGGCCGTAATCGAAAGCGCATGCAGATCCCCGCGTTGCAGGGATCGCTCTATGTGCTGGAAATTGATCACCAGGGACAGCAAACGCCGCAGCGGACGACTGTCCAGCAAGGCACTGTTAACCGGTGTATTGCCCGTCAGATAGGCCGGCAAGGCCCAGCGCAGCAGGGATTTGACGAACGCCAGCAGATCCGTCCGGTACACCTGCTCGGCGGTCAGGTTGGACCAGACCCGCTCCAGACCACGCACCGCCAGGCGATAATTGCCGGCATTGGCAGCCAGCCCGGCCGCATTGATGGCACCCGCAGACGTACCGCAGATAACGGGAAAGGGATTTCGGGTGCCTCGGGGCAGCAGGTCGGCAATCGCGGTCAGCACGCCAACCTGATAAGCCGCTCTCGCGCCACCCCCGGAGAGAATAAGGCCGGCCCGCTCGGGCAACGGCGGGCGGGCGCGTAACATGTCAAAGGCCAATCAGTCGTTTACTCCCTGTACGCCGCACACAAGATCAGAACGGGCGTTTGCCGGACTCCAGCGCGTTGGTGGACAGATCAGCCGCTCGCGCACGAGCTACCTCGTCACGCACCTCGGGATTGTCGCACTCCACCGGATCACGGCCGCAGATATCGCAGGAGCCCTGCAGACCAACCGCATTGAGGCCGCCACAAGATCCCTTGACCGGCTTGTTCGAGACGATGACACCGATCGCCATGCCGGCGAACAGCACGCCGACGACGACAATGGCGGCAAGAAATGTGGTCAACATAGGGCGCTCCTGTAGGCTATCCTGAAGGTCATTGCACCAGATATCGGCGGAATGCGTCCGTCATGTACTCGCTGAAGGCTTCGCCTTCTTGCGACGGGTCTCGCGCTATCAGCAGCACGGCCAGATCATGGGCCGTCGCAAAGGCCAGGCCCTCCTCGGGGCCCAGTACTGTCAGCAGCGTGGCATAGCCGTCCGCCTCCATGCAATTGTCATGGATAACGGTCACCGAGGCCAGCTCATGGCTCACGGGCTCCGCCGTGCGCGGATCGATGGTATGTGAAAACTGACGCCCGCCGTCACGAAAGTAGTTCCGGTAATCCCCCGAGGTCGCCATGGCCTTGTCGCCTGGCTCCACGACACTGTGTATCTGCCGCGCGCCGGCACTGGGCCGTTCCACCGCAATACGCCAGCGACTGCCGTCAGGCTTGACGCCCCGTGCCCGCATATCACCGCCGATATCCACGAGCCACGCTTCAACGCCTCTGGCATCCAGGTACTCACCCAGACGATCCACCGCATAACCTTTGGCAATCGCCGAGAGGTCTAGGTAAAGCTCGCCCGGCTGCCGTATTTCACGGCCATCGTCACGGGTCTCAAGACGCTGCCATCCGACACGGCGGCGCGCTTCGGCAATCGCCTCGGCATCCGGCGCCCTGTGTCGCCGTCCCTCGGGGCCGAAGCCCCAGAGATTGACCAGCGGCCCGATGGTGGGATCAAACGCGCCGTCGCTGATTTCCGCGAGGTGCAGGGATGAGGACATTACTTTGGCAAAGTCCGGCGGGATACGCTGCCAGGTGCCCGCCTCGGCCTGGTTGAAGCGGGACAGATCGGAGTCGTCGATGTAGGTGCTCATCTGACGATTGACCATATCCAGCAATGCCTCGATATCAGACTGCAACTGTTCCAGGGAGGTACCGGACGGTACGCCAGCCACCTGCACCTGCCAGACAGTCCCCATGGTCGGGCCGCTGAGCTTGTGAATCGGCTGCTTGCTGCAACCGGTCGTCAACAGCACACTCAGGAGCGCCACAGCAGCAAGGGCCACAGCAACGAAGAAAGGCAGGGCCCGCTGGCCCTGCCTCCTGATTGCACTCACTGGGGAAAGCACATCAGACATTCATCAACCACCAAAGTCATCAAGCAGGATGTTTTCTTTCTCAACACCCAGATCTTCCAGCAGCTTGATCACCGCCGCGTTCATCATCGGCGGACCGCACATGTAGAACTCGCAGTCCTCCGGCGCCGGATGGTTCTTGAGATATTCTTCGAACAACACCAGATGGATGAAACCGGTAAGACCGGTCCAGTTGTCTTCCGGTTGCGGGTCCGACAGGGCCAGGTGCCACTCGAAGTTCTCGTTCTCCTCGGCCAGCTTGTCGTATTCCTCGACGTAAAACGCCTCGCGCATGGAACGCGCGCCATACCAGAAGCTGATCTTGCGCTTGGAGTTGAGGCGCTTGAGCTGGTCGAAGATGTGCGAGCGCATCGGCGCCATACCCGCACCACCGCCGACGAAGATCATTTCTGCGTCCGTATCCTTGGCGAAGAACTCACCGAAGGGCCCGAATACAGTCAGCTTGTCGCCCGGCTTCAGGTTGAAGACGTAGCTGGACATGATGCCCGGCGGAATATCCTTGGCGCCCGGAGGTGGTGTGGCAATACGGATGTTGAACTTCAGCAGACCACGCTCGTCGGGATAGTTCGCCATGGAGTAAGCGCGAATCACGTCTTCCTTGTTCACGGCACGCAGGTCAAAGAACTTGAAGCGCTCCCAGTCACCACGATATTCCTCACCGATATCGAATTCAGAGAACTTGATATCGTAAGGCGGGCATTCCAGCTGTACGTAGCCACCAGCGCGGAAATCCACCTCTTCGCCTTCCGGCAGCTTCAGCACCAGTTCCTTGATGAAGGTTGCCACGTTGTCATTGGAAATGACTTCACATTCCCACTTCTTGACGCCGAAAAACTCTTCCGGCACTTCAATCTTCATATCCTGCTTGACGGTCACCTGGCAGGACAGACGATAGCCTTCACGAATCTGTGCCTTGGTGAAGTAGCCCTCTTCTGTCGGCAGGATATCGCCGCCGCCATCAACCACCTTGCATTTGCACTGGGCGCAGGTGCCGCCACCGCCGCAGGCAGATGACAGGAAAATGCCCTGATCCGCCAGGGTGTTCAGCAGCTTGCCGCCGGCCGGCGCATCAATGCTGACAGACTCGTCCTCATTGATATTGATGTGCACGTTACCGCTGCTTACCAGCTTCGTACGCGCAGCCAGAATCACCGCAACAAGTAGCAACACGATGGTGGTGAACATCACCACCCCGAATATAATCTCGATATTCATCATCGCTCTCCTCTACTCCGCGATTACAGCTGTACGCCGGAGAATGACATGAAGCCCAGTGACATCAGGCCCACTACAATGAATGTAATGCCCAGACCCTTGAGACCATCGGGCACGTCACTGTATTTCAGCTTTTCGCGAATGGCCGCCAGCAACGCGATCGCGAGCGCCCAGCCGACACCCGCCCCGAGACCGAAAACGACACTCTCGTTGAAAGTATAGTCGCGCTCGACCATGAACAGACTGGCGCCAAGGATCGCACAGTTCACTGTGATCAGAGGGAGAAAGATGCCCAGCGCGTTGTACAGCGATGGCACATACTTATCGAGAGTCATCTCGAGAATCTGCACCAGTGCCGCAATCACACCAATATAGCTCAGCAGACCCAGGAACCGCAGATCCAGCGTGCTCAGCGCCTCGATACCCGTCCACTCCAGCGCATTCTCGGAGAGCAGGTGACTGAGGATGAGATTGTTGACCGGCACCGTGATGGCCAGCACCACAATTACCGCGATACCCAGACCAATTGCAGTCTGCACTTTCTTGGACACCGCCAGGAAAGTACACATGCCCAGGAAGAAGGCCAGTGCCATGTTCTCGACGAAGATGGCGCGGACAAACAGACTCAGATAATGTTCAAACACGTCTCATCCCCTCAGAATACGTCGCTGGTGCGTGAGTTTGGCGCCATCTTGAACTGCTCTTCTTCCACCTGCTCGGGCTTCCAGGCGCGCAGCGCCCAGATGAACAGGCCAATCAGGAAGAAGGCACTCGGCGGCAACAACATCAGGCCATTGCTGTAGTACCAGCCACCTTCTGTGATCAGCGGCATGATCTCGATACCGAACAGCGAGCCTGAACCCAGCAGTTCGCGAGCGAAGCCCACCGCCAGCAGTACGACACTGTAGCCCAGCGCGTTACCCAGGCCATCAATGAAGGACACCCCTGGCGGGTTCTTCATGGCGAATGCTTCAGCACGCCCCATGACGATACAGTTGGTGATGATCAGACCGACAAACACCGACAGCTGCCGGCTGATGTCGTAGGCGTAAGCACGCAGGAACTGATCCACCACAATTACCAGCGAGGCAATGATGGTCATCTGCACGATGATGCGGATGCTGGACGGGATCTGACTACGAATAACACTCACGAAGAAGTTCGAAAACACCAGTACGACGGTCAACGCGACACACATTGTCAGCGTCGTCGTCATCTGCGTGGTAACCGCCAGCGCAGAACAGATACCCAGAATCTGCAATGCGATAGGGTTATTATCGAAAATCGGCTGGAACAGGATGTCCTTTTTCTTTGCTTCGGCCATGTCTGTCTCCTTAATTCAGCTGTGCGCTGTCAGATCTGAGACGGTCGAGGTACGGGCCGAAGCCATTGTCCCCCATCCAGAAGCGCACCGCGTTGGTCACGCCATTTGCGGTCAGTGTTGCACCGGAGAGGCCGTCGACCTTGTACTCGGCACCCTGGGCACCGCTGTCCACGCTGCCCTTGATGATCTCGAACGCCACACGGCCTTCGTCATCAAAAAGCTGCTTGCCTTCCCAGTTGGCGCGCCAGCGGGGATTATCGATTTCACCGCCGAGGCCAGGTGTTTCACCGTGCTCGTAGAACACCACACCCGCAATGGTGTTGATGTCCATCTCAAGGGACAGGAAGCCATACATGGTGGACCAGAGGCCGTAACCGTGCATGGGCAGAATCAGGCGAGTCACCTCCCCTTCATCGTCCAGCACCAGATAAACCTCGGCCACTTTGGCCTGGCGGCGAATGGATGCAATATCCTGATCGCCCCGAAGACGGCGGCTCATGTCATCATCGCGGGAAGCGCGGCGCTGATCGTAGTCTTCCGGCATGTCCACATACTCACCGGTTTCGATATCAACAAAGCGACGCTCGATCTTGTCGAACTCTTCCTGCACATTGATGCCGCGCTCGTAACGGTCCGCAGCCCGCAGAATATTGATCTGGCGATCCAGCACCCGGTTTGCTTCCTGGGTGGGCCGCAGGGTCACTGCAGCAGTGGAAACCACAACCGCACACACCAGACACACCAGAAAGGCAACCAGCAGGGTTCTGCCTACACTCTCTTTGTTCGCTGCCATTACACCACCTCTGCCGTACGCCGCTGGCGACGCTTGATATTCGACTGCACCACAAAGTAATCGATCAGCGGAGCGCACAGATTACCGAACAGGATTGCCAGCATCACACCTTCAGGGAAGGCCGGATTGATGACCCGGATCATGATGATCATCAACCCGATCAATATGCCGAAGACCCACTTGCCGGTATTGGTCATTGCCGCAGATACCGGGTCGGTCGCCATGAACACCAGACCGAATGCCGCAGAACCCACCGTCAGATGCCAGTACCAGGGCATGGCAAACATGGCGTTGGTATCGCTGCCCACCGCATTAAGCAGGGAGGCCAGGGCCACCATGCCGACCAGAACACCGGCCATGATCCGCCAGGAGGCAATCTTGGTGAACAGCAACAATGCCGCGCCGAGCATGATCGCCAGGGTCGATGTCTCACCGATCGAGCCCTGAATGCCGCCAAGGAAGGTGTGCATCCAGGTGATGTCCACTGACTGACCTGCCGCCACCGCGTTCTCGGTCAGGCCGGCGGCGAAGTTCAGGTCACCGCTGGCAGCCAGCGACAGTGGCGTCGCGCCGCTGAAGTTGTCGACCGCAGTCCAGACGGCGTCACCGGACATCTGTGCCGGGTAAGCGAAGAACAGGAATGCCCGGCCGACCAGCGCCGGGTTGAGGAAGTTCTTGCCGGTGCCGCCAAACACTTCCTTGCCGATCACGATACCGAACGACACCCCGAGGAACACCTGCCACAGCGGAATCGCCGGCGGCAGAATCAGGGTGAACAGGATACCCGTGACGAAGAAACCTTCGTTCACCTCGTGGCCGCGCTTCCACGCGAACAGACCTTCCCAGAGGAAGCCTGTGCCATACACCACAATCACGATGGGTACGTAGTACACCAGGCCGTGCAGGAAGTTAGCGAAGAAACTGGTGTGGTCAAAGCCGGTGAGCCCGCCAACCAATGCGGTACGCCAGCCTTCAATAGCACTGAAACCGAACTCGGTGATTTGCAGGTTGGCCTGATAACCGGTGTTGTAGATGCCGAACAGAATCGCCGGAAATGTGGCGAAAAAGACGGTCATCATCACACGCTTGAGGTCGATACCGTCCCGCACATGGGAGGTGGAGCGCGTGGTATCGGAGGGGCTGTACAGCATGGTATCGAACATCTCGTAAAAGACGTAATACTTCTGCAGCTTGCCGCCCTCGTGGAAATGCGGTGCTATATTCTTGTCGATCGTTGCGCGTAAGCCCATGGTCAGCCCTCCAGCTCAATGCGAGTGAGGTTGTCACGAAGAATCGGACCGTACTCGTACTTGCCTACGCAAACGTAGGTGCACAGGGCCAGGTCTTCTTCCACCAGTTCCAGCGCACCCAACGCCTGAGCGGTATCCGTATCGCTGACGATCAGGGAACGCAAAAGCTGAGTGGGGAGCACGTCCAGCGGCATGACCTGCTCATAGTTGCCGATTGGCACCATCGCACGCTCACTGCCGTTGGTCGTCGTAGTGAAATTGAACAACTTGCCCCGCATCAGCTTGGACAAGTAAATGTTCATAACAGAATGGCGGTTAAAGCCCGGTGAAATGTAACCGAACAGCTCGCGCTCACGCCCTTCCAGCAACACGGTCACCTGATTGGCCAGGCGCCCGAGGAAGGCCAGCGGACCACGGGCATTATGGCCGTTGAACAGAGAGCCTGACACGATACGGTTTTCACCGCTTTTCAACTGCCCTTCGGTCAGATCTTCCAGGCTCGCACCCACACGGGTACGCAGCAGGCGCGGATTCTGTACCTGGGGGCCTGCCAACGCCACAACCCGATCCATGTACAGGCGGCCGGTGGTGAACAGTTTGCCGATGGCAATCACGTCCTGGTAGCCCACGGACCATACGGTCTTCTTCATGCCGACCGGATCAAGGAAGTGAATATGCGTGCCGGTATTGCCCGCCGGATGCGGACCCGCGAAGGTTTCTTCACGCACCTGGCCACCGGCGAAAGACGGCAACTCGGAGGACGGTGCGCGGCAGACCCAGACGGGGCCATCGGTCAGGCGAGACAACACGGTCAGGCCATTGCGGAAGGCCTGCAGCTGCTCGGTGATCACCAGATCCGGGTTGGTCGCCAGCGGGTTGGTGTCCATCACTGACACGAAAATCGAATTGGGCACCGTACCGGGGGCCGGGACCTTGCCGAACGGGCGTGTACGCAGCGCCGTCCATTGCCCGGATTCGATCAGCTGTTCCTGCACCGCATCGCGGCCCAGGCTGGCCAGCGCGCCCTCATTATGGGCAGCGAAGGTGACAGCGTCGTCATCCCCTTCCAGCTCGATGACCACGGATTGCAGCACGCGCTTCTGGCCGCGATTGACAGCCAGGATGGTGCCGGATGCCGGAGCGGTGTATTTCACGCCCTCGGTCTTTTTGTCGGTGAAGATGACCTGGCCCTGTCGAACCCGATCCCCTTCACGCACTTCCATGGTGGGTTTCATACCCATGTAGTCGCCGCCAAGCACGGCCACGGTGCGTACGCGCGGCCCGTCCTCGATCACCTGGCGCGGTGCGCCCGTGATTGGCAGGTCAAGCCCCCGTTTGATTTTGATCATAGCCTCTCGCCCACGTTCTGACACTGGAGATAGGTATTGCCCGGGTAGGGCCCTGCAAACACCTTTGAAAACCGATACTTGCATCGTGCTGGTCCGGCAGAACGCCGGCGCGCGCCATTATAGGGACAGCGCGCCGTCAGCGCCAGTCGGCCTCAACACTCGGCCTCAACCTCAACACTCGACAACAAAAGGCCCGCGTCAAGCAGGCCTTTTGCAGTCGATCAGTCCTTCGGGTACGCCGGATACTCGACACCCGAAATCTGCTGCAGGATACGTACCACCTGGCAGCTGTAACCGAATTCGTTGTCATACCAGACATACAGGACGCAATGCTTGCCGTTCACGATGGTCGCTTCGGCGTCGATCACCGACGCGTGCCGGGCGCCCACGAAGTCGGTGGATACCGCATCCGGGGAACTGATGAAATCGATCTGGCGCTGCAGCGGTGAATGCAGCGATACCCAGCGCAGATACTCGTTCAGCTCTTCCAGATTGGTCTCTTTCTCAAGGGTGAGATTGAGAATCGCCAGCGATACGTTCGGCGTCGGCACCCGGATGGAATTACCGGAGAGCTTGCCTGCCAGCTCCGGCAGCGCCTTGGCTGCCGCGGTGGCAGCACCGGTTTCGGTAATGACCATGTTCAGCGGCGCGGCGCGGCCACGGCGCGGCCCCTTGTGGAAGTTATCCAGCAAGTTCTGGTCATTGGTGTAGGAGTGCACGGTTTCCACGTGACCGACGACAATACCGAACTTGTCGTTGAGCGCCTTCAGCGGCGGCACAATGGCGTTGGTGGTGCAGCTGGCCGCCGAAATGATGCTGTCGCTATCGTCGATCAGGGCGTTGTTGACGCCATGCACGATATTCTTGAGGTCGCCCTTGCCCGGCGCCGTCAGGATCACACGGCTGATGCCCTTGCAGCCCAGGTGCTGGCTCAGACCCTCGCGATCACGCCACATGCCAGTGTTGTCGATCAACACCGCATTGCGGATCCCGTAGGCCGAATAATCAATGGTCTTGGGGTCATTGGCATAGATGATCTTGATGAAATTGCCATTGGCGATAATGGCATTCTCTTCCTCATCCACGGCGATGGTGCCGGAGAAAGGCCCGTGCACCGAATCGCGGCGCAGCAGGCTGGCACGTTTCTGCAGGTCACCCTTGCCGGATTCACGCACCACAATCGCTTTCAGGCGCAGGCCATCGCCACTGCCGACCTTCTCGATCAGCAGGCGGGCCAGAATGCGGCCGATACGACCGAAGCCATACAGCACGACATCCTTGTGTTCCGGACGATCGAGCTTGTTTTCCGTGGCATCGGACAACTGGGTGCGGACGTATTCCTCGATGGACAGTCCCTGATTATCCTGTTTCCAGTTGACGGCCAGCTTGCCCACATCAATGCGGCAGGGGCCCAGATCCAGCTTGTTCACTTCCTGCAGGATCGGGAAAGTGTCCACAACAGACAGCTCAGCGTCTTCGATCTGCTTGACGAAGCGATGGGCCTTGAGAATCTGAATGACGGAGCGGTTAACGAGTGAACGGCTGTACACTGTAGTGGTGACATTGCGTTCACGATACAGCTTGCCGACCATCGGGATCATGGCTTCAGCAATTTCTTCCCGGTTCTTCCAGCGTCCGAAGTGGTCTTCCAGTTTATTCACGAGATCTGGCCCTCTGGTGACAGGTGTTTCGGGGCGCGCATTCTAGCGCTTTGGCGCCCGCTTATCCACCGGGAAAGGAGGGTTATTGCCCCAGCACGCTCCGCAATCGCTGCCGCAACAATGGCACCACCTGCGCCTCGAACCAGGGGCGTTGCTGCAGCCAGCGCGTATTCCGGGGGCTGGGGTGCGGCAGTGGAAACCAGTGCGCCGCGCTGGCCACTGCCGGGTCCTGAAAGGGCCGGACATTCTCGGTCAGCGATGCCTGACCACCCTGCAAATAGCGCTTCTGGGCATACTGCCCCACCAATAGCACCAGCTCCACCGCCGGCATCGCGGCCAGCAACGGCGGATGCCACAGCGGCGCGCACTCCGGCCGTGGCGGCATATCCCCTCCCCGGCCACGCCCCGGGTAACAGAACCCCATGGGCATGATGGCGATACGACCAACGTCGTAGAAGATATCCGGGCTGACGGCCAGCCAATCACGCAGCCGCTCACCAGACGGGTCGTTCCAGGGGATGCCTGTGGCATGCACCCGCGTGCCGGGCGCCTGCCCGATGATCAGCACGCGCGCCGTGGCGCTGGCCCGGACCACCGGTCTGGGCCCGAGCGGCAGCACCGCCTCACACACCCGGCAACTGCGCGCCTCATGCAACAGCGTATCCAGCACCGGAATCAGGTGCGCGGCTCCTGGGGTCGCAGGCGCATCAGGCCTTCCTGTGCCACCGTTGCCGCCAGCACGCCGTCTGCACGGTAGATGTAGCCGAGGTTCATGCCGCGCGCCCCGGACGCCGAGGGGCTGAAAGTGCTGTAGAGCAGCCATTCATCAACCCGGAACGGCCGATGAAACCACATCGCATGGTCGATACTGGCTGACTGCACATGGGGCTGAAAGAAATTCATGCCATGGGGCAGCATCGAGGTGCCCAGCAGGCCGAAATCCGAGCAGAACGCCAGCAGTGCCCGGTGCGTGGCCACATCCACGTCCAGCGTATCCACGATGCGGAACCAGACCATGCGTGACGGATCCTGGGGCTCGGCGTCGAAGGAGTTTGCCGGCTTTACCGGGCGGAACTCCACCGGCCGCTCGGCCAGAAACGCCTCGCGGAAGTTCTCGGGAATGCGGTGGGCGAAACGCTCCCGCAAGACACGATCGGTTTCCAGCGTCTCCGGGGCCGGTACATCCGGCATGTCAGCCTGATGTTCGACGCCGTCTTCCTGCAGCTGGAACGATGCCTCAAGACTGAAGATCGCCCGCCCGTGCTGGATCGCGGTGACACGCCGGGTGGTAAAGCTCTTGCCATCCCGGATGCGGTCCACGTCGTAGATAATGGGGATGGTGAAATCACCCGGACGCAGGAAATAGGAATGCAGGGAATGCACCGGCCGGTCCTCCGGCACGGTGCGCGCCGCCGCCATCAGCGCCTGCCCGGCCACCAGCCCGCCGAAGATGCTGCGCTGCCCGGTATCGCGGCTCTGGCCACGAAACAGATTCTGCTCAAGCTGTTCAAGCCGGATGACTTCCAGCAGGTCGCTGACTACTTCATTCATGACACACTTCCCGGGATTTTCGCGGAATAAACAGAGCGCGCATCATACCATCTTTCCAGTAGCCGTCATTCCGGGGCGCCGGCACCGCCGTCAGCCTGCTCGGCCTGCAGTGCACCGGCGGGGACTCTCTCTGCGCCCCAGCTGCGATGCACATAACCGATCACCTGATCCAGTTCCTCCCGCGATATCTGCGCAGGCTCACCGTACTCCAGCGGGTCGTAGTGATAGATATAGAGCCGCGAGGCGAACTGTTCGAACGGCAGTGATGCCTCACCAAAATGCTCACCATGCCCTGCCGTACTGACGACAACGCCGTCTCCCCAATCCTGGCCACTGTCATTATTGGGATTGTAGAAATAGGCGCGCATGATGCCTGCCGGGTCCAGTGTGACCCGCAATAGCGTAATGGCGTGCCAACCGATAAATCGCGCTGCACTGTCCGTCACGGCAATGCCCGCAGGCTGCGGATGAATCAGGGGCTGATTGCCATTGTAAAAAGGGTGGTACGCCGCATAGAAATGTCGCACAAAACCTTCCAGATCGTGCAACTGACCGGTGGCCACATCGACGTTGATACTGAAACCCCTGCCCGACCACCAGCCATGAAATTCCGGATTGACCCAACGGTGCGGATCGCCCTCCCGGCCAACGCAACGGCGCCCCATTTCTGCATAGATACGGTCCAGATGCGGCACCACCAGCAGCGACACCGGATCCAGATCCACGGGCACCTCTGTTGCCACCCCGCCAACGCTGGCCCGGGAAGAGATCGGCTGCCCCTCGAAGTGCATGATGATCTCGTCATCCCGAGCGGCCCAGACCACCATCTGCAAAAGATAATCGGGGTCATTGTGGGCCCACATGGATAGCGCACGTGCGGATTGGCAGGTCGGGTTATTGCCCTGCCCTATCCCCAGCGGCAAACCCATCATGCACAGCACACCTTCCAGCAAACGGGACGCTGGCGGCACCCCGTCACCAAAGGTGCGCAGCAGACGCTGTTCTGCAGCCGCACACAGCGACAGACTCAACTGACGCCACAGGGCTGGCGCAACCGGCGCCTGATACAAAATGCCCCGTTCCAGCATCAAGGCCAGCCCATACACAGCTTGAGGCGTGCCCGGATGCACGGCGGCGGCAACGAGGGCGTGCACCAGCTCCCGGTAGCACAACAGACAATCGCGCCCGGTGGCTGACAATCCCAGGCACTCCGCCAGAAGATGATCGCCCTGTTCAGGCAGGTGACGCAGCATCACCGCATGGTACGGCGACACCAGGCCGGTATCGTGCATGGCCCGCGCGAAACCCGTGGCTTCGTACTGCAACGCCGTCGCGTCCATGCTGGACAGTCGGCGCTGATATTCCTCCAGCCCCGGATCTTCCCGTGTGGCCTGGGTCGGGCCATATAAACTGCTGACCAGACGATCGGCGCCCTGCCCGCTGCTGCCCCAGTTGATATCGCCACTGCCGCGACACACCGCGATCTGCGTGATCATGTGCTTGACCGTATCTACCTGAATCGGTCGTTGCTGCTGGATACGCCAGATCTCGTCAATCAACTGATCGATCACATGCTCGTAGCCAATGGTCTCCGCCAGATAGCGCAGCAGGTTTCGCGGCACCTGGGCCAGACGTCCCTGCTGGGCACGCTCGGCTTCACTCGGGGTGGAGAACAGCAGTTCGAGATTCAGCGCCAGAACCTGGGTCAGATAATGGTGGGCCTGCTCAGAGGACATCAGCGGGTGCAGAAACCAGCCCTGGGATACGGCCAGCAAGCGCAATTCGCTCAGCGACTCGATCACCACCAGGTCCGCCTCGGCACTGCGCAGGGCGACACGGCTCAGTGAGGGAATCAGTATATGCGGCGTGCTCCAGTCCGATCCCGCAAACACGCCCGCCTGTTCCAGCACTTCAGCACGCGCTGCCACTGCAGCACAGCCTCCCTCCAGGAACATCACGCGACGGGCAATATCCAGAATGCGGGGCAACTTGCCAGGCTTGGCAAAGGCCGGTGCACGCCCCATCGCAGTCAGCGCCTCGTCCAGCCTGACCAGCAATGCATCACGCTTTTGCGCTATGTCCTGCAGGTCCGGTTCTGCCTTTGACTGTACTTCATCGGTGTCATCAGAGCTCATCACACCATCCACCTTTTCCCCGTCCACCTTTTCCCCGTCGCCGGGCCTTTACCGGCCCGGTCTCTTTTCCTGCCTGTTCAAACATGCCTGTTCAAACATAGAAGTCGAGTTCTTCCTGATGCTTGAGCAGCGTCTTCAGTATCTCCGCATCTTCCCCCCGGAAATACATCAACCCCCAGTGTGTGCCGAACGCTGTGCGCTTGGTCACTGTTTCCTGCAGCGGCGGCGTCAGTTCGTGGGACTCGAAGTACGGATGATCTTCTGTCTCCGCCGGAATTTCGAGACGGCTGACCACGCGACGGCGCGGATAGACGCCGAAGCAACCGGCATAACCGTCTGCGTCCTCGACCTCTTTCGGGAAGAAGCCGGTGATTTCCTCCTCCGTGGTCTTTGGATCAAACGACAGGATCAGCGCATGGTAGGCATTAAAGCCATAGACCCGCTCAAGCAGCTCGAACACCTTGAACCCGGGCGGGCGATAAGCCACCTCACCGAAATACATCTCGCTGTCACTGGTGACGAAGTACTCCGGATGAATGAAGCCAAACTCGATATCAAAGGTTTTAACCAATTTTTCAATCTGCGCCCGGATTTGCGGACGATAGCTCTCCAGTTCCGGCGATGCCGGCACGAAAACGGAGTAGCCGAGAGAGACATATTCAGAAATATTCAGGAAGCGAATCTTGCCGTTATGAATCCAGGCCTCGACAGCAAACTCCCAGCCATCAAGATGTGACTCCATCAGTGACGGGAATTCCTCATCGGGAATCGCATCCACTTCGTCCGGCGTACGGATCACGCGGTGACCCAGGCAACCCGCTTTATCAAACGCCTTGAGATGAATCGGATCGTTGGGATCACCATCAAGCTTCAGCAGGGTCTGGTTGACGCGTTTGAGAAAACGAATCACATCGTCGCGGTCGTGGGCTTCTTCGAAAATCCCGACACGAATACCGCCCAGCTGAGCGCGCCGCTTCATCAGGGATTTATCCCGCATCAGCATCGCCTGGCCCAGCAAACGCGGGTTATTCAGCAGTACGGAGTTGATAGCGCCGGCCCACTCCACCGTTTCTTCAAACAGCGGTATGGCGACATTCACACCCATATCCTTGAGAGTCTGGGCAATTTCCATGGAGCGATCATTGAGTCGCTCGAAATTCCAGGGGACATAGGGGATGTCGTGTTGGCGACAGTATTCTTCAGCCCAGTCGGGGGCTACGACGACATAACGGCGATCGAAGGATTCGGCGGCTTCCACCGCGCTCAGGCTCCAGCCCAGTAGAGCGACATAGCCCTTGTTCGGATCTTTCTTCATATGCTGCCTCCATACGTTGGCAGTGCATTACTCGCCAGCGTTGAGACCAGCGAGGCCGTCAAGAGCCTACGTACCATACACGACTCAGGCAGCGACCACACCTTGACCCCGATTTGACAACTGACAAACTGGCGCTTTCATGACCCGTTTCCGCTACAATGCGCCCCCCTTGATTCAGATAATTTCATGAGCCAATGACGCTTCTTCCTTCCGCAGAGATGTTCCCCACCGGGGCCGACCGGTTCCGCAACTGGTTTGGCCTGGACAGCGGCAGTCTGGCGGTCGTTCTGGCGGCACTGGCCCAGCGTGAAACACAGCTGCTGCTGGTCATGACGCCGGACAGCAGTACCGCTCAGCACCTGGCGGACAGCCTTGCCTTTTATCTCGACGGCACCGATGTGCCGGTGATGCTGTTCCCGGACTGGGAGACCTTGCCCTACGACCTGTTCTCCCCGCACCAGGACATCATCAGCGAAAGGATAGAAGTCTTGCACCGGCTGCCACAAAGTCAGCGCGGCGTATTGATCGCACCGGTCAACACCCTCATGCAGCGGCTCGCGCCGCGCATGCAGATCAGTGGCAGCAGCTTTGCGTTGAAGGTCGGTGAGCGATTCGACATGGATGCCACCCGCTCACGCCTCGCCGCCTGCGGCTACCGCCAGCGCGACAGCGTCTACGAGCATGGCGAGTTCGCCGTGCGCGGCGCCATCATGGATATCTTTCCCATGGGCGCCAGCCAGCCGTTCCGCATCGAGCTGTTTGATGACGACATCGAATCCCTGCGGCTGTTTGACGCCGAGACACAGCGCTCTGTGGATCAGGTTCAGCACATCACCCTGCTGCCCGCCGCCGAGTACCCGTTGAGCACCGATGGTATCGCCGCGTTCCGCAATCGCTTCCGCGAGCGCTTCGACGTGGACCACCGGCAATGCAGTCTTTACCAGGATGTCTCCGAAGGCATTGCCAGCCCGGGGCTGGAGTACTACCTGCCGCTGTTTTTTGACACCATGGCAACACTGTTCGATTACCTGCCAGAGGATGTGCGCCTGGTGGAGCTGGCGGGCTGTGACGCAGCGGCCGAACATTTCTGGCAGGAAATCAGCGCCCGTCACGAAGATCGGCGGCATGATATCCGCCGACCGATTCTGGCCCCGGCAGAGCTGTTCCTCCCCGTGGACGAGTTCAACCGGCACCTGCGCAGCCATCCCCGAGCGCGCCTGGCCGACCACACCACCGCCACCGCCAGCAAAGACAAGGCGCGTGACGGCATCAGCTTCGATTTTTCGCCACCGCCACAAGCCCCGGCAGACCGCAGCACCAACCCCTTTGCGCCGCTGGTCAACGTGCCGGAACAACACCCCGGCCTGCGCGTGCTGGTCTGTGCGGAAACGCCGGGCCGACGGGAAGCGCTGCTGGAACTGATGCAGAAGCAGGGGCTGCAGCCCGAGCTGGTCAGCGGCTGGCACGCCTTCCTCGACGGCGAAGCCCCCTGGTCACTGACCGTCGGCGAACTGGATCAGGGCTTCCTCGCACACCAAGCCGGCTACCTGGTGATCGCAGAGAGCCAGCTCTACGGCGAGCGCATCATGCAGCGCCGGCGGCGCAAAAGCGGCCAGGAGACCACCGCCGATCAAGCCTTTCGCTCCCTCGGCGAGCTGGTGTCCGGCAGCCCGGTGGTCCACATCGACCACGGCGTCGGGCGCTATCGCGGCCTGACCCACATGACCGTGGACGGCCAGGCCCACGAATTCCTGCTGCTGGAATATGCCGGCGGCGACAAGATCTACCTGCCCGTCTCGAACCTGCACCTGATCAGCCGCTACGGCGGCGGAGATCCGGAGCATGCGCCACTGACCCGTCTGGGCTCGGATCAGTGGAGCCGCGCGCGCCAGCGCGCCGCCGAAAAGATTCACGACGTGGCCGCCGAACTGCTGAATACCTACGCCCGCCGGGAAGCCAGAGAGGGGCGCGCCTTCACCCTGCCGGAGGACGAGTACAACCGGTTTTCCAGCGGCTTCCCGTTTGAAGAGACAGCTGACCAGCAGGCAGCGATCAATGCGGTGCTCAGTGACATGCAGGCCAATCGCCCCACCGACCGACTGGTGTGCGGCGATGTGGGTTTCGGCAAGACCGAAGTGGCCATGCGCGCGGCGTTTGTTGCTGTGCAGAACAACACCCAGGTCGCCATCCTGGTGCCCACCACCCTGCTTGCACAGCAGCACTACGAATCCTTCAGTGACCGGTTCGCCGACTGGCCCGTCAATATCGAAGTCCTGAGCCGCTTCCGCAGCCAGAAAGAAAAAACCGACGTCCTGCGACGCCTGGAAACCGGCAACGTGGATATCGTGGTCGGCACCCATCAGCTGCTGCAGGAGTCGGTAAAATTCCGTGATCTGGGCCTGGTGATCGTCGATGAAGAACACCGCTTCGGCGTGCGCCACAAAGAGCGCCTGAAAGAACTGCGGGCAGAGGCCGATATCCTGACCCTGACCGCCACACCGATTCCCCGGACGCTGAACATGGCCATGTCCGGCATGCGCGACATCTCCATCATTGCCACGCCGCCTGAAAAGCGCCTGTCCGTAAAAACCTTCGTCCAGCAGAAGAACCCGCTGGCCATCAAGGAAGCCATCCTGCGGGAGCTGCTCCGCGGTGGCCAGGTCTACTTCCTGCACAACGACATCGACAGCATGGCGCGCTCGGCAGAAGAAATCCGCGAGTTGGTCCCCGATGCCCGGGTCGGCATTGCCCACGGCCAGATGCGCGAACGTGATCTCGAGCAGATCATGTCCGACTTCTACCACCGGCGCTTCAACGTGCTGCTGTGCACCACCATTATCGAAACCGGCATTGACGTGCCCTCGGCCAATACCATCATCATCGAGCGAGCTGACAAGTTCGGCCTGGCGCAACTGCACCAGCTGCGCGGCCGCGTCGGCCGATCCCATCATCAGGCCTACGCATTCCTGCTGACCCCCCACCCCAAGGCCATGACCCGGGACGCGGTGAAACGCCTGGAAGCCATCGAACAGGCCTCGGACCTGGGCGCCGGCTTCATGCTCGCCAGCCACGATCTGGAGATCCGCGGCGCAGGCGCCCTGCTCGGTGAAGAACAGCACGGCCATATCGAGTCCATCGGCTTCTCCCTGTACATGGACATGCTGGAGCAGGCCGTGGCGGCCCTCAAGCGAGGCGAACAGCCCGATACCGCCAAACCCCTCTCCGGCGGCCCGGACATCAACCTGCGGGTGCCAGCACTGATCCCCGAGGACTACCTGCCCGACGTCTTTACCCGCCTCGGCCTGTACAAGCGCATCGCCAGTTGCCGCACCGGTGAACAACTGGATGAACTCAAGGTCGAAATGATCGACCGCTTCGGCACCCTGCCCCGGCAGGTGAAAAACCTGTTCCGCGTCACAGCCCTGCGCCAGCGCGCCGAGACGCTGGGCATCAGCCGCGTGGACGCCGGCAGTGAAAGCGGCCGGCTGGAATTCTCCGAACGCACCGCGATTGATCCGCTACGCCTGGTGAAACTGGTACAATCAGGCCCGAACCGATATCGCCTGCAAGGGGCCAGCATGCTGCGCTTCACCCTGGAGGCGGATACCGAGGAAGAGCGCTTCGCCGCAGTGGAAGACTTGCTGGACAGCCTCGCCTGACTCCGACGAGACAGAAGATGCCACACCAACCGGCCTGACATCAGGCCCAGAAGGCGACAAGGAGCCTTTGATGACACGATGGATCATGCTGCTGGCAGTCCTGGCACCACTGGCATTCATGCCCGCTCAGGCACACGCAGAAGAGCGCTGGTTTCAGGTAGAAATGCTGGTATTTGCCCGCACCCAGAACACCGGCGGCGAGCACTGGCGCCTGGATGTCCGCCCGGAATACCCGCGCGACCACGTGCGCTACCGCACCAGCGGCGCCTCCCTGCCCGACAATGCCAGCAACCCGGACCGCCAGGCCCTGCGCCAGGGCGCCTGGCAGGCACTCCCGGATGACCGCCTGTCGTTAACCAACATGCGCCAGCAAATGGAGCGCAGCGGCGAGTACCGCAGCCTGTTCCACAGCAGCTGGCGCCAGCCCATGCGCGAACGGGACCAGACCTTGCCGGTGCATATCCAGGGCGGGCGCGAACTGCCACCCGACCCGGCGCTGTATCGCAGCAGTTTCAGTGACAGCAGTTTCAGCGATAGTGATGCCGACACTTACGATGAAGCGCCTCCCCTGGACGGCTCACCCCAGTACGAACTGCAAGGCACCCTGAACCTGAGCGTGTCGCGCTTTCTGCACATCGACCCGAATCTGTGGTTTACCCGGGTGGACAGAGACAACCAGCGCTACTACGTCAACATCGACCAGAGCCGCCGCATGCGCAGCGACGAACTCCACTACATCGACCACCCTCTGTTCGGCATCATCGTCAAGGTAACGCGCTAAAGGGTTTCTCGCGGGATAGGCGAGCGGGTCACCCTCCAGCAAGAAGCGTTGAGGTGGGGTACGTCCTTCCGGGACCGCTCAAGCCATCCCTGGGCGCTCGCGCTTTGGCCATCCATGGCCAAAGAGGTCCCTCCAGGACGTACCCCACCTCAACGCAGGTGCGAGATTCAAGGTTCGGCAGGTATCGGATTCTCAGTAAGAACCAAACCGGTAGTTGGCTGGGAGTAGTTGATACTGCTGAACGTGACGGCCCACGGGGGCGGGGACTGCCTTTCAGGACTGTGTGAGACAAGGATGTCGAACACAAGCCCCCATGGATGGGTCCACGGCGGGTCCTGAAAGGCAGTCC
>JAIUME010000001.1 GCA_022565695.1 Alcanivorax sp. | reverse complement strand
TAATACATGCTCAGCATAAATCGCAAATTACACTCATAATGAGTTGAACTTGCTCTAATGCCGAATGTTACTAAACCCGACACAGAGCAGGTCCCACACGTTTGTCTGCCTGATTGTTAAAGAGCGCCTCGTTCGGGGCAGGACCCCGTCGAGAGAGGCGCCATTCTACAGAGCAGCCCCTGACTGTCAATTACTTTTTGAAGATTTTCTTCATCCGGGCAGCCCCCGGCGTGCGCCCCGTCAGAGCCACCCGGCAGCCACGCCCTGCCAGGCCCGACTCAGACCACCCGCACCCGGGCAATCTTCTTCTTGCCGGCCTGGATCACATGCTCATCACCCCGGGCAAAACGGTGCCCCCGGTCCGCCTGAGCACCATCAATATAGACGGCACCACGGTCCAGCACATCCCGGGCTGCCGCACCGTTCTTGACCAGCCCGGCCAGGCGCAGCAGCTGGGGCAGCAGCAGCTCGCCGTCCTCGCCGAGCGGCACCTCGACCTCGGGCACATTCTCCGGGATATCACCCAGGCCGATCTGGTTGCCCGCCGAGCGCGGCGCTGCCTCGGCGGCGGCGGCATCGTGGAACCGGGTGATCAGCTCCTGAGCAAGCTGCTTCTTGGCTTCCTGGGGGCTCATGCCGGCGTCCACCTGCGCCCGCAGCGCGGCCACCTCCTCCAGCGAGCGCAGGCTGAGCAGCTCGAAGTAGCGCCAGACCAGCTCATCCGGCACCGACAGCAGCTTGCGGAACATCTCCCCGGGGGCATCCGTGACGCCAATATAGTTGCCGAGGGACTTGGACATCTTCTGGACGCCGTCCAGCCCCTCCAGAATGGGCACCGTGATGCACACCTGGGGCACCTGCCCATAGTGCTTCTGCAGCGTACGCCCCATCAGCAGGTTGAATTTCTGGTCTGTGCCGCCGAATTCCACGTCCGCCTCGAGGGCCACGGAGTCATAGCCCTGGATCAGCGGGTAGAGGAATTCGTGGATGGCGATGGGCTGATTGGACTTGTAGCGCTTGTCGAAGTCATCCCGCTCCAGCATCCGTGCCACCGTGTACTGGCCAGCCAGCTTGATCATCTCGGCCACACCGAGGACGTCCATCCACTCGGAATTGAAGCGCACTTCGGTCTTCGCCGGGTCCAGGATCTTGAAGACCTGCTCTTTATAGGTCTCCGCGTTGGCCTTCACCTGCTCCCGGGTGAGGGGCGGCCGGGTGGCGCTTTTACCACTGGGGTCGCCGATCATGCCGGTAAAGTCGCCGATCAGGAAGACGACCTGATGCCCCATATCCTGGAACTGGCGCAGCTTGTTGATCAGTACCGTATGCCCGAAATGCAGGTCCGGGGCCGTGGGGTCAAAGCCTGCCTTGATCCGCAGGGGGCGCCCTGTCTGCAGCTTGCGCCGCAAATCCTCTTCAAGGATGATCTCATCCGTCCCGCGGCGAATCTCTGCGAGCATCTGCTCAAGCGTCTGCTCAGGAAGGTCCTGACTGGCCATGCCAACCCCTGGGTGTGAAGAAAGGGGCGCTATTGTAGCACTTGAATGATCTGGCGAAAGGCGGTTATCTTCTGATCTACAGATTTCACGTTCCTCGAGTTTTCCGGGGGTTACGTCCATTAATTAAGAATCCACTGCACATGAAGCTGATATTGGCCCGCCTCACCCAGTTCGCGCGCTGCTTCCCCAAAGGCCACCTGATGGCCTGCGCGGCACTGTTCGGTCTGCTGAGCGCGGCCGTCATCCTGCCGACCTCCGGCGCGACGCCCGACAAGGAGCCCGCCGTACGCGCGCTGACGCTCCCCGCGCCCAAGGCACGCGCCGTTTCCGAGCAGGCCTCGACGACCCCCGCAGAAACCGCGCAGCGCGACGATTTCCACTGGCGCGAAATTACCGTCTCTCCCGGCGACACGCTGTCGCGTCTGTTGCAGGCCGAAGGCGTCAGTGCCGGTCAGGTCCACCGCCTGGTTACCGCCGACAAACGTCTCGCCGCCCTGACCAATATTCGCCCCGGGGATGTACTGCGCGTTGCCATTGATGATGCACAGCAACTCGTGGCACTGGAACATCGCATCAGCCGGGTTGAATCACTGCACGCCGAATACACCGAAGAAAGCTGGGCCGTGCGTGAGGAAAAACGGGATTACGAACGCCAGGTGCGTTACGCCCAGGCCACCATCACCGATTCGTTGTTTCTTTCTGCACAACGCGCCGGCATGAACGACAACCTGATCATGCAAATGGTGAACATCTTTGCCTGGGACGTGGATTTCGTGCTCGACATTCGCCAGGGCGACAGTCTCGAAGTGCTGTATGAAGAGCTGTATCTGGATGGCGAACAGGTCGGCACCGGCAACATCCTGATGGCGAATTTCAATAACCGTGATCGCCGACTGACCGCGTTCCGCTACGAAACACAGGAAGGCAATATCGAGTTTCTGGATATCGCCGGCAATTCATTGCGCCGTGAATTCATCCGCACCCCCGTGGAATTTGCGCGCATCAGCTCACGCTTCAATCCCAATCGTCGCCACCCGGTGCTGAACACCATTCGCGCGCATCGCGGCGTGGATTATGCCGCACCAACCGGCACGCCGATTCGCGCCACCGGTGATGGCCGCGTGGAATTCGCCGGTGTACGTGGCGGCTACGGCAACGTGGTGATCATTCGTCATGGCCAGCAGTACAGCACGCTGTACGCACATATGAATTCCTTCGCCCGTGGCATTCGGGCCGGCGTGCGGGTTCGCCAGGGTCAGACCATCGGCACGGTCGGCATGACCGGCCTGGCCACAGGGCCGCATCTGCATTACGAATTCCTGGTCAACGGCACACACCGTGATCCACTGACGGTGCAGTTGCCGAAAGCCCGCGGTGTGGCTGACGAAGAACGTCGGGACTTCCTGGTCTATGCCAACCGGCTGCGCAACCAGATGGCCCTGCATGCCGAGGCATTCACTCTTGCCAAGAATTTCTGACGCAGACGCCACGCACAGTGAAGGTCTGTTCATTGGTCTGATTTCCGGTACCAGCGCCGACGCGATTGATGCGGCGCTGGTACGCATCACCCCCCATGGCTGCCAGATGCTCGCGCAGCACACCCCCCCCTATGACGACGCCCTGCACGATGCTGTCGTGGCGTTGTGCAATCCGGGCCCGGACGAGATCACCCGACTCGGCGCGCTCGATCAGCAACTCGGCCATGATTTTGCCAACGCCGCGCTGGCCCTGATGGCGCAGGCCGGTGTGTCGGCGCAGGACATTATTGCCATCGGCAGCCACGGACAAACCGTCCGGCACATGCCCGAATTGTCCTGCACCCTGCAGATCGGCAATGCCGATGTCATCGCCACCCGCACCGGCATCACCACCATCAGTGATTTTCGCAGCCGTGACATGGCATTGGGAGGGCAAGGTGCACCACTGGTGCCGCGCTTCCATCAGGCCTGTCTGTCACGCGCCGGCGTGCGCCGGGCCGTCCTTAATCTGGGTGGCATTGCCAACGTCACACTGCTGGAAGGCGAAGCGCTGATCGGCGGTTTCGATACCGGGCCCGCCAGCGTGCTGATGGATTACTGGTGCCGCAAGCACACCGGTGAACGCTTTGACCGCGACGGCGCCTGGGCGCAACGTGGACAGATGATACCGGCACTGCTGGCACACTGGCTGCGCACGCCCTATCTGGCACTGCCCGCGCCCAAAAGCACCGGCCGTGAGTTGTTCAACGGGGCCTGGCTGGAAACGCAACTGACACAATGCGAAGCCGCCGCCGAGGCGCGACCGGAAGATATTCAGGCCACACTGCTGCACTTCACAGCACGCACCATTGCCGACGCGCTGCAGGATTTTGCGCCCGCCGAACTGCTGGTCTGCGGCGGCGGCGCCGCCAACGGCGCATTGATGGCCGCGCTGAACACGGCGATGCCCGACACACAGGTGTCCCCCACCTGCGATCACGGGGTGCCGGCAGATATGGTGGAAGCGTGCGCCTTTGCCTGGCTGGCCTGGGCACACCTCAATGGTGTGCCCGGCAATGCGCCCCAGGTAACCGGCGCCTCGCGTGACGCCGTACTGGGTGCATTGCACCCGGCCTGATCAGACGCCGCCGCGGGGAACGATCAGTATCTTGCCGTCGCGCTCACCCTGCGCCGCCGCAGCCACCGCTTTCTGTATATCCTCGATGGCATAGGTCGCATGAATCGGCGCATGCAGCGTGCCCGAGGCCATCAGGCGCGTCAGGTCGCTGAACACTGCCATCTGCTCCGGCTGGCTGGTGGTGCGGAACCAGTGCGCCAACCAGAACCCGGTGAGCCTGATCTGATTGAAGATCAGCGCCATGGAGGACAACTGACAGGGCTCACCGCTCATACGCCCGTAGTTCACCAGGGTGGCACCCGGCGCAAGGCAGGATGCCAGACGGTCGGTGGCAGCACCCGCCACCGCATCGATGCCCAACCGCACTTCCGCCTTGCCGATCTGGTCACGAACGCGCTTGCGCAGATCCGGACCGTCCACCAGCACCAGGTCACCGCCCTGCTTGCGCACACCTGCCACAGCAGATTCGCGCCGCACGACATTGATGGTACGAAAACCACGCACCTTGGCCAGCTGAATAAGATAGCTGCCCACACCCGAGTTGGCCGCATTCTGTATCACCCAATCGCCCACATGCAGATCCACGAACTCGGTCAACAACAGGGAGGCGGTCGGCGGGTTAACGGTGATCATGGCCAACTGCTTCGGATCAACGTCATCCGGCAGCGGGATCAGTGCCTTGGCCTCGGCCACCATGTGGGTGGTCCAGGTGCCGCTGCCCACCGGCAGCAACACCACCTGTCCGATCACCGGATGCCGCACATCCGGCCCCAGCTCAATGACTCGCCCCACGCCCTCGTTACCCCCCACGGCCGGCAGCGGCGGCAACATGCCGTAGTCACCGGTGAGCGTCAGCACGTCGGACGGATTGATCGGTGCCGCCAGTACTTCCAGCAATACCTGGCCAGCGGCGAGCGTCGGCTTTTCGAACGCCACCGGATGGATCACGTCCTGGGGAACAGGCCCGCGTATATCGTATTGCGCCTTGATCAGTTTCATTGCTGGTTCCTCGCTGTACGTCATGGCGTGATGACCATCATGGCGTAATGACAATCTTGCCACTGGAACGTCGCTCGAACAGGGCACGAAAGGCATCACCGGCCTGTTCCATGGGATAGACGTGATCCGGCGCGGTTTTCAGCTTGCCTTCCCGCGTCCAGGCCACCAGCTGTTCGATCACCGGCGGCACCACCGACGGGTTGCCCATGACTTCACCACCCCAGTTGACGCCGATGATCGAGCAGCGTTTCAGCAAGGGCAGATTCAGCGGAATGGTCGCAATGCCGGTCACAAAGCCCACCACCAGAAAACGGCCGCCGGGGGCCAGCAGACGCAATGCCGGCTCTGCGGTCGCGCCACTCACCGGGTCATACACCACATCCACCCCGGCGGGTGCCGCCGCCTTCACTGCCTTGCGCCAGTTTTCATCGGTGTAGTCGACCGCCACATCCGCACCGATATCCAGGCAGTGCTGGCGCTTTTCTTCCGTGGAAGCACAGGCAATCACCTTTGCGCCCATGGCTTTCGCCAGTTCGATGGCGGTGGAGCCCGTGGTGCCGGAAGCGCCCAGCACCAGCACCGTTTCGCCAGCCTGCAGTCTGCCGCACTCGCGCAGGCCATACAGGCCGGTTGCGTAGGCAATGAAATAGTTTGCCGCATCAAGCAACGGCACATCTTTGGGCAGCGGAAAACAGGACATCGCTGGCAACGTCACTTTCTCAGACATGCCGCCCAACAATGCGAACGCCGCAACATGGTCACCCACCTTGAGATGGGTCACGCCTTCGCCTGTCTGCTCGACCACACCGGCAATGGCGCTGCCCGGCACAAACGGCAGCGGCGGCTTGATCTGATACTCTCCCTTGACCAGCAAACCATCAAAATAACCGACGCCAACGCCGGCCATTTTCAACATGATCTCGCCCTTTCCCGGAGCTCGCTCCGGCACCTCGGATACCTTCAGGGCAGACGGATCACCAAATGCTTCAACTTGTAGCGCGCGCATGAAAAAACCTCTCTTTTAATTACATCAGGTTTAACTACATCAGGGCCTGTTACGGCCAAACTTGTCGTGACTCGACACCCACTGATCCGACACGATCGCCGCATTCAGCGATAGCTCGCCACACAACACGACACCGGCAATGATCTCCGCCAGCCGGTACACCTTTCCGCTGCCATAGCAGCCCATCATTTCCAGACATTCACGCTGGGTCGGCAACCCGGTGCCGCCGCCGTATGTCGCCACAATCAATGACGGCACCGTGACCGAAAAATAGTAGTCGCCGTTATCCTTGAGTTCACCGTAAACCATACCGGCAGAGGATTCCGCCACGTTCGCCACATCCTGACCACAGGCAATGAATACCGCAGTGATGCCGTTGGCAAAGTGAGAGCCGTTATTCACCGACCCGGACAACATGGCGCCCATATTGCTGAGCTGCCGCTGCCGGTGGAGCGCTTCCGCAGAGGTATGCATGATGTCGCGGATCATGGCGGCAGGCAGGGTGACTTCAGCCACCACTCGCTTGCCCCGCGAATGCAGGTTATTGACGTGGGAGTGTTTCTTGTCGGTATCGAAATTGGCCGCCAGCGAAAAATGCTCGAGCCCCGGCGGCTTCTGCGCCAGGATCCACTGGCAGGCATGGCGCGCCGCCTTGCTGACCATGTTCTGGCCCGCCGCATCACCGGTGGTGAAATTGAACCGCAACCAGCGCATCTTGCCCTGGGCGTATTGCTCTATGTCACGCAGCTTACCCACCGACGTTGTCGCCTCGGCCTCGCTGCGAATAGCGTCAAGATGCGCGGTGACCCAGAGACCGAAGTCCCGCGCATAGCGCGCGTTCTCAAATACGAAAATCGGCGCCCGCTGCATGGCATCATCAATCACCGTAGTGGTAATGCCGCCCGCCTCCCGCGCCAGACGCATGCCCCGGTTGTAGCTGGCCACGAGGGTGCCTTCGGTGGTCGCCATGGGCACGAAAATATCGCCCTGCGCATGCTCGCCATCCAGCAACATCGGCCCGGCAAACCCCACGGGCACCTGTGCCACACCGGCAAACTGTTCGATATTGCCCGGCAACAGGGCCGGATCAATGGAGTAGTGCCCGAGGTGTGTCAGGGGAGCGCTGGTGCGCTGTTCAACAAACTGGCGACGGGCAGCCGCCATATGGGCGGTGTAATCGTTGTTCTTGTCACGCGGCAATCGGTTATCAGTCATGGACCTGCCTTTATGGTAGCGATAGCGCAGCCATAGGGTGGCCCAGCGGACGATGGGGGGCAAGTAACGAGGAGCAAGAACGGGCGTCAGACGGCGAAGGAAGAACCGCAACCGCAGGTAGAGGTGGCGTTCGGGTTCTGCACAACAAACCGCGAACCCATCAGGCCCTGGTCGTAGTCCACTTCCGAACCTGCCAGGTACTGGATGCTCATGGCATCCACCAGCAGGGCCACATCACCGTTATCCACTATGGTGTCATCCTCGCGGGTTTCTTCATCAAACGTGAAGCCATAGGAGAACCCGGAGCAGCCACCGCCGGTGATGTAGACCCGCAATTTAAGCGCCTGATTGCCCTCTTCCTCACGGAGCGCGCGCACCTTGGCGGCGGCGCGATCCGTCAGCGAGATAACCGTCTGTGTTGCATCAATGGATTCAGTCATGTCCCGCACAGCGTTGTGGTAAGCCGCCATAGGGTCTAATACCCGACCATTATAGTCAAGTATTGGACTGCTCGACCGTTTTGTCGGCTGCTGGCCCGGCGCCGGTATCGGCTTGCTTGCTCGCATCCGGTGCGGGCAGATTCTTGCGCTCTCCCTGACGCACCAGCTTGCCGTTCACCTGAGCGCCCACCACCATTTCGATCAGGTTGTAGTACACATTGCCTTCAATGACCGCTTTCTCGGCCAGCTCCAGCTGCTCGGTGGCATGCACGTCGCCTTCCACGCGCCCGTTGATGATAACGCGCGGCACCCGGACCTCGCCTTTGACCACCCCGTTTTCACCGATCACAAGGCGACCGCCCTGGCCGGTGACGCTGATGTTGCCCTCGACACGCCCCTGGACGTGCAGGCCGCCAGAGAAGCTGATATCGCCTTTGATTTCGGCCGTCGGCGCCACAAGGGTGTGGTTCCGGTAATCTTCACGTACTTTCTTGTCACGCCCCAGCACTGTGTCTCTCCTATAACTGCCAGCCAAATTGACGATCCGTCCGCTGCCCACCGCGACCAGAGGTTGCGGCTTCCACGGTGATGTTGCGTGGCAACACACCGTCAGGCACTTCCAGGCGGCCGGAAAGCTCCTGGAAATAACGGAAACGGAAGTTTGTTGTACTGTCATCCTGACTGATCAGGTCATTGCCGGACACGGTAATCCGGTTGCCGTCCTGCTGTCCGTCCAGGGTCATGGAAACGTCCCCGGCGACAAAGTTGCGGTTATCGCCGACCTGAGTCAACACCAGTCTGTAACTGAAGACCCCGGCATGCTCCGTCGCGGTCACGTCGAACCGTTCGATGCGCAGGCCTTGCTCCACATCACCCGGTGACATGACGTTCTTGTAGAACGCCACCGCCTCTTCCATTTCCGCGATCTGGTCACGCAGGCCGCGCAGCTCCTGACGCACCTGCTCCTGCGCCTGATAACTCACCTCGTTGCCCGTGCGATGCAAGGCCAGTTCGCTTCGGGCCTCACGCAACTGACCTTCCAGCTGGCTCACACGATGCTTGAGGCGCTGCTGATCAAGATTGGTCGCCCAGCCGTCACTGCCGCCACTGGAGTAGCCGGCAAAAAACGCCAGGATCAGCGCCAGGACCGTACCCAGCGCCAACACGGCACGCAGCCAGGCCTGCCGCCGCAGGTCCACCGGCATCAGCGTCAGTTCGCTGGTTTTCTTTTTGCGTATCATGGGCATGTCATGGCAGCAATGCCGCTCCCTCAAGGCCGGCTCGTTCGGGCAGTCCGAGCATGATGTTCATATTCTGCACTGCCTGGCCGGACGCGCCCTTGACCAGGTTATCAATCACGGACAACACCACGACAGTATTTCTGCCCTGAGGCCGGTGCAGCGCGATACGGCAATGGTTGGCACCTTTGACAAAGCGGGTTTCAGGATGGCTGCCCAGGGGCATCACATCCACGAATGGCTCGTCCGCAAAACGCTCCTCGTAGAGCATCTGCATGTCCTCCAGTGACAGGGTGGTATCCAGCAACTGCCCGTACAGGGTGGCATGGATCCCCCGGATCATGGGCACCAGATGGGGCACAAAGGTCACCGAGACCGGCTCGGCGGCCATGTCGGAGAGGCCCTGCTCGATCTCCGGCAAATGCCGATGCCCGGCGGCGCCATAGGCCTTGAAGCTCTCTGAGGCTTCCGCCAGCAGCATCGGCACCTTGGCCTGACGCCCGGCACCGCTGACGCCGGAGCCGGCGCTGGCGATCAGCTGGCTGCCCTTGATCAGATTGTTTTCCAGCAACGGCAGGAACCCCAGCTGGATGGCCGTGGGATAGCACCCGGGGCACGCCACCAGCTGGGCCGAGGCGATGGCCTCCCGATTGCGCTCGGGCAACCCATAGACAGCGCTGGCGAGCAGATCCGGGCAGGTATGGGTCTCGCCGTACCATTGCGACCACAGCTGCGCATCCCGCAACCGGAAATCCGCCGACAGGTCCACCACCCGCACACCGGCAGCAATCAGCTCCGGCATCATGCGCATGGCCACGTTATGCGGGGTCGCAAAAAACACCAGATCCAGCTCTGCCAGCTGCTTCACATCCGGGACGCTGAACACCAGATCAAGGTGCCCCCGCAGGCTCGGGAACATGTCGGCAACCCGGGTGCCCTCTTCGCTGCGCGAGGTGATGGCGGCGATCTCCACCTGCGGATGATTCACCAGCAGTCGCAGCAGCTCGACGCCCGTGTAGCCCGTACCACCGACGATACCGACCCGAAAGGTCTTTGCTGAGGCGCTCATGGAATTCTCCGGAAACAGGGTAAAGACAAGGACAGAAAGGCAGCATGATAGGAAGCCCCGGCCCTTGCGGCAACCGGCACGCGCATTACTTGTGGTGCCGTGCGCATCCTGTCGTCACTGTTTCCCCGCGCTGCCGCTGTTATGATGCGCCTCGGAATGAATGCCTCATACGCAACATCGGCCATATGGGAAAACACCATGCTCTGGATCAAAGCCTTTCATATCATCGCCGTGGTCACCTGGTTCGCCGCGCTGTTCTACCTGCCGCGCCTGTTCGTCTACCACGCCATGGCCGAGGATACGGTGAGTCGCGAGCGCTTCAAGATCATGGAACGCAAGCTGTACCGGGGCATCATGACGCCCTCGATGATCGCCACACTGGTGCTGGGCTTCTGGCTCGTCTACCTGAATCCGGCCTGGATGAAGGGCGGCTGGATGCATGCCAAGCTGCTGCTGGTATTCCTGCTGGTGGGCTACCATCACGTATGCCTCGTCTACATGAAGAAATTCGCCGCCGATGCCAACACCAAAAGCCATGTCTTCTACCGCTGGTTCAACGAAGTCCCCGTGGTGCTGCTCATCGCCATCGTGGTGCTGGTCGTCGTGAAACCCTTCTGAGGCTGTCCGCATGAAACCCAACGTGCTCGTCATCGCCGGCCATGATCCTTCCGGCGGCGCCGGTATCCACGCGGATATCGAAGCCATCCACAGCCTGGGCGGCTTTGCGGCCACGCTGATCACCGGCCTGACGGTGCAGAACAGCAGCAATGTGCTGGGTTTCGAACTGGTTTCCGGGCAGCTGCTGCAGCGCCAGGCCGATGCACTGCTGGCGGACATGCGCTTTGATGCGGTGAAGATCGGCATGACCGGCAGCCCGGACATCATTCGCTTTATTGCCGACCTGCTGGATCGCCTGCCGGGCGTGCCGGTGGTGCTCGACCCGGTGCTGGCCGCCGAAGCTGGCGGCCGTCTGGCCGGTGATTCGGTGCCCGAGGCCATGCTGCGCGAGCTGATGCCGCGCGCGACGCTGGCAACGCCGAACCTGCCCGAGGCCCAGAAGCTGGCCGGCACCGAGGGCCTGGACGCCTGTGGCACCGCCCTGCACCAGGCTGGCTGCCCGGCGGTGCTGATCACCGGCACCCACGACGACACACCCAAAGTGCAGAACCACCTCTACACCGCCACCGGGGTGCAGCACTGGTCATGGCCGCGCCTGCCGGGCACCTATCACGGCTCCGGCTGCACCCTGGCCTCGGCCTGCGCGGCCTTGCTGGCCGCCGGGCAGCCGCTGGACAGCGCCGTGGAACAGGCCCAGTCCTATGTGCATCAGGCCCTGCGCCATGCCTGGCAGGCCGGTCAGGGGCAACTGATCCCGGACCGTCGCCAGCACGAGCCATCCCGTGGCTGATCGCACCGCAGCGCAGTCTGCCATCCACGGCCTGTACGGCATCACTGACCCGCTGCTGACGCCCGGTGATGCATTGTTGAGCGCCTGCTCTGCGGCCTTGTCTGCCGGCCTGCGCCTGCTGCAGTACCGCAACAAGACAGCTGATGCAGCCACACGACTGCAGCAGGCACAGATGCTCCAGGCCCTGTGCCAGCGCCATGGCGCCACCTTGCTGATCAATGATGACGCCGCACTGGCAGCACGCTGCGGCGCGGCCGGCGTGCACATCGGCCAGCAGGATGGCGCGATTGCCGACGCCAGAGCCCGGCTCGGTCCGCAGGCCATTATCGGCGTCACCTGTCACGGCGATCTGGCGCTGGCACGCGCCGCTGTGGCCGAGGGTGCGGACTATGTGGCATTCGGGCGTTTCTTCGCGTCGCAGACCAAGCCGGATGCGCCGGGCGCTGATCTGCAGGTCCTGCGGCAGGCGCGACAAAGCCTGCCGGTCCCCGTGGTGGCCATTGGCGGAGTGAATCCGGATAATGCGACGCAACTGATCGACGCCGGGGCGCATGCCGTCGCCGCCATTCACTCACTGTTTGGCCATTCACCGTATGACCGTTCATCACCGGACACCCGCGCTATCGCGGCCACGGTGCAACAGTTCAATCTGCTTTTTCCGGGACCAGCCCGTCCCCTCTGAAATTCTGGAGTTTTGGTAATGAGTCGCAAGCATTCCGAGCAGCTGTTCAACGATGCCCGTCACTACATTCCGGGCGGGGTCAATTCGCCAGTGCGGGCCTTCAACGGCGTCGGCGGCACGCCGGTATTCTTCCACCGGGCGGAAGGCGCTTACGTCTACGACGAGGACGACAACCGCTATATCGACTATATTGGCTCCTGGGGACCCATGATCCTCGGGCACTGCGATGCCGACGTGCGGGAAAAGGTGCACGCCGCCATTGATGGCGGCATGAGCTTCGGCGCGCCCACGGCCATCGAGGTCGCGATGGCGAAGAAGGTCTGCGAACTGGTCCCGTCCATGGATCAGGTGCGCATGGTCAGCTCCGGCACAGAGGCCACCATGAGCGCCATCCGTCTTGCCCGGGGGTTCACCGGACGCGACCTGATCGTGAAATTCGAAGGCTGCTACCACGGCCACGTGGACAGCCTGCTGGTCAAGGCCGGCTCCGGCGCCCTGACCCTCGGCGTGCCCAGCTCACCGGGCATCCCCAAGGCCGTGACCAACGATACGCTGACGCTGACCTACAACGATATCGCCAGCGTCGAGGCCTGCTTTGCGGAGCACGGCGAGCGCATCGCCTGCGTGATCGTCGAGCCGGTCGCCGGCAACATGAACTGCATTCCGCCGGTCAAGGGATTCCTGGAGGGGTTGCGCAAATGTTGCGACGACTACGACAGTGTGTTGATTTTCGATGAAGTGATGACCGGCTTCCGCATCGCGCTGGGCGGCGCCCAGGCGCATTACGACGTCAAACCCGACATGACCACACTGGGCAAGATCATCGGTGGCGGCATGCCTGTGGGTGCCTTCGGCGGTCGCCGGGACATCATGCAGCATCTGGCCCCTGTCGGGCCCGTGTATCAGGCCGGCACCCTGTCCGGCAATCCCGTTGCCATGGCAGCCGGGTTGATGACGCTGGAAAAGATCAGCGCGCCCGGCTTCCACGACGCCCTGGCCGCCAAGGCAAAACGGCTGGTGGAAGGTCTGGCCAACGAAGCCCGCTCACAGGGCGTGGCCATGACCACGCATCAGGTCGGCGGCATGTTCGGTTTCTACTTCACCGACCAGACACTGATCACGCGTTTTGAACAGGTCATGGCGTGCGACCAGGAGCGCTTCAAGCGCTTCTTCCACGGCATGCTGGATCGCGGTGTGTACCTGGCCCCGTCAGCGTTCGAAGCCGGCTTTATCTCCATCGCCCACAGCGATGAGGATATCGACTTCACGCTGGAGCAGGCACGCGCCGCACTGGCGCAGGGCTGAACAGACCGCAATGGGCGGGCAGCCGGGGCCATTGATGCAACATGCACGGTTGCCACACGCATCATTTTCAGACTAAGCTAGTTGAACTAAGCTAGACGGAGAGGATCGATGGAAACCGTCAACATGCATGACGCCAAAACCCGGCTGTCCCAACTGGTCGACAAGGTGGCCAAGGGAGAGCCCTTCATCATTGCCAAGGCCGGCAAGCCCATTGCACGGGTTACGGCCATCGACAGCCCCATCTCGGGCAATGAGCGCCGCCTCGGATTTTTGAAAGATCAATTCCAGATACCTGCGGACTTCGACCGCATGGGCGAAGACGAGATAACCACGCTGTTCGGGAGCTGATCATGCATCTGCTCCTGGACACCCATGTGATTCTCTGGGCGGCCACAGACCCGGGACGCCTGAGTCAGGACGCCCTGCATCTCATTGAAGCGCCGGAGAATACGCTTTATTTCAGCGCCGCCAGCATCTGGGAAGTGGTGATCAAGTCCGGCCTCGACCGCCCGGACTTTCGCGTGGACGCGCACCTGCTCCGCCGTGGCCTGATCGAAAACGGCTATGCAGAACTCCCCATTTCGTCACAGCATACGCTGGCAGTATCCCACTTGCCGCCTCTGCACAAAGACCCCTTCGACCGCCTGCTGGTTGCTCAAGCAGAATACGAAGGCTTTCTGTTACTGACCATGGACGACATGGTGGCACGCTATCCGGGGCCGATTCGCAAGATCTGATGCGCATCCGCGCGCGCCGAACGCAAAACCCGCATAACCCAGGTCAGCCGTTCAAGGCAGCTCTGCCCTCAATCGTTCAGCATTGTCTCGCGCCGCGTCTCGACCAGCCTCGTCACCCTGTCGGGCGCGGGCCACTGCGACCAGCTCCCACAGCTCTGCCTGCCATGCCGGATTGGCGGGCGACTCGCGCAATGCCCGCATGGCCAACCCTTCGGCGGCCCGCGGCTGATCTTCTTCCAGGCGCAGATCGGCCAACTCACGATACAGCACCGTCGTATCCTGGCCGCGCCCCATGGACAGCGCCCGCTCCAGGTAACGCCCGGCGGCACTCAGGTCACCGCGACTGCGGGCGGCGCGCGCCGCCTGAAGCAGGCTGGCGGCTGGTGAGTCTGCCGCGATTTCCACGGGCTCTGGTGGCGCCGTCGGCACCGGGCGCACCGCACAGGCCGCCAGCCCCATCAGCAACACCAATAACGCGCCGCAGCGCAATGCGCTGACGCGCACACTGTTTAATCTCGAAGCCGCCTGAACCATCCGCGTATCCCTCCTCCGTTATCACTCCTTCGGGCACCACAATTCGTGCTGTCTGACGGGATGGATGCTTTCATCATCGGGTATCGGCGTGCATCACCGCAGCCTTCAGCGCTGGTCCGCTCGCCATCGGCATCCATCCAGACCCACTCTACGCCCGGCGGCGGCGACTCACGCAGGGTGCGTTGCGGCACCGACGCCATGACCTGCCCCCAGATCGGCAATGCCGCATTGCTGCCGGTGACACCGGCGGGCTGGTTATCATCCCGCCCGACCCAGACAACCGCCAGATGGTTGCCACTGAAACCGGCAAACCAGGCATCCCGGAACCCGTCGCTGGTGCCGGTCTTGCCAGCCACCGTGATGTCCGCCGGCAGAACGCCCAGCAGACCACGGCCAGTCCCTTCCCGCATCACCTGGATCATGCTCCATTGCGTCAGGAACGCCGCATCCTGATCCAGCACCGGGTCTGCCGACACCGGGTAACGCGCCAGGGGGGTGCCGCTGAGATCCAGCACATCGGTAATGCTGCGCAGGGGCGTGCGAAATCCGCCGGTGGCGAGGGGCTGGTACATGACCGCCACTTCAAACGGGCTCAACTCGAGGCTGCCCAGCAGAATACTCGGGTAGGCCGGAATGCGGCGCTGCACACCCAGACGCCGCAGCGTTACAATGACCTTGTCCAATCCGACTTCCATCCCCAGGCTCGCCATCCCCTGGTTGCGGGAATGCGCCAGCGCATCCAGCATCGGGATCGGGCCACGGGATTCATTATCGAAATTCTTCGGCGCCCAGACCTGGCCATGGGCCAGGGGCACTTCAAAGGGTTCATCCATCACGTGGCGGGCCAGATGATAACGCCGCGGTTGCTCCAGAGCCGTCTGCACCACAGCAGGCTTGGCCAGCGATCCGATCGGCCGCACTGCATCCAGCGCACGATTGAAGCCGGTACTGCGGGCACGGCGATCGCCCACCACCGCCAGCACATCGCCCTGGTCCGGCGCGGTCATGACCACCGCACCAGTGAGCCCATTGCTGCTGCCCGGGTCCCGAGCCTCCAGCGCTTTCGCCAGCGCATCTTCCGCCGCCAGCTGCGCCAGCACGTCCAGTGTCGAGTGGATGATCAACCCCTCACTGGAGAGCACCGCAGGCGCATAGTCCCGCGCCAACTGACGGCGCACCAGATCAATGAATGCCGGGAACGCGTAGAGCGCGCCGCCCTCCCTGGGGACCACCTCCAAAGGCCGCGCCAGCGCCCGCTCCAGCTGTGCCGCACTGATGACACCCTCGGCGTGGGACGCACGCAACACCAGATCACGTCGCGCCTGCGCGCGTTCGGGGCGGCGGCGCGGGTCGTACAAGCCCGGCCCCCTGAGCATGCCGACCAGCAGAGCGAGATGATGCGTATCAAGCTCTTCCAGCGGGCGCCCGAAGTAGAACTGGGCCGCCAGCCCCATGCCGTGGATGGCGCGCGCACCGTCCTGGCCGAGGTACACCTCGTTGAGATAGGTCTCGAGAATCTGCGGCTTTTCGTAGTGCAACTCCAGCAGCACTGCCATGGGCAGTTCCAGCAGCTTGCGACTCAGCGTGCGGTCCCGGCTCAGCCAGAAATTCTTCACCAACTGCTGGGTCAGCGTGCTGCCGCCCTGGCGCACCCCGCCAGCGCGCAGGTTAGCCACCGTGGCACGCGCCAGGCCACGAAAGGACACACCGCGATGTTCATAGAATTGCCGGTCTTCCACTGCCAGCAACATGTCCACCAGCGTCGGCGGCGTCTGCTCCAGCCGCACCAGAATCCGGTCCTGACTGTGGCCAGGATGGATGCTGCCGATCTGCATCGGCTCCAGCCGCGCTACCGATACGGCGCCGCCATCCGCATTGGCCAGCCCCGCCACACGACCGCCACTGATCCGCAACCGGATGCGCCGGGCCTGCTCCCCGCCGTCGCTATCACGAAATCCTCGCGTGTGCAGGAGCAGACTGTCGCCCTCGCGCGCCCAGGAGCCAGGCGTTCTGGCCCCGGCCTCCTCGCGATAACGCATCAGTGCCACCAGACGGTCGATGTGCGCCATGTCCAGCACCCGGCCGTTGTACAGCTCCACGGGCCGGGCATAGACACGGGCCGGCAGTTGCCATTGATGGCTGTCGAAGCGGCTGCGCACCAGCGCGTCCAGCCACGCGAGGCCGACCAGCAGCAGGACCAGGAACACCAGGGTGGCTTTGATCAGCAACCCACGGGAGAAGAATGAGGATGAGGCTTTTTTTGGCATGGCGCGCAGTATAAAGGAATTCCGTCAGCGATTTGGCAACAGAGCCATTTGGCAACAGACAACCGCAACCCCATAATGGTTCGCTTTTCACCTCCGGAGTCTTGTTCATGACCCAGCAGTACGACGTTTACGCCATCGGCAACGCCCTGGTCGATACCGAAATCGAAGTCAGCGATGCCTTCCTCGAGCAGATGGACATTGGCAAAGGTCTGATGACGCTGGTGGAAAAAGAGAGACAGATGGCACTGCTGGAAGCGCTGCGCGGACAAGCAGACCCCCACAGCCAGACCTGTGGCGGCTCCGCAGCCAACACCATCATCGCCACCCGCTACTTCGGCGGCAGCACCTTTTACACCTGCCGGGTAGCCAATGACGACACCGGCGAGCTGTTTGTCCGGGCGCTGACCGCCGCGGGCGTGGACACCAACATGACCGGCCCCCGCCCTGACGGCGTCAGCGGCACCTGCCTGGTGATGATCACTGACGATGCCGAACGCACCATGAACACCTTTCTCGGCATTTCCGCCACGGTTTGCAGCGACGACATCGACGAAGCCGCCCTGCGCGCGTCGCGCTACGTGTACATCGAAGGCTATCTGGTGACCTCGCCGAGCGCCCGGGCGGCCTCGATTCGCCTGCGCGAGCTGGCCCGCCAGCATGGCGTCCAGGTGGCGATGACGCTCTCTGACCCGGCCATGGTGCGCTTCTTCCGGGACGGCCTGCTCGAAATGATCGGCGACGGCGTCGACCTGTTGTTCTGCAACGAAGATGAAGCCAGAGACTTCACCAACACCGACAGCACCGACGCGGCACTGGCCGCACTCAAGACCCTCAGCAAGAATGTGGTCATGACCTGCGGCGCCGACGGCGCACTGGCCTGGGATGGCGAGACCCTGCACAAGATCGCAGGGGTACCCGTCACCGCCGTGGACACCAACGGCGCAGGCGACATGTTTGCGGGTGCCTTCCTCTACGGCATCACGCAAGGCCACGATTTTGCCACCGCCGGCCGTCTCGCCAGCCACGCTGCCGCACAAGTGGTCAGCGGCTTCGGCCCACGCCTGACACCGGAAGAGCATCTGGCGGTACGTCGCCAGGTACTGGGCAGCTAAGGGGGCATCATGCATTACCTGTGTACCCTGCACGATGTGCCCGAGGGCGAATCCCGGGGCTTCGAGTTCGGCCCCAAATCCGTCGTGGCTGTCATGCGCGACGGCCAGCTTTATACCTATCTCAACTGGTGCCCGCACCTCGGTATCGAGCTCAACTTCATGCCGGATGAGTTTCTCGACATGGACCGCCAGTTCATTACCTGCGCCAATCATGGCGCCCTGTTCGAGATCGAGACCGGCATCTGCCTCTCGGGCCCCTGCCAGGGCGAACCCCTGGCGGCGATCCGTCATGAACTGCGCGGCGAGGAAGTCTGGGTTGAACTGCGGGATCCGCCGGTCTGACTCCGAATAACCAACCGAGCGCCACGACGCGCGACAGATGCCGTACACTGGTTGGCCTGCGCCCGCACGTCGACATGAAGAGACCGCCCGATGACAGAGCATACGCAACATCCGTTTGAGGCACTGACGCCGGATCTGTTGCTGGATGCCGTGGAAAGCACCGGCGTGCTCAGTGACGGTCGCATGCTGGCACTCAACAGCTATGAGAATCGGGTTTATCAGGTCGGCATCGAGGGCGAGGCCCCGATCATCGCCAAATTCTACCGCCCCGGGCGGTGGAGTGACGCGCAAATACAGGAAGAGCATGAGCTCTGCCTGACGCTGGCCGAACACGAACTGCCGGTTGTCGCGCCACTGCGCAATGACCAGGGTGAAACCCTGCATCACTATCCGCATCAGCATGGCGCGTTCCGTTTCAGCCTGTACCCGCGCAAGGGCGGCCATGCGCCGGAACTGGATAACCTGGACAATCTTTTGATTATGGGGCGCTTCCTCGGGCGCCTGCACAATGTCGGCGCGATACGCCCCTTTGCGCATCGCCCCACCCTCACCAGCCAGGATTTCGGCCACGACGCTGTTGCCTTTTGCAGCGAACACTTCGTGCCCAAAGAACTGAAAACCGCCTACGACAGCCTGACCCGCGACCTGCTGCAGGCGGTGGACGCCCAGATCAACAGCGTCAGCAATGCCGCCCTGATTCGCGTGCATGGCGACTGCCACAGCGGCAATGTGCTCTGGCGCGACAATGCACCGCACTTCATCGACCTGGATGATGCGCGCATGGCCCCTGCGGTGCAGGATATCTGGATGCTGCTCTCCGGCGACCGCCATCGGCAGACACAGCAACTCTCCGAGATCATCGAGGGCTACAGCGAATTCCGCGATTTCAATCCGGCCGAACTGCGCCTGATCGAACCCCTGCGCACCCTGCGCATGCTGCATTTCAGCGCCTGGATCGCGCGGCGCTGGGATGATCCTGCCTTCCCGCGTGCCTTCCCCTGGTTCGACAGCCCCCGATACTGGGGCGAGCGCATTCTGGATCTGCGCATGCAGATGGCTGAGCTCAACGAGCCGCACCTGGCCATTTACTGATCCCTGCCCTTTACGCCAATTCAGAATACACCATTTGCATATTGCGCAAACAAGGCTCCGCCAGCAGAATAGTCCTGCCGTCAGGCAATCCGTGCCCGGGCACCGCATGAACCGTCACAGAACGGTACGTCCGGCACGGCGATCTATCAGGGATGCCTGACACCCGCTACGGGCTGGCCGTATCGGGGGGACACGACCAAGGAGCCTGTCATGCAATCACTCTTCCGGCGCGATGCCGAAGGGCGCCACCGGACCCTGCGTCCGGTGACCGAGAAAGAACTGATCGAATACGCAAGCCATCTGCTGTGCAATGACCTGCTCGCACGCCCCGCCGTAAACGGCGTCGACGACGCTGCAGCGTTTCTGCGCATGCGGCTGTGCCGCGAAGAACGGGAACTGTTTGGTGCCCTGTTTCTGGACCACAAACACCGGGTCATCAGCTTTGAAGTGTTGTTCATGGGCACACTGAACTTCACCGCCGTGCATCCCCGCGAGGTGGCGCGCCGCGCACTGGCCCTGAATGCCGGCGCCGTGATCCTGGCCCACAATCACCCCTCCGGTGATCCCGAGCCCAGCGCCAACGACCGCAAAATGACCCATCGCGTACGAGATGCCCTGGCCCTCGTGGAGGTGCGCACCCTGGACCATGTGATTCTGGGTGAGCATGGCAACGTCAGCCTGGCGGAGCGGGGCTGGCTTTAAGACACCGGAAAACTGCCGCTACAGCAGCACCGGCACTGGCGCATCAAGGGCGAAGACCGTGGGGCTGATCGTCGTGCGCCACGCCATGACCTCGACCCCGGCCTCGACCGCCTCACGCAGCAGACGGCCATAGGCCGGGTCGATGTCATCGGCAGGGGCAACCTGCTGCGCACCAGTGTGCTGCACGCAGAAGAACAACACGGCCCGCCGCCCGCCGGCCACCACCTCCATCAAGGTGCGCAGATGCTTCTGCCCGCGCAGGGTCACCGCATCAGGAAAGCGGATCAGCCCATGATCCGGCTCATCGTCCCCGCCGCCGAGCGTCACATTCTTGACCTCGATAAAGGTGTCGGGAGCGCCGTCAAAAGGAGCGCCGCCCGACGGAATGCCGCCCAGCGGAGCGCCGCCCGACGCCAGATCAAACCGGCTATCCCCGAAGGTCACCTCACGGCGCAGCCCCTCGGGCGACAGGCCCGGGACACGCTGCCCGGCAATCGCCTCCGCCACCAGCGCATTGGTCCGCGCGGTATTGATTCCCGCCCAATGACCATGGGCCACCTGCACCGCTTCCCAGGTATGCCGGTATTTGCGTTTGGGATTGCCGCTGTCCGAGAACAGCACTGGCGCATTGTCCGGCGTGCAATGCTTCATGGAACCCGTATTCGGGCAATGCAGCGTCAGCGCCTGGCCGTCTTCGGTGATGATATCGGCCATGAAACGCTTGTAGCGCTTCACCAGACGACCACGGCGCAAGGGAGGATCAAACTTCATGTGCGTTCCAGAAAACCTGCGATGCGGGTCAGTGCCTCATCCAGCCGGGCCAGATCGCAGGTATACGCCACCCGCAGATACTGCGCCGGGTTGTGGCCGCTACCAAAATCCATGCCGGGGGTGAGCGCCACATGGGCCTGCTCCAGCAACCGCTCGCAAAAGCCGAAGCTGTCATCGGTCAGCGCCGAGGCATCGAGATACAGGTAAAAGGCACCCGCCGGTTCGCCCACCACCTTCATGCCCAGGGCCGGCAGGCGCGCCAGCAACAGGGCCCGGCGCTGCGCCAGTTCCTGACGACGGCGCTCCAGCTCCGCCAGCGTCTCCGGACTGAACGCCGCGAGCGCCGCGTGCTGGGCCAGCGTGGACGGCGCCAGATAAAAATTCTGCGCCATACGTTCCAGATCCGGAATGCGCGAACGGGGCGCCACCAGCCAGCCGAGACGCCAGCCGGTCATGCCGAAGTACTTGCTGAAGCTGTTGATCACCAGTGTGTCCGGCGCCACGGACAGCGCGGTAAACGACGGCGCGTCGTAGACCAGCCCCTGGTATATCTCATCCATGATCAGCGCCCCGCCGCGCTCACGTATCACATCTGCCATGGCGCCCACCTGCTGCGGCGTCATGACATTCCCGGTGGGGTTGTCCGGCGAGGCGAGCAATGCCGCCCGGGTACGGCTGTTCCAGGCCGCCGCGATCTGTTCCGGGGTCAGCGACCAACCCCGGGTCGGGTCCAGCCTGAGCGGACGCGGCACGCCGTTGACCAGCTCGACAAAATGCCGGTTGCAGGGGTAGCCCGGATCCGTGACCAGCACTTCGTCGCCCGGATCAACCAGTGACGCCAGCAACAGCTGCAAGGCGCCAGAGGCCCCCGGCGTCACCACCACACACTCCGCCGGCACCGTGACACCAAACCGGCTGGCATAGAAGCCGGCAATCGCCTCTCGCAGCGGCATCATGCCCGCCGCCGGGGTGTAGCGAGTCTGCCCGTCAGCCAGCGCCCGCTGCCCGGCCTCGATGATCGGCGCAGGCGTTGGGAAGTCGGGCTCGCCCACCCCCAGGTGGATGACATCATGGCCCGCCGCCCCCAGCGCCTGCGCCCGGGCAACCAGGCTCATGACATGAAACGGTGCGATCCGGTCACAGCGCGCGGCACGCGGTCCCGGCCCGGCGGTCTGGCTGGTCGTGCGGAGAGTCGTGCTGTGAGTCGTGCGGTGATTTGTCAAAAGGTGTCTCTCTATATCCGATATCTGGCTATTTATCTGGAAAACAGCGCTTCAAGACCCGCTTTCATGTTCGCGAGCAATGGCTATAATCCCAGCCGCTACGGGGGTGACAAGCCCCCCGAGTCAGGGTTATCGTCGGGGATTGATGTTTGTCGCGCCAGTACAGGCAATGGATGCGGCGCAAAGGGGCCACCTGAGACACCGTCTGAGTGTGCACCGGCAGCAGTAACGCAGGTGCCACACACACTGCTGGACAACAGCACTACACAACCGTGCTGCCAGACAGTGTAACAGAGCCGGGTATGACTCGGCCCCCAACTTACAGCGAGCAGTGAGTATGTTAAGGGAGTTGATCAGGATGGCCACACGCAAGAAAAAAGCGCCGGCGAAGCCAGCCTCGAAGAAAGCCGCCAAAGCGACAAGCACACCGGCCAAAGCAACCGCCCCGGCCAAGAAGAAAGCTGCCGCGAAAAAAGCTGTTGCCAGGAAACCTGCTGCAAAGCCCGCAGTGAAAAAGGCAGCGGCTAAAAAAGCGGCTGCAAAAAAAGCCCCCGCCAAACAGGCTGCCACCAAGACAACCAAAGCTGTCGCGGGCAAAAAGCCGGCAGCGGTAAAAGGCGCTGTAAAGAGTACTGCAAAGAAAGCCACTGCAAAAACAGTCACTGCAACAAAAGCCACTGCAAAGAAAGCCGCAGCCAAAAAGAGCAGCGCGACGAAGGCGGTGAAAACGCCGGCAGTCAAAAAGCCCGCCGCCAAAAAACCGGCCGCTGCGGCGACCAAGCCGAAGAAAGCGGCCAAGGCACCCGCGAAAGCGACCGCCACCAAGGCCGTAAAAAAAGCCGCGCCAACGCCGGCCAAGAAAGCAGCCGCAGCAAAAAGTGCCGCACCGACGAAGAAAAAGGCCGCCGTGACGCGCACCCTGGCCAATAAAGCCGAGAATACCCGCAAGACAGCTGGCGCGCCGGCTGGTAAAGTCAGCGCCGCCGAGGCAGCGACCAAACCCGCAGCCAAAACAGCAGCCAAAACAGTAACCCAGGCCGCACGCGCTGCAGCAGTGAAAAAAGCCGCCGCCAAGGCAAACTCCGCCCGCACGGCAGCGGCCGCGGCGGGGGTGAAGAAGCCACTGCCGCCGAAACGTCCGGCGCAGTCTGCTTCGGCACAAGCAAACATGCATGCAAATGATCACGCCAGGAAGGCACGCGCGGCTCAGGGAAGCGCCAACGCCCCGTCAACCCCTTCTCAGGTATCGCAAAACGTGAAAGACCCGATGAACATAGCGGCGCCAAAGCCAGGCACTCTGATATACGGTTTGAAGCCCTACACGCCTGCCAAAGGCGAGGAATACATGAGCGAAGCGCAGTACGCTCACTTCCGCAGCATCCTGCTCGCCTGGCGCCAGGAGCTGATGGAAGAAGCGGACCGCACCATGCACCACCTGCAGGACGAAGCATCGAATCTGCCGGACCCGGCTGATCGCGCCACACAGGAAGAAGAATTCGCCCTGGAGCTGCGCACCCGGGATCGTGAGCGCAAGCTGCTCAAGAAAATCGAAAAGACACTCGACAAGGTGGATACGGGTGACTACGGCTACTGCGAAGCATGCGGTGTCGAGATCGGCATTCGCCGACTGGAAGCACGCCCCACCGCCGAGCTGTGTATCGACTGCAAGGAACTGGCTGAAATCAAGGAAAAGCAGCTCGCAAGCTGAGTTGACCCTGATCATCACCACACCAGACAAACGCCGGGCTTGCCCGGCGTTTGCTTAGGAAGAATGAGTGCTGGAGTGCTTGAGTGCTGAAAGGATGCGCCACATGACCTACCGGGGGCGATTTGCACCCACGCCGTCAGGCGACCTGCACCGGGGCTCGCTGCTAACGGCCGTCGCCAGCTATCTCGATGCGCGCCAGGCCGATGGCGAATGGCACCTGCGTATCGATGATATCGACCCGCCCCGGGAAGTCCCCGGCGCCGCCGACCGCCTGCAACAGCAACTGGCTGATCATGCGCTCCACTGGGACGGCAGCGTCCAGTACCAGAGCCAGCGCCATGAAGCCTACGCCGCAGCGGTTGATGCGCTGCTGGCCAGCGGCCATGCCTTCTACTGCCAGCTTTCCAGACGCCAGCTTGCCGACCTCGGCGGGCCCCATCCCGGCCCTGCCGTGGCTGTGGGTGCTGGCCCCGGCCGTGCTGTCCGGCTGGCAGTCCCCACGGCACCGGTGTCGTTTACCGATCGCCTGCAAGGCCCACAAAGCCTGTCACTGGACGAGGCCGACGGCGCCTTCGTCATTCGACGTCGAGATAATCTGTACGCCTATCAACTGGCCTGCGCCCTGGACGACGCAGACCAGGGCATGACGCATATCCTGCGCGGCGCCGACCTGATGGATTCCACCCTCCGCCAGTTGCATGTGCTGGACTGCCTGCAGCGCCCTCGCCCCGAATACGGCCACCTGCCGGTGCTGACCGACCAGGACGGTAACAAGCTGTCGAAATCGGCTGGCGCCGCCGCCTTGAGCGACGACACCCCGGCCAACCTGTATGCCGCCCTCAGGATGCTGGGGCTTGATCCGCCCGTTGCCCTGGCCGGTGCCCCCTGCGCAGAACAACTGGCCTGGGCCATCCCCCAATGGCAACCCGGCAGGCTCGCCAGAACGCTGACGTTTCCCTTTACCGACGTGACCTGACTCGCCGCTCGTACCGGCAGCGTCTGCACCGACAGCTATGACACAACCTGCTACTATCTTGCGATATCCGATTCCGGCACTCTTGAACCATGTATACAGACCGATTACTGATCATCTTCATTGTCGGGGCCTATCTGCTCTCGCCCGTCATCATCGAGTGGTGGAGCGAGGGCGGCCGCGCCTGGTATCGCCCCTACATGATGTGGCTGGTGCTGATTGCCCTGAGTTACTGGATCGGCCGAGGCCGACCAGCGGATCGCCTGTGATGCTGCCCCGGAGCGGTCTGCATGTTTAGTTTCACCCAGGTCTTTCTGGTCGCCGTCGGCTATCTGCTGTTCCTGTTTCTGGTCGCCTGGATTACGGATCGCGGGTTCCTGCCCGCACGGCTGGTCCGCCACCCCGCCGTCTATGTTTTCTCACTGGGCGTCTACGCCAGTGCCTGGGCCATTTACGGCAGCGTGGGCTATGCCTACCACTACGGCTACAACTTCCTGGCCTATTTCCTGGGGATCTCCGGCGTTTTCATGCTGGCGCCCATTCTGCTGGCCCCGATTCTGCGCCTGACCAGCAGCTACCAGTTAAGCTCCATGGCGGACCTGTTCGCCTTCCGCTATCGCAGCCGTCTCGCCGGCGCCCTGACCACGCTGATGATGCTTGCCGGCATGTTGCCGTTGCTGGCATTGCAGGTAAAAGCCGTTGCCGAGTCGATCCAGATACTGACCGGCGAGGCACACCCCGGCAGCCTGGCGTTCTGGTTCTGTCTGCTGATCACTCTGTTCGCCATTCTGTTCGGCGCCCGGCACGCCACCAACCGGGAAAAACACGAAGGCCTGGTGGTGGCGATTGCGGTGGAATCCCTGATCAAGATCGTCGCCTTCGTGCTGCTGACCGTGCTCGGCCTGTACAGCGTTTTCGACGGCCCGGCCGGGCTCACCGCCTGGCTGGATGCCAACCCGGATGCCCTGGCCCGGTTGTACTACCCGCTACAGGACGGCACCTGGCACTCGATGATCCTGGCCTTTTTTGTTTCCGCTGTGGTGATGCCGCACATGTTCCATATGGCCTTCAGTGAAAACCTGAATCCGCGCGCGCTGATGACCGCCAGCTGGGGACTGCCCCTGTTGCTGCTGATCATGGCCCTGTGTATTCCGGTGATCCTGTGGACGGCCACCGCAGCCCAGGTGGACGGCCTGCCGGATTACTATGCACTGGCGGTCGGCAGCCTCAGCGGCAGCCACGGTGCCATGCTGGCCTATATTGCCGGCCTGGCCGGCGCCAGCGGCATGCTGATCGTTGCCGCCCTGGCACTGTCCTCCATGGCGCTCAATCACCTGGTGCTGCCGGCACGCACCCAGCGCCTGGACGAAAGCCTGTATCGCTGGCTGCTGTGGGCCCGGCGCCTGTTGATTGCCGGCGTGCTGGCACTGTCCTACATGTTTTACGTCATCGCCGGCGATCACCACACCCTGACCGAACTCGGTGTGCTCTCCTTCGTCGCAACCCTGCAGTTCGTGCCCGGCCTGATCGGCGCACTGTTCTGGCCCGGCGCCAACCGCATGGGCCTGTTTGCCGGCCTGCTGACCGGCTTCACCATGTGGGTGGCCGCACTGGTGCTGCCGATCGTCATGCCGCACTGGCAACCCACCCTGCTGTTCGACCTGCTGGGCATTTCCCATCAATCCACCGCCCACCAGTGGCATCACGTGGCCATCGCCTCGGTGGTCGCCAACGGTGTGGTGTTCGTGATCTTCTCCCTGATCACCCCGTCCAGCCGCGCTGAACGCAACGCCGCCGAAACCTGTGCCGTGGACAGCCTGCGGCGCACCTTCCGCTGGGAGCTCGAAGCCGACACCGTGGAGGATTTCGTCGCCTCCCTGACCGAACCCCTGGGCCCGGTCACGGCAGAGCGGGAAGTCACCCTGGCGCTGCGCGACCTGGGCCAGGCCCGCAGCGAGACGCGCCCCTATGCCCTGCGGCGACTGCGCGACCAGTTGGAAACCAACCTGTCCGGACTGCTCGGGCCGTCGGTGTCGCACCGCATCGTGGACAAGCATTTGCCCTACAAGCCCCAGGCAGAAAACGAATCCAGCGAAGACATCCAGTTCATCGAGTCGCGCCTGGAGCTCTACCGCGACCGGCTTTCCGGGCTGGCCGCCGAACTGGACAGCCTGCGCCGCTTCCACCGGCAGACGCTGCTGGAACTCCCCATGGGGGTCATCTCCCTGGGCGCAGACGGCGAGATCATCGGCTGGAACCTGGCCATGGAACACCTCACCGGCGTTACCGCCCAGCGCACCATCGGTGCCCGGCTCAATACCCTGCCGCGCCCCTGGAATGTCGTGTTCCATGATTTCGCCCTGGGTGACACAGTGCGCCTGCCTCAGGTCGAGGTGCAGTTGCGCGGCCAGTCGCGTTGGCTGAGCCTGCATAAATCCGAGGTGGTCGGCACACTGCCCGGGGAGCGCGCCGAGGGCCAGGTCATCGTTGTCGAGGACATTACCGATCTCCGGGCGCTGGAAGCCCAGCTGACGCACAGCGAACGGCTCGCCTCCGTGGGCCGCCTGGCGGCGGGCGTCGCCCACGAAATCGGCAATCCGGTCACCGCCATCGCCTGCCTGGCGCAGAATCTGGACCACGACGCCGGCGGCGACGAGGTCGCCCAGGCCTCGCAGCAGATCGTCGAACAGACCCGGCGCATTTCGCGCATCGTCGAATCACTGGTGACGTTCAGCCACAGCGGCGGCATCCCGCAGCCGGTACAGGGGCCGGTATCCCTGCGCGATACCGTCAACGAGGCCATCAGCCTGTTGCAGATGGACCCGGATCACCGCCAGCAGATGTTCCGCAATGACTGCCCCGCCGATCATCTGGTGCGCGGCGACAGCCAGCGCCTGTTGCAGGTGTTCGTGAATCTGCTGTCCAATGCAGCGGACGCTACACAAGATAATGACCCGGTCACCGTCCGCAGCGAACGCCAGGAAGAACGGCTGGATGTGATGATCGAAGACCAGGGCCATGGCATTCCGGCCGAACTGGCATCGTCGCTGTTCGAACCGTTTGTCACCAGCAAACCGCCCGGGCGCGGCACCGGCCTTGGTCTGGCGCTGGTTTACAGTATTATTGAGGACCACTTCGGCAGCATTCGCGCAGAAAGCCCGATTGCTGACGGACACGGGACCCGATTTGTGATTACGCTGCCAAGCTACTTGGATGCAGGCTGAGCCGGATGCAAGCTGAGCCGGACGCAGGCTGATACGCCGTCGGCACCTGCACAGCGCCTGCGCGACAACCGTTGTTTTCAGTTAGGTGGGTTACCATGAGCCATATCATGATCGTTGAGGATGAGCCGGTTATCCGTGGCGCCCTGCGCAAGCTGCTGGAACGTCACGAGCATACGGTGGTGGAAGCCGCCTCGGCAGAACAGGCACTGGAACACCCCCTGCAAAGCTTCGACCTGATCATCAGCGATCTCCGCTTGCCCGGTGCTGGCGGCACAGATCTGATCGGCAGCGCCAACCCCACCCCCGTTCTGATCATGACCAGCTACGCCAGCCTGCGCTCCGCCGTGGATGCCATGCGCCTGGGCGCGGTGGACTATGTCGCCAAGCCGTTCGACCACGACGAAATGCTCCTGTCGGTCAATCGCATTCTCAAGGAAGGCAAACTGCGCCGGCATAACCACGTGCTGCGCACCGACGTGGCACGCAGCTACCCCACCGGCGCCATGCTCGGGGAATCCACGGCAATGCAGGAACTGTTCCGCCGCGTCGAGAAGGTTGCCCCCACGGACACCAGCGTGCTGATCACCGGCGAAGCCGGCACCGGCAAGGAACTGCTGGCGCGCCTGCTGCACGAGCGCAGTCGCCGCGCCCAGGCCCCGCTGGTATCACTGAACTGTGCCGCCATCTCGGGGCCGCAACTGGAGGCAGAGCTGTTCGGCCATGAGCGGGACGCCCTGCCCGGCGCCGATGAAGCCAAGCCCGGCCTGATCGAGGACGCCCATGGCGGCACCCTGTTCCTGGATGAAATCGGCGAGTTGCCCATGGAAACCCAGGCCCATCTGCTGCGCCTGCTGCACGATGGCGAGATCACCCGCATCGGTGGCGTCATGCCGCGCCGGGTGGATGTCCGCCTGATTGCGGCCTCACCCAAGGCGCTGGATGCCCAGGTGGCAGCGGGCCGCTTCCGCAAGGACCTGTTCTATCGCCTGAATATCCTGCAGCTGGAGCTCCCTCCCCTGCGCGAGCGCGGCAGCGACATCGCCCTGCTGGCACACGCCCTGCTGTCTCGCCTGTGCGAGCGCCATAACAGCCAGCCCCTGACCTTCAGCCAGAGCGCCCTGGATGCCATGGCGCAACACAGCTGGCCCGGCAACGTGCGGGAGCTGGAGAACGCCATCGAGCGCGCTGTGATCCTTGCCGATGGCCCGGAGATTACCCCCGAGGCACTGGCCCTGAACGCCGCTGCCGCCAGCACCCCGAGCAGCACCAGCAGCCGGCGTCCATTGGAAGATCCCCAGGAAGACCTGTCCCTGGAGGACTATTTCACCCGCTTCGTGCTGGAGAATCAGGACGCCATGACCGAAACCGAGCTGGCCCAGAAGCTGGGTATCAGCCGCAAATGCCTGTGGGAGCGCCGCCAGCGCCTGGGTATTCCGCGCCGCCGCAGCACGGCAGGTGCATAAAAAAATCATGGGCAGAGATGCAGCGCGGAACGCTTTACTCTGCCGCAACAAACAGCATTCCTGACCAAAAGCGACCCAGGTGTTACCGTCCTACACATCGGCGTAACACCAAAACTACACACTTCACCAGTGAACATACCGTTCACTCAGCCAAAACAGCCCAAGCCATTGATAAATATAAGTTTTTCAAATTGTTGCAATGAGGCGAGGGTGAATGCAGGATGAACACACGCCAGCAAACAACAATAACAGCGGCGTTAAAGGCTCATAAAGAATAATAATTTCACGAGCCAATGCAGTGCTTGTCATGACCGGACTGTCGTGACCACAAGGCAGAAAACAAAACAAACAATAACAATAACAGAATCAGCGCAATTATAAGGGACCACAGCTTGCTGTGGTCCCTTTTTCATTTCTGCCCTTCCTTGGGCCCTGCGTTCAGCCCCCGGGTCGCCCTGAATCCGGATACAGGTTAACATTGCGCGCTTTACGATCAATCACTGCCACCGCCAACCGACAGGCCTACCTATAGTGCTACGCAAGATCCCGGCTTTTCTGACACGACTCATCGGGCGTGATAACGGTGCTCGCCGGACGCTGACAGAGCCCGTGATCATCCCCCGCGACCAGCATCCGATCTCGCGCAAGCAGATCAGTCGTGCCGCACTCAACGTGCTGTACGGGCTGCATGAGGCGGGCTTCGATGCCTTTCTGGTAGGCGGGTGCCTGCGCGATATCCTCACCGGCATCCAGCCCAAGGACTTCGATGTGGTCACCAATGCCACGCCGGAGGAGATCGAGCGCATCTTCCGCCGCGCCCGCATCATTGGCCGCCGCTTCCGCCTGGTGCACGTGCGGTTCGGGCCTGAAGTGATCGAAGTGGCGACCTTCCGCGCCCTGGGGGAACCCGGCGACAGCGACAGCAGCCATAGCCGCGAAGGCCAGATCCTGCGCGACAACGTCTATGGCAACATCGAAGAAGACGCCCTGCGCCGCGATTTCACCGTCAATGCGCTCTACTACAACATTGCCGATTTCACCCTGTACGACTTCGCTGGCAGCATGCAGGACATCCAGGACAGGACTCTGCGCCTGATGGGCGACCCGGCCCAGCGCTACCGCGAAGACCCGGTACGCATGATCCGCGCCGTGCGCTTCGCTGCAAAGCTCGATTTCACCATTGATCCGGCCACCGAGGCACCGATTCACGAACTGGCACCGCTGATGCAGCAAGTGCCGGCGGCGCGCCTGTTTGACGAGATGCTCAAACTGTTCCTCGGCGGCCATGCGGAATACACCCTGGAGCTGCTGCAGGACTACGGTCTCTTCGATGCCTTGTTCCCGGCCACCGCAGAGACGCTGCAAGACAGCGACCAGCGGCTGCTGGAAGCGGCCATGATCAATACCGACCGACGCCTGGCCCAGGACAAACCTGTTACCCCGGCATTCCTGTTCGCCGTGTTGTTATGGGCACCCATGCGCCAACTGATGGAGCGCTACATCGAAGACGGCATGCCGCCTTCCGTGGCCCTGAACAAGGCCTCCGGCAAAGTGATCGCCGAGCAGGTCAGCACCATTGCCATTCCGCGCCGCTTCTCCTCAGTGGTGCGTGAGATATGGGACCTGCAACCGCGCCTGCCGCGCCGCCACGGTAACCGTGCCGCCCAGCTGGTCACCCATCCCCGCTTCCGCGCTGCCTATGACTTCCTGCTGCTGCGCGAAGAAGCCGGCGAAATCCCCCCCGGCCTGGGCCAGTGGTGGACCGACTATCAGGCCGTGGACGAAGATGCCCGCGATGCCATGGCCGCCGCCGCAGCCAAAGGCGCCCCCGCCGCCGGCAACAGCGGCACCGGCCGCAAACGTCGGCGCCGGCGTCGTAGTAGCGGCGGTGGTGGTGGCAACAGTGGTGGCGGCGAGAGCGCATGATTCGCTGCCATATCGGCCTGGGCAGCAACCTGGCCGATCCGGCCGGCCAACTGCGCCGGGCGCTTGATGGCCTGGCCCGGCTGCCGGATTCGCGGCTGGTCGGCTGCTCCCCGCTCTATGGCTCCACCCCGGTCGGCCCGGCAGACCAGCCGGATTTCATCAATGCCGTCGCCGCCCTCGATACCGACCTGCCGCCTCTGACACTGCTGGACGCCCTGCAAGGCCTGGAACAGGCCGCAGGCCGGGAGCGCCTGCGCCACTGGGGCGAGCGCACCCTGGATCTGGATCTGCTGCTGTACGGCGAACAATCCATCCACCACCCCCGCCTCACCGTGCCTCACCCACGCATGCTGGAGCGCGCCTTTGTGCTGGTGCCCCTGGCCGACCTGGCACCCACCCTGACCCTGCCGGACGGCAGCACGCTGGCGAGCCATCGGCAGCAGTGCGATGATGCGGGAGTCTGGTACCATGAGGCCGCGCCGGATGTCGGACACGACGATATCAGTCAACTGTAGTGAGCGTAGCGGGGGCGGATGATGCTGAATGAACGGGTACAGGCCATGCGGGATGCCGGTGAACTGCCACGCTTCATTGCTGTGGAAGGCCCCATCGGCGTCGGCAAGACGACCCTGGCCCGGCGTCTGGCGGAAACCTTCAACTACGAAGTGCTGCTGGAGCAGGCCGAAGCCAATCCGTTCCTGGAGCGCTTTTACCGCGCGCCCCGCCAGTACGCCCTGCAGACCGAACTGTTTTTCCTGTTTCAACGTGCCGAACAGCTGCGCGAACTCAAGCAGAACAGTCTGTTCGAGGAAGTCCGGGTCAGTGATTTCCTGATCGACAAGAACGAGCTGTTCGCCGAAGTGACCCTGGATGAAGACGAGTTCCGGCTGTACCAGAATGTGCACAAGCACCTGACGCTGGATGCGCCGCGCCCGGACCTGGTGATCTATTTGCAGGCGCCGACCAACGTGCTGTTGCAGCGCATCGGCAAACGCGGGCTACCCATCGAGCGCAGTATCGACAGCGATTACCTCGACCGCCTCAACAACGCCTATGCCCGGTTCTTCCATTTTTATGACGACGCCCCGCTGCTGATCGTCAACGCGGCCGATATCGATTTTGCCGGCCACGACGAGGACTACCAGCAACTGGTGAGCTACTTGCTGGACATCGGCAAGGGTCGCCACTATTTTAATCCCCGCCCGCTGGCCGGCTGAGCTGCCAGCCAGCGTCGCCAAGCCCGCTCAAGCAAACCCAGGACAATGCCCATGACTGTCACCATCCGCACATTGCAGCAGTGCAAAGCCGAAGGTCGCAAGTTCTCTGTGCTGACTGCCTATGACGCCTGCTTTGCCACACAAGTCAGCAGCGCCGGCATCGACGCCATCCTGGTGGGAGACTCCCTGGGCATGGTGCTGCAGGGGCATGACAGCACCCTGCCAGTCACCGTGGCCGACATTGCCTACCACACCGCCTGCGTCGCCCGAGGCAACCGGGGCAGCCTGATCATGGCCGATATGCCGTTCATGGGCGCCGCCACCCTTGAAGGCGCGCTGGCAGCCAGCCAGACCCTGATGCAGGCTGGCGCCCACATGATCAAGCTGGAAGGCGCAGGCTGGCTCGCCGACACCGTCACCTGCCTCAAACGCAACGGCGTGCCGGTGTGCGTGCATCTGGGCCTGACACCGCAATCGGTCAACGCCTTTGGTGGATACCGGGTGCAGGGGCGCGAGGACGACAGCGCCCAGCGCCTGATCGACGACGCCCGGGCACTGGAAGCCGCCGGGGCAGACGTGCTGCTGCTGGAGTGCGTGCCACGGGGCGTCACCCAACGTTTACTGGCCGCCGTCTCCGTGCCGGTGATCGGCATCGGCGCCGCCCCGGAATGCGACGGCCAGGTGCTGGTGCTGCATGACATGCTGGGCATCAGCCCGGGCAAGCCGGCCCGCTTCGTGAAGAACTTTCTGGCCGACGCGGGCGGCGATATTGCGGCCGCCCTGCGCGCCTATGACGCCGCCGTCAAGGACGGCAGCTTCCCGGCGCCCGAGCACTGCTTCTCGTAGCTCATCGCACCCTGACACGGCACCCTGACGCAGCACCCTGACGCAGCACAACGCTGATCCCGGAGACCGACCTATGCTCACGCTGCATCGCATTGCAGACACCCGCGCCCAGGTGCGCGCCTGGCAGGCCAGCGGCCTGCGGGTCGGCTTCGTGCCGACCATGGGCAATCTGCACGCGGGCCATATCCGCCTGGTGACGGAAGCCCGCCGCCATGCGGACAAGGTGGTGGCCAGCGTGTTCGTCAACCCGACCCAGTTCGGGCCCGGCGAAGACTTTGATGCCTACCCGCGCACCCTGGACAGCGACCAGGCCCGGCTGGCAGAGGCTGGCACCGACCTGCTGTTCGCGCCCTCCGTGGACGAGATGTACCCGCAGCAGAACCTCACCTGGGTGGACGTGGACCAGCTCGGCGAGCACCTGTGCGGCGCCAGCCGTCCCGGGCACTTTCGCGGTGTCAGCACGGTGGTCAGCAAGCTGTTTCATATCGTCATGCCCGATGTGGCCTGCTTCGGCGAGAAAGATTTTCAGCAGTTAGCCGTGATCCGGCGCATGACCACGGATTTGTGTTTCGGCATCGAGATTGTTGGCGTCGCCACGGAGCGTGAGCCCGATGGCCTGGCCATGAGCTCGCGCAATGGCTACCTGAGCGCCGAGCAGCGGGCCCTGGCACCGAAAGTGCATGCTCACTTGCAGCAGGCCCGGGCCGCCATCGAGGCCGGGGAAAGAGACTATCCCGGGTTGAGCCGCCGCCTGGCAGAAAGCCTTGAAAGCGCCGGTTTCCGGGTGGATTACCTGGATGTGGTGAATGCCGAGACCGTCACGCCCGCAGCGCCAGAAGACCGCATGCTGCGGGTTGCGGTCGCCGCCAGACTGGGCAAGACCCGATTGATAGACAATATCCCGGTCGCAATTGTGCGTGACTGATCGTTCAGGCATACTGGCGCGCCATTTTCGGCACTGATCCCAGGTCCGTTTAACGGTTGTGTCCCGGTGTGTGCGGTGCTAAAAAGGGCCCGCATCACAGCGCTGAGACATCCTTGTCGGGGTAGCGCAGAGAGGTAGAGTCATGCAGTGCACTATGCTGAAAGCCAAGCTGCACCAGGCGCGCGTCACGCACGCAGAGCTGGAGTACGAAGGTTCCTGTGCCATTGATGGCACCTTGCTCGATATGGCGGGCATTCTGGAATACGAACAGATCCAGATATACAACGTGGACAATGGCGAGCGTTTCACCACCTATGCCATTCGCGCCGAGGAAGGCTCACGAATGATTTCTGTCAACGGCGCCGCTGCGCATAAAGCACAGCCTGGCGACCGCGTGATTATCTGCGCCTACGCCAACTACAGCAGCGCAGAGCTGATCAACTTCAAGCCGCGCCTGATCTATCTGGCAGACGGCAATGCCGTAAAAGGCAGCAGCGACGCCATACCGGTACAAGTCGCCTGAGGCAGGCCCGCTGTCTGAAAGCCCCGATTTTTCGGGGCTTTTTTTTGCGTCATCATTGCCCGGCCGCCGCTGATTCTGCTCGCGTCGCTTATACCAAAGTGGGCTTTACCCGGTGCGCCATTTCATCAATAGTGACCTATCTTGCATAAGCCCAATAAAGGAGGCCACAGATGTCGGAAGTGAAACGCTATCCGGTGCCCGAAGCATTCGCCCGTGACGCCCTGATGGACAAGGCCCGCTACGACGAGTGGTACCGTGCCTCCATCGAGACACCCGACACCTTCTGGGCAGAGCGCGCCCGCGAGTCCCTGGACTGGTCCCGCCCCTGGGACAAGGTCAGCGAATGGGATTTCAGTACCGGCAGCGCCAACTGGTTTATCGGCGGCCAGCTCAACGTCTGCTACAACTGCGTGGACCGTCATCTGGACACCCGCGGTGACCAGACCGCCATCATCTGGGAAGGCGACGAGCCCGATCAGAGCCGTCACATCAGCTACCGCGAACTCCACGAAGAAGTCTCGAAGCTGGCCAACGTGCTGCGCCAGCGCGGCGTCGGCAAAGGCGACCGGGTCTGTATCTATATGCCGATGATCCCGGAAGCCACCTACGCCATGCTCGCCTGCGCCCGCATCGGCGCTGTGCACTCGGTGATTTTTGGCGGCTTCTCGCCTGAAGCCCTGAAAGACCGCATTCAGGATGCCCAGGCCTGCGCGGTGATTACCGCTGACGAAGGCGTGCGTGGCGGCAAGAACGTGCCTCTGAAAGACAACGCCGACAAAGCCATGGCCCAGTGCGACAGCGTGCACACCTGCCTGACCGTGCGCCGCACCGGCAACCAGGTGGACTGGCAGCCAGACCGCGATGTCTGGTATCACGAGGCCGTACCGGCCGCCAGCAGCGATTGCGCGCCCGAGCCCATGGATGCGGAAGACCCGCTGTTCATCCTGTACACCTCCGGCTCCACCGGCAAACCCAAGGGCGTGCAGCACACCACCGCGGGCTACCTGCTCGGCGCCGCCCTGACGCATCGCTATGTGTTCGATTACAAGGACGGCGACATCTACTGGTGTACCGCCGATGTCGGCTGGGTCACCGGCCACAGCTATATCGTCTACGGCCCGCTGGCCAACGGCGCCACCACGCTGGTGTTCGAGGGCGTGCCCACCTATCCGGATGCCTCCCGTTTCTGGCAGGTGATCGACAAGCATCAGGTCAACATTTTCTACACCGCACCCACCGCAATTCGCGCACTGATGGGCCTCGGTGATGAGCCGGTCAAGAAGACCCAACGCAGCAGCCTGCGTCTGCTCGGCACCGTCGGTGAGCCAATCAACCCGGAAGCATGGGAGTGGTATTACCGCGTTGTCGGCGACAGCCGTTGCCCGATTGTCGATACCTGGTGGCAGACCGAAACCGGCGCCATCATGATTGCGCCGATCCCCGGTGCCATCGACACCAAGCCGGGCTCCGCCACCCTGCCCTTCTTCGGCATTGAACCCGCACTGGTGGATGCGGACGGTAAGGAGCTTGACGGCGCCGCCTCCGGCAACCTGATCATCAAGAGTTCCTGGCCCAGCCAGATCCGCACCGTGTATGGCGATCACCAGCGCATGATCGACACCTATTTCTCCACCTATCCCAACAGCTACTTCACCGGTGACGGTGCGCGCCGCGATGAAGATGGCTACTACTGGATCACCGGGCGCGTGGATGACGTGCTGAACATTTCCGGGCATCGCCTGGGCACTGCAGAAATCGAATCTGCGCTGGTACTGCACCCCGCCATCGCCGAAGCTGCCGTGGTGGGCTACCCCCACGACGTCAAGGGCCAGGGCATCTATGCCTACGTCAATCTGATGAAAGGCCACGAGGGCAGCGACGAGCTGGTGAAGGCGCTACGCGACTTCGTGACACAGGAAATCGGCGCCATCGCCAAACCGGACCTGATTCACTTTGCGCCCGGCCTGCCGAAAACCCGCTCTGGCAAGATCATGCGCCGCATCCTGCGCAAGATTGCCACCAACGAGCTGGATTCCCTCGGCGACACCTCAACGCTGGCCGACCCGTCCGTGGTCGAGCAACTGATCGAGACGCGACTGCACCGGTAACACCCGACAGACCTTCCTCAGCAACCGCCCAGCAACCCTCCAACAAGGCCCGGTGAATACCGGGCCTTCTGCTATACTGGTCGCGCATCAACGAACATACAGCACGTTATAGAGAGCCCCCGCCATGGGTCCCACCCCCGAACAGACCACACTCAAACTATCCATCTGCATGACGCTGATCGTCGCCGGGCTGGGCATCGCCCTGGGCTTGCTGTCCGGCTCACAGTCGATTCTGTTCGACGGCATGTTCTCGACCATTGATGCGGCCATGTCGCTGCTGGCGCTGTTTGTCTCGCGCCTGCTGATGCGCGAGGGCAGCCGCCGCTTCCAGTACGGCTACTGGCATATGGAACCCCTGGTCGCCGCCCTCAACGGCAGCATCCTGTTGCTGCTGTGTGTCTATGCGTTCTTCAACGCGGTGGGCGGCCTGCTCGACGGCGGTCGCGAACTGGCGTTTGATGTCGCCATCGCCTATGCAGTGGTGGTGGCCACCGTCTGCTTCAGCATGTATCTGATCGAGAAGCGGGTGAATCGCCGGGTCAATTCCGAGTTCCTGCGCATCGACACCCAGAGCTGGCTCATGGCCGGCCTGATCACGCTATCCCTGCTGCTGGCCTTTATCGGGGCGCTGTTCATGGCTGACACGCCTGCCGAGCCGTTCATCCCCTATATCGACTCCCTGCTGCTGGTGGTGCTGACGCTCTGCTTCATGCCGGTGCCCATCGGCATCGTGCGCCGTGCCATGAGCGAGATTCTGATTGTCGCGCCGAACATGCTCGACCAGGAGGTGCGCACTGTCATGGCCGGCATCATGAAACGCGACGGCCTGATCGACTATTACAGCCACGTCGCGAAAAGCGGCCGCATCTACTTCATCGAAATCCACATCGTGACACGCGGGGATTTTGGCGTTGATCAAGGGGTACAGGCGCTGGATACCGTGCGCGCCGAGATCACTGCCGGGCTGGAAAAGCCGGATGAAAAGCGCTGGATCACCGTCGCCTTTACGGCCAACCCGGACTGGGCCTGACATCTGCCGGGCGCAAACTGACTCACTACCGAGACCATCACCATGACCGACGCACTACCACCTTGCCCGCAATGCACTTCCGCCTACACCTACGAAGATGGCCTGCTGCTGGTGTGCCCGGAATGTGGCCACGAATGGACAGCCGCTGAAACAGCCGCCGCCATCGCGGGCAACGCCGAGCCTGTGATCCGCGATGCCGCAGGTAACGTACTGCAGGATGGCGACAGCGTGACCGTCATCAAGGATCTGAAGGTCAAAGGCTCCTCACTGGTGGTCAAGATCGGCACCCGCGTGAAGAGCATTCGGTTAGTGGAGGGGGATCATGACATCGACTGCAAGATCGATGGCATCGGTGCCATGAAACTCAAATCAGAGTTCGTCAAGAAAAGCTGAGCCATTCCCTATTTCAGGAATGGCAGCTCTTTTCTGGACAACACCTGCAGCAGGCCAGGGGTAAAACGTTTGGCGTAATACATACCCCAGGCTTCCGGCGACACCGGTTGCACGCCGACATTGCGCCGTACCGCACTGAGAATGACCCGCGCCACCTGGGCCGGTGTGTAGTTGCGCTTCTCGTAGAACTTCATCACCTTGTCGTGGGTCTCCGCCGCACCGATTTTCCCTTCCATGATCGAATTCGCAACGATAGCCGTATTGATAATGCCCGGGCAGATCGCGGTGACCCCGATATCATGCGTTGCCATATCACCGCGCAATGCTTCCGTGAAGCCCTGCACCGCAAACTTGCTGGCCGCATAGATTGGCATGTCCGGCGCGGCGACAAACGCCGCTGCTGACGCCGTATTGATCACATGGCCACCCTGCCCCCGCTCGACCATTTTGCCGAGAAAGGCGTGACAGCCATGCACCACGCCCATCAGGTTGACGTCCATGACCTTGCGCCAGGTCTCCAGCTCTGTATCCAGAAACCGGCCAGCGCTGCCAATGCCGGCATTGTTCATCAGGATATCCAGTGCCGGGATCTCCGCATGCACTGCATCCGCCATACGCTGCACCGATGCCATATCGGCCACATCGCATTGCAACGCCCTGGCGCGCCCGCCGCGGGACATGATCTGCTGCACAGTCTCTTCGGCGTTGGCCAGCTGAATATCCACGACCCAGAGACAAGCCTCCGCCTCGGCGAATGCCAGCGCCGTTTCACGGCCAATGCCGCTGCCAGCACCGGTAATCAACACCTGCTTGCCGCGAAAATCCTTCATGCTGCGCTCCACCGATTCAGACGATGACGAATAATACCCGGATGTTCCTCCGGGAGGTCATCGCATCAGGCCAATCGGCAGCGCTCAGCAATACGACATCGCCTCACTCTGTGTCGAACAACCCACCAAAGAGGCCTTCCAGCAGCAGGTAGAGATTGCTCAGCACCTCCGCACGGTCGGTCTCCACGGGCAGGTAGCTGCGCTGGCTGGCATCCAGCAGATTGATCAGCAGGCCGTCCTCGGCATTGCCGGCATGCACCGTGCCGATCAGGCTCTCGCCCGCATACAGGTAACCCGCCAGGCCACTGAGCCGGAGCGTCAGGGCCGTATCCAGGCTGTCTGGTGCACTGATATGCAGGCCGTCTGCATCGCTGGTGAAACGATAGTGTTTTTCGCCGTGGGTCTGATCCAGAATCTTCAGCTCCGCAGTGCCCGCAGCGGCCAACAGGGTCAGGTCGATATCTCCCAGCCACTCATCCAGATCGAACTCCGGCACAGCGACGTCCTCGTCCAGCAGTGCCGTGATGTAATCACCCAGCGCATCCAGCAGCGGCGTATAGCCTTCCAGCGTACCGGCCAGCAGCACCTGCATCTCCGGTAACCCGAGTCGCTCGGTACCGTATTCGATATGCAGCGCCAGCGGGTCATCGAGGATCAGACTGAACGCGTCGTCCCCGGGCAGAGAAAACAGCGTCTCGCCGGCAGGATTGGTGCGCGAGCCGGCCGCCAGCAGCAGGGTCATCAGCGGCCCCGACTCGTCCTGGGTCAGCACCCGCCGATTGAAGGTCAGCCCACTGTCGAGTCCGGTGAAGCTGTAACTGCCCACCTCTGAATCGGTACTGGTAATGTTGCCCGCGCCGGAGAAGGTCAGCGCCAGCGACAGATCCGCCGCCAGGTCGTCCAGCAGCGGATTGAGCAGCGCTTCATTACCAAATGCCGTGTTGCTCAGCGCCTGGAACCCGCTGAGATCGTTGTCGGTAATATCCATATCCAGCCGCACATCCAGACTGGTCACCGAGGTGCCACTGGTAATGGTGCCATCGAGGGTGATCGGCATTTCGCCCTGGCGCAGCAGATCACGAATATCGTTCGCGCTGATCTGCATGTCCACGGCCTGCCCGAAGCGCGTGCCCTGCAACCGCAGATAACCGTTGGTCCAGAAATTCCCAACGCCACTGGTCTGCACCAGGGTGGCGTAGGGCGGGGCTACATCGCAGCTTTGCGCGTTCTTGCGCTGCGGCACACAAATGGCGGCATCCAATGCAAAACCCAGCGCCTCCGCCAGCACATTCAGCATGCCTTCCGTGTCGTCGCGGGCCGCCTCATCACGATACAGCCAACCAAGCCCCCGCAGCTCAGCGGACACGCCGTCAGCAGCATCCAGCGCCAGCGTGCGATACAGGTCGTAATCATCCAGTGGCACCAGGCCGCTGTCGAAATCCGCGCTGTCATAGCGTGCCGTACCGGCCACCGTGGTCAACGGCCGCGTCTGCCAGGGCGTCATCAGGGCATCCAGGCTGGCGATCACGTCATCCAGCGAGCCTTCTGTATCCAGATGCGCTGCAACGGCGGTGGCCGCATTCACCAGGCTGTCCAGCCCGGGCAGGTTCACATCGTCCAGATCCAGCTCAAGATCCAGATCCGCCAGCACGGCCTCCAGATCCAGATCAAGGAGTGCCAGCTGTTGCGCCAGCTCATCCATCGTGAAACCGCCAGAGAGCGTAATCAGCTGCCCACCGAACAGGCTGAATACACTGCCCGCCCCTGCCAGCAATGTCGGCAGTGGCACGTCCTGTGTCTCCGCCAGTTGCAGGAACGCGGCAGACAGCAACGCCTGACGCAGCGCGGCATCATCCGCAGCAGCAACCTCATCGGCGTCGCCCAGATCCACCGGCCACTGCACGGCGAAATCCTCGGCCAGATCAAACAGCGCGGCAACACGGTTCAACGCCAGCTCCGCACCGGCATTGCTGATGCCCTGCGGCATGTCCTGCGCCCAGCGCGCCGCCAGATGGGTCAGCGGCGTTATCGCCACATGCCCGTCTTCCACCAGGGCATCGCCCGGCACCAGCGTGGTCAGCGTCAGCCCTGAGGGCACGGGCACGAAATCGCCAAACGCCGCCCCGCCACAGCCCGACGGTGCATCGCAGCGCATTGTGGTACTGCCGGTGGCGGTGGCCACAATACGCACTGGCGCATTCTGCGGCACGATGTCCAGACCGAATTCACCATCATCGCCGGTCTCGGCGGTCCCCAGACTGGCCCAGCCTGTCCCGGCCCAGACACTGGCTTCGATGCTGGCATTACGCAGAATGCCCTTGGTGGCCCGCCCGGTAAGCGCTTCCGCATCACCCGGCTCGGTGGGGTCATCGTCACCCGGCTCGCCATCGCCGGGCCCGTCGCCCCCGGGCGGCTCCTCCACTGGCGTTGAACCACCCCCTGAACTACCACCGCAGGCGGTCAACACCAGGACCAGGGAAAGGAAAATCAGGCGCAGCAGGGCTGTCATGGGGTACTCCGGTATTGTTGTTATAGCGTGTTGTCGTTGAGCAAGGGAGGCATCATGCGCAGCGCCCCGACACGGGGACAACTGCCTCGTCAGCAACTGACAAGAGATTGGCGAGAATCAGCAAAAAGGGCCGTTAGCGGCAAAAACGCAGCCCGCGCGTGCCGAAGTGGAAATGGTCGGCGTGGGGCGCGTTGTAATCCGGCCCCAGCACCGTGCCGAAATAATCGCAGGCCGCCTCGTGCGCCTCACGCAGGAAGCGCGCCTCGCGCCGCCCCCCTTCCCAGCCCACCAGCACCGTGATACGCCGCCCATCGCGCAGCTCGAACGCCGCCACATCCAGCGCACTGGCCGTAGCGTGCTCACTGCGCCGAGCGTTCTCACGGTGATAGATATTGCGGCAGGAAAACGCCCCCATATGCGTGACCGACACCAGCGGCTGCCCCAGCCGCCGCTGCGCCAACGGTTGCAGTGCCTGCTGCTCATACATCACCCAGGCCACTGCCAGCGGACAACTCATCGTGACCGGCGCATTGAAGGCCACGCTGGTGTGATGCAGCCGCACCACATTGGTCAACGGGCAGCCCGCCACCGGGGTGTAGTCCTCCAGCGGCAGGAAATGCAGCTTGTCCTCCGGCACCTGCGCCAGAATGGCCTGGCAATCCGCCGCCGGCGCATGCTTCAGGCGACGCAGCTTGTTGCGCGTGACCGGCGTCATGGCGTGCTCCACCGCCAGCGGCGCCCAGGGATTCCAGGCCGGCGGCAGCATCCGCCACGGGCGCATGGACAGCACGACGATCAGCACCAGCAACAACAGCAGAAATGCACCGACGATGAGGCGTTGGGGCCAGGTGAGGTGATGTCGGGAGGGTCTGGTCAAGGGGGCATCTCAAAGAGGGTCTATTCAGCAGCGCTACTATAAGAGACCCGCTACAAACGGTTCTGTTCCGGCGCCGCACAGGATTGATCGTAGGCCCGGCCAGGCTTTTCCCATAAAATGCCCAACGACCATCAGCTCAGGAGCAGGATTCATATGGGGCGCGCCTACCAGAACCGCAAAGATTCCATGGCCAAGACCTCGGACATGAAGGCCAAGGTATACAGCCGCTACGGCCGGGAAATCTATGTCTGTGCGAAAACCGGCGGGCCGGACCCCTCCGCCAACCTGACCCTGCGCGGGCTGATCGACCGGGCCAAAAAGGATCAGGTGCCGGGCCATGTGATCGACAAGGCGCTTGAGAAAGCCAAGGGCGGCGCCGGCGAAGACTACTCACCCGCGCGTTACGAAGGGTACGGCCCCGGTGGCTGCATGGCACTGATCGAATGCCTGACGGATAACCCGAACCGCACTTTTGGTGATGTACGCAACGCCTTTACCAAGGCCAAGTGCAAGATCGGCACCCAGGGCACCGTCAGCCATATGTTCGATCATGTGGCGATCTTCATGTTTGCCCATGATGATGAAGAGGCGGTGCTTGAGGCCCTGCTGGAAGCAGAGGTCGATGTTACCGATATCGAAAACGAGAACGGTATTCTCACCGTCTTCGCACCGCACACCGCCTATGCAAAAGCGCGGCAGGCACTGGTGGAGGCGGTGAGCGGCATTGATTTTCAGGTGGACGAGGTGCAGTTCATCCCGCAGAGCACCACCACCATCAGCGCGGACGACCAGCTTCTGTTCGACAAATTCATGGCCATGCTGAACGACCTGGACGACGTGCAGAACGTCTACCACAACGTGGCGCTGGACTAACGTGACGTAAGATCAAGACACCCGGCTTTCCTCGGGCTGCCGACTGAAGATCCCGACGATCGGCGTGCCATGGGCGTGCATGACCGGTTCGATCTCGCGGTGCAGGGCGTGGTAGCGGTAGAACGGCACCCGGGGAAACAGGTGATGGATGGAGTGCAGGTTCTGCCCTAACCAGAACCACTCCAGCGGCTTCATCCAGGTGGGCATGATCAGGCTGTTGGTATTGCGATACCGGGTGGGGTCCTGATACGGAATATGCGGGCGGTAGGCAAACCAGTAGGCCGTAAAAAAGCCGCCCAGCAAATAACCCACCAGCACCACCGTCAACGCACCCTGCTGGCCCGCCAGCAGCACGAACGCCACCCGCCAGCCCGCCGACACCAGCACCTCAAGGCAGTAGATAGTACGTTCCTTGCGCGACGCCGTGCCCCAGTGCCGGGTCACGAAAAAGCTGTTCTGCACCCAGATAAACTTCACCACCGTCACCAGGGCCTGCCACGGCCCCTTGCCCATGCCGCTGACGACATAGTCCGGATCCTTGTCCGGCTGGTTGGTATAGCGGTGATGGGTGAAGTGCTCATGGCGGTGAGAGGCGTAGGGCACCGCGATAAGCGGCGCGACCAGATAACCGCACAGGTCATTCAGCCACTTCAGCTTTTCATTGCTGCCGTTGATGTTGCCATGGGCCGCCTCATGGAGCGGCGTGTAGGAGAAGTAGGTCAGCGCACCCACCAGCAGCACTGCGCCCCATACCGGCAATGCACCCTGGGCAAACAGCACCAGCGTCGCGATAAACGCGGCCACCACCCCGACAGCCAGCAACGCCGTGGGCCAGCACACCTGCCCCATATGCCGCTTCGCCGCCGCAATGGCCTGTTTGTTCAGTACCGCCAGATCTTGTGAATGGTCTTCCGACATGACGCGCCGTCCCGGCTGGATTAACAGGCTATCAATCTAGCCCCGCGCCCCATCCCCGGACAGGGCTGTTGTGGCCAGCCGCAAGGCATTTATGGCCAGCCCCTGACACACCCGGCTTGCCCTCCAGGATCATGGCCGTGGACCAGGCCGCGGGGTAGACTCCAGTGCATGCCGACCGCCGACACCCTCCTGCATCCCGTCGCCATTGCCCAGGTAATGGTCAACTTTGCTGCCCAACTGGGCGCAGACGGCGACACCTGTCTGTTGGGTACCGGGCTCACCGAAGCGGCCCTGCTGGACAGCGAAACCCTGGTCACCCGCGCCCAGGAGATGCGGCTGATCGAGAACCTGATGCTGGCCTTGCCCGACGAGCCCGCCCTGGGTTTCCGGCTCGGGCTGCAATACAGCCTGTCCAACTTCGGCCTCTGGGGGTTTGCCCTGCGCACCAGCCGGACGCTGCGCGAGGCCTCACACCGGGCCTTGCGTTACCTGCCCCTGAGCACCGCCTATTGCCAGATCACCCCGATTGACGAGGCTGGCGGCTTCGGCGTGATCATGGACCCGGACGCCATCCCCTCCCACCTGCGCCAGTTTCTGCTGGAGCGGGATATGGCCACCGGCTTCAATCTGCTCAACGAACTCAGCCTGGCGGGCAAGCTTGTGGTCACGCTGGGATTCCGGGGGCCACCGCCAGACTACGCCGACCATATCGCACAGGCCTGCGCGATCACGCCGACCTACGACAGCCCCTACAACGTCATCATGGTGAGAAGCGACGACGCCGACCGCCCCTTGCCCACCTACGACGCCGAGCTGGTCCGCATGCTCGATGACCAATGCCGACTGCGGCTGCAACGCCTGCAAACCGCCAGCCTGGGGGACCAGGTACGCCAGCAGCTTCACGGCCCACTTGGGCTGGTCGCCTCCCTGGACGAGATCGCCCGGGCGCTGGCGCTATCGCCCCGCAGCCTGCGCCGCAAACTGGATCAGGAAGGCACCAGCTTCCGGGCGCTGGTAGAGGATGAACGCCGTCAGATTGCCCTGCAGTTTCTGCGCAGCAGCGAGATGAAACTGGACGAACTCGCCATTCATCTTGGCTATACAGATACCGCCAGCTTTACGCGGGCTTTCAGGCGCTGGGTGGGGTGTTCGCCGGGGGAGTATCGGCAGCGGCGAAGTGGAGAGGGGTAGCCGCCACAGCGCCGAACGCAGAGAGCATGGGGTGGCATCTCTCTGCGCTCTTATCCAGATTCTTATCCAGATGAGTCGGTACGCGGCTGCCTGAGGATCATATTGGTTGCGGTCGCGTGCGCATACAGCTTGCCTGCTTCATCACGGAGATAGCCTTCCGAGATGACCAATGTCCGGCCAATGTTGATGACCTTGCCCTCAGCGATCATCCGGGTTCCGAAAGGGATCGGCCTGCACATCTTGATATTCAGGTCCGTGGTACCGTAGCCCTCACCGGCCTGCAGCACGGTATGCGTCGCGCAGCCTGTCACGGAGTCCAGCACGGTTGCCGCAAACCCACCATGCACACCGCCCAGCGGGTTAGTGTGCCGCGCATCCGCTGTGGCAAAAAACACCATCCGACCATGCTCTGCTTCCGAAGGCTCCATGGGAACCGTCTTGGCAATCCCGGGGGCCGGAAAAACACCTTCTGCAAACGCCTGCATGATCTGCAGACCAGTCATTTCTCTGGGATTGATCATAAAAAATCACCTCATTCCTCAAGCAGCGCTTGACTCGCGCCCTTCAGGCGACATTGGTGGCAACCCGATAACTGCCCTGGTTTTCGCCACCAGAGCCGACTCATCGACATCATTGGGGTGGAAGTTGAACCGGAAGTAAGCCAGGAATTTCGGGGTGAAGATCCTGTAATGCTCCCCGGCAAACGTGGCAAATCTACGCCAGGACTTGATATTGAAAAGATGGCCATCGCGCTTCATCAGCACCAGATGATACAGCGCCGACATCAGCGTAATCATGGCCAGGCTGAAGGTATATATCATCACCCTTGGCACGTAGGCATCGAGTCCACGCCCATAAAGGTGCTCATACAGATCAAAAGCCACCGCTTTATGTTCGGTCTCCTCGATACTGTGCCATAACCACAAGTCACGAATGGTGTCGTCGCGCATCAGTTGGTACGTGCTTCGCATCATAGTTGCCACCAGTACAGCGGTGTAATGCTCCAGACCTACCGTCACCAGCAAGTTCCACTTCTTTGGAAACACGCGCTCCAGCCCTTTGAGTATGATCCCGGTCATTCTCTCCAGCGACTCCGGATCAAGGTTGTACTGCTGCGCACTGACGTGGAATTGGTGATGCTCCCTGGAGTGCATGGCCTCCTGACCAATAAAGGCGCCAATGTCCCGGTCCAGTTGAGGGTGGTCTTTTACACGCGGGCGCAGCGCTCGCACAGCGCGCACGAAGTAGGACTCACCTTCCGGGAATAGCGTTGAGAGGCCAGTAAAGTAGTGCGTGAGGGAGGGTTCGTTGTCACACCAGTACTTTGGCATGTCTTCGAAATCATAGTCCATCCGACGCACAGGAAAGGACGGAGAGAGCTTGCTAGTGGCTGACGGCATAATGCACTCCTTGTCAGTTCTAAAACAGAACTTATGAAAGAAGGCTATCCTGTGATATGGTGACATTCAATTCTTTTTTGGAACTGACTATAAAACTGGCCCGATATGACCAACCAGAGACGCAACAGGTGCAGATATGAAATGGCATGAGCTTGGCGAAATGGACTGCCCGATAGCCCGTAGTCTGTCGATTCTGGGCGATCGCTGGACCTTGCTGATCATTCGCAACGCCTTCATGGGGACACGCCGCTTCGACGACTTCCAGAAACAGCTGGGCATCACCCGCCACCTGCTATCAGATCGCCTGAACCGCCTGACCGAGAAGGATATTTTCACGAAAGTACGCTATCAGGACGCCCCGAAACGCTACGAGTACCGATTGGCAGAGGCCGGCCTGGCGCTCTATCCGATCATCCTGATGCTGACGAAATGGGGGAATATCTGGCTGAATGACGACAACAGCCATCCGCCGCTACAGGTCATACACAAGCCTTGCGGCCATGTCACCGACCCGCAGTTACGTTGCTCCGAGTGCGGCGAGGAACTGCATGCCCGGGATATGGCGCCGTTTGTCGACAAGGTCGGGTGATTCAGCGCACTTTTCTCCTACTCATAAAGAAAGCCGACAACCCGCGCTGGTGCGGCAGACGCATTCTTGAGGCGCAGCGGGAAGGTGGCGACATCAAAGCCGTCCCATGCCCCCATGACGCCTCTCGGCAGAAGAAACGTGTCCGTCGCGATCCTCAGGGAAAAACTGCTCGACACCGCCGAGGCGTTGTTCGCCGAAAGCGGCTACCACGGTGTGTCGGTGCGGGATATCACCAGCGCTGCAAACGTCCGGGTGGCCTCCATCAATGACCATTTCGGCGGCAAGGAAATGCTGTTTCAGGCGGTGATTGCCCGCCGGGCGCCGATCACCAATGCAGACCGCCTGGCCATTCTGGATGACATGCAGATTGGCAAAGGGGGGAAACGAGCATTGCAGCAGATTACCGGGGCCTTTACGCGCCCGATGCTTCAGCGCAGCCAGGAAAGCGAGGGCTGGCAGCTAGCCGTTACCGATGAAAATCCCCTGCCCGCTCAGGCTGATAGGTGATTTCCTCTATACACACGCGCAAGAGCCCGCCGCCGGGCTTTGGCCATTCAATCTGATCACCCTGTGAGAGGCCAAGCAACGCGCTCCCTACTGGCGCCAGCACTGAAATGGTCGTGCCACTGGCGTCCATGCTTTTGGGGTAAACCAGGGTCAACGTAAACTCTTCCGACGACGATTCCACCTTGAATCTCACTGTGGAATTCATGGTTACAACCGTTGGCGGGATGTCCTTGGGCTCGACGATTTCCGCCCTTGCCAATTCAGACTCCAGATCCGCCTTCCCGGGGAAGCCCCCGCGCGGCAACGACTCCAATAGTGCCTCAAGCCTGTCTGCATCAAGCGTTGAGATAACAATTTTGGGGCTGGTGCTCATGTTCACTCTCTTATCCAGGTTGAATAATCCAGTATGCTCCGCCCAGCGATTCCGTTCAACATGCCAAACCGTCCACAGCACCCACGAAGCCCGACTATCTGGTGTTCGTATCGTTCCACGCCATATTTCTATTATTCGCTTAACTTTGCCATTATAGCCCTATGGCATCAGATACTCCGTCATACAGCGATAACAATAAAGAAGGATCTTGCCTGCATGAAGCCCAAAAAAACGTCCAGTGCCAAGCCCTTACCCTCTGCCATTAGCCAACCTTTATGGCAGTCAAGTCCGATGGACTGGCAACCGATTGACCGTTTTATTCTGCTCGCCTCACTGGTGCTGCTTGCCCCTGGTTGTTTCGCCATCAGCCTTATCTGGGCCAGCCTTGTCAGCCCCGAGTATTTCAACACCAGTATCCTGTATGGCCTGCTTGGTCTTTACGCCATACATATTCTGGTACTGGCCGGATTTATTGGCGCAGCACTCAAGCGCCGGAAGACGCATCCGGACTGGCCTCTGTTCGAGAACATCATCATCGGCGGCTACATTCTGACGGTCATGGCAAGCGGCTACGCTACTGGCGCGCATTTTGCCGAAGGGCTGCTGCTGTTATTCCTGGGCGTCAACATTACCTCTGCACTGGCCAATATTGATAAAATTCGCTTCAGCTACTGGTTTGTAGTGCCTGCCATGCTGGTAATGGGATGGATGGATTTCAGTAGCCAATTCACATTTGCCCCCTTGATGGAGCTGCCCCTGACTGATGCCGACGGCAAGCCCATCATGGCCTGGATGATCGGCCGCGCGATAATCGCCGGCATTCTTTCCATTCTGATATATGTTTGCATTCTGGCTGTGCGGCGCTGGGTTCAGCGAGAGGACCTGTATCGCGAAATGTCGACCATTGACGGCCTTACTCGCCTGAGCAATCGCAGTTCATTTATTCAGCGCGGCCATGAAGAACTCGCCAGAGCAAAACGCCAGACGCCCCCGCCCCCCGGCTCCCTGGCCTGCATTATGCTGGATCTTGATCACTTCAAATTCATTAACGATACGTGGGGCCACCATGCCGGTGATGCCGTATTGGTTACCGCATCCAGAATCATGATGGAAAACGCTCGCCAGTATGATGAAGTCGGGCGCTATGGCGGCGAAGAGTTTGCCGTGCTGCTGCCTGGGGTGACACTGGATACCGCCGCCGCCATCGCTGAACGTCTGCGACAGAAGATCAGCGAGGCTGCCGTGAACATTGACGGCCATACCATCAGCGTCACTGCCAGCCTTGGTGTCGCCTGCTACCCGGCGCCAGACATCAACGATTTAAACGATTTGCTCAAAGCCGCTGACGCCGCACTTTATCAGGCCAAAACCGGCGGCCGGAATCGGGTAAAGCTGGCATTGCACACGCTAACGACGGAGTGAAAACATGCACATTCTCGGCCCCGGGTGCTCAGCCCGGCGGCCGATGGTTACCTCGCCGCTCCCGAACAAGGCGCCATGCATCGTAGAACGCGTATCCCGCCAGGCCCGACGTGAGGACAGCGCCCACACCGAAGATGCCTCTGCCGATGGCCTGGTTCAAGTCGTCCGGCACAAGCGGGATACCGCCTGAAAGCGTTGCACCAGAGATCACGATGAAGAACCCGAACCCGGACAGCCCCGCGCATATGAGGCCTCCGAGCACGGCACCGACCACACAGCGATCCCGGCGCGGCCCCAGCTGTATGCGAATCACCATCTCCTCCCCCCAATCCACTGCAACTGCATAACCCGCCGTACTGGCATCTTTATTCCAGCTGATACCAATACCGCTTATAGTAAGGTATTGATAAAACAGGGACGCCCGGACAGCAACCCATTGTTTTACTTGTGCGCCGTTCACACGGCGCTACCTGTCCCCCTTACTCATGGGCATCCATCAACGATCTCAGCGGGCCGATACTTGATATGAACAGAACACTTCGATTTGCCGTCCTCTTTGCCGCCCTCGGCGCACTCCTTACCGGGGCCGCCCTGCCGGGCTGCAGCCAGCTGCCCCGAGAGGCCACGCTCGCATCAGAAGTCGCCCCCATGCCGGAAAGCGCGCCGACAGATGATGGGGTACGGGAGCGTGTGATCATAGGCCCGGACAACCGGCGCAGAACGCCGGCGAACTACAACTGGGTCACACGGACCGTCGGCCAACTGGAAGCCCCACGGAGCAATAACCGGCTGTCACGTTGTACCGCGACCGCCATCAGCCCAAGGCACGTGCTGACCTCGGCCCATTGCGTGTACGAGGTCGTCAACGGCCAACCCAGGCTGGACGAAGACATCTACTTCTACCCGGGCGCCAACCAATACAACCAGATGCCCTACGGCCGCTTCCGCGTGACCCGCATTCATCATCCTGAAAGTTATGACCCACTCTCCAGCACCCTGGCTGGCGTGGGCTATGATATCGCTGTGCTGGAGGTTGGTACCGATGACACTGGCCGAGACCTGGCCAGGCGCGTGGGCTTTCGCGGCTACTGGGGCACCAGCACTTTGCAGCCTGGCGTTATGACCACCCTGGGCTATCCAGGCGACAAGACGGCCCGCGTCCAGTACTACGAAGAAGATTGTGCGTTCGATCTCGTCGGCAACACAATGCTGCGTACCTACTGCGATGTCTTCAGCGGCCAGAGCGGCTCGCCAGCACTTGTCACACACCCGGAGCGGCAGGGCGAAAGCTTCATCCACGCAGTGATAAGCGGCGAGACAACCACGGCGAACTATGCCACGCGCATCCACCCTGAGCGACAAAGGATCATAGCGGCCATCACGCGGGACGAGTACAACCCGCAGACCAGCAACGAGAACGAGCGCTGGCGATCCATCACGCTACTCGACAGCCAGCGGATCAATGTTGTGGCGCACAACACCTGCCGAGCCGGTCAGTATGTCGGAATACAATACCTCGGCCTCAACGGGGACTGGGCCACCGAGGGCTTCTATCAGCTTGCACCTGGAGACAGCGTCGAGCTGGCACAAACCCGCAATAGCATATTCTATGTGCATGCGCATGACTTGCAGGGGAACGTGCATATGGAAGGGGGCCATCGCGCGCGACTGCACGGAAACAACATTGGCTTCCGGCAGATGAATCACAGCGACTTTGGCGATGTGGTCATACGGCTCTGCAACTGAGCGCTAACCGATGCATCCCCCACCGTCATTCACAAGCGTCACCGAGAGAAATTCTCTCTGCAGAATGGCGATGTGGGGAACCGGTTACACACTTCCTGCAAATCAGCGTTGCTGAACTCTTTGCCCCCACACTGCTGAGCATAATTACGGTGCTGCGATAGCGCCTGGTCAACCAATGCGTCCTGCTGCACCGAACGCCGCGCAAAGTTGTCATACTCCCTGTTATATGCAGTGAGCTGGTTATTGCTATCATCAATCAGTCGATTAACGTCTCTCACTTTTCTGTTGCAGTAGCTCTGTGATTTATTCCCATACCTCCCGCAATCCCCTTCATAATCCCACCGAGCCTGCTCCACAGCGCTGTTGCTTCGCTCATACTGGCTCCAGGCTCTTTCCAACTCAAGATGCTTGTCATCCAGCCACTGTCTGTTAGCCCTGGCACGCTGACTGGCGCTCTCCAGATCATCCCGAGCATGGACGCAGCTGACAAGTTCATCGATGCTGGTGGACGGATTCTCAATACTCTCCCTCACACCAACCATTCGCCCGAGCCTTTGGGCGGCATCACCCTGTATGCGAATAACATGCCCGTCGTCCGCGCCTGCATAAGCATGGCCTGACGTCATTATCAGAAGCAGAGCAATGATGGCTGCGTTAAGATAATTCATAGTAGGGCTTCCTTCATACCAAGACTGACATTCCGATGGCAAGCATAGGCATTAAACCAATAATGGCATAGATATATTTTAGGGATCGTAGATTTTTGTAGTGAAATGTCTTCGATATTATGTCTCAGAATCCCATGAGACCACCTTGGCCATATAGGCGCGACACTGTGCCATTACTATAAGCCCTGCGACCCACGACAAACTCCCTTTACATTCAAACCCATGGAGAACATATTGAAGATCGGAATAAAAACACCGTAGTACGCAAACACACCCACAATAGAAAGCTTTAACTTTGAAGCTTCTCCCTCAACATATAAATCAATGTTTGCAAGCGCCATGCCCGGGGTTTGTACATTTGGACTTAAACATAGCCCAAGAAAAACCCAGAAAGCGACAAAAATCACTATAAATATCACCACTTCCAATATACCGTTTTGCGCTTGGTCACTTTCTATCTGCCACGGAGGCGGAAAACCCCCGACATGGACAATCAGTGATAAAAAAGTAAACGGGATAAATAGCAAACCTAATAACCATATAAAGTCGTAGATGAATGAGACAGACTTTCTCCACCAGGGTGCCTTACTCCCATCAGGACTTGCCGCGCCAGCCCCCGGATCTGGCCGCCGCCTTGTCTTTTGCATACAGGGCATAGGCTATTATGCTGGCCAGAAATACCACCAGACCCAGGAACAAGGGAGTAAACCCCAGATAGTATGATCCGCCTATGAAAAGGGTCCAAACGATAATCAGCAGTTGGTAGTACTTCACGTCAAATATGTCTCGTGCTGGTCAATGTGCTGCTTCAATGCGCACTACCTTTCAGACGTCTCAGCGACTTCCATTTCATGAAACCACTCCGCGCCGACATGCGGATCGAACAATGCATCCGCATGCTTTGACAAAGCTCAGGATATTCAAGGATTCTCCCTTCTTTGCAAGATATCATCAGCTATAAGAAGTCGTGAATGCTGCAGTAGCGCTTTACTTGGCGGCCTGGCCAGTGGATCTCTAAACATCACACCTATATTCATCATCAGGATAATGGGCGTAGCTATGATGCCGAAAGGTATACCCCACCAACCAAGGAAAAAAGAACCCACCAGATCCTTGGCCTGCTGCTTTCTCGCACATGAACGACAAGACAATGCAGGCTTTGTTTTCCAGCTAGTCATGAAGACTATAGAATATACAAAATAGGATTTGAAAATCTCTACGCCATTTCTCTGCTGACACTTGGGACACTGACTTCTCCGTATATCCCTTGCAAGCTTAGCCACATCCAATTCAGGAACCGAATCAGACTGCCTGCCCAGATCATCGGCATTGAGGCATTTTGCACTACAGTACACTCTATCCCCAGATCTCTTCCCGCCAAACAGTATGCTGCTTCCGCAGTTTGCACATGCCATAAAAAACCCCAATAGGAAATTCAGTTCTAATGCCCGCCGCATGGCTTATTCTATAGCGCATGATCAAGCGTGACTTGGCTCCCTTCTTGTGCCTTCATCTCAGTCTATTTTCAGGAAAATCTTTGCATACATTATCGAATATCCTATCGAATATCTCATGCGCTGAACCAAACCGGCATCGTTCTCGAATTGGTGCACTGCAGAAGCATGAGACAACATCCGGCAATAGAGCCCCATAGAAGCGCGGCCAGCAAAAGCACCATATCACCCATATCTATAGTCCCATAAACCGAGTTCAAACCTAATAATGGAAAGAACGTCAAAAAACTGAATATCTCGACATCGAAATTAAAGTAAACAGCATGCATTTACCTCCACATCGTATGTTCCCGAAATAAATTTTCCGCGCATGATCCGTGCCTAACCTCTCACGAAAAACCCATCAATGAGATTAGAGCCAGATCAAACATCTTCTTATGTTACTTGCCCAATTACTATTACCCCAAGACCCAAGTTGGGACTGCCCTGAAGCTCAACCACTCCAGGAAACGCATATGCCATGAAAGTCGGGCTATGTTTCTTCCGAACATCTTCGACAACTTCGCTAAGCTTTTTGGATATCTCCTCTTTTGTCATGACCTCAAAATTCTTTGGCTTAACAACCGGAACGATATAGGTGATAGCAACCATCTTTTCCGACTTGTATCCCGAGGACATTGAGCGACCAGAATCCGCTAAGGCACGAGAGTGCGCCCGGTCAATTCTTGAAATCGAGCGAGCACCTATGGGGTGCCTAACATGCTTGGCCTCAATAATGTGGTGCTTTCGATCTCTCCACAACATTAGGTCGCAGCGGCCACTGTACTCTTCATTCTCAATGTATCGATAAATCTTCTGTGATCGGCACTCTTCCAGTGCCACCCAACCATTCCGAGTAGCCGCCGCAGCCAGCAGCCCAGTATTTGCCCTCTCCTTCTCTGCGTAGACAGCGGCTTTTCTGTTTGAAACCCGGTAAACCCGATGCACCAGAAACACCCATTCATGAAGAAGCTCTCGCCAATATGTGAGCGGGCGGCGAACATTTATATAATCTTTCAGATACATTAGCAGTCCATACCTACTCAATAACGTTCCCATTGCACAGCTTCTCGATGAAACCGAAGCCACTATAAAGGGCCCATCACCGCATTGCGGAGAAGCGGCCATCGTGCCCGCGCTCCTCGAATATCGCTTTCAATTTCTCGGCCAACAGTATATGTCGCGGGGAGTAGCTGCTGCTTCTATTGCTAAATCTGAATCGAATAGGCGCCGCCGAATTATCTCATCCCAAAACCCCGCATCACCCTGAGCTTCAACTGGTACTACATAGCTTTCGGGGCAACGTGAATCGCTTATTAAACGGGTTCGCGTCACAGGCTTGTCATGTATCTCCTCTGGACTGAGAGGCTCTGGTTGCTCGAAAATCACTTAGCAATATTCGGAATGTGGCCAGGCCAATTACCCCAAATACTACATTCATCGCAAAGCCAACCAGGAAAAGCTGTCGCCCAAAAAACATTGCTATTAGATCGTACGCTGAATAAGCAAGGAAAAGCGCAAGCAGGCCACTTACTACAAGACCAAGGAAATGAACGGCTTGACCGCCCTTTCCATTCAGGGCAGAAGCCATGCACAAGTATCCTACCCCCACAGTCGCTTGAAGTGGTTTAAAGCCGACCAAGGGTAGCGATAGTAGCGCTAGACCACCGAAAAGAAAAAATAGGGCTGTCAGAATTATTCGAATGTTTTCTCTATTCACTTTATCCCCCGACTCTGATCTTCCCCACTAAAAGCGGAGACTGGTTTTGGTATACATTCGTGCATACTCATCCTCATAATCCCTCGGGATTTTATAGCCCGCCGGTGGCTGTTATAGAATAGTTCAATATACTCGAAGAAGTAGGAGTGTGCCTCCTGCTTGCTCTTCACGTCTTCGGCATACAACGCTTCGAACTTGAAGCGCGCAAAGAGCGACTCCTTTGTCAGCTGGTTTTTTATGATGGTGTCCAGCGATCAGCCGATAATCTTGCGCGAGAAAAGATCCATAATCACCGCCAGGAAAACAAAACCCTTCTCGACTTTGATGTACGTTATATCAGACACCCATTTCTCGTCAGGTCGGGCAGCGGTGAAGTTGCGCCGAAGAAGTCAGTGACCGGGATCTCCACTTGTAATAGCCTGACCGGCCGACGCTTGCCTAGCGGCACATCTTCTGGATGACATGCTGCCCGCGGAGCGATTCGATGAAGGCGTACTTCACTACTTGTCTTTGCTGAAGTTCTGGGCCGCACTCGGACTGTCGCCTTTTTTAGAAACTCGTTCTCCTCTTTCAAATCAGCCACTTGTCGCTTCAGTTTTCGGATCTCTTCGCTCTCTTTCATGGAGTAGTCCACCCCCTGGACGCTATTGAACTGCTTGTCGGATAGCCGCTTATGCTGCCGACGCCAGCTATAGATCTGGCCGGAGTGAATACTGAGCTCTTTCGCTACCTCGGCGGCGCTGGCATTGGGATCATCGGCGCGGCGTACCGCTTTGCGTCGAAAATTCTCTGTGTAGTGATTGTACTTGTTCCGGGTCTTTCTGGTCATAATGACACCCTCCGTTAAGTGGGGATTAGGTGTCTACTTTTCTTGGGGAACTCGGATGTATAACGCCAATTGAACGCATGGCTGCGGAATGGAGACGAAGCCGCAATGTAGTAGCCACCACTGTGATTGTGATTGTTAGAAGGATTTTGTTTCCTCGATCCAGACATCTTTGATCCAGTGTTTTACTGACGGCCATTTTTCGCCAGACAGGTCGTTCATCTCATGAGACCAGAACACGACATCACCGTCTTTAGTCACACAATAGAAATCTGCGTTGTCGTGACATATGGGAATCAAATCACGTGGGACACCCCAGCCTGACCATGCGTGAGTAGCAACTCTGTCCAAGTGAGTATGTGAGTCAGGAACTGTGAGTGTGACTGGCTCTAATGGGCCGAATACGACATCTGAGAGCTCGAGCAGATAGCGGCGAAACTCAGGGAGAAAAGAAACGCCTAACCTTGATTCTGCACCTGCGACTTCGCGCTCACTGGGCAAGCGTAATGGTTTAGGCACTTCTTCGCCTAACCGCCTAAGCTCCATTGCAACCTGCTCAAATGTCACGATGCTTCCTTTTTAACAGGTATTAGGACGCGCGCGCCCATATCGAATAACTACGCACGCGGCTTATCACAGTTCCGTTATTTGTATATCAAAAATTAATCATTACAAAACAATCGATTAGAGGTCATATTCGAGCCACGTCCTGTTCGCGTGACTTCTTTTTTCCCGATTCAATAACACTGTCCAAATCGGGCAGTCAGAATGAGGCCCGCATGCGCAAAGCAGAATACCAGACACGCTACCGCCCTACCCGACATCCCGCGCATCGTCCCATGCAGCGGCGAGCATCCGTAGTTCTCAGCATATTAAAGACAGGCGTAGCGGGCAGCACCTCTTGTGGGCGCTTGTCCGGCATGCCAGTAGCCCTGTTCTGATACTGCCGCGCCGGTGCGGTGATAGCAACCCCAAAAACAAAAACGCCACCCGAAGGTGGCGTTCTCGCAGTGGCGGAAGAAGCGCGTGTTTACGCTTCAGCGGCCTCTTTCATGGACAGCTTGATGCGGCCGCGTTGATCCACGTCCAGCACCTTCACCTTGATCATGTCGCCTTCCTTGACGTAATCGGTGACTTTCTCCACACGCTCCTGGGCGATCTGGGAGATGTGCAGCAGGCCTTCGGTGCCCGGGAAGATTTCGACGAAGGCGCCGAAGTCTACGGTACGGGTCACTTTGCCTTCGTAGATCTCGCCCACTTCCGGCTCGGCGGTCAGGCCTTCGATCTTGGCGACAGCCGCGGCGGCCTGGTCGCGGGTTTCCGCGTAGACCTTCACTGAACCGTCGTCTTCGATGTCGATGTTGGCGCTGAACTCTTCGCACAGTGCACGAATGGTGGCGCCGCCTTTGCCGATCACGTCGCGGATCTTCTCGGGGTTGATCTTGATGGTCAGCAGGGTCGGTGCGTTAGCGGACAGTTCCGCGCGCGGGGTGCTGATCACCTTGTTCATTTCGCCGAGGATATGCAGGCGGCCATCGCGGGCCTGGACCAGCGCGGCTTCCATGATTTCTTCGGTGATGCCCTGGATCTTGATATCCATCTGCAGGGCGGTCACGCCTTTCTCGGTGCCGGCAACTTTAAAGTCCATGTCGCCGAGGTGATCTTCGTCACCCAGGATGTCGGACAGTACCGCGAAGCGGCCGTCTTCTTCCTTCACCAGGCCCATGGCGATACCGGCCACGGGTGCCTTGATCGGCACGCCGGCGTCCATCAGTGCCAGGGAGGTGCCGCACACGGAAGCCATGGAGGAGGAACCATTGGATTCGGTGATTTCAGACACCACGCGAATCGCGTAGGGGAAATCCTGCTCGCTCGGCAGTACGGCTTGTACACCGCGGCGTGCCAGGCGGCCGTGGCCGATTTCGCGACGCTTGGGGCTACCGACAAAGCCGGTCTCGCCGACGCAGTAGGGAGGGAAGTTGTAATGCAGCATGAAGCGGTCCTGGCGTGAACCTTCCAGGGCGTCGATCAGCTGTGCATCGCGCATGCCACCAAGGGTGGCCACCACGATAGCCTGGGTCTCGCCACGGGTGAACAGGGCGGAGCCGTGGGCTTTCGGCAGGTTTTTCACGGCAACGTCGATGGCGCGGACGGTTTTCTGGTCGCGGCCGTCGATACGTGGCTTGCCGGATACGACGGCATCACGAACGATGGCTTTTTCCAGTTTGCCGAACAGGCTGCTGACTTCTTCCTTGTCCGGTGCACCTTCTTCGCCGGTGATGAAGGCTTCCTTGCATTCGGTCTTGATGTCGCCGATGCGGGTGTAGCGGGCCATCTTGTCGGTGATGGTGTAGGCCTCAGCCAGGGCAGCACTGAAGCGCTCCTTGATCTGGGCGTACAGGGCCTGGTTGGTCTCAGCGGCTTTCCATTCCCATTTCGGGGTACCAACTTCGGCAGCAAATTCGCTGATGGCCTTGATGGCGACCTGCATTTCAACGTGGCCGAACAGGACAGCGCCGAGCATCTGGTCTTCGGTCAGTTCTTTGGCTTCGGATTCCACCATCAGGACGGCAGCTTCGGTGCCGGCGACGACCAGGTCGAGTTCGGAATCTTTCAGTTCGGAGTAACGCGGGTTCAGTTCGTACATGCCGTTGCGGAAGCCGACGCGGGCAGCGCCCAGCGGGCCGTCAAACGGAATGCCGGAGATCGCCAGTGCTGCGGAGGTGCCGAGCAGTGCTGCGATATCCGGATCAGCGTCCTTGTCGGTGGACATGACGGTGGCGATGACCTGCACTTCGTTCATGAACCCTTTCGGGAACAGCGGGCGAATCGGGCGATCGATCAGGCGGCAGGTCAGGGTTTCTTTCTCTGACGGGCGGCCTTCGCGCTTGAAGAAACCACCGGGGATACGGCCGGCAGCGTAGGTCTTCTCCTGATAGTTCACAGTCAGGGGGAAGAAGGGGCGGCCTGGATCGGCTTCTTTTTTGCCAACAACTGTGACCAGCACTGCGGTCTCACCGATGGTGACCATCACTGCGCCGGTGGCCTGGCGGGCTACTCGGCCCGTTTCGAGTACGACGGTGTCTTTGCCGTACTGGAATTCTTTACGCACAATTTTAAACATATCTCGTCTCTTCTCTCTCGTCTCTTCTCGACAACTACTCATCAACTTGCATCAACAACTCAATGCTGCAAATTCCGTCTTCTGCTCGTTCAACATGCACGACGTGCACAACTGCTTCTTGCCAACAACAAAAACAACAAAAGCCCGGGGCTACCGAGCTTTTGTTGAGGCACCGCACAAGACCTGCAATCCGGTCTTAACGACGCAGACCCAGGCTGCTGATCAGCTTGGCATAACGCCCGTGATCTTTACGCGCCAGGTAATCCAGCAGCTTGCGGCGCTGGTTTACCATGCGGATCAGGCCGCGGCGGCCATGGTGATCCTTCTTGTGGTCCTTGAAGTGATCCTGGAGACCGTTGATGTTCGCGGTCAGCAGGGCTACTTGCACTTCCGGGGAACCGGTATCGCCTTCTTTCTGGCCATACTCTTTCAGGATTTCGGCTTTCTGTGCTGCTGTCAGTGACATGTGTTTCTCTCCAAATATGCGTCGTTTCGTGTCGCGGACAGCCATGCATATTTATAGCTGCCGCCGTCATGGCGGGGTGATCCCCTGGTACGCCGGACCGGGCGGCGCTCAGCGGCTTTTGGCTACCGAGGCTGTGCCACCAGCCGGCGAGGGGCGATCATACCATCTTCCTGCACCTCTCCGACACCCAGAAATGCGCCTGAGTCGGCCTGATACAGGGCAACCTGGCCATCACGGGGGCGTTCTGCGGCCATCACGGGCTGGCCCTGGCAGAGAAAGTGGGCAGCATCCGGGCCGAGCTGGACGCGGGGCCAGTCTGCCACGGCGGTGGAGACCGGCAGCAGGCGGGCATCAATGGCGTCAAAGCCGCCCTCTTCCTTGAGTGCGCCGAGCTCATCCAGGGTCAGCATTTCGCTGGTGGGATAGGGGCCGGCGCTCAGGCGGCGCAGCATGGTCACGTGGCCGCCGCAGCCCAGTGCTGCGCCCAGGTCTTCCACCAGGCTGCGCACGTAGGTGCCTTTGGTGCAGTCCACTTCGAAGGTCACATCGTCGCCGTCCACCGCCAGTACTTCGAGGCGCTTGATCGTCACGCTGCGGGGCTTGCGCTCGACCTCGATGCCCTGGCGCGCCAGCTTGTACAGGGGCTGGCCCTGGTGCTTGATCGCCGAGTACATGGAAGGGATCTGCTGGATGTCGCCAAGGAAGGTCATCAGGGCCTGCTCGATGGCGGCAGCATCGCTCTGCACCGGGCGGGTGGTCACCACGGCGCCATCGGCATCGCCGGTTTCCGTGGTCACGCCCAGGCGGGCGGTCACGCGGTAGGACTTGTCGGCGTCCAGCAGGAACTGGCTGAATTTGGTGGCTTCCCCGAAGCAGATCGGCAGCATACCGGTGGCCAGGGGATCGAGGCTGCCGGTATGGCCGGCCTTGGCGGCGGAGAACAGCCGTTTGACCACCTGCAGGGCGCCGTTGCTGGTCACGCCCGGGGGCTTGTCCAGCAGCAGAATACCGTTGATATCACGTCCGCGGCGTTGCCTGGCCAAGGGCGGCTCTCCTTGATTCTGGGATTCGGGTCAGGGGGTAATCAGGGCGTGTCGTCGGACTTAGCATCGCTGTCTGTCGCGGCATCGCTGTCGGGATTGTGGATCAGATCCCGGTCATCGGCCCGCGCCTGATCAATCAGGGCAGACAGGCGGCTGGCCTGTTCCGGCAGCTTGTCATAATGGAAACGCAGCTTGGGTGTGGTGCGGGTGTTGATGTCTTTGGCCAGCTGGCTACGCAGGAAACCGGAGGCGCGGGTCAGCACCCCCTGGGCTTCCAGCCCGGCGTCGGCGTCTTCGCCCAGCAGGGTAAAGTAGACATCGGCCCAGGACAGGTCCCGGGCCACGCGCACTTGCTGCACGGTGACCATACCCAGGCGCGGGTCTTTCACTTCCCGGCGGATCACTTCCGCCAGTTCGCGCTGGATGTAGTCACCGATACGGTCGGTGCGCTGAAAGCCCTGAGGGCGGCGATGCCGGGTCATATTACAGCGTCCGCTCTACCACGCGGACTTCAAAGACCTCGATCTTGTCGCCCGCCTTCACGTCGTTGTAGCTCTTCACCGCGAGGCCACACTCCATGCCGTTGCGTACTTCCGGCACATCTTCCTTGAAGCGGCGCAGGGATTCGAGCTGGCCTTCGAAGACCACCACGTCGTCCCGCAGTACGCGGATCGGCAGGTTACGGCGCAGGGTGCCTTCAATCACCATACAGCCGGCCACAGCGCCGAACTTGGAGGAGCGGAACACATCACGCACGTCGGCCACACCGACAATCTCTTCGCGACGCTCGGGCTCGAGCAGACCGCTCATGGCCTTCTTCACGTCATCGATGAGCTCATAGATGATGCTGTAGTAGCGCAGGTCGATGCCTTCGCGTTCGCACAGGCGCTTGGCGGCGCTGTCGGCCCGCACGTTGAAGCCCAGCAGGACGCCCTGTGAGGTCATGGCCAGGTTGACGTCGGATTCGTTGATCGCGCCAACGCCGGCGGTAACCACATTGACCTTCACTTCGTCGGTGTTGAGTTCCTTCAAGGCGCCCAGCAGGGCTTCGAGAGAACCGCGCACGTCGGTCTTGAGGACGATGTTGACCTGGCTGGCGTCTTTCTCGCCCATGGTCTCGAACAGGTTCTCCAGTTTGGAGGCCTGTGCGCGCTTGAGCTTGAGATCGCGGTCGCGGATCTGGCGGAATTCAGCCACTTCGCGGGCTTTCTTCTCGTCGGCCACGACCATGAACTGCTCACCGGACTCCGGCGCGCCGTTGAGGCCCAGGATCTCCACCGGAATGGAGGGGCCAGCGGCCTGGATCGGCTTGCCGTTCTCGTCGGACATGGCGCGGTTGCGGCCGTAATGGGCGCCCGCCAGGACCATGTCGCCCACTTGCAGGCGGCCTTCCTGGATCAGTACGGAGGTCACCGGGCCGCGGCCTTTCTCGATGCGGCTCTCGATGACGATACCCCGTGCAGGGCCTACCGGTACGGCTTTCAGTTCAAGCACTTCGGCTTGCAGCAGGATCGCGTCCAGCAGGTCATCCACGCCCATGCCGCTGTGTGCAGACACGTACTGGAACTGGTGATCGCCGCCCCACTCTTCAGAAATGATACCGATCTGGGACAGGTCGTTCTTGACCCGATCCGGGTCCGCGCTTTCCTTGTCCATCTTGTTGACGGCAATGATCAGCGGTACGCCGGCAGCCCGGGCGTGATTGATGGCTTCTTCGGTCTGCGGCATGACGCCGTCATCCGCCGCCACCACGATCACGACGATATCCGTTGCCTGGGCGCCACGGGCACGCATGGCGGTGAACGCCGCGTGGCCGGGGGTATCCAGGAAGGAGATCATGCCCTTCTCGGTTTCCACGTGGTAAGCGCCGATGTGCTGGGTAATGCCGCCAGCTTCGCCGTCGGCCACTTTGGCCTTGCGGATGTAATCCAGCAGCGAGGTCTTGCCGTGGTCAACGTGGCCCATGATGGTCACGACTGGCGCGCGCGGCATCGGCTCGTCGGTGTATTGCACCATATCCGCCAGATCCGCTTCGAGGGAGGCTTCTTCGCCCTTCGACGCGACCGGCTTGTGGCCCATTTCTTCTACCAGCAGCATCGCCGTTTCCTGGTCGATATGCTGGTTCACCGTCGCCATCTCACCCATCTTCATGAGGGTGCGCATCACTTCCCGCGCCTTGATGTTCATGCGCTGGGACAGATCGGCCACCGTGATGGTTTCCGGTACTTCAACTTCGTACACCATTTTCTCCGTCGGACTCTTGAAGCCATGCTCCTTGTGGAAGGAGCTCTTCATCTGGCCATGTGCCACGACATTGCGGGCCTGTGCGGCCGGGCGGCGACGGCGGCGCTTGGTGGTGCGTTCTTCATCGCGCCAGCTGGCCTCCAGTGCCTCGGTAACAATACCGGACCCGGTTTCGACTTCCTCGGTGGTTTCTTTCGGTTCCTGCTGGCCGCGCTTCTCGAGCTCGGCGGCCATGCGCTGGGCTTCTTCAGCCGTGCGGCGGGCAGCTTCTTCCTCGGCCTTCTTGCGGGCTTCGGCTTCCTGCTTGCGGCGGGCTTCTTCTGCCTCGCGCTTGCGGCGTTCCTCTTCCTCGCGCTTGGCGCGCTCTTCCGGGGTCTCGTCCTTCGGCGGGGCTTCCGCCTTCTTCGTGGACTTCGGCACCGTCAGACGCTTGCTCTTGTCTTCGGCTTTCTTGTCTGCCGCAGCCGCGCTGGCCGCTGCGCCAGCATCGCTGACAGGGGCTGCAGCGCCTTCGGCGGCAACACGCTCTGCTTCGCGCTTGGCGATGGCGTCTTCTTCGGCTTTGCGGCGCGCATCCTCTTCGGCCTTGCGGGCCGCGGCTTCAGCTTCCAGGCGCTCCTGCTCGAGGCGCTCCTGCTCCTGACGCTCACGTTCCTGATCTTCGATCACGGAGCGTTTGACGTAGGTGCGCTTCTTGCGCACTTCTACTGCGACAGTCTTGGCTTTGCCGGAAGCACCCGTTGTCTTGATGGTGCTGGTGCTCTTGCGCTTGAGGGTGATTTTCTGCGGCTCGGCATCAGCGCTGCCGTGGGATTTACGCAGGAATGACAGCAGCACTTGCTTCTGTTCATCAGACACAGTGTCTTCGGCGGTGCCGTGGGGCAGGCCTGCTTCGCTCATCTGTTTGAGCAGCGTGTCTACCGGGGTACCTACGATATCTGCCAGTTTCTTTACGGTTGTTTCAGCCATGTCAGCCAACATCTCCTGTCCGCCCGCCGGGGTGGGCAGGGTATCGCGTGGATACTCACCTGCCTGCCTCGCGGTATGAAAGAGCGCACGGGCCCTTTCAATAACCTGTTACAGATCACGGACCCATGCCCGCTGATCTGGTGCGCACCGTGACTGACAGGCGCAAGGCGCCGGCGACGTCACGGGCAGCCTTTATTTGCCGGCATTCTCCTCGGCGAACCATGGCGCCCGTGCGGTCATAATCAGTGTTGCTGCGCGTTCTTCATCCAGGCCTTCAATCTCAAGCAGATCATCCACTGCCTGTTCGGCCAGATCTTCCATGGTCGTAATGCCCTGAGCGGCAAGCTTCATTGCCAGCTCGCGATCCATGCCTTCCATCGTCAGCAGGTCTTCTGCCGGCGCGGAATGTTCAAGCTGCTCTTCGGAGGTCAGCGCGCGAGTCAACAGCACATCCTTGGCGCGCTGTCGCAGGGCTTCAACGATCTCTTCGTCGAAACCTTCGATCTGCAGCATCTCTTCCATCGGCACATAGGCGACTTCTTCCAGTGTGCTGAAGCCTTCTTCCACCAGCACTGCTGCCATGTCTTCATCAACGTCCAGATCGTTAACAAAACGATCCAGCGCTTCCTGGCTCTCGGCCTGCAGTTTTTCCTGCGCCGCGTCCAGGGTCATCACGTTCAGTTCCCAGCCGGTCAGCTCGGAGGCCAGACGGATGTTCTGGCCGCCTCGGCCGATGGCCTGGGCCAGTGCCGACTCGTCTTCCACCGCGACATCCATGGAGTGGCGTTCTTCGTCCACCACGATGGAGGCCACTTCTGCAGGCTGCATGGCGTTGATCACCAGCTGGGCGGGGTTGTCATCCCAGAGCACGATGTCGATACGCTCGCCACCCAGCTCGTTGGAGACAGCCTGTACCCGGGCGCCGCGCATACCCACGCACGCACCCACCGGGTCGATACGCTGGTCGTTGCTCTTCACGGCGATCTTGGCGCGGGAGCCGGGATCACGGGCAGCGCCCTTGATCTCGATCAGCTCTTCGCCGATTTCCGGCACTTCGATCTTGAACAGTTCGATCAGCATTTCCGGTGCGGCGCGGCTGACAAACAGCTGCGGGCCGCGGCTTTCCGGGTTCACACCTGACAGGTAGGCGCGAATGCGGTCGTTCTGACGCACGGCTTCGCGGGGAATCATCTGGTCGCGGGTAATCAGCGCTTCAGCGTTGCCGCCGAGGTCCAGAATAATACTGTCACGTGTTGCTTTCTTGACGGTGCCGCTGATCAGTTCACCAATGCGGTCACGGTATTCTTCGATAATCTGGGCGCGCTCGGCTTCGCGCACTTTCTGCACGATGACCTGCTTGGCGGTCTGGGCGGCAATGCGGCCAAACGCCACAGACTCGATTTCCTCGGCCCAGGTGTCGCCGATCTGCAAGGACGGATCCTGCTCGTGGGCTTCGTCGAGGGTCAGCTGACGACCGAACTCGTACAGGTCCTCGTCTTCCACCACGTGCCAGACGCGATAGGTGCGGTAATCGCCGGCAACCCGGTCGATGTGCACACGCACTTCCACGTCTTCTTCCTTGAAGCGTTTTTTCGTTGCTGCGGCCAGTGCAAGCTCAATAGCTTCGAAAATGACGTCACGGCTGACGCCCTTCTCGTTGGAAACTGTTTCCGCAACCAGCAAAATCTCTTTGTTCATGGCCAGGCCTTTACAAAGACAATAAATGTCATCTTTTCAGATCGACATGACGCTCGACTATCCTGCTCGACAGAGCCGGATCAATCGAAGCGGGGCACCAGATGGGCCCGGTCGATCTGCGCGAAAGGGACATCGGCAGTCTGACCTTCAAAGGTCAGGCTGATGACGTCCCCGTTTACAGCGGTAATCTCCGCTGTCATCTTGCGGCGCTTGAGTACCGGCGCCAACAGACGCATGTGCACCTGCTCACCGATATAAAGCTGCCATTGCTCGGGTGTAAACAGTGGCCGGTCCATACCCGGAGAAGACACTTCCAGGTTGTACTCGCCACTGATGGGGTCTTCGACGTCCAGTACACCGCTTACATGGTGACTGACTGCAGCGCAGTCATCCACATCAATGCCGTCTTCCTTGTCGATATACACACGCAGCACAGCCCCGCGGCCCTGGATATATTCCAGACCCCAGAGCGTGAAGCCCAGGCTTTCGACCGCCGGGGCCAGCAGAGCATGCAGCTGTTCGACCTTACGTGACATTCATGTCCTCGAATCGTGTACCAGACAGCCGCCAGCGGCGGCAATCTGCACCAAACAAAAAGCCCCTGCTAGAGGGGCTTTCTGTTACAAGGCCTGCGAGCAGTCACAGCCTTGTTCGTTAAGTGGTAGCGGGGGCAGGATTCGAACCTACGACCTTCGGGTTATGAGCCCGACGAGCTACCAGACTGCTCCACCCCGCACTAAACTGGCCGCAAACCTTAATGATTTACGGCACTTATGTCAAACGATTCCGTGAATCTCCGACATAAAAAACTTTCCGCTTACTGCCACCCGAACCGGGCCGGCGCGCATGCGCGCCGCAAACAATTAATGGTGCCGAAGGCGGGACTTGAACCCGCACGAGCTAGGCTCACTACCCCCTCAAGATAGCGTGTCTACCAATTCCACCACTTCGGCAAATTCTCGACCGGGACGACCGGTTTTACTGGTCGTCCGTCGGGGCGGGAGATTCTACCTCAGGCTGCGGCACTTCTGCAGCACTTTCTTCCACTTGTGGAATCATGCCGTCCATATCCTGCGTCCAGTCAGGCACTTCGGAGTCCTGCTCCTGCTGGATACGCTCCAGAACAGGCAGGGCCGAGCCGTCGTCCGAGGACATCTGGCGCGCATGCCAGGCCAGCGCCAGGCTGGTGAGCATGAACACGGTGGCCAGGATAGCGGTTGTCCGGGTCAGGAAACTGCTGGCACCGCTGCCGCCGAATACGGTGGATGACGAAGCGCCACCACCAAATGAAGCGCCGGCATCGGCGCCCTTGCCGTGCTGAATCAGGACGAGGCCGATCAGGGCCAGAGCTGTCAACACGTGCACGATATGAAGAACAATATCCATAAAAAGTCTGCTTACTGGGCTGTTACTGGGCTGTTACTGGGATGTAGTTGCCGCCTGACAAATGGCGAGAAAACTGTCCGCGTCAAGTGACGCCCCACCGATCAAGCCCCCATCGATATCGGGCTCGGCCAGCAAAGAGGCGGCATTATCCGCCTTTACACTGCCGCCGTAAAGGATACGGACACCAGCAGCCACTTCCGGGCTCTGCTGAGCCACCCGCGCGCGGATGAAAGCATGCACTGCCTGGGCCTGTGCGGGGCTGGCGGTCAGCCCTGTACCGATGGCCCAGACCGGCTCATAGGCGATCACGGCGGTGGCCAGCGCCGCGACGCCAGCCTGTGACAGCACGGCATCCAGCTGCCGGGCAATCACTGCTTCGGTATCGCCAGCCTCGCGCTCTGACTGGCTTTCGCCCAGGCACAGCACCGGCTGCAGGCCGGCGGCCTGGGCCCGACAGAACTTCGCCGCCACCTCGTCATCGGTGTCGCCGAACAGGCTGCGACGCTCGGAATGGCCCACCAGCACGTAGCGGCAGCCGAACTCGGCGAGCATCTCGCCGGCGACTTCGCCGGTGTAGGCGCCCTCGGCCTCGCGGGCCAGATTCTGGGCACCCAGGGCCACAGATCTGTTTTTCAGGACCTCAGCCAGCACCCCCAGATAGGGATATGGCGGGCACAAAACCACCTCGACATCCGCCGGGGCGCCCACTGCGATATCCGCTGCCAGGGTGCGCGCCATCTCCAGGCGACCATGCATTTTCCAGTTTCCGGCGACTATTGGTGTGCGCAAACCTGCTCCCCTTTTTCCTTATTGGTCATCATGATAACGGTTCAGGTCAGGCGATTTCCCGCTCCACCACCGCCGCCAGTTCTTCGCAAACGCTCTGCACCAGCGCCGGCGCCTCGCCCTCGACCATGACCCGCACCAGTGGCTCGGTGCCGGACGGCCGCAGCAGGACGCGCCCGGTGCCCGCCAGTCGCTGCTCGGCGGCGGCCACGGCGGCCTGCACGGCGGCATTGCCGTCCATGCCATCGCGGCGCGCGCCACGCACATTGATCATGACTTGCGGCAGCTTCTCCATGCCGGCACAGGCTTCTCGCAGGGAGCAGCCCTGATGCTGCAACGCCGCCAGCACCTGCAGGGCCGACACCACACCGTCACCGGTGGAGGCACGGTCCAGACAGATAATGTGCCCGGAGGACTCGCCGCCCAGCAACCAGCCCTTCTGGTCCATGGCCTCGATGACATAACGGTCGCCGACCTTGGCGCGCACGAAGGGAATGCCCTCGCGCTGCAGCGCCAGCTCCAGACCGAAGTTGGACATCAGCGTGCCAACAGCACCGCCAAATGCGCCGCCGCGACGCTTGCGGTCGGTGGCCAGCACGTACAACAGCTGGTCACCATCCACCAACTCGCCCTGATCATCCACCATTAGCACGCGGTCGGCATCACCATCGAAGGCAATGCCCAGGTCGGCGTTCTCGGCACGCACTCGCGCAACCAGCGCTTCCGGGTGGGTGCTGCCACAATCACGATTGATGTTGACGCCATCGGGCTCGGCGAACAGGGTAATCACATCCGCGCCAAGCTCCTCAAGCACGTCCGGGGCAATGTGGTAGGCGGCGCCATTGGCGCAGTCCACCACGATCTTCTTGCCCTTGAGCGCCAGGCGGCCGAGCACCGTGCTTTTGCAGAATTCAATATAGCGCCCGCGGGCATCGCCGATACGGCGTACCTTGCCGAGGGCATCGGTATCCACCATCTTCATCTCTTCCCCGAGACGCCGCTCGATGGCTTCTTCCATGGCATCCGGCAACTTGCGGCCGTTGGCGCCGAAGAACTTGATACCGTTGTCGGTATAGGGGTTGTGGGACGCAGAGATGACGATACCCGCCTGGGCCTGAAAGGTGGTGGTCAGGTAGGCGATGGCCGGGGTCGGCATGGGGCCCAGCAGCAGCACGTCCACCCCGGCGGCGGAAATCCCGGCCTCCAGGGCCGATTCGAACATGTACCCGGAAATCCGTGTGTCCTTGCCGATCAGCACCTTGCTCTGGCCCTGCTCCGCCAGTACCGAGCCCACGGCCCAGCCGAGCTTGAGCACGAAGTCCGGCGTAATCGGGAATTCTCCCACTGTGCCGCGTACCCCATCGGTACCAAAATACTGTCGCGTCATCCCTGGCCTCCGTCGCCATTCTTTGCCCTGGGTTTGCCCTGAAGTAAAGGCTTGAGTCGTTAAGCGCCGTGCAGGACCGCCCCATGTAGTACCGCTTGGGTCATACGCAGCGCATCGCTGGTCTCTCTGACATCATGCACGCGCAGGATCGCCGCGCCGCGCTCTGCAGCCATCACCGCCAGCGCGAGACTGGCGGGCAGGCGCTCATCCACGCCCCGGCCCAGCAGCTTTGCAATCATGGACTTGCGCGACATACCCACCAGCAGTGGCAGCCCTTCTGCCGCCAGCCGGTCCAGTTCGCGCAGCAAGCGCAGATTATGCGCCAGAGTCTTGCCAAAACCGAAGCCCGGATCCAGCAGCAGGCGCTCGCGCCCGATGCCTGCCGCCTCACACGCCTGGATGCGCTGGCGCAGAAACGCCAGCACATCCGCCACCACATCATCATAGCGGGGCGCCTGCTGCATGGTGTCCGGCTCGCCCTGCATATGCATCAGGCAAACCGGCAAGCCGGTCAGCGCGACGGCTTCCAGCGCGCCGGGGCGCTGCAAGGCACGCACATCGTTGATCAGCCCGGCGCCAGCGGCGGCGCCAGCACGGATCACGGCAGGGGTGCTGGTATCCAGGGAAATGATGGTGTCGAGCTCGGCGGCGATGGCTTCCACGACAGGAATCACGCGGTCCAGCTCTTCCTGCTCACTGACGGGCAGCGCGCCGGGACGGGTGGATTCGCCGCCCACATCGATGATGGCCGCGCCGTCGGCGTGCATTTGCCGCGCCTGATGCAGGGCGGCATCACGGCCGATGAAGCGGCCACCGTCAGAAAAGGAATCGGGGGTCACATTTAATACCCCCATAACGACAGGCGCGGACAGTGTCAGTGTCCGCGCCCCGCATTGCAGTGTTTTCATTGCGTTAGTGCTTGATCGTATCAGTGCGTATTGGCCGGGCCACCAATAGGGCCTTCGCCCTTGGGCTCGGTGTCCGTGCCCGACGCCGATGCGGCATCATCCTTGCTGGCGGCGCCTGTGCCACTGCCCGGGTCCTGCCAGTCTTTCGGCGGGCGCGGGGTGCGGCCATTCATGATGTCCTCGATCTGGTCGGCGTCGATGGTCTCGTACTGCATGAGCGCCTGCGCCATGGCTTCCAGCTTGTCGCGGTTGCCTTCCAGAATCTCTTTCGCCTTGCCGTAGCACATGTCGATGATGGCGCGCACTTCGCGGTCGATCTCTTCCGCGGTCTGCTCGGACACCTGCTTGCGCTGGGACATGCTCTTGCCGAGGAAGACTTCGCCTTCTTCTTCCTCATAGGCCAGCGGCCCCATCTTCTCGGACAGGCCCCACTTGGTGACCATGGCGCGGGCCATCTTGGTGGCTCGCTCGATATCGTTGGAGGCACCGGTGGTGACACCGTCGAAACCGTTGATCATTTCCTCCGCCAGACGGCCGCCGAACAGGGAGCAGATCATGCTCTCGATGGCGCGCTTGGACTGGCTGTACTTGTCTTCTTCCGGCAGGTACATGGTCACACCCAGGGCGCGGCCACGGGGAATGATCGACACCTTGTAGACCGGGTCGTGCTCCGGCACCAGGCGGCCGATAATGGCGTGCCCGGCTTCGTGGTAGGCGGTGTTCAGCTTTTCTTTCTCGGACATCACCATGGAGCGGCGCTCGGCGCCCATGAGGATCTTGTCCTTGGCGCGCTCGAACTCTTCCATGCCCACCAGGCGCTTGTTGCCGCGTGCGGCGAACAGCGCTGCCTCGTTGACCAGGTTAGCCAGGTCGGCACCGGAGAAGCCGGGGGTGCCACGGGCGATCAGGCTCGGGTTGACGTCATCCGCCACCGGCACGCTGCGCATGTGCACCTTGATAATCTGTTCGCGACCGCGCACGTCGGGCAGCGGCACCACGACCTGACGGTCGAAGCGGCCGGGACGCAGCAATGCGGCATCCAGCACGTCCGGGCGGTTGGTGGCGGCAATCACGATGATGCCGTCGTTGGCACCGAAGCCGTCCATTTCCACCAGCAGCTGGTTCAGGGTCTGTTCGCGCTCATCATGACCGCCGCCCAGACCGGCGCCACGGCTACGGCCCACGGCATCGATCTCGTCGATGAAGATGATGCAGGGCGCATGCTTCTTGGCCTGCTCGAACATGTCACGCACGCGGGATGCACCCACGCCGACAAACATCTCGACGAAGTCAGAACCGGAGATGGAGAAGAAGGGCACACGCGCTTCGCCGGCAATGGCCTTGGCCAGCAGGGTCTTACCGGTACCCGGTGAACCCACCATCAGCACGCCACGGGGAATCTTGCCGCCCAGACGCTGGAACTTGGCCGGGTCGCGCAGGAACTCCACCAGCTCTTCCACTTCTTCCTTGGCTTCTTCCACGCCTGCGACGTCCGCAAAGGTGGTCTTGATCTGGTCTTCCGAGAGCAGGCGCGCCTTGCTCTTGCCGAAGGTCATCGGCCCGCCGCCACCTTTACCACCGCCCTGCATCTGGCGCATGAAGAAGATGAAGATCGCAAGGATCAGCAGGATCGGCAGAATCGACAGGAACAGCTGCGTCATGAAGCCCTGACGCTCCGGCGCCTTGCCCTCGACCACAACGCGGTTCTGGATCAGGGTCGGCATCAGGTCCAGATCGGATACCGGCGGCTTCACGGTTTCAAAGCGCTGGCCGTCACGGGTTTCGCCCCGGATGCGGTAATCCTGGATCTCGACGCGGGTCACCTCGCCTTTCTCCACTTCGGAGATAAAGGCCGAGTAATCCATGGAACGGGCCGGCGGCTCGTGGTTCACGTTCTGCAATACAACGTAGAGAACCCCGGCGATCACCATCCAGAGAATGATATTCTTGGTCATGTCGTTCAAGGGACACCTCTCCCTACTGACGCAGAAATCTGCGGAAATTCAGGCGGTTATTGCCTGAATTGATATGATATACGTTACACCATTTTGCGACCCGACCCCAGCAGATACACCTCCGGGGAACGCGGCCGACTGGCGGCAGGCTTGCGCGTCACCAGCTTGTCAAAGCTGGCGTGAAGATCGCGGCGGTACGCTTCAAGCCCTTCGCCCTGGAATACCTTGACCAGAAAACGGCCGTCTGGTGCCAGAACTCGATTGGCCATATCCAGGGCCAGTTCGGCCAGATACATGACCCGCGGCTGATCTACCGCTCTGTTACCACTCATATTGGGGGCCATGTCGGACATTACAAGGTCCACCTGACGACCATCCAGTGCGTTCAGCAGTTCCTGAAACACCGATTCTTCACGAAAGTCGCCCTGAATGAAGGTGACATCGGCAATCGCCTCCATAGGTAAAATGTCGCTGGCCAGTATCTGGCCATTGCTGCCCATGAGCCGGGCCGCTACCTGGGACCAGCCACCGGGCGCCGCGCCCAGATCAAGCACCCGCAGGCCGGGGCGGAAGAGTTTGTCTTTTTCGTGGATTTCCAGCAACTTGAAGCTGGCGCGGGAGCGATAGCCCTCGGCCTGGGCCTTGGCGACCCAGTGGTCATTGAAGTGTTCGTGCAGCCAGCGGCTGCTACTCTTGGACCTGCCCATGCCCGAATCTGCCCGTACTTGTCTGTCCGTACATGATGTGTCGCGCCAAATATGCCGCGGCACCTGTATGTCGCGGCACCCTGCCCCCGGTCAGGGCCTGATGTACTCGCGCTGCAGCGCGTGTAGAATGGCCGCCCGCGAAGGAGACCGGCAATGCCCCTGAATCAGCAAGACAAACGACGTTACAAGACCATCGGCCATCACCTCAAGCCGGTGCTGATCTTTGGTGGCAACGGCCTGACCGAGACCTTTATCGAGGAGCTGAACGGCCGCCTCGAAGATCACGAGCTGATCAAAGTGCGCGTCAATGCCGAAAACCGGGATGACCGGGCCGCCATTGTGGACGCGCTGTGCGAGGCCGGGAAGGCTGAACTGGTGCAGCGCATCGGCAACATCGCACTGCTTTACCGGGGGGCGAAAAAACCTAACCCGAAGCTGTCCAATATACTGCGCGCCCAGCAAGGCTGAGCGCGCAGCACCTGATCAAAGATGCTCGACCTTGTCGATCTCGTATTCCACGACGCCGCCCGGCGTTTCGATCTGCACCGAATCGCCTTCCATCTTGCCAATCAGGCCCCGGGCAATCGGTGAGTTCACCGAAATCTTGCCCTTCTTGATGCTGGCTTCGTCGTCGCCCACGATCTTGTAGACCTTCTGTTCGTCGGTATCCACATTGATGATCGTCACGGTGGTGCCGAACAGCACCTTGCCAGTGTGCTGGATATCGCGCACATCAATGATCTGCGCCGCACCCAGCTTGCTTTCTATTTCGTTGATACGCCCCTCGCAGAATCCCTGCTCCTCACGGGCAGCATGGTATTCGGCGTTTTCCTTCAGGTCGCCATGCTCACGGGCTTCGGCGATGGATTGCACGATACGTGGCCGAACGACCATCTTCAGGTGCTGCAGCTCGTCGCGAAGCGCTTCCGCACCTTCAATCGTCATGGGCACTCGTTGCATTACTTGTCTCCGTTGCCGGCGGCCGCCAGTATGGCCGCATGCATGTCCTGCAGACGTCTTACCTGCAGATCGTCATCTATCTTCAGCGCCTGGCACACCGCCCAGGCCGCTGAAATCGTGGTGGTGTAGTACACCTTGTGCTGCAGTGCCGAGCGACGGATGGTGAAGGAATCCCGTACCGCCTGCTTGCCCTCTGTGGTGTTGATGATCATGCTGATTTCATCATTCTTGATCATATCCACGACATGGGGGCGACCCTCAAGCACTTTATTCACCGCTGTCACGGGAATACCTGCTTCTGTGATGCAGGCCGCTGTACCGCGCGTCGCCACCAGCCGGAAACCCAGCGAGTGGAGTTCGCGGGCCACGTTCAGCGAGGCTTCCTTGTCGGCTTCCCGCACGGAAATAAAGGCGGTGCCACTGCGCGGCAAACGCTCGCCGGCCGCCAGGGATGCCTTGCCATACGCCTCGGCGAAGGTTTCGCCCACGCCCATGACTTCGCCGGTGGATTTCATTTCCGGGCCAAGAATCGGGTCCACCTTCGGGAACTTGGCGAAGGGGAACACGGCTTCCTTGACGTTGAAGAACAACGGCACGATTTCTTTGGTAAAGCCCTGATCCGCCAGCGATGTGCCGGCCATGCAACGCGCGGCGACCTTGGCCAGCGATACGCCGATGCACTTGGACACGTAAGGCACGGTCCGTGAGGCGCGCGGATTCACTTCCAGCACATACACCTCGGTGCCCTTGACCGCGAACTGCACGTTCATCAGGCCGACCACGCCCAGCTCCAGCGCCATGGCGGCGGTCTGCTCGCGCATCACATTGAGCACGTCGTCGTCGAGGGAGTAAGGCGGCAAGGAGCAGGCGGAGTCACCGGAGTGCACGCCCGCCTGCTCGATATGCTGCATGATGCCGCCAATCACGACCTGCTTGCCGTCGCAGATGGCATCCACGTCCACCTCGATGGCGTCGTCCAGGAAGCGATCCAGCAGTACCGGTGATTCATTGGACACGGACACTGCGTTCTTCATGTAGCTGCGCAGTTCGTCTTCGTTGAAGACGATTTCCATGGCACGGCCGCCCAGGACATAGGACGGACGCACAACCAGCGGGTAGCCGATCTCTGCCGCCAGGCGCACACCATCTTCGATGCTGCGCGCGGTGCGGTTGGGCGGCTGCTTGAGGGCGAGCTTGTTCACCATCTGCTGGAACCGCTCGCGGTCCTCTGCTTCGTCGATGGCATCCGGGCTGGTGCCGATAATCGGCACGCCGGCGGCCTGCAGGGCACGGGCCAGTTTCAGCGGCGTCTGGCCGCCGTACTGAACGATCACACCCTTGGGTTGTTCCTTGGCAACGATTTCCAGCACGTCTTCCAGTGTCACCGGCTCGAAGTAGAGACGGTCGGACGTGTCGTAATCGGTGGAGACGGTTTCCGGATTACAGTTGACCATGATGGTCTCGTAACCGTCTTCACGCATCGCCAGTGCTGCGTGCACGCAGCAGTAATCAAACTCGATGCCCTGCCCGATACGGTTCGGGCCGCCGCCGATGACCATGATCTTGTCACGGCCGGTCGGCTCGGCTTCGCATTCCTCATCGTAGGAGGAGTACATGTACGCGGTGCTGGTGGAGAATTCCGCCGCGCAGGTATCCACGCGCTTGTACACCGGGCGGATATTCCACTCGTGCCGCTTGCTGCGCAGGTCCGCTTCTTTCACACCCAGCAGACGTGCCAGGCGGGCATCGGCAAAGCCCTTGCGCTTGAGGCGATACAGGGATGCCGCCGTCAGATCCGTGAAGGTGCTGGCCGCCAGCGCCGCTTCTTCCTTGATCAGATCTTCGATCTGCACCAGGAACCAGCGATCAATCTTGGTCAGCTGGAACAGTTCGTCCACGCTCATGCCGGAACGGAAGGCATCGCCCAGCACCCAGATGCGATCCGGGCCCGGTGACGCCAGGGATTCAATCACCTGCTGACGCAGATCGCCGTTCTCCGGGTCCAGTTTCGGATCGAAGCCGTCGGAATCGGTTTCCAGACCGCGCAGTGCTTTCTGCATGGATTCCTGGAAGTTGCGACCGATGGCCATGACTTCACCGACGGATTTCATCTGCGTGGTCAGCACCGGATCTGCCGCGGCAAACTTCTCGAAATTGAAGCGCGGAATCTTGGTAACCACGTAATCGATGGACGGCTCGAAGGACGCCGGCGTCTTGCCGCCGGTGATGTCGTTCTGCAGCTCGTCCAGGGTGTAGCCCACGGCCAGCTTGGCGGCGATCTTGGCGATCGGAAAGCCCGTCGCTTTGGACGCCAGCGCGGAGGAGCGGGACACCCGCGGGTTCATCTCGATCACCACCAGACGACCGGTGTCCGGGCACATGCCGAACTGCACGTTCGAACCGCCGGTTTCCACACCGATTTCGCGCAATACCGCGATCGATGCATTCCGCATGATCTGGTATTCCTTGTCGGTCAGGGTCTGGGCCGGGGCAACGGTGATGGAGTCACCGGTGTGCACACCCATGGGGTCGAGGTTTTCGATGGTGCAGACGATGATGCAGTTGTCGTTCTTGTCCCGCACCACTTCCATTTCATATTCTTTCCAGCCGAGCAGTGATTCGTCGATCAGCAGCTCTTTGGTCGGCGACAGGTCCAGCCCGCGCTCGCAGATTTCCTGGAATTCTTCACGGTTGTAGGCAATGCCGCCACCGGAGCCGCCCATGGTGAAGCTGGGGCGGATGATGCAGGGGAAGCCGATGTCTTCGAGGACTTTGTAGGCTTCTTCCAGGGAATGGGCGATGGAGGCGCGCGGGCACTCCAGGCCAATGGCACGCATCGCCTTGTCGAACCGGCTGCGGTCTTCAGCCTTGTCGATGGCATCCGCATTGGCGCCGATCATTTCCACGCCGTACTTTTCCAGCACGCCGTGGCGCTCCAGATCCAGCGCGCAGTTCAGCGCTGTCTGGCCGCCCATGGTCGGCAGCAGCGCATCCGGCCGCTCTTTTTCGATGATCCGCTCTACTGTTTCCCAGGTGATCGGCTCGATGTAGGTCGCATCCGCCATGGCAGGGTCGGTCATGATGGTGGCCGGGTTCGAGTTCACCAGGATCACCCGGTAACCTTCCTCGCGCAGGGCCTTGCAGGCCTGGGCGCCGGAATAATCAAACTCACAGGCCTGACCGATCACGATAGGACCGGCGCCGATAATGAGGATGCTCTGTAGGTCTGTTCTCTTGGGCATAATCTGCTAACCGTCAGGCGTTCGTCATGGCGTTCTGGTGCGCGGCAGCGCGATGGTTACTTCTGCCGCGCCTGCATCAGTTCAATAAAGTGATCGAACAGTGGCGCCGCATCATGCGGGCCGGGGCTGGCTTCAGGGTGTCCCTGAAAACTGAAAGCAGGCTGGTCAGTGCGGTGGATGCCCTGCAGCGAGCCATCAAACAGCGATACATGGGTGGTGCGCAGCGTGTCCGGCAAGGTGCTTTCGTCCACGGCAAAACCATGGTTTTGGCTGGTGATCATCACCGTGCCACGATCCAGATCCTTCACCGGGTGGTTGGCGCCGTGGTGGCCGAACTTCATCTTCATGGTCTTTGCGCCGCTGGCCAGGGCCAGCAGCTGGTGGCCGAGGCAGATGCCGAATACCGGCGTGCCGGTGGCGACAATCTCGGCGATGGCCTTGATGGCGTAGTCGCAGGGCTCCGGATCACCGGGGCCGTTGGACAGGAAGACGCCATCCGGCTTGAGCGCCAGCACGTCGCTGGCGGGGGTCTGCGCGGGCACCACGGTCAGGCGGCAGCCGCGCTCGGCAAGCATGCGCAGGATGTTGCGCTTGGTGCCGAAATCGTAGGCCACCACGTGAAACGCGGTATCGCCCTGCTGTTGATGCCCGCCTTCCCAGTGCCAGACGCCCTCGCTCCAGGCGTAGGACTCGGACGCGGTGACCTCTTTCGCCAGATCCATGCCCTTCAGGCCGGGGAAGCCGCGAGCCGCCGCCAGTGCGTCTGCCTCGTCGGCGTCTTCACCCACCAGAATGCAGCCGTTCTGGGCGCCTTTCTCACGCAGGATCCGGGTCAGCCGACGGGTATCGATATCGGCGATGGCGCAGATATTGTTGGCTTCGAGGTAGTCAGGCAGGGATTGCTCGGCACGCCAGCTGCTCACTGTCAGGGTCAGATCACGGATGATCAGGCCGGCAGCCCAGACGCGGGAGGCCTCCTCATCTTCCTTGTTGACCCCGGTGTTGCCGATATGGGGGTAAGTCAGGGTAACAATCTGCTGGGCGTAGGAAGGATCCGTGAGGATCTCCTGGTAACCGGTGAGTGCGGTATTGAACACCACCTCGCCAACGGTCTTGCCGGATGCGCCGATTGAGACGCCCCGGAAGATGCTGCCGTCTTCCAGCGCCAGTATGGCCGGTACCGTCAACGCAAACCTCCAGAATTCAGTGCCAGATTCAGGGGAAGGGCTGCCGCCATCATGGCGTGCGATAGCACGCACAGTGGCGACCGCAGGCGCGCGCAAAAAAGCGAGATGGACACCTCCACCTCGCTCAGATCCGCTTTTCGCTTAATATGCGCCACCTGCGTAGCCCTTCAGGGCAGGCCCGTATTTTAGGGCTTATTGACGGTGGTGTCACGCCGCATCGGGGACTTGTTGTGCGTTAGCCGCGCAAACCCAGCACATCCTGCATATCGAACAGGCCCGGCTGCTGCTCACCCAGCCAGGCAGCGGCGCGTACCGCGCCCCGGGCGAAGTTCATGCGGCTGGTGGCCTTGTGGGTAATCTCCAGCCGCTCGCCGTCTGCCGCGAACATGACGGTGTGCTCGCCGACGATGTCACCGGCCCGGATGGTCTCGAAACCGATGGTCTGGCGCTCACGGGCGCCAGTGCGACCTTCACGGCCATACACAGCGCATTCCTTGAGGTCACGACCCAGAGCATCCGCCACCACTTCGCCCATGGCCAGCGCCGTGCCGGAGGGGGCGTCGATCTTGTGGCGATGGTGGGCTTCGATGATCTCGATATCCACCTCATCACCCAACACACGGGCGGCGGTGTCCAGCAACTTCAGGCACAGGGTGACGCCGACAGAGTAGTTGGCCGCGAAGCAGATGGCGATATCGCCGCTGGCAGCCCGCAGCTCGGCTTTCTGCGCATCGGACAGGCCGGTCGTGCCAATCACCAGCCGGCGCCCGGCGGCGCGGCAGGTCTGCACATTGGCCATGGTGGCCTCCGGCAGGGTGAAGTCGATGAACACATCGGCCTGCGATACTACCTTGGCCAGATCATCCACCAGCGCAACGCCGAGCTTGCCCGCGCCGATCAACTCACCGGCATCCGCGCCGATCAGCGAGCTACCCGGCACATCCACTGCCGCACCCAGGGTGAGGCCGTCGTGGGCCTGCACGGCCTCGATAAGGGTCCGCCCCATGCGCCCGGCGGCGCCAATTACACCTACTTTCATCGTTGATCCTGTCCAGAGGCCCTGTTAGCGCGCTCAGTGTAACCGCTTCAGAGCCCGTCGAAGAAGCGCTTCACGCCTTCGAACCAGCTCGTATTGCGCGGGTTATGGCGTTTACCGCCGCTCTCCAGCGAATCCCGGAACTGCTTGAGCAGGTCTTTCTGTTCGCTGGTAAGGCTGACCGGGGTTTCCACCACCACGCGACACAGCAGGTCGCCGGGCGGGCCACCGCGCACTGACGTCACACCCTTGCCGCGCAGGCGGAACAGCTTGCCGGTCTGGGTTTCTGTCGGCACTTTCAATTTCACCTTGCCGTTCAGTGTCGGCACTTCCAGTTCACCGCCGAGCACCGCATCCGCAAAGGCGATGGGCACTTCGCAGTAGAGGTCATTGCCGTCACGCTTGAACAGCTCGTGCTCGCGCACTGCTACCTGCACATACAGATCGCCGGACGGCGCGCCGTGGGCACCCGCCTCGCCCTCACCCGCCAGGCGGATGCGGTCGCCGGTATCCACGCCAGCCGGAATTTTCACCGACAGGGTCTTGGTTTCCTGCACACGGCCCTGGCCGTGGCAGTTATCACAGGGATTCTTGATGACCTTGCCGCTGCCACCACAGGTGGGGCAGGCCTGCTGCACGGTAAAGAAACCCTGCTGCATGCGCACCTGGCCCATGCCGCCGCAGGTCTGGCAGGTCACCGGCGCTTCGCCGTTCTTGGCGCCGCTGCCGTCACAGACCTTGCAGGTCGCCCAGGTCGGCACACGGATTTTTTCCGTGGTGCCGAAGACGGCCTGCTCCAGGGTCAGCTCCAGGGTATAGCGCAGATCCGCGCCACGGGCTGGCCCACGTCGGCGGCCACCGCCACCGCCGGCGCCGAAGATGTCGCCGAAGATATCACCGAAAATATCGGAGAAGCCGGCGCCCGCAGCGCCTGCTCCGGCACCGCCGAAGCCACCCTGCCCGCCCAGGCCGGCATGGCCGAACTGGTCATAGGCCTGGCGCTTTTCATCGTCGGACAGCACTTCATAAGCCTCTTTGGCTTCCTTGAACTGCTCTTCCGCCACGGCATCACCGGGATTGCGATCCGGGTGATGTTTCATGGCCAGGCGACGATACGCTTTCTTGATATCCTGTGCGCTGGCGTCCTTGGCGACACCCAGCACCTCATAAAAATCTCGTTTCGACATGGTTCTTGCACCAGTGCGATTCAAAGCATGACGCCGGGCAGGGCCCGGCGTCACTGATCAGGCACCGCTATTCAGCGCCCCGTTCTGACGACAGGCTTACTTCTTGTCGTCGTCCACTTCTTCGTACTCGGCATCCACCGCGTCATCCGCTGCGGCACCGGCTTCGCCACCCTCGGCAGCGTCGCCACCCTGTGCTGCTGCTTCGGCATACAGGCGCTGGGCCAGTGCACCGGAAGCGTCGGTCAGCGCCTTGGTCTTGGCGTCGATCTCGTCCTTGTCGTTGCTCTTGAGCACCGCTTCCAGCTCTTCGACTGCCTTGGTGATGGCCGCCTTCTCTTCGTCAGTCGCCTTGTCGCCAGCTTCTTCCAGTGTCTTGCGCGTCGCGTGGATCAGATGATCGGCCTGGTTGCGGGTCTGCACCAGCTCTTCGAACTTCTTGTCCTCGTCCGCATGGGCCTCGGCATCCTTGACCATTTGATCGATCTCGTCGTCCGTCAGGCCGGAAGACGCCTTGATCTGAATGGTCTGCTCTTTGCCAGTGGCCTTGTCTTTCGCGCCCACGTGCAGGATACCGTTGGCATCGATATCGAAGGTCACTTCGATCTGCGGCGTACCGCGCGGCGCTGCCGGGATACCCTCAAGATTGAACTGGCCGAGCGACTTGTTCTGGGCCGCCTGCTTACGCTCGCCCTGCAGCACATGCACGGTCACAGCGGACTGGTTGTCATCTGCCGTGGAGAAGACCTGCGATGCCTTGGTCGGGATCGTGGTGTTCTTCTCGATGATCGGCGTCATCACGCCACCCATGGTTTCGATACCCAGGGTCAGCGGGGTCACGTCCAGCAGCAGCACGTCGGTGACATCACCGCCCAGTACTGCGCCCTGGATCGCTGCACCGATGGCAACGGCTTCATCCGGGTTGACGTCCTTGCGGGCGTCTTTGCCGAAGAACTCGGCCACTTTCTTCTGCACCAGCGGCATACGGGTCTGACCGCCCACCAGGATCACATCCGTGATCGCGGAGGTCTGCAGGCCGGCATCTTTCAGTGCCATCTTGCAAGGCTCGAGGGAGCGGTTGACCAGATCTTCCACCAGCGACTCGAGCTTGGCGCGGGTCACTTTCACCACCAGGTGCTTGGGACCGGTCTGGTCTGCTGTGATGTAAGGCAGGTTCACTTCGGTCTGCTCACCGGAGGACAGCTCGATCTTGGCTTTCTCAGCGGCTTCTTTAAGGCGCTGCATGGCCAGGGCGTCACCACCGAGGTCGATGCCGGAGTCTTTCTTGAACTGATCCGCCAGGAAGTTGATCAGCATCAGATCGAAATCTTCGCCGCCCAGGAAGGTGTCACCGTTGGTGGCCAGCACTTCGAACTGGTGCTCGCCGTCCACTTCGGCAATCTCGATGATGGAGACATCGAAGGTACCACCACCCAGGTCATAGACGGCAATCGTGCGCTCGCCGCCCTTCTTGTCCATGCCGTAGGCCAGTGCAGCCGCCGTGGGCTCGTTGATGATGCGCTTCACGTCCAGCCCGGCAATGCGGCCAGCATCCTTGGTGGCCTGACGCTGGGCGTCATTGAAGTAGGCCGGCACCGTGATAACGGCCTCGGTCACTTTCTCGCCAAGATAGTCCTCGGCGGTCTTCTTCATTTTTTTCAGCACTTGCGCAGAAATCTGCGGCGGCGCCAGCTTTTCGCCCCGGGCTTCTACCCAGGCGTCACCGTTGTCCGCAGCGATGATCTTGTACGGCACCATCTTGATGTCTTTCTGCACGACATCGTCCTTGAAGCGGCGACCGATCAAACGCTTGATGGCGTACAGGGTGTTAGTGGGGTTGGTGACCGACTGCCGCTTGGCGGACTGCCCGACCAGCGTCTCGTCATCCGTGTAGGCAATCACAGACGGCGTCGTCCGGGTGCCTTCACTGTTCTCGATAACCTTGACCTTGTCGCCTTCCATGATGGCGACGCAGGAGTTGGTTGTACCCAGGTCAATACCGATGATCTTACCCATAATGCTCTCTCTCCTCACACGTCACAGCGGCCCCCGCAGGCAACCGATGTGGCTGAAATCGTTATTACGAACTGTTGGAAGCTATATTGAGGTCACCGCCCCGTTTTCAAGCCCCCCGCTCATCCCCACTCACTCACTGCGTGCGACAACCACCCGGGCCGGACGCAACAGACGCCCGTTGAGGGTGTAGCCCTTCTCCAGTACATCAATGATGCTGTTGGGCGCGGCATCCGGCTGCGGCACCATGGCCATGGCCTCGTGCAGCTCCGGATTGAAGGTCTCGCCACGGGGGTCCAGCTGCTCGATATTGAAGCGGCCGAACGCATCCAGCAGCACTTTCAGGGTCAACTGGGTGCCCTCCCGGGCGGGCGTCAGCGCCTCGTTGTCCGCATCCAGGCTGGTGAGTGCCCGCTCCAGGGAGTCCGCGACGCTGATCACTTCGCCGGCGAATTTCTCCAGGGCGAACTTGTGCGCCGCCGTCACATCACGCTCGGCGCGACGACGCATGTTCTGGATTTCTGCCTGGGCCCGGATGTCTGCCTCGCCCAGCGCCTTGCGGGCCTGCTCCAGTTCCTGGCTCAGGGCCGCGATTTCTGCTTCCGGGGAAGACTCGGCGGCCTGCCCCTCAATCTGGTCTTCAATCTGCTCTTCACGCGCCTGCTCTACGGCAGCCTGGGCCACTTCCTCGGCCTGCTTCTGCGCCGCATCCTGCTCGGGATCTCGTGACTTGTCCTGCTCGCTCATGGGTTACTCCAGCCATTTACTGCGGGCAACAGCCCGCCTGCCTTCCGAAAAGGTTGGCAACGATATGGGAACTCTGCTCAGGGATTCAAGGGCAAACAGGTGCCCAGGGCTGAACGGACGACAAAACGGACTACAATTTGCCGAGCGTGGCGGACAGAATCCGGGCGGTGATATCCACCGTGGGGATCACTTTCTCATAGTCCATGCGGGTCGGCCCGACCACCGCCAGCACACCGACCGTGCCGGTGTCGGACTTGTAGGGCGCCGACACCAGCGAGCATTCGTCAAACACCTGATAGCCCGCCTCACGGCCGATGAAGATCTGCACCCCGTCAGCACGCATGCTGCGCTCCAGCAGGTGCAGGATGTCGCGCTTGTGATTGAAGGCCTCGAACAGGTCGCGCATCTTGTCCAGGTTATCCGCCTGCGCCATGCCCAGCAGATTCGCCTCGCCGGACACCACATAGTCCGTGGCCTGCTGCGCTTCCGGCTGCAATCCCTTGGCGGCGACATCCATGGTGGTCTGCATCAGCTGGTCCATCTGGTCCTTGTCGCTGCGCATGGTGCGCAACAGGCCGTCGCAGATCTGATCCAGATTGCAGCCGCCGTAGGTCCGGTTGATGTAGTTGGCCGCCTGGCGCAGCTCGATCTCGGTGTAATTACGCTCGGTGTGAATGACCCGGTTCTGCACTTCTGCCCGGTTGACCACCAGCACCACCAGCACCCGCTGACCGGACAGTGGCAGGAACTCCACCTGACGCAAGGTGCTCACCTCACGCCGGGGCACCACAACCACCCCCGCCATCCGCGTCAGCTCGGCCAGGGCCCGGGACGCGCGCGTCACCAGCTCCTGCGGCGATTGATCGGGGTTCAGCATCTGCTCCAGTTCGTCGCGCAGCACGCTGGTCTGGGGCTGATTCATCGGCGCAGACCGCAGCAGGGCATCCACATAGAGGCGATAGCCCAGCTCTGTGGGCACACGACCGGCCGAGGTATGCGGGCTGTAGAGCACCCCCAGATCCTCCAGCTCGGCCATGATATTGCGAATCGTGGCGGGGCTGACCGCCAGGGAACCGCTGGCTGCGAGGGTTTTCGAGCCAATAGGCTGCCCCTCGCGGATATGGCGCTCCACCAGCGCCATCAGCAATCGTTGTTTGCGCTCATTGAGTTCGTATTCAGGCATGGCCGCTATCATACCGCTGCCGGGCGCCGGTTATGAACAGGTTCCTTTGGGGAGGGGGCTTATCAAGCGGCGCGGAATTGCCTACTATTGCATCTACTGACCTTACGGACAGTGTTCTCAAATCGCAAGGGGCCGCTCATGCTTACCCATCTCAATGTGCTCAATTTCGCCACTGTGGACAGCCTCGAGCTGGAGCCTGGCACCGGCCTGACGGTGATCACCGGCGAAACCGGGGCGGGCAAGTCCGTGATCATTGATGCGCTGGGGCTGGCACTGGGTGAGCGCGCCGACAGCGCGGTGGTGCGCCCGGACAGTGAGCGCGCCGAAGTGCAGGCCACGTTCGATGTGCGCGACAACCCGACCGCCCGGGCCTGGCTGGCGGAACGGGAACTGGATGATGGCGACGACTGCATGCTGCGGCGCACCGTGCGCCCGGATGGCCGTTCCCGGGCCTGGATCAATGGCAGCCCCATGCCGCTGCAGGATGTCCGCGCGTTAGGCGAGATGCTGATCAGTGTGCACAGCCAGCATGAACATCAAGCCCTGTTGCGCCGCGACGCGCACCGGGATCTGCTCGACAGCTTCGCCAGTGCGGGCGAGGCGGCGGCTGCCGTGCGGCAGCACTGGCGCAGCTGGCAAACTGCGCGCCGCGCCCACGAGGCGGCACTGAGCCAGTCCCGCGAGCAGCATGAGCGCGAAGAGCTGCTGCGCTTTCAGCTGGAAGAGCTGGATGCCCTGGCGCTGCAGGATAACGAGCTGGCGGGCCTGGAAACCGAACAGAAGCGCCTTGGCAGTGCCGAGGACCTGATCCGCCTGTGTCAGCAAAGCCTGTCACTGCTGTTCGAGCATGACGAAGGCACCGTCAACGATCAGCTCGGCCAGGCGCTGGGCTGGCTGGGGGATGCCAGCCGTGAGGATGACAGCCTGGCTGGCGTGCTCAACAGCGTGGAATCGGCGCGCCTGCAAGTGGAGGCGGCAGCCGACGATCTGCGCCATTATCTGGACCGCCTGGACATAGACCCGGAGCGTCTGGCGCAGGTCGAGGAGCGGCTGAGCCAGGTCTATACCCTGGCCCGCAAGCATCGGGTCAGGCCGGAGGAGCTGTATCAGCGCCATCAGCAACTGCGCGAGGAAGCACACACGCTGGCGCACTACGACGATCACCTGGCCGGGCTGGAGAAGACCGAAGCGGCCGCCCGTGCCGAGTACGAAACCGCCGCGCGGGAACTCAGCGACAAGCGGCGCAACAAGGGCCCCGAACTGGCCAGCGGCGTGGTCAGCCACCTCAAGGCGCTGGGCATGCGCGGCGCACGACTGGAAGTCATGCTCACGCCCTGCGATCCCGGTGCCGACGGCAACGAGATTGTCGAATTCCTGTTTACCGCCAACACCGGCCAGCCCCTGCGCCCCCTGGCCAAGGTGGCCTCCGGCGGCGAACTGTCGCGGGTCAGCCTGGCGATTCAGGTCATCTGCGCCCGGGTGCTGACCGTGCCTTGCCTGGTGTTCGATGAGGTGGATGTGGGCGTGGGTGGTGGTGTGGCCGAGATCGTGGGCCGGCTGCTACGGGAGCTGGGCAGCCACGCCCAGGTGCTGTGCATCACCCATCAGCCGCAGGTGGCTGCGCTGGGCCACCAGCACTGGCATGTGCACAAAAAGCAGAACCGCAAGAACACCCAGACCCGTATCGCCACGCTCGCGCACGACGACCGCACCAGTGAACTGGCACGCATGCTGGGCGGGGTGGAAATGACCGACTCAACCCTGGCACATGCCCGGGAAATGCTTGAGAAGGCACAGGCCTGACCCAAGCAAGGAGAGGCTTGACCCAAGCAAGGAGAGGCTTGACCCAAGCAAGGAGAGGCCTGACCCAAGCAAGGACAGGCTTGACCCAGGCAAGGAGAGCCCTGCCCCAGGTGAAGATGCCTGAAAAAACAATACGCCCCCGGCAGGACTGGCTGCCGGGGGCGTCGCTACGCTGATAGCGTACTTTTCTGGACGTTACTTCTTCTTTTTCGGTTTGACGTAGAGCACCAGTGAGTGGTCCATCAGTTCGAAACCATGCTCATCGGCGATCAATTTCTGGCGTTTCTCGATCTCGGGATCCAGGAACTCGACCACCTGGCCAGTCTCCAGACACACCATATGATCGTGGTGCCCCTCATCCGCCAGCTCGAATACCGCTGAACCGCCCTCGAAATTGTGGCGCATGACGATGCCAGCCTGCTCGAACTGGGTCAGCACCCGGTAAACGGTTGCCAGGCCCACATCTTCGCCGGCCTCCATCAGCGCCTTGTAGATGTCCTCGGCGCTCATGTGCCGCTCTTCCGAGGCTTCCAGCTGCTGCAGAATCTTTACTCGTGGCAGCGTGACCTTGAGGCCGGCCTTGCGCAGGTCGTGATTGTCCAACATGTATCTCCTTGCGTGCGGCAGGAACCTTGTGTCCCCGAATCAAGTCTGTATTATCGCCCGAACTTATGCGAAATCAAAAAATCATGCCATATAAAGCCCTGATCACTGCGCTGGCCCTCCTGACACTGCTGGTAACCGGCTGCAGCAACCTGCGTTTCCCCGGCGTTTATCGTATCGATATTCCCCAGGGCAACTTCGTGACCGAAGACATGCTGGCGGGCCTTGAGCCGGGCATGACGGAGGATCAGGTGCGTTACGTACTGGGCCAGCCTACGCTGATTGATCCCTTTACGCCCGATACCTGGTTCTATCCGATGGTGTACCGGCCCGGACAGGGCGAGAAAGTCCAGCAACGCATTGTCGTGCATTTCGAAAATGAGCTCTATAGCCATCACGAAGGCGACGTGATTGACGACTTTCGCAGCAAGGTCACCGGCCAGCAGGATCGTGACCTGGAACAGCAATTGCGGGATCAGGAGCGTGAGGCAGAGACCGCACCTCAGCCCATGCCCGGCCCTGGCCAGACCCCAGGCTCTGGTCCCGGCCCCACCGAAACAGGTGTGCCAACCATGTAAGGCTGCCCGGGCGACCGGCCCAGACCGGTCAGCCCGGCGCGGTCAGTCCTTGCGGGCTGATTTTTTGGCTCTCGCTTTACGCGTCTCTTTCGGGTCAGCCGTCAGGGGCCGATAGATTTCCACCCGATCCCCCTCCTCCAGCGCCCGCTGGCGCGGATTAGGCTCTACCTTGCCGAAGATACCCAGCGTTGCCCGCTCCAGATCGAGCCCCTCGAACTCATCGCCGATACCCGACTGCCGCGCGGCATCAAACACCGTGGTGCCCACAGGCACCCGAAGACTGATCAGGCGCTGCTTGTCCGGCAACGCGTAGGTGACTTCCACCGTAATCAGCGGCTCACTCATCAGCGCTCTCCGGCATGTCGGCGGGCTCACGCTGCATTGGCTCAAGGTCGGCGGGCTCAAGGTCCGCAGACTCGCCAGACGCGGGCGCCTCGGCGGCATTCTCGGCGTGGGCCTCGGCATGGACCTCGGTCTCGGCCTCCTCCTCAGCGGCGTCATCGCCATCCGGCACCAGCGCCACGAAGATGAAGATGGCGATCACCGCTAGCGGCGCAAAGACGCGCACCATGGCGCGCCACACCATATAGAGCCCGAAGCTCTTCATTTGCAGTTCCTTGCGGGCGTGGGTTTCCTTCATCACCCAGCCGGCAAAGAGGGCAATCAGCAGGCCGCCCAACGGCAGCATGATATTGATGGTCAGGAATTCCAGATTGCCGAAGAAGGTCCGCCCGAGGAACGTCACCTCACTCCAGTAGTTGAACGACAGCACCGTGCCAATGCCCAGGAACCAGGCTGACACCCCCACCAGCACCGCTGCCTTGACCCGGTTCCAGCCCTTTTCCACCAGCCACGCCACCAGCGGCTCGCCCAGAGAGATCGAAGAGGTCCAGGCGGCGCAGGTGAGCAGCACAAAGAACACCGTGCCCAGCAGCATACCAAAGGGAATGCCCGCAAACGCCAGCGGCAAGGTCACGAACAGCAGCCGCGGGCCCTCACCGGCTTCCAGCCCGTTGGCGAATACCACCGGGAAGATCACCAGCCCGGCCACCAGCGCCACCAGCGTGTCGAGCGCCGCAATGGTGAAGACCGTGGAGCCAATAGACACCGGCTTGCGCTTGCCGGTCTTGCGGTCAGTCACCTCGCGGGGCATGTAGGCGCCGTACGCCATGATCGCGCCGAGCCCCAGGCTCAACGTAAAGAAGGCATGACCCATAGCCAGCAGCACGGCTTTCACGGTGAAGGCCGAGGCATCGAAGGAGAACAGGAAATGCACCGCCGGCATGAAGCCTTCGGAGGTAAAGGAATAACCCAGCAGGCCCAGCAGCAACAGGAACAGCAACGGCATGAGAATCCGCACCGCCACTTCCAGCCCCTTGTTGACGCCCCGCGCCACCACAAACATGGTCATGGCCATGAACACCGTGTGGCAACCGAGCACCAGCCAGACATTGGCTTGAAGCCCTTCATAGACAGCAACCACCTCGGTCGCGCTCGCATCGCGCAGCACACCAGAGGCCATTTCCCAGATATAGAACAGCGCCCAGCCCGCAATCACGGTATAGAGAGACAAGAGGAAGAACCCGGCCACTGCACCCAGCCCGCCGACAGCTTTCCAGCGCTGGCTGACACCCGCATCCCGGGCCAGCCTGCCCATGGTGTTGATCGGGCTCATGCCACCGCGCCGACCCAGCATGACCTCGGCAATCATGATCGGCACGCCGACCAGTGCGATACACACCAGGTAGACCAGCACGAATGCCGCGCCGCCGTTTTCGCCGGCCATATAGGGGAATTTCCAGATATTGCCCAGCCCGATGGCCGACCCCGTGGCAGCAAGGATGAAGACCCAGCGGCTGGCCCAGACGCCGTGTATCGGTTTGTTTGGCTGATTCATGCCCAATACCTGTCAGATGTACCTGTTAATGGAGCCCCGACAGCCCCTGCAAGAATAAAGCGGCCATTTTGCGGACTTTGCCTGGCACGCTCAAGCCGGATGAACATCATTCAGGCACTGATCGCCCTCGGCGCAGCCTTGATGTTGCCGCACAAAGCCCCCACCATCCCTGTTCGCGCCGTGTTGCCATCGGCAACACAATCTTTTCCGCCACTATCACGCTATAATCCCGCCCCCATGACGAAACCGAAAAGCAAATCGGGCACCGCCACCATTGCAGCCAACCGCAAGGCGCGCCACGAATATCACATCGACGACCGCTTCGAAGCTGGCCTGGTACTGGAAGGCTGGGAAGTCAAAGCGCTGCGCGAAGGCCGTTGCAACCTGTCTGAAGCCTACATCATGCTTCGGGGCGGTGAGGCGTTCCTGTTCGGCTGCCGTATCGAACCCCTGAATACCGCCAGCACCCACATCAACCCGGATCCGATGAGGCTGCGCAAGCTGCTGTTGCACCAGCGTGAGCTGGGCCGGATTTTTGGTGGGGTGCAGAAAGAAGGCTTTACCTGTGTGCCGTTGAGCCTTTACTGGAGCCACGGCCGCGCCAAGCTGGATATCGCCCTGGCGAAGGGCAAGCAGAAGTTCGACAAGCGGGCGACAGAGAAGGAACGGGACTGGAATCGCCAGAAGCAGCGCATCATGCGGCAACGCTGAGCCCGACGCTCAACAGAAAACGCCCCGCGCCGGTTAAAGCGCGGGGCTGTCTATCTTCTTCTTCAAACGGTCTCAGACGCCGCTGTGATGGCTGCTGCCGAAGCGACCGCGGAGGTCGTCACGCACCTGCCAGTACACCAGCAACCAGGCTCGCAGCACCGCCGGCAGGAAGAATACCGCCAGCAGGACCACCGGCATCCGGGCATCACCGGTTGCAACATCGACTGCCAGCAGACCCGCCGCGTAGGCCACCAGCGCGAACATCAGCACCAGTGTCCGGCCCAGCAACGGCCAGCGATTCATGAGTTGCTCAACACTATTCAACGCTTTCATCTTGATACCCCTCTATGAGGACAACTTCTTCATTTGAGCTGCCTGTTACGGCAAGTGTTACCCGCCGTGTTACGATAGGTATCATCTAACAGAATCCGGATTTGTCACGCCTTTTGGGTCAGATTGTCCGACAGGAATAGCAAAAAGTTTACATTGCCTGCTGACAAGGTCTCACTTTTCCGCCCGAAAGCCCCTCCTGCCGCCCTTTTCAGCGTCTGGTCAGCGCCTGGTGCCATGAAATAGCCTGGGAAATAGCCCTTGAAACTCGCACCCTGCGCCCCGAACTCCTGTACAATCACGGATACAGGGGCCGACAAGGTTTCGACGCCGGTTATGAATCCTGTGGTGCATGCCGAGAAGGTTACAATTCTCGTAAATCCTTTGTGACACATAAAGTAATCGCAAACGACGATACTTACGCACTGGCGGCCTAAGGCCTGCCAACGGTCAAGCGACCCAGCCCGTGGGGAAGCGCGACCGGCATAGCTACACGGGATCGCAGCAAAGTCCGCCCCGGACGGCGCTGTTAAAACCTTCAGGGGCTCGGTGTCTGCGTCCTGCCCGTTGGGCTGCAGTCACTCAAATCAATAAACTGGGATAAGCATGTAGACCTGCAGGTGGATTGCTGACGGACGCGGGTTCGATTCCCGCCGGCTCCACCATACGACGAAGAAGGCCGCCGCAAGGCGGCCTTTTTTGTGGGCGCATCGCCGCGCAGCCAGAACCTGCTAGACAGAAATATGCATGAAGTATATATTTTATATATACATCAGGAGAGAGGATTGAGCCATGAGCACTGTGGTTCGCGATGAAAAGATGCTGTTCAAATTCCGCTCCGCTGACACCGTAACAGGGGTTACCCGTGTCACCGTGAAACGGATCGCCAAGGAACTGGGCTTCAACGAAACCCAGGCAATACACTACGCTCTGGCCAAACTGGCCAAAGAGGTTCTGCCTGCCTACGAGCAGGACGATGGCCCACTGTCGAAACAAGAGCTTGCCGCCATCGATAAACTGGAACCCCAGGATCAGCCCTTCAATGCCACCAAGAGCCTGTTCTGAGCTGTGGCCTCTGTCAGGTGGCCACCCCCCAGCCCCGGGGACATCCTGTGGTGTCATTTCCCACAGGTCCCCGGGAATCCAGGCCCGAAGCCCCGCCCTGCATTGGTCCTCGCCGTTGACGACACTGACTCCAGTAATATCCGCGTCGAAGTCGTATATGGCACAAGCAAGAAAACGAACCGCCTCTATCCCGGGGAATTCCTGATCTCCAAACAGAATAATGCGAATGCATACAGCCTGGCCGGACTGAGCTACGACACCAAATTTGATCTCAACCAGGCCACACGATTGCCCTATAACAGCACCTGGTTTGCTGTCGCGCCGAGGCCGCCCGGCCAAACACCACACCTCGGGACACTGCATCCCAGCCTGATGCCCGCCCTTTCGGCGGCCTATTCGGCCGTGAAGCAACGGTAGAATGATGTACGGCCTGCATAAGCGGCCCAGCCGGATCAGGAACGAGCTGGCGCACCAGTTCCTGTTACGCGTCCGGGTGCTCGAATGGAAAGCCCCGGTAGCTGAATGCTACGGTGCACTACGCGCCGAGCTGTCGAACCAGGGCATTACCTTGGGAGCGCTGGATATGCAGATTGCGGCCCATGCCAAGGCTGAGAATTGTATTCTGGTTACTGCGGATAAACCCTTTGGTTACTTCATTTTCTCCGCTTATGGCAGTGCTTTCTTAGCCGTCTTGATCGGCAACAGCAACCGCCCCTCCCCCGACTCAACGAACCCAAATTTCTCGTAGAATGAAAGAATGTCTTCCCCCAAGGGGTCTACAACAATCAGCTGGATGCCTAGCTCATCATGCAAGTCAACGCTCCTTCTCAAGGCGCTGATTACCAGTTGCACACCAAGGCGATTTCCCTGAAAGGACTTACATACAGCCAGACGTCCAATCAGTACGGCCGGCACTGCCGGATACGGACTTTGGGCCACACCTTCTGGCAAAAGATCTGTTTCCAGGCTATGAGATGAAAGGGTGTAATATCCGGCCATCCGACGGGGGTTCGCCGTATCCGAGGAAGATACCGCCGAATAGCAGCGTGCCAGATTACGACGAATATCATTGGATAGTTGACGTTGGATATAGTGGTTCAGAGATGGAACGCCGCAGTCAAACTGACTGCGGTCGTGACTGGAGCGATTGTACGGTTCAATATTGAAACTTTCAGGCATTAATCGGTTCTCCTTAGCTGGCCCAGTATTAATCTCCTGGGCCAAGAACCGATCAGCTAAACCGCTTCATTGCCTCAACCAGATAATCGGTGGGCGCAGGTGGGTTCTCGATCAAATCCAATACCCGGAAGAACTCTTCATTGCTCACTCGGGTCACTTTCGGCTGGCTCACCAACCGATCGGCCCGATCAAGCGCGGTCTGAACCACAAACTCCGTCAGCGGTGTGCCGCTGATCTCAGCAGCCTGCACCAGCATGGCCTTTGTCTTGGCATCGACACGCAAATTTACGCGCTCATCTTTCCGAGCTACGCTTGAAGCATGTGCGCTCATTTCTCACTTCCTGAGCCTTTAAAGGCTCGTCATCGCTGGAGTCAGGCCCTGTCCGAGCCTCCCAATTAGTCGCAACTGTACGCACATCGTGAGTACATGTCAACCCCGAGTCTCCGCCAATCCCTTTTTATGGCCATGCCCAGTCCTGAGAACGGCGCCAGATTGGGTGCACAGGGGTGTGCGATTGGTTAAAACAGCTGCTCATGCTGAAACGCCGACGGACGCAGGACCCTTTCTTCATCCGGGGTTTACATCCGCTTGAGGCAGGCTGCTCAGCTATGAAACAGCGATCATATAACACGTGCTACGCCCCCCCCCAGGCAACCGCTCCAGACAACCTTTCTCCAGCAAGTCCGCCAGGTCCCGGGTTGCCGTGGGTTTGCTCACTTTCGCCAGCGCCTGGTATTTGCGCGCATTAATGCCATACTCGAACGCCTCACCTGCCGTGTCGAGCAGCCGATTCAGCACCTTGATCTGGCGTTCGTTAAGCACGGTCGTCGCATGCGTCTGCCAGAAGCGTGCCTTGTCCAGCACACGGGCTATCCGGGCAAGGGCTTGCTGTAGTGCCTGCTCAAGGGTGTCGAGAAACCAGAGCAGCCACGGGGTAATGTCGAGCTCCCCTTTCTGGGTGCGCTCCAGGTGATCGTAGTACTCCTGGCGCCGGGCCATGATGGCCGCGCTCAAGGAATAGAATCGTACCGATTGGTGCTCTGCCTGCGCCAGGGCGCGGTCCGTCACGGCACGTGTAACGCGACCATTCGCGTCATCGAAGGGATGCAGGGTCACCAGCCACAGGTGTGCGATGCCGGCACGCAGCAGCGGGTCCTGCCCGGCAGGCGGGGTGTTGAACCAGGCGATAAAGGCGTCGAGTTCCGGTTCAAGCCGGTCTCGGGGAGGCGCTTCGAAATGCACCCGTGGTCGGTCTATGCGGCCAGACACCACCTGCATCGGCGCCTCACCGCGGAGGGTACCGACATGTATCCCGGCAGCCACCCCGTCCCCATCGGGGAACAGCAGCGCCTGCCACTGGCACAATCGCTCAACGGACAGCGGCGCCTCAGGCTCGTGGATGGCTTCCAGCAACAGGGCAACCAGGGATTCAGTCTGCGCAGTGGGACGACCGGTGAGGCCGCCCTGCTCCAGCCCGAGTTGACGCGCTACCGATGATCGCACCGAGCTGACATCCAGATGCTCGCCTTCGATTTCACTGGTACGGATGGCATTCTGGATCAGGGCATCCATCTCCGCATCCTGGCCTGCCTGCGTCGACACGGCATCGGCCTGGCCGAGCAATCGCCCCTGCAACAGGCGCACGGCATCCAGCCGCCCTTTGAGGGCCGCGTCGTCCCAGTCAAACCGGGGCCATTCAGGGTGCTGCCAGATATACATAAGCTGAGCCATGAGCCGAGTAGAGCGCCTTATCAGATCAGATATTGAGCCGATTATGGCGATTATTCGGCTCAGAGGCCAGCCTGGCGGCTGTCTGCTGCACGGCAAGGCGTGTTTCAATGGCGGCTCGTCGCAGCGCACCCGACACGCCAATCACTGGAGTTCCCAATGCCACACCATCCGCCACGCCTGTCCATTCTCGATCTGGTCCGTGTCACCGAGGGCGGCAGCGTCCGTGAGGCGCTGGACAATGCCCGGGATCTGGCTGCCCATGCCGAGGGCTGGGGGTATCAGCGTTTCTGGGTGGCTGAGCATCACAATATGGAAAGCATCGCCAGTGCCGCGACGTCGCTGGTGATCAGTCATGTGGCGGCGGGCACGCGGCATATTCGTGTCGGGGCGGGCGGCATCATGTTGCCCAATCATTCGCCGCTGGTGATTGCGGAGCAGTTCGGCACGCTGGCGCATCTGTATCCGGACCGGATTGATCTGGGGCTGGGGCGGGCGCCGGGCACGGATCAGAATACGCTGCATGCGCTGCGGCGTACGCCCGCAGCATCTGATCGCTTTCCGGAGGATGTGCAGGCGCTTCAGGCGCTGTTGGCACCGGCGCAGCCCGGGCAGGCCATTCAGGCGGTGCCGGGTGCGGGCACGCAGGTGCCGTTATGGATTCTGGGTTCCAGCACTTTCGGGGCGGCATTGGCGGCGGAGCTCGGTCTGCCCTATGCCTTTGCTTCACATTTTGCGCCGCAGCAGTTGATGGATGCGCTGGCGATCTATCGCAGCCGTTTCAAGCCGTCGGCGCAGTTGGCGGCGCCCTATGCCATCGTCGGCGTCAATGTGATTGCGGCGGATTCAGAACCGGAGGCGCGACGGCTGGCCACCACGCAGCAGATGTCGTTCACCAATCTGCTGCGCGGTGCGCGGCTGTTGAGTCAGCCGCCGATCGACGATATCGACCGTTACTGGTCTGCGCGGGAGAAGATGCAGGCCAGCCAGATGCTGGCGCGCTCCATCATCGGTACGCCGGACACGGTGCATGCTGGCCTGGATGCGCTGGTGGCGGAAACGGAAGCCGATGAGTTGATGCTTGTGTCGGACATTTATGATCACGGAGCGCGGCTGCGGTCGTTCGAACTGGTCGCTTCACGTTAAGGGCTTCACGTTAAGGGCTTCGCGCTGAATGCCTAGCGTTTGCTCAGGCTGCCGCTGCGTTTCATCTCGCCCCACTTGGCCTGCTTGCCACGCAGCCACTGCCATGTGCCCCGGACCCGCCACCAGGTATTGAGTTGTCGGTAGCCCAGGTTCTCGGCCAGCGCCGCGACGAACAGTCGCATGATGGAGCGTTTGCCGGGATAAATACGGAACGACATTTCTTCCAGCAACAACGCCAGCACGGAAATCAGAATACCCAGACCTATCGCCACCAGCATGAACGCCATGACCCAGGTGGGGCTGACGGCGCCCGTGAGCGCCATGACCAGTACGAAGACGTAGCCACCGATTTCCAGTAGTGGGCCGATTGCTTCGAAGATGAGCATAAAGGGAAACGCTACCCAGCCAACCACGCCACCGCGCCGATGGCAGCACAGTCGCGCATTGGCAGACAGGCTCTCCAGCAGGCCGCGCTGCCAGCGAATGCGCTGTGAGCGCAGGGTGGCCAGATCTTCCGGGGCTTCGGTCCAGCACACAGGATCAGGCAGGAAGTGGATGCGGTAGCGGCGCCGGGCCAGTCGCATGTAGCGGTGCAGCCGCACGACCAGTTCCATGTCCTCGCCAATGGATTTATGGCGGTAGCCACCCACTTCCACCACCACGCTTTTGCGGAACACGCCGAAGGCACCGCTGATGATCAGCAGTGCATTGAGGGGCTCCCAGCCCAGCCGGCCGAACATGAAGGCGCGCAGGTACTCGACAATCTGCATCAGTGGCAACCAGCGACGAGGCAGGCGCGCCTCGACCAGATTGCCGGCATCAACATCACTGCCGTTGGCGATACGCACGGTACCGCCTGCGGCAATGGTGTCCGGGTCATCGACGAACATGCGCACAATGCGCAGCAGGCTGTCGCGCTGGATGATGGAATCGGCATCCACCCCGCAGAACAACGGGAAGCGGCTGTAGTTGATGCCGGCATTGAGCGCATCTGCCTTGCCGCCGTTTTCCTTGTCCACCACGCGCAGTAATGGCTGGGAGCGGGAGCGGTACACGGCTCGCACCGTTTGCGTCGACAACGCCTGGTCGGTGCTCTCCGGCACCGGATACAGATCGAAGTCTTTGATCAGGACGGCGAGTGTGCTGTCCTTCGAGCCGTCATTAATCACCACCACTTCATGTTCGGGATAGGCCAGCTGTAGCATGGCCTGCACCGAGGAGGTGATATTGGCTTCTTCGTTATAGGCGGGTACAAGCACCGACACCGGCGGCAGAAAGGCATGGTAGGCGCGGGGCAGATATTCGGTGCGCGCAGCGCGGGTGTGCTTGCCAATGGCGAACATCGCGAGCACATTCAGCGACAGATAGCCCAGTGCCAGCGCAATGAAATACCCGAGGAAAAACCACTGGGCCCAGACCAGAATGCGATCGCCGGGTATTGCCGCCAGCAGGTTTGTCAGCCATTCCATCAGCGCGCCTCCGCCAGAGCATGCGCGAGTATTTCGCGCACGCGCTGGCTGTCGTGGGCGCGGGCCATGATCTGCAGTGCCGGTCTTTGTGCTCCCGGGAGAGCCAGTAACGCCTGGGCTGCGCGGTACCTGACCCACCAGACCGGGTCTTCCAGTCGCGCGGCCAGCACAATGCGATCAGCGGATTCGCCAAGCCGTCCCAGTTTGCGCACCGCCTGCACCCGCACCGGCCAGGCCTCATCCGTTGTGGCAGCGCGCAGATACGGCAGCCACTGCGGCCCGTCCGCGCTGGCGCAGATGGTGCTGCGCAGCTCGGCATCATCGGGGAACCGCTCTCGCGCCAGCTGCAACAGCGGTTCCACCTGGCCAGGCTGCAGGCTGTTGGTGATGCGGATCAGCTTGCGTAGCGCCAGGGGCGGCATGGTGCGCGCCTCACTCGTCAGCAGGTTCTGCTGCAGCATGCGGATCAGGGTATTCGCGGGGACTTCCTTGAGCAGTGCCGTAACACGACTTTCCGACCAGTCAGTGCGCTGCAGGCGATGCAGGATTTCCGGTACGCCCCGCGATGCATCAATATTCACCAACGCGCGTGCCGCCGTGAGGCTGAGCACCGTATTGCCCTGATCCATCAGTGATTGAATGTCTGGCCAGGCGGCATTGATACGGAGCTGGCCGAGGCAGGTCAGCGCATCCAGCTGTCGCCCCGCATCACCGCGCCGCAACCAGCTCCTCAATTCAGGAATCAAACCCAGGCGCTGGGCCAGAAGATGCAAGGACTCTCGGGATACGCCACGGACGGTATCCTGCAGCGCATTGCACAGACTCACCAATGCGGGCATGTCACGGCGCGCCAGGGCGGGCAGCGCTGCCGCAGAGGGATCGTCGAGCCCCGTCAGCATCCCCAGCAGTCGTGGCATCCATTGCTGGCGCACCCGGGCGGCGCGCTGGAGACGACGTTCGTGATGACGGCTCAGCAACAGCGTACCCAGCAACATCAGGGTTGTCGTCAGCAGCAGCCCCAGTGCCAGAAGGACGACTGCCAGCAGTGCCGGATCAGAAGCGATAGCGGAGACCCAACCGCCAACCAATGCGGTCATAAGCATCTCCCTGTTCAGTGAAGGCTACACGCCAGGTGACGCTCCAGTCGGGGCTGAACCAGCTGTTATCGAGAAAATGCTCGCCAAACACCGAGGCCCCCAGCACGTCGGTAATCTGCTGGCCCAGCGGTGTGGATTCGATATCCCGGCCGACGCCGATACCGGCGCCGACATGACTGGCATCGCGGTAATAACGGCGCAGGTCCACGACATGCGCAGCGCCCGTGCCGCCGCCATCCAGTTGCGTGAGGAAAAACGTATAGGCGTAGCGCCAGGACGCACGGTAATGCTCCACCAGCAGACTGCCCGTTGTGGAGTCACTGTCGTCATAGTGGGTACGGCGAATGCCTGGCTGCAGCCCCCAGCGATCCCGGGGCACCAGGTAGAAACCGGCATACGCCGACCACGCCGGGCGAATCCGCGCAGTGGGGCTGTAGGTCGCATCCAGCTGCAACTGGCGCCGGTTGCCCATGGGCAAGTAGACGCCCGCGTTGTACTCATTATCTGACTGATCAAACCGGGAGGTATTGCGGAAGCGGCTGTACCAGAGGCGGTCGCGGGAATCCTGCCACTGGAGTGCCACATCCGCACCACGCCAGTCGCTTCGCCCACCGGTGAGGTAATCCTCGTCATAACCGATTTCCAGCATGCGCCGGCCACGCCAGCTGAATGGCTGGATGGCCTCTGCGGGGTACTCTGCCGCCACATCAGGCATTACCGCCTGCGCCGCCTGGTGACGGCGGCGGTAGGATGCCGCCGCGTCAGGATCCCCGGACGTGCGAGCCCAGGTCCGGGCCAGCTCCAGTTCAAACGCCCATACCGCAGCGTAATCCGGCGCCAGACTGCGCGCTCGCTCCGCTTCCTGAATGGCCTGGGACACGTCGCCCTGCCAGGCATATTGCTGGGCTGAGGCGAATCGCACATCGACGTTATCCGGATCCAGACGAAGCAACTCATCGAACTGTCGCCGGGCCAGCGGGTGGTTATCGCTCATGGCATTGAGCCGCGCCTGCCACAACAGCGCATCCCTGTCGCCCGGCAACGCGCGCAACACGGCGTCAACCTGTGCCTGGGCGCGAGGAATGTCGTTGCTGTCCAACGACTGCCGCACGTCCTGCTCCCACGCCAGCGAGGGTGACGCGATGGCCAGACTCAGCGCAACGAACAGATAGCGCATCATCAAGGCCGCCTGCGTATCAGGCGACGCAACCGGGCGGTCAGCTCGCCTGGCTGGAACGGCTTGACCAGATAATCGTCGGCGCCCATTTCCAGTGCCCTCACCACATCCTGCTCCTGTGCCCGGGCAGTGAGCATCAGCACCGGGATATCGCTGAGCGTCGCATGTCCGCGCAGCTGCGCCACCAGCGAGTAGCCGTCAACATAGGGCAGCATCACATCCAGGATCGCCGCCACAAAAAGGCCCTCCTCGCCGATGGCTTTTTGTGCCGCCCGACCATCTCTGGCCCACAACACATCGAAGCCTTCCCGCTTGAGAAGATACTCCAGCAGTTCTCCTACAAGAGGATCATCCTCAACCAGTAAAATCAGTCCATCTGCCAATCTCTACTCCCGGCGCTCCCAGACGGCAGTGACCCGCTGCGCCAGTGTCATCGGGTCGAACGGCTTGGGGATCACTTCCAGCGCGCCCAGTGCCAACAGCTGCTTCACCTCGTCGGGCTGCACCTTGGCCGTCATGAAGATGGCGGGCACACCGGCCATCTCGGGCAGCTCACGCAATGCTCGCAGTGTGCTGGGGCCATCCATGCCGGGCATCATCACATCAAGGATCATCAGCTGAGGTGCGAACGCTGCGGCTTCACGTACGGCCTGTTCGCCGCAGTCACAGGTGCATAGCTCGAAGCCGCCTACGGCGCTCAATGCCAGCTCGGCCACTGCACGGATATCCGGCTCGTCTTCCACATAAAGAATACGCTTGAGTTCGCTCATTCAATCAGCTCCATCTTTCGATCAGTGCCGCATGCTTTGCCACGGCGCGTACATTTCACGACAAATATTCTTTCATGAAGAGCGTTCTTCCGCCGCACGGCGCAGGCACACCAGCAAGGTAGCCCCTTCGTCATACTCTCGCGGATGTCTCTCATCCGATACCTTTGCTGACATAACGGGCTCGGCACCTGCTTGCGTCAACAGTGTCATTTCATCAACGGCCAAAAGCAATTTGCCTTTTGTTACTGTGGCCGCGATGCGTATCAGCATGACGCCTCCGGCCCCGAAGCTGTCATGAATGAACGCGCGCAACGCCTGGTCGTCCTGCTCCGTCAGTGAATCACTGACAATCACGGTGCCGTAGCGGGAATCAGCCAGACAGGCCATCGCCGCCTGGACGTCACTGGCAATATCGACGTCGTAATCCGCATCATGCAGCAGGGCAGCCAGGCGCATGGCCATATCCGGCCGATACTCGACCACCAGCACCTGTTCCGCTGTGCGGGGCCGAATCCCCGGCAAGCACGGCAGATCAAAGTAGAAGCGAGCACCCGTGCCGTCAGTGGCCGTTTTGTCGTTGCGGCTCTCGAGGCCGACGTAGCCACCCATGTGCTCGACAATTTCGCGGGTAATTGCCAGCCCCAGACCGGTGCCGCCCTTGATCCGGGTATCTGAACTGTCGGCCTGGGTAAAGCGGTTGAATATCTGGCTGCGGAAATGTTCCGGCACGCCGGGGCCCTGGTCCTGCACGGTAATCCTCACCTGCCCTTCACGGAGGACGACAATCACACTCACTTCTCCGTCACGGGGAGAAAATTTCGCCGCGTTCGAGAGCAGATTCGCCATGACCTGCAGAAAACGGTCCGCATCCACGTTGACCAGCACGTCACCCGCCTGGTTATCCAGCCGTAAGGTCACCTGGTATTCGTCTGCGTACCCCTTGTTGCTCTCCAGCGCCTGGCGCAGCAACGGCGCCAATGGCTGTTCCCGCATATCGAAACGCATGTTGCCCGCAGCGATTTTTTCGATATCCAGCAGATCATTGATCAGCAGGGTCAGGCGCTCACTGTTCTTTGCAGCAATGTTGACCATCTGGGTAACCTGCTCCGGCAGCTCACCAAAGGTCCCGCCGCTGATCAGCCCGAGGGCGCCCTTGATGGATGTGAGCGGCGTACGCAGTTCGTGGCTGACGGTGGATACGAACTGGCTCTTGAGCTGCTCCATGCGCCGGCGCTCACTGATATCCTGCACCAGTGTCCAGACGACCGGATCGCCGTTACGATCGAGAATAAGCGTGCCATTGACCTGCACCGGCACTCGGCTGCCGTCGGCCCGCACCAACTCTTTTTCATAGGGGCCGTAGGTGCCGCAGCTCAGCAGCGTCTCGAAATAGGCAGCTTCCTCGTCGGCGAACTGCTCCGGTGTAAGGTCCCAGAAACTCTTCTGGAGCAAGACTTCCTCGGTATAGCCCGTCATCGCCAGAATGGCGTCGTTCACTTCCAGGAAGCGGCCATCGTCCATACGGTTGAGCATGATGCCGATCGGTGCATACTCGTACAGAGAGCGGAATTTCTCTTCGCTCTCCCGCAGCAGCTCGCGCGCTTCACGCTGTTCGGTAATATCAAGATGGGCGCCACCGGCGCGAATGGCCCGGCCTGATTCGTCCCGCTCCACCACGCGGCCACGATCAAGGATCCAGACCCAGTGGCCGGCTTTGTGCTGCATGCGATATTCGCACTGATAATCTGGTGTATTGCCCTTCAAATGCTCAACCAGCGCCTGCTGCACGCGAACGCGGTCTTCCGGGTGTACCATTTCATTGCTGGCACGCATCGAGCGGGACACTTCATCCTGCGCATAACCCAGCATTTCGGCCCAACGCTCGTTGAACACGATGTCATCGCTGTTCAGATGCCATTCCCACAGGCCCAGATTGGCGCCTTCAAGGGCCAGCATGGCGCGCTGCTGCTCATGCTTGAAGCGCTGCTCCAGCAGCACGCGTTCGGTGACATCCGCCAGGCTGCCTACCCGTTCCCGTGCCACGCCGTCAGCATCCTTGATGACCCGGCAGCGATCTTCCAGCCAGCGCCAGGTGCCATTCGCATGGCGGAAACGATACACACCGGTGTGCTGGTCACTGCCCCAGGTTTCCCAATCCAGGTTCCTGATGCCCGGCAGGTCGTCAGGATGCACTCGCTCACGCCACCAGCGCACATCGCGCATCTCGTCTGTGGCGCTATAACCCAGCAGGCTCTTGAAATTCGGGCTGATGTAGGTGATCTGCCGATCACGCACACCGGCACTGTAGATCACCGCCGGTGCTGAGCTCATCAGGCTGTCCAGCCGCCGGCGCTGTGCGGCGACTTCACGCTGCATGATGATGTGTTCAGTCTGGTCAATAACGTAGCTGCGCAACCCCACCAGCTCATAACCGCCGCGCCACTCGGCCCGGGTAAAGTCGTACAGCCAGCGCTCCGGCCCATCAGCGCGCATGATGCGATAGGTTATTGCCCAACTGGTCAGCCGCTGCTGCAACGATTCGCTGACCTGACGCGCGACACGTTCACGGTCATCCGGATGTATCAGTTCGGTATAGTCGAAATCTGCAGTGGTCATATGCAGGTCCGTATAACCGAACAGGGATTTCACATTGGGCGACACATAGGACAGCCTGCGCTGGTCATCATCGTGCCAGACCAGCACTGATACGGCGCCGCCCGCATACAGGTCGCGCTCGGCCCGCAGCGCCGCGTTGGCGTTCCTGATGCGCGTGTCCATATATTGCCGGGCATTGCGCACGCCCCACACGACCGCCATGGCCAGCAACAGGAACAACAGCAGGCTGACCCAGGTCGTGCGCAGACGTTGATGACGCATGCCCTGGTAGCGCACAGACTCGTCACTCCAGAGCAGCAACGCCCCCGACACCGCAGCCCCATCCGCTTCTTGTGTTGCAAGACCAGAGAACAGCTGTATCTCGGATCGGGCGACAAAGAACTCGCGCTCGTCATCGCCTGCGATCCACCCTGCCCCGCTCTGTTGCGGCATATTGGCAGCGACCGACGACAAGAGCGGTTCACCGACAACAACATCCGCCGCCCCGCCGGGCATATTCGCGACCAGCGCAATACCGATCCCCAGATCGCCGGCCAGCCGTGACAACAGCTTTTCGGTATCAATACCCACATCTACAACGGCCAGCAAACGATCTGCGTCGCTCACGATCGGCACCAGGCCGCGCACACCGGATGCCTGCGTACCCAGATCAACACCATGGCGCGGCAAGCCGTCTGCAAACACCGCGCGGACCATGGGCCGCCGCCAGACAAGGTTGTCATCGTAGGCCTCGGGCGCCTGCACACGTAACAGCGCCACACCATCCGGCGCCAGATAAAAATGCAACTGGCTGAGGCCTACTTTCTCCTGCAGCTTCGGCCAAAGCGGCGCCACATGCTGTGTCAGCGCTCGCCGCTCGGCATCCAGTGAGGGTCGCTCTCCTGTCTGGCGCAGCTTGCTTTCAGCGCGAATAATGATGGACCTTGCTACCGGGTCGACGGCAAGCAGCTCCCCCATCAGCTGGGCCTGCTCTCCAGAGGTGTTCAGGGCGCCGCGAATCAGGCTGCCACGCTGCTCGGCCAGGGTGCTCATCTCGGCATGCAGGTCTTCACCCAGGTAGTACCAGTTCCAGCTCACCCAGGCACCACACAGCACCGCCATCACGATCAGGATCGGCTTGCTGGACAGCATCTGGCGGGTAAAAAAGGCACGCATGCAGAACATGCTCCCTGTCTTGGTGATAGCTCTGGGTAATGGGCCGTTGAGGTCAGTAGATCATGAAAAGCACTGCCATCACGAGCCCCGTACCAATGATGCCACGACGCAACAGATGATCCGGCAAATATCTGCCCCAACAGGCACCCGCGTAACCACCCAACGTTGCCGAGATCATCATCGGCACACCCAGGCGCCAGTCGATGGCACTACCCGCGCTGTAGACCAGCACAGCCACCACTGTCAGCAGTGCAGAGACGAGGTTTTTCAGTGCATTCGCGTGCTGTAGCGAGCGCATACCGGCCAGCGCGAACAGCGCCATAAGCAGGATCCCCAGCCCGCCATTGAAGTAGCCGCCATAGATGGCCACCAGCAGCAGACCGGGCAGCAACCAGCCCGCAGACACTGCGTCTGCGCGCCGCAGCACTATCGGGGCAATGACAAACAGCAGTGTGGCCAACAGCAAGAGCCAGGGAACCAGTGCCCTGAACAGGGTATTGGAGGTCGCCAGCAGCAACAGCGCGCCCACCGTGCCGCCCAGTAACGACACCAGCAGAAGACGGACTACAGGATAGTCGCGGGCCACATGACGCAGCTCCCTGCGATACCCAAGACAGCTCGCAAGGTAACCCGGCAGCAATGCCAGTGTGCCGGTGGCGTTGGCCACCACCGGCGGCACGCCGACAACCAGCAACGCTGGCAATGTCAGAAAGCTGCCGCCCCCGGCCACCGCATTCAGAGCGCCGCCGAAGAATGCGGCCAGCATCACCAGCCAGAGAGTCCAGTCCATGTCAGCACTCGGCCAAGGTCAGAAAAGCCACTACTCCGGCTCGTAGGGCTCCACCTTGTCGGCGGTGATGGTGTAGCCCGTCAGCGCCAGATCCGTCTCGCTGGTTTCCACTGTCATGGTGCCGGTGACCCAGACCGTGAAAAAGGCGTAACGGATGCGGGCACTCTTGCCCTCCGCCATATTCACCAGCACGGTCTGGTTGCGCGGCGGCGGCGGCACGTGAATACAGGCGCCGAAGTAGGGCACCAGCAGGAAGCTGGTCACACTGCGGCTGTCGCCCTCAAGCGGGATCGCATAGCCCGGCAGGCGCACCCGCTTGCCGTCCAGGGACTCCACCATGGGCGCCTCATCCCACAGCTCTTCTATCCTGGCGAAGAACTCGATGGCTTCCGGATCATCATCCTCCAGCTCATCCAGATTGACGCCCTCGAACAGCTCCGGCGGCGGCCAGCCGGGCGGAATCATGTCGTCCCACTCCAGCGTGATGTCCTCCGCAGACAGCGACGACGACAGCACAAACATCACCAGCGCTGCGCAGGACACCAGCAGACGGGGCAGGGACAGATGTTGCATCAATGGTAAGCCTCTCAATCGTGAATCTGTGCGTTACATGCGAATCGTCATGCCATCGGCCAGCGCATTGCGGTATGCCCGCCATGCGGGCCAGAGGCCCACCAGTATGCCACCGGCCAGCAGCGCCGCGAGTATTTTCAACTCGTGCAATGTGGGCGGCCAGAGGCTGATGGTCAAGCCGAGTTGCCCACTGATCCAGCCCGCAGCGCCCAACGCCAGTCCCTGCAACAGCAGCACGCCGAGCAAGGCACCCAGCAGACTCAGCAGCAGGGATTCGCCGATGATCAGCGCGAATATCTGCCAGGGCCGCGCGCCAAGCGCGCGCAGCAGTGCCATCTCCCGACGGCGCTCGTTAAGGCCTGTGAGCAGTGCCGTCAACATCACCGTCAGCGCCACCAGCAACACCAGGGCCGAGACCGCCAGCAGCGCATTCTCACCCACCCGCATCAGGTCCCAGAGCTGCTGCAATGTCAGCCCGGGCAGGATGGCCATCATGGCTTCGCTGCGATCCGTATTGATCTGACGCTGGACCTGGAACACGGCCCGCCGCGAGGTCAGTCCAACCAGTACCGCCGTCACCGAGTCCGGCGTCAGGTTCATATTGCGCACCCGATCCGCCGGAATCGACAGCCCGGGTATCGGAGCGCCACCGCGCCAGTCCACGTGCACCGCCTCCATGCCCTCAAGGCTGATATGCACGCTGTTATCCACCGGGGTGCCGGTGGGCGCCAGAATGCCCACCACCGTGAACGGCTTGTCATCGTGTTTGGTCAGGCTGACCGCACCGGTGCCATGGGCCAGCACGATGCTGTCGCCCAGGCCGTATCCCAGACGCCGGGCAACCGCCGCCCCCAGCACCGCATCAAAGACATCGTCAAACTGCTCGCCCTGCGCCAGACGCAGGGGCTCGCCGCGCCCGTAACGGTAGTACTCGAAATAATCCGTGGTGGTGCCGATCACCGGGAAGCCGCGCAGGGAATCGCCCAGAGACAGCGGCACAGTCCATTCGACCTGCGGATGCGCTGCGAGTTTCTGGTAACTGTCCCAACTGACGTTGCTCACCGGATCGCCCAGCCGGAACACGCTGTACAGCAGCAGATTGATCGGCCCACTGCGGGCGCCCACAATCAGGTCGACCCCGGAGAGCGTGTTGGCAAAGCTTTCCCGTGCCTCGGTGCGCAGGCGCTCAACGCCCAGCAGCAGTGCCACACTCAAGGCCACGGAAAACACCACCAGCGCCGCCGTACTGCGGCGATTCCAGAGGCTGCGACGGGCCAGAGACAACACTGTCATGAGGCGCCCTCCGGTCGTGCTTCATTGATCTCTGCCAGATTGAGCTGACGCGGGAAGCGCCCTGCCAGGCTCATGTCATGGCTGACGAACAGCAAGGCTGCGCCGGACGCATCACATTCCTGTGCCAGCAGCTCGACGAATTCCAGCCGCCTGTCTGCATCCAGCGCCGAGGTTGGCTCATCGGCAATGACCAGGTCCGGCGCCCCCATCAATGCCCGCGCCGCCGCCACGCGCTGTTGCTGCCCCACCGACAGTTCGGTCACCGGCCGGCGCAGCAGGGTGTCTGCCTGCAAGCCCAGTGCGCCAAGCAAGCGCCGGGCCTGGGCCTCCTGGCTACCGTCACGGGCTACCGCCTGCTGACGACGTGCCGGTGAAAAACGACACGGCAACATCACGTTCTCCAGCACCGGCAAATAGGGCAGCAGATTGAACATCTGGAAGATGATCCCGAGGTGGTCTGCACGAAAACGATCCCGGGCGGCCGCCCCCAGCCCGGGCAGGGAACGACCCAGCACTTTCACGTCGCCGGCCTGGGGCATGGCGATGCCAGCGATAAGCGCCAGCAGGGTGCTCTTGCCCGCCCCGCTGGGACCGGCCAGAAACAACCGCTCCCCCGCCGCCATCTGAAAGGCGGGGATGGTCAGGACCGGGGGCAGATCACGACGCCAGCGGAAACTGACCTGATGCAGGGCCAGCACCGGCGCCTGCACGGGGGCGGATACAGCGTTCATAAACCATCCAGTACTTCAGCGAATTTATCGGGGAATCGCGACAGCATTGTCACGCGGCACTGCCCGCTGCTGCGACTGCCCGGTATCGGACACGATCTGCACGACCACGCTCTCCAGCCGTGGCAGATGCTCGAACAAGACGACATTCAGGCTGTTCAGCCTGTCTGGCTGGCGGCATTGAAAGGCAAATGCTGCGGTGAAATCACCATGCCCCTCACTCTGCCCTTCACCATCCTGGCCAAGCCCTGATGCGGCACTGCCCTCGGTCAGAGAGCAACCCGCGGCATCGGGCAGGCGCAGCACCTTGTCGGCATCACCCAGCAGCGCAATGGCATCACGAACGGTCTGGCGGCCTGCCTCATCCTCCGGCGCGCGTTCGAACCCCACCACATCCATGCCCGGCACCGTAAGATCGGCAAAAAATTCACCGCCTTCCAGCACCAGCTGCAGGTTACCCTGCCCATGCACATGGGGGCCATGGGCATGGTCGTGATGATCGTGGTCGTGATGATCATGTGCATGATGGTCATGCTTGTGATGATCATGATGCCCGTGGCTGTGATCGTGATCGTGATGGCCATCATGTGCCACGGCATGCCCGGCAATCGTCATGGCGGCGCCAACCATCAACAAGCCGCCACAGCCCGCGGCAGCCACCCTCCCCACACGTCGTGATAGAAAGATCATTCTGCTATCTCCATACACATTGATAATACGGGCCCGCTCTGGCGCCACATTAATGTTATAGGGTAACACTTTCGGGGAATCTGACAGGCATCTGCCCCCACCGTTCCCATGACCTCATATCCCTTCACATGATGCGCACTGCCTACCCGGCAATCTGGGAAATTGTTTTGCCAGTATCCGCGCTCATGATGAACCTTGTATGCACTGTCCGCTCGCTACCGCTACACCTCCGGCACGTCATCAGCGTACTCGTATTGCTGGGCCTGGCCAGTTGCACCGCCTCATCAACCGGCGCCGGACCAGCCACCCCGGCAGGCACGCCCACCGGCCCCGCCATGGTGCCTGATGCCCTGCAAGCGCGCGATGGCACCCTGTTGCCGCTCTCGGTGTGGCTGCCTGACGCGCATGAGGGCACAAATGGCGTCGAGGCTGGCATCGAGCCTGTCATCGAGCCGTTAATAAAAGGCACGATCATCGGGCTGCACAGTTTCGGCGATTACCGCGCGGCTTTCGACCATATCGGGCCCTGGTTTGCGCAGCAGGGCTACGCCTTCTACAGCTGGGATCAGCGTGGCTTCGGCAGCCACGACGACGCCGGCCACTGGCCGGGCCGGGAGCTGCTGGTCAGCGATCTGGAGGATGCCATCACGCTGCTGGCCGACCAGCATCCCGGCCCGCTCTACCTGCTCGGCGAGAGCATGGGCGGCGGTGTCGCAATGATCACCCTGGCCGAAAACCCTGCCTTGCCGGTGGACGGGCTGATACTGGCCGCGCCATCCGTGCGCGAGGGGTTGCGCACCCGTTATCTCTGGAATGCCGGCCTGGCCGTGGGCGCGACGCTGATGCCCGGCCATACCTTCAATCTGACCCGGGATGCTGCGGATCCGCGCTATACACCCCACAGCGCCGCGCGGCTGGCCACCGATCCACAGATCCTGCTGCAGGTGCGCATGGACACCTACCGCCAGCTGATACGCTTCACTGACTATGCGTCGGACATCGCACCCGCGCTGCAACAACCAATCCTGCTGCTCTATGGCGGCAACGACGACCTGATACCTGCGGTGTCCATCGACCGCCTGCGGCGGCATCAGCCGGAGCGGCTCAGCTATCGCTTCTACCCGGAGGCGCCCCACTTGCTGTTGCAGGGCGCGCACTGGCAGCACTACACCACCGACATGCTGACATGGCTGCATCAGGATTTCCCTGCCCCAGAGAGTGACGGCACAGGTTCTGGCCACGCAGCCGCCAACACGCGACAATAGCCCCCCTTTGCTTGCGGATCTGTCATGAGCTCCCGCGCGTCGCGCCACCCTGTCACCCGTATACTGATCTGGTTTGTGGTCCTCACGATCACCGTCGTGCTGTTGATGCACCTGTGGTTTGCTGCCTGGCTGGTCTGGTATCGCAGCCACCCGCCGCTGGAGACCGCCTTCATGGCACGGGAACTGACGCGCCTGCAAGCTGACACGCCGGATTACCGGCTGCGCCATCAATGGGTCGACTACGAGCGCATCTCTGTGCACCTCAAGCGCGCGGTACTGGCCGCCGAGGACACCCGCTTCACCGAGCATGGCGGCATTGACTGGGACGGCGTGCGTCACGCGTTCGAGCGCAACCGGGCGGCCGGGAGCACCGTGGCCGGTGGCTCGACCGTCAGCCAGCAGCTGGCCCGTAATCTGTTTCTCTCTGGCCAGCGCTCCTATATCCGCAAGGCACAGGAGGCCAGCATCACGCTGATGCTGGAGCAGGTGCTGGATAAACGGCGCATCCTCGAGCTGTACCTGAATGTGGCGGAATGGGGCGAGGGCGTGTTCGGCGCCGAGGCCGCCGCGCAGCATTTTTTCGGCAAGTCTGCGGCAGAACTGAGCGCCTGGGAGGCCGCTGATCTCGCCGCCCGCCTGCCGCGCCCGCGCTACTACGACAAGCACGGGCGCACGGACTGGCTGCGCCAGTACAGTGGCATCATCCAGTCACGGATGCATCAGGTTCACATTCCCTGAGGAACCTTGAACCGCCAGACAGGCTCCTACTTTACCTGTCGCTTTCTTCGATCTGCCTTCAGGAGCCCCTCGCTTTATGCGTTTGCTGATTTTTCTGTCATGCCTTGCCCTGCTCGCCGCCTGCGGGGACCCGCAACCCGCCACGACATCATCGCCGGCAACAGACTCGTCAGCATCGCCCGCCAGCAATGTTGTGGCGGAACTCAGCGGCGTCTGGGCAGCCGCCGGGGATGGCAACATTGATGAGGGCATCGCTGAGGGCATCGGTGGGGACATCATGGTACTGGCCGATGATGGCAGCCTGCACTGGCTCGACCTGGACACATTGCAGGGCCAGCGATGGAGCGCTGACGACGGTCTGCTGACATTGCACAGCATCGCCCGACGGCATGGCAACGCGGAGACACAGGTCTTTGATTTCCAGCTCAGCGGCGACCAGCTGGTGCTCACGGCGTCCTCGGGAGACGACGAAGCGTCCGAACAGACCTGGCGCCGCGTGCCCGGCGGCGCCGCCAGTGTGGCAGGCGAGCTGCGCCTGCCAGACGGCCACCAGCCGCCACCACAGGCCATCCTGGCGATCAGCCTGGAGAAGGCCTCATCAGAGAGCGGTGTGGATGGCGCAATACAGCGGCACGTCGCACCCCTGGCCAGCGCATTGGCAGATAGCCAGGCAACGGCCATACCCTATCGGCTTTACTACGACCCCGCCGCGCGTGAAGATGATGATATATTGCACATACAGGCATCGATTATTGTCGACGGCACTCGCTACTATGGCGCCCGCGAGCCTGTCCCTCCGACACCGGTCGGTGAGGCGCTGATTCTCGAACTGGCGCCAATGGGCCCGGGGCGCAGCAACGGCACCTCGGCACCCTGAATCTTGTCAAAGCACATTCGAAGGGTTTGCGGCTGGCGCAATCTCGTGGATTTCGTCACAATAATCACCGCCTGAATCGGCCACCCGTAAACGGAGTTCTTTGATGCAGCGCGCACTGATTATCCGGCATGTGCCTTTCGAGGGACCGGGCGCCATCGCCACCTGGCTGACGCGCCACGACATCGCCTACCGCATCCTGGATGCCCAGCAGCCGGCCAAGTGGCCCAGCCTGGAAGAGTTCGACTGGCTGATTGTCATGGGCGGGCCGATGAGCGCGCGGGATGACGTCATCTACGCCTGGATGCGGGAAGAGAAAAAACTGATTCGCCAGGCGATTGACGCAGGGCGCAAGGTGCTCGGCATCTGCCTCGGCGCGCAGCTGATTGCTGCCGTGCTGGGCGCCGACATACGCCGCAACCCGGATCGCGAGGTCGGCTGGTTTCCCGTGACCCCGGCCCAGGACTGTCCGGTGGACGTGACCAGCATGTTCGCGGATTCACCGCCGGTGCTGCACTGGCATGGCGAAACCTTCAGCCTGCCACGCGGCGCACGCCACCTGTTCACCAGCGAGGCGTGTGCGCAGCAGGGTTTCGTCCACGGCGACACCGTGATGGGGCTGCAATTTCACCTTGAAAGCGATGGCGACACGCTCGCCGGCCTGTGCGAACACTGCGCCGACGATCTTGCGCCCGATACCTGGGTGCAGCCGCAGCACAAGATACTGGTGTCCGAGGCCATACTGGCAGCCACCCACCAACGGCTGTACCGGTTACTGAACTGGTTTGCCGAACTGGCGCCGACGCCAGCGCCGCCCACCGCCTGACGACGCCTGCCCGCGTTACCCCACCGCGACCGCTTTGCGGGGCTCTGCCGCCGCGCGGCCAACAGCTGACAGCACTGCCTGCAATGTGGCGGAGGTGGTGTCATCCGCCAGTGCGGCGGCGCTGAAGACCTCACCGTCCACCTGCACCCGCACACAGGCCATGGCGCTGGCACGGGTGCCCTCGCCCAGCGCCATCTCGTCGAAGGACTCCACCGCGATGCGCTGCCCGCCCCGGGCTTCCAGTGCCGACACCAGCGCATCCACCACGCCTTTGCCGCTGGCCATGAGTTGCTCCGCCACCGCGCCATTGCCCACCCGAATGCTCGCCTCGACGATGTCGCCATCGCGGCGCACATCGTAGCCCTGCAGCTGCCAGTCGACCGGCGCGTTCAGGTAATGGATTTCAAACAGGGCGTGAATGGCCGCGCCATCCAGCTCCCCGGCGGACTCCTCCGCCTGACGCTGTACCACGCGGGAGAACTCGATCTGCAACCAGCGCGGCAATGTGATGCCGAAATCCCGCTCCAGCACATGCAACACACCGCCCTTGCCGGACTGGGAATTGATCCGCACCACTTCTTCATAGCGCCGACCGAGATCCCGGGGGTCGATGGGCAGGTAGGCCACATCCCAGGTCTCGTCCGGCTGCTGCGCCACCAGACATTTGCGAATCGCGTCCTGGTGGCTGCCCGAGAACGCTGTGAAAACCAGCTCGCCCGCATAGGGGTGCCGCGGGTGCGTGCTGATCTCGGTAACTGCTTCAACGGTTTCGGTGATCTCGCGCATGTTGGCGAGATCCAGCTTCGGGTCCACACCCTGGCTGTAGAGATTCATGGCCATGGTCACCAGATCCATATTGCCGGTGCGCTCGCCATTGCCCATCAGGGTGCCTTCCACACGGTCGGCTCCCGCCATCACGGCCAACTCGGCCGCCGCTACGGCGCAACCCCGATCGTTATGGGTATGCACGGAAATCTGCAGGTGCTCGCGCTGCACGATGTTGTCGTTCATCCACTCCACCATGTCGGCGAAGACGTTGGGCGAACTGACCTCGACAGTCGCGGGCAGGTTGATAATCACAGGCTGGCCCTGCGCGGGCTGCCAGACGTCCACGACGGCGTTGACCACCTCCGCCGCCACGGCCAGTTCTGTGCCGGTAAAGCTCTCGGGCGAATACTGGAATACCCACTGGGTGTCCGGTTGCGCTGCGGCATGCCGGGCGACAGTCTGTGCGCCGTGTACGGCGATATCACGCACCCCGGCAACGTCCATACGGAAGACTCGCTCGCGCTGGGTCCGCGAGGTGGAATTGTAGAGGTGCATGACGGCCCGGCGGGCGCCACGCAGCGCCTCGAAAGAGCGGGCGATCAACTCGTCCCGCGCCTGGGTCAGCACCTGGATGGTGACATCCTCGGGAATGCGGTCTTGCTCGATAAGCGCCCGCACAAAATCGAAATCCGGCTGGGACGCTGCCGGGAAGCCGACTTCAATTTCCTTGAAGCCAATGGCCACCAGCAGATCGAACAGGCGCATCTTCTGCGCCACGGTCATCGGCTTGACCAGCGCCTGATTGCCATCACGCAGATCCACAGCACACCAGTGCGGTGCCTTGTCGATGACCTGATCCGGCCAGCGACGCTGTGGCCGCGCCGGCGGGGTGAAGGGCTGATACTTGCGATGATCGAACGCCATCTGCCGAACTCCTGAAGGTTATCTGGATCGCTTGTGTGGAGATAAAGTATGCCCGGGCCTGGTCACCGGATAGGTTCGAGGCCCGGGAAGCCGCTGGTGGCTTGTGACCCCGACGACAGAACCATTGTATGCGCGGATCTGCGCAATGTGTTTGCCAAGTTGCGGAAATATCGCCACAAAACAGATAAACATTGCTCATATATTCCAAATACAGCAATAATAATCCAATCCCGCAGCCTTGATGGCAATCCACATGGCATCTCACACAAAAAACCAGCTCCACAAGCTCGACCGCTACGACCGCCAGCTGCTGCGCGCGCTGCAAGAGGACGGCGGCCTGACCAATCTGCAACTGGCGGAGCGGGTCGGCCTGTCACCCTCCCCCTGCTCCCGGCGGGTCCAGAAACTGGAGGAGGCCGGCATCATCCTGCGCCGGGCCGTGCTGCTGGATCAGAAAGCACTCGGCCTGGATCTCACGGCCATCATCCAGATCAGCATGGACCGCCACACGCCGGAACGTTTCGAGCATTTCGAAAACACCGTGCGGGGCTTTGAGGAGGTGCAGCAGTGCTATCTGGTCACCGGGCAGGATGCCGATTATCTGTTGAAAGTGGCGGTGCCGGACATGGATGCCTACCAGCAGTTTCTGCTCAACAAGGTGACCCGCATCGAGGGCGTCAGCGGCGTGCATTCCAGCTTCGTGATGCGCAAGGTCGTCGACACCACGGCCTTGCCCCTGGGCTACCTGGCGCAATCGTAAGACAGCGTTCGAGCGAAGCCCGCAGGGCCGCGGGCCGCCACCGAGGCACGGCGGCAGCGCTGGCGCTGCGGCCAATGGCGGGGGCGCCACGCTGGCTACACTGTCGCCCGCCTTGCCATTGCCCCACAGGTCATCGACATGCTCTCAGCACTGCGCCACCGTTATCACAATGCCCGGGACTGGCTGCGCCGGCCGGCAGATCTGATACAGGCCAACCGCACGCCTTTCGAGGTCATCTTCAGTGAGGATATCGTCAGCCTGCGTTACTACCCGCCGCTGACCAGTGACCACATCACCGTGAACGGCGATGTCATGCCTGTGACGCAGCAAACGCAACCGATCCCCGTGGTACTGGTGACCCCCTTGGCGGCCAACACCCTGCTGTACGATCTGTTCGAGGATCGCAGCCTGGTGCGCTATCTGCGCGCCCGGGGTTTCGAGGTCTACCTGATCGACTGGGGCCGGCCGCGCCGCCGACACGATGAGTGGGCACTGGAGACCTATTTTGCGGACTGGCTGCCAAAGCTGCTGGGGGAAGTGCGCCAGCACAGCGGCAGCCAGAAGCTGGCCCTGCATGGCTGGAGCTTTGGCGCCCTGTTCAGTTACTGCTACACCGCCCTGAGCCAGGATGCCGACATAGCAGCCCTGTCACTGATTGGCGCGCCCGGCGATTACCACGCCAACGGCGCCCTCGGCATTCAGTATCAGCGGCTGTCGCGCCAGTTGCGCCACCTCAAGCGCCGCACCGGACGCCATGTGCATCAGCTGCCCGCCGCCCTGCTGCGCTCACCGGGCTGGGTCAATGCGATGACCTTCAAGGCGGTGACGCCGGTGTCCACCGCCAGAGGCTACCTTGATTTGCTGCGCAATCTGGGTGATCGGGAGTATGTCAGCAACCACGCCACCAACGCGGCGTTCCTGGATGACATGTTTGCCTATCCCGGTGCCGTGATTCAGGACATCGTGCGTCATCTGTGGACCGACAACTGCGTCGCCCACGGCCGTTTGCCCATGCGCCATCAGCGCGGTGATCTGGCCAGTGTCACGGCGCCGGTACTGCTGGTCACCGGGCAGCAGGACACCATCGTGACGCGGGATTGCAGCCTGGCGCTGCGCCAGCAGATGCCCGCTGCGGACATCCGCCATCATGAAGTGAAGGGCGGCCATATGGGTATTCTGGGAGGCAGCCATGCGCCGGTGGACAACTGGCCGGTGGTCGCCGACTGGCTGGAGCATATCGGCAAGCCGGGCCGCGCCAGCGCCTCCGATGTGGCCTGACCCTGCCTAGGCCTGCGAAGACTCGCTGTCTTCCTCTTCCGCAGCCCGTGCAGCAGCGGCCACCTTCTCCGCCTCTGCCGCCTGCAGTGCCTTGAGGCGCTGCTCTGCCATGCGATTGGCAATGATCACGATCACTGCCGGCACGAAGAAAATCTTCCCCATCAGCGCCACCAGCCCCAACAGGGCAAAGGCGATACCCCACACCGGGCTGCGCACGACAAACAGCAGCATGCCGGTGAACACCAGGGTGGTCAGGGCCGACACGCTGAACGCAACAAAGATCGGGCGCGCAATATCCGGCGGCAATGGCACATAGCCAGCCAGGGCCGCCAGAATGATCAGCCCCAGCAGGATGCACACCACGAACACCGTGAGCATGGCTCGACGACGCAGGATAATAAGCTGTATCAGGCGCTGATTTTCAGTCATGGCTGTTTCCTGTTCAGGGAAAAACGAACGCCCCGATCATGGTCGGGGCGTCCTGTGAGCGGGTCGCCATGATAACCCGCCAGCGCGGCCGGGTCAGCCGCGACCGAGCAACCCTGCAAGAAGGTTGGTCACGGGGGACAGGAACTCCAGGATTTCGCCCAGCGGTGACAGAGCATACTGGTCGAGATGGAAGGCGACTTCCCGCGCCACGGACAGCAAACCGGCGGAAAGAAACTGCCCCGGAAGCACCGCTGTATCACCTGCCTCCTCCGACAACATATCCAGCAACAGCACGTCGCGGGCTACCGTATCCAGCACCGTCTGAATATGCCCGATCAAGGTGGCCACACCCGCGCTGGAATCCAGGTTCACCACATCGGCCAGCGCCAGCGCCGCGCCCTGGGATACCGTGCCGAGCACACGGGTGATCCCCGCCAGCACCGGCACTTCTGCCGTCTGTGTGCCGACACCTTCCAGAATATTCTCGATATTGCGCGACAGTTGCAGCAGCGGCCCGGCAATCAGTACCAGGTCTTCCCGCGCCGAACCACTTTCGCGGTCCATGCCACCGACACCATCGGCCAGCAGGCTGAAGGCCGTGCCAAGCTGGTCAAAGGGCGGCGGCAGCTCGGCGGTATCAATGCCGCTGAGCACGTTGGCGGCCTCGATTACTGACAGGAGACTTTGTTCAGCAGCGTCCTCATCATCCCCGCCCAGCAGCGCGGCCATGCTGTCCAGGCTGTTGAACAGCACATCCAGGCCGCCCACCAGTGCAGAAATGGCTTCCTGTTGGGGCCCGTCCGGCAGTTGGGTCACCGCCAGATTAAGGCCGGAGGTGAGCGCTGACTGGAAGGCCTGCAGCGGCCCACTGAAGGCCGGGTCAAAGCCGGTGCTGTCACCTGCCAGTTCCTGCAGCGCCGGACCAATGAACGGCACGGAGGAAAACCGGTTGGGCGCCTGCATGCCCGCCAGGGGCTGCTGGTCGTAGCAGTGACTGAATGCCGGGGCCAGTTCGCCTCCGGCCACAACGCCCAGCAAGGTCTCGTCCTCCGGGTCTACGATATAAGCTTCCGTGCAGAGCCGCGCCGGGCGCCCGAGGGCGGGCTCGGCATCAGTGGCTTCCATCCAGAAAAAGCCGTACACGTCACCCTGCTGGAAATAGGCCGGGTTACGCGCTTCATCCGTCAGGCTTCGCATCTTGCCCGCCGCGCCGCTGACAACAAACTCCGTGCGGCCGCAGCGCGCTACCGGTTTCAGCTGCTGGAGATCGTGATCGTGGCCGGACATATAGAAGTCAGCCTGGTCACAAATGCTTTCTTCGAGGAAATCACGCCAGCGCTGCCCGGCCAACACCGGCAACAGGGCACCGGGGATACCGTCGTAATTGCCCGCATTGCCATGCAGACCATTGGACAGATACGGGTGATGCCCCATGGCGACGCGGAAGGTCGCGGGAGACTGACGAATACCCTCTTTCGCCCATGACAGCTGCTGCATGCCATAACGCTGGTAGGAATAGTTGAAATTCGCGTCAGCGAATCCGCCAGCGATCTGGTTCGAGTCCAGACCGAAAAATTCGATCAGCGGTTCGCCCTGGGCATTCTCACCCCAACTGAAGCGATAGTAGCGATCCGGCATCTGCCAGCGGTCGGTCATACGATCGGCGCGAAAATGATAATCCACCTGGAACTCGCCCCGGGCGTTACCTGCGCCATCGCCGCCGATAAACCCGGTATTATCATGGTTACCCAGAACCATGTAGAACGGCAGGTCCACCGGCTCGAAGGGCAGCTCGAATTTCTCTTCGAACTGCGGGTCATAGACGTGTGTCACGCCGGACTCGTAGATGTTGTCACCGAACCCCAGCACGAATTCGCACCCCGGCAAGGCGCCCTCATCCAGGCTGGCTTTCCGTTCACACACCTCGGCCATAGCCCGGCCAACGGCATAGTGCTGTGGGGAGCCGGTGCCCGAATCGCCCATGGCGATGAAGCGCACGCGCGAAGGCTGCCCGCCATCGACAGGTGGTGGTGTGCCAGGAGGCGTCACGTCGGGCGGCGGTGCCGCACCGCCCCCTACGGATGAACCACCGCCGCATGCGGCCAGCATCAGGCTGCCCAGCACCGTAATCGAAAACGGAATGACGTTCTTCATGACAAATTTACCTCCGGCGCGGATGGATTATTCAGCGCCGTACGCAAGGTGCGTGGTCGCGACAACTGAGGATCACGGATAAGGCGGCTGCTGCCGCTATCCACTTTCATGGCCTTGGTGCGCGACAGGTCCAGCTGTCCGCGCTGATCGAAATCGCTGATGCTGCGCACGTAGTACCACTCCGCCTGGGCACGCTGCCGGTTCACATCCATCAGGATGAAGCCACGAGACTTGCCCTCGAAATAGCGAATATGGGGATTGACCAGCGGCAGCGCGATGCCCGCCAGTTCAGAGAGGCCTTCCGGAAAGCCGGGGGACGTCACGGACGGGGTGACAAATTCTGCCGCCAGCGGCTGTGCAAACAGTTCGCCGGTAATCGGCACCGGGTTGCGGTACACCTCGTTGGCCCAGGAGCTGTGAATGTCGCCGGTGAGGATCACGACATTATCAATACGCTGGTCGCTGATGTGATTGAGCAAACGTAAACGTTCCGCTGCATAGCCATCCCACTGATCCATATTGATGGCGGAAAGATTGCCGCGCAGCTCCGGAATACGTGGATTGATAGAGGGAATTTCAGCGATATTGATCTGGGCAAACATGACCTGCTGACCAATCACCCGCCAGCGCGCTGACGACTCAGCGAGACCATCGCGCAACCATTGGGATTGCGCCTCGCTGATCATCCGGCGGCTGACGCTGTTGCGGGCGGGGTCAAAGGGCAAATCCAGGGGCTCATCCCGACCTTCCAGCCGGGTATCCAGCATGAACAGATCCACCAGATCACCAAATTGGAAGTCGCGCCATATGCGCTCGACATTGCCCGCTGATTGTTCCCGAATCGGCAGCCACTCGAAGTAGGCTTGCTGGGATGCGGCCTTGCGCGTCTCCCAATCGCCTTCGGTGGCTTCCTGATGGTTTTCAGCGCCACCGATCCAGCTGTCATTCGCGCTTTCATGGTCATCCCAGACGCAGATCATCGGGAATTGCTGATGCGCTCGCTGCAGATCGACATCGGTGCGGTACTGGGCATAGCGCTCGCGGTAATCCGCCAGAGAAATGATTTCCCGCGGCGGCAACGGATCACGATCTGGAAAGTTACCGTACTCACCCGGACCATACTCATAGATGTAGTCACCCAGGTGCAGCACAAAATCGAGATCGCTCTGATCCGCTACAGCGCGGTATACGGAAAAAAGACCAAAGGCAAAATTCGAACAGGACACCACCGCAAAACGGGCGCGATCCGCAAAGCGCCCCGCCGCCGGAAAGGTCCGCGTCCGCCCCACCGGCGAACGCTGCTCGCCCACGGCAAACTGGTAGTAGTACCAGCGATCCTGTTGCAGACCGACGGCATCCACCTTGACGCAATAATCCTGCTCCGGGCGCGCCTGGGTCTGATAGTGCCTGACAGGCTGGGTCATCCCCACATCGTGGGCCACAGTGACCGTCACCGGCACCACGGGCCGATCATGGGGCGCATTATTCTGCGGTGTCACACGCGTCCACAGCATGACCCGGTCAGACAGGGGGTCACCGGATGCAACGCCATGCTCGAAGGCAACAGGTTGCGACGCGCCACGCGGCACATCAGGTGTCGACAGATCGCCGGATGTACTGCCCCCACAACCCGTCACGGCTGCCGCTGATACAACGGCAATCCCCTTGAGTACCGTACGTCGATCGTCGTTCATGAATTGGTGTTCCCCTCGGGTGGTATCTGTGCGCTATGCTATGCCCACCGAGTTGGAACGAACGTATCAATAACGTTACTTTAGGTAGCTGCAATGAAAAACCATGTACAGCGTATAGCGGTTACATTTGTCATCCTGATGTCTGTCGCATGTCAGAAAAATGAACCCGACTGGGCGCAGATGATCACCGCCGAATTGGCTCAACAGGAAAACCGTCAGGAAGGCCGTCAACACGCACGCATTGTGGGTGTTGATCAGTGTCGCGCCACACAGCAAGGCGACACCGCCAGTGTGCGCTGCAGGCTTGAGGCCGAAATGCTGACCAGCCGCAGTGATCTGGAAGCACGCCACGGCACCGCAGAGGACAGCATCACTGTTGCGGAAATGACCCATCGCTTCGGAGACTTCGAGGCGGGAGAGCGAAAGAGTGTGCCACTGACCATGACGTTCCTGCATAGAGAGGGTCAGTGGCAGATTCAACGCTGATGCGGTGCGCGTTAGAAAGCGCCTGCCGTTGCGATTTTCGCACGTGGTATGCTTTGCGGCTCGGCCCTCAAAAGAACGGAGCAACGATCAGTGCAGCGACCAGTGCAACCCTCAGCAACTTACCTTCCCTGCGTCGAGATCGCGCCGCAGCATCGTGATGCGGATGCCGCCATCATCTGGCTGCATGGCCTCGGCGCCAATGGTCATGATTTTGAACCCATCGTGCCGGAGCTGCGGCTACCCGCTTCCATCGCTGCGCGATTCATCTTTCCCCATGCACCGGAAATTCCGGTCACCGTCAACGGCGGCATGCGCATGCCCGCCTGGTATGACATCAAGGCCATGGATCTGGATCGTGTGGTGGACGAAGCGCAGCTGCTGGATTCCGCCAGCAAGACAGTGGCGCTCATCGAACGCGAGATCGCGCGCGGCATCGACAGCTCGCGCATCATTGTTGCAGGGTTTTCCCAGGGCGGGGCCGTGGCTTATCACGCAGCGCTGACCTGTGACAAACCGCTTGGCGGTTTGCTGGCGCTCTCTACCTATTTTGCCACGCCGGATACGACGCGTCTCAACGCGGCGAACCGGTCGCTGCCCGTGCAGATCTGTCACGGCAGCGCCGATCCGATGGTCCCGGAACAACTGGGCCAGCGGGCGGTAGCGCAGCTACAGGGAATGGGCCTCTCGCCTGCTTACCTGACCTACCCCATGGGACATGAAGTCTGCCTGCCGGAAATCAGTGATATCGCCGCATTCTTCACCCGCTGTCTTTCATGAGTCAATCGGCATGAACCGGTCAGGGGTAACTGCTGAATACCGTTGTTTCCCCGTCCTGATCAAACAGCAGCACATCGTAGGCATCCACACGCCCATCCATTTCCATGCCGGGTGAGCCCACCGGCATGCCCGGCACAGCCAGCCCTCTGGCAAAGGGCTGCTCTGCCAGTAACCGCTTGATGTCATCCGCAGGCACATGGCCTTCGATCGTGTACCCCTCCACCATGGCGGTGTGGCACGAGGCCATGTCCGGTGGCAGGCCCAGCCGGTATTTGATCAGGGGCACATTGTGCTGAATGTATTTCTGCACCGTGAAGCCGTTCTCTTCCAGATGCGTGACCCAATCACCGCAGCAGCCACAGGTCGGGCTGTGCCAGACAGTGATGGGCGGCAGCACGTCATCTGCCGAGGTTGTACTTGTGGTTGTGGTTGGGGTCGTTGCCGCAGGCGACTGCGCCCCGGCATCAGGTCGCGGTGCGAAATGCCAACCGGCGCCAGCGATGATCACCATGACCAGCAGCACCATGAAAATCAGCATGGCAACACCCCGCTGCCGGTACATCTGTCGTACTTGCATAAAGCTCTCCCGTAAATCGCTCAATGATGGGAATGATCCCTGCGCGGTGTCGGCAGGTCGTCGCTGTTATCTGTGCGTGGTGTGCCGCGCCTTGTCGGTGCACCAAAGTCCGGATTGCTGCTTACCTTGCGGGCCACGCTCCCTTCCGGGTGGCGGTACCAGCCCGGATCGCTGAAATCGCCGGGGCGCAAATCATCGCGAACCTTGATCAGGGTGAACATGCCGCCCATACCAATATTCCCGAAGGGGCCCTGCCCCATCATCATGGCCAGCGTGTTGTCCGGGCCCTTCATATGACCACTGTCTGTGTGCACCTGGTGTTCCGCCATGCCATGTTTCCCCATGGCCATGTAGTCCGGCAACAGCGTTCTGATCTGCGCTTCGAGATCGGACTGCCGCACACCCAGTGTGTTGGGAATATCATGCCCCATGGGGTTCATCACATGGTGTGACATATGACAATGGAACGCCCAGTCTCCCGGCACCGCCTCGAACTCGAAATCACGGGCCTGACCTACCGCCACAATCTCCGTCGCTTCCCGGCGCCAGAGGCTGCGCGGCCAACGCCCGCCGTCACCGCCGGTCACCTCGAATTTCACCCCATGCACATGCATCGGGTGGTTCCACATCGAAAGATTACCGATGCGCAGGCGCACGCGTTCCCCCGTTCTGGCCACCAGGGAATCAATGGCAGGGAAGACTTTCGAGTTCATGCTCCAGAGATCGAAGTCCTGCATGACCGAGGGATCAGGCCGCGAGGTGTCGGGGTGCAAGGCCCAGTTGTGCAGCAGGATCGCATAATCACGATCCACCGGCACAGCCTCGCCGTCTCGCGGGTGAATGATGAACATGCCCATCATGCCCATGGCCATCTGCACCATTTCATCGGCATGGGGATGATACATATGTGTGCCATGCTGCTGCAGGGTGAATTCATACACGAAGGTTTCGCCTGGCTTGATCGGCGGCTGCGTCACGCCGGTCACACCGTCCATGCCGGAGGGCAGTATCAAGCCGTGCCAGTGCACGGAAGTGTATTCCGGCAAACGATTGGTGACGTAAATACGCACCCGGTCGCCCTCTACTGCCTCGATGGTCGGCCCCGGTGTGGTGCCGTTGTAGCCCCAGCATCGGGCTTTCGAGCCCGGCGCAAATTCGTGTTCGATTTCCTCCGCCACAAGATGAAATTCCTTCACCCCATCGTTCATTTTATAGGGCAAGGTCCATCCATTGGGTGTGTGCACGGGCATATACCCTTGCGGGTGTTGCCGCCCGGGCGTGGCTTCGCCTGCGTTATGGTGCACGTGGCCGGCATCCGCCAGCGCACGGGTCAGTGTGGCTGCGGGCAATAACGCACCGGCCGCCAGCATGAAGTCTCTGCGTTTCATCAGTGATGTCCTCCCTGATGATGATGATGGTGGTGATGATGGTGGTCATGGTCATCGTGGTGGTCGTGGCCGTGGTGCTCATGCCCTTCGTGGCTCGCCCCCTGTGGCGCATGTTCCAGCCGCCGGGTGTCGAGCACCGTCTCATCCATCAACGCGCCTTGTTCTCTGCCATGCCATTCGCCGCCGACGGCCAGCACCAGCCGCGTGCGCACCTGCCAGTAATCCGCCAGGGTGGCGACCTGGGACTGCCAGGCGATCAACTCGTCCTGCTTCGCCGCCAGCAGGTCGAAAATGCCGTCAAACATGTAGTTGACCCGCTCCTGCCGCCGCGCCACCACTTGCGCCCGGGCCGGCAGCAAGGATTCCTCGCGCACCGCCAGACTTTCGCTGAGCCAATGCAGCGCCTGGTGCAGTTGCGCGATGCTGTGCCCGGTCTCCTGGCGCAACTGTTCGCGGGACAGTTTCGCCCGGCCCAGCTGCGCCTCCGCCGCCAGCACGCCGGCCTGGTTACGGTGAAACAACGGCAGCCCCAGGCCCAGCGTCGGCCCGGTCAGGCGGGTGCCATCGCCTTCCCGTTCATGACGCACGCCGATATCCAGATCACCCAGCCAGCGGTAGCGGTTCACCAGCGCAAGATTGTCCTCCAGCCAGGCCTCATCGGCATCAGCCGCCTGAATATCCGGGCGGCGCGCCAGGGCTGTCTCGATCAGGGCATCAGCGGACGGCATCGAGGAGGGCGGCAGCGGCAACTGCGTCTGCACTGACCAGTCCGTGCCCGGCGCCACATCCATGAGGCGGCCCAGTTCGCTACGCGCCCTGTCCCGATCACGGCGGGCAGCGATCTGCGCCAGGCGCGCCTCGGCGGCCTCGGCGTGCAAGGTCGACACGGTGAGCGCATTGATATTGCCGGCGTCCCGGAAACGCTCCCCGAGTTCCGCCGCCAGCATCGCCGCACGCGTGACCAACTCCTGCACCTGCAACGTCTGCTCTGCGGCCACCAGGGCATACCAGGCACTTTCCGTGTCCGCCGCCAGGTGGTGGATGGCCGCTTCCGCTCTCAGCAGTCCGGCTTCATAACGGGCGTCTGCCTGTCCGCGCAACGCCGGGCGTAACAGCAAGCCGGCAAAATTCTGCGCAATGCCGATCCCCGTTTCATTGCCGCCGCCCCCTTCCGGGCGCAGCCAGGACAACGACAGACGGGGATTACTCAACTGGCTGGCGGCAACGATATCGGCGGCGGCCAGATCCAGCCGCTGATACTCAAGCTGCGCACGCGGATTGCGCGTCAGCGCGTACAGCACTGCGTCAGCCCGGGTCAGTTGTCCCGTGACTGATTCGGCAAGCCCTGACCCTGCCTGATCTGAACCCGCCTGGTCTGAATCCACTCGGGCCTCGTCGACAACGCCGCGTGCCGCCAGCGCCTGATTGACACGCTCTCTGCCATCGTCCGGCGGCGCCACTGCACAGCCCGCAAGCCACGGCAGTAACAACCAGACCAGCCGGGCAGTCGAATGACTTTTCACAATAAAGACTCCCTCACAAAAAATCTGACCGGCGGGCACAGCACATCATGGCCGTACACGCACCAGAAACGATTCAGATGAGGATCAAGGAGGGCGGCCGCAGGAGCGGCGAGGTATGCGCGGCGAGCGGCGGGAAATGCCGGTGCTCTGAGAAGATATCGACGGTGTCACGCTGCCACTGCAGCACCGATACCGTCAGCGCGCTGGTGGTGCTGCACTGGATCAGACACAGGGTGTCACAGTCGCCGCAATCGTGCGTGCTGGCCAGTTGGTCGCTGGCAGCGTGTTCATTGCCATGCTGCTCGCGAGCGTTGTGGCTGCTGGCGTGATGCTGGGCTGTGTACGGGTCAGCATCGTGCGTCATCGAGGCTTCTCCCGAGGGCACGCCGTCCGCGCAGCCGCCATGCCCCTGCGCCATAAGCGGCAGGGTCATCAGGCAAAGCACTGCGATCAGATAACGTAACACCATGCCTCCGAGCATAGCAGAGCCCTCCCCGCCCGACACCCGCTTTCCAGCCGGTTCAGAAAGCGTGGAGGCATGCTTGACCCTGCCATGGTGGTAAGGTTGATCCTGTTACTGATCTCAATCAGCAACCGCCCAGGAGAACACCATGCCCCGCGCAGACACCATCGATCTTGATATCACCGGCATGACCTGCGGTGGCTGTGTCGGCAGAGTCGAACGGGCCCTCAACGCGGTGCCCGGCGTGACCGGCACCACGGTAAATCTGGCCACCGCACGCGCCCATGTCACCCACTCTGGCGACATCGGCATCGAGGCACTGCAAGCTGCCGTGTCCTCTGCGGGCTATGGCGCCACTGCGGTAGACAGCACACCTAGCGGCGCCTCACCGGCGGCTGACGCCCGTGAGCTGGATGCCGTGGCACTAAAACGTGCGGTCTGGTTTGCCGCTGCACTGACGCTGCCGGTATTTATCCTGGAGATGGGCAGCCATATGATCCCCGGCATGCACCATTGGGTGATGCACACCCTGGGCGAGCGCCCCAATCAGTTGATCCAGGCGCTGCTGACGACGCTGGTGCTGTTCGGCCCGGGTCTGCGCTTTTTCCGCGCCGGGGTGCCGGCCCTGTTGCGGGCCGCGCCGGATATGAATTCGCTGGTGGTGCTGGGCACCTCCGCCGCCTGGAGCTATTCCATGGTGGCCACCTTCGCACCGCACTGGCTGCCCGAGGGCACGGCGCATATCTATTTTGAAGCCGCCGCCGTCATCGTCACGCTGATTCTGCTGAGCCGCTATCTGGAGGCCCGGGCCCGCGGCCGGACCAGTAGCGCCATCCAGCATCTTTTGCAGTTGCAGCCGGACACGGCGCGGGTCAATCGCGATGGCAAAGAGCAGGATTTGCCGGTTGCCGACCTGATCATCGGCGACCGGATTCGCGTGCGCCCGGGGGAACGGATTGCCGTGGATGGCGAGATCGTGGAGGGCAGCTCCTTCGTCAATGAATCCATGATCAGCGGCGAACCCCTGCCCGTGGCAAAGGAACCCGGCGACAAGGTGGTGGGCGGCACCGTCAATGAGCGGGGCGGCTTTGTTTTTCGTGCCGAGCGCGTTGGCGCGGACACCGTGCTGGCCGGGATTGTGCGCATGGTCGAGGCGGCCCAGAGCGGCAAGCTGCCGATTCAGGCGCTGGTGGACAAGGTTACCCTGTGGTTCGTGCCCGCCGTGATGGCGGCTGCCGTTGTCACGCTGCTGGTATGGCTGCTACTCGGCCCGGCGCCTGCACTGACCTTTGCCCTGGTCAATGCGGTGGCCGTGCTGATCATTGCCTGCCCCTGCGCCATGGGCCTCGCCACTCCCACCTCCATCATGGTGGGCACCGGGCGGGCGGCCGAACTCGGCATTCTGTTCCGCCATGGCGAAGCGCTGCAAAGCCTGCGTGACACTGGCACCGTGGCGTTCGACAAGACCGGCACCCTGACCCGGGGCGAGCCCCACCTGACAGATATGATCCCTGCCGCAGGGCGGGATCGCGATGCCCTGCTGGCACAGGTGGCCGCCGCCGAACAGGGCTCCGAGCATCCGCTGGGCCGGGCGCTGGTCGACGCCGCCACCGACGCCGGGCTGATGCTGCCCGCCACCACGCATTTCTCAGCCACGGCAGGACGCGGCATCGAGGCGACGGTGGCCAGCGAACGCGTGCTGGTGGGCAACCGCGCGTGGCTTGAAGAACACGGCATCGACACCTCGGCGATGGCCAGCGATGCCGCCAGGCTTTCGGCTGCGGCAAAGTCCCCGCTGTATATCGCCGTGGCGGGGCAGCTTGCCGGGCTGTGCGCCGTGGCCGATGCGCTGAAGCCGGATGCCCGGCAGGCCATCAGCCAGCTGAAAGCCATGGGCCTGAAGGTGGTCATGATCACCGGCGACCAGGCCGCGACGGCGGAAGCCATTGCCCGGGAGGCCGGCATTGATGAGGTGCTGGCCGGTGTCATGCCGGACGGCAAGGTCGAGGCATTGAACACACTGCGTCAGCAACACGGACACCACGGCACCCTCACCCGCACCATCACCTTCGTCGGCGACGGCATCAATGATGCGCCAGCCCTGGCAGCAGCGGACGTCGGCATTGCCATCGGTACCGGCACGGATATCGCCATCGAAAGTGCTGATGTGGTGCTGATGTCCGGCCAGTTGCTGGGCGTGCCCCGGGCCATCGCGTTATCCCGGGCGACCCTGCGCAATATCCGCCAGAACCTGTTCTGGGCCTTTGCCTACAATACGGCCCTGATACCGGTGGCCGCCGGGGTGCTTTATGTGCCGCTGGGCATTCTGCTGTCGCCGGTCTTTGCCGCTGGCGCCATGGCATTGTCCAGTCTGTTTGTGCTGACCAACGCCTTGCGCCTGAAGCGTTTCCGGCCCATCGGTCTGAATGTACAGGGAGAACCATCATGAAGATCGGCGAAGCGGCAGCCGCCTCGGGCGTGTCCGCAAAAATGATCCGGTATTACGAGGACATCGGCCTGATCGATGCGCCGCCACGCTCCGCATCAGGCTATCGGCATTACCGGGAAGAGGACATTCACATGCTGTTGTTTGTTCGCCGGGGCCGGGAGCTGGGGTTTTCCATGCCCCAGCTGCGCACCCTCACCAGCCTTTGGCGGGACAAGACCCGCGCCAGTGCGGATGTGAAGCGCCTGGCCAATGACCACATCGCCACGCTCAATGCGCGCATCGCGTCACTGCAAGCCATGGCCGACACACTGAAAACCCTCGCTCGCCAGTGCCAGGGTGACGCGCGCCCCGACTGCCCGATTCTCGATGCGCTCAGGCAGCCGCAGGCGGACAGAAGCCAGCCGCAGGATCACAGTGGCCAGAAGTAGCTGATCGCCGGCACCGCCACCAGCACAATGATGATTTCCAGCGGTAGCCCCATACGCCAGTAGTCCCCGAAGCGATACCCGCCGGGGCCCATCACCAGCGTGTTCGACTGGTGACCGATGGGCGTCAGGAAGGCACAGGATGCACCGATCGCCACCGCCATCAGGAAGGCATCCGGGTTGACACCCATCTGCAGCGACACGCCATAGGCAATCGGCGCCATGATCAATGCGGTGGCGGCGTTATTCACCAGATCGGACAGACACATGGTGGCCACCAGCACCAGCGTCAGCACCCAGATCGGTGACAAGCCATCCGTCACCTGAACGATGGCGCCCGCCACCAGGTCGGTTGTGCCGGTGGTCATCAGTGCCTGCCCCACCGCCATCATGCCCCCCAGCAACACCAGCACGGACCAGTCGATATCCCGATACAATTCACGCACCGGCAAAAGATCGATGAGGACGTAAATCACCACCGCCAGTAGCAGGGCAATCGGTAATGACATCACTGTCGCGCCCAGCGTCAGTGCCACGGCAAACACCACCAGCCCGGTCAGGGCGCGCATGGGCCGATTCAGTTTGATGTCGCGTTCCGCCAGCGGCAGCAACCCCAGATCCGCAATACTGTCATCAATACTGTCCGGCTCCCCTTGCAGCAGCAGCACATCACCGGCGCGGAACGTCTGGTCCCGTACCCGGGTGCGAATTGATGCACCTTCGCGGGCCATGGCCACCACGCTCACGGTCTGCCCGGTACGGCGGCGCAGGAAAGCACTGTCCCGCCCTTCCAGCGGCGAGCGCGGCGGCACCGTGGCCTCCACCAGACGCAGGTCCTCGGGTTTGATGTTCTCCAGTCCACTGAGCTTGCTGGCCACAAGTTCCAGACCATTCTTCTCCAGCAAGGGCCGCAGCGCTTCCGGGTCCGTGCGCACGATCAGCAGGTCACCCTGCTCAAGCACGCGCCAGGCATGCGGGTGCAGATACTGATTCTTGCCACGCACCAGCCCCACGGCCATGGCGTCGTCAGAAAACACCTCGGAAAGCGAACCGAGCCGTTCACCGATCAGATCGCTACCCTCGGCCACCCGCAGTTCGCAGATATAACTGTCGATTTCCACGTGGCCGCCACTATCCGCGCCCACTCCCCGGGGCAGCAAGCGCCAGCCGACCAGCGACACGAACGCAATACCCACCAGTGCCACCAGGCCGCCCACCGGGGTGAAATCAAACATGGAGAAGGCTTCACCGGTCAGGTCTGCCCGGTATGTCGCAATGATGATGTTCGGCGGTGTGCCAATCACCGTGGCCAGGCCACCCAGAATGGAGCCGAACGCCAGCGGCATCAGCAGAATCCCCGGCGACCGTTCACGCTTGCGCGCCGACGCCAGTGCCACGGGCAGCATCAGCGCCAGGGCGCCGACATTGTTCATGAAGGCCGAAGCGAAACCGACCACCAGGGCCATGAGGCCGATATGCGCGTACAGCGATCCGGTCAGCGGCATGATGCGCGCCGTGAGGAGGTCCACTGTGCCTGCGTTGCTGAGCGCACGGGATATGGTCAATACAGCGGCCACCGTGATCACGGCCGGGTGACCGAAGCCTGCCAGCGCATCGTTCGCGGGCACCCAGCCCGCCAGCACGACCGCCAGCATCGCCATCAGGGCCACGACGTCATAGCGCCAGCGCCCCCAGGCGAACAGCACCAGGACAACCAGTAACAGCCCCAACATACTGATGTGGGCAAATTCCATGACCGACACGACTCCTGCACAGGATCAGGCATCTCAGCATGCCCGTTCCGCCGTCAGTGGTCGAGAAGGCGCCATTCCTTTTACACTGACGGCACAACCCGTCAACGGAGACAGACCGTGCCCGCCAAACAACTGCTGGTCGTCGCTCACGCGCCCTCTGCCAATACGCGCCGACTGGTGGACGCAGTACTGCGCGGCGCCAGCCATGACGATATCGAGAACGTGAAGACGCGCTGGCTGCCACCGCTGGAAGCCGGCCCTGATGACGTGCGGCAGGCCGACGGCATCATTCTCGGCACCACCGAAAACCTGGGCTACATGAGTGGCGCCCTGAAAGACTTCTTTGATCGCAGCTACTACCCGGTACTGGAAGAAAAGCAGGGGCTGCCGTGTGCCGTGTACATCCGCGCCGGCCACGACGGCACCGGCACGCGCCGGGCGCTGGAAAGCATCCTCACCGGTCTGCGCTGGAAGCTGGTGCAGGACATAGTGACCTGCCGGGGAGACTGGCAGGATCAGTTCGAGGCCGATTGTGAGGCACTGGGTCTGTATATGGCGGCCGGGCTCGACAATAGCATCTTCTGAGACGGGCATTTTTTGAAATGGGCATTTTTTGAAACAGGCGCTTTTTTTGAATCACGCCCCGTTCTGACACAAGCGTGTCATCATGTTATGCGTTCACCCCCCGCACACTTACAAAACCCTCCGCAAATATAGCCGTTTTTTACACTTCGCCCTGACTGATATCGGCATCATGGAAAGGCCTTGCAGGTATCAGGGCGCTGCCGTGTGCAGCGTCGGGACCCGGGAGCCGTCGTGCTCCCTCTATCAGAAATACGGAGTAATCTATGAAACGGATGCTACCCCTTCTGGCACTGGTTGTTGCCGGTGCAACCCATGCCCAGCCCGGTTACTGGCTGGACAGTGATGGCGAGCATGTTCGAGACGGCTATGGCAACTGTGTACGCACAGGTTCCTGGAGCGCCGATAAGGCCACGCTGGAATGCGATCCTGATCTGGTCGCCACACCTCGCGCCGAGCCAGCGCCACCACCGCCGCCACGCCCGCGTGCACCACGCCTGCACGACGTGACCCTGTCTGCTGGCGCGACCTTCGCCATCGGCAGTTCAGAGCTCAGCGACGACGGCAAACGCGAACTGGATATCCTGGCCGCGCAGATCAGGGAAATGGGCAGCAACGTCTCCCTGATTACGGTCTCCGGTCACACTGACAATACTGGCAGTGCCGCACTGAACCAGCGGCTCTCCAAAGAACGTGCAGAATCAGTGAAGGCCTATCTCGTCACCAAAGAGATTGACGCCGAAAAGATCGAGACCGAAGGACATGGTTTCGACAAGCCGATTGCTGACAACAACACCGCGCAGGGTCGCGCCCAGAACCGTCGTGTGGAAATCGCCGTTGACGGCGCCGTCAGTCGCTGACGGCCAGTGCGTTAGAAACGTGCGTTAGAAAAAGCCGCGACCGGAACGTCGCGGCTTTTTTATCATCGGCATCATGCCTTGCCGTGCATCTTCTTGGCGTCGCAGGCCACCACTCCCTGCCCCGACAGGGTCAGGCGCCAGCGCTGCGCATGGGGCGCACCGTCGGCAGAGCCGCGACGTATCAGCAACAGATTGAAGTAATGATGCTTGTCGATGGTCTGCGTCTGTATCTGCTCGCTGTCAGGCGGAAAGCTCTCATAGCTGAACAGCCTGTCCCGGGTGTTATTGATCATCTCGCACATGGCATGGCAGTCCAGTGACAGATTCTCCTGTATCTGGTCATGGGCCACCGCCGCCGAATCCAGCGTCAGCGTCGACTGGTAGCAGATCACCTGCCGCTCCTCGCTGATGTACCACTTGCCACGGTTTTCCCGAATAAGCTCCGGCAGCTCTGCCAGCTTCTTGTAATCCAGCCAGATAAACTGCTGCCCCACAGCCTTGCTGGTATAGGGCTTCAGCAAACGCACACGCCATTTGGGCCTGCCTTTCCTGACCCGCCGGGTCACCGTTCTGATCAGATCGTCGCGGAGCACATCGCGCAGGGCGTAAATGAAGGCGATCAGCAGCAATAGCGACAGCGTCAGTTCGTGCGCAGACTCCCGGGCGCGAAATATCAGCAGGGTAAAAAAGCTCATCACCAGCATGGTGGAGGTGGCCTTGACCAGCTTGAGGGTACCCGTCCCCAGCTCCGTCATCTGCGGACGCAGGCTCACCGGATACTCGATCAGCTTGCTGTACAGGCGCATGCGGTTCCAGATCTTGACCGGGTCACCCTCGTAGTCCGCCTGATACTTCCGGCTTGTGCGCCAGTCCTGCTCCTGCGTCAGGAACGCCAGCACCTCGTCACGGATCTCTTGCGCCAGGGCGCTGTAGCCCTCGCTGGTCATGGCCTGCAGGAACCACTGCTCGGCATACCAGGAGAAGTACACATCAAGGTGCCTGAAGTAGCGATCCTTCTTGTCCTCATCCAGCTGGGACTCCCGCAAGCGCTGGGCAAAGCGCTGCGTCAGCTTCAGCGCCCTGTCGATGTCCTCCGCCAGGCCCCCGGGCTTGCCCAGCTGCTGCCGCAACCGCTCCATGGAGGTCTGGTAGCTGGCAAACCAGGTGCCGAAAGTGACCTCGTAGTAGGGCGAGAGCAGGGAGACTGCCGGGTCCTTCACGCTGGCCCGGTCCCGCGACGGCTGTCCGACCAGCCGAAAACGGTGGTGCAGGCTCCCGTGGAAGAACTGCTGCTCCGGCATCGTCTGCCCGGAGAGGTCCAGATCATGGGGTACAAACAGGTACAGCTCGGCGCGGTGAGGCCCGGCATCCTTGAGTATGCGCGTCAGGCGGATACGATAATCGCCCTCTCGCCGCAGTGTGAACATTCAGCCTGCCTCCGGTCCCGAGGGCCCCGGAAGGCCCTTTCACGGGAAATAATCATTGACTACGAGGCAGATTAGCCTAGTCTATACGGGGTGTGACAGTACGAAGTCTTCTTATAAGATCCATTTCGATGCCCGTTTCGGTAGTGTTCGGTCTGTTCTTTATAAGTAAGTACACCGTGTTAAAGCACCAAATCGCCCGCCAACAATATCCTTGATGGATGCTGACGGCAGGCACAATTACTTATGAAAACAGGAATTTATATCATGTCCGATACCGTAACCGGCACTGTAAAATGGTTCAACGAAGCTAAAGGTTTTGGTTTCATCGAGCAGCAAGGCGGCCCTGACGTGTTCGCTCACTTCAGCGCTATCTCTGGCTCAGGCTTCAAGACTCTGACCGAAGGTCAGGCAGTACAGTTCACTGTTACTCAGGGCCAGAAAGGTCCTCAGGCAGAGAACATCGTCGCTATCTGAATTTCAGACTAGCGCGCAACCCGGCTCCGGCCGGGTTGACCAAAGAAAGGCTGCACTCCGGTGCGGCCTTTTTTTGTGCCCCGCAATTCATGCCCGTAATGTCACCGGAAATGACCCGGAGAGCCGGGTGTGGCATACTCCGCGCCCCTTGTATCCCTGCACGAGCGCCCCATCGCGCCTCTGCCCCCTGATTCCGGAAGAAGACATTGCTGACCACCGCCAACATCACCATGCAGTTCGGTCCCAAGCCGCTGTTCGAAAACGTCTCCGTCAAATTCGGCGACGGCAACCGCTATGGCCTGATTGGCGCCAACGGCTCAGGCAAATCCACCTTCATGAAGATTCTGGGTGGTGACCTGGTACCGTCCTCCGGCAATGTCTCCAAAGATCCGAATGAGCGCATCGGCAAGCTGCGCCAGGACCAGTTCGCCTACGAGCAGTACTCGGTGGTGGATACGGTCATCATGGGCCATGACGAACTGTGGAAGATCAAGGAAGAGCGCGACGCCATCTATGCCAAGGCGGAGATGACCGAAGAGGACGGGCTGCGTGCCGGCGAGCTGGAAGGGGAGTTCGCCGAGATGGACGGCTACACCGCCGAGTCCCGTGCCGGCGACCTGCTGCTGGGTGTCGGCATTCCCGTGGAGCAGCATTTCGGCCCCATGAGCGAAATCGCCCCCGGCCTGAAGCTGCGAGTGCTGCTGGCTCAGGTGCTGTTCTCCGACCCGGATGTCATGCTGCTGGACGAACCGACCAACAACCTGGATATCAACACCATCCGCTGGCTGGAGGGCGTCCTCAACCAGCGCGATTGCACCATGATCATCATTTCCCACGATCGCCACTTCCTCAACAGCGTCTGCACCCATATGGCGGACCTGGATTTCGGTGAGCTGCGCCTGTACCCCGGCAACTACGACGAGTACATGACCGCCTCCACCCAGGCGCGTGAGCGGGTGCAGTCCGACAATGCCAAGAAGAAGGCCCAGATTGCCGACCTCAAGCACTTTGTCAGCCGCTTCTCGGCCAACGCCTCGAAATCCAAGCAGGCCACGTCTCGCGCCAAGCAGATCGACAAGATCAAACTGGAAGAGATCAAGCCATCCAGTCGCCAGAGCCCTTACATCATTTTCGAGCAGGACAAGAAGCTGTTCCGCAACGCGCTGGAAGTGAAAGGGCTGGCCAAGCGTTTTGATGAAGAGCTGTTTGCCGATCTGAACCTGACCGTCGAAGTGGGCGAGCGCGTGGCCATCATCGGCCCCAACGGTGTCGGCAAGACCACCTTGCTACGCTGCCTGGTGGGTGATCTGGCGCCCAACGCCGGTGAGATCAAGTGGTCTGAAAACAGCACGCTGGGCTATTACGCCCAGGACCATGCCTCGGACTTTGCCGAGCCCATGACGCTGATTCCCTGGATGAACCAGTGGGGCAAGCCCAGCGATGACGAGCAGATCATTCGCGGGACGCTGGGCCGGTTGCTGTTTTCACAGGACGACATCGCCAAGAAGGTGAATGTGCTGTCCGGGGGCGAGCAAGGCCGTATGTTATTCGGCAAGATCATGCTGCAACGTCCCAACATCATGCTGCTGGACGAGCCCACCAACCACCTGGACATGGAGTCCATCGAGTCCCTGAACCTGGCGCTGGAGAACTACCCGGGCACGCTGTTGTTCGTCAGCCATGACCGGGAATTCGTATCCTCCCTGGCAACCCGGATCATCGAGTTGACCCCCACAGGGATCGTCGATTATCACGGCAGCTATGAAGATTACCTGCGCAGCCAGGGTGTCGCCTGATCGGGCTCGTTGCTGTCGCGGCCCTGCTCTCAGGGCCGTAGCTGCTGCGCCAGAAAAGCCAGGGTGCGATCCAGCGCCTCACGGGTCGGCTCACCTTCTTCATCAATAAGATGTGTGGTCAGCACGCTGTGTGCCGGCGTGCCGGTGCCCTTGCGAGCGTGGCGGGCATCAATTTCAATACCCTCAAACGCATCGCCGAATTCCTCCCGCAAGCGCTCGAAACGCTCGCCCCGGCAGAGCGGATCCTGGGTGAAGCGCAATCCGAGAATGCGCGCGCCCTGCAACGCAATCCGCTCGTGCGCTGCTGCCACCTCTTCCTCTGAGGCGTGTAACGCAGCACGCTGGGCACGTGTTGGCCCGACTGGCAGCGATGGCTGTGACAGCACCGGGGCAATCACCGGGGCATCCAGCATCATCGCCAGTCCGAAGTTGCCCGTCAGGCACATCCCCACCACGCCCACACCGGGGCCGCTACATTCCTCATGGGCTTGCCGCGCCAGTGCGCGCAACCAGTCGATCACCGGGCTGGACTGGTTCGCCGCCAGCACACGGAATTCGCGACTGATGCAGATCTTGCCAAGAGTTCGTGCGGCGTATGTTTTTGTCAGCGGCTTGCCCGGGGTGCCGAACAGTTGCGGCATATAAACCCGAAAGCCCGCATCAGCGACACGCATGGCAAAGGCGGCCACCTGGGGCGTGATGCCCGGCACTTCCGTCAACACGATCACCGCCGGCCCGTCACCCCGGACAAACACATCCCGAGGCATGGACAGCAAGTCCCGTTGTTGCAGCTCGAAACCCGCCAATGAAGAAGCCATAACGCATCACCAATTCAATTATGAGTATGTGATTCAGAATAATAGGGAAATTCGACAATAGCACCACTGATGCCTACAACGTGATCACGCCATACGACCCATTTGGCCCGGCCATGTGGCCGATAGCCGCCACCGCAGTGACGCCATAGCCTTTAAGACACAGCCTTGAACGCATTATTGCGGCGCCTTGCGCCTGGCGAACCGGTCCCGGAGGCCTCACATGCCTGTCTTCACCTATCTCTCTTCATACCTGCAATCCCGGACGCGCCATACCGGCCTGTGGCTCTGGTTGCTGACACTCACCTTCGCCCTGGCCGCCTGTGGCGGTGGCGGAGGTAGCAGCAGCGGCGGCGGCCCTCCCGCACCATCCACCTTCGATACGCCCATTGACGGGCTGGCCATCACCGAGGTGGTGCGCGGCAGTGGCGGCTTTCCTGCCAGTACCAGTGTCGGTGAGGAGCCAATCATTCGCGGCGTGGAGACCTTCGAGTCGCCGGATGGCTTACTGGTGATGGAGTTTATCGTCGAGAGTCTGTACCCGATCACGCGGCTGCATATCGACATCGAAGGTGAGCACTTTGTGCTACCCACTGCGGCACAGGCGGGCCCCGAGTTCACCATCGACGCCTGCGATATCCTCACCAGCGTGCAGGGGCAAGAGGCCGGCTGCTCCGAACGCTGCTGGCGCGCCGCATCCTGCATCCGCAATTGCAGCGGGACGTTCAGCACGTTTCAGGCGCAGGAAAGCGCCGCGTTGCAATGCTCGATCGCCGTCAACATCGGCGCCATCGGCCCGGGCGACAGTGACCTCGCCCGATCCGAGGAGGAGTACATCCGCATCTTCTATACCCACGGCTTTGACAACGACCCTTCAAACACCGTGCTGTCCGTCTCCGGCACAGTCTGCGATATCAGTAGCTGCCCGAACGTGGCTCAAACCTGTTGGCCGTCCGGCTACCCTGCATCAGAAACCATCTGCATTCCGGCGGGCGGCGATATTCCGACAGAGCGGCATCAGGTCGCATTTGCACCATCCAACAATTTCGATTTCCTCCCGGAAACCTCCGGCGTCATCGTGGTACCACAAAGCAACCCACCCACCGGCACGCTCACCGGTGACAATTTTGCTCCGGGCACCTTGTCCCAGTGCAGCCTGTCATCCGGCGCTGGCGCCCGCTCACCCTGCAACCCTCGTACCCGCTGAGGTGTCACGAGAAGGAGATTCTCATGTTTCCTGTCAGATCTTTTATGCCATTACTGATCTCCAGCACCCTGCTCGTTGCCTGCGGCGGGGGCGGCAGCAGCAGTGGTGGCGGCGAACGTACCGGTGTCTTCAAGGACAGCAATGTCATCGGCATCGATTACCGTACGTCCTCCGGTATCACCGGCACCACCAATGAACGCGGCGAGTTTCGCTATCGCCGCAATGACACGGTGACCTTCAATGTCGGCAACGTCGAGATCGGCAGCGCGCCGGGCTCGGCAGTTGTGCTTCCCGTGGACATGGTAGAGGCAGGCATCAGTATTGAGCCCGGCGTTACCGGGCGTGTGCGCTTCATGTTGTTGCTGGATGAAGACGGTGATCCGGATAATGGCATCACTATTTCCGACGATGTGCGCGCCCTGGCCATGGGCTGGGATCAGCCCGAGTTTGCCAGCGGCACGCTCGCCGGGGATATCGCAGACATCATCAGTGATGTGGCGTCTGTCCACCCCGGCGCAACACTCCCCAGTGAAAACGAGGCAATTGATCATCTCCAGGCCACCATTCGCTGCGTCCGCGCTGGCGCCTATCGAGGGACCTATCAAGGCAGCGATCGCGGCACATTCGGTTTCCTGGTTGATGCGCTTACCGGCGACGTTTCCGGCGTAGCCTTCAGTAGTGTTGACGGCGGCGAGTACGTGCTGAACGCCTTCGACCCCATTCAGTACAGTCAGGAATCCGACTTCGTCAGCAGCACCGCTTCCGATACGTTCTTCCGTGGGCGCTTCCCTGACGCCAACAGTGTCGCCGGCTCCTGGACTGACGGCACCATTGGCGGCTTTTTCAACGGCCAGCGCATCGGCGGCCTCAGCAATGCCGACTTCCGTTTCACCGGTGCCTTTACCGGCGACGACGAAGGCCTCTTCAGTTTCGACGTCAGCGAGAACGGCACAGTACAGGGCGTGGGTTACAGCATCCTCGAAGATGAGTTGGTCACCCTCTCCGGCAGTGTGTCCGGCACCACCCTGAGCGCCACCTACTCCGAGGGCACTATCAGTGGCACGCTGAACCGCGACACCGGCACGCTCAGCGGCAGCTGGAACAACACCGTGTTCGGTATCAGCGGTACATTCTCAGGCAGCGGCTGCCGACTGAACTGACGCGTATCCGGTACTACCGTCCGGCCCTTCATTACTGACCTGCGCGGTGATGAAGTGGCCGTTTTTTTGCACCGTGATGTCGTGCTCCGCGGTTAAGCCCTTACCCTCCCCGCTGTCATCGCGCCACTGGCACAAGCTGATATGATGCGGCTCTGTCGCATCAACACTCATTCAGCGGAGAAACACGATGACCACGACTGATCAGCCCCAGCCCTCCACCGTGCTCGTCACCGGCGCCTCCGGCTATATCGCAGGCTGGATCGTCAAGGATCTGCTGGACGCAGGGCACACGGTTCACGCCACTGTGCGCAACCCGGACAACGCCGCCAGCGTGGCACACCTGCAGAGCATTGCCGCACAGGCGCCCGGCACCCTGAAGCTGTTCAAGGCCGACCTGCTGGATGCACAGAGTTTCGACGCCGCCATGCAAGGCTGCGATATCGTGATGCACACCGCCTCGCCTTTCGTGCTGACCGGGTTTGCCAGCGCCCACGAGGCACTGGTGCGTCCCGCCGTCGAAGGCACCCGGCATGTACTGGATGCCGCCAACCGAACCGCCAGCGTCAAACGCGTCATCGTCACCAGCAGTGTTGCCGCCATCTACGGTGATAACGCAGACCTCGCCCGCAGCGGCAAGGCCGCATTCAGCGAAGACGACTGGAATACCACCAGCAGCGAGACCCACAATCCCTATCAATACTCGAAGCTCGCTGCCGAGAAAGAAGCCTGGCAGATGCACGGGCAGCAACAACGCTGGGATCTGATCACCATCAACCCCGGCATGGTTTACGGCCCGTCACTGACCAACGCCAGTAAATCCGCCAGCATCGACGCCCTGTGCCAGATCGGTGATGGTCGCCTGCGCACCGGCGTGCCGGACCTGCGCTTTGGCGTGGTGGATGTCCGCGACGTCGCCCGCGCGCACCTGCTGGCCGCCTTCAGCCAGGACGCTGGCGGGCGCTATATTCTGGTCAACCAGGACATCAGCATGCTCGGCATTGCCCGCATTCTGCGAGGCCATTTCGGCAAGGCTTACCCGTTCCCGCGCCTGCGCGCGCCGAAGCTGATTGCCTGGGCCTTCGGCCCCATGATGGGCCCGGTCACACGCCAGTTCATTCGCCTGAACGTGGGTCACCGGATTCGCTTCGACAACAGCCGCAGCAAGGCCCTGGGCGTGCAGTACCGACCACTGGAAGAGACACTTACCGAACATTTCCAGCAAGCGCTGGATGACGGGCTGGTACGCAAACGAGCCTGACTCGCCGCCCGGTCATGCCTGAATGCGCGGCGCTCTGAGCCACTCGGTCAGCGTCGCTTCATTCTCTTCCACCGCTGTCATCGGTTGTTCCGGGAGCCGATTCGCGACCCATCCCGCCAGCCGCAGACCGCTGGCGCGAATCGCCTCAGCGCTGAGCAACGCATGGTTGAGGCAACCCAGCCTCATCCCCACAACCAGGATCACCGGCAGATCCAGTTCCTTCGCCAGGTCAGCGAGTGTTTCCCGATCGTTGAGAGGTACCAGCCAGCCGCCCGCACCCTCAACCAGCAGCAAATCGGGCTCTCTCGCCTGCTCGCTGAGTAAGGCACCGCGCACATACCCTGCCAGGCGAGCAACGGACAGACGCTTGCCTTCCTGCTGCGCGGCGAGATGGGGCGCCATCGGTGCCTGGAGCAAGACCGGATTGATCTGGTCATAGGGCAGCTTGATGCTGGCGGCCTGCATCAGGGCGCGGGCGTCTTCATTGGTGGGCCCGGTATGGGTACCACAGGGCGAAGGCAGATCATCCGCCCCGGCAGCCACCGGTTTCAGGCCAAGAGTGCGCAGGCCTGCAGCACTGGCACGCTCCAGCAAACGGCTGGCAACCCAGGTCTTGCCGACACCGGTATCGGTGCCAGTGATGAAGAAGCGGCCACGGGGAACAGGTCTTTCGGTCATGGTTGATGTATCCGGTAGCGGGTTTGTCAGGGACGGCGCAACACCAGCTGCCCAATCTGCCAGGTCACAGGCAGGCCCTCAGCGGTACGGCGAGTCTCGTAAGCAGTCAGCATGGCCTGCAAGCGGCGTCGGCCCGTCAGGCCTTGTGGCTGACTGCGGAACACATGGTGCGCGCCGGTGGCGCGCAACATGCCGCTGATGGCGCGTACGTCAGAATAATGCTGCTGCACTTGCCATTGATGCGCGGTGTCGGTGTACCAGCCCGCCGCGACAAAAGCGGCCTCCCAATCCTGCAGCGTATGGAAGCGATTCACATGTGGCGCATTGTCCGCTTCGGCCCAGCTGTCACGCAGCTCTTGCAGGGTCCCGACCACCGGCACGCATAGCGCCAGGGCAGCGCCGGGGGCCGCGACACGGGTCAGCTCTGCGGCCAGCTCGGGGAGCTGCTGGCACCATTGCAGGGCGAAGGAGGAATACAGCAGATCGATGCCGCCGTCGCCCAGAGGCAGCCGGGTCACATCCGCGCAAACGGCGGCGTAACGCTCATTGAGGCGGCCGCGAATCTGCGCTTCCTGCAGCATGGGCAAGGCAATATCCAGTGCCAGCCACTGTGTTTGCGGCAGACGCTCCTGCAGACGGCGCGCCATGGGCGCGGTGCCGGCGCCCAGATCCAGCGCTCTCGCCGGGTGCAGGTCGCCGGGCAACAACGCCAGCAACGCACGGGCGGCACTGAGTTGCACGTCAGCATGCGCATCGTAAGTCCGGGCGGCACCACCGAAATGACGGCCCACTGCGTGGCTGTCCCCCGGGGCTGGCGATGCGGCTGGCAAGGCCGTCGGGCGGCTCATGCTTCCCACTCGATGATCTCCTGCTCACGGTAAAAATCCAGTACAGCCTGCAGGTAGATATCCGGTGCCGAGACAAACGGCACGTGTGCCATGTCCGCCAGCAAGGCCCAGTCCATCTCCGGGTGCAGGTGCTGGATGTCGGGAATCACGGCGGCGGGCACCAGGTTGTCGTTCTCGCCGAACAGCATCAGTAACGGCTGCTTCAGGCCCGCCAGTGTGTCGCGCAAATCCGCATCACGCAGGATCGCCAGGCCGCCACGCAGGGCCCGGCCCGCCGGGAGACCGCAAAAATAGAGAATGTCCTTGAGACGACGCACATCGTCGCGCTGCGTCGCGCTGCCCTTGCAGTTCAGCGCCAGAAAACGGATCAGTGTGCCGGCCTCATCCTCTTCGAAGACTTCCGTGAATTTATCCAGAATGGCCGGCGCCATGGCCGCCGGCCAGCCATCACTGACCGTGAAACGCGGGCTCGCCCCCACAGTCACCAGCGACAGCACGCGCTCCGGGTATCGGGCAGCCAGCGCCATCCCGACCATGCCGCCCAGCGACCAGCCCATGATATGGGCCCGGGCCGGCATCACGGCAGCCATCTGCGTCACCAGGAAATCCAGGGTGTAGTCGTCATTGGGCAGCGGGCTCTGGCCCATACCGGGCAGATCAATCACGGTCACGCGGAAGTGCGCCAGCAGGCCGGGCATGATGTCATCCCAGACGATGGAGTGCAGGCCCCAGCCATGCAGCAGCACCAGATCCCGGGCACGCTCCGGATCGGCGCCAGTGCTCTGATAGGTGTTATGGAACGGGATCAATGTCGGCATCAGCGCTTGCTCTCCTCCAGTGCGACCAGCAGCGTGTCCACATCCTGCTGCGTGTGGGCGGCAGACAGGGTAATGCGCAGCCGGGCGGTGCCCTCGGGCACCGTGGGCGGGCGGATGGCGGAGATCAGGCAACCGCGCTCCCGCAACCGCTCACTCAATGCTACCGCATCGGCGTCACTGCCGATCAGCAGCGGCTGAATCGGGGTCGCGGAATCCATCAGGGTGTAGCCAAGTTGTGCCGCGCCCTCGCGAAAGCGGCGGATATGCACGGCGAGTTGCTCCCGGCGGTCATCCGCCGCCACGGTCAGCCGCAGGCTCACCAGCGTCGCCGCTGCCACCGCCGGCGGCATGGCGGTGGTGTAGATGTAGGGCCGGGCAAACTGGATCAGCGTCTCGATCAGATCGTCACTGCCCGCCACAAAGGCACCGAAGCTGCCCAGCGCCTTGCCGAGAGTCGCCATATACACCGGCACCCGATCCGCCACGCCCTGTGCCGTTGGCGTCCCCGCGCCACGGGGGCCGAGCACGCCAAAGCCGTGGGCATCATCCACCATCAGCCAGGCGTTGCGGGCTTCGGCGGCATCACACAGCGCGCCCAGCGGCGCAGCATCGCCATCCATGCTGAAGATGCCATCGGTGACCACCAGCTTGCGGCGGGCATCGCCAGCCTTGTCGAGCTGGGTGCCGAGACTGGCGGGATCATTGTGCAGGTAGCGGCGGAAACGGGCGCCGCAGGCAAGGCCGGCATCAATCAGGGACGCATGGTTCAGGCGATCCTGCAATACGGCATCCTGCTTGTCGAGCAATGCGCCAATGACGCCCAGGTTGGCCATGTACCCGGTGGAAAACAGCAGCGCCCGGGGGCGGCCAGTGGCATCTGCCAGGGCCTCTTCCAGGGCGTGGTGATGATGGCTGTGGCCGCACACCAGATGGGAGGCGCCACTCCCGGCGCCACTGTCCCGGGCAGCAGTCTGCAGCGCGCGCACCACCTCCGGATGGTTGGCCAGGCCAAGATAGTCATTGGCACAGAAATTCAGGTAACGCTTGCCGTCCACCAGCGCTTCGCGTCCGGCGGGCGCGCTCTGGGTGAGGCGCTGGCGGTAACGGTGCAGGCGCCGGCGCGCGGCCAGCGCCGGCGCCAGATCGAAGGGGGGGGCAGAATCGGTCGGGCCGGTGGCTACGGACATGCTGGCGGCAGGGCGCGCCCGCTCAGGAGACGCGCTTGTTCAGCACCGGCTTGGCGGCGCGTTTGCCCATGGCGTCATAGAACAGCCCCTGCTCTTCTGCTTCCTGCCCGGCAATCTGCGCCTGCAGGGCCTGCTCCGCCGCTTCGTCAGAATAGTCGCCGGTTTCCAGCGTCAGCGGGTGAATACCCAGGCGCTTGAACAGTTGGCGATCATGGGTCGCTTCGGGGTTATCCGTGGTCAGCAGGCGCTCGCCATAAAAAATGGAATTGGCGCCGGCCATGAAACACAGTGCCTGGGTCTGGTCGTTCATTTCCTGACGCCCTGCGGACAGGCGCACAAACGATTGCGGCATCAGGATGCGGGCCACGGCAATGGTGCGCACGAACTCGAACGGGTCCAGGTCATCCACATTCGCCAGCGGCGTGCCTTCAATCTTGACCAGCATGTTGATGGGCACGGATTCCGGGTGATGCGGCAGGTTGGCCAGCTGCTGGAGCAGGCCAACGCGATCGTGGCGGCCTTCGCCCATGCCGACGATGCCACCGCAGCAGACTTTCATGCCGGCATCGCGAACGTTGGCGAGGGTGTTGATGCGGTCGTCATAGGTACGGGTTGTGATGACCTTGCCGTAGTACTCCGGCGAGGTGTCCAGATTGTGGTTGTAATAGTCGAGACCGGCGTCCGCCAGCGAGTCCGCCTGGTCTTTGGTGAGCATGCCCAGGGTCATGCAGGTTTCCATGCCCAGCGCCTTCACCTGCTTGACCATCTCCAGCACATAGGCCATGTCCTTTTCCCGCGGGCTGCGCCAGGCGGCCCCCATGCAAAAACGGGACGCGCCTTTCTCCCTGGCCAGCTTCGCTTCCTCGATCACTTTCTGTACTTCGAGGAGCTTCTCTTTTTCGAGCTCGGTGTTGTAGTGCCCGGACTGGGAGCAATATTTGCAGTCTTCCGGGCAGGCACCGGTCTTGATGGACAGCAGCGTGGACACTTGCACCGCATTCGGATCGAAGTTGGCCCGATGTACAGAGGCAGCCTGGAACAGGAGGTCATTGAAGGGCAGGGAAAACAGTGCCTCGATCTCATCCCGGCGCCAGTCGTGGCGAGTGTTCTGGTCAGAGGCCCGGCTTGCGCCCTGGCTGACAGAAGATGGGGCGGATGTCGTCGGCGAACTGGCGGTAATGGCTGTCATGGTCCCTGCTCCGGGGCGGTTAGTCTGGGGGCAGATTAGGTAGCCGACAGGGACATGTCAACCAGATGAACCTCTCAAAAGTTTACGAATGGGCAATTTTTAACCTGTTAAAGCCGCCCTGCCCGCTGTGTCGCCTGCCCGCAGAGGTCCACACCGGACTATGTGCCGGCTGCCTGACAGACATAAGGCCTATGCCGGTGTGGCAACAAAACTCGCAGCAGGCCGGCTGCAGCGCCTGCCGCTGTGGCTTGCCCCTGATGACCGCTCAGGACCGTACCGGAGGTGCGGAGGGGGCACCTGCATTGCCGCCGCTCTGCGGACGCTGCCTGCGCCGCCCGCCGTCATTTGATCGGGTGGTTGCCCCCTTCGCTTACCAGTTTCCGCTCGATGTGCTGGTGCTGGGCTACAAGCGCCAGCGGCGGCTGGCGCTGGAGAGACCCTTGCTCCACCTGTGGCAAACACAGCTGGCACAGATCGCCAACGACAACCTGGCTGTGCCCCGCCCGGAGGCCCTGGTGCCCGTGCCGCTGCACTGGCGGCGGTTGTGGTGGCGCGGCTTCAACCCCGCTGCACGCCTGGCTGAAACCGCTGCGACCACGCTGGATATCCCCGTGTTACCGGCATTGATCCGCCCCGCTGCCACACCCTCCCAGCAGGGGCTTGGCGCCAGCGCCCGGCTTCGCAATCTGCGCAATGCCCTGGTCGTCAGCCGCCCGGTGACAGGGCTGCATCTGGCGCTGATCGACGATGTCGTGACCACCGGCAGTACGGCACAGGCCGCCAGCCTGGCATTACTGCGCGCAGGCGCGGCGCGGGTCGATGTGTGGGCACTGGCACGCACCCTGCCCGGGCCCTCGGATTACTGATCTACGCATTACCCGGCAGACACGGCATAATGCGCGAACAAGAGTCGGTATGAAGCCGGCCGGTTGTGTGGGGCTCTCATCATGAAATGCAGCATCAATACAAAAACGACCAGAACCATCCTGTCTGCACTTGTCTGTCTGGCTGCCAGCCTGGGCACCAGCACGGCGACAGCCGACCAGGGCCGCTACGAGGGCGTCCATCTGATTCGGGGCACCGTGCTTTCCGTCGGCCGGGTCGATCCGAATGCGAGCGTGGAAACCGGCTTCTTTGTTGATGCCAATTATTCCAGCGTGGCGCTGAATGCCGGCGTGGGCAGCAAGTCCTTTGGCGACGCCCGCTCTGCCACACCCGATGCGGATGCCGAGCGAGTCGCCGATAAACGCGTCAACAATGTCTACGCGGGCGTGGGCTTCGGTCGCATCATCCAGTTCCAGGGCGGTTACGGGAATCAGGGTGAACTGCTGCGGCTGCGCTCGGATTTCAACTTTCGCTCCATCGTCGATTTCCTGACCCAGGAAAGCACACCGCGCCAGCGGCTGCTGCTGGCGGACCGCATCACCTTCACCATCTCGGTGGAACGCTACAGCGGCAAGGACGATGCCTTCAATAACGCCACCTGGGGTGTCGGCCTGCTGTTCTGAATCAAGGTATCTAAAGGTAGCCATATTGGACATTACGATTTACCAGGGCCATTACCCGCCAGCGAACCCGGATGGCATCACCGTCGTCATTGATGTGATCCGGGCGTTCACCACCACCCACTTCGCGTTCACCCGCGGCGTCACGCAGATACTGCCGGTAGAGACTGCGGAGCAGGCCTTTGCGATGCGCGAGCAGTATCCCCGGGCGCTGCTCGCCGGGGAGATCGACGCGCTGCCGATCGACGGGTTCGATTTCGGTAACTCCCCCTGGGAGGTGGACAACGCGGATATCGCCGGACGCACCCTGATCATGCGCACAACCAATGGCATGAAAGCCACCCTCAACGCGCGGCCCTGTGCCGGGCTGTTTGTCACCGGTCTGATCAGCGCCCAGGCAACCGCTCAGGCCATCATGGCCCGCAACCCGGATCATGTGCTGCTGGTGGCCTCTCACCCCACCGGGGACGAGGATATGGCATGCGCCGAATACCTCAGTCTCCTGCTCGGCGGCCCCGGTATCAGCCGGGACCAGGCCAGAACCCGGACCTGCCAGGCGCGCTCTGCCGTCAAGTTCCTGGAGGGCCGCAACCCCCGCCTGCGCGCGGCAGATATCGAGATGGCCGCACGCTGTGACGCCACCGGCTTTGCCATGGAAGTCACCGGCGAGGCGCCCATTACCATTCAGGCAGTCCCCCTGCCGCAGGGCAAAGAGTCCAGTCCAGCTGTCCTTTAAGGTCATGTGACTTCACGGCAGGCTGCTGTAGGCTGTTAATCAAACGGTTGTTTGAATCAGCCGCCCTTTCCGGTTCCAGGGCTCAATTTCCAGGAGAAACATCCATGATCGAGTGGAATGAACAACAGCGCATGATTCAGGGCATGGTGCGGGACTTCGTCCAGAAAGAGGTCGTGCCGCATCTGGATGACATCGAATACAACGGCGTACCGCCCTACGACATCCTGCGCAAGATGATCAAGACCTTCGGCATGGATGTGATGGCGAAGCAGAACTTCGACAAGCAGATCGCCCGGGAGAAAGCCATCGCGGCCGGGGAGCAGGTCGAGGACAAGAAGAAGGACGGCCCCTCCGCCGGCGCTGGCGAGCAGGCCGCGATGACCATGATCCCGATCATCGAGCTGTGCCGGCACTGTCAGGGCCTGGTGACCGCCATGGGTGTGTCCATGGGGCTGGGTGGCGGCGCCATCATGAGCAAAGGCACCACCGAGCAGAAGGAGCGCTGGGCGCTGCCACTGCTGACCATGGAGAAAATCGGCGCCTGGGCGATCTCCGAGCCGAATTCCGGCTCTGATGCCTTCGGGCAGATGAAGACGCTGGCCAAACGTGATGGCCAGGGTGGCTACATCATCAACGGCAGCAAGACCTGGATCACCAACGGGCCGTATGCGGACACCATCATCCTGATCTGCAAGCTGGATGAAGAAGGCGTATCCCCCCAGGATCGCAAGATCGTGTCCTTTATTCTCGACAAGGGCATGCCCGGCCTGGAGCAATCAAAACCCTTCAAGAAAATGGGGATTGGCGCCTCTCCCACGGGTGAGCTGTTCCTCAGTGATGTAAAGGTCGGCGTTGATCGCCTGCTGGGCGGCAGCGAGGACAGCTACGGCCGCTCCGGCGCCAAAGCGACCTTCATGCAGGAACGTGCCGGGGTCGCTGCCATGGCGCTGGGCATGGTGGAGCGCGCACTGGAGCTGTCTGTGCAGTACGCAAAGGACCGCTCCCAGTTCGGCCGCCCCATCGGCCAGAACCAGCTGATTCAGCTGAAGCTGGCCAAGATGGAAGTGGCCCGCATGAATCTGCAGAACATGGTATTCCGCTACCTGGAAACCGTGGCCAGCGGCAAGCTGATGACCATGGCGGAAGCCTCCGCCATGAAACTCTACGCCGCCCAGACCGCGATGGAGGTCAGCACTGAAGCCGTGCAGATCCACGGCGGCTATGGCTACATGCGGGAATCCCGGGTGGAGCAGCTGATGCGCGACGCCAAGATCCTGCAGATATACGCCGGCACCGACGAAATGCAGATCATTGCCATTGCCCGGGATCTACTCAGCCGCGACTGAGCAGATCCCGGCGGAACCTCAACCGTCTCTTCCGTGAGGCCCTGCGCCAACCCACCGGCTGGCGCAGGTGCTCCTATATTGCCCGCGCTTCGTGCTATTCTCCTGAAACACCCAGTCCTCGACACCAATAACAAGAATCAGGGCGAGTACCATGACAACAGCTCAAACCCCCGGGCCGCGCCATCTGCGCGCATTCACCCTTGCCACTCTTCTGATCACCGTAGCGCTTGCCAGCGGCTGCCAACGCTTGCAGGGCGAGCGGGACGGCGATATCTATTACGCGCCCGCAGCGGCCTATGCAGTGGACCTGTCGATCAATACCTTCCGCGGCAAGGTCACCCTGGAGGAACGCTGTGACGCCTACGGCGGCTCCACCACCCTCTGGGATGGCAGCGGACGCATGTTCCGCATCGACTACCACCGCGCCGAGAGCAACCCGAACTTCGAGACCCCGCGCTTTGCCTCGGATCTGACCCTGATGAATCTGGTGCTGAACCACTATCTGCGCGACAAGATCGCACCGACCGCCATGATCACGTCAGTCGAGGCGGCGCATCGGGAGTTCCTCCAGGACGCCGATCCCCGCTCGCTGTTCGCCATCGTCGGCCTGGATGTGGACCCGACGCGGCAGCCAGAGGCTGGTGCCGTGGCCGGCAGACACTATTATGGGTTTCTGCTGTTCAAGCAGGGTGCGATGATATACGTGGTGCAGCACCGCCAGCCGGTGCTGATGCCGGAAAAGATGAAATCCGTGCTGTTGCACCTGGCGGACGCCATGACGATCCCCGGACGAGAACGCAACGCATCGGAACTGGAGCGCTTGCAGCGCCTCCTCGCACGCATGGCGCCGGGGGCACGCGGGCCTGAAAGGCTGTGCAGCCCCGGCTGAATCGCCTGAACGAATCCGAAAGGAGAAACACATGTCTTCCGAGCCGAACACACTCGCCCAGGAAAGCTGTGAAGCATGCCGGGCAGACGCCCCGCGCGCGACGGACGCCCAGATCCGCGAATGGCGGCAATCGTTGCCGGAGTGGAAGTTGATCGAGGAAAATGGCGTGCAGAAGCTGGAGCGCAGCTTCGCGTTCGGCAACTTCGTCCAGGCCATGGCGTTCACTCAGAAAGTGGCAGATCTGGCGGAGGCGGAAGGGCATCATCCGGCACTGCTGACGGAGTGGGGCAAGGTCACCGTGATCTGGTGGAGCCACAAGATTGCCGGCCTGCACCGCAATGACTTCATCTGCGCCGCCAGGACCGACGCGCTGGGTGCCTGACTCACTGAAGACTGCAATACTTCTGCCCCGGCGGGCTCTCCCCCTCCGGCCAGCATCCCCTTTGCCGGAAGAGACGGATTGAAACACTACTCACTGATTGCCGCTGCCCTGCTCGGCCTGCTTCTGGTCGCGCTGACGCCCACGCTGATTCTGCACTGGCAGATCCAGATGGATTATCAGCCGGAACCGGAGGAGCCGCCCGTCTGGCCCATTCCGGATGACGAGACCGAGGCCCGCAAGGCCCTGTTCATCAATATGATGCTGCCGGCTGTGCAAGCCAACAACCGGGCCCTGCTGGCCGACCGGGAGCAGGCCCAGGCGATTCGCGAGCGAATAGTCGATGGCGAACAGGTCACAGACAGCGAATATACGTGGCTTACAGAACAAGCCACTCGCTACAGACTGTCGGTGCCGGACGAGGCAGAGGATATTTCCGCAGGGTGGCTGGATACGCTGCTGCGCCGGGTGGACATCGTGCCTGCGGATCTGGCGCTGGCCCAGGGCGCACTGGAGTCCGCCTGGGGCACCTCGCGCTTTGCAGAAGAAGCCAACAACTATTTCGGCCAGTGGTGCTTCCGCCCGGGCTGCGGCGTCGTGCCCGCACGACGCCCGCTGGGTGCGCGCTATGAAGTGGAGCGATTCGATTCCCTGGAGGCGGCAGTCGCCAGCTACATGCGCAATCTGAACTCGCATCCCACTTACCGTGAGCTGCGTGCACTGCGTGAGCGGCAACGGCGGGAAGGCGCCTCGCCCAGTGGGCATGTCATGGCGGCGGGGTTATCCGGGTATGCCGAAATCGGCGACACCTATATCAGCCACATTCGCAGCGTCATTCGGGTCAACGACCTGGGCCAATTCCCGGATTATTGAGCCCGGACTATTGAGCCCGGACTATCGATGCCGGGCTACTGCTCCGGATACCAGCGCCCGTCGGCTTCCTTGCGCATCCACAGGTGTGAGTACCAGTAGAAGCGCCCCTCACCCGCACTGGCCGTACAGTTGACCAGGCTGCGTCCCGGGGCAAGATCCCGCGCTGGCGTGACCCGGACACGGTCCGCGCCATCCGCAGACGTCCACTCAGTCTTCGCCGCTTGCCCACGTGCGAAACAGTTCAGCCCGCGGCGTTGCCAGTTCTGCGGCAGCACCAACTCGAACGAGGGGCGGTCTTCCTCAGTGATGCTGCTGTCAGGCGTAACGCGAGACACCGGCATCGGTAACGCACGCACCTTGTCACCCAGCCCGTCCCAGTCCGCGAACTGCCGGTTCACCGGGATACGTGGCACATCCAGCCAATCCACATTGCTGTCCAGGGCGCCACTGCGCTGGGCAAAGCCCTTGTACCCGAGGCTCCCCAGCAGCTCGCGCACCGCCGGATCATGCTCGCCGTAGGGATAGGCAAAATACTTCGGCAGCGACTCACCGATCCATTCTTCCAGCAAGGCCTGCCCGCGCTGCACATCCTGGCTGATACGGTTGCGCCAGGCACGCCGGGACTCGCCGTCCTGGCGGCGCACCAGGTGCGGATGCGTGTGGCTGTGGTTCACTACCAGATGGCCGCGCTCATGCAGCGCCCGCACCTGGTCGATGCTCATCATCGGTCTGCGACGCTGTTGCACCGGCTCCGTGGCAACGAACACGGTGGCCTGCCAGCCACGCTCTTCCAGCATCGGGATACCGTTATCAATGATGCTCTCGTAAGCATCATCAAAGGTGATACTGGCCAGCTTTTCCCGCGGATCGGCGCCATCCCTGACACGCTGAACCAGCTCATCAAGGCGCACGACTTCAAAACCCTCATCATCAAGCCGTTGCAGATGTTCGCGGAATTGCGCCGGGGTCACGGAGGTCGACGCAGGGGTCGAATCGCTGACGTGGTGATAAAGCAGAATCACCGCCGCCTGCGCAGGGAACGCGGCGGACAGCAGCATCAGTAAGCCAAGCAGTCTGATCATTTGCATCACTGACCTGTCAGTTTCGGTTAGTGTTGGCTCAGGCAGCGGGTGCTAGCATCCCGGCGAGCCATGTGATTCACGTACCGTGAAGCATCAAGTCTGGAGCCTGACATGTCCCTGAGCAAGGAACAACTCGACACTATCAAGACCGCCGCATCCACCCCCTTCCCGTTTGCCACACGCTGCGGCTCCACGGTGGAAGAGCTGGAGCGCGGCTACTGCAAGATGCGCATGCCGCTGGAGCCGAATATCAATCACATCGGTACCATGTATGCTGGCGCGCTGTTTACCCTGGCGGAACTGCCGGGCGGCGTCATCTTTCTCTCCACGTTCGACACGCGCAACTTCTACCCCATCGTCAAGGATATGCAGATCCGCTTCCGGCGCCCGGCCAAGACCGACATCACGGTGGAAGTGCGTATCACCGAAGAGGAAGTCCAGCGCATCCAGTCCGAGGCTGAAGCCAATGGCAAGGCGGATTTCGAGTGGGAGTGCGACCTGAAGGATGCCAGCGGTGAAGTCGTGGCGATTTGCCGCAATCTGTATCAACTGCGCAAGATCGGCATGTAAGCTCAAGGAACGCATCATGTCATCAGCTCCCGTACGTGAGGCACCTGCGCCCTGGCAACTGACAGGCCGCGCTTACGCCATCGCATTACGCCTTCCGGACGCGCAGCGCATCGGACAATCCGGCGCCCCGGCGGTGCTGGGCGAGCCGGAGGGTCGCTACAGCCTGATGATGTTCGTGGATTATACCGACTCGGACGTGGGGCCCTATCACGAGCTGCTGTTCATTCCCGGCAGCTATGCTTTTGCCGACGGTCACCGTCATCTGTCCATCGGCCACATCTATGTGTCGAGTATGGACAGCGTCGTGAACGGCCAGAACAACTGGGGCATTCCGAAAGACCAGGCCAGCTTCGACGTGGTGCGTGGCAAGCGCGAGGATCGGGTCACGGTATCAAAGGACGGGGAAGTGTTCTGTCGACTGACGCTGCGACACGGGCGACTGGGTGTGCCGGTATTTGCCCCACTGGTGCCGCGCAAATTACGCACGCTGGGGCAGGTGCGCGACGGGAAGACGTTTATCTATGCGCCCTCAGCCAGCGGCACCCTGCGCCATGGGCAACTGGTAGAGGGCTGGGCCGACGGCACGCATTTCCCCGAAATTCAGCATGGCAGCACCATCCTTGGCGGCTACATGCCGGCATTCCGGATGAACTTCCCGGTGGCCGACACGTTTTCCGCCTGAATCCGGTTCCTCTTGAACTCGGTGCGTCGTGAGTTCAGCGCTGGCTGAACTCGTGTACCGCCTCGATGAAAGCGCCAGCGTGAGCCGGGTCTACTTGAGGCGTGATGCCGTGGCCGAGATTGAAGATATGGCCATTGTGCGGACCGAAGTCATCCAGGATACGTTTCACCTCGGCGCGGATTGCCTGGGGTGAGGCGTACAGCACCGCCGGATCCATATTGCCCTGCAAGGCCACCTGATTGCCGATACGCTCCCGCGCTCGACCGATGTTGATGGTCCAGTCCAGACCCACACCGTCGCAACCACTGGCCGCAATATCTTCCAGCCACAGGCCGCCGTTCTTGGTGAACAGAATGACCGGCACCTTGCGACCATCGTGCTCGCGAATCAGGCCGTCGATGATCTGCTGCATATAGCGCAGGGAGAACGTCTTGTAGCCTTCTGCCGACAGCGCACCGCCCCAGGTATCGAAGATCTGTACTGCCTGAGCTCCGGCACGAATCTGGGCGTTGAGGTAATCGGTCACTGAGCGCGCCAGCTTGTCCAGCAACTGATGCGCCAGCTCCGGCTGGCTGTAGACCATGGCCTTGAGATGACGGAAGTCTTTCGAGGAGCCGCCTTCCACCATGTAGGTCGCCAGGGTCCAGGGGCTGCCGGAAAAGCCGATCAGCGGCACCTTGCCATTAAGCTCGTGGCGAATGGTGCTGACCGCGCGCATGACGTAATCCAGATCTTTCTCCGCATCAGGCACTGGCAGCGCATCGATCTCGGCAGCAGTGCGCACCGTCTTGCGGAAGCGCGGGCCTTCGCCTGTTTCGAAATACAGGCCCAGACCCATGGCGTCGGGAATGGTGAGAATATCGGAAAACAGAATCGCCGCATCCAGGTCGTAACGTGCCAGCGGCTGCATGGTCACTTCGCAGGCGAGATCGGCATTCATGCACAGGTCCATGAAGGAACCTGCGCGCTCGCGGGACGCACGATACTCCGGCAGATAACGGCCTGCCTGGCGCATCATCCACACCGGCGTCATGTCCACCGGCTCACGATTCAGGGCCCGGAGAAAGCGGTCGTTCTTGAGCGGCGGAAAAGTCGTCATCCGCTCACACCTCCAGGTAATCGAGGATGCCTTTGGCCGCTTCACGACCTTCCCAGATGGCGGTGACCACCAGATCGGAGCCGCGCACCATATCGCCGCCGGCAAAGATCTTTTCATTGCTGGTCTGGAACGGGAACGCCTGCTTCTCGGCGGCGCGAACACGACCGGACTCGTCCATGTTGATCTGCTTGCTCTCGAACCAGTCCGCCGGGCTGGGGCGGAAACCGAACGCAATAATCACGGCATCGGCGGGCAGGATTTCTTCGGAACCCGGCACCGGCTCAGGGCGACGACGGCCATTGGCGTCTGGCTCGCCCATACGGGTCTCGACCACTTTCACACCAGTGACCTTGCCTTCTGCGCCGACAATCTCGATGGGCTGACGATTGAACAGGAACTCCACGCCCTCTTCCCGGGCGTTGGCCACTTCACGGCGCGAGCCTGGCATGTTCTCTTCATCGCGACGGTAGGCACAGGTCACACGTGCCGCACCCTGACGGATGGAGGTACGGTTGCAGTCCATGGCGGTATCACCACCGCCCAGCACGACAACACGCTTGCCCGACATATCAATGAAATCCGCCGGGTTCTTCTCGAAACCGAGGTTCCGGTTGGCGCTGGAAATCAGGAACGGCAGCGCCTCATGCACGCCGCTGAGTTCTTCACCGGGGAAGCCGCCCTTCATGTAGGTGTAAGTGCCCATGCCCATAAAGACGGCATCGAACTCTTCCAGCATTTCATCAATGGTGATGTCCTTGCCCACTTCCGTATTCAGGCGGAACTCGATACCCATGCCTTCGAACACTTCGCGGCGCTTGGCCATGACCGGCTTTTCCAGTTTGAACTCCGGAATACCGAAGGTCAGCAGGCCGCCAATTTCCGGGTAGCGATCAAACACCACCGGCTTGACGCCACTGCGCACCAGGACATCGGCGCAGCCAATGCCGGCAGGACCGGCGCCGATAACGGCCACTTTCTTGTCGGTCCAGACGACCTTGGACATATCCGGACGCCAGCCCATGGCCAGCGCGGTATCGGTAATGTATTTCTCGGTGGCGCCGATGGTCACGGCACCGAACCCGTCATTCAGGGTGCAGGCGCCCTCGCAAAGACGGTCCTGCGGGCAGACGCGGCCACAGACTTCCGGCAATGAATTGGTCTGGTGGCTCAGCTCCACGGCTTCCATCAGGTTGCCTTCGGAGATCAGCTTCAACCAGTTCGGAATATAGTTGTGGACCGGGCACTTCCACTCACAATAGGGATTGCCGCAGGCCAGACAGCGATGGGCCTGATTCTCCACTTCCCGTACTTCGTAGGGGTAGTAGATCTCTTCGTATTTTTCCTTGCGCGCTTCAGGGGCCTTTTTCTTCGGGTCCTGACGCGGCACATCCAGAAACTGGAAGCTGTTATTCAGACGCTCACCCATTTCCTACCTCTTCTCTTCAGGCCGGGTTACTCAAGAACCGAGTGCTTCAAGCCGGATTGGCACGCGTGCTCTTGAGCAGATTCTCAAGGCTCGCGGCTTTCGGCTTGACCAGCCAGAACTTGCGGCTCATGGCATCAAAGTTGTCGAGGATATAACCGCCCCACTCGCTGCCGGTTTCCTCTACATATTCCCGCAACACACTGCGCAGATGACTGCGGTGTGCTTCCGTCGCTTCGGTGCTGATACGGTGCAGCTCGATCAGCTCCGGGTTGATGCGGTCAAAGAACTGGTTGTCCTGGTCCAGCACATAGGCAAAGCCGCCTGTCATGCCGGCACCGAAGTTGTAACCGGTATCGCCCAGTACGGTGACGCAACCCCCTGTCATGTATTCACAGCAATGATCGCCCGCGCCTTCCACTACCGCGTGGGAACCGGAGTTGCGCACGCCAAAGCGTTCGCCCGCACGGCCCGCTGCGAACAGCTTGCCGCCGGTGGCCCCATACAGGCAGGTGTTGCCGATGATCGAGGTATCCTGGCTCTTGAACGGGCTGCCCTTGGGCGGCCGGATCACCAGCTTGCCACCGGCCATGCCCTTGCCGACGTAATCGTTGGCATCGCCTTCGATATACATATGCAGGCCGCCAGCGTTGAACACGCCGAAGCTCTGACCGGCGGTGCCGACGAAGCGCACGCGGATCGGCGCATTGCTCATATCCAGATTGCCGTAGCGCCGTGCGATTTCACCCGAAATGCGCGCACCGATGGAGCGGTTGCAGTTGGTGATATCGTAGTGGAACGACCCGCCACTGCGACTTTCGATCGCCGGCAACATGTCGGCCACCATCTGCTCCGCCAGCTCGCCCTTGTCGAAGGGTTCGTTACGGTGCACCTGGCAGTACTGCGGCTTGTCAGCCGGAATGTTGTCATTGCGCAACATCGGCAGCAGGTCCAGCTTCTTCTGCCGGGTCGTCTCGCCTTCCAGCATCTCCAGCAGATCGGTACGACCTATCAGGTCCGCCAGTGAGGTGACGCCCAGCTTCGCCAGCAGCTCACGCACTTCGGTGGCCACGAAGGTGAAGTAGTGAATCAGCATTTCCGGCGCACCGATGAAGTGCTCCTTGCGCAGATCGTCGCGCTGGGTCGCCACGCCGGTGGCGCAGTTGTTCAGGTGACAGATACGCAGGTACTTGCAGCCGAGCACCACCATGGGCACGGTGCCGAAGCCGAAGGATTCAGCACCGAGAATGGCCGCTTTCACGACATCCAGGCCGGTTTTCAGACCGCCATCTGTCTGCAGACGGATCTTGTCGCGCAAATCATTGCTGCGCAGCGCCTGATGCGCCTCGGACAGACCCAGCTCCCAGGGCGAACCGGCATACCGAATGGAGGTCAGCGGGCTGGCCGCCGTACCGCCGTCGTAACCGGAAATGGTGATCAGATCGGCATAGGCCTTGGCAACACCGGCAGCGATGGTGCCGACACCGGGCTCGGAGACCAGCTTCACGGAGACCTGGGCCTGGGGATTGACCTGCTTGAGGTCAAAGATCAGCTGCGCCAGATCTTCGATGGAGTAGATGTCATGATGCGGCGGTGGCGAAATCAGCGTCACGCCGGGCACCGAATGACGCAGACGCGCGATCAGTTCGTTGACCTTGCCACCCGGCAACTGTCCACCCTCGCCGGGCTTGGCGCCCTGGGCGACCTTGATCTGCAATACTTCAGCATTGACCAGATAATGCGGGGTCACACCGAAACGTCCGGATGCAATCTGCTTGATCTTCGATACGCGCTCGGTGCCGAACCGGGCAGGATCTTCACCACCCTCACCGGAGTTGGAGCGCCCGCCCAGGCGGTTCATCGCCGTGGCAATCGCTTCATGCGCTTCTGGCGACAGCGCGCCCAGCGACATGCCGGCGGAATCGAAACGCGGCAGTATCTGTTCGATCGGCTCGACGTCATCCAGCTTCACCGGCGTAATGTCGTCGCGCAGCTTCAGCAGATCACGCAGTGTGGCCACCGGGCGGTCGTTGACCAGCTCGGCGTAGCGTTTGTAGGCCTCATAATCACCGGAGTTCACCGCTTCATGCAGCGAGTGAATCACGTCCGGGTTGAAGGCGTGATATTCCTTGCCATAGATGAACTTCAGCACACCGCCTGCATCAATCGGCTTGCGCTGTTTCCAGGCGTCGCTCTCCAGGGTGCGGAAATCACTTTCGAAATCGCTGAAATCAGCACCACCGATACGGCTCGGGACACCACAGAAGCACAGGTCAACGACCTCGCGGGCCACGCCCACGGCTTCGAACAGCTGGGCGCCGCGATAGGAGGCGATGGTGGAAATACCCATCTTGGAAAGAATTTTCAGCAAGCCTTTATTGATACCCTTGCGGAAATTCTTCTGCAGCTCCACCGCATCACCGAGCAGTTCGCCGGAGCGCACCATGTCGGCAATGACATCGTAGGCCAGATACGGATAGACCGCTGTCGCACCGAAACCGAACAGCACGGCAAAATGATGCGGATCACGGGTTGTCGCGGTTTCCACGATGATGTTGGCATCACAACGCAGACCCTTGGCGGTCAGGTGGTGGTGCACAGCGCCAGTGGCCATGGCCGCATGGATGGTGAAGCGCCCTGGCTCGATGGCGTAGTCAGACAGCACCATCAGCACCTTGCCGGCACGCACCGCCGCTTCTGCCTTGTCGCACAGATCAACGACCGCCTGCTTCAGGCCCACCGCCGGGTCATAGTGCAGCGCGAGACGTTCGTGGGCATAGCCATCACGATCAAGACGCAGCAGGTTGGCAAACTTCGAGTGCGACAGGATCGGCGTGGAGAGAATCGCGCGATCCGCATGGGCCGCATCTTCCTCGAACACGTTGCGCTCGGCACCGATGCAGGTTTCCAGCGACATCACGATCGCTTCCCGCAATGGATCGATGGGCGGGTTGGTCACCTGGGCGAACTGCTGCCGGAAATAGTCGTATACGGGACGCTCGCGCTTTGACAGCACGGCCATGGGGGTATCGTCACCCATGGAACCCACGGCTTCCTGGCCAGCTTCCGCCAGCGGCCGCAGCACCTGGTCACGTTCTTCAAACGTCACCTGGAACAGCTTCTGGTAGGCCAGCAGCTCACTGGGCTGCACCTCATCCATGCGCTCGACTTCGGTGTCGTAATCCGCTTCGATGCGCAGGCCCTTGTCTTTGAGCCATTCACGATAGGGCTGACGCACCTTGAGCTTGCTGTCGATGTCGTTGGTATGCAGCAGCTCGCCGGTTTCGGTGTCCACTGCCAGTATCTGACCCGGCCCGACACGGCCCTTGGCCACGACATCTTCTGCCGCGTAGCCATAAACGCCGATTTCCGAGGACACGGTAATGAAACCGTTACGGGTGATCACCCAGCGTGACGGGCGCAGGCCGTTGCGATCCAGCATGCACACAGCATAACGGCCGTCGGTGATGACCAGCCCTGCGGGACCGTCCCAGGGCTCCATGTGCATGGAGTTGTATTCGTAGAAGGCACGCAGGTCCGCGTCCATGGTTTCCACGTTCTGCCAGGCCGGTGGCACCATCATGCGCACGGCGCGGAACAGGTCCATACCACCTGCAACAAGGATTTCCAGCATGTTGTCCATGCTGGAGGAATCCGAGCCAGTACGGTTGACCAGCGGCTCGAGTTGATCCAGACCGGGCAGCAGATCGTTGACGAACTTGGGCGTACGGGCCACAGACCAGTTGCGGTTGCCCTGGATGGTATTGATCTCACCGTTGTGCGCCATATAGCGGAACGGCTGCGCCAGCGGCCAGCGCGGCATGGTGTTGGTGGAGAAACGCTGATGGAACACGACGATGGCCGTTTCCATCGCCTTGTCACCAAGGTCCGGATAAAAGGCCGGCAGGTCCACCGGCATCATCAGACCTTTATAGGCCACCACCGAGGCGGAGAGCGAACAGACGTAGAAATGTTCGTCCATACTGATGCGCTGTTCGGCATGGCGGCGCGCGAAGAACAGGCGACGATTGAGCTCGACGTCCGAGAGCCCGTCCACGCCAACCAGTATCTGGGCAAAAGCGGGCAGCGTCTGGACGGCGATCGGGCCAAGGCAATCGGGGTCGGTGGGCACGTCGCGCCAACCCAGAACGGTCACGTCCTGGCGCTGGAGCTCTTCTTCCAGCACCTTGCGCTGGCTCGCTGCGCTCTCTGCATCCGGGCTCAGGAACAGCATGCCGACGCCATAGCTGTCAGTCAGCGTAATACCCAGCTCTCCAGCCACCTTGCGGAAGAAGGAGTCCGGCTTTTTCAGCAACAGACCACAGCCATCACCGGTCTTGCCATCAGCGTTGATGCCACCCCGGTGGGTCATGCATGTCAGTGCTTCGATTGCGGTCTGCAGGAGCTCATGACTTGCCCGGCCTTCGGTATGAGCGATCAGACCGAAGCCACAGTTGTCGCGAAATTCTCCGGGCTCATAGAGACCCCGCACCAGCGTTGAATTCTGCTGCATCAAAACCTTTCCTCTTGAAATTCAGAGACTTACTCAGAGACGCTTTATCAGAGACTTAGACGAAGGTTATCTGCGCCCGGCGAGCGGCGACGGCAAAAGGGCGCTCATTTTACACACTGGACCCATGGCCTACAAATGGGACCGGATTCACACGTGAAGGCCCGCCCCGGGGAATCAGTCGGCGCGGCTGGCCATCTCGTCCTGAATGGTCGAAATCTGCCGCGGGAAAGGGCCCGCAGCGGCCAGATCAGCGGGTAGATCACCCCGCCCCTCGGTCGCTGCCGTGCGGGATTCGAACGGCCCGAACAACACGATGAACACGTTACGCTCATTGCGCTGCGCACGATAGTAGGCGCTACGCTCTACCCCCAGGCGATCCGCCAGCGCCCGGGCACTGTCCTCGCTGGATGCCAGGGTCACCTGCAGCATCCATTGCTCTGCAGGCGCAGTGAGTAACCACTCATCCCGGCGGTAGCCCAGTTCGGCATCCAGCCCTGACATGGCCGGTGCCTGGTCGGCACGGACGACAGCAGGTGTTTCGGGTGCCGCGTCCTGGGCCTGGGCCGGCGGCTCAGGTTCTGGCTGAGGCTCAGGTTCAGGCGACGGCTCAGGTGAGGGCTCTGGCTCAGGCGGCGGCTCTCGTTGCGGCTCTCGTTGCGGCTCCGGTTGCGCAGGGGGCCGGGAGGATGGCTGCACAGGCGCGGAGGGCTGAGCCGGGGGCTCCGCCGTCACCGTTTCCGGCACCGGGCGCAGTGGCAAATCCAGACTCCGCACCTCTTCTTTGGCGCCATCACCCCGTGGCCAGAGAATGATCAGCACCAGTATCAGGCCGCCCACCGCTGCAAGGTGCTTCCAGGGCATCTGGAAATCCGCCAGCGGGTTGCGGCGCAGCGTCGGGGGCGGCAACGCTGCCAGCAGGGTCGCGGGCCAGACGCCGTCATCGGTCTCATCAAATAACGCCGTCAGTTCATCGTCCGACAGCGCCGCGTCGGTCACACCATCTGCCACATTATCGAGAAAGGCTATCGCCTGCTCCTCGTCCAACGGCTGTAACGGCAGGCTGTCAGTCACCACCAGGCCAGCCGCCTCAACGCGGTCAATGAGCTCTGGCGCGCCGCCAAGAACCACGGCAAACCCCGCCCCCAGGCGCTCGCGCAGCACTCCCAGGGTGGTCATCGCCTCCTCGCCCATCTGCTCGCCGTTATCGATGATCAATATCAGCGGCTCACTGGCAAGCGCTCGCTCCAGCGTGGCAGCAAAATCTTCCTTCGCCACACCAAAATAGCCCAGCAGGGTAGACAGCAACGCATTGCGGGAAGGGGTTTGCGCGCCATCGACACGCACCACAGCACCATGATCCAGCAGCCGCATGGCGGCCTCGCCAAGCAATGTCGACACCCCGGCACCCGCCGGACCGGACATCACCACCAGGCCGCCGCGCAGACCCGCATCGCACAGCACCTCAAGCGCATCGCCACGGCCCGCCCCGGCGTAGAAAGGCACGTCGTGCCGGTCCGGGCTGTTCGGGTTCATGCTGTCCTGTTCCCCATCACGCTGTTTCAAGAATGACACATCCGCTCCAGCAGGCGCGTCAACGCCATGTTGTCAAAATCGCCAGTGACCACAGCCTGACCGATGGCCCGCAGCAATACCAGCCGCAGGCGGCCATCCTCGACTTTCTTGTCGTGGGCCATGAGATTACTGAAATCCTCGGGCTTCATGCCCGCCGGTGGCGTCACAGGCAGTCTGGCTCTCTGCAACAACTGCGCCAGATCGGCAAGGGCGTCCCGCGATAACCAACCCATATCCGCGGACAGCTCTGCCGCCATCATCATCCCGGCACCCACCGCCTCACCATGCAGCCATTCACCATAGCCGGTGGCGGTTTCCATCGCGTGACCAAAGGTATGCCCCAGATTCAGCAGCGCGCGGCTGCCTTGTTCCGTTTCATCCTCGGCGACGACCTCTGCCTTGTTACGGCAGCTGACCAGAATCGCCTCCGCCAGCAGCGCCGGATCCCGCGCCATCAACCCTTCCATATGCGCATCAAGCCAGGCATGGAAGGCCTTGTCGCGGATCAGGCCGTACTTGATGACTTCCGCCAATCCGGCACTCAGTTGCCGCTCGGGAAGGGTCTGCAGCACCTCGGTATCAATCAGCACCGCCCTGGGCTGATGGAACGCGCCGATCATGTTCTTGCCTCGGGGGTGATTGACCGCCGTCTTGCCGCCCACCGACGAGTCCACCTGCGCCAACAACGTTGTCGGCACCTGTAGGAAATCTACTCCCCGCTGGTAGCAGGCCGCAGCAAAACCGACCATATCCCCGATGACACCACCGCCCAGCGCCACCAGCGTCGTGCTGCGGCTATGGCGCCCCGCCAGCAGGGCATCGAAGATGGTTTCCAGCGTTGCCAGGGTCTTGTACTGCTCCCCGTCCGGCAGAATCAGGGTTTCACAGTTCAACCCCTTCAGACTGTCACACACACGCTGCAGATAGAGCGGCGCAACGGTCTCGTTAGTCACCACCAGAACCTGACTGGCGCGCACATGCTGGCGCAGCAGGTCGCCGTCCAGCAGGCCCTGGCCAATATAGATGGGATAACTTCGTGCCCCCAGGGCAACTTCAAGGCTTTGCATGGATTCTCCGGGTCAGAGGGTTCCGATACATATGTTCCGACACATAGAAGGGATGATAGATGATTCGCTCACACTTGTGACATGCCGCGCGCGGCACAGCTTCTGACATCAGGAAGGCAGCGGCTGTTCCAGGCAATGCAGAATCTGGTCTGCCACCCGACGCAGGTTGCCGGACGCCGTGGGTATCACATGGTGGGCGATCTGCCGATAGATCGGGTCGCGCACACGCATCAGCTCAGTGAGCACACGCTCCGGGTCCGGCGTCTGCAGCAGGGGACGGTTACGGTCATGGCGGGTGCGGGCCAACTGCACCTCTACAGGGGTATAAAGATAAAAGGCCCGCCCCCGGTCATGAAGGTGACGCTGGTTGGCTTCCCACAGCACAGCACCGCCGCCCGTGGCAAGCACGATATCCGGCAGCGCAGTGAGTTCGTCGATGATTTCCGCCTCGCGGCGGCGAAACCCCTCCTCGCCTTCCATATCGAAGATCCAGGGGATATCGGCGCCGGTGCGGTCCACAATGACCTTGTCGGAATCATGGAAGGTGCGGCCAAGCACCTGCCCGAGGTATCGACCCAGGGTGCTTTTGCCGGCACCCATGGGTCCGATCAGGAATACGGAAGGCAGTGCTGGGTCCATCGATCCTCAGTTAATTGGCAAAGGTGTCTCTCATCAGCCTTGGCGTAATGAAAATCAGCAACTCCTGCTTGTCGTCAGTGCGGAATTCACGCCGGAACAGGCGGCCGATCCAGGGCAGATCACCCAAGAAGGGGGTTTTCACCACCCCTTCACGTTTCTGCTGCTGGAAGATACCACCGAGCACCACCGTTTCGCCATCACTAACCAGCACGGTAGTTTCTACACGGTTGGTGTTGATGCTGGGAACATCGGCAATCACCTCACCCACGGAGTCATTATTGATCTTCAGATCCATGATGATACGACCTTCCGGCGTGATTCGCGGGGTCACCTCCAGACGCAGCTCGGCATCGATGAAGGACACCGCTGTCGCACCACTGGACGTCGCTTCCTGATAGCCGATCTGGCTACCGGAGGCAATCAGCGCTGGTTGCTGATCAGCTGTAAGCACCTTGGGCGTGGCAACGAGTTCACCATAGCCCTCTGCCGCCAGGGCGGAAAGTTCCAGCTCAAGAATACCCGCAGCCAAATCGATAAACCCAAGCGTAAAGCGGGTAGCTTCTGCACTCTGCACCCCAAGATCCACGATCAGCTCTTGCGGTGTCTCGATTTCGATATCTTCCTGATTGAAGACACCCACGCCAAAGTTGAGCGCGTTCTGCGCCCGGCCGGTGCCGACGAAAGCACGGCCATCGCGTGCGAGGCGATTCCCCTCAAATGCCAAACCGCCCCAACGCACACCCAACTCGTTGGTCAGATCTGAGGTAGCAATCACCACGCGAGCTTCGATCAGGACCTGCTGCACCGCAATATCCAATGTACTGATCACCTCCCGGATTTCATCCAGTTTGCGATCCGTGTCCTGGATGATCAGCGTATTGGTACGCTCATCGACTGTGACCGAGCCGCGCGCCGACAGCAGTGAGCCTTCGGCCCGGATCAATGCCTCCATGTCAGTAGCACGGGCATAGTTGACACGCACATACTCGCTACGCAGCGGGGCCAGCGATTCGATCTGCCGCTGACTCTCCAGCTCAAGCTGCTCGCGGGCAGCAATTTCATCCGCCGGGGCCACCAGCAGTACGTTCCCGATCTGTCGCTTGTCCAAGCCCTTGGTCTTCAGAATCAGATCCAGCGCCTGATCCCAGGGCACATTCTGCAGACGCAACGTGATGCGCCCGGTAACCGTATCGGAGGCCACCAGGTTCAGACTGGTAAAATCAGCAATCAACTGGAGCACTGACCGGACTTCGATATCCTGGAAATTCAGAGACAGCTTCTCACCGGTGTACTGGAATGCATCGCGACGACGGCGTGACTCTTCCGCCTGTGTCACCGGTTTGACGCTGATGCTGAATTCGCGGTCTGCCTGATAGGCCAGGTATTCCCAGTTGCCCGTGGACTCGATGGTGATGACCGACGTCTCGCCTTCCTGGCGTGCATCGACGTACTGCACCGGGGTCGCAAAGTCCGTAACATCCAGACGACGACGCAGTTCGCTGGGCAGTTGTGCGCCGACGAAACGCGCCACGATCCGGTTGCCTTCTTCTTTTACATCCACTGGCGTGGCAGAGCGGGAGAGATTGACCACGATGCGGCCGTCACCATCGCTACCACGGCGGAAGTCGATCTGGCTGAGCCGGCTCTCACGGGCTTCCCGGATAGCCGCCGGACCGCTGTCGTCACCAAACACCTGTTCCGCATCACCGACACCCAGCTGCAGCACCAGATCGTTGCCATCCTGCACCGTGTTGTAGCCTGTCAGCTGCGCCAGATTGACGATCAGGCGAGTACGATCACGCGCTTCCACCACGGTGATGCTGCGCGCATTACCCATACCAAGATTGAAGTTTCGCTCACTGAGGCCGCTTTGCGTGCCCATGAGATCCAGCGCGATGCGCGCAGGTTTCTCGATACTGTAGCTATGGTTCTCAGGTGGCGTGCCGTCAAAACTCAGACGCACCTCCACCCGGTTGCCCGGCAGCGTTGTGTAACTCACATCCTGCAACACCGCAGCATTGACCGCTGCAGAGGCCAGGGTCGCCAACACGGACAGCGCCAGAGCACCAATCACTCGTCCGGTTATTATTGTTTCGCGCAAGCTTTTCATCACGACTTCCCCAGCATCTTTATTCTGTCAGCGAAATGGAGCGTGGCCGCTCGACCCAGCCATCATGCCCGTCCGGTACGATTTCAATAAGGCCCAACCGCCTCTCATCCACAGAGATGATACGGCCGAAGTTCCTGCCCAGATGATTGCCCAGCTTTACCCGATTTACCGCACCCGACGGATCCTCGACCAACGCCTCGAGTTCGGCACCCGGGCGAGTAATAGTGCCCACCATGCGCAAGGCATCCAGGCTGAAACGCTCAAGATACTCGCGTGGCCGGGTAAGATCCGGCTCGACCTGGCGGCCCTGAGGCGCACCGACCTCGGACTCATCCACCGGCGGCGTAAACGGCGCACGCAGCTGGTGGGCGCCATAGGCATAAGTGGCAATGGGCTCGAACTCCGGCGGCGGCTCGATTCTGCCCCGAGGCCGCGCCTTGATTTCTGCGATTCTGGCATCCAGCTCGGCAATATTCGCACCGCTGCTACAGCCGCTTACGCCGAACCCTGCGCTCAACAGCAGCGCCAGACATCCCGCCATGCGGGGCAAAGAGCTCTTTCTCATATCTCTATCCCCCTTAACGCCGTCTGCGCTGGTTGGCCCGTGGCGCCGGCGCCGGTGGCGGGCTCGACGCATAGCGGTAAGTCTTGGCAGTCACATTCATTCGCAGCAATCGCTCGCCGCTACCCTGCTGTGCCGGCACGATGGTGAAATCATGCAGCGTCACGATCCGCGGCAAGCCAGCCACCCCGCTCACGAAGGCACCGAAGCCGTGATAATCGCCGCGCACTGTAATCTGGATAGGGAGCTCGGCATAGAATTCCCGCTCGGTTTCTGCGGCCAGCTCGATGCGATCGAACTCCAGCCCACTGCCCAGACCGGTGTGCGTGATATCCTCCAGCAACCCCGGCACTTCTGTTTCGCGAGGCAGCTGCTGCAGCAGCGAACCGAAGGTTTCTTCCATCTCCACCAACTGAGCACGGTACTGATCCAGATGATGCGCACGGTGCGCCTTCTGTTCCAGCTGTTGCATCAGAGTATTCTCGGTGTTCTGGGCGCGATCACGCTGGTTGTTCAGGTCTGTGATGCTGAACATGTAGCCCAGCCCGACCACGACAGCGAAGACAATGATAGCGGCGCCAATCTTGGCTGCCGCCGGCCATCCACCCACGTTCTCGAAGTCCAGCTCCTGCAACTTGCCGAGCAGCTCCTGGATATCAAGATCTTTCAGGTCTTCAGCTTTCATTTCTCGCCCTCCGTCTCACTGCGCGGAGAACCCTGTCTTGCCGTCAGGGTAAAGCGGTTTGCCTGGGAGTTTGCCTCCACCGCGGCCACGCTGAGCAGGGTAGGATCCGTAAACCAGGCCGAATCACCCAGATTGCGCATGAGGCGCGATATCCGGTTGTTCGATTCTGCAACGCCAGTGATGGTATAGAGATTGCCGGCACGGCGGACCTCGGTGAAATAGACACCATCAGGCAACTTGCGCACCAGCTCGTCAAAGACATACACGATTGTCGGGCGGTTACCCTGAAGCTCCTGAATGACGCGCATGCGCTCCACCAGCTCCGAACGCCGCTGCTCCAGCTCCTGGATCTCACTGATCCGCTGATCCAGCTCGGCAATTTCCTTCTCGATATGGCGATTGCGGGCATTCTGATCGGCGATGGCAGACTGGACGCTGCCCTGCCAAAGCCACCAGACCAGACCCGCCGCCACGACGGCAAGAATCAGCAAACCGACAAATTCTTTCTGGCGTTGTTTGCGACGCTCCTCACGCCAGGGGAGCAAGTTGATATGTGTTGTTCTCATTCTTCAAAGCTCCTCAGCGCCAGGCCGCAGGCAATCATCAGCGCCGGCGCATCGTTGGCGATGCTGGCTGCGCTGACCTTGCTCGCCATGGCCATGTCCACAAACGGGTTGGCCACCGAGCAACTCGCCCCGATCTTGTCCTGCACCAGCTCCGGCAACCCGGCAATCGAGGCCGAGCCCCCGGCGAGGAGGATATAATCCACCTCATTGAACTGAGTGGAGCCGTAGAAGAACTGCAGGGATCTGTTGATCTGCTGAACCACAGCCTCCTTGAAGGGCTGCAACACTTCAGACTCGTAATCATCCGGCAACTCGCCGGTCTTCTTCGCCAGCCCGGCCTCTTCCATCGAAATGCCGTAACGGCGCTGAATTTCTTCGGTCAACTGCTTGCCGCCGAACAACTGCTCGCGGGTATACACGTTACGCCCGCGATGCAGGACGTTGAGCGTCGTCATGGTGGCGCCGACGTCAAACACCGCCACCGTCTCCAGATCGTCCGCGTTCGGCAAGTGGGGCAGCACCAGCTGATAGGCGCGCTCCATGGCGTAAGCTTCCACGTCCACACCACCCGCCTTGAGCCCGCCGATCTCCAGACAGTCCACCCGCAGCTGTACGATCTCGGTGCGTGAGGCCGCCAGCAGCACATCGACTCGCTCGGGGTTGTCTTCTGCCTGACCCATGACGCAGAAGTCCATGCGGACTTCATCCAGAGGGAAAGGGATATACTGATCCGCCTCCGCCTTGATCTGGTTCTCCATCTCATCTTCACTGAGGGAGGCATCCATCTGGATCACCTTGGTGATCACGGCAGAACCGGCCACCGCCACGGCGGCAAGCTTGGTACCCGGGCGGGCACGCGACACCAGACGCGCCACTGTTTCCCCGACACTCTCGGAGTCACTGACGTTCTTCTCGACCACTGCATTGGCCGGCAACGGCTCCACTCCGTAGCTGTCCACACGGTAACGATCACCGCTTTTGGACAGCTCAAGGAGCTTCACAGCCGTTGTACTGATGTCGATCCCCAGGACCCTCTGGGCCTTTTTACTTAGGAAAGGCAGCACTTTAGTTGTCCCGACTGGTTATTATTAAAGTGTTTTTTCAGAAGAAAGATACACTTACAGCGGATTTATGTCTAACCACTTTAGAATTTAGTAATAACAGAAAGGCTGTTAGATCACAACAGCCATACCGGCGTATAATGACGCGCTTCACGGAGTGAACCGGACGTCACTCCCAAGGTCCACATATTCACCCGTCAGAGCCCACCTCTTATGCTGTTGAAGAAAACCTGGTCCAGACTGCTCCTCGCCCTGATGTTGCTGGGTCTGAGTGGCGCCGCCCTCGTAATGACCGCCAGCTTCCTGTATCTCAGCCCCCAGCTGCCGGCGGCGGCTCAGCTGCGCGAGGTGACCTTCCAGATCCCACTGCGGGTCTACAGCCGCGACGGAGACCTGATCGGAGAGTACGGCGAACAGCGCCGTACCCCCATCGCCTATGAGGATATTCCGACCACCTTCATTAACGCCATCACTTCTGCAGAGGATGAGCGTTTTTTCCGGCATAACGGCGTTGACCTGCGGGGTCTCGCCCGCGCCGTGACGGAACTGGTGCGCTACCGCGAGATCCGCTCCGGGGGCTCCACCATCACAATGCAGGTGGCACGTAACTTCTTCCTCTCGCGAGACCAGACTTTTCTCAGGAAATTCAATGAGATAGTGCTCTCTCTCCAGATCGAGAAGCTGCTCACCAAAGAAGAAATCCTGGAGCTCTACGTCAACAAGATCTATCTGGGCCATCGCGCCTACGGCATTGAAGCCGCCGCCCACGTCTACTACGGCAAGCGCATGGCCGAACTGAATCTGGCCCAGATGGCCATGATTGCCGGGCTGCCGAAGGCTCCTTCCGCCTACAACCCCCTGAGCAATCCCCGCCGCGCCCTCGCCCGGCGCGACTGGATCCTGGAGCGCATGCACGATCGCGGCGTGATCAGCGACGAAGACTACGAAATCGCCCACAATGCGCCGATCACCGCCCGTCATCATGGCTCCCGTCCGGAGGTCGAGGGCTCCTATGTCGCCGAAATGGCACGCCAGGAAGCCCTGCGCCAGTTCGGGCCGCGCATCTACACCGATGGCATTCGCGTCACCACGACCCTCGACAGCACCATGCAACGGGCAGCCGTCAGCAGCCTGCGCCATAGCCTGCATGCCTACGATGAACGCCATGGCTGGCGCGGCGCGGAAGCCCGGGTTGCCGTGGATGATCTGCCTGCCCTGCCCGCCGCCGCAGAAGAACTGGACGCCAGCGATACCGACGCACAAGAGGCCAGCGACACCGAGGAGGCACCACCGCAGGCCGTGACGCTTTCCGGCATCCCGACCAGTATCGCCGCCTGGGCTCGCGAGCTGCGCGGCTACCGCCGCATCGGCGAACTCGACCCCGCACTGGTTGCCGAGGTCGGAGACCAGGAAGTGCGCCTGGTCCTCAGCACCGGACAGATCGCCAAACTGCCCTGGGAACAGATGAAGTGGGCAAGACCCTACATCAATGCCAGCGCAGTGGGGGCCGCACCGGAGAAGCCGGCCGATGTCCTCAGCCCCGGCGATATCGTGCGCCTGCGCGCGGTCGCCAGCGACGAGGGCAACAAGGTATGGCGGCTCGCCCAACTGCCCACAGCCCAGGCCGCACTGGTCGCTGTAGACCCCCAGACCGGCGCCATCCGGGCATTGCAGGGCGGCTACAGCTTCGCCCAGTCGAACTACAATCGCGCACTGCAAGCCGAACGCCAGGCAGGCTCAGCCATCAAGCCCTTTGTCTATGCCGCCGGCATCGAGCGCGGCATCACCGCCGCCACCCTGATCAACGATGCCCCGGTCGTGTTCCAGGACAGCCAACTCGAATCCGCCTGGCGCCCCACCGGCGCCGGCACCCGCTTCTACGGCCCGACCCGGGTGAGGGAAGCGCTTTACCGCTCACTCAATCTGGTCTCCATCCGGCTGCTGCAACAGGTAGGCATCGGCAACACCATGGCCACCCTGAACGAATTCGGCCTGCCGACCCGGCGCTTCGCCCGCGACCTGTCCCTGGCCCTGGGCAGCGCCACCGTCACACCACTGGAAATGGCCAGCGCCTACGCCGTCTTCGCCAACGGCGGCCACCAGGTACCCCCCTGGTTTATCGAGCGCATCGAAGACGAAGAGGGCGAAGTCCTCTGGCAGGCCCCGCGCATCCACCTGTGTGACGCAGACGAATGCGATGTCCTGCACGAGCCATTGCCGGTGGATATTGACGCCCTCACCGAGACAGCCCTGTCGGAGACAGGCATGTCAGAGGATGGGGACCTTGTCGAGCCAGTTCCGCCACCGCTGATCGAATGGCGGCCACGCACCGTGGATGCCCGCACCGTCTGGCTGATGGATTCCATCATGAAGGATGTCATCCGTCGCGGCACCGCCGGCAGCGCCCGGGCGCTCAATCGCAGTGACCTGGCAGGCAAGACCGGCTCGACCAACGACCATCTGGATGCCTGGTTTGCCGGCTATGCACCGGGGCTGGCGAGTGTTGCCTGGGTAGGTTTCGACAGCCCGGCAACCCTGGGCCGCGGCGAATACGGTGGCCGTGCCGCCCTGCCGATGTGGATTGATTTCATGTCAGGTTCCCTGCCCCTGGTCCCGGAAAGGAGCTTGCCGCAACCACCAGGCATCGTCTCGGCACGCATCAATCCCGACAGCGGCAAGCGCGCCCGCCCCGGTGATCAGGGTGCGATCTTCGAGTACTTCAGAGAGGAAGACTTGCCAGAGCTGGACGATGAATCACGCAGCGGCAGTGGCAGCGGCGATGACCAGATCAGCCCCGAAGACCTGTTCTGACACGATGCACCATAAAAAACCCCGCACGAGGCGGGGTTCAGGCTGATGCGCGGGCTTTTTTATATCTCCGGAAAGATATCGTCCACGGTCTTCAGCGGGTAATGAGAGGGGTAGCCCTTGCGCGCTACGCCACTGTCCACTGCCGCTTGCGCGACTGCCGCAGACACAGCGCCGAGCAGACGCGGGTCGTTGGGTTTCGGGATGATGTAGTCCGGGCCGAATGACAGCGCGTCGCCGCCGTAGGCATTCAGCACGACATCTGGCACCGGCTCGCGTACCAGTCCGGCGATAGCGTGTACCGCCGCCAGCTTCATGGTTTCGTTGATGGCGCTGGCGCGCACATCCAGCGCACCCCGGAAGATGTACGGGAAGCCCAGTACGTTATTGACCTGGTTCGGGTAATCCGAGCGGCCCGTGGCAATAATCAGATCATTGCGCACCGTGTGGGCCAGCTCCGGGCGGATTTCCGGGTCCGGGTTGGCCAGCGCGAAGACGATCGGGTTCGGCGCCATGCTGGCCACCATGTCCGCAGTCAGCATGTCCGGGCCCGAGACGCCGATGAACACGTCGGCATCAGCCACCGCGTCAGCCAGCGTGCGCTTGTCGGTTTCGTTGGCGAATGCCGCCTTGTACTGATTGAGATCGTCGCGGCGGGAATGAATGACCCCCTTGCGGTCCAGCATCAGGATATTTTCCCGGCGCACACCCAACTCGATCATCAGCTTGATCGAGGCCACACCGGCCGCGCCGGCGCCGACACAGACGACCACGATGTCCTCGATCTTCTTCTTCTGAAGCTCCAGCGCATTGATCAGGCCCGCGCAGACCACGATGGCCGTGCCGTGCTGGTCATCGTGGAAAACCGGAATGTCGCACTGCTCTTTCAGGATGCGCTCGATCTCGAAGCACTCCGGCGCCTTGATATCTTCCAGATTGATGCCGCCGAAGGTGACATGGATGCGCCGCACTGTGTCGATGAACGCCTGGGAGCTCTCTGACTCGACCTCGATGTCGAACACGTCGATCCCGGCAAAGCGCTTGAACAGGATGCCCTTGCCTTCCATGACCGGCTTGGACGCCAGCGCACCGAGATTACCCAGACCCAGAATCGCCGTGCCATCGCTGATCACTGCCACCAGGTTGCCCTTGGACGTAAAGCGATACGCCAGCTCCGGCTCACGGGCAATTTCACGCACCGGCTCGGCCACGCCCGGGCTGTAGGCCAGGGTCAGGTCGCCGCTGGTTTCGGTGGGCTTGGTGATCTCGACGCTGATCTTGCCCGGCCGCGGCTTGGCATGATAATCGAGCGCCGCCTGCTTGAACTCATCGGACATGGGTTTCTCCACTCGTTCCTTATGAGCGTCCCCGCCGGGGGATGCTATACATGCTGTTCAGGGGCCCAGAAACACAAAAAGCACCCCGGGGGTGCTTTTCGAGCGACACTATCAAACGGGCAGGTCAGCTCTTCTTGCGTGAGCTCAGCACACCAAAGCGCTGCTTGAACTTGTCGATCTGACCACCGCTCTCGGCTTGCTTCTGCGTGCCGGTGTAGAACGGGTGGCATTTGGAACACACATCCACCAGGAAGTCTTCACAACGGGTGGAGCGTGTCTTCATGACATTCCCGCAACTGCAGGTGATTGTCACGTTCTGGTAATCGGGGTGAATCTCTGCTTTCATGGCCTGACTCCGTACAGTGTCGCCACCCGAAGGCCGTTCGGGCACCACACATTGGCTTGCGCCGGGCAAAAGGGAACGCGAATACTACCAGCTTGTTTGTATTGCGCAAGGGTTAGTCTATAGAGTTCGTCTATAAAGCCCCTCTGCCCCCCACCCCGACGAGGTAATCCGCTTGGCACAGCAGAAGGTGATCAGGGTCGCTGTACCTGTTCCCCTGCGGCAGCTGTTCGACTATTTGCCGCCGCCAGGGCCACTGCCCGAGCCCGGCAGTCGCTGCGAGGTGGACTTCGGCAGCCGTCGCCTGATCGGTATCGTCTGGGAAACCGGCGACGCCGTGCATGAGGGCGGCCGCATCCGCGCGGCCCGGCGCATCCTGGATACCACCCCCCTGCTGGACGCCGACCTGCGCAAGCTGTGCCAGCGCGCTGCCACCTACTATCAACACCCCATTGGCGAGGTCCTGCAGACCGCGCTCCCGGTCCTGTTGCGCCAGGATAATGACGGCGAACCGCCCGGCGAGCTGATCTGGCGCCTCACCGCCCAGGGGCGCTTCGCGGAACCGGATCATCTGGCCCGGGCACCCCGCCAACAGCAGGCCCTGATCGTGCTGCGCGAGCACCCGGACGGCCTCAGCCGGCCCATGCTGACCTCCCTGGGGCTGTCCAGCCCGCCGTTGAAGGCACTGGAAAAGAAGGGCTGGGCCGAGTTGGTCACCGATGCCCCGGCACCGGACATCACCGCCAACAGCGCGCCGCGCAGCCCACTGGCTCAACCCCATCTTGCCCCCAGCCCGGAACAGGACGCGGCCATCCGAGCCATTTGTGCCAGCGACCGTTTTGCGCCTTTCCTGCTGGATGGCGTGACGGGCAGCGGCAAGACCGAAGTCTATTTGCAGGCCATGGCACATCAACTGGCCAGTGGTCGGCAGGTGCTGGTGCTGGTGCCGGAAATCGGCCTGACACCACAAACCATCCGCCGTTTTCGCGACCGCTTCAGTGCGCCAGTCACCGTATTGCACTCCGGCCTGAGCGACCGGGAGCGACTGCAGGCCTGGCACGATGCCCGGGATGGCCGCGCTGGCATCGTGCTGGGCACCCGCTCGGCGATCTTTACGCCGCTGCGCAAGCCCGGCCTGATCATCGTCGATGAAGCCCACGACAATTCCTTCAAGCAGCAGGACGGGTTCCGTTACTCGGCCCGGGATCTCGCCGTCTGGCGGGCACAGATGCTGGATATCCCGGTCGTGCTGGGCACCGCCACGCCCGCCCTGGAAACACTGCATCAGGCGGAAAGCGGGCGCTATCGCCATCTGCGCCTGACCCACCGCGCAGGCCCGGCGAAACCACCCAACATCTATATAGAAGACTGTCGCGGCCTGCCGGCGGACGCGCCGCTGAGCCCGCGCAGCCTTGAGGCCGTGGAAAAAACGCTGCAGGCAGACCGCCAGGCCCTGGTGTTCATCAACCGGCGCGGCTATGCCCCGATGCTGATGTGCAGTGACTGCGGCTGGCAGTCGGAATGCGATCGCTGCGACGCCCACATGACCTGGCACCGCGCCGCTGGCGAGTTGCGTTGCCACCATTGCGACAATCGCCGGCCCGTGCCCCGACGCTGTCCGCAATGCGGCTCACTGCATTTGCGCGACATGGGTGCCGGCACGGAGAAACTGGAAGCGGTGCTGGCCAGCCGCTTCCCGGACGCCCGGCTGATTCGCATCGACCGCGACAGCACCCGGCGCAAGGGCAGCCTGGATGCCAGCCTGGCCGAAATCCGGCGTGGCGGCGCCGCGCTGCTGGTAGGCACCCAGATGCTGGCCAAGGGCCACCACTTCGAGCACCTGGATCTGGCGGTCATGCTGGACGCCGACGCCGGTTTTCTCAGCGCCGACTTCCGTGGCCCGGAGTATGCCGCCCAACTGATCCTGCAGGTGGCAGGCCGCACCGGCCGCAGTGATCATGCCGGGCGGCTGCTGATCCAGACCCGGCACCCGGACAACCCGCTGCTGCAGCTCCTGAGCCGGGGCGACTACACACGCTTCGCACGCCAGATACTGGAAGAGCGCCGGCAGACCGGCCTGCCACCCTATGGCCATCTGGCACTGATCCGGGCCGAAGCACTGGCCGCCGGCACCGCCATGACGCTGTTGCAGGACGTCAGCCAGAGCCTGCCGCTGGACAGCGGCCTGATGCTGCTGGGGCCTGCCCCCGCGCCGATGGAACGACGCCAGGGCCGCTACCGCACCCAGCTGCTGCTGCTGGCGCCGACCCGGGGGCTCCTGCACCGCCATCTGCACGGCCTGCTTGAGGCCATCAGCGCCCACCCGTTGCAGCGCAAATGCCGCTGGCATCTGGATGTGGACCCCACGGATCTGCTGTAGCCCCGGTCCGCCCCCGGCGATAACCGGTCGAACAGCGCAATCGCCTGCCATTTGCCTTACAATCACGCTCCCGAATTCGCCACATCCGAGCATCATGAAAGAACAGATCATCTCACTGGTCGAAACGGCCCTCGATACGCTGCGCAGCCGCGGCGACTTGCCTGATCAACCGCGGCCGCCGGTGCAGGTCGAGCGCACCCGCGACAAGCAGCATGGCGATTTCGCCACCAATGTGGCGCTGATGCTGGCCAAGCCGGCCGGGCGCAAGCCCCGTGACGTGGCCGAGGCCCTGCTGGCCGCGCTGCCGGAGAGCCCGTTGATCAGCAAAGCCGAAATTGCCGGCCCGGGCTTCATCAACTTCTTCCAGGCCGGGGATTACCTGCAGGACAAGCTCAAGGCCGCTCTGGCGGATGACCGCCTCGGCATTGCCCCGGCAACGGTCCCGCAGACGGTGGTGGCAGACTATTCCTCGCCGAACCTGGCCAAAGAGATGCACGTCGGCCACCTGCGCTCCACCATCATCGGCGATGCGGTGACCCGCACCCTGGAGTTCCTCGGCCACACCGTGGTGCGCCAGAACCATGTGGGCGACTGGGGCACCCAGTTCGGCATGCTGCTGGCCTATCTTGAAGAACAGCAGGACCAGGCAGAACTGTCTTCTGAACTGTCGGACCTGGAAAATTTCTATCGCGCAGCCAAGCAGCGTTTTGATGAAAGCCCGGAGTTCGCCAACCGCGCCCGCTCACTGGTCGTGATGCTGCAGTCCGGCGACGCCCACTGCCTGAAACTGTGGCACGACTTCAACCAGGTGTCCCTGAGCCACTGCTTCGAAGTGTACGAACGCCTCGGCGTCAGCCTGACACCACAGGATGTGCGCGGTGAAAGCGCTTACAACCCGGAGCTGCCGGTCATTGTGGCCGACCTGGAGAAAGCCGGTCTGCTGGTGGAAAGCGACGGCGCCCGCTGCATTTTCCTGGACGAGTTCACCACCCGCGACGGCCAGCCACTGCCGGTCATCGTGCAGAAGGCCGATGGCGGCTATCTCTACGCCACCAGTGATCTGGCGGCCCTGCGTTACCGCGCACAAACCCTGGGCGCCGACCGCATCCTGTACTTCGTCGACCAGCGTCAGGCGCTGCACTTCCAGCAGGTCTTCCAGGTCGCCAGGCTGGCCGGTTTCGTCCGCGAAGATACCGTTCTGGAACACATGGGCTTCGGCACCATGAATGGCCCTGACGGCAAGCCGTTCAAGACCCGCGCCGGTGGCACGGTCAAACTGGTGGACCTGCTCAGCGAAGCCGAAGACCGCGCGCTGGCCCTGGTCAGCAGCAAGAACCCGGCGCTGGATCAGGACGACCTGATGCAGATCGCCAGCACCGTCGGCATCAGTGCGGTGAAGTACGCGGATCTGAGCAAACACCGCACCAGCGACTACATCTTCAACTTCGAACAGATGCTGAGCTTCGACGGCAATACGGCGCCTTACCTGCTGTATGCCTACACCCGCGTGGCCAGCATCTTCCGCAAGGCAGGCGTGGCACCGGAAAGCCTCACCGCACCGATCACCACCGACGACGAGCGGGAGCAGGCCCTGGCCAACAGCCTGCTGCAATTCGGTGAAGTGCTGCAATCCGTGGCCGACAAAGGCCAGCCGCACCTGCTGTGCACCTATCTTTACGACCTGGCTGGACAGTTCTCCGGTTTCTATGAGCACTGCCCGATTCTCGCCGCCGACAGTGACGCGCTGCGCGACAGCCGCCTGCAACTGGCCTGGCTCACCGCCCGCACACTGCGTCAGGGCCTGGCCCTGCTCGGCATCACGACACTGGAACGTATGTAATGGCTCGCAAACCCGCCGCGCCCCGCCGGGGCGCCAGCAAATCCGCCGGCAGGGAACGTCTTGTTCCGGGCTGGGTATGGTTGTTCACCGGCGTTGTCGCCGGCCTGTTCATTGCCTTTCTGTTTCATCTGGGCCAGCTGCAGCTGGACCGGGAAAGCCGCCCGGCAATGGCGGCCACGGACAGTAAGCCGGGCAGTAAACCGGACAGCAAGCCCGCCGAGGAATCACGGGGGCCGCGCTTCGACTTCTATGCGGTGCTGCCGCAGATGGAGGTCATCATGCCCAAAGGCGAGGATGACACGCCTCGGCCGGAGCGCCCTTCCCGCACACCGCCGCCGGACCAGGAGCGCGCCACCGACGACGCCCCGGTCGCGCACCGCCATAGCGAACACTTTCTGCTGCAGGCCGGCAGCTTCCGCCGCAGTGAAGATGCTGATCGGCGGCGCGCCGAGTTGATCCTGCAAGGCATGGACGCCCGCGTGCAGCCCGTGAGCCTGGATTCCGGCGACACCTGGCACCGGGTCATGATCGGGCCCTTCACCAACGCCAATGCCATGCACCGCGTCCAGGATCAGCTGGTCAGCGCCGGCATCGAAACACTGGCAATTCGCGTCCGCGACCCGGATGCCTGAACGATCTGGCCTGGCAAACGTCCGTTCTGCCAGGCCGCTTTCCCTGCTCCGGTCTTGAGTTTCCCGCCAACCTCCCCCATATCTGCGACAAGCCTTACAGCAAGGAGCTTTCCTGCATGGAACAGTATCGTGGCACTACCATAGTTTCTGTCCGCCGCGGCAATAACGTCGTGATCGGCGGTGACGGCCAGGTGAGCCTGGGCAACACCGTCATGAAGGGCAACGCCCGCAAGGTGCGTCGGCTGCACCACAACAAGGTCATCGCCGGATTTGCCGGTGGCACCGCCGACGCCTTCACCCTGTTTGAACGTTTCGAAGCGCAACTGGACAAACATCAGGGCCAACTGGTGCGCGCCGCCGTCGAGCTGGCAAAAGACTGGCGCACCGATCGCGCCCTGCGGCGCCTGGAGGCCCTGCTGGCCGTCGCCGACAAGGACAACTCCCTGATCATCACCGGCAACGGTGATGTCATCGAACCGGAAAACGACCTGATTGCGATCGGTTCCGGCGGCCCGTTCGCCCAGTCCGCCGCCACCGCCCTGCTGGAGAATACCGACCTCTCCGCCCGAGAGATTGTGGCCAGAAGCCTCACCATCGCCGGTGATATCTGCATCTACACCAACCACAATCACACCTTCGAAGAATTATCCTGGTAAACCATCATGTCTGCATTGACTCCCCGTGAAATCGTAAGCGAACTCAATCGCCATATCGTTGGCCAGGACCCGGCCAAGCGCGCCGTCGCCCTGGCGCTGCGCAACCGCTGGCGGCGCATGCAATTGCCGCTGGAACTGCGCAATGAAGTGGCGCCGAAAAATATTCTGATGATAGGCCCGACCGGCGTCGGTAAGACCGAAATCGCCCGGCGCCTGGCACGCATCGCCGACGCGCCCTTCATCAAGATCGAAGCCACCAAATTTACCGAGGTGGGCTATGTCGGCCGCGATGTGGAATCCATCATCCGTGACCTGATGGAAATGGCCATCAAACTGTTGCGCGAAAAAGCGATCCAGCGCCAACAGGGTAAGGCAGAAGATGCCGCCGAAGACCGGCTGCTGGATGCGCTGCTGCCCCCGGCACGTGGCAGTGACCAACCCACGGATAACACCACACGCCAGCTGTTCCGCAAAAAACTGCGCGAAGGCGAGCTGGATGACCGCGAAATCGAGATTGAAGTGTCCGCCCAACCCATGGGTGTGGAAATCATGGCGCCCCCTGGCATGGAAGAAATGACCAGCCAGCTGCAGCAGATGTTTTCACGCATGGGTGGCAGCAAGCGCAAGACACGCAAACTGAAAGTCAGTGAGGCGCGCCGCCTGATACGCGATGAAGAAGCAGCACGCCTGATTAATGAAGAAGAGCTCAAGGCACAGGCTGTCGATCTGGTGGAAAACAACGGCATCGTGTTTCTGGATGAAATCGACAAGGTCGCCCGCCGCGGTGACACCGGCGGCACCGATGTCAGCCGCGAAGGTGTGCAGCGAGACCTGTTGCCACTGATCGAAGGCAGCACCGTGAGCACCAAGTACGGCATGGTCCGCACCGACCACATTCTGTTTATCGCCTCCGGCGCCTTCCATCTCAGCAAGCCGTCGGATCTGATTCCGGAGTTGCAAGGCCGCCTGCCGATTCGCGTCGAACTGAGCGCACTGACCGTGCGGGATTTCGAGTGCATTCTCACCGAGCCGAATGCCTCACTGACCGAACAATACCGGGCGCTGCTGGCCACCGAAGGGCTGAAGATCGAGTTCACGCCGGAGTGCATTCACCGGATTGCGGAAGTGGCCTGGCAGGTCAACGAACGGGTCGAGAATATCGGCGCGCGGCGACTGCACACTGTGCTGGAAAAACTGCTGGAAGAAATCAGCTATGACGCCGACGACCTGGCCACCCAGTACCACGACAAGCCGCTGGTGATTGATGCCGAGGCCGTGGATCGCTATCTCGGCGAACTGGCGGGCGACGACGATCTGAGCCGCTATATATTGTAGCGGCTGCTTGTCGCGACTGTTTGTAGCGGCTGTTGTCGAAGCTCAGCGGGTATCGGGCAACGCGCGCAATAACTCACGCAGGCGCGCCAGAGATATACCGCCTGTGTGTGCAGCGACAATCTCGCCCTCTGCGCTAACAACCAGCGTCAGGGGGACGCCGCGACTGTTGAGTGCTTGCGACAGACGCGCCTCGGGATCGAGCAGCAACTGATCGAAGCTGAGCCCATGGCGCGTCATGTAGCCACGCACCTGGGCGGCAGATTCGCCCTGGTTGACCATGACCAGCCGCACCTCCGGGTGCGCTGCCTGAAAGGCGATAAACGCGGGCATGCTGCGGTGGCAATGCGGACACCAGGTGGCCCAGACGTTGATCACGGTGGGCGCGGAAACGGACAGCGGTGCAGGCTGCCCCGACAGGCGCTCCAGCGTGACCGCCGGCAGCATCGGTCGCTCAGGCGCCTGCATCGCCAACCCCGCCATCACGGACAGCGCAACGCCCAGGCCGGTGGCGGCAACCCAGGCGCGATCATGGCGCACGGCGCGACGGCGTAACCCGGGCACCAGCAGCAATACGGCAATGCCGCCCACCAGCGCCGCAGGCCACCAGAGACCGCCATCACGAATGTCCAGCATCGACAACAGATTGCCGTCGAACGCCTCGAGCTGGCGCAGCACGAACCCGGCCCGGCCGGCAAGGATGCCGGCCAGCACGGCCATGAACAGGGTGCTTTCGACATCCGTTGCCCCATGCTCACCCGCGCGCTTGCAACGCCACCGCGCCACGCCCCAGGCCACCAACAGCCCCGCCAGCCATGGCAGCAGGGTGAAGGGCACCACGAGCGGCCCCCATTGCCAGCTTTGCATATCCACCTCTATCCCGACATCCGGTGCGGCAGCACTATAACAGAGGCCCTCTGGCATACCGACCAGGGGGCCATCCAGTGCTATGATTGCCGCGCTTTGCTTTTCAATGGCTGCACGGGACGGCGGTATGACCGCAGGAGAACGACTACAGACGGCGCTGGAGCGCTTCTTTGCGCTGCGCCAGCACGGTGACGATGCGCGCTTTGCGGCACGCCTGGGCCGTTTGCAGCGCTGGCAGACCGCGCGCCTGCGAACCAGCCATCAGGACCTGCTAACGCAACCGGGCGCCGAGGCCGGGATGGAATTCCTGTTTTCCGAGGTCTATGGCGGCCGTGACCTGCGCCCCGTGGCGAAGGAAGTCCGCCGCGCCCTCCCCAAAGCACTGAAACTGCTGCCCGACCGGGTCATGGCCACCTCCGCCAGCGCGCTGGAAGCGGCCATCATCACCCAGGAGCTGGATGAGCAGATGACCGATCTGCTGGGTAGCGAGCTGGACCACCCCCACGACACGCTGACCGCCGATCTCTATGCCCTCGCCTACCGCAACCAGCAACAGGAAGCCGCCCGCGAACGGCAGCTGCAACTGGTGTCCGAGCTCGGGCATCACATTGACCGCTATGTGCGCAGCCGTATGATTCAGACCACTTTCCGCCTGGTGCGGCGCCCCGCCCATGCAGCCGGCTTCAGCAGCCTGTATGATTTCCTCGACCGGGGCTTTGGCGCCATGCGCCCGTTGCCCAGTGTGGATGCGCTACTGACCACGCTGGCAACCCGGGAGCGCGAGATCATGCGCCGTCTGCTGGCGGGCCACCCGGCACCTTTCGGGTAATGTCCTCCCCGGCAGATCGATAGCAGTACTTTCACAGCACACGAGCACCACAGCATACGAGCACCTGACAGTAGAGCGGACATCAGCATCAGCGGAGCACCACGATTATGGCGGACGACAAAAGCACCCACTTCGGCTACCAGGAAGTGCCCTGGCAGGAAAAGGCCAGCCGTGTTGCCGGCGTGTTTCGCTCGGTCGCGCCCAAGTACGATCTGATGAACGATCTCATGTCCATGGGCATTCACCGCGCCTGGAAACGCTTTACCCTGGAGCTGGCCGGTGTGCGTCCCGGCCACCGGGTGCTGGATCTGGCTGGCGGCACCGGCGATCTGGCCATCAAGTTTTCCCGCATCGTCGGCGATCAGGGTGAGGTGGTGCTGGCGGACATCAATGACGCCATGCTCGGCGTCGGCCGTGACCGCCTGTTTGATGCCGGCTGTTCTCACAATACCCGCGTGGCCCAGGTCAACGCCGAGGCCCTGCCCTTCGCGGATAACAGCTTCAACTGCATCACCATCGCCTTCGGCCTGCGCAATGTCACCGACAAGGAAAAGGCGCTGAAATCCATGCTGCGGGTGCTCAAACCCGGCGGCCGCCTGCTGGTGCTGGAGTTTTCCAAGCCGGTGCACCAACCACTGGCCAAGCTGTATGACTTCTATTCGTTTTCCGTCCTGCCCCGGCTTGGCAAGGCCGTCGCCAACGATGCCGAAAGCTACCAGTACCTGGCCGAATCCATCCGCATGCACCCGGACCAGCAGACCCTCAAGGCCATGATGACCGACGCCGGCTTCAGCCGCTGCGACTACTTCAACATGACCGGCGGCATTGTCGCCCTGCATCGCGGATTCAAACTATGACGCTGGAGCACCAGTCGCAGCCGCCGGGGCTGCTGGAGACCCTGCTGCTGGCGAGCATCGAGCGCGGCGTCAACAGCGCACTGCGCCACGACCCGGCCAGCCAGCAGCGGCTGGCCGAGCACAGTGGCAGGCTGATTTCCGTCAGCCTGCGCGTGCCCGCCCGGGAAGTGTTCGTGCTGATCGTGGAAGACGGCATCGAGTGCTATCACAGCAGTGAAGCAGAGGCTGATGTCTCCCTGCGCGGCGGGCCGCTGGATCTGGCGGCCGAGTTTCTGGGCTGGGAATCGGCGCCCGGCGTCATTGCCAGCCCGGTGAGTGTGCGCGGTGACCGTGAGCTGCTGCAGGCGCTCACCGCCATTGCCCGGGATCTGGACGTGGACTGGGGTGCGCTGTTCGCGCCAGTGCTGGGCAATGAACTGGCCCAGCAGGTCGATTACGGCGCCCGGCGTCTGTTTCACTGGGCCAGAGAAGGCCTCGACCGGCTGGCCCGCCAGGGTAGCGATTATCTGTCCCGCGAGAGCGGGCTGCTCCCCTCGCGCACCGAGCTGCGCGAATTCGGCCACGACGTCACTGAGGTACAGATGGCCGTCGAGCGCCTGGAAGCCCGCATTCAACGCCTTCGGGCCCAGCAAGAGCCCCGGCAATGAGTGTGTTCCGAACCCTGCCCCTCGGCCGTATCCTGTTCGTGATCCATGTCGCCTGCCGCTATCGGCTGGCCAGTCTGCTCCCGGCCCATGGGCTGCGCCCCCTGGCGGTGCTTGTACAGTATCTCGTGCCGTCCAGCTGGTTCACCCCCCGCGGCCTGAGTGAAGGTGAACGGCTGCAGCGTGCGCTGGACCAACTCGGTCCGATCTTCATCAAGTTCGGCCAGCTGCTGGCCACACGCAGGGACCTGTTGCCGCCGGAGTGGACCGACGCGCTGGCCCGGCTGCAGGATCAGGTAGCGCCCTTCCCGGTGGCGCAGGCCCGGGCGCGCATCGAGCGCGAGCTCGGCCAACCCATCCACGCCGTGTTCAGCCGCTTCGACGACACGCCCCTTGCCTCAGCCTCCATTGCCCAGGTGCACAGCGCCGCGCTGCTCGACGGCACCGAAGTGGTGGCCAAAATTCGCCGGCCGGGGCTGGAGCGCATCGTGGAACGGGACCTGGCGGTGATGCGATTCGGCGCCACCTGGCTGGAGCGCCTGTGGCGCGATGCCCGTTACTTCCGGCCACGCCGTGTGGTGGATGACTATGCGGGTATCATCCAGGGAGAGCTGGATCTGACGGCAGAAGCGCACAACAGCGAGTTGATGCGCCGCCAGTTCCTGTTCAGCCCGTTGCTGTTCATCCCGCCGATCCACATGCAGTACACCACGGCACGCCTGCTGGTGATGGACCGTATCCATGGCATCCCGGTGAACGATATCGAACGTATCCGCGCTGCCGGCATCGACCCGAAGCAGCTGGCGGAGCGTGGCGTCGAGATCTTCTTCGCCCAGGTTTTCCGCTACAACTTTTTCCATGCCGACATGCACCCGGGCAACATTTTCGTCAACCCGGACAAGCCCGACTCGCCCCAGTATCTGGCCGTGGATTGCGCCATCGCCGGTCACCTGAGCAAGGACGATCTGGATGTGCTCGGGCGCATGGTGCTGGCGGTCATGCGCGAGGACTACACCACCCTGGTGGATGTGGTGATTCGCGCCGGCTGGACCACGGTGCCGGTGGACCGGCACCGCTTCGAGCGTGCTGTACGCAGCATCGTCGAACCCATCCGCACCATGCCGCTGGATCAGCTGGAATTCGCACCGCTGGTGATGAAGCTGTTCGACATGGCCCGCGGCTTCCATATCGAGGCGCCGGTGCAGTACATCCTGCTGATGAAGACGCTGGTACATATCGAGGGGCTGGGCCGCAGCATCTACCCGCAGCTGGATATCTGGGCCACCGGCCGACCGCTGCTGGAATCCTGGATGATGGACAACTACGGCCCCAGTGCCACCCTGCGCAAGCTGCAGGCGCGCGCGCCGGAGTGGGCCGCCAGCCTGCCGGAGATGCCGGACATGCTGCGCGATGCGCTGGAGAACCTGCGCCGCCTGCCGCAACAACAGCAGCAACTGGCGGCACGCATGGCAGAACAGCAGACCCATCACCGACGCAAGCTGCTCGGCGGCATCGCCGGCCTGGGCCTGCTGGCGAGCCCGCTGCTGATCACCGGTTTCTGGGCCGGTGCCGGTGCAGCGGCCGGCGCCCTGCTGCTCCTCGCCGCCCTGCGCCGCTGATGCACCGCGTCGGACGAGTTCCCCATGAATCTGCTAGACTCAAGGGTCTGAATAGCGGTGTTTGCGTAGGTGAATCTGCATGAGTGACGTACTGAGCCAGTTGCATCAGGTGCTGGAAGCGCGCAAGGCCGAAGCCCCGGAAAGCTCCTATGTGGCCAGCCTCTACCACAAGGGGCTGAACAAGATTCTGGAGAAGGTCGGCGAGGAAGCGGTGGAAACCATCCTCGCGGCCCGGGATGCAGAGGTCAGCGGCAAGCTGGACGCCCTGATCAGTGAAACCGCTGACCTGTGGTTTCACAGTATGGTCATGCTGAGCGCGTTGAATGCATCCCCTGAGCAGGTGCTCGCTGAGCTGGAGCGTCGATTCGGCCTCTCGGGGCATGAGGAAAAAGCAGCACGCAGCACGTAAGCTGGTTTCTGTCTTGTATCTGGTCTGTCTTAATATTTGGAGAATAGCGCATGTTATCCGGTATCAGTCTCTGGCAACTGCTGATCGTCCTGGCGATCGTTGTGGTGCTGTTCGGCACCAAGAAGCTGCGCAATATCGGTGGCGACCTCGGTGGCGCGGTAAAGGGCTTCAAGCAGGCGGTCAAGGAAGGCGAGGAAGAAGGCAGCAAGCAGATCAAGGCCAGCCATGAAGACCCGCAGGGCACCACCCTGGACGAGCATGGCAAACCGGTCAAAGACAAAGACCACCAGTCCTGATCTTCAGGCACCTGCTCTTCAGACAGGAGTCATCCCTTGTTGGATATCAGCTTTGCTGAACTGGCGCTGATCTTCGTTATCGCCCTGGTGATACTGGGGCCCGAGCGATTGCCCAGGGCCGCGCGCACCGTCGGCCAGTGGGTAGGCCGTGCCCGCGGTGCCTTCACGCATCTCAAGAATGAGCTGGAACGCGAAGCCATCAACATGGACATGCGCGAGAAGTTCAAGGAGCAGCTCAAGGAGATGGGGCTGGAAGACGAGAGCCTGAAGCTGGATCAGAACATGATGCCGCCAGAAGTGGACAACGCACCTCCCGAAAGCGCTGAAGAGAGCGCTGAAGAGAGCGCTGAAGAAAGCACCGACAAGGCGTATGACGAAAACCGTCGGCGCCCGGTGGAGGATACGCTGGGCGCCAGCGCGAAAAGCGGCGCGGCGCGGAAGATTTCCGAGCGTCCTTCTGCAGGCATCGACTCAGACAGCAAAACAGACAACCAAACAGACAACAATCCCTCATGAGAGAGTCGCCACAGCCTGAAGAGCTGCCCCAGACGCTGATCAGCCATCTGCTTGAGCTGCGCAATCGCCTGCTGAAGAGCATGGCGGCGATCATGGTGATTTTCCTCGGGCTGTTCTATTTCTCGCGGGAGCTTTACACCATCGTGGCCAAACCGCTGATTGATGCCCTGCCGGAAGGTGCATCGATGATTGCCACAGATGTTGCCGCACCGTTCATCGTGCCATTCAAGTTGACCCTGTACCTGAGCATCTTCGTTGCCATGCCGGTGATTCTGCATCAGGCCTGGGCGTTCATCGCCCCCGGACTCTACCGCCATGAAAAGCGCATCGCCATGCCGCTACTGGTCAGCAGCGTACTGCTGTTCTATCTCGGCGCAGCCTTTGCCTACTTCGTGGTGTTCCCACTGATCTTTGCGTTCTTTACCGCCATCGCACCAGAAGGCGTGGCCGTGGCCACGGACATCAGCCGCTATCTGGATTTCGTGATGAAGCTGTTTCTGGCTTTCGGCTTTGCCTTCGAGCTGCCCATCGCCATTGTGCTGATGGTCTGGACCGGCATGACCACTGTCGAGAAACTCAAGACCAAACGGCCCTATATCATCGTCGGCTGCTTTGTGGCCGGCATGCTGCTGACACCACCGGATATCCTGTCACAGACCCTGCTGGCCATTCCCATGTGGGTGCTGTTCGAGTTCGGTCTGCTGGCGGCTCGCTGGGTCAAACCTCGTGAGCAGGAAGGAACCGGATCAGCGCGTTGATCCGGCACAGTCCGTTGCCATGAAGTCCACCAGTCTTTCCTGCACCGAGGGGTCACGCGTGCTGATGATGTGGCCGCCGCGCAGCGCCTGAAATGTCTTAGGCTCCTGCGCCGCCTCGAACAGGGTTTCGCCGTGATGAAAGGGGATGATCTGATCATCATGGCTGTGCAGTATCAGGACCGGCTTCGGCGCCAGCGCCGCAATATGTTCGCGCGCATCCCAATCCGTTGAAATGGTCGGCGCCACCGCAAAACTGGCCGGCCATAACAACCAGCTACTGCGCATCACTTCCCGGACAATATCCCTGAACCCCGCGAAACCTGCCTCCATGATGACGCAATCATAACTGCCCTGATTGGCGTCTCTGGCCAGCACATTGGGCGCCATGCTGGCGCCAAGGCTCTGGCCGAATACGATCAATGGCCCCTCGACACGCCCGGAGGCCTGCAGCCAGTCCAGACCCAGCTGAATATCGTCAAAGACCGCCGGCAATCTCGCCTTGCCCTCGGACATACCGTACTCACGATAATCCAGCAGGAAGACCTGATAACCCTGCGCCGGCAGCCACGCCACATTCATCAGATGCGTGCTGACATTCTGGGCATTGCCATGCAGGAAGTAGACGGTGCCACGCACCGTCCCACCATCCTTGGCCGGCAGCCACCAGCCGTGCAGTCGCAATCCGTCAGGATGAATGAGGATGATGTCCTCGTAATCCAGCCCCTGACGAGCGGGATTCTGCACCCAATCGCTCATCGGATAGAAGAATACGCCGGTACAGGCGCCCAGCTGCGTGCTCAGAGCCAGCAACAACGCCAGCCTGGATCGCCGCGAAAAACACAGGCATGTCAGTCGTAAAAATAGCGCCATGAGATGCGAAACTCCGTGTCAGCGTCACCGCGTACTGCCAGCCGCTCCAGATCAAAACGCAGTGCGTTATTGCGCGTCAGCGGCAGATTTGCCGTGGCGCCTGCCCGGTGCCGGTACTCATCATTGGTCAGATAGTAGCCGCCGCCCTGTACACCCAGTGTTGCCCCTCGACCAGCATGCCAGAGCAAGCCCGTGCTTGCGCCCGCCGCACCGGTGACAAACGGATCATAGGCATGATTATGCTCGGCGCGAAAGGTGGCAAAGATGAAAGGCGTCAGGCTTCCCCACTGCCAGCTAAGCCCCGGGCCGCCCTCAATGAAATAGGACGGTCGGTAGTCGCGGTCAGCCGCAGTGCCCGATTGCACCCGCTCGATGCCCCCGTTCACGAACCAGGACACGGGCCGCACAAAGGTGCTGCGCGGCGCCAGAGAACGGATATTGACCAGGTCCAGACGCTCGAGCTTCAGTGCAGAGGATTCCGTGCTGCGCAGACGAATGTTGATGCCTTCGATCTGTGCGCCGCGCAAAAATCCAGTGCTGTTATCAAACAGGTCATGGTAGGTGTAGCGCAGCTGCACCTCGCCAAATTCATCACCGCCACGCTGGCCGTATGCGGCAGCAACCATCTTGGTCGCATGGCCGTCCTCCGGTGGCTCGGGTTCGCGCAAGGGCACAGCCTCCGCCACGACCTGGCTGGACAGGCTGTTGACCAGACGGAGCATGGCCAGGCTGTTGCGGGCCACCTGCGGATCACGCTCCCGAGTGCGATTGCGGAAACGCAAAAACTCATACGCGGTCTGGGCCATCAAGCGTTGCTGTTCGGCAGTGTGCTCCTGGAATTCCTCCCCCGTCGCCAGGGAAGGATCTGCTGCCAGACGACGGGCGAGACGACGCGCCGAGGGGCTCAGCTGCGATGCGAGATGATCGAGTTCCACCGCCTTGGACGGCCGGTATACCCGCTTCTCGATCAGTCCGGCATCATCCAGCGCACGCACGGTATTCACCGGCACTTCGGCAAAGCGGTAATCATCCAGCAACCGACTTCCCGGACGCGCCACCTCGACCAGCTCCAGCAACCGGAACGAGCAGTTTTCATCAAAAAAGTAGTAGTCAAAGCGAATGTCTCGCAGTTCCCACAGGTGCTCCACCAGCCAGCGACGCTCTTCATCATCCAGCGCGAGGGTGTACTCCCACATGTCGCGGTTTTCGAGATGGGCGTAGTCCTGAATCTTTGTCAGGTACGGAACAATCGAGAAGTAACCGGGGTAGCCGCCAGCCAGCCCGCGATAGATATAGAAAATCGAGTTGTCACTGCTGTCCACCTGGGCACCGAAGTTCACTGCCTGTGACAACCAGACCCCATCCTCTTCCTCGCCATCGATACGCAAAAGCGTGTGCCCGAACATGGACGAAGGGCTATTGAGATAGGCCGCCGGAAAGATCAGCACGATCGGGCCCTCTGGAATCTGCCCGCGCCATTCAAGATATTCTTCGCAATGGGCAAAGGGCTCAGCTTCCTGCCAGCCAAGATGTTCGGCAAGGAAGCGATAGCGCGCCGGGTATGTGCAACGGCTCTCACTGCCGGGACGCGCCAGCGCGGCAATGCTGGCATGCAGTTCAGCGGCCGGGTTATCACGGCCATCAGGCGCCAGGAAAAAATTCTCGTCAGTGACGTAGCTACGGCCTCTGCCCCGCAGGGTCGCACCGCGATTGACATGCATCAGCGCCTGCCAGCGCGGCGATTCGGCCAGCTCGGCCACGGAAACCGAGGCCTGTGCCATCGGCGGAAGAAGACAGAACAGAAAAAGCAGCCCGGCCAGCGGGGCTATCAGGATCAAGGGCATAAGTATCCGGGGAAATAAAATGCCCTGCCGTATCCGGCAGGGCACAGACTGTGTCAGTCAGTGTTACATCACCTCAGGCTGAATGCCTCAGGCAGTGTATTTTACCAGCTGCTGATCAGCTTTCATGATGGCCTGGATGCTGGCCAGCACTTCTTCAGCGGTCACGCTCTCGTGCGGGAAAATCGCAGAGAAGTTCTGGTGCAGAACGCTGTTGAAATGACCACGATCGTCAGAAGACACGCCCATGGAAACGGACAGTGCGGTCAGGGCTTCGCCCTCACCCATGGCGATATCATGCGCCACTTCTTCCAGAACGCCGTTCATGGCCAGCAGGCTGCTGCCGCTGTAAGCCAGAGGGCCGCTGGTATCACAACCGTTGGTGCCACTGGTCATGCCGAAAGTCGCGTTACCGGAGGTGCCGTTAACGAGAGTTGCCAGCAGATGAATCGGCAGGCCGCTCTGACCTTCAAACAGCATGTTGCCCCAACCGCAGCCCGGACCACCCGGCGCGTTGGCGGATGCAGTCATGGATGCGCCCAGCAGGGCTGTTGCCAGTAGGATTTTTTTCATTTGAACTCCTCCGATTAACATTATTTGTCCTTGCGCGCCGATCACCGACCGGTGCGGCGCTTTCTTCATCATAGAGAAGTCCGCGCACAGCGCAACACTCCATTAGTCAGGAGAGGAAGAAGGTCACAGGTCCGTCGTTAATCAGCGCCACCTGCATATCCGCGCCAAAAACGCCTGATGCCACCGGCACCCCCTGGCCCGACAGAACGGCGACGAAATGCGCATAGAGCGCCCGGGCGCGCTCCGGCTCGGCGCTGGTGCTGAAACCGGGCCGTAAACCGCGGGAGGTATCCGCCGCCAGGGTGAACTGGGAGACCACCAGCAGGCTGCCCCCCGCCTGGGCCACATTCAGGTTCATACGCCCCCGGGCATCGGCAAAGACACGGTAACCCAGCACCCGGGCGGCCAGGCGCTCGACTGCCCCTTCATCGTCATCCCGACAGACCCCGGCGAACACCAGCAGGCCGGGGCCAATCTGCCCCACCACATCGCCTGCCACCGTCACACTGGCCTGGGTGACCCGCTGTATCAGCACATTCAAGGCATTGCCCTCCGCGACGCCGCTGCGAAGTCCGCCACCGCCCGCACCAGGGCGCGTTCCAGAGAGGGCTCCGTCGCCGAGTGGCCGGCATCCGGCACCACCGTGAGCAGGCTGCCGGGCCAGGCCTTGTGTAGCGTCCAGGCCTGCTCCACCGGGCAAACCATATCGTAACGGCCATGCACCAGACGCGCGGGCACGCCCGCCAGCGCCGGCATGCCCGCCAGAACACCGCCCTCCGGCATGAAACCATTGGCCATGAAGCCATCCGCCATAAAGTAATGGCTTTCGATGCGCGCCAGGGCCAGCGCGCGTTCGCGGAAGGCCGTCATGACGCCCGGCGACGGCAACAGGGTCGCACAGGCCGCCTCCCATTCAGCCCAGTGCAGCGCCAGCTCGCCCGGCGGATCGTCCGCCATCAGCCGCGCATGGTAGGCCGCCGTCAGGTTGTCCCGTTCCGCTTCCGGTATCGGCGCATTGAAGCGCGCCCAGGCTTCCGGGAAAACACGGCTCGCGCCTTCCCGGTAAAGCCAGTCCAGGTCCTGCCGACGACACAGGAAAATCCCGCGCAGCACCATCCCGGACACGCGGGACGGGAACTGCTGGCCGTAGCACAAGGAGAGTGTCACGCCCCAGGAGCCGCCAAACAGCAACCAGCGCTCAATGCCCAGGGTGGTTCTGATCCGTTCCATATCCGCCACAAGATGCGGGGTGGTATTCGCCTGCAGGCCACCCAGCGGGGTAGACCGGCCAGCGCCGCGCTGATCAGACAGGATGATGCGCCAATGGGCCGGATCGAAGTAACGCCGCATACGCGGCGAACAGCCACCACCAGGGCCACCATGTACCAGCAGCACCGGCTCACCCTCGGGGTTGCCGGACTGCTCCACATATATACGGTGCCCATCGCCAACGTCGATGTGCCGCTGGTCCCAGGGCTGTATCTCGGGATAGAGTGATTCCCGGACGGGAACCGGATTGTCAGGATTCATACATGAAGCATACGCGATTTACGGCTCTGCTGCTGTGCGCCCTGGTGCTGGCTGGCTGCAGCAAAACACCACCGGAGGAGGCCATTGAGGCCGCCATTCGCGAGATGGCAGAGGCCGTCAGCGAACGGCGGGCATCGCCGGTCAACGCACGCCTGAGTGACGACTTCGTACTGGAGCAATACGGCGGGCAGAGCGTGATGGACCGCAGCGACACCCGGCGCATGATGGCCGGCCTGCTATTGCGGTATCAGGATATCCGGGTGGTGATTACCAATGTCTCGGTGACCCCGGACACCCAGCGCGATGATCTCGCCCAGGCCAGCTTCAACGCGCTGGTGACCGGCGGCCATGGCGGCCTGCTGCCAGCCCAGGGGCAGCTATTCAGAGTCAGCACTGACTGGCGCCTTGACGGCAGCGACTGGCAGGTGACCCGCGTCAACGCTCGCCGCGCACCGGAATAGCGCCACCAACGCCTGTTCCGGGCCGGTGATGCCCGCCGGCCCGGCGCCGCAAAACCTTATTCGTCGACGCCGGCCAGCTCGTCCATGCCGAGCTCCTTGATCTTGCGCGTCAACGTATTCCGGCCCCAACCCAGCAGCGATGCCGCATCGCGGCGGCGGCCGCCGGTGTGATTGAGCGCCACTTCGATCATCGCCCGCTCGAATACCGGCACGGCGCTGTCCAGGATGCCGCGCTCGCCCCCGGACAAGGCGCGCTCCGCCCACTGGCGCAGGGACTTCTCCCAACTGCTGTTGATTTCCGGGCGGGCGTCCTGCTGATTCAGCTCCATGGGCAGATCGTCCACCAGCACTTCCCGGCCCGACGCCATGACCGTCAGCCAGCGGCAGGTGTTTTCCAGCTGTCGCACATTACCCGGCCAGGGCAGCCCGGCCAGATAACGTTCGGTGTCGGCATGCAGGGTCTTGGCTTCCACCTCGAGCTCGCGGGCGGCACGCTGGAGAAAGTAGCGCGCCAGGCGCGGTATGTCTTCCCGGCGCTCGCTCAGGCGCGGAATATGGATACGGATCACGTTGAGGCGGTGAAAAAGATCCTCACGGAAATCGCCATCCTTCACCAGCTTTTCGAGGTCCTGGTGCGTCGCAGCAATGATGCGCACATCCACCTTGATCGGCGTCGTACCGCCTACGCGATAGAATTCGTTTTCCTGCAGCACTCGCAATAGCCGGGTCTGGGCTTCGATGGGCATATCGCCAATCTCGTCCAGAAACAGGGTGCCGCCATTGGACTGCTCGAAACGACCGATGCGCTGGGTATTGGCACCGGTAAAGGCGCCCTTCTCGTGCCCGAACAGCTCCGACTCGATCAGATCACGGGGAATGGCGGCCATATTCAGCGCCACGAAGGGCTTTTCACCGCGCACGGAGTGACGATGCAGCGCATGGGCAACCAGTTCCTTGCCGGTCCCGGACTGGCCGTTGATCAATACCGTGACGTTGGAATGGGAAAGCCGCCCGATGGCGCGAAACACCTCCTGCATGGCTGGCGCTTCGCCGATGATCTCTGCCGGCGGTTCGCTGGGCTGCTCCACTGGCCCGCCGCGCGCCTCGGCGCGGTGCCGAACGGCGCGTTTGACCAGTGCCACGGCCTCATCCACATCGAACGGCTTGGGCAGATACTCGAATGCCCCGCCCTGATAGGAGGCAACCGCTGAATCCAGATCCGAATGCGCCGTCATGATGATGACGGGCAGATCCGGGTGCTTGCGCTGCAGCACCTTGAGCATGCGCAACCCGTCTGTGCCTGGCATGCGCACATCGGAAATCAGTACATCCGGTTCCTCGGTGCCATTTTCCAGCGCGTTCAGCGCTTCGTCCGCATCTTCGTACGAAACAACGCTGAAACCTTCCTGCCCCAATGCCTTGTCCAGCACCCACCGGATCGAACGATCGTCATCAATGACCCAAACTTTTGCCGTCATGGTGTATTACTCTCATGTCATCCCGGCTATTTGTTTCCGGCTCTTTTTCCCTATCTAACGTTCCGGCCTGTGCCCGCTGGCGAGCACGCGCGGGCCGGCCTCGTCCATCTCCACCTGTGACTCCATCGGCAACAACAGGCTGAACACCGTCTTGCCGGCAACACTCTCACACTCGATCAGCCCGCTATGCTGGTTGATGATCGATTGCGCAATCGACAACCCCAGCCCGGAACCATTCGCCCGCCCGCTGACCATCGGGTAGAACAGTGTTTCCCTTAACTCCTCTGCAATACCCGGGCCGTTATCTTCGATGTCGACCTTCAGAACCATGCGGTGGCGCACAGTTCCGATGGTGTATTGCCGCAAGACACGTGTCCTGAGGATCACTCTGGCATCTTCAATGCGTGCTTCCGTCAGAGCCTGCACAGCGTTGCGCACCAGATTCAGCACCACCTGGACCATCTGGTCCCGGTCAGCCGGAATTTCCGGCAGGCTGGTGTCATAGTCGCGCCGCACCGTGACACCCTCAGGGTGCTCCGCGAGCACCAGCTGCCGCACATGTTCCAGGCATTCATGGATGTTCAGCGACCGGAAATACGGCAGCCGGCGCGGCCCCAGCATGCGATCTGCCAGCGAACGCAGCCGATCCGCCTCATCAATAATGACGCGGGTATACTCGGCCAGATCGGCATCAGGCAGCGCGCGCTCCAGCAGCTGCGCGGCACCGCGAATCCCCCCCAGCGGATTTTTCAACTCATGGGCTACCCCGCGCACCAGCGCGCGCGTTGCCTGGTGGGCATGCACCAGTGCCTCTTCCCGTCCGATGCGCAGCATCCTGTCCAGCGGCTGCAGCTCCACCAGCAGACTGGTGGGCTGGCCCGGGTCGCTGAGCTGGACCACAGAATAGTCCGCAACGATCTCCTGCCCCGGCGCAATCGCCAGCTTTGCTTCACGCCGGGTGAAGGGATGCCCCTCTTCAATGCACCGGTACAGTGCGGCGCTGGAGTCCTCATCATCGAAAAAGCACTCTGGCAGGCGCTGACCCACCGACCGTTGCGCACTGGCAAAGAGCAAGATCTCTGCCGCAGGGTTGAGATAACGAATACGTAAATCCGCATCCACCATCATCACCGCTGTGGTCAGATGATCCAGCAGCCGCTTGTGCACAGAGCTCTCGGGATATCTGGTTTTCGCCATAGCAGGGCCAAAGCAAGTTTCAGGCCACCGCAGCAGACTGGCGATGACCCTGTAGAACGGCGCTCTCCGGGCGCTCTCCCGCCCAGATCGCATATTGAGCCAGGCGGTGCCGTCTGGTGAGCATGGATGACGCACCATTATGGTGCATCAATGCATCAATCCTTACCACTCTTCCCTGCGTCCGCCCCCGGACGCAGCAACACACTGGGACGGTGCACAAAAACAGTCACTGACGCCGAGCGTTTCAGCTCCTGCCCCTCGGGGCCGACCACTTTCACCGCCAACACGTACTGACCGCGATCGGGCCAGTCCAACGCCATCGCTTCCTGCGGCACGCCGTTGACCAGCAGCAACACCCGATGGCCTGGCTGCAACGCCGGTTCAATGTGGTATGACACCGGCACCGGCTCCACCGGGTGGCGTATAGTCGCCTCATGCTCGGGAGAACTGATCTCGAGCAAGGTGTAGCCCTCTACGGCCGGTTTATCCTCACCAGCGGCTGGCCGGCTCGGGGCCGATTCTGCCCGGGGCCGGGTCGGCATCACATTCACCGGCTGCGGCGGCGCCCGACGCTCCAGCACCTCACTACCGTCTGCAGGCGGCCTGTCACTGAAGACCGGCGCGCCATCTGCGCCCTGACTGCGGTACAGCGAGCGCTCCGATGCATCCTCGTCATCTGCCCATGCTGGCGCGTTCCACACCATGCCCAATATCGCGCTCAAGGCGACCGTCCGAAATATCGCCACCACCGAGCGACGATCTGCTGTTGCCTGCCTGACACCCATGTCCAACTCCCTTGCCGGAATAAAGCTCCCGGTCATTGTGGCAGATTTACCAGACCAAACCGCAGCAACAAAAAAGCCCCCTCGAGAGGGGGCTTTTCGTCCAGCTACCGCTCAGATAAACCGAGCACTTAGCAAGAGTAGTACATGTCGAACTCGACCGGGTGCGGCGTCATGTTCAGACGCTCGACTTCATCACGCTTGAGCTGGATGTAGCCATCCAGTGCGTCCTTGGTGAAGACACCACCTTCCAGCAGGAAGTCGTGATCGGCTTCCAGTGCGTCCAGTGCCATGGTCAGTGTATGCGCCACAGTGGGAACGCCCTTGGCCTCTTCCGGCGGCAGGTCGTAAAGATCCTTGTCCATGGCATCGCCAGGGTGGATCTTGTTCTTGATGCCGTCCAGGCCAGCCATCAGCAGCGTGGCGAAGCACAGGTACGGGTTCGCTGACGGATCAGGGAAGCGAGTCTCGATACGACGCGCTTTCGGGCTGCTGACCCATGGAATCCGGATAGACGCTGAACGGTTACGGGCAGAGTACGCCAGCATTACCGGTGCTTCGAAGCCAGGGACCAGGCGCTTGTAGGAGTTGGTAGAACCGTTGGTCAGCGCATTGATAGCACGCGCATGCTTGATGATGCCGCCGATGTAGAACAGCGCCATTTCAGACAGGCCACCGTAGAGGTCGCCAGCAAACAGGTTCTTGCCGTCTTTGCTCAGGGACTGGTGCACGTGCATACCGGAGCCGTTATCACCGATCAGCGGCTTGGGCATGAAGGTAGCGGTCTTGCCATAGGCATGGGCCACGTTGTGTACGCAGTACTTGAGGATCTGCACTTCGTCGGCTTTCTTGGTCAGGGTGTTGGCACCCACGCCGATTTCGCACTGGCCCGCAGTACCCACTTCGTGGTGATGCACTTCGATGACCAGACCCATCTGTTCCATGGCAGCACACATGGCAGCACGCAGGTCGTGCAGGCTGTCCACCGGCGGTACCGGGAAGTAGCCGCCCTTGACGCCCGGACGGTGACCGATGTTGTTGCGCTCGAAGTCGTCAGCAGAGACCCACGCCGCTTCTTCGGAGTAGATTTCGTACATGGCGCCCTGCATGTCGGACTTCCACTTCACGGAATCAAATACGAAGAATTCCGGCTCCGGGCCGAACAGTGCGGAATCCGCAATGCCGGTGGACTTCAGGTATTCCTCGGCGCGCATGGCGATGGAACGCGGGTCGCGCTCGTAGCCCTGCATGGTGGTCGGCTCAACGATGGTGCAACGCAGGTTCAGCGTGGACACATCGGTAAACGGGTCGATCACCGCTGTCTCGTCGTCAGGCAGCAGAATCATGTCGGATTCGTTGATGCCTTTCCAGCCAGCAATGGAGGAGCCATCAAACATCTTGCCTTCAGCGAAGAAATCATCGTTGATCTCGCTGGCCGGAATGGACACGTGCTGTTCTTTACCGCGGCTGTCGGTAAAGCGCATATCCACCCACTTGACGTCGTTCTCTTTAATCAGTTTGAGAGTCTTTGCAGACATGTTGAAGCGTCCTCCTGGAGCAGCATTTAATATGGTAGTCGGCCCGTTGACTGTGCATCGGACCGGGTCTTGCCCGCTAATAGAGCAAAATACGTGCCACGTTCGGCCAACCTGAAAGATCAGTGAGATAGCTGGCTTTGAGTATGGCGACCGACATCATCCAGCACCTTTGAGGCACCAGTTTGGTGCACTATCTGCCGGACTGCACTATTGTGGTGCTAGCGATCTCGCACGATTTGTAACCGCACGAAGATGATGCCTTCCCGCGTGCCGGTTTCGAGGACGTTATGTCCGTTGATCCGGCACCAGGCAGGCACATCATTGAGCACTCCGGGATCGGTGGCAAGCACTTCCAGCAAATCGCCGTCATCCAGCTCACGAACCCGGTTCTGGGTGCGGATCACCGGCAGCGGACAAAGCAGCCGCCGGGCGTCCAGTTGATACTCCATTGCCATGGTGCGAGGTCTCCCGACACATTACCGATACTACTGGATACCAGTGCTACAGATACCAGTCCTCAGGCACCTGCTCGGGCGTGCAGGGCTTGACCCGCAGCTCCCGCGCCACGCCGTCCGGCTGCCGCCAGACCACTGTCACCTGCTCAGCATCCCGCCCCTGGGAAAAGCGCGCCACGATGGCCGCCGCGAACTCGGCTTCCGCCTGATCCGCCAACTCACCATCCACCAGCGTCAGCGGCCCGCCGTGGCTCACGGTCTCCAGGCTGGCGAACTGGTAACGGTAACCCTGCAGGAACTGCCCCTCCCCCTCCTCGCGGCTGATGATCAGCTTCAGATGAGGGCGCGGGCGCAGATGCCGCCCTACCTTTAATAGCATGATGTCATCCAGCTCATAGTCCCGCCGGCCCCGCGCCTGCCAGAGATCTCCCAGCTTTCTCGAATAGGCCTCATCCGTAAGAAAACAGCAGCCCCCGGCTGGCTGGGCGAATTCCTCCAGCCCGAACGCCTGGGCCAGGGCAATCTGCGGCTTGCGGTTGCGCCCACTGAAGCCATAGAGCTTGCTGCGATCCACCCAGCCCTCCCGCTCGGGCAGGGTCTCATCAAGATTCCGGGCCGATAACGGCCGCAACAGGCGGTCGTCCGCGCCGGACTCCCGGGCAATCACCGGCATGGTCCATTTGCGCTGGGACTTGGGCCGCTGCCCCACGACCTCCCCGGTAATGATGAAATCGAAGCCCTGCCCCTCGCCCGCCCGGTCATTGGCCAGGCTGCGCGCCTTGTCCAGCATCAGGCTGGCCTGGCTGACCATGAAGATCTTGCAGTCGAGGCAGGGGTTCATGTGGGCCCCGTACCCATAGCGGGGTTTGAGCACCACATCTTTATACTCTTCCGAGATATCAACGATGTGCAGGCGAATGCCCAGCTGCTCAGCCACCCACAACGCATTGTTGCGCTTGGGCTTTTTCCGGTCGCGGATCGCATGGGTATGGCCTTCGACGCAGAAGCCGGTAAAGAAGTTGACCCCCTCTACCTCAATGCCCTGCGCCTGGATGACCTTCACCGCGAGCATGGAATCCAGGCCACCGGAAATCAGTGCCAGTGCACGGCGCGGGCGGGCGGGGGCCGCTTCCTGTCGAGGGGCAGAATCCTGCTGCTGGTCCGGGCTTGTCTGTGTCATAACGAAAAGGACATAACGAAAAAGCCCTGACGAACGCGCCGCCAGAGCTGTATCAGGTGAAAAATAGGTGAAGAAGGATAGCAGAAAAATCCGCCCGGGGCCTGTCCTCAGGCTGAGACCGGCACCACATCCGAGGCAAAGTGCTGCTGGCAGTAGCTGATGCGCTTGCTCGGCGTCTCGGTTTCGCCCGCGGCCTCCAGCGCTTTCATATGGCGCTCAACCACCGCGCAGCGGCTTCCCAGGCCAGCGTCATTGGCAATCTGGATGTTCAATCCGGGGCGCGCGTTCAGCTCAAGCATCAGCGGCCCCTTGTCCTTGTCGAGCACCAGATCCACACCGAGATAGCCCAGCCCGGTGAGCTCGTAACACCCGGCGGCAATCTCCATGAAACCGTTCCAGTCCGGCAGCTGCACCCCGGCAACCCGATTCGCCGTATCCGGATGACGCTGGATCACCTGATTGTGCCAGGTGCCCTCCAGTGTTATCCCGGTGGCAAGGTCCACGCCCACACCGATGGCGCCCTGATGCAGATTGGCCTTGCCCTGGGACTGGCGCGTGGGCAAGCGCAGCATGGCCATTACCGGGTAGCCGCACAGCACGATGATGCGAATGTCCGGCACCCCTTCGTAACTGATGGCACCGAACACGGCATCAGGCGTGACCCGGTATTCCACCATCGCACGATCACGGTGCCCGCCCAGGGAATACATGCCCGAGAGCGTATTGGAAAGATGGTGCTGGATATCATCTTCCGTCAGCAGGCGGCCACCTGCGGTGCGGTAAAAATTATCGAAACGGTCAGTGACCACCAGAATGCCATCACCGCCGGCCCCCTGGGATGGCTTGATGACAAAGTCATGGTACTGATCCAGCGAGCGCATGAAGGCATTGATACCGTGCTCGCTCTCCACCGAGGCATACAGATCAGGCACCTGGATACCGGCGCGAATGGCGCGCTCTTTGGTCAGCAGCTTGTCATCCACCAACGGGTACAGATGGCGGCGGTTATAGCGCAACACATAATCGCCATTGCGCTCATTGATGCCCATCACCCCCCGTCGACGCAACGCCAGCCAGCGACCCAGCATGATCAGCGCTCCTGCTTTTTCGCCAGCGCGCGGAAGCGCACCAGCTCAGTGAGGCGATAGCCGCGATAGTGGCCCATCATCAACATGATGCCCACAAACACCAGCAGGATGCCCGGGAAGGTGAAGCACAGATAGGCGAGATGCGGCTGCGTCATCAGCAAGTGACCCAGCGTCGCAGCCACCAGGGTGCCCACTGCCGCCTTGAGCGCATCCGAGGCACCGCGCTCTTCCCACATGATCGACAACCGCTCGATCACCATGGTCAGAATCACCATGGGGAACAGTGCCACCGCCAGGCCGCGCTCAATGCCCAGCTTGTGGCCCAGCAGACTGATCACCGCCATCAGGATGACCACAAACGTCAGCACCACCGACAATCGCGACAACAACTGCAATCGCAGATGCTCAAGGTAGGAGCGCAGCGACAGACCGATCGCCGTAATCACCGTGAACATGATGATGCCCCAGATCACTTCCGTTTCACGGAAGGCCAGCGCCACCAGCACAGGGGTAAAGGTGCCCAGGGTGTGCATGCCCACCAGGTTACGCAGCATCAGGATCAGCAGCACACCGATCGGGATCATGATCATGGTGCGATACACTTCCTGCGTGGCCACCGGCAGGTCATAAAGCGAAAAGTTGAGCAGCGTACTGCGGCGCACCGGCTCGGAGGTCTGGGCCAGCTGAATGGCGCTGACCTCCGTGCTGGTCACACTGAAGGTGACCCGGGCATTCTGCCCGCCTTCCACCTCAACGACTGGCGAAACGCCGGACCACCAGACCACGCGATCATCAGGCAGCCCACGTTCTCCAGTGACCGGGTTGAAGTAAATCCAGCGCTCACCATTGTAGGTGCGCAGCCAGACTTCCGGGCTCTGATTCTGGCTCGGCAACAGACGAATGGTCTGCACCTGCTCCGCCGGTATGTGCGCCACCGAGAGCAGCATCTCTACCACCCGGGTGCGGTTGCTGACGGACTCGTTCCCCGCCAGCAGCAGGCGCACATTGTCATCACTGAGATTGTTGACGCGGCGCACCGCCTCACTGATGAAGGTCTCCACGTCAGCGGAGTGCTGGCGGATCGGCGCCAGCAGCGACTCCGCCGCGATGCGCTCAGGCTCTTCCAGTGGCGGACGCGGGCGGAACTGCGGCCCGGATTCAGCAACGGCTTTTTCAGCAAACCGCTGGGACAGCGTCTTGCGGTAATACAGAGTCTGCTCACCCTGTGCGCGCCGGGAAGACCAGACCACCTGCCGGTTAGTGCCGGCACGGCTAACATTGAAACCGTAATTCTGGGAGATGAAGCTTTCGTTGAGCACCAGGAATCGCTCACTCGGCGGCGGCACGAACAACTGCACCTTCACCGGCGTATTGCCGCTGGCGCGATAGCTGACACGGGCATCAATCACCCAGACCGGATCGGTCTCGCTTTCGCTCATGGGGATATTGAGCACCACAACCTGGTACACGGTGCTGGCAATACCGCCCCCTATCATCACCAGCGCCAGCAGCAGTGCATGCAGCTTCACACCACGCATTCATGCTCTCCCGCGACGCACTTTCCCATCCCCGCAATATTGCTCATTAATCGTCTTCCCCTTCGTCTTCCATGCCCAGCGTCACACTGCACAGGGGCTGCCCGGTGCTGAATTCCTGGTCCGGGTCGATCAGGGAGCGCAGATCTCGCAAACCCTCGGCGCCAATCAATAGCGGATAGCTGAAGTTGCGGCGATCGGTGAGATTGACCCGCATCGGCACCTGTCGCTCGCCAATACATACCGTCAGGCGCACGACCGGGCGTCGCGTATAGGTGCGCTGGGTCTCTTCGTCGATATCTGCCAGCCGGCGGCGGATACGCACCGTGGTATCCAGCGGCAGCTCCATTTTGTCCTCATCGGCGCCGTCCACGCCCAGTCGGAAGGACACCCAGTCCTCACCGTCACGCTCGAACATGTCGATGTCGTAGGCACTGAGAGAGGCGCTGACCGCCCCTGTATCCAGCTTCGCTTCCAGGGACAGATCCAGCGCGTCGATCCGCGCATGCTCGTGCAGGCCGAAAATCACCTTGTGGTTACCGTACTGGTCACCATTTGCCTCATCAGCGGCGGCCAGCCCGGGGCTGGCCAGCACCACCACAGCCATGAAAGCTGCCATTATGGACAGTGCCATCTTCTGTATGGCGTTGTTTTGTATAGTGCTATACATAGTGTTCTGCGTAGTGTTCTGCGTGATGCTCTGCATGGTCATGTGCATGGTCATAGTTGGCACTCCGCCCTACCTGCATTCGTATTCTGCCGTCATTCCGGCTCTGTCCTGGCCGCCTCTGTCCTGGCCGCCTCTGTCCTGGCCGCCAAAGGGCCAGAATGGCGCTGAAATGACATTGAAATGACACCAAAACCACCCGGCCCCAGGGCTTCGACCCTGCCATGGGCAAACGGTTGCAACACGTCGCCACAACGCCCTTCTACGGTGAAGGTGCCAGATTCTAGAGCATGATGAGCCGGAAATAACGGCCCGGAGGTAAAAGAGTCTTATATCTTCCTGCCTTCACGCCCTCTCTACCCGTGTTGTTGACAGGCCGACCCTGCTATACTCCGCGCCCCAATAAGCTCTGTCGGTGCATTATCCGTGATCGAACGCCTGCGTAATATCGCCATCATCGCCCATGTAGACCATGGCAAGACCACTCTCGTGGACAAGCTGCTGCAGCAGTCCGGCACTCTGGGCGACCGCGCTGGCGCTGTCGAGCGGATCATGGATTCCAACGACATCGAGAAAGAGCGTGGCATCACCATTCTCGCCAAGAACACGGCGCTGAAGTGGAATGACTACCGCATCAACATCGTGGACACCCCCGGCCACGCCGACTTCGGCGGCGAAGTCGAGCGGGTCATGTCCATGGTGGATTCGGTGCTGCTGTTAGTAGACGCCGTAGACGGCCCCATGCCACAGACACGCTTCGTGACCCAGAAAGCCTTCGAGCAGGGCCTCAAGCCGATCGTGGTCATCAACAAGATCGACCGCCCCGGCGCACGGCCTGACTGGGTGATGGACCAGGTCTTCGACCTGTTCGACCGCCTTGGCGCGACCGACGAGCAGCTCGACTTCCCGGTGGTCTACACCTCGGCCCTGAACGGCATTGCCGGCCTGGATGCCGACGATATGGCCGATGACATGACCCCGCTGTTCCAGACCATCGTCGACAAGGTTGCCCATCCCGACGTGGACATGGACGGCCCGTTCCAGATGCAGATCTCCTCACTGGACTACAACAGCTACGTCGGCGTGATCGGCATTGGCCGGATCAAGCGCGGCCGCATCAAGAGCAACACGCCGGTCAAGGTCATCAACATCGAAGGCAAGGTGCGCAATGGCCGCGTCCTGACCATCATGGGCCACCACGGCCTCGAGCGCGTCGAAGTACCGGATGCCTCTGCCGGCGACATCGTCTGCATCACCGGCCTCGACCCACTGGATATCTCCGATACCCTGTGCGATCCGAACAACGTCGAAGCCCTGAAGCCGCTGACCGTGGACGAGCCCACCGTGAGCATGTTCTTCCACGTGAACACCTCACCGTTCGCCGGCCAGGACGGCAAATACGTCACCTCACGCAACATCCGTGAGCGCCTGCACGAAGAGCTGCGTCATAACGTGGCCCTGCGTGTTGAAGACACCGGCAGCCCGGACCGCTTCCGCGTTTCCGGCCGGGGCGAGCTGCACCTGTCCGTACTGATCGAGAACATGCGCCGCGAAGGCTTCGAGCTGGCCGTAGGCCGCCCGGAAGTGATCGTGAAGGAAGAAGACGGCGTCAAGAAAGAGCCCTACGAACAGCTGATCCTCGACGTGGAAGAACAGCACCAGGGCGCCATCATGGAACAGATGGGCCTGCGCCGTGGCGACATGCAGAACATGACCCCGGACGGCAAGGGCCGTGTACGGCTGGAATACATCGCGCCGTCACGGGGCCTGATCGGCTTCCGTTCCATGTTCATGACCCTGACCTCCGGCACCGGTATCTTCAACTCCATATTCTCCCACTATGGCGACTTCAAGACCGGCCAGCTGGCAGAGCGGAACAACGGCGTGCTGATCTCCAACGTCAGCGGCAAGGTACTCGGCTTCTCCCTGTTCAACCTGCAGGAACGTGGTCGTATGTTCATCGAGCCGAACGTGGATGTGTATGAAGGCCAGCTGATCGGCATTCATTCCCGCGACAACGACCTGGTGGTCAACCCGACCAAGGGCAAGCAGCTCACCAACATGCGCGCCTCTGGCACCGACGAGAACATCGTGCTGACCCCGCCGATCCGCTTCTCACTGGAGCAGGCCATCGACTTCATCGACGAGGACGAGCTGGTGGAAGTCACCCCGCAGTTCATCCGCCTGCGCAAGAAGCTGCTGACCGAATCGGACCGCAAGCGCGCCAGCCGTTAAGGTCATCTCGCTGCAATAAGGGCTGCACCCGGGTTTCAGGATCCGGTGCAGGCCCCAACAACAACGCCCCGGATTCGGGGCGTTGTTGTTTGTGTTGCCCTGGGTTCGTGATGGTCATCGCCGCAGGTTTATGCTATCCATATGGACAGTGTTATTGAAATGGGAAAAGAAGAAGGCGCTGTTATTGGGAATAACAAAGTACGTGCGCGCCACAAGCTATTGATGTCAAAGAATTATTTTTCCAGCATGCGGAATTGCACACTGTGATAGGCTGCGCGTCGTTATTCAATATAGGCGCAGGCGTCCTAATACCTGTTAGGAATACGAGATGCAGAAAGATAAGGCTGCGTGGCTGACGATTAGAATACTCGGGCTTCTTTGCCTTGGTACTGCTGCTTGCATGGCATTTGGTTTCGTAATGAATGTCATTGCCGTATTTGCCTTTGGCTCGGCGGCACCGGTGAGCGGAGACACTCTCCGTCTTCTTAATCTCAGGCTGGATCCTCTTCTGGGAGCGTTTTTTTTTGCAGCACTATCCGTCTACTTGTTGAGATTTGGCCAAGTAGTGCATGGCTGGCTTATCAGGGAAGGAGAAAGAAATGAAGATTCCTAACAAGCAGCGCCAGCACGCGCCCCTTGGGCGCCGGACGCACTTCTCGCCGGTTATGGAGAACGTTAGATTTCAGGGTTAACAATGGATTCAACCGAAAGGCTGGTAAAAAATAATCTAAAACATCAGGGCTATACGGACATCGTCTACGAGCCAGACGGTAACGTGCCACCAGATTTCCTTATCAATGGCTCTATCGCTGTTGAAGTGCGCCGTCTCAACCAGAATCACGACCACGGCAACCAAACCAAAGGCCTGGAAGAAGTTGCAATTCCGCTCTGGAAACGAGTCGATAACCTTTTAAGTACTTATGAAAACAAAGAAGGCAAAGAAAGCTGGTTTGTGCACTTTAGATTTAGCAGACCCGTCGAGGAGTGGAGAAAACTCAGGCCCAAGCTCGAGAATGCCCTAAATAAATTCAGGGATTGTACGAATCAGCAACTCGGAGTTGTCGCTAACGGGCGCGGCTTTGAGTTGGAGATATTCTGCCGAGCCTCAAAGTCTCATGAAAGCCTTTTTGTAATGGGCGGCTGCTCCGATCAAGAATCTGGTGGCTGGGTGCTCTCCGAAATGCAGAAGAACATCATCTATTGCGCCACCGAAAAAGCGCAGAAGATCGAGAGAGTCCGAAAAAAATACCCAGCATGGTGGTTGGCGCTCGTTGACCATATTGGATACGGGCTGAATGAGTTTGATCGGGAGCAATTCAAGACTTCGGTTTCCGTAGAGCACTCCTGGGAAAAGATCCTGATCGTAAGCCCCTTGGATTTTAGAAAGTGGCTAGAAATATGACCAGCTAAGGCAGCGGGACAACAGATGAAGAAAAGCGTGGCGGATAAGTCGCTAGTCATAGTAGGTATCGCGGGGCCGGCGGCTTTCCTGGCAGCGATGTGGATCATGAGCCTGTCCGACTTTGTGAAGTTCTTCTTAAATGACCTTGTGTGGCTCGCACTTTGGGCTGTTGTCTTCTCCATTCTTGTCGTGGCTTATGTCTATAAAACAGGCTGCTCGACGCGCCTTGCCAGACTGATGATGGGCGGGGTTCTCCTCATGAACGGCGTCATAATTAACAGCGCGCTTCGGGTCTCGGAACAGCGGCTATTGGAATGGCGAGACTGGATAGAATCCGCTCATGCCTGGCATGTTCCGCTGCTCTTTTTTATTGAATTTTTGTACTCACTGAAAGATATAGGCGCTATCGGCATTGCCGCAATTGGTGCCAGCATAATCGGCAGCGCAATGCTCGAACGCACTGCGGCGACAAATGGTAGTGCGGACTCAGCGGAGCAACTGGAGCAGAATGCTCTGAGCCCTGAAATGGTAGAGAAAACCAGTGACCTACCGGATACAGAGCAGGATCTGACGGTTCAGAAAGGCTCCACACCTAACGATCAGGAGGAACAGACTCGCTAAAGCGCGCTGATCTGTAACCACTTTCTTAGACAGATATTATCCTGGTGCTAAAATGAGATACCTATTCTTAATCATTGCTTTAGTAATTGGAGCGACATCTTCTGCTGATAGAGTTATCGACTGCGGCAGCCTTGATCCCGGCGTCTGGAACGATGATGCGATGATCTGTGCACGCGAAGAGATGTATCAGCCAAAGTTAGAGTATGACATTCTCGCGGAGAGGGTTAGGAAAATCCTGCAGAAGCATATTGATGAGGGTCGTGATTTCGGCTGGGGCGTGAGTGCTCAGCCTGCGCTAGAACAGCTTGATCTTGCTGAGAGTATCTGGCTTGAGCTAATCGAAATAGACTGCAATATAGAGACGGTATCCCCAGCTAATGCAGGAGGAATGATAGCAGGCATGGCTGGGGAGCGCTGTATAATGAATGCGTATGCTGAAAGAAATATTTACCTAAAAAGAATAGCTTACATATGGGGTGAAGATATGTAACAAGGCCAAGCATGCGACGAGTGATCTGCAACCACCTCCTCGAACAGATGTTTATTCGCGAGAGAGAGATTACAGATCAATTGGCCCCGCGCCCCTCAGTCCACATCACGCACCAGACGCAGCAGGCGCTCGAAATCTCTACCCGCAGAATATGACCAACCACCCTGGAATGACACAGGCCACGACCGGTTGGATATGTTCGACCAGGGTACCGTCGGAGATGATGACCAGAAAGCCAGGTCGCCAATCTCCGACAGTTCAGGAAATACCGCCGTGTTGAGTCTGGGCCTGTCGCAGTATTCCAGGATGGATTGCAGCTCCTTGCGATTCGGCACTCTCCAGTCACTGTGTCCGGCAAAGCCCTGATCCTCCGCATGCTGCAGCGCCCCTTGCCAGACATGCCGGATGTCTTCTTCGCCTTGCCCATCGCAGGCATCACCCGCCGCATTCATGACCGTCCCTTCCGGGCAGCGCTGCCACATTAATCCCGTGGGCACATGTGTGGCCGTTTCATGCGCCACATCAAAATCATGCGTCGGTGTAGCGGGGCAGCGGGCTGTCGGCGCTGAGTCAGCACGCACCAGACGCACCGCAAAACGGGAGCTGGTCCTCTCCGTGGCCACTGCACCGCCAGAGAACTCCGTCACCCAGGCATAAGGATTGGAGGTGCTCAGCGGAAAGTCGGGCGTGCCAGCCCAGGACGTGGCACCTGTCGCATCAAAAGCCTGGTCATCTATCGCCGGTTGAGTGGTGTCCAGGTTCAGGATACCGGCCAGCTCATTGGCCTCCGGCAAGCGCCAGTCGCGAGCACCGCACAGCCCCGTCTCATTGACGCCTCGCACATAGGCTTGCGTGTTGCAGTGGGTCAGCCCGACACAGTCCTTGTCATCGCCGATGTGCCCTACTTCGCCATCATGCTCGGGCAGATCATTGCTGTACCAAGTGTACCTGTGGCCCGCATACCGCAAATGTTCCGGGTCATCGGTTTTGAGCTCCCAGACCAGCCCCGTCACGTTATCGCGGGTGCAGGCCCAGTCGTTATCATCAGCGCCCGGCAGGGGGTCAAGCGGGCAGTCGCCCTCGCCTGCTGCGTCGCCGCTGTGACAGATTGGGGTGTAATCGAAACCTGCAGCGCCCGCGCCGAGCTTGATCAGGCTGCTGTCGGCATCACGCCCGGAGTGGCCATCCTGGCCGGGAAGCGCGGAGACCTGCTCGTCACTGCACTCGACATCAGCATTGTCGTCATCCACACAGAAGGTAATGCCCGTATCATTCAGGCCGCCCAGGGGATTGAACAGGGATACTTCATCGCTAATCGGGAAATCGACCTCGTCCGCGACAGCCGCCACACGGAAATACCAGGTGCCCGGCGCAAGCTGCAGTGTGACCGGGCTTTCGGCGTCCATGATCAGCTCGCCGCCCTCATAGCTCGCATAATGCTCGGGGTCTTCCAACGGCTCGCGGGCCAGAAGGAGCTCGTAGTGCTCCGCACCCTCTCTGTCATGCCAACCGACCACCACTTCCTGCGGCACCTGCCCCCACGCCACTGTGAGGCCGTAAGGATCAACCGGTTCTCCACCGGAGGATGAGCCAGAGGAACCGCCACAACCCGCCAGCAACATCATGGACAGCAGCATGAGCGCCAGCCCTGCCGCGCAACGCGATCCCGGTAAAAGATCTCTTGTTCTGATTATCCCCACGAAAGCTCCCCCTTTGACCGTGTGAGCGGCCCAGTTAACAGGTGCAGGAAAGGGGGGTCAAAAAACCAGTTCAAAGAAACGGCAGAAAAAGACGTTCAGGCAAATACGGTGATGGTCTGGCGGCTGAGCGCAACGGTGCGGCCTTCCTGATCACAAATAACCGCACGGCTCTGACCATAGCCTCACTCCACTGGTCCGTGGTCACCTCGTATTGCCATAGCGTATCGGCCGCTCTGTCATCCGGCTCTTCCAGCAGTTCCATCGTCCAGGTCAGGGAGCTAGCCGCTGCGGGCCCCTTGAGCATGGGCAATACCGAAGGCGGCCAGGTGCCTACCAGACAGATCAGCGCGGCGGAGGTCATCGCCACGGCGCCCTGAGCGGAAAAACAAACGCCTCCAGAACACTCGGTGTTATTACAGTACGCTCGGGAAGGCTATCTCGGAGCAGTTGAAGACCGATGGGAAGAGAACAGGGTGGACTTCGAAGCGCTTGTCTCTTATATGAAAAAGTCAATTGAGGCGTGTCTCGATGCCTTGCAATGAGAGCAGCCCTTACGAAATGAGGTGCCCCATGTCCAGGGTTCGTATCGATGAAGATATCCACCCTCAGTCCGAATTCCGGGTAGCGTTAACCGCATTTGTTAAGCAGACACATGATACCCGTCACCCTATGGTACTGATGCAGAGAGGCCGCGACGTTGCCGTACTAGTGGATGTGCACGAGTACGAGAGGATGCATGAACGCATTGAGCTGCTGGAGGAGGTGTATAAGGCGGAAGAGCAGATCGCCTCCGGGGATGGTATTGCGCATGGAGACGCGAAAACTCGTGTTCTGAGCAAATTGTCCCCATGAAGATTGTCTGCCCCCCCTTTGCGCTAGAGCGTGCAGAGGATACATCTCGGTGATGACGAAGCATAACCAGCCGCTGCGCGGCGCCGTTGAGTTTGTCGTTAGCAGCTGCACGCCCTCACGCATCTTGCAGGGTGAGTAGAAAAGGTATATTTTATGCTCATGGACGAGTTTGAATTCGATGAAGCGAAGAGCCAGGCCAATCATGACAAGCACGGTATTGATTTCGTTGCTGCTCAAGGGCTTTGGAAGGATCCGTACCTGCTGGAGATCCGTGCGAAATCGGAGGATGAGCCAAGGTCTCTGGTGATAGGCAAGATAGATGAAAGGCACTGGTCGGCTGTCGTCACCTACAGGGATGCTCGTATTCGCCTGATTTCAGTCAGGCGTTCCCGCAAGAAGGAGGTTGCGCTCTATGAAAGCTAAAGACTTCGATAAAAAATTTGAGCAAGGTCAGGAAGATATTGTTGATGACCTGGACCTGTCTTCCGCTCGTCGCGTTAATCAGGAACAGAAGCGAATCAACGTGGATTTCCCGGTTTGGGTTGTGGAGTCGCTGGATCGTGAGGCTGCGCGCATTGGCGTTACCCGCCAATCGATCATCAAGGTGTGGCTGGTGGAGCGTCTTCAGGCCGAATCGGCTAACAAGCCGCTCAATAATGACACCGGCCCTGCGCCACTTTAACGGACAGTAAATCTGTCACGCTAGAGAGACGCCCCCCTGACCGTGTGAGCGGCCCAGTAAACAGGCACAGGAAAGGGGGTAAAAAAACCAGCTTATGCAAAGACTGTGATGGTCTGCCGACTGAGCGCAACGGTGCGGCCTTCCTGATCACAAATGACTGCACGGCTCTGGCCATAGCCCTCACTGCACTGGTCAGTAATCACTTCGTATTGCCACAGCGTATCGGCCGGTCTGTCATCCGGCTCTTCCAGTAATTCCATCGTCCAGGTGAGGGAGCTGGCTGCTGCGGGCCCCTTGAGCATGGGCAATACTGAAGGCGGCCAGGTGTCTACCAAACAGATCAGCGCGGCGGTGGTCATCGCCTTTGGCGTTTCCGCGAAGCGCATATAGCCTGCGAAATCGGGTGTGCTGCTGCCGCTGTAGGGCGGCATGCCCGCTGCGTAGCGCATATCAAAGTGCTGGAGGAAGTCAGGCATCATGCCCTGGATGAAGGGCAGCTTCATGGCCTCATCAGCGCTTTTCATCGGCGCCAGCGGCGGGGCCTCGACGATAATGGCCGAATCCCGTCCCGCGCCGAAGCTGACCAGCATCACGGCCACCACCTGCTCGCCCTGCTGTGCGGTCACCATCGCCTGCATTACGGATTTGCCTTCGCGCAGCACTTGGCTGCTGAGCGATACCGCCCCCGGCGCAGCGGGCGCCACAAACGACAATGAAAAACTCCGCAAACGCCGCCCGGCGGCCACTGTTTTTTCCAGATGGTCGTACAACACGGCGCCGATCACACCGCCGAACAACGCGCGGCCCTGGCCCCAGCCTTCAGGAAATACGGCATTACCCCGGCCATCCACCGTGGCCAGAATGTCATCAAAATTCATAGTGCTTCTTCCACAAAATCCAGCCGGTCCTGGCCGAAGAACATGTCATTGCCCACAAAAAAGGTGGGCGCGCCAAAGACGCCGCGTTTTACTGCGGCGTCGGTATTCTCCCGCAACCGCTGCTTCACGTCATCGGCCTCTGACTTTTCCAGCCAGGCGGCACCGTCCACGCCGGCCTCATTGAGCACCCGAATCAGTTCTTCCGGCTTCGAGAGCTGGCAGGGTGTTTTCCACATGGCATCGAACAGCGCTGCAATCACCACATCCTGCTCCGGCGTCTCCGCCGCCGCCGTGGCAATGCGCATGGCGCCCAGCGTGTTCACGGGGAAGTACGGATTCATGGTCAATGGCACCTGATAGCGCTTGGCGAAGCGCCCCAGGTCGCGAAGCATGTACTGGCCCTTGGCGGGCACCGCCGCAGGCGGGCTGTTGCCGGTGGCCTTGAAGACGCCGCCCAGCAGCACCGGGCGATACACCAGCTCGGCGCCCTTGCGTGCGCAGATGGCGGGCAACTGCGTCCACGCCAGCCAGGCCGTCGGGCTGCCGACGTCAAAAAAGAATTCCACTTGCTTGCTCATGGTGTGTCTCCGTTCAGAAGGTTTCCATCCACGGACGCAGATCGATTTCATGGCTCCAGGCATCGCGGGGCTGCTGGTGGAGCATCCAGTAGGCGTCGGCAATATGTTCGGGATTGAGAATGCCGTCTTGTGCTTTCAGGGCATAACGGTCAGGGAAGTTGTCGCGGATAAACGCTGTATCAATCGCACCATCGATCACCGGGTGCGCCACATGAATACCCTGTGGGCCCAGTTCTCGCGCCATGCTCTGGGCCAGTGCGCGCAGGGCAAACTTGGCCCCGGCAAAGGCCGCGAAGCCCTTGCCGCCCCGCAGGGACGCCGTCGCCCCGGTGAACAGGATCGTGCCCCGCTGGCGGGGCTGCATCACCCGCGCTGCTTCCCGGCCCGTGAGAAACCCGGCAAAGGCGGCCATTTCCCACACTTTCCGGTACACCCGGGCGGTGGTGTCGACCACCGGGAAATACACATTGGCGCCGATATTGAAGACCACGACCTCCAGCGGGCCGACTTCTGCCTCGATGGTGGCAAACAGGTCCGCCACCTGCTGCTCATCACGGGCATCACAACCGAAACCCCGTGCCTGGCCGCCAGCCTGCTCGATCTCGGCCACCAGCGGCATGACGGCGTCTTGCGCGCGACGCGCCACGCAGGCCACGTAGCCCTCACGGGCAAAGCGTTTGGCGATGGCACCGCCGGTGGCATCCCCGGCGCCGATGACCAGCATGGCAGATTGACTCATGGCAGGGCTCTCCATTAAGGATTTCTACCCGGTTTCAAACACGGGTTCCAATTGGGAACTAACTGTAGGTTCTTTTTAGGAACTGGTCAAACCGCTATGATGGGGCAACTTCATGGAGGCGTTATGCGCTGGCAAGACATCGACCAACAGCCCTGTTCCGTGGCCCGCACGCTGGCCATCATCGGCGACAACTGGACGCTGCTGGTGCTGCGCGACTGTTTTCTGGGGGTGCGCCGCTTTGACCAGTTCCAGCAGCGCCTGGGCGTCACCCGGCACGTGCTCAGCGACAGGCTGCGCAAACTGCTGGACGGCGGCATTCTGGAAAAGGTGGCCTATCAGCAACGGCCGTTGCGGGAAGAATATCGGTTGACCGACAAGGGGCGCGCCCTCTACCCGGTCATCGTTCATCTGGCCCAGTGGGGTGACAAATACCTGGCCGATACCCATGGCGCCCCGATCACGCGCATACACGCTTCATGCGGCGAGAAACTGGACGCGGTCCTGCAGTGCAGCCATTGCGGCGAAACGGTGGGTCCACGGGATATCCGGATTGAAGAAAACCCGCGCTGGCGCGGCAAGATACTGCCCTGAGGCGAGACAAGGTATCCGCCCCTACATCGGCTCCTCTTTCCACCAGGTCTCGAACAGATGCCGCGCTCGCGGACCCGCTGGCGCATGGCCAGCCCGCGCAGCGCGTTGACACCAGAACACGCCTTTGACCGGGTCTACCTTGATCCCCAGCCCCTCGCCATAGATGGCACACAGACGGGCGGCCGCCGCATTGGAACCTGAATAGGCGGCGTAGTCGAATTCCACCAGGGCACGCTCCACGCGGCCAGACTCGAAGTAACGGCGCCCGGCGTCGTAATCACGCTGCAGGGCCTCGGCCTCACTGGCCGCGAGCTGGTCTGCGGCAGCCATTTCCGCCTGCAGGTCGGCATCCATGGACGGGCTGGCGCAAGCGGCCAGCAGAACACTGCACAACAACAGGTACGTCTTGCGCATGGGGCTTCCTCCTTAATCGGCTCCCGGTCTCGCTTAATGCTACCCGTTTCTGCCGGGCAAGGAGTGAAACTTGCCCGGCAAAACGTGTCCAGCGTGTGTCCGGAACGTGTCCGGCATGGCGAGGCTGGTGCATAATGCGCCCATGCTGCATATCGCCCTGTACCAACCGGAAATTCCGCCGAACACCGGCAACATCATGCGCCTGGCCGCCAACACCGGCAGCCAGTTGCATCTGATTGCGCCGTTAGGCTTTGCGCTGGACGAAAAACGCCTGCGCCGGGCGGGGCTGGATTATCGGGATCAGGCCACCGTGACCCTGCATGAGGACTGGCAGGCCTTTTGCGCATGGCGCGAGGCGCGCCGGCTGTGGGCCTTTTCCACCAAGGCGGAGAAGTGCTACAGCCAGGCGAGCTATGGGCCGGAGGACATTCTGCTGTTTGGCCCTGAAAGCCGTGGCCTGCCCGAAGCGTTGTTCATGGGGCGGCCCGATGTGGCACCGGTGCGACTGCCCATGGTGCCGGGCAGCCGCAGCCTGAATCTCGCCAATGCCGTCTCTGTCGCGGTATTCGAGGCCTGGCGACAGTGCGGCTTCGACGGCGCCTGATCGCAATATCAGGTCAGTGGGTTTCTTCGGGCGCTTTCGGTGCTGCTTGCTGGCCTTCCTGCTGACGCTGTTTGGCATCCAGGTACAGCGCATCGAAGTTGATCGGCTGCAGCAGCAACTGCGGGAAAGTGCCGCGGCTGACCAGATCGGATACCAGTTCGCGGGCGTAGGGGAACAGCAGATTCGGGCAGTAGGCGCCCAGCAGTTGTTCGCGCTCGTCGCCTTCAATCCCTGCCAGGGTAAAAACGCCGGCCTGCTTGATCTCTACCAGATACACGGTCTTTTCTTCGCTGGCAGCGGTGACCGTCAGGCTCAGCACCACCTCGTAATCCGATTCGGTGTCAGCCAGGCGGCGTGCTTCGGTATTCAACTGCACGTTCACTTTCGGCTGCCACTGCTTGCGGAAGATGTCCGGCGCGCCGGGCACTTCGAATGACACATCCTTGGTGTAGATGCGCTGCAGCTGAAAGGTACGCTGTGGTGCTTCGCTCATAAAAATCCCCAGATTCTGTTTGGTTTTTCAGGTCAGCTGTTCAGCATTTCGTCCAGGCGGCCCGCTCGCTCCAGCGCGTAGAGCTCGTCACAGCCGCCCACATGGGTGTCGCCGATCCATATCTGTGGCACGCTGCGCCGCCCCGCCCGGGCGGCCATCTCGGCGCGCAGTGCCGGGTCCGCACCCACATCAATATTGGTGTAGGCCGCGCCCTTGCCGTTCAGCAGCCCGATGGCGCGAATGCAAAACGGGCACCAACGGGTGGTATAGAGCACCACATCAGCCATTATTTCACCACGGGCAGATTATCGTTGCGCCAGCCCTGGATGCCGCCGCGCATACGATGCAGTTCGATAAAACCTTCGTTCTTCAGCTGCCGGCCCGCCAGCGAGGCATGGCTGCCCAGGCTGCAAACCAGAATAACCGGCTTGTCCTTGTAACGTGCCAACTCGCTCACGCGGTCGGAGATCTTGCCGTAGGGCACGTTGATACTCCCGGCAATATGCCCTTTGCGGAAATCGTCTTCATCACGCAAATCGACGATGACGCCGTCGTTGCGATTCACCAGTGTGGTGGCCATCTGCGGGCTCACGGGACGGCTGCCGCGCCGGGACTCGGTGTAGAAAAACGCGGTCCAGAGCAGGAAAAATGCCGATACCAGAATGTAGTGGTTGGCAGCGAACTCAAAAATGCGATCCATATCAGCGTCCGAACAGGTGAAAACGGCGCCCAAGTATAGGCAACCCGGGCCTAATCATCCATGATCAGTGATCTTCGACCGGCGACGCCGGGCGAATCCCCGTTAAATGTCCCGATCTGAGGCCTGACACACCGGTATGACCCGCTCTCCTTTCGCCCTATACCGCCGCTTACGGCCCGCTGCCCGCCTCCGGGCTACTGCTGTCATGCTGAGCCTGCTGCTGGCACTGCCTGTGGCCGCCGAACAGGCCTCGCCGACGCAGTTGCGGGAGCTGCGGGACCGCATCCAGGCGCTGCAGCAGACCCAGCAACGGGACCTGCGGCGGCGCGATCAGCTGGCGAACGAGCTGCGGGAGCGTGAAGTCGCGGTCAGTCGGCTGGCGCGCCAGGGCGACCAGCTACGCAATGAAGCACGCGAGGCAGAGCAGCGCCTCGCCGAGCTCCGTGAGCAGCAGCTGCGCATGGCCGCCGAGCAATCCACCCAGCTGCGCTGGCTGGAGCGCACGGTGCGCACCGCCTATATGAGTGGCCGCGAGCCCTTGATGAAGCTGCTGTTAAGCCAGGAAGAGCCCGATCAGGTGGCGCGCCTGCTGCGCTATCACGAATATTTCCAGCGCGCGCGGCATACTCGTCTGAATGAATTGCAGGATGAGCTCAAGGCGCTGCTGGCGGTGTCCCTGGAGGTCAGTGACGCCCGGGATCAGCTTTACCGTCGCCGCGAGGCCGTAAGCCGCCAGCAGAAGGAAATGGAGCAGGCCCGCGCCGAGCGGGAAACCGCACTGGCCCGGTTGAGCAGCCGCGTGGACCAGCAAAAAGGCCAGCTGGAATCCCTGCGCGAAGACGAAGCCCGTCTCGACAAGCTGCTACAGGACATGAACCGCGCCATCTCGGATATCCCGGCGGATATCGGCGGCAAACCGTTCGGCGATCTGGCGGGGCAACTGCCCTGGCCGGTGGAAGGCCGTACTCGAGTCAGTTTCGGGGCGCGGCGGGACGGCGGCATGCGCTGGAATGGCGTGTTGCTGGATGCCAGTGCCGGCACCCCGGTGCAGGCGATTCATCCCGGACGCGTGGTGTACGCCGATTGGCTCAGGGGGTATGGTCTGATCATCATCGTTGACCACGGCCAGGGCTATCTGAGTCTGTATGGCCACAACCAGAGCCTGATGCGTGACGTGGGCGACTGGGTGGCGCAGGGTGACGTACTGGCGCGGGCGGGGGATTCCGGGGGCATGAACAGCAGCGGTGTCTACTTCGAAATTCGCCATAAGGGCCAACCGGTCAACCCGGACCGATGGTGCAACCGGCGTGTTACACTGCCTCCCGTCGCGCGCAACTGATTCACACAGGCTGATCCACACAGGCTGATTCACAAGCAAGAGAGAAGCATCCGGATGAAATACATGTTGTGCGGCCTCGCCGCCCTGGCTCTCAGCGCCACTGCCATCGCCCAGCCGCAGCCTGACGGCCCGGACGCGCCCTCCCTGGACGACATGGCGGCGTTGCAGGATATTCCCGTCAGCGAAATTCGCATCTTCGCCGAAGTGATGGAGCGTATCCGCGCCACCTACGTGGAAGACATCGATGACCGCAAGCTGCTGGAATCGGCCATTCGCGGCATGCTGCTGGAGCTGGACCCGCATTCGGCCTATCTCACGCCGGAGGATTTTGATGAGCTGCAGGTCACCACCAGCGGTGAATTCGGCGGCCTTGGTATCGAAATCAGCATGGAAGATGGCTTCGTCACCATCGTCACCCCGCTGGATGACACCCCCGCCAGCCGCGCCGGCCTGCAGGCCGGTGACATCATCCTGAAGATCGATGACACCTTTACCAAAGGCCTGAACCTCGGCGAAGCGGTGGAACTGATGCGCGGGGAGATTGGCGAGGATGTGACCCTGTCCATCATGCGCGGCACGGAGAGTTCGCCACGGGACGTCACCCTAACCCGGGACCGCATTGCCATTCGCAGTGTGCGCAGCGAGATGATCGAGCCCGGCTACGGCTATCTGCGCATTACCCAGTTCCAGAACAACACCGGCCGTGACGTGCGCCAGCACCTGACCACCTTGAAAGAAACCGGCAAGCTCAATGGCCTGATTCTCGACCTGCGTAACAATCCGGGTGGCGTCCTGGGCGGTGCCATTCAGGTGTCTGACCTGTTCCTGGACAACGGGCTGATTACCTACACCCAGGGCCGTGAGGCGGCAAGCCGCGTGAACTATGGCGCCAGCCGCGGGGACATTCTGGATGGCCTGCCGCTGGTTGTGCTGGTCAACGGCGGCTCTGCATCCGCCTCCGAAATCGTTGCCGGTGCATTACAGGACCAGCAGCGTGCCGTCATTGTCGGCCGCCGCACCTTTGGCAAAGGCTCCGTGCAAACGGTGCTGCCCCTGCATGAGGATCGGGCACTGAAGCTGACCACCGCCAAGTATTACACCCCGAGCGGACGCTCGATTCAGGCGGAAGGCATCATCCCCGACATCAACGTGGATATTGCCCGCGTCGAGCTGCAGGAAGACCGCCAGGGCATGCGCGAAGCAGACCTGCCGCGCCACTTGCGCGGCACGGCACCGGAAGACGGCGATGCGGAGAAGAAAGACAGCCTGGCGGGCCGCGACTATGACCTGTATCAGGCGCTGTCGATTCTCAAGGGCATTCATCTCTCCCGCTCGCGTTGATGCCGGGTATTGCCATCGCCCTGATGCGGCTGTTGCCGGGCGTGCTGCTTGCCGTGCTGCTCTGCACCGGCACCGGCACCGCCCTGGCGACCCCGGTCCGCATCGCCATCATCATTGATGACATCGGCTACCACCGCAGTCGCGGGCTCGAGGCCATCAACCTGCACCCGGGCATCACCTGTGCGGTCATCCCCCGCACCCCCCACGGCCCGCGCCTGGCACGGGAGGCCGCGCGACAGGGGCGCGAGGTGATCATCCACCTGCCCATGGCCGGCAACGGCCTGGCCCTGGACCCGGGTGGCATCCACAGCGATATGACACCGGAGGACATTGCAGCGGTCGTGCGGGAAGCTTTCGCGCTGATTCCGGAGGCCACCGGGCTCAACAATCATATGGGCAGTGTCACCACCAGCGACCCGGAAGCCATGCACTGGCTGATGCACGAACTGGCCAGCCACCAGGCCTTCTTCGTCGACAGCCGTACTTCACCGGCGTCCGTGGCGGAACTGACGGCCCTTGCCCACGGGCTGCCCGCCACGGGGCGCGATATCTTCCTGGATAACGAACGGGACCTGATGGCCATCAATGATCAGTTCAATGCGCTGCTGCGCCTGGCACGCCGCCGGGGCAGCGCGATTGCCATCGGCCACCCCTACCCGGAAACCCTCGAGTACCTGCGCCGCGCGTTACCGCTCTTGAAGGAAGCCGGCATCGAGCTGGTGCCGGTTTCCATGTTGCTGCCTGAGCTGCAGTCTGAGCTGCAGTCTGAGCCGCTACCTGAGCTGCAGCAGTCTGAGCTATCGCCTGATCTGCTGCCTGAGCAGCAGCAGAGTGCGCCTTAAGCCGCTTTCTCCGGCCGGCCAATGCCCGTAAGGCGGCTGTAGCCCAGCAACAAGAACCCGAACACGAACATCAACAGCCCATACACCGCTGCCGGAATGGATATCTCCGGCGAGTCCATCAGGCTCAGGGCAATCATCAGGCCGAGCGTGCCGTTCTTGATACCCAGCTCCACCGCCAGCGTGAACGCCTGCGGGCGCGACAAGCCCACCAGCAGACCGCCCCCCATGCCCACGACGATCCCGGCAATGTTCAGCAGCACCGCCGCAACCCCTGCGGCATTGAGCAGTGCCAGCGCCTGATCGCCCACGCTGGCCAGAATGGCAATGATCACCCCCACCAGCACGACCAGACCAAAGATCGCCACAATGCGCTCCGCCCGGGCAGCCAGGCCCGGCTGATACCGCCGCACCAGCATGCCAATACCCACCGGCACCAGAATGATCACGAACAAGGTGATGACCGTGCGCAATACCGGCAGCTGCAAGGCGACACCCGCATCGTAATAGACGCTCATGGCCCAATTGACGAACAGCGGCAGGGAAATGATGGTCAACAGACTGGCAATGACGGTCAGCACAATGGACAGCGCCACATCACCACGGCCAATGAAGGCAAACAGATTGGATGTCGTGCCCCCCGGACAGGCGGCAATCAACACCAGCCCCACCGCCAGTGCTGGCGGCAACGCCAGCGCGGTAGCAATGCCAAAAGCAATCAGCGGTAACAGGATGACCTGTGCGATACACCCGAACAGCGTGGCTTTCGGGGCCACCACCACTTCGCGGAAGTCGCGGACGGTCAGTGTCAGTCCCATGCCGATCATGATCAAAAACAATGCGATCGGAAGTCCGATCTCGAAAAGCGGCCCTTGCTCCATAACTCACCTTTTTATCGTAGCGCGCATGCAGCATAACCGGGGGGAGCCGGGGGGGCCAGACACGGGGTGTTACGCAAGGTGAATGGGGCAAGGGAAGCACGCTGCCCGGCCGGCGGAGCGGCTGGGCAGGTGTCAGGCGGGTGTTACAGACGCATCTCGATGCCGGCGGAGATCATGTACTCCTTGGCTTCGCGCACCGAGTACTCCCCGAAGTGGAAGATACTGGCCGCCAGTACCGCATCGGCACCGCCCTGCAGCACACCGTCCACCAGGTGCTGAAGGTTGCCGACACCGCCGGAGGCGATCACCGGCACGGGCACTGCCTCGCTAATGGCCCGGGTCAGTGCGATGTCGAACCCGTTACGCGTCCCGTCACGATCCATGCTGGTAAGCAGGATCTCGCCGGCGCCGTATTCGGTCATGCGCCGGGCCCAGCCAATGGCATCAATGCCGGTGGGCTTGCGACCGCCGTGGGTGAAGATCTCCCAGCGGTTGGATTCGCTCTCGGCACTGACCTTCTTGGCGTCAATCGCCACCACGATACACTGGGAACCAAAGCGGTCCGCCGCAGCCTGAACAAAGGCCGGGTCATGCACCGCAGCGGAGTTGATGCTGACCTTGTCGGCGCCCGCATTGAGCAGATTGCGGATGTCTTCCAGTGTGCGCACCCCGCCGCCGACGGTCAGGGGGATGAACACCTGGCTGGCCATTTTTTCAACGGTATGCAAGGTGGTATCCCGGCCCTCATGGCTGGCGGTAATATCGAGGAACGTGATCTCGTCCGCCCCGGCCTCGTTGTAGCGCCGCGCCACTTCGACCGGATCACCGGCATCACGGATGTCGACAAACTGAACGCCCTTGACGACGCGGCCCTGATCCACGTCCAGGCAGGGGATAATGCGTTTCGCGAGACCCATAAGACACCATCAAAACTGGAGAGCGACAGATTCTACCAGAGAGCGGGGCCCGGCGGAGCATTCAGCCGGGCATTCACGCGGCTGATGCAGCCCGCGTGCCGATACTGGTATCACACACAGATCAGGCTTTCGGAGCCCGGCATGTTCTTTCGCAGCACGACAGCCTTTCGCAGCACGACAGCCCTGCCCCTGCTCGCCATCCTGGCGCTGTCAGCGTTGTGGGCGTCACCCGTAACCGCTGACAGCCTCCGCTGCGGCGGCGCCCTGGTGCGCACCGGCGACCGTATGTTCGATGTGCGCCGGGCCTGCGGCGAGCCGGATGTAGCCGTCACCCTGCATTCCGTGCTGACCACCACCGCCGGGCTGGTGCCCTTCGAGGAAGAGTGGCAGTACAACTTCGGCAACCAGCGGCTGATCCGCTTCATGCACTTTCAGAACGGCAGATTGACGCAGATCCGCAGCGGCGGCAGGGGCTTCCTGCGCAGCACCGGCGACGGCTGCCGCCCGAGTGCACTGCAAACCGGTATGTCGCAGCTGGAGCTGCTGGCCCGCTGCGGCGAACCGGAGGTCATCGAAACCCGCGTCACGGCCCGCAGCTATCAACTGGCCCCCGGCGGCGTGCTGTTTCCGGTGGGCATCCCCGCCGAAGAGTGGTTCTACACCTTCGACGAGACTCGCTTCGTTCGTGTGGTCACGCTGGTCAATGGCCGTGTCGTGGAGGTTGATCAGAGCCGGCAGCGTTAGCGTGGCGGGCACAGCTCGTCAGACAGCGCCTGCCCGGCGGCAAAATCCAGTGTGCCTTCGTAGATGGCACGCCCGGTGATCGCCCCTTCAATACCGTGACCCGCCACGCCACACAGTTCACGCACGTCGTTCAGGTCGGTGATGCCGCCGGAGGCAATGACCGGGATGCTGATGGCATCCGCGAGCCGCATCGTGGCCTCCACGTTGACACCCTGCAGCATGCCGTCACGGCTGATGTCGGTGTAAACAATCGACGACACGCCATCATTCTCGAACTGCCTGGCCAGGCCGGTCACCTCGATATCCGTGACATTGGCCCAGCCATCCGTCGCCACCATGCCGTCTTTGGCATCCAGCCCCACGATGATGTGGCCGGGAAACCGGCGGCACATATCTGCCACAAACTGCGGCTCGCGGACGGCCTTGGTGCCAATGATCAGCCATTGCACCCCGGCGGCCAGATAGGCCTCGATGATCTCCGGCGTGCGAATCCCGCCGCCAATCTGGATCGGCAGATCCGGAAACGCCGTGGCAATCGCCTTGACGATATCGCCATTCACCGGCTCGCCGGCAAACGCGCCATTCAGATCCACCAGATGCAGACGACGGGCGCCCTGTTTTACCCAGTGGGCCGCCACGGCAACCGGGTCATCGGAAAAGACGGTGTCATCCTCCATGCGGCCCTGCCGCAGGCGCACGCATTTGCCGTCTTTGAGATCAATGGCGGGGATCAAGAGCATTCGGGTATTCCTCAAGCAATCGGTGTGTCGCGGGCAGCTCAGGCGGCGCCGGGCTGCCAGCGCAGAAAATTGTCCAGCAGTATCAGACCGTGGGCCGCGCTTTTTTCCGGGTGGAACTGCACAGCAAAGATATTGCCCCGCGCCGCTGCCGCCGCAAAACGCAGGCCATACTCACAGCCACCGGACACCTGATCTTCCGGCAGATCCGCCACATGATAGGAGTGCACGAAGTAGAAGCGACCGTGATCGGGAATGTTCTGCCACATGGGATGAGCGCTCTGGCGCACCTGATTCCAGCCCATATGCGGGACTTTCAGGCGGTTGCCGAATTCGTCCACCTGTTCGGGAAAACGGCGCACCACACCAGGGAAAATACCCAGGCAATCGACACCCTCGTTTTCTTCGCTGTGGCTCATCATCGCCTGCATGCCGACGCAAATGCCCAACAACGGGCGACCGGAGGCCGCCACTTCGAGGATCGCCTGATCCAGCTCGCGCTCGCGCAGTACGGCAATACAATCCCGTATCGCGCCCACGCCGGGAAACACTACCCGGTCTGCGGCGACGACGGTCGCCGGATCACTGGTGACGACAATCTTCTGGTCGCCGGCCACTTTTTCGAGCGCCTTGGACACAGAATGCAGGTTACCCATGCCGTAATCGATGACGGCAATTGTTTCAGACATGAAATCAGCCTTTCGCGTCAGCGCTCGAGGCGCCGGCGTCTTCGGTAAGCGTGCCCTTGGTAGAGGGAGTGATGTCTGCCATGCGCGGGTCTGGCTCCACCGCCATGCGCAGTGCCCGGCCAAATGCCTTGAACACTGTCTCGGCCTGGTGGTGGGCATTGCGGCCGCGCAGATTGTCGATGTGCACAGTAATCATGGCGTGATTGACCACGCCCTGAAAGAACTCGAAAAACAGATCCACATCGAAGTCGCCGATACGGGCACGGCTGAAATCCACGTTCATCTCCAGCCCCGGACGACCGGACAGATCCACGACGACCCGTGACAGGGCCTCGTCCAGCGGCACATAGGCATGGCCGTAGCGACGGACACCCTGCTTGCCACCCCAGGCCTTGGCCAGTGCCTGACCCAGCGTGATGCCGATGTCTTCCACCGTGTGGTGGGCATCAATATGCAGATCGCCGTTGGCCCGCACATCCAGGTCAATGAGACCATGGCGAGCGACCTGATCGAGCATGTGGTCAAGGAATGGCAGACCTGTCTCGAAAACACCTTTGCCGGTGCCGTCGAGGTTCAGGCTGACCTGAATCTGGGTTTCCAGCGTATTACGCGCCACACTGGCGGTGCGTTGCTTCATGAATGACCTCCGATGCACAAGCCGGGTATTATACGGCCCCCCCGGCAAGCGAACCAGCGAACCCAGACAATGCCTTTGATAGCCCGAGAACATCAGTGTGGATCCGACTCCCCCGGCTACTTCAGCCGCGTGCTGAGAGAACACCCGGACATCAGCGCCCGTCTGGCGGCGCCGACGCCGGGCTTGCGGGTCGTGGAGGGGCATTTCAACGGTAGTCCGCTGGCGGTCATGCTGGTCGTTGAGGGCCCGAAAGGACCGGTTGTCGAGGCGCTGGTGGTGCATCCGGCCAGTCGCGGCCGGGGCGTGGGCAGCACCCTGCTGAAGCAGGCCAGCGCCCTGCTGCCGGGGCTGTCGTGGCCTGACGAACTGGCCGGACTGGCAGGCAAGGCCAGCCTGTAACCGCCAACACCCGGGCTCTGCGCTCGGGAGCAGCCCTGCGGGAAATCATCGATCAGGGCTCTTTAAAGCACCGCCATTAAAGCACCGCCATGGGCAAGCGCAGGCAGATCGTCAGGCCCGAACCCCGGCCGGCGCTCTCCGCCCACATATCCCCGCCCATATAGTCGACCATGAGCTTGGCGATGGGCAGCGACAGCCCGAACCCGTTGGCCTGATGCCCGGAGCCGATCATGAAGAAGGGCTGGAAAATGCGCTCCAGGTCGCAGCCGTCCAGGCCACGCCCCTTGTCACGGATACGAATGGTGGCCAGGTGGCGGCGCTCATCGATCTCGGCCTCAGCGACAATCTCACTGTCCGCCTCGCTGTAATGCACTGCGTTTTCCAGCGCCATGCCCAGCACTTCCTTCAGCTCCTCTTCGCACCCCACCACCTGCAGATTGGCCGGCACCCGGTTCCGTAGCGTGAGATTGCGCTCCGTGAAGTTGCTTTCCCGCAGGCGGTAGAGGTCGTCCAGCAGCCACATCGGCTGGCAATGGGACAGCGCCGGCTCGCCCTCGCGCCCGGCCAGATCAAAGTAGCGCAACGAGGTGGTCACCAGCTTCTGCAAACGGTCCTGGCCGTGCTGCACCATGCTGACGGCATCGACCAGGTCTGTCGTCACCTTGTCCGTCGGCACAAGTCGCGCACCAGCCAGCCAATTCAGCGGCGTGTTCAGCTCATGGCTGAGGTATTCCAGGAACAGCGTCTTGTCGCGGTCCATCTGCTCCACTTCTGCCACATGGCTCTCAAGGGCAAGCCGCGCATCCTCGGCCATATCGTCCCGCTCCCGCTGCAGCAACTTGATACGGTCACCCAGCGCCAGGGACATCAGAATGATGGCCCAGGCGCCGCCGAAATGCGGCGCGTAATTGGTGACCGCCAGATGCGGCAATATGCCGAGATTCATCAGCGCAAAGACCCCGCAGCCACTCAGGAAGAAGAACCATGCCAGCACATACAGTCGTGCCGCCTGATAACCGGCGCGCCAGGTCTGCCAACTGACGATGGTCAGGGTCGGCACGATCAACAGTACCCAGAAAACGATCATGAAATAGGACAGCGGTGGCGGAATCACCAGCGACATTACCGTCAACAGCACGGTGCCGTGGAACAGGTAGCGCAGCACCCTGTCGCGACGGGGCTTGCGCAGATCCAGCCCCAGAAAACGGCGACTGAACTGAATCACCGCCGCCATGGTAATGCCCATCAGGAAAGGGAAGTACTCGTTAATGACCGGCACCTGCGGCCACAGATACTGCAGCCCCAGACCGTTGATATTCACGAAACTCAGGGCAAAACCCACGATAAACACAAGGTAGTACAGATAGGCCGTATCACGCACCGTGAAAAACAGCAGCAGGTTATACAGCAACATGGCCACCACGCCGCCGAGGAAGAGACCGAATATCAGCTGCTCACGATAGGTGCGCTCCACCAGCCCCTGGGCAGAAGACAGTCGCATTTCAAGATGCAGCGCACCGAGCCCATACACCTTCATGTAATAGGTTTGCGGGCCGCGCAGATCCATATTGAGCGGAAAGACAAATTCCCGCACCTGCACCACGCGCTCCTGAAACGGCAGCACATCGCCCATGTGGCTGACATCGAAACCGCCCCGCCCGTCCGGCGCGTACAGGTACATGTTGTCGACAATCGGATGCCGCTGGATCAGGAACCAGTCCTCCCCCGCCACCAGATCCAGGTCCAGCGTGAAGCGCAACCAGATGACCGAGCGTGTGAAACCAAAACTGGGGTTGGCATTCTGGCTGGGCTGGAAACGCCCGGCAAAGGTCGTGCTGACCTCATCGATACCCCAGGCGCCCTCAGGATCCACCAGAACATCCACCTGACGGCCAATCACCATGTCACGATCTTCCGGGGCCGGCATGACAAGACTGGCCATGGCACTGGCCGGCCCTGCAAGCAGCATGGCCAGGCCCAGTCGCAACAGGAACTTACCCAAGATCACTCCCTCTCACTCTTATAACAGCCTGGCAGGATCGGATGGCTCTCGAACATGGCCTCACGCACCTGCTGCATGCTGGATCTGTATTGTTTTGTCATCTGAACCCACATTGACCAGTCGGCACACTGCTATAACACACTGCTATAATCAGCCATCACTGATAGCATTGGTCGCTGACACACCAGACAATCGTGCAACCCTTCCTGCAAGGAGAGCTCCAGATGGCCCGCGCCGCACGCATCATCCTGTACGTTCTGATCGGTTTATTCGTTCTGCTCGCCGTCGCTGTTTTTGCCGTCACGCGACTGATTGACCCCAACGATTTCAAACCCCAGATCACCGCCCTGGCTGATGAACACGCCGGCATTACACTGGATATCCAGGGCGATCTGGGCTGGACCTTCTGGCCCTCTCTTGGCGTCAGCATTGGCCGCACCGAAGCGCGCATCGGCGACGACGAAGAGCTGTTCGCCGCACTTGATGAAGCCCGCGTCGGCGTGGCGGTCTGGCCACTGCTGTTCCGCCGTGTGGAGATGGATGCCATCACCCTCAGCGGCGTCGACCTGAACCTTATTGAAACAGAGGATGGCGGTAATTGGGAACGTATTGCCGCGACAGAAACTGCACCGGAAGATGATGTCACCGTGACATCACCCGAGGAGGCGGACGAAGCAACCGCACTGGATATACCGGTAAAAATCCCCCTTATCAGCCTCTCCGACAGCCGTCTGCGCTACCGGAATACGGTGGATGGCACCGACATTACTGTCGAACACCTCAATGTTCGGGCGCAGGACGTGCAGCTGGATCAACCCTTCCCGGTCACCGCCTCCCTGCGCTATCAGGATCAGGACGACATGCGCATTGATCTGCGCGTGGATACCGTTGTCGGCCTCGACCTGGACAATGAGATCTACACCCTGGACCCGCTGCGGCTGGACACCTCCATCGGCGGCCTCACCGCCAACCCGATCCAGATCCGCATTGATCAGCGCCTGGAAGCCGCCATGGGCGAGGGCCGCATCAGCATCCGCGAAATGGTGCTCAATGCCGCTGGCATCACCACCACCGGCGAGATCGAGATTACCGGGCTCAACGACGACGCCATGCAGCTGCGCGGTCAACTGGATACCGAACCTTTCGCGGCCAACACCGCACTGCGCAACATCGGTGAGGCCCCCATCGAAACCAGCGACAGCAACGCCCTGCGCCGCATCGGCTTCTCCGGCACCCTCTCCGGCCCGGCCAACAGCGTGATGCTCGATCCGATGACCATTACGCTGGATGACAGCACCATTACCGGCAAGGCAGGCATTACCAGCCTGGACAGCATGGCGATGATGTTCGATCTGGCGCTGGACCGTATTGCCCTGGATGGTTACCTGCCGCCTTCTGCCGACGAGCCGGTGCCGGAAAGCGAAAGCGCCGCCGCTGCGCCGCTGTCAGAAGAGCCGATCCTGCCGCTTGAAGCACTGCGAGAGCTGAACCTGGACGGCAAGCTCAGCATCGGCCAGCTGGCCGTGATGGGGCTGGACGCCCGGGATGTCCGCGTCGCGGTCAACGCAACAGAGGGCCTGCTGCGCATGACCCGCGCGGAAGGCAAGACCCTGGAAGGCAGCTTCAAGGCCGATGCACAGCTGGATGCGCGCACCGACAACCCCACCATGGCCTTCAACAGCACCGTGACGACCCTGCAGGTCAACCCGATCATCCAGATGCTGCTGGGCGACGACCTGCTGCTGGGCCTGTTCGACATGAACGCCGCCTTTACCACCTCCGGCAACAGCGAGAAGGCGATCTTCGAGAACGCCAGAGGCGGCATGGACCTGGGCCTCACCGACGCCACCGTGCGTGGCGTCAATCTGCATGGCGCGCTGACTTCCGGCCTCAACGACATGCTCGGCAACTATCAGGCACTGGCCAACTTCATGCCCGGCGTGGAAGACGGCAGGCTGCCGCGGGAACTGCGCGAAGACACCGAAATTCTGGACCTGGACAGCCGCATCACCCTGGAGGACATGATTGCCACGGTGGAACGGCTCGATGCACAGCTGGACCGCGGCGCCTCCGTGAAAGGCAACGGCTGGCTGAACATCCACAACAGTGATTTCGACCTGACACTGCGCATGAAAGCACCTGAGATCAGCAGCCAGCCACGCATCAGCGAGCGGGAATGGCCACTGCGCTGTGCCGGCAACCTGGCAGGTAGCCCGGCACGCTGGTGCCTGCCCAGCTCCCAGGCATTCCGCGATGCCGGTCGGGAACTGGTCGCCCGCCTCGCCAGCGACCAGCTCGGCGTCGACCGGGAGCGCATTGATGCGGAACGGGATCGTGCCGAGGAGCGTGTGCGCGAGGAACGGGATCGCGCTGAAGATCAGGTGCGCGACCGGGCCCGGGAACAACTGGACCGCCTGCGCCGCTGATGTCTGATCTTGCGACACTTGGCACAATGACCACCGGCAGCGTCAGCGCTGCCCGGTTCAGGCGCGCCGTGCTGGCCTGGTATGACCAGCACGGCCGCAAGGACCTGCCCTGGCAACAAGCCATTACCCCCTACCGTGTCTGGGTCTCGGAGATCATGCTCCAGCAGACCCAGGTGGCCACGGTGATCCCCTATTTCGAGCGCTTCATGGCGCGCTTCCCCGACGTGCAGGCCCTGGCAGAGGCCCCCGTGGACGACGTACTGCACCTGTGGACCGGGCTCGGCTACTACGCCCGGGCCCGCAATCTGCACAAGGCAGCCAAAGCCGTGGTGCAGGAGCACGGCGGCGTCTTCCCCAGGGATATCGACGCCCTGACTGCCCTCACCGGCATCGGCCGCTCCACGGCAGGCGCCATCGCCAGCATCAGCCTTGACCTGCGCGCTCCCATTCTCGACGGCAATGTGAAACGCGTACTGACCCGCTTCTTCGCCATCGCCGGCTGGCCCGGCGAGCGAGCCGTAGAACAGAAACTGTGGGCACTGGCCGAAACACTGACACCCACCACACGCCTGCGGGATTTCACCCAGGTGATGATGGATCTGGGCGCCACGGTCTGCACACGCCGACAACCCGCCTGCGAACGCTGCCCGCTGAACGCACACTGCCAGGCACGCGCCGACGGCAACCCCCACGACTACCCCACCCGCAAACCGAAAAAAGCCATCCCCGTGCGCAGCACGATGATGCTACTGGCGCGGGATGAGCAAGACCGGATACTGCTGGTGCAACGCCCCCCCAGCGGCATCTGGGGCGGGCTCTGGTGCTTCCCGGAAAGCCATGGCGATATCGACAGCAGCCTCGCCCACCACGGATTGAAAGCCTCAACACCGGAACCCCTGCCCGGCTTCAGGCACACCTTCAGTCACTTCCATCTGGATATCGCACCGGTGGTGGTTCAGGTGCGCGCCCACGGCACACGCATCGCAGAAGGCCCTGAAACGCGCTGGGTGAACCCGGCGAAACCGGGACGGCTGGGGCTCGCCGCACCGGTGAAGAAGCTGCTGGAGAGCCTGGCGCAGCCGCAGCAGCTGTCCGTGTTATGATGCGCCGCCGACCGTTCCTGCTGGAGAGCGTATGACCCGCACTGTCTTCTGCCGCAAGTATCAGCAAGAGCTCGAAGGGCTCGAGCGCCCCCCATTCCCCGGCCCCAAGGGCGACGCCATCTATGCCGGCGTATCAAAGAAGGCCTGGCAGGAATGGCTGGCGCAGCAGACCATGCTGATCAATGAAAAGCATCTGAACGTGATGGACCCGGGCACCAAAACCTATCTCGATGCCCAACGTGAACACTTTCTCGACAATGAACCATTCGACCAGGCCGAGGGCTATGTTCCCCCGGACGCATCGTCACAGAGCAAGCCGGGCAGTAAATAAGCCGCACCGCGCCTTGACGAAGCGGGGCCGAATCGCTTTAATAGCGCCCTCTTTTGCCCGGATAGCTCAGTTGGTAGAGCAGGGGATTGAAAATCCCCGTGTCGGCAGTTCGATTCTGTCTCCGGGCACCATAATCAAGACGATGGCTCTGCCATCATGAAGAAACCCGGCCTCGCCGGGTTTTTTTATTTTCCCATGACTTCCAGCACCGAACTCCTCTGAAGCAGGCCCGAGCCCGATACGTTCAGTTGACCAACAGCCTGGGCGCGGCCAAAGCGGCCGGACAAGCCGGGAAAGGCACGGCGGGCGGTGAGAAAGGGCCGGATGTGGTCGCAAGCCCGCTTCGGGCGATCAGAAGCTGTAATTCAACATCACGGTACCGGTCACACCAGTCTTCTCCTCAACCAGCGGACTGTCCCCAGCCTGCCCGGAGAACCGCATAACGTTCACAGCAGCAAACAATGTCCAATGCTTTTTGAAGTCATGCCCCCAGTCGGCAGTCAACGAATAAGCATGGACGCCTGATTTTGGGGTGAAACGTGCGAAGCGGCTGGCCTGACTTTGCACCTGAGTCACACCAAAGTAGGTCTGGTTGTAGTTGCGGTCCGCCGCATGCACGTTGGCACCAAGGGTGATGGTGCCCCTGGCGCCGTCGAAGACGGTGCTTTCCAGCCCCAGGCGATAGCGGGCACCGCGACTTTTCTGACCGGCCACGCGGAACTCGGTCTCGACGTTGACGGCCAGCGACGAAGTCATCATCTGTGCAGCCAAGACATTCACGGTGGAACTGCCCTTGATCTCGCCCAGGCCCGCCAGCCTCTTCGAGCCCGGCCGCCAGTCACTATCCCTCTCGGTGCGGCCGAAGTCGTAGCTCACTGCCGAACTGACGTAGAAGCCCGACTCACTCAGGTACTCGCCCCCCAGGCCACGCACGCTGTCAGCAAACAGGATGCCGCGATACACCGCCAATGCCGGGATCGGCTGCACCCTGGTGTCCTTACTCCCCAGATAGCGCGGCACCACGCCCGCGCCCAGACCGATATAAACCTCGGTTTCTTCACCGAACATGCTGGGCCTGGCAGCGATGTCCTGTGCATGGGCGCCCGCCATCAGCGTGCAGCCAATCACAACCGACACGCTGACAGCCCGCATTCGGCGCCTGCGCTGCCGGCAGATTGCGAAGAAGCGTTTGATGCTCATGAAGGGTTCCTTGGGTTTTTGACAGGCAAACGGGGCCTGCGGCCGCCTGTCTGTCAGGCGCCGGGGTAAAAGTCAGATGGTGGTGAATGCTCGCCGGACGGCGCGTTCAAACCCTATCCGGCGGGCGGCTCCAGGAAGCGACGCACCATACGCAACAACACAGGGGCGTGGGTGCTGGCCTTGAAGTCGGAATCCATCAGCGCGCGGCCGACCGCACCATCGGCCAGAGCGATCAGCCAGGTAGCTGCGAGTTCCGGCTGGATTGCCGGATCGATCTGCCCCCTGCCGATGCCTCGCTCCAGGAGTGCCGCGAGATCAGCCTTGATCAGCGCTTCGTTCTCGGCAAACAGACTGCCAACGTCGGAGTTGCTCATTGCTTCTGCTGCGATCTCGGCGCTAATTCGGGCATAGACCGGATCAGCCGACTGCTCCAGCAATTCGGTCGCCAGCGCTTCGATGGCAGCGATGGCATCGTCCTCATCGGCCAGACGCGCGAAGCGCACAGTCATCCTGCGGCGGTCCTCCCCGGCGATGGCGGCAATCAGAGCGCGCTTATTCGGGAAGTAGTGGAACAGGTTACCGGGGCTCATGCCCGCGGCGGCACAGATCTCGTTGGTGGACGTGCCGTGAAAACCCTTGTGGGCAAAGCACGACAGAGCAGCATCGAGGATATGTCGACGCCTGACCTCCTGCTTCTCCGGATCGATCTTCCGCATTCTGCCATCCATTAATAGACTAATTGGTCTATATATTATTGGAACCTGTCCAGATCGTGTCAAGCGACACCTGACACCGGACATTTTTCGCAAAGTCATATACCTGCCGGGCATTGACAGAACCCGTGAGTTCTAGCGTATGCTTTTCCTGAACAGCCGTCCGATTAATCTGACAGACGCTTATTCTGAAGAGGCACGCCATGAAGTCACTCGAAGCGCTACGCGCCCAGGTCGAAAACCAGCGCACGCTGATCCCCTCCCTGTATGGCGATGTGGATTTCAGCAAGACGCCCGAGCGCTTCACCGCCGACACCCGGGTGCAGAGCATGCTGCCGGCAGAGTTCTCGCGGAAATATCGCAAGGACATTCTGGCGCAAGAGGAGCGCGTCGAGCGGGCACGGCTGTATACCATGCTGGGCGATAATGTCGCCGATGCCTATGCGGCGCTGGCGCCGAAATACCGGATACGGCCGCTGATCGACATGCTGAAAAAAGCGTGCGATGAGGGCGTGGAGAATGTCGAGGACGCGCCACAAGAGTTGGTCGATTTTATTCGCGCCATGGAGCATGTGCCGGAATGGGTGGACATGTCGCTGGTGCATGAGGGGGCACGTTACAGCCGCAACATGCTCGCCAATCTCAGTCCGTTTGCCATCCGCGGCGCGTTTATCGCCACCTTCATGAACAAGTATTCCGGCTTGCCCATGGCCCTGACCGGCACGCTCTCGGGGCAGTCGGCGGTACAGCGGGTTAATGAGACGGCCAGTTTCTTCACCACAGCCGCATTGCCCGGCGCGCTTGATCGCTATGGTCAGGGTTTCAAGGCCGCCGCCATGGTGCGGCTGATGCACTCCATGGTGCGTTTCAATATTCTCAAGCGCTCGAAGAAGTGGGATGTGGCTGTGTATGGCATCCCGATTCCCCAGGTGGACCAGATGCCTGCGGGCACCATCCCGGCGTTTATCGCTGCGTTCAATACCGTGCGCAAAGGGCGAACCGAGTTCGGTCGTCGGGACCGCGCTGTGGTGGAGCTGTGCCGGTACCAGAGCTATCTGCTGGGGCTGCCTGAGGATCTGCTGCCGGAGAAGCCGCAGGAGATTTTCGATGTGATGCTGACCTATGCCGGCACGCTGCGGGACGGCTATGACGATGAAACCTGTGGCGAATTGGTGCGCGCGACCATGAGTGCCTATCGGCCGAAGGACAAGTCGCTGCGCAGTCGTATTTTCAATACCGCAGAGAAAGGGTTTTCGAAGGTCTTCTTTACCCGTACTTTTCTACGCGGTAACGACAAGTCCATGGCGAAACGCATGGGCGTACAGCCGAGCATGCTCGACTACGGTATGTTTATCGCGTCCAACCTCTACATTCTGCCGCGCCTGAACGCACATATGCTGTTGCGCCGGGTCCCGGTTGTCAGCGAGATTGCCGATCAGTTCCTGATCCGCAAACTGAACCGCTTGCTGGTGGAGTATGGCCACGCGGAGTACGTGACCGACGCCGCCAAGTACAAGGACCACACCGTTCGCACTGGCAGCGATGCGCCGCTGGTGTCTGCACCGACCGCTGCAGAAAAGCGCGCCTGAGCTGGCATCACACCGGGGCCGCCGCTAACCTTGCGGGCATCGCCTGCTACCTGTGAGCTCCGCCATGTCGGCCTGCCCCTGCCAGTCCGGTCTGCCCTACTCGTCATGTTGCGCGCCCCTGCACGGGGGTGCGCCTGCCGCCTCTCCTGAAGCGCTGATGCGCTCGCGCTACAGCGCCTTTGCACTGGGCAACACCGACTACCTGCTGACCAGCTGGCACCCGGACACGCGCCCGGCGTCGCTGGCGCCGGAAGTTGACCTCCGTTGGTACGGCCTGGATATTCTTTCCAGCCATGAGGACGGGGCTGCGGGCGAAGTGCACTTTCGCGCCACATGTCGGGACACATCTCAAGACAAGGTCGAATGGCAGATTCTGGAAGAACGCTCCCGCTTTGCCCGGATCGGTGAACACTGGCGCTACCTTGATGGCCAGCACTCCCTGCGCCGCCTGAACCCGGGCCGCAACGACCCCTGCCCCTGTGGCAGCGGGCGCAAATTCAAGAAGTGTTGCGGCTGAAGCTCAGCACCCCATCGTGCAGGAGGTGCTGCGCTCCACGTCATTTCTCAATCTGTCATTTCTCAGCCTGGCGCGATACAGGTCACATACCCCTCAGGTGAAATCGGCCGGGCTGGCCACATTGTGGCTCAACACACAGATATGACCACCAGGCTGATAGCGAACCCTGCCATGCTGCGAGAAGCGCATAGCCACGACCTGCCCGTGCTGGCACACAGGAATCAGGTCGCGGGGTGGCGGGCACACCTGCCCGCCGGGTCGACGGGCCTAGGGGCGCCCGACGTCTGGCTGGCTGTAGTCGCAGACCCCATCGGGGAAGATCGCTTCCAGACGAGCAATCTGGTCACCGTCCGGCGCCCAATCCCCGTAGGTGCCGTCCGTCAGCGCTGTTTCCAGCGGCTTCAGGGCGCACTTGAAGAAATCCCCCTGGATCGGCGCGCCCGCCACAATGCGCGAAGTGGTATAGATCGGGAAGGTCGCGGTGCAGTCACCGGCGCTCTCCGCATCAAGAATACCGTTCCAGACCGTCTCGCCTGCCGCAATCAGTTCGCCGTCATTATCGAAGCAGCTGTCCACGGCCGCCGCCGGCTTGTTCTCGAACGTGGAGAGTTCCGGGTTCTCGCGGATGTTGGCCATCCATTCATCGATCACAGCCAGCGCCATGGGGGTCTGGTCAAAGACATTACCTTCCGTACCCCGGGCATCGGTGAACCAGATCACCTGATTATCATGGTGATCGACGGCATCCAGCATGCGCTGGCGCACGGCAAAGGATTGATGGACGTTGTGCATGTCCAGCACCTCTTCCAGGTAAGGACGCCAGTCGATCAACGGAATATCCGCATGCCCCTTGAACACCATGCCGGAATCGTAGGCCGCGTTCATGGCCAGCACATCACCTTCGGTGCGCGGCGCAGGCATATCATCTGCGCTCAGGTTCATGTTGCGGCGGCTCCAGGGATCAAAGCGCGACGGGTCAGCCTGCACGTCTCCCATACTGCCAATGAACGGGAAGCCCTCCTGCACCATCTCCGAGGGATGCTTCCAGCCACCGACCTCCGCATTCAGGTCGAGAAACTCATCTTCGGTAATGTTGCCCTCAAGAAACGCCTGCAACCCGTATTGCACACCGACATTATCGAACAGTGAACGCGCATGTCCGGTGTCATCGCGGCCATAAATGTTCACCAGATCATCTGTGTGGGTCCAGTGCACATCCGCCATGAGCGTGGGCGGCTCCATCTTCTCTTGCTCACGCACGCTACCGAAATGCGGATTCAGCGCCAACGGTGTGAGGCCGCGCCAGGATTCGATGCACTCGGTGGAACCCGGCGCGATGCCGTAACTGGTGCCTGCCAGATCATTGAGCAGCTGCTTCGCCTGTGCCATCGGGTCGGGCACATTGTCTGTGGCATGCAGCCCGACCAGCCAGGAACGGTTTGTTGTGGTATGCCATTTTTCATTATCGGCATCGGTGACATCCATGTAGTGTTCCAGCAGTTCGCAATCACCAATATGGATCGTCTGCGTGACCATGTCGGTATAGGCCTGCACCGGTACCCCGGCATCAATCAGACCGGGTGCGTTCTGCGCATACATGTATTGCTGAATGCCACCACCGGATGCGCCCAGGCCCACGGTATAAAGCGGCGCGCCGTAGCGTTTGATGAAGTGCTCCTTCACCATCAATGCGGTTTCCGCACCCAGTTCCAGGTTGTAATGTTCGCCGGTGCGATTGCCGGTGGAATAAGCGATGGCGTAGCCAAGCCCCAACACTTCGGGATGCAATGCACGGCGATCACGGTCTACACGCCCCTGGCTGTGACCGATACCGACACCGCCCTGGAAGCGATACAGCAAACGGCCGTTCCAGAGATCGGCATCCAGCGCGCCCGGATTCTCGTTCGCCTCATCCAGGGTTGCCAGCATGGCATAGCTGTAGATAAAGCGATTGATGGTGCCGCGCTCCCAACGCACGATGAAATCAACTTCGCGACCATCCAGTAGCGTCGTCGTCGCCAGATCGGCGGGGCGAGAGCCATCACCGGGCAGTGGCGCATAGGCATTGCCGGTAGTGCGATACCAGTACTCGATATAAGGCTCGATGGAACAGTCACGGCTGTAGCCGATGACGTTTTCCTCGTCATCAAGCACCGGAAAACCTTCCGTGGCACCGTCATCCACCAACGGCTGAATGCCGAGCTCGCGCTCGGTCATGCAAACGAAGGGGTATTGCTGTGGCCCGGAAAACATCGGCCCGGTGATGGCATGATTGACCAGCGTCTCTTCCGCCAGCACGCCATACTGTGGATGCACCACTTCCAGCAGGTTATCGCCAGGCACCAGACCACTCACCAGCCCTTCGAGAAGCCCCTCGTCCTGCACCAACACATCTGTCGCGGCCGACTCGCCGTTCAGTCGCAATGCCAGCGAAGACAGCACATTATCCTCCCCGTGCAGGCCGACCCGGACATCCCCGCCGCTCACCTGATCCGGCGCGCTGGAGATGATGCTCATGGTCACGGACGGAACAATGTCCTGCGACGATCCCGAACTGCCACCACACCCCACCAACATCGCCATACTCATGGCGACCAGCACGCCGCTGGCTGAATATCGTTTCATGATCTACTCCTCGATTGTTGTTATCCCGCAAGATCACTACACGTTAAGAAAGCGTCAACGCTCGCGAAAGGTACAGTTCCGGGTAAAGCAATCAAACAGTGTTACCTCCGTTGAAAAAGGGTTACCAAATGACCCACACCCAATCTTGGTAACCCTTTCCGGGAAACAGATGTGCGCCGTAACTGTGCCAGTCATTCGCCTGAATCTGTCTCTGTTGGCCAGCAATGCGTCGCGCCTAGACTGGCAGACGACAACAACATCCCGACATCAACAACAAAGCAGCCACGCCGCAGCATGGTGAATGGCTGATGCGGAGAAGAACCATGCCCACGCGCTACTCGCCCCTGCTGGCGACCACCAGCCTCGTATTTGCCAGCCTCATTCTGTCTGGCTGTGGCGGCTCGTCGTCATCGTCACGCGGCCCACAAATAGATCTGTCCCATCTTGACCCGGCGGAAGCGACATACTGCGATCAACTGATCAGCAGTCACTGCCTGTATCCGTTCCCGAGCAATCACTACACACTTTCTGACGACGACAGCGTTACGGGGCTGCGCATCAATTTTCAGGCGGCCGGCTTACCGGTAGCGCAGCCCACCGGCGTCCCTGGCCTGCCCACCTCGGCGGCGCCCATGAATCCGCAAGAATGGAACCGCAATGATGGCTTTTCTCCCGGCGCCATGTTGCTGGCGCATTTTCCCGGTGTAGATCTGGAAGAGACTGGCGCAGTCACACTGGGTGATATCGAAGCGTCACTGGCAGCCGATGCGCCGATTCTGGTGATTGACGCCGAGACGCTGGAGCGCCAATTGATCTGGGCAGAACTGGACGCCAATGCCGGCGACCCGGAACGGCAATCACTGATGATTCGCCCTGCCGCCAACTTTATCGAAGGACGTCGCTATATCGTCGCTTTGCGGCAACTGCGCGATGACCAGGGTGAACTGCTTCCTGCCCCCGCACTGTTCCGTGCCTACCGCGATAATTTGCGCACAGGGCAAGAGGTGTATGAACAACGTCGTCCGGCGATGGAAGACATTTTCAGTCGTCTTGCCGACCACGGCGTTGCGCGTGATTCGCTGACACTGGCCTGGGATTTCACCATTGCCAGCCAGCAGAACCTGACCGAACGCCTGCTGCATCTGCGCGACGACGCCTTTGCGCGCCTGGGCGATCAGCCTCCGGCGTTTCAGGTGGATACGGTTGGCGTGGAAATTGATGGTGAAGCACGGCCACTGTTAAGCCGTGGCATTTCCGGCACCTTCGAGGTGCCCAACTATCTCACCAGCCCCGGCGGCCAACCTGGTGGCCGTTTCAATTACACGGATGACGACGCCGACGCCCTGCCGCAAGTACTCAACAATGACGATGTGGTGCAGGCGCGCTTCCGCTGCCAGATTTCCGACGCCACCGTTGCTGATTTCGATGATGACACCGCCACGGTGACGCCCGCCCGCGCGGCGCTGTACGGCCATGGTCTGTTCGGTGAAGGCCCGGGTGGCGAGTTCCGTAGCAATGCCGTACGTGACATGGCCCATGATCACAACATCATGTATTGCGCCACCGACTGGATCGGCATGGCCCGCTTCGATGTGGAAACCGGCGTCGTACCGCTGGTGCTCGCCGACATCAGCAACCTGCCGATGATGAACGACCGCAGCCAGCAGGGCCTGCTCAACTTCATGTATCTGGCACGCCTGTTGACCCATCCTGATGGCTTCGCCTCGCACCCGGCGTTCAGTCACGAAGGGCAACTGGTTTTCGAGGTCGAACATGATGAGGTCTTCTTCGATGGCAACAGCCAGGGCGGCATCATGGGCGGCGCCCTGGTGGCCACCGCACCGGACATTCATCGCGGCGTGCTCGGTGTACCCGGCGCCAACTACAGCCTGCTGTTGCAGCGCTTCGGCCCGTTCGAGGAACGCTTCGGCTTCATTCTCTACGGCGCCTATCCCGACACCCTGGACCAGAGTCTGGTCTTCGCCCTGATGCAGATGCTCTGGGACCGGGCCGAAAACAACGGCTACCTGAGCCATCTGGCCGGCCGCCACCTGCCGAATACGGGCACCGACAAGCGCGTGCTGTTGCAAGCCGCCCTGGGCGACCATCTGGTGACACACTGGAGCGCGGAAATCATTGCCCGCACCATCGGCGCGCCGGTGCATGAACCGACACGGCGACTGGGCGACCACACCGACAGCAATCCCTATTTCGCCATCGACGATATCCAGTATCCGCATCAGGGCCATGGGCTGATGATCTGGGACTCGGGCGCCTATGACCCGGACACTGACCGGGGCAACGCCCTGCCACCCACCAATAACACCGGCCCCACCAAGGACACCGGCTACGGCAATGATCCCCACGAAAGTCCGCGCCGCACACCCGCCGCCCAGGCGCAGAAAAGTGCCTTCATGCAGCGCGACAGTGAAGTGATTGATGTGTGTGGCGATGATATCTGCCGCAGCTTCGACCACACCGGGCTGGACCGTTGATCCGCCGGCGGCAGGGTCAGTCTGACCTTGCCGCCATCAGCCGGGCCACCATGTCACCCAGTTGCTGCACCGCGTGGCGAATGGCATCGGTCACCGGATTGCCCGCATTGATACGCAGATAACCCCGGTATTCCCCCGTGGCTGAAAAGACGCCCCCGGGAAATACATGAATGTCAGCCTCATCCGCCATCGCAAACAGTTGATGGCTGTCGACACCGTCCGGCAATCGCACCCACAGCACACAGCCCCCGGAGGGCAGGGACACCCGCGTCCCGGCCGGAAACGCCGCCAGTACCAGCGCCTGCATCTGCACCACCTGGCAATAGAGCGCTTCCCGCAAGGCACGCAGATGCCGGGCATGGAAACCACTTTCCAGCAGACGCCCCATGGCCAGTTGCGACAGCGATGGCGAGGTAATGGTACTGAGTTGTTTCAGCTCCAGCAGACGCCGGTGAAAACGCCCGCCCACCGTCCAGCCCAGGCGCATACCGGGCATCAGTGTCTTGGAGAAGGAATTGCAGTAGATCACCAGGCCCTCGCGATCCCAGGCCTTGGCGGGCAGCGCCTGGGCCGAGGCATACACCGTATCGCCCCAGATATCGTTTTCGATCAGCGGAATCTGGTAACGCGCGGACAGCGCCACCAGCGCCTGCTTACGCTCGGCGGACATGGTGAACCCCAGCGGGTTCTGCGCGTTGGTGGCCACCATGCACGCCGACACACGGCGCCGGGCAAACACTTCCTCCAGCGCTGACAGGCTGATGCCGTCACGCGGATGGGCAGGCACTTCGACCACCCGGCGCTGATGGGCTTCCAGCAACAGCAGGGTGCCGTAGTAGGTGGGCGACTCCACGGCCACCGCGTCACCGGGTTTGCTGACGCTGCGCAGGGCCAGGGTCAGCGCCTCCATGCAGCCATTGGTGACGATGATTTCCTCGGCGGCGAACGGCTGATCGTAGCCCAGGCTACGACGCGCCAGGTGGTGGGTCAGCGGGCTGTTCACATTGGGGTGGATGTAGTCCCAGGCCTCGATGGGATGGCGCCGGGTCACGTCGCGGATCACCTGCATGACCCGCCCCAGCGGCAGCACCTCTGGCCCCGGCAGGGCGATACCCAGGCGCACCACGTCCTGCCGGGCATGCAGGGCCATATATTCCAGCACCTGCTCACTGAGGGACACTTCCACCGGCAGCAGCGGATAGCGCGCCTCGTCCGGCGGCGGTGCCACCTCGGTTTCCATGGGCCGCACGAAAACGCCGGACTGGGGGCGAATCTCCAGATAGCCCTCCAGCTCGAGCTGCCGATAGCACTGCATCACCGTATTGACGCTGACACCGAAAAGCGCGCTCATGCGTCGCACCGAGGGCAGACGTTCGCCCACGGCATAGTTGCCCGCATGGATCTGTTCCAGCAGACGCTGGCTGATCCGCTCGTAAAGAAAGCGCTCCTCTGACACCTTGCTCTCCAGCCCGGTCGCTACGTGTTGTTACCCTTGTTGCCGCCAACAGCCCTGAAACCATGCCGCAACCACTGCGGGGGGCCAACCCTTTTTTCACCACACTGCTACCTGCTTCCCCCGTCATCCGCTTCCGTTTACCCTGCAAGCAACTGTGAAACGGAGTCTGCGATGTCGGCCCACCCCCTGCGGCTGCTGCTGGCCATCGTGCTCGCTGTCCTCGCCTGGCATTTACCCGAAACGCCCAGCCATCAGGCCGGGTTCGCCTTGTTCGTGCTGATCGCCGCGCTGTGGCTGACGGAAGCGTTACCGCTGACCTTTACAGCGCTGCTGGTGCCGGTCATGGGCGCTCTGCTCGGTCTGGGCACCTTGCCCGAGGTGCTGCAGGGCTTTGCCCACCCGATCATCTTTCTGTTCCTTGGTGGCTTTGCACTGGCGGCGGCCCTGAGCCATCACGGTATTGATCGATGGCTGGCGGCACAACTGCTGCGCCTTGCACGGGGCAAACCGCTGCCCGCCGCCCTGCTGCTGAGTGGGATAACGGCGCTGTTATCAATGTGGATCAGCAACACGGCCACTGCCGCCATGATGCTGCCCATCGCCTTGGGATTAATGGCGCCGCTGGGAGAGGGCTTTCCGCGCTTTCGCCTGTTCCTGCTGCTGGGGCTCGCCTGGGGCGCCAATATCGGCGGCATCGCTACCCTGATTGGCAGCCCGCCGAACGCCATCGCGGCCGCCGCGCTGGGCTGGCAATTCATGGACTGGTTGCGGGTCGGTGTGCCGGCCTTTGTGGTGCTGTTTCCGCTGGCACTGGTGGTGCTCTACGGGGCCACGCGGCCCGAACCAGGTGTGCCCCGCCTTGATCTGGGCCCGGTGCCGCCGTTTCCCCGTTCGCGGGGGGCGGTGATGGCGCTGACGGTGTTCGCCCTCACTGTGCTGCTGTGGGTACTCGGCAAACCCCTCGCCGCCTGGACGGGCATTCAGGACACGGACGGCTGGGTCGCGCTGCTGGCGATTGTCCTGCTGGGCGCCACCGGGGCACTGGACTGGAAAACCATCGAGCGGCGCAGCAACTGGGGGGTGCTGTTGTTGTTCGGTGGCGGTATCACGCTGGGCAGCCTGATGGACAGCTCCGGCACCAGTCGCATGATGGCAGAGACCCTGGAAGGCATCCTGCCCGGCGGCGAGAGTCTGCTGCAGCGATGGCTGCTGCATGTGCTGATCGCGCTGTTCGTGGTGATGCTCACCGAGCTGGTCAGCAACACCGCCAGCACGGCGCTGCTGGTGCCGCTGCTGGGTGCGGTGGCCATCACGCTGGGGGTCAGCGAAACCAGCGTGATCATACTGATTGCGGTATGTGCCTCCTGCGCCTTCATGCTGCCTGTGGCGACGCCGCCCAATGCGCTGGTATACGGCACCGGGCAGGTGCCGCAGCAGGCGATGATCCGTGCCGGGTTGCGGCTGAATCTGTTGTGCGCGCTGCTGCTGGGCACCCTGGCCAGTGCATTGATCCCCCTGCTCACTGCATCATCCTGACCCCTCGCTGTCCTGATCCCTCACAGGTCGCGCAGCAATACATTCAGGGTGCGCCCACCCCGAAGTCACTCAGGCATCGCTGCACCTGGGTGTCCCGTTGCGCGCTGTAATCCAGCACATCCGCGATAAACCCGTCACGCTGCAGGAAGTGATGGATCTGGCAATTGGCGCCACCGTGGCCACGCGGGTAGCCATGCGGATTCGGCCCTTCCGTGGGCGGGATATTCGCCAGCGGCGGTGACAGCACGCCCGGTTGCACCCAGACCATATTCGCCGAGCCTGGCGCACGCCCCTGTGCATCGAATTGCAGGCGCGGAATATCGTAATACGGTGCGATATCGGGATTCAGGCCGGGGTAACGCAGGGTGTCACGGTCATCCACCGGCGCGCCCATGGTGCGCGCCATCATGTCCACGCTCCAGTGGGTCACTTCCTGATCGGCAAAGGCCGTGTGCAGCAGCACGTAATTGTCGGTGCCGGACAGATTCGGTTGCGTGCCATCCACCGCCTTGTCACGTTCCGTCAGGTAAGCCGCAAAGCCCGAGTTCTCGCCTCGGTCCCAGAGCATCTGGATCAGTGCAAAGGCCAGATTGCGATCCAGTTCATCCGGGTAGGCCAGATAAAGCGGGATCGAATAGAGGGTAAAATCCTTGCTGCGGCGCAGCAGCAGTGAGTAGTTCATGCCCGGCACGCCGTAGACGCCACGATTGATGTCCGGGGACACCGCCTGCACTGGCCCCGGCAGAATGCCGCCCTGGCTGTTGCCGTAATAGAACACATCGCTACGATCAAACGCCGGCGCTGCGGCAGCATTGCCGCCCTGGCGGAATGCTGGATGCGCAGCAAAGCCGTCCGGATGCAGCATGGCGCGGGCCAGGAACATCCAGTTGAGCATGCCCTGCTGCGAGGCATCCGGGATGATGCCGAAGTTGGACAGATCCAGCAGTGTCAGCAGGATATTCGGCAGATCGCCCTGGGCAAAACCGAACCAGTCGATGGCGCAGAACATGGTGTTGTAGTTGTAGGCCACTCGACTGCGGCCGCCCGGATGATCATAGGTCAGCGCCACCCGGCCCTGCAGCAGGCCATGCCCGTACAGCGACGCGCGGGACGGCTGGTCCAGCCCGTCATAGGCATCACGCGGAATCTCGCAGGTATAACGCGCCGAAATTTCATCCACCACCGGCATCCGATCTGGCAAGGCATCGCCGTAACGCTGCAGATCAAGCGTCGTGGCCGACGGCGGCACCAGCGCATCAAAGGGCGAATAATTCAACCGGTTCGGCGGCACGAGGCTGGCGGATTCGACGATGTCATAGGCATCGTTGTCGAAAATCGCCGCCAGGGGCACGTCGTCAAACAGGCCGATCAGGCGTCGTACTTCCGGGCGCGCCAGCGGCGAGGTATCCGCCGGTAACAGATAGCTCGGAATCATCAGCGTGCCATCGATCTTGACCATGCGGCCGTTGTCCGCATCCAGGTCCACGGTGTCCACCGTGAAGGTGGGCGGCGCACAATCGGCGGCGCGGCTGTCATCGTGTTGCAGGCAATCATCCGTGCCGGTGCGCGACAGGCTGGCGAAGGCGTCATCGCGCATGTGCACCAGCCGCCCGGTAATGTTTTCGGTGCTGGCCACGGTGAAATCCCAGGCCAGGTACAGGCTGCTGTCACGATGAATACCGGCGGCCTCCAGTACCGGGAAGACATCCTGTTCCAGTGCAGCGCAGCGGCCCTGCACCGACGGAATGGACGAGGCAAGTTGGTCACGACACACCTGGAAGCCGACAGAAGGCGCAATACTGGCGCCTTCCGCATCACGCAGGTCGCGCATGACGACCACGTAGCGACGTCCGGGAATGAAGTTTTTCGCGGGGCGCACCAGCACTGCCGAACGCGCTTCGCCAACGCGGTCGATGTCGTCGCCGAAGAGCTCTCCGGTGGGCAGGAACAGACCCGCGTTGACGTCTTGCTCTACCCAGACCAGATGCTCACGGGTGTCGAGACTTTCTTCATCCTGCACTTCCAGCACCAGCACCGGCGGACGGCCCCAGCCATTGGCAAACGCCTCATGGGTAAGAGACCTGCGCGGGTCGGCAATCCCGAGCTGGTCCAGCGGCGCCTGATAAGTCTGCGCCATGTCCAGTCCCGGCACGAGGGTGGTGATCAACTGCCCCGGCGAGAAGCCGTCGTTGCGGTTCCAGTCGGTGGGATCAATGGGCTTGCCGACAATATTGCTGGGCATCCCCAGGGGGTTGAACCGCACCCGCCGCCCCGTGGCCATACTCGGTGTGCCGTCCGGCACCGTGGCGGTGAAATGATTCGAGGGGAACGGATACAGACAATGGGCCGGATCCAGCAGGTCACAGCCGCGCAAGGAGGCATCCGCACCCGTCACCAGCAGCGACAAATCCGCCGGGCCGGTCAGGCCGATCCCGGTGAGCAAGCCGTTGATGGTGTCCACCAGGTCATCCGCCAGGCCGCAGGCCGGATCAAGCGGGCCGTCGCATTGCGCCAGTAATGTGTCGACCAGATTGTCCACTTGCTGACACACCGGCCGCAGCAGCGGCAGCCCGAGGATGGCGCAGACCTCGGTGATTTCAGGTATCAGGTTGACCGGGGGCGGTGCCGTATCCAGCGGATTGCTCAGTACCCCCTCCAGCAATGGCAGCTGAACACTGCCATCGATATTCACAAACGGCACCAGCGCATCCCGGGACCAGCTGGCCGGATACTGCGGGTGGAATCCGTAGGCCAGCAACGCCAGCTCTTCCCCGGCGGGCAATGCTTCCGCTATGCCGACCATATGCACCACAGCATCGCGCTTGAGGCCACGCACCGGCATGATCTGATCGTCCACCAGTTGCCAGCGCTGGGCACCCGGCGCGCGGCGACCGATACCGATGAACACCGTCGGATCACACCCCACACTCAGCAACGGCAGTTCCACCGCGCAGCCATCGCGCCCAAGCAGATCCGAGACGGTCAACTGTGCCGTCGGAATACCGCCGAGCACGGCGCCTTCCGGCCCGACGGTGCCCAGGGGCATGACCGCCGGCACCACAGTGGCCGTGGCCACGGCAGTAAAGCCGGACGGCACCGGGGTGGTGGTGCTGACCTGCCGCTCAACGGCATAGGGCCCTGACAACGGCAAGTCCGCCGAGACCGGCGCAGGGAAGTCCGCCATCGGCACCAGCACTGACGCGCCATCATCCAGCGACAGGCAAACCTGATCTTCTGTGCCATCAAAGTAGGCGGGCAGCGGCTCGCGGAGCAGGCTGTAGCGCATCCAGTCACGCGTGGCGCGGGAGACCGAAATGTCGCCGCACGCGAAGCCGCCAGCGCCCCGCTGGAAGCCCGGAATATTCAACAGATTGCCAATCGGCGGCGGCACATAGGTGCCCGGCTGAATGGCTTCCGGGACTTCCAATGGCAGTATGTGCCCACTCTGGTGTGTCAGCAGTCGCACATCACCGCCGCGCTCACGCAGGCAGTCGAAGTTGTGCCACGCCTCGTTGAAATTGAACAGCGTGTCGCGCATGCCCTGAGTCAACAGCACATCCGCCATCGGATAATTATCCGGCGGAGTATCATAGGCCGGCGGATTCAACAGCCCGAGCAACAGGCCATTGGGGTCCAGCGCCCGCTCCGGTATGGGCTCACCATTACAGCGATAAGCCGGGCTGTGGTAGTAGAAAAAATCGAGACTCTGGTCGGGGAAGGTGTTGGTGGCCAACCCGCGCACCAGCGTCTCGCGGATGATCGGGTCGAGGCCGCCGTTGCGGTTCGGCTGGGAGCCGGCTTCACCGCCAAGCACCAGAAACAGATCCCACCCGGTCTTGATCACATTGCCCGGGTTCAGGCTGTAGCGCAGGTCATGCCAGGTAATATCCGGTACCAGTGCATCCAGACGCTGACGCGGATCCTGCCCGTGCAGCAGCATCTGGAAACCGCCGCCATAGCTGCCGCCCATGGCACCCACCACCAGGTTCGGATTCAGCTCAGGCGGCAGCCCCGGCTTGTCACGCTTCATCAGGAAATCAAGATTATCTTCCGCCCAGTCCAGAATCCGGATCAGGTCACGGCCTTCGAATTCCGGGTCCATGACGCGCACCGTGCCACTGCTCTCGCCAAACCCGCGCGAGTCGATGGAGATCACGGTAAAGCCGGCTTCCCGATAATCATTGAAGCCGGAGAGAGAGCGGGAGCCACCGAACCCGTGGCCATGCAATACCAGCGCATGGCCGTTATCGCAGTCTATGCCGCCAATCGGTTCCAGCACCTGGAACGCGATGGTTTCGCGACTCTCGGATTCCAGATACACCGGGTAGCTGCGCCCTCCTTCCAGTGCATCACCTGTGGCACAGGACGCCGGTGCCTGGATCGCCCCGACCGGCGGCATGGGCGCGGAGAACAGGCTGTTGCACAACAGGTCCGCCCGCTCGCCCAGCAGGGGCCGGGACAACTGCACGCATTCGTTATGCACCGCGTTGGGCAAGGCGAACAGACCGCCGCAGATTTCATCCGCCGGGCCGCCAAATCCTGCCACTGTGTCATCGCACTGCTCGCGCTCGAAGGGCAACAGCAGGGACGGCAGACCATCAAAACCGCCTTCATCCGGCGGCGGTTCTTCACCGCCCGCACGCGGCATCACGGTAACCTGTGTCTGGTCACTGCCCTGCGCGCCCTGGTCGTCCGTCACGACCAATCGGAAGCGCAGCGTGGTCTGGTCTGCAACAAGCGGCGCCTCGAACTCTGCAACGAGTGTGTCAGCATTGCTCAGTACCACTGCGGGGCCAGACAGCTGCTCCCAGAGCGCGCTCACGATGTCACCATCCGGGTCGCTGCTGCCGACACCGGAGAGCACAACATTGTCACCAGCGGTCACCAGCTGGTCAGCACCAGCGTCAGCCACAGGCGGCTGATTGGGTGCGGCCAGCACGGTAACGCGGGTGCTGTCTTCACTGCTCAGGCCGTCTTCATCCGTCACCGTCAAGGTGAAGGTCAGCACGCTGCCCGGCTCGATGTCAGGCACCGGAAAAGAGGCCACCGGTTGATCCTGATCCTGCAGTACCACTGACTCGCCACCGGACTGCTGCCAGGCAAATGTCACCAGCGCCGCATCCCCTTCGTCGCTGGCACTGCCATCCAGCAGTACCGTGTCCCCTGCCATCGCAGTCTGATCCGGCCCGGCGTCAGCACGGGGCGGCTCCTGGGGCGCATAGGGGGCACAGTCGGGAATGCCTTCCAGGCGATCACGCATCAACATGCTTTGCGCCAGCTTCTCACAGGCGTCAAATGCATCGGGCAACGCGCTGCGGCCGCTTTCGGCGAGCCGCGCAACCAGATACGCCTGCGCACCGCCGCCAGCAAACTGTGCGGCAAAGTCGTCCACGGGCAGATTGAAATCGATCATCAATCCCGACGCGTCAACATGGGCCTGTTCAGTGATACGAATATCCTCCGCATCCGCTGCCCCATGGGCCTGCAGGAAACGGGACAGGTTGATCGCACACAGATCGCCGCCTGTATCACCGCACAGCAGGTCCGCCGGGAATGTCTGCGCGGGCAAACACGCAGAACTGCCCAGCACCAGGTCACCGATCTGCCAGCTGACGGTGGCTTCCTCGTCACACGCGTAACCACCGGCCGGCTCGGTCGTGGTGCGCCGGGCGGTATCGTCACCGGGCTGGGCGTAGCCCAGATTCACCACCGGCGCATTGATGAATACGCCCTCTGTGTCCGCCGGTGGCGGCTCCGTCACCGGGGGGCGCGAGGTGGAACTCGATCCACCACATGCCGCAAGTGTCAGCATCAGTGCACTCAGGCCCAACACGCGTAAAGCATGGTGAGTGCGGACAACAGATCCACGTATGACGGCCACTGTGGCCATGGCGTATCTCCTTCTTGTTGTTCGTGTCGTAGGCATCATTGTTCGGCCTGCCAGCGGGCAGCATCGTCATCACTGCGGCGATAATTCAGCCAGACCTGATCCGGGTTGCCCGCCGCAAGACGTGCCTCCCGAAGCTGTTCGTTGAAGTAGGCATTGGCGGGTACAGCGAAACGGAATCCCGCAGGGCATTCGGCCTGGTGCCAACTGCCGCCCGGGCCGGCAATCTGCCAGTGGGCGGGATCGTTTTCGTCAACGCAGGCATAAGGCCGCTGGGTAGCGCACTGGCCTGCTTCGAAACGACCTGCGGCATTCTGGAAAGCGCAGTCATCCCCCGGCGCCACAGGCGGCTGCTGCGGCGCCCAGCTCCAGATGAAATTCACCACATGTTCCGGCACGAGAAAATCTGGCGAAGGCATGTTGACACCACAGCGCAACATCTCCGGCATCGCATCCACCACACGCAAACCCGGGCTCCCGGTGATGGCGCCGACCAGGGTGCCGTCTTCATAGAAACGGGTCCAACGGGTGTTGTGTGTGGCCCGATCAAAATCACACTCGGGGTAGTGATAGCCCTCGAAGCTGGTGCGGGCAGACTGCACATGGTTGCTGCCCCGCTTGCGATGGAACAGCGACGCCCAGCTTTCGCTGACCCCATCACTGCACGTACCGGTGTAAACAATGACCCGCGCACCCGCCGCCAGCATCTGGCTGCGGCTGACGTTCAGCCAGGAGGCCGGATCAGCGATCGCTGCAGCATCTTCACAGGTCGCGCCGTGATCACCGGGACGAAAAATCAGGTCGCCGAGCACGGCGTCGAAATCATCTGCGGCGCGGTCGAACGACACGCTGGTGTCATCCAGCGGTTCGTCAAGATTTGCCTCCAGATCAATGATGATCACTTCCTCCGGATTGGCATCCAGCCAACCACGCAACAGCACCAGCTCCTCGCGCAGGGTACGCTCATAGGTACATCCGAAATGCTGCACGTTGCCGTGGCAGACTACGGGCGCAAAAGGCACTGGCGTGGTGCTACCTGTGAGGCTGCCAATCAGGCCACTGATCAGCCCTGCAAGACCTGTGTCGTCCTTCAGTGTGGGCATCCAGTGGACATCCAGCTCCAGCCCCCGTACGCCCATGCGCAATTGATCGACCACACCGTAAAACTGGTTGGCATCCAGCCCGGAGATCGTGGGCGGTATGTTTTCATCAGTCGCATTGAACGAATTGTGTGTCGCCAGTATCTGGGTATGCACCCAGGGCAATGACAGCCCAAGCCGGTTCTGCAACATCACGGCGCGTGCGGCCCAGCTGTCTTCGAACGCCGCAATCTGGCGTTCGTTGATATGCACCCCGCTGATGAGACTGCAGACCTCGTTTCGCAGTGCGTCCCCGGTCAGCGCAGACGTCTGGCGGCAAAAAGACGCCGCACCCTGCACAAAGGTATCCACTGTCTTGCACAACGGCAGGGGGCTGTTTTCAACAAAGGCATCCGGCAAACCGGCATAGCAGGTATTGACCAGTGTATGCAGATTGCCGCTGGTGAGGGCGCACAGCAGCCCGCCGCCCAACAGCCCGCAGCTCTGCTGCAGGCCGGCCTGGGCATCGGCAAGCAAGTCGCACAAGGGATCAGAGCCGGGCACGCTATAGGCCTGACAGACATCACTGAGGCCGGGGCCTGCCATCATCTCGGCCTCGCCGCCTGGCAGCAGGCTCAACGGGTCCAGCAGGTTGCAGAATTCCTGCGGCAGGCCATTGTCCTCACAGGCTGTTTTCAGCCCGCCCTGAATAAAGCCCAGCTGCCGGCCCACGTCCGCCAGTACACAATCCTCGCTGGCCAGCGAGCCATAGCATGCAAGCAGATTCGGCGGCAGACCTTGCGGCGATAGCGGCCCGACATCGAACAGCGGGTTGTAGCCCTGCAATCGCAGCATTGGCGCCGTCAGGGGCCCAAGCGACACGTATTCTTCGTAATTGGTGAACGGCAATAACAAGCCCGTACCGCCTTCAGGGTCCACATAACTGAATTCGTTTTCCGGAATGATGTAGCCGAACGATTGCTGCGTCAGCCCGAGAAACATCATGTCCGCACCGGGCTGCGCCAGCGCGCGAATCGATGTACCGAAGGTATTGGTGGCCTCACCGGGAATCGTCACGATCTCAAGGCCCGTCTCGGCACCGCCGAGGGTTAACCGGGAAACAATCGTGCTGGCTGTCGGGGCGATCTGGGGCAGGAACGCAATCTGCTCACCCAGGAAGGGAATCTCGGACAAGGGCAGCATCAGAAAATCGTAATACCGATTCAGCGCACCCAACGCCCCCAACCCGATAAACAGCGGGTTGGTCACCGGCAAGGCAACCTCTTCATGACGCACCGACATGGTCGGCGCCAGTTCGCGCATCGGCGCCATCAACGCCTGTCGGGCAATATTTTCGCCACGTGATCTGACACGCTCGTAATCATCATCACCGGGCGCAGGCCCTGCGGTGGAAGCGTCCGCGATAGGGCCGTTGAAATACAGCGCGACACCACCCTGCTCCCGTTCAAGCAACTCCACAGCCCCGAGAATGTAGTCCGCATGGGGCACACGTGGGTCCAGACCTGCGCCGATGCCCACCGGATGAGCGTTGTACTGCAGCAGACTGCCGCGCACCTCGCCGGCGTCATGCCCGGCAACACAACGCGCCTGGAGCAACGTCATGGTGGGATCGGCCTGCGCATCGGTGCGCACGCGAGGACGCCGATAATTGTTCAGGCTCGGCACCTGCATCTGCCCGACACTGAGCTGTGCCGGACACAGGGTTTTCTGCGCGTCACTGACGGCCTGCACGGCAGCCGGATATAGCACCTTGTCGATCCAGTCCTGGGGCACGCCGCCCCAGAGCCCTTGCAGGTCAGCGCCCGCGTGGGAGTGTGTCTGGCCAAACAGAATATTGTCCGGTGCGATGCCGGTGGCAGCGGACACCCGGGCCTTGAGGTTATTGGTAATGACGTTGCCGGCACCGATCGCATCCATCACCAGGAATACCACCTGCTCGTCCTCGCCATTCGGCAGGCGCCGGGAAAGCACCATGGCACGCATCCAGGTGTGTTCTTTACGCCCGGCGGCATTGGTATGGACCCGCGCACCCGCAGCCTCGGTGAGCAACTCCCCGAGCGTGCCGAACGGCTCGGGGAAGTTCTGCGTCATGTCAAAGCCGAAACCGCCCAGATTGAACTGTTGCAAGCGGCTGCTGCCCAGCAGGCGCGCTTCTTCAATACCATCTATATGTTGCTGGGCCGGCGTGATGCGGACACGGGCGGCACCCGCGCACAACATGCTGTCGTCACATTGTGGCGGCGGTATCACCTCCACCTGCACCTCGGCGGTATCCCACGCCCCACGTTGATCGGTCACCGTGAGCACAAAACCCAGCGTCGTCGGCACTGACACAGCTGGCGCGACAAATTGCGCGAGTGCCTGATCCGCATTCTCCAGCGCCACCGACGGACCCGCCTGCTGGGCCCAGGAGAAGGCCAGCGCCGAATCATCTGTGGCGCTGCTGCCACGCCCGTCCAGCACGACGCGTTCACCCGGCACAGCAATCTGGTCGGCGCCGGCATCTGCCTGGGGCGGCGGCTGGGGGAAGACGGTGATGGTGACCATGGCAGTGGCATCACCGCCCTGGTCATCCGTGACGGTCAAACGAAATACCAGCGCCGTTTCCGCCGCCACCACCGGTGCGACAAAAGCAGGGCGCGCCGTTTCCGAATCGTTGAGTAACACCGAAGGGCCGGCAATCTGCGTCCAGGAAAAGGTCACCAGAGCACGTCCTGGCAATGCGCTGCTGGCACGGCCATCAAGCCGCACCGTGTCACCGACGTGCACCTGTTGATGCGGGCCTGCATCAGCGATCGGGGACTGGTTTCCCCGCGGCATGCTGGCGCTTTCGGAGCCACCGCAGGCACTGAGCAGCATGAGAATGCCAAGCGTCAGGCAGGCGGCTGCGCCGTGGCGCAGACTGGCGCAGGCACGCTGATGGCCATGGAGGGACATGGCTTACTCTCCCGATGTAGCGCGACACCCTCTCGGGGTGTGCTTGTTGTTGTGGTCGATTGTTGTGGTCGATTGTTGTGATCGGCTGTTTTGGCCAGACAGCACGGGAGAAGATATAGCCGGGGGAAAAGCTGCTGGCAATCTGCCATCTTTCTGGCGCAAGCTCTTGCAGAACAGACTGTTACAACCGGGCGGCGCGCTGTCAGATCAGGCCTGCGCCGAAGCAGCCGCACCGCCGCTGGGCAGAAACGTGGGGGGCTGAGAGCCAACGCTTTATTTATCAGTACCTTGGTACCATATTCTGAATGGCATACGTCAGCGGAAGGGAAAGCGGGTGCGGATCAGAAACCTGACGGAAAGAACAGAACCCCGTCACGGCATTTCAAAATGATACGCAAATGCCGCACTTTAGACACATTGCTACGTATCGTTGTATTTTTTTAACCGGGCTTTTTAAGGATACATTTCATGCAAGACCCCCGACCCGACCGCATGCCACGCCTGCCGAGCCGCTTCCGGGCTCTGGTGTTTGCACTGATCATGTCAGCCATCATGTCGCTACTGATGTCCGGTGTGATCACACTGATCAACACCGGTCTGGCGCCCGGCTTTATCTGGCGCTGGTTACGTGCATGGCTGGTGGCCTGGGCGGTGGCCTTTCCACTGGTGTCTTTTATCGCACCCCTGGCGCACCGCCTGACCAATCGCCTTGTTGCACCTTGAAATGTTGCACCTTGAGCTGCCAATTCAACAAACCGGATCGGCGGTATACCGGTGCGCTGAACTCACAAGCACATGCTCGGAAAGAAAGTTGCGCCCCACCAGCATCGGATAAGTCATGGCGCTGCGATCCGTTAACGTAAATTCAGTGTCTTGCTGCTGCTCTCCGATGCAAAGTGGCAAACTGACAACATAACGGGTCGTGACACCACCCGCCTGACGCACCCTGGTCTGCTCGATTAATGGGCTCTCGATATCGTGCTCACCGCCGTCATGGTCATCAAACACAAAGCGCACCCATTGTTCGCCATCGCGCTCGAATTTTTCAATTTCCCTGGCATGCATGGAACTGCGCTGGGCGCCCGTATCAAGTCGCGCAGAAAAATCCCGGTCATCGCCATTTATACGTACTTTTTCAATGTGCCCGAGCACCGATTTATTACGCACATCCTCTTCCGGCACAGTGGCATAACCCGTTGCTGATAATCCGACCATCAGAAAAATAACACTGTAAAAAGCACCTCGCATGCGACCTCCACCTCTGCTTCATTCGCTCTAACAGTCCGCAATTCGGCGAGAAAGTTCCGTCAAGCAAGTTTCGCGATGAGCAGCACGATAGTGCCAAAGCATGCCCGTCAGCAGCATCTCATTCATGCCAATCCGGCAATTCGGGACATGTGTCACGCCACTACAGCGTTGCAGCCTTCAGAATGCTTGGCGGGGCAGGTACGGGGACGTACCGCTACAGGCATCGACACAGATGCCAATTATAAAAGTATCACCCATGACGCCGGGATCCGCGTCGTGAGGTGGGAGCACCACCGATGCTGGATAATATGCTTGCCGGGCTCTCTTTTGCGCCGGCTGTTCTGCCGGATTTCCTGAGTGTGATGCAAGACAGTGGCATATACATGCTGGCCGGCGCGGCGATGGCCGCCCTGTTCATGCTGTGTCTCGCCGCTGGCCGCCTGGGGCATCGATTTGCTACGGCGATACTGGTCAGCCATATCATGATTCCGGCGATCAGCGTCTGCCTGATCGCCGTGATGAGTCTGCACGCTGTTGACCAGGTGCACTGGATGGGGGCTGAACTGGAGCATCTGCTACAACAGGGCATCAACCAGCGTTAACGTCACGTCACGTCACGTCACGTCAGACAAGCCACGTCACAGCAACGGCGCCAGGAAACGCCATCGCTCGGGCTCTGCCCCGGTGACCAGGAAGTGAGGGTTGAGCATATCGGCTTTCTGGTAACGCAACGGCCTGAAATCCGGGCCCAGCACCTCGCCACCCGCCGCCGACACAATCGCATGAGCAGCAGCGGTGTCCCACTCAGCGGTAGGCGCCAGCCGCGGATAGATATCGGCCCGCCCCTGGGCAATCCGGCATAGCTTCAGTGACGATCCCATACTGGTGCGCACCACCGGGCCCATGCGGGCGGCAATGGCGTCCTCTACTGCGGCCACGGCCTCGGCGCCATGGCGCCGGCTGGCCACCAGGGTGACCGGGCTGCCCGGAGCGCGCGCGCGAATGGCGTCACGCACCCTGCCCAACTGGTGCCAGGCCCCCGTCGTCGCACCGGTCGTGAGCCCCAGGAACAACTCACCACTGACCGGCACCTGCACCACACCCAGCACCGGCACCCCGTTCTCGATCAACGCAATATTGACGGTGAACTCCCCGTTGCGGCGGATGAATTCCTGCGTGCCGTCCAGGGGGTCCACAAGCCAGAACACTGGCCAGCTCAGCCGCTCGTCCGTCGCCACGGCGGCGGATTCCTCCGACAGTACCGGCACCTCGGGCGCCAGCGCCCTGAGCCCCGCTTCAATCAGGTGGTGCGCCGCCATGTCCGCTTCCGTCAGCGGCGAATCGTCCGCCTTGCGCGTCACGCTGACATCGCCCCGTTGATAGATGGCCAGTATCGCCGCGCCTGCCTCCTGGGCAAGCAGCGCCACGCTCTCAAGAAGCGCCATCCTGTCCGCAGGCAGGCTCACGGTGCCGCCCCGGCCCGGCGCCGGGCCATGATGTCGCGCACCATATATAGCGCAGCGATAACCCGAGCCTCCGTCATATCATCCCGCGCCAGCAGCGCATCCAGTTCGGACAGGCGCCAGGTCAGCACCTGCAGGGGTTCCGGTTCGTCCCCCGGCAAGCTGGAGGGATAGAGCTCCTCCGCCAGCACGGCATGAATCCGGTGGCCCATATAGCCCGGTGACAGGCTCATACGCTTGAGCTCGGTCAGCCGACCAGCGGCATAACCCGCTTCTTCCTGCAATTCCCGGTGCGCGGCATCGCGCCAGTCTTCACCCTCATCCAGCGCCCCCTTGGGTAGCGTCAGCTGGTAGGACTCCATCCCCGCGCCGTATTCACGGATCAGCACCACCGTGTCGTCATCCAGCATCGGCACCATCATTACCGCAGCCAGCGGCGGGGTGCGCAGACGCTCATAGGTGCGCTCCTCCCCGTTGCTGAAGCGCAGTTTCATTTCCTCAATCCCGAACAGGCGACTCTTTGCCACCAGGCGGGTTTCGAGAATTTCCGGGTTCTGTTGCATAATGCTCTCCTGCAATCCCACCAGCTCTGGCAACGCGGAAGATCCATGATCAAGTGGCAAGACATCGACACAGTATTACTGGATATGGACGGCACCCTGCTGGATCTCGCCTTCGACAACTACTTCTGGCAGGTCTATGTGCCGCAACAGTATGCCCTGCAAAAGCAGCTCACTGATAGCGAGGCCAGCGCCCGGCTGGCCGACTGGATCGCACGCCATCAGGGCACACTGAACTGGTATTGCCTGGACTTCTGGTCCGATGAACTGGGCCTGAATATCGCGGCGCTCAAACGCCAGGTCGCCCAGCGCATCGGCTACCGGCAGGGCGCCGAGGATTTTCTCGCGTCCCTGCGCGCCAGCGGGCGCACCGTGATCATGGTCACCAACGCCCACCCGGATGCCCTGGCCTTGAAAGTGGAGCGCACCGGCATCGACCGTTACTTCGACGCCCTGGTGTCCAGCCATCAGTATCGTGCCGCCAAGGAGGAGCAGGCGTTCTGGGAGACCCTGCGCCAGCACCACCCCTTCGCAACCCCGCGCGCATTGTTGGTGGATGACTCCCTGCCCGTGCTGGCCTCGGCGCAGCAGTACGGCATCGGCCACCTGTGGAGTATTCTGCACCCGGATTCGAGCACCAGCGCCCGCACCCACACCGACCCCTTCCCCGCCATCGGCGATTTCGCCCACGTGATGCCGGCAGGCGCACCGTGAGCGACGCGGTACGTATCGACAAATGGCTCTGGGCTGCCCGCTTCTTCAAGACCCGCAGCCTGGCGCAGCAGGCCGTGGAGGGCGGCAAGGTGCAGATCGAGGGCCAGCGCGCCAAGCCCAGCAAGCTGGTCAAGACCGGCTTCACTGTGGAGATCCGCATCGGCCAGGATGTCCGCGTCGTCCTGGTCACCGGCGTGGCAGAAAAACGTGGCAATGCCACCGCGGCCGCCTTGCTTTACCAGGAGACCGACGCCAGTATTGCCGCCCGCGAAGCGGCGGCAGCCAAACGCAGTGCCCAGGTCGCCCCGGATCACCGTCCCAGCAAGAAAGAGCGCCGTGATCTGCAACGCTTTCGGGACCGCCAATAGCGGCACCCGGCTATCCTTGCACCCGATTATCCTGGCACCCGACCATTCCGACACCGAGGTCCCAATGAGCACAACCGATCTGCGCCAGCGTTTCCTGTTCCCTGACAGCGACATCCGGGGCGAGATCGTGCGCCTGAATACCAGCGTCGCCCAGGCGCTGCAGGCACGCAGCTACCCGCTGGCCATCGAATCCCTGCTCGGCGAGGCCATGGCCGCTGCGACACTGCTCACCGGCACCCTCAAGTTCGAGGGCCGGCTCAGTCTGCAGGCCCAGGGGCAGGGCGACCTGAGCCTGTTGCTGGCGGAGTGCACCCACGACAGTCAGATCCGGGGGCTGGCCCGCACTCGCCTTTCTGATACGGCATCTGATACAGGGTCCACCTCAGAGCAGCCCCCCATGGCGGCCCGGCTGCCGGCCCTGCTGGGTGACGGCGTCATGGCCATTACCATTGCACCGGAGCGCGGCGCCCGGTACCAGGGGCTGGTGCCCATGGAGTCCGACACGCTGGCTGGCTGCCTGGAAGGCTACTTTACCCAGTCTGAACAGCTGCCCACACGGCTGTGGCTCGCCGCCGGCAACGGTCATGCCGCGGGCCTGCTGATCCAGGTGTTGCCGGAGCACACCGGGTCTGCTGACCACAACGCCCATATCTGGGAGACCGTCACGGCACTGGCCGGCACGCTGACCATGGAGGAGCTGCTGACCCTGCCGGTGGAGACGGTGCTGCACCGCCTGTTCCACGAAACGCCACCCATTCTGTCTCCGGCGGACACCGTGCGTTTCGGCTGTACCTGCTCCCGCGACAAGGTGCGCGGCACCCTGCTGTCGCTGGGCACCGACGAGCTTCAGACATTGCTCAGCGAGCAGGGCGAAGCCCGGGTGAACTGTGATTTCTGCGGCAATGAAGAGCTGTTCGATGCCGTGGACCTGGGCCAACTGGTCCACGAAAGCACCCGATAACGCAATTGGTCGGCGCCTCTCATAGCCAACGCCTATGGCGCCAGGCGGCGCCAGCGCGCTGCCCCGCGCATGGCACCCCCCATCCTTTTCTGTCATAATCGCGCGCCTGCCGGCGCTTCAGGTACAGCGCCCAGGCAGGTCTGGCGTTACACGTTCACGCGCAACGTTACGTGTAACGCCCGGGACCGGCACCGTCATCCGCGATGCGAAAGAATACCTGGGCCTTGTGATGTGCCCGGTTGTTCTGTTTACGGCCAAAAGCCAGGACTACAAGCCCAGGAAGAGTCATGACCCAAGCTACTGTTTACAACGACCTGAGCCCGGCACAGCTTGTCGAGCTGGCCATTCAGCGTAATGAAGGCCGCCTGGCCGCCAACGGCGCCCTGGTCTGTGAAACCGGGCACCGCACCGGCCGCTCCCCGATGGATCGCTTCATCGTTGATGAGCCCAGCACCAGCGCCAAAATTCACTGGGGCCCGGTAAACCGTCCCTTCGATGCTGACAAATTCGATGCCCTCTGGGAGCGCGTCGCCGCGTTCGCAGCCGGCGAAGATCAGTTCGTCTCGCACCTGCATGTGGGTGCCGCGTCTGATCACTACATCCCCGTCAAGGTCACCGCGCAAACCGCCTGGCACAACCTGTTTGCCAACACCCTGTTCATTCGCCCGGAGCAGTACAACCCGGGCAACAAGGGTGAGTGGGAAATCCTGCACGCCGCCAACTTCCAGTGCGATCCGGCGCGTGACGGCACCAACTCCGACGGTTGCGTTATCTTCCAGTTCGCCCAGCGTCGCGTACTGATTGCCGGCATGCGTTACGCCGGGGAAATGAAGAAGGCCATGTTTGCGGTGCAGAACTTCCTGCTGCCGGAAAAAGACGTGCTGCCCATGCATTGCTCTGCCAACGTGGGCGAAGACGGCGGCGTAGCCCTGTTCTTCGGCCTCTCCGGCACCGGCAAGACCACCCTGTCCGCAGACCCGGATCGCTTCCTGATCGGTGACGATGAGCATGGCTGGGGCAAGGGCGTTGTCTTCAACATCGAAGGCGGCTGCTACGCCAAGTGCATCGACCTGTCGCAAAAGAACGAGCCGGTCATCTGGGACGCCATCAAGTTCGGTGCCGTACTGGAAAACGTGGTGATGGACCCGGAAACCCGCGTTCCGGATTACACCGACGTGTCCCTGACCCAGAACACCCGCGCCGCCTACCCGCTGGAGAACGTTGACAAGCGCGTCATCGAAAACCAGGCCGGCGAGCCGAAGCACATCATCTTCCTGACCTGCGACCTGACCGGCGTCCTGCCGCCCGTGTCCAAGCTGTCCCGTGAAGCGGCGGCCTATCACTTCCTCAGCGGCTATACCGCACTGGTGGGCTCCACCGAGATGGGCGCAGGTTCCGGCATCAAGAGCACCTTCTCTACCTGCTTCGGCGCCCCCTTCTTCCCGCGCCGGGCCGGCGAGTATGCCGAGTTGCTGATGAAGCGCGTGGATGAGTTTGATTCTCAGGTCTATCTGGTCAATACCGGCTGGACCGGCGGCCCCTACGGTGAGGGCGACCGTTTCAGCATCCCGACCACCCGGGGTGTCGTGAACGCCATCCTCTCCGGCGAACTGGACAACGCAGAGACCCAGCATCTGGACATCATCAATCTGGATGTGCCCAAAGTGGTCCCCGGCGTGGACAGCAACCTGCTGGTGCCGAAGAACACCTGGAAAAACCCGGAGAACTACGAAGCCCGGGCCCGGGATCTGGCCGAACAGTTCAACAAGAACTTCGCCGAGAAGTACGCTGACGTCTCAGAGGACATCCGCAAGGCCGGACCACAGATCTGATTCCCCCCACCTCGGGAACCAGCGACAAACAGAAGCCCGCCAACCGGCGGGCTTTTTTGTGCCTGTCCTGGCCTGCCACCCCCCTCCTGCCGGCCCGGAAAGAGCTGTCAGGCAAGCCCAAAAGACGGCCCAGATGAACATTGCGTCAAACTCAGACGAGTGGTACTTTGTTCGTATTATGCTATTCCATTTCTGAATGCCTGGCCCGACACCCAGACAATAATAATCCGGCAGGGGAACCGATCAGCGTCAGAGAACCTATATTCACGGAGCCCGGCCATGACCGCCTACACCATCATGATCGTTGATGATGAAGAGAACATCCTGAAAAGCCTGGCGCGAAGCCTGCGCCACAAGGAAAACTGGGAAGTCGAAACCTATACCTGCGCCGAAGATGCTCTGAAGCGGGCACGCACACGCATATTCGATGCCGTCATCAGCGATTACAACATGCCTGATATAGATGGCATGGCATTCCTTTCGGAACTGAGGACACTGCAACCTGATGCAGTGCGCATCGTGCTGACCGGCGTGGTCAGCATTGAAACCCTGATGGCGGCGATCAATGAGGCCAGCGCTTTCCGGTTCTTCACCAAACCCTGGGACGACAAGTCTCTGATCGAAGGGCTTGAGGAAGGCCTCCGGATGCGCGACACCCTTCTGGAAAATCGCATGCTCGCGCTAAAGGTAAAAGACCTTCAGGAAGAACTCGATCGCCTGAAACGCGATTCATAACAGTCTGGAAGACTGACCTGTGACACAGGGGGAAAGAATATGGACTTCATCGACGCCTTGGCCATGCCCTTCAGCAGTGACAATGTCTCGGTTTTCTACATCACGGTGTCCATCGTTGTCATGCTGGTGGTCATCCTGGTGCTTTACAAGACCTATCGCGCCTCGCTGAACGTCGAAGCCCGCCTGGCCGAGTTCTCATCGCTGACAAACAACCCTTTTGCCAATCGCCTGAAGCTGATCGAAACCAATGCCGATGAGTATCGCATCAACAAGCAGGCGCTCGGCCCGCTTGCCAGGATTATCGATGAGTACTGCGTATTCACCACCGATGTACAGGGGAAAATAACCTATGCCAACGAGAAGTTTCTGGCACTGAGTGAGTACCCGCTGAAAGATCTCATCGGAAAACATCAAAGCATTACCCGAACCCGAAATTCGGGTGGCGCTGACGAAGAGAAGATCCAGAAAAACATCTCGGAAGAAAAAGTCTGGCATGGTGAGCTATGCAACCAAAGCAGGAGCGGCAAGACATACTGGGTGGACGCATTTGTTTTTCCTTTATCCTATTTGTCTGAAGTCGATAGAGGCTATATCTATTTCGGAACAGATATTACCGCCATAAAGCAGCTCAACCATCAGCTTCTCAGCGAAGTAAAAAAGAAAGAGGAAGCCATCAGCAAAGTTGAGAACATGCTTCTTCATTCAGAAAAGATGGCCTCCCTGGGCGTCATTTCTGCCGGCATAGCCCATGAAATCAATACACCACTGGCCTATGTCTCCAATAACATCCGGCGCCTGGATGAAAATCTTGAGCCGCTGCTTCTCGCCGTAAAAGTATCGAGGGATATGCTGGGGGAAGATGCGCTGACGGAGAAACTTCAGGAGATCAAGCCAGGACTGCACAAGAAGGAACTGGCCTACCTTCTGGATGATACACCCTGCCTGACCCGCGAAACCTCCGATGGTATCGAGCGGATCAAGAAGATCATCACCGACCTGAAGTGCTTTTCCCACGAAGGCGAAGACACCTTTGCCGCCATGGACATCCACAAATGCATAGAGAGCGCGCTGAACCTGGCGCGCCACGAAACCCGCCATGGCATCGAGGTAGTCCGCCAGTTTGATGACGCGGCGCCTCTGGTCATGGGATCGGAAACCCAGCTTTCCCAGGTACTGGTCAACCTGCTGGTCAATGCGTCCCAGGCGCTGGAAGGGAAAGGCCGCATCACCATTGCAACCCGCGCCCTGAAAGATCATTTCTCCATCAAGGTCACCGACGACGGCCCTGGCATCACACCGGACGTCCTCGAGAATATCTTCGAACCGTTTTTCACTACCAAAAGCGTGGGCAAGGGTTCCGGCCTTGGCCTGGCGATAAGCCAGGATATCGTCAAACGGCACAATGGCACTATTTCCGTAGCCAGCAAACCGGGCGTGGGGACGGCATTCCTGATCCAGTTACCCTTGGCAAAACCGCTTGGTGTCCCAGCCGCTACACCGCAAGAGCTGGCGCCGTGAAACCCGACTTCGAATACCGCATAACCAGCACCACGGGGGCGCTGACGCGCATCCCGCTTTACCTCGAGAAAGACTCCAGAGCGATTCAGATTCCCGGAGATTTCCAGGCCCCGGCCTGGGCCCGGCTCGCTCACCAACAGTGCAATCATTGCCCTCTGGACCCGAACACCACCCGAGACTGCCCGGTCGCACGCAACGTGGCGTATGTCTTCTCGCTGGCATCCTGGGGCGACTCTTTTGAGGACATTCATCTGGCAGTGCAGACACCGCAGCGCACCTACGCCATGGATACCTCGCTGCAACGTGCACTGGGTGCACTATTCGGGCTGGTGTGCGCGCTGAGCAGTTGCCCGTACATGCTGCCACTCAGGCCGATGGGTATTTTCCATCTGCCGCTGGCCACCGAATCGGAAACTTTCTTCCGCGCGGCATCGGTTTTCCTGATGCACAGCTACCTGCAACGGGAAACGGATCCCGAAGCGCCGGTCGATCTGTCCAGCATGGAAGAGGCCTACAAAAATCTTCGCGAAATCAACCGCAGCTTTGCCTGCCGACTGCGCGAAATTGATGGTGCCGAAGCAGCGACCAATGCCATCATCCTGCTGGACATGCTGACCCGAGATGTCACCTTCCAGCTGGAAGAGCAAATGCCGCATCTACGCCGTCTGTTTGGTCTGACAGAAAAAAGCTGAGCTACCGAGCCTCACTCTTCCTCATCCACCAACGTCCTGCGCACGCACACTGCCGTGTTCCGCGGCCTGATGGGCACACCTCTGGCTTCGGCATGCGCGCGGGTAAACGCAGCGCCAAACAGCAGTATCAGCGAAGAATAGTTCACCCACAGTAACAACAGGACCAGCGACCCGGCCGCACCGTAGGTGGATGCCGTTGCCGCGTTTGCCAGATACATGGCGATGAGAATACGGCCAAGGGTAAACAGCAAGGCCGTAATCAATGCCCCGAGCATGACATCTTTCCAACTCAGGATGACGTCAGGCAACACACGAAAGATGGTGGCGAACAGCAAGGTAATCACCGAGATGGAGAGTATCGCCTCCATACCCACCATGGCGATGCCAGGGAGGGGCAACCAGTCGGAGGCAAACACCATAACAGCCCGCAGTATGACGCTCAGCAATAACGAAACGAGCAGTATGAAGCCGATGGAAAGCACGATCGTCAGGGACAGTACCCGGCTCTTGAACAGCAGGAACAGCGTATTCCGTGAGGGCCGGGGCGCTACATCCCAGATATTGTTCAGCGAACGCTGCAGTTGTGCGAATACCGTGGTGGCACCGATCACCATGGCGCCAACGCCAATCAATGTCGGCACCAGGCCACTGTGATCAATTTCCGTACCGGCCACGGCGACGCGGACCGCCTCTGCGGCTTCTTCGCCGATTGCACCCTGCAATTGCTCCATGATCTGCGCCATGGCGGCCTCGGTGCTCAGCACCAGACTGATGACATGCACCGCAAGGATCACGACGGGCGCAATGGAGAACACCGTGAAGAAGGCCAGCGCACCGGCATAGATAAAGGCATGGCTCTTGAGCCAGTTATCCAGCGCGGCGCGCAGTATGCCTGACCAGTACAAAAAAGCAGCTTTCATCCAGCGGGCTCCCGAAGCGGACAAGAGGCGAACCAATATGTGCCCCAGTCTAGCCGCTTCACGCTACCCGGCGCATCTCAGAGTCGCAGTTTGTCCAGTCCCTGGCGAATACCCCGGTTTAGCGCCGCGCGGATCAGCGGGCCAATCAACGGCAATTTGCCTTCAAACTCGATGGTGTAATGCAGGGCCGAGCCTTCGGGGGTGGTGCTGAAGCGCATGACACCCAGGTGATTACGCAACGGGCTGCCTCGGGTAATGCGGTATTCGATGCGTTCGTTTTCCCGGAACAGCGTCACCGTTTCCTCGAAAGCCGGCGCCAGCAGGATACGCAGACGGCGGACGGATTTGAGCCCGTCCGGCTGATCCACCCCGTCTTTCACTCTGTTGATGCGCGCTGGCACGAAGATCGTTTCCAGGTTCTTGTGCACACTCAGGAAACCGAACAGCTGTTCGACCGGGTAAGGGAATTCCTTGCGGATATCGATTTTCTGCAGGGCCATGCCGTGCTCCAGTGAAATAAAGCACGGATTGTCGCCTTCTCACCGGAGCCCGGACAGGTTCGGACGGGCCAGATGCGCCCTGCGAAGGCAGGGCGCTACAGAGCGTCAGTTACCGTAGACCACTACCGTAAACTCGGCCAGCACCCCGAAGAAGTTCTGGGATTCATAATCCACATAGTGGATCTCGGTGATGCCGCCGTTGCGGGCTGCCGTGTGGATGCTGGCATCGCCGGAAGCGATGAGGCCCAGAATCGACCGCACTGAAGCACGCCCCACCAGGGTGGCTTCGCCTTGCGCGGCGGTGCCGGTCATGGGTGCCTTGACGTTGCCATACATGAACCCGGAGACCGGCATGGTGGCGGTTGCACAGCCCATCAGGCCGGAAGAGAGAAGGACTACAGCGGCGAGCGCTGGCAGGATTTTTTTCATGACTGACCTCGACTTGTTGTTTTTATAGGATGCCCGATACAGGGTATCAGGCGCTTATCATAGCCGCTGCATCAGCTTACGCAAACCAGCCACATGGCGCCGACTGACCACCAGCGGCTCATCCAGTCCGCGCAAGCGCAACTGGTGATGCCCGCTCCCCGACTGCTCCATACCCTCGATATAGCTCAAGGCAGCCAATGCGTTGCGGTGCACCCGGACGAACTGATCGCCGAACTCCTCCTCCAGATCTTTCAGGGTTTCATCGATCAGCACCTCACCCTCGCCATAGCGCACGGTGATGTACTTCTGATCAGCGAGGAAGTAACGCACATCGGCAACCGGCACCAGCTCCATACCCCGGTGGGTCCGCGCAGAGATGTGCCGGCGGCGGCGGCCCGAGACGGTGCCGTCAACGCTGTCGGGGATACGCTGGCTGCGCCCCAGATCCCCCGCACGGATCAGCGCAGCAGACAGGTCCTCCCGATTCACAGGCTTGAGCAGATAGTCCATGGCATGGACACGAAAGGCGTCCAGCGCATGCTCATCGTAAGCGGTGCAGAAAATCACAGCCGGAGGCTCTTCAGCGCGCGCCATATGCGCCGCCGCTTCCAGGCCGTCCATATCCGGCATGCGGATATCCATGAGCACCACGTCCGGCTGCACACGCTGTACGGCCAACACGGCGTCCCGGCCATTGCTGGCCTGCTCCACCACCTCGACATCGTCGAGGGTGTCGATCAACCTTACCAGACGCTCTCGCGCCAACGGTTCGTCGTCACAGACGAGTACTCGCATTAAGCCCCCTGATTCAGGCAAGCGGATAACGCAGGGTTACCCTGTATTCATTATTATTTGCTCTGGCATCCACCCTCGCCCTCTCCCCGTACAACGCCGCCAACCGATAGCGGATATTATCCAGTGCCATGCGGTTCCCCTGGCTGGCTGGTGGATTGGCCCGGGGTGTTCCCCCGGTAGCGTCCATCACGGGCAAAGGGTTGGTTACCAGTATCTCCAGCATATCGCCATCCTGCGCAACACGCACCTGCACATCGCCGCCTTCTGCAAGAGGCTGGATACCGTGGTATATGGCATTCTCCAGCAGGGGCTGAAGGGTCAGCAAGGGTATCGTCACCTGCGCAGGGTCCACCCCGATATCCCAGTGCACCCGCAGCCGATCCCCCATCCGCAATCCTTCGATGCGGGCGTACCGGCGGCACAGATCCAGTTCCTGGCTCAGCGGCACCTCAGCCGGCCCCTCACGCAGGCTGGCCCGGAACAGTCGCGACAGATCTTCCACCGCCTGTTCAGCTGCTTCAGGCGCCACAGCAATAAGACTGGAGATGATGTTCATGCTGTTGAACAGGAAGTGCGGGCGAATACGGGACTGCAGCGCCTGAATGCGCGCCTCGAGCTCCGCCTCGCCCTTCAGACGCAGCTGTTCCTGGATATAGAAGTAGCGCATCACCACCCCGGCAATGATCGCTGCAATCGCCACATTGACCGCCACATCCGCACGCCAGAGACCCGGACCGGGCCCCGGATCGACCCAGCCCGGCAGCAACAGCGCCACGATGCTGAACAGCAGCGTATTGAGCACCACCAGCACCACAACAGCCAGGGCCGCCCAGCTCACCGGCAACCGGTTGAGGCGCGGGCGCAACCCGCAGATCAGCGCCGCCGACGTCAGGCCGACCCATTGCATGAAGAACGAGGTCAGCCCCAGACGCTGGAAGCTGAACGGCTCGTAATAGGTGGCCATCAGAGCCAGCACGATGGCCACCAACTGGGCCATGACCACCACCACCAGCACGGCCCGGGCCTCGCAGAGGTCCGGCAGAAACGCCCGGCTGGCCGTAGCTGTTTGCGTGTTGCCGCGAGTCATTGCTGGCATACCTCGTCCTGGCGGTCCGGTTGCGGAGTCACAGCAGCCCTTATACCTGAGGCCCGCGCCGTGAGCGACCCTCAGGGGCTATTGAGGTGCTATACTGCGCGCCTTTCCGGTTGAACGGTTAATGAGGAAGGTCCATGGCTGACAAGCAAAACACACTCTGGGGCGGTCGCTTCAGCGAATCCACCGACCAGTTTGTCCAGGAATTCACCGCCAGCGTGAGTTTCGACCAGCGCATGTATGCCCAGGATATCCGCGGCTCCATTGCCCACGCGACCATGCTGGCCGAGGTCGGCGTGCTGACCGATGCCGAGCGCGATGCCATCATCAATGGCCTGACCGAGATTCGGGACGAGATCGAGCGCGGCGAATTCCAGTGGTCCGTGGCGCTGGAAGACGTGCATATGAACATCGAAGCACGGCTCACCGACCGTATCGGCATCACCGGCAAGAAGCTGCACACCGGCCGCAGCCGCAACGACCAGGTGGCCACCGACATTCGCCTCTGGCTGATCGACCATATTGACCTGATCGACAGCGAACTGAACCGCCTGATGCAGGGCATGCTGGGGCTGGCTGACCGCGAGGCCGCCACCATAATGCCGGGCTTCACCCACCTGCAGACCGCCCAGCCAGTAACCTTCGGCCATCACCTTCTGGCCTGGTTCGAGATGCTGCGCCGCGACCGCGAGCGCCTGGCGGACTGCCGCAAGCGCGCCAACCGCATGCCCCTGGGCAGCGCCGCGCTGGCGGGCACCACCTACCCGATCAATCGCGAACGCACCCGCGAACTGCTGGGCTTCGACGAGATCTGCCAGAATTCTCTTGATGCCGTCAGTGACCGGGATTTCGCCATTGAATTCTGCGCCATGGCGGCGCTGTGCATGACCCACCTTTCGCGCATGAGCGAAGAGCTGGTGCTGTGGACCAGCGCCCAGTTCGGCTTCATCAACCTGCCTGACCGCTTCTGCACCGGCAGCTCCATCATGCCGCAGAAGAAGAATCCGGACGTGCCCGAACTGGTGCGCGGCAAGACCGGTCGCGTCAACGGCCATCTGATCTGCCTGCTGACCCTGATGAAAAGCCAGCCGCTGGCCTACAACAAGGACAATCAGGAAGACAAGGAGCCCCTGTTCGATGCGGTGGACACCCTGCTCGGCAGCCTGCGCGCCTTCGCCGACATGGTGCCGGCCATCGAGCCGAACCGCGATGTGATGCGTGAAGCCGCCAGACGCGGTTTTGCCACAGCGACTGATCTGGCTGACTATCTGGTTCGCAAGGGTATCGCGTTCCGGGACGCCCATGAGATCGTCGGCAAGGCCGTCGGTTACGGCGTCGCCAGCAAGAAGGATCTGAGCGACATGACGCTCAGTGAGCTGCGTCAGTTCAGCGATGAGATCGACAACGATGTGTTCGAGGTCCTCACCCTTGAAGGTTCCGTCAGCGCACGCGACCATGTGGGCGGCACCGCGCCGGATCAGGTAAGGGCAGCTGTCGTGCGCGCACGACAGCACCTCTCCTGAGCGGCAATCCTGAGCAACGACAAGGAGAAGACCACCATGCGTTACTTCGCGATAGCCCTGCTGGCCCTGATTCTGGCCGGATGTGGACAACGCGGCGCCCTGTATTTCCCGGGCGAAACCAGTGGCCCTACCCCACCACCACCCCAGACCAGCGCTGAAACAGAAGACCGTGACAGTGACAGGGAAGACAACGACGATTGACCCCGCCACCGGGACGGGTCAGGTAACAGAGGCGCAGCACATGGATCACTTTCAGTATCGCGACGGCCAGCTGTTTGCGGAAGACATTGCCCTCAGCGATCTGGCCGAGCGTTTCGGCACGCCGCTGTATGTCTACTCGCGAGCCACCCTGGAGCGCCATTTTCGCGCCTTTGATGACGCCTTTGGTGATCACCCCCACCAGGTCTGCTATGCGGTCAAGGCCAACTCGAATATCGCCGTACTGAACGTGCTGGCTCGCCTCGGCGCGGGCTTCGATATCGTCTCTGGCGGCGAGTTGGCGCGGGTACTGCGTGCTGGCGGCGAACCCGGCAAGATCGTTTTCTCCGGCGTTGGCAAAACCGCTGACGAGATGGCCGCCGCCCTGAACGTCGGCATCCACTGCTTCAACGTGGAATCCGCCGCCGAGCTGGAACTGCTGAATATGGTCGCCGGTGAGCAAGACCGGGTGGCACCCGTGTCTATTCGCGTCAACCCGGATGTCGATGCGCAGACCCACCCTTATATTTCCACCGGGCTCAAGGACAACAAATTCGGCGTGGACATCGAAGACGCGCCGGCATTGTATCAGCGCGCAGCGGACCTGCCGCACCTGAAGGTGCTCGGCGTGGACTGCCACATCGGCAGCCAGCTCACCAGCCTGGGGCCCTTCGAGGATGCCCTCACCCGCGTCCTGGCATTGGTAGAAAAACTCTCACACCGTGGCATTCACATTCGCCATCTGGATCTTGGCGGCGGCCTGGGCGTGCGCTATCGGGATGAAACTCCGCCGGAACCGGCAGAGTATATCCGTGCCCTGCTGCGCCATATTCCCGGCAACATGCCCGTGCACATCGAACCGGGGCGGGCCATCGCCGCCAATGCCGGGGTATTCCTGACCCGGGTGCTGTACCTCAAACCTACGCCGCACAAGAATTTCGCCATCATCGATGGTGCCATGAACGACCTGATTCGCCCGAGCCTGTACTCCGCCTGGCAGGACATCGTGCCGGTGCAACCCCACGATGCGGACTGCCGGGAGTGGGACATTGTCGGCCCGGTCTGCGAAACCGGGGACTTTCTGGGCAAGCAGCGCGCCCTGGCGCTGGAGGCCGGCGACCTGCTGGCGGTGCGTTCGGCCGGCGCCTATGGCTTTTCCATGGCCAGCAACTACAACAGCCGCAACCGGCCCGCCGAAATCATGGTAGACGGCGACCAGGCCTTCCTGGTGCGTCAGCGAGAAACCATCGAAGAACAGCTGCGGCTTGAGTCCTTGCTGCCCTGAGTCCCTGCTGCCCTGAACCCCTGACTTTAGTCTGATTGACCACGCTGCACAGGCCACTAGAGTTGAGGTACTGAAGCAGGCGCGCCACGCTGATCGGCACAGTGCAGGTCGGCCGGGACGTATAACGACAACACATCAGGACAACGCTGGGAGCTTCCATGAGCGCCATCGTGTTAATGCTGCTCGGCCTCGGCGGTATGGCCGCCGGCTATTTTTTCTACTCCCGCTTCATTGCCGAGCGCATCTACCAGCTGGACCCGGATTTCCGCACCCCTGCCCATGAATTCGAGGACGGCGTCGACTTCGTCCCCACCAATCGTTTCGTCCTGTGGGGCCATCATTTCACTTCTGTGGCGGGCGCCGCCCCCATCGTCGGCCCCGCCATTGCCGTGATCTGGGGCTGGCTGCCCGCGTTTCTCTGGGTCGTGCTGGGTACCATCTTCTTCGCCGGGATACACGACTTCGGCGCGATCTGGGCCAGCGTGCGCAATCGCGCCAAATCCGTCGGTGCCCTCACCGGCGAGGTGGTGGGGCGGCGCGCCCGGGCCGTGTTCATGATCGTGATCTTCCTGGTACTGCTGATGGTCAACGCCGTGTTTGCCGTAGTGATCTCCCGGTTGCTGATCAACAACCCCGGCGCAGTTGTACCGGTATGGGGCGCCATCGCCGTGGCGCTGGTCATCGGCCAACTGATCTACCGACGCATCATCGGCCTGGGCATGGTCTCGGTGCTGGGCGTCGCGGCGCTGTACGCGCTGATCTATGTCGGGCCGCAGGTTCCGATATCACTCCCGGAAACCACCCTGGGCCTGTCCGCCGGCGCCAGCTGGATCCTGATCCTGTTCTTCTATGCCGCCATCGCCTCGCTGCTGCCGGTGTGGGTGTTGCTGCAACCCCGGGACTACATCAATGGCCTGCAATTGTTCATCGGCCTGATCCTGCTCTACGGCGCAGTACTGATCGCCAACCCGGTCCTGGTGGCCCCCATGGTCAATGCCGACGTGCCCGCGGGTACGCCATCGCTGATTCCGCTGCTGTTCGTGACCATCGCCTGTGGCGCCATTTCCGGCTTCCACGGGCTGGTGTCCTCCGGCACCACCTCCAAGCAGCTCGACCGCGAACCGGACGCCCGTTTTGTCGGCTACTTCGGCGCCGTGGGTGAGGGCTCCCTGGCCCTCGCCGCGATCATTGCCACCTGCGCCGGTTTCGCCACCCTGGCGGACTGGCAGGCCATCTACACCGCCTACGGCCAGGGCAGCATGGCCGCCTTCGTCGACGGCGGCGCCAACATTCTGCACGCCGGCACCGGCATGGATGTGGCGGTGGGCGCCACGCTGCTGACGGTGATGGCCGCCCTGTTTGCCGGCACCACCATGGACACCGGCCTGCGCCTGCAACGGTATATTTTCCAGGAGTGGAGTGTGATCTATGAAATTCCCTGGATGGGCAAGGCACTGCCAGCCACTCTGCTCGCCGTGGCCAGTTGCCTGATCCTGGCGTTCGGCGCCGGCGGCGCTGACGGCTCCGGCGGTATGTTGATCTGGCCCCTGTTCGGCACCACCAACCAGCTGCTGGCAGGTCTGACGCTGCTGGTCATCACCGTGATGCTGGTCCGTCTCGGGCGCCCTGCGCGCTACACACTGGTGCCGCTGATCTTCCTGCTGGCCATGACCCTGGCCGCGCTGCTGCTGCAGCTGCGCAATCTCTATCTGGATGGCGAATGGTTCCTGCTGGGGCTGGATATCGTGGTGCTGGTGGCTGCCGTACTGGTGACGCTGGAATGCGTCGGCGCCCTGCGCCGTCTGAAGAAAGGCGAGACCGGGGAGGCCACATCATGACGCTGACATCCCGCATGCGCCGCTGGTATCACCGGGCGGGCGAACTGGGCATGACCTGGTACAACGCGCCGTATCGGGCCGCCATTGCCCGCGCCCGGCGTGACGAAGAGGACCTGTTCATGCTGCTGGTGTTCTCGGAAACCCTGGGCGTGCCCAACCCGGCAAGCTGGTACACCCTGGAGCTGCAGCCGCTGCTGCTGGAGCGCTTCCACGACTGGCACCGGCGCATGGGCATGGAGCACTCCCCACTCGACACTATGCGGTGCTGCTGACCATGCCCAGGACCATGCCCGAACTGGATGTCCCGGCGCTGATCCAGCACCACCGGCTGTTGCTGGTGGGTGGCAAGGGCGGCGTCGGCAAGACCACCATGGCCTCGGCACTCGCGCTGGCTGCGGCACAGCAAGGGAAGCGGGTGCTGCTGGTCTCTACTGACCCGGCGCACAGCCTGGCGGACGCCTTTGATCTGCCCATCGGCGGCCGGGAAGTGACGCTCGCCGAGCGCCTGACAGGGCTGGAGATCGATCCGGACCTGGAAACGGAGGCCTACCTCGAGCGCGTCACGGAGCAGATGCGCAAGTTCACCAGCCCGGACCAGATGCGCGAGTTGTCCCGGCAAATGCGGCTGACGCGCCAGTCCCCAGGCGCCCAGGAAGCTGCCCTGCTGGAGAGGCTGACCCGCCTGCTGGAGGCCGCCCGCGAGCGCTTTGATCTGGTGGTGCTGGACACCGCGCCCACCGGCCACACTCTACGCCTGCTGAGCCTGCCGGAAATCATGGCGGCCTGGACCGACGGCCTGCTGCGCCACAACGAACGCGCCGCACAGTTGGGCAAGGTATTGGGACACCTGACCCCGGGGAAGGATCTGGACAGCCCGCTGGGATCACCACAGCAGGACGCCCTCGCGGGTATGGATGCCAGAACCCGCGGGCTCACCGACACCCTGCGGCAACGCCAGAACCTGTTTCACCGCACCCGTCGACTGTTGATGGACCCCGCGCAAACGGCCTTTCTGTTCGTGATGACGCCCGAGCGGCTGCCGATTCTGGAGACCGAACGCGCTGTCAGCAGCCTGCGGGCTCATGAGGTGCCGGTGGCCGGGATCATCATCAATCGGGTCTTGCCACAGGACACGGACAGCCGCTTCCTGCATGCCCGGGGGCAACGACAGCAACGCCATCTGGAAGATATTGACCAGCGCCTGGGCGATCTGCCCCGGCGGCAGATCGCGCTGATGGAGGATGATATTCAGGGGATGGCAGCCTTGTCAGCGCTGGGCGAGCAACTGCTGGTCCCCGCAACGCCTCAGTCGGCGTAACCCGGGTTCTTGCGATCCAGCTTGCGCAGCAGCCCCGGCCAGGCCAACGCGCCACCCAGACCTCGCGTCACCTGTGCCGCCTGGGCCTGAATGCCCGCCACGATGCGCGGATCGACCTGAATCAGCTCACGGCTGCCCGCCAGGGCGCGCACCTGCACCATGCAGGCCGCTTCGAAGATATACATATTGAGGAAGGCATCTGCCACCGAGGCACCCACCGTCAGCAGGCCGTGGTTACGCAACATGAGAAAGTTCGCGGTACCCAGATCCGCCACCAGACGTGGCTTCTCCTCGTCGTTGAGCGCGACACCTTCATAGTCGTGATAACCCAGTGAGGACAGCACGAACAGTGATTGCTGGGAGATCGGCAGCACGCCGTCCTTCTGGGCCGACACCGCGACACCATTGAGGGAGTGGGTATGCATGACGCACAGGGCGTCCTCGCGGGCGCTGTGCACAGCGCTGTGAATGGTGAAGCCGGCCGGGTTGACCGGGTAATCAGAGGCCGGGGCATCAGCGGTGTGCACTTTCTCGCCCTGAAGATCCACCTTGACCAGGCTCGAGGCGGTAATCTCCTCGAACATCATGCCGTAGGGGTTGATCAGGAAATGATGTTCCGGGCCCGGCACGCGCACTGAAATATGGGTAAACACCAGATCGTCCCACCCGTACAGGGCAACAAGACGATAGGCCGCAGCAAGATCGACCCGCAGTTGCCATTCCCCGGCGTTGATACTGCCCCGGGAATCAGCGGGATGAGGGATGGTCATGGCATTCTCCAGTGGGTTGCGCCGCGATTGATGCGATTCGCCTGTCCACCAGATGGTGCCCGACCAGCGCCTGCCTGGCCAGCACCTGCCACGGTCGCAACAATGCTACCCGCTCAGACCGGTTTCTCGAGCAACTCCGGGCGATTCAGCATCTTCGCCAGCTTCTTCAGCCCCTGGTCACGCAGTGCCTTGCTGTCCTTCTGACTGGGGTGGAAATCCCGACGGTAATAGGAGAAATACGCGGGCCCCAGCTTGCGCAGCCAACCCGGCCGCCCCAGCAGCCAGTTGAAGCCACGCGCCACCGAACGCATGTCGCGCTTGTCGTCCATTCCGGCACGCAACTGCATGTAGTGGAACGCCGTAAAGCCGAGAAACTCCACGGTGGTCTTGGCCATCTCACTGGCGCGGATCCAGTAGCTGCCCACCTGATCTTCATAGACATCGAACGCGACAGACTTGTGTTCGCTCTCTTCCACCGCATGCCAGAGCCACAGTGGCAACATGCGCTCATCCATGCCTTCCAGCATTTCCGGGTGCTCGAGAATGGTCTCGGCCAGCATGGCCGTGAAGTGCTCCAGGGCGCAGGTCTTGGCCAGCTGCCGCTCCCGGGACATCCGCTTCGATTGCCACTTGAGGCCCTTGAGCACGAACTCTTCCACCTTTCGAGCGGGAATCCCGCGCTCTTCCAGGAATGCGTTGAACGCCTCGTGCTCGTTGCCGTGATGGGCTTCCTGACCGATGAAGCCTTTCACCTCTTCCCGCAGCTGCGGATCAGTAATGTTCGGCTGATAGTGCCGCACGGAACGCACAAAAAACCGCTCCCCTTCCGGGAAGGTGCACGATAACGCAGACAGCAGCAGTGTCTTGAACTGATCACCGGCAAACCAGTAGCGCGGAATGGACGGGTCGAACTCGAAATCCATGCGCCGAGGCTGGATATCGCTCTTGTTGGTACGGCGCACGGCCTGCGACCCCGAGGCTACACTGGCTTTCGCATTCATCCTGACGCTCCAGATTGATGACTGACAATAGGGTGGTAAACAATGCGATCCAGTATCCATGGCGGCACACTGCTACGTGAGTGCAGGTTGTGCCAATATAGCCCACTCATTGCGGCAACAGCTGGCCCGGACGGCACAATCCGCGCCGGGCGCCTGACGGTCAGGTGACCCTCAGGCGCCTGCTCGCTACAATAGCCCCTACGACAGTCGCTACAGCAGCCGCTACGGCCACCGACCCACTGAGCAACACGCGATGACACTGAAGTTCACCAAGATGCACGGCCTGGGCAACGATTTCATGGTGCTCGACGGCATCCGCCAGCCGCTGCCAGAGCAAGGCACGCCCCTGCCCGTGGCCACACTGCGGCGTCTGGCCGACCGGCATTTCGGTATCGGCTTTGACCAGTTGCTGCTGGTGCAACCGGCCCGGGGTGACGCTGATTTTCGCTATCGCATCTTCAATGCCGACGGCAGCGAAGTGAGCCAGTGCGGCAATGGCGCGCGCTGCTTTGCGCGCTTCGTGCGTGAGGAAGGACTCACGGACAAGCACGACATTCGCGTCGAAACCGGCAACGGTGAAATGACCCTGCACGTCACCGACGATGGCCTGGTCACCGTGGACATGGGCGCACCGCGCTGGGCGCCGGCGGATATTCCCCTGCGCGCCACGCAGCAGGCCGACACCTATTTTCTGGTCTCCGGCCAGCAAGCCTGGGAAGTGTCGGCGGTCAGCCTCGGCAACCCGCACTGCGTACAGCTGGTGGAGAACGTGGACACGGCGCCCGTGAGCACCGTCGGCCCGTTGCTGGAGAGCCACCCGGACTTCCCCGAGCGGGTCAATGTCGGCTTCATGCAGATCGTGGATCGCGGGCATATCCGCCTGCGGGTTTTCGAGCGCGGATCCGGTGAAACCCTGGCGTGCGGTTCCGGGGCCTGCGCTGCCGTGGTTTGCGGCCAGCGTCGCGGCCTGCTGGATGATACGGTGACCGTCACCTTGCCAGGTGGCGATCTGCGTATTCGCTACACCGGCGAGAACGGCGCCGGCGTGCTGATGACAGGCCCGGCAAGCCGCGTCTATGATGGCCATCTGAACCTGAATGCATGGAGCAAGGCATGAGCGAGCAAAAGCCCCTCAGCGGTGATCAGGTTGCCGCCTGGCTACGCGACCACACGGACTTCTTCCAGGGCCGCCAGGAGCTGCTTGAACTGCTGAAACTCCCGGACCCGCGCGGCAACGCCGTGTCCCTGCTGGAGCGTCAGGCGCAAATACTGCGCGAGCGCAATCAGGGATTGAAGGAGCGGCTCAACAATCTCCTCGGGGTTGCACGGGATAACGATCAGTTGTTCGAAAAAACCCGTCAGCTGGTGCTGACCATGGTGGAAAGCCGCAGCGCCGAGCAGCTGTTCGCCGATCTCATCCGTATCCTGCAACAGGACTTCGGCGCCGATACCGTATCCCTGCTGGTCTACGACCGGGACATGGGCCTGACCGGCGAGTTGCGCAGTCAGGTGCGCTGCCTTGCGGCGGATGATCTGCACGAAGCCCTGCAACTACTGCTGCGCAATGGCAAGGCAATCTGCGGCGTGTTGCGTCAGGTCGAGCTGGAGCAGCTGTTCCCGCGTCATGCTGATCAGGTCCAGTCCGCCGCCATGGTGCCGCTTGAGTGGCAAGGCCGGCAGGGCCTGCTGGCCATCGGCAGCTTCGATGCCCACCACTTCCGCAGTTCTCTGGGCACCATCTTCATCAGCCATATCGGTGATGTGCTCAGCCGCCGCATGCATGAGCTGCTGCGCCGCTACCCCCGCCTGGAGGCACGCAGCGCCTGATTGATTACGCCAGCACAGCGAAAATTCGCTGCAAAGCCCGCCGCAAAGTCCGCTACTATGTCGGCATCATGCCGACATCACTGCAAAAACCGCTACAGGACTATCTGCATCACCTCGATACCGTGCGGCGCATGTCGCCGCACACGGTAAAGCACTATGGGCGTGATCTGGAGCAGACCATCGCCCTGCTCACCGAACGCGGCCTGACCCGCTGGGATGCCGTTACCGTCCACGACGTACGCCAACTCACCGCCACGCTGCATCGGCGTGGCGTCGGCGGCAAGAGCCTGCAACGACTGCTGTCGGGCTTGCGTGGCCTGTATCACTACCTGATCAGCCAGGGGCTGGCCCGGGATAACCCGGCTGTCGGCGTCGCCGCGCCGAAAAGCCCGCGACGTCTGCCGAAAACCCTCGACCCGGACAGTGTCGGCCACCTGCTGGACAGCACTCGCGACGATGACCCGCTGAGCCTGCGTGACCGCGCCATGATGGAGCTGATCTACTCCTCCGGGCTGCGACTGGCAGAGCTTGCCAGCCTGGATATCGACAGCATCGACCGCCACGACGCCAGCCTCGTCGTTACCGGCAAGGGCAACAAGACCCGGCATCTGCCGGTGGGGCAGCCTGCTCTCGCCGCCCTGGACCGCTGGCTTCGCGCACGTGCCCTGCTGGTGCGCGACCCGGCGGAGCGCGCCCTGTTTGTCGGCCAGCACGGCAAGCGGCTTGGCGACCGGGCAATCCAGCAACGACTCGCCACCCGCGCCCGGGAAGCCGGTCTGGATCAGCACCTGCATCCGCACATGTTGCGCCACTCGTTTGCCACGCACCTGCTGGAGTCCAGCGGTGATCTGCGGGCGGTGCAGGAACTGCTGGGGCATGCCAACCTCAGCACCACCCAGATCTACACCCACCTGGACTTCCAGCATCTGGCCCGGGTCTACGATGCCGCCCACCCCCGGGCCCAGCGTCGCCGGGATAGCGCCGATCCCGGAGATGACGACACCTGAGCATCATTTCCCTGACACGGACGGGCAGCTATGATGCTGCCATGGCAACGCTGAAACTGATTACATTCGATCTCGACAACACCCTGTGGCCGGTGGACGAAGTCATTCGCCGGGCGGAGCGACGCTGCGGGGACTGGATCGCCGAACGCCACCCGGATGCCGCCGCGATCATGACCCTGGACAAGGTGCGCGAGATCCGCGATCTGCTGCTGCAGGAAAAGCCCGGCTACGTGCACAACCTCACTGCCCTGCGCCGGGAGGCGCTTGCGCGGGGTTTTCTGGCGGCAGGCTATTGCACCAACGAGGCCGGGCGATTGGCAGGTCAGGCCTTCGAGGTCTTCCACGAAGCTCGCAATGAAGTGGTGTTTTTTCCCGGCGCCCTGGACGTCCTGGAAACCCTGGCCGATTCCTACATCCTCGGCGCCCTGACCAACGGCAACGCAGACCTGAAACGCATCGGCATCGGTGATCTGTTTGCCTTCCAGCACTCCTCGGAATCCATCGGCAAGCGCAAACCGGCCCCGGATATGTTTCTCGCCGCACTGGCCTCTGCCCGCGTCCGGGCAGACCAGGCCGTGCATGTGGGCGATCACCCGCTGGAGGACGTCGATGCCGCGCGCCAGCACGGCTTCCAGGCTGTGTGGGCCAATCTGCTGGACCAGAAGTGGCCGATTGATTTGCCCGACCACCCCCATCGCATTCACAATCTGCGCGAACTCAGCGACCTGGTGGCCCTGCTCGATGGCTGACACCCTGCGGACCGATCTGCTTGCCCTGCTGAATGATCTGGAACAGGAACTGCGCCGTCTCGGCTATTGGGAGGGCACGCCTCCCGCGCCAGAAGCATTCCTGAGCACCACACCTTTCAGCGCCGACACCATGGCCTTTACTGAGTGGCTGCAGTGGGTTTTCCTGGCCCGCTTCCGGGCGCTGGTGGAGGGCGGGCATCCGCTGCCCGGCGCCTGCGATGTGCGCCCCATGGCGGAGCAGGCGCTACTGGGCCTGCCTCGCTGCGAGCGTCTGATCGACATCATTGGCCGCATCGACGACCAGTTCTGAAGGCCAGTTCTGAAGACCGGTGCTGAAGATCAGCCCGGCGCGTCAGGCGGCATCAGGCAATCACCCAGCAGCGCACGCCAGCTTGGCAATTCCGATCCACTGCTACTGCCTGCGCAAGACAGCATCAGCACCCGCTCATCCCGGTGATCAAACAGCTCGATACGCGTGGCGATATGCCGACTGCTGCCACGGCCGGCGGGCATGCGGACCCGCCACACCGACGCGATCTGCCGTGGCTGCAACCGGAAATCCAGCCCGGGCTGTCTCAGGCACAGGCCCTCGGCGCCCCAGACTGGCAGCGGCAGCACCCCTTCATAGCGCTGCTCACAACCACCGCTGAAGACCTGCAACCGGACTGGCGTGCGGCGGGCTGCCGCCAGCGCCAGCAGGGCCGGCACGCTGTCGAGCCTGACCGCGCGGGCGAACTTGTCGCGCACACGACAATAGGCACCCAGGCGGCTGATGCCATAACGCTGCAACAACGCCGTAAAGTCGCGGTAGTCCGCCAGCACCGACCAATCCTGTTCCAGTGCCGCCAGATCCACGCATGCCGCGCTGCTGTGCAGCGGCAGCGGGTCGGGCACCGGCACCTGATGCTGGTCGGGATGCAGCCTGTTGCAAGCCAGCTCTTCGAACGCCATGCCCGCCGTGCCTTCCGGCACCTGCACTTCATGCAGCAGGCGTCCGCAGCGATCAAAGAACAGGAAGGTGCGCGCCGGGATACCCGCCAGCGGCGCCAGCACTGCCAGGCTCAGGGCCCAGCGGCGGGGCGAGGCCTGCCAGGCGAAGCCCGGCCCGCGCAACGCGGCAACCCCGGTGTCACCACATAACGCGAGGGGCGCATAGCTGGCGCCCTGGTGCAGTCGTACCGCATCGTTGCGTGTGGCGATATTCAACTGCGGAAACCGGTACAGCATCTTCAGCAATGCCGGCGCGTCATCCTGCAACCGCAAAATGCGGTCACCGAGCGCTGCGGCGCAGGCGCCCAGCGGCGCTGGCCAGGGGGTGCGGTAAACACTGAGTGAGGTCAGGGCATTCATTGCGTCACCTGCTGAAACAAGTGCGGAGTGGCTGGCGATGGCTGGCTTGTCCGTCAGGGGAAAGGGTCGACTGCAAACATCGATTATTTGGTCAGAATCAACTTGCCGGACGCTGTCCGTCGCAGCTGATACAGGCTGTTGTCATGCTCGATCCAGAGCAGCCCGTCGCTGTCCATCAGCGCCTCGCTGCGTACCAGATTGTTGTGCACCGCCACCTGTCTGGTGACGGACGCAGGGTTAGCGGCACTGCGTGCCGTGACGGGTGTTCGGGCCTGTTTCGCGTTCTGTGTCGTGTTCTGTGTCGCGTTCTGTGCCGCGTTCTGTGTCGAAACGGGCTCTGATTTGCTGGTGCTGCTACTCATATCCGTACTCCCGGTGGGGTCCATGGCTGGGATATCCTTGCCAGATACAGGCCTGATGAATCATCCCTTTAATGAGAATGATTATTATTAACTATCGCCCCGCCTGTCAACCTCCCCGTCCCTTTCCATTAAACAACCCACTACACAACCCACTACACAACCCGGCTCAGGCCATGCGCGCTCGCCTTTTCCGTGCCGCTCGCGCTACACTGGTTGCATGAGCCAAGCAGAAGCCACCGTCCCGGCGACGGATAGCCCGCAACACCACCTGGCCGCCATCCTCGACGGCCACCGCCCCACTTCCCTGCTGACCCTGAGTCTGAACCCGGTAACACTGGTGGATGAGTGGTGTCGGGAGCACGGTGCCAGCAATACCTGTATCACCGAGCAGAACCCCTTCCCCGCACTGGCCGAACTGGGTCGATTTGATCTGGTGATCGTGGCAGACCAGCTGGAGTACATGAACCGCCATCACGGCGAGGAATTGCTGGGCCTGCTCCGCAACCTGCATACCGACAGCATGGTGGTGATGTACCGCGCCGACCTGGCGCCGGCAAGGCTGCGCTGGGAGCGCAACCACTTCCTCGGCATGGGCCTGCGCCGGGATGCCGTGTTCGAACAGGGGGAGCGCAGCATGGCGCTCTACAGCTACGAGCTGTCCACCTACAACTTCCGGCGCAGCTGGAATAATTCCCGCTTCTGGGCCAACCCGGAGAACTGGGGTAAATACTGGTGGTGACACGCTGAAGCACACGAACAGCGGCATCAGGCACTCACTTTTGCCTCCCGCCCCGCTATACTCCCTGCCTCACGACATTTCCCGAACGGTTTCGAAGGATCATCATGATAGGCCAACGCCTGAACGAGACGCTGCGCTTCTGGTGGCAGAATATTCCCGCATTGCTGCTGGTCACTCTGCCGTTTGCGCTGCTCGGTGAGACAGCCCAGGCAATGCTGGGCCCGGCCATCATGGCCGGCGAGGAAGGCATCAGTATTACCCAGAGCTCCGCCGTTATTTTGCTACTGCTGCACCCGCTGACGGCGGGCGCCATCATGGCGCAGTTGACGGCGATCCAGAGTGGCGGCGCGCGCAGCCTCGGTGACTGCCTGCTGTTCAGCCTGCGCGCCATGCCGCTGCTGTTGCTGACTTACATGCTGCTGGGTCTGAGTGTCTATTTCGGGCTGTTGCTGTTCTTCTTTCCCGGCGTGTGGCTTTATGCGCGCCTGTGCCAGGCGCCCTTCATCGCCGTGCTGGAAAACCGGACGCCATTACAGAGCCTGCAGCAGGCCTTTATGCGCAGCGCCACAGATCAATGGCAGATGCTGGCAGCCATCACGTTGATCTTCATGCTGATCGTGATCATCGTGCTGTTCGCGGCCACGCTGGTCACCGGGTTGCTCGGCAGCAACATCCTGAGCAGTCTGATCCTCGGCGGCATCACCGGCCTGGTGACCTGCCTGCTGAATATCATCGTGTTCCGCTACTACGGGCTGCTGAAACCCCAGGCAGCCTGAATAACCAGATGGCCTGAACAACTGAACGTCAGGCGCGCTGGTAGACCACGAAGCTGTAGTCGTATTCGTTGGGTGGCTGGGCGGCGAAATCCTCCCGGCCCACCTCCTGCCATTGCTGCATGTCCACCGCCGGGAAGAAGGCGTCCCCGCCCACGTCGGCATGCACTTCCGTGACATACATGCGGCTGATCTGTGGCAGCGCCAGCGCATAGATTTCAGCCCCCCCGATGACGACAGCCTCTTCGGCGCCATCAATAACCCCCACGTGCCCTGCCAGCGTCAATGCCTCATCCAGCGACGGCACCACGCGCGCGCCCTCGGCCTGATAATCGCCCTGCCGGGTAATGACGATATTGGTGCGCCCCGGCAATGGCCCCTTGAGTGATTCCCAGGTCTTGCGGCCCATGATGACGGGCTTGCCCAGCGTCACCTGCTTGAAGTACTTCAGATCGTTGGGCAGATACCAGGGCAGCTTGTTGTCGCGGCCGATACACCCATTGGCCGCACGGGCCACCATCAGTGCCAGTTGCATGATTGATCCTCTGATCACACCGCGATGGGCGCCTTGATGTGGGCATCCGGTTCATAACCTTCGAGGGTGAAATCCTCGATGCGAAACGCAAACAGGTCCTTCACCTCGGGATTGATGCGCATCTTCGGCAGCACTCCGGGGGAGCGGGACAGTTGCAGGTCCGCCTGCTCGAAATGATTGCTGTAGAGATGCGCATCGCCCAGCGTGTGTACGAATTCGCCCGGCGCCAGATCACACACCTGCGCCATCATCATGGTCAGCAGGGCGTAGGAGGCAATGTTGAACGGCACTCCGAGGAAGATATCGCCGCTGCGTTGATACAGCTGGCAGGACAGCTTGCCGTCAGCCACATAGAACTGGAACAGACAGTGGCAGGGCGGCAACGCCTGGCGGCCCATGGTCGCGTTGACCTCCGGCGCCAGTGACGGATCGGGCAGCACCGAAGGGTTCCAGGCCGATACCACCAGGCGCCGCGAATCCGGGTTGCGGCGAATTTCCGCCAGCACATCGCTGATCTGGTCGATCACGCGGCCGTCATGGGTTTTCCAGCTCCGCCACTGCTCACCGTAGACCGGGCCCAGCTCGCCTTCTTCGGTGGCCCACTCATCCCAGATTCTGACGCCGTTTTCTTTCAGGTAACGGATGTTGGTGTCGCCGGAGAGAAACCACAGCAGCTCATGAATGATCGACTTGAGATGCAGCTTCTTGGTGGTCAGGGCAGGAAACCCCTCAGCCAGATCAAAGCGCATCTGGTAGCCGAACACGGCGCGGGTGCCGGTACCGGTGCGATCACTCTTTTCCACGCCGTTATCGCGCACATGACGTAGCAGGTCGAGATACTGTTTCATGACGCTTTGGCTCCTTTTTTCTTCGGTGCTTTTTGCTTCGGTGCACTGACCACCGGCTGGGTGCGATAAGCCCAGACCATCATGGCAACACCAATGATGACCAGGGGCAGGCTCAGCAATTGCCCCATGGTCAGCCAGTCAAAGGCGATGAATCCGATATGGGCATCCGGCTCACGGAAAAACTCGGCGAAGATGCGGCACACACCATACCCTGCGCCAAACAGCCCGGTAACGGCGCCCATGGGGCGAGGGCGCGAGGAGTAGAGCCAGAGCACGACAAACAGCAGTACCCCCTCCAGCATGGACTGATAAAGCTGCGAGGGGTGACGGCTGATCTGCAGCGGATCACCGGGAAAGACCATGGCCCAGGGCGCATCCGAGGCACGGCCCCAGAGCTCCCCATTGATGAAATTACCGATGCGACCGGCGGCCAGACCCAACGGCACCATGGGCACGCTGAAGTCCGCCACCTCGAAGTATCGTTTGCCGCTCTTGCGGGCAAAAAGCCAGAAGGCCAGCAGCACGCCGATCAGGCCGCCGTGGAATGACATGCCACCTTGCCACAGGCGCACCAGTGTCAGCGGATCGGCCAGAAAGCCGGAAAAATTATAGAACAGGGTGTAGCCGATGCGGCCACCCAGAATCACCCCCACAGCACCGAAGAACACCAGATCACTGACTTGCTGGGCATTCCACAGACCGCCGGACCGCTTTGCCCGGTAGTTGCAGAGCAACAGGGCGCCCACGAAGCCAACCAGGTACATGAGGCCGTACCAGTGGACCTGCAGGCCGAACAGGGAGATCGCTACAGGGTCGATATCAGGGTATTGCATAGTCAATCCTTGTCAGAAGCCCGCTCTTCACTAAAGAGGGCTGTCAGTCACCCCAGCGCCAATCGCAGGCCGATGATAAACAGCAGCGCGGCAAAAATCCGCTTCAGGGTGCTCGCGGGCAAACGGTGGGCCAGGCCGGCACCCACCCGTGCCATCGGGTAGCTGGCGATACCGATCCCGACCGCCGCAGGCAAATAGACGTAGCCCAGGCTGCCGGCCGGCAGCGCGGGGTTGCCCCAACCCGCGATTACAAACCCGAGGCAACCGGCCAGGGCAATCGGCAGGCCGCAGGCGGAGGAGACCGCCACCGCCTGCTGCATGCGCACCCGGCAGGCGTTGAGGAACGGCACGGTAAGCGAGCCGCCGCCGATACCGAACATGCTGGAGACCAGCCCGATCATCGCACCCGCCAGGCTCAGACCGGCGCTGCCCGGCAGACGTTCCGCCACATCCGCCGGTGGCGGGCGCAGGCTGCTGAACATCATCTGCAGCGACAGCAGCACGGCGAAGGCACCGAACAGCTGCGCCAGACGGGGCCCCGAGAGCCAGTCCGCCACGAAAGCACCGGCAAACGCGCCCAGGGCCACGCCGGTGGCCAGGCGCCAGACCAGTGGCCAGCGCATATTGCCGCGCTGGTGATGGGCCCGCACAGCGCCCACAGAGGTGACGATGATGGTCGCCAGCGAGGTCGCCACGGCAAGCTGGGTCATGACCTCGACCTCGATGCCGCGCAGATGGAAGATCAGCAGCAGCATGGGCACCACAACGATGCCACCGCCCAGCCCCAGCGCGCCGCCCAGTAGCCCGGAGAGCACGCCGATCAGGACGTAAAGCGGCAACAATTCGATCTGCAAGGCGTCTCTCCGCGTGTCTGGCCACACATCTGGTCAAGCATCTGAAAAAAGACAGATGCTATGCTAAGACTGGCCGATGCGTAGTGTAATCAATCTGCATGGGCAGACGCGAACCCGTTGCCCTGACCCAGGACCAGACCCAACACCATGAAGTGCGCCCAACCGAAAGGCGAGTCGCTATGTGCATTGTACTGTTTACCTGGCAAAGCCACCCCCGGTATCCGCTGCTGGTGGCGGCCAATCGCGATGAGTTCCACCGCCGCCCTGCCGAGCCGGCCCGCTGGCGCAACGATACGTTCTGTGGCCGGGATCTGGCCGCCGGCGGCACCTGGCTCGGCGTGACACGCTCCGGTCGTTTCGCCACCGTCACCAACTTCCGCGAACCGATAGAAGATCACAGCCGGGGCGCCCGCTCCCGGGGCGATCTGCCCACCGGGTATCTGGAGAGCGACCTGTCACCCCGCGACTATTGCGCGCATATTGCCACGCACCAGGACGACTATGGCCCGTTCAATCTGCTGGTGGGGAACGCCCGGGAGCTGTGGTACATGAGCAACCGGGGGGCCGAGCCCCGGGCGGTGGCGCCCGGCGTACACGGGCTCAGCAACGGCCTGCTGGATACGCCCTGGCCGAAAGTCACACGGGGCAAGGAAAAGCTCGCCGCCATCGGCGACGGTCAGGCTCACACACAAGACATGCTGTCGCTGCTCCATGATCCCTGGCGGCCGGACGACCACTGGCTGCCGGATACCGGCGTTGGCATGGACCTGGAAAGGCTGGTGGCGCCGATCTTCATTCAGTCGGACATCTATGGCACACGGGCCAGCAGCGTTGTTCGCCTGGGCAGCGAAGGCGTGCCGGAAATGCTGGAGCAGCGCTGGCGCCCGGATGGCTCCCCGGACGGGGAGCCGACGCGCAATCTAGGCAAAGACCGCTGAAGTCCGCGCCGCTCAACGCTGGGTCAGAATGCTGCTGTAATGGCCCATGAATGCCTTGAGCTCTTCATCGCTGAGGCCCTTGAGCACCTTGTGGTTGACCGCGTGCACCGCCTTGCGGCTGCCTTCGACGCCAACGTTCAGGGCTTTCCCGGTGACGAAGCCAATCTTCACGTGCCGCGTCTGCTCCAGAAAGATCTTGTCGATGATTTCGTCGGCAAGGCGATCCATCACCGCCGTGATCAGCGCCACTTCGCTGGTGCCCTGGCCCTGCTCTGCCACGTCAGCGGCCCGGCGGAAATCCCCGGCAAAGTCATCCGCCACGGCAAAGGCGATGGACGCATGCTGCGCATTGTCCTTGCCCGCCTGCCAGTACATGCCGCGAATATTCTGCACAATCGGCGCAAAGTCCTCGTTGCTGACCTTCTTGTAGATCTGCCGGGTCAGCATGTGCGAGGCCTTGCTGGCCGTGGACACAGCAAAATCGATCACCTTGCGCTGACCGCCTGACAAGTCGGTCATCTGCGCCGGCTCAAGCAGAAACAGGCTCAGCAAGCGGTCTGTCAGCCGATCCACCAGCGTAATGAACGGCTCGGCAGCAGGCCTGCCGTGATCGATGGCCTGCAGGAAATCTTCCGTGCTGTTAACCAGTGCCGGGTTGGCGGGGATGGCGATGACATTCTGCATAATCATGCTTCCAGTAGCGGTTGGCGATAAAATAACAGGGTGAGCACAACAGGGTGAGCGGCCCCCCAGCAGGAATCAGCCGCGCATCATAGCGGCCGCCCTGGCAGGACTGAATATCCGAATGCGCCATACTCGACGTCGCTCGCCTCAAAGCTCGCCTCAAAGTAACGCGCGGCGGTGCTGCAGCAAATCGCCGAGACCGGCTTTCTCCAGTTGCAGGTCCACATAGGCGGCAATGACCTCGCCGTTATCCATGGCCAGTATTTCATTGAGCAACTGACGAGCAAAGGTGATCTTGACGCGGCGGATGGCCGCCTTGACCTTGAGCAGGTTGGACGCGTTCATGGACAACGCCTGGAACCCCATGGCCATCAGCATCAGCGCCGAGCCGGGCTCGCCGGCCATCTCGCCACACACGGACACGGGCTTGTTCTCTTCCCGGGCAGCCTCCACCACATGCATCAGCGCATGCAGCACCGCCGGGTGATAGGAGTTGTACAGACCGGCCACCTGACGGTTGTTGCGATCCACGGCCAGCAGATACTGGGTCAGATCGTTGGTGCCCACCGACAGGAAATCCACCCGCTGGGCCAGCGCCCGCGCCTGATACACGGCTGCCGGCACTTCGATCATCACACCCACCGGCGGCATCGCCACATCGGCGCCCTCATCGCGCACCTCAAGCCAGGCGCGGTGAATCAGATGCTGTGCCTCTTCCGCCTCGAACACGGAGGTCACCATCGGCAACATGATGCGCAGGTTGTCCAGGCCTTCACTGGCACGCAACATGGCGCGCACCTGCACCATGAAAATTTCCGGGTGATCCAGGGTCACACGAATACCACGCCAGCCGAGGAAGGGGTTTTCTTCCTTGATCGGGAAATAGGGCAATGACTTGTCACCACCAATATCCAGCGTGCGCATGGTCACCGGAAAAGGCGCAAAGGCCTGCAACTGCTCGCGGTATATCCGGCACTGTTCTTCTTCGGACGGAAACCGGTCGCGCACCATGAAGGGAATCTCAGTGCGATACAGGCCAACGCCTTCTGCGCCGCGCTCAAGTGAGCGGGAAATATCGGTCATCAGGCCCGTATTGACCTGTACCTGGATGCGTACCCCGTCCTCGGTCTCTGCCGGTTGTTCCCGCAGCTTTTCCAGCCCGGCCAGCAGATCCAGTTCTTCGGCGATGATTTCTTCAAACTGATGCTTGAGCTCCGGCGTGGCATTTGAAATGACCCGGCCACGGAAGCCGTCGACGATCAGCTCCTTGCCATCCAGCTGCTTGAGGGGCAGGCCCTGCACACCGACAACGGTGGGGATGCCCATGGCACGGGCAACGATCGCCATATGCGAGTTGCGAGAACCATGGCTGGAGGCAATGCCCACGATGCGGTCCTGGGGCACCTCCATCAACATGGTGGTGGTAATTTCTTCCCCCAGCAGAATGCTGCGCTCGGCAAACTGGATTTCCCGCCGGTTGCGGCTCTGCAACTCGGCCAGCACCCGACGCCCGAGATCGCGGACATCCGCCGCGCGTTCGCGCAGGTAGGCGTCATCCATCATCTCGAAATTGTTGATGTGCTCTTCAATGACGATACGCAGCGCGCCCTGGGCCCAGTGGCCCTCGCGTATCTTGGCGATAAACTCGCCACCAAGCGCCTGCCGGTCGAGCATGCGCAGATATACCTCGAAGAGCGCCTGCTCTTCCGGCCCGAGACGACCCTTGGCGCGCTCGCCCAGAGCACGCACATCGGAACGTACGCGCATCAGCGCCGTTTCCAGCTGGCTGACCTCGGCTTCGATATCTTCTGCTTCACGGTCAGGCACGCCACTCAGATCGGCCGGCGGGAACAACAACACCCCGGTGCCAATGGCGGCACCGGAGGCACCGGCAACACCATCAAAGAAGCGCGCGGTGGGTTCGTTGGTATCCAGGATGCCGAGCGCGCCGGTGGCCCGGGCATGGGCCACCACCGCCGACAGCTGGGCCGAGATGGTGACCAGGAAAGCTTCTTCACTCTGGTCGAAACGGCGTGCATCACGCTGCTGTACCACCAGCACACCGAGCACGCGACCGTGGTGCATCACCGGCACACCCAGAAACGCGTGGAACGGGTCTTCGCCGGTTTCTGCCAGATACAGGAATTTGGGATGCGCGAAGGCATCTTCGAGGTTGATCGGCTCTTCGCGCAGGCCGACCTGACCGATCAGGCCCTCCGCCACGCCCAGACTGACACGGCCGATGGCCTCTTTCTTCAGACCCTCAGACGCCATCAGGACATAGCGGGGTTCGGTACTGTCCAGCAGGTAGATGGAGCAGACTTCCGTGCCCATGGCGTCACGCACCCGACGCGCCATAAGATCCAGCGCCGTTCTCAGATCCGGCGCATTGTTGACCTCCTGAACGATTCGTCTGAGGGTATCAAGCATGCATCAAGCCTTGTCGGAGTGGCGTTCGCGCCGCATCACCGGCGCCAGTTCTTTCAGTGCCCTGGCGTAGACGCCACGCTTGAAGTGCACCACCTTGCGGATCGGGTACCAGTAATTTACCCAGCGCCAGGCCTGAAATTCCGGGCTGCCGGTGCGCGCCAGATCAATGCGATCCTCGTCTGTGACCAGCTTCAGCAGAAACCACTTCTGGCGCTGGCCGATACACTGGGGTGTGTCGTCCCGGCGGCGGCGAAGAAAGCGATGCGGCAGCCGGTAACTGAGCCAGCCTTCGGTGCTACCGAGGATTTCCACATCGGCTTCCGTCAGACCCACCTCTTCTTCCAGCTCACGGTACAACGCCTGCTCCGGGGTTTCGCCCGGCATCAGCCCGCCCTGGGGGAACTGCCAGGCATCCCGGTTGCCGATCCGCCGCCCCCAGAAGACGCGTCCTCCGGCGCCAACCAGAATAATGCCGACGTTCAACCGGAAGCCCTGTTCGTCAATAATACCTGTCATTGTCCTGCCTGCTGGTTGCAGCACAATTAAAGCATAACAAGGGCACGCTCTGCTCATCTGTGTGCAGTGTATCCCGCGCCGCTCTGCTATCCTTGCGTCTTCCCGATGCCATCACACGCTACTGTTGCACCTTACCGGAGCCTTTCATGACGCTTGCCCTGTTCGATCTGGACAACACACTGATCGCCGGTGATTCGGATCACCTGTGGGGCGACTACCTGGTGGCCCGTGGCGTCATCGACGCTGACGGCTACAAGGCCACCAACGATCGCTTCTACGAAGACTATCTGGCCGGTCAGCTGGATATCGCCGCCTACCTGCGCTTTGCGCTGAACGTCCTGGGCGAACATCCCCTGTCCACACTGCAGCAGTGGCACGCCGATTTCATGCGCGATGAAGTGACGCCGATCCTGTTGCCAAAAGCCACCGCCCTGCTGGACGAGCACCGGCAGAAGGGTCACACACTGGTGATCATCACGGCCACCAATGATTTCGTAACCCGCCCTATCGCCGAGTTGCTGGGCGTGGAGCACCTGATTGCCACCACAGCAGCGATGAAAAACGGGCACTACACCGGGGATTTTGCCGGCACACCCTGCTACCGTGAAGGCAAGGTCACCCGTCTCGAAGCCTGGCTGGCGGAGACCGGGCACGATCTGGCGGGTAGCTGGTTCTACAGCGACTCACGTAACGACCTGCCACTGCTGAGCCTCGTGGCGCATCCGGTCGCGGTGGATCCGGACGCCGTCCTCCGGGGGGAAGCCGAGAGCCGCGGCTGGCCGGTGATCAGCCTGCGCTGAGACGCACTTTATACGGTTATACGGGGAATCGGACTACGACAATGACTTATCGCCTGATCTGCCTGCTGGCACTGACCAGCACTGTTCTGGTTGGCTGCGAGCGCGAACCCGCAGCACCCACGCCGGAACCTGTGCAGGAAAGCACCACCGTCATCGGCGCCGAGCACCATGCCCTCGCCCGCGCCTTCGAGGATGAGGCTGCGCCCTGGCTGCGCAAGCTGGTGGTGGCCGCACCGGGCTTCCGCGAGGCCGTCCGCGCGCTGCTCAGGCAGCCGGATGACAACAGTCTGGACGCGGCACGCAATGCCTGGACACTGCTCTACGAGAGCTATAACCGCGCCTGGCCCATACTGGCCACACGCTCCGTGCTTGATCCAACCCTGACCACGCATCTTGAACGCACGGATATCTGGCCGCTGATGCCCGGCTATGTGGACGCCATGCCCCAGTGGCCGGAGAGCGGCATCATCTACGATGCCACCGTCGATCTGGATATCGACAGCCTGCTCGCCCAGCAGGACATGACTGACCCGGCAGAAGTCACCGTCGGCTTCCAGGTGCTTGAGCTATTACTGTTCGGCCTGCCGGGCGCCCCGCGGGACGCACTGGATCTGACGCTCACTGAACCGCTGCCGGACCACCAGCAACCTGAAGGCGAACAGCCTCAACACCGTCGCCGGGACTACCTGGACGCCATCAGCGCCCTGTTGCTGGAAGACCTCAACCCACTGATGCGGCCCCAGACGCCCGTTCCCGCCGGCGAACTGGCACCAGCGCTGCTGGAAGCCCTGTCCCTGAGCAGAGCGCGACAGAACCAGCTGGACGCCCTGACAGACGCCGACGACCCCGATGGCGGGGAGTACCTGTCGCAGCGTTCGAGAACGATGGCCATGCAGGGCATGAACGAGGCCATGGCGGCCTGGTCCGACGGGGACAGCGAAGCCGGCAAGGCACTGGCAGACTATCTGCTATTGCAGGGCACGGATCAGACCAGCACGGCTCAGGACGATGAACCGCCACTGCAGGACGATGCAGCGGGATAGCCATCGATGGCTGCACCGCTGCATGAGGCCGCCTTTACTTAGCCGAGGCGGCCGCCTCACTCAGCTGAAACGGCTGAAATCCGGCTTCCGTTTTTCCATAAACGCCGTCATGGCTTCCCGCGCCTCCGGCGAGCTCAGGCGCTCCAGGAACGTATCGCCTTCCAGCTTCATGTGTGCCGCCACCGCATCACGGGTCGGCCCGCGCAGAAACGCCTTGGTCAAACGGACAGATGCCGGTGGCTGCGCCGCCAGCCGGAGCGCCTGCTTGCGTGCCTCGGCCAGATAGTCACCGTCCTCGTACACCGCATTGGCAATACCCAGTGCCACCGCCTCTTCACCGGAAAAGGTTTCCGACAGCATCAGCAGCTCCGCAGCACGCGGGTGCCCCATGATCATCGGCAGCAGCATGCTGGCGCCAGCTTCCGGGCAAAGACCCAGACTCACGAACGGCATCTGCAAGCGAGCACTGCGCGCGCAATACACCAGGTCGCAGTGGAACAACAGTGTGGTACCCACACCAACGGCAGGGCCATTTACCGCCGCAACAAGTGGTTTCTCCTGCGCCAGAAGCTGCGCCAGGAAGCGCATGACAGGGCTGTCATCGCCTTTGGGGGGATCTTTCAGGAACTCCACCATATCGTTGCCGGCGGTGAAGCAATCTTCTGTACCCGTGATCAGTGCGACGCGCACAGCGGGATCGGTATCGGCTGTCACCAGCGCGCGGGTCAGGGCGTCGTACATGCCATGGGTCAGGGCATTCTTGCGCTCAGGGCGCTGGATACGTATCTCGAGTACACCGTCTGTCTGGCTGACGGTGACGTGTTCATGTGCTGTAGCAGGCTGGACCATGCCATCTCTCCCGGGCTTATAAAGTCGAGGGCCGCCGCGCACTAGCGCGACAGCCCCCGGGGAGTATACAGGCCGATCACTCTGGTCAGAAATTCAGATCATGCGCAGCATTACATGGCAGGAGATCATGGCACCTCCGTCTCTTCCTCTAGCGGGGTCACCCTCCAGCGAGAGGCGTTGGGCCGGGGTACGCCTTTCCGGGACCGCTCAAGCCATCCATGGGCGCTCTCGCTTTGGCCATCCATGGCCAAAGAGGCCCCTCCAAGGCGTACCCCGGCCCAACGCCGGTGCGAGATTCTGATTTCAGTAGGTATCGAATTCTCAGTAAGAACCAAACCGGCGGTAGGCTGAAAGTCTGTTGGCACTACTGAACGTGACGGCCCACGGGGGCGGGGACTGCTTTTCAGGACTGTGTGAGACAAGGATGTCGAACACAAGCCCCCACGGATGGGTTTACGGCGGGTCCTGAAAAGCAGTCCCCGCCCCCGTGGGCCATAACCCCCCAACGACCAGAAATGGAAAGCACCCGGACCGAGCACTTCCCTCTATCCCACGACCAACATCAAAGATGAGCTTTAAAAGTTGTATCGCCCAAAGAGGCCGAAGGTGCCGATGTCGTCACCTACCTGAACCCGCGCGCCGACATCGAGGCTTTGCTGCACATTGAACAGTGCTTCGCCGTAAAGCCCGGTGTCACTGCGGTCGATGTTCTCGTGGAAGGCGCCGCCGGCCAGCTGCAAGCGGTCGGTGGTGCGATGGCGGACACCGCCACGCAGCTCCAGCCCGGTATCGGTGGCACTGCTGCCGCCGGACCTCTGGCGCACCTGCACCACGTCACCGGAGGCGACAAAGTCCAGATCGTTCTGCAGCAGCGTGTTGAAGCCCAGCCCGGCAGCAATCCGGTGCCCGTAAACGTCGGCGCCGCCACGGCGCGTATCGCCATCGTAGTATCCCGCACCGCCGCGTACATGCAGGTTCGGGTCCAGCGCATAGCTGCCCTCGACGTAAACCGTGTCGGCATCGGCACGCGGATTACGCAGATTGCCGATATCGACCCCGCCTTGCAGATAGGTATAGGAGAACGCATTGTCCCGGCCAGGCACAGTGGCCACCGAATCCGCGATAGCTGGCGCAAGCGGGGCACACATCATGGCAGACAGCAGCAGCGGAGCAGAGTACTTCATCGGTTTAGAGTACTTCATCGGTTTCATGGTCGGTCCTCGTATCAGTGACGGATGTTGCTTTCAGTAGCCAGGCGTACCAATGGAACGCCGGTACGTGGCTCTTTGACGCACGTACCGGCACCGGAGTTTCACCGGCGCTGTAAACTGTGGTTAAAGATGACGGGGCGGGACACCAGCGCCCGGCTCAGAGGCTGGGCAACACCCGCACGAACCAGCTTTTCAGGTAGGCCGTTTCAGGGATCGCCGGGTGCACCGGGTGATCTTCCGCCTGACCCGCGCTGGCAAACACCTGGGCGAAGCGATCGATATGCCGGGAGCTGGCCCGGACCACGTCCAATAACTGCTCTGACTGCAGATGCATGGAGCAGGAGGCCGACACCAGCACCCCGCCCGGCGCCACCAGCCGCATGGCCAGTTCGTTGATGCTGTGATACCCCGCCAGGCCATTCTTGATGTCTTTGCGACGCTTGATGAACGCCGGTGGATCCAGCACCACGATGTCGAATTTTTCACCGGCACCGGCCAGTTCTTTCATGCCGGTCGCCGCGTCAGCCTGCAATGACTGCACTCGCTCTGCGACACCGTTGGCCTCGGCATTGCGATGCACATAATCCAGCGCAAGCTCAGAAGAATCCAGGCAGGTGACATCACTGGCGCCGTGGGCAGCCGCCAGCACACCCCAGGCGCCGCAGTAGGCGAACACATCCAGTACGCGCGCGCCCTTCGCCAGGGGCATGATGTGGCGCCGCGCCGCCCGGTGGTCAAAAAACCATCCGGTCTTCTGCCCCGCCGCCAATGGCGCTGTGTAGGCGACACCGTTTTCCGTCAGTGACACGGATTCCGGCAGCTCACCGTGCAAGGCGCGCGTGTATTGTGGCAGCCCTTCCAGTTCACGAATGCTGCTTTCATTTTTTGCCACGACAATACGTGCCTGGTGCTGGTCCACCAGCACCTTGGCAATCTGCTCCTGCACCCGCTCCATGCCCGCCGTACCCGACTGCAGTACAAAAACATCACGGTAGCGATCGATCACCAGCCCCGGCAGACCATCGGCCTCACCGAATACCGCGCGGTAGCAACCATCAGGGAACAGCTTTTCGCGAAAGGAAATCGCTTGTTCAACACGCTTTTTCAAGAAGCTGTTGGACAGCCCTTGCGTGATGTCACGGCTGTACAGGCGCGCGCAGATCAACGATTGCGGGTTCACATAGGCGCGGCCCAGAGGCTTGCCCCGGTTATCTTCGATCACCACTTCAGTGCCGGGCGTCAGACCTTTCAGGGGTGTCTTGTCGGTGTCCACTTCATTGGAATACACCCACATATGGCCGGAGCGCAGACGGCGTTCCTCACCCCGGCGAAGTGTCAGAACCGGTACGGTATCACCTGCAGATCCGCTCACACGTTACTCCAGACCAGATCGAGCTCGCGGGCGGCCTTGACGTCATCCAGGCGGCGCACCGGCTGGCTGTAAGGTGCGCCCTTGAGAAGCTCCGGATTATCGCGGGCTTCCGCCAGGATGCTTTCCATGGCCGCGACAAATTCATCCAGCGCTTCTTTTGTTTCGGTTTCCGTTGGCTCGATCAGGAAGCACTCCGGCACCAGCAGGGGGAAATAGGTGGTGGGCGCATGCTGGTTGTAGTCCAGCAGTCGCTTGGCGATGTCCATCGCCGAGACCCCGAGGGTTTTCGACTCTTTGGCAAAGGTCAGAATGAACTCGTGGCTGGCACGGCGCGCCGGATAGGCCGGGGTGCAGCCGATCGCTTCCAGTCGCTTGAGCAGATAGTTGGCCGCCAGCGTGGAGTATTCGCCGACACGGATCATGCCTTCACGGCCCAGCACCCGCGCGTAGAAATAGGCCCGCAACAACACACCCGCGTTACCCATGAAGGCCGACAGGTGGCCGATGCTCTGGGGCAGATCATGCTGGTCCAGCCAGCGATAGCGCCCATCCTCCTCACGCCCGACGATCGGGGTCGGCAGGAACGGCTTGAGCCGCTCGCTGACGCCCACCGGGCCAGCACCCGGGCCACCGCCACCGTGTGGTGTGGCAAAGGTCTTGTGCAGATTCATGTGAATCACGTCAAAGCCCATGTCACCGGGGCGCACCTTGCCGAGAATGGCATTGAGGTTGGCGCCATCGTAGTACAGCAGGCCACCGGCTTCGTGTACCGCCTTGGCGATGCCGTCGATCTGCCGCTCGAAAACGCCACAGGTGGACGGGTTGGTCATCATCAGGCCCGCGGTCTGCGGCCCACAGGCGGCCTTGAGCGCCTCGAGATCCACATCCCCCTCCTTGTTGACCGGCACTTCGCGCACCTTGTAACCACACATCACCGCGGTGGCCGGGTTGGTGCCGTGGGCAGCCTCAGGAATCAGGATTTCGGTGCGCGCATCGTCGTTACGCGCTTCATGGTAGGCGCGAATCATGGCCACGCCGGCAAATTCACCCTGGGCGCCCGCCATGGGGGTCAGTGAAACACCCTGCATGCCGGTCACTTCCTTGAGGAATTCCTGCAGTTCAAACAGGCAAGCCAGGTAACCCTGGCTGTGGCTCTCCGGCGCCAGCGGGTGCCGCCCGAGGAAGCCCGGCAGCATGGCGGCGCGGTTGGCGCCCCGCGGGTTGTACTTCATGGTGCAGGAACCCAGCGGATAGAACTGCTTGTCGATGGCGAAGTTGCGGGTCGACAGGTTGGTGTAGTGGCGCACAACCTGAAGCTCGGAGACTTCCGGCAAGGCCGGTCTCTGCTTGCGGCGCAGTGCTTGCGGAATCGCCGACAGGCGCTCTTCCGGCAGTGCCCTGGGCGCCTGGGCTGCCGCCCGACGACCGGGACGGGACAATTCGAAGATCAGTTGATTGTCAGTTTGCGTGCTCATGCCAGCACCTCCGCCAGAACGGTCGCATACAGGTCAATGTCATCCGCAATGCGGGTTTCGGTGGCGCACACCAGCACGCAATCTGCCAGTGCGGGGAAATCCAGGCCCAGATCGTAGCCGCCGATGATGCCGCGCTCTGCCAGCTTCGGCAGTACCTCGCTGGCAGGTTTCGGCAACCGCAACACCGCTTCGTGGAACGTGGGGCTGGCAAAGGCGAGGCTGACGCCGTCTATGGCGCTCAACCGGGCGACCAGATCCTGTGTATTCGCGTGGCTGTGCGCAGCGACCGCCTCCAGCCCCTCCGGGCCCAGCAGCGACAGATAGATGGTCGCCGCTGTCATCGCCAGGCCCTGGTTGGTACAGATGTTGGAGGTCGCCTTGGAGCGGCGGATGTGCTGTTCACGCGCCTGCAGTGTCAGCGTGAAGCCAGGCCGACCCTCCAGATCGACAGTGCGGCCGATGATCCGCCCCGGCATCTGGCGGATGTGCTGCTGCTTGCAGCACATGAAGCCACAGTAGGGCCCACCGGAAGACAACGGAATGCCCAGTGGCTGTGCTTCACCAATCACGATGTCCGCCCCTTTTTCGCCCCACTCACCCGGCGGTGTCAGTAGCGCCAGCGCGGTCGGGTTAACCAGTGCGATCACCAGCATGCCCTGAGCGTGGGCCCAGTCGGTGAGGGCATCGACGTCTTCCAGGGCGCCGAAAAAATTAGGTTGTGCAATTACCAGCGCAGCGAAATCTTCACCGGCGTGATCCGCCAGCGCGGCCACTGGTGTCGTGCCCTCTGCGGTGTTGAAGGGCACGGACACCAGCTCCACATTCTGGTTCTCGCAGATCGCCGCCACCGCCTGGCGGTAGCGCGGATTCACCGCTTCCGGCATCAACACCCGGCCGGATTTTGATTTGCGGTTGGCGCGGAGCGCCATCAGTACCGCTTCGGCCAGGCCAGAGGCGCCGTCATAGACCGACGCATTGCTGGCATCCATCCCGGTCAGGCGCGCCATCAGGGTCTGGAACTCATAGATGGTCTGCAGCGTGCCCTGGCTGGCTTCGGCCTGATAAGGCGTGTAGGCCGTGTAGTACTCGCCCCGGGTCGCTATTTCCCATACCGCCGCCGGAATGTGATGCTCGTAGGCGCCCGCACCGAGAAAGCACAGTGCGCCGGCATCCTGGCGCGCTCGCGCCGCCATCAACGCCGTGACTTCCATCTCGGACAGCCCCTCGGGCAGGCCGGCCAGTGCGCCGGCCTTGAGGTGGGCGGGGATTTCGTCGAACAGGTCTTCAATGCTGTCAGCGCCAATCGCCGCAAGCATTGCCTGCACATCATCAGAGGTATGAGGAATAAAGGGCATAGTGCTGTCTTCAGGTTGGGAGACGGAGCGCGCTCAGGGGCGAGGCACGCTGACAATCAGTATCCGCCGCCCACCGTGGACAGACAGTGAGCGGGCGGCCAGCGATGACCTGAATCAGTCTTCGCTGTCGAGTTGGGTCCGGTAGTCGTCGGCGCTGAGCAGTTGCTCCAGCTCTGACTTGTCATTCAGGCGAATCTGGAACAGCCAGCCGTCACCGTAGGGGTCCTGGTTGACCAGCTCGGGGGTGTCTTCCAGTGCTTCGTTGATGGCAACGATCTCACCGGATACCGGCGCGTAGATGTCGGAGGCAGCTTTCACTGATTCCACCACACCAGCCTCGTCGGTCACTTCCAGTTGCTGGCCCACATCCGGCAGTTCCACGTAGACCAGATCACCCATGGCATCCTGAGCGTGGTCGGAGATACCGACATACGCCGTGCCGTCATCTTCCAGGCGGACCCACTCATGACTGGTGGCATAGCGCAGCTCGGCGCGAATATCGCTCATGATTTCATTCCCTAATACTATTGCTGATAGACGGTTTTGCCGTGCCGCACAAAGGGCGGACGGACGATGCTTACGGGCAACCGCTTGCCGCGGATTTCCACTTCTGCCTTGCCTTCCGTGCCTGCTGGCACCCTGGCCAGCGCGATGGAGAGGCCCAGTGTCGGCGAGAAGGTACCACTGGTGATCTCGCCTTCACCGGTCGCGCTGATCACTTTCTGGTGGGCGCGCAATACGCCCTTGCCTTCCAGTATCAGCCCGACAAATTGTTCATGCCCGGCTTGCTGCTGGGCCATCAGCGCAGTACGACCGATAAAATCACGGTCCTCGCTGAAGGCCACAGTCCAGCCCATGCCGGCCTGCAACGGCGTGACGGTTTCATCCATATCATTGCCGTAGAGGTTCATGCCGGCTTCCAGCCGCAGGGTGTCCCGCGCGCCGAGGCCGCAAGGCCGTACACCCGCATCGACAAGCTGCTGCCACAGGGCCGTGGCATCAGCGCCGGGCAGGATGATTTCGACCCCATCCTCCCCCGTATAGCCGGTGCGGGCAATCAGCCAGTCACCGTCTTCCGCGAAGGCGAACACCTTGAGGCCTGACACCGCCGCTGCGCGGGAATCGCCGAGCAGCGCGCTGAGTCGCTCGCGGGCCCGGGGGCCCTGAACAGCAACAATCGCCAGCTCCGGGCGCTCCACCACCTGGACCGCAAACCCTTCGGATTGCTTCGCCAGCCAGGCCAGGTCTTTCTCGCGGGTGCCGCAATTGACCACCAGACGGTAGTCGTCCTGCCGGCGATAGACGATCAGATCGTCAATGACGCCGCCTTCTTCGTTGAGCATGGCCGCATACAGCGCCTTGCCCACCGGCACGCGGTCCACGTCATTGGCAAGCAGGTAGCGCAGATAGGCCCGGGCATCCACACCGGTCACATCCACCACGGTCATGTGCGAGACGTCGAACATGCCGGCATCGGCACGTACGGCATGGTGTTCGTCCAGCAGCGAGCCATAGTGCACCGGCATATCCCAGCCACCGAAATCCACGAGGCGCGCACCGGCGGCCACATGCTGGTCATAGAGTGGGGTTCTGTGTCCCATGGGTCATGCTTTTCCGGCAAAGAGTATGCCGCGCATTCTACATGGATGGTGCGACGGGTCATAGCGAGGCGGGCACCGGCCATGCCCCGCGACAGGGGCATGGCCGGGGTCAATCAGCGCTTGATCGGACCGGAAGTATAGTTGAGGTTGGTTTCCTGGGCCGGAATCAGCAGATTCACTTCAGCCTCCAGGAACCCCAGTGCCGTCAGCTCGACGTCCAGCGCCACGCCATCCAGACTCAGCAACCCGACTTCCATACGCCCGTCATCGTAGAATTCCACCGGCCCCAGCAGCTCAAGCCCGAAACCATAGCTGCGCTGGTTGTGCTCCAGGGGAATCGCCGATGGGTTGACGCCATCGGGCAGAATACTCGTGATCGCTTCCAGCACATCACCCACGGTCCCCAGCACCGGGTCAGTGATCGGACCAAGCAGCCCCAACAGGCCGCCCACGACGTCACCCAGCACCGGCACCACGCCGATGGCATCCGCCAGCGCGTCCGGCAGGGTTTCCAGGGCCAGGATATTGACCCGGGGGTCCAGCGCCGGTGAATCAATGTACAGATTCAGCGCCGCCACGAAGTTCGGCCTGCCGTCGCCCTCGATGATCCAGCCTTCCACCAGCCCCGCTTCGCCGTCTTCGCACTGGCGAATGGGCTCCGCGTGAGGCGGCGTCGGCGTACCGGCGGTGCGCGCATCACACGCATAGCGCACACGCATGGTCATCGGTCCGGTATCCGCCGGGGGCGCATCCCCGATGGCGGCTGTGGCATCCACCACCACATTGCTGGTCTGCAACAAGGTCGGGTAGAGATAGACCAGCACCCCGCCACCGGCAGCAATCACTTCCGGCGGCACCGGCGTCCGCGCGATATCTTCAGCGGCTTCTGCGTCGAAGAATCCGACCACGTCAGTGTCGATTCCGCCGGTGAGGTAGACGAAACACTCTTCCAACTCATTACCGGCATTGTCGCGGCCGCACTGCAGCTCGGCCTCATTGACCACGCCACCGACACCCACCACTTCGATGCGCGCCGAGTTCTTGCGCAGCTCCGGGTTGTCCACGGCATTGTCTTCGCCGGGATCACGCAGGGTGTTGCTGTTGACGTCAGCGGTGGGCAGGTTGTTGAGGATGATACGTGCCCAGTCCACCGACGGCGCACCCCGGAAGACAATGGCCAGGTCCGGACCACCGCCATCCAGCGTCGGTGCTGCATCCGGCGTCTGCGCCAGCAACCGTGTGCGCAACGGCAGGTTATCCGCCGAACACAGCATCTGCCCTGGCGTGCAGGCATTGCTGCGCGAGGCACCGTTGGAGCGCAAGGTGTACCGATACAGCTCGCCTTCTTCCCAGGGCTGCTCCGGCGTGAACACCATGTCCCGGGCTCGCACTTCCAGACGCCCTTCCACCAGGCCCGCTGCGCTGCCGTCAGCATTCAGGCGCTCGACCACCACACTGCCAGGCTCGCCGTCCTGTTCCAGCGCAAAACTGTCCGGGTTCATCACCTGTGAAAAGCGCACTTCAATGCCCCGGTTGGCCGGCATCGACGGCACTGGCAAAAGGTCGTCACTGGCCATGCCGCCGTCGCAGCGGCCACTGATGCCGCTGTCCAGATTGCGCTCAGCGGTGTTCAGCGCGCAGGGGTAGCCCGGGTACACGTTGAGCGCCAATGGAGAAGCCAGCGGTGCGTCGGTACGCACATACTCCGGCATGGTAAAGCTGAGTGTTTGCGGCGCCAGCGGGTTGCCGCCAATGTCGGTGACGCCGTCCTGGATAACGATGTCGTAACTCTGCCCGTACGCCAGCGGCGCGTTGATGACCACGGCCACGCCATCCACGCTGGCCGTGAAAGGCACATCCATGCCATTGCTGATCACCGCCAGCCGCTGGTCCGGTTCTCCCAACGCCAGGGTCTTGCGATCCAGAGCCCTGGTGAAATTGAGCACCACAGGATCGCCGGGGCGCTGCTTGTCCACATTGTTCTCGAACGGCGGCACATCGCTGCCAGGCATCCAGGATTGCAGGGCAAGTTCACGGGTATCCGGTACCGGGCCGGGCGCATTTTCCTGATCCAGCAGACCTTCCATGCGGAAGCTCAGGGTGCCGAAGGCGGTCTCTACGCCCAGCACCTCGGATTCCACCACGGTCAGTGCATCGGCCACCAGACGACCATCCTCGACGATAGCCTGCCCCACCAGCTCAAGATGCATGACATCCTGATTGAACGCGGCATTGGCCTCCGGGTCACCGGTGGCGATGGCGATGTCCATCAGCACGCGGAGATGGCGCGGCGCGGCCGGGTTGTTGCTGTAGGGGTTGGGCAGCAGGAAGCCCACTGCGTCAGAAATGAACTCCACCGTCACCGTGCCGGAATTGAAGCCGGCATCCACGACACCGCCGATGTTAACCACCAGCTCATCACCCATAAGCATACCGCCCTTGCGAATCCGCAAAGGCGTCACATCAGGGAAATTGGGCACGAAGGCGAGCTCGGAAAACACCAGCCCGCCCTGCTGCGATTCGGTTTCCTCGCCCAGCAGGGCGGCGATCACCGGCACCAGGTTGATGGTCTGGCCGGTCAACTGGGACAGTGCACCGGAAGCAGGCGCCTCAAGCACCAGTAGTTCATTGGGCCCCGAATCCATCGGGGTAAATGTCTGCGAAACCGGCGACGACAGTGCTGTGTCATAGATGCTGCGCACCGCACCATTCACCGTCAGCGTGTGCGCCACACCGGCCGCAAGATTGTCCACTGGATCAATGGTCAGGTAACGACCCTTGGCCAACAGCGTGGCGTCCACCAGATCACCTGAGGCAGTGCGCAGGGCAACACTGTCACCATAGACCAGGGTCTGCGTATCCACAGGCTCACTGAACTGCACCCGCAGGGAGGAAAAATCCACCACCGGCAGGACATCACCGTCCGGGATCATACGCGTCATGCTGAATGTCTCGGCGCTGGCCTGCTGGGCACGGGGCCCTTTTTCCGCTGGCCCGGTGGTGAAGCTCAGGCCATCACCGGGCAAGCCCGGCATGGTTAACTGATAGGTGGTATTGAACGCCAACTGCTGCGCCGGACGGACCACAACGCTGCGCCCCTCACCCACCGTTTCCATCGAAAACGGCACAGGCTCGCCGCTGGCGCTATCCAGCGTGATGTCCGCTTCAGACACCGAAACCGGGCCGGAGAAGCGCACAACGATGGGAATGCGGGTGGACACACCGGACTGCTCCGCATCCGGATAAGTGTAGAACACCGACTGCGCCGGCGCCGGTGGCGTGACCGTCTGGCTACTGCCACCGCAGGCGGCGAGCGCTGCCACACCCATAATCAATAACGCGGATCGAAGGCTGTAAATGCTGTTCATGGCGCCCTCCTCAGAATTTGATGGTGACCGAACCGGCAAAGACGTGGACATCACCGTCTGTGGTCACCAGCTCTTCGTACGGGTCGCCGTTTCTGTTAGTGCCGGAGATAATGAAATCCCGGTCACGCAGATGGTGATACTGGTAGCCGAAATCCAGCCGCAGCGGGAACGCCAGAACGGGCGGATTGGCAATCTCCAGCGCGCCACCCAGGCCGAGGATGATGCGGTCGTTATCCAGGTAATTCACATCTTCAGAGCGTGTGCTCTTCAGCGGCGAGACCTCATAGGCCAGACCTGAGCTGACGGACAACATGTCGTTGAGCTGGTACTCCACCCCGACCCGTGGAATGAAGATGTCCCGGAATTCCAGATCTGCCACGTTCTTGATGGTGTCGCCCTGGAACTCTCGCTCCAGCCGCGACCAGCGCTGGAATTCACCCGTGACACCCAATCGCGCGCGACCCAACTGATATTGCGCGCCAGCAGAGATCACTTCCGGCTGGAATGAATCCAGCGTGCGCACCGCAAGATCAAGGCCGGGCTGTGGAATCACACCGGGAATCGTGGCATTGGCATTCACTTTGGTGCGTGTATTGGAGTAGCCCTTGTAGGCAATGGCGGTATCCAGATTTTCCATCCAGCACGGCGTCTGGGCACAAAATGTCTCGCCCCAGTTCACGTTGACGCCAAGGATCGGACGCAGCACCGGCTTGGCCGATACATTCAGGCTTTCGCGCGAGGTATCCCCCGCCAGATTACTGTTGGTGTTGAGGGTGGCATCAGCATGCAGCGTGACGCGCACCGACGCACCCACATCTACGCCGCGCCAGATATTCAGACCACCGCCGATCACCAGAAACAGGGGCTGCCGACCGTAATTGAAGAACTGCCCTTCATCGGAGGTTTCGGATTCAAAGGCCAGCATTTCCTGGCCGAATTTTTCCACACCAGCCATAAAGCCCAGGTACATCGGGCGGTCATATTTTGTCACCGAGGAGAGATCCGTCTTCAGACCGATCAGCACCTGCTGAGAGGGCGTGTCATCCAGCACGCTGCCTCGGCGGGTGGGTGCGTTGAGGCCGCCCTGGCTGTCCAGCCGCAACTCATGCTCTGCATGCAGCAAGCCAGCACTCAGTTCACCGCGCGGATCACGCACCAGAAAAGCCGGGTTGTAGTAGGTGGCAGATACCTGCGTATTGAACAGCGACAGGGCCTGCGCCGACGCAATGTCTGTCGGCAGAATGCCGAAGGTGGTAGCAGTATTGCCCATGCTCGCGTGAGCCCCTGATACCGTCAGGCCGAGGGTGGCACAGCACATCGCGCCAGACAGCGCACCAATACGCAGGGTTCTTCGGGCAATCGCCATGGAAGGCAATCGAAGGAGAGAAGACATAATTGACGCTCCGCTTGATTATTATTCAGATCGTGCCGCCGGAGAGGTGGAGCTCTGGCCGTTGGCCACACTCCCACGCTCACTACTAGCATTCTTGCATGCAAGGGAGCGTGACAGAGTTCCGTCAGGGGTTCAGCGGGAGTTTATTAAGCGGCGTAGTGATAATGTTACGTCCGGGAAAACGAGTGTAAACCGGGCCAGAGAGAAAACAGCGAGAGTGCCGGGCTCTCGGCCTGGCACTCTGGTTCCGTTTTTGGCCGCCCTATCTGCGCTATTTCACCGGGCGAGCCAGGAAAGTCAGATCAAGCCCGTTCTCGGGAATCCGCAGCGTCATCCCCGCCGCCCCGATCCCGAGCAGGCTGATGGAGGCCACGATATCGGCCGGACCACCAATATTGGTCTGCTGAATGGTCATCCGTCCGTCCGGCAGGAAGCTGACCGGGCCATCCACATTCAATGTCAGCGGGTAGCTGTAAAGATCGTGGGTCAGGGTGATCCCAATCACCTCAGGCGCCAGATTCGGCGCATCCAGGTAAAGCTGCAGCGTCGCGCGCAGGCGCGGCCCATCCGGCGTTTCGTAGAGCCAGCCGGTGATCGGCTGATTGCGCTGGCCAGCGCCATTGTCCTCGTAACGCATGCGCATGACCTTCGGCCCGGTCGGGATCACCGTCTGACTCGGGACGAGCAGAAACAACACGGCATGCACATCAATCGAGGTGGTCATGATCAGCGTTGGCCGGATATCCACCCGCACCGCTTCCTCGACCGGGTCGTACTCCCCGACATCCGCCGTCAGACCACCCGTGATATACAGAAACTTCTCGTCATTACAGGTCTGTTTGCCAGGACTGTAGCCGCCACCGGTAAAACCGCAACCGACATTGGCATCCAGCAGCAGGCCGCTGGTGTTGTTCACCCGCAACTCCGCCGCATTATCCGGCACGATGTAGAAGCCCGGATTGTCCGGATCGGGCTGCGGGTTGGCTTCACCGGGATCAATGACAAAATTGGCATTGGTGTCCGACGCAGGCAGGTTCACCAGTTGCTGGAATACATCCCCCGTAGCACTGCCGCCACGGAAATGATTGATCATGTCCCGACCGCCTGCGCTGGCGCCGGCACCACGCAACAGCTCGGTCTGCAACGGATAGTCATAGTCGGAACAGATCGCCAGTGTGCCGCAATCGGCGGCCCCCGCATCCCGATTCGATGCCAGTACATAGCGGTAGAGCTCTCCTTCCTCCCAAGCATTATCTGGTTGGAAAGACAGGCTGCGTCGGGACACCTCGAGCTGGCCAGGCACTGCCTCGACACAGTTACCCGCTGCATCCAGGCGCTCCACCCGGAAGGTGCCGCTATTGCAGGTGTCGCCCAGAACAATGCTGTCTGCCGACATATTCTGGGAAAACTGCACAGAGATAGCCCGCCCGGCCGGCACACGCTCCACCGGCAGACGGTCATCCCCACTCTCGCCGCCGCGACAACGCCCCTGATGCTCACCGGGAGAACCGTCCAGATTCGGGTCCTGCATGGCGCAGGGGTACCCCGGATAGGTGGTCAGCGCAATGGGCGACCGGTTGCCGCCGCCATGATATTCCGCCATATCGAAGGACAGGGATTCGGGGGCCAGCGCGTTGCCCGCGACATCCGTGATCTGGTCTGACAGGGCAACGCTGTAGCTACTGCCGAATTGCAGACCGCCTTGCGGCGCCAGCACCAGCGAAGCGCCGTCCAGATGCCAGCTGACATCCACCGGCGCACCATCCCGCTCCACGGTCACGGCACCTTCGATGCTGTCGGGATCCAGTGCTTCGGTGAAATTCAGGATCACCGGGTCACCGGGGCGCGCAGACGCGGCATAGTCTGCGGGCACCCAGGACTGCAATGCCGGCGGCACGGTATCTTCCACCGGGTCCGGCGCGTTCAGCTGGTCATGATAGGAGGCCAACCGGAACGACAGGACACCCCAAGCCTGCTCCAGCCCCAGCACCTGCGGCTCCACCAGGCCCACTGCATTGATCACCAGCTGCCCGTCCTCGACAAAGGCGGTACCGGCCAGCTCCACGTGCAACAGATCCTGGCTCAGGGCGCCATTGGCTTCGGGGTTTTCCGCCGTCATGGCCAGATCCATAAACAGCTGCACGTGGCGCGGTGATTCCGCCGCCAAGGTGTAGGGGTTTTCTATCAGATAGCCCATGGCATCGCTGATAAAGCGGACTTCGATGTCGCCGGAGCTGAACCCTGCCGGCACCTCGCCGGCAATATTCACTTCCACTGACGAGCCTTCCAGCAGCGCACCGCGCGCCACGCGCAATGGCGATACATCCGGGAAGTTGGGGATATAGGCCAGTTCGGCAAACACATCGCCCTGCAGCTGGGAGCTACTCTGATCCCCCAGCAGGCGTGCATTGACCGGCACATTGTTGATCGGCATCCCGGTGAGGGGCGACAGTATGGTGCCGCCTTCGGAATCTGCGGCACGCTGCACCAGCGTTTCCCGCGGCGCGGAATCACTGGCCGTCAACGCCATGCTGAACGGCGCCAGCGACTCGCCATACAGACTTTCCAGCCCGCCAGCGCTGGTCAGCGTGTAGCTGCCCCCTGGCGTCAGGTCCTCCACCGGGTCCAGGGTGAGATAGCTGCCCTGCACCAGAACCCGCGCCGGCACCAGATCATCATTGCTGTCCAGCAGTGCCAGAGAACCCGCAGCCGCGTAGTTGACACTGTCACGGCGCAACGGCTGGCTGAACTGCAACCGGAACGACGAGAAGTCCATCACTGGCTGGATCTCGCCGTCGGGGATCATCCGGGTGATCTCGAATGCACCAGGTAGCGCCCGGTACTCCCGGGGCCCGGCGGGCAAACCGCGTGTGTGGAAATCAATCGGCGCATCCGGCACGCGCACCGTGCGCCCCTCGCTGTCCAGTTCACCAAGCTCGATGCGATATGCGCTGACCGGCTGCAGCGCCGTCGCTGCGGTCAATACCAGCGAGCGGCCATCTGCGGTGGTCGTCGCCGTAAAGGGCACCGGCTGGTCGTCCGCGTCCAGCCACTGCACGGCGTCCTCTGGCGCGGTATCGGTCAGCGGATGGGAAAAACGCAGCACCACCGGCGCGCGTGTCGAGACTTCCGGCTGGCCGTGGTAGGGGAAGCTGTATTCCAGTCGGGGCCTGTCACCCCAGTCGGTGCGCGTCGTCTGTTTTTCTCCGCCGCAGGCTGCGAGCAGCGCCAGCAGGCCGAGAATCAATATGGATTTGCCTGTTATTGTTTTCATAAGGCTCTCCTCAGAACTTGAGCGTTATCGAGCCGGCGAAAGCATGTACATCGCCTTCTGCCCGTACCCTCTCGTACGGGGTACCCGGATCATCCTGTTGACTGCTGGTGAGATCGAACTCCCGGGCACGCAGACCGTGGTACTGGTAACCGATATCCACACGCACCGGGAAGGCCAGCACCGGCGCTTCGCGAAGCTCGGCCGTCAACCCGAGCCCGAAGATGATCCGGTCATTATCAAGGTAGTTCACATCAAGTGAGCGGTCACTATCGAGGGGCGACTTCTCATAGGCCACGCCGGTGGTGACGGAAAACATATCATTGAGCCGCACTTCGGCGCCCACACGAGGGATGATGGTGTCGCGGAAGCGCAGATTGGCCTGATCCTTGATGGTGTCGCTTTCAAACTCATCTTCCAGGCGCGACCAACGCTGCCATTCGCCAGAGACACCGATCCGCGCCCGCCCCCATTGATACTGGACACCGGCAGCAATCACCTCTGGCTGGAAGGAATCCAGCGTCTGGATCGACAGCGGCAGACCTATGCCACCCACCACGCCGGGGATCGTGGCAAACGCATCCACCTTGGTACGGGTATTGGAGTAGCCCCGATAGACCAGCGCCGTTTCCAGATTGTCCATCCAGCAGTCGCGATCCGGGCAGAGGGTCTCACCCCAGTGTACGTTGACACCGGCAATCGGCCGCAGTACCGGCTTGGCTTCCACCGACAGCGACTCATTGCTGGTTTCACCCTCCAGATTGGTCCAGGTATTCAGGGTGGCATTGGCATGCAGGGTGATGCGCGCGGTCAGACCGACATCAATGCCGCGCCACACGTTCATACCGCCCCCCAGATTCAGGAACAGGGGCTGCCGACCATAGTTGAAGAACTGCCCTTCCTCGGAGGTTTCAGACTCGAACGCCAGCATCTCGCGGCCATAGCGCTCCACACCGGCCATGAAACCAAGATAGAAAGGCCGGTTGTAGCGGGTCAGAGAGGTCAGATCGGTCTTCATGCCGATCAGTACATGCTGGGTCGGATCGTCCTCCAGCACATCTCCGCCCTCCCGGATCACCGGGTCCGGGCCTCCCAGGCTTTTCACGCGCAGCTCGTGCTCGGCATGAAACAGGCCCAGCGTCAGCTCGCCGCGCGGATCGCGGGCCAGATAGGCCGGGTTGTAATAGGTCGCAGACACCTGGGAATTGAACAGAGACAGTGCCTGCGCAGACGCCAGATCCTGCGGCAACACGCCATATGTGGAAGCGATATTGCCCATGTTGGCCGTTGCCAGAGGCGCGCAGAACAGCGCGCCGGAGGCCAGGCCGGCACAAGCAAGACGTGAGAGTACAGGGGAACGTGCGGATCGAGAGAGAGGAAACATAATGAGCAACTCCGGTTTCTTTATTATTTGTTGTTGGCGAACCTCGCCTTGGCGGCGGGCAACCACAACCGCGCGACTGACACCTGATAGCGCGTGAAGACCATGGAGTCTGGCAAACAGTTGTTTACACAAACAGGGCCTTAGTGACCATTCACACCCCTGAAATGTCACTGAAATGTAAAGTTGCGTGAAAAGGCGTCCTGGTTCTCAGTGGCTCTAATGACAAAGGATGGCGCCAAGACCCCCTGTCCGCCGGAGTTCGGCCTGAAGCCGGATCAAGAGCTGTCCCAGATCAAGACCTTGCCCCGCATCACCTGCCAGACTGGCAGGACATATCTTGAGCCTTTGCCGGGAAGGAGCGACGCCATGTACGCGTCCATACTGGTGGGTGTTGACCCCACCCACGACGAGGAAAGCCAGGCAGCATTGCAGAGCGCCTTGCGCCTGTTAGCAGATAATGGCCGCCTGACGCTGATTACCGTACTGCCCGACCAGACCGGAATATCGTTCTTCCCCGCCCTGTCCGAGGGGGACCCTGATACGCAACTGGATCAGGCACAACATGCCCTGGCACTGCTGATCCGCCGTCTGGTGCCGGCCGGCATCGACGTCCGGCCGATCGCAGCAGCAGGCGCTCCCGCCCCGGCCATCGTGGATAGCGCCCATGAACTCGGCAGTGATCTCATCGTGCTCACCAGCCACGACCATCGCTGGCCGCTGCGGCGCGATACGATTCAGCAGATTATCCAAAGCGCCAACTGCCCGGTGCTGGTGTTGCCCGGACCAGAGGAAGCATGAGGAGACAGGAGGAGGCATTGAGTGTGTGAGGTGGTACAGACCGCGTGAGGCGGCTATCGCGGCTGATATTCAGTGCGCGCGCGTTCGCCGCATCAGCAGGTAGACGGGCAGCAGACCGACCAGCACCAGCGTGAGAGAGGGCAAGGCCGCCCGGGCCCATTCACCCTCGGTGGTCATCTCGTAGACGCGCACCGCCAGTGTGTCCCAGCCGAACGGCCGCAGCAGCAAGGTGGCCGGCATCTCTTTCATGACGTCGATCAGCACCAACAGCAGTGCCGTCAGCACGCCGGGGGTCAGCAGGGGCAGGTAGATCCGTCGCACCGCTTCTGCCGGGGTGGCGCCCAGAGTGCGGGCCGCATCAATCAGGCGTGGCCGCACCCGCTCGAAAGAGGATTCCACCGGCCCGTAAGCGACCGCCAGGAAGCGCACGACATAGGCCACCATCAGCGCCAACAGCCCCCCCATCAATATCGGGCGCAAGCCGAAGGTGCTGCCCAGCCATTGGTCCACGGCGGCAAAACTGAGCATGATGCCCACCGCCAGCACCGAGCCCGGCATGGCATAACCCACCGTGGCACCCCGCACAGCCGCATGGACCATGCGATGAATACGCGTGCGACGGACATAGCCCAGCAGCAATGCCAGCACCACGGTAGCCACTGCCGCGCCGGTGGCAAGCAGCAGCGTCCGGGTGACCAGCCCCCAGTAGCGGCTGTCCAGATCCAGCCAGGCACTGTCCACGACCCAGAACAGCAAACGGCCTACCGGTATGGCAAAGGCAACCAGAAAGATCACGCTGGCATAGCCCGTGAGCAACCAGCGCTGCACCGTGCCCGGGCGGGCGCGATGCATACGATGGACACCCTGCTGTTCGAAGCGCGCGCGACCGCGCCCCATGCGCTCCAGCACCAGCGTCACCAACACAAACAACAGCAGCAAGGACGCCAGCTGTGCAGCGGCATTCAGGTTGCGCAGGTGATACCAGCTCTTGTAGATGGCGGTGGTAAAGGTGTCATAGTTGAAGACTGCCACCGCACCGAAATCCGCCAGTGTCTCCATCAGCGCCAGCGCCAGACCGGCCGCGATCGCCGGGCGGGCCATGGGCAGTGCCACTCGCCAGAAGGCAGCATAGGGGCCCAGCCCCAGAATCCGTGCCTGATCCATTAAGGCCCGCCCCTGCACCATGAAAGCCGCGCGGGCGAGCATATACACGTAGGGGTAAAAGACCAGCGACAGGGTGACCACAACCAGCCAGGGGCGTCGGACACTGCCACCTTCGAATGCCGGAATCAGTTGGCGCAGGCTACTCTGCACCGGACCGGAGAAATCGAGGATATCGAGCGCCACAAAGGCCAGCACATAGGCCGGCACCGCCAACGGCAGCAGCAACGCCCAGTCAAAGAAACGCCGGCCCGGGAAGTCGAGGGTCGACACCATCCAGGCCAGGCTGACACCCAGAACAAGGACACCCACCCCCACGCCGACCACCAGCACCAGCGTATTGAGAACCAGATCCAGCAGCACGGTATCCGCCAGATGGCGCCATATCTGGGACTCGTTCCCCAACCATGACAATGCCAGCACTGCGACGGGCATCAGCACCATGGCTGACAGCGCGAGCGTCAGCAGCACCAGCCCGTCAGGGCGACGCAGACGCCGAGGCCGGCCGAGAGCCAGAATCCCCATCAGCTGGACACCCCGTGCACGTCAACGATAACCGGCCCGATCCATCAACTTGACCGCTTCCACCTGACGACGCCCGGCAATCTCCACGTTCAGATCATCCGGACGGAAGCTGCCCCACGCCGCAACCTGCTCGTGTGGCACGACATCCGGGTTGACCGGATATTCGAGGTTACCGTCCGCCAGAATACGCTGCGCCGTCGGCTGGGCCATCCAGGCCAACAGATCCTGTGCTGCCTCGGCATTCGGGGCATTGCGGGTCAGGCCAGCACCCGAAATGTTCACGTGCACACCGCTCTCGTCATCACCCTGGTTGGCCCAGAACAGACGAATCGGCAGCTCCGGGCGATCGCGCAGCATGCGGCCAAAATAGTAGGTATTCACGATGCCCACATCGCACTGGCCCGCCACGATGGCTTCCATCACGGCGTTGTCGTTGGCAAACACATCCGTGGCCAGGTTACCGATCCAGCCCCTGACGACTTGCTCTGCCTCGGCCTCGCCGAGACGCTCGATCATGGTGGCCACCAGCGACTGGTTGTAGACCTTCTTCGAGGTGCGCAGGCAGAGACGATCCTGCCACGCATCGTCGGCCAGGGCCTCGTAGGTGGACAGTTCATCCGGCTGAACCCGCTCAGTGGAGTAAACAAGGGTGCGGGCCCGCACAGTGAGGCCGAACCATTGGCCTTCCGGATCGCGCAGATTGGCGGGCACAGCGCTTTCCAGCCGCTCGTCCGACACTGACTGCAGCAATCCCCGATCCGCCGCCAGCCAGAGATTGCCCGCATCCACCGTGATCAGCATATCCGCCGGACTGCCGGCACCTTCGGCTTCCAGGCGGGTGATCAGTGCGGCTTCGTTGTCGGTGATGAAGCGGATACGGGTGCCGGTTTCAGCGGTGTAGGCATCAAAAACCGGCTTCACCAGGTGATCCGCGCGGGAGGTATAGACGATGATTTCGTCAGCACGCCGCTGATCCCCACATGCGCTGAGCAACAGCGCCAGCACGGTGGCTACGGCAGCCGTCACCAAGCGGGCGCGGCCCACCCTCACTGCAGCAGACTTGACACCAGCACACACCATGATCGACTCCCCGGAAGTATTGCGCCATGCAAAATAAGAATGGTTCGCATTATCCTTCATAACCGCATTGCTGTGCAAGCCGGGTTCAGAGCGCCTTGCTTCTGGCCAGCTGCGGCAGATCACCACCGCGCCCCATGGCCTGGCGCGCAAACAGATTGCGCGCAGGCAGCACACGGTTGACCAGATTCATGCCCATGTTGCGGGCCAGACGTACTGGCGGCGCCGACGCTTCGAACAGCACCTTGAAGCCGTGTAATGCGTTAAGCATCAACGCGTTATGTCCGCGGCGGCGACGTTCATAGCGTCGCAAGGCGCTCGCATGCCAGTGGGGCAGGCCACGCTGAAGCGCGCGCAGCATCTCCTCCGCCAGCACAGCAGCGTCCAGCAAACCGAGGTTGATGCCCTGCCCGGCAAGGGGGTGCACCACATGGGCCGCATCGCCAATCAGCGCCAGGCCATCGGCGATATAGCTGCTGGCATGCAACTCCTGGATCGGAAAAACCAGGCGGCGCCCCTGAAACTGCATATCCCCCAGGCATCCGGTGCTGGCCTGCGTCAGTGCGATATCGAATGCGGTCGCATCCAGCGCCATCAGCCGTTCTGCCTCGTCGGGCCAGAGTGACCAGACAATGGACACCTGATGCAGCGCCCCTGAGGCACCCTCTCCATCACAGAGTGGCAGCAAGGCCAGCGGCCCGGAATCGATGAAACGCTGCCGTGCGCAGGCGCCGTGGGGCAGGGCGGTGGTAGCGCTGCCGACAATCGCCACATGCCCGGTATCCCGGGGCGTGCCGGGGATGCCCGCCGTCTGGCGCACAGCGGAACGGGCGCCATCTGCCCCGACCAGCATCGGCGCACAAAAGCGGCGCCCATCCGCCAGCGTCACACGCCAGCCCTGTTCGCTGCGCCGGATGCTGTCGGTGCGGGCATTCGCCTCCCAGCGCGTGGCGGCGATAGGCTGCGGCGCGTCTCCGTCCTGTTTTTGAGTAATGGCCTGATAAAGCGCTGCGACCAGCGCCTCGTTCTCGACGATCCAGCCCAGCGCATCGGTATGCAGATCCCGCGCCGCAAAATGCACGTCACCGGTACCGTCACCGTCCCACACATGCATACGGTCGTAGGGCTGGATGCGCGCCGGCGGGATCTTCTGCCAGGCGCCCACATTCGCCAGCATATGCTGGCTGGCTTCGGTCAGGGCGGAGACCCTTGGTGTTGCGGCGCCAGCGGGCATCTGCGGCACCGGCGCGGCATCCAGCACCACCACCGACAAACCGCTGTGCCTCAATGCGGCCGCCATGAGGCCGCCAGCCATGCCGCCGCCCACTATCAATACGTCAGACAGCAGCGCATCTGATAGCAGCACATCCGGATCTGTTGTGGTCATGGCATCAGGTTCCTGAATCGGTGAGCCCGTATCAATTGGCGAGCCCCATGGCGCGGGCCGCAAACTGGCTGCGCAGACCGGGCCACAGCGTCAACGCCACCAGCCCGAGTTGGCGGGTATGTGCAAAAGGACCAAAGCGCACCCGGAACAGCTCCGGCAACCAGCGCGACGCCTGGCGAATCAGCGCCTGATCGCCTTCCCGTCGGGAGACATAATCGGCCAGCAAGGATAGCGCACCGGGGTTGTCCGTTGCGCCCAGGGTCTCGGCCAGTAGCGACAGGTCACGCAAGGTGAGATTGAAACCCTGACCCGCCACGGGGTGCAGGTTATGCGCGGCGTTGCCCACCACCACCCCGTGGGGAACGGCCTGGGCGCAGGCCTGTGTCAGCACCAGCGGGTAGCGCTGGCGGACGCCCGCCCGGGCAAGACGACCGAGCCGATCCAGGCCGAAGGCCTGCTCGAGTTCCGCCAGGAAAGCCGCCTCTGGCAGCGCCTCAAGCCGGTCAATCAGTGCCCGGGGGCCGGTCCAGACCAGCGACATGCGCCGCCCTGGCAAGGGCAACAATGCCAGCGGGCCACTGTCGAGAAAACGCTCCCAGGCCACGCCGGCAGCCTCCGGCGGGCAATCGTCTCCCAGGCCAATATTGGCAATCAGCGCATCGTGGCCGGTGTCATCAAAGCGCGCAGAGATACCCAGAGCATCCCGTATGCGTGATCGGGCGCCGTCCGCTGCGACCAGCAGGGCGCACTCGATCTGCTCGGGCTGCTCAGCGCCCGCCTTGTCAGCAATCCGGTATGCCAGTGCATAGCCCTGTTTCAGCCGCCGGGTCTGCACTACCCGCGCCGGTGCAATGAGGTGAATACCCTCATCCGCACGCACCGCCTGCAGCAATGCCTGCCCCAGCCAGCGGTTTTCCACCACGGCGCCCAGCTCGGCCAGCCCTTCTTCCTCGGCACGCATGCGGGTACTGCCCAGCCGCTGACGGCGGGACACGTCCACCGCCTGAATCGCCGCCGCCCGGGACAGCAGCGCGTCACTCAGCCCCAGTTCACGGAAGATCGCCAGCGTTCCCGCAGACAGGGCTGTGCTGCGAGCGTCGAAGCTTGGCGTGTCCAGCTCCTCCCCCTCCGCCAGCGCGACCGCTTCGATCAGGGTCACTGCGGGCTGCCCGTGGTGGCGCAGCAGCAATGCCAGAGCAAGGCCGGCCATGCCGCCCCCGACGATCACAATGCCCGACGGGGCAGGGCGCTGCGCACTGGCATGCATCTGACTATGTACCTGACTATGTATCTGATCATGAACCGGATCGCTGGTCATGCGCGTTTGCGTGCCTCGCTGGTCAGGGCCTCGATATCCGCCACCCGCTTGGGCACATCAATCGTCAGTATGTCATGACCCTCGCGGGTCACGGCCACATCATCCTCGATGCGAATGCCGATGCCACGCCAGCGGCTGTCCACACTGGTATCGTCCGGCGAGATATACAGGCCCGGCTCCACGGTAACCACCATGCCCGGCTCCAGCACCCGCCATGCACCGTGCACCTTGTAATCGCCGACATCGTGCACATCCAGCCCCAGCCAGTGGCCGGTGCGATGCATGAAGAAGGGTTTATAGGCCTCGGTCTCGATGAGTTCTGTTACCTCGCCCTTGAGCAGCCCGAGGTCCCGCAGCCCCTGGGTCAGCACTGTGAGCGCGGCCTCATGGAACGCGTTCCAGTGCTGGCCGGGTCTGACTTCCTCGATAGCGGCGTCCTGGGCCGCCAGCACCACTTCATACAACGCCTGCTGATCGCGACTGAAGCGGCCGCTCACCGGGAAAGTACGGGTAATGTCGCTGGCGTAACTGTGGTACTCGCAACCCGCATCCACCAACACCAGATCGCCGTCGCGCAACTTCTCGCTGTTTTCGATGTAATGCAGGATGCAGGCGTTGGCCCCGCCACCGACGATGGACGGGTAGGCCGGTGAGCGGGCGCCGTGACGCATGAACTCGTGCAGGTACTCGGCTTCCAGCTGATACTCGTACATGCCCGGGTGGACCGCGCGCATGGCGCGGATGTGGGCCGCCGCCGCGATTTCACCGGCGCGACGCATGACCTTCAGCTCCGCCGCCGATTTGTACAGCCGCATGTCGTGCAGCAGATGCGTCAGCGCCAGGAACTCGCCCGGCGGGTGTGCGCCGGTGCGCACCTTGGCACGAATACTGTTGACCCAGCTCATCACCTGACGGTCAAAGTCTGCATCGCGGCCCAGATCGTAATAGACCCGCTCGCGCCCCTCGATCAGGCCGGGCAGGATTTCGTTGATATCACTGATGGGGAAGGCATCGTCGGCGCCGTATTTCTCCACAGCACCCTCCGGCCCGGCGCGGTAGCCGTTCCAGATTTCCATGGTGCGATCACGCTCGCGGCAGAACACCACGAACTCGCCATGTTCGCGGCCGGGAATCAACGCCATCACCGCTTCAGGCTCCGGGAAGCCGGAGAGGTACCAGAAATCACTGTCTTGCCGGTAGGGGTGCTCGACGTCACGGTTGCGCGTCCGCTCCGGCGCGGCGGGCAGGATCGCGATGCTGTTTTCTTCCATCTGCGCCATCAGTGTGCGGCGGCGGCGAGCAAATTCCTGGCGGGAAATCGACATACTGGCTCCTGCAAAAAGGGGATCCGAAGCATTCTGATCAGTGGCGCACCGGCGGCGTGTCCGCTGCCTCTCCGGCAGATGCCTTTCTGCTGACCATGACGATTTCGGTAAAGATCATCAGTGCCGCCATGCGGCAGTGCTCGGCGATCTGTTCGAACATGGCCTCTTCTTCCGGGCTGTTCTCTTCCGGCAGGTCTGCCTGGCTCACCGCCGCCAGATCAGACAGCGCCTCCTGCAAGCCCGGCGCCAGGTCACTGTCACGGACGCCCGCACTGCCGGTGCCAAATCCTACCAGGAACCCCTCGCACCACTGGGCCAGGGCAGCGACTCGCACGCCCAGCTCTTCGTCATCATCCGGCAGCAGTAGCGCCAGTTCCAGCGTTTCGCCGGCATAACCGGATGCCGCCAGATCCCTGAGGGCCACAAACCCCTGCGCGGCTTCTGCCGGCCATTGCCCGACCAGCTCGCTGTGGGCCGCCAGCATGCCCAGCAACTCTGCATCCTGGCCCCCGGCACCGGTACTGAGCAGGCCGCAGATGACACCGTGCAGCTCCGTCGGGCTGTGTCGAACACCGGCACTGGCCAGTGCGTCGGCAAGGGGCTCGAAATAGTCGGCCGTGCGTTGAGTCATTATGTCATCCTGTCTGGGTGAATCCGGGTGAACCCCGGGCAGTGCAACCGCGTTGACCCCCTGCGGGGCCGTCTCTATAGTACAGGCGGGGATACTCCATAGGATAACAGTGCGCAATCGCCCATGAAATCGGAAGATCAACTTCGGCAACTGGAAGCCCGTGTGGACGAGCTGGTAAGCATCAGCGCCCGGCTGCGCGAGGAAAACCAGACACTGCATTCGCGGGAAACCCGTTTGCTGGAAGAGCGCGCGCAACTGTTGAAAAAAAATGATGCGGCAAAAGCCAAGGTGGAAGCGATCATCTCCCGACTGAAATCTCTGGAGCAGGAATCATGAACGAGTCGGATTCCGTCGTCGTACACCTGCTCGACAAGGAGTATCGGGTAGCCTGCCCCGCCGGTGAGCGCGACAATCTGCTGCGCGCGGCGCGCTATCTGGACAAGCAGATGCGCGAAGTGCGCGACGCCAATGTCATCGGCCTGGAACGCATCGCAGTCATGACCGCGATCAACCTCGCTCATGAACTGCTGCAAACATCCACCGCACTGGAAAGTGCCCCCTCAAATGACCGGCTCGAGCGCCTGCTGAACAAGGTCGACGCAGAAATCAGCGCCCAGCAGCGCCACCGCGCGGACATGAACGCCCCCCCATCGCACTGACCCGCCTGATCACGATTGCTCGCGGCAGCATCACCTCAACTGCTATACTCTCGATTGTGTTCCCTGGTGTGTTTGCCAGCCAGGCGATGTCCCTGAGCCGATGTTTTATATACCGGGGGCGAATACTGGCGGGCCCGTGCGCATGTCCGCGATCAAGCGGAAAGCCTTAAGGCAAGCCTGACGCCACCACCTTGAGCCGCAGGGTTCAAGGGCTAAGCCGGCAGCGGCACGACCGGGGAACACTATTTCTGACGCAGGAACGCTGCGTAAGGAAGTATTCACATGCCGATACAGCGTCACTCCCAACATCACCCCCAACGCCGCCTACTGCGCCAACAGATGCGCCAACGACGGCGCGCTCTGACGCCAGGCGCTCAACGACAGGCCGCCCGGCAACTTGCCCGGCAACTCGCCACCCATCCCGCCTTGCGCTACGCGCAACGCATTGCCCGTTATCTGCCCGCAGATGGTGAGATCGACCCCGGCACCCTGTTCCAGCATCTCCAATGGCGCCATCGGGCAGCCTTTTTGCCGATCCTCGACCCCCTCGGGCGCGGCAGCCTGCTGTTTGCCCATTGGCGCCCCGGCATGCGCCTGGTCCCCAACCGCTACCGCATAGACGAACCGGCCATGCCGCGGCGCGCGACGCCTGTCTGGACGCTGGATGTGATTCTGTTGCCGCTGGTGGCGTTTGACGACGTCGGCAACCGATTGGGGATGGGGGGAGGATTCTACGATCGTACGCTGGCAAGCCTGGCGCGCAGACCGCGCAGACCAGCCCTGCTGGGTGTGGCCCATCACTTCCAGCGCGTGACGCAGCTCGACACCGCAGAGTGGGATGTGCCGCTGGACGCTGTGATTACCGACAAGCCTGCCGCAACCGGCCGCATATCATAAGGCGCACGCAGCACAACTGCGCCCACAGCCACAACCATGCCCACACCTCGCGGCATGCTGCTGGCAGCCACTCGCTTCATGGTGGGGCAGAAATTCAGTCAGATCAGCGATTGGTGCTCAGGCTTTTCACGCCCGCGCTGACTGCCATCTGGTCATGGCGGCTCTCATTGCCCCCATAGGTGAGGGTACTGACGAGCACGCCGAGGCCGAAAATCACTGCCAGAATAACCAATGCATCAGGTTTTTTCTTGTTCATCTTCTCAGGCTTCCCCGCGCCTTGTGCTCGCTATAAACGTGTATGCGCTCATAAAACAGCCAAGTAGTAACCAGCCCATTCCCGTCAAACACTATTGCGGGAATGACACTGCAAATTTGATGCCACCAAAACAGTGAGGAGCATCAGTACGCCGGCCTGCACGCCGGACCAGAAAGATTACCGAGTTATGACATGCACAATCGGAACCGGTTCAAAAAATGAACAATATCAGAGTAAAAGTCAAGGAGTTAGCCCAATTCTCTCACATCCAACATCATATTACGGCGCCAACTGTACGCATGGTCAGCTCAGGAACAGCTGGAAGGCAGGGTTGTCCGTTTCTTCGGTCATGGGGTAGGGCACGTCTCGCAGATCATGGCGCAACCGGGCCTGTTCTCCGGCCGGTACCTGGAAGCCCACCAGCACCCGGCCGTAGGCAGCACCATGGTTGCGGTAGTGAAACAGGCTGATGTTCCAGCGACCACCCAGGGCGCTGAGGAATTTCAGCAACGCGCCCGGGCGCTCCGGGAATTGCACCCGGAACAACAGCTCTTCCATGTCCGGCGCGGTGGCATGCCCACCCACCATGTGGCGAATATGCACCTTGGCCATTTCATTGCCGGTCATATCCACGACCGGGTACTGCTTTTCTTCCAGTGCCGCGACCAGGGTCGCCAGATCATCCGAACCCGGGCGCATCTGTACACCGACGAATATGGTCGCCGACGCCGCATCGCGGTAGCGGTAATTGAATTCCGTGATACCCCGCCGACCCAGGGTCTGGCAGAACTGCCGGAAGCTGCCCGGCCGCTCGGGAATGGTGACCGCCAGAATCGCCTCACGCTGCTCACCCACTTCGGCACGCTCGGCAATATGCCGCAGACGGTCAAAATTGACGTTTGCACCACTGTGGATCGCGACCAGTGTCTTGCCCTCCACACCATGGCGGGCAACCCAGTTCTTGAGGCCTGCCAGCGCAAGCGCGCCTGCGGGCTCAGCAATGGAGCGTGTGTCCTCGAAGATGTCCTTTACTGCGGCGCAGATCTCGTCTGTGTTGGCGGTGATCACCTCGTCCACACAGCGGCGCAGCACGCGAAAGGTTTCCTTGCCCACCTGTTTGACGGCCACGCCATCGGCGAACAGCCCCACTTCTTGCAGCACCACCCGGCGCTGTTTCTCCATGGCGGCTTTCAGGCAGGCGGCATCTTCCGGCTCCACAGCGACAATACGGATTTCCGGACGCAGATACTTGATATACGCCGCGACGCCAGCGGCCAGGCCGCCGCCGCCCACGGGCAGGAATATCGCATCAATCGGCCCGGTATGCTGGCGCAGGATCTCCATGCCCACCGTGCCTTGCCCCGCAATCACTTCAGGATCGTCGTAGGGATGCACGAAGGTCAGGCCATCCCGCTCCTGCAGGATCAGGGCATGTTCGAGCGCCTCATCGAAACTGTCACCATGCAGTACGACCTTGCCGCCGCGCTCGCGCACCGAACGCACCTTGATATCCGGCGTTGTGCGCGGCATGACGATGACCGCCTTGAGCCCCAGATAACCGGCGGCCAGCGCCACACCCTGGGCATGATTGCCTGCCGAGGCACAGATAACGCCGCGCTGCTGCTGCGCTTCAGACAGCCCGGCGATCTTGTTGTAGGCGCCGCGCAGCTTGAACGAAAACACCGGCTGCAAATCTTCCCGCTTGAGCAACACGCGGTTGTTCAGGCGGCCGGAAATCAACGCCACGTCATGCAACGGACTTTCAATGGCCACGTCATAGACGCGGGCCTGCAGTATCTTCTTGACGTAGCGGTCCGGCATGGATTGAACCCAGGTTGAATGCAAAACGCCCCTGATTGTACAGGCGCGGAGCCCGGCACGCATAGCACACAGCGTCCCCGGGGCCGGGCAGCCCTCGCAGAGGCCGCGCAGCTGGCCTACAATGAACGCCCCATTACAGTCGAGCCTCACTATGGACCAGGACGCCAGGAAACGCGCTGCAGCGGAAGCCGCACTGACTTATATCGAAGCTGGCACCATTGTCGGCGTCGGCACCGGCAGCACCGCCAACTATTTCATTGATGGCCTGGCCCGAATGAAGGACAGCATTCGCGGCGCCGTCGCCAGCTCCGAAGCCAGTGCAGAACGCCTCAAGAGCCATGGTATCGAGGTGCTCTCCCTCAATGACGTGAATGAGATTCCGGTTTATGTGGATGGCGCCGACGAAGTCACGGCTCACCGCGAGATGATCAAGGGCGGCGGTGGGGCACTGACCCGGGAGAAGATCGTCGCCGCCGTCGCCGGGCAGTTCATCTGTGTGGTGGACGACAGCAAACGGGTGAAGCGCCTTGGCGCCTTCCCGCTGCCGGTGGAGGTCATCCCCATGGCCCGCTCTTATGTCGCCCGGCGACTGACCGCGCTGGGTGGGCGGCCGAAGTACCGCGAGGGCTTCGTCACCGACAACGGCAATATCATTCTGGATGTGCACGGCCTGGACATCATGCGGCCCATCAAGCTGGAAGAAGAGATCAATAATATCGTCGGCGTCGTCACCAACGGCCTGTTTGCACGCCGGCCGGCCGATATCGTGCTGCTCGCCAGCGGCCAGGGCATCGAAAAATTCTGATTGCCCTGCCTGGCGGGTCAAAGCACCTCGGTGCGCACCATCAGGAAATTGCCCAGCCGGGCAGCCAGACGATCACCGGACTGCAGCGGGCCGACGCCCTTCGGGGTGCCGGTGAAGACCAGATCACCGGGCAGCAATGTGAAGTGCCGGCTGATTTCCGCCACCAGCGGAAACACCGGAAACAGCATCTGACCGGTGTGCCCGTACTGGCGCACTGTATCGTTTACTTCCAGCAGCACATCAAGATTCTGCCGGGTGGACACACCACGCGCCTCGATCAATCCGGATACCGGTGCCGAACCATCAAACGCCTTGGCTTTCTCCCACGGTAACCGCTGTGCTTTCAATTCGTCCTGCACGTCTCGCAGCGTCAGATCCAGGCCAATGCCGTAAGCCACGACAGCCTCTTTGGCATCCTCGACACTGGCATCCGTCAACGGCGCGCCGATCAGCACCACCATTTCGGCCTCATGGTGCACCGCACCGCGCCCGGCGGGAATCTGTAACGGCGCGTCCAGATGACACAGCGCCGTGGCAGGTTTCATAAATAACACCGGCTCTGCGGGCACATCATTACCCAATTCCCTGGCATGATCGGCATAGTTGCGACCCACGCAGATCACCTTGCCCGGCGGCAGATCAACCGGTGAACCATCAATCCACTTGTGTGCGTAGGTCATAGCAGTTTGCCGGGGTTCATGATGCCGTTGGGATCAAATATCTGCTTCACGGCGCGCATATAGGCGATTTCTTCCGGGGAACGAGAATATTCGAGATAGGGTTTCTTGGTCATGCCCACGCCGTGCTCGGCAGAAATAGAACCGTTGTAACGCTGCACGATCTCGAACACCCACCGCGACACATTGTTGCAACGCGCAAAGAACTCTTCTTTGGCCAGCGCGGCAGGTTTGAGGATATTCAGGTGCATATTGCCGTCACCGATATGGCCGAACCAGACGATCTCGAAATCCGGGTAGGCCTCCTGCACCACGGCGTCCACTTCTTCGACGAACGCCGGCACCTTGCTCACTGCCACAGAGATATCGTTCTTGTACGGCGTATGCGGCGCGATACTTTCCGAGATGCGCTCCCGCAACTGCCAGAGCTGTTCGAGCTGTTGCAGTGACTGACTCATGACACCGTCGAGCACCCAGCCCTGTTCGACGCAGTGTTCGAAAATCGCCATGGCGGCATCGGCGGTGGCGTCGGACAACTGTTCGAATTCCAGCAGGCAGTAGAAGGGCGCGTCGGTATCGAAAGGGCGGGGCACGCCATGGGCCAGAACATGCTGCATGGCCTTGTCGGAAAAGAACTCGAAGGCGGTCAGGTCAATCTGCTGCTGGAACGCATGCAGCACCTTCATCACCTCACCGAAGCCCGGTGCGCCCAGCACAAAGGCGGTGAGATCTTTCGGCTGACGGGCCAGCTTGACCGTCGCTTCCACCACCAGGCCCAGGGTGCCCTCGGAACCGATAAACAGGTGCCGGAAGTCATAGCCAGTGGCGTTCTTGATCAAGCCCTTGTTGAGGTCCAGCAGATCGCCCTTGCCGGTCACGACCTTGAGGCCGGTGATCCAGTCCCGGGTCATGCCGTAGCGAATCACCTTGATGCCGCCGGCATTGGTGCCGATGTTACCGCCGATCTGGCTGGAGCCCGCAGAGGCAAAATCCACCGGGTAAAACAGGTCCTGGCCCTCGGCGTACTCCTGCAACTGCTGGGTGATGACACCAGGCTGGACAGTGACCGCCCGGTCGAACGCATCGAAGTCGAGCACCTTGTTCATACGATCAAAGGCGATTACCGCTTCGCCATGGGCCGCCACGGCGCCCGCGGACAGGCCGGTACGGCCGCCTGACGGCACCAGCGCGATCTTGTGCTCATTGGCCAGGCGTACAATCTCCTGCACCTCTTCCACGGTTTCCGGCAGCAGGATCACGCTGGGCGCCGGGGCCCAGACTTTGGTCCAGTCGGTCCCGTAACGCTGGCAGCTGTCGGCATCGGTCAGGCAGCGATTATCGCCCAACAGGGGGCGGAACAGGTCGGCGACAGCGGCGTGGTTCATGGGTCAGGCTCTCCGGGCATGCACAGGCAGATGGAGGGTATTTCTCCGGGCGCGCTATGGTACCATACGCGCCCATTTCAACGCTTACCGGGATGCATCCATGGCCAGAAAGTCTCTCGAAAAGGACAAGATCCGCGTTCTTTTGCTGGAAGGAATCCACGATTCCGCCGTGGAGAACCTGCGTAACAGCGGCTACAGCAACATCGAGCTTCTCAAGGGCGCCCTCACCGGCGACGACCTGAAGAGCAAGGTACGTGATGCCCACATCGTCGGTATCCGCTCCCGCACCCAGCTGACCAAAGAGGTCTTTGAAGAGGCCGACAAGCTCATGGCCGTGGGCTGCTTCTGCATCGGCACCAACCAGGTGGACCTGAGCGCTGCACTGCGCCGGGGCATTCCGGTCTTCAATGCACCCTATTCCAACACCCGCTCTGTCGCCGAACTGGTGATCGGGCAGACCATCATGCTGATGCGCGGCATCCCGGAGCGCAACGCCTCCTGCCACCGTGGCGGCTGGCTGAAATCCGCCAAGGACAGCTACGAAGTACGTGGCAAGAAGCTCGGGATTGTCGGCTACGGCAATATCGGCGCCCAGGTCAGCGTGCTGGCAGAATCCCTCGGCATGAAGGTCTACTTCTATGACGTGGTCACCAAGCTGCCGCTGGGCAACGCCACCCAGGTGTCCAGCCTCAACGAGCTGCTGGGGCTGAGCGATGTCGTCAGCCTGCACGTGCCGGACACTGCCGGCACCCGCTGGATGATGAAGGAAGAGCAGATCCGGGCCATGAAGCCCAAGAGCTATCTGATCAATGCAGCGCGCGGCAAGGTCGTGGATATTGACGCCCTCAGCGCTGCACTGCGCGACGGCCACCTGCTGGGCGCCGCCATCGACGTGTTCCCGGAGGAGCCCAAGTCCAACGATGACGAGTTCATCTCGCCGTTGCGGGAATTCGACAACGTGATCCTCACACCCCATGTCGGCGGCTCCACCCAGGAAGCCCAGGAAAATATCGGTGCGGAAGTGGCCGAGAAGCTGGTGCGTTACTCGGACAATGGCTCCACCCTGTCCGCCGTGAATTTCCCGGAAGTGTCGCTGCCGTCCCACCCGGGCATGCATCGCCTGCTGCACATTCACACCAACGTGCCCGGCGTGCTCAGCCAGATCAACCAGGTGTTTTCCGACAATGGCATCAATATCGCCGCCCAGTTCCTGCAGACCAATGAGGAAATCGGCTACGTGGTGATTGATGTGGACGCCGATTACAGCCAGCTCGCGCTGGAGAAGCTGCGCAGCATTGCCGGCACCATCCGCACCCGTGTCCTGTTCTGATCGCAACAGCGCTCAGTGAACACGACCGAAAAAGAGGGCGCCTGAGGGCGTCCTTTTTTATTCCTCAGTGCTCCCCTCGACAGGCGCCCCACATAACGCTACCTTGAGCGTTCATTCGGAAACCTAGCCCACCAATGCCCAGTTCCGTTCACGTTCAGGCACTGCTTGTCCTTATGGTGACCCTGCTGACGGGCTGCGCCACGAGCTCCCTGTTCAACCCCTATCCACAGCAAGCCGCACACTGGAAGAATGACCTCAGCAGCGAGGAACCGGAACGTGCCCTGCGCCATCTTGATCGCCGCACCCGTGGCGCAGACAAGCTGCTGTACCTGCAAGAGCGCGCGCGCGTGGCGCAGATTGCCGGGGATGCCGAGCGCAGCCAGGCCGATTTCGCCGAGGTCATAGCGCTTTACAACGCCCAGGATGAACAGGCCCTGGTGCGAGCCAGCGGCGCCGGTGCCGGCATCGGGGCCCTGATGGTCAATGACAACGCTCTGCCTTATCGCGGCCAGGACTACGAGCGCATCATGGTTCACGGGATGCAGGCCATGAATTACTGGCAGCAGGGCGATCTGGAAGCCGCTGCCGTAGAGTTCCGACGCGTCACACTTGAACAACAGGTGGCCGAGGAGCGTCGCGCAAGAGAGATCGGGCGGGCACTGGAAGGCAGCGAGCCGGTAGCGCCAGCGAGCGACTTCGAGCGCGAGCTGGCCGGCCTCAACAGCGCCGCCGCAGACGTCCGCTCAAGCATCCAGAACGCATACCTGTATTACCTTGCCGGCGTATTCCGGGAAGGTGTCGGCGACTACAACAATGCTCTCGTAGACTATAAAAAGGCCTGGGAGGTCAACCCGGACCTGACTCTGCTGCCCGCTGATATTGCCCGGGTGGAGGCCCGCAGTGATCGCCGTTATGTCACCGACCAGGGGCTGGTGGTGATCGCCTACGAACAAGGCTTTATTCCCCCGCGCGAAGAAATCAGCCTGCCGATTCCGACCATTCACGGCTATTTTGCCGTGGCGTTCCCGACCTACTCGCCCCATCAGGTTGGCGCGACCAGCCTGCGGGTGGCGGCAACAAGTAAAGGCGAGAATGTGAATGGAGAGACCGTCGAAACGCGTACAGAAGTGGCCACAGCACTCAGCGGCATGGCGGCGCGGGCGCTGCGTGAAGGCGTCCCCGGCATGCTGGCCCGCCAGACCCTGCGCGCCACAGCCAAATATGAAGCGCAGAAACGCGCCAATGAGGATCTTGGTCTTTTCGGTGCCTTCGCCACACAGGTCTATAATCTGGTCTCCGAAACCGCCGACTTGCGCAGCTGGCTGACGCTACCTGCCTATGCGCAACTGGCACGGCTGGAACTTCCCCCGGGAGAGCATGCTCTTACATTGTGGGGAACAGGAGCCAGTGCTACCGTAGAAATCCCCGTTACCCGCGGCGGCATCACGCTGGTCCGAGTGATTGATACGGGCCAGAGATTACATATAACCGTCATGCCCGCCCTGGAGGAAAGACCATGAAATACCTTGCCTTGCTGCTGCTTGTGCCTGCATTGCTGGCCGGCTGCGCCACCACCAGCGACCTGCCGCCGGAAGATCAGGCGGTCATGCGCTATGACAGCGTCTCACTGGAAGGCCGTCTGGCACTGCTGGAAGTCAACCGCGCCGAAAGTGGCGATCTGATCCGCACGCAGGTGCTGGTGCAGAATCGCTCGGCCTTTGCCCTCTCATACCAGTACAAGTTCCGCTGGTATGATCGCAATGGCTTCGAGATCGCGCCGGATGGCGAACCCTGGCAGCCCCGCAGGCTGGCAGGTCGCAGTGAAGAGCGCCTGCAAGGCGTCGCGCCGAATCCCTCGGCGGTACGCTTTGAAATCTGGGTGAGAGAATAAATCGTACTGGAATCATTCCAGAGATCATTGACCAAGGAGAGAACGCGATGACGCGTGTATTCACACTGGCCCTGGTAGTACTGGCCCTGACCGTTACCGGCTGCACCCGGGTTCAGTACGGCGACGCTACTGCCACCGAAACCGTAACCGTTGATTTTGGCTCCACCGACCTGCAAATGATTGCCACATCGATGGTGGATGATCTGATGAGCTTTCCCCCTGTGGTGCAACTGACCATGGACCGGCGCCCCGTGGTCTTTGTGGACCGGGTGCAGAACCGCACGGTGGAGCACATTGATACCGAATCCGTCACCGACAGCATCCGCACACGTCTGATCCAGTCTGGCAAGTTCCGCTTCGTTGACATGACCGTAGTGGATCGCGTGCGCCAGCAAATGGATTTCCAGACCCAGAGCGGCATGGTCGATCCGGCAACCGCTGTCAGCATGGGTCGCCAGATCGGCGCGGAGTTCATGCTGTATGGCGCGCTGACCAGCATCGTCAAACGGGATAACCGCACCCAGGACGTCTACTACAAGTTCACACTGAACATGATGAACCTGGAAACCGGCATCATCGAATGGTCCAGCGAGAAAGAAATTCGCAAGACCCGTTCCCGCAGCCTGTTCGGTCGTTAAGACCGCCCATGCGGGCACCGCACACAGGAGTCAGATCATGCGCGCTGCACTGAAAGCATGCCTGTTGCTACCCCTGCTGCTGTGGCAGCCGGGGTTCGCCCAGCAGGCACCGGCTGGCGAACAAACCGTCGCTCGCAACGCCAGCGGTTACGGCAACTCACCCCAACAGGCTGTCTCCAACGCCCTGGTGGAGGCAGCGCGCCAGGGCCTGGGCGTCGTCGCCACACTCGACCCGGATTTCCGCACCGGCATATATGAGTGGGTCGTCAGCCAGGGCATCGCCACGGGCCGCCAGTACAGCGAACCCGAGGCCCGCCTGCCCACACTGGCCGCCATCCGCAGCTATCGCGTCCTCGACACACAGCAACTGACAGACCATCTCTGGCAGGCCGACATCGAAGCGCAACTCCTGACATTTCAATCCGTCGGCGAAGACCGGCGCCACCTGCCGGCCATTGCCGTCGGCAGCTTCCGCACCGGGGAGGGCACCTTCAACCTCGGCGTCGATACGCCCGCTGCAGAGGTTCGCGCGCAACTGCGCACCGCGCTGGTCAACAGCCTCACTCAAAGTGGCCGCGTCCGAGTGCTGGACCGCGACTTCAGCAACGACCTGCAACAGGAACGGCGCCTCACCGCCGGCAGCCTGCTGCCGGAAGAGCAAATCCGCCTGGGCCGCGAAATGGGCGCCGACCTGATGCTGGTCGGCGAAGTCCGCGACTTCCAACTGGGCCGCCCGAATCGCAGCTACTACGGCACCTACTTCAACCAGCTGGAACCGGTGATTCGCATCCACTACCGCCTGATTGAAACCGCCACCGGCGAAATCCTGCGCGCTGACACCTTCACCTACCGACAAATCCCGGGCGAATTACGCCGCCGCCTGCGGGATGCCGATATTGATCCAGAACAGGAAAAAGATCGCATTGCGGAATTCCTGTTCCCCGATGTCGCCACAGACCTTGCCGGCAATGTCACCGACACCCTGTACCCGGTGCGCGTCCTGGCCGCCGAATCAGGCCAGATCTATCTGAGCCAGGGCAGCGGCCGGCTGGCAGTCGGCGCACTCCTGACGCTGCACAACCTGACCCGCGAACTCCAGGACCCGGACACAGGACAGACCATCCGCCTTGAAAGCCCGTCACTGGCCACACTGCGCGTCACGCAGGTGGAGCAGGATTATGCCGTGGCAGAGTTGATCGAGGGCAGGACCGAGGCCGTCACCACGGACGCCACGGTACGCAAGGCCGCGCTGACGGCGGCGCCGACCGGCGGCAGGCCAATGACACCGGGATCTTCGGCTACGCCGATTCAATGGGATTGAACGATAAGGCTCATCGTGAGCCTTATGGGGATTCCAGGTAACGTTTTGCTCACCGGAAAGCTGGCGCTGCACGCAAAGAAAGATGCCTGAATTCAAAACAGAGGCGGAAGAACGGGAGTTCCGGGAAACCCATGACTCCTCCGATTACCTGGACTGGAGCCAGGCAAAACCGGTTTCTTTGCCAAAGTTGAAGCCTTCGATAATCCCTCCGAAAAGTGAGAGTACTCAAAAGTAGAATTTTCTCGTAATCTATGACGAAGGAGATTCTGCATGAAGAAGTCACGTTTTTCGGACAGCTAGATCCTAGCGATCCTGAAGGAAGCCGAGTCCGATGTGCCGGTTCCGGAGCTGTGCCGCGAGCATGGCATGAGCAGCGCCAGCTTCTATAAATGGCGCGCCAAGTATGGCGGCATGAACGCCTCCCTAAGAAGGTTGAGTTTCGCAGAAAAACCTAGCTTCTTTGGATCGGTATTCAATGGATTGTTTGATTCTATCTCAGCATCGATCCATTCCGTCATCGCCTCTTCCAACAAAAGGTGGCCCTTGAGAATGATGATATCGGGCTCCCTGCCAATAGGAAGCATTTTGACGAACCGGATAGCCTTATCAGCTACTTCAGCCTGCAATCCCATACCGATCCTTATAACGCTCGCAACACCGGACAATTCGGAGCGAAGCGGAAAATTGTTCCGAGTGCTTGCGCTTGTTATACGTGAACTGCATCAGTGCCCCCATGTCTAAAGCCGCCCAAGAGCGGACATTAACTGAAAACCATTAAAAAACCTACGGTTAACTTAATGTTGGGAATCGCCCAAATAATCCATCTGCTTCCCTAGGTACATAGGGTGATCTACACCTCTATATTCAGGCAGCCAGCGTCTATCTAATGCTCCCGACGGATGGTCATACTCTGTTGATGAGAGTATGAGCTGCGAGTTATTGGCAGCGCAAAGCTTCTCGAGTTCGGTCAAATATTTTGATAAATCCTCTGTATGAAGCTCTTGTTGTTTTGGAGTATCTAAAATTAAAAATCTAAAAGGACGAGAAGGCTCTAGAATATATGTTTCGAAAAGTGCAGCATGGATAGCCAAAACCAATCTAATTTTGGTACTACCTGAAAACAGATCGAGAGACTCATTATTAAACGTAAACCGCATATCCAAATCGATATCGACATTTCTTGAAACATTTTTGGTTTCAAGTATATCCATCCATTTGACAGCCAATTCACGCAATTGAATACGGAGCTTATTGAAGTTATGATCGGACTTGCTCGTTCTTGAAAGATTATCTATACGCTCTTGTATGCGATCACGCTCCTGCGTTAATTTAAATAACTTCGATCTTTCATTATCAAGTGCTGATATTTGCCCGAGCTCTGATTGGGTTTCAATCAATTGCCTTGTTAAAAAATGAACGCTAGTAACTAATTGGTCAGCGACACCAGTAGTTGCAGGGTCTATTTTCTCGACTAATGAGTTTCGCTCTTGATGTAGTTCATCGAGAACGCTTTCAAGTGCTTCAATTCTCATTTCCGCACGAATCGAATTACGCTCAAGGTCTTTTATTTGATCACGGAGATAAAGCAAGTTTTTTCCATAGGATTCTGTACTGCCCAAGAAGAGTCCGCAATTTGCCGCATTGCATATTTCATTGAAGGAAGTAAAAACTCGTCGAGCCTCTTCATTCAAGCTCAGCGTTTGTATTTCACCTTCAATTTCAGTTCGGATAGATTCGATCCCAGAAATACGGTTCCGCAATTCATAGAGCTCTGTAATTTTTGAATTGATTTGCGCGTCTTTTTGGCGAATCAATTGAGTCAACGTTGAATTTGTCGAGCTATTTGTATCAAAGGAATTACGCAAATTTTCGATTTGGCTGCTTACATCGGCCACACGACGCTGTAAAATTTCTTGGTTTGCTTTACTTTCATCTACACCTAGAGCCTGATTATCCAATATGCGTTGTGCGCTCACTATTCGTCTTGTTTGTGCCTCTAATGCAGCCTTTTCCTCAATAAGAGACTTTTTAACCTCAAATGAGTGTTTTGGATTTAGCCCAAAAATAAATCTAATCATTTCAACAAATTGGTCGGTAATGAATGGAAATGGGGATTTATATGCTGAAGTGTATCCATCACCTTGGTTTAAATAAAAAACAGGCAATACAGTTGAAATATAGGGCTGAGCCTTTTCACCTTTGTTTGAGACTAAGCTAGGAGGCTCTAGGCCAAGACACGAAAATAAGCTTGCCGAGAATGATCCTTCGTTAAAGTGCTCCGAAAAATCTCCATCAAAGTCTATTGACGCATGAAACTCCTGATTTTTTGAGCCGATTACTCTATGAATAACTAGTGGTTTTTCATCATGTTCGGCTGTTAGAGTTATTGAAGCGCATTTTTCCAGGATATCCTCCCTAAACTTTAGGGGGAAGCCAAGACTCGCAGCGAGAGACTGAATAATTGGCGTTTTACCGCTACCATTTCTAGCATAAATGAGAGTTGTTCTGTGACCAAATTTAAAAATCGGGCTGCCCCAGCCATTCTGTCCTAGCGGTTCAATTCTTAATGATAAAAGCCTCAATTAACTTCCCCTCTTATTTTTGATTCATCCAATAGATATTTGTAACTTAGTTCGATTGTTTTCATAGAATGAGCTAATGGACTATCATTTTTTGTTGCGCCAGAGTATATCTTTCTACCCAATTCTGTAGCTGTTATTCGACGGGTATTTTCATCAATATTTACTTGATGGGTCGCTTCTAGAAAGGTTAATGCTTTGATAGTGCGAATACGTAAATTCGCAGACCAACCGATGTCTTGTGATGATCCTTTAAAGCCCGAAACTGTTCTTTCCAAGCATTCTCCCACAAGCTGGCCTATTTCAGATAAAACAGGTTTTGAATTACCTTTTGATAAGGCAAGAATTGTCATGGCGAGAAGTGGTAACTGGAAAAGTGCTTCGTTATTCAAGGAGTGTCTTGGTACTGTTTCAGGAACAGGAATTCGCAAATGAAGATCTAAATTTTCTGCCTCGTTAAAGAACTCATTTAGGCTCATCTTGACGCCCTCCTGACCACAGATGAGCAAAACCCTCCAAAAATTAAATCTGAGTTCAATGAAGAAAATTTTCTGCCAAGTCCAGAGCTTTCTATTTCATTAATCAACGCACTCATGTCCGCAAGTCTTCCCCCGCTTAGCAGCCAAAGGTTACATTTACTATCAATCTCATCAAGCAAGATGTTTAGTTCGAAATCGGGAAACGTGTGTCTGGCAGTGCGCAACCATTCGTCCCAAGAAACTTTTGCGCGAGATGCAGTTTCAATCATTCGGTCTGTGGCACCCGCAGCTTTAAGTTGACGCTGAAGTATGGATGCCGTTTTGATTGCTGCTGGATCTTCTCCAGCAAGAAGTGTTTGATAAACGTCTGTAGAAATGCTGAGCACATTCAATAAGTCTTCGAGACCGATCCCAGTGGCAAGATCAATATCTGTTTTAGACAGTCCTTGAATTGGCGCACACGATTTAGACATAACCATATGGACTAAACTATTTGCGATTTCATCGACTTCATGCTTTCGTAAATCAATTTCACTATGCGTCCAAATTGCACTTCTTGCAGCATCGGGAAATGCTTCGAAAGATTCGTCCAAATATTGTACGTTCGGAAATAATGAAAATTTTGAAGCTACAACACCAATTTCGTCTGAGCTTAAAGTATTTTCAGGGGAGAATATTCTACAGAAATTATCAATAAACTGCTTGATGTATTTTTTGCTAGAAGACCCCTCTTTTAAATGATTCACAACTTCATAAACATCATCTTGAAAGTGAACATTACTGAGAATGCTTACTTCTCTGCAAAAGTCACCGAATTCAATCGTATGAATAAACAATTTCCCAGCAATACTGTTGCGGATTTCTACCAATTTTTCATCAGAATCGATAGAACCTTTTTTCTTGAGAGCAAAAATTTCATTTAATTTCCATTGTTGATTGGCCTTTCCTTTAGTTTTTACCTGAAAAAAATGGTATTCGACGGAGTTACTCGTCGTGCGCCTTACTACGAAATCATCATGATAGTCACAGTACACTCGGTCAACTTCCTTACCGCTTAATATCTCCAAAGCTGCATATGCAGCAGCTTGAAACTGCATTTTAAAACGGTGTGTCGTGTCACGCCCCACGATTTCTCGGGGGGCTTTATCGTGAATAGAGTCCAAGGCGCTGTGTTCCCATGCTATTAGTTTTGTATTTATTAGGTCTGCTTTGAGTCGAAATAAGACTGACTAGACCAACCGTATAACGCCGCCAACACGCGCAGCTTTGGAGTGGAGGCGAAGCCGCAACGGAAGAGCTGTCGCTGTGCTTGGCCTGGTTAAGTTTGCTACAGACCAACGTGCGCCCTACCTAGCGTCAAAGCCAACTCTCGAATTATTGCGAATGGCACGTCCGATAATGTACTTCCTAACTTCCTGCGTACCTGCGCTGCGACTGTTTCGTTGTGCATAGCATCGAGAAACTCATGCCCCTCCCAAGACAAACCAAAAGGGTAAACGGTAATTACTCGCTGGGGCGTTGTATTCGAGTTAGTTGATTCCGCATCCAGTAGTCCCGCTTCAAACATCCGGCGAAGGTGATATGCGACCACGCGGTCGTCGTAACCGTCGATTTGCAACTTTCCAATCACACCTATTTCCTCTCGACGTTCCAGATGATCGAGTATTTTAATCACCAACTCCATATCACGCTTCATGCCACCTCCGTGAAAACTTAACAGGTATTAGGACGCCGGCACATATATCCAATAACGACGCGCGGCCTATCACAATATATTGATTTCTATAATGATAAATAATCCAGAATAATCAATATCTTGGGAATGCCGCCAATCGACCACCGCCTATTCGCTTGACTTCTTCTTTTCCCAATCCAATAACACTGTCCAAACGGGCATGCAGCCACCCATGGCTCGCAAGCAGGGCCAGAACTCCAGACACGCTACCGCCCTACCCGACAGACCACGCATCATTCCATGCAGTGGCGAGCATCTTGCTGTATTGCGGCGTATTGAAGAAGGCGTTGCGGCAGCACCTCTGCTGAGTGCTTGTCCGGCTTGCCAGTAGCCCTGGCCAGATACTGCCCCGCTGGGCCTATGAAGGCAACCCCGTCGAATCGGGCGATCGGGCGGGCACAAAAAAGCCCGCTTACTGCGGGCTTCTTCGTCAACACTATACGCTCAGAACTTGAAGGTGAAGCCCAGCGATATGGCGTCCAGATCGTCGTCCTTGTCCAGAAGACGCGCATACTCGAGATTCAGCGCCAGGAACGGGTCAAGATGGAAATCTGCCCCTACGCCATAGCTGCCACCGTCGACGCTTTCACCGCTGCCGCCAACATCAAACCGCACATCTGTCCAACCGCCGAGCAGATACGGGGTGAACGCTGTCTGGTTTGGCAAGCTGGCGCGCGCATAGAAACCATAGTAGTTATCGATATCAACTTTGGTGCCGCCGATACGGTCGCCACCGATGCCGAAACCAAGTCGCGCCTCGCCGGAAATGTAGGGATTCATCTGCACACCCAGCCGGCCGCTGAGTACATCGAAATTCGGATTCGACGAACCACTGACCTTACGTTCCATATAGTTGTACTGACCACCAAAATAGAACTCTGGCTCCATGCCGAACTGCTGCTGGGCTTGCGCCACACCCGCAAACGTCACGACAGAGGCTGCACCCATTGCTACCATCCACTTCTTCATCATGTTTCTCCCTGGTCTCAGTTGAACACTGGAAATCTTTACATCTTTCAGATTTACGCTATCAATGCCGTTCTGGCGCATGCTCGCCGGGGCCAGGTCCAGGATAGCTTCGCACAGGACCCACGCGCTCACGCGCTGCATCCTGAGCCTCCTTTGCTGCCTGCGCCTGGTTTTCGCGACGATCTACTGACTCTTGCTGAATCGCCGCGCCGCGCTCACGCGTTTCCTCGCGCCGCTGTGCCTCCTGCTCACGACCTCGCTGTGACGCATCTTGCTGCCCGGCGCGACCTCTGACCGCATCACGGTTTTCCCGGTCACGCTCCCGAGCATGCTCGCGGGCACCGTCATCACGGATGCGCTCATCCGCCGCCTCGCGCGCTGCATCCCGGCGCTCGATACTCAAACCGGTATCCGGGCCAGCGCCGCTTTCTGCAACCTGCCCTGGTCCAGCCTGCGCCGCTGCCGCAGGATTGGCAAGCAGCATGAATATCGTCGCCACCACTACTACTGGCATCATCATTTGTCTCTCCGTTGCCGCCACACCACCAGAACCACCGTCAACGCCATCATTCACGCCAGATGCGTGGTGATGACCTTCAACACCTGCAGCCGGAAACTGTCGTGTTCGTTCGCCAGCTGGTGTCGGGCGCCCTTGATGACATGAATCTCCGGCCGGTAAAACTTGTCCTCGATGATGCCCAGATTATGCCGCCAGTCCACAGTGTCATCCATGTCGCCCTGAACCACTATCAGGGGCACCTTTACCGGCAGGGCACGCTCGAAAACCGGAATCCATTTCTTCAATGCCGAGACCCAGCGTGCAGACAGCGCGCGGTGCTGTAAAGGGTCAAGGTGCTCCAGGAAATGTAAAAATTCCTTATCGTTGGAATTCACGGTAAACACACGCTTCACGTATTCCCGGAAGGGGCTGACCACGGCATGCAGCAGGCGACCTGAACGCCAGGCGAACGGTCGCACCAGTGGCGCCAGCAGAATAATCTTGTCGAATGGCACCTGATCAGGCTCTGCGCCATGTCGTACCAGATAATCCATCACGATGGCACACCCGGTACTCTGGGCAACGACATGCCAGGGCTTCGGAAACCCGTTTTCCTTGTTCGCCAGACAATGGGTCAACACCTCCTGATACACCAGGAAGTCATCGACGGCCGCCCGCGGGCCCGATGACAAACCGTGGCCCGGCAGATCGTAGGCGAGCACCGCATACCCCAGCCCCAGAACGTGACCGATTACATGCCGATACAGGCCGACATGGTCGAAATAGCCGTGCATGACCAGCACCGTGCCGCGGGCATCAGGGGGCAGCCAGGCATGCACTGCCAGGGTATGCCCGGCAGCTTCAAAGTAACCGAAGGCATGGCGCATGTCGGGCAGGCGCTCAGCGAAGTCGATACCGTAGTAACGGGCATAACGCAGCGCCTCCCCGCTGATGATTTGCGGAGATGACCAGTCCAGCGCCTGCCAGCTGCCGTGTATGGCGCTGACATCAAAGGGAGGGGCGTCAACATCTGAAATGTTCGTCATGCACAGAGCATACCCGCGACCGTCACTGGCGGCGAGCCTGTAGACGGCAATGACCCGCTCGTGACGCCGAATGGCTCAGACTGGTTGTTTTTACTGACGACACAGACAGGCTGATCATCATGGCGCTGACCGCTTTCGATCCGGGCAACATGCCCCGCCGATACCGCACCAACTTCATCAACGCCCTCAGTGGCTTCAAGAGCGCCAACCTGGTCGGCACGCGCAATACCGACGGTCGCGAGAATCTGGCACTGTTCAGCTCTGCGGTGCATCTCGGCGCCGACCCGGCGCTGCTGGCACTGGTCAGCCGCCCACCGGCCAGCGACCGGCATACCCTCGACAACATCACAGCGACAGGGTGCTTTACCGTCAATCAGGTACATGCCGACATGATTGCCCCGGCACACCAGTGCAGTGCCCGCTATGCCAGAGATGTTTCGGAGTTCGATGCCGTCGGCCTGACGCCCTGGTACTCGGGCACCTTGCAGGCACCTTATGTGGGAGAAAGCCGTTTGAGGTTGGGGCTGGTGTTGCGTGAGCTGGTGCCGGTGGCCCTGAATGACACCGTGATCATCATCGGCGAGATCACGGAGGTCTTCACAGAGACTGGAGCAGTAGGGGCAGATGGTTACGTGGACATTGAAGCGCTTGGCGCCGTGGCGGTGTCCGGCCTAGACAGCTACCACGGCACGCAACGTCTTTCGCGCTTGCAGTATGCCAAGCCGGACAAAGACCCCGCGCCACTGGCGGCCGGGGGCAATACCCTTATCAATACCCTTACTTGACCCGAGGTGCCAACTCGCCTTTTTCGTAGCGCTGGAACATCACTTCCAGTGACAGCGGTTTGATCTTGCTGGCATTGCCGGCCGTACCGAAGGCTTCGTAGCGATCGATACAGATTTCTTTCATGGCCTGCGTTGCCACCGCCAGGAACTTGCGCGGATCAAACTCTGCCTTGTTCTCTGCCAGGAAACGGCGCACTGCGCCCGTGCTGGCCAGACGCAAATCGGTATCGATATTCACCTTGCGCACGCCATGCCGGATGCCTTCCTGAATTTCCGATACCGGCACACCATAGGTCTCGGCGATATCGCCGCCAAATTCGTTGATGACCTGCAGCCATTCCTGCGGCACGGAAGACGAGCCGTGCATCACCAGATGCGTGTCCGGAATGCGTGCATGGATCGCCTTGATGCGATTGATATCCAGAATGTCGCCAGTAGGCGGCCGGGTAAACTTGTAGGCGCCGTGGCTGGTGCCGATGGCAATGGCCAGCGCATCCACACCCGTGGCTTTGACAAAATCCGCCGCTTCTTCCGGATCGGTGAGCATCTGGCTGTGGTCCAGAGTGCCTTCCGCACCGATGCCATCTTCTTCACCGGCCTGACCCGTTTCCAGTGACCCCAGGCAACCCAGCTCGCCTTCCACCGACACACCGCAGGCGTGGGCCATGGCCACCGCTGTCTGGGTGACACGCACGTTGTAGTCGTAATCCATCGGTGTCTTGCCATCTTCGCCGAGGGAGCCATCCATCATCACGGACGAAAAGCCGAGCTGAATAGAGCGCTGGCAGACCGCCGGGCTGGTGCCGTGATCCTGATGCATGACCACCGGGATGTGCGGAAACTCTTCCACCGCGGCAAGGATCAGGTGACGCAAAAACGGCGCGCCCGCGTATTTACGTGCGCCCGCAGAGGCCTGCACGATCACCGGCGAATCCGTCTGATCCGCTGCTTCCATGATGGCGCGCATCTGCTCCAGATTATTCACGTTGAAGGCCGGCACGCCGTAGCCGTATTCGGCGGCGTGGTCCAGCAACTGTCGCATGCTGATCAGTGCCATGGATCCTCTCCTGTTTTGCCCGTTACAGGGCGGGCCATCGTGGCACCGCCCGGCTTGTTCACTTGCTCGTCTGTTTCGCTCAACAGACGTCAGCCTTCAGCGGCCGCGCTGCTCCAGAATCGCCACGGCCGGCAGTATCTTGCCTTCCAGGAATTCGAGAAACGCACCACCGCCAGTGGAAATATAAGACACCTGGTCGGTAACGCCGTACTTGTCCACCGCCGCCAGGGTGTCGCCGCCGCCGGCAATGGAAAATGCATCACTCTCGGCGATAGCCTCGGCCATTTCGCGAGTCCCGCCACCAAACTGATCGAATTCGAACACGCCCACCGGGCCGTTCCAGACGATGGTGCGCGCTTCTTTCATCAATGCCGCAAACACATGCGCGGTTTTCGGACCGACATCCAGAATCATGTCGTCGTCTTCCACATCATCCACGCTCTTGGTGACGGCTTCTGCACCGGCGGAAAAGGTTTTTGCCACCACCACGTCCACCGGCAACGGGATATGTACTTTATTGGCGATTTTCTGTGCTGCAGGAATCAGATCGTGTTCACACAGGGATTTGCCGACCGGCTTGCCGGCCGCTGCCAGAAACGTGTTGGCAATACCGCCACCGACAATCAACTGGTCCACCTTGTCTGCCAGTGACTCCAGCACTTCCAGCTTGGTCGACACCTTGGCGCCACCGACAATCGCCACCACCGGCTTGGCCGGATCCCGCAAGGCCTTGCCCAATGCTTCCAGCTCTGCCGCCAGCAATGGCCCGGCGCAGGCTACGGGCGCAAACTTTGCCACGCCATGGGTCGAGGCCTGGGCTCTGTGCGCTGTACCGAATGCGTCCATGACGAAGATATCGCACAGCGCTGCCATCTTTTTCGACAACGCCTCGTCATCTTTCTTTTCGCCTTTATTGAACCGGACATTTTCACACAGCACGAGATCGCCCTCGGCCACATCAACGCCGTCCAGCCAATCCCGCACCAGGGGCACGTCCCGCTCCAGCAGGCTTGCCAGATGGTCGGCCACCGGCTTCAGTGACGCGGCCTCGTCGAACACGCCTTCGTCCGGACGACCCAGGTGGGACATCACCATTACCCGGGCGCCCGCCTCCAGCGCATGGCGAATCGTGGGCAACGACGCACGAATACGCGCATCACTGGTCACCTTGCCGTCTTTCACCGGCACATTGAGATCTTCGCGGATCAGTACGCGCTTGCCCTTCAGATCCAGATCCGTCATGCGCAAAATGGACATCATGTTACCTCATCTCTCTGCCAGCCAGCTGACCAGGTCCAGCAGCCGGTTGGCATAACCCCATTCGTTGTCGTACCAGGCCACCACGCGCACCATGTCACCCTGGACACGGGTTTGCGTAGCATCATAAATCGCCGACTCACTGCGGTGATTGAAATCCACACTCACCAGCGGGTCGGTATTGTAACCGATCAGCCAGGGCACCTGCTCGGCACGCCGGGCCATCAATCGGTTGATCTCGTCTGGCGATGGTGTCTGGCGCAAACGCAGCGTCAGATCCACCATCGCCACATTCAATGTCGGCACCCGGATCGACCCGCCACTGATACGACCGGCAAGCTGCGGCAGTATCTGTTGCACCGCGCCGATCGCGCTGGAGGTGGTGGGCACGATATTCTGCGCCGCAGCCCGCCCGCGCCGCGCATCGCGATGCACATGGTCCAGCAACGTCTGATCCGACGTATAGGCATGGACCTCTTTCATCAACACCTGTTCCACGCCCCAGGCCTGATCCAGCGCAGCCAGCAACGGCGCTATGGCGTGGGTGGTGCAGGAGGCTGCAGACAGCACCTGTTGATCATCCTGCAGGGTTTCGTGGTTAACGCCGTACACCAGCAACGCGTCGGCCTGATCAAAAGGCACAGCGCCGATGATGACGCGTTGCGCCCCGGCCTGAAGATGCATGGCCGCCTCATCGCGACCGCGGTAGACCCCGGTGCATTCCAGCGCCAGGCCGATCCCTGTTTCACGCCAGGGCAGGCTCGCCGGCGAGGGCTCACTGAACAAGCGCGCGGTATGGCGCCCCACAGTGAGGCCATCGGCCCCCAGTGACACCAGTCCCGGAAAAGGGCCGTGGGTACTGTCGTAGCGCGTCAGGTAAAGCAGATCTTCCGGGCGGCCGAGGTCATTGATCGCCACCAGCGAAAAAGGGGCTTGCCAGCCACCCGCTTCGCGCTCCGCCAGCGCCCGTACAAACGAGCGCCCGATGCGGCCATATCCATTCAGTGCTATGCGCACGTCCGCGCTCCGCTCAGCTGATCAGCCCGGCAACCGCCTGCTCAACAGCCTCAGCCGTGATATTGAAATGCTTGAAAAGGTCGCCTGCCGGGGCAGACGCACCGAAGCTGCTCATGCCGACAATGGCGCCATCCAGACCGACGAACTGATACCAGTAATCCCTGATGCTGGCCTCAACGGCCACCCGGTTGCGCACGGCCTTCGGCAGCACCTGCTCCCGATAGGCGTCATCCTGCGCCAGGAATAGTTCCACACAGGGCATGGACACCACACGAATGTTCTTGCCGGTCAGCGCCTGCGCCGCGTCCATGGCCAACTGCACCTCGGACCCGGTGGCAATGATGATCGCCTCGGGCTGGCCTTCGCCAGTCTGGTGCAGCACATAGCCGCCACGGGCGATGTTCGCCAGCGTCTCGTCATCCCGCACCATGCAGGGCAGGCCCTGGCGCGTGAAGATCAATGACGTAGGGCCGTCCGTACGGGCGATGGCCGACTTCCAGGACACGGCAGACTCTACCGTGTCACAGGGGCGCCAGGTGTGCATGTTCGGGGTCTGGCGCAGGTTGGCCAGTTGCTCCACCGGCTGGTGGGTCGGGCCGTCTTCACCCAGACCGATGGAATCATGGGTGTAAACCAGAATGGTCGGCTGTTTCATCAGCGCCGCCATGCGTACGGCGTTGCGCGCATACTCCATGAATACCAGGAAGGTGCCACCGTAGGGCCGCACGCCGCCATGCAGCTGCATGCCATTCATCACCGCCGTCATGCCGAACTCTCGCACACCGTAGTGCACATAGTTGCCGCTGGCATTGCCGGCAGACACAGCTTTCGAGCCTTTCCAGATGGTGTTGTTGGAACCGGCGAGGTCGGCAGACCCGCCAATCAGCTCCGGCAACCAGGGGCCGAAGGCATCCAGGCAGTTCTGGCTGGCCTTGCGGGTGGCGACCTTTTCCTGCTTTGCCTGGCACTCACGGATGTAGGCGTCAGCCTTGTCGAGGAAATCCGCCGGCAACGCGCCGCTGAGACGCCGCTCCAGCTCCTCGGCCAGTTGCGGATACTGCTGGCGATAGGCATTCATCAGGCCTTTCCAGTCAGACTCCTGCTCCGCGCCGGTTTCACGCGCATCCCAGGCCGCGTAGATATTCGCCGGCACCTCGAACGGGCCATGCTGCCAGCCCAGCGCTTCGCGGGTCAGGGCAATCTCGTCATCCCCGAGCGCCGCGCCGTGGCAATCTTCCTTGCCCTGCTTGTTCGGTGAGCCAAAGCCGATCACGGTCTTGCAGCAGATCAGCGTCGGCTGATCCGGATTCTTGCGGGCATTCTCGATGGCCGCCTGCACTTCACCGGCCTCATGGCCATTCACATTGGGAATGACATGCCAGCCGTAGGCCCGGAAGCGCTCCACGGTATCGTCTGTGAACCAGCCTTCCACCTCGCCATCAATGGAAATGCCATTGTCATCATAGAAGGCAATCAGCTTGCCCAGCCCCAGGGTGCCCGCCAGCGAACTGACCTCATGGGAGATCCCCTCCATCAGGCAGCCATCGCCCAGGAAGCAATAGGTGTAGTGATCAACGACCGGAAAACCATCCTTGTTGAACTGGGCGGCCAGGATCTTTTCTGCCAGCGCCATGCCTACCGCATTGGCGATGCCCTGGCCCAGCGGCCCGGTGGTGGTCTCCACGCCCGGGCACTCTTCATGCTCGGGGTGCCCGGCAGTGGGGCTGTGCAGCTGACGGAAGCGCTTCAGGTCGTCGATGGACAGGTCGTAGCCGCTCAGGTGCAACAGGCTGTAGAGCAGCATGGAGCCGTGGCCATTGGACAGCACAAAGCGGTCACGGTTGGGCCAGGCCGGATTGGTCGGGTTATGGCGCAGAAACCCGCGCCAGAGGACTTCAGCGATATCCGCCATGCCCATGGGCGCACCGGGGTGACCGGAATTGGCCTGCTGCACGGCATCCATGCTCAGCGCACGAATGGCGTTGGCAAGGTCGCGAGAACCGGGGCGGGTAGCGGACATGAAACGGCTCCTGGGCTGTCTGTTGCACTGTCAATCAATAACGGCGCCTGCCGGAACAAGCCGGGGCGCCGATCAAAGGGGCGCTATTGTCGCCCAGGTGGGGGCTGGCGGCAAACCTTCGCCATTAGACCGGGGCGGCCACAGCCCGGTATCGCTGTCACGCCTGGCACATCGGGGCGTATACTCCTTGCACGGGCGTACAAACCAGACCCGCAACAATGAAAGCCCGGGCCCACCAAAGCACCAGGCCAGACACCGCTTCCCTGGGGGGAACACCATGATCGATCCGTGCCCCGCACGCGCTGACCGCGCGCGCGTTCGCGTTCGTATGTGCCTGGCGAGCCTCGCCACGCTGCTTCTGGCAGCCTGCGGTGGCGGCACCACCATTGAGACCGACCCGCCGGTCCAGACCCATACACTCACCTACCTGACGGGGAATGGCGGCACACTTCAGGGCGACACGACGCAAACCCTGTCGCACGGCGACGCAGGCCAGCCCGTGACGGCCCTGCCTGCCGTCGGGCATCACTTTGTCGACTGGAGCGATGGGCGCACAGACAACCCGCGCACTGATGAAGCAGTAACTGCGCCGCTGTCGGTGACGGCCCAGTTTGCCATCAACCGCTACACGCTGACCTATTCCGCTGCGGCCGGCGGCACTGTCACCGGTGCACTGCAACAGACCCTGGACCATGGCCAGAACGGCACGTCTGTCACCGCAGTGGCCAGCACCGGCTACCTGTTCGTGCAATGGGACGATGGCGTAACCGCCAACCCGCGCACCGACAACACCGTTACAACGGACATGGCTGCTCAGGCAGAGTTTGCGCTCGACGCCCTGCAACTCGCCGTCGGCGAAATCCACTTTGCGCGCCTGGAAAGTGGCAGCATCCGAATCGCCCACCCGGACGACCAGCCCGGGGACTACCTGCTGGTGCCCATGAATACCAGCCGCGATGCCCGCAAGCTGGATATCGTGCTCTCTCTTATCGGCAATGTGGACACCGGCCCGGCCACCTCCTTGCCCGCCCTCACGCCGCCCACCCCGGATCATGCGGGGCCACGCGACGCCCACAAGCAGGATGCCGAAGCACGACGCGGCCTTGTCGGTGACGGCACTCCGCTGCCGGACGGCGCTGGCATCCAGACCGGCGTGCCGGAAGTCGGTGAACAATGGATCATGAACGTCGCCCAGCAGGACGCCTGCACCGTGCCGGTGTTGACCGACGCCACCGTTCGCGCCATTGGCACACATGTGATCATCCTGGAAGACGACAACAACCCCGCAGGCGGATTTCCCCTCACCGGGATTAGCAGCTACGAAACGATCATCCAGCGCTTCGACGATACCGTCTACCCGGCCGTCACTGGCCTGCTGGGCGATCTGCCGGATCACGACGGCAATGGCCGCCTGATCCTGTTCTTCACCCACGCCATAAACCAGATCGCCACCACACCGTATACCAACGTCAGCGCCCGGTACCTGATACGTGACCGGTTGTCCCCGGCGGAATGCCCGGGCAGCAACGCCGGCGAGGTCATCTATGCCATGACACCGGATCCGTCCGCCACCGCCGCCGGCATTCTGAGCACCATTGAGAGCCGGGCCACCACCGCCATGGCGCTGATGATCATCGACGATCAACGGCTGCTCGCTGGCCTGCCCCTGCAGGACGGCTGGCTCGAAAGCCTCACCGGCAACATGGCCATCGAAGCCGGCTTTTATCGTGAGAGCGCCGGACTGGCCCCGCTGGACATGATCAATCTCGCCACCCTGACCACCGGCCCCGATGCCGGGCCCCGGGTGAGTACCTTCAACCGCTTTCCCAACCTGATGTTCGGCCACCTCCGGCGCTGGATGCAGTCCCCGTGGCGCACCGGGCTTGAGCCCACCCCGGAAGAAGCCGGCACGGCCAGGGGGCTGGGCTGGATGTTCGGCCGGTATGTGGCCGACCGCCTGGCGCACGCAGCCGGCACACCCGCCTCAGCAGCTGTGGCGCAGGCCACATTCCACAGCCTCGCTCACAGTGGCGAACAAGGCTGGGCCGCGCTGGACGCGGTCATCGGCGATGACAGCGAGCGCTGGCTGCGGGACTTCCTGCTGGCCCTGTATCTCAACGAAGAGCTGGTGCCACCCCTTGCAACACTCCCGGCGGATCTGGCCATGCACAGCTGGGATCTGCGCAGCGTCTACAGCGGGCTTGGCGGCATGCCGCTGTACACCCGGCACCTTGCCCACAACGAATCCCTGCCCGTGGGCCTGGCCGGCGCAGGTGGCACACTCTATGCCCGCTTCAGGATCGCCGCAGAAGACAGCGTCGACCTGACACTGGACGTACAGGCTGAGAGCGGCCAACAGGGCTGGTATGCTGTGGTCAGGCTGCCCTGAGGCGTCCCGCTGGATTTCCCGTATTGATGGGAAAACAGCGAGGCACCCCTCCCCGCGCACAGAGGGCGCTGGCAAGGTCGCGATCCGGGACGTTGACGGGCCGTGCTATCGGCAGCTCAAGCACACAAAGGAGAGAGGCCGCCCATATCCACCTTGCCGGCCTCCTCAAGATCAAAGTCCGCCTGAAGTCCCAGCCAGAATTGTGGCGTTGTGCCCAACACCCTGGCGAGACGCAAGGCGGTATCCGCCGTCACCGACCGCTGGGCATGGACGATCTCGTTAATTCGCCGGGGCGGGACCCGCATGGCGCGCGCCAGCCGGTTCTGGCTAATTCCCAGCGGCTTCATGAACTCTTCCATCAGCACATCGCCGGGATGAATGTTAGGCAGATTGCTCATGACATCCTCCTCGCATCAGTGGTAATCCACGATCTCCACATCCAGCACCTGCCCGGCATCCCAGCGAAAACAGAGGCGCCATTGAACATTGATACGAATGCTGTACTGCCCAACCCGATCACCTTTCAGGGCCTCCAGCATATTGCCTGGTGGCACCCGAAGGTCATCAAGCGCATGGGCATTGTTCAGCATCCGCAGTTTGCGGCGCGCTGCAGTCTGAATGCCGGCGGGCAACCGCCTGGACCGCTTTCCGGACCAGATGATCTCGGCTTCCTTGTCGATGAAGTTACTGATCGCCATGGACTGATCATAACGTCACGCGTCATATAACGCAACGCGTCACAGATCTATATCAATTTCTTTTGATATAGACCGGGCATTCCCCTAAACTCCCCTCCCTATGACCTTGCCACAGCCCCAGCTGCCCGACGGCGGCCATGTGCTTGACCCCCTCACCGGCCTGCTGCGTGCCGCCGGGGATAACCTGCGTTTACAGGTATTGCAGGTCCTGGGCAGCAACAGCTTTGCGGTGCTGGAGCTGTGCGAAGTACTGGCGGTGCGCCAGTCCGGCATGAGCCATCACCTGAAAGTGCTGGCCAAAGCGGGGCTTGTGGAGCAGCGGCGGGAGGGCAATACCATTTTCTACCGGCGCCGGTTGCCGACCGCCGATAGCGAGCCCGCCATGCTGCACCAGGCACTGCTGGACGAGCTGGATACGCAGCCGCTGGCCACCGAGGTGGCGGAGCGGCTGGCCGGGGTGGTGGCGCGCCGGGCGGAACAGAGCCGGGCTTTTTTTGATCGCCACGCCGGGGATCTGGCGGCGCGCCAGGATCTGATCGCAGACTTTGATCAGTATGGCGAGCTGGCGGCGGAAATGCTGGCCCGGGCATTGCCCGAAGGCGGCGAAGCGGCGCTGGAGATAGGCCCTGGCGACGGGCGTTTCCTGGCCTGGCTGGCGGACCGTTTCGAGCAGGTCACCGGGCTGGACAATACCCGGGCCATGCTGGATCACGCACGCAACAGCGTCGACAGTCTGAAAAATGTCACGCTGTGTCTGGGAGAATGGCCCCAGGCGGCGCCACCACGCCAGTTTGACGCGGTGGTGCTGAATATGGTGCTGCATCATTTGCCAGCACCCGGTGACAGCTTCATCAGTGCCGCCCGCCGCCTGCGGCGCGGCGGTGTATTGCTGGTCACCGAACTGAGCCGCCACGACCAGGCCTGGACCCGCGACAACTGCGGCGACCAGTGGCTGGGTTTCGAGGAGGCCGAACTGACCGGCTGGGCTGAGCGCGCCGGACTGACATTGCTGGAAAGCCAGTTTCTGGCGTTACGTAACGGTTTTCAGGTTCAGGTGCGCACCTTCGCGCATAACGACCACATCACCATGGAGCCACTGCATCGATGAGCGAATATTCCATCTTCACGTCCGAATCCGTATCCGAGGGTCATCCGGATAAAATGGCTGATCAGATTTCTGATGCGGTACTGGACGCGATCATCAAGGACGACCCCCACGCCCGCGTTGCGGTGGAAACCATGGTCAAGACCGGCATGGCGATCATCGCCGGTGAAGTCACCACCTCCACCTACGTGGATCTGGAAGATGTGGTGCGCCAGGTCATTCTCGGCATCGGCTACGACAGCTCCGATGTGGGCTTCGACGGCAGCACCTGTGCGGTACTGAATGCCATCGGCAAGCAGAGCCGCGATATCGCCATGGGCGTGGACGAAAAGGAAGACAAGGAAATCGGCGCCGGTGACCAGGGCCTGATGTTCGGTTTCGCAACAGATGAAACCGACACGCTGATGCCAGCCCCGATCTTCTTCTCTCACCGTCTGGTGGAGCGCCAGGCGGAACTGCGCAAGAACGGCGTGCTGCCGTGGCTGCGTCCGGACGCGAAAAGCCAGGTCACCCTGCGCTACGAAAACGGCAAGCCGGTGGCCATTGATGCCGTGGTGCTGTCCACACAGCATTCACCGGATATCAGTCAGAAAGATTTGCGCGAAGCCATCATGGACGAGGTGCTGCTGCCCGTGCTGCCGAAAGAATGGCTGCACGACAAGACCCGTTTCCATATCAACCCCACCGGCCAGTTCATCATTGGCGGCCCGATGGGCGATTGCGGCCTGACCGGGCGCAAGATCATTGTTGACACCTACGGCGGCATGGCCCGTCACGGTGGCGGCGCTTTCTCTGGCAAGGATCCCACGAAAGTGGATCGCTCTGCCGCGTACGCCGGTCGCTATGTGGCGAAGAACATCGTGGCCGCAGGGCTGGCTTCGAAGGTCGAGATCCAGGTGAGCTACGCCATCGGCGTGGCAGAACCGACCTCCATCTCGCTGAACACGTTCGGCACCGGCAAAGTGTCGGATGACGTGATCATCGAACTGGTGCGTCAACATTTCGACCTGCGCCCGCGCGGCATCATCGAGATGCTGGACCTGCGCCGCCCGATCTACCAGGCGACGGCCGCTTACGGTCATTTCGGCCGCACCGGTGACAATTTCACCTGGGAAAAAACCGACAAGGCCGCAGCCCTGAAGGCTGACGCAGGCCTGTAGTACTGTCACACACAGCATCAAGCCTGGCTGACCGAGGGGCGCTGCAGCGGATAACCGTGAGGCTCGGTCAGGCAGGTGGCAACATAACGGCGCCCATTCGCCGACGACGAATGGAGAAAGACATGAACGCAAAAGCTCAAGCACTGCACGACTACAAGGTCGCGGACATCGCACTGGCCGACTACGGCCGCCGTGAAATCGAGATTGCCGAAACCGAAATGCCGGCACTGATGACCATCCGTGAAAAGTACCGTGCCGAGCAACCCCTCAAGGGCGCCCGCATCATCGGCTGCATTCACATGACGATCCAGACTGCCGTGCTGATCGAAACGCTGCAGGCACTGGGCGCGGAAGTGCGCTGGTCAAGCTGTAACATCTTCTCTACCCAGGATCACGCTGCGGCAGCCATCGCCGCCGCCGGGACCCCGGTTTTCGCCTGGAAGGGCGAGACAGAAGAAGAATACATGTGGTGCATCGAACAGACCTGCCGCACAGCGGACGGCGAGCTGTGGAATGCCAACATGATTCTGGATGATGGCGGCGATCTGACCGGCTACATCCACGAGACCTACCCGGAAATGCTCAAGCATATCCACGGCGTCACCGAGGAAACCACCACAGGCGTACACCGTCTGCTGGAAATGCTGAAGAAAGGCACCTTGAAAGTGCCTGCCATCAACGTCAATGACTCGGTCACCAAGGCGAAGAACGACAACAAGTACGGCTGCCGTCATTCGCTCAACGATGCCATCAAACGCGGCACCGACCACTTGCTGTCCGGCAAGAAAGCACTGGTCATCGGCTACGGCGACGTGGGCAAGGGCTCAGCACAGTCCCTGCGTCAGGAAGGCATGATCGTCAAGGTAACAGAGATCGACCCGATCTGCGCCATGCAGGCCTGCATGGACGGCTATGAAGTGGTCAGCCCCTTCATCGACGGCATCAACACCGGCACCGCAGCCTGCATCGACAAGACGCTGCTGGGCACCACTGATCTGCTGGTCACCACCACCGGTAACTACGATGTGTGTAATGCCAACATGCTGCGCGCCCTGAAAAAAGGCGCTGTGGTCTGCAATATCGGCCACTTTGACAACGAAGTGGACACGGCTTTCATGCGCAAGGAATTCGAGTGGGAAGAAGTCAAACCCCAGGTGCATAAAGTATGGCGCGACAAGGCTGCCGGCGACTTCCTGCTGCTGTTGTCCGAAGGCCGTCTGGTCAACCTGGGCAACGGCACCGGGCACCCGAGCCGCATCATGGACGGTTCGTTTGCCAACCAGGTGCTGGCGCAGATGTATCTGTTTGATCAGGCCTACGCCAACCACAGTGATACGGTGAAAAAGGACATGCTGACGGTCAAGGTGCTGCCCAAGTATCTGGACGAAGAAGTCGCGCGTTATATGGTGCAAGGCTTTGGCGGTGTCATCACGAAGCTGACTGAGAAGCAGGCCGAGTACATCGGTGTGCCCGTAGACGGTCCGTTCAAACCCGAAGACTACAAATACTGATGCCACGCCCCGCAGGTCGCTGACCTGCGGGGCAATGTGGTGGCTGAACAGAGAAAACCATGACAAAACATGCCATCAGCTTCGAATTCTTTCCGCCCAAGACCGACGAGGGCCTGGAAAAGCTGCAGCTCGTGCAGCAGAAGCTTCTCAAGAAAAACCCTGAGTTCTTTTCCGTGACCTTCGGCGCTGGCGGCTCCACTCGCGACCGCACCTGGGACACGGTGATGAAAGTGCGCGAGGCAGGCACAGAGACAGCACCCCACCTGAGCTGCATTGGCCAGGACCAGAGCGAGGTGACTGACCTGATTCATCGCTACCGTGACGCTGGCATTACCCGGCTGGTCGCGCTGCGCGGTGATATGCCCTCCGGTATGGGCTACGCCCAGAGCGCGCTGAAATATGCTGACGATCTGGTGCGGCTGATTCGCACCGAAACCGGTGATCATTTCACCATCGAAGTGGCCGCCTACCCGGAAATGCATCCCCAGGCGCGCTCCTTCACCGATGATATTGCGCACTTCAAACGCAAGATTGATGCGGGCGCCAATAATGGCATTACGCAGTATTTCTACAATGCCGATGCGTACGCGTACTACATGGAGCAGTTGAATAAACTGGGGGTTACGGCACCGGTTGTGCCCGGCATCATGCCGATCACGAACTTTGCCAATCTGGTGCGTTTCTCCGATGCCTGCGGTGCCGACATTCCGCGCTGGGTGCGCAAGGGCGCAGAACACCAGCCGGACGATGGCAGCCTGCGCGCTTTCGGCGAAGAGGTCGTGACCCGGCTGTGCGAACGCTTGCTGGCACTCGGCGCGCCGGGCCTGCATTTCTATACCATGAACCAGTCTGCCGCCAGCTTGCGCATCCTCGACAATCTGGGTCTGTAACACATGGGCACCAACCGGCAGGCGGCGGACAAGCTGTATCAGCTTGTCGCCAACGACGAAGATGCCCGGGTCTGCACCGACATCTCCGACGATGCCTGCCGTGAAGTGCCGGGCAATTTTGTTCGCATGCTCAGCAGCCAGGTGCTCACCAGCATCGGCGACCTCCTGATCAATCCGAAAACCGTACTGGCCTGGCTGATTGGCGCCGTCGGCGCACCCGCCTCACTGGTCGCCTGGCTGGTGCCGATCCGTGAATCCGGCTCGCTGATTCCGCAGCTCGCCATCGGCGCCTGGGTGCGTCGCCATCCGCAGCGCAAACAATTCTGGGTACTGGGCGCTGTCTTGCAGGGGCTGGCCGTGGCCGGCATGGCCGCTTGCGTGTGGCGACTGACAGGCATTGCTGCCGGGCTCGGCATCATCGGCCTGCTGGTGCTGTTCAGCCTTGCCAGAGGCCTGTGCTCCGTAGCAATGAAGGATGTACAGGGCAAGTGCATCCCCAGGTCCCGGCGGGGCCGGCTCAGCGGGCTTGCTGCAACATTCTCGGGACTGATCACGCTGGCCCTGGCCGCCATCCTGTTTCACGACAACACCGATCCGGGCCCGGGGTTCTATATCGCCCTGTTACTGGTGGCCGCCGCAATATGGCTGCTGGCGGCAGCCCAATTCGCCCGGATAGAGGAATTTGACGGAGAAACCAGCGGCGGCGGCAATGCTCTGAAAGCCGCCTTGGCGAGCCTCTCATTGCTGCGGGACGATGCACCCTTCCGCCATTTCGTGATATCCCGCGCCCTGCTCATGGCCTCCGCGCTGGCCTCACCCTTCATGGTGGTGCTGGCACAGCAGCAGGGCGGCGGCGCGCTGGCACTGGGCAGTTTTGTCATGGCCGCCAGCCTGGCCAGTGCCATCAGCGCCACGGTCTGGGGGTATATGGCCGACGCGGCCAGTCGGCGCGTCATGGTGCTCGGCGGGGCCCTGGCCAGCATGGCCTGTCTGCTCGCCGGTGGCCTGTCCCTCACGGAGCACACCCTGGTCACCTCCATGTGGTTCTATCCCTCCGCCTTTTTCCTGTTGGCCGTTGCCCACGCGGGCGTACGCATCGGTCGCAAGACCTACCTGGTGGACATGGCGGACGGGAACAGGCGTACGGATTATGTCGCCGTCAGTAACACGGCGATTGGTGTATTGCTGCTGGCCGCAGGCGGGCTGAGCGCACTGGCTTCACTGGTCTCCACGACCGCCGTGCTGTTGATGCTGGGTGGGATGGGGTTTGCGGGCACGGTCTGTGCGTTCAGATTGAAAGATGCCTCTGCTTGACGGTCCCTGCTTGACGGTCCCTGCCTGACGGCATCAATGGCCGAGCGTGTCCGCATCGTAATATTCCAGGGACAACTGCATCGGCAGCGGGCGCGCGTTGGCCTCATTGCGCTGCGCACCGACTTCCTCGGCGATGCAAGGCTTCAGGCCGACCAGGTCAAACCCGGCCATGGCAGCAGTGTGGCCCACGGTCTGGCCCACCTTATGGCAACTGATCACCGCCTGCGAACCCGACAGATCGAGACTGCGACGGCTTTCCGCAGCGGAAAGTGCCAGCATCAATACCAGCGCCAGAATCATTGCGAAAACATAGATGGGCCTGGACAGCGTCATTATGGTTCTCACCAGGTCGTGCAGCGTTCTTTTTATGTGCTCCTGCGTGCACAAACGTGCCACAAAGAGCCCCCGTGTCGCCTTGAAATGACTGGCGTCACAAAGGAAACGTGAACCAGTCGAGCGATAATGAACTCATTGTTCACCAGAGGGAGATTGCACTGAAGTACAGATTTATGTTGTTTTGTCAGGGGTGTGTTAACAAAAAGGGCCTTAAAAGGCCCTGGATGAGACGTTCATTAACACAAACTGATACGAAAGAATTAGATTGCAGCGGCACTCCAAGAGAATAGTCTGATTACCGGTGTCTCCCGTTACACCTTCTGGTACAGCAGATCCCAGACGCCATGCCCCAGGCGCGCGCCGCGTCGCTCGAACTTGGTTTCCGGACGCCAGGCGGGGCGGGGCGAGAATTCGCTTCCTTCTGCCGCCATCCCGTCCGCCGCCATATTGGTCCAACCCGGTGCTGCCCTCATCACCTCCAGCATATGGCCCGCGTAGTCTTCCCAGTCCGTCGCCATATGAAACAGGCCGCCTGCGGCCAGCTTGCGTTGCACCAGCGCCACAAACGCCGGCTGCACAATACGGCGCTTGTGGTGCTTCTTCTTATGCCACGGATCAGGAAAATAAAGCTGCACTCTCGCCAGACTGCCGTCGGGTATGCATTCGGCCAGGACCTCTACGGCATCGTCACAGTAGCTGCGCAGATTCGTCAGGCCCCGTTCTTCGATCGCCATCAGCAAGGCGCCCACGCCCGGGCGGTGCACTTCGATGCCGATAAAATCCATCTCCGGTGCCATGGCAGCCATATCCGCCAGCGAGGCCCCCATGCCATAGCCGATTTCCAGCACCCTCGGTGCGTCACGACCAAACACGACCGGACAGGCCAACATGCCCGCAGAACGCTCCAGACCATACACCGGCCACAGCACTTCCAGCGCACGCTGCTGACCATGAGTCAGGCGACCTTCACGCAGTACGAAGCTGCGCACCTTGCGCATCACGCGCCCGGTGACCGGATCCTTGTCCTGTTTGATGAAATCGAGCATGGGCTGTCAGCTTTCCGGCGGAGGGAGATGCTATTCTAGAGGCAGACACCCTGCTTTGCATTGATCCCGACACCTCACACCAATGAGACCGCCGATGATTACCGTTCACCACCTTGAGAATTCCCGATCCCAGCGCCTGCTCTGGTTGCTGGAAGAGCTGCAACTTCCGTATACGGTGAAGCGCTATGAGCGTGACAGCCAGACCATGCTGGCGCCGCCGGAACTCAAGGCCGTTCACCCGCTGGGCAAATCCCCGGTCATCACGGATGACGCTCGCACCATCGCTGAAACCGGCGCCATCATCGAGTATCTGCTGCAACGCCACGGCAAAGGCGCAGATGGTAAACGGCAGCTTGCCCCCGAACCCGACACTGACGCCTGGATCGATTACACCTACTACATGCACTATGCGGAAGGCTCGCTGATGCCGCTGCTGGTGATGACACTGATCTTCACCCAGATACCAAAATCCCCCATGCCTTTCCTGGTCCGCCCGGTGGCCAGGGGGTTGTGTGGCAAGGTGCGCAGCAGCTTCCTGGCGCCGCAGATTGACACCCATCTGAAGATGGTGGAATCTCACCTCGCCGACCGGAACTGGTTCGCCGGAGACACCTTTACCGCCGCAGACATCCAGATGAGCTTCCCGCTGGAAGCCGCAGCTGCCCGCGGTGGCAGCATGGATCGCTATCCTGCTATCGGCGCCTTTCTCGATCGCATTCACGCTCGAGCGGCCTATCAGCGCGCGCTGGAACAAGGCGGCCCGTACCGGATTCTCGGTTAGCATCGAAGAAGCGTTTGCCAGAACAGAGTTTGCCAGAATAAAGGGCTGCGCCGCATCTGCGGCAGCAGCCCGTCACATAGTCGGGGAAGGTCATGGGCTTTTTGTTGATAGTTGCCGTGGTGCTGGCTTATGCCGGCTGCATTCTGTTTGTTCGTCATCGTTCCAGCGTCACCTTCCCGCTGTCCCGGCAGCTGACGGATTTTTCCACCTTCATGGTGCCATTCAATCTGCCGGCCTATCTGCTGTCCAGAGTGCCTACGACGCCACGCATCGGCGCCGAGCACTTTCCTGAACTGCAACTGATACAGAGCCAATGGGAAGTCATTCGCGACGAGGCATTGGCGCTTTATGAGCACGGGCACATTGCCGCCAAGGATGACCTGCCTGCCAGCAGCTTCTACAAGAATGGTCGCTGGAAAAGTTTCTACCTGAAGCTGTATGACAGCGACATTCCGTCGGCCCGCGCACTCGCCCCCAATACCATGGCATTGCTGGATCAGACACCCAGTATCAATATTGCGCTGTTCGCCATGCTGATGCCGGGCAAGAAACTCAGCAATCACCACGATCCTTTCGCTTACACACTGCGCTATTCACTGGGCCTCAGCACGCCCAACTCGGAAGACTGCGCCCTGATCATCGACGGCGAGCACTACACCTGGCGCGACGGCCAGAGCATCATCTTCGACGAAACCTATTTCCACTCGGCGCACAATCGCACCGACGTCCCGCGCATCATCCTGATGACCGATGTCGACAGGCCGCTACGGCTGAAATGGGTTCAGCGTGGCTACTTTCTGTTTGGTCGTTTTTTCAACAGCCTGTTTGCCATCGACAATCTGGACAGCCAGCGCAGCGGTATCGGCAACCGGCTCGGCAAGGGCGTACTCGCCTACAGTGCGCTGCTCAAACGCATCAAACATCGCAATCGCAGCCTGTATATCATTGGCAAATGGCTGATCCTGCTCGGTTTGCTGGGGCTGCTTGTCTGGCGCATCGCGTTTACCGGCTGACGCTATTGAGGTAGCGGCACAGGTCGGCTAAGGTTTGCGGCCCTTTCCCGGGGCGCCACATCGGCGCCCGCAGCCTTCGAGATAGCGCTATGTGGTTCAGAAACCTGTCCGTCTTCCAGAGCAGCCAGCCGTTCGGCTGGTCATCTGCCACACTGGACGAGATGCTGTCACGGGCTCACTGCCCGGCCATCACGCAGCAGGCCTTGAGTGTGGACGGCTTCGTTGCCCCGGTGAAAGGCGATGAACGCATGGTGCACGAGACCGACGGGCTGATCCTTGCCACCTATCAGGAAACCGCCCGGCTGTTGCCCGGCGCCGTCATCAAGGAAGAGCTGGATGAACGCGTCCAGCAGATCGAGGCGCAGGAAGGGCGCAAACCCGGGCGCAAGGAGCGTGCGGATCTCAAGGACCAGATCACCTTCGAGCTGATGCCCAAAGCCTTTACCCGCTCACGTCGGATTCCCTTTCTGATCGACATGATGCGCCATCGCATCATCATCGACGCATCTGGCACGCGGGCAGAGCAGGTGGTCGCCACGCTCCGCAAGGCAGTCGGTGACCTGCCGGTAAAACCGCCCGGTGCAGAACATGCGCCCGCCGCAGCCATGACGGCATGGCTGCGCAACCCCGAGCACCTGCCGGCAGGCCTGACACTGGGAGACCGCTGCGAACTGAAGGCCGACAGTGATGCAGGCGCCAGCGTGCGCTTTACAGCTATGGATCTCGGCCGCGAAGAAATTCTCGCCCATCTGGATACCGGCATGGCGGTGGTCAAGCTCAACCTGTGCTGGGACGACGCCTGCGAATTCGATCTGTCAGATACGCTGGACATCAAACGGCTACGCCCGCTGGACATGCTGCGGGAAAATATCGACGCCATTGACGAAGAGGATGTGCTGGCAGAACTGCTGGCGCACATCAGCCTGCAGGGCGGGCTGATACGCGGGATACTCGACCGGCTTTACACGTTTTTCGGCGATGAGACCCAGGCGCCCACAGCAGCGTCCGCCAAATAGCCGAATCCCGTCATCGGACTCTCCGACATACTGCAAGCCATCAGGACAGAGACACCAACGGCGCGCTACACAGACTCATGTAGCGCGCTTTTTTTCGCGTGCCAGGGCCCATATCAGGCGCGTGTCAGAAACCGCTGACCGGGCGCTGCTGTGTTAACGGTGAGGATGTCGGTGTCAGTCGTATGAGTGAGCCCGCTGTACGCGTATCCACGTAAAGCACGTCGAACCGATCCGGATCCGACCCGGCATCGGTGCGTGACTGCACCAACCGGTGTGGCCCCGGCGCGAGCCCGAACATCCGCGCGCCGACATTGCCTTCAGGCAGGGTGCCCAGCGTGACCGCGCCCGCCCTCGGGTCTGCAGCGGACAGCGCCGCCAGTTCACCGTTATCGCGCAGCAGGAAGACCTCGGAAGCAGACAACAGGCTGAGCTGATCCACTGCTGCCGCCGTACCATCGGTCGAGGCGCCCACCCACCGGGCATCATGCAGATTCAGGCTTTCGCTGCCGTCCAGGCGCACCGCAGCGGCCACTGAAATTTCCGGAAATCCCTGGGAGCGGTTGTAGAACAGCCAGCCGCCACCGATGGTAAAGAAATCATGCTCGATCTCCTGTCCGAAAATACTGCGGTCATCCGCATCCAGAACGCGTCGTCCTGAACCATCCGTATTCCATGCAATGATTTCCGCAGGCGTTGCCAGCGCCACGCCATCCTCCGTGGCCACCAGGAACGGGCCCTGCGTGTCTTCAACCTCTTCGATCAGCGACCAGCTGACGCCCTCGACCCGGACAAGATCGAAGCTCTCGTTGAAAAGCAAAAACTCGCCTTGCTTGAAGAACAGCACGCCGTCGTTCGCGGCAATATGTTCCGGGGGTGGTAGCGCGGCACTGCCGCGAATCGGATCAATCTGGCCAAACAGCGCCGCCGGAAAGCCGTAGGGCTCACTGCTGGCGTTGAGCACGGGCGCGACGGTGCCTGCGCCCGCACCGCCAGGCGAATAGCGCCACAGGGTCGCCTGATCCTCGTCGATGCCGATGACCAGGTACTGGCTACCGTCTGCCTGGGGCGAACCCAGTGGCTGTACACTGGTAATGTCTTCCAGCGGCGCGCCGCCAGCATTGACGGCGCCAACCGCAACCAGCGCCACATCAAGCTGCAGCAATCTGTTGTTGTTGCCGGTATCGACCACCAGATAGCCGCCTCCGGCTGCAGCGCTGGCATCCAGCACTGTGGCGACAGGCTCGTAATCAGCATCCATCTCACGCGGTGCCACCTGGCCGCCATCACCTACGGCAATCTGCAACCAGTCATCCGCCAGGCGATAAAGAATCAGCGTGCCCAGCGCATCATTCAGGTCAAACTGGAAGAAGGCCCCTTGCAGAAACGGGATACCCCCCGGTGCAGACGAAACACTGACCGGGGATGGCGACAGCACGCCAGCATCCGTACTCACACGCTGGTAACCGAGGCTTTCCGTTAACGGCGGGAAATGATTCATGCCATCCCCGTAAAAGACCTGCGCAACGCGGAAATCAGCAATGCCACCGTCACCGGTGATGGTGGCCTCATGAATCGGGAAAACGAGTCGGTCGTAATCGAAGTTGGGGCCCGTCAGGCCCTCCGCCAGGTCGGCGTCGGCCAACAGAGGCGATGCCGGGTTCTGCGGGTTAACGGCGTACAACCCTTCGCTGCCTTCGATGGCAGCGGTGTAGTACAGGTAGTCGTGATTGTCGGCGTCCCCGGCAAGGCCACTGAGCACGGGCAGGGTGTCGCCCTGCTCATCACCGCCACCGCCCGGCCCACCATTGCCGCCGTCCGAGCTGCTGCCCGAGCCACCGCCACACCCCGTCAGCGTGCCCGCCAACGCCATGGCCATCAGAAAAGATGTCCGTTTCATTGTCCTGTCTCCTGATTGGAAAGCTCCAATTTACGGAGAACAGGGGTGAGAGACCTATCACCCTACCGGGCTACCCCGTTGGGTGAGCCCGATTCACGCGGGACGTTACTGGTCATCAACGAGTAACGCCACGCCGTAGGCACACGGTGCGATATTGCAACTGGCCATGCTCACAACCAGTGTGACCTGCATGTCCGTATCCGGTGTGTACTCGACAACCGGCACATCATCGAGCAGGACATCACTGGTCAGCACATCGCCGTTACTGTCGAGCAGGAACAGATCCAGGTCGTCACAGTCCACATCGCACGCGCCATAGAAGACATGATTGACACCTGCCCGAATACCGAAGGGAATGCGCTCTTCACCACCATCCGGCAAGGCACCATAGCGGGACGCGCCCTGCGATACATAGCCTTCATTGGCAAAGAATCGGGCGCCTTGCTCCATCTGCACCTGAACAATGCGATCAATCTTGCCCGACGCCGATACCGCGCCGATACTCGCCATGGCGATCAACGCCATCATTACCGGCCCTGCTTTCATCATCACCGCACACCCCTGTCTGAGTTATCTATCTGAGTCGGGCGTGTTGCCGTGCCCACCGGGATAGCCCGGTAACGCATGAGGGGGACACGGCGGATCATGTAAACAGCCAGGTAGAACAGCTATGAAGGTTGCAGACCGCCCCGGGGTGGTGGCGGTACGCGACGGCGTGGCGCCTGGTCCGTGGCCAGCTCGATCTCATGTTCCTCGCCATCCTGCCAGAAGCGCAGCCGGGCCTTTTCGCCTTCTTCGGTTGCGTTGACCAGTTCCAGGTAGTGCATCGGTGACGATGGCGTTTCCCCATTGACCGACAGCAGCAACGCTGCCGCTGCCAGGCCCTGGTCCGCCGCCGCGCCGGTGACGTCCGTCACCAGCAGCCCGTCCTGCTCGGGGAGAGACAGGGCCTCGCGCAGCTCGTCGGTCACGGCACTGACCGTTACCCCCAGCGCCGTCACCAGCTCATCGTCCAGTCCGCGGTAATCAATCTGCGCGGCAGCATCCAGCACTTTGGGTGCGACGTGGATGCTGGCACCAGAGCGCACCGCCAGCGCGAGTGCATCGCTGGGGCGACTGTCGACCCGCACCGGGGCGGCCAATCCGGCGACACGAAGCTCCAGCATGCCCAGAAAGGCGCCACCGGCCAGATCATCCACAAACACGCGCTCCAGCGTCACGTCCAGGGCGTCGAAAATATTGCCGAAGAGATCATGGGTCAGTGGGCGAGGGAAGCGCTGGCCCCTCAACCCCAGCGCAATCGCCTGGGCTTCGGCATGACCGATAAAGATGGGAATGACCCGGTTGGCACCGGGCTCTCGCAGCAACACCACCGGGGAGCCATCAATGGCCACGGCCAGCGTCGCAATCTCCACTTCCACCAGTGTCGTGACATCCACGGGCCTGGGCTCATCACTGGCGGCGACGCCGGTGAGCAGACCAAGACAACACACACAGGCCAATATCATTCGTTGGAAAAACATCAGACCTCCAGTGTACGAACAGGCCGCACTTCGATACTGCCCACCCTGGCCGGGGGGATGCCTGCTGCGACCTTGACGGCTTCTTCCATGCTGTCGGCCTCGATCAGGTAGAACCCCGTGAGCTGTTCCTTGGTTTCCGCAAAGGGGCCATCGGTGACCGACACCTGCCCCTGGCGGACTCGCACGGTCACCGCCGTATTCACCGGTTCGAGCGCTTCTGCGGCCACCATCTTGCCGGCACTTGCCACCGCCTCGGCGTACGCATGGCACTCGGCATCTTCCGGGCTTTCCGGCAAGCTGTGGAGCAACTGCTCATCACTGTAGACCAGGCACAGATATTTCATTGTCGTTCTCCCGATTCATGTCCGCCCAGCTCGCGCAAACGCCGGGCGAAGAAATCTTTTTCGGCCTGCTGTGTGGACAAGGCCAGCGCCTCGGCATAAGCATTGCGCGCCTCCGCCTGACGCCCCAGGCGCCGATACATGTCCGCCCGCGCAGCGTGAGCCAGGCTGTATTCCTGCAGATCGCCGTCTTCCAGTATGGCATCAATCAGCGCCAGCCCGGTGTCGGGTCCATCACGCATTGCCACCGCCACCGCCCGGTTCAATGCCACCACGGGCGAGGGCGCAGCCCTCAGCAGTACATCGTACAAACCGACAATCTGCGGCCAGTCCGTTTCTTCGGCACTGCGCCCCTCAGCATGCACAGCTGCGATGGCGGCCTGCAAGGTGTAGGGCCCGAAACGTCGCGACCGCAGCGCCGTTTCCACCAGCGCTTCACCCTCGGCGATCAGCGCCTGATCCCACAAAGTGCGATCCTGATCTTCCAGCAGTATCGGCGCACCTTCCGGCGTGGTGCGCGCCGGACGACGGGCTTCGGCCAGCAACATCAGCGCCAGCAGGCCCGCCACTTCCGGTTCCGGCAGCAATTCATGCAGCAGGCGCCCCAGGCGCACGGCTTCCGCCGAAATGTCCGTGCGCACCAGCGCCTCACCGGAGCTGGCATAGTAGCCTTCATTGAACACCAGATAGATGACCCGTAACACAGCGTCCAGCCGACCGGCCAACTCGCTGCGCTCGGGCACGATGTAGGGAATGGCGGCGTCACGGATCTTGTTCTTGGCGCGCACAATGCGCTGGGCCAGGGTCGGCGTGCCGACAAGAAACGCCCGGGCAATTTCTTCCGTGGTCAGATCACACACTTCCCGCAATGTCAGGGCCACCTGTGCATCCTCCGGCAACGCCGGGTGGCAGCAGGTAAAGATAAGACGTAGCCGGTCATCTTCCACACTGTCTTCCAGCGCGCGGGTCACCGGGTCCTCGTCCTGCCCCTCAAGGCGAATGGCCAGCTCGCGCACCGAGGCATCAAACCGCATGCGGCGGCGCAGGCTGTCGATGGCCTTGAAACGCCCGGCGGACACCAGCCAGGCGCGGGGGTTGCCCGGCACGCCATCGCGGGGCCACTGTTCCACCGCCGCGATGAAGGCTTCCTGCAGCGCCTCTTCCGCCAGATCGAAATCACCCAGCAAGCGGATCAGCGTCGCCAGCACGCGGCGGGATTCCGCCCGGTATACCGCCTCGACCGTTGCCTGTGCCGTCAACTCACTCAAGCATTCTCCTCATCCTGGCCGGCCGCACCTGCGGCCGCACTTGCAGCCGCACCTGCGGCCGCACCCGGCTGCAGCGCTCTGACCGGACGCACCTCCACCACGCCGCCGTCGGCGAACGGCACCCGGCTGGCAATGCGAATGGCATCGTTGAGATCCCGGGCCTCGATCAACAACATGCCGCTGGGCCCGGCAGGACGGGGGACCGCGTCCTCTGCTGTCGAGCCGCCAATATGCATCACCGGATCATTGCAGACCTGATACGCCAGCTCAATGTGGCGCACCCCGCAGGGTGGCAACACACAGGGCTCCGCAAGCGGCCCGTAGATCAGGCACAGGTACCTCATCGCGGGGCCACGCTGTCTTGTGTCATCGAAAGCTCGGCAGCGGGGCAGGGCACGCCGAGGCGAGAGGCGGGGAGCAGCGGGCGCACTTCGACACTGCCCAACTGCCGGACTGGCAGCGCCGCAGCAAGACGCAACGCAGCGTCCAGGTCCTGCGCATCGATAATGACGATGCCCGCCAGCTGTTCCGGCGTGCAGGCACCCGGGCCATGGCGCACCGATACACGCTGCGGGTCATTGCGCCACTCATTGCGCCATTCATTGCACAATGTCGTCGCCAACTCTACCGAGCCCAGTGCCTCGGCGGCCACCAGCAGACCCTCTGCGCGCCAGTCCGCTTCACATCGGGCCGACTGCGCCTGCAACGCACGTAGCTCGCTGTCCGGAAGCGCCGCCAGACGCCGTTCATCAAGGTAAATCAGGCAGATGTATTGCATGGCGGGCTCCGATCACAACGAGAGAGATGTCTCTCTGGTCGCCCGGGCGCCCGCCCATTCGACACCATCGTATTCAGGCAGGCCTTGCGGTCATCAGAATGAAGGTCTTGTCCAGCTCACCGCCGGTGATACCTCTGGCATGTTCATGGAAGCGGCGCACGCTCACCACGTGCAGCCCGGCCTGTGTCAGCAGGGCACCCACATCGTCGCTGTCATACAGGGAAAAACCGTGGGCGGTGAAAGGCAGATGGCGCATGAAGGCCTTGTCGCCGAAGGCAAGACAGAGCAGGCCATCCGGCGTCATTACCCGGCGTATTTCAGCCAGGTACTGCAACGGTGGCTGCCAGAAATACAGGGCATTCACCGCCATCACACGCTCAAACGATGCTGCCGAAAAAGGCAACGCGGCCGCATCACCGTGCAGCAGTTGCACACAGCCGCTGCGGACCAGCGCCGCATTGCGGCGGGATGCCTCCTCGACCATGGCGGCAGACCAGTCCAGCCCGGTGTAGTGGACCCCTGTCGCCTCGCCGGCAGTATCCGCAACAATCTCCTCGATAAAGGCCCCGTTGCCCGGGCCGATTTCCAGCACGCGCTGAGGTGCCGACAGCCCCAGCATGCCGATGGCCTGCCGGTTCACCGCAGCATTGGAGATATTCATTTTCTCGCCGATGGCGCTGGCATCATCGCCAGCGGGACGGCGCAGCTGCGCCGCAAGACTGATGTCATCCATGATGTCCTCCTGTGATGCCGCCGTCTCATTCCCTGTGTAAAGCCTGCCACTGTGGCAAGGTCAACCTTGTTGTGTCAGATCGTGCGTCAGTGCGTGCAGAAAGGCCGTGCAGGCATCGAGCTGATCCAGCGTGATGAACTCATCCGGCTGGTGCGCCTGACGGATACTGCCCGGGCCGCATATGACGGTCGGCAAGCCGGCCTGCTGAAACTGGCCGGCTTCCGTGGCGTAGGCCACCTGCTCTGTGGGCAGCTCGCCGATCAATCTGTTGCACAGCGCAAGGGCCGCGCCGTTGTCCCGGTTGGCCAGGGGCGGCACGGTGGCCGTCAGCCGCTCGGTGCGCACTGAGACATCGGCCAGGCCTCGGCCGTGCTCCGCCACCAGCGCCTCTGCCCGCACCTCGACCCGGGCCAGCAGCTCCTCGAAGTGATCCGTCGGCAGATGGCGAATTTCCCAATCAAAATGGCATTCAGGCGCCATGACATTGATGGCAATGCCGCCCTGGATGCGCCCCACGTGCAGGGTCGAATGGGCAATATTGAACGCCTCGTCAGTGCGCCCTTCGGCACGCAAAGCGGTCATGACGTCTTCGATGGCCGTCACCAGCCGCGCCGCCAGATGTATCGCCGAGACACCCTGATCGATCTGGCTGGAGTGCGCCGCCTTGCCTGTCACCGTCGTGCGCAGGTTGGTACTGCCCTTGTGGGCCACCACCGGTTGCATCAGCGTCGGTTCGCCAACAATCACCGCAGCCGGACGCGGATGCTGCGCCAGCAAACGTTCAATCATGCGCGGCGCGCCCAGGCACCCGACTTCTTCGTCGTAGGACAGCGCCAGATAGATCGGACGCCGCAGATCCGCCTGCGACCACCCCGGCACCATGGCCAGGGCGCAGGCGAGAAACCCTTTCATGTCACAGGTGCCGCGCCCGTATAGCCGGTCGGCGTCGCCGGGGGTCAGCACAAACGGATCGCTGTGCCAGTCCTGGCCCGCCACCGGCACCACATCGGTGTGTCCGGACAGCACCACACCACCGGCCACTGCGGGACCAATTCGGGCCAGCAGGTTGGCCTTGGTGCCGTCGTCGCTGGCAATGCGTTCACACACCGCACCATGCTCCGTCAGCCAGGCCTCGGCGTAATCAATCAACGCCAGATTCGACTCCCGGGAGACGGTGGCAAACCCTACTAGCGCTGCCAGTTGTGTCTGCACTAACTGTCTCTGAACGGAATGTCTCTGCACCGGCCGGGCGTCCATCAGCGCACCAGCCCGTCCAGCGGCGAGGAGGCACTGGCGTAGGCCTTGCGCGGCATGCGCCCGGCCAGAAACGCCTCGCGACCTGCTTCGATGGCTTTTTTCATGGCGCTCGCCATCAACACCGGCTGACCGGCATGAGCAATGGCCGAGTTCATCAACACGCCCTCACAGCCCAGCTCCATGGCCAGCGCTGCATCACTGGCGGTGCCCACACCGGCATCGACGATGATCGGCACACGGGCTTCTTCGATAATGATGCGGATATTGTGGGGATTGAGAATGCCCAGCCCCGAGCCGATCAGCGAGCCCAGCGGCATCACCGCCACGCAACCCATTTCTTCCAGCGTCTTTGCCGCAATGGGATCGTCGTTGGTGTACACCATCACCTTGAATCCATCCGCCACCAGCTGCTCGGCGGCGATCAGGGTTTCGCGCATCTGTGGATACAGGGTTTTCTGGTCGCCCAGCACTTCCAGTTTGACCAGATCGTGGCCATCCAGAAGCTCCCGGGCCAGCTTGCAGGTGCGTACCGCGTCGGCGGCGGTATAACACCCGGCGGTATTGGGCAGGATGGTGTATTTGTCCGGAGAAATAAAATCCAGCAGATTCGGTTCACCGGCATTCTGGCCGATGTTCGTGCGCCGAATCGCCACTGTGACAATTTCCGCACCGCTCATTTCGATTGCGGCGCGGGTCTCGTCGAAATCCCGATACTTGCCGGTGCCGATCAACAGACGCGATTGATAGGTCTTGCCCGCTACCTGAAAGGTATCGGCAGACGCCTGCGCCCCGGACACGTGTGAATCACTCATTGCTGCTCCTGTCTGATCACTGCGGATGGATTTTGTGTCGCCCGACGGTCAGCCCCCGCCAATGGCATGGACAATTTCCACCTCATCGCCGTCCTGCAGCCGGTAGCTGCCATGTTCGCCTTTGGGCACGATGTCGCGATTCACCTCCACCGCCAGACGCCGGCCACTGATCTCGAGCACCACCAGCAAATCGGCGATGGTCTCGCCCTCGAATGCCAGCGTGTCACCGTTAACCTGAAGTTGCATTGCTGTCAGACCGTTTTGTAGAGCGAAAAGGCGAGCCAGACCCAGCCGATGATCAGCAGGGTGCCGCCGAAGGGTGTCACGGCGCCGAGCCAGCGCTGGCCGGTGAGCACCAGCAGATAGAGGCTGCCACTGAAGACCAGCATGCCGGCAAAGAGTATCCAGCCTGCGGTCACGATACCCACAGCGGCGCTGAACTGCTTCGCCAGCAACCCGACCAGCAGCAGGCCCAGGGCCTGGAAGAAATGATACTCGCTGGCCGTGGCCCAGGTATCCAGCCGCCCGGCCTCCAGCAGGCCCGCTTCGACACGGGCCTTGAGGCCGTGGGCACCAAAGGCACCGCAGACCACCGCCAATGCCGCATTCAGGGCACCCAGTATCAACAGCATTTTCATCCGTGCACCCTCGCAAGAATAGTGGACACAAAAACGCCGCCCGAAGGCGGCGTTCATTCTACCTGAGATCGACATCAGGGTTGAGGCGCACAGCCCTGAAGCGGGTCAGGCCACCATCGCATTGCGCAATTTGCCGATCGCGGCGTTTTCCAGCTGCCGGATGCGTTCGGCCGATACACCGTACTGGTTGGCCAGATCCTGCAACGTGGTCTTGTCTTCCGCCAGCCAGCGCCGCTCGAGAATGTCGCGGCTGCGCTCATCCAGACTCAGCAAGGCCGAACCCAGACGCCGGCTGCTCTGCTCCTGCCAGTCCTGATCGGCAAGAATATCCGCCGGATCGCCGCCCTCGGCCTGCAGGTACTGGGCCGGAGACACCACCGGGCTGTCTTCGTCGTCATCCATGGGCCCGTCAAACGAGGCATCGAATGCCGCCAGCCGTCCTTCCATCTCGCGGACATCCCGCGTGCTGACACCGAGATCATCGGCCACACGCTGGGTCTCTTCCGGGGTCAGTCGCGCCAGACGCTTCTTGGCGCCGCGCAGGTTGAAGAACAGCTTGCGCTGCGATTTGGTGGTCGCCACTTTCACGATGCGCCAGTTCTTGAGGACGAATTCGTGGATTTCGGCCTTGATCCAGTGCACGGCGAAGCTCACCAGCCGCACGCCAACGCTCGGGTCGAAGCGGCGCACCGCTTTCATCAGGCCGACATTGCCTTCCTGGACCAGATCACCCAGCGGCAACCCGTAACCCGTGTAGCTGCGGGCAATATGTACCACGAAGCGCAGGTGCGAGAGCACCAGACTGCGCGCCGCGTCGATGTCATCGTGATAAAACAACCGCTCTGCCAGTGCACGCTCATCTTCGGCGCTCAGTATCGGCACAGCGCTGACAGCAGAAATATAGCTGTCCAGGCTGCCGCCGGGCACGTTCATCAGTTGCAGGGCATCAATTTTCTGCAGTTGCATGGTCATGTTCCTTCAATCACCTTGCGCAGGATATTAGCACTCGTTGCCTTTGAGTGCTAAGGGTGCGGATTTGTTCCCGCAATAGCCCCCGGCTATCACCTGCCTATCACCCGCCTGGCCCGCTGCTTGCCCAGCGTGTCCGACCTGTCAAAGCAGCTGCGGATCGATGTCATTGAGGTGGCGGGACACCGCCAGCCAGGCGCCCATCAGGCCCAGCAGGCCAGCAAAGACCGGGAGCACCAGCGCATTGACAAAGCCGATCCCGATAAGCGAGTACTCACTTTCGTACAGGGCCGTCAACTCGTCGATGGGCGAGCCGATCCACAGCATGGCGCTCTGCACCAGCACCACGGACACCAGCCCACCCGCCAGCCCGAACCAGAAGCCGGTATACAGGAACGGGCGGCGCACAAAGCCATCCGTGCCGCCCACCAGCTTGATCACCACGATCTCCTCGCGGCGGCTCTCGATGGCCAGGCGAATGGTATTCACCACCACCAGCACCACGGCCAGCGCCAGTGCCAGGGTCAGGGCCCCCACGATCCGGCCTGCCAGCTCGATCATGGCATGCAGGCGCTGCACCCAGAGCACGTCCAGCTGGGCCAGATCGACCTCCGGCATTGCATTCAGGGCCGCTTGCAGCGCGGCCAGCCGATCCGGGTGGGCGTCCACGGGATAGACCATGATCAGTGGCGGCAGTGGATTGTCCGGCAACGCATCCAGCACATCGCCGAAACCCGACAACTCGCGGAATTCCGCCAGGGCCTGCTCGCGGGTGACCGCCTGGGTACGCTCCACATCATCACGTTGCTGCCAGGCTTCGGCCAGCGCGCGCTGCTGGCTGCTGTCCACGTCGGCATTCAGGAATACCGACAGATGCGCGTTGCCGTCCCAGTCGCGGGTCGCTGCCTGGGCATTTTCCAGCAACACGGTAATACCGGCTGGCAGCGCCAGGGCAATGGCAATCACCAGCACCGTCATGGCGGTGGCAGAGGGCGCCGCGCGCATACGCTGCAGCGCATCGCGTGCCGAATCCCGATGATGCAAACGCCAGGAATCCAGTCGGTCGCGCCAGGCGCTGCGTGCGGCGCGGGCACCGCTGCTGCGACGCGGCGGTGCCACGGGCGCGGCGCGCTTCGGCTTCAGGGGTGTCGCATTACGACCCGGACGTTTGGCGGTCATGTCGGGCTCCCGTTGCCAGCCTCGTCGTCCGCCGTCTCATCCCGGTCTGCGACCAGATGGCCTTCGCGCAGGGTCAGCAACCGGTGGCTGTAGCGGGCAATCAGGGAGAGGTCGTGGGTGGCGATCATCACCGCCACGCCAACGCGGGCAAAGTCCTTGAACAGGTCCATGATTTCCGCAGACAGCTCCGGATCAAGATTACCGGTGGGCTCATCCGCCAGCAGCAACGGCGGCTTGTTGACCACGGCCCGGGCGATGCCGACGCGCTGTTGCTCACCGCCGGACAGCATCATGGGATTGAGCTTTTCCTTGCTCAGCAGGCCGACCTTGTCGAGCGCTGCGCGCACGCGCTTGCCGATGTCGGCGTGGGGGAAACCGGCGATCACCAGCGGCAGCGCCACATTGTCATAGACGCTGCGATCAAACAGCAGTTGATGGTTCTGGTGCACCATGCCGATACGGCGGCGCACCAGCGGAATGCCGCTGCGGCCAACGCGATTGAGCGGGATACCATCCACCAGAATCTCGCCGGCGGTCGGTCGCTCGATCATCATGATCAGTTTCAACAGCGTGCTTTTGCCGGCACCGGAGTGCCCGGTGAGAAACGTCAGCTCGCCGGCGGGCAGCTTCAGCGATACCTGCTTCAGTGCATCCTTGCTGCCCATGCCGGGGCTGGTATAGCGCTTGCTGACACGATCCAGCTGTATCATTCACCGACTCCGCACCCGGACCGCCATCAGGCCCCGGTGACATCCTCAAACAACGCCTGAACAAATTCCTCGGCGTCAAACGGCCGCAGGTCTTCGAGTTTTTCGCCCACCCCGATAAAGCGGATCGGCAGACCGGTGCGCTGGGCCAGCGCGAACAGAATACCGCCCTTGGCAGTCCCATCCAGCTTGGTCAGCGCCAGCCCGGTGACGCCCACCGCCTTGCGGAACTCCAGCGCCTGGTTGATGGCATTCTGGCCGGTGCCGGCATCCAGCACCAGCAGCACTTCATGGGGCGCATCGGGAATCAGCTTCTTCATGACCCGCACCACCTTGCTGAGTTCTTCCATCAGGTTGCCGCGGGTATGCAGGCGACCCGCGGTATCAGCAATCAGCACATCCACGCCCCGCGACACGGCAGCCTGAACGCCATCAAAGATCACCGAGGCTGAATCTGCGCCGGTATGCTGCGCCACCACCGGGATATCATTGCGCTCACCCCAGACCTGCAGCTGCTCCACTGCGGCAGCACGGAAGGTATCCCCCGCTGCCAGCATCACGGACTTGCCATCATTGCGCAGGCGCTTGGCCAGCTTGCCGATGGTCGTGGTCTTGCCGACGCCATTCACGCCGACCATGAGAATTACATAGGGCTTCTTGTCCGCCTCGATCACCAGCGGCTTGTTCACCGGCACCAGCAGCCGGCGCAATTCTTCCTGGAGGGCGTCATACAGCGCATCCGCATCCACCAGCTCCTGGCGACCGACCCGTTCTGTCAACGCGCTGACGATGGTATCGGTGGCTTCGACACCGACATCCGCCACCAGCAGCTGGGTTTCGATCTCTTCGAAAATCTCGTCGTCAATTTCCTTGGCGCCCACCAGCAGGTCGGCCAGGCCCTTGCCGAAATTCTGGCGTGTCTTGTCCAGCCCGGTCTTCATTCGGGTCCAGAGGCTCTCTTCCTGGGCCTCTGCCTGAGCCTCTTCCTGCGGCGCTACGCTGGATGCTGAATCAGCCGCAGCCTTGTCGGCGTCGTCCTGCCGACGGCGGAACATGCGTGAGAAAAGGCCACTGTCCTTACGCTCGTCGTCCTTGTCGGAATCGGGTTTGCTGGAAACTTCATCAGTCATGCCGGGTCTTTCCACTGTGTGGTAGTAAGGTGTGGTAATGATGTACATGCGGGTGTGTCGGGATGGCGTCACACGACAGCAGGGCCGCGCTATCCTATCATCCCGCCTCAGGCCTATCATCCCGCCTCAGGCAAAGAAAGCGGCCACCGACATATACATGGAGACGAATCACATCTGATGCGAGCCCCTATGCATACCTTGCACGCCATGATACGCCTTTTGGCAGGACGCGGACTGCGAATGCTCACTCTGGCGGCCTGGCTCTGCCTGCCCGCCGGTGCCTGGGCCGCAGACCTGCAGCCGCCGACCCACGAATTCACCCTCGACAACGGCCTGCGGGTCCTGGTGCGTCAAGACCATCGGGCTCCGGTGGCGGTGGTCATGGTCTGGTACAAGGTGGGCAGTATTGACGAGCCGCCGGGCATGACCGGCATCAGTCACATGCTCGAACACATGCTGTTCAAGGACACCAAACACCTGTCACCGGGCGATTATTCCAGCCTCGTCGCCCGCTTTGGCGGCCAGTCCAACGCCTTTACCGCCTACGAGTACACCGGCTACTACCAGCAATATGAGGCGACACGCCTGCCCCTGGCACTGGAGCTGGAAGCCGAGCGCATGGCCAATCTGCGTATCGACGACGACGAATTCTTCCGCGAGCTGCAGGTGGTACTGGAAGAACGGCGCCAGCGCACCGACGACAATCCCAACGCGCTGGCCTGGGAGAAATTCACCGGCATCCTCAGCCCAGGCCAGGGCTACGCCCACCCCATCATCGGCTGGCGTCAGGAGATCGAACAGTATCAACCGGAAATGGCCGAGCACTGGTATGAGCGCTGGTACATGCCCGGCAATGCCATCCTGGTCGTGGCAGGTGACGTGGATGTCGACGAGGTGCGGGCCCTCACGGAGCGCTTCTTCGGCAGTATCCCGGCCCGGGATGTGCCGGCCCGGCCCGAGCCTCGTCAAGCGGACATCGCCGGTGAGCGACGCCTGAACCTGGCCATGCCGGTGCAGGTGCCGACCCTGTACATGGGCTGGAACCTGCCTTCTCTGCTGACCGCCGACGACAGCCATGAATTCTATGCCCTGAGCATGCTCAGTGGCGTGCTGGACGGCGGCCGCAGCGCACGCTTCGAGCGCAATCTGGTGCGCGGACAACGCCTGGCCGCCGGCGCGGGCGCCAGCTATCGCGGCCTGGCCCGGGGCGACGGCGCCCTGATTGTCAGCGCCTCCCCGACACCGGGCACCAGCCTGGACGAGCTGGAAGCCGCCATCGAAGCAGAAATACGGGCCATTGCCGAGACGCCCCCGGACATCACGGAACTGGATCGCGTACGCGCCCAGGTGCTGTCCAGCCATGTCTTCGGGCAGGATTCCCTGTTCGGACAGGCCATGGAACTGGGTTACCTGTCCGTGCTGGGCATCGACTGGCGCCTGCGCGCCGGCATGGCCGAGGCGCTGGCCGCTGTCACGCCTGAAGATGTGAGCGCTGTCGCCCGGCGCTATCTCACCAGCGAGCGCCGGGCCGTGGCCCATGTGCAGCCGCGCATGAGCCATCCCGACACCGCCGACTCGGGCGCTGACGCAGGAGACGCACAATGAGTGACCGCCGTTTTTTCACCGCGCTGCTTGCCGTGCTGGCACTCATTGCCCTGACGTTTGTGCTCAACTGGCCCACCTCACCGGTGCAGACGCAAACCGCCAGCTTCCCCACCTCCCTGGCCGAGATCCGAGCCGCCGAACCCGGTCGCCGGGAGCTGTCGATACAGCAATGGCAGACCGACGCCGGCAGCCGCGTGCTGTTCGTGCACACCGACCAATTGCCCATGCTGGACGTACGCCTGGTCTTCAACGCCGGCAGCGCCCGGGATGGCGACCTGCCGGGTCTGGCCAGCCTCACCAGCGCCTTGCTGGACCAGGGCGCAGACGGCCTGGATGTGGAGGATATCGCCCGCGAATTCGAGGATATGGGCGCACGCTTCGGCACCAGCAGCCACCGGGACATGGGGCTGGTCAGCCTGACGACCCTGAGCGACGACGAATTCCGCACGCCCGCGCTGGCATTGGCGACGCGCATCCTGCGCGGCCCGGATTTCCCGGACGACGCCCTGGCGCGCATCCGCACGCAGATGTTGCAGAGTCTGCTCATGCAGCAGCAGGTGCCGGGGCCGCAAGTGGCGCGCGCCTACAATAGCGCCCTGTTCGGCGCACACCCCTACGGCATTCACTCCGGCGGTTCGCCGGAAAGCCTGCCGCGCATTACGCGGGACGCGCTGGCCGACTTTTATCAGCAGTTCTACACCGCCGGCAATGCGGTCATTGCCATTGTTGGCGCCGTACCGGAGGACGAAGCTCGTCGCATCGCGGAGCAACTGAGCGGCGCTCTGCCGCAAGGTGAACGCGCCCCGGCGCTGCCGCTGGCCAGTGCCCCGAGCGACAAGACCCATACCCATATCGCGTTCGACTCGTCACAAACCCATATCCATATCGGCACCCAGCTGGTGCGCCGGGATCATGACGACTATGTCGCGCTTTATGTGGGCAATCACATATTCGGTGGCGGTGGCTTCAATGCCATCCTGATGGACGAAGTGCGGCAGAAACGCGGCCTGGTGTATGGCGTCAGTTCTTCGTTGTCACCCATGGCTGCGGCCGCGCCTTTCACCATCGCGCTGCAGACCGCCAACAGCAATGCCGACGAAGCCCTCGGCCTGACCCTGGACCTGCTGGCAGATTTCGTTGCCGAGGGGCCCACGGAGGAACAGGTCGAACTGGCAGTGGATTACCTCACCGGCAGTTTTGCCATGAGCACCGCCTCCAACAGCGCCATTGTCGGACAGCTCGGCTCCATGGGCTTCTACGACCTGCCGCTGGATTACCTGGACCAGTTCCAGCGCGATATCGCTGCCGTGACACCGGCACAGATTCGCGACGCACTGCGCCGTCATCTCGACCCACAGCGGGTGGTGATTGCCAGCATCGGTCCGCGCCAGCCACAGGAACGGTTGCCCGAGGATATCGCAGACCCGGCCGAGCAGGCCGACGACGAGGACGGCGCGCGTGGCGACCAGTAAGGGCAGCGTCCGCATCATCGGCGGCACCCACCGTGGGCGCCGCCTGCAGTTCACCGACCACGGCGGCGACCTGCGCCCCAGCGGTGACCGGATGCGCGAAACCCTGTTCAACTGGCTGCAGCACGCCGGCCTATACGAGCGCCGTGTGCTGGATCTGTTTGCCGGCTCCGGCGTGCTGGGCGCCGAAGCGCTTTCGCGCGGTGCCGCACATGCACTGCTGGTGGAGAAGAAGCGGGAGCGCGCGGCTGACCTGTCACGGCAACTGACACCGCTCTTCGACGACCGCATTCATATCCAGTGCGCCGATGCGCTGGCATGGCTGCAGCGCGGCGCCCCCGCCACGCCGTTTGATCTGGTCTTCATCGACCCCCCGTATGATCTGGGTCTGGCAGGCGCCGCCTGTGCAGCACTTGAGGCGCCCGGCTGGCTCAGCGAGGGCGCGCTGGTTTATGTTGAATCCCGGCGCCACGATGCGGCACCTGCCGCCCCCGCAAGCTGGGTACTGGAAAAGGAAAAGGAAAGCGGCGACGTACGTGCCCGGCTCTATCGCTATCGCTGAAGCAACACCACTGAATCGACTGCAGGACACGCAAGCCTATGCGCCATCAACGCCGGATCATCGCTCACTGCCTGACGGCTTTCCTGGTGCTGTGCGCTGCGCTGCTCGCGGTTGTCGCCAGCGCCGATGATCCGGCCCGCTCCGGCAGTGTCAGTGCGCCGCATATCCGTGCCGAGCTGTTCAGCGATGTCAGCGCCGTCGCCCCCGGCGACACCCTCACCGTCGCCCTGCGCCTTCAGCCTGACGAGGGCTGGCATACCTACTGGCTGAATCCCGGCGATTCCGGGCTGGAGACCCGCATTCGCTGGACCCTGCCCGAGGGCGCCAGCGCCGGCAGTATTCAGTGGCCGACGCCGGAGCGCATTCCGGTGGAGCATCTGGTCAACTACGGCTTCAAGGGCGACACCCTGCTACTGGTCGACATTACCGTGCCGGTGGATCTCGATGCCGATACCGATACCGATACCGATACTGGCTTCACGCTGACAGCCGACGCCAGCTGGCTGGTCTGCGAAGCCGAATGCATTCCCGGCGACGCCAGCCTGTCCCTGACCCTGCCGGTGGCGGATATCAGCACGCTGTCGCAACACACGGCGCTGTTCCGTCAGGGCCGCGACAGCCAGCCGCTCGCCGCCGACTGGCCCACCCGCTTCGTGATCCACGACACCTACCTGGAAGTGCGCATTCAGGCACCGGAAGATATGCCGTCCACGGACCTGCATTTCTTCGCGGGCGCCGCTGAACTGGTCGAACATGCCGAGCCACAGACGGTGGCCCGGGAGGACGGCGCGCTGGTCATCCGCCAGCCCCTCAATCTTTATTTCAACCAGACACCCGAGCACTTCGCGGCGGTGCTGCGCCATGACCCGACGGACGGCAGCGCCAGCGCCTGGCTTCTGGCTGCACGCAACAATGACCAGGTCGCCGAAGCCGGACAGGTCGCCAGCGCGCCCGCACCCACCGGCCTGTGGCTCGCCCTGCTCCTGGCGCTGGGCGGCGGCGTACTGCTCAATCTCATGCCCTGCGTGTTCCCGGTGCTGTCGCTGAAAGCACTCAGCCTGACCCGCAGCAGCGCTCAGCGCAGCCATGCCCTGGCCTATACCGCCGGTGTGCTCCTGTGCTTTATCGCCATCGCCGGTCTGTTGCTGGCCCTGCGCGCAGGCGGGGCCGCCCTCGGCTGGGGCTTTCAACTGCAAAGCCCGCCGGTGGTTGGCGCGCTGGCCTACCTGATGTTCGCACTGGGGCTGGGCCTGACAGGCATGGTGCAGCTGGGCGCAGGCTGGATGGGTGTCGGCCAGCGGCTGACCCACGGCAGCGGTCTGTCCGGCAGTTTCTTCACGGGTGTGCTGGCCGTGGTAGTAGCCAGCCCCTGCACCGCGCCTTTCATGGGTACCGCTCTGGGCTATGCGGTTACCCAGCCGGCGCCGGTGGCGCTGTCGGTATTCGCCGCACTCGGTTTCGGGCTGGCCCTGCCGTTTCTGCTGATCGGTTTTATTCCCGCGCTGGCTCGCGCACTGCCAAAGCCCGGCGCCTGGATGGATACCTTCAAACAGGCCATGGCGTTCCCGCTGTTCCTGACCAGTGTCTGGCTCCTGTGGGTGCTGGGCCGCCAGACCGGCGCCGACGGCATGGCCATGGCCCTCGCCGGCCTGGTAGCCCTGGCGCTGGCCATGTGGCTGTGGGGCCTCGCCCAGCAACAGGGCAGCCGCAACAAGCGCATCGCCGCCGTTGCCCTGCTATTGCTGGCCGTGTGGCCGCTGTGGAGCGCAACCCGGTTGGTGGCGCCGACCGCTGAAGCCGGCAGCGGCCACGCCCAGCCCTGGTCTGCGGAAACCCTCGCTGCGCTCCGCGCTGACGGCCAGCCGGTGCTGGTCAACATGACCGCAGACTGGTGCATCACCTGCCTTGCCAACGAGCGGGTTGCGCTGGACACGGACACCGTTCGCAACGCCTTGACGGCCCATGGCGTTACCTACCTCAAGGGGGACTGGACGCGGCAGGACCCGGCCATCACCGATTACCTTGCCGGTTACGGTCGCAACGGCGTGCCACTGTATGTACTTTATCCACAAGACGGTGGCGCACCGCGGATTCTGCCCCAGGTGCTGACACCCGGCCTGGTCAGCGACGCGCTGGCGGCGGCTGCAGGGCAGGCGGCAAGTGAGCAGCCCTGACACGCTGCCCATCACTGCTACCACTCACACTGCCACTCACTGGAGATACGGCTGATGAAACGCTTTTCCCGGATACTCAACGGCACTGCAACACTGTTACTGGCCGCCGCATTGCCACTGACGGCACTGGCCGCACCCAAGGTCGGTGAGCCGGCGCCGGATTTCAGCGTCGCCGACACGGCGGGCGCCACCCATTCACTGGCTGACTTTGCCGGGCAAACCGTCATCCTGGAGTGGACCAACCATGAATGCCCGTTCGTCGTGAAACACTACGGCAGCGACAACATGCAGACCTTGCAACGCCGCTATACCGAGGCCGGCGCCGTGTGGCTGACGGTCATCTCCTCCGCACCAGGCAAACAGGGCCACGTGTCAGCACAGGATGCCGATCGCCTCACCGCTGAGCGCCAGGCAGCACCCACCGCCGTACTGCTGGATGAAAGCGGCGACATGGGCCGCGCCTATGACGCTCGCACCACGCCGCATATGTATGTCATCGATAGCGACGGCGTACTGCGTTATATGGGCGGCATCGACAGCAACCCCAGCGCAGATCCTGCAGACATTCCCGGCGCCACGCCCTTTCTGGCAGACGCCGCCAGCGCCGTACTGGATGGCCAGGACGTGACCCGTGCCGTCACGCGGCCCTACGGCTGCACGATCAAGTACTGATCCATTACTGAAAGGACGCAGCATGAAAGCCCTCACCCTGATCGCCGCCACTACCGTGATGACCTGTATGACGTTTACTGCCCATGCCGACATCGTTACCCGCAAAGTGGCCTATGACATCGACGGCCAGGCCTTCGAAGGCATGCTGGTCTACGACGACAGCATCAGCACACCGCGCCCGGGCCTACTAATGGTGCCCAACTGGATGGGCCCCACCGACAATGCGGCGCGCAAGGCGGCACGGGTGGCTGGCACACGCTACGTGGTATTCGTCGCCGACATGTATGGCGTCGATGTGCGCCCGAGCAACATGGACGAAGCAGCGGCCGCCGCTGGCGCAGTCCGGGGTGATCGCCCGTTGCAGCGCAAACGCGCCATGGCCGCACTGGATGTGCTGCGCGCCCAGGATCATGTCCCCATGCGGCAACAGCATATCGGCGCCGTCGGGTTCTGTTTCGGTGGTGGCTCTGTACTGGAGCTGGCCCGCGCGGGCGCCGGGATCGGCGGCGTTGTCTCGTTCCACGGCAATCTGGACACCCCCGACCCGGCGGACGCCCGGGCCATCCAGGCCCCGATACTCGTCTTGCACGGCGCCGATGACCCCTATGTGCCCGCGGAGCAGGTCAGTGCCTTTGAGGCGGAAATGCGCGATGCAGGTGTCGACTGGCAACTGGTGAGCTATGGTGGTGCCGTGCACTCCTTCACGGACCCCACCGCCAACATGCCCGGTGAGGCCGAATACAATGCCCGGGTAGCCGGCCGCGCTTTCGACCAGATGAATCTGTTTCTTGATGAGCAATTCGAACGCTGACACACCGACGGGGGGTGATTTTGCCCCCTTTTCGCCCCACCCGTTGCTGCGCTCTCGCCACCTGCAGACCGTGTGGGGCCCCTTGTGGCGAGAGCATCCGCCACTGCAGCGACGCCAGGAAAAGCTGCCGCTGCGCGACGGCGACCACCTGTGGCTGACCTGGGCCGGCCCGACACCAGGGACCGCTGCACCCATTGTATTGATCCTGCACGGCTTGTCCGGTTGCTACGATTCCCACTATGCCCGCGGGCTTCAGGCTCAGCTGGCCGCGCAATCCGTTACCAGTGTGGTAATGAACGCCCGAGGGACCGCACACCGGCACAATGATCGCGCCTGCATCTACCATGCTGGCGAAACCAACGACCTGCATGACGTGATTCGCGCGCTGCGGGAGCGCAACCCGGGCGGCGTGATTCTGCCGGTGGGCTATTCCCTTGGCGGCAGCCGTCTGCTGAACTACCTCGCCGACACTCCCGCGCGCTGCATTCCCGCAGCCGTGGCGGTGTCGGTGCCGCTGCAACTGGCGCTGTGTTCGACCCAACTCGACCGCGGGTTCGCCAGGGTCTATCGCAATCGCCTGCTGCGTGAGTTGCTCCTGCAACTCGACGCCAAGAAGATCTATTTGCGCAAGATCGCCCCCGGTCAGGCCAGACGCATCGAGGCCCTTGGCCCACTCGATGGCGTCCGCACTTTCCGTGATTTCGACGAGCACATCGTCTCGCCCCTGCATGGCTTTGCCGGCGCGGATGATTACTACCAGCAATGCAGCGCCGGCCCGAAACTGTCCCGCATCAGCACGCCCACATTGCTGATCCATGCCCAAGACGATCCGTTCATGACGCCCGAGGTGGTGCCTGCCCCGGACACGGTCAGTGATGCCGTGCAGCTGGACATCAGCCCTCACGGCGGCCATGTGGGCTTCGTTACCGGCTCGCTCCGCGCCCCGGTCTACTGGCTGGAGCAGCGTATCCCTGCCTTCCTCGCACCCTGGCTGTCGTGATTGGTCAATAACGCGGCGCAAAACGTCAATATGCCTCCCCGATCATGGGCCACCATGGCCAGTACCGTGCTGACAAGGCACCGTCCTGACTGCGAGGCTATTCGCCATGATCGGATTTCCCATTGCGCTCGTCTTCGCCAACGGCTTCGAATGGTATGCGCACAAGTACGTGCTGCACGGCACGCCGCGCAAGGGTCAGGGCCGCTACAGCCCGGTGCCGCGCTCCATGAAAAGTCACTGGGCCCATCACAAGATCGTGCGCACCTCGGACTACGAAGATCTCGGCTATGCAGAAGGCCTGTCCAACTGGCGCACCCGCAACGAGGTGGTGTCGCTACTGACGCTGACGGCCGCGACGACCCTGCTTTTCCCGGTGGCACCCTTCTTCACCCTGGGTACCTACTACGCCGCCGGGCGCTATTTCTATGTGCACCGTCGCTCGCATCTGGACCCGGCGTGGGGCAGGAAGCGTATCCCGTGGCATTTTGACCACCATATGAACACCAATCAGGATGCCAACTGGTGCGTTACCCGGCCCTGGTTCGACTACATCATGGGCACCCGAGTGGTCTCCAGCCCGGATCTGATGGAATCGAATCCGCTCGGTATTCCGCTGCCGAAAGTGATCGAGAAGCCCTTCAATCGACTGTGCCGCAAGGCGTTTCCCGGCGCCTTCCGGCGCCTGGATGAGCGCCAGCGTCAGGAAGCCGAGAAAGCGGGGCGGATGAAGCAGGATGGGGCAAGCGAGGACAGGGCCGCCTGAGGCCCGGGCGCTAAAGTCAGCCACCGAACAACAGCGCCATAGTGTCGGTGCCCTGCTCGCTGTAACGCGCCTTCATTTCCGCCAGGTGGTCTTGCGCCTCACCACGCAGGTAGGGCGCCTCCAGGCAAATGATCTGATAGATACCCTGGCGCAGCAGGGTGCGATCCAGTGCCTCATTGCGTCGTGCCGGGGAAACAAGACTGTGGACGAAGCTTGCCCAGGAAGCAGCCAGTACCCAGGTGTTGACCAGCAAGGCGCGCAGCGTCTCGTCGCTGGCATCGATCAGCGCCGCCCTGCGCATCCCCTCATACACCAGCAAGCCGCGATCCAGACTCTGCCGGACGAACACCCCGTATCGCTCGCGCAGGCGGTCATCCTGATTCAGCAGATGCCCCAGGTCCCGGTGGAAAAAGCGGGCGCCCCACATACTCTCCAGAATCGCCTCGAAGTAACCGATCTTGTCTTCCCAGGTCAGCGGCCGGTCATCCGGCACACTCAGGAACCCGGTCACGATCTGCTCGTAACGCTCGAACAGGCTGAAGACGATGTCTGCCTTGTTACGGAAGTGGTAGTACAGATTGCCCGGACTGATCCCCAGCGCTTCAGCGATATGGTTGGTGGTGACATTGCGCTCACCGTCCCGGTTGAAGAGCGCCAGGCTGGTCTCGAGGATACGTTCGCGGGTGCTGGTCATATTGGGCCAATAGCGGGGCGGAAAAACCGGTTAACAGTAAGCTGATTGACAGTTAGAGTAATTGCTCTAAGAATCGAGCACAACAACATAAACAATATGTTCCCCACTTCACGGGCCACGGACACACCGGGGCCCGGCTTCAAACCCAGGGAGGCGCACCATGGTCGCCGAAGTCAAGACAATGCACAGCCAGCACGCAGACCTCAGCCAACTGCAGTCACTTTTCGAGCAACAGAAGGCGGCGTTTCGCCGGCATCCTTACCCCTCTGCCGAAGAGCGCAAGGAGCATCTTGCGCGCATCAAGCCGATGCTGCTGGACAATCTGGACCGCATCACCGACGCCCTGAACAAGGACTTCGGCAGCCGCTCCCCGGACGAAACCAAGATCGCTGAAGTGCTGACCAGCCTGGAAGGCATCAAGTATTACAGCAAGCGCCTGCGCAAGTGGATGAAACCGCAAAAGCGCAAGACCGGCAGCATGGGTTTCCCCGGCTCCGCCCAGGTGATCTATCAGCCGGTGGGCGTGGTCGGCGTGATCGTGCCCTGGAACTATCCGCTGTATCTGGCCATCGGCCCGTTGCTGGCGGCACTGGCTGCCGGCAACCGCGTGATGATCAAGATGAGCGAGGCCACCCCACATGCTGGCGCGCTGCTGGAAGAACTGATTGGCAAGACGTTCAGTGCCGACCATGTGGCCGTGGTCAACGGTGAAGTGGAAGTCGGCGCGGCATTCTCGAAGCTGCCGTTCGATCACTTGCTGTTTACCGGCTCTACTTCGGTGGGCCGTCACATCATGCGCGCTGCCGCCGAAAACCTGACACCGGTGACACTGGAGTTGGGCGGCAAAAGCCCGACCATCATCGGCCCCGACTTCCCGATGCAGGACGCTGTGGAACGCATCGCCTTCGGCAAATGCTTCAACGCCGGCCAGACCTGCGTCGCCCCGGATTACGTCATGTGCCCACGCTCGCGCGTGGATGAATTCATTGACGCCTTCGGAGCCCAGGTCGGCAGCATGTACCCGACCATGGTGAATAACCAGGACGTCACCAGCGTCATCAATGACCGCCAGTATCAGCGCCTGCAGGGTTACCTGAGCGACGCCCGCGCCAAAGGCGCCCGCGTTGTCGAGATCAACCCGGGCAACGAGGATTTCAGCAACACCCGCAAGATGCCCTTTACGCTGGTGCTGGATGTCACCGACGACATGAAGATCGCCCAGGACGAAATCTTCGGCCCGCTGATGATCGTGCAGCCCTATGACGACATCGACCAGGCCATCAACTACGTCAATGACCGGCCCCGTCCGCTGGCGCTGTACTACTTCGACTGGAACAGTGAACGCGCCAATTACGTCATGACGCACACCCACTCCGGTGGCGCCTGCCTGAACGACACCATGAGCCACGTCGGCATTGATGACATTCCTTTCGGTGGCATCGGCGATTCCGGCATGGGGCATTATCATGGCCCCGAGGGTTTCTATACCTTCAGCAAGGGCAAGGGCGTATTCCGCAAGGGGCGCATCAATGCCACGCGCAATATCCTGCCGCCGTTCGGCAATCGCATGCATGGCTTCATCTACAAGTTCCTGATGAAGTAAGGCGCCCATGAACAACATCGCCGGGCAAGCCCCGGCCAGCGAAAGCCGGCGCGACTTCATTCGCTTCGGGCTGATCGGTTCCGCGGTGGTCGCCTCCGGCGCCACCCTGGCCACGGTCAGTGGTTGCGCCAGCAACAAGGCCCCTGCCAGCGGCTATCGCCAACTGCGCGATGCCGACCTCGACCTGCTACGACCCCTGGTGCCCGTGTTACTGGTCGGCGCCTTTGCGCCTACCGACGACAACATCGAGCAGGCGTTGCGCGGCATGGATCAACTGCTCGACAGCGCGGCGCCCGGCGCCATTGCTGATCTGCACCAACTCCTGGATGCGTTGCAGATGGCGCCCATGCGCCGCTTCTTCACCGGCAGCTGGCGTCACTTCGCCAGTCAGGACACGGCGCAGCTGACGGACACCGTCAGCCGATGGCAGCAGCGCAACTACGAGCTCTCCCGTCTGTCCCTGCGCGCCATCAGCCAGCCGCTGCTGTGGGCCTGGTATCTCACTGAAGAAGGCGCCCGCAGTACCGGCTATCCCGGATCACCGAAAAAGGTAATTGCCGCATGAGCCTGGATCTTTCGTCACTGGAAATCCGCAACATCGTTGATCCCTGGGAACAGGGCATTGCCGCAGGCTGGGACGTCATCGACGGCGCCTCGGCCAGCGAGGATCTGGCGCTGGATGCTGACGTCATCATCGTCGGCACAGGCGCTGGCGGCGGGGTCAGCGCTGAAATTCTCAGCCAGGCTGGTTTGCGCGTGATCATGGTCGAGGCTGCTCGTCTGAAAAGCTCGAACCAGTTCAACATGGATGAAGGCGAAGCGTACCGCGACCTGTATCAGGAGGGCGCAACACGCACCAGCAAGGACGCGGCCATTTCCATTCTCCAGGGCCGGGCCGTAGGCGGCACCACCGTGGTCAACTGGACCTCCAGCTTTCGCACCCCGGAACAGACCTTGAGCCACTGGCAGGATGCCTTCGGTGTGACCGGCCTGTCCGCCGGGGACATGACGCCCTGGTTCGAACGCATGGAGAAACGCCTCAAGGTCAGCCGCTGGATCATGCCGCCCAATGCCAACAATGACGTGATCCGCAAGGCCGCTGAAAAGCTCGGCTGGCACTGGGACACCATTCCCCGCAACGTCGATGGCTGCTGGAACATCGGCTACTGCGGCACCGGCTGCCCGACCAATGCCAAGATGTCGATGCTGGTCACGACCCTGCCGGAAGCCATGAAAGCCGGGGCCACGCTGGTGCACAGCACGGAAGCGGTATCCCTGGATCACGACGGCACCCGCGTGACCGCCGTGCAATGCCGCATGCTCGGTGAAGACCGCAAGCCCAACGGCCATCGTTGCGTGCTCCGCGCGCCCACCATCATCGTGGCAGGTGGCGGCATCAATACACCCGGCTTGCTGTTGCGCTCCGACGTACCGGACCCCCACAAACGTGTGGGCAAGCGCACCACGCTGCACGTCACCAGTTCCGGCTTCGGCGTCTACGATGATGAGGTGGCCGGGTATTACGGCGCGCCCCAGTCCCTGTACTCCGACGAATTTACCTGGCGCGACGGCACCACCGGCAAGATGGGCTACAAGCTCGAGGTCATGCCGGTGCACCCGGGCGTGACCTCGGTGCTGCTGGATGTGTCCGGCGAGCGCCTGCGCGAGGAAATGGGCGAACTGCCGAAGCTGTCCATGGCCATCGCCATGATGCGTGACGGGTTCCACGAACAGAGCCCCGGCGGCGATGTGCAGCTGCGCGACGACGGCTCCCCGGTGCTCGACTACACTCTCAGTGACCACTTGCTCGAAGGCGTACGCCACAGCCTGCTCAGTCAGGTGGAGATGCACTTCGCCGCTGGCGCCCGGAAAGCCAGAGCCCGGCACGCAGATGCGCGCTATCACACCAGCTGGCAGGAGGCGAAAACCGCCATCGAAGGCTATCGGTATGCCACGCATTTCGTACCGTTGGGCAGCGCCCACGTCATGGGCGGCTGTGCCATGGGTAGCGATGACACCCTGTGCGTCACTGACAGCGATGGGCGTTATCGGCATCTGGACAATCTGTACATCTTCGACGGCTCCGTGCTGCCCACCAGCCTCGGGGTCAACCCGCAGCTGACCATCTACAGCATCACCGCCCGCAACGCCTCTCTGCTGGCTGAGAAACTTACCGCCTCGGCTACCGCCGCAGCCTGACAGGGCTGCATCTGTCTGGCTTGCACTGCCATCGGTCCCGGTCCATGCCGAGGCCGCGGCGGGCAGGGCAGCCAGGGCGGCAGGGTGAGACCCGCCCCCGAATCCGGTATGCTGCCCAGCATTATCTGACTAGTGAGTGGCTTGCCATGACCAACCGCGTCGTTTACCCCGGCACCTTCGATCCCATCACCAATGGTCACAAGGATCTGGTGGAACGGGCCTCCGCCATGTTTGACGAAGTGATCGTTGCCGTCGCCCACAGTGAAAAGAAAGGGCCGCTGTTTGATATCGACCATCGCGTGGCGCTTGCCGAGCAGTGCCTGACGCATCTGCCCAATGTCCGGGTTGTCGGCTTCTCCAAACTGCTGGCATTCTTCTGCCAGGAACAGGAGGCCAACATCCTGCTGCGGGGCCTGCGCGCCGTCTCCGACTTCGAATATGAATTCCAGCTCGCCAACATGAACCGCAAGCTGGCGCCGGAACTGGAAACGGTTTTCCTGACCCCGGCGGAACATCTGTCCTTCATCTCCAGCAGCCTGGTACGCGAGATTGCCTTGCTTGGCGGCGATATTTCCCAGTTCGTGCCTGAGTCCGTCGCCGCCGCATTGACCGAAAAGCGCAGGCAGCGTTCCGGGACATAACCCTCAGGAGCAGGCTCCATGGCTGAACCGATTCGCTCTCCCCGCGTTACGGCGCGCTGGTTCCTTTCCTTCTCGCTGGTGCTGTTCAGCACCGGCGCCCTCGCCGCACAGGCCTCAGAAGCACCGCGCAACCCGGCGGCCATCGCCAGCGCGCACCCCCTGGCCACCGAAGCCGGGCTGCAAGTGCTGGCGGTGGGTGGCAATGCCTTCGATGCCGCCATCGCCGTTGCCGCCGCGCTGGGCGTTGTAGAGCCCGCTGGCTCCGGCCTCGGCGGTGGCGGCTTCTGGCTTCTGCACCGGGCCGAGGACGGCTACCAGACGATGCTGGATGCACGGGAACGCGCCCCTGGTGAGGCCAGCGCGGACATGTATCTCGACAGCAATGGCGATGTCGTCCGCGGCCATGCACTCAATGGCCCCACGGCGGCAGCCATCCCCGGACAGGCTGCGGCCTTTGCACACCTCGCCGAACACTATGGTGCCTTGCCGCTCAGTCTTTCACTGGCCCCCGCGATTCAGCTGGCCGAGGAGGGCTTTCCGGTCGGCGAGCGCTACCGGATGCTGGCTGGCTTCCGGGAAAGCGTCATGCGGGATTTCGCGCCCACCCGGGAGATTTTTCTGCATGACGGCGAAGTCCCGCCGCTGGGCCACGTCATCCGCCAGCCAGACCTCGCCAGGGTGCTGGTGCAACTGGGCCGGGAAGGCCATGCCGGCTTCTACGAGGGTCCACTGGCAGAACAGCTCGTCCGCGCCGTACGTGCGGCCGGCGGCATCTGGCGGCTGCAGGATCTGAAGGATTACCAGGTCGTAGAGCGGGAACCGATTGTGAGTGAATTTCGCGGCGCGCGCATCGTGTCGGCACCGCCGCCCTCTTCAGGCGGCGTCGTGCTGGCACAGGTCTTCAACATGCTGGCGGAGTTCAACGACGGCGACATCGACCCGGCGCTACTGCCTCACCTGAACGTCGAGGCCATGCGCCGCGCCTACTATGACCGGGCGGTGCATCTGGGCGATCCGGACTTCGTCGACATCCCTCTGCAACGCCTGCTCAGCCAGGAGCATGCGCGCGAACTGGCCAGCAGCATCCGTCTCGACCGGCCGACACCCAGTGCCGAACTCGGACAACCTGTTGATCAGCCCGAAGGGCCGCATACCACGCACTTCTCGATTCTCGATGCCTACGGCAACCGGGTCGCGGCGACGCTGAGCATCAACCTGCCCTTCGGCTCCGGCTTTACCGTACCGGGTACCGGCATTCTGCTGAACAATGAGATGGATGACTTTTCCGCTCACCCCGGCGCGCCCAATGCCTACGGCCTGGTCGGCAGTCAGGCCAACGCCATCGCACCGGGCAAACGTCCGCTGTCATCGATGACGCCGACTTTCGTGGAATGGGATGATCAGGTCGCGATCCTCGGGACACCGGGCGGCAGCCGTATTATCACGATGGTGTTGCTGGGCATCCAGCAGGCGCTGGCGGGCGAGCCGGTAGCGCAGTGGGTCGGCACCGGCCGCTACCACCACCAGTATCTGCCGGATCTTGTGCAGACGGAGCCGGGCATGCTGGAGAGCGAAACGCTGCAAACGCTGCGTGCCCGGGGCCACAAGGTGGAATCAGTGGGGCGCGATTATGGCGATATGCAGGCCATACACATCCTCACCAGCGGGGAGGTTCAGAGCGCATCCGATCCCAGAGGCGAGGGTCAGGCGACGGTGATCGACTGGCGAGAGTAACCTTTTTGCCACCTGAAAAAACGCCCCGCTATGCGGGGCGTTTTTTTGAGGCTTTACTGTTCAGGAGCTTACCGCTCAGGGAATAGTCACATCCACATCATGAAACACTGACAGCCCTTCCGAAACAACCTGGAAGACAACAGGCGCTATCCCGCCGATTTCATCACCATCGTAACGAACCCTGAAATCGCAGACCAATGCCTCAATCTGGTTTGCGGCCTGGCAGGTTTGCTGGCCGACAACATCCATATCACCCCCATCAACACCCAACGTCGTGCCGATTGGTGGCGCATTACCATTGCGATCCGATACCACTACAGTGAAGCGGGCATCGCGCAGGTTGATGGCCTCAACCTGGCCACCCGCTCCGATCACGTAACCCGCGGGAGCACCTGGCGTCACACCGCTAAGAACCGTATTGCCCCATATCTGCGGGCTACCGCCGCCCGGCGCCGTCCATTCAGCATTCGAAAAATCTGCTACTCGAGGATATACGTACATGCGGACCTGGTCGGTCGACAAGACGATCAGGCCCGAAGCGCGCACATTTGCCAGCTGAGCGCAATGTCCGGCGTCTCGAGCAGCCGTGCTACATCCCAACCCTCGAAACAGTGTCCCCGGCTGGTTGTAGGCGCCATCTTCATTGAAGTCCATGAACGTATCAATATGTCCCATGGAACTGGTCCGGATCCCCGTTTCATTGTCATCGCGGAATGCTTCCGGCAGGGCAATCCAGTCTTCCCCGATATCGAAGATATTATTGCCATTGGCGTCAGCGAATGCTTCTTCGCCCACGGCCCAGGCCGTGATGGTCGAACGACCAAATCGGTCATGCTCACCGCAGGACACAGTATTCAGCAAACCCTCCCGATGTCGACGATTGGGATCGCCCAGATAACATTCGACCGCCGTTGTCCGGTCAGCGCGATTCGCGTCAAAATGCTTGGTCTCTATGGCCTGGCTCGTCCAGAGCACAGAACAGCCACCGCCTTGTGTTTCACAGCTGGGCTGAATATCACCCAGTTCAGTGGTGAAATTGATTTGTGTGCCATCTTGCACCCAGTTGCCGAAGCGGTCCGCGGCACGCGCTGAAACAACGACCTGGACACCTTGATGGTTGCCTGCGGCAGGATTCAGCGTTTCCATCGCTATCGAGAAACGATCCTGGCTGGCCACCCCGGTCTGCACCGAGACCGAACCCGTACCTTCAATCTCCGTTCCGACGACTCGAGCACGTACCGTGCCTACCGTTGGCACCGTTCCACTGCGCACCGTGACACTCACCACCCCGCTGCTGTTGGTCGTCCCCGTCATGTCTGACGTAATGCCAAATCCGCCAGTACCCGCCACTACCTCAAAATCCACATCGACTCCGGCGCCCACGGCATCACCGTTACTGTCACGCACAACGAAACGCATGACAGACGTCTCGGGCACATCAGCTTGCGCCGACCCCCTGAGCCCGATGACAGGAGGTGTCGCGCCGTTGAAAGCAATGGAGTTAGAGGGCGACTGGGAGATGCTTATCTCCGGCGACAATGCCACACGCTCTACCCCACCTAGGTTGGCCGTGGCACGAATAACATCTGACGTACAACCACTCAACGGTCGGTATGACGTAAAGGCAGAACCGGCAATGGCGTTCACAGGCGAATCAATCTCGGCACGCCCTTGTGACGCGCACGTTGACGAAAAGCGTACTTCGGTCACGCCAGACCAGAGCGCATTGCCTGGGAGCACAACGATATTGGCATTGACGTTGAGGGATGAACCCGCGCCCACCGAAGTGGAAGACACGGCAAGCACACCATCCTGAAAACTGCCACCCGATCCGGTTCCAAGTGCCAGATCTTCAGTCGGGGCCGGCCCGCCGCCGTCTGACCCGCCGGCCGTCTGGAAGCCGTATTCTCGCGTTATCGAAGCGACACCAAAGGATGCCGACGCAGTAATCAGACCAGCCCCGGCCTGCTGGCCAGACAGCAACTCAATTTGCGCCACACCGGAACCGTCTGTCAGCGCCGTGCCAGATGATGGATTCAGCTCACCCAATGATGACTGAAACGTGACGACTCGATTGGCGATGGGGTTGCCGCGATCCAGGAAGAGAGCACGAACTCTGCCGGGGCGAGTTGCCGTAATCGGGTTACTGACCGTTCCCACCGCACTGCCATTGGCATCCGTCAGTGTCAGGGTCATCTGCAACACCACATCTTCTCCACCGTCACCAGGGCCTGGCTCCTCGCCAGAAGCCCCGCAGACCATTCTATGCGTGACCTTGGGGTTGGAAGATGAAACAGATGTAGAACCCGAGAACGTGCATTGCGGATCCCCTACCTGACCGATACGGGACACGGAATGCGATTCAGCACTGGAGACCTGCGTCTGGAATACTTGCCGCCCGTCTGCCTGGAACATCAGCGTGTCGCTCTGGGAATTGTTCAAGCGAACCGTGACCGACTGGCCTGGCTCCAGCCCCTCCACAGCCACTGCAGGCCGGCCCAGAGCGATGCCATCGGAAGAAGAGCCGCCGCCACACGCACTGAGCAGGACAAGGAAACCAGAGATGAGCCCCAATCGCATTTTCATTATTGTTCCCCAATTATATCGTCTGTAACACCGGCTTTATTTGCCGGGCAACGCATCTCAGAAACGCCAGGTGACGCCGGCTGAAGGCCCCTGCAACCGCAGATTACCTATTTCATAATAGTTGAGCATCTCGACATTAAGCCCCAAGCGCTCCCCGAGGCTGACATCAACACCACCACCGTATGAGACATCACGGAACGTGTCGGTTACTTCATCGCTCCCGATCTTCAAACGCTCCTGCCCAAATGTGTACCCGGCAGCTATGTAGGGACGAAATGCGCCGAACGAGTATCCCGCGCGCAACAAGCCGGTGATGATATAATCGTGCCGAAACTCGAAAACGGCATTGCTCTGGGTCTGAATAGTGGACCCCAGCCTGATTTCCGAATCAAAAATATCAGTCAAGCGTCCGCCAAGACGGACAAACACTTCACCTGTATCAAACCGGTCTCCGCCAAAAAAGCGGTCATACTGTTCAAGCTGTGCGTAACTGATCCCGATATAACCCTGATACGGCGCGTCCGCCTGTGCCGTACCGGACACCCCGACCAGAGACAGCACCAACGCCGCGCAGTACTTTTTTATACAGTACTTCTTCATACCCAGTTCTCCTCAGCATCTCCCGTGTGGGGCAACCCACGACGAGAGCAGGCAAGCTGCTTCTTTATTATCGGTTAGCGTTTCGGGTTCTTTTTTCTGATGCGCGTTGTTCATGCTGAGCAGGGGTGCAGCCCAGGCAGCGCAAAAAAGTCGAACGGGCAGGCGCCTTGACCAGCGTCTCACCAGCCTCTTCAATATTGCCACCGAGCGCACTGAACGGCAGCGACGCGGTGAACGCAACCAGGCCGAGACCGGTTACCACCAGCATGACCGGCCGGACGAATACCGCGTCGCCAATCGTTGCTATTTCACCGGGGCGATCTTCGGCATACACCGACCCCGCTTGTCCGGCTATCGGAGCCATTCCCACCATGATCAGGGAGGCGGCAAGAATGCCGGAGAGGACCGGGCGCTTGGCTCGCTGCATGATCAATCCCTCTTAATGTCTGTTAAATGCTTGTTATAGTTAAAGTGTTGCCATCAGTGTGACAGCTAAGTGGTTAATATACAGGCAATTGCGTCACAATCTACACCTTTGGTGTGAAACCGGCAACCGCACCCCCGAAAACCGGCTTACCCGCCCTCAGGCTCGCTTCAGGTCTGACAACCCGCACAGTAGGTCGTGCTGCGCTGACCATGACGCGCCAGCCGCAAGACCGCGCCACAGCGGACACAGGCCTGCCCTTCGCGACCGTACACGGCCAGCGCCTGGCTGAAATAGCCCGGCTTGCCTTCCGCGCTGCTGAAATCACGCAATGTCGTGCCACCTGCAGCGATCGCACGGGTCAGCACGTCTCGTATAGCACCCGCCAACTGCTCATAGCGCGCGGCACTGATCCGCCCGGCGGGACGAGAGGGGTGAATCCCGGCCAGGAAAAGACTTTCCTGCGCGTAGATATTGCCCACCCCGACGACAATACGATTGTCCATGATGAAGGTCTTGATGCCTTGCCTGCGTCCCCGGGAGAGCCGGTACAGCAACGCGCCATCAAAGTCCGGGCCAAGCGGCTCCGGGCCAAGGTGGTCCAGCAACGGATGCTGGCCCGGCGTTGCGGTCCACAGCAGCGCACCGAAACGGCGCGGGTCGTTAAAACGCAGCATGCGGCCACTATCGAGCAGGAAATCCGCATGATCATGCTTGCCCGGCGGCGTGTCCGCCGGCAGCACCCGCAAGGTCCCGGACATACCCAGGTGCATCAGCATCTGCCCGCCAGGCAGATCCACCAGCAGAAACTTGGCCCGCCGGGTTACGGCACCCACCGCCGCATGGCGCAGACCTGCCACCTCGTCCGGCACCGGCCAGCGCAGCTGACGCTGACGCAACACCACGCGGGCGATACTGCGCTCATGCAGGTGGGGGGTGATGCCGCGTCGCGTGGTCTCGACTTCGGGCAATTCGGGCATGGCAGGCCTCTCTCATATCCTGTCGACAACATGTTTTCTCGCCGGCATGCGCTGGCATGATAGTCTGCGCACACCCTCATTTTCAGGATTCTGCGCCATGTCATTCTGGCTCGGTGTCGATACCGGTGGCACCTTCACCGATTTCGTAGTGCTCGGCGACAATAGCCAGCGTATCCATAAAGTACTGTCAACGCCTCACGCCCCGGAGCAGGCCATCTTTCAGGGCATCAGGGAGCTGGGCCTGTCAGCAGCTCTGGCCGCCGGCGAGCTGGTCATTGTGCACGGCACGACCGTGGCCACCAATGCCGCGCTGGAAGGCAAGGGCGCCCGCACTGTGCTGGTGACCAATGAAGGCCTGGAGGATGTGTTGCTGATCGGTCGCCAGACCCGCCAGGCGCTCTATGATCTTACTCCGACGGCCCAGCCGGGGCCTGTCCAGCGCGAGGACATTCTCGCCGTAACCGGCCGCCTGGACGCACAAGGCCGGGAAATCCGGCCACTGCCTGCGAGCGCCATCGCCGAACTGGTCGCCCGCATCAAGGCGCTGAAACCCGAAGCTGTGGCGATCAACCTGCTGTTCAGCTATCTCAATCCGGCCCATGAGGAAGCCCTGCGCGCGGCGTTGGCGGACTGCGGTGCATTTGTCTGCCACTCCGCCGAGGTGCTGCCGCTGGCGGGCGAGTACGAACGCGGCCTCGCCACCTGGCTCAATGCCTGGCTCGGCCCCGGCGTGGCAGATTATCTGGACCGTCTGGGCCAGGGCGCCGCCCCCAGCCAGGTCAGCCTCATGCAGTCCAGCGGCGGCACCCTGTCACTGGATGCAGCCGCGCGGCGGGCAGTAAACCTGCTGCTGTCCGGCCCCGCTGGCGGGCTCAACGCTGCCCGGGCGATTGGTGAGCAACTGAACATGCCGCGTCTGATGACGTTTGACATGGGCGGCACCTCCTCCGATGTGGCGCTGCTGGACAACGGCTTCCGCCTGACGCTGGAGGGCCGCATCGGCCACTGGCCGGTCGCGGTGCCCATGGTCGACATGCACACCATCGGCGCCGGCGGCGGCTCCCTGGCGCGCGTGGACGCGGCGGGCATGCTGCACGTGGGCCCGGAGTCCGCCGGCGCCGACCCCGGCCCGGCCTGCTACGGCCGTGGCGGCACCGCAGTCACCGTCACCGATGCCAACCTGGTGCTGGGCCACTTGCCCGACACCCAGACTCTCGGTGGGCATATGGCGCTGGATCGCGCCGCCGCCTGCGCCGCCCTGGACGTCCTGGCGACCCGGCTTGGCTGTTCAGCACAGGAGGCCGCTCTTGGCGTGCTGGCGCTGGCCAACGAACACATGGCCCAGGCATTGCGGGTCATATCGATCCAGAAGGGCTATGACCCCGCAGACTTCGTGCTGATGAGCTTCGGCGGCGCTGGTGGGCTTCATGTCTGCGCGCTGGCCGACATGCTCGGCACCCGCCAGGCGCTGGTGCCCCGCAACAGCGGCGTGCTGTCAGCACAGGGGCTGGTTCGCGCACCACGGCAACGGGAGCTGATTCGGGCACTGCCTGCAGAGGCCGATCCGGCCACCGTGGAAGCGCTTGCCGGGGCACTGCTGGCACAAGGCCGTGAGGCGCTGACGTCTGAAGGGGTCAGCGAGCACGACCTGGCCACGGGGGTGCAGGTGGATCTCTGCTACAGCGGCCAGTCCTTCCCCCTCAGCGTGCCCTGGACCGGCGACCCGGCAGCCGCCGAAGCCACGTTCCATACCTTGCACGAGGCCCGCTACGGCCACCGCCTGACACTGCCGGTCGCCTGGATCAACGTGCGCGCACGCGTCACTTCGCGCGAGCCCCTGCCGGACCTGCCGCCCCCGGATGCGACGGCACCCGGCGAGCCCGGCACCACTGAGGTGACGAGACCTGGCGGGCTTTCGACAACAAGCGTGCCGGTGTGGGCCAGAGCCTCCCTGCCGCCGCCTGACCATCATCTGTACCCCCTTTGCGGCCCTTTGATTGTCACGGAGGCCGTGGCCACAACCTGGGTCGCGCCTGGCTGGGAGCTTCGCTGCCTCGACAGCGGGGACCTGCTGCTCCAGCGGTCGCAAAAACCAGCATGAGAAGCCCCCCTGTGAGCAACTTTCACATCGGCGCAGCGGTCACAGACCCGGTCGGGGTGACCGCCGCGCCCGCAGAACGGCGCGAACGACCCTGTGCCCCGGCGGCCACGAGGGTTAGAATGACCTATTACACCGATTTCGAAGTCATGAGAGCACAGTATGTGGAACGGCCTGTTTGACCCCTCTATCTGGCAGCTGATCTTGATCACGCTGGCGCTGACCCACGTGACCATCATCAGCGTCACGGTTTATCTGCATCGTCACAGCGCCCACAGAGCGCTGGATCTGCATCCGGCAGTCGCGCATTTTTTCCGCTTCTGGTTGTGGCTGACCACCGCCACGGTGACCAAAGAGTGGACTGCCATTCACCGCAAGCACCACGCACGCTGTGAAACGCCGGAAGATCCCCATAGCCCGGTCTACTTCGGTATCGGTAAAGTCCTGCGCGAAGGCGCCGAACTGTATCGCGCAGAGGCCGCCAATCAGGAAACCCTGGACCGCTACGGCGCCGGCACACCGGACGACTGGCTGGAACGCAACGTCTACACCCGCCACACCTACGTCGGTATCTACCTGATGCTGGCGATCAACCTGCTGAGCTTCGGCGCCATCGGCATCACCGTATGGGCCGTACAGATGCTGTGGATTCCGGTTTTCGCCGCTGGCGTAATCAACGGGCTGGGGCACTACTGGGGTTACCGCAACTTCGAAAGCAAGGACGCCTCGCGCAACATTTCCCCCATCGGCCTGCTGATCGGCGGTGAGGAGCTGCACAACAACCACCACACCTATCCCAACTCTGCCAAACTGTCTGTACGTCGTTTCGAATTCGATGCCGGCTGGTTCTGGATTCGTGTGCTGGAGACCCTGCGTCTTGCCAAGGTCAACAAGGTACCGCCGAGACCGGTGATTGCTGCCGACAAGACGGTGCTTGATCTGGATACGCTCCGCGCCCTGATGGCCAATCGCTTCCAGGTCATGGCACGTTACCGCAAGGAAGTGATTACGCCGGTATTCCGCGACGAGAAGCAGCGCGCCTGCGATGCCACCCGCGACCTGTTCACCCGTGCACGCAAGCTGCTGCACCGTGATGACACCCTGATCACCGAGCATCACCGCGCACGGCTTGAGCGCCTGACCGCCGAGAATGAAACCCTGGCCACCATCTACCAGCATCGTCTGCGCCTGCAGGAAATCTGGTCACGCACCAGCCGCAACTCTGCAGAAATGCTGGAAGCGCTCAAGCAGTGGTGTCACGAAGCCGAGCAAAGCGGTATTCGCGCGTTGCAGGAGTTCGCGGCCAAACTCCGGGCTTATACAGTACCTCCCGCGGCGCCGGTCAGTGCCTGAATAACTCAGGGGCAATCTGCATCACACAGATTGCCCCTGAAACCTCGAGCCCACCCTCATCTCAATACCGCAACGATCGGCCAGTGCCGAAGACCCCGATACGGCGGCCCCTGACGCGGGGCATAGACGCCTTGACACCCCTCCATCAATAGCGTTTTATCCCCCGGCCACCAACTGGATGGTGGTGCTTGATTCATAAAAGGCAAAACGAGGGGAAGATAATGAATAGAGTAATTATTGCAACAATCCTGATGGCAGCTTCATCCATCGCTGCTGCCGCCGGGCCATATGTTGGGGCGGGTCTGGGGTGGTCCGATACACAGTACACCTACATCGAGAAAGAGGATGGCTTTGGCGATGTCAACACAGACATTGGCGTGTCTGGCCCTGCGGCCTCTCTGTTTGGCGGATACCGCGTAGAGCTCAGCGGTGATCTCTTTCTGTCATTCGAAGCCAATGTGGCCCTGTCCACAGCAAAAGCCGAAGACAAGTTCGAGACATTCAGATTCAAGGCCGAGCAGGAAACAGGCTATGGGGTTGCCGCCCTGTTGGGAACCCGCCTGGGAGATGGCGCTGTCTATGGCCGTCTGGGATACCAGATGACAAACTATAAAATATCCATCTCCGATACGGGCTTTTCAGATTCCAGAGATGAAACCCATAGCGGCGTCCGCCTTGGCCTCGGCGCCGAATTACCCCTGGACAACGGCCTGATCCTGCGACTGGACTGGAGCCGCACCTGGTACAGCGAAGAAACGTACTTCTCGGCCCCGGGTTTCAGCATCGGTTTCGAGCCGGAAGAAAGCCTGTTCCAGGCCGGCCTGCTCGTAAAAATCTGATCGGCCGCTTTGAATATCGGCTCGGGGCACACAAGTGCCCCGTCAATCAACGAACTCCACATCCCGGATCAAGCGCACGGAATCCTGACTGGCATCCGTGAGCATCGCCGAGAATCCACCCAGCTCAACGCCCAGCGTTTGCAGCAGCGGTGTCACCACCAACTGCACAAGACTACTCAACACCGGGTTGAGGATCCCCGTGATCGTGCCGGTCAGGGCGCCAAGAGGTAGCGGCGGACCACCCAACGCGACCAGGCTTGGTGGCGGCTGAAAAGTGAGATCCAGACCGTCGGCGCCACCGGGAATGAACTGCTCTGTGAAGTAGCCGTTGCCCGCCGTCTTGTCCGTCGGGTCAGCGACCAGTACAGCCGGAAATACGAAATCTTCCGAGGCGCCGGGGATCGACAGATCAAGCCCCGTCGACAACCCAAGCACCGGGTCAATGGTGATGCCACCAAGCAAGGGCAACAGCACCAGCCGGCCAATATCGACACTGATCGGGCCGACCAGTGTGTTGCCGGAAGCATCTACCGAGCCCGTACCGATACGGGCCACAGAAACGCTGGCGTCCAGCATGAAATTTACATCGTTACTCAGACCCGCCGAGCAATCAGCGGCGATCAGTTCGCCCGTACCAGTGCCTGTGTCGACGACCAGCGGCAGGTCCACCTCGCCAAGCTGAATGCTGCCCACAAGGGGAATCGAGATCGCAGGACCCAAGCTGATGTTATTGTTCAGCGCCAGCCGAATGTCTGGCGCTTCCAGACGTGTTACCCAGCGCCCATCCTGATCTTGTCGTGCGGGGCCAATCACGATGGCGGGCGCGCTCTGAATAAAGATATCAATCTCGGAGGTCACACCCGGAATATTGATGCGCGTCTGCGGCAAATTGAACAGCTGATCTTCCGCCAGGTTCAACACCAGCGACATCAACAGGTCATAAATCGGAAATTCGCTGTTCGGCGGCACCGAGGCATCACCCACCACATTGATGACATCTGTCAGCGCCACAGTGTCGATACCGGCATTGGCAATGACGGCATCCAGAATGCTGGTGGCGTTGCCGCCCAGCGTTGCTACCGCACCCAATGCCTGAGCCAGATCACCGCCTGTGAGCGGCAGCAGCTCCGCCAGAGAATTGACCCCTAACTCCGCAAGCAAGTCGCCCAGCGCCACTGTTGTATTCGCCAGGCTATCGAGATCTGTCGGATTGATCGCAAAACTGTTCCCTGGCCCCAGCAGAATAACCCCGAGCAGATCACCGAGCAGCGATGCCGCCCCGGTGCTGGAACCCACCACCGCCGTGCTGCCACCACCGGAGAAGGTCGCAATCACTTCTTTCTGTGCGACCGCATCCGCGCTCAACACGACGCTCCCGGCTATACCACCCGGCAGCAGCAACGATCGCGGCACCGAGCGCTCCAGACGCGCCCTGACGGCATTGCTCTGTACCAGCCCCGCCACCCGGAAACGGGAAATGCCATCCACACCGGTTTCCAGCACGCCAGTTGTGACTCCCTCACAAACCAGTTCACCCTCAAACCCTGCGGCTTCCGCAGCCATGCTTGCGCGAGCACAGATATCAGCAGTCGTGACGCCCTGGCCGCCGCATGCCTGCGTGCCTTGCGCCGCACCCAATGCCGCCGCGTCAGCGTGCTGCTGCAGAATACGTTGCTGCGCATACAGACGCGCGCCATCCGCCGCGAGCGCGAACACCATCAGGCCGCCAGCGATCAGAATCACCAGAAACAGGAAGCTGAACGCTCCTCGCTGGCTACGGCGCGCGATATTCACCGCCGGGTGGTCTCTTCCCGCAGCGTATCCGGCACCGGCCGGCGGAAGGTTTCCGTCAGACGCTGCTGCGAATCCACATAGACAGAAGCGGGCACTTCGCTTTCTTCCGGCGCCTCGGAACTGCGCTGCCGTTCGAGCAGGCGCGAGGTTTCGGTGCGCGGTTCAGAGCGGACAACCTGATCAGAAAAACCGGCCGTTGCACTGCCGGATTCGGGGCCGGCCAGTGCCGACCCGGTCAACGCCAGTATCGCGGCGGCGGCCATATACAGTGCTGCTTTTTTCATAATGGACCTCTTCATAGTGAGCCTCCACGTATGCTGGCAGCCAGGGTCTGCGCCTGCTGCACTTCGTTTTCCGGTATTTTCTGACTGCGAATGAACGACGCGAGGCTGTCGCGCTCACCCATGAGGAAATAATTGGTGAGCAGATTCTGCCGGGCGGGGCCATTGCCATCGCTCAGCTCCAGCGCAGTCCAGAGCTCACGCTCCGCACCCTCATAATCACCTTCCAGCATCAGGGCATAGCCCAGATCATTGCGGATGTTTGCCGAAGCCGGCAGCAGCTGCCGCGCCTGCTGCAAGTTGCCGAGACCCGCGCCGCGATTTTCCATTTTCAACATCACCAGCCCGAGACCGTGATAGGCTTCGCCAGCACCGCAACGCCGCACAAGTTGCTGGAAGACATGCTCTGCCTGATCCAGTTCACCAACCCCCGCCTTCAACTGCCCGTAGCGCAGCCAGTGGGGCAGGGCAGACAGCGGACGACTTTCCAGTTGCGCCAGGGCCGCGTAACGGCGCCCCTCTGCAGACTGACTGTCCACCAGCTCCAGATGCACCCGGTCAGCTGGCTGCACCCGATCACTGCAACTGATACGTCCCGGCAGCCCGTCGTCCGAATGGCTGACCAGATTGCTCATGCTGGCGCAGCCTGTCAGAGCCAATCCCAGCAACGGTATCCCTACGCGCTTCATCATTGTCTTGTCTGCCTCTTTATCTGAGCAACTCGGAAAGAGAAACCAGTCCGGGCCCCGCTATGAGAATCATCAATGCCGGCAACATGCACAGCACCATCACCGCTGACATTTTTGCGCTCACCTTGCTGGCCGCTTCCTGCAGCCGTGAACGCTCCATATCATTGGCCTGACGGATCAGTGCGTTGATGGCATCCCCCGCACCCGTACCCAGAATACCCGTCTGCCGTAATATCACTGTCAGGTCATGCAACACCGGCACATTGCGATTACTGCCCAGCTCCACCAGCGCGGCACTGCGATCCACCCCGGCGTCCACACGCCGATTGAAGGTATCGATATGGCGGATCAATACAGGCATCAGCGCGCCCGCCTGCTGCGCCACGATGCGCAGGCTGCGCTCCAGCGTCATCCCGGTTTCCAGGAACATCCGCATCAGCTGACACAGCGCCACAGCTTCCCTGTTCATCTGCGCTTCCGCCTGACGCCCGTGGGAACGAATAAAACGTCTCACCAGCACGAACAACAGCGCCAGCACTGCGATACCCTGCAAGCCGCCATACAGCATGAGCATCAGCACACCGGCAGCAAACGGCAACACCCAGCACACCAGCGCATAGATGCCCACAATCCGCTCTCGCGGCATGGCCGTCAGCGACAAGGCTTCATCAATTTCCTTGAAGTCACTGGCAAAAAACCCGGTACCCAGCGCGCGCTCCGAAAAGCGCAGTAGCCAACCATCACCCTCGGCCGATTCACCTTCTCCAGAAAGCCCCTGATGACGCATCATGCGTCGACTGATCCGGTCCCGCCGCGCCCAGGCGGGCGCCAGATAAAAAACGGCCCAGATAGACAGCAAGGCCAGGGCGCCGGAAAGCGCAAACCAGACAACGTCAGACACGGCCCACCCCCTGCACCATACGGTACAACCAGATCACGCCGACAACTTCGAACATCACCGCAGCAAAGAGCATCTTGTTGCCCTGGGACGTATACAGAAGCACCTGCAGATATTCTTCATTGGCCAGCATCAGGTAGGCGCCCAGCACAATGGGCACCACGGCAAACAACACCGCGCTGACGCGCGTCTCGCCGGTCATGGCCATGAAATCCCGGCGCAGCTGCTGCTGCCCTCGCAGGCCTTCTGACAGCTGCTCCAGCACCGGCCGTATGGACGCACCCTGGCGTTGCCCCGTGGCCAGCGCGATGGATATCTGCAGCAGGGCAGGGGTCTGGTACAGATCAGCAAAATCTTCAAACAGATCAACGTAATCCCTGCCGGCCTCCACCGCAGAGCGCACCCGGAATGCCAGAGGCGCATAAATGGCCGGCGCCTCATCCAGCGCGCGCACGACGGCATTATCCAGCGTACGACCCGCATTCATCGCCCGCACCATGGCGTCAGCAATGCCGGGTAATGTCTCGTTGATTTCCAGCCGCCGGGCGCTGTAGCGACGATACCAGTACACCCAGAGCGCGACGCCCGCCGTGCTGATAAACAGCACCGCAGCAATCAGGCCCCAAATCAGCAGTACCAGCACCACCGATGACAGCGCCGTAAACAGCAACGCGCGAAACAGGGATTCCGTTACCGTGATATTGCCGCGCAACATGATGCGCTGCAGGCGGGAATCGGTCACCAGCTTGCGGGGGGCACTATCGCCATCGCCGGACAGATCGTCGGTCATCGGCACCGCGCCCACCCGGGCGCTCACGCGAGTGCGTCGGGCATGGCTGTCCCGGAACAGCGTCCAGACCAGCTGCACCAGTATCAGCGCCCCCGCCAGTACCGCGAGGGTCACCGCCGAATCAAGAAACCATTCGCGTGTCATCCTCACTCCGGTAGATAGGCTTGAGTACACAGCGGAACTGGTCATCCTGCTCCACCGCCACGACCTCTCTGACCATCCGTCGACCATCTGCGGTACGCACAAGCTGCACGATGAGATCTACCGCCGATGCAATAAGCCGCGAGATGGATTGCTCGCTGGCTTCATAGCCACTGATTGCCAGCAAGGTTTCAATACGCACCAGCGCATCGCGGGAACTGTTGGCATGCAGCGTGCTCATGGACCCGTCGTGCCCCGTGTTCATGGCCTGCAGCAGTTCGATGATTTCGCTGGATCGTACCTCACCGACAATGATGCGGTCCGGCCGCATACGCAGAGCATTGACCACCAGATCCCGGGACGTGACACGCCCCTTGCCTTCGGTATTGGGCGGGCGCGTTTCCAGCCGCACCACATGGGGATGGCGCAAGCTCAGCTCAGCCGAGTCCTCGATGGTCAGAATGCGTTCGTTGCGGGGAATGTAATGGCTGATCATGTTCAGCATGGTGGTCTTGCCGGTACCGGTACCGCCGCTGATGATGATATTGCGTCGCCCTTCGACAGCCTGCTTGAGGACTTGCAGGCATTCCTGGGTCATGGAGCCATTCGCCAGCAGCTGATCCGCCGTCAGCATGTCCTGTGAAAACTTCCGGATGGAAATGGAAGGGCCATCCAGCGCCAGTGGCGGAATGATGGCGTTGACCCGAGAGCCGTCCGGCAATCGTGCATCAACCATGGGGCTGGATTCATCCAGACGCCGGCCCAATGGCGCCAGAATCCGGCGAATGATGCGCATCACATGGTCATCATCGATAAAGCGGACCGCCGCCTTGTGCAGTACACCGGACACTTCCGTGTAAACTGAATCCGGGCCATTGACGAGAATATCGTTGACGCGAGGGTCCGACAGCAGCGGCTCGAGGGGGCCATAGCCGGTCACTTCATCCACCAGATCATTGCTGAGCTGGCTGACATCGCGATTACTCAGGGGAATGCGGCTCTGGGCGATATATTTACTGGCTGCCGCGCGAATGAACTCCACCAGGCGCTCGCGGGATACACGGCCTACTTCAATGCCTTCTTCGTCCAGCCGCTCCACGACCATCTGATGAGCACGGGCCTTGAGCGCCTGATATTCGTCGTCGATCCGTCCCGCCATTACATTACTCGCTTGACTGCATTACTCGCTTGACTGTGTTTTGGTTACCGGGCCATTCGTCACTGACTCACTGACTGCCACCCGCCTGCCGTTTGCCGACAGACCCTTTGATGCGATCCAGCAGACTGCCGCTCAGCCGGGTACCGGTAATACTGTCCACCAGTGTTTCCAGTTGCCGGCAGTAGGTGGATCGGGACGCGGTCTCACACATCGGCAAACCCAGATTCATGGCTTCCAGACGGTGACGCCAGTCCATCGGCAACCTGGCCGCAATGCCGACACCGGTCAGTTCGGTTATCTCGTCGTTGGTCGGCGTGATGGTCGGCTCGTAGCCATCCAGTACCAGACTCATCTCGGTGGTCGCGGACAAATGCGGTTTCCAGTCGTTGGCAATGCCCCGCAACCGCTGGATCTGATGCACCTCAGGCGTCGCCAGCAGTATCAGCTGGCGTGTGTGAATACCAAGGTGATGAATCCAGCTGCATTGCCCAGGACCACCTGCGTTGATCAACACCACATCAAACACATTCATGAGGCGGTTGAGCGCGATGAACAGATCAGCGGCCCGGTCACCGGACACGTGGGCGCGCTCCACGCCACCATGCAACAAACGCAAACCGGGCCGGAATTCATCCAGCGCGGTATCAATCATTTTTTCATCAAGGGATTCCGGATTCGCCAACAGGTTTTCGAGGCCGAAATCCGTACGCGCATCCACATAGAACAGACCGTTACCACGGGGTACCGCATCAATCGCCAGCGTGCGCTGCCCGCGCACCCGCGCCGCCAGTGCGACGGCCAGATTCTGGGTAAAGAAGCCGGTATCCACCAACGCATCCGCGCCAGACACAACGATCAGATTACTGGTGCTGGCATGGGCGGTCAGGGAGGGCGGCCGCACCAGCTGGTGCCGACGAAGGCGCTCGCGCACTTCTGCCGCATCCGTGCCCGCCGTCAGACAATCCCGGGCGCCGGCGCGCATGCACTGCAACAGGATGTCCTGGTGCGGGGAGCGGCACACTGCCACGACCGTCACCCAGGGGCGCGCGGTACTGATGGCCATGATGATGGCCAGTGCCTGATTGAGGCCCGCCTCGTCCACTTCCACCATGGCGATATGCGCATTGGTGGCTTCCAGCATGCGCAGAATGCGAGAGATATCCGAACGCGACACTTCCTCAAGCCGCAGGCTTTCGTCAAACAGCCCCTTCAGCCAGCCGCGCAGACCCTCGTCATCGAGCACTCCGAGTACAACATCATAATCCTGCATGGCGATAGTCCTGCATGGCGATTACCAACTCAGTCCGTGGCGAACCGGCTTCGACCCGCGTTGTGTCTCCAGCATCATGTCCAGCCAGCCCATGCTGCTGGCATCCTCAGCAGCACCCGGCAGCGATGGCGGCGGCGCGCCCACCTCGGCTGGCGACACGATGTAGGGCGTCACCAGCATGATCAGCTCCTTGTCTTCCCGCTCAATACGACTGGAGCGGAAGAACGCACCCAGAATTGGCAGATTGCCCAGCCCCGGCAGGCGATCACTGGCACTGATGGTGTTACGGCTGACCAGCCCGCTGATGATGAAGGTCTCACCCGGCGCCAGGGACACCGTGGTTTCCGAACGACGCACACGCAGCGCCGGCACTTGCACGCCGCCGGATGCGATACCGGCACTGAAATCCAGCTCACTGACTTCCGGCGCCACCCGCAGAATGATCTGGTCGGCACTGATCACCGTGGGCGTCAGCGCCAGGCCGACGCCGAACTCCTTGAATTCGATCTGTGTGCCGGATACATCACTGCGTGTCGGCACCGGAAACTCCCCCCCCGACAGGAAGGTCGCGCTCTGGCCGCTGAGACTGGTCAGGCTGGGCTCCGCCAGTGTGTAGGCGAAGCCGCCAGCTTCCAGCGCGGAAATGGCCATCCGGCTGCTGCCTCCGATGCGGAAGATGTTGAAGGTGTCACCGCCAAGCGGGGATACGTCCGCATCCTCGAGAAGAAAATTACCACCGGGAGCAGAAATGCCGAACTCTCTGCCACCGCGTGTCTTACCGTAGGAAATGCCCGCAGCATTAAGCTGCGTGCGGCTGACTTCCACAATGCGGATGTCGGTCTGCACTTGCGTGCCGAAGGGCATTCTTGCGCCACTGGTGGGCGACACCACGACGGTCGTGCGCTCCGGGCGGTCCGCGCCACGCGGCCACACAGACAGAATCGCAGAGCCCTGCTCCTTGCCGGTCAGCACCAGCTCACGGGTCTGGCTGACCGTCACGGCCAGTACCTCCGGCGCAGACGTCGCCACCTTGCTGATGCCGTCGGGATAAAACAGTATCTGCTGCTCACCACTGGCGAGGCGCAGTGTGTCCACACTGCCCTCACTGGCCAGCAGCAACGTCGGATAACAGAGCGCCAGCAGCGCTGTCAGCGAAGCCAGGCAGGCGGCGCCGTAACGGCGGGCGGCAGAATAATGGGCAGTGCGGTCACGGGCGTACATTGACACTCCTTGTTTCCGAACCCTCGATGATTTCCACCTGCTGCCCGCGAGGTCGCGGCGCGGCGCGCGGCGGCGGTGCGGGTGCAGGGAACAGTTCACGATAGCGGACCAGCCCTTCGCCAGGCTCGACCGCCACCCGTTCGATGCGCTCGTCCATATCCGTCATGCCATCCATGTCGGCCATGTCACGGGCAGATACGGCACTCAGGCGGAGGGAACCGTTGGCGGCCGCCAGCAGCAATCGCGGCACCGTTTTTTCCGGCACTGCCAGCACGGCAGTATTGCCACGTCCCCGGCGGTCACGATTGGCCGGGTCTGCATCGGCACCTTCCATAAGGCCACCAATCGCCAGCAGCTCCACGTCGCGCATCAGCAGCATGGCGGTAGGATCACCGCGCTGATCCTCCGCCGCGCGGAACGTCGCCAGCACATCCACCATGTCACCCGGCTCAAGCAAGCCACCGACGGCAGAGACATCATCTACGGGAAGGGCAATAGCCCGGAAACCGGGCAGCAGGGCATTGGCCAGGGGGCCACCGGCTTCGAGATGACGGACAGAGAGCATTTCACCTGCACGGACATTACGCCGCACGGCCAGCCCGACAACCTCGTCGTCCGCGCTCATCGCTCCGGGGATGACCTGCGGAGAGCGCATCACCAGCAGTTGCTCTTCCGTCAGTTCGGCACCGGCCTCCACGGATTGCGACAGCGCCCAGTAACGATATTCCTGCGGGGCTTCCTCGCCGGCTGCCCTGGACGCTGGATCACCAACCTGCAATACCGTTTCCGGGGCCTGCGGCGCCGGGTCCCGGCTCAGGCCGACGATGGCAAGCACGATCGCCAGTACACTGAGAATCAGTGCCGGCAACATATAGATGGCTCTTGAAGATGACATCATTCCCTCGCTGGCGTCATGGTTTCAGCAACGCCGTTCATTATCATCCCTGTTTATGTGAAACGCTGCCGGAATTTGCTCCGACAGACAAGCCTTTGTCATCCGGTGACCCGGCCTGCGGCCTGTCAAACCCCCGGCACTATCAGCTGGCCCTTCAGCTGGCCTTTCAGCTGACCCTTCAGAAAGGCACGGTCGCCGTGGCTGAAATGCGCGGTACAAACTGCCCCAACAGGGGCGGTCGCCAATCCGGTTCGTAAGCGATGGCGATGAGAATAGCCGGCTGCGCGGCATCCAGGGAAATGCTGACGAAATCAACATCGCCCCCCTCTTCACCACAGTTCGACTCACCCAGCTTCTCCGCCACATCCCGCGACTGGCGCCGCAGCGCCGCTGTGATCACAGGGCAGGCTTCCGCCCGCACCCGATCCACATACAAGGTAGCATCGCCCGGCAAGGCAAATTGACTCCGGTCCACCCGTAACGCTGCATCGCCACCACTCTGGGCGGCAAATAGCAGGCCACGCTGCGTGTTAAACGCCGACGCAAAATAAAGCGCGCCCAGCACTACAAGTATGAAAAAAGGAAACAGCAGCACGAATTCCAGCGCTGCAGCACCCCTCTGATGCCGGGATGCCGGCATCAGTCCGGGCTCCGGCGCCGGATGGCGGGCCGGATCAGACGCGCGAACGCACGCCACACTATTTGCTGCGCAGGACACCAGGCCGGCTCTTATTCCGAGGTGTCGAGCTGGTCTCCCATCTCGGAGAACACAGAGGTCACCGCAGGGCCCAGGCCCGTCTGGGTGAACGCCAGTGCTATAGCAATCACAATCACCGCAATGATCATGACGTATTCGATTGCACTGGCCCCCTTTTGAGACTCTCGTCCCACAGCTCTGGATGCGGTTGTTACAGCGTCCGGCTGTCCTGACGTGAGTACGGATTGCTTGTCCATGGCTAACCCCTTTTTCGTAGTCAATCACTAGTTACTTTCTATCAAACCTGCCCGAGAGTGTAAAGAAATATGACTCAGCTCACAGTTTCGTTATGTTTTCAAAACGTCACCGCACAGTGGCAGTTGGTGACAATCAGGCAACCCAGCGTCCACTATTGTCTAACTTAACCGCATTCTGGCGCCAGTCAACAACCTGTTTCCTCATGCCCGCTGGCGCTGCAGCCTGCGACCTGGCCCGCGCTCCCGGCCCGCCGCCGCGCCTGGCTTCCAGCAAAGCTTCCAGCCAGTCTGCGGGCACAAAAAAACCCGGCCAAGGCCGGGTTTTCAGGGTTGCCACACAGATCAATACTTACTTGATCTTGGCTTCCTTGTAGGCGACGTGCTGACGCACCACCGGATCATACTTGCGGGTCTCGATTTTCTCGGGATGATTCCGCTTGTTCTTGGTGGTGGTGTAGTAGTGCCCTGTGCCCGCACTGGACACGAGCTTGATCTTCTCGCGAACTGCTTTACCCGCCATGACTCAGGCCTCCGTCAGACTTTCTGGCCGCTGGCGCGAACGTCCGCCAACACTTTGTCGATACCGACTTTATCAATGATCCGCATGCCCTTGGCTGACACCCGCAGACGCACGAAACGCTTCTCTGCTTCCACCCAGAAACGGTGGTAGTGCAGATTCGGCTCGAAACGACGCTTCGTCTTGTTGTTGGCGTGCGATACGTTGTTACCCGTAATGGGGCGCTTACCGGTAACCTGGCAAACCTTGGACATGATCTTGCTCCAGAGAATCGTGTGCTCGCAGCGGCAGGCATAGCTCAGCCCCACTGCGGAATAAGGCGGCGATTTATACCAGAGGCCGCCGCCACAGGCAAGGTTATCCACCCAAATAAGGCCAAAGCGACCCAAAAAAGCCGTTCGGGGGCCGTCCGTCCACTGACGGCATGTACCAACCGGCTCAACAGACCGGCCAGTCGCGCTCGCGCAACGATGTCCAGACACTGTCTCCAATGATCAGGTGGTCCAGCACCCGGACATCCACCAGATCCAGCGCCCGAATCAGCTTTTCCGTGATGCGCCGGTCTGCCTCGCTGGGCTCCGCCACGCCGGAAGGGTGGTTGTGCGCCAGTATCACCGCCGCCGCATTGTGGGCCATCGCCCGGCGCAGCACCTCCCGGGGGTAGACCGCAGCGCTGTCGATGGTGCCCTGAAAAATCTCCTCGAACGCCAGCATACGGTGCTTGTTGTCCAGAAACAGGCAGGCAAACACCTCATGCCGATGGCCCCGCAGGCACGCACAGAGGTAGTGCGCGGCATCTGCAGGCTGCTTCAGGGCGTCTCCGCGCGTCAGAGCCTCCCCCAGATATCGGCGCCCCAGCTCCAGCGAGGCCGCCAGCAGCGCTTGCCGGGCAAGGCCGATACCTGGCAGGCGCCGCTGCTGAGGCGGCGGCATCTCCAGCAACCTGCGCAGCCCGCCAGCCTCGTGAAGCAGACGGCGGGCCGTCTCAACGGCGTTGCAGCCGGGCAGGCCGGAACCCAGAAACAGGGCCAGCAGCTCGGCATCACTGAGGACGGCGGCGCCACGGGTCAGCAGCTTTTCTCGGGGGCGTTGGCTCTCGGGCCAGGTATGAATCGACATATCACATTCCTTGTGTTGTCACGCACGGCGGGAGTGGGCAGTTACTCCTCCGGCTAACGGTGCTACGCTTGGCGCCTTCCGTGGCGCAGTATCGGAGACAATAGGCACTATGGAACGACTGGTCAACAAACGCATCCTGCTGGGTGTCACGGGCGGTATTGCCGCCTACAAGAGCGCCGATCTGGTCCGCCGTCTGCAGGATGCCGGGGCTGAAGTCCGTGTGGTCATGACCGCGGGCGCTTGCGAATTCATCACACCGCTGACCATGCAGGCCCTGTCGGGCCACACGGTACACACCGATCTGCTGGACCCCCGCGCCGAAGCCGCGATGGGGCATATCGAGCTGGCACGCTGGGCCGACCTGGTGCTGATCGCGCCGGCCTCCGCCAATTTCATGGCGCGCATGGCCCATGGGCATGGCAATGATCTGCTCACCACCCTGTGTCTGGCCACCGGCGCACCGATCGCCCTGGCGCCAGCGATGAACCAGCAGATGTGGGCGGATACCGCCACACAGAAGAACCTGCTGATCCTGCAAGAGAAGGGCGTGCGCATGTTCGGGCCCGGCTCCGGCAGCCAGGCCTGCGGCGAGGTCGGCCCCGGCCGCATGCTCGAGCCCGCCGAGATCGCGCAGATGGCGGCTGAAGTGTTCGACCACGACCTGCTCACCGGTCTGCATGTCGTCATCAATGCCGGCCCCACCCGCGAAGCCATCGACCCGGTGCGCTACATCACCAACCAGAGCTCCGGCAAGATGGGCTTTGCCATCGCCGAAGCGGCGGCGGAAGCCGGCGCCCGCGTGACCCTGATCAGCGGACCGGTCAACCTGCCCACGCCCACCCGGGTCAACCGGCTGGACGTGGTACGCGCTGAAGAGATGTTTGACGCCTGCCTCAGCGCCGTGGACAAGGGCTGCGATATCTTCATCGCCACAGCGGCGGTCGCCGACTACCGGCCCACCGTCACCGCTGACCACAAGATCAAGAAATCCACCGAAGAAATCCACCTGACGCTGGTCAAGAACCGGGACATCGTCGCCTCGGTATCCGCCCACGACCGGCGCCCGTTTACCGTTGGCTTCGCGGCAGAAACCCGCGACGTGATGACCTATGCGCGAGCCAAGCTGGAAAACAAGAAACTGGACATGATTGCCACCAACGACGTCTCGGGGGAGAACGTCGGCTTCAACAGCGATAACAACGCGCTGACGGTGATCTGGCCCGGTGGCCACAAGGTACTGCCGCTGGCCGCCAAGCGGCAGATCGCCAAGCAGCTGATCGAGCTGATCGCCATTCGCTACAAACGGTGACCTGAATGAAACTGCAATACAAAGTGCTCAACCCCCTGCTCGGCGACACCTTTCCGCTGCCAGCTTACGCCACCGATGGCTCCGCCGGGCTCGACCTGCGGGCCATGGTGGACGCCTCCCTGATCATCGAACCGGGGCAGACCGTACTGATTCCCACCGGGCTGGCGATCCACATCGCCGATCCGGGCTATGCCGGCCTTGTACTGCCGCGCTCAGGACTGGGCCACAAGCACGGCATCGTGCTGGGCAATCTGGTGGGGCTGATTGATTCGGATTATCAGGGCGAACTGATGGTGTCCTGCTGGAACCGGGGCCACACCGCCTTCACCCTGGAGCCCGGCGACCGCCTGGCGCAACTGGTCATCGTGCCGGTCATGCAGGTCGCCCTGGAGCAGGTGGAACAGTTTGACGCCAGCGAGCGCGGCAGTGGCGGCTTCGGCCACACCGGGCGCTGAGTCGACAACGGCCGGACGCCCGATAGCAGACCCGATAGCAAACAAGGGCATCACCGGGAAAGACCGTCATGGGAACGACGGCCATGCGGGGAAGACAGTGGGGAAGACAGTGGGGGAAAGAGCCATGCGGGGAAGACAGTCATGAGCAAAAAAGACAAGGCCGCCAGCAAGAAGCCGGTAAAACCGGACCCGGCTGCCGACAGCAAGCAAAAGAAGAAGGGCGGCAAGAAGGGCGACAAAAGGGCCCCGCGCGCCGCATCAGCCGTCACCGGCGGCCTCACGAACCATCTTGCCGCCGCCGCCGTGAGCGTACTCGTGGTTATGGGCGCCATGGCCGCTGCCAGCGCCTGGCTGCTGTACGGCCCGGAGCAGACCCAGCGTAACGAAGCCCTGGCCGACACACTGCTGCTGCAACCCGCCGCACTGATCAACCAGCAGATGGCCCTCAGCGAGGCACAACTGGCAGCGCTGGTCACCAGCCATACCGTGCGGCAGGCCCTGGCCAGCGGCGACCCGGAAACCACCGCGTTACGCCTGAGCCAGCAGTTGCCCAACACGCGTATCACGCTGGTTCCGGATCAGAACGCGCAGATCATCGGCACGCTGTCCTTCAGCGCCCGTGACATGGTCACCCAGGCCCGTGCCAACCCGGCACCCCCGATGGTGCTCCTCCCGGGCACGCCCTTGCGCCTGCTGGCCGCGCGCGTGGCCGAGGACAGCAATGGCACGGCGCTGGGCATCGTGCTGATGGAGCAATCCTTCGACACGCTGGCTTCGCAGCTGCGGCGCATGACTCTGAACGGCGGCGGCATCGAGATTCGTCAGGATGGCAACAGCACCGTGCTGATGTCCATCGGCCAGCCCGCCGGTGACACCCTCGCAACCCGACGCGCCAGCGGCGAGCTGACCCTGACCTATCGCGGCCAGCCCGCACCGATCAATACATCACGCCCGCTCTTCCTGATCGTTGCCGGGACCGCTCTGATACTGCTGCTTGCCGCCATCGTGATGATCGTGCGTGACATCGGCCACCGTATCACCCGCGATGCTGGCCTGCTCAGCGTCCCTGGCTCGCCGCGATTTACTTTCAGTGCCCTCGCTGACGCCAGGGCGGCACTCGACAAACGTGCAGCCAGCCAGACCAGCACTGCTGCGCGCAACGGCGACAACCGCCGACCCGCCGCTGCCGTGGATGCCTTCATGGATATCCTGGTGGAGGAAGACACCGGCCTGCTGATCGAGGACGGCTCAGCCGAGGCTGCCGCCCCACCGCGGCCCCAGGTGCCGGAGGAGATCTTCCGGGAATACGACATCCGCGGCATAGTCGGCAAGACACTCAACGCCGAAATCATGACCCTGATCGGGCGCGCCATCGGCTCGGAAGCCGGGGAGGCCGGTCAGCAGACACTGCTGGTGGCGCGGGACGGCCGGACCTCTTCCGACGAACTCACCGAGGCACTGACCCGTGGCCTGCTTGCCAGCGGCCGCGATGTGATCGACATCGGTGCGGTGCCCACACCGGTGCTCTACTACGGTACGGCCGTGATGGACGTGCAATCCGGTGTTGTCGTGACCGGCAGCCACAATCCATCCACTTATAATGGCGTCAAGATCGTCATCGCCGGTGAGACCCTCTGCGGTGAGCGCATTCGTCAACTGTATCAGCGCATCACCGAAGACCGTTTCAGTGAGGGGCAGGGCCGCGCCGACCAGCGGGATATCCGCGAGCGCTATCAGCATGCCCTGACCGAAGACATCGCCCTGGCACGCCCGTTGAAAGTCGTGATCGATTGCGGCAACGGCATCACTGGCACCATTGCACCGCAGCTGTTCCGCAGTCTCGGCTGCGAGGTGCTGCCCCTGTTTGCCGAGGTGGACGGCCACTTCCCGAACCATCATCCGGACCCGAGCCGCCCCGAAAACCTGCATGCATTGATACAGGCCGTGAAACAACACCAGGCCGACATTGGCATCGCCTTCGACGGCGACGGCGACCGCCTTGGCATCGTCACCCCCAAAGGCGAGATCATCTGGCCTGACAGACTGCTGATGCTGTTTGCCCGGGATCTGCTGTCCCGCTCACCCGGCGCCGACATCCTGTTCGATGTGAAGTGCAGCCGCGAACTGGCCAAACTGATCAGCCGCATGGGCGGCCGTCCCCTGATGTGCAAATCCGGGCATGCCCTGATGAAAGCACGCCTGCGGGAAACCGGCGCGCCGCTGGCGGGGGAGATGAGCGGCCACATGTTCTTTGCGGATCGCTGGCATGGCTTTGACGACGCACTCTATGCCGCCGCCCGCCTGCTGGAAATCCTGGCCCTGGAAAGCAACAGCGCCGACGTACTGTTTGACCGCCTGACGACCGGTGTGACCACCCCGGAGCTGTTGATTCCTGCCAGCGAGCAGAGCAAGTTCGCACTGGTGGAACGCCTGATTGCACGACAAGCCGCCTTCAACGATGGCAGCATCTCCACGCTGGACGGTCTGCGCGTAGACTTCGAGGACGGCTGGGGCCTGGTACGCGCCTCCAACACCACACCAGCACTGACGGCACGCTTCGAAGGGCGCGACAAGGCGGCATTGCAACGCATCGTTGCCCTGTTTCGCACAGAGCTGCAAAGTATTGAACCGAAACTGAAACTACCTTTTTAGGACGGAGACAACATGGACCAGAACCGTGCCAGCGAAACAGCGCGGATCCTGATCGAAGCGCTGCCCTACATCCAGCGCTTCGCCGGCACCACCGTAGTCATCAAGTACGGCGGCAACGCGATGGAGAACGAGGCGCTGAAGAACTCCTTCGCCCGGGATATCGTGTTGATGAAAGCCGTCGGCATGCACCCGGTGATCGTGCATGGCGGCGGCCCGCAGATCGGTGAGCTGCTCAAACGCCTGGGCAAGGAGTCGAAATTTGTCCAGGGTATGCGCGTCACCGACAGCGAGACCATGGACGTGGTGCAGATGGTGCTCGGCGGCCTGGTCAACAAGGAAATCGTCAGCCTGATCCATCGCAATGGCGGCCGCGCCATTGGCCTCACCGGCAAGGATGGCGAACTGATCCGGGCACGCAAGATGGTGCTGCAGGCTGATGTGGATGACCCCGCATTGAAAGCCCCGGAAATCATCGACATCGGTCACGTCGGCGAAGTGCAGGGCATCGATGTACGGGTGCTGGAAATGGTCTCCGGCAGTGACTTCATTCCGGTCATCGCGCCGATTGGCGTGGACGATGCCGGCGTGTCCTACAACATCAACGCCGACCTGGTTGCTGGCAAGGTCGCCGAAGTACTGCGCGCCGAAAAACTGATCCTGCTGACCAATGTCCCGGGGCTGAAAGACAAACAGGACAATATCCTGACCGGCCTGAGCGCCGAGCGAGTCCAGGCGCTGATTGATGACGGCACCATCTATGGCGGCATGCTGCCGAAAATCGGCTGCGCGCTGGATGCGGTCAACAACGGCGTGCATACCGCGCACATCATTGACGGCCGTGTGCCGCACGCCGTGCTTCTGGAAGTGCTGACCAATCAGGGAATCGGGACCCTGATCACCCGCAAGTAGCGGGCATATAAAACGCAACGACACGTGGGAAGGGGCTATGAGCGAAGAAAAAGTGTCACGCAAGGATCAGATCCTGCAAGCACTGGCACACATGCTGGAAGCAGAGCCGGGCGGCCGCATCACCACCGCCGGGCTGGCGCGGGAGGTGGGGGTCTCCGAAGCGGCGCTGTACCGGCATTTTCCCAGCAAGGCGAAGATGTTCGAAGGGCTGATCAACTTTGTCGAAGACGCGGTCTTCACCAATGTGAACCGCATCGTGCAGGAAACGCCGGATGCACTGGACCAGACCAAACGCATCATGGATCTGTTGCTGGGCTTTACCGAACGCAACCCGGGCATCACCCGGCTGCTGACCGGTGACGCACTGACCGGCGAAAACGAGCGACTGCGCCTGCGTATCCAGCAGTTCTTCGAACGCGTGGAAAGCCAGTTGCGCCAGTTACTGCGTGATGCGGAATTCAAACAGGGGCTGCGCACCGAAACTACACCCACCGCCACAGCCAATCTGCTGCTGGCCGTTGTGGAAGGGCGTATCGCCCAGTTCGTGCGTTCCGGATTCAAACAGTCGCCAACCCAGGGCTGGGCGGATCAGTGGCCTTTGCTCGCTGCGGTGATTTTTCGCAGCTGAAGCGATTATTGTGTGATCTGGTGCAACCGCTCGATGATCGGTGCGAAGTTTTCCCGCACCTGCACCATATCCGCCTCGTGCTGGAGAATTTCCTGCTCCAGATCGCTGATCTGACGGCCGTAGCGCTCGATCACCACCGTTGTCGCCTCAGGGACCTCGCGGCCACTGCGCTCGGTGCGCGCCGCATTGCTGATTTCCGCATCAAGGCGACTACGTAGCTGGGAAATATTGCCCCGGGCATAATCGATGTTCAGTTGCAGCGCCGCCAACTGGCGGTCACGCGCTCGCTCGGCGTCGTCGGGTTCCGCATACATGCGCAGCAACTCCCGATCACGCCTGACCTGCATTTCTGCCTCACGCGCCTGCTGCCCGCGCTCGCGCAACAGTTGCTGCTGCTCCGGTGGCGCCGCCTCAACCTGACGGATGACTCGCCCCTGACCATCAATGATTTCATAGCCGGCATGAATGCCTTCCTGGGGCAATGTGTGGCTCATCACCAGACTGCCCTGGGCATTGATATAGCGGTACACCGCACCCGGGGGCAGGGCCTCCGGTTCCGCCGCCTTGCCGCTACGCGCCAGCAACGTCGGCGGCGCCAGGAGCAGCGCCACACCCAGGCAGATTATTTGCAGAGACTTCATCACACGCACGCCATGCCCCGTTTCATGCCACCCCATACTCGCTGCGATACGCCCGCATCGCCGCCAGGTGGGTCTCATGTTGCGTACCCGCCAGATAGTCGATGATATGCGACATGCTGACGATACTGTGCACCCGCACACCCAGACTGTGCTCGACGTCCTGAATTGCAGACTTGTCGCCCTGACCACGCTCCTGGCGATCCAGCGCCACCACCACACCAGCCATCTCCGCCGGACTGCCATCAAACAAGGCCGCCACTTCACGGATTGCCGTGCCTGCCGTGATCACATCATCAATGACCAGCGCCCGACCCGCCAGTGGTGCGCCGACGATCAGGCCGCCTTCACCGTGATCCTTGGCTTCCTTGCGGTTGAACGCCCAGGGCTTGTCGATCCCGTGATGCTCCGCCAGCGCTACGGCAACCGCCGCCACCAGCGGAATGCCTTTGTAAGCCGGCCCGAACAGCATATCGAACTCAATGCCAGCATCGACGATGGCCGCCGCATAAAAGCGCCCCAGCCGCGACAACGCCTCACCGGTATGAAACGTCCCGGCATTGAAAAAGTAGGGGCTCACCCGGCCTGACTTCAGCGTGAATTCACCAAACTTCAGCGCCTCACGGCCCAGGGCAAATTCAATAAACGCTTTCTGATAGGGCTGCATCAACGCCACTCCTTACCAGCCCAGCGCCGCTTGCTGCTGGCGCAGGATGTTCTGAATGCCCTCGTCCGCCAGCGTCAGCATGTCCTGCTGCTGGGCCATGGTGAAGGGCGCAGCCTCTGCCGTGCCCTGGATCTCCACAAAGCCACCATGCTGGGTCATGACCACATTCATGTCAGTGTCGGCCGTGGAGTCTTCCGCGTAATCCAGATCCAGCACCGGCGTGCCCTTGTACAGCCCCACCGACACCGACGCGATCAGACACTCCAGCGGATCATCCTTGATGCGCTTCTTCTCCAGCAGGAAGCTCAGCGCATCCACCAGCGCCACACAGGCACCGGAGATGGACGCCGTGCGCGTGCCGCCATCGGCCTGCAGCACATCACAGTCAATCAGGATGGTGTTCTCGCCCAGCTTCTTCATGTCCACCGCCGCCCGCAGGGAGCGGCCGATCAGGCGCTGGATTTCCAGCGTGCGGCCCCCTTGTTTGCCGCGGGCCGATTCACGCTGGTTCCGGGTGTGGGTCGAGCGCGGCAGCATGCCGTATTCTGCCGTGATCCAGCCCTGGCCCTTGCCTTTCAGGAAGCGCGGCACGCCCTCTTCCACCGACGCTGTGCACAGCACCCGGGTTTCACCAAATTCCACCAGCACACTGCCCTCGGCATGTTTGGTGAATTGGCGCGTAAAACGGATATCGCGCAACTGATCAGGGGCTCGGCCTGAGGGACGCATGGAGACTCCTTGGTAGGGCAATCATTGAATGATCGGCGATTCTAGCATAGCCAGCGCGCGCTGGGCTGCGCTGCTGGCTACCGACCCACTGCCACGTTAAACTCAAAGACCTCCCACTTTTTCCCATTGCGCCCCCGCCATAGTCAGTCGAAAGGACCCTCCATGATTCAGAGCATGACCGCCTTTGCCCGCAGCGACCGGCATATCGACGCCCAGCACACCACCCTGGTGTGGGAACTGAAATCGGTAAACCACCGCTACCTGGAAGTCAGCCCGCGCCTGCCGGACGCCTTCCGCGAGCTGGACGGCCCGGTGCGCGAGTTGTGCCGCAAACGCCTGAATCGCGGCAAGATCGAGATCGGCCTGCGCTACCAGGCCGACGCCGGAGAGACCAGCATCAGCCTGGACGAACCGCTGGTCCGGCAACTCGGCCAAGCCCTGCACCGGGTCGGCGAGCTGATCCACCACCCGGCCCCGGTCAGCCCCACCGAAATCCTGCGCATGCCCGGCGTACTGCAGATGAAGGAAGTGGATTTCAACGCCCTGACCGGGCCCGCCATGGCACTGCTCGACGAGGCCCTGACCAGCCTGGTGGACACCCGTGCCCGTGAAGGCGCCGCACTGGCGAAGATGGTGGAAGAACGCCTCGACGGCATCCTGGTCCAGGTCGGGCGCACCCGCAACGCCCTGCCATTGATTCTGGATGGCCTGCGCACACGCCTGAAGAAGCGCGTCGAAGATGTCCTCGCCAGCCCAGACCCGGAGCGCCTGGAGCAGGAACTGGTGCTGCTGGCCCAGAAAATGGACGTCGCCGAAGAATTGGACCGCCTGGAAGCCCACGTCACGGAAGTCCGCCGCGCCCTGGCCGAGGGGGGTCACGTTGGCCGCCGCCTCGACTTCCTGATGCAGGAACTCAACCGGGAAGCCAACACCCTGGCGTCAAAATCCGTGGACACGGAAACCACCCAGGCGGCCGTGGAATTGAAGGTGCTGATCGAACAGATGCGGGAGCAGATCCAGAATATCGAGTAATTCGCCAAAGTTGACAATTTGGCAACTCGGCCTATCATAGAGACTTGCAGACAGGGATTGTTACATGCACGTCATTTCCAGGAAGCCGTTCAACGACGCGGCGCGGCTGTACCCGAACGATGCCGAAGCGCTTCAACGTACTTACAGGGCGCTTCGCGCCGGCGAGTTCACCGCCCCCGAGGCGTTACGCGCCCTTTTTCCGTCGTTGGACAACTTCCGGTACAAGGACAGATGGTGGGTCATCGATATCGGCGGAAACAATCTCCGCCTGATAGCCTTCATCGAGTTTCGTCACAGCCGGCTGTACGTAAAGCACATCGTACCGCACGGGGAATACGACACATTGTGCAAACGTTACGCAAAACAGGGTGACTGACATGTCTTCACATGCAGTGATCAAACAGATGGCCGCGGCTTTGTTCCGCGAGGCACAGTTCATCAGCCACATCGACAACGAGCAGGATTATGCTGCGGCGCTGGCGCTGATGGATGAGCTGATCGAGGACTACGATGCCCAGAAGCCGCTGATCGATATCCTGGGCGCTGCCATAGAGCGCTGGGAAAGCAGCGCCCCTGAGTTCGAGCAGTTCAATGCTGCCATCGCAGACCAGGATCCGGCCATCAGCACGCTGCGTCTGCTCATGGAGCAGCACCACCTCGGCGTCGCAGACCTGCCCGAGATTGGCTCCAAGTCGCTGGTGTCCCGTGTCCTGCGCGGCGAACGCCGCCTGACCCGCGACCACATCACCGCGCTGTGTCAGCGCTTCGGTATCCGTCCCGGGTTGTTTTTCTGACCCAGCGCGGCTTTTCCGACCCGTCACAGCTTTTCTGGCACCGGACCCTGACTCCCCGGTGCACCCGTCGGCGGCCCGGACAAGAAGTTCGTCAGGGGCGTCGTCGCCCCCTATAATGCCTTCGCACATGCACCCAGCCAGCAACGGACCCGATATGCCCAAGACACCCGCTACTGCCCGCGGCACGCTGTTTATCGTGTCGGCCCCCTCCGGCGCCGGCAAGACCAGCCTGGTGGCCGCCTTGATCGACAAGCTGGACGGTGTGCGGATTTCGGTGTCTCACACCACGCGATCCATCCGTCCGGGTGAGGAAGACGGCGTCAACTATCACTTTACCGACCGCGACACCTTCCTGCAGAAAGTGGGGGAAGGGCGCTTTCTGGAGCACGCCGAGGTGTTCGGCAACCTCTATGGCACCTCCGCCGACTGGGTGAACGACACCCTGAACGCCGGTGAAGACGTGATTCTGGAGATCGACTGGCAGGGCGCCGAGCAGATACGGCGGCTGGTGCCGAATGCCGCCAGCATTTTCATCCTGCCGCCCTCGCTGCCCGAGCTGGAAAGCCGCCTGCGCGGCCGTGGTCAGGACGATGATGACGTCATCGCCCGGCGGCTGGCCGGTGCCCAGGACGAGATGTCCCACTACGGGGAGTTCGATTACCTGGTGATCAACGACGACTTCGAGCATGCCCTGGGGGATCTCAAGGCCATTCTGCGCAGCCATCGCCTGCGCATCAGCGCCCAACAGGACGCCCAAGCGGCCCGGATTGGCGAATTGTTGTCCAAAAGCGGCGCAAACGGTTAGAATGCCCGGCTCACCGGCCCCGGCCGGTAGCTCCCTGCGAACACGAGGTGGTACACATGGCACGCGTCACGGTAGAAGACTGTCTGGAAAAACTCGATAACCGCTTTGAGCTGGTGCTGGTCGCCGGCAAGCGCGCGCGCCAACTGCAGACCGGTGGCAAAGAGCCCCGCGTCGCCTGGGAAAACGACAAGCCCACCGTCGTTGCCCTGCGTGAAATCGCTGAAGGCTTCGTGACCCGCGACTCCGTGGACAACGATCTCAGCGACCGCAGCAGCGAAATCGACGAGCTGGCCCTGCTGACCGAATCCTTCGGCGAGTAACGCCTGCGGCGGGGGAGCCTTCCCCCGCCTCGATTTCCCCGCCCGCGCTTTCCCGCCGAATTTCCCCCGATATTTCAATCACTCACAGTGCTTTTGTAAGACAGTGCCGTAGACAAGCCCGCGCCACAGCCTTTAGGCTTGAGTAACACGCTCGCAACTGCAGGCCAGCGACTACTCAGGCAACCACCAAGGCGCCCAATTGCCCACCATCAACACATTGGTCAAACGGCTCAAGAGCTATCTGGACGATGACCAGATCGGCCAGGTGGTGCGCGCTTACGAGTTTGCCGAGCACGCCCACGAAGGGCAGTATCGCCGCACCGGTGATCCCTACATCACACACCCCCTGGCGGTGGCCAACATCCTCACTGACATGCACATGGACCATGAGAGCCTGATGGCTGCCATGCTGCATGACGTGATCGAAGATACCGGCGTAAGCAAGGAACAGCTGGCCGAGATGTTCAGCCCCGGCGTGGCAGAGCTGGTGGACGGCGTCTCGAAGATCGCCCAGATCAAGTTCGAATCCAAGGCCGAGCAGCAGGCCGAGAACCTGCGCAAGATGATGCTGGCCATGACCCGCGATATCCGCGTCATCCTGGTCAAACTGGCCGACCGCCTGCACAACATGCGTACTCTGCATTCCATGCCGGCGGAAAAACGCAAACGCATCGCCACGGAAACCCTGGAAATCTACGCGCCCATCGCCAACCGCCTGGGCATGTACAACATTCGCGTCGAATACGAAGACCTGGGCTTCAACGCCATCTACCCGATGCGCGCCGACCTGATCTCCAAAGCCGTGAAAGCCGCCCGTGGCCACCGCAAGGAAATTCTCTCGACGCTGAAATCCAGCATCGAGCACTGCCTGGAAGAGGAGGGCATCCAGGCCCGCATCCTCGGCCGCGAGAAGCACCTGTACAGCATCTACATGAAGATGAAAGAGCAACACAAGCCGCTCAATGAAATCATGGATGTGTACGGCTTCCGCATTATCGTGGACAAGGTGGATACCTGTTACCGGGTACTCGGCGCGGTGCACAACTACTTCACTCCGATCCCCGGCCGGTTCAAGGATTACGTGGCCATTCCCAAGGCCAATGGGTACCAGAGCCTGCACACCACCCTCAAGGCGCGCAGCGGAGTACCGCTGGAGATCCAGATTCGTACCGAAGAAATGGAAGCCATGGCCAACAACGGCATCGCCGCCCACTGGCTGTATAAAGCCGATGCCGATGGCGCCAACACGCCGACCTCCACCCGCGCCCAGGCCTGGATGGGGCGGCTGCTGGAAATGCAGCAGAAAGCCGGCAATTCCATGGAATTCATCGAGAACGTGAAGGTCGATCTGTTCCCCGATGAAGTCTACGTCTTCACGCCCAAGGGTGAGATCAAGGAACTGCCAGTGGGCGCCACCGCCGTGGATTTCGCCTACGCCGTGCATACCAAAGTGGGCAACACCTGCGTGGCGGTGCGTATTGACGGCAAGCTGGCGGCCCTGTCCACGCCGCTGGAATCCGGCCAGACCATTCGCATCATCACCGCCCCCACCGCGACGCCCAACCCGTCGTGGCTGAACTATGTCATTACCGGCAAGGCGCGCTCCAACATCCGCCACTTCCTCAAGCACCAGCGCCGGGAAGACTCCGTGCAGCTGGGCGAGCGTCTGCTGGAAAAGGCCTTGGCGGGCTACGGCCTGACCATGAACGACCTGGCCATCGAACGCGTCATCGCAGAACTGGCGGCCAACAATTATCCGGCGCTGGATGACCTGCTGGAGGACATCGGCCTGGGCAATCGCCTGGCGCCGCTGGTCGCGCGCAAACTGGCCGGCAATCGTGAAGAAACCGAGCGCGACCCGGCGGATGACCGCAAACCCCTGGCGATCCGTGGCACCGAGGGCCTGCTGGTGAGCTATGCCAAGTGCTGCCACCCACTGCCCGGCGATGCCGTGCTCGGCCACCTCAGTGCCGGCCGGGGCATCGTGGTACACCGCGACACCTGCAAGAATCTGCTCAACGAAATGCGCAGCAACCCGGAAAAATGCATTGCCCTGTACTGGGACCGGGAAGTAGCCCAGGACTTCTCTGCGGGTATCCGCATCGAGCTGGTGAACAAGAAAGGGGTGCTGGCCACCCTGGCCACGGCCTTCTCGGAACTGGGCTCGAATATCGAAACCATCACCATGGCCGAAAAAGATGCTACGGTAACGGTCATCAATGCCAACGTGACCGTGCGCGACCGGATTCATTTTGCCCGGCTGATCAAACGCCTGCGCAAACTGGAGAACGTCATTCGCATCAGCCGCCTGACCGGCTGACCTGCTGGCGTATTGACCCATTCAACCGAGAAAACCTACACCGAGAAAGACCATGCCAAACCGCTCGACCATCAGCACCGACAAGGCCCCTGCCGCCATTGGCACCTATTCCCAGGCCATCAAGGTCGGCAGCACCGTCTACCTCAGCGGCCAGATCCCGCTGGACCCTGCGACGATGACGCTGGTAGAGGGCGATATCGCCGTGCAGATTCGCCGCGTGTTCGACAACCTCAGCGCCGTGTGCGAGGCCGCCGGCGGCAACCTGCAGGCGATCGTCAAACTCAATATTTTCCTCACTGACCTGAGCCACTTCGCCACCGTCAACGAGATCATGGCCCAGTACTTCCACGAGCCTTACCCGGCCCGCGCCGCCATCGGCGTTGCCGCGCTGCCCAAAGGCGCCGAAGTGGAAATGGATGGCGTGCTGATCCTCGAGTAAGCGCGCCTCAGACGACTGCCCCGTATCCTTCCCGGTAGCTCGGGTACGCCAGCGCATAATGCCCCCGCGCCAGATACTGACTGCGTAACCGCTTGCCCGGTATCGTCTCGGGCACTGCCAGCTTCAGCGGCAATCCCATGCGCTCCCCCAGCCAGTTCAACACTTCGTAGTTGGCCACCGGCGCCTGATCCGTGCCGATCACCACCGGCGGCGGCGCATCATTGGTGAGCCAGCGCTGGCCGAGGTGATGCAGCAGGCCAACACAGTCCACGCTGTTGATGCGGTTGCCATACACCGGCGCCGGCGGCGCCTCACCAGCGGCGATGCGCTCGACCATGCGCAACAGGCGTGGCCTGCCTTGCCCGTAAATACCGGAGAACCGCACACTGGTGGCCAGACCGCGCAGGGAAATCTCTTCCTCCGCCGCCAGCATGATGCGACCGTTGAAACGCGTTGGCGTGGGCGGTGTGTCCTCATCGACCCACCCGGGCACATCAGCGCTGACCTCACCGTAAACCGCTGTACTGGACACAAATATGACCGGCGGCAACGGCTGCTGCGCCGCCAGCGCCTCAAGCAGGCGCAGCGGCGCCGTGATATAGGCCCTGTGATAACCGGCCTCGTCGCGGCTGGCGGGTGTCATGATGATATACAGCAGATCCACCGGATCCGGCGGCAACAGCACCGGGCCTTCCGCCAGATCCTGGGCATACAGATCAACGCCCGCAGGGCTTTCCTGACGCCGCCGGATGCCACTGACCTGCGCGCCCTGATCCAGCCAGCGCCGGGCCAGCGCCGTGCCCAGATCCCCCAGCCCTGCAATCAGCACATGTGCCATATCTGCTCCAAGGATTTCGTTGTCTTTCTTCCCGGTTCACATTACGACCACAGCTATTGATTTACGCTGATCAATAGCTACTATTGATCAAAGAGAGAACGTGGCCAGACGGGATTGTTATGACATTAACAGAACTGCGCTACCTGGTGGCGCTCGCACGGGAAAAACATTTTGGCCGCGCCGCTGACGCCTGCCACGTCAGCCAGCCGACACTGAGCGCGGCAATTCGCAAGCTTGAGGAACACCTCGGGCTGAGTCTGTTCGAACGTCGCCCCCGGGAAGTGCGTGTCACCGTCGACGCCGAACCGATCATTGCCCAGGCCCAGCGCGTGCTGGAGCAGGTGGAACTGCTGGAGCAGCTCGCCGACACCCAGCGTGATCAGTTGGGCGCGCCACTGCGCGTCGGCGCCATCTTCACCGTGGCCCCGTATCTGTTCCCGGAAATGGTGCCCAAGGTGCGCAAGGGCGCACCGGACATGCCGCTGTTCATCGAAGAAAATTATACCCACGTGCTGCGCGGCAAACTCGACCGCGGCGAACTGGATGCCATCATCGTCGCGCTGCCTTTCTCCGGCGGCGGCCTGGTGCGGGCCAAGATGTACGAGGAGTCCTTTTCCGTACTGCTGCCCGCCGGGCATCCCTGGGAAAAACAGAAAGCCATCCGCCCGGAACAGCTGCTGGAAGAAACCCTGCTGCTGCTCGGCGAAGGCCACTGCTTCCGCGACCAGGTGCTGGAGCTGTGCCCGGCCATCGATTCCGAAAAGCAGAAACACCTGGTCCAGATCGAAGGCGGCTCACTGGAAACCCTGCGCCACATGGTGGCCGGCGGCCTGGGCATCACCATCCTGCCCGACTCGGCCCTGCGCCACAGCGGCTACCGGGAAAACGCCTTTGCCGTGCGCCCCTTCGTGAAACCGGCCCCGACCCGCACCATCGCCCTGGTATGGCGTGACAGCTTCCCGCGCCCCAAGGCCATCGAAGTGCTGCGCCAGGCCGTTCCCCGTCTGGGTCTCACCAGCCGCTCGGATGCCGCCTGAGGCCATTGCGCCACAGCGCCTCGGGAGAAACCCATGAGTGAGCTCGCCGCACGCAGTCTCAGCGGCCTCAAGGGCGTCGGTCCCCGGGGCGCCGAACGGCTGGCCAAACTCGGCCTGCACAATGTGGAAGACCTGCTCTTCCACCTGCCGTTCCGCTACGAAGACCGCACTCAGATCCAGCCCATCGGCCGCCTGCGTCCGGAAACCCATGTGGTCATCGAAGGCGAGGTGCTGGCCGCCGATATCGTCTTCGGCCGCCGCCGAAGCTTGTTGTGCAAGGTGGGCGACGGCACCGGCATGATCGCCCTGCGCTTTTTTCATTTTACCGCCGCGCAGAAAAACAACCTGGAGCGCGGCACCAAGGTGCGCATCTACGGCGAAGTGCGCGCCGGCGGCACCGGGCTCGAGTTCTATCACCCGGAATACGAGATCGCCAGCGACGGCGTACTGCCCCCGCTGGACAAGCGTCTGACGCCGGTTTACCCCACCACCGAAGGCGTGCACCAGAAAACCCTGCGCAACCTGATGCACCAGGCTCTGGGCTTGCTGGAGCGCTACCCGCCCCGGGACCTGCTGCCGAAAGCCCTGCTGGATGACGCCAGCCTGCCGACACTGCGCGAAGCATTGCTGAAACTGCATGCCCCGAACCCGGACGATCCGGTGGACATGTTGCTCACTGGCAGCCATCCCGCCGTGCAGCGCCTGGTGATGGAAGAGATGGTCGCCCATCAGCTGGGCATGCTCAGCCGCCGCGCCGGCCAGAAAGCCCACAGCGCGCCAGTATTCACCGACGACACCCTGGTCACGACGCTGCGCGCCGCCTTGCCGTTCCAGCTCACCGGCGCCCAGCAGCGCGTCATTCACGAGATAGCCGCTGACCTGGCCATTCCCTCACCCATGTTGCGGCTGGTGCAGGGCGATGTCGGCAGCGGCAAAACCCTGGTGGCGGCCGCCGCCGCCCTGATGGCCATTCGCGCCGGCTATCAGGTGGCCCTGATGGCGCCCACCGAGTTGCTGGCGGAACAGCACCTGGCCAACTTCCGCCATTGGCTTGCGCCCCTGGGCATCGACGTCCACTGGCTGGCTGGCAGCCTGACCCCGAAAACCCGACGCGACACGCAAGCGCTGCTGGCCAACGGTGAGGCCGCCATGGTGGTGGGCACCCACGCCCTGTTCCAGGAGGCCGTCGCCTTTCATCGTCTTGGGCTGACCATCATCGATGAGCAGCACCGGTTCGGCGTGCATCAACGCCTGGCCCTGCGCGAGAAAGGCCGGCAGGACACACAGATTCCCCACCAGCTGGTGCTCACCGCCACACCGATTCCACGCACCCTGGCCATGAGCCTGTACGGCGACCTGGACACCTCGGTGATTGATGAACTGCCGCCGGGGCGACAGACCATCGACACCCTGGCGCTGCCCGCCAGCCGCCGCCCCGCCGTGATCGAGCGGGTGCACGCCTCCGCCGCCCAGGGCACTCAGGTCTATTGGGTCTGCACCCTGATCGAGGAATCCGATGCCCTGCAGGCACAGGCGGCCGAAGCGACCTGGGAGAGCCTCAGGGAAGCCCTGCCAGATCTCAACGTGGAACTGGTGCACGGCCGCATGAAAGCCAAGGACAAGGCCGCCGCCATGGCCCGTTTCGCCAGCGGCGAGGCCCAGGTGCTGGTGGCCACCACCGTGATCGAAGTCGGCGTGGATGTGCCCAACGCCACCCTGATGGTGATGGAAAATGCCGAACGCCTGGGGCTGTCGCAGCTGCACCAGCTGCGCGGCCGGGTAGGGCGCGGCGGCAACAAGAGCTACTGCGTGCTGCTCTACCAGACCCCCCTGTCACACACCGCCAAACGCCGGCTCGCGGTCATGCGTGAGACCGGCGACGGCTTCCGCATCGCCGAAGAAGACCTGCGCCTGCGCGGCCCCGGCGAATGGCTGGGCACCCGGCAGACCGGCGACCTGGCCTTCCGCATCGCCGACCTGATGCGCGATGAAGCCCTTATGGAGCCCGCCCGCGACATGGCCGAGCGCGTGCTCGCCGAACACCCCGCCAGCGCCGAGGCGCTGATCCACCGCTGGCTCAAGGGTGCCGAAGGTTACGCCGACGTTTAAGGCTGACGCCCTGGGCCGACGTCTGATTGGCCCTGCCCGGTGAAAACCGGCATCATTGCTGTCGCTTTCACACGTCTGTTGTCAGGAGAAAAACAATGTCCCGCCAGTTCCCCGGCGTCGACCCCGACGGTCTGCTCGAATATTCCGTGGTCTTCAACGACCGCTCCCTGAACCACATGTCCCAGACCTTCCAGCAGGTGATGCGGGATATCGCCAGCAACCTCAAGGACGTGTACAAGGCCGAGGCCGTAGTGGTGGTGCCCGGTGGCGGCACCTACGGTATGGAAGCGGTGGCCCGGCAATTCGCCAACGACGCCAACTGCCTGGTCGTGCGCAACGGCTGGTTCAGCTACCGCTGGAGCCAGATCTTCGACATGGGCAACATTCCCGCCGAGGAAACCGTGCTCAAGGCGCGCCAGATATCTGCGGACGAACGGGCTCCGTTTGCGCCCGCGCCCATCGACGAAGTCGTGGCCAGCATCCACGCCAACAAACCGGACCTGGTCTTTGCCCCCCACGTGGAAACCTCTGCCGGGCTGCTGCTGCCGGACGACTACCTCCGCACCATGGCCGATGCCGTGCACGCCGTCGGCGGCTTGCTGGTACTGGACTGCATCGCCTCCGGCACCCTGTGGGTGGACATGCAGGCCACCGGCGTGGATGTGCTGATCAGCGCACCGCAAAAAGGCTGGAGTGCCTCACCCTGTAGCGCCCTGGTCATGCTCAGCAAGAAAGCCCTGGCGCGCATCGACGACACCACCAGCAGCAGCTTCGCCTGCGACCTGAAGAAGTGGCTGCAGATCATGCAGGCCTATGAGAACGGCGGCCACGCCTATCACGCCACCATGCCCACCGATGCCCTGACGCAGTTCCGCGACAGCATGCTGGAAACCCGCACCCTCGGCCTCGACAAGATCGCCGAAGCCCAGCGCACCCTGGGCCGTCAGGTGCGGGCGATGATGGCAGAGCATGGTTTCCAGAGTGTTGCCGCCACCGGATTTGAAGCGCCCGGCGTGGTGGTGTGTTACACCGACGATGACGCCATCCACACCGGCAAGGCGTTTCTGGCCAAGGGCCTGCAGACCGCTGCAGGTGTCCCGCTGATGTGTGACGAGCCGGCAGGATTCAAGACCTTCCGCGTCGGCCTGTTCGGCCTCGACAAACTTAACGATATCGACGGTACCGTGCTGCGTTTGCGCGAGGCACTCACGCAGCTGTCCTGACAGGCACTGCGCAGTCGCGCGCGGCCCTGCCTGTGGGCCCGCGCTCAGAGCAACTGAATGATCTGGTAGTACAGCGGAATACCGATAATCACATTGAACGGGAAGGTTACGCCCAGCGCCGCCAACATCGCCAGGCCGATATCCGCCTCCGGGATCGCACTCCGCACCGCCGTGGGTGCGGCGATGTAGGAGGCGCTGGCCGTGAGGCTGGCAAGAATCAGCACCGACCCCGGCGACAGACCCAGCCAGTGCCCGACCAGAATCCCCGGTATCGCCAACAGCATCGGCGCCACCAGCGCGAACACCACCAGCCGCGTATCACCCCGGGACAATTTGCTCAACGTTCCCGACGCTACCAGCCCCATCTCCAGCAGAAACAACGCCAGTACTGCCTTGAAGCCCCCGGTAAACAGATCCGTCACCAGCGCGCCCTGCTGCGGGCCATACATCCAGCCGATCACCACGCCGCCCACCAGCAGGATCACACTCTGGTTGGTAAAGGCCTCGCGCCAGAGCGACACGCCCCGATGCTGGCCTTCCGGCACTGCTTCACCGGCGCCGGTTGCCACGCCGACACCGCCGCGACGATCACGGAAGTGGCGATACAGCATCATCGCCATCAGAATCGCCGGCAGTTCCAGCAGTACCAGATACAGGGTCACTTCACCGGCGATTTCCATCCGCTGGGTTTCCGCGAACGCCAGCGCCACCGCAAAGGTGCCGGCACTGACCGAACCGTAATGGGCAGTAAGGCTGGCGCTGTTAGCCAGGCTCAGGCCCACCACCCGGGTCAGGATCGGGAACAGCAGTAATGGCAACGTCAGCCCGAGCAGCAACACGCCCAGCAGTTGCGGCACCAGCACCCAGGTGAGATTGCCATGCAGCGCCATGCCACCTTTGAGACCAATGGTCAGCATCAGCAGCAGGCTGAGAATGTCGTAGGCGGCTTTCGGAATGCTCAGATCGGACCGCGCCAGACCGGCCACCAGCCCCAGCACGAAAAACATCACCACAATATCCGGCATGACTCTGAACCCCTGCGCCCACGCTGTAACGATAGGGCGCCTATGATGCCGCTCCGGCACGCTCAGTGCCACCTTCAGTGCAACCTTCAATACCGTACTGTATGCCACCCCGAACATCCCATGCGTACAAGCGCTTGCAACGAGACTGCCCGTGACGAGCCTGCACAAAACTTTCGTAAAAGGGTGAGGTGGGGCGCGCCGGGGCGGGCAGACTGCCCTATGATGGCGCCATGTCGACACGCATCGCCGCTATCGTAAGGCCCCTTGTACTGCGTCTGGTCGCGCTCGCCGAGCGCTACCCGGGCACGCTTGCGCTATTCGGTTTCCTGTCCGGGGTGGCCAGCTTCATTCTGGTGGATCGCCAGGCCGGGCTGGCCAAAGTCATCGCAGCACTGATGCTGGCAAGCTGGGTCTGGCTGACCCTGGAGAACCTGCTGCGCGATGGTATTGCCCGCCGCTTCGGCTTCGATCTGCCCCCCGTGGTGCTGAAATTTGCCACCCAGCTGGTGCACCAGGAAAGCCTGTTTTTCGTGCTGCCCTTCTTCTTTTTCAGCACCACCTGGGCCAGCGGCCAGATCGTCTTTACCGGGTTGCTCATTATTGGCGCGCTGGTATCCATCATCGATCCGCTCTACTACAAGTGGCTGAGCAAGCGGCGCTGGGTCTATCTCGGCTTCCACAGCCTGACATTGTTCGCGGTGCTGCTGACCGCGCTGCCCATCATCATCCACCTGACCACCTCCCAGAGCTACGTGCTGGCCATGGTCATCACACTGCTGCTGTCGTTCCCCAGCCTGTCCCAGACTGTGCCCCTGAAACGCTGGTGGCGCGTGCCCCTGCTGGCGCTGATGCTGGGCAGCCTGGGCGTGACCATGTGGGCCGCACAACTCTGGGTGCCGCCCGCAACACTGCGTCTGACCGATGTGGCCATCACCACGGAACTGGATAATCAGCAACGCACACCGGGCGAGCGCATCAACCACATCAGCGCCGACGCATTGCAACACAACGGGCTGTTCGCCTACACCGCCGTCAACGCCCCACGGGGCCTCAACGAACGCATCTACCATGTCTGGCGGCATGAAGGGCAACAAGTGGACAAGATCGCACTGGATATCCGCGGCGGCCGCGAAGCCGGCTACCGCGCCTGGACCCGCAAACGCCACTTCCCCGCCGACCCCACCGGCCGCTGGCAAGTGCAGATCGTCACCGAAGGCGGCCAACTCCTGGGCATCCTCCGCTTCCGCGTCGCCCCACCCGCAACCCCGACCCCGGCCCCAACCCCGCCGTAGGGTGTGCTGAGCCAACGGCGAAGCGCACCAGAAAGTTTCCGTACACTGCCCAAGCCAGGAAAAACAATGGGGAAGCCCTTCAAGGAAGGTGCAGCGCGCCTGTGCACTGGTGCGCCAGTCTGATTCGCCCTTGGCTCAACACACCCCGGGGACCTCCAAGCGCACAGCACAAAGCCGGGAGAGAAGGCCGGGGGAAGCGGTTGGGAGAAATAGTCGGGAGAAGTAGTTGGTGCGGTGCGTGCGGCGTGGTCAGGTGCGCCAGTCCGATTCGCCGTTGGCGCAGCCCCCGTAGGGTGCGCTGAGCCAACGGCGAAGCGCACCAGAGAGTTCGGCGCGCTGCCAAGGGCCAAGCAGATCCTGCACGCCGGTGCGCTTCGCTTTGCTCAGCACACCCTACGGAAGCGCACCACATTGGCGGTCAGGCGATGTTGTTTACTCGCTTGCTGTTGCGGAACAACTGGTCCATCTCGCCTTCGTAGTAGGCGGCGACGCGGGGGTTCATGACCTTTTTCCACAGCGGCGGGAACAGCGCCAGGACATACATGCTGGCATACCCGCCAGGCAGCTGCGGGCTTTCCTCATAATGCCGCAGCACCTGATAGCGACGCTTGGCATAGGCATGGTGATCACTGTGCCGCTGCAACTGGAACAGCGCCAGATTGGTGAGGAAGTAATTGGAATTCCAGCTGTGCGCTGGCGTCACCCGCTCGTAGCGACCGTTCTCCAGCACCCGGCGATGCAGCCCGTAGTGCTCGATATAGTTGATCACTTCCAGTGTAAACGCCGCCACAAAACTCTGACCCAGGAAGAACACCACACCCAGCCAGCCGAAAAACAGCCCGAACAGCACGGCCATGCCCGCAGAAATCGCATACCACCAGATCAGCTCGTTGTGACGGCTGATGACCTGCTTGCCCTTGCGCTTCAGATACGCCGCCTCGAGCTTCCAGGCATTGACGAAGTTGTGCGGGAAGGCACGCAACAGAAACGCGTAAACGCCCTGATCATAACGGGACGAAGACGCATCTTCCGGCGTGGACACGGTGACATGGTGCCCACGCACATGCTCCACCTTGAACCCTGCATAGGTCACACTGGCCAGCAGCAACCCGCCGGCCCAGTTCTCGATCTTCGGGTCCTTGTGAATCAGCTCATGCGCCAGGTTGATGGCAATCACACCACCGACCGTACCGATGGACACGATCCAGCCCAACTTGCCGAACCAGCTGTAATCGTTGTTGATAAAGACCCAGCCGCTGTAGAACAGCACGCCAAACCAGATCGGCACCATCAACAACGTCAGCACACGATAGATGCGCTCTTCCGTCATGGCAGGCACCTGAACCTCTTCGTTCGGGTTGGACGGGTCCTTGCCGACGATGTAATCCAGAATCGGCACGATGCCGAAGATGACCACATAGATGAACCAGGCCCAGTAATCCTGGGTGCCGGATTCGCGGCCAATCATCGCGCTCATAGGCAGAATCGGCAGTACCGTCAGCCAGAACGCCAGATAACCCCATTTTTTCAGTCTCAATACCCTGTCCGGGTCGAGTCGGCCCAACATACGCGGCTCCTGCAAGCATCTTGTGATTATTACATCGGTCAATGTAACAATCGAGGCAGGCAGAACGGACTGACCGTCATGCCTTCCTGGCGGGGCGGCAGGGCCAATCAGGCTGTATACCGTCAGAAGCTGTAGCGCATACCCAGGCTGATGGCGTACAGATCGTAGTCATCCTTGTCCAGATAGCGGATGTACTCCGCACTCAGACCGATGCCGTCAGAGGCAAAGAAATCAAAGCCCGCACCGTAGGAAAACCCGTCTGCGGAGTCCTTCTCTGACACACCACCGCCAGACAGTGACACCCTGGCATCGGAGTAACCGGCCACCCAATAGAAGGCCGAGCTCTCCCCCAAGGGCAGCAACCCGAGCAGGTAACCGCCATAGAGCCGATCCAGCCCCGTATTGATGCCACTGACCCGGTCCTTCTCGAACCCGGTACCCGCCCGCGCCTCCAGCGCGATCTGGTCGGTCAGAAAGTACCCCAGCCGACCCACCACCCCGAGCGGGCGTGGCCGGTCACTGATGCCGTCCACATCCAGCGTGAACTGCGACACCAGCGCGCCGGCATAGATCTGCCCCTGGCTGATCGGTCGATCCGCCAGCGCGACAGGCGCCAGCGCCATGCTGATTGTCATAGCGGCCGCCATGGCCATACGCACCTTGCCCTGTTTCATACCTGCTCCTTGTGCCTGGTCAGGAAAATCATTCGCCAGGAACGTCATTGATAAGGAAAACAACACAGCCCCGGAAAGCCGGGTTACGGGCCAGCCGGGCCTCCCATGCGGGGTCCCACTGACCATGCTGAATCAGGCCGACGCGAAAGGGCAATGTCAGCCTCGTCAGAGCCGGAAGATAGGCCGCATAGTCCGGCACCGTGTGCCAGCCCTGATACGTTTGCACGACCACCTCATCCAGCACACCTTCCAGATCGTTCAGCGTCTCGACGCCGCCTGTGCTGGCCCAGTCCATCAGGCCGGTAATACTCAGCTTGTAGCGCGCCGGCAGCGCGGCACGCACGCGGCGCAGGAAATCTGCATACTCATCCAGCGCATAGGTACGCGCGTCGAAGTCGATCTGTACGCCTTCGATGTCTGTACCGAGATGTTCCCAACGCTGCGCTGCACCCAGCATGGCGCTGACAAAAAACTGCACTTTCTCATCTGTCTGATCAATGGTCTCCGACCGAAACACCAACCATACCGAGTCGTGGGTCATAGCATGCGGCAAAGGCCCCAATGGCTGCATCACCCCCTCACCGCGGTGAAGGACACGCTCCCCCTGCAACAGGTAGAGACGTTCGGCTGTGTCCACAACGGCCTGGGGCGCCACACCTGCCCAAAGCCAGAAGGCAGCGTAACGCTCCGCCTCGACATGTCCGGGAGGCGCATCAGGCGGCGCACACCCCGCCAACAGGAGGACGGCACACACCAGCAGGCCCGCCCGATGCCACATCACCAGTAGTACTTCTGACGCTCGGCCCAGACTGTGTCGGCATGCCGGTTCTTCAAACGCGAGAACCAGCGTGCCCGCGTGGCCTGTTCAACTTGCTCGGTACCGCACCTGTTGCTGCCACGGAGATAACAATTGATCGCACGATACAATGCATACGCCTCGTCGTCTGGCGCGGCATCATCACGCTCTATGACTGCCATGTACACACTCATGGCGCTGCGGGGTGATCCCGCAAACTGATCCGGGAATCCCCCCGGACTGTGGCCACGGGGGCGATAGGTAAAGGGCGAGTCGTTTCTGCGAGGGTCGATGACATTCGCCAGGCAATTGAGCAGGCGCGGCGCTTGCGGCGTGTCGCTCAATTGCTCAGCAAGTGCGAGGGTATCAGGGCAGGGATAATCCTCATCGACCACCTCATGGGACCGGCTCCAGTGCGCCGCATCTTCCGGGTCTTCTGGAATGGCACGCGCCGCCAGGTACGCCTGATACTGTCCCCGCGCAAGATGTTCACGCAGCAAGCGGGCCCTCGCAACGCGACGCTCGACAACGTTATCGCTGTTTGCAATAACCTGTCCAAGGACCTCTGCAGGCGCCGTGTAATAGATCGCGGGCAAACGGTAAGACGGCTCCTGTACCGGCGAGTCCGGCCCGAACATCACGTGCAGGCGCTCGCCGCCTTCCAGCGCTATCGCCAGGCCCAGTTCAACGGCTTGCATCCACGGCAGTTCATCCCGGACAACCTCCGCCAGCGCCAGCCAATGTTGCTCCGCCTGCGCCCACCGGCCTTCACGATGCAACGCGATGCCCCGATACATGGCTCTGCTGAAACCCACCAGGTCGAGCGCATCCAACTCGTCATTGTCTGTCTGCGCAATCACCGCGTCGTAGGCTTCCTGTGAAAAAAGATACCAGGCCAGCACCACCAGATCGCTCAGCGCCTCCGCGTCAGACAAACCGGCGTAACTTTCCTTTATGCCCTCCGCAGACAACGGCTCATCGGGCCTGGACCATGAGCGGAGCGCCTGCAGCTGCCGCGCCGTCATGAGCGCCGGCAGCGGCATGGGCGCCAGCGCATCCTGATAGGCGAGATAGCGCAGATCAATCTCGCTCACCAGTGCGGTCAGCTCGCCAGGCGCCGCACTGAGCAGCGCCTCGGCATAGGCCTTCCCGGCAGCAACCTGATCATCCTGCAGCCAGTAAATGCGACGGAACAGCCCGTCAGCCGACGCGGCGTATCGCCCGTCAGGGAACGCCGCCAGGTACGCCTCGAACAACGCGTGCGTCCGGCTCAGCTCGTCTCTGTCCGCCTTTTCACGCTGGAAATGCCACTGCTCGATGGCGCTTTGCTGGGCCAGATTCAGACTCGCACGGGCCTGCATATAGGTTGCCGTTTCCGCGACCCAGGGTGCCGAGGCGTCTTTCGCCCTGGCAAACGTATCCGCCGCGTCAGCATGGTGTTCGCGGTAAAAATAGTCGACGCCACGCAGGTACTCACTGAACGCTATCGCATTCTCGTCTTTTGAAACGTCGGGCAGAGATACCTCGTCAAGTTGATCAGTGCAGAGACCGGCCATGCTCAGTCGCGCATGGGCCAGGGCCATCCGGTCTTCCTCTGGCATGTCCGCATCCCGCAGCGCCTCAAGATAGTCCGCCGATGCACGATAACCATTACTGGCACAAAGCCCCCAGAGATAACCGTCAAGGCGCTCTCGCACTGTCACCAACTGTTGTGGCGCAACACCGATTGATGCGGCGACCGTCGACAGCCTGTCGGATTCCTGCTGCTGCATCTCACGCCACTGATCATAGCGATGCCAACGGAAATCGTGATGCACGTATGGCGGCTCTGAGGGCGGCGCATACTCGCCCTCCGTTTGCGCCCCGGAAACCGACACGCCATGATGCGCCCACATCATCAATAGCAGATTGAAACGGCTGTCATTGCCGGGCGACAGGAACGGCAGGGAATAGCCGCCGCAGTACAGGTCTTGTCGATCAATCACCCGCTCCGGCGGGCCGCAGTCACCGCCGCCCGCCAGTACATTGCTGCTCGAAAACAGCAGGATGATGCCCCCGATCATCCACCCCAATCCACTTGCCAGGTCACGCATTATTCTTCCCTCTCAGCGCTGGCGTCATGACACCGCCCAACCGTTAGCCGTCATCTTACCGTGGCCGTTTCTCCAGCATCCAGCTGCAATCCATCCAGGCGATGCAGGCACTTCGCTGCCGGCTGCACAGCACCGGGGCCTCGCTCGAAAAAAGCAACGCAACCAGCTGATATAACAGAGAAAACCGGGCGATAACCAGAGCCTATTGGCGCCTTTATAAAATATGACCGTCCACATGCAGCAACCACCGATCTATTTCCCTATAGTCAGTAGTGTTGATAACACATGATCAAGCCCCGGAAAGGAGAACGGAGATGAGTAAACAAGACACCACGGGCAAATGCCCTGTCATGCACGGCGCACACACAGATACCAGTCGTTCAGTGACGGACTGGTGGCCGAATGCCCTCAACCTGGACATCCTGCATCAGCACGACCGCAAGACCGATCCAATGGACGAGGACTTCGATTACCGCAAGGCCGTCGGCAAGCTGGACGTGAAGGCCCTGAAAAAAGACCTCAATGATCTGATGACCAGCAGCCAGGACTGGTGGCCCGCTGACTGGGGTCATTACGGTGGCCTGATGATCCGCATGGCCTGGCACGCTGCCGGGTCCTACCGCGTCGCCGATGGTCGCGGGGGTGCCGGCACCGGCAACCAGCGCTTCGCGCCACTGAACAGCTGGCCGGACAACGGCAACCTGGACAAGGCCCGCCGCCTGCTGTGGCCGCTGAAGAAAAAGTACGGCAACCAGATCAGCTGGGCCGACCTGATCATTCTGGCCGGCAACGTCGCCTACGAGTCCATGGGCTTCAAAACCTTTGGTTTCGGCTTCGGGCGTGAAGACATCTGGCACCCCGAGAAAGACACTTACTGGGGCTCCGAGAAAGAGTGGCTGGCGCCCAGCACCGCCGGCGAAAACAGCCGCTACGAAGGCGACCGCGAATCCCTGGAAAACCCGCTTGCCGCTGTAATGATGGGCCTGATTTACGTCAACCCGGAAGGGGTGGACGGCAAATCCGATCCGCTCAAGACTGCCAAGGACATGCGCGTCACCTTCGAGCGCATGGCCATGAACGATGAAGAAACCGTAGCCCTGACCGCCGGCGGCCACACTGTGGGTAAAGCCCACGGCAACGGCAACGCCGACAACCTGGGCCCGGAGCCCGAAGCCGCCGACGTGGAAGAGCAAGGCCTCGGCTGGAACAACAAGGTGGGCCGCGGCGTCGGCCGCGACGCCGTGACCAGCGGCATTGAAGGCGCCTGGACCACCAACCCGACGAAATGGGATTACGGCTACTTCGACATGCTGTTCGACCACGAGTGGGAGCTCACCAAAAGCCCCGCCGGCGCGTCCCAGTGGAAGCCGGTCAACATCAAGGAAGAAGACATGCCGGTGGACGTGGAAGACCCGTCAATCCGCTGCATGCCAATGATGACCGACGCCGACATGGCCCTGAAGATGGACCCGGCATACCGGAAGATTTCCGAGCGCTTCCGCAAGGACCCGAAAGCGTTCGACGACGCCTTTGCCCGCGCCTGGTTCAAACTGACCCACCGCGATATGGGCCCGAAAGTCCGCTACATCGGCCCGGAAGTGCCCAAGGAAGACCTGATCTGGCAAGACCCGGTCCCGGCGGGCAAGAAAGATTACGACGTGGACGCAGCGAAAAAGCGCATCGCCGACAGCGGCCTGAGCCTGGCTGACATGGTCGCAACGGCCTGGGACAGCGCCCGCACCTACCGGGGTTCAGACATGCGTGGCGGTGCCAATGGCGCCCGTATCCGCCTGGCCCCGCAGAAAGACTGGGAAGGCAACGAGCCCAAGCGCCTGGCCAAGGTCCTGAAAGCCCTCGAACCGATTGCCGCCGACACCGGCGCCAGTGTCGCCGACCTGATCGTCCTGGCCGGCAACCTGGGCATCGAGCAAGCCGCCAAGGCCGCCGGCCACAAGGTCAGCGTGCCGTTTGCACCGGGGCGCGGTGACGCGACCGACGCGCAGACGGATGCGGATTCGTTCCAGTATCTGGAACCGGTGTCTGACGGTTACCGCAACTGGTTGAAGAAAGACTACGCCGTGCAGCCGGAAGAACTGCTGCTCGACCGCACCCAGTTGCTCGGCCTGACCGCGAAGGAAATGACCGTGCTGATCGGCGGCATGCGCGTACTGGGCACCAACCACGGCGGCACGCAACACGGTATCTTCACCGACCGCGTCGGCCAGCTGACCAACGACTTCTTCGTCAACCTGACGGACATGGCGTACAGCTGGGCCCCCACGGGCAACAACGTCTACGAAATACGTGACCGGAAAAGCGGCAAGGCCCGCTGGACCGCCACCCGCGTAGACCTGGTGCTCGGCTCCAACTCGATCCTGCGCAGCTATGCTGAAATCTATGCGCAGAACGACAGTGAGGCGAAGTTCGTCAAGGACTTCGTGGCGGCCTGGACCAAGGTGATGAACGCAGATCGCTTCGATCTGGCCTGAACCCGCGCACATGACACATTGAATGTGTGCCAAGCAGCCGCGGCGGATCATTATCCGCCGCGGCTTTTTTATATCTGTTTTTTTGCCCAGCCCGTTTACCGCGTTGCTTCCAGCGTGTCCCGCAACCGCGCCAGACTTTCCTCATCCCACCCTTCCGGCGCCATCAAGGCATGCCAGGCCGTAATGTAATCCGCCATGGAATATTCATGCCCGTAGCCACGCGGCGCATCACCGGCCCAGATATCCGCCAGCAATTGCAGGCCGGTGACAATCGGGAACCAGCGCAACGCCGGTGACACATCCGGGCCACGCGGGTCCTGTAACCATTCCGGGCTGCGCCAGAAAATGTCCGGGCTGAAAAACGTCACCGGATCACTGGCATATTGCAGATACGCAATACGGTATGGCCCCCATTCCGCATCACCACGCTCCAGCCCACCGTCCTGATTCATGAAACGGATCACCGAGCCATCCCGAAAACGCGGCAACCACACCGGCGAACTGGACCGCCGCTGCGCAGTGAGATCCCGCCACACTTCACTCCGGAACGGCGGGCCACTCCACAGGGCGCCATGGAACGGATCGCCAATGATGTCATGGGCATCAAACGCCCGGCTGCTGTTCAGCGCACCCAGGCTCAGGCCATACAGATACAGGTCCGGCCGCTCATCCCGGGGCAGCGTGCGCCAATACCCATACACCGCCTGAAACAGCGCTTGCGCTGACTGCTTGCCGTATTCACTCTCCACCAGCAGCGCCAGAAAACTGGGCAGATAGGAATACTGCGCCGTCACCGAGGCCACATCACCGCGCAACAGATACTCCGCTGACAGCTGCGCCACCGGGTCCACCCAGCCGGTGCCGGTGGGCGTGACCAGCAGCAGAGTAGAGCGTTCAAACGCACCGACACGCTGCATTTCCTGCACCGCCAGTGCGGCCCGCTCCTCCGGCGTTTCCGCCGCGCCCAGGCCCACATAGACCCGGATCGGCTCCTGCGCCAGCCCGTCACCAGACGGCGTACTTGAAATATAGTCCCGGCCACGCTGGCCCAAGTCTTCCCAACTGATCAGCGACGCCTCACTGCCCGTGCGCAGCGGATCAGACGGCGGCGACTGCTCCGGCTGCACGGTGATATGCCAGTTGTGATAACTGGCATCCGCCCCACGCAACGCCATGGAAAACAGCACCCCGTTACCCACCGACCAGAACAACATGAACGCCAGCACCAGCCCCACACCATGGGCAATACGCGGCGGAATCACCCGCCGCAGCTGCTTCGCAATCAGCCCGAACACCAGCCGGAACAACCGCGCCACACACAGCACCCCGACAAACAACAGCACCGTGATAACACCAATCCCGAAGGGCCGTACCCCGGCATCCTCGGGCATGCCCATCAACCCGCGCAGATCGTTCTGCCACCCGGCGGCCCGCCACAGAAACACCATCGCCACCAGCACACAAAGCACGGCCGTAGCCACCCGGAGCCAGAGCGCCACCCTCCCACGCAACTGCGGAATACCCAGCCAGCCCCACAGCCACAAGGCCCACACGCCCAGCGCATAGCCCGCCGTAAACGACAATCCGGAAATCAGGCCCTGCGCCACGAAAGGGCGGGGCACCAGGCTGGGAGTAAGGGAGAACGCGAAGAACAGCGTGGCCACGGTAAGGCCGGTGGTGCATAGCGGGCGGAGCATAGGCATATCCGTTTGCAATGAATCATTCTGGAATCTAGATCATTTGCGTGCCGCCCGCGACTTGTGGACCGATGCTTGCTCTGTGTGCAGTCAATGACTAATATGCCTTCAATGACTAAAGGTCCGCAAATCCGCAGGAGAGCAGCACCATGGCCACCATGACCATCCGCAATCTGGATGACCAACTCAAGGCACGGCTTCGCGTCCGCGCCGCTGAGCACGGGCGCTCCATGGAGGATGAAGCCCGGGACATTCTGCGCACGGCGCTTTCCAAAGAAGCGGGTGACACGCTGCCCCTCGCTGCCGCCATTCGGGCCCGCCTGGCCCCCCTGGGCGGCGTGGAACTGGCGATACCGCCGCGCGAACCGATCCGTGATCCGGTGGATCTGGAATCATGATCATTCTGGACACCAATGTGCTGTCAGAACTGATGCGCCCGTTGCCCGACACTGGCGTCACAACCTGGACAGACCGGCAGCCACAGAGCGCACTGTTTACCACCACCGTGACTCAGGGCGAACTGCTCTATGGCGTCGCCATACTGCCGGAAGGCGAGCGCAAGCGCGCATTGGAAGACACAGTGCGTCAGATTCTGGCCACTCACTTCAACACCCGTTTGCTGCCTTTCGATCACACCGCCGCAGAAGCTTATGCCCACATCGCTGCATCACGACGCCGCGACGGCAACCCCATCTCCCAGTTCGATGCCATGATTGCGGCCATCGCCGCCTCGCGCGGCGCGGCGCTGGCGACACGCAATGTGAAGGATTTTGCGGGATGCGGGATCGAGGTCATCAATCCCTGGGAGGCATAAACCCCGATGCAGCCCTCCCTGTTCCCCGACACACCCGATTCCGCTGGCTCTGCGGTACGCCCGGCAGCGCATGCGGCAGGACTGCAGGCGCTTGCTGAGCAGTTGCCGAACGGGCTGTATCTGGGCACTTCGTCCTGGCATTACCCCGGCTGGGCAGCGCTGGTGTGGGACAAGATTTACACCGAGGCGCAGCTGTCCCGCGATGGGTTGCCTGCCTACGCGCAGCATCCGCTGTTTCGTACCGTGGGCGTGGATCGTGGTTTCTACACGCCGTTGACGCTGGCGCAGTACGCTGCACACGCGGCGCAGGTACCGGAGGATTTCCGTTTTGTGATCAAGGCGCCCGCGCAGGTGACCGATGCGCTGGTGCGCGGGGCCGGGGGCAAGGGGCAAGAACCCAATCCGCTGTTTCTGGATGCGACCACCGCCGTGGAGACCTTCGTCGCGCCAGCCCTCGCCGGGCTCGGCCCCAGACTCGGCGCGCTGGTTTTCCAGATCAGCCCACTCCCGCGCCACGCCCTGGGCGAAATGCCGGGACTGATCGAGGCCCTGCATCGCCTGCTGCGCGCACTGCCTGATCTGAAGGCGCAGGCACCGGATGCGGTGGTGGCCGTGGAAGTGCGCGACCCGGAATGGCTGACACCGGATTTTACCGCCGCACTGAAAGACACCGGCGCCACCTATTGCCTGGGCCTGCACCCCAAGATGCCGCCCATCGACGAACAACTGCCCATCCTGCGCGCCCTGTGGCCGGGGCCACTGGTATGCCGCTGGAACGTCAATCCGATCCATGGCGCCTTTGGTTATGAACAGGCGCGGGACAAGTATTCCCCGTTCAATAAACTGGTGGACCCCGATTTGCCCACGCGCCACGCACTGGCGAAAGTGATCGCCGGCACGGTGGGGCGAGGGCAGAAAGCCTATGTGACCTTGAGCAACAAGGCGGAGGGGAGCGCGCCCTTGTCAACTGAAGCGTTGGCGGAGGCAGTATTGCGACAGTAATTGATGGTGTCTTGCGCCGATATCGCAAACTTCGCTACAATTCCCGGCAAGTGGATTGGGGGTGCCCAGTCGGCGTTACAGCCTCGGTGAGTGTCATCGGGGCTTTTCGCTTTCTGGCCGAGGGTAAATCTTCAGGCCCATATTCTCATAGCCCTGCCCGACATTCTCTCGCCCGCCATCGCAATAGAATTTTCGCCTCAACACATCGAAAGCACGATTGCCCTGGTCCGGCCTGAGCACATGCAGCCCTATAGGGCGAGCAACCAGGTCTGCCAGCTGCAGGCCTGATGACATCGCCCTCTTGTCAGAAAACAGCACCTCAAAGGGCAGGATCGCGGAGAACTTGTTGCTTCCATCGCAGAATCTACGAAACTCCAGCTCAAGCTCATTGTCTTCCTTATTGCCCCTGCGCTCCACGACAACATGTGTACGCTTCTGATGCTGACCCTTCTCCTCAAGAAACTCATATAGCGTTTCCAGACAGAATCCCAAAGCAATATGATAGGGATTCTCCGCTGTACCTGTTTTTTCTGAAAGATCGCGCTTGTCTATCACGCAGCTAACCAGGATGAAGTTGCTTCGTTCAATGATAGTTGTCAGCTCTGCCATGAAATTAAGTTGTTCATCTCGGCTGCGAAATATATTGAATGCTCCACGCTCTTTTCGTATCTCGTGCTCATGCAATACAATCTGATCATGTCCGAAATGGTTGAACTTGAACTTCTCAAGTGCTGGGACAACTTTCTCGCTGTAATGCCGTTTATGGAAGATACAAAAGGCGAGAACAAACACCGGATAGTTTGCGTCGATAGTTTTCAGGCTATGGTCGCCACTTTCATCCACATAGACTATGTATTTGCCAAACGAACTCTCCGGACCAACGATACCTCTTTCGCCGCTACTTGGCGGATACTCCCTTCCTTCATCCTCAAACAGCGGGAGCTGCTGATTATCCGGCATGCTCATCCATGACCTCCTTGTTAGCACGCGCAATAGACGTTGCTGCAATCTGGCTACGCAGCATGACAGGCCGCAAGCTGTCATGCTGCGAGCAGATCACTCCATCGAAGTTTTTTTCTGATCCTCACGGAATTCACACTCAGAGGCCGCCACTTCTGCCGCGTGACGCTTCTTCCCCAGTTCCGGCAGTTTGGCCTGCAGCGCCTGCCGCTGTTTTTCCAGCGCCGGGTTCGGCACCGGCGACTGCAGGTGTCTATCGAGGTCAGCGATCTTGAGCAGAATGCCGGCGATCTCGTCGTCCAGCAATTGCACCTTGTTCCAGTACTTCCCGCACTTGCTCATGGCATTTCCCTTTGCGGCACTATGGATGTCTCGGTGGCGCTATCCCCATCCCCTTGGGCATATGCCAGGCCGTGATGACCGCAAGCAGCACCCAGAGAATATCGAACCCGCCCAGCATGGCGCCGATATTCTCGGCGAACAGCAGGGCCACCTCACCGGAAAGCAGCGTAAAGTTCGCGGCCACCTCCGGGCCGAATTCCGACAGCGCATACGTCTGCAACGCATCGTGGAAACCGACGTACTTGCCAATGGCGATACCCGCCAGGCTCGATGCCACCGCCAAAATTTGCAGCGGCCGCCCCTTCCTGCCCTGGGCAGCAAGCACCACCAGGCCACCGGACATAAACCCGAGGCCCCAGGCCACGTAACCCACTTCGTAGCCCGTATAGATAACGAGCGCTCCCCAGATCGCGCCGCCAAGTACCGCAGCGAACACCGCAGCCAGCATCGCAACCGGCATGACATCCGAAGAAAATGCCTCAGCCTTTGCGGCCCGCATGATGTCATCGTATAAATGGGTCACGATCTCCATGGCCTCATTTCGTTCAACGCCCATTTCTTCAAGACCTGTTGCGATGGCGGGCTTGTCCGTGCCGGCCTTGATCTGCTCAAGCACAAAAGTCTGGATTTTAGTGATGGCATCCGCCGAGGACGCCTGCGTGTCATTTGTCATTATTATCTTCCCCCTTGTAGGCAGCGGCGCTGCTATAGACGTTATTCCACACTCTCGACGTTGCGACAAGCCTGACAGCAACAGGTGACGACGCCCTTCGGCAGGGTATAGGCTTCTTGGACGAGCCCGGAACAAGAGCACGCCACCATGACATCCACACCGCTGCGCACCGCCCCTGATTGCCTGGCCACTATCCGCCTGACCGCGACCTGCCTGATGGCATTACTGCTGAGCGCCTGTCACGCCGGCGGCAAAGTGGGCGGGCCCTGCACTTACGGGGAACCGGTGGCGGGCCAGGTGGAAGTGGTGGAAGTAGGCGATCACTACATCGCTACGCGGTTGACGCATATCGACAACCCGGCGCTCATGCAGCGCGGCGACGAATTGATATTGCCGGTGCCCCGGGAAAACGGCGCACGCAAGACAGTACGGGAAGGGGAGACCCACGACGTGGTGTTACGGATGCAGCAATCCGGGACCTGCGTGCCGGTGCAAGCCGGCTGGGCCCAGGCCGGCGGAGAAGAAAAGTAAGCCTCAAGCCGCCTGCGCAAAATACACCAGCATCCACAAATGCCGATGCTCATCCACCGTCAGCACCTGATGCTCGAAGTGCAGCGTGCGGCCTTCATCATCCAGCATCGTGCCGACACCCTGCATATATATGCCCATGGCCGGCGTCTCCCACCAGCGCCGGAAATCCGGCGACACCGCTTTCAGTTCATCGATCAGGCCGAGCAGGGCAGGGTCGTCCGGAGCCATGGCCAGATCGCACCGGAACTGGGTCAGCATCTTCGGCGCCTCCGTGTGCCAGGCCGGTAAACGGCGGCGCAGATCCGGGTCGGCAAACAACATCCTCAGCAGGTTCCGGCCTTCGCGATCCCGCCCTGCAAAACCAAACAACGCATCCGCTGCCGCATTCCAGGCGACCACATCCCAACGCATGTTGATCACATAGGCCGGGCGCGCCACCAGATCATCCATCAGGCACTGCACCCGGGGCGGAATGCCCTGGAACTGATAGCCCTCCGACGGCGGCGGCCGCTGATGCGCCAGCAGGAACAGATGGCAGCACTCGGCATCATCCAGCTTCAGCGCCCGGGACACATTGAGCAAGAAGCCCTCCGACACGCTGATGTCGCGCCCCTGTTCGAACCAGGTGTACCAGGTCAGCCCGACCCCGGCGAGGGTCGCCACCTCCTCCCGGCGCAACCCCGGCGTGCGACGGCGCCCCGTCACCGGCAGGCCGACGTCCGCAGGCGTCAGCTTGTGGCGGTGGTGCAGCAGGAAATCCGTCAGCTCGCTGCGCGTGCGGGCCAGGGTGCGCTCTGCCATGGGAGCCTCTTCATTCGATCAAGCGTGTTACCAGCAGTAATAGGATAACTGGCTATATTGTAACCCTATAAATTCAAACACAGAATGCGGCCATTGTCTTTCACCGCTGACACCAGACAGCGCACCATGGAGATGACATGGCCTCGCAAACACCGTCCGATGCACCGCTGTGCACGGCACCCGACATACCGCATCACGCACCGCACCCCACGCCGCACAACAGGCCCGCCCTGGCCAACGCCCGCGCCTGGGCCGGGCTGGCCGTGCTGGCACTGCCCACCTTCCTGCTCGGGCTGGATGTGACGCTGCTGTACCTGGCCCTGCCCGCCATCGCGGCGGACCTGCAGCCCAGCAGCACCCAGGCCCTGTGGATCATGGACATCTACGGCTTCCTGATCGCCGGCTTCCTGATCACCATGGGCACACTGGGCGACCGCATCGGGCGACGGCGCTTGCTGATGCTCGGCGCCGCTGCCTTCGGCGCCGCCTCCGTGCTGGCCGCCTTTGCGCCCAGCGCCTCGACACTGATTGCCGCCCGCGCCGCCCTCGGCCTGGCGGGCGCGACACTGATGCCCTCCACCCTGGCCCTGATCAGCAACCTGTTCCCCGACGCCCGCCAACGCGGCATGGCCATCGGCGTCTGGGCCACCATGTTCGCCCTGGGCATGGCCGCCGGCCCGGTGGTGGGCGGCGTACTGTTGTCGTGGTTCTGGTGGGGCGCGGCGTTTCTGGCCGCGGTGCCGGTGATCGCGCTGCTGCTGATCCTGGCGCCGCGCCTGCTGCCGGAATACCGCGCCGACGACAGCGGCCCCCTCGACCTGTTCAGCGTGATGCTGTCCCTGGCTGCGATCCTGCCCGCCATCTACGGCATCAAGGAACTCGCCAAGGCCGGCCTGGCCGTTGCGCCCCTGCTGGCGCTGGCCGCCGGGGTCTTGTGCACCCTCTGGTTTGTGCGCCGCCAACAGCAACTGGCCAGCCCCCTGCTGGATATGCGGCTGTTCGCCAGCCGTACCTTTACGGCCGCCCTGATTGTGTTGCTGGTGGGCCTGGTGGGCGTCTCCGGCGTCATGCTGCTGGTGACCCAATACCTGCAGCTGGTCGCCGATCTCTCGCCCCTGGCCGCCGGCCTGTGGATGGGCCCACCGGCCCTGATGATGGTCGCCGCCGGCATCACCGCGCCCCTGATCGCCCGGCGCATCCGCCCCGGCTTTGTGGTGGCGGGCGCACTGCTGCTGTCCACCGGCGGTTACCTGCTGCTGGCGCGGTTGGGTGTCAGCCCATCTGGCACCTTGCTCCCGGGGCTGTTCCCCTCCGACGTCAGCCAGGCCGTGGCTGGCTTCTCACTGGTGTATCTGGGGCTGGGCACCATCGCCGCCCTGGGCACCGATCTGGTGGTGGGCGCCGCACCACCGGAACGCGCCGGCTCCGCCTCGGCCATGTCCGAGATGGTGCAGGAACTGGGCGTGGCACTGGGCGTCGCCTTGCTGGGCAGCCTGGCCAGTGCGCTGTATCGCACGAAGATGGCGAGCATGGTCACGGGCAGCACAGGCAGCAGCATAAGTAGCACTCAGGACGCCCTGAGCGACAGCCTGTGGGCCGCCACCGGCGTGGCCAACGACTTGCCCGCTGGCGCACTGGACGCAGCGCGGGAAGCGTTTGTGCAGGGGCTGAATACGACGGCAGCGGTGAGTGGGGTGTGTATTTTGGGGCTGGCGGTGTTGGCGGCGGTGTCGTTGCGACATGTGGGGAGTGCGAGATAGGGCGCGAAAAAATTTTCTGCAAGAAATGGAAATGTCTCTGCACACCACTTTCGTTTCGAGCATTGCACACGACCAGATTGAACGCGATGTCGTCCGCGCCACAGGAGGGCGTTGTATTGATGCTTACTCAATCACCTCCAGCAAGGCTTTACGTCGCTTGAGTGGCATGCGCCGGAAGGCCTTCAGCAAAGCGGCTTCATCCTCATTGCGCGTGGTCAGCTCGTGCAGCTGGTTATTGGCAACACTCTGATTCTCTCCAGCAGATCCACAGAGCAATTCATCCAGCGAAACGCCCAGCACTTGTTTTAACTTTGGCAACAGTCTGAAGCCTGGCGCCTCGCGAGCGTTTTCCCATGCGGATACGGAAGCTTTGGTGACGTTTAACTCATAGCCCAGCTGCTCCTGGGTCATTCCCAAACGCAGGCGGGCGGATTTCAGTCTTTCAGGAAAGCCTGGCATAGGGGCCTCGATGTTAGTCAGCCCCCACAAGCTACGGAATTACCTTACTTCCGTCGTATGGACTATCTTGACATTCAAGGCATGGCAAATCAATACTTCCGGAGTACAGCCAAAGCACACCCAACACCCGCCGCCTTGGGAGGCCCAATGCTGAATTTGGAAATCAGCTATGTATATCGTGATGCCAGCAACAACAAAAACCGCGTATCTGTGGTAGTGACAAACAAAAAACGCTTGTCCACCTATGACGCCTACCAGCGACTGAAAAGCCACTTCGCAAAGCAGCAATGCCGCCCGAACACGCTGCATATGCAGCCTGAACTGCTGGGGTGGCCAACGGCATACTTTGATCGTTGTCACGCCGATGGCGATATGGCGCTGCATGAGATGGAGCGGATCAAGTACTCCATAGCGCCGTGCACGCTGGAATTCGACGTGTCGCAACTCGGCGCGCCAGAAGAGGCAGATCAGATAATCTGATCAAACCCATAATGTAAACGAGATTCAATATTGTTTGCGAATACGCCAAGCTATCTCCGCGTTATTCATTTCAGGAGATTCCCATGGCAACGACCCACGCACGGCTCGAAACCCAACAGGCCCAGCGGCTGATGACCCGGCTGGGGCGGCATTGGGGGCACAAGTTTGATGTGGTGATGGAAGACGGACGCCTGGTGGTGCCGTTCAGTGAGACGGAGAGGGCGACGTTGGTGGCCTCTGCCTCGGGGCTGGATATTGAGGTGGTTCATCCGGAGCAGGAGGGTGTGGAGAAACTGAAAGACGTGGTGGCGGAACATTTGCAACGGTTTAGTAAGGATGAGGTGCTGAAGTTCGTTTGGTCTTGATGCGTTCTTGAATCTCTCCATCGGAATCTGTACTGTACAAAAAGACAGTCATGAGGTCAGGCTCAAGTCACGTCCAGTGATCTCCGCATCCCGGTCGTCAAACAGGACCCAATGAGCCGCTATTTCCGTAACCTGGTCAATGCCCAGCTTCGTTCGACCCTTGAGAGAGCATTCCCATACCGTCAGGGTGCGCCAGCCAAGCTCATGGTAGAGCGCGAGATTTCTTTGGTCCCTGGCACGGTTCGATTCGATCTTTTGTCGCCAGAAATCCTGGCGAGTGCCAGGCCATTTGAACAGGTGACAGTTGTGGCCATGCCAGAAGCAACCATGAATCAGGATGATCGCGCGGAAACGAGGGAAAACCATATCCGGCTTACCGGGCAAGCCCTTGTAGTGCAGACGGTAGCGCAGCCCCCTCTTGTGCAAGGCAGAGCGCAGCATGCGCTCCGGCAAAGTGTCCTTGCCTTTGATGCCGGACATCATTCGCGACCGGGTTTTGGCTGAAACGATATCGGTCATAGGTGACAAGCGGATTAACAAAGTCGGAAGTCTACCACTTCGGCTTCACGACCAGGAATCGATCGGAAACCGCGCAGGCCCCTTTTTTGGCTCATGGCAACTACAAACCACCGACATTACCAAGGATCAATGCCCCCACATTTATGATTTCATTGTTGCCCCTGGTTTTCTTGGCCGGTCCTGCTATGCTAGCCTCACAATTGCAGGCATGAAGAAAATGGCAAGCAAAATCAATGTGATAGATCTCTTTGCAGGCCCGGGCGGTCTGGGCGAGGGCTTTTCTGCGTTTCCGACCTCTGCAGGCAAAAAGCCATTTCATATCCGTATGTCGGTAGAAAAGGAACCCAGCGCTCACAAAACTTTAACCCTGCGCGCCCTGTACCGATTACTTACCTCCAACGGCGATCAAGCTCTTTATAAGGCTTATGTAACCGGGAAAGTCGAAAAACGAGAGTTGATTGACAGAGTTCCTGACGCTTGGAGCGATGCAAATGATGAAACTCTAGCTGCGCCTCAGGCTCTAGGGGAGGACAACGAACGGATTCATTTGCGCCTACGACAACTCAAGCGTCATCACGCCGGCGAGCCATGGCTGGTGATCGGCGGCCCACCATGTCAAGCCTACTCACTTGCTGGCCGATCACGCAACAAGGGAGTCGCCGGCTACCAACCCGAAAATGACGGCCGGCACTTCCTATATCAGGAATATCTGGAGGTCCTCTCCATCATCCAACCTGATGTGTTTGTCATGGAAAACGTAAAAGGCATCCTCACATCGAGAGTTGGTGGAGAGAAAATTTTTCCCACGATTCTTAAAGATCTTGCCAATCCCAAAGCCGCTACCAGCAATAGTAATAGACGAGGCGGAAAAACCTACCGTATTTACTCGCTCGTATGCCCTCCTGATAGTGATGACTTGCTTCAGGTAAACTACGCGAACGACAGCGACTACGTCATAAGGGCCGAAAACTTCGGAGTGCCGCAGGCGCGACATCGGGTAATCCTACTCGGCGTTTCAAGTGAACTACAGCGGGAACCGCGCCTTCTCGAACCCTTGAAGTCGGTAAATATCGAGCAAGTGCTTACCGGGCTTCCTCCGTTAAGATCCCGCCTATCAAAACAGGCGGATTCTCCCAAGCTATGGAAGACTGCGGTAGAGCGACAAGCAAACCGGATACGACCTCAACTAGCCTCGAGTCGCCTTCACGATGTAATCGGCGCCATGGATATGGCGGTATCAAAACTATACTCAGATGCCCCAAGTCGGAGTACGCATTACTCAAACTCGGAAGGAGTCAGCCGGCGTTTGCCCGATGGACTACGTGAATGGCTTATAAGAGACCGCCCTGATGAGATCACCAACCACGAAACACGCAGTCACATTGAAGCAGATCTCGGCCGCTACTTATTTTGCAGTAGCTGGGCGGATGCGTCTCACAACAAAGACAACGCAAGCCCTAAGGCCAGCGAATTTCCGCCCTGCCTCGCTCCGCAACACGCCAACTGGCAAAGTGGTCATTTTTCCGATCGCTTTCGGGTTCAGGCGAAAGGGCGGCCGGCCACGACTATAACCAGTCATATCTCTAAAGATGGGCACTACTTTATTCACTATGACCCACGTCAGTGCCGCAGCCTGACGGTGCGAGAAGCCGCACGAATACAGACTTTCCCCGATAACTACTTTTTTGAGGGAAACAGGACACAGCAGTATGTACAGGTCGGAAATGCGGTGCCTCCGTTCCTGGCCCACCAGCTTGCTGAAATTGTTTGGAATCTGATGTCTTGAAGCATAGCATGGGGCGAAGGCGCGACCTCCTAACCCCTCCTATAAGCGCTGCCATATCTAGCTCCATGCAGGGAAATCGACGCTTCTCATAAAATGCATTTGCCTTGTATGGGGCCACTAAATTTTAGCGCACTGGACCCTGATCAATACGCCACTTTCCTTGAAGAATGCATCTCCCTTTCCTGTTAAAGCCTCAGCTCCAGGCTCATCCATGATGACCCGGCTTTCTGTCGCGCTTTTTACCCGCAAGGCAATTTGCGCTGGAAGGTTGGACCTCAAGTTCGTACTTATCACCGTCGCATCCGGCTTCTGGGTCGCGATAATTACATGTATTCCAGCAGCTCGAGATTTTTGAGCGAGCCGCTTCAAATGCCCTTCAATTTTCTTCTTCGCCTCAGGCTCTGATGTCAGATCAGCATATTCATCAAGAACGATCACCCACCTTGCCAAGCACTCTCCCTCAGCAGCCTGGGTGTTGTAGTCATCGAGCGACCTGACCTTAGAACTCTTGAACTTGGCATAACGGGTTTGCATCTCCTCAACTGCACGGGAAAGAATTCCAATCGCATCGTCTTCCTCCCAACCTATTTCCCCATCGAGATGCTCGGATTCCGCGAGATGCTCTAGCTCCGTACCTTTCGGGTCAATTAGATGCAGCCTAACCTCCCTTGGTGAGTAGTGCTCAGTAATACCGGCTAGAATTGTATTCAGCGCTTCGGATTTCCCGCTTCCCGTAGTGCCCCCTATCAGGAGGTGAGGCGAATTCGAGGAAGTAAAGTCGATATCCACGACATTCCCGAAGCGATCCTCTCCCAAGGGCACCCTCAGCCCAAATTCAGGGCGCACCCAGCGAGACCAGAGATCTTCTGCAGCAACAAAGTATCTATCTTGGTCCAACTTGGGCACATCAATAGTTACATGCCCCTTGTCGATACCGAATGTCATGTCCTGAAAAGCCTCAAGCTCCAATGCCAGTTTCAATGCATCGTGCTGCGCAGACAGCTTCCCCGGCGCCACGCCCTTTCCGGGGCGAACCCTGAAAAGGATAGATGCAGGACCTTCAATGGCATATTCGACATCCGCTGCAGCTTTACCGACGTTTATGCTGTACTGACCAAATGTATCAAGTATTGTTTGATACCGGCGATCCAGTTCGGCCCTACTGAGGCGCTTTCGCTCAGCGCCACCGTCAACGGGGACCGTTTTTTCCCGTCCTGATTGAGTGCCGGGCATATAGTCAAGAGGACTCGGCCCAACTAGATCCTCTTCGCTCTTCTCGACCCTGACTTGAGGGGGCGAAGGCATTCCTGCTTTCTCAGTATCGGATTGAGCGGTGCCTTGACGTTCAATCGGCGCAAGAACAGCAGACCCAAAGGGCCGATCAAGCAGCGCACTGGCCCCAGTCTGGATAATCTGAACCCGGGGATCTTCATCATAAGATGATGCTGTCATCTCTCTGGAGTGTGAGTACTCGCAAATTGAGTACAAGCCAGCGAGCTCTACAGAGGCAAAGTCACCCTCACGGAATCTAGCTCTTATCTCATCCGAGACCCTCGACCGGCGAGGCATTTGATCTATTTTTTTCTCTGTCGATATAGAAACTGCATCTTCACTGACTGTATCCACCGCCGAAAGAATCTTATCCCTCCAGAGCCTTCCATCCATTGGGTCCTGATCGGAATTCTGCGGAAAAACGGCATCGAACATCTTTAGGGTCCTGCGCACCTGCTCTGCCCCATGCGCCTCATAGCCTGTGCGCCGCAACTTGCTTTCGAGGATGAGAATGCCTACCGAGAGACCATTTTCTCCTAGGTTCACTGTCAATCTCATCATATCCGCACGCATCGAATTCGCTGAGGCAAACCATTCCGGATGTTCGTCGAGGGATATCCAGGCGATGAATCCGTCATCGATAGCCGCTGGAATCTTTCGATTGGCGACCTGCCTCGCGATGCTCAGCCCGAGAATTTCCTCGGTAACACGTGATATACCAAGCGCATCGAGGGTCAGTCTCGGCGAAATCTGCTTGGCTTCATTATAGATCTTCTGGGCAAGTTGCTCAGCTTGCATCTCTTCTTGATCTTCACGCCCAATAGAGACGGCTATCCGCTTTAGCTTCCGAGTCAAGCGATCTATAACAAACTTCTTGCCAGCGTTGGAAGACACAATGAGGGTAAACAGGCCGCCTGGCCCAACGCCGTCTCTCAGCGACAGCACCTCTGGGCGTGTTTCCAGGTTTTCGATCTGCTTTCTAGTGATATGCCGTTCGACTGTGATGACCCAATGAGAAATCTTATGAAGCGCTCCGAAAAGACGCGCCGTGCTATGAAAATTAATTCGGATATCTATGAAATCTATTGCTTCTGGGCGGTCAGCAGCGACTGGGTTTCTCCGTTCATGCCTGACTACAAGCGTCGACCAACCAGAAAGAGCAGCGTCCGGCATTTTTGGCCTTAGAGAAACGCCTAAAGCGGAAGAACCCGTCCCAGTAGCAACATAAGTAGGGTCGTCAAGAAGAGGGTCAAATCTCCCACGAGATTTTGTTTCATCTTCAGTCTTGGGGTCCACACTGATGTTGTCATCTAGAAACTGAGGGACTATTGCTAGATCGCAGACCAAGCCTGCGAGCGCGGAGTCCGCGTCCTGCCTGACTTTCTCGAAATCATGAAGATTCAGCTGCACAGGCGGAAAAAGGGCTCCTTCGCCTGCAAAGCGATTATCTGTATCCACTAGTTCGAACTGGCGGGCAGCCTCCTCCCAGCATTCCCTGGGGGCAACAAGCTCAATAGTCATAGCAAGCTTCTTGAACTCTCCGCTTCGAACTCCTTGGACTATATCTGCCGGAAGCCCACTCGCACCGCCGGTTATAACAAGAACTGTTAGGCCGTCTGCTTTGTAAGGGTGAGCATGGAGGTATGCGATAATCTGCCGTACGATTTCGGCGACGAGACTTGCGTGGATTCTATCCCCCGACGCAGTACTACTAGACAAGGAATTTTTGTGAAAATGCTCTGCCCAACCAAGCTCTCCAGCGGCGAATAGAATATGCCCGTCCGCCGTTGTGTGTATCGAAGGCTGCTGATGCGGCGAAAGGTCTTGTATCCAATTTAAGTAAAAGCTCTCATTTAATTCGTTCAGTTTCAGCGCGCCCTCGATCGCATCAGAAACAAGCTGAGATGACTTCGCCAAGTATGCGGCCATCCATCTCAGTTTCAACGGATGCGACTGAAGCATTAGCACTCCAGAGTCATCAAATCCTTGGAGACAATCAGCGTTCAGAAATTCGAACATTCCGTCCGGAATATCACCGTCTGGTACAAAGGATTTGCGCGCCTCAGTAAGAAGTAAAGACCATTCGTCAAATACGTTATTCATCAGCCCAGCGGACAAGCCATTTTCTTCTGCTTCAGCCCTAAACCTAGAGCGCACATCGATGAGCTGGTTGACTATCGGGTGTCTTAGTATCTCTTTCCGAAAAGGTATCGCATTCTCGCTTCTGAACGCTAGAAGGCGATGAGAGACTTGCCTGACCCACTCCTCACCGTTCCGATTTGGCGGAGTGTAAATATCAGCATCCAAATCAGCTCTATCCTCTCCGCAGACAGAAATCCAGAATAGCGCGAGATAACAAATATCTTCCGGCAGCCATTCAATATCAGCCTCTCGATCGAGTTCAGTGCCATCTTTCACATTAACCAGAACGAACTCGAGAGGAACCGGCAACCAAACCACTCCCTCTTCCTCGGATGAATCGCTGTCAGCACTTTCACCGTGAGGTCCTACGTCTTCCTTAAGCGGAGGGACCAAGCCTTGCCTTACCAAGCGATTGTCGACTTTCAAACGCACAGACCCCAGCCCATCCGCCAGGGAACTACTAACTTCACCCAATGACCTTCCATACAGGAATGCGAACAATCCAAGACTCGGCGAATGCTGCTCAGATACACCAGAGCCAGCACGTACATCAATCCTGATATCACCTTCGTCAAAATTCGCATGTACTCTGCGAAAGTCGGTAACCACCTGTGCGAGCTTAATCAGGGGATTGTGCACTCTCTCAACGGCTGGCGATGCAAGCTTTTCAATTCTGCGGAGCGTTTGCTTAGAAAGGAAATCCTTTAACGGAAGCACATTGGAATCAGCTGGTTCATTCTCTAGAAATCTGCGAGCGTCGTCTGCAGATCGATTGTTTAGGCCGGCTTCCACGGCCAAACTGTCGAACTCTGACTTCCTTCCCGATGCACTATCGACAATTTCCTCCAACACTCTCTGCCCGAGGGGCAAACCTTTCACATCTTTGCTGAAGACTTGCTCGAATATCCTGTAGGGAATAAGCTCGCGCTTGCCACGGGAAGGGCCCCGACAATAGTCAGCGCATCTCTGACCCCATATTAGCTGAGCTTCAGACCCATACTGTATCCCGTTCTCGTCTATGAATTTCGCCCTGATGCAATCTTGGGCAGTTTTTTCTGCGTCAAGCTCCGAGGAGGGCGAAGCAGCTAACTCAGACCTAAGAACGTTGAGAGAGAGACGTCGCGCCACACGCCCCGGATTATTGCGCCAGAGCTCGTCCGGGAACATATCAAGATGTACAAGGCATCTCCCCACTAGAGCGTTTGTTTCCTCTGGCGAGTAAATATCGCCACTGGCAACCACTTCGGCCGCAGCGGCCAACACAAATCCTGCAAACTTTCTAACCGGAACAGTCATGCTGGCGGCATTGAGCTCTCGAAGAACCTCCACAAGCCTATCTTGCAAAAGCTCTTTATCACCAGAGCCAGGAAGACCGGCGTGCCTCATGGCCTGCTTGACCATCTCCTCTGCGACATTGAACTTCCCATCTTCGTCAAACGTTCCATCAAGAAAGTTCACATCTCTTAGCGTAAAGATGTTTTTGAGTCCTTGCTCATCGCTTTCTACTTTAGTTTCAACATAAACAAGCCCATGCTCGTTATTGTTGCGATAGTACGTAATCGAGTGGACGGGGTCCGCCCTGAACTCTTGTGGGAATTCCTGATGTGAATCGCTAGCTACCAGAAGTCTAATTCGATCCAACCCCCGATCGGCGGATCGGAGCTGCCACACACGCAAAAACTCTAACGCCTCTATTCTTGTCAAGTTTTTTAATCTGAATGAGTTTCGATCAGAGTCATCATTCAAAGAAAAGCTACGAGCAACAATTTCGAAAGCTGTGCCGGCAACAACCTTTTCAGTTCCGTTCATTTTGATAATCCGATTACGATGCCGTTACTGGACTAACCATTCTTGTGGCATCGGAGTATTGGGTGACCAGCCCAGCAGCAATCATCTGGAGCGCCAATTGCGTCTCATTTTCTTCGAAAATACTGGCGTCGATCGAGTTCACAAGACCTGAGGCCTCTGCCGCGCCACGCCCAACAGCTATCCCAAGGCGATCGTACAGGACTTCTGTTACAAACCGCTCGTACGGCACCTCTGAATCTGTTGGAATAGTCGCCAAGACGATCATTTCGAGGGCATCCACAGACAATGTGAAGTGCTTACGCCCGCGCCATGCATTAAGAAATCCATTCGCTGCTGCAGTAGCCCAGAAGAAGCTCCGTATCTTATTGCGTTGCGCGTTTGGCAAATTTGGCTCTGCCTCAACTACGGCATCGACAATATTGCCCAGAGCATCTTGAAGACAACGCTGGGATATACGCCGGAGTTGCGGACTGCTCGCACCACAGTCACTAACAATCGGGCTTTCTTCTTTCCCCAAGGCGTGCCTGGCACGTCGATTTTGCATTAGAACGAGCCATAACCCGGTCCAGCCCATTACAGCTCGCACCTTCGCCACGGAAGTGGCGCTTTTCTGCTCCAGGATGTTCAGGATTCCATCTCGATACACATCTTCGAATCTGTCAATATTTGCCCGCGTTACTTTCTCGATATCATCCAGGACTGGCACATCATCTTTTTTGCTCTGCTCATTGATAAAATCGGCCAGAATTTCAAGCGGACTTTCATTGGTTGCGGAATAAAGTCGCCTGAAACCTTCCCGCAGCCTCTGGAGGCGATCTGCATCCATATCAGATCTCAGGATCTTGAAGGCAAGAGCTCCACCACCTCGAAGGTAGAGGCGCTCCAAGCCGGTCTTTTCGCCTCGCCCTCTCGCATCCCAGTGAATTAGTGATTTTGTATAAGGGAAGAAGTGTGCCCTTGACCACTTCGGCTCCTTTGTTCCGCTTGGAATTTCTAACTGCAGACACCGAAGAAGGTCTCGTAAGGTTTCTTCGGCAGAAACGTCGCCGAGAAGCACATCATGTCGTCGACGATCCTCTTTGAAGCCGTCATCCCAGACAAGTTTCCTGCCAAAATCATGCGATCTTCGCACAATCTTCACCGTATCGCCTACGGGGAGAGGATCCTCACCCTCTCCCCAGTAAATCAAGTTCAGCAATTCCAGGCCCGGGTAATGCCCGGCAGCATCGAAATCAAGGACACCCCCAAAAAGCTGACGTGAAACCTCGGGACCCTTTAGAGATTTCGCCACTGATCTATCATGCATGTGATACTCCATCCCTAGGCCCCGACACCAACTTGTATAGTACCGCTGTCAATCGAAATAGTTTGGGAGCGCCCGTCACGTATCAAATTGATCTGGTCAGATCTTGCTTCAGTTGACTGAGCAATTCGGCCCAAGAAACCCGCGACGCGCCGGATGTCATGCTCATAAAATTTTGTCGGCACATGCCCAGCCGAGGCTCTTAGTATGCAATCGAAAGTCATTAGATCTAGCAATAGATCATGTTTTTTACGCTGCTGATCGATAATCCGCAAAACTACATGGCGATCAATCCAGTCAACGCTTAGCTTTACGTGGAAACGGTTTTCATCCTCTTTTCCCCATTTTTCCGAAAGTCTTAAAAGATCGACGTTTGCGGGGATAATCCGCGCCGCAAGTATCGCCGTCCCTGACATCGATCGCCCGAATGCGGGATCGACAAGATGGAGGGTCGGGGTCTGCTCTGAAAACTGAAGCCCTTGAATATGATGCAACCCCGCAATTATTTTCTTCTTCAGAAGGGCTCGCTCAGGCGCGGACAAGCCACCATTAATAATATCAATGTAATCCGCCCCATAGGGAAATCCAAGACGGGCCATTCCTTCGATATTATCACCGAGGCTGTCGACATATGCCCGGCGCCTGAGCGCCCTCACTACTCGCATGACATTTTCGGCTTCGGAAGCTCTCTGTTTTTTGCTGCGCGGATCCCCTATAATTTCGTCAATTCCTCCTGCAGCATCTATTAGGCTCTCATCCAAATCTGAGCTTGCGGGAAACTGTAAATCCAGCTGCCCATAATCAAAAATCTCCTGCTGGTTTACTATTCGCTCGTCTATCTCTCGGATCGCTCGCCTTCCAGGATCTAGTTTAGAAAGTTGCTGCATTAGCGGCAGGCGTTTTAATTTTTCCTTCGAAAGGGTATCTGGTGCCTCAAAGGCCAAGTTGTAGAATGCATAAGCTTGCTGCCAACCCTTCTTCTGCCGATTCTTAATTTTATGGATATCTTCACACTTAAGCCCGCCTGTCAGCAGATATGCGAGAGCCATCAGCATATCTCGGATAGTTATGACATAACCTATCCGTTCGAGCGTTGCGAAAAGGAGGCGCAGCTTGTTCTTTCTCGTCACAGCCGCTTCCTGATCAACTTTCTCAGAAAGCATCTCTCTGTTCCGGTTGATTGGGCAATCATTGCGAGAATCGCAATCGCTACAGGCCCGCCACCTTCTACCAGACGTCCAATCACGAAGCGCACGGTCCACAAGGGAGTCGCCGTTGTCACCGGCGGCCGTCGACTGGTGATTCAGATTTACAATATGGATACGGCCACTACTGCTCGCCCTTCCGTCATCAAAGCATGAGAGGAAACTTTCTAGAATCTCTGCGCAGTATGGCCCTGCATCATTTGACGCCAGAACGGCTCGGAGACGGCCTTCATTTGCACAGATTATGGTAACCGCATTTCCGCCGTTTGCCTTTTCGACAAGACCCGCCGCGACTCCGGGAGAAAACTCCGAAAAATCCTTAAATATTCGTAACCCACTCCCAACTCCTCCTTTTTCTTTGTGGAAAATAATTTCATCGCCATCACAAGATTCGTTGATGAGCTTCCTTGCCTCCTGCTCATCATAACCAAGGAAGCCCTCAATAACTCTGCGGCACAGATGCGTTTTCCCGTGGCCTGCATCACCAGTCAGAACGATGACCCGCGCTCCAGAATTAGCAGCTCCCAGCACGTATTTATACGCAACAGTTTCTAGATTTAGCGAGTCATTAGCTACTTGATACTCTTCATAAATTTGGTCGTGCGAGGGATCAAACGGCAGGAAACGCGCCATTCGACACACGTGAGCATTCTTATTATCCGGCAATTCACTGCTCCGACACGTTAACAGGTTTTGCTGTTCTCAATAGCTCTTCCCCTAACACCAGAGCTTCTTCGTAGAACCAGCGTTGTTACTTTCTTATAAGAACATCCAAGTCAGTCTTTTGCAACGAGCAGGGCGTCACCCAAGGCTGCACGGAGCCGGCGTGCATGTCGAGCTGCCTGGGAATCTTTCAGCCCACCCAAGACGCAGGGAAAGCCGGGCTCTCCAAATCTCAAGCCTCATGATTACCCGCTATGCTTGCCGCAGTCTATACACTTCCAGTATGACGCTAAGTCAGTTCATATTCTAAAAACGGTACACCGCCCTCATTCGAAGAGCACACACCTGAGCTGCGCCCCAGAGAACATGCTCCCATGCACGCACAGCGCGCCAATAGAACCCTGTTTGCCGCTCTCGCAGCGGCGGGAGGCATGGCACAGCGAAAGCCAGCCCTCTAGGCCCATCGCTTCGTCGAACTGAGACATATCACTGTTCCAAGAAATGCTTCCCCCTCAAGAGTATCGATTACTGCCCACAACCCTCAAACAGCAGGAAACCGCACGCCCTAACCATGATCGAAGCATGTGCAATTTTCCGTTAACAAACGAGGAGGCGGACTTTACCGAGAGAATCGTTATCTACTAGCATTTCACCCTCCCGATTCTTTTAGGGACCAAGGCTCGCTACACCAGAATGAATAAAGTTTCCCAGGGAGTCCGACTCTGAGTTAACTGATTATTGATTCTATTTAACTAACCTTTTCTGAGAATGCGATCTATATCGACAATTTTTTTGCTATTACTTTTTAGTTGATCGTACAGCTCATTCAGAAGCTCTTTAGCCTCCTCTGCCAAAACTTCTCGATCTTCTTTTTTCCTAGTGGAAACAATCTTTTTTATTCTATTAGTTATAGCTCTCTTCTTTCCAAGAATGCTTGCATCATTAACTGCCCAGTATATTTCCCAGTAATCATACTGTTTGTATTTTTGAGCAATTTTAGCAACAGTACTTCCATTTCGAAGAGCTTCATTCATCTTATCTAGTTCATGCTTTTGAATTGACATGCATTTCTCCTTATTAGATTTATAGTGCCCTCTCAATCTTCGAACAACCAATCCAAAGTCAGAAGAAGACTGTCTGGCAATTTAACAATTAGTCTAGGCGGCTTCCGGGGAAGTTTCTTCTGGTTTGATGTCACCTCGTCCTGCCTCGCAGCCGTTGTGGAGGGCCGCTGTACGAACTGCCATATCAGAGGGCTCAGGAAGAGAATCAAGTATTGATAAGGACACATGCCTTACATACGTCGCACTGAGAAAGAGGCCTAGTGCCAGAACGCATAACCCTACATACATTAAACCTCCATTTGTGAATCCTGCAGAAACTAGAAGTACAACTGGCGACCAGAACAATTTATCCGATAGATTCATCAATGTTTGTGAATACAGCTCACGAGCTGTTACGGTCTCGTACGCCTCCGCTCCCTGTCCATGAAATGCAGATCGAAATTTGTACCATTTTGGGAGGTCATCGTTTTTTCTCATTAGCACTCCTCGCTTTTTTAAGGAAGTTAGTCCGCGCAATCGTATCTCCAGTAACGAGAGAACATCACCATCATTTCTCCAATTCCCGCCAAAATGCAGTTATAGCTTAAAAGAAGATGATGGAAAGAAGGCCTTAATCAAACATCCATCTCGCTACCGCAGAACGCCTCAATCTGTCGACACGATCAGTCCTTCCTAGAATAGCAGTCATGCGACGCAGCCCCGACGCGTGACGCTCGTCTCATTTATTGTGTGAAGTAGTAGTACCGGAAGGAAGATTTATTGCAAGTGATGGCACTTTGCCATCATCGGGTCATTTCCCCGATTTCCACACCACCGGATTCCCCCCACCGCCTTCAGGCGGCGCCGGGGCCGGTGCAGGCTCCGCATCCAGATCCTTGCGCATATCGCAGGCGACGCACTCCATCCAGAGGGCGTTACCGTCTTCCACGCGCACGATCTTGTCCACGGCGCCGCACTCGGGGCAGGTGGCGCCGGCGATAAAGCGGCGCTTGATCATGCGGCGATGCCGCAGTGGCGCAGGAGGGGTTCTACGCTGGGTTCGCGGCCGCGGAAGGCCTTGAACAGCTCCATGGGTTCCTTGCTGCCGCCTTTGGCCAGGATGTGTTCGCGGAAGGCGCGGCCGGTTTCGGGGTTGAAGACGCCTTCTTCCTCGAAGCGGGCGTAGGCATCCGCAGAGAGCACTTCGGCCCATTTGTAGCTGTAATAGCCTGCGGCGTAGCCGCCAGCGAAGATGTGGCCGAAGCCGTTCTGGAAGCGGTTGAAGGCGGGGGGCCGGATCACCGCCACTTCGTCGCGCACCTCGTCCAGCACCTGCTGGATGCTCAGGGGGTTGCCATCGCGGCCGTCGGTGTATTCGGCGTGGATACGCATGTCGAACAGGGAAAACTCGATCTGGCGCAGCATGCCCATAGCGCTCTGGAAGTTCTTGGCGGCAAGCATCTTCTGCAGCTCTTCGGCGGGCAGGGGCTCGCCGGTTTCGTAGTGGCCGGAGATCAGGCGGATGCCTTCTTCGGTCCAGCACCAGTTTTCCATGAACTGGCTGGGCAGCTCGACGGCGTCCCAGGCCACGCCGTTGATGCCGGAAATGCCGCTGACTTCCTGCTCGGTGAGCATGTGGTGCAGGCCGTGGCCGAATTCGTGGAACAGGGTGGTCACTTCGTCGTGGGTCAGCAGGCCGGGCTTGCCGCCGGCGGGCGGGGCGAAGTTGCAGGACAGATAGGCCACGGGCAGTTGCAGGTCGCCGTCGGTGCGGCGGCGGCGCACCAGGCAGTCGTCCATCCAGGCGCCGCCACGTTTGCCGGTGCGGGCGTACATGTCGAGGTAGAAGCCGGCCATCAGGGTGCCGGTGTCGTCGAAGACATCGTAATAGCGCACGTCGGGGTGCCAGGTGTCGACGCCGTCGCGGGCGTTGATGCGGATGGCGAAGAGCTTTTCCACCACGGCGAACATGCCGCTGATGACTTTCTCGGCGGGGAACCAGGGGCGCAGGGCTTCTTCGGAGGTGCTGTAGCGGGCTTCGCGCAGGCGTTCGCTCCAGAAGCCGATGTCCCAGGGTTGCAGGTCCATCGCTTCGGCGCCGGGGGTGTCCACATTGGTGACGCCCTGTTCGGCCATGAAGGCTTTCAGTTCGGCCAGTTCTTTCTCGGCCTGGGGTTTGGCGCGGCGGGCGAGGTCGCGCAGGAAGGTCTGCACTTCGTCCACGTCGCGGGCCATTTTGGTGGCGAGGGATTTTTCTGCGTAGTTGTTGAAGCCCAGCAGGCGCGCTTGTGTATGGCGCAGGCGCAGGATCTCGTCCATCAGGGGGCTGTTGTCGAACTTGCCCTCATCCGGGCCCTGGTCGGAGGCACGAGTGCAGTGGGCGCGGTACATCTCTTCGCGCAGGGCGCGGTTGGTAGCGTGGCACAGCACCGCGTAGTAACAGGGGAAATCCAGGGTCAGCAGCCAGCCTTCCAGGCCTTCTTCGGCGGCCTTGTCGGCGGCGCCGGCTTTGGCGACGTCGGGCAGGCCGGCCAGTTCGCTTTCATCGGTGACGTGTTTGCGCCAGCTCTGGGTGGCGTCGAGCACGTTGTCGGAAAAGCGGGAGGTGAGTTCGGACAGGCGTTTGCTGTTGGCCATGTACTCGGCCTTGCGCTCGGCGGGCAGGTCCACGCCGGAGAGGCGGAAATCGCGCAGGGTGTCGTCCAGGTCTTTTTGCTGGGCGGGGGTCAGGGTGGCGAATTCGTCGCCGTCGCGCACGCTCTGGTAGGCGGCGAACAGTTCGGCGTTCTGGCCAACTTCAGTGCCGTATTCGGACAGCTTCGGCAGGCAGGCGTTGTAGGCGTTACGCAGGGCGTCGTTCTGGGCCACGGCGTTGAGGTGGCCGGCGGGGCCAAAGGCCTTGCCGAGGCGGTCGTCCTCTTCGTCCAGGGCTTGTACCAGGTTGGCCCAGGTGTAGGGGCCGCCGCTGGCGAGCAGGGTCCTGATGCGTTCGCGGCCGGCGTCGATAAGGGCCTCCACGGCGGGCTCCACGTGCTCGGGCTTGATAGCGGAGAAGGGGGGCAGGCCGGGGTAATCGATCAGGGGGTTGGTGCTCATGAATGCTCCTGGTGTGTGATCGCCTTATAGTACATGACATTCTTACCACTGAGATTGGGACGGACGGCATTCGTTCAAGGTGAAAGCGTCCAGAACAGACAGGATGGAGAGGCAACGGTATGGCAGTTCGGTCGTTTTCAGGCAAGGCCCCGCAGTGTGGGGCAGGGGTATGGGTGGACCCGTCGGCGCAGGTGATCGGCGATGTGACCCTGGGCGCGGATTGTTCGGTGTGGCCGGGGGCGGTGATCCGTGGCGACATGCACTTCATCGAGCTGGGCGCGCGCTGCAGCGTGCAGGATAACGCGGTCTTGCATATCACCCACGACTCCACGTTTTATCCGGGTGGGTTTGCGCTCACTATCGGTGATGACGTGACCATTGCTCATCAGGCCATGTTGCACGGCTGCCATATCGGCGACCGGGTGATGATCGGCATGCAGGCCATGGTGATGGACGGCGCAAAGATCGGGGATGACGTGATCCTGGCCGCGGGCTCTCTCGTACCGCCCGGCAAGTCACTGCGCTCCGGCTACCTGTACCGGGGCCGCCCGGCACACTCGGTGCGGCCACTGACCGAGGAAGAGCTGGCGTTCCTGCCGTATGTGGCGGGCAATTATGTGAAGCTGAAGGATCAGTATCTGGCTGAGCCGACTCCGTCAGAGTAGTATCTGGATGATATAGTATCTATATATAAATACTATCTGTGCTTAAAGTTTGCATATAGAGATACTGGAATGCTTATATAGTATCTACATATACATACGAGACAGGCTATGTCTTTCCGTCAGGTACTCCAGCAGCAAGCGCAGGAAATGGCCGACCAGGCCCTGGGCCTGCAGGTCACCCAACCCAGTGCGGGCTGGATCCATACGCTGCGTACAGCATTGGGCATGAGCGGGTCGCAACTGGGGGCAAGGCTCGGCGTCAAGAAAGCGCGCGTCTCCCAGATGGAGCACATGGAGGCCGAAGGGCGCATCACCGTGCAGCAGCTTCGCAAGGCCGCCGACGCGCTGGGCTGCGATCTGGTTGTCGCCTTCCGGCCCAGGGCTCCCGTGAATCAGATGATTGCCCGCCAGGCGCGCAGGAAGGCGCAACAGCTGGTGGCTGAAACCGACCTGCATATGCGGCTGGAGCAGCAGGGCCTGGATGACGCGCATTTAAAGAAGGAACTTGAGCGATTGACCGATGAGTTCATTCGCAACTTGCCAAGGGATTTGTGGAACGAGGACGAACAGTAAGGCAAAGCCCACGCGATCGCAGAAGACGCCCGGGATATAGGCCCGCTTATCCGCTATCTGGAATCCAACGAGCCCTGACACTCTCATATCCGCCAGGTCAGTGAAATCGTCCCGAAGGTCATCGGGTCTTTGTTGGTCTGTTCCTGGGCGGTGGTGGCGCGCAGGGTCAGGGCGGCCTGGAAGCCTTCGGTGTGTACGGCGGCGCCGAGGCTGAGGTGGCCGACGAAATGGCGCTGGGTGAAGCTGTAGTCGCCGCCGCGTTTTTCGATGTAGTTGTAGGCGATGCCCTCGCCCAGCAGGCCGGCGAAGATGGACCAGCCGGTGCCGGTGGCATCCAGCAGGCCGGGCAGGCCGATGGTGGTGGACATGCCGGCGTATTCGGGCACGAAGTTGCCGGGCAGGTGTTTGCCCATGCGCCAGAAGATGCCGGCTTCGGCGCTGGTAATGAAGTTGTCGAGCTGCACGCCGCTGGACCAGACGAATTCATTCTGCAGGTCGTTGGCGCCACCCCGGAGGTAGAAGCGGTGGGCGTGCAGGGCGTGTATGCCGCCGACGACGTCGGGGCCGAGTTGGTTGTCCCAGCCGTTGGGGTCGGTGCTGCCGGTCACCTTGTGGACCCATTCCTGGCTGCGACGGGCGCCAGAATCGGGGCCGACGATGCCGATGTTGATGCCGTAGCCAGTGAGGCGGCGCTTGTCCCAGCCGTACAGGGTAGCTTCCAGCATGAGCAGGCCGACGTAGGGAATATCGTCGAGCAGGGGCTCTTCTGCTTCGATGTTCTCCGGTGTGACCATCAATTGACGCACGCTGGTGCTGATGGCGTGGTCGCGGCTTTGTCTGCCGATGCCCGGTAGCCAGGTGAGGCCGTCGCGCAGGCGGGCGGTGACGCAGTAGCGGCAGTCGTCGTTGCGTTCGGCGGAGGTGCTGAGCCAGGACACGCGGACGCCGTTGGTGTAGCCCTTGTCTTCGCCGGTGATCAGGTCGTTGTCCCAGGCGATGTCGAGGACGCTGGCGTGGGCGGGGAGGCTCGTGAGGGCGAAGAATGTGGTGGTGAGGAGCGTGGTGGTCAGCAGCCTAGTGGTGAGCAGGGTCAGCAAAGCGCCTGGGGCGGGTTGGTGAGGGGCCCGGGGAGGTGAGGTGTTTGGGGCGGGGTTTGCTGGGGGCATTTTTTGTTGGCTCCTGGGGTGGGGCTTTTGGTGGATCTATTGGGGTTGGGTGGGTGATTGGGATTTTGGGTGGGTATGGTGCGCTTCGCTGCGCTCAGCACACCCTACGCACACCCTACGCACACCCTACGCGCGCGCTGCTCACACTCCTGTGTGCCCTGCGGGGGGCTTACCGGAGGGTGGTGATGACGGGGGGGGTGGTGGGGCGCCAGCCGTGCCATTGGGTGAAGGCTTCGGCGGCTTGCTCTACCAGCATGCCCAGTCCGTCGGCGGTGGCGGCGCCGTGGGCGGCGGCCCAGCGCAGGAATGCGGTGGGTTCGCTGCCGTATACCATATCGTAGGCCTGGCCGGACGCTGTCAGCAGCGTGTCGGGCAGGTCGGGCATGGCGCCACTCAGGCCGGCGGAGGTGCCGTTGATCACCAGATCATACTCACCGTGTAATTGATCATAGCCACAGCCTGCGACCGGGGGCGTGTTGTGGTTTGCCGTTTTGTATTGTTTTGCAAGGTCGGCCAGGGCATGGGCTTTTTCCGGGGTGCGGTTGGCGATCATCAGGCTGGCGGGGGCTGCCGCCAGCAGGGGGCCAAGGACGCCGCGCACGGCGCCGCCGGCGCCCAGGATCAGCACGCGACGGTTGGCCACGGGCCAGTGCAGGTTGTCGCGAATGTCCGCGAGCAGGCCGGCGCCGTCGGTGTTGTCGCCGTGCAGTTGGCCATCCTGTTGCCAGAGGGTATTCACAGCGCCAGCCAGTTCGGCGCGCGCAGTGCGCTCGGCGCACAGGGCGAAGGCCTGTTCCTTGAAGGGCACGGTGACGTTGGCACCGGCGCCGCCGTGGGCAAAGAAATCCGCCACCGCCGCCGCGAAGCCGTCCAGGGGGGCGGCAATGCGCTCATACACCAGTGTCTCGCCGCGCTGGGCGGCAAACGCCTGGTGGATCTGCGGGGATTTCGAGTGGGCAATCGGGTTGCCGAATACGGCGTAGCGCGCCATCACAACCACTCCCGGTGGATCAGGAATTGCTCATAGAGCGCGGCTTCGGGGGTGCCGGGCTCGGGGTGCCAGTCGTATTCCCAGCGCACCAGGGGCGGCAGGGACATGAGGATGGATTCGGTGCGGCCGCCGGATTGCAGGCCGAACAGGGTGCCGCGATCGTAGACCAGATTGAATTCCACGTAGCGGCCCCGGCGATACAGTTGAAAGTCGCGCTCGCGCTCGCCGTAGGGGTGTGCCTTGCGGCGGGCCATGATCGGGCGGTAGGCCGGAACGAAGGCATCGCCGACGCTGCGCATCAGGGCGAAGCTGTCGTCGTAGCTCATGGGGTGGTCACCGTGGTCGTTGAGGTCATCAAAGAACAGGCCGCCGACGCCACGGGGTTCGTCGCGGTGCTTGAGGTAGAAGTAGTCGTCGCACCATTGTTTGAAGCGGGGGTAGATCTGTTCACCGAACGGGGCGCAGGCGTCGCGGGCGGTGGCGTGCCAGGCGCGCACGTCCTCTTCGAAACCGTAATAGGGTGTCAGGTCAAAGCCGCCGCCAAACCACCACACCGGCGCTTCGCCGGATTTTTCGGCAATGAAGAAACGCACGTTGGCATGGCTGGTGGGCACGTAGGGGTTTTTCGGGTGGATCACCAGTGACACGCCCATGGCCTGAAAGCTGCGCCCGGCCAGTTCGGGGCGGGCGGCGGTCGCCGACGGCGGCAGCCGGGTGCCGAACACATGGGAAAAATTGACGCCGCCTTTTTCGATCACGGCGCCGTCGGTGAGTACCCGGGAGCGGCCACCGCCGCCCTCTTCCCGTTGCCAGCTGTCTTCGATGAACGCCGCGCCGCCATCCTCTGCTGCCAGCTCGGCGCAGATGCGATCCTGCAGATCGAGCAAGTAGGCTTTGACAGCATCGGGGGAAATCTCGGTCATCGGCGGCGGGTCCTGTATTGGGGTCAACTGCGCAGCTGGCGGCCGCTGGCGAGGTCGATGATAACAGATGGGCGGCGGGCGATATTGCACTCGCCGCTGACGATCATGTCCAGTTGATCGCCAAGCTGGCGTGCCACCTGGAACACATTGCGGGCGGCGGGGCGGCCGCTGAGGTTGGCGCTGGTGGAAATGATCGGCGTGCCGGCCGCACGGGCCAGTGCCCGGGCCAGGGGATGCTGGCTGACACGCACCGCCACCGTGCTGTGGTCGCCCCGTACCCAGCGCGGCACTCTGTCGCTGGCGGGGACAACCCAGGTGGTCGGCGGCGGGCGGGTTGCCGTTGCAGCATCGGGGGCGTGTGCAGGGGCGTGTGAAGGGGCATCTGCATCGACAGGCCAGCTGGCCTGCATGCGGGCCAGTTCGTCATCGGTGACGTTGATCCAGGGGCGCAGTTGGGTCGTATCCGCCGCCAGCAGGATCAGCCCTTTGGCCACGGGCCGTTGCTTGATCGCCAACAGGCGCAGCACGGCCTCTTCATTGGCGGGGTCACAGCCCAGGCCATAAACCGCTTCGGTGGGATAGGCGATGACGCCGCCCGCATGAAGGATGCGCGCGGCGGAATGCAGGGGCCCGGCGAGTGCGGCCATGGGTCGGATTCCGGTGCTGGACAGGTAGGAGGGGACGGTAGCCAAAGCGGGGAGTGCAGGCAAGGGGCTTCTCACACCAATGTATAGCCCCCCGGCACACGCCGGACGCGGCCCTCGATTTCCAGCCGGGCCAGTTCCGCTGCCAGCGCTGGCACGGGCATGCCGGTGGCGGCCTGCAACATATCCAGGGTGTTGATGCCGCCGAGCATGGCGGCCTGTACCGGCGAGGGGGAGGCGTTCTGGTCAGCGCTCTCGTCGGCGTTCCGGGCGCCACCCATCTCTGCATCGCAACTTTCCGCCAGGGCGGTAAATTCATCGAAGCGGGCCAGGATGTCGTCCAGGGTTTCCAGCCAGTGGGCGCCATCGCGCAGCAGGCGGTGGCAGCCACGGCTGAGGGGGTTGCGCAGGGAGCCGGGCATGGCGAATACGGCGCGGCCCTGTTCGGCGGCCAGCCGGGCCGTAATGAGTGAACCGGAACGCAGGGCCGCCTCGACCACGATGGTGCCCAGGGACAGGCCGCTGATGATGCGATTGCGCAGCGGAAAATGCTCTTTGCGCGGCGAGGTGCCGGGCGGGTATTCGGTTACCAGCGCGCCGCCAGCGGCGACGATGCGTTCGGCCAGCGCCCTGTTGCGTGGCGGGTAAAGACGATCCGGGCCGCTGGCCATGACGGCCAGAGTGCTGCCGCGTGTGGCGGCATCCTGGCCGGCATCACGGCTGCCAGCAGCGCTTCCCTGTGGGGCAGACGGCGCCGCACTGAGCGCGCCCTCATGCGCGGCGGCATCAATGCCCAGGGCCAGGCCGCTGGTGATGACAAAGCCTTTCTGCGCCAGCGCCCGGGAAAAGGTGCGGGCGTGGCCCAGGCCTTCGGGGGAAGCACTGCGGGCGCCGACCACGGCAAGCTGTGGCGCCTGCAGCAGCGTGGCGTCACCGCGCACATACAGCATGCCGGGGGCATCGGGCAGGCTATCAAGCAGGGGCGGATAAGCCGGGTCGCCGAGGGCAATCAGCTGCCAGCCGTGGGCGGGCAGCCAGGCGGCCCAGCGTGCAACCTCCGCCGGCGAGGGCATGGGGTAGTCCCGTAATCCGGGCGGCAGGGCGTGGCGCAGCCGTGCCGGATCATCAAGCCATTGCGTTACGGATAGCGAGGTGTCACGCAGCAGCCTGCCAAGGGCCGGGGCGGCGGTGCCGAAGTACAGTGACAGAGTGAGACGTGCCTGCAAGGCCTGCAGGCTCAGGGTATGTCCATCCATGGCGGGTATGTCCTTCTTCCATAAAGGTCAGCGGCGCATCCTTGCGCCGCCGGGGGTCAGTGCGGGGCTGTTACAGCCCGAATTACAGCACCGACGGGTTCTTGACGATGTCTTCCATAAAGATCGGGCCGGAGGATTCGATGATCAGGCCGTAGGAGACCTTCTCGAACACCCGGAACAGGATCATGGTGCCGGTTTTGCTGTCTGGCAGACGGATCATTTCATCACGGTCGCGATCACGGACGCGCTCGCCGCGCCGGAACACATCCAGCACATTGCCTTCGCGCAGACCTTCACGGGAACCCCGGTTGATCACCACCACATCATGGCGGGCCACGCTGTTGAGGCGGCCAAAGAAGCGGATGATGCTGGCGCCCACTTCGGTCTCCGGCGCGGAGGGGTAAAAGATGGACTGCAGACGACGCTCGGGGCTGGGCAGCACCCGGTCCTGGGCGCGCAGCTCTTCTCTGGAGCTCTGCACGCGCAGGGTCAGCATTTCGCCGTCGTGGGCGGAGACGCGGCCACTACCGATGTGCAGGGCTTCATGGCCCAGCACTTCGTTGGTTTCCGGGTCTACATAGCGCTCGCCAATGCGGTAGAAGCCGTAGTCCTGAATCAGGTCTTCCCATTCGGTGACCACGTCGCGGGCGTAGATGGTATCGCCCTGGCCGTAGATCACGCGCCGGTCCGTGCCACCTACCACATAGGGTGAGGCCGCGACTTCCTCGCGGCTGAGCACCAGCGCTTCACGCAGGAAGGTCTGGATATTGCCCATGGGGATTGCCGGAATGGCAGTGGCCAGCGGCAACACACGGGCCTGGGGCGAGAGGCGCACCACGCCATCACTGTCCGGAGCGATACGCACGGCGCGCTCCACATCCAGCTGCGGGCGGCCATCGACCATACGCAGGCGGATCACGTCGCCGGGATAAATAAGATGCGGATTATCGATTTCTTCGTTACCGTGCCACAGCTCTGGCCACTGCCACGGGTTGCTCAGGAAGGTACTGGAGATGTCCCACAGGGTATCCCCGGGCTTTACGTAATAGACCTCGGGATGGCCATTCCTGAGTTCCACCTGGGCACTGACTGATCCACACACGGCAAGCAAGACGCCAGCGGACAGAACGCGCAGCAGCGATTTCATCATTGCCTGATTCCTTTTATCATTATCGGACTACTCGCACGCGGATGCAGATGCTGAGGTCGTCCCCCACAGGTTGGCCTGTTGTTTGTAAGACGGCTAGTACGAATTTCAACCGATATTAGCAACCTGATCATAGATTTAGCAACCGTAATTCGAGTAATACTGCAAGAGTTGGATGCACACTATGGCTGTACTGGACATTCTGGAATTTCCTGATCCCCGATTGCGCACGGTAGCAAAACCCGTGGAGGTCGTGGATGACGGGCTTCGCAAACTGATCGACGACATGATCGAAACCATGTACGCCGCCTCCGGTATCGGCCTTGCTGCGTCCCAGGTCAACGTGCATCAGCGCCTGCTGGTGCTGGATGTGTCCGAGGAACACAACGCGCCCATGGTGTTCGTCAACCCGGAGATCACGCCGCTGACGGACCAGACCCAGCCCTACGACGAAGGCTGCCTGTCGGTGCCCGGCTTCTATGAAACCGTGGAGCGCCCGGAGCGCATCCGCGTCAAGGCCCAGGACCGGGACGGCAAACCGTTCGAGATGGAGTGCGAGGGCCTGTTGGCCATCTGCCTGCAGCACGAGATGGATCACCTCAACGGCAAGCTGTTCGTCGACCATATCTCGCGCCTGAAGCGCACTCGTATCAAGAAGAAGATGGAAAAACTCCATCGGCAGCAGGCCTGATGCGGATTATTTTCGCAGGAACCCCTGACTTCGCCGCATCCAGCCTGGCCGCCTTGCTCGCGTCGTCCCATGACGTGGTGGCGGTGCTGACCCAGCCGGATCGCCCCGCAGGCCGGGGCCGCAAGCTGGTGGCCAGCGACGTGAAAACCCTGGCCCTGGCCCATGCGCTGCCGGTGCTCCAGCCCGAACGCTTGAGAGACCCGGCCATCCACGATCAGCTGCGCACCTTCGACGCCGATGTGATGGTGGTGGTGGCCTATGGCCTGATCATTCCGGCGGCGGTGCTGGATCTGCCCCGCTACGGCTGCATCAACGTGCACGGCTCGCTGCTGCCACGCTGGCGTGGCGCGGCGCCGGTCCACCGCGCCATTGCAGCGGGGGATGCGGAGAGCGGCGTGACCATCATGCAGATGGACGTGGGCCTGGATACCGGGCCCATGCTGCACAAGGTGGCCACTCCGATTACCGCCGAGGATACCGGCGGCAGCCTGTACCAGCGCATTGCGGAGCTGGGCGCCGAGGCGCTGGTGACGGTGCTGGATGATCTGCCGTCGTATCTCTCCAGAGCAGAAACGCAGCCCGACGACGGCGTCACCTATGCCCACAAGCTGACCAAGGACGAAGGCCGGCTGGACTGGTCACGCCCGGCCCGCGCGCTGCACGATCAGGTACGTGCCTTCAATCCCTGGCCGGTGGCCTGGGGGCGCATGGATGATCAGGTGATCCGGGTATGGGCCAGTGAGGCGTTGGCGAACACCTCGACGCTTGCACCCGGCACCGTCATCAATGTCAGCCCGGCAGGCATTGATGTCGCCTGCGGCGACGGCGCGCTGCGCCTCGCCACGATCCAGTTGCCCGGCAAGAAAGCCCTGCCCGTGGCCGATCTGTTGCGCGGCCGGCCGGACCTGTTCCGCCCCGGCCAGCACTTCGAGGTGCTCACAGCAGAGCCCCAGCCGTCTTCCAAACCCTCCTCCCAGGCCAATCCTTCATGACAGCAGATCCGCGGTGGCAAGCCGTCAAAGCACTCCGGGATATTCTCCCGGCCAACGGCCAGGGCCACAGCCTGCGCGAAGCCATGAAGCTGCACCGCCAGCCCCTGGAAGGCAGCGCACGGGGGCTGATGGCCGACCTGTGTTTCGGTGTCTGCCGGCATCGCACACTGCTGGAGCACTGGCTCAACCAGCAGCTGCAGAAGCCGCTCAAGGCCAGCGCCCTGGACGTGCGGCTGGCCTTGCTGTGTGGCATCTATGAGCGCTGGTTTACCGATCGCCCGGCCCACGCGGTGGTCAATGCCTACCCGGATCTGTGCCGTACCCTGAAAGCCCCCTGGGCCGCCGGCCTGACCAATGCTGTGCTGCGCAAGGCTGGCAATGTGGACCCGGTGGCCTACGCCGCCAGCCTGCCGGTGGAGCAAGCCTGCTCGTTGCCGCGCTGGCTGTGGCAGCAGTGGCAAGCCGACTGGCCCGAGCAAGCCGAAGCCATTGCCCGCGCCAGCATCACCGAAGCGCCGCTGACCCTGCGCGCCAATCGCCGCTACGGCGACCGCGATGGCATGATCACGGCCCTGGCGGCCCAGGACATCAGCGCGCAACCCGGCACGCGGGCGCCCTTCGCCATCTATCTGGATCAGGCGATCTCGGTGGAGCAGTTGCCGGGCTTTCGTGATGGCGTCCTGTCAGTGCAGGACGAAGCCGCACAGTTGCCGGCCGAGCTGATCGAGGCGCCCGAGCACGGCCGCATTCTGGATGCCTGCGCCGCCCCCGGCGGCAAGACCGGCCAGCTGGCGGAGCGTTTTCCGCTGGCCACGCTGGTGGCGCTGGATCAGGACGAACGCCGCCTGAAGCGGGTGCGCGAGACGCTCAAGCGCCTCGGTGCCGACGCCACGGTGGTCGCGGGCGATGCTGCCGCGCCGGATAGCTGGTGGGACGGCGTGCTTTTCGATGCGATCCTGCTGGATGCACCCTGCTCGGCCACCGGCATCCTGCGCCGCCAGCCGGATGTGAAATGGCACCGCCGGGCCGACGACATCCCGGCACTGGTTGGTTTACAGGCCCGGATGCTGGATGCATTATGGCCGCTGATCAGCCCCGGGGGCATGCTGGTCTACGCCACCTGTTCCACGCTGATGGCCGAGAACGCGGCGCAGGTCAGCGCCTTTCTGGCTCGTCAGGGGGATGCCCGGGATGACACACCGGGCACACTCGGGTCGGAAACACTCGGGGATTTGCCGGTCAGCGCCGGCGCTCAGTTACTGCCACAGGAAGGCCGGCATGATGGCTTTTATGTTGCCCGTTTGCGCAAGACCACCATTGCCTGACACAGGCCGCTGCGCATGAAGATCATTATTCTCGGTGCCGGGCAGGTGGGGGGCACGCTGGCCGAAAATCTGGCTGGCGAGCGCAACGACATCACCATCATCGACACCGATGCCGAGCGCCTGCGCGAGCTGAGCGACCGCATCGATATTCGCACCGTCACCGGGCGTGGCTCCTACCCGAATGTGCTGCGCCATGCCGGTGCCGAAGACGCCGACATGCTGATCGCCGTCACCAACAGTGACGAAGTGAACATGATCGCCTGCCAGGTGGCCTATTCCCTGTTCCGCACCCCCACCAAGATTGCCCGCATCCGTGCCGCCAGCTATGTGCACAAGGAAAAGCTGTTCCGCAACGATGCCATTCCCATTGATGTGATCATCAGCCCGGAGCAGGTGGTGACGGATTATATTCGTCGCCTGATCGACCTGCCCGGCGCCCTGCAAGTGGTCAACTTCGCGGGCGGTCGCGTGCAGCTGGTCGCGGTGCGCGCCTATTATGGCGGGCCGCTGGTGGGCCATGAACTGCGCGAGCTGCGCAAGCACATGCCCAATGTGGATACCCGCGTGGCGGCGATCTTCCGCGAAAACCGGCCGATCCTGCCGGAAGGCGACACCGTGATCGAGGCCGACGACGAAGTGTTCTTTGTCGCAGCGCGCAACGACATTCGCGCGGTCATGAGTGAGCTGCGGCGGCTGGAGCACAGCTACAAGCGCATCCTCATCGCAGGCGGCGGCAACATCGGCTACCGCCTGGCCCGGGGCATGGAACACCGTTACAACGTCAAGGTGATCGAGCGCTTCCCGGAACGCTGCGCCTGGCTGTCGGAAAACCTGCAGCGCTCGGTGGTGTTGCAAGGGCAGGCCACAGATCGCGACCAGTTATTGAAAGCGAATATCGAAAACACCGACGTCTTCTGTGCGCTGACCAATGATGACGAAGCCAACATCATGTCCTCACTGCTGGCCAAGCGCCTCGGCGCCCGCAAGGTGATGACGCTGATCAGCAACCCCGCCTATGTGGATCTGGTGCAGGGCCATGATATCGACATCGCCATTTCGCCCCAGCAGGCCACCATCGGCAATCTGCTGACCCATGTGCGCCGGGGCGATGTGGTGAGTGTGCATTCCCTGCGCCGCGGTGCCGCCGAAGCCATCGAGGCGATTGCCCACGGTGATTCGCGCAGCTCGAAAGTGGTGGGCCGCATGATCGAGGATATCGATCTGCCGGAAGGCACCACCATCGGCGCCATCGTGCGCGGCGAGAAGGTGCTGATCGCCCACGACGACATCGTCATCGAGCCCAACGATCATGTGATCCTGTTCCTGATGGATCGGCGCCGCATCATTGATGTGGAAAAACTGTTCCAGGTTGGCTTCACTTTCTTCTGACGAGCGGGCATTCCATGCACTTTGCACTGATCACCAAAATTCTCGGCATCCTGCTGATGGTGTTCAGCTTTTCCATGGTGCCGCCGGTGGTGGTCGCCTGGTATTTTCAGGACGGCAGCGAGTTGGCCTTCCTCGCCAGCTTCGGCATCATCTTCGTGCTCGGGCTGGCCATGTGGCTGCCGGTGTGGCGCCAGAAAGCAGAACTGCAAACCCGCGACGGCTTCCTTGTGGTCACCCTGTTCTGGGCGGTGCTGGGCAGCATCGGCGCCTTGCCGCTATTGCTGAGCCCGGCGCTGGATCTCAGCGTCACGGATGCCGTGTTCGAAGCGGTGTCCGGGCTGACCACCACCGGCGCCACCGTGCTCACCGGCATCGAAGACCTGCCCAACGCCCTGCGTTATTACCGCCAGCAGCTGCAGTGGCTGGGCGGCATGGGCATCATCGTACTCGCCATCGCCATTCTGCCCATGCTCGGCGTCGGCGGCATGCAGCTGTTCAAGGCCGAAATTCCCGGCCCCATGAAAGAGGCCAAGCTCACCCCGCGCATTGCCGAAACCGCCAAGGCGCTGTGGATTATTTATGTGGCCTTCACCATTGCCTGTGCGGTGTTGTATCGCTGGGCAGGCATGAGCTGGTTCGACGCCATCGGCCACAGTTTCAGTACCGTTTCCACCGGCGGTTTCGCCATGTACGACAACAGCATGGCGCACTTCGACAGCGGCCTGATCGACATGATCGCCTGCCTGTTCATCTTCCTCGGGGCGGTGAGTTTTGCGTTGCACTTTGCGGTGTGGCGCGGCAAGAGCCTGGCCGCCTATATCGTTGATCCGGAATTCCGTTTCTTTGTCGGGCTGATCTGTCTGTATGTAGCGGTGATCGCTGGCGGGCTGTGGGTCCACAATGTCTTTCAGGGCGATGCGCTGACAACGCTACGGCACGCGCTTTTCCAGTCGTTGTCGTTCAGTACCGGCACCGGCCTGACCAGCACCAGCGCCTCAGCCTGGCCCAGCTATATTCCCTACCTGCTGGTGCTGACCAGTTTCCTCGGCGGCTGCGCCGGCTCCACCGGCGGCGGCATGAAAATCATCCGCTCGGCGCTGGTGTTCCACCACAGCCTGCGCGAACTGCGCCGCCTGATTTATCCCACCGGCGTGTTCTCCGTGCGCTTCGGCCGCCGCGCCGCCGACGATCGCGTCTTGCAAGCGGTGTGGGGTTTTGTCGGCGTCTACATCACCGTCGCCGTGCTCATCACCATCCTCTTCATGATGACGGGGCTGGATGCGGGCACTGCGCTCTCTGCCACCACGGCGTCGCTCAACAATCTCGGCGTGGGCATCGATGGCGTTGCCAGCGGCTTCAGCGAAGTCAGCACCTTCGCCAAATGGCTGATGTGCTTCGCCATGCTGCTCGGGCGTCTGGAAGTCTTCACCATGCTGGTATTGTTTATGCCGCTGTTCTGGCGACAGTAAATGTTCTGGCGGCAGTCAATCCGCCAAACCTGCTCAGGAAGCGGCGCCGTCATAGGCGGCCATCAGATGATCGATCCAGGCGCGCACCGCCGGCAACATGCCGCGCCGGTGCGGGTAGGCCAACTGGATCGTGCCCCCCGGCAACGACCAGTCCGGCAGTAGTTGCACCAGATCGCCTGCCGCCAGATCGGCGGCGCAGTATTCTTCCGGCAACAACGTAAACCCGAAGCCGTTCAGTGCGGCTTCGCGGCGCACGGCAAAATCCTCCATGGCAAACCTGGCCTCCAGCGTTATACGGCGAGTCTCCCCGTCAGGGCGCGTCAGCGTCAGGTGCACTTTGCGATCCGCTTCGACGGCACCCAGGACGGGAAGCTGGCGCAGGGCGTCGGGCGTGTCGATCTGCCGGCCAGCCAGCAGTGCGGGTGATGCCACCAGATACGCTCTGGCCGGCCGGAGCCGCCGCACGATCAGCGCCGGCTCCTCTTCATCCAGGGAACGCACACGCAGGGCCACATCCACGTTTTCAGCCAGCAGGTCCACACGCCGGTTGGTCAGCACCACTTCCAGCTGGATGTCGGGGTAGCGCGCCAGAAAGTCCGTGAACAGCGCCGGCGTCACCGCCAGGGTGACCGGTATGGATACCCGCAGATGCCCGCGCGGGGTGCCGGTCAGGCTGGCGGCTGTTTCTTCCGCCTGCTCCGCCTCCAGCAGCATTGCCTGGCAGTGGCGCAGATAGCGCTCGCCGACATCCGTCAGCGACAGCCTGCGGGTGGTGCGGTGCAGCAGGCGCACCCCGATCCGCTCCTCCAGTGCCGCAACGCGGCGCGACAAACGGGATTTGGGCACGCCAAGGGCTTCAGCCGCAGCAGTAAAGCTGCCCGCTTCGGCAACCCGGGCGAAGTAGAGCAGATCATTGAGGTCTGGCGTTGTTGATTGTCTCATATGTGGGACAAAGTATCGCAACTGGGCCATCTAATACAGCATTGTGTCTTGGTTCAGAATGGATGTTGTGAACGGGTGCCTGAGTTTCATAAAGCGCGCCTATCAACTGCCTCTCATGAAAAGGACAAGACTTATGAAACTGTTGCATCTGGATACCAGCATACTCGGCGACGCCTCTGCCTCCCGCCAACTCAGCCGCGCCGTGGTGGACACCTGGCGCCAGGCCGAGCCAGCGCTCGACGTGGCCTACCGTGATCTCGCCAGCGACAGCGCCATCGTGCATCTGTCCCCGGATAACCTCGCGACCGTCGGCCAGCAAGCCTACGGCCAGTCCGACGACGCTGCGCAGGACCAGGGTGTGCTGGAGGACTTTATCGCCGCTGACGCCCTGGTGATCAGCGCGCCCATGTACAACTTCACCATCCCGACCCAGCTCAAGGCCTGGATTGATCGGATCGCCGTTGCCGGCACCACCTTCCGCTACACCGCCGACGGTCCGGAAGGCCTGGCAGGCGGCAAGAAGGTTGTCATTGTGGCCACGGCAGGCGGCCTCCACGCAGGCCAGCCCACCGGCGCGGCACATGTCCCGTACCTGGTGGGTGTGCTCAACTTCCTTGGCATTACCGATATCGAGGTCATCCGCGCCGAAGGGTTGGGGCTGGGCGATGAGGCGCGCGATAAAGCACTGGCTGACGCCCGGGAACACATCCAGGCGCTGTTCGAAACAGCCTGAGAGGAGCCGCCGCCAGGTCTCGGGGCTCGAGGCGGACAATGGTGTAAGAGCCATCAACGCAAAAAAAAAGCCGGCATAAGCCGGCCTTGACGGAGGGCACCAAAAGGACATCCCTCAATGTCCCGCGGTGCCGAGTACTACAGGCGGAGAGCCTGCCAGTGGTAATGCCGCATCTGGAAAGCAACGATCACGATGCAGAAATATTGTTGACGCGGCGGCCTTCGCGGAAGAGCTGATCCAGCTCGCCCTGGTAATAGGCTTCAACGCGCGGGTTCATGACTTTTTTCCACAGCGGCGGCACCAGTGCCAGGACGAACATGGCGGCGTAACCACCCGGCAATTGCGGGCTTTCTTCGTAGTGGCGCAGCACCTGATAGCGACGCTTGGCGTAGGCGTGGTGATCGCTGTGACGCTGCAGGTGGAACAGGAACATGTTGGTCAGCAGGTAGTTGCTGTTCCAGCTGTGGGCCGGGGTAACGCGTTCGAAGCGGCCGTTTTCCAGCTCGCGGCGGTGCAGGCCGTAATGCTCGATGTAGTTGATCACTTCGAGTGTGGTTGAGGCGAAGAAGCTCTGGCCGACGAAGAACAGCAGACCCATCCAGCCAAACACGGCAAAGAAGGTCAGGGCGAACAGACCGGAAATGCTGTACCACCAGATCAGCTCGTTATAAACGCTCAGGGGCGATTTGCCTTTACGCTTCAGGCGCTCGGCTTCCAGGCGCCAGGCGTTGGTGAAGTTGTGCAGGAATGCCTTGGGCAGGAAATCGTAAATGCTTTGGTTATACCGCGAGGAGCTGGCGTCATTCGGGGTGGAGACGTGGACGTGGTGGCCGCGCACATGCTCGACCTTGAAGCCGGCATAGGTCACGGACGCCAGGAACAGGCCGCCTGCCCAGTTCTCGATTTTCGGATCTTTATGAATCAGCTCGTGGCCGATGTTGATGGCGATGATGCCGCCCATCACGCCCACGGACATGAGCCAGCCCAGTTGCGCAAACAGAGACAGTTCCGCGTTGACGAAGGCCCAGCCGGCATACCCCATCACACCCAGATGCAACGGCAGGCACATCAGAGTCAGCACACGGTAGTAGATCTCGTTGGTCATCGCTGGCACCTGGACTTCTTCGTCCGGGTTGGCGGGGTCCTTGCCGACGATGTAGTCGAGGATCGGTACCAGGCCGAAGGTGAAGAGGATCGGGAAGAAGGCCCAGAAATTGGCGTTGGGGGAATTCACCAGCAACCAGGAACAGGCCACGCCGACGGCCGGTACAACCAGTACCAGCAAATAACCAAAACGCTTGAAGAGGATCATCAGATCCGAACTCATACGCTCAAACATAATCAGTCTCCCGGGCAGGGCCCATCCCTGCCATCACTCACTGTCGAATCCGAGACTAACCATGAAGAATTGAGTTGTCAAACAATTCATGTAATGCGAAAGTAACCGGATACGGCTATACTGCGCACACCTTGAGGAGGACCCATGCCGTTGAAAGCCACCAGCCTGAGTGAACAGATCGCAGAGCATCTGGGTGACCGCATTATCCGGGGCGAACTGGCCCCTGGTGCGAAGTTGCCGGAGAGTGAGCTGGCCAAGCAGCTGAATGTGAGCACCAACTCACTGCGAGAGGCTTTCAGGGTGCTGGAAGGGCGCCATCTGATCGAGATTCAGCCCCGGCGTGGCGCGCGCGTCTGTGAGGTGAATGAGGAGCAGGTGCGGGAGTTGTATGACTTCCTGTTTCTGCTGCTGGCGCAGCTGGCGGCCCGCGCTGCCGAGACCTGGCAGGCCGGTGAGGTGGAGGAACTGGCCAAGCTGGTGCCGCAGCTGGAAGAGCGTCATGCCCATGGCGACCTGGCGGGGGCGCATCAGCTGGTGTTCCAGTGGCTGCCGGATATGCTGCGCTTTGCGCGCAATACCTATATGGCACGCACCATCAGCGACATGATCCCGTTGTTGCAGCGGTATTCCTTTATCGCGTTGACCGAAGAGACCACCGAGTTTGATGTCTCGATCACCATTTTCCAGCGGCTGCTGGGGAATGTGTTGATGCGCAAGGCGGACGATGCGGCGGCGGCCATCAGTGAGTATGGCGAGAATCAGTGCCGGATTGTGTTGCGGGCGATTGCGAAGCGGTCTGCTGCGGCCTGATAGTTTGGGTGGTGGGGCACCGGGTTTTGGTGCCTTCTGGAAGTGGCGGTGCGCTTCGCCTTTGGCTCAGCACACCCTACGCCCACGATGCCTACTACGGAGCGCCCGTAGGGTGTGCTGAGCGCAGCGAAGCGCACCATCACTCCCAGCACCCACCCCTACTCTCAGATCACACCCAACCCGAAAATCACGCCCGCCCAAGCAAATCCCGCGCAATGATTTCCTTCATCACTTCACTGGTCCCACCATAGATCCGCTGAATCCGCGCATCCACGTAATCCCGTGAAATCGGGTATTCCTGCATGTAGCCGTAGCCACCAAAGAGTTGCAGGCACTGATCCGCCACCACGCCTTGCAGCTCGGTGGTGGTGAGCTTGGCGATGGAGGCGTTGACGGCGGTCAGTTCACCACGATCCAGCTCATCCGCACACTGCGCCACAAACGCCTTGTTCACGGCTACCTGCGCCTGCAGGTCCGCCAGGGTGAAGCGGGTGTTCTGGAACTGGGCGATGGATTTGCCGAACGCCTTGCGCTCCTGTACGTATTCCACGGTACGGGCAATCATGCCTTCGCAGGCACCGATGGCGCCCACCGCCAGAATCAGACGCTCCCGGGGCAGTTCGTTCATCAGGTTGGCAAAGCCTTTGCCTTCGCCGCCGAGGATCTGGTCGGCGCCGACCTTGACGTTCTCGAAGAACAGCTCGGAGGTGTCCGCGCAATGATGGCCCATCTTTTCCAGGTTACGGCCGCGGGCAAAACCGGGCAGGGACGTATCCACAGTGAACAGGGTCATGCCTTTGGCGCCGGCATTGGGGTCGGTCTTGGTCGCCAGCACAATGACGTTGCTGTGCTGGCCGTTGGTGATGAAGGTCTTCTGGCCGTTGATGACGAAGTGATCGCCATCGCGCTCGGCGCGGGTCTTCATGCCCTGCAGGTCGGAACCGGCACCGGGCTCGGTCATGCCGATGGCACCGATGGCTTCACCGGACACCATCTTCGGCAACCAGGTCTGCTTCTGCTCTTCGGTGCCCAGATTGAAGATGTAGGGCGCGACGATGTCGGAATGCACAGAGATGTTGGAGGCCAGGCCGCCGAAGCCCATGCGCGAGGCTTCCTCGACGATGATGGCAGACAGGCGGAAAGAAGCGCCGTAGCCGCCATAGGCTTCCGGCACGTCAACACACAGGAAGCCGTTCTCGCCCAGGCCGGTCCAGACTTCCCGGGGCAGGATCTCTTCCTTCTCCCATTTCGCGTAGTGCGGCAGGATCTCTTTTTCCAGATATTTGCGGAAAGTGTCCCGAAAAAGGTCGATTTCGCTCTGATCAAGCATGGTTGGCAGCCCTGAGAAAATAATGACGGGTGCTGATTGTAGGGAAAAGCGCGCCGCCGGGCGAATTTTCAGGTGTGCCCGATGAGCCGTATTTATGGCGCGTAATGACAAGGGTTTAGTGGAACGGCTGTCCTAGGATGACAAGCGTGCGTTTTCGCTCCCCAGACAAGAACAACACGAGGAACACCCCATGCGCCTGGACCTCCCCCGACTGACACAGCCAGTCTTCCCCCTGCTACTGCTCGGCCTGCTGGCACTGACCGGCTGCGACCGCGAGCCGGCCGCCAGCTATCCGCCCGCCGCCACACCGGAGGCGCTGCACGCCCACGGTGACGAGTTTGCGGAGGACGTCATTCAGGTCACCGATAACATCCATGTCGCCATCGGCTTCGGTATCGCCAATTCGATCATGATCGAGGGCGATGACGGCGTGATCATCGTCGATACCATGGAATCCATGGAAGCAGGGCATCGGGTGGCGGAGCGGTTCCGGGCTATTACTGACAAGCCGGTGAAAGCGCTGATCTATACCCACTCCCACCCTGATCATATCTTTGGCGCCGCCGCGTTCGTCACGCCGGGCACCGAGGTGGCGGTATATGCCCATGACACGCTGATGCAGGAAGCCGACAAGATCTTCAGCGTGTTGCAGCCGGTGATCACCCGCCGCTCGATGCACATGTACGGCAATCTGCTGGAGGACGCGGCGCGCTCCAACGTCGGTATCGGGCCCTTCGTGGATGCCCACAGTGATTCCACGGTCAACATGCTGCGCCCGACGCACACTTTTCGCGACACGCTGGAGGTCGAGATTGCCGGGGTGCAGCTGGTGCTCAAACATGCGCCAGGGGAAACCGACGACCAGATTCTGATATGGCTGCCTGAACAGAAGGTGCTGCTGCCCGGTGACAATATTTACAAGGCATTCCCCAACCTCTACACCATTCGCGGCACCAGCTACCGCGACCCGAAAACCTGGGCCGACAGTCTCGACCTGATGCGCAGCCTGGGTGCGGAGATCATGGTGCCCAGCCACACGCGGCCGATACACGGTGCCGAAAACGTCGATCGCCTGCTGACGGATTACCGCGACGCCATCCGCTATGTGTTCGACCAGACCCTGCGCATGATGAACGCCGGCATGACACCCGACGAACTGGCGCCGCGCCTGCGCCTGCCGCCCCATCTGGCCGAATCACCTTATCTGCAGTTCTTCTATGGCAAACCGGAGTGGGCTGCACGCATGATCTATCAGGGTCAGCTGGGCTGGTTCGACAGCAACCCGAGCAACCTGCACCCCACTCCGCCGGATGAGCGGGCGCGGCGGCTGACGGCGCTGATTGGCGGCCAAGCCGCGCTGGCGGAGGCCATTGACGAGGCAGAGGCCGCCGGTGACGCGCAGTGGGTGCTGGAGCTCACAGATATCCTGTTGCGGGAGGCGCCAACCCACGAGGCGGGCCGCGCCGCGCGTATTCGCGCCTTGCGCGCCCTGGCGGAAAGCGAGATCAACCCCAACGCCCGGCATTACTATCTCACCCACGCCGGGGAACTGGCGGGCGACTTCGTGGTGCCTGATCGCATTTTCACGCCGGACGATGCCATGCTCGGCAGCGTGCCCCTGTCGGTCTATTTCGATGGGCTGGCGGTGGCGCTGGATGGCGAGGCGGCCTGGGATGTTCATCAGAAAACCGTGTTCGACTTTACCGACCTGGATCAGCGCTACACCCTGATCGTGCGACGGGGCGTCACCGAGGTCGTGCCCGGTGCGGTGGAGGATGCGGATATTCACGTGCGCGTGAACAGCTTGCGGTTCCAGCAGCTGCTGGCCGGCCTGCGCAATCCCGCCGTGGCACTGGCGCGGGATTATGAATTTGTCGAGGGTGGGCGAATCGGTCTGGCGCGCTTCCTGCGCCTGTTCAATCCGGATATCGAGGTCGAGTAAGGGCCACCGGCACAATGACCGTACCGGCGGTGGCCTTGGGTGCATCAGCGCGCATCCGTCAGAGCTCGAGGATTTCCGGCTCCAGGGTCATGCGGGCATTGAGTGTGTTGGCAATAAAGCAACGCTCATGGGCTTCATGGTGCAGCGCCTTGAGGGTCGGCTCATCGGGGCAGGCTTCATCATCAAACACCACGCGCGGGCGCAGGGTGATGTCGGTGATCGCCATACGGCCCTGTTCGTTCTTGCCCAGCACCGCCGTGGCGCGATCCAGGTAGCTGACCACGCGCAGTTGTTTCTTGGCTGCCAGCGCCAGGAACGTCAGCATGTGGCAACTGGCCAGGGAGGCGATCACGGCTTCTTCCGGATTCACCCGGCTGGCGGTGCCGTTGTAGTGCGGGGAGGAGGAGGCCGGGACCACTTCGCCACCGGGGAAGGTCCATTCATGATCCTGATTGTAATGTTGTGCCGAGAATTCTGCGCGCGGTGCCAGGTGCCAGGTCACGGTAGCACCGTGCTGGGCGGCCTGAGGTTGTGCGGTCTTCGGGTCTGACATAGTGGTTCTCCTGAACAAGTCGCTCTGCAGAATGAGCGTGAGCTTTTATCATCACCCTATGGGCGCCGATGCTCAAGCGCACTACGACCATCGTTTGACGTGTATCAGGGCTTTGCTCTGCATCAGGACTCGACCACCGCCCCATCCGGGCGTTGCGGCTGGTGCTTGAGACAGTGCTCTATCTCTCGCAGCACAGCACCGCTGTACAGCAACGCACAGTGACCGTGGTAGGGCACATGAATATTGGTGGCATTGCCACCCAGTACGGCCGTGCTACTGGGCAAAACGAAATCATCGAAGTTGGAGTAGATCGAGTAGAAGGTCGCATCGCCCGGTGTCGGATCCAGGGCATTCAGTTCCTGAAGGAAGGCGCTGTTGTAGCGCATCTGTCCGGCAGCACCGAGGGCCGGAAACAGATTGGCGATGCGAGAGCCCGCGTGGGGCGAGCCCAGTGTCACGACCTTGTCCAGTTTGCCCGCCAGCCCCAGATGATGCAGGGCATAGCGGGTCAGTGGGCCGCCCATGCTGTGGCATACCAGGTGTGCCTTGCGGGCGCCGGTCACCTGCAGCACTTTTTCCACATGATCACGCACCTGCGCCGCCAGCTTGCGCGCATCGATGGTGGGCGGTGTGTAGCTGACCGCATACACATTGCGCCAGCCGCGCCGCTTGAGGCGCCACTGCAACCAGAGAAAATTGGCGCTGTCGCCGCCGTAGCCGTGCACCAGAATCACTGGCGTGGTGCCCGGCGCCCGGTCCTTGACCGGCGAGGCATCGTGCAACAACCGCAGGGGATAGCTGAGCACCAGTATCGTCATGGCCGCCCATTCCGCCAGCATGGCGATGGCACCGGGCAACATACGCACCGGCGTCTCGCCGGGCACCACCGCCAGTTCGGCCGAGGTGCGTCGCTCGTAGTACCAGATGGCGTAAAACCCCAGCGTCTGGAGGCCCGTTCCCAGCAGTACCAGGCCCAACAGGATCCCGATCAGTTGCAGCATGTATTCCCTCTCCCAGAACGTCCTGACTGCGCCGCCTGATGCGCCCCCCGCCTGACAATAGGCCTCAACCCTGAGCCAGTCAAAGCAAGCTCAGTCGAAGCGCTGCGCCACAAGCCACTCGTCGCAGCAGGCCACGGCCTGGGCCAGTTTGTCCGATTGCCCGAAGTAGTAATGGTTGGCGCCCGGAATTTCCCTGAGCGTCTTGTTGTCGTGGCCGATAGCCTGATAAAGCCGATGCGTGTGTGACGGGGTGCAGGCATCGTCTGCGCCATTGCCGATCACCAGCGTTGGCACACTGATGCGGGCGGCGGCGGTGAGGCCGTTGGCGCGGCTGTGGTCATAGCTCCACTGGCTCATCCAGCCGCGCAGGGTGTTGAACCGTGCCAGGGCTACCGGGCCGTTGTTCACTTGTCGCGGATCGCCCAGATAACACTGTCCCGGCGTGCGCTCGTTAGCGTCCTGGGTCGGGTCGAGCCAGCGCACATCACACATGGTGCGGTGGGTCACGAAGCCGGTTTCTTCATCCGGTTTGCCTGCGGCGCGATGCGCGGCCAGCTGCGCCTGAACCCACGCCGTGATACGACGATTGCGGGCAATCTGGGCAGCGCGGAAGCGTGCGACGAAGGCGTCATCGTAGGGCGGCTGCGCCGGGCAGTCCGGGTGATAGATATCCAGGGACAGATCCCGATCTTCCGGATTGTGCTCATCCAGCACCGAGGGATCGAGCCATTCCGTCAGTGTGCCGGCGCGGGAAATATGCGCCGCCAGCAGCATGATGCCGTCCGCCGGTATCAGGGCATGGCGCGTCAGATCATAGGGGTCACCGGCGGGGGTGTGGGTGATCTGCGGTTGCTCCGCTTCGGCCTGATAGAACAGGCTAAGTGAGCCACCGCCGGACCAGCCGGCCAGCACCACGCGCCGGTAGCCCAGGCGTTCGCGGGCATCGCGAATGCAGGCGCCCAGATCCGCCGCGACCTTTTCCATGATCAGGGCGCTGTCGTTGCCCCGGTAACGGCTGTTGCAGTAAATGACATGCCAGCCCGCCTTGGCCAGTGCCGAGACCATCGGCAGGTAGGCGCCGCCACCAACGGGATGCATGAACACCAGCACGGTATCGCTGGTGCGTTCCGGTTTCAGCAGATGCGCCTCCAGGGCGACAAAATCTGCGGGGCCGGCGTAGGTGTCCTTGAAGCTGGCCCGCTCGGCGAAGGTGATCAGGTACGGGGTGCGGGTGTAGGCGTATTTGTGCATCAGGCCTTGTCCGTTTTACGCAAGCCACTGAAATCAGCCTTGCTGGTATCCAGGCTTCGTTGATCCAGGGCCGCGCCGCATTTTTGCTGTTTCAGGGCGCGCGTCTTGTCGGTCCAGGCCGCCAGCACGTCATGGGCTTTTGCCTTGTCCGCCGCAACGATATTGCGGTAGTCCGTGTCCTTGATGGTGATCTCCACCTGAATGCCGTTGGGGTCGTACATATAGATGGAGTGCAGCATGTCGTGATCGATGGGGCCGAAGCAGGGCCGGCCGGCCTGGTTGATCCGTCGGCGCCAGGCCTTCAACTCTTCCAGGGTGTCCACCTCAAAGGCCAGGTGCAGATCGAAGGCGTGCCTGGGGCGGAACTGCATTTCATCCATGCTCTCCGGGGCATCGAAGAAAGCGATGAAGTTGCCATCCGCCATTTCGAAGAACAGGTGCATATAGTCGACCTTGCGCGACGACCCGGGCTCTTCGTCAAAGGTCAGCGCCATGGTCAGGGGCAGGCCCAGTACGTCCTCGTAAAACCAGCGGGTCTGTTCGGCGTCGCGGCAGCGAAACGCAACATGATTGATGTGTTTCAGTCTGGCCGGCGGTGCGGGATCAGTGGTCTGCGCCATGGCGGATACGCCCAGGGTTGTCTACGGTCTTCAGACTGTATTCACGCCCCTGATCCGGTTCAATGACCTATCTGTCCATTATCCAGGCGCTTTCCTGTCCGGGGTGCATCATCCCCCACGGAGTGGCAGACTTGTCAGCCTCGGGTCAGCACAGGCATTTCGTCCCTACCATGAAAGAGCAGCCATGAAAGAGAAGGTGATCATCAACGAGGTCGGCCTGCGCGACGGCCTGCAGAACCAGCCGCAGCACGTCAGCACCGACGACAAGGCGCGGCTTGCCGAAGCACTGATTGCCGCCGGCGTGCGCTATCTGGAGCCGGTGAGCTTCGTGCACCCCAAGGCCGTGCCGCAGATGGCCGATGCCGCCGCCCTGACCGACAGGCTGCCGCAGCGGGCAGACCTCCATTACACCGCGCTGGTGCCGAATCTGCGCGGGTACGAGATGGCCCGTGACAAGGGCTATCCCACCGTGGGCCTGGTGCTGTCGACCACCGACACCTTCAACCAGCGCAACCTGAACATGTCTCTGGACCAGGCCAGCGAAAGCTGCGAGCGCATCATCGCGGCGGCCAGGGCCGATGGAATTGCGACTCGCACCTACATTTCCGGCGCCTTCGCCTGCCCCTATGACGGGCCGACCCCGGTGGATGTCACGCTGGCCCTGACCCGGCGCATGATCGAGGCAGGCAGTGACGAGATCGCCATCGCCGACACCATCGGCGGCGGCAACCCGCAACAGATGAAAGACATCATGGCGCCGTTGGTGCAGACCTACGGCGCCGAGCGCTTTTACGTGCATCTGCACGACACCCGGGGCCTGGCCGGCGCCATGGCCTGGGCGGCCTGCGATCTGGGCATCCGCCGTTTCGATGCCTCGGTGGGCGGGCTGGGTGGCTGCCCCTTTGCGCCGGGCGCCACGGGCAATGTGGCCACCGAGGATCTGGCCTATCTGCTGTCCTCGGCGGGCTTCGATACCGGCATAGATATCAATGGGTTGCGCGCCGCCGTTGCCATCGCCGAAGCCGCTACCGGGCAGGTGCTGGGCGGCCGCATCCTGCGCTGGATGGCGTCCCAGGAAGCGCGCGGCAAAACCGTTTGCGCGCCCTGACGGTGCACTGATCGGTCAAACTGTGGCGCACCCGGCTGTCAGGGAGTAATCTGCTGGCACTGTTTTTTTTCGGCCTGTGTCATGTTTCATACCTTCAGGGTGCCGGGACCACCTCTGTCCCGCTACATCAGCGAGCTGTGGATCGCTTCGTCACCCGGGCTGCCGTTTTGCCGCGAGCGCCTGCTGCCGGATGGCCGCGCCACACTGGTGATTCCCCTGACGGATAACCCGGCTACCCTGTATGAAGGGCCCTATGGGGCCCGGAAGGCACACTTTACCGGCCCCTTCATCTGCGGCGTCCATACCCGGGATATCACTATTGATACGGTGACCCAGAAGCATGTCATGGGCGCGAGTTTCCTGCCTGGCGGCAGCCAGCCGTTCCTGGGCGGGTCTTCCCGTGTGCTGCACAACGAAACGCTGAATCTGGCTGAATTCTGGGGCGACCGCAGCCTCACGTTGCACGAACAACTATTGGCCGCCACTGACGACGCGCAGCGCTTCCGTCTGCTGGAATCCGCGTTACTGCAGCAGTTGATCCTGAGCCCGCATCCTGCCGTCACGGAAGCCGTGGCCCGGCTCAGCCTCAACCCTGCCCAGCGCATTTCACCGCTGGCCAACGAGTTGGGCCTTGGCCAGCGACGCTTCCAGCAGATTTTCACCGACACGGTCGGGGTACCGCCGAAAGTCTTCGCCCGGCTTCAGCGCTTCACCAACCTGCTGTATCGGACCACCAATCTGCAGGAAGCGGACTGGTCATTGCTGGCGCTGGATAACGGCTACTACGATCAGGCGCATCTGATTCGTGAGTTCCGCGCCATGTCCGGCATGACGCCGGAAACCTACCTGCGCAGCGAACGGCGGATGATCCACCATATGCCAATCCTGCCGCCGGCCGAGTGCGTGCTCGCAGCACCTGCGATGCCAAAGCAAAACCCGGTATGCGGCGATATCTTACCCGCCGCCGCAACATCCGGCAGCAGAGCGGCCTGAACGCCAGTTCAACACCGCGCCGGCACCGACATGCTCAGGGCTGCCGCCGTTCCAGCGCGCTGATCTCCCGATTGACCTGTGTCAGCCGTTGCCGGGCGCGGCTGCGGGCCGCGTCGGACATGTGACGTTTACGCAGATCCCGCTCCAGTCCGTCCCGCTCTATCTCCAGCCCGCGCAGCTCGGCGCGCTCACCGAACGACAGTCGCCCGGGACGGGATTGCTGTGGTCGGGAGGGTGGCGCGGCCTCGCGCGTGGCACGCGCTGCCGGTGCGGCCCGGGCGGCAGATGGTGGTGAATCCATGCCACTGAAATCCATGCCACTAATCGTGCCGATAGCGCCACCCTGCTGCGCTTCGCCACAAGGCAGATCGCTGAAAAGGGTCGTGTCGTCGGTGTCGCTCTTGCAGACATAAACCTGCTGGGCCACCAGCGGGCTCGCCAGTAGCAGACCGGTCAACGCCAGGCTTGTGGAAAATGACGTGATGCGCATCCCTGTGCTCCCTTGCTCCTCGGCAATGACTGCCTGGGAACAACATCACACCAGATCTCCGCTGGCGCGTCTGTCAGCCATTGCCGTCCAGACCTGTCAGCTATCAGTCCATTCGCGTCATGTACCGCCACAGGGGAATGGCAATCAGCACACCGAGCAGGGCGCCCGAACCATTGGCCAGCATATCCAGCCAGGAGAAGTGGCGCGTGGGGGCAAACGACTGGGCGATTTCTATTGCCGCGCCGCAGCTGAATGCCGCCGTCCACACCAGCCAGCCGGGCAACCGCGGCCAGCCCCAGCTGAGCAGCCAGGCCAGCGCCATATAACCAATGAAGTGCCCGACCTTGTCGTTGACGTAACGCGCCCCGAGGCGCAGCAGGTCATCCGCGGGCCACAGGCTCATCACCCACAGCGCCAGCGCGCAAAGTATGGCCAGCGTACGCCACACAGGCATGCCCTTGAGCAGGTTGCTGAGAAATGGCCGCCGAGGGTCGTCTTTCATCCGTGTTCCTCTGTTTCTGCTGCCGCCCCGGCTGGCGGCAGCGACTACCGGGCGCCGTCCTTACAGGCCGTCCTTACAGACGGTCACCCCGCAGGGCCTGCACGGCATCGCGCAGGTTGCTGGCGGTGACCGTGTCCGGCGCCCGCGGTTTGTCCGCCACCAGTGCCACACGGGCGCGAATGCGCCGGGGGACTTTGGCGAGTGCCTTGCCGTCCTTGTGGCTGAAAAAGCTGCCCCACAGGCCTTGCAATGCCATAGGTATCACCGGGACCGGGTTGCGGGCAATGATTTTTTCGATGCCGTTACGGAATTCGCCGATATCCCCATCGCGGGAGAGGCGGCCTTCCGGAAAGATACATACCACATTGCCGGCGTCCAGTTCCTCCTGCACCCGCTCGAACGCCGCATCATAGATCTGCGGATTACGCTCACGGCTGTCTATGGGGATCGTCTTGCCGGTACGGAAAATGTAGTTCAGCACCGGCATGTCGTAGATCTGCTTCTGCATCACGAAGCGCACCGGGCGCTGCACGGAACCAGCAATCAGCAGCGCATCCACATAACTCACATGATTACAGACCAGCACACAGGGGCCTTGTTCCGGAATATGTACCAACCCTTCACGCTTGACCCGATACATGACCTTGGTCATCACCCAGATCATGAAGCGCATCATGAATTCCGGCACGATGCTGTAGACGATGGCGGCCACGATCAGGTTGGCGATGGCCAGGATCAGGAAGAAGCCGGGAATACTGATATCCAGCAACCCCACCACCACGATGCCCGCAACGGCTGAGAGCACCATCAGCAACGCATTGAGAATATTGCAGGCCGCGATGACACGGGCCAGGTGCGAGCTGCGGGTACGCTGCTGAATGAACGAAAACAGCGGCACGATGTAAAAACCGCCGAACACACCGATGCCGAACAGATCCAGCAGGATGCGCAAGCCGGCAGGCTCCGACAAAAACGCGCCGACGCTCATGAGACCGTTGGCGCCGGCCATCTGATCCGGCAAACCCTGATACGAAAAGAACAGATCAATGCTGAACAGGGACAGTCCTAGGGACCCGATCGGCACCAGCCCCAGCTCCACTTTTTTGCCGGACAGTTTTTCGCATAACACTGAGCCTACGCCAATGGCGATGGAGAAAGTGGCCAGCAGCAGGGCGTAGACCATCTCGGTGCCCTGGATATAGTCGTCAACGTAAACCTTCAACTGCGTTGTATAGGCCGCGCCGAGAAACCAGAACCAGGAAATTGCCAGCACTGAATACCAGACCGACTTCACTTCCCGGGCGTAGCCGATGATGCGAACTGTTTCGGAGAAGATATTCCAGTTGATTTTCAGTGACGGGTCAGCGGGCGGTGCCGCCGGAATCTGCCGCGCCGCCAGCCAGCCCAGCACGGCGATAGTGATGACGCCGGCCGGTGCCCACCAGGCGCCGGAACCTTCCATGTTCAGTACAATACCGGAGATCGAGCCGAGCAGGATGGCGATATATGTCCCTTGCTGAACCAGCGCGTTACCGCCCACAAGTTCCGTGTTTTTCAGATGCTGGGGCATGATCGAATATTTCAACGGGCCGAAGCAGGTTGACTGGAAACCCATGCAGAACAGCAGTGCCAGCAGAAACCACAGGGCGTTGAAATAGAAGCCCACAGCCGCCACCAGCATGATCACGATTTCCGCCAGCTTGATCCGCCGAATCAGCAATGCCTTGTCGAATTTGTCCGCAAATTGCCCGGCCAGGGCAGAGAACAGAAAGAAGGGCAGGATGAACAACATCAGGCCGATATTGTTCAGGGTATTGGGCGCCACCGTGGTGGCCACCACGCCGGAAGTGATCAGCAGAATCAGCGCCTGGCGATAGACGTTATCGTTGAATGCGCCAAGAAACTGGGTCAGAAAATAGGGCGCGAAACGGCGGCTGCCGAGTAGCGACAATAGGCCTTCTTTCATGCATCGTCTCCGTTGACACTGTTTCGGGCCCAGCTGGCCAGATAATGATGAATCAGCGATTGCAGCATAGCCGTTTCATCCACATCCCCGGCAATGCTCAGTTTGTTTTCTACCGCCAGCACACTGATGCCGTGCACGCTGCTCCACAGGGTGCGTGCTGCCAGATGCACTGCCGCCGCATCCTGCTGCGCCGACAGCCGCGCCATCTGGTCTTCCACCAGCACGAACAACTGCAGGGTGCGCTGTTGATACCAGGCCGGCACGGCCGCCGCCTGCGGCATGCGATGCATGAACACCAGCTGCCAGAGGTGCGGTTCCTCGCGGGCCAGGGCCAGGTACTGCCCGGCCATGGTCTGCAGGGCCTCTGCAGGTGACAGCGCTGTGGCCGCCTGCATGCGTTGCAGCAGACCATCCAGGGTGACGGCATTGGCATGGAGAATCAGGTCATCCAGGCAGGCAAACACGTGGTAGAGCATGCCCGGGGTATAGCCGATATGCTCCGCCACCTTGCGCACACTGAGTTTGTCCGGCCCTTGCTCGGCCACGATCGCGCGCACCGCCGCTATCGCGAGTGTGCGCAGCTGCGCCTTGCTGTGCTCGTTACGGCGTGCCATATCCTGATCGCCTCTCTCAAGCCATCTCTATTAAACAGTGTTCAGAATGATCCCTCTCAGCTGAACATTGTTCAATAGCGAGGGTGTAACCGAATATGTCACGGCCAACGGTCACACATCGCCTACAGCGTAGGCAACGGGCCGACGCTAGATTAGGATGCAGACACACGAGGAGGATCACCCCCATGCATCATCGCGCTCTCAAACCTGTTATGGCTGCGCTTGCGGCCCTGTCCCTGCTGGTCACCGCCGGCTGCGCCAATCTCAATGAATTTCTCGACGGCAGCGGTCTGGGGGGCGAGCAGCCTCAGCTGGTGGCTGGCATCAAGCAGACTCTGGAGCTGAGCAGCACCCGGGCAGCGGACACCCTTTCCGCGCCCGGCGGCTATGCCAACGACCCGCTGCTGCGGATCACCATGCCGGAACAGGCCCAGGCGGTCACCAGCACCCTGCGCCAGTTCGGCATGGGGCGCTATGTGGACCGGGTGGAAGCATTGATGAACCAGGGGGCGGAACAGGCTGCCAGCGAGGCGCGGGACATGTTCGTCAGCGCCGTGCGCAACATGACCGTGACCGATGCACTGGATATCGTGCGCGGGGATGACACGGCGGCAACCCGCTATTTCCGCAACCAGACGGAGAGCGGCCTGCGCCAGCGCTATCAGCCGATCATTCGCAGCAACCTGGAGCAGGTGGGCTTTTATGATCAATACCGCCTGATGCTGGATGTGTACAACACCCTGCCGGTGCGCAATCGCCCGAACCTGGATCTGGAAGACTATGTGCTCAACCAGAGTCTGGATGGCCTGTTTACCCGTGTCGCCAGCGAGGAAGCCCTGATCCGTCAGGACCCGGTGGGGCGGGGCAGCCAGCTGATCGGCAGCGTCTTCAACCGCTGATCGCGCACTGCGCCGCTATCTCAGACGAGGGCGGCGCAGGCCTTGTGTCGGGGGCAACTGATCAGGTGATCATTGACCATGCCCACCGCCTGCATGAAGGCATACATGATGGTGGGCCCGACAAAGTTGAAGCCGCGCTTCTTCAGATCCTTGCTCAATGCCTCGGCCTGCGGCGTGACCGTGGGGCACTCTGCCAGGGTGCGGTAATGATTGACGATGGGCTTGCCACCGACAAAGGCCCACAGATACCGGTCAAAACTGCCGAACTCCTGCTGCACCGCCAGGAATGCCTTCGCATTGCGAATCGCTGACCTGACTTTCAGGCGATTGCGGATGATGCCCGGGTCGGCCAGCAACTTTTCCACCCGTTTGTCGGTGTACCGGGCTACTTTCACCGGGTCGAAACCGTCGAACACCTGCCGATAACGCTCGCGTTTGCGCAGCACCGTGATCCAGCTGAGCCCGGCCTGGGCACCCTCCAGTATCAGAAACTCGAACAGGGTATTGTCGTCGTGCACCGGCACCCCCCATTCCTCATCGTGATAGCGCTGGTAGAGGGGGTCGTCGCCGCACCAGGGGCAGCGGGGTTCCATTGATGAGGTGCTTGATGACGTGCTCGATGACGTGCTGGCTGAAACGCGTGTCGCGGGCATAACGCCTCCTTGCTATTTATGGTCAGGCTGTTACCGATTAACTGTCCATCCGAACAGTATGCTAGCAACACCTGCCGCGCCGGGCCAGCGGTATCACCCGTCTCGCCGGGGCGTTATACTTGGCCGCTGTTTTTTTCAGGATTTCTCATGGCCGCAAAATCTCACGTGGACGTCAGCACTTTTCAGGGTCTGATTCTTGCCCTCCAGCAATACTGGGCAGAGCAGGGCTGTGTCATTGTTCAGCCGCTGGATATGGAAGTGGGCGCGGGCACCTTTCACCCGGCCACTTTTTTGCGCGCCATCGGCCCGGAAAACTGGAACAGCGCCTATGTGCAGCCGTCGCGCCGCCCCACCGACGGTCGCTATGGTGAGAACCCCAACCGCCTGCAGCATTACTATCAGTTCCAGGTCGTCCTCAAGCCTTCTCCAGACAATATTCAGGATCTGTATCTCGGCTCTCTCAAGATGCTGGGCTTCGATACTCTGGTGCACGATATCCGCTTTGTGGAAGATAACTGGGAATCGCCGACACTGGGCGCCTGGGGCCTGGGCTGGGAGGTCTGGCTCAACGGCATGGAAGTCACCCAGTTCACTTACTTCCAGCAAGTCGGCGGCATCGACTGCTATCCGGTCACCGGTGAGATTACCTATGGCCTGGAGCGCCTGGCCATGTACCTGCAGGGTGTGGACTCGGTCTACGACCTGATCTGGTCCGATGGTCCGTTCGGCAAGGTCACCTACGGCGACGTGTTTTTGCAGAACGAAGTGGAGATGTCCACCTTCAACTTCGAGCATGCCAACGTTGCCGCACTGTTCGAGCAGTTCGATCTGTTCGAGGCCGAAAGCCAGAAGCTGATCGAAGCCGGGCTGCCATTGCCCGCCTATGAGTATGTGCTCAAGGCGTCCCATACCTTCAATCTGCTGGATGCGCGCAAGGCCATTTCGGTGACCGAGCGGCAGCGCTTCATCCTGCGGGTGCGCGCCCTGGCCCGTGCTGTAGCAGACGCCTATTTTGCCGCCCGCCAGGCTCTGGGCTTTCCCATGGCCGATGCCGCCCTCCGCGATGAGGTCATGGCACAGCTGGAACGCAAGGCAAAGAAATCGAAAAGCACGGCATCGAAAGGAACCCGGTCATCATGAGCAGCGCACCCACCGAATACCAGGATCTGCTGATCGAGCTCGGCACCGAAGAACTGCCGCCGAAATCCCTGCAGTCGCTGTCCGAAGCCTTTGCCGGTGAAGTCCTGCGCCAGATTGACGAGGCCGGGCTCGCCCACGGCGCCTTGACGGTTTTCGCCGCACCACGTCGGCTGGCGTTTCGCATCGAGGCGCTGCAATTGGCCCAGCCGGATCGCGACACCGAGCGCCGTGGCCCGGCCGTGACGGCGGCGTTCGACGCCGATGGCCAGCCCACCAAAGCGGCCCAGGGCTTCGCCAGTTCTGTGGGGCTGAGCGTGGACCAGCTGCAGACGCTGGAAACCGACAAGGGTGCATGGCTGGTTGCCCGGGTCACGGAAGAGGGCAAACAGGTGCAAACCCTGTTGCCGGAATTCCTGGCCCAGTCCGTTCAGCGCCTGCCGATCCCCAAGCGCATGCGCTGGGGCGCCCGCAAGGAACAGTTCGTGCGGCCGGTACACTGGCTGGTGGCATTGCTCGGCAATGACGTGCTGCCCTTGTCCTTACTGGGGCTTGAAGCTGGCCGGCAGACGCGCGGCCACCGATTCCATGCACCGGCACCGATTGAGCTGAACACACCGGCAGAATACGAACAGCGCCTGGAAAGCGAAGGCTTTGTTATTGCCGACTTCGCTCGCCGCCGGGCTATGGTGAATGAGCAAGCCACTGCCGCTGGCACCCAGGCAGGTGGTAGCGCAGTGATCGATGACGATCTGCTCAATGAAGTGACCGCGCTGGTGGAATGGCCGGTGGCCCTGATGGGCCACTTCGATGAGGACTTCCTGCGCGTTCCCCAGGAAGCACTGATTACCGCCATGCAGGAACATCAGAAGTATTTTCCTGTGGTGGATGGCAACGGCACGCTGATGAATGCCTTCATCACCCTCAGCAATATCGACAGCACCGACAAGGCCGCCGTGATCAGCGGCAATGAGAAAGTGATTCGCCCACGCCTGGCGGATGCGGCCTTTTTCTACGATAACGACTGCCGCAAGACACTGGCGCAACATGCCGAACCGCTGCGGCAGGTCGTATTCCAGCAGCAGCTGGGCACCACCTTCGAGAAATGCGAACGTGTTGCCCGCCTGGCCGGCATCATTGCCGCCGAGATCGGCGGTGACGTGGCGCTGGCGACTCAGGCGGGCCATCTGTGCAAAGCGGATCTGACTTCGGAAATGGTCGGCGAGTTCGACACCATGCAGGGTGTCATGGGCTACTATCTCGCCCGCCATGAAGGCCTGCCAAACGAGCTGGCCCAGGCGCTGAATGAACAGTACCTGCCGCGCTTTGCCGGTGACAGCCTGCCGGCGACGCGCACCGGCCAGGCACTGGCACTGGCCGACAAGCTGGACACGCTGGTGGGCATTTTCGGTATCGGTCAGAAACCTACCGGCGACAAGGATCCTTATGCCCTGCGCCGTGCCACACTCGGCATTCTGCGCATCATCATCGGCAACGAACTGCCGCTGGATATCGAACGAATCGTGAACGAGGCTGCTGCCGGCCTCGGCTCACGCATCACCGACGATGCCGCAGCGCAGGCGCTGGAATTCATCAATGGCCGATACCGGGCCATGTATCAGGAGCTGGGCATCGACACCCAGGTCATCCGCGCTGTGCAGGCCGTTGCGCCCACCCAGCCGCTGGACTTCGATCGCCGGGTGCGTGCCGTGGCTGCTTTCCGCCAGCTGCCGGAAGCGGCGGCGCTGGCGGCGGCCAACAAGCGGGTGGCGAATATTCTCGCCAAGCTGGCGCAAGCGCCGGGCGACGAGATCGACGGCGCGCTGCTGGACGAACCTGCGGAACAGGCGCTGACCGATGCGGTGGTAAATGCCTATGCCCAGTCCGAACCGTTGGTAGAGCAGGGCGATTACGGCGCCATCCTGGCCTTGCTGGCCGAGCTCCGCGAACCGGTGGACGCCTTCTTTGATCAGGTTATGGTCATGGCGGACGACCCGGCGGTACGTGACAATCGATTGGCGCTGCTGTCGTTCCTGCGTGATCTGTTCCTGCAAGTGGCAGACATATCGGAGCTGGGTGGCTGAGACGGATCTTCATGGTCTCGTGACGTGGGCCCGACCAGACTGTGACTCTCAGGGAAAGCCTGACTCAAGGAAAGACCACAGGACATTTCATGAAATCGGCTTCTGTCTCCGTACGCCTGCGCAGCCTGCTATTTGTTGTCGGCTATCACCTGATTGGTATCGTGCACAGCATGGCGTGCCTGGTGGCTGCACCATTCATGTCCTTCGAGCAGCGTTTTCGTTTCGTCAACCTGTGGACCCATGCCACCATGTGGCTGTTGCGCCATCTCAATGGCGTACAGGTCGTGGTGGAGGGCCGGGAGAACCTGCCCGAGGGCGAGCCCGTGGTGGTCGTTGCCAATCACCAGAGCCAGTGGGAGACCTTCTACCTGCAGTTGCTGATTGCGCCCCAGGCCACGGTGCTGAAGCGAGAGCTGCTGTGGGTGCCGTTTTTCGGCTGGGGATTGGCGCTGCTGAAGCCGATCGCCATTGATCGCAGCAACCCCGGCGGCGCGCTGAAGACGATTCTGCGCACCGGCAAGGCCCGGTTGCAGGAAGGCATCAGCGTTGTCATCTACCCGGAAGGCACTCGCCAGCCTGCGGGCGTGATAGGGCGTTTTAACAGCGGCGGCGCCATGCTCGCCTGCCACGCCGGGGTGCGGCTGGTGCCCATCGTCCACAACGCCGGGCATTGCTGGCCGGCCCGTTCGATGCTGCGACACAGCGGTGTCATTACGCTGGTGATCGGGCCAGCCATTGAAACGGCCGGCAAAGCCCCCAAGATAGTGGCGAATGAGGCAGAAAGCTGGATTCGCGACCAGGCAGCCCGATTGCCGGGACGCTGACCTCCGCCACAGCACTTTTTGAAATGCAGCATGAACCGTTATGCACTGGCGCTTTTACCGCGAAGTGGTAGAGTTTGCCCGGTGCCACACTGACCACCCTGAAGGACAACCCATGAATATCAATCTCGCCCCCCTGTCGATCCGCGAGCTCGAGCAACTGATTACCGATGCCACCACGCTGATCGAGAAGAAAAAGGCGGAATCCATCAAGAACGCCAAAGCGGAAGTCGAGAAGATTGCCGCCGACGCTGGTGTCTCCATTGAAGAGCTGCTCGGCCTGACAACCGCCGGTAGCGGTGCAGGTGGCAAGGTGCGCAAACCCGCTGCCATCAAGTTCCGTCACCCGAACGATGCATCGCTGACCTGGACCGGCCGTGGCAAGCGTCCGAACTGGCTGCAGGCGGAGCTGGCGAAAGGCAAGCAGTTGGAAGATTTCGCAATCTGAGGCTGCCGCCACAGCCGGGCCTCTGACACCTGAGCTATCAGGGCGTCCTGCCAGAAAGCAGGGCGCCGCTCAGTCTATCTGGCCGCGATAACGCAGCGTAAAGGCACCGCCCCGCACAAACTCCCCATCGAGTTCCACTCGCCACTGCGTCGCCGTATTTTCCCAGCCCGCCGGGCCGGGTATCGGCACGAAATTGACGCCGTCCTCCGAGTAAAAGGCATCCCCGAAAGTCAGCCCCGAGGGATTGCTCACGCTGTCTTCAAACTGGAAATGCTGCCCGGCGCCAAACGCATCCGGCACAAAGCGGACATATCGACTCAGGGATTCCACCAGCGCCACATCCTTTGCGATGCCGCCCTCATCGTTGGTCACCAGGATATCGTACGTCACGATACCGCCGGGATTTTGCGTCGGCGTATCCACCGTGCGCACGACGCTCAGATCCGCCGGTTGAGCCTGAAGGCCACCGATCTCCACGAAGCTGGCGGGATCATTGATCATGATGAATTGCGTGCGCAACCAGTTGGCCGGCCGCGCCGCCGCAGACAGTCGAAGCTCATCGGTACGACCGCGCAGGAAGGTTTCCTGCCCGATCACTTCCCGGTTTGGCGCATAACCCGAACGCACAGGCTCTGTACCTGCGTTAAGGCTTTGCCCCGAGCAGGCGGTTGCCCCGCCGGGATTTTCCACCGGTGGTACTTCCAGGCCGTTGATGTAGGCGCGGGTGCGGGTGCCGTCAAAGGTCAGCGCATAATGTGCCCACTGGTTATACACCGGCGCACCCGCCTCGAAGAAACCTTCCTGTCCGCCACAGGTGACACCCCAGGTCATGGTGTTGGTGCCTTCCTTCACGGCGATACGGAACAGGTAGTTGGCGCCCCAGCCAACCTGGGTGCCTTTCCAGAATACCGGATTATGGTCCGGCCCTGTCTGGCCGGACTCTACGAATGCCCAGGCTTCAGCCGTGATTGGACCGGTAATGCTCAGTGAGCTGCTATGGGGGAAAGTCAGGCTTGGCGGCGGCGGCAATGTATAGCGCACGACGACGATACCCGACCCGCCGCTACCACCATTGGCCACCGCGCCTGAAGCCGAACCACTGGCACCACCGCCACCGCCACCACTACTGGGCAGCGCATCCGTACCGTCGCCTCGACTCGCCGGTGCCGAGCCGCCACCGTCGACACCCACGCCCCGCGCGCCGCCAGGTGTACTGCCGAAATAGCCACCACCACCACCGCCACCCGCATAGCGTACCAGGGTACCGGTAATGTTGTTGCCGGCACCGGCACCACCATTGCCGCCACTGTTGCCCGCCGCATTGCTACCAACGGCACCGGCGCCGCCGCCACCGCCCGCACCGACATTCGACGCCGTTGTGCCATCGCCATTCCCACCGCGATTGCCCTGCGAAGGTGTCGTAGCGGGCGAATTGCCATTGCCGCCGGCCGCGCCGAGTCGGCCGCCACCGCCTGAACCACCTGTCGCGCCGGTATTGGCTGTTACCGAGCCGCCGCCACCGCCGCCCGCAGCAACCAGCGTTGCAAAGGACGACGTGCCGCCGTTACCGCCAATGGCCGAACCCGTGCCCCGAACCCCACCGGCACCTACAGTAACGGAGTAGCTGGTGCCCGGCGTCACGGGGAAACTGGTGGCGGTGCGGTAACCGCCTGCACCGCCGCCGCCTGCACCACCGGCATTGCCGGAGACGATACCGCCACCGCCACCACCGCCGCCCACAATCATGTAGCGCACGTTGTCGACGCCCGGCGGCGGCGTAAAGGTGCCACTACCCGCCACCCAGGTGTGCACCACATCGCCGCCGACTACGGTGGTCGTGCAGTTGGTGCAGCCCCCGGCCGTCCCTGCGCCAGGATGCCGGCGGGCACCGTTGATGATTTCATTGGTCAGGAAATCCGGGTGCCGCAGCAGATTACCCTGCACCACACCGTGGTTGGCGTTGGCCGTGGAATCCAGCAACGCCGTGCCGGGCCCACCGGGCTCTTGCAGGTGCTGGACCATGCGATAGCCGTTGCTCCACACCGCAGACGGGTTCTGCTGATTGCCTGACGCGGGGTTGCCGAAATACAGGAATACCGGCAGGTCCGCCGCATCGGTCAGTGCAGGCAATCGCACCCAGGCGATCAGCTCGCCGGTGGTGCCGTTGAAACGTTCGATCTCATGGGGTAGCACGGTCTCGCCGTCACTGGCGGTGAACACCAGATCGAATCCGTCGTTGCGCGCATATTCAGCCAGATCCGCATCGGTAAAGCGCACCATGGCCGGAAAATCACTGAGGCTCCCCACCACCTGGCTGGCCTGCACCGTGACCTGTTTACGATAGACCCAGTCGTCATCCAGCCAGGCGGACCAGGCATCGACGGTCAATACCAGCAGGGCCATCATCGCTGCCAGCTGGCGCAAACGGGCCGTCCAGGAGAACTCGCGCTTCATGGTGCTGTACTCCGATGCTGCGCCAGGGAGTGCTGATCAAACTTGATGCGGAAATCCAGCACCACGCCCTGCATGCGACCCGCTGCGCCGTCGAAATCGTCGTCGTAGAAGCCGCGGAAGTTATAACCCAGGCTTAGCCAGACATCCCGCACCGGGCTGTAGCCGGCCATTACGCCTGCGCTCTCACGGCGGATACCGCTGTTCCAGCTATGACTATGGCTGCCCCGTGTCCCCAGGTCCCAACGTTCGGTAATGTCGTAACGATACTCGTAACCCACCAGATCGGTATAGCCGCGATAGCGTTCGTCATCGATGGTGTCCACCACATAGCGCGCGCCATACTGCAGGGACAGCTGATGCCGCGCCAGGGGGCGGAAGTTGGCCACGGTATTATTGGTGATGCGCATGCCGCGCTGATCGCCAAAGGTGTCCATCTGCTCGTCCAGCGTCAATCGCGTGCGGTTGAGGACAAACCAGTCTGCATCCTGTGGGCGCCGCACATAGCTGCCTTCAATGGCCGATTCGATACGTCGATCACCGGTGGCCGTGCGCGTGTAGAAATGCAGCAACCGGCCAGCGAGGGTGTCCGCATCATCCAGACGGTGATGGAAGCCGCTGATGAAATTCCACTTTTCATCAATATCCGAGGTGCGGTGTTCAAGGCGGCTGGTCACTTGCCAGGCTTCCGTACGATACCCCAAACCGGTAAAGACGGCGGTGTAGTCTCCTGCCCGGGCGGTGCCACTGGCTGTCGGGCGATCTTCGTCAAAGCGTGTTTCCGTGGCACCACTGTCACGAACCGTCTGTGCCCGGTCAAAACCGAAATCGGTACTCCAGCCCGCGCCGAGATCCAGAATCTGATAGAGCCCGGAATGCGCGAACAGACGTGGCCCGAATTCGTCGTGGGTCTGGCGCAGCTCTGACGAGATGGTGCCACCCTGCCAGGGTGAGGCACGCAGCCCGACCCGGGTATCACTGGTGCGGCGCTCGTCGTTCCAGCTGAATTCCTGGGCACTGAACAGGCTGACGCGACTGGTCAGGCGATAATCGGCGCCCAGACCGAGACGGGAAGGGTAGTCGGTATTGTCACCGGCATCATTGATATTCGTCTCGCCACGAATACTCAGGCGCAAACGTTGTTCCATCAGATCCCGGTAGGCGCCGGCGAGCACCTGATCGGAGCGCAGCATGTCAGCGTCGCGGTGGTCTTCCGCACGCCGGACACCGCCGAACAGACCCCAGTCTTGTGTGTCATATTCAGCACGTGTTTCCAGCAGATCGCGGCGGTTGTCGGTGCCCAGCACTTCCTGCCGACTGATTTCCGTCGCCAGGGAAAGTTGTTCGGTGATCCGGTAACGCACGTCACCGCCACTGATACGCCGGGCGTCCTGAGTCGCCGACTGCTGGCCCAGCCCGAAACCCTCGGTCTGTTCACGGCTATGCAGGCGCGTGTCGACTCGCTCGGAAGTATAAAGATGCTCCATCAGCCAGGCGTCACCGTCGTCACGACCACCGGGCTGGTCCTGACGCGTCTGCGCGCGCTCTGCCCGCAGCGTATGGTGATCGTTGGGCTTCCAGGTGAGGTCCGTGCCAATCAGGCTGCCCCGTGCACCGGTCGTATCATCATGCACACCGCTGAACCCCAGCTCGACGCGGCGCTCGCTGTCATGCACGGCAACACGCCCGCCGGTGATCAGGCTCTGCTCGGACTGATCCGTTTCGTACTCGACCACAATGGTGACGGGGTTAAAGGCGCCGTCTTGCACCGGTACCGGCTGCCGGAAGAAGACAGTGCCGCTCTGGTAGTCAAAGCTGTAATCAATAAAGCGTGTCTGGCTCTGCTCGCTGAGCAATTCCGCCGTAAAACGGTCGCGCACTTCGATCGTGATCCGCTCGGAACCGGGGATGATATTGCTGCGTGACAAACGATACAGCCCGGAGGTGCCGTCTGCTGCAATGTCATCGCGAATAAAGCCCTGGCGGTTCTCACTGGCAAAGCCCAGCGCACTGACATGCCGACCCTGATACTCGGTTTTTGCGCCAGTGACGATGCGACTGTAGCGCGACAGTTCAGTCACCGTCATGCCGGTATCGAAGTCACCGTACAGGGCATAAAAGTCCCGACGCTCCATGCGCACATAAAGACGGTCACTGGTGGGCGCATCATGCCGACGGAACGCTTCATCCCCGTACAGGACATACCAGGCTTCCGGATCAATCGCCTGGCCCAGCGGTGTATCGCCACGGCGACGGCGGCTGTCATAGGACGCGGTCAGCAACCACTCGCCGCTGACTCGTCCTCTGGCGAAGAACGCCACATCGCCGTCGGTATAAAGATGGTCATCGTCCTGGCCCAGTTCTGACTGGTTACCACGAAGCGTGTTGTAGCCCACGCTGCCCTCAGCGAAACCCACCAGAATCCAGTCGCGCAGATGGGGATCTACCCGTACTTCAATTTCATCCGATACGGCATCCCCGGAGGCCAGGCGAATACGATAGGTGCCGGCATTACCCACTGGCTCGAACCAGGCGTAACCGGCGGCATCCACCTCAACGACATCCTGACGTTGTGTCAGAGGATTGTCCTGTTGCCGCTTGCGAAGGGGTATCAGGCCGCCGGACTGGGCCAGACGCAGTTCAACGCCTGTTTCCACCGGCCGATTGCGGTCATCACTCAGCGCCAGCTTTACGCCCACGGGAGTGATGCCGTCGGCGCTGTTGGGTTGATGCGCTGCAAAGCGGATATGGCGCACCTGGCCGGTGAGGGTCACCGTGGCCACATCGCTGAAACGCACATTGCCGAAAGGGTCCAGACCCTGCAGTTCGAAGCGGTAATCACCTTCATTGAACAACTGGACGCCCACCCAGACATAGCGATGCGTGCCGGTTTCCTTGTCTTCCATTTTCATGCCGATACGGCTGTCGGGTACCTGTTCGCCGTTGAGCAGAAGGCGGGGCTTGAGGCGGGCATCCATAACCCCGTTGATGCTGAGTACGGGCTGCGCCACGGTCATGCCGTCGCGGAGGTTGATCATGCCGCGCTGCTTTATGTCACTGTCGATGGCCGCGCCAGACGCACTACTGACCACGCCGCTGTCGCCATCGGCAACCGTATATTCCGGACCGGAAATTCGGCGGCTGACCTCAGCCTGGATCTCTACACGCCGGTTGAGCGCCCGGCCTTCAGCCGTCGCATTATCGGCGATGGGCTCATCTTCACCAGCACTATGTATATGAATGTATGACAGCGGTATGCCCATCCGCGCGGCAATATGCTCCGCCACAGATTTTGCCCGCGCATAACCGAGCGCGCGATTGTCGGCCACCGCCTGACCCGCGCGCGCGCGGATCGGTACGTTATCACTGTGGCCGGTGACCGTGATCTTGACCTGCTCGTACTCCATCAGCCCGGAGATGGTCTCATCCAGCTCTCTCTGGTCCCTAACGGGAAGCGCCCAGTCCATGACACCAAACTGCGGCCGCAATATGAACTGTCGATTTTCGGCACGCGGCGGCGCAACGGAAACGCGGTTGCGTGTCTGTAGTACAACGCTCTCACCGCCTGGCAGGATACCGCGGGTTATGACTGTCAGCGTCTTTTCAGCCTCTGTGACGGCCTCCCTGACAGCCTGGATCGGTAACGTCAGCTGATGGCGCCAGTAGCTTCCTTCCACCGGTATCTGGAACACATAGTGGTTGGCGCGGTAAACCGGATCATCCATCACCTCACCGTTCAGACGCGCGCTACCCGGCACGGGAGCGAGGTCTTCGGACAGATAGATTTCCGTGGTGATACTGTCGAACCGTGTGTCACCCGTGGCCAGATCCAGCGTCATCAGATAGCTGTTCTCGCCAATGATTTCATCGGTTCGCAGCCGTTGTTGCAGGCGCTCTTTGACTTCCGGCTTGGCGTCGAGATAGAAATCTTCGCGCCATAGTGTGCCGCCTTGCACATTCACAAAGCGAGACAGCTTGTTGCCGGCACTGCGACTGGTGCCAGGACAGGCACGCAGGCTGTAGCGGTCACTCAGCGTCTCGGTATCCAGCTGCAGTACATGGGTGCCCGGGCGGACGCCTTCGATATGCCAGCGGCCTTGCTGGTCGGTGACAACGTTGGTGCCATCTTCAAGATATAACCGCACACCCTCAACGCCGGGCCCGGCGCGGTCGCCGCATTCACCCGCCGTGACGCGGCCCATGAGAAAGGCGCTGTCGTCGAAGAAGGCGCGCTCGACTAGGGCCGTTGCTTCAGCCTGATTGGATGACAGCGCACCTGCCTGGGCAACGGCCCTGTTCACGGCGCGACCGGGGCGTGTACCCACCGTCACTTCCACTACATAGCTGATGCTACGTGATGCGCCATCCGGCAGTGCGCCAAGATCAATACGCAAGTTACGCCCGCCAGGACCAATGACCGGATCCGGCACCCTGACACCATCAATGGACAGCGACCCGCGCTGGAAGCGGAAGCCCGCAGGCAGATCATCTTCTACGGACACCGCCGGCATCGGCGCACCGGACGCATTTTCCACGCGCAGCCTGTAGGCAACAAAATCGCCGACCATGACGCTGGCGCGCAGAATGTCCTTGGTCAGGAACAACCCGCTTTCCGGCGCCGGGGCAGCCGTACCAATCAAGGCGGTCTTGCGTGCTTCCCGCTGCGCCAGTTCAGCCAGGCTGACAAACGCCGGCGCTTGTTGCGTGAGTGAATCCGGCAGATCGCCGTATTCATCATAACGAACGGTCAGGCGAGTCAGATCGGCCAGTGGAATTTCTGCTGACGGCGGCAAATAGCCGACATAGCGGTCGCCAGTCTGCGATTCCTGCACCAGCGTAATGATGAAGGTGTTGATATTGCCAAGCGCATCTTCCGTATCCACCGTTACCGCGATAAATCGCCGGCCATCCGGTCGGACACCTCGCACCGGCGCAGCAGGCGCCGTCAGCAGTGGCTTTTCCAGCACCACAAACACCGTTTCTCCCAATGGGAAATTTTCCGCCGGCAACAGCGGCACGGCAGCGCCGGGAGGAATAGCCTGGCCATCCGGCCGACGCGCTGCCGGCAGCATGGCAAGTGCCTGGGGTGGTAAATTACCGAGACTGTTTGCCGAAGCAAAGTTGCCCGGCCAGATCTGGTAGGTGGTTGCGGCTTCCGGCGCATAGCGATAGAAACCGATCTGTTCAAATCGTGTGACAACCGTATTTGCACGGGCACTTGTCACGGCACCCTGCCAGTGAAGCTGTGCAGCATCACCGGTAACGAGATAGGCGCTGCGTGCCATGCCGGGCAGCAGAGACCCCATCACTGACACCAGCAAAAGCAGGCACACGCACAGCCACGCCACAGCACTACCCGACGGCCGATTCTCCGGCCGCCGGGCAGCATTTGCTGTCACATGGCGATGCGTGTGCCTTGTCATTACGGTGTTACTCGACCGTCACACGGAAGAGCACTACCGCATTTTCACCATCCAGAATCTGACCTGTTGTACCACCCGGGCTGCTGATCGCCGCACCGCCGCCCGCGAACGGGAACACACCACTGTCCGGTGCGCCAAATGTTGTACCGTTGAGGCTGGTGCTGTCTTCAACATAGCTGCTGTACTGGGGGATCTGATCCGTCAGCACCGCACCGGTCACGTCTTCACCCGGAATCGTGGACGCCGTGATGCGGTATTCCAGGACGTCGCCCGGACGCGCTGTCACACCCGTCGTGGCGAAAGCACCGCCGAGGGTCACATTGCGAACTGCCTTGGTCAGCACCGCTTCGCCGGATTGCACGGCAACACTGCCTGAGGTGTCGGTGAAGACCACTACGTTACCCGGACCACCCGGGCCCGGTGCGGCAGTCGTACCCTGAACTTCGATCTCGTGGCTACCGCCGGCACCAGGTACCGTGATCGCACCTGCGTCCAGCGTCACCGTAAAGCTGCCCACTTCGCCAATCTGTGTACCCACCGGAATGTTACCCGCAACGATGGCCGGCGCACTGCCTACCGGAGCCAGCTGCAAACCTGTAGGCACTTCTGGCGTCGTGGTGTTGCCGGACGTCGTCGCCGGCATACCCGGCGACACTGCGCTTATGGTGTAGAAATAGTCCGTACCGCCGAGATTCAATCTCACCCGATCGCCAGGCGCCAGATTCGTTTCCGATCCAGCAGGAATGAACACGGTACCGGCAGCAGAGGGTTGGGACGTAATGGACGCACCCAGTGTCAGGGATGCCGGTGCAATAGCCAGATTGGCCGGCGCACCAACGCCGGTGTCATTGGTCGACACCTGCAGATCAAAGGTATCCGCGCCGTTGCTGGTGTTGGTGACACTGTAAGTCACAACAACCGTATCGCCGGAGAACGCTTGCTCTGATGTGGCGACAATGGTTGGCGTAGAACCGACGGTCAGCACCTGCACATTGACATGCGCCGACACCTGGCCACCGTCGAAATTCATGGTCGCTACGTTGTGAATGGTGGCACCACCGCCGACGGAAGCGAGTGCGGGTATTGCCAGGGCTGACAGGGTAATACCCGCCAGACAGCGTTTGAAATAATGCATTGTAACCCCCTGAAGACCGGGATATGGCGTGCCATACCCCGGCTTTTTTCCGGTTATCAGTTATCGATCCGAACCTGGAATTTCACAAAACTGAACTCGTCCGGATCCAGGGAGCCCCCCTCACTGGAATCGTCGTCACCGCCTGCACCCGCGTAGAAGATCACGGTCTCGTTGACGGCGTCATAAGTGCCCGCATCATTATCGTTGCTGCCATCTGCCACGACCTGCCAGTTGCCGGTACCCGCAGCGTTTGCGGTAGCCGGGTCGATACGCATTGAGCCTGGCTCATAGGTAATGAACTGGGGGATCGGGTCAGTGATGATGATGTCCGTCGCCTCGACAGCACCTGCTGCGGTGTTGTCCACAACAATCAGATACTCCATCAGGTCACCCGGGTTACCGCCTACACCTGTTGTGTAGTAGGTAGCACTGTTAACCGTACGTGCACCTGTACCTGCTACGGCGTTGTCCACGTTACGGACATACTTGAGTACGGTCAGTACCGGGCGCACGACAGTGATGGTGGTCACATCGCCATCAACCGACACAGTGCCGTCTTCCTGGGAAGTGAAGGTCGTGGTCACCACGTGGGTGCCGCTGGTGGCCGGCAGGTTGGTCAGGGCAGTCAACACTGTCACGGTGACGATGCGGCGCTGACCGATGATGGAACCTGTGGCATGGGTTTCGGCGAGCGGATCTTCCAGTGTCAGTGTGACGACGTTGGTTGTCGCGCCGGTGCTCTCATCGATACCGCCGGCCGCAATCACCGCCGTTTCTTCGTTCGGCATACCCGGGTTGATGACGATAGTGTCGCCAGGCGCCAGGCCATTGGCTGAACCATCGGCTACCGCGTCGAAAGGTACCTGAATGGTGAGATCACCCGCCAGGGCAGGGTTGGCTACAGTGGTGGCACCCAGCGCTACGGTGGTTGCACCACCAAACGTCGGCGCGCCCGTCATGTCGTTGTCGACCGAGGCCGGCGATATCAGATAGGTGTCCGGACCATTGGCCGTGGCAGTCACGGTGTAGTCGATGTTGTAAGAGGTATCACCGGTAGCCGGGTTGATGCTGGTCGGATCGACGATCACCAGGGGCGCGGAAGCGACCAGGTTCACGGTGATGCTGACGCTGGCGGTGACTTCTGGCTGCGCATTGTTTGCCGCATCACTGAAGCTGACGGTGACGCTGTTCTGAATCACGGTGTTTGCTGCGGTACTCGCCAGCACTGGAGCAGCCATGAATGCCACCCCCGCCAGCAGCACCGTCGCAATCTGACGATGGATCGAAGTTTTCATGTTGCTTCCCCTGTGCTTGGTACGCCTTTTTTTGATCTAAAGCCCGCCTGGCGCGATCAGCGGGCAGTTCCGGGTGCCGGTAATTACCGAAGCCGGATTACTCAACCTTTACTGAAAAGCCTACGGTGCCGGAGCTCCCCGCCGGGACTTCCGCCACCTGCCAGCGCACCGCAGCCGGCTGATCGGTATCGGTGTCCATATCGAGGGATATCTCTGCCGCGTCGCCCCACGCACTCTCAGGAACGTAGCGGGTGCCTGCGGGCACTGGATTATCAAGACGGATATCGCGGGCATCGGATGTGCCGTCATTGCGATACGCCAGGGTGTAGAAGATTTCGTCGCCAGGCAGGACTTCTGAGGCAGGAACACGCTCAACGGTCTCCACGCCCTGTTCGTCTGTCAGAATGATTTCTTTCTCTGCCACGATATGCACAGACATGTTCGGCGCAGCGTGTAGCCCCGCAGACAGCGTGCTGATCAACAACGCCACGACGCAGATCAGATAGCGATTGATCATAGGTCTCTCCCGTAAACATCATTGCTGGAATCCCGTACACGGGAGTTCCCCCAACCTACGATTGTTTACGAGAAGATATGGATATGTACTGAACCCGGGATGAACAGGTCATGAACCGGATAGTCGTTGCGGTGGATTGCGGAGAAAACGATCAGCGGAAGAAAACCACGGGATATGCGGGGATTGACCCTGTTTAAGGGCCCGGAAGGGCCCGATGAATCATCATGACATTAACGGATCGTTCAGGCCGGGGACTGAATAACTTCCGGGCCCAGGCGATAACCGATGCCAGGCACTGTGACGATGACTTGCTCGCCGTCCAGTTCACCGCCCAGCTTCTTGCGCATCCGGTAGATCAATACCGTGACCGTCTCGGGATTGCTGCCGTTGATGTTTCGGGACAGCACGTCGGCCAACTGTTCCCGCGTCATGGCAGCGCCTTTGGCTTTTACCAGGGCCAACAGAATATCCAGCTCACCCCGGGTCAACGTCAGGCGGTGCCCATTTTCGTCATGCAGGCTCCACTGGTCCGGCAGCAGGGTCCAGGCGCCGAAACTGATCCGGTGTACTTTTTCTTCGCCCGCATCATTGCGGCTGCGCTCTCGGGCGAGGAAGTTTCGCACCCGCAGCTCCAGCTCACGAACGTTGAAAGGTTTGACCACGTAATCATCGGCACCGAGCTCCAGCGCCGTCAATCGACTCTCGTGATCGGTTCTGGCGGAAACCACAAACACCGGTACATCTGATGTCGCGCGCAGGCGGCGCAGCAGTACCAGACCATCCTCGTCAGGCAGATTGAGATCCAGCAGCACCAGATCATGGACCGGATTGGCTATCTGCTCCAGAAAGGTCGCACCGCAAGGCGCCTCGGCGACTTCGTATCCTTTGAGATTGAATACTTCACGGATGGCCGCACGGAGCATCTCATCATCTTCCACCATCAATAGGCGACCCATTGTATTCCCCTGCATACGTTGGTAATCGAAAGGCCGGTGTCGGCCGAGGGATGATGTCGGCCGGAGGGGGTAGCTGCAAGTTCCGCGCCACGGCACGCCCAGCCCCCCATGAGACTTGCCGCAGCGCATCATACGCTTGCTTTTCGTTGTTTTATAACCAGTTGATAAAGCTCGGTATTTTAGGGATATGGCAAGGTATGGCAGGGTATCGGGAAGTCGCCGGGGCAGGATACTGTGGCGCCCGGCAGGGGGGATAGCACTGCTTGCCTCGATAATAAATGTGACCTGTTTGGCAAAAATAAAGCAAAATTTGACGCCCTGGGGATGCCAGCCCTCCCGCAGAAGCGTTCACGCTGGCATCACCGCCATCAGAAATCGACGTGGTACCCGCTCTGCAAACGGTTGGCCCCGCAGTCAACATTGAAGATGCGGTAGTTGATATCTCCTGGCTCAGAAGAGCTTGGCGACGGTTTCGCGTGGAAACCATGGGACTGATGGCCCGGCCAAATGGGCAAAGTCGTTTTCACGGCGGCCGATGCATAATGCTTCAGGTAATGTGTTAACCAGAGCTTGTCAGGGAAGGGGAGTGCTATGGATCGCCGGCGTCTCGGTTTTGCTGCACTGCTATGGCTGTGCCTCACGTCCTGGGGCATGGCCAGTCCGGTGACGCTGATCAATGGCGAGATGGCCTGGGCGGATCAGCCCTACTCGGCGCAACACTCCACAGCACAGCAATCCACAGCACAACCATCCGGGGTAGCGTGGCAAGCTGTTACCTTGCGCGACATCGCCGGAAGCTTTCCACCCGAAGGTGCGAGCTATGCCTGGTATCGGTTCGAGTTCGATATCCAGACACCCCGGTCCGTCGTCTACGCATTGCGGATGGATCGCCTCGGTCGCATATCTGCGATCTATCTCAACGGCGCTCTGGTCTACGATCAGGGGAATCATGCCCGGTACTTTCATGTACGGCATTTTGTTTCCCGGTTTGTCGAGATAGCGCCTTCCCTGGTGGAGGCTGGCCGGAACGAGCTGGTGATCGAACAGATATTCGAGCCCGGTACTCAACCCGGCATGGCCGGTCTGGTGTTCGGCCCCGCTGCAGATGTTCGGCCAGGCTACAACCAGTATCGGTTTCTTACCGCGGGTATCCGTTCCGCATTGAACGTGGCGGCACTGGTATTCGGTTTGCTGATGTTGCAGATATGGCTTGCCCGACGTTCAGAAAAAGCGATTGGCGTCTTCGGCTTACTGTGCGTACTCAGCTCCGTGCGCACTGAACTGTATTTCAGTGAGTATGCCTGGATTGCGTTGCCGTTTTTCGACTGGTTCTTCTTTTCGGTCAATGCTGTTACACCCTTGTTGCTCGCCCTGTTCTCCATGTTGTTTTCCGGGCAACAGCGGGCCGCTTATCTTGCCATTGTTATTCTCGTAGCGCTGTTCCTGCCAGCTGTTGCTGCCATCTCGCTGCTGACAGGTCATATGGATCTTGTCCGCCTGGTGGGATATCCGATCATCATCGCAACCAGCGTCCCGGCCATCTGGTTGATGCTGGATGAAGCAAACCGCCGCGGCAGTTATACGTTATGGGCATTGGGTATTTCATTGGGCTTTACGGTAATTGCCGCGATACATGACTATCTGTTGTCTCGGGGCATGATGCCCGTCAGGGACGTCTACTGGCTTGGCTATGCGCTACCTATGGTGTTCCTGTCCTACGGCGCGCATCTTATTGGTCATCTGGTACGAGCTACCAACCAGGTGGAAGAATTGAACCTGTCACTTGAGAAACGGGTTCAGGATCGCACCCGCAAGCTTGAAGCGGCGAACACCGCCAAGACACGCTTTCTGGCATCGGCAAGCCATGATCTCCGTCAGCCGATTCATACCGTCAGCCTGTTGGTCGGCCTGTTGCGTGACAAGGCATCGGAACCCGCGCTGCTGATTCTGGTTGACCGCATCAGCCGCGCTGTCGCAGCGATGGAGGATCTTCTCAAGGGCCTACTGGATATTTCGCGCCTTGATGCGGGTGCTGTAGAGCCCGAGTTTCATGCAGTGCGCATCGAGAGTATCTTTCAGTCTTTACGCGCTCATCTTGAGCCCGAGGCCGAAAGCCGGGGGTTGACGCTCCGCATTCGTCCCTCACCTGCCATTGTCAGTACAGACCCCGTCATCTTCGAGCGAGTACTGAGGAATCTCGTCGCCAACGCGCTGAAATATACTCGGGAGGGTGGTGTGGTTGTGGGTGTCCGCCGTGCCGGTAAAGGCATGCTGCGTGTGGTGGTTTGTGACACCGGCATTGGCATTCCCGCAGACAAGCAGGAGGAAATATTTCAGGAGTTCTATCAGATCGATAACATTCAACGCGATCGCAACAAGGGCCTCGGCCTAGGGCTTTCCATCGTGCAACGTTCCGTTGATCTGCTCAATCACCGGATGACGCTATCCTCTCTTTCAGGCAGGGGGTCCTGTTTCAGCATCACATTGCCTGGGCTGTCTCATCAGAAAACCAGCGAGCGCGATGCGCCGCAGCCATCGATCGCGTTCGACCTTTCCGGGATGTTTGTGGCACTGGTTGAAGATGAGGATGCTGTCCGCGAAAGTATGGAGCAGGTACTGGGTCGTTTCGGCGCCACGGTTGTGGCTGCGCCTGGCTTTCAATCGCTGCTTGCGGCGCTCGGGGAAGCCGACGTCGTACCTGATCTGCTGATCAGCGATTTTCGCCTGGAGAACGAAAATGGTCTCGCTGTCATTAGCGCGATCAAGGCTCGCTACGGCGCAACGCTGCCATGTCTTCTGGTCACCGGAGATACCGCGCCGGAGGATGTGGAAGATATTCGACGGGCCAACGTGCCGGTACTGTTCAAGCCTTTCGGCACCGCCGAACTCCAGTCTGCGCTGGAAACACTTCTGCGTTGACTCAATCCGCGGCCGGGGTTTTACCTCGCGCCGTGTCCGGGAAGTGGATGCCCAGCCTGGCCGCAGCCACCAGCGCCTGTGTGCGGGACGAGACGTTAAGCGCCCGGAAGACCGCAGAGACATGGTTCTTCACGGTCGACGGTGACAGATCGAGTTCACGACAGATTTCCTTGTTGCTGTTGCCGCGCAGTAAACGCTCCAGCACCATCGCCTGGCGCTCAGACAAACCGATACTTTCTGCTGTTGTGGCCGGGGCAGACGTGGTGCCCGTTACCGTAGCGAGCACCAGCGGAGGCAGATAGATGCCCCCGGCAAGCACCAGATTCAAGGCGGCCAGCATCACCTGTGTCGTGGACGACTTGGGGATGAAACCCATGGCCCCGGCATCAATCACGGCGGTGACGTTACTGACTGATTCATGCGCGGAGATCACGATGACCGGTGTCCTGGGATAGTCCTGGCGTATCTGGCGCAAGCCATCCACACCATTAATGCCCGGCAGTTCCAGATCAAGCAGTATCAGACCGATGTCCGCATGGGTGCTGAGCAGCTCACAACCCGATGTGCAGTCTTCTGCTTCAAGTACCACCGGCTTTACCGGCAATTCCGCAAGCAGCAGCGCAACGCCATCGCGAAACAGGGCGTGGTCATCTATGAGCAGTATCTTCATTGCAGTCGTTTATTTCCCATCCGTTCCCACTTCAGTATAACCGGGCAGGGCGTCATGTAACGCCCTCGACCCGGCTTCCTGTGGGGTTAGATGTACAGAAACGGTAAACCGGACGTGTCAGACGTCCAGATTCGACACCTGCAATGCATTGGATTCGATGAACTGACGGCGAGGATCCACGTCGTCGCCCATCAGGGTCGTGAAGATCTGATCAGCACCAATGGCATCTTCAATGGTGACCTGGAGCATGCGGCGGCTGCCCGGGTCCATGGTGGTTTCCCACAACTGATCCGGGTTCATCTCACCCAGCCCTTTGTAGCGCTGAATGCTGGTGCCCTTGCGCGCTTGCACCATGAGCCATTCCAGCGCTTCCGCAAAGTGCCGGATGGCGCGCCGGCTTTCGCCGCGCTCCACTGCCGCGTCCTCTGCCAACAGACCCTCGAGCTTTTCTCCGAGCGCCCGGATGCGTGCATAATCGGGGGAGGCGATGAAATCAGACGATATCCGATAGTCGCGGGACACGCCGTGAGCGAGTACTCGCACACCCGGCAGGTACCAGCCGCGCTCGGTATCCTTGACCGGGGTAATTTCACAACGCTGTGTTTCATCACTATTGCGGTTGGAGCGCACTGCCAGGTTTGCGCACCACTCCTGCATGAAGCTTTCGTCTTTCAAACGCTCCTCATTCAGCGAGGGCACGTAAATCAGCTGCTCCAACACATAGGACGGGAAGATCCGGGATTGGCGGTTGATCACTTTCATGACCGTGCGATATTCCCGAATCAGGCTCTCCAGACGCTCACCCGTGATGGGCGGCGCGCCATTGCCCGGGAGCAGGGCGCCTTTATCCAGGGCGATGTTGGTGAGGTATTCTTCCAGCGCCACATCGTCCTTGAGGTAGTTTTCCTGTTTACCCTTCTTGATCTTGTAGAGCGGCGGTTGCGCAATATAGATATAGCCGCGCTCGATCAGCTCCGGCAACTGACGGAAGAAGAAGGTCAGCAACAGGGTACGGATATGCGACCCATCCACGTCCGCATCGGTCATGATGATGATGCGGTGGTAACGCAGTTTGTCCACGTTGTATTCATCACGCCCGATACCACAGCCCAATGCGGTGATCAGCGTGCCCACTTCCTGGGACGAAATCATCTTGTCGAAGCGCGCTTTCTCCACATTCAGGATTTTGCCCTTCAGGGGCAAGATTGCCTGAGTTCTGCGGTCCCGGCCCTGTTTGGCCGAGCCACCCGCAGAATCACCCTCCACAATGTAGAGTTCGGAATGGGCCGGGTCTTTCTCCTGGCAATCTGCCAGCTTCCCGGGCAGACCGGCAATATCCAATGCGCCTTTGCGGCGGGTCATTTCCCGCGCCTTGCGCGCCGCATCCCGTGCCCGGGCGGCATCAATGATCTTCTGCACGATAATCTTGGCTTCTGACGGGTGCTCCAGCAGGTAATCCTGGAAACGATCCGCCATGGTCTGTTCTACGGCTGTCTTCACTTCCGAGGAGACCAGCTTGTCCTTGGTCTGGCTGGAGAACTTGGGATCGGGCACTTTGACGGAAATCACCGCCGTCAGACCTTCCCGGGCATCATCACCAGATGTCGCGACTTTTTCCTTCTTGAGGAAGCCTTCCGCATCCATATAGCTGTTCAGGGTACGCGTCAGCGCTGCCCGGAAGCCTGCCAGGTGGGTGCCGCCATCACGCTGGGGGATGTTATTGGTAAAGCAGAACAGGTTTTCGTTGTAAGACTCATTCCACTGCAACGCCACTTCAACGCCAATGCCGTCTTCCCGGTCCACCTGGAAGTGGAACACCTTGTTCAGCGGCGTTTTCACCCCGTTGAGGTAGGTCACAAAGGCCGCCAGGCCGCCCTCGTATTCAAAGATATCTTCGTGGTCAGAGCGCTCATCCCGCAGGCGAATACGCACGCCAGAGTTCAGGAAGCTCAGTTCCCGCAGGCGTTTGGCCAGAATATCGAAGTGGAAATTGATGTCCGTGAAGGTTTCCGGGCTAGGACGGAAGCGCACTGTGGTGCCTGTACCTTCGGTATCACCCACCATTTTCAGGGGCTCGGTAGGTACACCATGCCGGTAAATCTGCTCGTAAAGCTTGCCGTCACGCCGAATGGACAGCTTCAGCTCTTCTGACAGGGCATTCACGACGGAAACGCCCACACCATGCAGGCCGCCAGACACCTTGTAGGAGTTGTCGTCGAACTTACCCCCGGCGTGGAGCACCGTCATGATGACTTCAGCAGCAGACACGCCTTCTTCTTCGTGGATATCGACCGGAATACCACGGCCGTTATCAGAACAGGTGACGCTCTCATCAGGATGAATGATGACCTGAATTTCCGAGCAATGGCCGGCAAGGGCCTCATCGATGGAATTATCTACCAGCTCAAACACCATATGGTGCAGGCCAGTCCCGTCGTCCGTATCCCCGATATACATGCCGGGGCGCTTGCGCACCGCGTCCAGGCCCTTGAGCACCTTGATATTCGAGGAATCGTACTTTTTCTCGGTCATCGTTTTCCCTTTCCGGTTTGCTGCTCTTTCCGTTCAACACATTCACCCAGAAGCCGGCGTTTCAGGCCTTCAGGGCACTTGATCAAGCTTGCCATGTTCCACGTGGAACACTTTAACGTCGTCTTCCGATGCCAGTTCCGGCAGGGCATCAGCGGACAACGCCGTGATAATCAGTTGCTGGTCCAGTGATCGTAGGGCCTTCAGCACGGCGCCACTGTGGGCCTGGTCCAGTTCCGAAGCCAGATCATCGACCAGAATCAGGCAACTGCCTCCGCGACCCCGAATCAGGAGGTTGAGCTGCGCCAACAACAGGGCATAACTCAACGTCTTCAGCTGTCCCCGGGAGAACACATCCCTTACTGGCCCGGCATGGCTACCCAGCCGGAGCTCCGCCCGATGGGCCCCTTTACCGGTGTGGCCGCGCTCGCAATCGCGGGCCAGATCAGCCGTCAGCAGGTCTTTCAGACTCTCGCCTTCAGCCCAGCCCTGGTAGAGCGACATCGATACTTCTGGCAGCTCGCCGATATCTGCCAACACCTCATCCAGATAGGGTCTGAGGGCCTCCAGATATCCACTACGCAACTGGCTGATTCTAGCAGATGACAAGGCAACTTGCTGGTCCCACGGTGCTATTTCTCGGGCATTGGGGCGCCCTGTACGCAGCAGCCTGTTTCGTTGCTGTAGCGCGGTATTCAGGGCCCGCCAGTCACCGAGGAAAGATTGTTCCACGTGGAACAATCCCCAGTCCAGAAAGCGCCGACGCCCGGAAGAGGGGCCTTCCACAATATCCACCGTACCGGGATGAAACACCTGCACTGGCAGCATCCGGGCCAAATCGCTCAAGCCCCGCACGCTGACGCCGTCCAGCTTCAGGCCAGAGAACTGCTGCCTGGTACGGGCCATACCCAAACGATGCTGCTGATCCCCGGCCTTCACTTCAGCGTAAAGTACCGTCTCCTGCGCAGCCTCATTGACCAGTCTTTGCAGACGCCCACTGCGGAAGCTACGGCCCGAGCCCAAAAGGTAGACTGCCTCGAGAAGGCTGCTTTTGCCTGAACCGTTATCGCCAAACACCAGATTAACGCCTGGACCCGGCGCGAACTCTGCCTGAGCGTAATTACGAAACGCTGTCAGTACGAGGCGCTGCAGCATAGGACGGGGTATCGAAAAGAAGGGAGGGGGAGGGCGCTACACCCTGACCGACAAATCGGCCAGGGTGCTTGCGGGAGTGATGCTATCACCTGCGCGCTATCAGAGGCGCATCGGCATCACGACGTAGAGCGTCGCGGCCACATTCGGATCCGTGATGACGGCACTGCTGTTGCTATCGCCCAGCTGTATCTGCACTTCTGTGCCGTGCAGCGTATTCAGAACGTCCAGCAGATAGCTGACATTGAAGCCGATCTCGAGCTCGGTACCCTGATAGTCCACAGACACTTCTTCTTCTGCTTCTTCCTGCTCGGGGTTGTTGGCCTGGAGCTTGAGGCTGGCATCCGACAACTGGATGCGCACACCGCGGTACTTCTCATTGGACAGAATCGCCACCCGGCTCAGGGCGTGCCGCAGGGTCTCGCGGTCTGCCAGGATGCGCCGCTGCCCTTCGCGGGGCACCACACGGTCGTATTCCGGAAACTTGCCATCCACCAGTTTGGAGGTAAAGGTCACATCACCGGCGATGACACGGACGTGGTTGTTGCCCACTGTCAGTTTGACCGGGTTGCTCACATCCCCCAGCAGCCGTGCCAGTTCCATAATGCCCTTGCGTGGCACGATGACCTGGCTTTCATCGGTGATCCCGTCGATCTCGGCATCGGCCATCGCCAGGCGGTGCCCATCTGTGGCCACTGTGCGAAGACGCCCTTTGCGGAGCTCAACCAGCATCCCGTTGAGGTAATACCGTACATCCTGCTGGGCCATGGAAAAGGCCGTGCTGTCGATCAACCTGCGCAGCTGATCCGGGGCCACCTCCAGCGCGGCACCGCCAATGTCATCCTCAAGATTCGGAAACTCCGAAGCGGGCAAGGTGGACAAGGTAAAGCGGCTGCGGCCAGAGCGGACGATCATACGCTCGCCATCCACCTCAAACCGGATGTCTGCCTCCGCCGGCAGGCTCTTGCAAATATCCAGCAGTTTCCGCGCCGGTACGGTTGTTTCACCACCGAGTACTTCGCCATCCAGTGCCAGCCTGGCCACCAGCTCGAGTTCCAGGTCGGTGCCGGTTATTGCCAGCTGCGCATCCGTGACTTCAAGCAGCACATTGGACAGCACCGGCAACGTCTGCCGACGCTCGACCACCCCGGCCACCTGTTGCAAGGGCTTCAGCAGCAGCTCGCGGTTGATGGTGAATTTCATATTATTCCCCTACATTCCATATGGTTAATCACGAGGTCAGACTGCGCAGCAGATTCTGGTAATCTTCTTCGATCTCGGTGCTGCCTTCCCGCAACTCTTTCATCTTGCGACAGGCATGCAACACGGTGGTGTGATCCCGGCCACCAAATGCCGCACCGATCTCCGGCAGGCTGTGGCTGGTCAACTCCTTGGACAAGGCCATGGCCATCTGCCTGGGCCGTGCCACCGACCGGCTGCGACGGGGCGACAGCAGATCCGCGATCTTGATCTTGTAATACTCTGCCACCGTGCGCTGGATGTTATCCACACTCACCTGGCGGGCCTGTATCGCCAGCAGGTCACGCAAGGCGTCCTTGACCAGGGCAATGTCCAGCTGCGCCCCGGTGAAGCGCACATGGGCAATCACCCGCTTCAATGCGCCTTCCAGTTCACGAACATTAGACCGGATACGTTGCGCAATAAAGAAGGCCGCGTCATTGGGCAAGTCTATGCGAGCCTCCTCGGCCTTCTTCTTCAGAATGGCAACCCGGGTCTCCAGCTCCGGCGGCTCCATGGGCTGGGACAAACCCCAGCCGAACCGGCTCTTGAGCCGCTCCTCCAGGCCATCAATCTCCTTCGGAAACTTGTCACAGGTCAGGATGATCTGCTGGCCGTTCTCAAGCAAGGCATTGAAGGTATGGAAAAACTCCTCCTGGGACTGCTCCTTGCCGGCGAAAAACTGGATATCGTCAATCAGCAGCGCATCCACCGTCCGGTAGAAGCGCTTGAACTCATTGATGGTCTTGTTCCGCAATGCGGAAATCATGTCCGCAACGAAGCGTTCACTGTGAAGATAGACCACCTTTGCATTCGGGTTACGGCGGAGCAAGCCGTTGCCCACCGCATGCATCAGGTGCGTCTTGCCCAGGCCCACGCCCCCGTAGAGCAGTAGGGGATTGTAGCCATGGGTGCCCGGGTTCTCGGCTACCTGTTGCGCTGCCGCAGCAGCCATGCGGTTGGACTTGCCCTCAACGAAGTTATCAAACAGGAAAGCACTGTTGAGGTTGCTGCGGTGCTTGGGGGCTGTGGCAGCCTGGACGCCCCCCTGGGACGTTTCCCGGGTAGGCGTCACCGTGGGTGCATTCGATGGCGAATACGCCGCAGGCGGCTGCACGGCCTGCCCTGCAGCAGCACCGCCCCCGGCGCCCTGACCCGCAGAGAGCACAGAGGACACCACCTGCGGGCGTGAAGCACCGACCTTCATGTTGATACTGGGCACGGGACCGGTCTGCAGCTCCCCCAGCAACTCGCCAATGCGGTCCAGATACTTGTCCCGGACCCAATCGACGATAAAACGGTTCGGCGCAAACAGGATCAGCTCGGCACCATCTGCCGAAGCCACGACCTGCAAAGGCCGGATCCACATGCTGTATTGCTGTGCGGGAAGCTCGTCTTCAAGACGGGCCAGACACCGGTTCCAGAGTTCTTCGGACACGTCCCTGCCTTTCGCTGGTACGTACATCTGGTACATACATAGAAATGAAGCAGGCATTCTAACCCTGCAGCCCCCCGTTATCCACAGCCATTCCACACCCTGGCGCTGACTCTGTGAACGGCTTTTTTCTGTGGATAACCTTGGGCGCTAACGGGGCTCCAACCTCGGTATAAGGCTGTGCATGGAACGGTGGACAGTTTCCATCCACCGCCGTCCACCGTTTCTCCCCAGCTTCCCAGCCGTTAACCCGCCTACATACCAACCGTTTACACACAGCCTAACTTATTGTTTTAAATTGACTTTTAAAACTTATCCACTGAAATCCGTTTGCCTATTACTATCACTATTACCTTAAAAGACTTAAATATATAAAAGATATAATAATAAGCAGCGCCGACTCCGTAGGCCGTCCCGAAATAGCCGTTTGACACCGGGGAACCGCTCCCATAGAATGCCGCCCTTCTCAAGACCAGCTGATCCCGTGGGGATGATGCAATGAAACGTACATTTCAACCGAGCAACCTGAAGCGCAAGCGTACCCACGGTTTCCGTGCACGCATGGCCACCAAGAACGGCCGCGCCGTGATCAACCGTCGTCGTGCCAAGGGCCGCAAGCGGCTGACTGTCTGATCGCTGTCTGCGCAGTTCTGCCCCGTTTGCTGATATCCCTGATGCCAGTGCCATGGCTAACGTGACCCACGGTCCTGAATCAGGGCATCAGGACATCAGCGATCGGGCGCCGGGTGATCATCGATTTCTTCGTGCCAATCGCCTCCTGCAACCCTCTTCCTTCCAGCGTGTCTTCAACCAGCCGGATTACAAGGTTGGCGGGCGCTATTTCCTGTTTCTCGCCCGTGAAAACCAGACTCCACTCCATCGCCTCGGGCTCGTTATCGGCCGAAAGCGCGCCAAGCGTGCCGTGGACAGAGGCCTGGCCAAGCGTCAGTTGAGAGAAAGCTTCCGCCAACGCCCCGAACAGCTTGCCGGCCTCGATATTGTGGTCATTCTTCGCGGCAACCTGGATCATCCTGATGCCGCAATCCTTCGGACAGAGATCGACAGTCTGTGGGACAAGCTGCTTGCCAAGCGCCATCAGGCTTGAGACACTGCCCGCCGATTTTCTCGCCGCCAGAAAGCCCGAATTATGGAAATCCAGCGCGCTCTAATTCTTACCGCGATTGCCGTGGTCACCTACCTGATGATTCTTGCCTGGCAAGAAGATTACGGCAGGGCACCCGAGCTTGATCATGCCACCGTCACCCAGGACCAGACTGTGGTGCCTGGCGACATTGACACCCCTTCGGCTGTTGATGCCGATGTGAACGGGGATAGCGCTCAGCGCAATGGCCATGACGACATCCCCTCGGCTGACGAGGCGCCCCGGGCGTCTTCAGCCGGTGCGGACGAAGCCATTCCCACGACAGCCAGCCAGGCGCCCAGTGCCACCGCCGAACGACTGATTACGGTTCGCACGGATGTCATGGAGCTGGAAATTGATCGTCTGGGGGGGGACATTGTTCGCATCTCCCTGCTGGATTACCCCCGTCAGGTGGATACACCCGATCAGCCCTTTGTCCTGCTGGAACGTTCGAGCGCCCGGACCTATGTGGCCCAGAGCGGGATCGTCGGCGCCAATGGCACCGACAGCGCAGCAGGTCGGCCTACCTGGCAAGCGGAGCAGGCGCGCTACACGCTCAGCGAGAATGAGCATGAACTGAACGTTGATCTGTACTACCGCCAGGACAGCGGTACCGAGATCATCAAGCGCTTCACCTTCGAGCGCGGTAGCTACCTGGTCCGCCATTCCCATATTGTGCGTAACAACACCAGCGAGATCTGGCAGGGCGCACTGTATGGCCAGATCAAGCGCGATGGTACCGATGACCCGGGCAAGGCTACCGCCGGCTTCATTCCCATGCCCACCTATCTGGGCGGTGCCTACTGGACCAGCGACAAGCCGTACAACAAGCTGACGCTCTCCGATATGCGTGACGAGAACATGCGCACCACCCAGGAAGCGGGTTGGGTGGCCATGATCCAGCATTACTTCCTGTCTGCCTGGATCCCCGATCCGGGTGAGCGTCATACCTACAGCAGCGTCTATCGCCGAAATCAGGATGAATACATCCTGCGCTTCATGTCACCGACCACTACCGTGGCACCGAACAGCGAAGGCGTCCTGTATACCGAGTTCTATGCCGGTCCGAAGCAACAGGAAAAACTGAGAGCCATCAGCCCGGGCCTGCACATGACCGTGGATTATGGCTGGCTGTGGTTTATCTCCCAGCCAATCTTTGCGGTGCTGGTATTCCTGCAGAGCGGCCAGATCAGCATTTTTGGCAACCAGTTTGACGTTGGCTTTGGTGTGGGCAACTGGGGTGTTGCGATCATCATGCTGACCCTGCTGATCAAACTGGCATTCTTCAAGCTGTCTGCAGCCAGCTACCGGTCCATGGCGCGTATGCGCAAGGTGGCGCCGGAGATGCAGCGTATTCGCGAACAGCACAAGAGCGATCGTCAGAAGCAGTCACAGGAACTGATGAAGCTCTACCAGAAAGAGAAGATCAATCCGCTGGGCGGCTGCCTGCCGATCCTGGTGCAGATGCCCGTGTTCATCGCGCTGTATTACGTGTTGCTGGAATCGGTTGAGTTGCGGCAGGCGCCATTCTTCGGCTGGATTCAGGATCTGTCCCTGATGGACCCCTGGTTTATCCTGCCGTTGCTGATGGGTGCTTCCATGTGGTTCCAGATGCGTCTGAACCCGACACCGCCGGACCCGACCCAGGCCCAGGTGATGAAGTGGATGCCGGTCATCTTCACCGTGTTCTTCCTCTGGTTCCCGGCAGGTCTGGTACTGTACTGGCTGACCAACAACATTCTCTCGATTGCACAGCAGTGGGTGATTACCCGCCGGATCGAGAACGAATGACCCGCTTCCGCTACCGGCGCCCTTCGGGCGCCGGTAGCGGCATTCGGTAGCAGTATGCCTGCACCTCGCTTCGCACTCCCCCCTTCGGCATAATGCGCCGATGCAGACAACCTCCTTGCAAGCACCCCAGGACACCATCGTGGCCATTGCCACCGCCCCCGGCCGTGGCGGCATTGGTGTGCTTCGGCTGTCTGGCCCCCAGGCAGTACAAATTGCCGGGCAGCTGCTGCGGCCCGGGCTCACACTCGTCCCGCGGCACGCCCATTTCAGCGGGTTTCATACCCCCGATGGGGCGGCGATTGATGAAGGTCTGGCCCTGTATTTCCCTGGGCCACACTCCTTTACCGGCGAAGACGTGGTGGAACTGCAGGGCCACGGCGGCCCTGTGCTGCTGGACCAGCTGGTCCAGACCTGTATTCACCATGGTGCCCGCCAGGCGCAGGCCGGCGAGTTCTCTCTGCGGGCTTTCCTGAATGATCGTCTGGATCTGGCCCAGGCCGAGGCCATTGCCGATCTGATTGATGCGGGCACTGCCAGTGCTGCCCGCGCTGCCGCCAATTCCCTGCGCGGCGCCTTTTCTGACGCGGTGAATACGCTGGTAGAACAGTTAATCCAGCTGCGTATCTATGTAGAAGCGGCCATTGATTTTCCCGAAGAAGAAATCGACTTCCTCAGCGATGGCCGGGTGGCCAACGACCTGAGCGGTCTGATCGGTGCCACAGAAGAGGTGCTGGCCACCGCGCGCCGTGGCAGCCTGCTGCGTGAAGGCATGACCCTGGTGATCGCCGGGCGCCCCAATGCGGGCAAGTCCTCCCTGCTCAACGCCCTGGCCGGCGACGATATCGCCATCGTTACCGACATCGCCGGCACCACCCGCGACCTGCTGCGCGAAACCATCCAGCTGGATGGCCTGCCCCTGAACATCATTGATACCGCCGGGCTGCGCGAATCTCCTGATCAGGTGGAAAAAGAAGGCATTCGCCGTGCCTGGGCCGCCATCGAACAGGCCGACCGGATTCTATTGGTGGTCGACAGCACGACCGCAGACACAACTGCCCTGAGTAACCTGGACGCCCTGTTGCCGGAAGGCCAAAAAAGCCTGTCCAGCCTCGGTATCCCGGTAACCCTGGTGTTAAACAAGGCCGACCTGTCCGGGCTCGCGCCCGGACAGCAAGAGCAACCGGACCGCATTGCCATCTCCGCCCGGCATGGCGAGGGCCTGCCCGCATTACGCGAACACCTGAAACAGGCGGTGGGCTACCACAGCGACCAGGCCAGCCCCTACAGCGCCCGCCGCCGCCACCTCAGTGCCCTGGAGCAGGCGCTGGAGGCCATGCACCATGGTGAGCGCCAACTGACCACCCAGGCCGCCGGGGAGCTGCTGGCCGAAGACCTGCGCAGCGCGCAGCAGGCGCTGGAAGCCATCACCGGCGCCTTTACCGCAGATGACTTGCTGGGACGAATATTCTCGTCGTTCTGTATTGGCAAGTAGGCTACGCTCGGCCTATCAAAGGATGATACTACTGCCATGACGGAATCCAATCGAATCGAATACAAACGAGAACTCAGCGAGGGGCTAGAGAGGGAGGTGGTTGCCTTCCTCAACTACCACGATGGCGGGATCCTCTACATCGGGATCGACAAGCACGGCCAGGCGGTTGGTGTCCGCGATGCGGATGCCTTGCAACTGGCCATCAAAGACAGGATCAAGAACAATATTCAGCCCTCTGCTTTGGGGCTGTTCGATGTGATTCTGGAACAACGGGATGGCAAGCCGATCATCAAGATCATTCTGGCCAGCGGCCCGGAAAAGCCCTACTACCTGCGCAAATACGGCATGTCAGAAAAGGGCTGCTTTATGCGCCTTGGCTCAGCCAGCGAGCCCATGCCGTCTGCCATGATCGAAGAGCTCTTTGCCCGCCGCACCCGCAACTCCCTGACACGCATTCGCTCACCACGCCAGGATCTCAGTTTTGCCCAATTGAAGATCTACTACGAAGAAGCGGGGCTGGCCCTTAACGACAAGTTCGCTGCCAACCTGGAGTTGCTCACCGAAGACGGTAATTACAACTACGCCGCCTACCTGCTGGCCGATGAGAACGGCAATTCCACCCAGGTCGCCAAGTACGCCGGCAATGACCGTATCGATCTGATTGACAGCAAGGAGTACGGCTACTGCTGCCTGGTGAAAACCTGCAAGCGAGTGCTGGAACGACTTGAAGACGTGGAAAATCGTGTCCGTACCCAGATTACCTCAAAGGAGCGCATCGAGACCCCACTATGGAACTCGGTCGCCTTGCGCGAGGCCGTTATCAACGCCATTATCCATAACAACTACAGCACAGAACTGGTGCCCAAGTTCGAGATCTTCAACGACCGCCTGGAAATCACCTCTGCTGGTGCCATCCACCCCGGCAAGGAGCAAGAGGATTTTTTCTCTGGCTACTCAATGCCCCGCAACAAGAGCCTTATGCGGGTATTCAAGGACCTGGGCATGGTCGAGTACCTCGGCTCCGGCATGCCGCGTATTCTGAAGGCCTACCCGCGTGAAAACTTCACCTTTGCTTCCCAGTTCATTCGACTCAGTATGCCCCATGCCGAACCGATATTCGGTGAAGTTGGGCCAGAGTCGGGGCCAGAGTCGGGGCCAGAGTCGGGGCCAGAGTCAATTCAGGGCAGGGTGCTGCAAGCGCTGTCAGACCAGCCGCTCTCCAAGTCTGAGCTAGCCAAAGCCATTGGACAGAAGAGTATTTCGGGCAAGCTGAATGCGCGGATACGGGGCTTGCTGGATCATGGGGCGATCGAATATACCCTCCCTGATAAACCCAACAGTCGCCTGCAGCGGTACCGCTTGACCGAAAAAGGCAGAGAATTATTGCCAAGTAAGCAGCAGGGAAAAAGATGAAAAGAAAACCCTGTCGGAGAAGGCCTTCCCGCAGCCTTTACGCTTAGAGATACCGGGACGTCTCGATGGGAAAAATACTGCCGTTCAAGAAACCGAAAGCCCCGAGCAAGGGCATGTGCCGGCATGGGTTCCACAAGTGGGAGGTGTGCAAGGCGCGCCAGTTTGATGTGAAACAGGGGCGCCTGGTAACGGTCTACCGTTGTAGCCGTTGCGGGAAAGAGAAAGTGACCGCTCACTGAACTTTTGAAGGAGGTGTGCCATGACCGGAAGCCGTATCGAACGGGACTCCATGGGGGAGGTTACCCTGCCTGCCTCGGCGCTGTGGGGTGCCCAGACCCAGCGGGCGGTGGAAAACTTCCCGGTGTATGGCCCTTTACCGGCCAGTTTTATCCATGCCGTGGCCAGGATCAAAGCCAGTGCAGCAGTCGCCAATCGGCAGTTGGGCCTGCTGGATGACGCGAGGGCTGATGCCATCATCCTGGCGGCCCGGGCCATCGTTGCCGGGGAGCACGACCAGCAGTTCCCGGTGGACATCTTCCAGACCGGCTCCGGCACCAGCACCAACATGAACGTCAACGAGGTCATCAGCCACCTGTGTGCGCAGGCAGGCGCTGAGGTGCACCCCAACGACCATGTGAATCTGGGGCAGAGCAGCAATGACACCATCCCGACGGCCATCCACCTGAGTGCGGTGCAGGCTGTCACGGAACAACTGCTGCCAGCCTTGCAGCATCTGGATGCCCAACTGGCAGTTCGGGCGACGGAGCTGGGTCAGGTGGTGAAGACCGGCCGCACCCATCTGATGGATGCCATGCCGGTGACCATGGGGCAGGAAATAGGCGCCTGGCGCAGCCAACTGGCATTTACCATGCAGGGCCTGCGTCAGGCACGGGACGGGCTGCTGGCCATCCCTCAAGGGGGCACGGCGGTGGGCAATGGCGTGAACACCCACCCCGACTTTGCCGCTATCTTCGCCCGTGACCTGAGTGAATGTACCCGTCACAATTTCGTGCCGCTGGATACCGCCTTTGCGGGCCAGAGCGCCATAGACCGCCCTCTGGCCCTGTCGGCGGCGTTGCGTGGTTATGCGGTGGTGTTGATGAAGCTCGCCAATGATCTGCGCTGGATGAATGGCGGGCCTATTGATGGTCTGGCCGAAATACAGTTACCGGCGGTGCAGCCGGGCTCGTCCATCATGCCGGGCAAAGTGAATCCGGTGATCTGTGAGTCGGCCTGTATGGTGTCGGCCCAGGTAATGGGGCTGGATCAGGCCAATCTGGTGGCGGCGCAGAGCGGCAACTTTCAGTTGAACGTGATGTTGCCGCTGGTGGCGGCAAATCTGCTCGACATGACCGGGATGCTGGCCAACGTCAGCCGTATCATGGCGGACAAGGCGGTGGCCGGGTTTACCGTGAACACAGAGCGTCTGGCAGCCGCCGTCGGGCGCAACCCGATTCTGGTAACGGCTCTGAATCCCGTTATCGGCTATGAAAAGGCCGCCGAGATCGCCAAGAAAGCCTACGCCTCCGGCCGTGCTGTGCTGGATGTGGCAGAAGACATGACGGATCTCTCCCGTGAGGAACTGGCCCGCTACCTTGACCCAGAGCGGCTCACCCGTGGTGGGCTGCAGGATTAACGGATATCACAGCAACATATCACAACAACTATGGAGCCTTGCATGACAGCGAAGATCATCGAACGTACCCCGTCAGCCGTGGATCAGCCTCTGGTGATCGGCAGCATTCTCGAAGCCGGCGTGCGCAATGCCCCGGAGCAAGAGATCGTTTATGCGGACAAGAAGCGCATGACCTATCGCGAATTCGGGGAACGGATCCATCGCCTGGCGTCTGCCCTGGACAAGGCTGGCGTCAAGCCGGGCGATACCGTTGCGGTCATGGACTGGGACAGCCACCGTTACCTGGAATGTTTTTTTGCCGTACCGATGATGGGCGCGGTGCTGCATACCATCAATGTGCGCCTGTCACCGGAGCAGATTCTCTACACCATCAATCATGCCGAAGATGACGTGATCCTGGTAAACCGTGAATTCCTGCCGTTGCTTGATGCCATCAAGAACCGCATTGAAACCGTGAAGACGTTTGTGTTGCTGGACGATGGCGAAGGCCCGGAAACCAGCAAGATTGAAACGGTCGGTGAATATGAAGCGCTGCTGGCCGCTGCCGATCCGGCATTCGAATTTCCGCTGCTGGACGAAAACACCCGCGCGACCACCTTTTATACTACCGGCACCACCGGCTTACCGAAGGGCGTTTACTTCAGTCATCGCCAGCTGGTGCTGCACACCTTTGCTGCGCGTGCAGCGTTGGGCGGCGACGGCCATGGTCGCTTCAATCAGAACGATGTCTACATGCCGATTACGCCGATGTTCCATGTGCATGCCTGGGGCATTCCCTTCCTGGCGGTACTGCTCGGTGTCAAACAGGTCTATCCCGGCCGTTATCTGCCGGAAGTATTGCTCAAGCTCCTGATTACGGAAAAAGTCACCTTCTCCCATTGCGTGCCCACCATCATGCAGATGCTGCTGGCCAGTGAAGCAGTGAAGAAAGTCGACCTGACAAAGTGGAAAGTCATCATCGGCGGTTCGGCCTTGCCGAAGCCGATGGCGCGTGCTGCGCTGGATCTGGGTATCGATATCTACACCGGCTATGGCATGAGCGAAACCTGCCCGCTGCTGACCCTGAGCCACCTGATGCCGCACATGGAATCCTGGGATCTGGAGCGCCAGGCTGAAGTGCGCAGCCGCACCGGCCGTGCAGTGCCCATGGTGACGCTGCGTATCGTTGACGAAAACATGCAGGACGTGCCCCATGACGGCAAGAGCCAGGGTGAAGTCGTGGCGCGTGCGCCCTGGCTGACCCAGGGCTATCTCAAGGATGAGAAGAACTCGGAACAACTCTGGCAGGGCGGCTGGCTGCACACCGGCGATATCGGTGTCATGGATGCAGACGGTTACCTCAAGATTACCGATCGCATCAAGGACGTTATCAAGACAGGCGGTGAGTGGATTTCATCGCTGGATCTGGAAGGCCTGGTGCTGCAACACAGTGGTGTCGCCGAGTGTGCGGTGATCGGTATGCCGGATGCGAAGTGGGGCGAACGCCCGCTGGCACTGGTGGTGAAAAAGCCGGACAGCACGGCAACGGAAGCCGAAATCCGCGAGCTGGTTGCTGGCTATGCCGAGAAAGGCGTGATTTCGAAGTTTGGCATTCCGGAAAACATCAAGTTTGTCGATGAATTGCCCCGTACCAGCGTGGGCAAACTGGACAAGAAAGCCATGCGCATCGAGCATCTGCCCGCCTGATTGCTATCTGATTGATCGCTTCCCCACAGGCGCGTCGCAAAGCGGCGCTCCTGTGGGGAGCACTCCCTCAAACACCCCTCCGCCTTAATGCTGTTGTCATACTGCCACGCCATCCTGTGTGTCCCTGACCCGGTACCGCCGCACGTACCGAATAACGATACAACCCTCACCCTCGGGCAAGCGGGCCGGGACAGGACCAGTCATTGGCCGTGCACATGAACGGCAAACAAGGGGTAGTGTGATGCCAGGGGGCCGAACACGTATCAGCGATCTGGCCATGCGGGTGCATCCGATACCACCGGGCATGCGCATGGCCGACGTGGCGGATCTGTTTCTTGCCGATGCATGTCGCGATCTGCTTTGCCTGCCCATTGTGCGCGACGGCATACCGCTGGGCGTCATCTCGCGCTATGCGATCATGAAAATCTTCCTGCGCCAGTTTGGCCGCGAGATCTTCGGCGCGCGCCCCATCGAACGTTTCATGAACAGCACGCCTTTGCAGGTGGATGTGCATGCGGATGTGGAAGAGGCCAGCGCCTATGTGCGCGAAAACATGGTCCTGCCCGTCACGGAAGACTTCATCATCGTTGAACAGGGTATGTACCGGGGTATGGGGATGGTGACATCCCTGCTTGAGCTGATGGAGCACCGTGTGGCGCAGCGCGGTCAGGCACTGGTTCACGCCAATCAGCGTTTGAAAGCCTCCCAGGCGCACCTGGTTCAGTCCGAGAAAATGGCTTCCCTGGGCCAGATGGTCGCGGGCGTCGCCCATGAGATCAATACGCCGCTGGGCTATGTACGCAGCAACGTGGAACTGGCGCAGGACTTCGTCGGCCAGACCAGCAGTGCGCTGGTGGCCAGCAGTAACCTGATACGTTCGCTCCTGGATGCGCGCGCCACCGATGAGGAAATTGGCGCCCATCTTGCGACGGCGGCAAGCGCCACAGAGTCGGTGGCGGAAACCGGCATTCTGGACGACATTGCACCGCTGTTTGACGATACGCTGCATGGCATCGAACAGATCAGCGAGCTGGTGTTGAACCTGCGCAATTTCAGCCGGCTCGACCGCGCCAGAGTGGACCGTATCAACCTGAACGAAGCACTGGACAGCGCGCTGACCATTGGCCGTAACCTGATAAAGCACAAGGCAGACGTGATCAGCGATTACGGCGAGCTGCCGCTGGTGGAGTGTGCCGCGTCGCAGATCAACCAGGTGTTCCTCAATATTCTGACCAATGCCGCGCAGGCCATCAGCGACTATGGCCAGATCGTCATCACCACCTGTGAGTCGGCCGACGGTTCGGTGGAAATCCGCATTCGCGACAACGGGTGTGGCATGCCGGAGACCGTGCGTGCGCGCATCTTCGATCCCTTCTTTACCACCAAGCCGGTGGGCGAGGGCACGGGTCTGGGGCTGTCCATCTGCTATCAGATCATAGAGCAGCACCGTGGCAGTATTGAGGTCAGTTCAGTGGCGGGCGAGGGCACGGAATTCGTCATCCGCCTGCCGATCCATCAGGGTGCCGGGATGGCCGCGCCAGCCGACACGGATAGCGCGGCACCGGGAAACCGGCTGCCTGAGTTTTCTGCACAGTCAGCCATCGGGAGCCCGGCATGAACAGTAAACCGATACTGCTGTTTGTCGATGATGAAGAGCGCATCCTGCGCACCCTCGTGATGGCCTTTCGCAGCCGTTACCGCGTACTGTCCGCCAACAGTGGCCAACAGGCCCTGGCATTGCTGCGCGAACATCCGGTGGATGTGGTGATCAGCGATCAGCGAATGCCGCACATGACCGGCGTTGAAGTATTGCGTCAGGCCCGGGACATCGCGCCGCGTGCCATGCGCATCCTGCTGACCGGCTATGCCGAACTGGCCAGCATCGTCGGCTCCATCAACGAAGGCGAAATATTTCGCTATGTGCAGAAGCCCTGGCGCCTGGAAGAACTGCGCGACACCATTGCCGAGGCGGTGGAGATTGCCCGCGCGGACAGGGTCGAGGCAACACCCGCTGCAACACCTGTCCCTCGGCCTGCCATCGTCCCGGGCGGCATCATGGTGCTGGACAGCACGCCGGATCTGGCCGGGTTGATTCGTCAGGCGCACCCGGCGCGCAAGGTAAATGCTGCCGGAACACTGGCCGACGCACTGGATGCCATGGCGACACAGCCACCGGCTGTACTGGTCACCGACTTGCAGCTGCCGGAAGGGGATATCAGTGACGCCCTGCGCTTGCTCAAGGCGCGCCAGCCGGAGCTGGTCGTGGTGGTGGTGACGGCCTTTCGCGATACCAGCCATCTGATTCGGCTGATCAACCAGGCGCAGGTCTATCGGGTGCTGCCACGGCCGGTGAGCCGCACCATGCTGCTGCGCAGCATCGACAGCGCCCTGACTCACCACGATCTGTTGAAATCCAGACCCGCACTGCGCAGTCGTCATGCCGTGGAAGCCGTTCCGGCGACATCACAGCACAGCGATATCCAGCAGCGTGTGCGCGGATACCTGGATCGTCTGCGCGGGCGCACTTCGCCGGTCTGAGGTCAGCGTCGGGTCAGGCGCCGACCGGCCAACTGTCTGCCTGCCGCCTGCCCACTGACAGTACCGGGCAAAGCACGTAGCATGACGGCAGATCATCGCCTGATAGCCGCCATGAATGAACTGCCTGAATACACCCTGATCCGCAGTGACCGCCGCTCCCTGGAACTGCGCGTGCTGCCGGACCAGGGGCTGGAAATCCGAGCGCCCCGGCGCACCCCCGTCAGGGACATCGAGGTCTTTTTGCGCAGCCGCCTGCCGTGGCTGGCTCGCACTCGTGCCCGGCTGGCTGAACGGCCGGCGCCCTTGACCCTGCCACTGGCCCACGGCGCACGCTATCCCTTGCTCGGCCAGCCCGTAGAATTGAAGGTACAGCCCGGCAAGCGGCAGATGACCCTGTTGCAGGGCGACCAGCTGCACATGCACCTGCCGACACCCTCCGCCACGACCATAGGCGCTGCGCTGGAGCGCTGGTATCGGTCTCACGCCCGCACGGTGTTCAACGCGGAAATTGATCGACAGTTTCCCTTCTTTGCCGCGCGCGGCCATGCGCGCCCGACACTGCGCATCAAGCGCATGAAAAGCCGCTGGGGCTCGCTGTCCACGCGGGGCTACATCAATCTCAATCTGACCCTGATCCAGCTGCCTCGGCCCTGCCTCGAATACGTGGTTACCCACGAGCTCTGCCATCTGGAACACATGGACCATGGCCCCGGCTTCCATCGGCTGATGGACCAGCAATTGCCGGACTGGCGGGCCCGCAAGGCGCTGCTCAACCGCCTGCCGGTGATCCACCACGACCTGCCCTGATCCCGCCAGATTTGATCTGGCGCAACGCAGCGCCCTCTCGCCTGCCACATGCTCTGGATGTATGTCTGGATGAATGGTCCTGATCAGGAGTCGACACCGCATGACCCAGAGCACGACGGACAACCGCCAGCCAGATCGGGTGGCGGATCGGGAGGCCGTGTTCCGCACCCGGGATGTCACCCGGGTATTCGGCGACGGCCCGGCCACGGTGCAGGCATTACGTGGTGTGGATATGACGCTCTACGCCGGCGAGTTTGTCGTCTTGCTCGGTGCCTCCGGCAGCGGCAAGTCCACCTTGCTGAATATTCTCGGCGGGCTGGATACTGCCACCACCGGCGAAGTCTGGTATCGCGACCAGAATCTCAGCCAGGCGGGCGAGCGTGCCCTGACCCGCTTCCGCCGCCATCATGTGGGTTTCGTGTTCCAGTTCTACAACCTGATTCCGAGCCTGACGGCGCGGGAAAACGTCGCCATCGTCACCGAAATCGCCAAGGCGCCCATGACCCCGGAAGCAGCCCTCGACCTGGTGGGCCTGACCCCGCGCATGGACCATTTCCCGTCGCAGCTGTCCGGTGGCGAGCAACAGCGTGTGGCGATTGCCCGGGCCATTGCCAAGAACCCGGCGGTGCTGTTGTGCGACGAACCCACCGGCGCGCTGGATTCGAAAACCGGCATTCGTGTGCTCGAGGTCTTGCAGGAGATCAATCAGCGGCTGGGTACCACCACGGCGGTGATCACCCACAATGCGGTGATTGCCGATATGGCCGATCGCATGATCCGCCTCACCGATGGCCGGGTCAGCGAGGTGCATGAAAACACCCGCCGGCTCAAGCCGTCTGAACTGCACTGGTAGCCACCGTGCATACCCTGAACGTCAAGCTGCGCCGCAACCTGTGGACACTGCGCGAACAGGGCCTGGCCATTGCCCTGGTAATTGCCGCCGGGGTGGCCACCTTTGTCATGTCCTTGTCGACGCTGGATTCGCTGCGCCTGACCCAGCAGAGCGTCTATACCACCCAGCACTTTGCCAGTGTCTTTGCGCAACTCAAACGCGCTCCGGAATCTGTCGCTCTGCGTTTGACCGAGGTGCCCGGCGTTGCCCAGGTGGACACTCGAGTGCAGGCGCCGGTGACCGTGCGGGTTGATGATTTTCCTGACCCGGTGACTGGCCTGATGATCTCGGTACCGGACGGACGCCAGCCCGCCCTCAACCGCCTGTTCCTGCGTGCCGGCCAGTGGCCCGATCCGGGCCGGGCAGACCAGGTGCTGCTGGCCGAGGCGTTTGCCGATGCCCACGATCTCAAGGTGGGTGATCGTCTGGCGGTGGTCATCAATGGCCGCTTCCAGCGTCTGCGTATCAGCGGCATCGCCCTGTCACCGGAATACATCTACCAGATTCGCCCCGGTGAACTGTTTCCGGATTTCGAACGTTTCGCGGTGATGTGGATGAACCGCAGTGCCCTCGGCGCGGCTTTCGGTATGGAGGGTGCATTCAATAATGTGGTGCTCAGCCTGGCGCCAGGGCAGGGCGCAGAAAGTGTGATCGAACAGGTGGATGCCCTGCTGGCGCCCTGGGGCGGTCTGGGCGCCCATGATCGCGAAGACCAGATTTCCCATCGCTATCTGGAAGATGAGCTGCAACAGCTGTCTGCCATGGCGCGTTTTATTCCCGTGGTGCTGATCGGTGTGGCGGCGTTCCTGCTGAATGTTGTCGCGGCGCGCCTGATCCGCACCCAGCGCGAACAGATCGCTGTGCTCAAGGCGTTCGGTTACGACAGCCGCACGGTGGCCCTGCATTATCTTCTGCTGGTGATGGTCGTGGTGCTGGTGGGCAGTATCGCCGGTGTGCTGCTGGGCGTCTGGCTGGCGTCCGGGCTGGCTTCCTTGTACCAGGATTTTTTCCGCTTCCCGTGGCTGGAATTCCAGCTGCGTCCCCGGGTGGCGGTGGCCGCCGTGCTGATCGCGGGGGGCGCCACCTTGCTGGGCACCCTCGGCGCTGTGCGGTCGGCGCTGAAATTGCCGCCCGCAGAAGCCATGCGCCCGGCACCGCCAGCGCGCTACCGGCGCACCCTGGTGGAGCGGCTTGGTATGCGACACCTGTCGCAACCCAGCCGCATCATCCTGCGCAATCTTGAGCGGCAGCCCCTGAAAGCGGGCCTGTCCATGCTGGGTATTGCCTTCGCCGTTGCCATCCTGATGCTGACCGGTTTCTCCCGCGGGGCCGTCAACCATATGGTGGATGTGCAGTATCGCCTGGCGCAAAAGCAGGATGTCACGGTGACCTTCAACGAGCCGGTGTCCGGGCGTGCCGTGCATGAACTGCGCAGCCTGCCCGGCGTGCAGCACGTCGAAGCCTTCCGCGTGGTGCCTGGGATCCTGCGCAATGGCCATCGCAGCTACCGGGGTGCGGTGCAGGGCTATGCGCCGGACAGCCAGCTTTTCCAGGTGCTCGACCGGCAGCTGCAGCCCCTTGCCCTGCCACCGGAAGGTGCCGTCATCACCGATCACCTGGCCCGGCTGCTCGACCTGTCCCCCGGTGACACCCTGTATGTCTCGGTGCAGGAAGGGCGGCGCCCGACACTGGCGATTCCGGTGGCCGGGCTGGTAACGGAATACATCGGCGTTGGTGTGTATATGCAGCATGCGGCGCTGGAGCGGTTGCTGCGCGAGGGCGGCTCGGCCAGCGGTGCCTTCCTGGCGGTTGACCCGGCCCATCTGCCCGCCCTGCAACAGGCTCTGGAAGGTCGGCCCGCCGTGGCGGCGATCAGCCTGCGGGATACGCTGATCACCGCGTTCCGTCAGCTCATGGAAGACAATATCCTGCTGTTCACCCTGTTTTCGCTGTTTCTGGCGGGCACCATCGCCTTTGCCGTGGTGTACAACAACGCCCGCATCGCCTTTGCCGAACGCAACCGCGAGCTGGCGAGTCTGCGGGTGCTCGGTTTCACCCGCGCCGAAATTACCTTCATTCTGCTGGGCGAGCTGGTGCTGCTGACCCTGCTTGCCCTGCCGCTGGGCTTCGCCCTGGGCGCCGGGCTGTGTGCCCTGATGACCGTGGCCATGCAGACCGACCTGTATCGCATCCCGCTGGTGCTGACCCCGGCCACCTTTGCCTGGGCCGCATCGGTGGTGCTGGCGGCGACCCTGTTATCCTCACTGATGATTGGCCGATTGCTGCGTCGCCTGAATATGGTGACCGCATTGAAAGGCATGGAGTAACGCGATGAACACAAGCACACGCCGTTCCCTGATGTTGGCCGCCCTGGCGCTGGTGATTGCCGTCGGACTGCTGCTCGGTTTCCGCCAACCGGCGGCGCTGGTGGACACCGCCGAGGCCCGCCATGACGTCTTTCGCGTCACCGTGGAAGAAGAGGGCCGCACCCGGCTGGCCGACCGTTATGAGGTGTCCGCCCCGGTCAGTGGTCACCTGAGCCGCGTGCGCCTGGAACCCGGTGACGCGGTGGAGCGGGGTGATCCCCTGTTTATCGTGCACCCCATGTATGCGGCGCCGCTGGATGCTCGCAGCCGTGCCCAGGCCGAAGCCGCCCTCGGCCGTGCCGAGGCCATGCTGTTGGCCAGCCGCAGCTTTGTGGAAGCCGAAGAAGCCCGTGCCGACCTGGCGCGCAAGGAACTCGAACGCGTGCGCCCACTGGTGCGCGCCGGGCACCTGTCCGCCGACCTGCTGGACCGCGCTGAAGCTGAAGCGCGTCGCGCCGACGCGGCCCTGCGCTCCACCCGCTTTGCCGTGGACGTGGCGCGCCACGAACGCGATAACGCCCGAGCCACACTGGCCGTCACCGGCGGCGCCGAGGAAGCCTCGCCGCTGACGGTACGCGCCCCCCTGGATGCAACCGTGCTGCGCCGCCCACGGCAGAGCGAAGGTGCCGTGCTGGCCGGCGAGCCGGTGCTGGTACTGGGCGACCTCGATAGCCTGGAAGTTGAAGTGGACGTGTTATCCCGCGATGCCGTGCGCATCCGCCCCGGCATGTCCGTAGCCCTGACCCGCTGGGGCGGCGAGGATGATCTGGCCGGGATTGTGCGCCGCGTCGAACCCTCCGGCTTTACCCGCGTTTCCGCCCTGGGCGTCGAGGAACAGCGCGTCTGGGTGCTGGTGGATATCGACCTGGAACACGCCCTGGCGGCTGGCCTGGGAGACGGCTACCGTGTGGAAGCCGCCTTTTTGCTGCGCGACAGCGATGACGTATTGCAGATCCCCGTCAGTGCCGTATTTCGCGATGCCGAAGGCTGGGGCACCTATGTGGCGGACAATGGCCGCGCCCGCCTGCGCCGTTTGAGCATCGGCGAACGCAGCGGCCTGCAGGCCGAAGTGACCGAGGGGCTGCAGCCGGGTGAACGGGTGGTGTTGCATCCCGGCCAGGATATCCACGAAGGTCGCCGGCTGCGTACCCGCTGACAGGTTTCCGCCAATCGCGCTCTGCGCCTTGCCCCATGACAGGTGAAGCGGCGATCATGCGTTCATACTTTTCCTCTGCCAAAGACAGGACATCGCCCCAGCATGCAGACACTCCACAACTTCCTTGAGCACCTGACCAGCAAAGATCCCCACGAAAAAGAGTTCCACCAGGCGGTGGGCACCGTCTTCACCAGCCTCTGGCCTTACATCGAACAACACGATGTCTATGTGAAACAGGCCCTGCTGGAGCGCATGGCCGAGCCAGAGCGTGTCATCACGTTCCGTGTGCCCTGGACTGACGACAAAGGCCAGGTGCACGTCAATCGCGGCTACCGCGTACAGATGAACAGCGCCATTGGCCCCTACAAGGGCGGCCTGCGCTTCCACCCCAGCGTCAATCTTGGCGTGCTCAAGTTCCTCGCCTTCGAGCAGACCTTCAAGAACGCCCTGACCACCCTGCCCATGGGCGGCGGCAAGGGCGGCGCGGACTTCAATCCCCGAGGCAGAAGCGATGACGAAGTCATGCGCTTCTGCCAGTCGTTCATGAACGAACTGTACCGCCACATCGGTCCCGACCTGGACGTCCCGGCGGGCGATATCGGTGTCGGCGCCCGGGAAGTTGGCTACCTGTTCGGCCAGTACAAACGCCTCAAGAACGAATTCACCGGCGTCTTCACCGGCAAGGGCTACAGCTGGGGCGGCAGCCTCCTGCGCCCCGAAGCCACCGGCTACGGCCTGGTTTACTTCCTCGAGGAAATGCTGCGCGCCCGCAACTGCGGCACCGAAGATCAGCGCATCGCCATCTCCGGCTCCGGCAACGTAGCGCAATTTGCCGCCAAGATCCTGATCGTCCAGGGCGCCAAAGTGGTGACGATGTCCGACTCCGGCGGCACCGTGCACAACCCTGACGGCTTCACCCCCGAACAGTGGGATTACCTCAGCGACCTGAAAAACAACCGCCGCGGCCGCATCAGCGAGCTGGCCGAGGAATACAAGCTCGATTACGCCGAAGGCAAGACCCCCTGGCACTTCCCCTGCGATATCGCACTGCCCTGCGCGACCCAGAACGAACTGGACGACAAGGCGGCCCACACCCTGATCAAGAACGGCTGCTTCGCCGTCGCCGAAGGCTCCAACATGGGCTGCACCCCCCAGGCCGTAAAAGCCTTCCGCGACGCAAAGATCCTCTATGCGCCCAGCAAGGCCGCCAACGCCGGCGGCGTCTCCGTCTCCGGCCTGGAGATGAGCCAGAACGCCCTGCGTATCCACTGGAGCGAAGGCGAAGTGGACGAAAAGCTGCACAGCATCATGCATGCCATCCACACCAGCTGCTGCCAACACGGCCGCGACGATGACGGCCATATCGACTATGTGCGCGGCGCCAATGTCGCCGGCTTCCTGAAAGTCGCGGACGCCATGCTGGCGCAAGGAGTGGTTTAAGCGGGGTCAGATGTTCTGCACCGGAAGCTACCACAGAAGCAGGCAGTCCCGGGGCGGGTAAGCCTCTCCAGGACTGTGTGAGGCATGGATGCCGAACCCAAGACTACACGGATGTATTTACGGCGTGTCCTGGAGAGGCTTACCCGCCCCGGGACTGCTGTACTACGGAGCACCCAGCCAGCAGCCTTGAATTTCAGCCGCACTACCCCAACCTCCGAACCCATATCAGGCTCTTGAGTCGGAGCCCGAAACCCTTTTGCCAGGAAGACCCCGCAACAGAGGAAGCAGACCATGTCCCAGGCCGCCCAGACCGAAAAGCGCGAATTCCAGACCGAAGTCAAACAGCTCCTGCACCTGATGGTGCACTCCCTCTACAGCAACAAGGAAATCTTCCTGCGCGAACTGATTTCCAACGCCTCCGATGCCGCCGACAAGCTCGCCTTCCTTGCCCTGCAGAACAACGACCTGTACGAAGGCGACGGCGACCTGCGCATCACCATCAGCGCCGACAAGGACGCCGGCACCCTGACCATCCGTGACAACGGCGTCGGCATGAGCCGCGACGATGTCGTCGCCAACCTCGGCACCATCGCCCGCTCCGGCACCGCAGAATTCCTCAAGGAAATGAGCGGCGACCAGAAAAAGGATTCCCGCCTGATCGGCCAGTTCGGCGTCGGTTTCTACAGCGCCTTTATTGTCGCCGACCGCGTTGAAGTACTGACCCGCAAAGCGGGCACGGCCCCCGAAGAGGGCGTCTACTGGTCGAGCGAAGGCACCGGCGAATTCGAACTGGGCCAGGCACAACGCCCCGAGCGCGGCACCGAGATCATCCTGCACCTGCGCGACGAGGAAAAAGAATTCCTGGACGCATGGCGACTCAAGTCCCTGGTGCGCAAATACTCGGACCATATCTCTGTGCCGGTCATGATGGCCGCAGAAAAAACGGACGCTGCGGAGGAGTCAGACGGCGAGAACAGCGACGCGCCAGCCCTGGAGCAGATCAACAGCGCTACCGCGCTCTGGACGCGCAATAAATCGGAGGTCTCCGACGAGGAATACCAGGATTTCTACCGGCATGTTTCCCATGACTATGGCGATGCCCTGACCTGGAGCCATAACCGGGTGGAAGGCAAACTGGATTACACCTCCCTGATCTATGTCCCGGAGAAGCCGCCGTTTGATCTGTATCAGCGGGAAGCGCCCCGGGGCCTGAAACTGTACGTGCAGCGCGTCTTCATCATGGACGATGCCGAGCAGTTCCTGCCGCTGTATCTGCGTTTCATCAAGGGCGTCATTGATACCAATGACCTGTCCCTGAATGTATCCCGGGAAATTCTCCAGAATGACCGCACGGTAGCCTCGCTGAAGCAGGCCCTGGCCAAGCGTGCGCTGACCATGCTGGAGAAACTGGCCGACAACGATGCGGAAAAATACCAGACCTTCTGGGATGCCTTCGGCAGCGTGTTGAAGGAAGGCCCGGCGGAAGACCATGGCAATCGGGAAACCGTGGCGAAGCTGCTGCGTTTTGCCAGTACCCACAGTGGTGAACCCGCACAGACTGTGGGCTTTGCCGACTATATCGCGCGCATGAAAGAAGGCCAGAAAGCCATATACTATGTTGTGGCCGACGGCCATCAGAACGCAGCCGGCAGCCCGCATCTTGAAGTGTTCCGCAAGAAAGGCATTGAAGTGCTGTTGCTGTCGGACCGCATAGACGAGTGGCTGATGAGCCACCTGAACGAATTCGATGGCAAGCCGCTGCAGGACGTGGCCCGCGGTGAGCTGGATCTGGGTGATCTCGAAGATGCAGAAGAAAAGCAGCAGCAGGAAGAGGCCGACAAGACCTATGCAGACCTGACGGCGCAGATCGCGAAACTGCTGGAGAAGGACGTGGCCAGCGTGCGCACGACGCACCGGCTTACGGACTCACCGGCCTGCCTGGTGGTGGCGGAACATGATATGGGCGCCCAGATGCGCCGGCTGCTGGAGGCGGCCGGGCAGCAGGTGCCGGACAGCAAGCCGGTGCTCGAGATCAACCCGCAACATCCGCTGGTACAGCGACTGCACCAGAGTGGCAACGATGCCCATACGGAAGATCTGGTCTCGGTCATTTACGAGCAGGCACGTCTGGCGGGCGGCGACAGCCTGCAGGACGCGGCGGGCTATGTGCGCCGCATCAACAAGCTGTTGCTGGAGCTGCGTGCCTGAGCCACGGGCTCAGGGTGTTCAAAGAGGGTGTTCAGGGTTGCAGGCGGCTGATCTGCCAGTGGCCGTCTGTGAGCTGATAGGCCAGCCGGTCATGCAGCCGGTTGGGCCGGCCCTGCCAGAACTCGATACGTCGCGGCATGAGTCGGAAGCCGCCCCAGAACGGGGGCAGCGGTATGGGCCCATCGCCGAAGCGCGCGCTGACCTCGGCCAGTTGCTGCTCCAGGGCCTCACGTGAGGCGATCCCGGCGCTTTGTTGTGAGGCCCAGGCGCTGAGCTGGCTGCCCCGGGGGCGGCTGCTGAAATAGGCCGCTGATTCTGCCTCGGAGACTTTGACCACCTGGCCTTCGACAATGACCTGACGATTCAGCTCGAGCCAGTGAAACAGCATGGTCGCTTGCGGGCGCGCCTGAAGTGACAGGCCCTTGCTGCTGCCGTAATTGGTGTAGAACACAAAGCCGCCATCGCTGACGTCCTTGAGCAGGACCGTGCGCAGTCCGGGCTGCCCGTCCGCGCCGACACTGGCGAGAGACAAGGCATTGACGTCTGCCACGCCAGCGGCGTGCGCCTCCTCGAACCAGGTTTCGAATTGCACCAGCGGGTCGGCATGCAGATCCGACCGCCGCAGGCCGCTACTCTCGTAATCTCGCCGCATGTCACTGATTTTCATAAGCTGGCTCTTTCAGGTCTTGTCAGGCCATATCAGGCTGGCCGTGTCGTGGCCGGTATCAGACGATAAGGTATAGTACGCGAAAGGCACGACAAACCGCAGGGAGCTGATCATGGATACACTGACACGGATCAATATCCGGCCCGGACTTCCGGGTACGGCCATATTTGCGGCCGCATTGCTGTTGGCAGCCTGTGATGAGACACCGCCGCCGCCGCAGCCGACGACAGAGACTCCCGAAGCCTCCGCAGGGCCATGGGATGCTGCCCGGGACAGGGGTGTGGTATTCCGCGCCATCGGCCAGGAGCCGGGCTGGTTTCTGGACATCTACCCGGACGAGCGTCTGCATCTGGTGCTGGCTTACGGGGAGCGGGAAGTGAATGCGCCTGATCCGGGCGGAGAAGAAACCCGTATCGGGAACGTGCCGGTCGTGACATACCAGACCGAGGCCACAGAAACCGGCTTCGGGACCGCAGCGTTGAATATCGAGGCGCGCCTGACGCCCTGTCAGGACATCATGTCCGGCGAGGCCTTCGACTATCAGGTCGCCGTGCAGTGGGGTGACGAGCACTTCGAAGGGTGTGGTCGGGAACTGCGCTGACGGGTGTCGGGTCAATCTTCGGTGGGTGCTGTAACCTCGCCCTGATAGAAGACGTCACAGGCATCGCGTTCGATGGGCAGGGCATCCAGCCCCCGTCGCAGCAGTGCGAGCGGGGCACCCAGCAGCGCATCGACGATGTCGGGTTCCTCGATTTCCGGCGAACTGAAGCTGCCGTGGATGCGTTGCTGCATCACCGTACAGCCATCCTTGTTGAGCACCGCCACCGCCGCGTCGTTGATGCGGCGCCCTGGCAGGTCCAGGTCGGCCTTGAGCGCGATACGGTTTTGCCGGGTGGCCATGGCGACATCCTGGGCCCGGGCCACGCCCTCTTCGATGGTCCATGCGGAAAGCAGGCGAACGATATCGGTATCGCCGTCAGCACGATCCAGCAGGCGGACGAACTCCGACCCCTTGGTTGCGGCGAGCCACGCCGGGCCAGCAAAGATCACCGCGCCGGCGTCCACCAGACTGAAGCGCTGGGTGCGCTGGAAGCGCACCAGTTCCTCGTCCAGATCCATGCCGTGCAACACCATATCGCGCCCATCAAGACGAACAGTGCCGTCCAGGTGCTGCAATACCGCATCGGTATCATTGCCGTGACTGGTCAGCGATAGACTCAGCCCGGCACTGCCAGAGGCCGCCTCGCCGGGTAGCCATTCTTCGGGCAGTGCGGCGGCTTGAAGCGCGTCGAACTGAAGTGCCAGCGCCCAGCGTGCCGGCGCCTCACTGAAGTCCATGTCGGCCTCGCCAGTGCCGGCGCTGTCGAGGAAGGACATCTGCCAGTCGTCGCTTTGTACTGCGCCGTCGCGGCCGGACAGGCTCAGTGAGATATCGGACAGCGTGAGAGCGTTGTAACGCAATATCGCTGCGCTGGCGTTGGCGGAGAGACTGAGCCGGGACAGCGGGTGTGCTCCGTCCCCGGCGCGGCGCCAGTGGAACGAAGGCAGTGATAGTTCAAGGCCGGTCACGGCCGCCTGCTGTTCCCGTGCCGGATCATGCCAGCGCAATGTGCCCTGTCGGACGTGCAGATTCGATATGGTGGCCACCTGCGCCGGGTCGGCGGTGTCCCGGCGTGGATCGATATTCAGCACGCCGTCCTGGTCGCGCACCAGCGTTAGCACCGGGGTGTCCAGATAAACGGATGCCGGCACCAGCCGCCCGCGCAGGAGCGGCAGCCAGCGCAAGCTGGCGCTGCCTGCTGCGAGACTGCCTTCGTCATCGCCCAGTGATACCTCAGTGACCCGCAGTGTCGGCCTGGGCCACAGCCGCGCTTGCGCGTCGCCCTCAATGAGAACGGCTGTGCCGAGGCGCTCGCTGGCCAGATCGGCCAGGCTGCTGCGCAGGTGCTCAGTGGGCCAGAACAGGGTCAGCGCCGTTGCCAGCAACACCACAGCGACCGATGCGGCGCAGAGCAGCAGCAACGCAGTACGGAACGGATGGCGGGGGGCTGACGGCATGTCGAGGACCTCCTGTCGAGTTGGCCTGTTTCATCAGCGCCCAGTGTAACAGCGTCGTAAAGAAGCCGTCAGCGACGGGCAGGACAGGCGTATTGGCGCGCGGATTTTCTGTGTGAAGACGCCGGGTTTGTGTCATGCTGGTCGGCCCTCTGAGTAAGCCGGGAGGCTGCCATGACCTATTCCCTTGATACCACCCAAATGCGCAAAGCGCTGTCGCTGCCCGCAGATGAACGTTACGACTACTTTGTAAAACAGGCGGTCACTCACAATGAAATCTGGAGCCTGGCTCGGGGTGATGACTGGGTGGCGTTGCGCGCCGATGATGAAGAATGCCTGCCTGTCTGGCCACATCCGGATATGGCGGCGGCCTGGGCCGCGGACGACTGGGCGGAATACAGCCCCACGGTCATTCATCTGGATGTCTGGCTGGAACGCTGGTTGCCGGGCATGACCGACGACGATACGTCCGTTGCCATCATGCCGGGTGATGACGATGAAAGCGTCGTTGTGACACCGGGTGAATTGCAGCAATCCCTGGTGGCGGCAATGCTGGAAATCAAACCGCTCAAACGGTGAGGGCTGACGCTGATTGCCTTTTTTGAAAACCAGCAGTTAGTAAAATTTGCTTTCAAGACAGAATGTGAACAGGAAACTCATGCAATAGAATGATGGCACTTTGCCATCATCGCCAACATTTTTCGTTTGCTGAAAAATTCATTGGCATCTGGTGTGCCTGGTTGGACTAACGTTAATGGCGAAATTTTCCAATTCCGGAATTTTTCGCCATTAGTCAATCCAACAGGAGATACACCATGAACCATCATGTCACGATTCCCACCTCGTCCTGGCAAGCCGGTATCCGCGATGATTCGCTGGAAAACTGGCAGGCCTTGTCGTTCGATAAAGCGGAAAATACCTATACGCATACACTGGAAACCTGGCTCAAGGATTCCAATGCCTATGCGAATACCTATTTTTCCCGCTACTTCGAATGGCAGGGCATGTGCCGGGAATCCTGGTTCTTCAAATGCATTTCCGCAGATATGCTGCAGGATCAGGGTGTGTTCATTACCAAGTTGGCGCACAACGATTATGTCAACGAAACCTTCCCGTTCCAGAAAATCCGTTGCGAAATGAATGCGGCACTGGTGAAGCAGGCATCGTTCTATCTGGTGTTTCGTTTCTATAATGCCGAGACGGGTGATCTGGTATCCGGAGGCTATCAGCAGATCGTTTTTGCCAATCACCAGCGTCGTATCAGCCGGCTTCCGGCATCGATACTGGCAAAGATCCGTGCCTATGAAGTGCCGCTGGATTCAACCAGAGAGGCCGCCCGCGTCATGGAGACAACGGCGTAAACGGACACTATCATAACAAGCATAGTCCGTATGTAGTCAGCAAGTAAGGGTGGTACTTGTCCAGGGACAGGGCTGGTCCGTCCGGGCGTGGGGGCGCTCAGGACAGCGGGCGCTCCCCGCGTTTTTATGTCATCACTATCCGGTGTTTGTCTGGCACGTGGGCCAGCGCAGACGGAAGCTGGTGTAGTGGCCATGACGTGAACGACATCGAATTTCACCGCCCATGGCAAACATGGCTCGGCGGCAGAAGACCAGACCGACGCCTGTGCCTACGGCGCGCGTGGTAAAGAAATCATCAAATATGCGTGGCAACACCTCGGGCGCGATACCCGAGCCGGTATCGCTGATGGTGAGCACTGCACCGGTACGGGTCTGTTGCATCCCGATGCGAATACGTCCTTTGCCTGCGGCCTGTATTGCCTGGCTGGCATTCTTCATCAGGTTGTAGAGCACAAACGTCAGCAGGACATCGGAACCGTAGAAACGCACATCACCCTGAACATGCACGCTGATGCGCTCGGACAGGCCGGGCGGAAATGGAAAATGTGCCAGGGCTTCCTCTACGCATTCGCGCACGTTATAGATCGCAAACGTCGCCGTATCGAATTTTTCCGCATTGGCAGAGGCCAGCAGCATATCAATGACCAGATTCGAGTGATCGACTTCCTGGCGAATGACATCAAGGCTGTCACGAAATGCCGCAAGCCGTCTTGCCCTCGGGGCTGGCCCGGGCAGATTCCCATTGCGCAGCGCATCCTCGTAAAGGTGCATGAGGGTGGGCCAGTGCTCGGCAATAGCTTCTGCGCGCATACGAATCGAGGCAAGGGGTGTGCGCATTTCGTGGGCAATGCTGGCGGCCAGTGCCATCAGGGTGCTGCGTTTCCCTTCCAGCAGGGTCAGTTCCTGTTGTCGGCTGACGAAAGCGCGAAGCGCTTCGTCCAGGCGTTTGCGCAGGTCTTCCAGTTGCCAGGGTTTGAGAATATAACCGGCGATACCGCCATCGTTGACGGCTGCCATGGCTTGCGACAGATGGGCGTGGGACGTTGTCAGCAGCCGCACTGTCTGGGGGATTGCCTGGCGCGCCCAGGCCAGCACCTCCACCCCGGTACCATCAGGCAGATAATGATCCGCCAGGAGTACGCCAATGCCATGGTCGGGTTGCCGCAGCAAGGCAAGTGCCTCCTGAACAGAGCTCGCGGTGAGCAGATCGAATTCGTCATAGGTATGACGAAACAGACGGCGAATGGCAGGCTCGTCTTCGACCAACAGAATACGGCCGCAGGGCGGGTGTATCGCGCGTGTCATCCTGCCTCCGATTGACGCAGTGACGTCAGAGAGGGAAAGCGGATTTCAACCCGGGTTCCTTCGTTGGCCTGGCTGTCCAGGCGGACCTGGCCGAGGTGCTCTGCGGCGACGCGGCGAATCACTTTCAGGCCCAGGCCGCTGCCGCCGGGCTTGGTGGATGCCAGAGGCCGGGCCTGCTCAGCCAGTTGTGCGGGCGACATCCCTTTGCCGGTATCGGCAACGGTAAGGCTCACGGCCATGCCGTTGTTGAGGCTATGGGTGGCAACGGTCACCAGATTGGGCCGCTCCGTTTCGCCGGCCTCCGCCGCATTCTTCAGAAGGTTGATGCACAGAATCAACAGATCATCGGCGTCCCCGAGCACCATAGGCTGTGCCGGATCCAGTTCAAGATTGATATGCGCCTGGCGTGGCGGAAACAGGCGCAGCGCGGCCTGTACCACCGCGTTGAGGGGGACAGGTTTCTCATCGCGTTCGCGGTCATCATGCAAGACACGCAGCATCTGATCGAGCAACCCGAACAGGCGGTGGCACTGGGTCATCACTTCCTCGCGAAGAATGTCATCACCCATGTCTGACTGGGCATACATGTGCATGATGCTCACCGGTGCTTTCAGCTCATGCTGATACTCGTTCATCAGCGTCATCAGCGAGGCGGTCTTGCCTGCACGCGCCAGCCCGGCGCAGACACGGGCATAGGCATGCACCTTGTCCAGCGCCAGGGTAAGTTGTCCGGGCAACAGTTCCAGCAAATCCAGGTCGTCGTGTGTGTAGTGGGCAAAGCCGTCCTGCTTGCCCACCAGCAGCACAGCCAGTGGTTCATCTTCGAGACGGACCACGACGGCACACATCGCATCATGTTGACGCAGTAATGTGCGCGACTCGCCGCCCAGTTCCCGATAATGCCGCATGGGTTGATCGGCGGTGACTTCCCTGAACAGGGGGTGATCCTGCTGCAGAGCCGGCGTATTTTGCAGCGCATGGTCCTGCGTGTCCCAGAGGAAAAAACCGTTGCTGCCCAATTCGGTACTGCCGCCGGCAATGCCCTCGCGCACCAGCAGTCGCACCGGCGACATGCGGGCCTGGTCCTGCATCACCTGCTCCAGCGTATCCGCCAGTTGCGAGAGGGTGATATGCCGACTGAGGCCGTCGGTCAGCGCCTGCATCACGTCGCTGTAGCTATAGCGCTGGCGGTTTCCCTGCAGCAGTCTGTCCGGCAGGCCCTGCAAAAAACGCCGCAAGGGGGCATAGCTTTCGCCTATGAGCACCAGCCAGAACAAACCGACGGCAGCATCGGCTGCGAACGGCGCATCGGGGAACTGCACACGCAGCAACACCAGGCTGCCCAGATACAACAGGGCGAATAACGACAGGGTCATCAGTCGCGCCAGGCCTTGGCTGATGGCCACGGACACGTCCATCAACTGATAGCGTACGGTGGCCAGGGTAAGCAGCCCGAGGCTGATGAAGATCAGGAACACGCCGGGCGGATAGAACTCCATGCCGTAGTTGCACAGGTAATCCACGGCCGCAAACAGATAGATCAGCAGACTGGCGACGCAGTAGCGCAGCCGTATGCGCTGACGCGGTGCCGCTTCTGCCTGGGCGCGCCAGGTAATATACAAGCCACGCAATACCACGACGCAGGTCTGGAGCACATGCAGCGGATGCAAGAGGCCCGCTTCCGGATAGGGTCCGAAGAAATAATCGAAGGTGCCGGATACGATCCAGGGCGTCGTAAACAGCAACACCGCCAGCACGGCGGCAACAGCATAAGACAGAAAGACGAACCGCCGCTCTTGCTCGCGGCCAGTAATGGCCACCAGAAAATGATAAAGGCTGGTGGGCAGAAACAGGATCATGAAATAGCCGACATGGGCGAGACGCAGCGCAACATCAGGGTCGCTGACCTGAAACATGACTGCCCAGGTGGCTTGCCACATGAAGGTGGTAAAGCACAGCACAAAAAAGCTGCGTGTAATCGGCGTGCTGCCTCGTTGTTTCACTACATAGAGGCCGTAACCGAGAAACAGCACAGCAATGATGGCCGGAAAAAGTGAATACACGATTCAGTGACTCCGCGCAGCAAGGATGCCGGCGTTGAGAATAGACGTTTCACTGGGTGAAAAACACAGCCGGGGATAATGGCAAAGTGCCATGTGACTGTGAAATAAGGATATTTTTATGGCAAGGCGGTCGCAGAAGCGACCGCCAGACCGGGTCTTTCAGGTGATGTCAGGACCGATTGTGTCAATCATGGTCCAGGGGAATCGGTTCCGGGTTGCGGTCCCAGCCCACTAGCAGCAGGGTTGCGGCAATACCCACCAGCAGACCAATCCACGGCTCGAAGAACGCCAGTGCCGCGCCGATCAGCACAACGGTGCCCCGGGAAATGTTTTCCGTGGGAATCGACATGGCGATGTAGGCGCAGGCGAAACCGGTGAGCACGAGTGTCAGCGCAAGCGCGACAGGCAGCAAGGGTTGCAGTGCGGTCAACAGCGGCAGCGTGAAGAAGATAAACGGAATGCCCATGAGGTAGTAGGAATGCAGGCCGCTGTGCAGGCTGTTCATGGATTTGGGCCCCAGCTTCCAGCGTTGCACGATAATCACGTGAACCCCGGTCCACACCGAACCCTGGGTCGGGAAGAAGGGCGCCACGATGGCCATGATCCCGTTCCGGATGGAGAGCGACAGATGCGAGCGCCCCGGGTTGATATCGATCTTTTCATCCTTGCGGAATTTCAGGCCGTCGCGTAACACCTCATTGCCGGTCACCAGGTCACCGAACAGGATGATGTAGGCGATCAGTGCCAGAGGTATGCCCTGAATGAACATCTGGGCGTCTGGCCAGCCGATGCTGAAGGGCGACACCAGCGCAAAGGTTTCCCTGACCGGCGGGATCATGAAACCCCAACGGATATCGTAGGTCACTTCACCGAACAGTGGGCCGATCAGCGCCGCGGCGATGAAGCCGGGCAGCAGGCCCAGTGCGCCGAGCAGAAAGAAGAAACGGCTGCGCGCCTTGAGCTTCTGCATCGGCAGCGAAAAGGTGAAGATCAGACAGACGGCACAGGCCACGCTGATGGCCACCGGTTGCGCGAGAAAGCTGGCAATGTCATCGACAAACACCCGCTTCAGCGCGGCCAGTGCGGCGCCAAGAATGATGCCGGCCTTGAGCGTATTGGGGAGCCAGACAATCAATTGCCGGCCCATCCCGGTGATGCCGAGCAAAAAAACCAGAAAGGCGAAATTCAGCGACAGGGCCGTCATCGCCTGGAAGCGGGATACCGGGTCATCAAACCCGACGACGTAAGCCAGCACCAGCGCCAGCGCAGGGGTGATCCAGCCGGCGGCGTAGGGCTCCCCGAAGACAATCACCGCCGAGGCGATGAGCACGGTATGAATAAAGGACAGCGCGATGGCCTGTTCGAAGGTCAGCCCGAACAGGGTGGTCATTACCGGGACCAGCGCCAGGCCGGTGGCGGCGGCGACGAAGATGCCCTGGAGGAACTCGGGCCAGCACAGACGGGTATGGTAGAACGGCAGGCGGAAGGTGAAGGGGCCCCAGCGCCAGCCGGGCAATTCCTGGTGTGACATCGGCAGTTCCTCGTTGTCGTAGCGTGTTGTCGTAGCGCATGCTGCGGCGCATTTTGTCGTTATGGTGGGGCCGACAGTCGCACATTCTGAGCGGCCGCACATGAATGCAGATGCTATGAATGGTATCGGAAGGGTGCGGAAATGGCGTTCTGAGACCTAGCGCAAACGCAGCCAGCGTAGCCAGGGGAGGCGGGTCTGGCGGCGGGTGCGGGAGCGGTCGAATTCTGCTGCGCCAAGGGCTTTCTGCAGCTGGCCGGGGGTGGGGGCAAAGCCGTACTTCAGGCGCCAGGTGCGCTCGGCCTCACGAATCAGCCGGGCGCACAGGAAATCATAGGGGTTCATGGCGTCATAGCTGTAGGGCTGGCGCTCCCAGTCGGCATCTGCGCCAGCGGCTTCCAGCTCGCGCTTGAACCAGTTGATCAGTGTGCTTTCGCTATAGGGGTTATCCATCACCCCATCATAGCGCGGATCGGCGTCATCGGCCGGTGACGGCGGTTACTCGCCGGCGACGATGATCCGCACAGCAGCGAGCTGGCAGCTGGCTTCGTCCAGATGGCGCTCCAGCTGTCGCGTCTGCTCGTCGATAAAGGCGATTTCCTCAGGTCGGATCGCGGGGTTCTTCTCCCGCAACTGGGCCAGCCGGTTGCGGGCATGCTGCTGCTCGCGCTGCATGGCTGCCCGAGCCTCGGCGATCACCGCATCGGCCTGGGCGTTGACCCGGGTCTGTTCCGCTGCCAGCAGTTTTTCCAGCAGCGGTTGCTGGCTGTCGACGATCTTGCGCGCCAGTGGCTTGTCGAGCTTGTGGCATTGCTTGCTCAGCCCTTCGTGGCTGATGGCCTGGCTCAGGTCCCGGCCCTGGGCGTCGATGAGTGAGCGCAGCACGGTGGTGGGCAGGAAGCGGTTGGCCTGCAAGGCCCGCGGTGCCACACAGCTGATGGTGTACACGGCCTCTACCAATAGCGTGCCGGGTTTCACCTTGCGGTTGCGCAGCAGGGTGACGCAGGCCTTGCCGCGATCTTCGGCCAGCACCATGTCGATGGCCCCGGTGACCATGGGGTGCTCCCAGGTGAGGAACTGAATGTCATCCCGGGCCAGGGCGGTGCGCCGATGACTGGTGACCGTCACGCCTTCTTCCGGCAGCTGCGGGAAAGGCCCTTCCATATGCGCGCCGGGCTTGAGGATCAGCGCCTCGGCGGAGTGTTCTTCCACCTCGACGCCAAAGCGCTCGAAGGCGGCTTCCATAAAGTCCGTGGGCGGTGCCTGGTCGGCCTCGTCCAGGGCGGCAATCAGTTTTTCCGCTCGCTCGGGATCATGGGAGCCCAGCTCCAGCAGGCGGTCTCGGCCGGCTTCCATGCGGGCGTGCAGTGCTGCGGTGACGGCTTGCGTCTGAGCGATCAGCGCGTCTGCCTGCGCGTCGTCACCCGGATGGTTGAGCGCCTGCTCCAGCGCCTCGCGGGTTTCAGCCAGAATCTGGGGCCCGGCGGCATTGGTGTTAGTAAATGCTTGCATACCCTCATCGTACCAGCGGAAAAGCACTTCCTGGGCATGGCCGGCGAAATAGGGCACGTGGATGCGGATCTCTTCCTGCTGGCCGATACGGTCCAGTCGGCCGATGCGCTGTTCCAGCAGGTCCGGATTGCGCGGCAGATCCAGCAGCACCAGATGGTGGGCAAACTGGAAATTACGGCCTTCGCTGCCGATCTCCGAGCAGATCAGCGCCTGGGCGCCGTCTTCCTCGTCGGCAAAATAGGCCGCCGCCCGGTCGCGGCTGATCAGATCCATGTCTTCGTGGAACACGGCCACGTTCATGCCCAGCTTGTAGCCGCACCAGGCATGCAGATCGATGGCGGTCTCGCGCCGTGCACAGATCACCAGTACCTTCTGGTCCCGGTTCTGGCGCAGGAAATCTGCCAGCCAGGCAACGCGGCTGTCCTCGGAACACCAGCTGTCATCGGCATAGCCGCTTTCCGGATGCAGCAATTGATCCGGGTCGCCGGGGTCCGCCGGCGCGTCCCGAGGGCCGTACTGGTCGGGCCACATCATCGGCTCGCCGTAGACGTGGCGGGCCGGAAAGCCGCTGACGTGCTTGCGGGTATTGCGGAACACGGCGCGGCCGGTGCCGCTGCGATCCAGCAATTCCCGCAGAATCTCGTCCCGGGCGCTTTCGGTGATGGTCATTTCCGGCAGATGTCTGGCGGCCTCGGCCTTGAGCGCGCTATCCCAGGCCGGCTCGTCATGCAGCCGCGCAGCCAGGGTGGCGACCGACTGATAGGCATCCTGCTCGGCAAGAAAGTCCGGTAGGGAATGGAAGCGATCCGGGTCGAGCAGGCGCAGTCGGGCGAAATGGCTCTCGATACCCAGTTGCTCAGGCGTGGCGGTGAGCAGCAGCAGACCGCGCGCAGAGGCCGCGAGGCGTTCTACCCGTTGGTAGGCTTCACTGGCCTCGGCGTCAGACCAGGTCAGGTGATGCGCCTCGTCCACCACCAGCAGGTCCCAGTCCGCATCGGCGAGCTGCGCCATGTCGCAGTGCTCCAGGAACTCGGTACTGCAGAGGATCAACTGCTCGCTCATGAACGGATTGGTGGATGCCGGCGAGGCGGCGTCCGGCTCTGCGCTGTCGTCCGTGTCGTCGTCCTCACCGGCAATGATATTCGCCAGCATGTCGCGAAGGCTGGTTTCGGGCTGCAGGGCAAGCAACCGCTCACGGTCGAAGATGCTGAAATGCAGGTTGAAGCGCCGCACCATTTCCACAAACCACTGGTGCACCAGTGGTGCGGGCACCACCACCAGTACGCGCTGGGCCCGATGAGTGTGCAATTGCTGGTGAATGATCAGGCCGGCTTCGATGGTCTTGCCCAGCCCGACTTCGTCGGCCAGCAGGACGCGGGGCGCATAGCGCTGCGCCACGTCGTCGGCGATCGCCAGCTGGTGGCCGATCAGGTCGATACGCGGCCCGCGCAGGCCCTGCACCGGCGACTGCTCGGAGCGTGCCAGGGCATTGAGCGCTGCAACGCGCATGGTGAACCAGCCCTTGCTGTCCAGCTGCTTGGAGAACAGGCGATCGGTCACTGCGCTCAGTTCGACCAGGTAGCCCAGCTGGCTTTCCGGGATGGTGCGCAGCGTATCCGGATGTTGTTCAGGCGCTGCCCGATAGATCATCAACTGATCTACCTCTTCCGCAGACTGGACCACCAGCGTGTCGCCGTCGTTGGTCTGTATGGTATCGCCGGGGCCGAAGGTCATGCGGGACAGCGGGGCATTGTTCTTGGCGTAGGTGCGTTCTTCTTCGCAGGCGGGGTAGAACACCGTCACCAGGCGGTAGTCGAGATTGACGACGATACCGAGTCCCAGCTCGGTTTCGGTTTCGCTGAGCCAGCGCTGGCCTATGGCAAATTCGGTCATGGAGTCGGATTGTGTCCCGTCAGTGGCCGCCGGCGCTGTCTGCCGGTGGTCTGGGTGCGGTGAGGTGCCCGATGCGCGCCGGCCCGGGCCTGATGTGGCAGGTATTATACGTGTTTCGGGCAGGTCTCTGAACCGCTATGGCTGCAAGGCGTCGCCGTGAAAGTGAACCCCGGACCAGCCGTGGCGCATGAAGGCGCGAATGTTGGCATGGCGGGTGCCCTGAGGATCAGCGACGACCTCGTCGCGATAGTAGTGCCCGAAGCAGGCCAGCGTGCGCGAGGTATCCAGCTGGTGCAGCCTGGCGAAGGCGAGAATGCGGCAGGCCACCTGATTCTGGCCCGCCGGGTTGTCCACCCGGTCGTCGCCGTCACCGATACTGAAATGAGTGGGCGTGTACGCATAATGCGCGTCGATGACGGCAAGCACCTGTGATACCTCGACCTCGCCAGGGCTGCTGGCCAGGCGTGCCAGTAGCGCAGCTTCGCTGTCTGTTGCTGTTGCGGGCATGATCAGTTCTCGCGGGTGGACGTATCGGGCTGGCGGGCGGGCAGCAGGGGGTTGCAGTTGCGAATGACCACCCGGCCTTCCAGCAGGTTGCCGCGCGCGTACTCGCTGAAGATGCAGGTGTTGGTATCAGGGTCGTAGTTCTGTATCCACAGGTTGTCGTCTTTCCAGGTGGCGCCCATATGCACCTGTCCGGCGGGCACGCTGATGCTCATGCTGCCACCCCAGCGTTTGACGAACATCTGTTCCAGATAGAAGTAGTACAGCAGGGTGCCACTGGCCAGCACGATGGCGCTGACGATGATCGCGGGCTTCCAGCGGTTGAGTCGCGCGCCAAGGCCGAACAGAATAACGAACAACAGGGCAATCAGTACGAACCAGTACAGATACGAAATCATGTCAGCAATCCTTCAGGCATGATGGAGCAGCGGATCAGAGGCCATGCCGACAGACGATACAACAGACAGCACGGCCATTGCCGAGAGCATAACAGAGGCGGCTGAGGGTAACACGGCGAGTACGCCGATCTGGTATGTGTATATGGTGGAGTGTGCGGATGGCACCTATTACACCGGGATCACCACCGATCCGGTGCGGCGCACCAGCGAGCACAATGGCACTGAGCCGGGCGTGCAGCGCGGCGCGCGATATACCCGCGCCAGACGTCCTGTGGCGCTGGTGTACACAGAGCAGGTGCCGTCGCGAAGCGAAGCCGCGCGTCGGGAGTGGGCGCTCAAGCGTCTCAGTCGGCAGAAAAAAACAGCATTACGTCACGGCTGACGAGCAGCGTGCGGAAAGCGGACAACAAAAAAGCCTCACCCCCGACAAGGGATGAGGCTTTCTGTCATTCTGCCATGGTCACGGGGCCTGTTCAGCCGGCGTTGACGTTGGCAGCTTGAGGACCTTTGGGGCCCTGTTGAATTTCGTAGGAGACCTTCTGACCTTCAGCGAGGGTCTTGAAGCCTGAACCCTGAATCGCGCTGAAGTGAACGAATACGTCTGCACCGCCGTCGTCCTGAGTAATGAAACCAAAACCTTTGGACTCGTTGAACCATTTCACTGTGCCGGTAGCCATTGAATCTATACCTCAGAAAAACAAATAATTACAGGTGTTGCATACAGCATTTACTGCCTGAATGCTGCAGCTGAATTAACCTTACCCCCTTTTCTGAACCCCCGCCACTTTTTTTTCAGCGCTTGTCAAGCGCTGTTCTGCGCCCTGCTTGAGTTTGTTTTGTTTCCCCTATACCTTTGTTGAACAAGGAAAAATTACCGGTACGCCCGGTATCGGATGTCGTTGACGACCAGCTCATGGGGCAGGGCGGATCATGGCATCAGTCGCGAGGGCGGTGCTCGTCACAGAGGTGTCCATGATACGTTTCAGGCAACAGATGTTTTCCTGGCAGCGGCGGTTCCGTGTTGCCGCAATGGTCTGTCTGGGATTGGGTATATTGCTCAGCCTCGGGTCGCTGGCGCAGGACAGCCGTCGGGCGGCGGTGGTACTGGACATCAACGGCCCGATCGGCCCGGCCACCAGCGATTATGTGCTGCGTGGCATGCAGCAGGCGCGGGACGTTGGCGCGGAAGTGATTATTCTGCGGATGGATACGCCGGGTGGGCTCGACAGCGCCATGCGGCAGATGATCAAGGAAATCCTGTCATCGCCGATCCCGGTCGTGGGTTACGTCGGGCCGTCGGGTTCGCGTGCCGCCAGTGCAGGCACCTATCTGCTTTACGCCAGCCATGTGGCGGCCATGGCGCCCTCCACGAATCTCGGTTCGGCCACCCCGGTTCAGATGGGGGGGATGCCCGGCGCGCCAGAGGAGCCCCAACAGCCAGCACCGGAAGCCGACGATAGCAGCGGTGCAGATGTTGACGGTGAGGGAATTGCCAAGCGCCGTGGCGGCACCGCCATGGAACGCAAAGTGCTGGAAGATGCGGTTGCCTATATAAGAGGGCTGGCCGAGCTGCGCGGACGCAATGCCGACTGGGCGGAGGAGGCCGTGCGCGAAGCCGTCAATCTGACGTCCAGTGACGCGCTGGAGCAGAACGTCATCAATGTGGTCGCGGAAGATATCGAAGATCTGCTGGCGCAGATCGATGGCATGGAAGTGCGCATGGAGCGCGGCAGCTACACGCTGGCGACCGCCGACCTGCAGATCGTCGCGGTGGAGCCGGACTGGCGCAATAATTTCCTGGCGGTGATTACCAATCCGAATATCGCCTACTTCCTGATGCTGGTGGGTTTCTACGGCATCATCTTCGAACTCTCCAGCCCCGGAAATATCTATCCCGGCGTGATCGGCGCCATCTGCCTGATTCTGGCGCTGTATGCCTTCCAGGTGTTGCCCATCAACTATGCGGGGTTGGCACTGATCATTCTGGGGCTTGCCTTCATGGTGGGGGAGGCCTTCATGCCAAGTTTCGGCATTCTCGGCCTGGGAGGGATCATCGCCTTCGTGTTCGGGTCCATCATCCTGATGGATGATGCGAACCTGCACATTTCGATCCCGATGATAGGTGGTACGGCGCTGGTGTCTGCCGGGCTGATGACCTGGGGGCTGACGCGTATGATACGGTTACGACGTACGCCCTCGATAACCGGCGCAGAAGGCCTGATCGGTGCCGAAGCGGTGGCGCTGAATGATTTCCAGGCCGGCGAAGGCCGGGTAAGAGTGTTTGGCGAGTCCTGGCGTGCGAGCGCCGCCGTGGAAGTGCACAGCGGCCAGAAGCTGCGAGTGACGGCCGTGAAAGGGTTGAGTGTGGATGTAGAACCTGCCGGGGACTCTCCCCCGGCATCATAGCAAGGAGATGATTCATGATTGCTTATCTGACACCGGTGCTGCTTGTTCTGGGCCTGGTTGCAATGTCGGTGCGTATTCTGCCGGAGTATCAGCGCGGCGTAGTCTTTTTCCTGGGGCGTTTCCAGGCCGTGAAAGGGCCGGGTCTGATCATTGTCATTCCTGGCGTCCAGCAAATGGTGCGGGTGGATCTGCGAATTATCACGCTGGATGTACCCAGCCAGGATGTGATTTCCCGCGATAACGTGACTGTGCGCGTGAACGCGGTGCTGTACTTTCGCGTTGTGGACCCCAACAAGGCCATCATCCAGGTTGAGGATTATTACTCTGCCACCAGCCAGCTCGCGCAAACCACGCTGCGTTCGGTGTTGGGCAAGCACGATCTGGACGAGATGCTTTCCGAGCGTGACAAGCTTAATGAAGATATCCAGGCGATCATTGATTCCCAGACTGACAGTTGGGGCATCAAGGTGACCAACGTGGAAATCAAGCATGTCGATCTGAATGAAAACATGATTCGCGCCATTGCCCGTCAGGCGGAAGCTGAACGAGAGCGTCGGGCGAAAGTGATTCACGCAGAAGGCGAACAGCAAGCCGCAGAAAAACTGGTAGAAGCGGCACAGATCATGACCAATGATCCGGGCGCCATGCAGTTGCGTTATCTGCAGACCATGAGTGACATGTCGCAGAAAAATTCGTCGACGATCTTCTTCCCGCTGCCATTTGATGTCATGGAAGTGTTCAGGAAAATGAACAAGTAATAGCGGAGTGGAGCAGGATAAAAAACAAGCCCCGAAAGGGGCTTATTTTATGCCTGCAGCAACTTCCAGTTCGCGGATGCCGTGTTCCAGATAGTCCAGCAGGCGCTGCATGGACGGCAGCGTCCGGCGACAACCGATAATGCCGAACTCGAGCTGATCGACATAGCTCGTCAAGGTGATATTGAGCGCGATCTGATTAAGTGTGATGGAGACCGGATACATCCCCTCCAGCTTGGCCCCATTCCAGTACAGTGGCTCCTTCGGGCCGGGCACATTGGAAATGATGACGTTGAACGCCCGCCATTCCGGTGCCAGACCCGTCAGCAGATTGAGCCCGGTCGGTGCCATCATCAACGCGGTAAGGTTGAGAATCTCTTCCGGGGTCATCTGTTTGTAGCGCGCTTTGGCTTCTTCTACAGATGCCTTGATGACACGCAGGCGGTTGGCCGGGTCGGCGATATGCGTGCCCAGGTTGGCCAGAATGGTGGCAATCTGGTTGCCGCCAGCGCTGTCGTCTGTGCGCAGGCTCATCGGCACCATGGCAATAAGCGGCTTGTCCGGCAAGGCATTCTGACTGATCAGATAGTCGCGCAGTGCACTGCCACAGACGGCCAGCACGATATCATTCATGGTGCAGCCAAAGGCCTTGCTGATCGCCTTGAAACGGCAGGTGTCGTAGGACTGCGCAGCAAAGCGTCGGCTACCGGTGATGCGTTGATTGATGATGCTCTGCGGTGCCTGAAAGATGGAGACATGATCCGGATCGTTCTTGGCTTTCTGGGTGATCTGATAGACCTCCCGCGCCAGCGCCGGCACGGTCGCGATCTGTTTGCTGAGCCCGGCGGTCAGTCGCGCCAGGCCACTCACGGCAGCTACCGGGTTTGCGGTAAGCTGCATGCGTTCACGCCGTTTCGGTGTGCTGGCCCAGACCGGTGACAGATCACGCTCATTCGGATCAGTGGACAGCGCACGCATGCCCATGCGCATGGCAGATATACCGTCCACCACGGAATGATGCACCTTGGTGTACAGCGCGAAGCGGCGGCCGCGAATGCCTTCGATCAGATGGGCTTCCCACAGGGGCCGCTCCCGGTCCAGCAGATTGGAATGCTCTGCGGAGACCAGCGACAACAGCTCCCGGATGCGGCCGGGTTTGGGCAGCGCCTCATGGCGGAAGTGATGATCGATGTCGAACTGCTTGTCCTCCACCCAGAAGGCCTGGCCAAAACGGGTGTGAAGGCGCTGGTTGAAGGGCTTTACCGGACAGCTGTAGTCGCGCATGGATTGCGCCAGCTCGCTGACGTACTTCGGGCCGGCATCTTCGGGAAAGCTGAACAGTTGAAGGCCAGCGACATGCATGGGCTGCTGGCGTCGTTCCAGCCACAGAAAAAGCTGGTCCACCGGACTCAAGGGCTTCATCAGAGATCCTTCTTCCTTTATGTGTGTATCACGTGTTGTGCGCTATTTGCCTTGCCAGTGCTTCATGGACGTGGATATGCCGGTGCGTTTGGCGACTTCGTCCCATACACGCCCCGGCAGTACGCCCTTAAGTAAATCAATATTTTTTACCATGCGCGGCTCAGCGACCATGGCTTCTTTGTTGCGGATGCCGCGCATTATGGATTTGACAACTTTCTCCGGTCGCAGCATGGGTGACAGCAACGGGCTGCGCACGCCATCGAACATGCCAGTATTGATATAACTGGGGCAGACCGTCGTCACGGCAACATTATTGATGCGCCGCTCCCGCAGCTCCAGCCGCAGGGATTCGGAAAAGCCCAGCACCGCCCATTTGCTGGCGGCGTAGGTGCTGCCCCAGGGCAGGCCGATATAGGCGCTGGCACTGGCGATATTCACCAGGTGACCCTGTTCGGCCTCTCGCAGGTCGTCCAGGAACGCATGGGACATGGCAATCAGGCCCAGCGTATTGATCTGAAAGGTGTTCAGGTGCTCTGCCAGACTGACCTGCTCGAACTCACCGCCAAAGACGACGCCGGCGTTGTTGATCAGCACATCAATGGGGCCCACCTGCTCGTGCACTGCGTCCCGGAACGCCGGAATAGCCTCCAGATCACTCACGTCCAGCAGCATGGCATGGCCACGACCGCCAGCGGCCTGCACCCGCTTGCAGACGTCCTCTGCTGGCTTGCGGCGCCTGGCTGTCACGATCACCTCGGCGCCCTCACGCGCAAACTGTTCCGCCATCAGGGCACCGAGGCCCGTACCAGCGCCGGTGATCAGAATGCGTTTTCCCTGGAAGTAAGGCATGAAGATTCCTTTGCGTCAGATTGCCAAGACTAAACAAATATCTCCGGCGGCGCATCTGCCGCGGTGCCCAGTATGCCAGTGTTCACGCACGCCATTGAGTAAGCATGTGTAAACAGAAGAGCGTTCCCTGGGGTGCCATGATTAGGATAAAGTGGTTTTGGAACGGATCGTCTTCACCCGGGGGCTGGCATGGTGACAACCGTGCCAGCGGAACTGGCGGGGGGTGGGGTACAGGGATGAATGCAACCGGACGCGTCGGCAGGCTGTCTTGTCTGATCCTGCTGCTCTTGATCATCAGCCATGCACTGCCGTCTCGCGCCGGCACACCTCTGCTGTTGTCTGATCCTGTTGCCCACATTTCCCTGGCACCACACCTGAGCTACTGGTGTGATGGTGACGCTCGAAGCACCCTGGCGCAGGCCCACACTGAAACCTTCACGCCGCTGGCGTCCCGCCAGGTCACCTTCGGCTACCGGGCGGATGCATGCTGGTTCCGTGCCAACCTGATCAACACCGAGCCCGCGGCACTGCGCACCTGGCTACTGGTGGATTATGCCCTGCTCGATGAGCTGGACATCTTCCTGCTGGACGGCGATGGCGAGCCACTACCCGGGCAGCAATGGCTGCTCGGGGATACGCGTCCGTTTGCGGACCGCCCGATTCCGGCCCGGTTCTTTGTCGTGCCGCTGGCGCTCCCCGCGGAGGATGCCGCACAACTGTATGTCCGGGTGCATACACACAGCTCCATGACGGTGCCGCTGGTGCTCAGTGGTCACGCGGCGTTTCTGGTGCGCTATCTGAAGAACGACTGGCTTCAGGGGCTGTTCTACGGCATCGGGTTCGGGTTGCTGATCTATCATCTTGTGCTCTGGCTTGGTGCACAGGAAAAGGTCAATCGCTTCTATGTGGCCCATGTGGGCTTCGCCATGGTGTATGTGGCGTGCCTCCAGGGCGTGGTCGTGCGTCTGTGGCCGGCGAATCTGGGCTGGCTGGACAACCTGCCCTTTGTGGCGGCGTATATGGCGCTGCTCACCGGGGTGTTGTTTGCCCGAGATTTCCTGGAAACCCGTGAGTTACCGCGACTGGATTGGCCGCTGCGCTGGATGAGTTGGGGGCTGTTTCTGGTCACCCTGGCCCAGCTGGTGCTGCCTGCCGGCAGTATCAACCATCTGCAGGGTGCCTTCGCCATTGCCACCTTCGCGGTGCTGATCCCGGTTGGTGTCATCTGCCTGGTGATGCGCCGGCCCCAGGCCTGGATCTTTGTTGTGGCCTGGAGCGCTTTTCTGGTGATGATACTGGCGCTGGCGCTCAACACTTACGGTCTGCTGGGGAATTTCCCTGTACTGCTCAATGTGCACGGTCTGCAGATTGCGCTGGTGATGCAGCAGATCCTGCTGTCACTGGGCCTCGCCACCCGCCTCAACGCGCTCAAGCGGGAAAGCCTGGTGCGCACCCGCGAAAGCGCGCGGGCACAGGCGGAGAGTGCAGCAAAGAGCGACTTCCTGGCGCGCATGAGCCATGAGATACGCACGCCGATGAATGCCATGCTCGGTATCACCGAGTTGATGCGGGACACGCCTCTGGACCGCACCCAGCGCAACTACATGGATACGCTGTATACCGCCGGCGAAAGCTTGCTGACGATCATCAACGATGTGCTGGACTACTCCAAGATTGCCGCGGGCAAGCTGGAGCTGGAACGGGAGGATTTCAATCTGCCAGGATTGCTGGAGGACAGCCTGACGATCTTCCAGGGCGCGGCTGAACAACAGGGCCTGACCCTGCGCGCTGACTGGCCGGATGAGATACCGGATTGGGTGCGAGGCGATGGCCCTCGGTTGCGGCAGGTATTGCTGAACCTGCTCAGCAACGCCATCAAGTTCACCCATGCGGGCACGGTAACGCTCAGCGCGCGCTGCCAGCGCATCGGTGACTGGCTGTGGCTGCAATGCTCTGTGACGGATGAAGGGATCGGCATGACACCGGCGCAGGTGGATCAGTTGTTCGAGTCGTTCCAGCAAGCGGACAGCTCCACCACCCGTCGCTACGGCGGCACGGGCCTGGGGCTGGCCATATCCCGGCAGCTGATCGAGCTGATGGGCGGTCACATCGACGTGGAAAGCGCACCGGGCAAGGGTTCCCGGTTCAGCTTTCGGGTGCGGTTGATGCCCGGCCAATTGCCGTTGCCGGCCGCCGAAATCGGCAATGACAGCCGCTTCCCCGACCTGTCAGTGCTGCTGGTGGAAGACAATGCGGTCAATCAGATGGTGGTCAAAGCCCTACTGAACAAACTGGAGGTGCGCGTCACCATCGCCTCGGGTGGTGAGGAAGCACTGCGCCGCCTGCAGGGAGGCGAACGTTTCGATCTGGTACTGATGGATTGCGAAATGCCGGACCTGGATGGCTATGAGACCACCCGTCGGATCCGTATCTGGGAAGATGAGCTGGCCTATCCGCGTATGCCGGTGATTGCGTTAACGGCCCACGCGCTGGGTGAGCATCGCCGCCGCTGCCTGGCAGCAGGGATGGATGATCATCTGTCCAAGCCGTTGACGCTTAAACAGATGATCATCACGTTGCGGCGCTGGGCGCCGCGTCACCACTAATCACTTGTAACCGATTACTCGTAATCGAACGAGAAATGCTCGGCCTTCAGCTGCATCATGCTTTTGGTGGGCTTGAGCATGGCTTCTGCATGGCCCTTGGCCTGGGGCAGCAGATGGTCGAAGTAGAATTCAGCCGTGGCCAGTTTCGCCTCGTAGAATTCCTTCGCCTGTTCACCGTCGCCCTTGTTCAGTTTTTCCTGCGCCTTGGCCGCCATCACCGCCCAGAAGTACGCCATCATCGCGTAACCGGAATACATCAGGAAATCATTGCTGGCGGTGCTGACCACGTCGCGGTCTTTTGATGCCGTGAGCATCACGCGTGTGGTCAGATAGTTCCACTGCGCTGCGATTTTCAGCAACTTCCAGGCGAAGGGACGCAGCGTGCTATTGGTCATGTTGCGAGTGCCGAAATCCACCAGCTTCTGGCTGAATTCCCGCACACACTTGCCACGGGTCATCAGCAGCACCTTGCGGCCGAGCAGATCCAGTGCCTGAATGCCGGTGGTGCCTTCATACAGGGTGCTGATGCGCGCGTCGCGGGCAATCTGTTCCATGCCGTGTTCACGAATATAACCGTGGCCACCAAACACCTGCATGCCAAGGTTGGCGCACTCCAGACCCTTCTCGGTCAGGAAGCCTTTCAGAATCGGGGTGAGGAAGCCAAGCTGGCTGTCCCAGTATTCCTGCTTCTGCTTGTCGCCTTCGAGAATGCCGCTGATCATCTTGTCGGCATACTGCCCGGTGAAATACAGCATGGCGCGGCCGCCTTCAGCGATGGCCTTCTGGGTCAGCAGCATGCGGCGCACGTCACCGTGGTGAATGATCGCGTCAGCGCTGTGCTCGGGATCTTTCTTGCCCGACAGCGCGCGCATGGAGCGGCGCTCCTTGGCATAGGGCAGTGCGCCTTGCAGGGAGCGCTCGGCGTGGCAGATGCCCTGCATGGCGGTGCCGACACGGGCCGAGTTCATGAAGGTGAACATGCACTCCAGGCCTTCGTTTTCCGGGCCCAGCAGGAAGCCGGTGGCGCCGTCGAAATTCATCACGCAGGTGGCGGAGGCCTTGATACCCATTTTCTTTTCCAGCGCGCCGGCGGTGACGCCGTTGCTTTCGCCGATCTTGCCGGGCAGGTACTTGGGCACGATGAACAGGGAAATGCCTTTGGTGCCCGGAGGCGCATCCGGCAGACGCGCCAGCACGATGTGCACGATGTTCTCGGTCAGGTCGTGGTCACCGGAGGAAATAAAGATCTTGGTGCCGGTAATCTTGTAGCTGCCGTCGGCCTGGGGCTCGGCCTTGCTCTTCATCTGGCCCAGATCCGTGCCGCACTGCGGCTCTGTCAGGCACATGGTGCCCGCCCAGACGCCTTCGGTGAGCGGTGTCAGATAGGCCTGCTTCTGCTCTTCGGTGCCGTGCAGCATGATGGTGTTCATGGCACCCAGGGACAGGCCCGGATACATGGCGAAAGACCAGTTGGCCGTGCCCATCATCTCCTGCTTGAGCATGCCCAGTGACATCGGCAGGCCCTGGCCGCCGTATTCCACCGGGTGGGAGAGACCCTGCCAGCCGCCCGCCATGTACTCGGCGTAGGCTTCCTTATACCCGGCAGGCGTGGAGACCTGGCCGTCGGCCAGCTTGCAGCCTTCCTCGTCGCCGGACTGATACAGCGGCGCTATGGTGTTTTCACACAGGCGCGCGCACTCACCCAGAATCGCATCCACCATGTCTGGCGTGGCTTCCCCGCCGTTCGGCAGGCTCTGGTAGTGGCTGTTGTAGTCGAATACTTCGTTGAGCAGGAAGCGCATGTCGCGCATCGGCACCTTGAACTGGGGCATAGCTGAACTCTCTCTGATCCGGGCCGCGGTGGGCGGCACTGCCATAGACGGTGCGCAGTTATAACGAATGTTCACCGGAACAGGGTTGACCGCAGATTCCCGGCGGCCTGTCTCCGGGGGCAGTCAGGCTTCACGTGACCACCTGTTCAGGCTGATATATTCAAAATCTGACGCGGTAGATGATGACGTGAAAGCACGGACACTGATACAGGAGAGACAGGTGATGAAGCGATACGGAAATCTGGCCCTCGTTTGCCTGATTGCGCTGGCGAGCGGCATGAGCGCCCTGCATGCCGAGGCTTGTACCCGAGTGGTCTACCTTGGCCCGGAAGGCCGCATCCTGACGGCCCGATCCATGGACTGGAAAACGGACATCGGCACCAACCTCTGGGTACTGCCGCGTGGCGTCGCCCGCAATGGCCTGGCGGGGGAGACCTCGCTGACCTGGGAGGCAAAGTACGGCAGCGTGGTGGCGACAGCGTATGACATTGCCTCCAGCGACGGGGTTAATGAAGCCGGCCTGATGGCCAACCTGCTCTGGTTGCCCGATTCGGAGTATCCGGCGCTGGATGGCGAGACGCCCGCTCTGGCGATCTCATTGTGGGCCCAGTTCATGCTCGACAATTTTGCCAGCGTATCGGAAGCCGTGGCCTATGTGCGCGAGCAGCCGTTTCTGGTCATCACGGACAAGATGCCCGGAGAAGACCGCCTGGCCGCGCTGCATCTGTCTATGTCCGACGCACTGGGCGACAGTGCGATCATGGAGTATGTCGGCGGTGAACTGGTGATCCATCACAGCCCGGACTATCAGGTGATGACCAACCAGCCGACATTCGATCGGCAACTCGTGCTCGCGGATTACTGGGACGAGATCGGTGGCACGACCATGCTGCCTGGCACCAATCGCCCCGCGGACCGCTTCGTGCGCGCCCATTTCTACATTAATGCCATTCCCAAGGTGGCGGATGCCGAGCTGGCCGTGGCCAGCGTGTTCAGCGTGATCCGCAATGTGTCGGTGCCGCTGGGCATCTCGACGCCGGACAGCCCGCATATTTCCTCTACTCGCTGGCGGACGGTGGTGGACCACAAGGCACGCCGCTACTACTTCGAGTCGGCGATGATGCCGAATACCTTCTGGGTTGATCTGCGCAAGCTGAACTTCGCGCCCCGGGCGGGTGCAAGGGTGCTGACGCTCGGCCCGGATCAGCGTGAAATGTACGCGGGAGATGTGTCCGGCAAGTTTCGTCGCAGCGAGCCCTTCGCGTTTCTCGGACTGCAATAAACGCGTAGCCGGTCAGGTCTTAGGCAGGCGGATACCCACCTGATGCACCTGGCCACGCTCCAGAGAACGTACGCGCAGACGAATCCCGCCCAACTCGATGGTATCGCCAACCACAGGCGTGCCCTTGTGGCGCTGGTGGAACAGCTCTTCCAGCGTCATGCCCATCACCGCAGGTGACAGGCCCGTCAGGCCATAGCTCATGGCCACGTCGCTGACGCGCGCGGTAGCCCGCACCGTGAAGTCACCGTAGAAGCGGCGCAACGTCGCCGTGGTGGCCAGGAACCATTCCCCCAGCTGTTCCTGTTCGGCATGGCTTGTCAGCCATGTCAGCAGGTCATTGGCCTGCAGCACCGGGTTGTCGGCCAGGTTCAGCGACACCCCGCCGCGTACCAGTGCAATCGGTTGCACGCCAGGGAATGCTACCTGGTCCATGGTCTTGCCCTCGGCGCGGGAGCCGGCCTGAATACGAAACTGCACCAGGAACTGATCTTCAGCGCCTTCCAGGGCGACCGCAGCAAGGGGGCTGGCGGCGGGCGGCAGCGCCACCCGCATGCGCCGGGCGACGAAACCGATGGATGTGCCCTGCAACAACAGCGAGGTCAGCACCACCACAAAGGTGATGTCGAACAGCAGGCGGTTCTCGGGTACGCCAGCCAGCAACGGGAACACGGCCAGCACGATGGGCACGGCGCCACGCAGGCCTGTCCAGGCAATAAAGGTCTTTTCCCGGTTGCTGAAGGCGAACGGCAACAGAGATATCCAGACCGCCACCGGGCGTGCAATAAAGGTCAGAAACAGCGCGATCATCAGGCCCGGCAGCAGAGAGGTGATGAGGCCCGCAGGCGTCACCAGCAGCCCCAGCAGCAGGAACATGCCGGATTGTGCCAGCCAGGCCATGGAGTCCATGGACCGCAAAACGTTGTCACTGGTGCCGGCGCGGCGGTTGCCGGCAATCAGCCCGACCAGATAAACCGCCAGGAAGCCGGAGCCCCCGACCATATTGGTCAGGCTGAAAATGGCTGCCCCGCCGGTGCACAGCAGTAGCGCGTGCAGGCCCTCATTGCTGCGCACACGCAGCAGCAGTTCCGACAGCCCGGCACCCAGCGCGACACCCAGCAGTGCCCCGAGCCCGAACTGCTGAATCAGCACGACAAGGGTTTCCAGCCCCCACTTCGCATCCGGCAGCGTCAGCAGATCAATCAGCAGCACGGTGATGAAAATGGCCATCGGATCGTTCAGGCCGGATTCGATTTCCAGGGTGCTTTCCACCCGCTCATTGAGCCGCAGCCCGGCACCCTTGATGACATTGAAGACCGCCGCCGCATCGGTGGAGCCAATGATGCCGCCGAGCAACAGCCCCAGGCGCCAGTCGATCCCCAGCAACCAGGTGGCAAAAGCGCCGACCGACATGGCGGTCAGCAGAACGCCAAGCGTGGCAAGCGTCAGCGCGGGTTTGAGACCCGCCCGAAAGGTGCTCAGCCGGGTGCGCAGACCGCCGTCGAGCAGAATGATCGCCAACGCCAGATTACTGACCAGGAAGCCGAGCTCGAAATCCTGAAACTGGATGCCACCAATGCCATCTTCCCCGGCCAGCATGCCGACCACCAGAAACACCAGCAGCGACGGCACCCCCACCCGCGTGGACAAGGTGCCCAGCAGCAGGCCGACAAACAGCAGGGCTGCGCCGACAAAGAGGGCAAGATGAATGCTTTGCACGGATGATTCGTCCTGCTGGCAGCTGTTATGAGTAAACAGTATATCGCAGAACCGGGGTCCACCGGAGTGTGATGCCCGGCAGTGTAGTCACTTACCGCGTTGTGGTGCACTGGCTTGCAGGCAGCGCCGTAGCCAGAGGTGTGCGGGGTCCCGCTCCAGCGCGGCGGGCCAGATCAAGTAGACGGGGATGGCGGGCAGATCGGCGGGGAAGGGCATGATCTGTATCGGATAGGTGGCGGCCAGGGTGCGCGCAATGCTGATCGGCACGCTGGCAATCTGATCACTGGCAGCGCAGACACTGATCTGGCTGAAAAACTGACTGACCTGCGTCCCCACCTGCCGCTGCCAGCCTGGTTGATTCAGGATCATGTCCAGCGGCAATCGATGATTGCGTTCCGGCAGCACCGTGTGGTGCTCCTTCAGAAACTGACGGCGGCTGATCTTGCCGCGCAGGCGTGGGTGCCCGGTGCGGGCCACGACGACGATCTCCTCCTCGCCGATGACCACGTGACGCAGGCGCGGGTCCGCTGGCAGGAAGCTGTCGATAGCCGCGTCGGCCCGGGCATGGGCCAGGCGCTCGTGCCAGCCGTTTGTGACCGGCTGCACCGAGAGACTCACGTGCGGCGCCTCACTCGCAATGCTTGCCAGCAGGCCGGGCAGGTAGACCTGCTCGACATAGTCGCCGCCGAGCAGGGTGAAGCGCCGATCGCTGCTGGCGGGATCGAACAGCCGGTTGCCCTCGAACGTCTCGCGAATGGCCTCTACACCCGGCTGCAATTGTTGCCAGAGTGCTGTCGCCCTGGGTGTGGGCTTCAGGCCCTGGTGAGTCCGCACGAACAGTTCGTCACCAAGCGTGTCCCGCAATCGTTGTACGGCGGCGCTGAGCGCGGGCTGGCTCATGCCGAGTTGCTCGGCCGCGCGGCGTAACTGGCCGGCCTGCATGAGTGCCTCGAACACGGGCAGCAGATTCAGGTCGATGCTTCGTAAATTCAGTTTCATGGATATTTTATATCATAAATATCGATTTTAAGTATGTTTGGCCATGGTGAATACTCGGGGTCTTCGCTAACACATGCGTATTGACGACAACACCGGAGGCCTCATGCAGAGCACCCTTACCGCAGCCATTTTCGTTTTTATAGTGCTTGCCGCCCTGTGGGAGGTGTTGGTCGGCCGTACTCGCAACGGGCGCAAGACCTCGGAGGACTGGCGCATCGCTTTGCTGAGTACAGGGGCGATGGCTATCGTGCAGCGCCCGTTGGTGCTGCTGCTGATCACCCTGGGGCTGGGTTCCCTGCTGCCGGGCAGTGCCGGCTCGCTGGCCTGGCTGGAGCAGAAATATTTCTGGTGGACCCTGATCGCCTTCTTTTGCATCGAAGAACTGCTGCACGGCGCCGGGCACCTGTTTGCCCACGCCCGGCGACCAAAGAATCGCCGCCTCCAATGGGTGCAGGCCTTCTTCAAGATGAGCCACCGCCCCCATCACCTGTGTGGGGGCCAGGATAACAAGGGCCAGCTGAGCGTGACCCAGTCCTTCGTCAACGGCTGGGCCTGGTGGCTGATCATGCCCAACTACTGGTTCCAGCTGGTGTGCCTGTACCTCGGCCTGATTGAAGTCTTCCTTTATGCCACCGTGTTCAAGGGTCTGTGGGCGGTACACACCCACGTCAACTGGAACTATGATCTTTACTTCCACAACCATCGCTGGGCCTGGGTGCGCAAGACCATGTGGGGCCTGTCGCACCTGCTGGTTTTCCCCACCCAGCACCACCACCACCACGCCCGCGGCCCCAACTCGGCCAGGAACGTGACCTCGACCCTGGCGATCTACGACTGGTTGATCTTCGGCACCCTGGCCATCGAGAAAGAAAAGCCGAAGATGTATGGCTGGCGGCAAAAAGACGATGAGGCCAACAGCGTCCTGAAGCGCTATTTCAACTACGATGTGCGCCAGTATATGCCGAAGCGGTGAGCGCACATTTGGCCCTGAAGCACTGGGAGCGCTCAAAAGCGCAGACTTCTGCGTGAGGGCAGGACAACAAGAACAGGCTTTGGGAGGAAGTAATGCCCGGGGTCTGGCTATTTTGGTGGGGTTGTTGATCTGGCGCCTCTTCCTTGATGCGCCACGCGGCCCCTGTGGATAAACGCTGCCTCCATCCGTATACTACGCGCCCTTTCTGGTCATATTTTGAACAGAGTCTGTCTCGGGCAGGCCTGTAGGCTGAGGTGGTATGGAGTACGCAACGCGTTTCGGCGTGATCGTGATCGGTGGTGGCCATGCAGGCACCGAGGCCGCGCTGGCGGCTGCGCGCATGGGCGTGCCCACGTTGCTGCTGACCCATAACATCGAGACCCTGGGGCAGATGAGCTGCAACCCGGCCATCGGCGGTATCGGCAAGAGTCATCTGGTGCGTGAAATCGACGCGCTTGGTGGCGCCATGGCGCGCGCCACGGATCGGGCCGGCATCCAGTTTCGCGTGCTCAACGCCCGCAAAGGGCCCGCCGTGCGTGCCACGCGTGCCCAGGCGGACCGTATCCTGTATAAGGCCGCGATCCGCGACATGCTGGAGAGCCAGCCCCATCTGACCATCTTCCAGCAGCCGGTGGATGACCTGATTGTGGAGCAGGGCCGCTGTGTCGGCGTGGTCACCAATATGGGCCTGCGTTTTCATGCGGATGCTGTGGTGCTGACCGCCGGTACTTTTCTTGGCGGCGTGATCCACGTGGGTCTGGACAAGCAGTCCGGCGGCCGGGCGGGAGATCCGCCCAGCATTGCGCTGGCCGAGCGCCTGCGCGAGTTGCCCTTCCGTGTGGATCGGCTGAAGACCGGCACCCCGCCGCGTATCGACGGCAAGACCGTGGATTTTTCGGTGATGGAAGAGCAGTGGGGCGATACGCCAACACCGGTGATGAGCTACATGGGGCGGGTGGAAGAGCATCCGCGCCAGGTGTGCTGCTACATCACCCATACTTCCGAGCAGACCCACGACATCATCCGCAGTGGCTTTGACCGCTCGCCGATGTTTACCGGTGTCATCGAGGGCGTCGGCCCGCGCTATTGCCCGAGCATCGAAGACAAGGTCAATCGTTACCCGGACAAGAACAGCCACCAGATTTTTGTCGAGCCGGAAGGGCTGACCACCCACGAGCTTTACCCCAACGGCATTTCCACCAGTCTGCCCTTCGATATCCAGCTGGCAGCGGTGCGGTCGATCCGGGGTTTCGAGAACGCGCATATTACCCGGCCCGGTTATGCCATCGAGTACGATTACTTCAATCCCCAGGATCTCCGGCATTCCCTGGAAACCCGGCATATGCCCGGGCTGTTCTTTGCCGGCCAGATCAACGGCACCACCGGCTATGAAGAAGCGGGCGCCCAGGGGTTGCTGGCAGGCATCAACGCCGCCTTGCTGTCGCGGGGCGAAGAAGCCTGGCACCCGCAGCGTGATGAGGCGTATCTGGGTGTGCTGGTGGATGACCTGATCACTCTGGGTACCCGTGAGCCCTACCGCATGTTCACCAGCCGCGCCGAGTACCGGCTGCTGCTGCGGGAAGACAATGCGGACCTGCGCCTGACCGAGAAAGGCCGTGCGCTGGGGCTGGTGGATGACGCGCGCTGGGAAACCTATTGCGCCAAACGCGATGGCGCCGAACGCGAAGCCCTGCGGCTTGGCAGCACCTGGGTGCGGCCGGGCAGTGCTCGTTGCGAGCAGGTCAATGCGCTGCTGGACAAGCCGCTGACCCACGAATACAACCTGATGGATCTGCTGCGCCGCCCGGAACTGGATTACGCGACGCTGCTGGAGGCGGCCGGGCTGGCGCCGGAGCAGGCGGCGGTGGCCGAGCAGGTGGAGATCCGCGCCAAGTACGCCGGCTACATCGAGCGCCAGGCGGATGAAGTGGCACGATTACGCGCCAGCGAGAAAACCCTGCTGCCCGCCGAGCTGGACTATGGCCAGGTCAGCGGCTTGTCCAATGAGGTACGGCAGAAACTGGAAAGTGCCCGCCCGGCCACGTTGGGCCAGGCAGGGCGCATCCCCGGCGTGACGCCGGCGGCGATCTCCCTGCTGCTGATACACCTCAAGAAACAGAGCCTGGCGCGCCGGCAGATTGAAAAAGACGCCGCAGGGAACGCTCTGTGACAGGGACGGATCTATCGGTAGACCCGCATCTCGCTGACCGCCTGGCATCCGGCATTGCCGAGCTGGGCCTCGGCGATACAGTGGATGCCGCGCAGCAGCAGTTGCTGCTGCGCTATGTTGCCTTGCTGCATAAATGGAATAAGGCCTTCAATCTCACGGCGGTGCGTGATCCGCAGGAGATGGTCACCCGGCACATACTGGATGCGCTGTCTGTGCTGCCACATCTGGCGCCGCTGGCAACCCTGGATGTGGGCACCGGGGCTGGCGTGCCCGGTATCCCGCTGGCCATCGTCCGGCCGGACATCCCGTTTACCCTGCTCGACAGCAACGGCAAGAAGACGCGTTTTGTGCGTCAGGCTGCGCTGGAGCTGGGGCTGACGAATGTCGAGGTTGTGCAGGCTCGCGTGGAACAGTACCGTAAGGCGTCGCCTCAGGTGATTTCCCGCGCTTTCGCGTCACTGCCGGATATGCTCCGTCTGCTGGGCCATTTGCTTGCCGAGGGTGGACGGTTGCTGGCCATGAAGGCGGTGGCCGCCGATGATGAAGTGGCGGCGCTGGCGCAGCTGCCGGCGGGACTGTCCGGCCCGCAATGGCAGGTGGATATTCACAGACTTGTTGTGCCCGGCCTGGACGGCACGCGCCAGCTGGTGATGATTCAGCCGCAAGGAGAAACACAGTGACCACGGTATTCGCAATCGCCAATCAGAAAGGCGGAGTGGGCAAGACGACCTCCAGCGTCAACCTGGCGGCATCGCTGGCGGCAACCCGCAAAAAGGTGCTGCTGGTGGACATTGATCCCCAGGGCAATGCGACATCCGGCTCCGGGGTCGACAAGCACGGCTGTGAAAACACCATTTATGAAGTGTTGCTGGAAGAAGTCTCCATCGAAGAGGCGATCGTCAAGACGCCTGAGGCTTCTGGCTATGACCTGCTGGTAGCCAATGGCGACCTGACAGCGGCCGAAGTGCAGCTGCTGGATCTCAAGCTGAAGGAATTCCGTCTGCGCAATGCGCTGGCACGGGTGCGCAACCGGTATGACTACATCCTGATCGATTGCCCGCCGTCGCTGAACATGCTGACCATCAATGCGCTGACGGCGGCGGATTCGGTGATCGTGCCGATCCAGTGCGAGTACTACGCGCTGGAAGGCCTGACCTCGCTGCTCAATACCATCGAGAAGATCAGCAGTGTGCTGAACCCGAAACTGCATATCGGCGGCTTGCTGCGCACCATGTATGATCCGCGCAACAGCCTGTCCAACGATGTCTCCAATCAGCTGATCAATCACTTTGGCGACAAGGTCTACCGGACCATCATTCCGCGCAACGTGCGACTGGCCGAGGCACCCAGTCACGGTGCGCCGGTCATCAGCTACGATGCCAAATCCCGTGGGGCGATCAGTTATCTGGCGCTGGCGGGCGAAATCCTGCGCCGGGAACAGGCGATCAATCAGGCCAGACAGGCCGACACAGCAAAGGTGGAATAAGGCATGGCGGCCAAGCGTAAAGGCGGACTGAGCAAAGGGCTGGATGCACTGCTGAGTCACAACAATGCACCCCGTGAAGCGGTCGAGATTGATGGCGACACGGCTGCCGCCGAGGCGGCACTGGCAGATTCGACGCCCCGGGACGGCGACCTGCGCAAGCTGCCGGTGGACACCATGGAGCGCGGGCGCTATCAGCCCCGGCGCGATATGTCCCCGGAGGCGCTGGAAGAGCTGGCAGAGTCGATCCGTGCCCAGGGCGTGATGCAGCCGATCGTGGTGCGGCCGATCGGCAACAAGCGCTACGAGATCATCGCCGGTGAGCGCCGTTGGCGCGCCGCGCAACTGGCCGGGCTGGACACCATCCCCGCCGTGATCCGTGATGTGCCGGATGAAGCCGCCATCGCCATGGCCCTGATTGAGAACATCCAGCGTGAAGACCTCAACCCGATGGAAGAGGCGCTGGCGCTGGCGCGGTTGAAAGACGAGTTCAAGCTGACCCATCAGCAGGTGGCGGATGCGGTGGGCAAGTCCCGCGCCATGATCACCAACCTGCTGCGCCTGATCAGTCTGGAAGAAGATGTCCGCAAGCTGCTGGAACACGGCGATCTGGAAATGGGCCACGCCCGCGCGCTGCTGGCCCTGACCGGCCAGAACCAGATTGAAGCGGCGCGCATGGTGGTGGCCCGCGGCCTCAACGTGCGTCAGACCGAAGCCCTGGTACGGGATTTCGACAAGGTGCGTGCTGCGCCGCAGCCGGCGGAGCGTGAAGATCCGAACGTGCGCCAGCTGCTTAACGACCTGTCTGATCGTCTTGGCGCCCCTGTGGCGATTCGCCAGGGCGGCGGCGGTAAAGGCAAGCTGGTAATCAGCTATAACAGTCTGGATGAGCTCGACGGGATACTGGCGCACATCAAGTAGTGCAGACTGCCCTACAATCCGCGACTAATACTCCGGTCGCGGTTGATACCTGAGGCCCTTATCCCTATACTCTGCGCGCCTGAGATCGGGGACTCGCCGACACGTTCAGTGAGCGATACCCAATCATGTCAGCGTGCCTCATTCACCCTTTCTGCAGCTGATGCAGCGGACAGGGTCGTAACCGGGGACATTATGTGGCCAATACGGACGTGACCAAGACGGCTTATACGGGCGCCAGGTTGTTCCGGGGTCTGATGACAGCTCAGGCAGCAGCAATAGCTGTGTGCAGTATTCTGGCCGGCCTCCTGGGCGGTGCCCCGGTTGCGATCGCTGCAGCCTGGGGTGGCGGAATCTGTTTGCTGGCTCACGCATGGGCCGGATTTCAGTTATGGTTGCACCCCGGCAACCGTCGCTCCGAGCGCCGACAGGCCATTGCCGCGATCCGGGCAGAAATGGGCAAGATTGTCATCATGTTGTTGCTGTTCTGGCTTACCTTCAGGGAAATGCCGGATATGCGCAGCAGAGAAACAGCGGCAGCGCTGTTCGCGGGATTCTTTCTGACGCAGGTTGCAGGATGGATCTGGCTCGCAAGATACGGGGATGCACCGCTGGCACAGCGGCATGCCCCTCACCACGACAGATAATGGTTGGATTGAGCAGATGGCCTACGAAACTCCGCAGGAGTATATCAAGCACCACCTGACTAACCTCACCTACGGCAAGGTGCCTGCTGGCACACCTGTCTGCGATTCAAGCGCCAACCTGACTGGCGAGACGTATCAGGAATCTACCTGGATCGTCGCCACCTGCTACGAAGAACTGGAAGCCATGGGCTTCTGGGCGTTCCATATAGACAGCCTCGGCTGGTCCGGCTTTCTTGGCGCCTTGTTCATCCTGGTGTTCTGGCTGGCTGCCCGCAAGGCGCAGGCTGGTGTGCCTACCGGCTTCGTCAACTTCATCGAGACCATCGTCGATTTCGTCGACAGCCAGGTTCGCGATACCTTCCATGGCAAGAGCAAGATGATCGCCCCGCTGGCGCTGACCATCTTCTGCTGGGTGTTCCTGATGAACTCCGTGAAGCTGATCCCGGTGGATTTCGTTCCCGGTGCGGCACACTGGCTGGGCCTGGAATACTTCAAGATTGTACCGACAGTGGATCCCAACATTACGCTGTCCATGTCATTCTGCGTGCTGCTGCTGATCATCGGCTTCAGCATCAAGGCCAAGGGTGTAGGTGGTTTTATCTCCGAGCTGACCCTGCAGCCGTTCTCCTCCAGCAACATTGTGCTGAAAATCATCTTGATCCCCCTGAACCTGGTGCTCGAACTCGCAGCCTTGCTGGCCAAGCCGGTATCTCTCGGCCTGCGACTCTTCGGGAACATGTACGCGGGTGAGTTCGTGTTCATTCTGGCAGCTGCCCTGATGGGTGTCTGGCAGGTGGCAGTGGCGTGGCCATGGGCGGTGTTCCACCTGCTCGTCATCACGTTGCAGGCGTTTATCTTCATGATGTTGACCATTGTTTATCTGAGCCTGGCCTCGGAAAAGCATTAACAGCGTTTCACAAGCAAACTAAATCGTAACGGGAGTGAAAAATGGAAGACATGAATCTGATTGCAGCTGCAATTGTAGCCGGCCTCGCGGCCATCGGTGCCGGCCTGGGCTTTGGCATGATGGGCAGCCGTTTCCTGGAAAGCCTGGCGCGTCAGCCTGAACTGGCTCCGATGCTGCAGACACGTATGTTCATCGTCGCTGGTCTGCTGGATGCTGTGCCGATCATGTGTATCGCTCTCGCGTTCCTGATGGTGTTCCAGTAACAGATAGCCGTCCCGTAATGGGTTATTCACAGATAATGTGGTTTGAGGTGTTCGCATGAGTATGAATGCAACACTGTTGGGTCAGGCGATCTGGTTTGCGCTGTTCGTCCTGTTCTGCATGAAGCTCGTCTGGCCGCCGCTCGTCAAGGCGCTGGAAGAGCGGAAGCAGAAAATCGCCGAAGGTCTCAACGCCGCTGACCGCGCTGAGCGTGATCTCGAGCAGGCCCAGCAAAAAGTGTCTGAGAATCTGACCGAGGCCAAGGCCAAGGCAGCCGAGATTATCGAGCAGGCCAACAAGCGGGCCAGCCAGATCCTCGAGGAAGCCAAGGTTCATGCGCGCACCGAAGGTGAGCGCCTGATCGCCAAGGCCCAGGGCGAGATCGAACAGGAAATCAACCAGGCGCGCGAGCAACTGCGCAAAGAAGTGTCAGTACTGGCACTTTCCGGTGCCGAAAAGGTACTGGGTGCAGAAGTAAACCGCGACGCGCACAAGCAGCTGCTCGAGCAGCTTGCGGCTGAACTCTGACAGAACGGATAAACCATGGCTGAACTGACCACCATCGCTCGTCCGTACGCCAAGGCAGCTTTCCAGTTTGCACAGGCCGCCTCTGGCCTGGCGCAATGGGAAAAAATGCTGGGTGTCGCCGCTGTTGTGGCGGAAGACCCGGCCATGCGTGCCTTTCTGGCGCAGCCTGCGCTGAGTTATCAGCGCAAGGCCGAGTCTTTCGCCGAAGTATGTGGCGACGACCTGCTGGACGAAAGCGGCCGTAACTTCATCGCGCTGCTGGCGCAGAATGAACGCCTGGCGTTACTGCCGGCGATCTTCAGCATGTTCCACGCCTTTGTGGCGGAGCAGGAAGCATTTGTTGATGCGGAAATCGTGTCGGCACATGCGCTGGAAGCGGATGAAACAGAGCGACTGGTCGCGGCGCTGACAAAGCGCCTTGGTCGGGAAGTGCGAGCCACCACCAGTGTTGACGACAGCCTGATAGGCGGCGTCGTGATCCGGGCAGGTGATACCGTGATTGATGGCAGCGTGCGCGGCAGATTGTCCCGCCTGGCCGAGCAACTGAACTCTTGAGTTTGAGGGATTGAAGCATGCAGCAACTCAACCCGTCTGAAATCAGCGAGATTATCAAGCAGCGCATTGGCAAGCTTGATACCTCCACCCAGGCGCGCAATGAAGGTACCGTGGTATCCGTATCTGACGGTATCGTGCGCATCCATGGTCTGGCCGACGTCATGTACGGTGAAATGATCGAGTTTGAAGGCGGCGTGTTCGGCATGGCCCTCAACCTCGAGCGTGACTCCGTTGGTGCCGTAGTGCTGGGCGACTACGTGGGTATTGCCGAAGGCCAGAAGGTCAAGTGCACCAGCCGCATTCTGGAAGTACCGGTAGGTCCGGAGCTTCTCGGTCGCGTAGTGGACGCACTGGGTAACCCCATTGATGGCAAAGGCCCTCTGAACGCCAAGATTACCGAACCGGTCGAGAAAGTCGCTCCCGGCGTAATCTGGCGCCAGTCGGTAGACGAGCCGGTCCAGACCGGCCTGAAAGCGATCGACGCGATGACGCCGGTAGGCCGTGGCCAGCGTGAGCTGATCATTGGTGACCGTCAGATCGGTAAGACCGCTATCGCCGTCGATACCATCATTAACCAGAAAAATTCCGGCATTAAGTGTATCTACGTGGCAATCGGTCAGAAGCAGTCGACCATCGCCAACGTGGTGCGCAAGCTGGAAGAACATGGTGCGCTGGAAAACACCATCATCGTTGCCGCGTCTGCGTCTGATCCTGCTGCCATGCAGTATCTGGCCCCGTTCGCAGGTTGCGCCATGGGCGAATACTTCCGCGATCGCGGTGAAGATGCGCTGGTGGTTTACGATGACCTGACCAAGCAGGCCTGGGCATATCGCCAGATCTCCCTGCTGCTGCGTCGTCCGCCGGGTCGTGAAGCGTACCCGGGTGACGTGTTCTATCTGCACTCCCGTCTGCTGGAACGCGCCGCTCGCGTCAACGTCGAGTACGTCGAGAAGTTCACCAACGGTGAAGTGAAAGGCAAAACCGGTTCCCTGACCGCGCTGCCGATCATCGAAACCCAGGCTGGTGACGTTTCCGCCTTCGTACCGACCAACGTGATCTCGATTACCGATGGTCAGATCTTCGTCGAAACCGACCTGTTCAACTCCGGCGTTCGCCCGGCGATGAACGCCGGTATCTCTGTATCCCGTGTAGGTGGTGCAGCGCAGACCAAGATCATCAAGAAGCTCGGTGGTGGTATTCGTCTGGCTCTGGCTCAGTATCGTGAACTGGCGGCTTTCGCCCAGTTTGCTTCTGATCTGGACGAAGCGACTCGCTCACAGCTGGAGCACGGTCAGCGCGCTACCGAACTGATGAAGCAGAAGCAGTACAGCCCGCAGTCTGTCGCCGAAATGGGCGTCATGCTGTATGCCGTCAACGAAGGCTTCCTGAAAGATGTGGCCCTTGAGAAGATCGGCAAATTCGAGGCTTCGCTGCTGGATTACATGAACAGCGAAAACAAGGCGTTGATGGACAAGATCAACGAGAAGGGCGACTTCAACGGCGAGATCGAATCCGGCATCAAGGAAGCGATCGAGAAGTTCAAGGCCACCCAGACCTGGTAATCGTTGCTTAAAAGGATAGTCCTATGGCCGGCGCGAAAGAGGTACGTACCAAGATCGCCAGCGTCCAGAGCACGCGGAAAATCACCCGTGCGATGGAGATGGTGGCCGCCAGCAAGATGCGCAGAGCACAGGAGCGGATGTCGGCGACCAAGCCGTACGCCAGCCGTATCCGTAATGTGATCGCGCATCTGGCCAATGCCGATGTGGAATATCAGCATTCTTTCCTCGTTGATCGTGAGGTAAAGAAAGTCGCCTACATCGTTGTCTCGTCAGACCGCGGTCTGTGCGGTGGTCTCAACGTGAATCTGTTCAAGCAGATGCTGCGTGAAGCCCGCGACTGGTCTGGCAAAGGTGTTGCAGTGCAGTACTGCGCCATCGGCAACAAGGCGATGAGCTTCTTCCGCAGCTTCGGGGGCGACGTTGTCGCTTCCGTCAACGGCTTGGGTGACGCGCCACATCTGTCGGATCTGATCGGCACCATCAAGGCGATGATCGACAGCTTTGAAAACGGCGAGGTTGATCGGATTTACCTGGTGTACAACGAATTCGTCAACACCATGACTCAGCAGCCGTTCGTGCAGCAGGTTCTGCCGCTGCCCGCCGGTGAGGTGGCCGAGTTCCGTGATGAAGGTAGCCAGCACCGCTGGGACTACATCTACGAGCCGGCACCGAAAGAGCTGATCGAAGGCCTGTTGTTGCGGTTTATCGAGACGCAAGTGTACCAGGCGGTCGTGGAAAACAACGCCTGCGAACAGGCCGCGCGGATGGTTGCCATGAAGGCGGCAACCGATAACGCAGGCGACCTGATTCGTGATCTGGAGCTTCTGTATAACAAGGCCCGTCAGGCTGCGATTACACAGGAAATCTCCGAAATTGTTAGTGGTGCTGCCGCGGTCTGACCGGGGCGGACAAGCAAGCTGAGAGGATGCAAGCATGAGTAGCGGTCGTATTGTTCAGATTATCGGCGCTGTAATCGACGTGGAATTTCCGCGCGAGCAGATCCCCAACGTGTATGACGCGCTGACGGTGAGTGGTGCCGACACCGTTCTGGAAGTACAACAGCAGCTCGGCGACGGCGTTGTCCGGACCATCGCGATGGGTTCCACCGAAGGCCTCAAGCGTGGCCTGGATGTGGAAAACACCCACGCTCCGATCCAGGTGCCGGTGGGGAAAGAAACCCTCGGCCGCATCATGGACGTTCTGGGTCGCCCGATTGACGAAGCTGGTCCCATTGGCGAGCAAGAGCGCATGCCGATCCACCGCAAGGCGCCTTCTTACGCTGATCAGGCTTCCGGCAACGAACTGCTGGAAACCGGCATCAAGGTAATCGATCTGATCTGCCCGTTTGCCAAGGGTGGTAAAGTCGGTCTGTTCGGTGGTGCGGGTGTAGGTAAAACCGTAAACATGATGGAGCTGATCCGGAACATCGCGATCGAGCACTCCGGTTACTCGGTATTCGCCGGCGTTGGTGAGCGTACTCGTGAAGGTAATGACTTCTACCACGAGATGAAAGACTCCAACGTACTGGATAAAGTATCGCTGGTTTACGGCCAGATGAATGAGCCTCCCGGGAACCGTCTGCGCGTAGCGCTGACCGGCCTGACCATGGCTGAGAAATTCCGTGATGAAGGCCGCGACGTACTGTTGTTCGTCGACAACATCTACCGTTACACCCTGGCGGGTACCGAAGTATCGGCGCTGCTGGGCCGGATGCCGTCTGCGGTAGGTTATCAGCCGACACTGGCGGAAGAGATGGGCGTTCTGCAGGAACGGATCACTTCCACCAAGACCGGTTCCATCACCTCCGTACAGGCCGTATACGTCCCTGCGGATGACTTGACTGACCCGTCCCCGGCAACCACCTTTGCCCACCTGGACGCGACCGTGGTACTGAGCCGTGACATCGCCGCCAAGGGTATCTACCCGGCGATCGACCCGCTGGATTCCACCTCCCGTCAGCTGGATCCGCTGGTGATCGGCGAAGAGCATTACGAAGCGGCTCGTGGCGTACAGACTGTACTGCAGCGTTATAAAGAGCTGAAGGACATCATCGCCATTCTGGGTATGGACGAGCTCTCCGAAGAAGACAAGACCACGGTAATGCGTGCTCGTAAGATCGAGCGTTACCTGTCCCAGCCGTTCTTCGTGGCAGAAGTCTTCACCGGTTCCCCGGGCAAGTACGTGTCCCTGAAAGACACCATCCGCGGGTTCCAGGGCATTCTGACCGGTGAATACGACCACATCCCGGAACAGGACTTCTACATGAAGGGTTCCATCGACGAAGTGGTCGAGGCCTACAACAAGCGTCAGGCCAAGTAATTCGCCCGAGCGGGAGAAGAAGCACATGCCAGCAAAAGTGCATTGCGATATCGTCAGCGCTGAACGTCAGTTGTTTGCCGGCCTGGTGGAAATGGTGGTTGTCGCCGGTAGCGAAGGTGACCTGGGCATTCTGCCCGGTCACGCGCCACTGCTGACAGCACTCAAACCGGGCCCGGTACGCATCATCAAGGAAGGTGGTGAGGAGGATGTGTTCTACGTCAACGGCGGCTTCCTGGAAGTGCAGCCCAAGGTCGTGACCATTCTTGCTGACAGTGCCGAGCGCGCCCATGACATGGACGAGGCGGCAGCAGAAGAAGCCAAACAGCGCGCCAAAGAAGCGCTGGAAGGCAAGAGCTCCGAGATGGACTACTCTGCAGCCTCTGCGCAGCTGGCCGAGTCCGTGGCACAGCTGCGGGCCATTCAGCAGATGAAGAAGAAATTCGGCGGCTCCAGCAAGTAATTGCCGGCAAGTCGTTGTCAGAAAAGGGGTGGCTGAGAAGCCGCCCCTTTTTTGTTCAGTGGCAGGCCTGCCGATGCCTGCGCCGTGCTCCGTTGCCGGCCATGGGTTAACATCGAGCTTGGCAAATACAGGTTCAGCAAGTACAGGCTCTGCAAGCAGAAGGAAGAGCAATGGAACTGGCAATCGTGATTCTCGCAGCGGGCAAGGGCACGCGCATGCGCTCCGACCTGCCCAAAGTGGCGCACCCGCTGGCGGGCAAGCCGATGCTTGGCCATGTCATTGATACCGCCCGGGCACTTTCCCCCGGCAGCATCTGTGTGGTGTTTGGCCACGGCGGTGATCGGGTACAGCGCGAAGTGCCGGCCACGGATGTGATCTGGGCCGAGCAGGCCGAACAACTGGGCACCGGCCACGCTGTGGCGCAGGCCATGCCGCATATTTCTGAAGAGGTGGTGCTGATCCTGTACGGCGATGTGCCGCTGATCCGCGCCGAAACCCTGCGAGACTTTGTGTCCCGTGTGCAGCCGGACACCCTGGCATTGATGACGCTGGAGATGGCGGACCCCGGTGCCTACGGTCGCATTGTGCGTAATGCCGAGGGCGCCGTGCAGGCGATCGTGGAATACAAGGATGCCGACGCGACTCAGAAGGCGATCCGCGAAATCAACACCGGCATTCTCGCCTGCCCCAGGGCATTCCTGGACCAGGCCTTGCCGAAACTGTCCAGCAACAACGCCCAGGGCGAGTATTACCTCACCGACGTGATTGCCATGGCCGTGGCAGATGGCCTGACCATTGATGCGGTGCAGCCGTCATTCCCCTGGGAAGTGGACGGCGTTAATGACCGGGTTCAACTGGCGCGGCTCGAACGGGTTTATCAACAGGTTCAGGCGGAAGCGCTGATGCGCGACGGTGTGACCGTGATGGATCCGGCGCGGCTGGACGTGCGCGGCAATGTGCGCTGTGGCCAGGATGTGGTGCTGGATATCAACACGGTGCTGGTGGGTGAGGTGGATATTGCGGCCAGGGTCACCATTGGCCCGAACTGTCTGATTCGCAACGCCCGTATCGGCGAGGGTTCCCATATTGAGGCCAATTCGGTCGTGGACGGTGCGGTGGTGGGTGAAGACTGCCACGTCGGGCCGTTCGCGCGCTTGCGGCCGGGCACCGAGCTGGCGGCGGGTGCCCGGGTCGGTAATTTTGTCGAAACAAAAAAGACACTGATCGGCCCGGGCAGCAAGGTCAATCATCTGACGTATCTTGGAGACGCGACCCTTGGTCGGGACGTCAATGTTGGCGCAGGCACCATTACCTGTAACTACGACGGCGTAAACAAGTTCGAGACCCATATCGGCGACAATGCCTTCATCGGTTCCAACAGTTCGCTGGTGGCGCCGGTCAGTGTCGGCAGCGGTGCTACGGTGGGGGCCGGCAGTGTCGTGACCAAAGATGTCCCCGAGAAAGAACTGGCCGTGGCGCGGTCAAAACAGCGCAACCTCAGCGGCTGGCAGCGGCCGAGCAGCACATCACAAGAAGCATCACAGAAAGCATCACAGGACGCGCCGGCTGCAGGCCAGCCCGGTGACACATCTCGGCAGGGAGAGCAGTAAGCATGTGCGGAATTGTTGGCGCCATCGGTGAGCGCAATGTTACCGGGATTCTGATTACCGGACTCAAACGCCTGGAATACCGTGGTTATGATTCTGCGGGTCTGGTGGTTGTGGCCGAGGGCAGCCTGCAACGCGTACGTCGTGCAGGCAAAGTCGCGGGCCTGGAGAGTGCCACGCAGGACGCTGGCACCCTGGGCACACTGGGCATCGCCCACACGCGCTGGGCGACCCACGGCAAGCCCACCGAGGCAAATGCCCACCCGCATATGTCCGGGGACGATCTTGCGGTGGTGCACAACGGCATTATCGAAAACTACCAGAGCCTGCGTGAGCAGCTTATTGCTGACGGCTATCGGTTTACCTCCGACACTGACACCGAAGTCATCGTGCACCTGCTGCACCAGGCCCGTGCTGCGGGCAAGGATCTGCTGCAGGCGGTGACAGACACGGTGCCGAAGCTTCATGGCGCTTATGCGCTGGGCGTGGTCAGTGCGGATGAACCGGACCGCCTGATTGCAGTGCGTTCGGGGAGCCCGCTGGTGATCGGGCTGGGTATCGGCGAAAACTATATTGCCTCGGACCAGCTTGCCCTGTTGCCGGTGACCACGCGATTCATCTTCCTGCAAGAAGGTGATGTGGCGGAAGTGCGCCGCGACGGTGTGCAGATCTTCGATGCCAGCGGCGACGCCGTTGAACGCAATGTGCACGAATTTGACGGCACCCACGAAGACGTGGAGAAAGGCGAATACCGCCACTTCATGCTGAAGGAAATTTTTGAACAACCGGCAGCCTTGCAGCGTACGCTTGAAGGCCGCATTCAGAGCCCCGAAGCGCTCGCCCATTTGCTGGGCGAGCGGACAGCCATGCTGTCCCGCGTGCGCAACGTACAGATCATTGCCTGCGGCACCAGCTATCACGCCGGTATGGTGGCGCGCTACTGGCTGGAAGATCTGGCTGACGTGTCCTGCCAGGTCGAGGTCGCCAGCGAGTTTCGATACCGCAATCATGTTGTGCCGGAGAACACCCTGCTGGTGACCATCTCCCAGAGTGGCGAGACCGCCGACACCCTGGCAGCGCTGCGCGGTGCAACCAGCGAGCACTACATCGGACGGCTTGCCGTCTGCAATGTGGACAGTTCATCGCTGGTGCGCGAATCCGAGATGGCGCTGCTGACGCGCGCCGGGCCGGAAATCGGCGTGGCGTCTACCAAGGCATTCACGACGCAATTGGCGGCGTTGTTATTGCTGGTGCTGGCCACGGCGCGCGCGCGCGGCGTCAGCGACGACCGTCTCGAAGCCATTCTGACGGACATGCGTCAACTGCCGTCACTGACCGAGCAGGCGTTGCGGCTTGATGGTGCCATCCACGAACTGAGCAAGGATTTTGTGGAAAAGCATCACACCCTGTTCCTCGGTCGCGGTACTCAGTACCCGGTGGCCATGGAGGGCGCGCTCAAGCTGAAAGAGATTTCCTATATCCATGCGGAAGCCTATCCGGCGGGCGAGCTCAAGCACGGGCCGCTGGCGCTGGTGGACAAGGACATGCCGGTGGTGGCGGTGGCGCCGAATGACGAGCTGCTGGAAAAACTGAAATCCAATTTGCAGGAAGTGCGTGCCCGGGGCGGCGAGCTGTATCTGTTTGCCGATCACCACGCCGAACTCAGCGATGCGGAGGGCTTCACGGTACTGACCATGCCAAAGGTGCCCGAATATCTGGCGCCGATTATCTACACCATCCCGCTGCAACTGCTCAGCTACCATGTCGCCGTGATGCGCGGTACGGATGTGGATCAGCCGCGCAACCTGGCCAAGTCGGTGACAGTAGAATAAGCACTGCGCGTCATCCATTGACCACGATGGGTGTGCGACATCCCTGACCCGGCCCGGAATTGTGCAGCAGTTCCGGTGCCGGGCGACCTTCCGAGCGTCTGACCCGTCTATATTCCTTCTGCCACTTTCAAGGAGGAATAACGATGGCGTACCTGATACTTGTTCTGGTTCTACTGTTATCCGGCGCGAGCCTGGCGGTCATGGCGCAGGGGGCGATGCCGCCGGTGCAGTTGGCCAGTGTCTATGAGGCCAGCGACGATCTTGCGCAATTCTGGGTCAGCGAAAAACTCGACGGCGTGCGTGCTTATTGGGACGGCGCCCGGTTGATCTCCCGTCAGGGCAATGTCTTTGCCGCACCCGCCTGGTTCACCCGCGATTTTCCCGACATCCCCCTGGACGGTGAACTCTGGATGGGGCGGGGCACCTTTGACCGTCTCTCCGGCACCGTGCGTCGCCAGGTGCCGGATGAGTCCGCCTGGGCGGAGGTGCGCTTCATGGTCTTTGATGCGCCGGACATGGCGGCGCCCTTCGATGAGCGTGTGCTGCGATTGCGGGCACTCCTGCAGACGCCACCGTCGGCGCACATCGCCAAGGTGCCGCAATTCCGCGTGGCCAGCCAGTCGGAACTGATGCGCCATCTGGATGATGTGGTGGCCGGTGGCGGTGAGGGGCTGATGCTCCATCGCGGCGCTGCGTACCATCATGTCGGGCGCACCGCCCATCTGCTCAAGCTCAAGCCCTGGCAGGATGCCGAAGCGGAAGTCGTGATGCACCTGCCCGGGGAGGGCCGCAACAGCGGGGTCATGGGGGCCATGCTGGTCAGAACAGAGGCCGGTCAGTACTTCCGCCTGGGCACGGGCTTCACCGATGCGGAGCGCGCCGACCCACCGCCAGTGGGCAGCATCGTGACCTATAAATACAGCGGCCTTACCGCCAACGGCATCCCCCGTTTTGCCAGTTTCCTGCGTCTGCGTGAATCGCCCGCCGGGACCGACTGAACGCCCGCAGGGAGAGCGTCTCTGATATGGTAGTTTATTGACCGTAGGCCATAAATTCCGATATTGTTGCGCCGCCATAAGCTGGTAAGACAACTACGATATATATGGACCCTTCCAGTACCAGTGCCGTTATGAACGGCACCAATGTGAACGCTGTCCGCGACACCCTCGCTGGCACGCCCCCCCGGCCTCTGCTCCGCCTCTGAGGCTCACCGGCGCGTCATGCGATCATGACGCGTCAGATGCGTAAGGAGAGGCGAGCGAATGACCTACGAGACACTGGCCGCTGCCCTGCAGGCCGCCATTGCCCAGGATGATCGTGCCGCGATCCCCGGCCTGGTGGCCGAGTTGAATTCCGCTGACCTTGCTGATGTGATCGGTGAGAGCAATGAGCCTGAGAAGGGCATCATGGTCTTGCAGACCATGGGCCTGGAGCAGCGTGCGGACACCTTTGGTTATCTGCCCATGGCCCTCCAGCAGGCCATTGCCGAGCGATTGTCTCCCGGTGATCTTGCCGAGCTGGTGACCGCCATGTCCGCCGATGAGCGGGCCGACCTCTTCAACGTGCTGGATGACAATATCCGTTACCTGCTGTTCAAGCGCCTGGCGCGGGAAGAGCGGGAAGATCTGCGGCGCCTCGCCAGCTATGAAGAAGGCACGGCTGGCGCCATCATGACCTCCGACTACGCTATGGTGCAGTCCGGCATGACCGTCGGCCAGGCACTGGAAAGCCTGCGCCGCACCGCCCCGGACAAGGAAACCATCTACCAGGCCTTTGTGGTGGATCAGGATCACCGCTTGCTGGGTGCCCTGTCCCTGCGGCAACTGATTGTTGCCACGCCGAACCTGCGGGTCGACGATCTCATGGCCCGCGAAGTGGTGTCTGCCACCACCGATACGGCCCAGGAAGAGATTGCCAAACAGATATCCCGCTACGACTTGCTGGCACTGCCCATCGTCAACGGCAGCGACAAGCTGGTGGGCATCGTGACCTACGATGACGCGATGGATGTCGCCGAGGCGGAAGCCACGGAAGACATGCACAAGGGCGCGACGGTCGGCAAGCTGGACACCAGTCTGCGGGAAGCGTCGCCCTACGCCCTGTACCGCTCGCGGGTGCACTGGCTGGTGATCCTGGTATTCGCCAACATCTTCACCGGTGCCGGCATCGCCTACTTCGAAGACACCATTGCGGCGCATATTGCGTTGCTGTTCTTCATGCCACTGCTGGTCGCCAGCGCCGGTAACGCCGGCGCCCAGTCCGCGACACTGATGGTGCGTGGTATCGCCACCGGCGATGTGACCGGCAGCGACTGGGCGAAACTGTTTCTCAAGGACATCGTGGTGGCATCGGCCCTGGGCCTGACCATGGCGGCGGCAGTGTTGATGGTGGGTTTCTTCCGGGCGGGTATTGATATCGCCATCGTCGTTGCGCTGACCATGATCATCGTGGTGCTGGTGGGCAGCCTGATTGGCATGGGCCTGCCCTTTATCCTCAACAAGCTCAACTTCGACCCGGCGACTGCGAGCACGCCCCTGATCACCACCATTGCTGACGTCAGCGGTGTACTGATCTACTTCGGTATCGCGACGGCGATGCTGGGGCTTGGTTGACGCGACCCGCAAACGGGGTCAGGCGCGGGCCTGTTGTTGGGCTTTGAGCAGCTGCAGCAGTTCGGCCTCCGGGACCGGCTTGCTGATCAGGTAACCCTGGATGCTGTCACAGCCCATGCTGCGCAGGATGCGCAGGTGGGAATCGGTTTCCACGCCTTCGGCCACCACACGCAGATTCAGGCTGTGGGCCATATCGATGATGGCGCGGGTGATGGCCGCATCGTCGGGGCTCTGATCCAGCTCGGTGATGAAAGAGCGGTCGATCTTCAGCGTGTCGATGGGGAAGCGCTTGAGATAGCTCAACGACGAATAACCGGTGCCGAAATCATCCAGTGACAACGCCACGCCGCGTTTGCGCAGGCCTTGCAGCAGCGCAATATTCTTGTCCAGATCTTCCATGATCAGGCTTTCGGTCAGTTCCAGCTCCAGCAGGTGCGCGGGCAGCTCCGTGGTCTGTAATACCCGGTCGACGATTTCCAGGACATTGCCCTTGCGGAACTGATGGGCCGACAGGTTCACGGAAATGCACACGTCAGAGAAGCCTTGCCGGTGCCACTGCACGGCCTGGCGACAGGAGCGTTCCAGCACCAGCTCACCGATAGCACTGATCAGCCCGGTTTCTTCCGCCAGCGGAATGAAATCCTTTGGTGGCAAAAGGCCCATGGTGGGGTGCTGCCAGCGCACCAGCGCTTCCACCGAGGTGATGCGGTCTGTGGCCAGATCCATCTTCGGCTGGTAGTGCACCACGAACTCGTTCTTGAAGATGGCCTTGCGCAGGCTGGTTTCCAGCGCCAGCTGTTCCACCGAGGCCACGCGCATGTCACTGGAGTAGAACTGGAAGGTGTTGCCGCCGGCGCGCTTGGCCTGATGCATGGCCAGATCCGCCTGATTGATCAGTGTCTGCACGTCCTTGGCCGTGTCCGGGAATATACTGACGCCCAGGCTGGCGCCCAGCAACAGCTCATGCTGGTCAAAATGGAATGGCCTGCGCATGGCGCTGATCAATTGCTGGCAGGTCTGCTCGAGCTCGGCACGGTTGGTGTAGTTTTCCACCATCAGGGTGAATTCGTCGCCGCCGACCCGGGCCAGATTTTCCTCGGCAAAACCGCAGCCGCGCAACCGCTCTGCGGCCAGCTTCAGCAGCCGGTCACCGACCTCATGGCCGAGGGAATCATTGATCGGCCGGAAGCGGTCCAGATCCAGGAATACCAGGGCGGTGCATTCCCGGTTGAGGCGCGCCAACGTCAGCGTTTTCTGTAAGCGTTCACGGAACTGATTGCGGTTGGCGAAGCCTGTGAGGCGGTCAAAGTTCGACAGGAATTGCACCCGCTCCTCCGCCTCCTTGCGCGCCGTGAGATCGGAGAACATGCCCACGTAATGGGTCAGGCGGCCATTCTCGTCGTAGACCGCGCTGATCTGCAGCCACTCCGGGTACTCCTCGCCGGTCTTGCGACGCTCGAGCAGTTCGCCCTCCCAGAACCCTTCATTCTTCAGCGCCTGGACGATGGTGCGATAGGCGGGCTGATTCCCGGGAAGGTTGCCGATTTCGCCCACGGCATGGCCGACGACCTCTCTCTCGTGATACCCGGTGATGCGCGTGAAGCAGTCATTGACAGTCAGGAAGTGGAAGTTGCGGTCGAAAATGAAGATCGCTTCCGAGGCGTTTTCGAACACGGTGGCCGCCAGGCGCAGTTGCTCGCGGGCTTCCTTGTCCTCGGTGATATCCCGCCGGGTGCCGATCATGCGCGTAGCGCGACCCTGCTGGTTCCAGGCCACGACACGACCTTCATCCTGAATCCAGTGCCATTGGCCGTCGGCATGCTGCAGACGGTAGACCACCTGGTACTGGCTGCTGCGGCCCTTGAAATGATCCACCATGGCGGCGCGGATACGCGGAAAATCACTGGTATGTACCAGCCGCTGCAGGTCTTCCATGAAATTACCCAGCGCTTCGGGCTGGTAGCCGAGCAAGCGCTCGAAATTCGAGTGGAAGGTTTCGCCGCTGACCAGATTCCAGTCCCACAGGCAGATGTTGCTGGCATCCAGCGCCAGTTGCAGCCGCTGACCGGTGGCCGCCAGCTCGGTGTTGATCTGTTCCAGCGCCCGGGTGCGGTCGCGCACGGTGCTCTCGAGCCGGTCCCGGGAGTCCTGCAGACGCTGGCGTGCCTCTTTCCGTTCACAGATTTCCTGAGACAGCTTTTCGTTGAGCGCCTCCGCATTGGCGCGGGTGCGGTTGAGATAGGCAATCAGGGATTCATTGCGCGCCTGCAGGGCGAGGGTGTCGCGGCTGCTGTTGTGAATGCGTCGTGCGGCGAGGATGCCGAATACCATGAAAATCAGTAGCCCGCCGGTGAAGGAGTAATAGTCTGGCGAGGTCATGGCCAGATACACGGCCACGGGAGTCAGCGAGGCGACCGGATAGAGCATGCCGGCAATGAAGTGCACGCTGCAGATCGTCAGCGCCACGACCGTCAGGCCCAGGGTCAGGGTGAGCATCAGGGCCTGCAGTGTGACATGCTCCGGTTGGAACAGCTCTGCAATGGGGTTGAACCAGACCACGGCAATGCCGAACAGGGCGCCGTTGGCCAGAATGCAGGCGGTCAGGCCCAACTGCCAGCCACGCAGGGAGGCCGCATCGCCGTCGAACTGGCGCAAAAGCTGGCTGGCAACCGCCCGCAGAAAGACTATGCCCAGCACCATGGCAGCCCAGGTCAACAGTTGCCAGGGGGGTACGCTGCTGGCCCGGTAACCGACGATCAACGCCAGTGCCGCCAGGGCCTCCACCAGATTGAGCACAGGCAAGCTGCGCGCCAGCACACGGGTCTGGGCATCAGACAGGGAGGCGCCGGACAGTGGTGTCGCAGGTATTTCCGGTACTTCTGATGCTTCCGGTACTGGCAAAATTCCCCTCCCGTCCGGCTTGTCGGAAAACGAGCTGCGTTTTTGGGTTTCAGTGTAGCCGGGGGCGGGCAACAGTAAAACAGGCTTTACACGTTTCCGCCCTGAAATCACCGCTTTACGGTACAGCAGCGGCTTTTTCCGCCCGGATCAGGCCCCGCCGGACACGGATTCAGGTAGAATCCCCGGCCATGGATGATGTGACTTCTCTGATTGACGGCCTGAATGCTGCCCAGCGCGATGCGGTGGCAGCAGATGACCCCCATATGCTGGTACTGGCCGGCGCTGGCTCCGGGAAAACCCGGGTGCTGGTGCATCGTATTGCCTGGCTGGTGGCCACCGAACAACTGTCGCCCTACGGCATTCTGGCTGTGACCTTCACCAACAAGGCAGCGGCGGAGATGCGGCACCGCATCGAGGCGCTGCTGGGTATCCCCACCTCCGGCATGTGGGTGGGGACCTTTCACGGTATCGCGCATCGGCTGCTGCGTGCCCACTGGCAGGAGGCCGGGCTGCCGCAGAACTTCGAAATTCTGGATTCCGACGATCAGCAGCGCATCATCAAGCGCGTGTTGCGGGAGCTGGAGCTGGATGAGCAACGCTGGCCATCCCGCCAGGCCCAGTGGTTCATCAACAGCCAGAAGGACGAGGGTTTGCGCGCGGCCCACATGGAGCCTGGCCATGACCTGTTCCTGCAGACCATGCAGCGCATCTATGCCGCCTACGAGGCCGCCTGTGCCCGTGGCGGGCTGGTGGACTTCAACGAGTTGCTGCTGCGGGCCCTGGAGCTGATCCGCGACAATGACGAGCTACGCGGCCACTATCAGCGCCGGTTCCGCCATATCCTGGTGGACGAGTTCCAGGACACCAACGCCATTCAGTACGCCTGGCTGCAGCTGCTGTCGGCCGGTGGCAGTGGTATCACCATCGTCGGCGATGATGACCAGGCTATCTACGGCTGGCGGGGTGCCAAGATCGAGAATATCCAGCGCCTGAACCGCGACTATGAGGGCCTGCGCATCATCCGCCTGGAGCAGAACTACCGCTCCACCGGCACCATTCTGCAGGCGGCCAACGCGGTGATTGCCCAGAACAGCGACCGCCTGGGCAAGGAACTGTGGACCGAAATCAGTGAGGGCGAGCCGATCCGCCTTTACGCGGGCTTCAACGAAGTGGATGAGGCGCGCTTTATCGCGGCGCGCATCCAGAAATTGCAGGAAGAGGGGTTGGGCCGCAACGAGATGGCCGTGCTGTATCGCTCCAATGCCCAGTCCCGGGTGCTGGAAGAGGCCTTCCTGCAGTCCGGCATTCCCTACAGGATCTACGGCGGCCAGCGCTTCTTCGAGCGCGCCGAGATCAAGAACGCCCTGGGCTATCTGCGCTTGCTGGTCAATCGCGATGCCGACCCCGCCTTCGAGCGCGTGGTGAATACGCCAACTCGTGGCATCGGTGCCAAGACGGTGGAATCCCTGCGCGAGCAGGCGCGGATGCGCGGCACCAGTCTGTGGCAGGCGGCGGTGGCCATGATCAGCGAAGGGCTGCTGCCCGGGCGCGCGGCGTCGGCACTGGGCAGCTTTATTGACCTGATAAACCGCCTGGCGCGAGACACGGAAACACTGGTGCTGGGCGAGCGCACCGAACACGTGCTGGATGGCTCGGGCCTGCTGGCGTTCCACGCCAATGAGAAAGGCGAGAAGGGCCAGCAGCGCGTGGAAAACCTGCGTGAACTGATTACCGCCACGCGCCAGTTTGATGATGAGGGCTTTGGCGATGAAGCCGGCAATGACGGCGATGAGGGCATGCAAGGCAGCGCGGACGCCCTGACTGCGTTTCTGGATCATGCGGCACTGGAATCCGGCGAGCGCCAGGCCGGCGAGCACGATGAAGCGGTGCAGATGATGACGCTGCATTCCGCCAAGGGGCTCGAGTTCCCGGTGGTGTTCATGTCCGGCATGGAAGAGGGACTGTTCCCGCACCAGATGTCCGCAGACGAGCCCGGACGCCTGGCGGAAGAGCGTCGGCTTTGCTATGTCGGCATCACGCGTGCCATGCGCCAGCTGTATATGACCTATGCGGAGAGCCGCCGCCTGTACGGCAGCGAGCAATTGAACGCGCCGTCACGTTTTCTGCGGGAGATCCCCTCGGAGCTGCTGGAGGAAGTGCGCCTGCGCGGTGGCATGTCACGGCCGGTCGCGCCGGTGACCCGTGGCACCCAGGACGAAGTGGTGCAGGGCTTCCAGCTGGGCATGCGCGTGCTGCATCCGAAGTTTGGCGAAGGCACTATCCTGCACTTCGAAGGGCAGGGGCCGAACGCACGGCTGCAAATCAATTTTGATGATGTGGGCAGTAAGTGGCTGGTGAGCCAGTATGCCCGGCTAGAGGTTATCTAGGCAGCGCGAAGGAAAATAACAATGGATCGACGGAAATTTGTTGCAGCGCTGGGTCTGGGCTCGGCGGCGACCCTGGCGGGTTGTGGCCCGCAGGAAGAGTGCGTGCCGGGGCTGGCGGAAGGCGAGCAGACCTACCGCTGGCGCATGGTCACCAGCTGGCCGAAGAATTACCCCGGTGTTGGCACTGGGCCGGAGCGCTTCGCCGAGCTTGTCGAAAAAATGTCCGGCGGGCAGATGCGTATCCGGGTATACGGTGCCGGCGAGCTGGTGCCCGCCTTCGAAACCTTTGATGCCGTGTCCCAGGGCAATGCGGAAATGGGCCATGGCGCCTCCTATTACTGGCGCGGCAAGCATCCGGCGACGCCCTTCTTCACAGCCGTACCGTTTGGGCTCAACGCGCAGGAGATGAATGCCTGGATCAGTCGCGGCGGCGGCCAGCAGCTCTGGGACAGCCTGTATGAAGGCTTCAATCTGAAGCCTTTCCGGGCGGGTTGCACCGGCACACAGATGGCGGGCTGGTATAACAAGGAAATCAACTCGCTGGCGGATCTGCGCGGCCTGCGCATCCGCATTCCCGGCCTCGGCGGTGAAGTGATGCGCCGTGTCGGCGCCAACCCCGTGCAGTTGCCCGGCGGTGAGGTGTACACCGCGATGCAGACCGGCGCCATTGATGCGGCGGAGTGGGTCGGGCCTTACAACGATATTACCTTCGGTTTCCAGCGCATTGCCCGCTACTACTATTATCCGGGCTGGCAGGAGCCGGGCCCGTTGCTGGAGCTGCTGATCAATCTGCACAAGTGGAACGCGCTGCCACCGCGTCTGCAGACCATCATCGAGACAGCGGCGCTGGCGGTGAATCAGGAAGTGTATGACGAATACACCGAGCGCAATGCCGCAGCCCTGGAAGAGCTGACCACCCGGCACAAGGTGCAGCTGCGTCGGTTACCGGATGATGTGATCATTGCGCTGAAGAAGGCCAGCGACGAGGTGCTGGCAGAGCTGGTTGCCGGCAATGCCCAGGCTGAAGAGGTGTATGCCTCCTACCGGGCTTTCGAAAAGCGCGCGGTGCCCTATCACGCCATTGCCGAAGAGGCCTACTACCAGATCCGTACCCTGACGCTGTCCGAGTAACCGATTGCTCAGATGGCGAACAGCACCATCAGGAATTGCAGGCCCAGCAGTACCACCAGTGGGCTCAGATCCAGCCCGCCCATGGCGGGCATCACACGGCGCACGGGCGCCATGACCGGTTCGGTAATCTGCGTCATGATGGCGGTGAAGGGGTTGTAGGGATCGGGTGCCACCCAGCTGAGAATGACCCGGATCAACACCGCAAAGAACAGGTAGTTGATCATCAACGACGCCAGCGAGCGCAGCGCAAAGATCACCATCTGCGGCACCGGCGGCACACCCTGGCCGCTCAGGCTCACCAGCATCACCACCTTCAGAATGATCAGCACCACCACCATGACCAGCGATGCCACATCCACGATGCTGGTGCCAGGCACCAGCTTACGCAGGGGCGTCAGCACCGGATTGGTGGCCTTGACCACGAACTGCGACAACGGATTGTAGAAGTCAGCCTGGACCAGCTGCAGGATGAAGCGGGTCAGCAGCAGGAAGATAAACAGATTGATGACAACATCGATCAGAAAGGTCATCGCACCCTGGGGGTTCATCGGCAACTCCTGTTAAGGCATTCGTGACGACATTCGTTACGACATTAAGCGGCGCAGACAGCGGTGCGGACACGCCCGACGTCCCGTTGCTCATCCCGTTACTTCATCCCGTTACTGATGTTCGGTGGTGTTCAGCGGTGCGCTGCGCTGTGCAGCAATGTGTGTAGTATCGGGGCGCGGACGCATTTTGCAAGTCGGGGTTGCCCGAGGGTTGCTGTCGCGGGCGGGGGCGGTCAGGCCGCCCCCAGTTCCTCGGCGCGATGCCGCGCAGCCTGCAAGGCCTTGCTGACGAGCTCGGCGAAGCCGGCCTCTTCGAACACCCCCAGCGCTGCGGCGGTGGTGCCACCGGGCGAAGTGACCTGCTGCCGCAGGCTGGCCGGTGACTGCGCGCTGGTGATGGCCAGTTGCGCGGCACCCCAGGCGGTCTGCAGCACCAGCTGGCGGGCGGTGTCGGGGGTCAGGCCCATCTGCTCCCCGGCGTGGATCATGGATTCCATCAACAGGAAGAAATAGGCGGGCCCGGAGCCGGATACGGCGGTGACGGCGTCCAGTTCCTGTTCCTGCTCGAACCAGAAGCTCAGACCGACGCTGCCCATGATCTGGCTGGTCAGGGCCTTGTGCTCATCGCTCACGCCGAGGCCGGCAAACAGGCCGGTGGCCCCCGCCTGAACCAGTGCCGGCGTATTGGGCATGGTGCGCACCACCGGCAAATCACCCAGCCAGTTGCGGAGCTGGCCAACGGTGACCCCGGCGGCGATGGAGATGATCAGCGGGCGACGTGCGCCCAGTTGCTGGCGAAGCTCGGCGCAGATATCGGCCATCACCTGTGGTTTCACGGCCAGCACCAGTACATCACAGCGCTCCGCCAACTCGCTGTTGCGGGTGCTCACATGCACCCGATGCTGGCGGTTGAGCTCGTCCAGCCGCTCGCTGCTGATATCGCTCATCCAGATCCGTGCCGGGCGGATGCCCTTGGCAATCATGCCGCCCACCAGACTGGTAGCCATATTGCCGGCGCCGATAAAGCCGATGGTTTGCTGTGCCATAAGAATTGTCCTTACTGAACGTGCCGAGGGCCAAACAGCGCAGTGCCGATGCGCACCAGGGTGGCGCCTTCGGCAATGGCGGTCTCGAAATCATCGCTCATGCCCATGGACAGGGTGTCCAGGCATGCGGCGGTCTGTCCGGGCATGGTATGACGCAATTGTGACAGTGTCATGGCGAGCGTGCGAAAAGCCGCCTGATTATTGTCGGTGGCCCCCGCCCGGGGAATCGCCATCAGGCCGCGCAGGCGCACATTGGGTAGCTGGGCGATGGCCGCCGCCAGCGCCGGGACCTCGGCCAGAGCAACCCCGCTCTTGCTGGCCTCATCATCCACATTGACCTGGATGCACAGATTCAGCGGCGGCAGAGACGGCGGGCGCTGTTCACTCAATCGCCGGGCAATCTTCAGACGATCCAGGGAATGCACCCAGGCGAAGTGGCTGGCGATATCCCGGGTCTTGTTGGACTGGATCGGACCGATGAAATGCCAGGTCAGGCCCAGGTCGGCCAGCGCCGGCTGTTTGGCCAGCGCCTCCTGCAGGTAATTCTCCCCGAAATCCGTCACCCCCTGCGCACTCAGGGCGCGGATCTCGTCGGCACTGCGGGTTTTGCTCACCGCCAGCAGCGTGACCTCCCCGTCAGGGCGTCCGGCTTGCCGGCAACTGTGATCAATTCGATGCTGCAGGGTTTTCAGGGGTGTCGGCTGTTGCGTCATGATTGAACCACGCTGGGTGACAGGTTAACGTTGTAGCCTACGAGGATATTCTGACTGGCCCCACAGAAGACCGGCCACCAACATCCGCGCTCAGGGGTCCACAGGCCGCCCGCCCCGCAGCCTGACAACCAGAAAGGCCCTGCTAACCTGTAAGGTATCGTATCGCCCATGGATATTACCGAATTGCTTGCCTTCAGTGCCAAAAACGGCGCGTCTGATTTGCATCTCTCTGCTGGCCTGCCACCGATGATTCGGGTGGACGGCGATGTGCGGCGTATCAACCTGCCGCCCATGGAGCACAAGGAGGTTCACGCGCTGATTTATGACATCATGAATGACAAGCAGCGCAAGGACTACGAAGAATTCCTGGAAACCGACTTCTCCTTCGAAGTGCCAGGGGTGGCGCGCTTCCGGGTGAACGCCTTCAACCAGAACCGGGGGGCCGGCGCGGTATTCCGGACCATTCCCTCGAAAGTGCTGTCCATGGAAGATCTGGGCATGGGCAAGGTCTTCCAGAAGATTTCGGATACCCCCCGCGGCATTGTGCTGGTCACCGGGCCTACCGGTTCGGGCAAGTCCACCACCCTGGCGGCAATGATCGATTACATCAACAACACCCGCTATGAACATATCCTCACCATCGAGGACCCGATCGAATTCGTGCATGAATCCAAAAAATGCCTGATGAACCAGCGGGAAGTGCATCGTGACACCCTCGGCTTTGCCGAAGCGTTGCGCTCGGCCCTGCGGGAGGATCCGGACATCATTCTGGTGGGTGAGATGCGAGATCTCGAAACCATCCGCCTGGCACTGACTGCCGCAGAGACCGGGCACCTTGTCTTTGGCACCCTGCATACCACCTCGGCGGCCAAGACCATTGACCGGGTCGTGGATGTTTTCCCGGCGGAAGAAAAATCCATGGTGCGCTCCATGCTGTCGGAATCTCTGCAGGCGGTTATTTCGCAGACACTGATGAAGAAAAATGGCGGCGGCCGGGTGGCGGCCCACGAAATCATGATCGGGACGCCGGCGATCCGGAACCTGATTCGCGAAGACAAGGTGGCGCAGATGTACTCGGCGATTCAGACCGGGGCGGGTATCGGTATGCAGACGCTGGACCAGTGCTTGCAGAATCTGTTGCAGAAGGGCGTCATCTCCCGTGAAGCAGCGCGCGAAAAAGCCAAGACGCCAGATTCGTTCTGAGGGAGTGACGGACAATGGAATTTGAAGAACTCCTGAAGATCATGGTACAGAAAGGCGGCTCTGATCTGTTCATTACCGCCGGTGTGCCGCCGTCGATGAAAATCCATGGCAAAGTGTTGCCGGTCACCAAGACCGCCCTCACGCCGGACATGACCCGGGATATTGTTTTCGGTGTCATGACAGAACGCCAGCGTAAGGAATTCATCGACACCAAGGAATGCAACTTCGCCATTTCTGCCCGTGGCATCGGCCGTTTCCGGGTCAGCGCCTTCTACCAGCGCAACCTGGTCGGCATGGTGATCCGGCGTATCGAAGTGAAGATCCCCACCGTGGACGAATTGCGCCTGCCGCCGGCGATCAAGGATCTCGCCATGACCAAGCGCGGTCTGGTGATCTTTGTGGGGGCGACCGGCACCGGTAAATCCACCTCGCTGGCCTCCATGATTGGCCACCGCAACAAGAACTCGAAAGGCCATATCATTTCCATCGAGGACCCGATCGAATTCATTCACCAGCACCAGGGCTGCATCGTGACGCAGCGAGAGGTGGGGCTGGATACGGATTCCTTCGAGGTCGCACTGAAGAACACATTGCGCCAGGCCCCGGACGTGATCCTGATCGGTGAAATCCGGACCCGCGAGGTCATGGATTACGCCATCGCCTTCGCAGAAACCGGACACCTGTGTCTGGCGACATTGCATGCCAACAACGCCAACCAGGCGCTGGACCGCATCATTCACTTCTTCCCGGCCGACCGGCACGGTCAGCTGTACATGGATCTGTCGCTCAATCTGCGTGGCATCGTGGCCCAGCAGCTGATTCCGACACCGGACGGCAAAGGCCGGCGCGCCGTCATCGAGGTGCTGCTTAACAGTCCGCTGATGGCCGACCATATCCGCAAGGGTGAAGTACATCTGCTCAAGGAACTGATGAAGAAATCCCGCGAGCAGGGCATGCAGACCTTTGACCAGGCCTTGTACGATCTGTACAGCCAGGGCGAGATCACCTACGAAGACGCCATGTCCCACGCGGATGCCCCCAACGACCTGCGCCTGATGATCAAACTGGGGGCGGAAACCAGCTCCAGCGAAATGGACAGCGCCACGCGTGGGCTGTCCATCGAGGATACCGAGTAACGCAGCGTGGCATGTGCAGATACCGGGCAGATTGCTAGCCCGGTGGTCAGTGTCAGGCGGTGAGTTTGCCCTGGCGGTAATCCTGCAGCGCCTGCTCGATTTCCTCCATCGAGTTCATGACGAACGGGCCGTACTGCACGATCGGCTCGCCTATGGGTTTGCCCGCCAGCAGCAGGAAACGTGCATCGCGGCTGCCGGCACTGACGTTCAGGCTGTCGCCGTCGCCCAGTATGGCCGCGTTGTGGGTGGGCACCTTGCGGCCATCGTGGCCACCGATCATGACATCACCCTCGAACACATAAATGAACGCGTTATGGGTTGCCGGTATCGGCAGTGTCACCTCGGCGCCACTGCGCAGGCTGACATCCCAGTACTGCGGGTCAGTGCTGATTTTCTGGCTGGGGCCATGAATCGGCCCGGTGACGCTGCCGCCTTCCGATGCAATCTCCCCTGCGATGACCTTCACCAATACACCGCCCGGGAAAGTCGCTTCGGGAATCTCTGCCGCCTGGATGTCGCGATAGCCCGCGGGCTTCATCTTTTCTTTCGCAGGCAGATTCAGCCATAACTGAAAGCCGCGCATGCGACCTTCGTTCTGCTGCGGCATCTCAGAATGGATGATGCCGCGCCCGGCAGTCATCCACTGCACACCACCGGATGTGAGATCACCACGATTTCCGAGGTGATCTTCATGCAGCATGTGGCCGTCAAGCATATAGGTCACTGTCTCGAAACCACGGTGCGGGTGTGACGGGAAGCCCGCAATATAGTCCGTGGCATCGTCAGATGAAAACTCATCCAGCATCAGAAACGGGTCCAGCCGTGCGCGCGCCGACTGCCCCAGGCTGCGCTTGAGCTTGACGCCGGCGCCGTCACTGGTGTCGTGGCCAGGAATCAGAAAACGTACGTCACGTGCTGTCATGGTGTTGTCCTCTGTCAGTCAGGCCCGTGGGCCAAGTCGTTCACGATCATGGGGCTGGTCGTAGGTCAACGCCGGGCCCTTTGAGACAATGCCGTACTTGTTGATGGTCGGATGGCTGCGGAAATAGTGATGGCGGATATGGCCGATATTCACGGTCTCCGCCACGCCGGGCGTCTGATACAGATCGCGCACGTAGTTGATCAGGTTCGGGTAATCGACAATGCGCTTGTGATCGCACTTGAAGTGCGTCACATACACCGGGTCAAAACGCACCAGCGTGGTGAACAGGCGCCAGTCGGCTTCGGTCACGGTATTGCCGACCAGAAAGCGCTGTGTTGCCAGCCGTTTCTCCAAGCGATCCAGCCCGGCAAACAGCGTCGTCACGGCGTCGTCATAGGCATCCTGACTGCTGGCGAAGCCGGCCTTGTAGACGCCGTTGTTGACCTCGTCATAAATCCAGCTGTTGACCGCATCAATGTCGCTGCGCAGTGCTGCCGGGTAATAGTCGCCCGGTGCGGCGCCCACGTCATCGAACGCGCTGTTGAACATGCGGATGATGTCCGCCGACTCATTGCTGGCGATGGTCTGCTGCTGTTTGTCCCAGAGCACCGGTACAGTAACGCGGCCGGAGTATTGCTTGTCGGCGCGCAGATAGATCTCGTACATACGCCGGAAGTCATGCAGGCCATCGCCGGTGGCGTCCGGAAAATCCGCATCGAAGGTCCAGCCTTCGCTGAGCATGAGCGGATGCACGACGGACACATCAATCATCTTTTCCAGGCCCTTGAGCTTGCGGAAAATCAACGTCCGGTGAGCCCAGGGGCAGGCGAGGGAGACATACAGGTGATAACGACCTGGCTCGGCGCGGAAGCCGCCGTTGCCATCGGGCCCGGCGCTGCCATCGGCGGTCACCCAGTGACGAAACTGGCTTTCGCTGCGCTCGAAGCGCCCACCGGTCTTGTCGGTGTCATACCACTTGTCGTGCCATACGCCGTCGACGAGAAGTCCCATGTCGCTGCTCCACTCTCATTGGGTTGCGTGATATGAACAGGATACATCTGTCATTTAAATTAGAAACCGGATAAATTAAGGCCATTCCATCTAATTTACTGATGTATATGGCGGGCTTCCTGTGACGGAACCGAAGATCACCCTTGAGCAATGGCGGGCGTTGCTGGCTGTGGTGGATGCTGGCGGCTACGCCCAGGCTGCGGAAGCGCTGGGCAAGAGCCAATCTGCGGTCAGCTACGCGATCCAGAAGCTGGAAAGCACGCTGGACCTGCGTGCTTTCACCCTCAAAGGCCGCAAGGCGGCCCTGACCCCTGCGGGTGAGCTGCTTTACCGCCGTGCCCGGGCGTTGCTTGGCGAGGCGGAGGCCCTGGAGCAGGCGGCTGCACACCTGAGCCTGCGCCATGAAGCCGCGATACAGGTGGCGGTGGAAGCGCTGTACCCCAACTGGCTGATGCTGGATTGCCTGGCGGAGCTGGGCGATGCGTTTCCCGACACCCGCGTCGAGCTGTTCGAAACCGTGCTCTCGGGCACGGAAGAGGCCCTGCTGGAGCGCCGCGTCGACCTGGCCATTGCGGCACGCATACCGCCGGGCTTTCTGGGTGACCATCTCATGCGAGTGCGCTTCGTGCCGGTGGCCCATCCCCAGCACCCGCTGCACAAACTGGGTCGGGAGGTGGATTTTCACGATCTTCGCCGTTATCGCCAGCTGGTGGTGCGGGATTCGGGCCATCGCCGCAGCGATGCCGGCTGGCTGGGTGCCGAACAGCGCTGGACACTTAGCCATGTCTCCACCTCGATTCAGGCCGCCTGCCGGGGCCAGGGCTTTGCCTGGTACCCGGAGGAGAAGATTCGCCGTGAGCTGGCGGCGGAGGCACTGCGCGTGCTGCCATTGAGCGAAGGCGCCGAGCGTTTCGCGGACCTCTATCTGGTGTATGGCGACCGCGACTATGCCGGGCCTGCCACCCGCCAGCTGGGTGACATCCTGACCCGCCGTACGCGCTTGCTGTGTGAAGAAAACGGCCCCGACCACCCACAAGAGACCGCACCATGAGCGACCATGACCTGCCTCCGCTGCCGACCCTGACACCGGGTATCTACCGCCATTTCAAGGGCAACCTGTACGACGTCATCGGGGTGGCGCGGCACAGTGAAAGCCTGGAGCCTCAGGTGGTCTATCGTGCCCTGTACGGGGAGGGCGGGCTCTGGGTGCGGCCGCTGGCCATGTTTATCGAACAGATAGAGCGTGAAGGCCGTCTTCAGCCCCGGTTTGCCCCGGTGGAGTGAGGACACGCTCACGGTGAATTGCCCCGGGAAAGCGTCAAATTGATGGTCGGGGTGCCCATCACGGGAGCAAACGCGTGTTCTGCTACTCTAAAGGACATACAAACACGGCACTCATAGGTAGAGGTACACAGTTATGTTCCGGTCCCTGCAATGCCATGCCCGGCCTGATGCCGGCTCTACGTTTTCTCCTGTTGCCGGTGCGCGTGCCCTGGTGGCCAGTCTGTTGTTGCTCCTTGTCGCCGGGTGCAGCACCGTTACCGTGGATCATGATCGTGGCGCATCATTTGATGGCCAGAACAGCTACGCCTTCATGCCGCACACGGACGAGCAGTCTTATCTGAGTCTGGACGCGGGGCGTATCGAGCGCAGCCTGACCCGCGAGCTGGATCGGCGCGGCATGCGCAAGGTGCCCATCGATGAGGCTGACATACTCGTGCGATATGACATCGTCGAGGAAATCCGCAACCAGTCCAGCGGCTTCAGCTACGGTCTCGGTTTTGGTCGCAACAATCTGGGGCTTGGTCTTGCCACCGCGCCGGATTCGCGACAGATCAAGGAAGGCAAGCTGGTGGTCGAATTCGTGACCCCGCAAGAGCGTCGGGCGATCTGGCGCGGCGCCGGTCGGCGTAACCTTACCGAAAGCATGTCCACCGAACGCAGAGAGGATTTGATCGATAGCCTGATCACGGAAATGCTGTCGAAGTATCCGCCGGGCTGACCGTGCAGGCCCGGAGCGCAGCGGCAGGGCGAGCCTCAGGACGTGGCTTCGCCTTGCTGCTCGGCCAGCGGCAGCGCAACATAAAAAGTGCTGCCCTGATCGACCATACTCTCGAACCAGATACGTCCCTGCATCTTGTCCACCAGCTCCCGTGAAATGGCCAGGCCAAGACCTGTGCCGCCCTTCTTCTTGATGTCAGAGCTGTCTGCCTGACTGAATTTTTCGAACACCTTGTGATGAAATGCGGTGGGGATGCCCTCGCCGGTGTCGGCGATGGCGATCACGGCCGTGTCGCCGTCTCTGGCAAGAGACAGGGTGACGCTGCCGCCGGCGCGGGAAAATTTGGCAGCATTGGAGAGCAGATTGGCAAGCACTTGATGCAGTTTGGATTTGTCCGCCAGCAGCGTGAGCGGTGTAACGCTGCCCAGGACAAACTGCACACCATATTGCTCCCCGTAGCTGGCGTTGGCCTCCATGGCTTCCTGCAGGGCGTGTGGGCCGTCGACGTTGCTGATATTGATGTCGACATTGCCGGAAATCAGCTTCTCCATATCCAGCAGATCATTAATCAGCGTAATAAGGCGCTCTGCATTATTGTAGGCAATGGTGAGAATCTTCTGGATCTGCGGTGACAACTCGCCCAGTGCACCCTTGGTGACCAGCCCCAGGGAGCCGAAGATGGCCGTCAGGGGTGTGCGTAGCTCATGGCTGACCGTCGACACGAAATTGCGCTTGAGAATATCAGTGCGCATCTCTTCAGAAATGTCCTGGAAGATGGCGATCTTGTAGCTGGGTTTGTCGTTGGCATCGTAAACCAGCGATACACTTTCCAGTACCCAGATTTCATGGCCACGTTTGTGCAGCATGCGTTTTTTGATCTGGAAGGCGCTGGTGTGGCCGGCCAGCAGGGCCTCGATCTGTGTGCGTTCGGCGTCTCTGTCTTCCGGGTGTGTCAGATCGCGGTGGTGGCCGCCCATCAGGTCGGCGCGATCATATCCGAGCATGGTGCAAAGTGCCGTATTCATATCCAGCCAGCGGCCATCATGCCGAATGATGGCCATCCCTTGAGGCGCAGTTTCAAACGCGCCCTCAAAGCGCTGCTCACTTTCGGCAAGCTGTTCTGTCAGAATCTTGCGGTCGGTGATATCCCACATGAACCCATCAAGCCACTGTGTGCGTCGCTTGCTGTCGTAGCTCAGAGAACCCTTGTCCTGAATCCATACCGTCGAACCATCCTTGTGCCGCAAACGGTAGAATATTTCGTAGGGCCGTTTGCTGCTCAGTGCGTCACTGATGCCGTTGAGTTGTGGCAGGTCCTCCGGCAGGATCAGTGCATCCAGCGATGCATTCTTCTCTTCGAGCAACTCCTCGGCTGTATAACCGGTCAGATCGCTGATGCGCTCGCTGACATAGTGAATGGTACGTCTGTCATCATGACGGCATCGATAAACAGTGCCCGGCAAGCTGGACAGAATACTGCGAAAACGCGAATCACTTTCCGCCAGTGCTTCCTGGGTTTCCACGCTATGGGTGATGTCCGCATGGGTGCCGAACATTAACAGCGGCTTGCCGGTGTCCGACCACGACATGACCTGCCCGCGATCATGCACCCATAGCCAGTGCCCTGACTTGTGCCGTATGCGATAACGAAAATCGAAACGCTGCGTGAGGCCCTTGACGTGATCGTTCATGGCACTTTCGCAAGCGCGCCGGTCGTCCGGGTGAATCAGTGACAGCCAGTTAGGCAGCGTCGTGGGCGCCAGCTCTTCCAGCGTATAACCGATCATGGCCGCCCAGCGTGCATTGAAAATCGCGATGCCGGTGGCGATATTCCATTCCCAGGTGCCGATGGCGGTGCTGTCTATGATGCTCTGCAGGCGTGTTTTCTCGCCCTGCAGATTCAGTTCCATGCGCTTGCGGCTGGAGATGTCGGTAATGACGCCATGCCAGAGTACCGAACCGTTATGCAGCCGTTCCGGATTGGCATGGCCTTCCAGCCAGATCAGCCCCTTGCGTGCATGGAAATAGCGATACTCACAACGCCAGGGCGTTAACGTTTCACCTGATTCGCTAATGGAGGACAAGACCTTTTCAAGATCTGCCGGGTGAATATTGCGTATTACGGGCTGGTCGCTGAAACGCAGATTGTCAGGTATTTCGCTATAGATATCGCGCACGACGGCGCTCACATAGGGGAAGAACCCTTTGCCATCCTGGTCTCGCACATACTGGTACACCATACCCGGTACATGATTGGTCAGCTTCTCCAGCTTGGCATTGGATTGCAGTTCCTTTTCGTCGGCCAGTTTCAGCTCGATGGACGATGACACCCAGTTGGCCATCAGCACGACGAATTCGCGATCCTGGGCACTGAAAGGTTTCTTGCGGCGCTGCTGAGAGAAAAAGGCGAGGGTGCCGTAAGGGCGCCCGCCGACCTTCAACGGCACGCCGATGTAGGATTCCAGGGCAAACCCCTTGTAGCAGGGGTGCCCGGTATACTCAGAGGCTGCCATGTGGCTGATGGCAGTGACGCCGCCGTTCTTCAAGGTAATAGAGCAGTAAGTCTCGCCAAGCGGGAAGCTTTCACCGCGCGCTATGGGGGTGGCCGACGACACGTGGGAGATCACCCGGTAATCCTGTCCATGCACACTGCTGATGATGCCGTTGTCGAGTTGCAGGTATTGGCGCCCCAGGCTCAGTGCTTCGGTCAGCCGGTCATCAATGTTGCGTGTTGTCAGGCTGTTGATGTGGTTCAGGGTCAACAGGGCTTCATGCTGTGCTTGCCGGGCCTGTGCCAGCGGCAGCCGGCGAGCGCGACTGACCATGCGATACAGCAGCATGCCGAGCAGGAATATGACCAGCAGAAGGCCCAGACCGGGCTGATCCGCCAGTAGCAGGTGTGTCTCCTGAAGGGACTGTTTCAAAGGTGACGGCTCTGGAGCCTGCATAACGGGAGCTTCCGGCAAGTCGGGAGGTGGCCGGCTCCATGAAAGCAGATTCATCCACCCGGTAACAAGCGGACTGATGCGTCAATCTGTAAGTGGAGTGAGGCGGTGCGGGTCTTGTGATGGGTGTGGCCGGTGATGTTACCCCCGCAGATCCGCGCGCGGGGGCAACATTCGTTCAACGAGATAGCAGGGGGTCAACGAGACAGCAGGGCAACTTCCAGGTCACGGTTCGTCACCATCCACCAGAGGTGCTGGTCGGCCGTGTCATCGAATCCCACCAACGGCTGGTCCGTACAGGCAGGATCGCGCGGTGCACCGCCATCAAGCCACGCCTCATGAAAGGCGGCCTGGACGATGCAGTTTGCGGAGGCGGCGGGTTGCCAGCCCTCATCGGTCAGCACGCCCAATGTCAGGTTCGCACCAATGAGCGCATTCGGTACGCTGAAGCTCAGGGCGAAATTGTCCGTGGGTGCCTCGTGCAGATCCCAGCTGCGCGTCGCCTGGTCGGGCAGGGTGTGTGGTGACTTCGCGGAGCCATCTGGCTGGCTGCCCGGCAAACCGCTGTCGCCCTCGATGTCCTTGAGCCCGCCCCAGGCGTTGGTGTAGATGCCGTTCTGGCCTCCTGTCCCGCTGACCATCAGCACGCTGGAGGCGGTGCCCGGCTGTGCTGGCAGCCAGCTCAACGTGACATGCTTTTTGGTGTCGATGGTGGTCTCAGGCACCCGGACCTGCTCGCCATCAGGGACAGCGCGCTGGTTGCCATTCAGGTTGGGTGTCCAGGCCTGATGGTACTGATACAAATACTGGTAAGTCAGACGCAGCAGATCCATGGTGGATTCAGCGCGGCTCCAGTCCGGGGTATAGCCCATAGTGCGTGTGGTGGAATCCACCCGATTGAAAATATTGTTGGTGCCCGCTTCCAGACGTGCGATGGCGCCATCCGGGCCCCGACATTCCGGCGTCCGGTAGGTGGGGTCATGGTCCAGCACCGGGCGAGTGCCCACCGGGATGCTGTTGGGGTAGACAATTTTTTCGCAACGATCCGTGGTGCGGCTGAAACGGTCGAACAGCGTCCATGTCGGGTTGGCCAGTTCACCCGGTCCGGCCAGATCATTCTGCAGCGTATGCTCGGCATACCAGGCCTGGTAATCAACCCGTGGCCCGTTAAAGGTCAGCATGGCGGCGTGCACGTCGTAGGCAGTTGAGCCATCACGCATGGAATTGGACTTGTGCAGGATGATGCGTTGCACCAGCTCACTTTCGCCCCAGCGCAGCTCGTAGCCCTTGTAGGACGCATTGCCTGACATGATCTGGGTGTAATAAGGCAGTCGGTAGTTGCCGCCGGTTTCCGTCCAGGATCGGCTGGCCGGCTCGGTGGCGTCCGCATAGGTCACGTTGGTGGGCAGCGATTTATTCACTGCGGTGAAAGGCCCGCGTACCACACTGCGCTGATATTGATGCTCGTGCCCCTGCAGCCAGATCACATCGTTGTCCACAAAGAGACGGCGAATCTCGTCGTACTGATCAATCAGACCGTTCTCGCCTTTCTGGCCACTGACGATCTGTTCGCGTACCTGACCATACTTGGCACCGATCAGTCCGTCATGGCTGGAGATGAGAATGTGATCGACCTCGTGGCGATGACGCGCCACCGTGTCACGAATCCAGGGGAAGGCGCCAGCCAGGCCCCAATAGCGAATATTTATGATCAATACGTTGCTGCGCACCACTGAATAGTTGAGGAACTCGGCATACGGCATGTGATGAGCGTCTGCCGGGATGTACGGGCGCATGGCATCGATCCATCGGGTGGTATGTGCCCAGCTGTCTTCGTGGTTACCCATCAGCGGCAGAATTTCCATGCCGGCCTCGCGGTAGATGTCGGCGACAGCCCGCCACTGGGCGAACTCTTCCGGCGTGCCGTTGTTGGTGAGATCGCCTACGGCGATGACCACGTCCGCGCCCATCTCCTGATGCCGTCTGAGTACCGCATCCATGGCGTGGACCGCCACGTTGGGGCCATCACCCTGAGTATCGGGCAGGGTGCCGACACGCAGTGTGGCGGGAGGTGTCGGCTCGGGCGGCGCATTGTTGCCGGATGAGCTGCTGCCACCGCAGCCGGACAATAATAGGGGTAGCACGAGCGACAGCAAGGCGCCCGCCCCGGTAGTTGTTAGAGTACGCATCACATGGTTCCCCGAATGCTGATAAGCGAATGAGTTGAAGATCAGTCCGGGTACGAGCGTGCAGGAGTACATTGACCGTATGGTGAAGATGCCGTGAATAACAGGCGTCGAAAAAGGGCACGCTCACATGACAAAGTCAGAAGGCGGCCGACAGCGCCGGGCGGATGGCGAGCAAGAGGTGTTAACGATGACGTATGAGGGATTTGCCGGTTGTCGCCTGCCGGTCATTCAGGCGCCCATGGCGGGTTCGCAGGATGCACAGCTGGCGATGGCAGTCATGCGTGCCGGTGGGCTCGGGTCACTGCCCTGCGCGATGCTCTCGGCAGCTGCGCTACAACAGAACCTGAAGCAGCTGAGCGAGGCGCCAGGGCGCTTCAACGTCAACTTCTTTTGCCATACCCCGCCGTCGGCCACGGATGAAACGGCCTGGCGAGATGTCCTGGCGCCCTATTACGCTGAACTCGGTCTCGACCCCGCTGCCATCCCCGAGCAGCCCTTGCGGCAACCCTTCAGCGACGCCATTGCCGATATCGTTGAGCCCTTCGCGCCGCCGGTCGTCAGTTTCCACTTCGGCCTGCCAGCGCCCGCGTTGCTGGCCCGCGTCAAGCGATGGGGCTCTCTGGTGCTGTCCACGGCTACCACCGTAGACGAGGCGCGCTGGTTACAGGCAAATGGTGCGGATGCCATCATCGCCCAGGGGCTGGAGGCCGGCGGCCATCGCGGTATGTTTCTCACGGAGGATCTCGACACGCAGCAGGACACCATGACGTTACTGCAGGCGGTGCTTGCTGCGGTCGATATCCCGGTCATCGCCGCCGGTGGCATCGCCGATGCCGCCGGTGTGCGGGCCGCGCTGGACCGGGGCGCCAGCGCTGTACAGGTCGGCACCGCCTACCTGCGCTGTCCGGAGGCGACCACCAGCGCGGTACATCGTGAGGCGCTCGACAGCCCTGCAGCACAACAGACCGCCCTCACCAATCTGTTCAGCGGCCGCCCGGCACGCGGCATCATCAACCGCCTGATGCGCGAGCTCGGCCCGATAAGCACCTTGCCGCCAGCGTTTCCGTTGGCCAGTACAGCCATAACACCACTGCGCCAGACGGCCGAAGCCACAGGGAGTGGCGATTTCTCGCCGCTTTGGGCAGGGCAGAATGTGAGTCGGGTGCCATCGGAAAGCGCGGAGCTACTGACCAGACGTTTGTGCCAGACGTTTATATAAAAGGGTTTGGCGCGGCGTTTTCAATCCGACAGCCAGGTGACCTTGCCTTCGCATACGGTCAGACGCACCACGCCGGGGAGTTCGGTATCCAGCCAGGGAGAATTGCGGCCGGCGGAGAGCCAGTCCTCACCGGGCAGGCGGCTGGCGGTAGGGTCGACGATGCACAGGCTGGCCAGGCGGCCGTCTTCCAGGCGTCCGGCATTCAGGCCCAGACAACGGGCCGGGGCGGCGGTCAGGGCATCAATGGCGCGGCGCAGGGGAATCTGGTCTCGCTGAACCAGTTCCAGGGTCAGCGATAGCAGCGTATCCAGCCCGGAAATACCCGGTCGGGTGGAGGGGAACGGCGCCAGCTTGGCGGACGAGCCCAGCGGTGTGTGCTGTGAGCTGATGGCATCCAGGGTGCCGTCGATCACGCCCTGGATCAGCGCATCGCGGTCAGCGCGGCTGCGCAACGGCGGGCTGATGTGGCAGAAACTGTTGAAACCCTCGATGGCACTCTCATCCAGCAACAGATGGTGAATGCTCACATCGGCGGTTACCGGCAAGCCCTGGGCGCGGGCGTGGCGCAGCAGGGCGACGCTGGCGGCGCAGCTGATCTGATGGAAATGGGCGCGTACGCCGGTGGCTTCCACCAGCAGCAAGGCGCGGGCCAGGTCGACGGTCTCTGCCACGGCGGGAATACCGGGCAGACCGAGTCGGGCTGCCACAGGGCCTTCGTGGACACAGCCGCCGGCGCTCAGCGCCGAATCCTGCGGGCGGAAGATCACCGGCAAATCAAAGGTCGCGGCGTACTCCAGGCTGCGTTTGAGCACCAGCGCATCCTGCACCCGATGCCCGGCATTGCTGACGGCGATGCAGCCAACGTCTTTCAGCGTCGCCATTTCCGCCAGCTGACTGCCTTCCAGGCCCTGGGTCAGTGCCGCGATGGGCAGCACCCGGGCAAAGCCGGCGCGCATGGCGCGGTCACGGATCAGCCGCACCACAGCGGCGCTGTCGATCACCGGATCGGTATCCGGCGCGGCGCAGAGATGAGTAATGCCACCGCTGGCTGCCGCACGGGTTTCACTGTGCAGGCTGCCACGGCGGTGGTTGCCGGGTTCGGGCAGACGCACACAGCTGTCCACCAGGCCCGGCAACAGCCACAGCCCCTCGGCATCAAACAGCTCTGCGCCGGGGGCGTCGAGGCTGGCGCCAATGCGGGTCAGGCGACCGCCTTCGATCAGCAGGTCGGCGACTTCATCACGACCGGTGGCCGGGTCTATCACCCGTGCCTTGCGAATCAGCAGATCAGCGCGGGGTTGCATGGGCACCTCCGTGATCTGCGCGCTGCTCGGTTTCCCGGCCGCTCATGCACATCGACATCACGGCCATGCGCACGGCGATGCCGAAGGTCACCTGATGGAGGATGACCGAGCGCTTGCCGTCGGCCACTTCCGAGGCGATTTCCACGCCCCGGTTGATGGGGCCCGGATGCATGATGATGGCGTCCGGATGCGCATGCCGCAGCCGCTCGTCAGTGAGGCCGTAGAGATTGAAGAATTCGGTTTCGGAGGGCAGCAGCGCGGAGTCCATGCGCTCTTTCTGCAGGCGCAGGGCGATCACCACATCCACCCCCTGCAGACCCTGGTCGAGATCGGTAAAGACGCTGACGCCAAGGCTGTCGATATCTGCCGGCAGCAGGGTCTTCGGGCCGATGACGCGCACTTCTTCGGCGCCGAGAATGTTCAGGGCATGAATCTGCGAGCGCGCCACCCGCGAGTGCAGGATGTCGCCGACGATGGCCACTTTCAGCCCGGCGAAGCCGCCCTTGTAGTGGCGGATCGTGTACATGTCCAGCATCGCCTGGGTCGGATGCTCGTGGCGACCGTCGCCGGCGTTGATGATGGCGACGTCGGGGGTAGCATGGCGGGCGATGTAATGGGCGGCGCCGGAATCCGCATGGCGCACCACGAACATGTCGCTGGCCATGGCTTCCAGATTGCGCAGCATGTCCATCAGGGACTCGCCCTTGCTGGTGGCCGAGCGGGCGATGTCGATATTGAGCACGTCGGCGGACAGGCGCTTGGCGGCCAGCTCGAAAGTGGTGCGGGTGCGGGTGCTGGCCTCGAAGAACAGATTGACCACGGTCTTGCCGCGCAGCAGGGGGACTTTCTTGATGGCGCGGTCGCCCACATCCACGAAGGAGGCGGCGTTATCCAGAATCTGTTCGAGAACGGAGCGGGGCAGGCCTTCGATGGAAATGAAATTCCTCAACTGACCGTCGCTGGTAAGTTGCAGGGGATCCGATGATGGCTCTGCGATCATTGTGGCCCTTTTTCGATGACGTCCGCCGTGAGCGGTGTGGGTCCGCGTAATTCTACCCGGTGTCCGGGGGGCAATGCCACGCGCTGACCACAAATATCCGCACTGATGGGCAGCTCCCGGCGCCCGATATCGAACAACACCGCCAGTGTGACGCTGGCAGGGCGCCCGTAGTCGAACAATTCGTTCAGCGCCGCGCGGGCGGTGCGGCCACTCATCAGGGCGTCATCGACGAGAATCAGGTGGGCGCCGTCGACGTCGAAAGGCAGCGCCGTGGGCCTTACCCTGGCGGTCATGCCGCGGTGAGAAAAATCGTCACGATAGAAGCTGATGTCCAGCGTGCCCAGTGGCACAGTCTTGCCTGGCTGATGCTTGTCCAGCCGCGCCTGCAACGCCTGCGCGACCCAGGCGCCGCCGGAATGAATGCCGACCAGGGCATAGCCGCTGAGGCCGTCGTTGCTAAGGCCATGATCACGCACATGGGCCAGCAACTGCTCCGCCATGCTGTCCAGCAGCCCTTCGATGTGGCCGCTGTCAAAATGCCGGCTGTCCGGTTCTGTACTCACAGCACGTCTCCTGCGCCATCGGTGAAATAGGCTTCGATCAATATGGCGGCGGCCATGCTGTCCACTCTCGGATCGGCGCCACCCCGATATGCATCACCCATGCGATCACGGGCTTCGCGGGTGGAAAGGCGTTCGTCCACCAGTACCACGGCCTTGCCGAAACGGCCCTTGAGGCGTCCCGCGAACTTGCGCGCGCGACGGCTCAGATCACTTTCGGTGGCATCCATGTTCAAGGGCAATCCTACCACCAGCTGGTCGGGTTGCCATTCCGCGATCAATTGCTGCACAGCGGCCCAGTCCGGGATGCCGTCCCGGGCCGGCAGGGCTGGCAGGGGTGTGGCGGTGCCGGTGATTGACTGGCCCACCGCAATACCGATCTTGCGGGTGCCGAAATCGAACCCCATCAGCGTGCGGGCCCCGGCAGGCGTGGCGTCGGATGCGGCCTCAGGCATGCCCGGCCTGCGTCGACAGCAGATGTACGTCGATGCCCAGCTGGCGCGCCGCAGCCTGCCATCGTTGATCAAACGGGACCTCGAACAGCAGCGACTCGGTGGCGGGTGTGGTGAGCCAGGCGTTATCGGCCAGTTCGGCCTCCAGTTGCCCTGCATCCCACCCGGCATAACCCAGCGCCACCAGCGAGTGCGCCGGGCCAGCGCCCAGGGCAATGGCATCCAGCACGTCTTTTGAGGTGGTCATGCACAGACCGTCTTGCAGCATGACGGAGGAATTCCAGGCGCGCTCTGTAGCCGGGTGCAGGACAAATCCGGTATCGGTCTGCACCGGGCCGCCGCACACGACCGGGTGCGCCGCATCGACGCTGACACGCGGCGTGATGGCCAGATCCTCGAACAGATGCGACAGGGTAATACCCATGGGTTGATTGATGATCAGCCCCATGGCGCCTTCGTCATTGTGCTCAACGATATAGGTGACGGTCCGGTAGAACCCGGGGTCCGCCATCTGGGGCATGGCGATCAGCAGCTGGTGGGCAAAAGATGACATGAGTGCAGTATCAGTGTGGTGGGACGTCCGGGCAAGCATGCCGTGGCGGCTGCCGGTAATCCGTCAGTGGCTGGTGACGATCTGTCGGGGGTCGAAGCGCCAGGTGCGGATGATCTCCAGAATATCCGCCCGCTCGCGCATCTCCCCGGTGAAGGGTGCAAACGGCGCCGCCAGGCGCACGCTCTGTATGGCCGCCTGATCCAGGAAACCATGCCCCGAGGATTGCAGGACTTCGACATCACGGACACTGCCATCGGCGTTGATGGCGACCATCAGACGCACATTGCCGAAGGTCTGCTGGCTCAGGGCCCGGCTGGGGAAATTGCGCGTGCCGGCCTCTTCCACATCGCGGCGGAACGCATCGATATACAGCGCCTCGAAATGCGCCTTGGCCGACACCGACGTCAGCCGGTGCACCCGGGGGCGCTTGGCATAGGCCTGGCGCTGGTTGTCCAGCCGCGCCTGCAGGCTGGCGATTTCCTGACTCATGGCGTCCAGAGACTCCCGATCCGCCACGGGCAGATTCTGCGGGCTGTCTTCCTGTTCCGGGCGCGCGTTGACCTGCCGGGATGACTCGGCTTCGGTGGTGATGACCAGCTGTTGCGGTACGCGCTCACTGCGCTCCAGCACACTCGGGGCCTGCAGCTGCACCGTCTCGATCTTGCTGTCAGCAAAATCGCTCAGCTCCGTGGTGGTGAGCTCGGCCTTGTCGGCCAGATCACCGGAACCGACCTGATTGGCCTGGGCGATGAAATCCGCATCCTCTGGCGCCTGTTCGCTGCGGTGCTGGGTCAGGGTCACTTCCAGGGTGCGTGCGCCGGCGGCCGGCCGCTCTGGCGCAAAGCCGACGCCGAAGATCAGGGTGGCGTGCACGGCCACCGCCACAAACAGCGTAAAGCTGAGGCGGTCGGACGGCGAAACGGGCGCAGTGGTTTGAGCCATCCGGGTCAGGCCTTGTTCTGCTTCAGTGTCAGCAGGGTGTCGAACAGATCGCCCGCGATGTTGATGCCGAAGTGCTTGTCCAGTTCACGGATGCAGGTGGGGCTGGTGACATTGATCTCGGTGAGATAGTCGCCGATCACGTCCAGGCCGACGAAATAGAGCCCCTTGCGCTTGAGCGTTGGCCCCACCTGCTCGCAGATCCAGCGGTCACGGTCGGTCAGCTCACGCCCCTCGCCGGTGCCGCCAGCGGCCAGATTGCCGCGGAACTCGCCTTTCTGGGGGATGCGCGCCAGGGCATAGGGCACCGGCTCGCCGTTGATCATCAGGATGCGCTTGTCGCCCTGGGTGATCTCCGGAATATAGCGCTGCACCATGATCGGTGTGCGGCCGTGCTGGGTCAGCACCTCGATCACCACGCTGATGTTCGGGCTATCGCGCTGGACCCGGAAGATGTTGCTGCCGCCCATGCCGTCCAGGGGTTTCATCACGGTGTCACCGAATTCCCGCACAAAGTCCTTGAGCAGATCGGCGCGGCTGGTGACCAGGGTCGGGACGCAGCACTGGGGGAATTCGGTGGCGAACAGCTTCTCGTTGCAGTCCCGCACGCTGCCGGGGCGGTTGACCACCAGCACGCCCTCGCGCTCTGCTTTTTCAAGCAGATAGGTGGTGTAGACGTACTCGGTGTTGAACGGCGGGTCCTGGCGCATCAGCACGATATCCAGGTCGGCGAGGTCCAGATTGCGGGGCTCGCCGAGGCTGAAGAACTGCTCCAGCTGGTCCGTGACGGTCAGCGGGCGGGCGCCGGCAAACGTCCGGCCATCGCGCACATACAGGTCGCCCGGCTCCATATACAGCACGGGCCAGCCACGGCGCTGGGCTTCCAGTAGCATGGCGAAGGTGCTGTCTTTCCAGGGCTTGATCTTGGCGATGGGGTCCATCACGACCCCGATTGTGACAGACATGTCAGACCCCGCTGGGATACCCGCCGTCAATTGGGGTGCGGATATCGGTGATAAGTGTCAATGTAACGTGGCGTCGCCAGAAAAGCCGGTGCGCCATCAAGCATCAGGATAGTAGCAATCAGGGCGCCCCGATGGGAGCCTTTTCTCAATGCTGCCAGGGTTTTATAGATTGAATGTGGAAACTATGTTAAAAAACTCAGCCAGGGGCACGGAACCGGGCGAAACCGCCCGACAGCAGAATAAAAGGCAAATAATACAATACGTTACGCCTTCCATTTCGGTTCACGGTTAAAGGCAGTTTCCATGACTGACAATTTTCAGGATCTCAAGGTAATGGTGATCGACGACTCCAAAACGATTCGTCGCACCGCAGAAACCTTGTTGCAGAAGGCCGGATGCACCGTCATTACAGCGACGGACGGGTTTGACGCCTTGGCCAAGATTGCTGATACCCGGCCCAATATCATCTTCGTTGACATCATGATGCCCCGGCTGGATGGCTATCAGACTTGCGCGCTGATCAAGAACAACAGCGCCTTCAAAAGCACCCCGGTGATCATGCTGTCCAGCAAAGACGGGCTGTTTGATAAGGCGAAAGGGCGTATCGTGGGGTCCGACGAATACCTGACCAAGCCATTCTCGAAAGAAGAGTTGCTTGGCGCAATTCGCGCGCATATGGCTAACTAGAGGCTCCCCGCCGGACGGCGGGTAGCAGGGCAAGAGGATACTATGGCACGCATTCTGATCGTGGATGATTCTCCGACGGAGACCTACAAGTTTCGGGAGATCCTCGAGAAACACGGGCACGAAGTGCTCGAAGCCGCCAACGGCGCCGACGGCGTGGCCGTGGCTCGGGCGGAGCACCCGGATCTGGTCCTGATGGACGTGGTGATGCCGGGGCTGAATGGCTTCCAGGCCACGCGCCAGCTGACCAAGGGTGCCGATACAGCGGAAATACCGATTGTGATCGTCACCACCAAGGATCAGGAGACAGATCGCGTCTGGGGCAAGCGTCAGGGGGCAAAAGACTACCTGACCAAGCCGGTGGATGAAGATGTGCTGATCAAGACCGTCGACAGACTGCTTGCTGGCAGCTGATGAGCACAGGGGGTAAGCGGGGATGAGCGCAGCATCGGCAGCCTACATCAAGCTGGCAGAGTATTACTTTCGCTGCCGCGACAAGGCTGCGGAGCTGCCTTCCAAGCAGGATCTGGTCCGTTACTGGAGCGGCATCGGCTTCATTCTCGACGGTGTGCGCTACGTGGCGCCCCTGGACGAAGTCTCCGAAATTCTCAAAGTGCCGCCCTACACCCGGGTGCCGGGGGTGCTGAGCTGGATGAAAGGGGTGGCCAATGTGCGTGGCCGCCTGATGACGGTGATGGATCTCACCGGCTTCCTCGACAAGATATCGACCCTGCAGGAGCGCCGTCGGCGTCTGCTGGTGATTGATGAGGGGGATCTCTACACCGGCCTGGCCGTGGATGAGGTGCTCGGGATGCAGCATTTTCCGGTGGATGGCTTCATGGCCGAGCCGCCGGCGGCAGACGAGTCCGTGACGCCCTATACCCGGGGCGCTTACATGCGTGACGGCGAATTGTGGGCAGTGTTCAGCCTGTTCCAGCTTGCCGATGATCCAAGATTTTTACAGGTTGCCCGCACCGGGTGATCGGGGACGCTTCAGCGTCAAGCAGCACTAATAAAACGAGCGAAAAGCCAGGCCGGGAGCCAGAGTTATGAAGTCCAATTCGGGAGAACTGTTTGCCAAGCTGCGCGGTGGCGCGGGTGCCGGCCCGTTAAGCCTGGGCCTTGTCTTTGGCGCGGTGGTGGCGACGGTGGCGGCGGTATTCACTTTCGCCTTGCTGGCCTATCAGGCGGGTATCGCGAAAGAGCAGGTAACCTCTGCCTCAGACATGCGAGTGATTTCCCAGCAGATTGCGAAGAGCGCACTGGAGGCCGCGGCAGGTAATGCCGAGGCGTTCGAGCTGCTGAGTGATGCGCGTAACAATTTCCAGACCGCCTGGGACGAGGTGATCGATGCTCGCTCGGCAGATGCCGATCTGCGTGAGCGTCTGAACACCACCTGGCTCGACGTGCGCCGCAATGCGGAGATCATTCTTAATGGTGAAGATACCGTTATCGATCTGCACGAAGAAGCGGACACCCTGGCCCAGACCATCCCCGCGCTGCAGGCTGAGTACGAAGCGGTCGTCGAAATCATGATCGGGTATAACGCTGCGCCGGATCAGGTTGCTTACGCCCAGCGCCAGTCCTGGCTGGCAGAGCGTATCGTGCGATCCATCGCGCGAGTGCTGGAAGGTGGCGACGGCTCTGTTGTGGCAGCCGATGCCTTCGGCCGTGACGCCGCGCTGTTCGAACGTGTTCTTAACGGCATGATTGAAGGTGATGCCTCTCAGGGTATTACGCAGATTGATGACCCCGAAGCGCTGGACTTCCTGGCGGAAATTGCTGACCTGTTCGACGAGTTCGTCAACCAGTCTGTTGACCAGATTCTGGAAACAGCGCCCGAGCTGTTCCGGGTCCGGGTCGCGGCGGACAACATCTTCCGTCGTACTCAGGATCTGCTGGCGGAAGCCACTGAGCTGAACAACCAGTTTGAAGCGTCTACCGGCGGCGTATTCCCGTCAGTAACCGTGGGCCTGATTTTCAGTGCCGTCGCCCTGTTCCTGATCGGCATCATCGTGGCCTTCCGGCAGCGCTACGCGCAATCCCAGCGGGACGAACTGGAAGCAGAGAACCAGCGGAACCAGGCGGCGATTCTGCGTCTGCTGGATGAGCTTGGCGACCTTGCTGATGGTGACCTTACCGTGCAGGCGACGGTAACCGAGGACTTCACCGGCGCCATCGCCGACTCCATCAACTACTCCATTGACCAGCTGCGTTCTCTGGTACAGACCATTAACCAGACAGCGGTGCAGGTGGCCTCCGCGGCCCAGGAAACCCAGTCCACGGCGATGCATCTGGCGGAAGCGTCCGAGCACCAGGCCCAGGAAATTGCCGGCGCCTCGGCGGCGGTGAACGAGATGGCGGTGTCCATTGACCAGGTATCAGCCAACGCCGCCGAGTCGGCAGCGGTAGCGGAACGGGCGGTAGCCATCGCCAACAAGGGCGCCGAAGTGGTACAGGCCACGATCCACGGCATGGACACCATCCGTGAGCAGATTCAGGAAACCTCGAAACGGATCAAGCGTCTGGGTGAATCGTCCCAGGAGATCGGTGACATCGTATCCCTGATTAACGACATTGCCGATCAGACCAACATTCTGGCGTTGAACGCGGCGATTCAGGCGTCCATGGCCGGTGAAGCAGGGCGAGGCTTCGCGGTGGTAGCGGATGAAGTACAGCGCCTCGCGGAACGTTCCGCAGCGGCCACCAAGCAGATTGAAACCCTGGTAAAAACCATTCAGACCGATACCAACGAAGCGGTTATCTCCATGGAGCACACCACGGCAGAAGTGGTGAAGGGTGCGCGCCTGGCACAGGATGCGGGTGTGGCCCTGGAAGAAATCGAATCCGTATCCAAGAACCTGGCGGATCTGATTCAGAACATCTCCAACGCAGCGCGCCAGCAGGCAGCATCTGCTGGTCATATTTCCAACACCATGAACGTTATTCAGGAGATTACCTCGCAGACCTCTGCCGGTACCACGGCAACGGCGCGCTCCATTGGTAACCTCGCTGAGATGGCTCAGGAAATGCGTAACTCGGTGGCAGGTTTCCGCCTGCCCGACCACAGCTGATTCCGGTGTAAGCCGGTTCCGGAGACGGGACCATGAGACCGAGCCCCGCAGTGACGAACGTGACGAATAGCTGGTCGATTCGCAGCACCCCGGAGATGAGCTCGGAACAGTTCGAGCTCTGGAAAACGCTCCTTGAGGAGCGTACCGGGATGACACTTCATCCGGAGCGCAAGCCGTTTCTGGAAAACAGTCTTGCCGTGCGTATGCGCGAGCTGGCGCTGGAAGACTACGACGACTATTACCAGCAACTGGTGGCCGGCTCGACCGGCGCCAAGGCGATGGAATGGTCTGTGCTGGTGGATCGCCTGACGGTGCAGGAAACCAGTTTTTTCCGGCACCCCGGCTCCTATGCGCTGGTGGAAGAGTACGTGCAGCGCTTTATCGACGAGCGCCCGCCGAAGTCCTCCCTGGATGTGTGGAGCGTCGGCTGCTCCACCGGCGAAGAGCCTTACTCTCTGGCGATGGTGATCAGCGAGCAGTTTCAGGCGCGCAAGTCGTCGGACTACTACGGCATTACGGCGACCGACATCAGCCTGCCGACGCTGGCCAAAGCGCGCAAGGCGATTTACGGCTCGCGCAAGGTAGAGCGTATCGACCCCGCGCTGCGCGAGCGCTACTTTCGCCAGCTGAACGAACGCGAGTATCAGGTGCAGGACGCACTGCGTGACAGAGTCTGTTTTGCACGACTCAATGTGCTGGATCTGCAGCAGGCGCCGATTCGCGATATGGACATCATTTTTTGCCAGAACATGCTGATTTATTTCCGCCGCTGGCGGAAACGGCAAATTGTCACGCGGCTGGCGGAAAAACTCGCCCCCGGTGGCATGTTGGTATTGGGTGCAGGCGAAATTACAGACTGGCACCACCCGGATCTTGAGCGGGTACATTTTGCTGACGCGCTGGCGTTCCGGCGCTGCCGGTAACCGGATAACTCTCAGGAGAGTTCATGTCTGACCGCCACGACTATCTGGCTCTGGACTGGGTCAAAGGCGAGATTCAGGAAACCCTGAATCAGGCCCAACAGGCCCTGGAAGCCTACGTGGAGAATCCCGAAGATTCTTCGCGCATGCGCTTTTGCCAGACCTATCTGCACCAGGTGTACGGCACCTTGCAGATGGTCGAGTTCTATGGCGCCGCCCTGCTTGCCGAAGAAATGGAAAAGCTGGCGGAAGCGCTGCTGGAAGAGCGTGTTGGCGCCGGGCAACTGAACGACGCGCTGGAAACCCTGATGCGCGCGATCCTGCAGTTGCCACCTTATCTGGCTCGCATCCAGTCCAGCCGACGCGATCTGCCACTGGTGCTGCTGCCCTTGCTGAACGACCTGCGCGCCGCACGTGGCGAATCCCTGTTATCCGAAACCTCTCTGTTCAAACCGGACATCGCCGGGGGCGCGATACACACCGGCGCCCCTTCTGCTGCTGCCGCTGATCCTAACTTTGGCCAGCTGGTGCGCAAGATTCGGCAGATGTATCAGATTGCACTGCTCGGCACCTTGCGTAACGACAACCTGCCTCAGAATCTGGAATACATGGGCAAGGTGTTCGGCAAGCTGGAGCAGGTCTCCGGTGATGCCCCCCAGGCCTCGTTGTGGCAAGCGGCCAACGCGCTGGTGGAAGGTCTCGTCCACGGCACCATTGAGATCGGCACCTCGGTCAAGATGGTGCTTGGCCATCTTGATCGACAACTGCGTGACCTGGTAGCCGAAGGCGCCCCGCACTTGTCCACGCCGCCGCCACAGGATTTGCTGAAAAATCTGCTGTACTACGTTGCACGCAGCAACGCCGACAGCCCCCGTATCAGCGCCCTGCGCAAAAGCTTCCGCCTGGATGACGCCTTGCCGTCCGAAGAGCTGGTCAATGCCGAACGCGAGCGCATGAGTGGCCCGGACCAGGAGGCCATGGGGTCGGTTGTCACCGCGCTGTCCGAAGAACTGAGCAAAGTCAAAGAAGCGCTGGAACGCTATGTGATGGAAGAGCAGACCGATCCAGCGGTGCTGCAACCCCAGAGCCAGACGCTCAAGCAGGTAGCAGATACTGTTGCGGTGCTCGGGCTTGGACAGCCACGCAAGCTGGTGGAAGAACAACTGGCCGTGCTGGATGCGATGGTCGCCGGCGAGCGACCCGCTGCACGCGAAGACCTGATGGACATAGCGGGTGCGCTGCTGTTCGTGGAAGCCACGCTGGCCGGGCTGTCCGGCAAAGGCCATGGCCGCACTGGCGAACTGGCCCAGATACCGGATCACGTCAGCAAGGCCCAGGAAGCGGTGATTCGCGAATGCCGTGCCGGGCTGGAAGAAGCCAAAGACGGCATCGTCGAATTTATTGCGTCCCAGTGGCAGCAATCCCATCTGGAAAAAGTGCCTGCGCGTCTGGATGCCGTGCGCGGTGGCCTGCAGCTGATTCAGCTGCAACGCCCGGCGCTGATCCTGCGTCAGTGCGTAGTGTATGTCAGCGAGAAGCTGCTTGGCGCAGACGCCGTAACACCGGACTGGCGCAGCATGGACACCCTGGCGGATGCCATCACCAGCGTCGAATATTTTCTGGAGCGTCTGACGGACGACCCGGATACCAGCGACAGCATTCTCGATCTGGCCCGTGATAGCGTGGCGGCACTCGGTTATCCGCTGGACGATCAGGAATTTGGTCGCCGTGATGATGACGGTGAAAGTGATGACACCGCGAGCGATGACACCGAAAGCGAAGCCGCCGATGCCGAGCAGTTTGTGCCAGCGGCCCCGGAGAGCATGTCAGACGATTTCGACTACGGTGACGCAGCGGCTGACGAACAGGATGGCGATTACAGCATTACACTGGAGCCCGCACCCGAGCAGGCTGATGCGGACGCGGGTGAGCGCCTTGATTCGCTGAAGGATGCGCTGAAGGATGCGCTGACGGACGAACCGAATGAAGAGTACGGCGACGAGGACATCACCCTCAGCGCCGTCGAGACTACATCGGTTACCACTCCACCGGTCACCAATCCATCGGTCACCACGCCGCCGACTGCCCGAGGGGATGACGACCTGATCGATGATGAAATCATCGAAATCTTTGTCGAAGAAGCCAGCGAAGTGCTGGAAGCCCTGAATATCTATTTCCCGCGCTGGGCCGCCAATCAGCAGGATCAGGAAGCGCTGGTTGAATTCCGCCGCGCCTTCCACACGCTGAAAGGCTCCGGCCGCATGGTTGGCGCCACCACCGTGGGCGAACTGGCCTGGTCCGTCGAAAACATGATGAACCGTGTCATCGACCAGACCATCGAACCCACACCGATCCTGGTGGAGCTGGTGCGCAAGGTGCACGGACTGGTGCCGGCACTGGTGGAAGCCTTTGCTGCCCAGAAGCCTGACCCCTACGACGTCACGCCGCTCAGTGATGCGGCGGATGCACTCGCCGCTGGCGGCAGCATCAGCGTGATACCGGATGTCATCGGCGCCGGCCAGAGCGATCTGACGGTCGGTGAAGAACTCGGCGTTTACGAGATTGATGTTGACGAGATTGACGGTGAACAAACGGACGCGAGCACGGCGCCGGACTGGCTGACTGACGACGCGGAAGAAATCACCTTCGATGACAGCAGCTTGCCTGGCGGCACAGATTTCCGGACAGAGTCTCCGATAGAGTCCTCTATAGAGGATCAGCCTCTGGACGTGCCGGACATGACTGTTTCAGGCGCGCCTGGTTCGGACACGACCGTCACGGACGCAGACGACACCGATCCGGTACTGCTGGAGATTTTCCGTAACGAGAGCGATGCCAATATCGCCCTGGTGCATGCCTGGCTGGATAGCCTGGATCAGCATATTTCCGAACACCCGATGGATGACAGTGTTCACCGCGCCCTGCATACCCTCAAGGGCAGCGCCCGCATGGCGGAAATCGAAGCCGTGGCGGAAGTCGCCGAGCCGGCAGAAAAATTCGTCAAGGAAATGATCAACAACGGCGTACGCGCCGACCGCGAAGTGATCACCCTGCTGCAGGATGTGGTAAGTGTCATCGAGCGGGGCATCGGATATGCCCACCCGGGTATGCCGCCACTGGCCGGCAGCGAAGCACTCGCCGTCCGCATCGCCATGGCCCACGAGCAGCTCACCCACATCGGCGAGCAGAAAGGGGACCAGCACATACTGTCGGTGTTCCTGTCGGAAGGCATGGACCTGATCGTGGATGCAGACCGTCTGCTGGATCAATGGATGGTCGACCAGGACAGCGCGGGCACGCTCAAGCCCCTGCGCGACGAACTGTCGCTGCTGGGCGGCAGTGCCGATACCGCGGGGCTGACCGAAATCAGCACCTTGGCCAACGTGCTGTCGGAAGGTTATACCGCTGTCATAGATGGCCGCCTGGAATGCGACGACCATTTTGTGGAGCTTGCACAGCAAGCCCACGAAGCGCTGATGACGATGATGGATTTCCTCGCTGCCGGGCAAACCGTACGGGCTGAGCCCGAACTGGTGCAGGCGCTGCGGGACCTGCTGGATAACATAAACGACCCGGACAATGACCCCGAGGGCGGCCCCGGCGGCGGCAGCTCAGAGACGCCTTGGCATAGTGCTGAACTGGAAAACACAAGCCCGGAAAGCACAAATCCGGAAAGCACGGACGCCGCGCAGACGCCTGGCGATGATCAGACCGGCCGGTTTATGGCGGAAGATGCAGACCCGGAGTTGGCTGCCCTGTTCCTGGAAGAAGCCGGCGAGATTCTTGATGCGGCCAGCGAAAGTCTCGACGGTTGGGAGCAGGGCGGTGATATCAGCCATGTCGCGGTATTGCAGCGCGAACTGCACACCCTGAAAGGCGGCGCCCTGATGTCGGGCATTACGCCCGTGGGCGATCTCGCCCACGAACTGGAAAATCTCTACGAAGCCGTGACCCAGGACAAGCTCACCGGCAGTCCCGATCTGTTTGCCCTGTTGCACCGTTGCCATGACCGTCTCGCGGATATGGTGGATGCGTTGCGCGATGCCCGCCCTGTGCAGCCGGCCCCGGATCTGGTGGCGGCAATCCAGGCGTTTCCGGCTGGCACAAACACAGGTACAAGCACAAGCACAAACACAAACACAAACATGGCCGAGCCGGAGCCCGAGTTCCAGCCTGAGCCAGAGCTGACGCCATCTTTTGATGCGGGCGTTGACGCTCACTCTGGTGCCGTGCCCGAGCAAGAACGCGGCTCAGAACGCGGCTCAGAACGTGGCTCAGAACGCGATATGGAACTGGTCGAGATTTTTCTCGAAGAAGCCGACGAAATTCTGGAAGCCATTACCGGCCGCCTGGAAGCCTGGATGGCCGCGCCGGATAACCTGATTGAAGTGCAGTCTCTGCAGCGGGATTTGCATACGCTGAAAGGCGGCGCACGTATGGCCGAGATTCCCGAGCTGGGCGATCTGGGCCACGAGCTGGAAAACCTCTACGAAGGCCTGGCGCAGGGTCGCCTGCGCGCAGAACCCGTGTTGTTTGATCTGCTGCATCGCTGCCACGACCGGCTGGCCGAAATGGTCGAAGCGGTCAAGGAAGAGCGCGCGCTGGCCCCGGCGAATGAACTGATGACCGGCATCAGCGACTACATGTCGGACCCGGCCAGCTTCAGCCTGGCTGATCTGGGTGGCGCAAATACTGCCGAGCCGATCTACACCCCGCCGCCCGCGCCGGAACCGGTCAGCACGGATCTGATCGCCGCCGATGCCGATGTGGAAATCCTGCAGATTTTCATCGAGGAATCCGCCGAGCTGGCCGAGCTGATCGACGAACATATTGGCGCCTGGCGCGAAACACCCCAGGTCAGCACCCATAACGATGAAATCAAACGTGCGCTGCACACCCTCAAGGGCGGCGCACGCCTGGCCGGCCTGAAATCCCTGGGCGATGCCAGCCACGAGTTCGAACAGTTTTTGCTGGATACGCCGCGCGGCCATGTGCCGGACGAGGCCTACTTCAATACCCTGAGTGGCTGGCTGACCCGCCTGGCCGGCCTGATGGAACAGATCAGCGCCGCCGTGCCCAAGCCCCCGGTACGGCCCGCCACACCAGAGTTGCCGGCCGAGCAGGCGCCCGCCACCGACATGGTGAAACCGGACGCCCAGGTGATCCGCGAAGAACGCCAGCGCCGCCAGCAGCAGCCCCAGGAAATGGTGCGCGTGGCATCCGAGCTGCTGGAATCCCTGGTTAACCTGGCCGGGGAAACCAGTATCAACCGTGGTCGCGTCGAGCAGGGGATTACGGAATTCAACGCCCACGTTGAAGAAATGGGCAACACCGTAGAGCGGCTCTACGAGCAGCTGCGCCGGCTCGATTCAGAGACCGAAGCGCAGATCATGTCCAACTACAAACAGGGCGTGGAAGCGGGCCAGTACTCGGAAGATTTCGATCCGCTGGAAATGGACCAGTATTCCGAACTGCACCAGATCACCAAACAGCTGTCGGAATCCGCATCGGATCTGCTCGATCTGAAAAGCACCTTGCTGGATCGCACCAAGGACACCGAAACCCTGCTGCTGCAACAGGCGCGCATCAACACCGAGCTGCAGGAAAAACTCATGCGCACGCGCATGGTGCCCTTCGCCCGCCTGGTGCCGCGTTTGCGTCGTGTGGTGCGGCAGGTATCCGGCGAAATTGGCAAGCGGGTCGAGTTCGACGTCCTCAACCCGGAAGGCGAACTCGACCGCACCTTGCTTGAGCGCGTCGTCGCGCCGCTGGAACACATGCTGCGTAACGCCGTGGATCACGGTATCGAAAGCCCGGATGCACGCGTGGCCGGCGGCAAATCCGACAGCGGCCGCGTGACTCTGGAGTTGGGCCGCGAAGGCGGCGAAGTGGTGATGACGCTGTCCGATGACGGCAAGGGTATCGACACGGATGCCGTGCGCAGAAAAGCTGTGGAGCGCGGCCTGATCGACGACGACTCCATGCTGACCGATCAGGAAATCCAGCAGTTCATTTTCAATGCCGGTTTCTCCACCGCAGCACAGGTGACCCAGATTTCCGGGCGCGGCGTCGGCATGGACGTGGTGGCATCCGAAATCAAACAGATGGGTGGCTCGGTCACCATTGATTCCCGGCGCGGTGAAGGCACCCGCTTCGTGATTCGCCTGCCATTTACCCTGGCCATGAACCGCGCCCTGATGGTGCGGGTCGGCGACGACAGCTACGCCATACCGTTGAACCAGATCGAAGGTATCGTGCGTATCAGCCCTTACGAGCTGGAAGATTATTTCAACACCGAAGAAATGCCCTTTACCTATGCCGGGCAGCAATATGATTTCGAATACCTCGGCAGTTTCGTACATGGTTCGCTGAAGCCGCAGCATCTGGATACCCAGGTATTGCCGATGCCCGTGCTGCTGGTGCGCAGCTCTGAGCACACTGTGGCGGTGCTGGTGGATTCCCTGGTGGGCTCGCGGGAAGTTGTGGTGAAATCGGTGGGCCCGCAGCTGGCGACCGTCGCCGGTATCAGTGGCGCGACCATCCTGGGTGACGGCTCAGTGGTCATCATTCTGGATATTCATTCGCTGATCCGTGCCGCGCACATGCAGCGCCAGCATTACGCGGCAGAAGAGCGCCGTGCTGCCCTGGCGCTGGAGCATGATCGTCAGAAACTGGTGCAGGCAGAACGTGCCGCCGCCAATCCGCTGATCATGGTGACCGATGACTCGGTGACCGTGCGCAAGGTGACCACGCGCTTGCTGGAGCGCAGCGGCTACGAGGTCATCACTGCCAAGGACGGTATGGATGCCATCGCCACGCTGGAGGAATACAAGCCGGATCTGATGCTGCTGGATATCGAAATGCCACGCATGGACGGCTTCGAGGTGGCGACCCATGTGCGCCACGACGAGCGCCTGAAAGACGTGCCGATCATCATGATTACCTCGCGGACCGGCGAGAAGCATCGCGACCGTGCGTTCGACATAGGCGTCAACGCCTACATGGGCAAGCCGTTCCAGGAAAGCGAACTGCTGGCGACCATTTCCGAACTGCTGGCTCAGGCGCGGGAGACCGCCAGTGCGCCCAGCGACTGACTTGCTGCATTGTTGTGCCAAGAAGTGTTGTGCCAGGCACTGCCGGAGCCCCCAGTGACGCCCGCCAACCCGCGCATCGGCATCATTGCCGACACCCGATTACAAGCCCACCTTCTGGCGTCAGCCGTGAAGGGGCAGGGCTATGAGGTGGTGCTGCTGAATACCGATCCGGCCAACCTTGAACCGGGCTGGCTGGCACAGGCGCCGGATCTCTGGGTGGTGGACCTGTCCCACGAAGATCGCTGGCAACAGTTTCTCGACGACCTGCTGGAAAATGCCGCAGCGCCGATCCTGTTCTGCGACGGCCAGGCACCCGCCCGGATAGCCGCCGAATACCCGCGCTGGGAACGCCGCCTGCTGGCCAAGCTGCTCGACTATGTGGGCAAGCCACGGATTCGCGAAGAGCTGGAAACCCTGGTGCCGGCGGCCGCCCCCGCCCGACCCATTGCCACCCCCCGTGAATTCGAGAGCCTGCCCCGGGGCCAGGCGCCGGAGCAGGTGTGGGTGCTGGGCGCCTCGCTGGGAGGCCCGGCAGCGGTAAAACAGTTTCTTGATTGCCTGCCCCCGGAGCTGCCAGTGGCCTTCTTCCTGGCCCAGCATATTGATGGCGGCTTTCTGGATACGCTGGCCAAGGTGCTGTGCCGCGACAACGGCTTTCACTGCGACGTCGGCCGCGACGGCATGGCCCTGCAAGCCGGGCAGGTCTTGCTGGCGCCGGTGGATTACGAAGTCACCTTTACCGGCAGCGGCCAGCTGTGTTCGTCGGGCAAACCCTGGGAAGGGCCCTATTCGCCGTCCATTGATCAGGCCATCCAGAATGTCAGCATGGCCTTCGGCGCCCGCGCCGGTGCTATCCTGTTTTCCGGCATGGGCAACGACGGCGCCATCGCCGCCCCGGCCATGGCTGCGACCGGCGCGCCGGTGTGGGCACAGTCTGCCGACAGCTGCGCCGTCAGCAGCCAGCCGGATGCCAGCCGCGATACCGGCTGTGTCAGCTACAGCGGTGATCCGGAACAGCTTGCCCGTCAGCTGGTGGAACACGTGCGCCGCGCCATGAGCCCGGCCGCCGGCCACCCAACCCCGACGCTATAACGAGGAAGACACCATGGCGGAACTGCCCAACGAAATCTCCAGCCTGCTGATCCCCATGCAGGGGAGGCCCTGGCTGATCCCCAACATCATCGTTGCCGAGGTGATTCCCCTGCGCCAGCCGGACCGTCCCGGCCATGGTTCCGAATGGCTGTTGGGCTGGATCAACTGGCGTGATTCGGATGTGCCGCTGCTGTCCTTTGAACGCCTCAACGAGTCCGGCCAGGTGGTGATCGGCGAAGACGCCCATATCGCCGTGCTCAATACCGTTACCGGCAACACCGGCTTCTATGCTGTGGTGGTGCAGGGCATTCCCCGCCAGATCAAGATCAATCGACAGGATCTGGTGGAAGAGCCGGTGGACACCGGCCCGGCAGAAGCCATGTACATCCAGCTCGGGGGCGATCTGGCCGTGATCCCGGATCTGGACGCCATGGAACAGGCAGTGGCCGGCCTGCAACCACGATGAATGCCGTGGATCGGGCCCTGCTGGCCCGGCTCGCTGAGCGCCCCGCGTTCCACAAAGGCCGCTACCGCAATCCCGACCGCACCCCGCGCCACGGGTTGCGCTCGTTTCTGCGCTGGCAGCGGGAAACCGGCGGACGTTTCCCGACCGGCCAGGCCTTTCCCCTGCTGACACCCACACCAGAGCAGCTGCAGGCCCCGGCGCAACAGCCGCGTATCACCTGGATCGGCCACGCCAGCTTTCTGTGCCAGATGGGCGACATCAACCTGCTCACCGACCCGGTGTTTGCCGAGCGCGCCAGCCCGGTGCAATGGGCCGGCCCGCGCCGCTTCACACCCCCGGCGCTGCAGGTGGCAGACCTGCCCCCGATCCACAAGGTGCTGATCTCCCACAATCACTACGACCATCTGGACCGGGATACCGTCCTCGCCCTGCACCGGCGTTTCGGCGAGCAGATTACCTGGTATGTCCCGCAAGGCGTGGGCCAGTGGTTCCGGCGTCGCGGCATTCACACCCTGGTGGAGCTGGGGTGGTGGCAGAGCAGCCGGGATGCCCGCAGCGAAGCCTTCTTTGTGCCCGCCCAACATTTCAGTGGCCGCGGCCCCCACGACAGCAATCGCACCCTGTGGGGTGGCTGGATTATTGATATCGACGATTTTCGCCTGTATTTCGCCGGCGATACTGGCTACGGCAGCTGTTTTTCAGAAATAGGCGACGTCTTTGGCGGCATGGATGTAGCATTGCTGCCCATCGGCGCCTATGCGCCACGCTGGTTCATGCAGCCGGTACACGTGGACCCGGCGGAGGCGGTGCGCATCCACCAGGATGTGCGCGCCCGGCAATCCATCGCCATGCACTGGGGCACCTTCGTGCTCACCGACGAGCCGATGGATGAGCCGCCGCAGGCACTGCGCCTGGCCCTGGCCGCCGCCGGTCTGGCAGACACGGACTTCCAGACCTTGCAGCATGGTGAAACCTTTATCCTTGATGCCTGATCCCGACCAGGCCCGCTGAATACGCAGGAACAGACCCCATGGCAGACAAGCGCCCCGCCAGCGCGGAAGAAAAATCCATTTTAGCCGGCCTCTGGCTGCTGAGCCGCCTGCCCCTGAGCGTCGCGACGCGACTCGGCGGTGCTATCGCCTGGCTGTTGACCTGGTTGCCCCTGCGTATGACCAGCGCTTACCGCGTGTCGCTGGTCAACATCATGCTCTGCTATCCCGAGCTTACGTATCAGCAAGCTGCTCGCCGTGCGCGCCAGGCCCTCACGGAAACCGGCCGCACCCTGTCCGAATTTGCTCATGTATGGGTGCGCCCCCCGGCGCAAAGCCTGGCACGGATCACGTCGGTACGAGGTCTGGAGGCACTGCGTGAGGCCTATGCCAGCGAGCGCCCGGTATTGCTGTTGACCTTGCACCAGTCGAGCTGGGAACTGCCCAACCTGCTGCTTGGCCCCGAAGGCCCCATGCAGGTGTTCTACCAGAAAGGCAAAAGCGAGGCGCTTACCGATATCGTGACTCGCGCCCGTGAAAGCACCGGCAGCACCCTGGTGACGGCTGACGCCCGCGGCATCAAGGCAGCCGTAAGCGCCATGAGCCGTGGTGAAGCCGTGGCCATCTTGTCTGACCACACTCCCAAGGGCCGCAATAACCCCATCGTGCCCTTGTTCGGCTACCCGGTGCGCACCTCGAACCTGCCGCACAAACTGATCAAGCGCTACCAGCCGCATATCTTCTTCGTCGGCTGCCACCGCAAGACCGGCCCCCACGACATTGAGGTCTACATCGACCCTGCCCCGGCTGACTGCTACAGCGAGGATGAAGCCACTTGCCTGACCGCCATCAACAGCGCCCTGGCGACGCTGATCAGTCGCTACCCGACACAGTATCACTGGGTCTATAAACGCCTGCGTTACATGGCCAGCGGCAAGCAGACGATCTACCAGAAAGGTGTGGTACCTTATTTGAAACAGGCCCGCCGCGAAGGCCGTGGCCTGCGCCTGACGGACCTGCCGCAACAGGCGCCGCCGGACCAATAACAATGCAGTGCGCACCACTGCACGTAAGGAGCACGCCATGGGTTTGCGCAGCACGGATACACAATGGGGCAGCCTCAACAAGCTGCTGCACTGGAGCCTTTTTCTGGCCGTTCTGATGACCTTCATTGCCGTCAATGTCGCCGGTACTTATGAGCGCGGCGCGGACGAGCGCACCTGGTGGATGATGCTGCACCGCAGCTTCGGTCTCACCGCCATGCTGCTTATGGCCGTCTGGCTCGTGCTACGTCCCTGGACCGGCCGCCCCCTGCAATACGGCGCCCTGTGGCAGGCCCAGCTGTCCCGCATCGTGCACTGGGGCCTGGTGCTGCTGGTCATCGGCATGCCCATCGCTGGCCTGCTCATGTCCCAGTTCGGCCAGCGCGAAGTCAGCGTCTTCGGACTCTTTGCCATTCCCGTTGTGCTGGGAGAAAACAAGGACCTGTCCGGCATGATCTACAACGCCCACACCAACATTGCGGCGCCGCTGATCTTCGTGCTGATTCTGGTACATATTGGCGGCAGCCTCTGGCACCACATCTTTGACAAGGACGAAACCCTCAAACGCATGATCAAGTAACGGCCCGCAGCGAATGGGTGCATTTGAAATAGTCACGCTGTTCTCTGTGCTGGCCATGCTGGCGCTGTTGCCGAGCACCAGTGTCGCGCTGGTTGTGGTGCGCTCATCCACCGCCGGCTTTCGGCACGGCGCTGCGGTTTCCGCCGGTATCGTGCTGGGTGATCTGGTGTTTGTCTTCCTCGCGGTGCTTGGCATGACCGCGCTGGCCGAGGTGATGGGCGGCCTGTTCCTGATTCTCCGATATCTCGCGGGCATCTACCTGATCTGGTTTGGCATCAGCCTTATCAGGTCGAAGGCGTCGTTGCAGAGCGCGCAGAGCGGGCTTCCAGTCTCCGGGCATTCAGCGCCCAGCATGACTGCCAGTTTTCTCTCCGGCCTGATCCTCACGCTGGGCGACTTGAAGGCGATACTGTTCTACGCAAGCCTGTTCCCGGTGTTTGTCGACCTGACTGCTATCAGCGCATTCGATATTGCTATCATCATCGCGCTGACGGTGGTGGCAGTGGGTGGCGTCAAACTGGGTTATGCCTATTACTCAGCAACGCTCACAGGGCAGGGCGGCCCACTTGGCAAAGGACTCGCGGCAGCCCGCAGTATCAAGGTTACTGCGGGCAGTCTCATGGTGGGTGCCGGTGCCTATCTTTTGGTGAAACCGTGAGGCTTTTGGTGAAACCGTGAGGCTTATGGTGAAACCCTGAGACGCATTACGCTGCGCTGGATTCTTTACCAGGCTCCATACCGGACCCCATACCGGATACTGCATCCGGTTTTGCACCAGACTTTTCATCAGAGCCGGCATCAGAGCCCGCATCAGAGCCCGCATCAGATGTTGCCAGTTCATTCAGTGCATCGGCCTGGCTCTTGAAGGCCTTGGCGAAAATGGTCCGGTGGCGTGCCATGAAGATGCCCAGATTCTCGCCCTGTTGCTCGCTCAGCGACGGCTCGGCTTTCTGCAACACACTGGTCAACATTTCCGCCAGCTCCAGCATCTTGTCATGGCGGTCTGCTTCGGCTTTATCCATGAATAATTGCTCCAGATCCCGGCTGCTGCGATATACCACTTCGACGGCCATTCATTACCTCTGCGCCTTGATATTGATTGATTTGAAATACTGTCCATATGGACAGTTATCAGAGCATAGAGGAATTGCCGGTCTTTGAACAGGGGCATGGGGCATGTGAGAGGCGCGCATGTGCGCCACGCCGTGTCGAAACGCGCGGCGCCCGGGCGACCAGACCGGGAAAGCATATCGGAACAGGAGCCCGCCACATGGCGCATGTCATTCACTCGATCAACGCAACCGTGAGTGGTCGCTGCCATCATCTGGACAGCGTCATTGATGAGGCGCACCACCAGTATGCGATCCAGCTGGTCTCGTCTGCCGATGCCATGATTCTCGGGCGACACACCTTCGAGCTGTTTGATGCCTTCTGGCCCACGGCGGTGAACCGGCAGGATCTGCCAGACGATACCGTCGCACTGGCAAACGCTTTTGCCGCGATTCCCAAATATGTTGTTGCCAGTAAGGAAAGCGCGACGGCGTGGGAAAATGTGCGGTACATCAGCAACAGGAATGCAGCGCCCCCGGATATGGCCAGCCTTGCACAGGCCTTGCGCGGTGTGACGGGCACCGCCGTGATCTTCGGCAGCCCCGGCCTGGCTACCGCAATGCTGCAGGCATCACTGATCAACGAAGTGCATATTCTGGTTCAACCGTTTGTGGGCGTCGAAGGCCCGGCCGCCTGGGCCGGCTTGCCTGACCGGGTCGCGCTGTCGCTGGTGGAAGCCCGGCCCTTTCCGTCTGGTGCGGTCTTGCTGAGATATCATGTGCGATGAATACCGCAAGATTCGGGTCGGCATACGGAGCGTGACCACTTACCATATTGCGTAGTTGATGCCCCGTAATTTATGTCCTGTAACGCCGAATCATGTTCGAGGCAAGTGCATGTCAGACTACCAGCGCATTGAAAACGCCATGGCCTATCTGGTCGCACAGGCTGGCAAGCAGCCCTCGCTGGAGGAGGTTGCCGCGCATGTGCATCTGAGCCCGTACCATTTCCAGCGGCTGTTCTGCCGCTGGGCGGGCACGACGCCGAAGCGTTTTTTGCAGGTGCTGACACTGGAGCGCGGCAAGTCCCTGTTGCAGGAGCCCGGCTCGTTGTTGGACGTCGCCCATGATCTTGGGCTGAGCGGCACCTCGCGACTGCATGATCACTTTGTGCAGCTGGAGGCTGTGACCCCCGGCGAATACAAACGCCGGGGCGAGGGTGTGCAGATCGACTACGCGGTGCATGAGACGCCGTTCGGCGACATGTTTGTGGCAATCACCCAGCGGGGTGTCTGTCGTGCCGGATTCGTGGATTACACCAGTGAAGACGAGCTGCTGGCGGCCCTGCAAAAGACCTGGCCGAAAAGCGTGATGACCCGGAACAGTGCCACCACGCGTCACGTGATTGATCGCTTCTTTTCCCCCGGGCCCACCCGCCCCCCCCAGACAGCCACGCAAACGCCACTGTCCCTGCATGTGGCCGGCACCAATTTCCAGATCGCCGTGTGGCGTGCGTTGTTGAACATTCCCCCCGGCGCACTGGCCAGCTATGCCCAGGTTGCCCGATCCGTCGGCTCGCCCAAGGCTTCCCGCGCCGTGGGCAGCGCTGTGGGCGCGAACCCCATAGGCCTGCTGATTCCCTGCCATCGCGTGATCCAGCAAAGCGGCGCCCTCGGCGGTTACCGCTGGGGCCTGCCGAAGAAGCAGATGATCCAGACCTGGGAGCGCCTGCAGGCAGAAGTCCGGTAGCAGGCCGTATACATCCGGAAACACCTCGCAAAGACCGCAATGCCCTTGGTAACCATATCGCTACCGCTCTCTAACGGTGTCCCACCGCCATTCCGCCTAGCATAAATATTGCGCTATTCCCTCTGTGCAGCATGGCCCATGGCGATGCTGCTCTATCGGACAGACCGGCAGAAAGTCGGCGATGGAGACACCCATGACAACAACAAAGCTGCTTCTGGCGGCAGGTACCCTGTGTTTGCTGGCCGCGTGCGGCGGCAGTTCCTCTGGCTCGCTTTCCGGCGGCCCTGGCCCCGGCGATCCGGGCGGCAACCCACCGCCTGGCGGCGGCGGTGGCACCGGAGAGGCAGAGCTTCGCGTGTTGTCCAACCGCGCTGACCTGATCAGTGGCGGCGACGCATTGATCGAGATTGTCCCCGCCGAGACACAGCAACTGGATGGCGCCCGCGTAATGCTGGGCAGTACCGATGTTACCGACCAGCTGGTGCGCACCGAGCGCGGCACCCTCAAGGGCCTGGTCGAAGGCCTGGCCCTGGGCCCGAACACCCTGCGGGCTGTGCTGGGTGGCAACACCGTGCTCGAGCAAGAGATCATCAACCACCCCCATGGCGGGCCGGTATTTTCCGGGCCCCAGGTGCAGCCCTGGCGGTGCACCAATCAGGGCGCGGTGGATGCGCAGTGCAATCAGCCTGCGGAGTACAGCTTCAAGTACCTGCCCGCGGAGCGCCTGCAGGCCCTGCTGACGAACTTTGATCCGCAGAATCCGGGCTTGCCCGAGGCATTCCAGCCCTATGATCCGGAGAACCCGCCAGCGGACAGCGACATCGCGGTGATCACCACAGACCACGGCGTCGAGGTGCCCTACATCGTGCGCATGGAGCGCGGCGTGCAGAACCGCGACCGCTACCTGATCATGACCCTGTTTCAACCGGACCAACCCTGGACCGCCGTGAACCCCCAGGAACAATGGAATGGCAAACTGCTGATCCACCACGGCGGCAATGTCGGCGTGAGCTACGGCATGGGCCGGCCGCCGGAAGGCGACATCGCCGGCACCGCCCCGGACGGCGGTGAAATCCTGTTGGGTGACAGCATTTCCGTCGCCCTGGCGCGCGGCTTCATGACCCTGTCGACAGCCCAGGCCAACCTTGGCCACAACGTCAATCTGGTCACCGCCGCTGAATCCCTGATGATGGCCAAGGAGCGCATCATCGAGCAGTACGGCGTGATCCGGTACACCATCGGTACCGGCTGCTCCGGCGGCGCCATCGCCCAGCAACATATCGCGAACGCCTACCCCGGCATCTATCAGGGCCTGATCGTGCAGTGTTCCTACCCGGACGTCTGGACCACGGCGACCCAGTTCGCCGACTACAACCTGCTTAGCAACTATTTCGGTAACCAGCTGCCCGACAGCCCGGAGAGCTTCCCGGACGTGCTGATGTCGCTGGTTTCTTCCGGCGTGCTGCCAGCCGTGCAGTGGTCTTTCTTCTACGGCCACCTGCCGCTCAATCCGCTGGTTTCCGATCTGGCGTTCTTCCCCTCCGCCGCACCGGACCAGGCCAGCTGCTCCGGCCTGGAGGAGGGCATTCAGGTCTATGATCCCGACACCGCCCCGGATGGCCTGCGCTGTGGTCTGCTGGATTACATGATCAACCAGTTCGGTCCTCGCCCGGAAGAAGTCTGGACCCCCAATGAAGTGCTGCTGCAGCGGGGGTTCGCCGGCATCCCGCTGGATAACGTCGGCGTGCAATACGGCCTGAGTGCCCTGGCGCAGGGCCTGATTACCGGCGAACAGTTCCTCACCGTCAACCGGGAAATCGGTGGCCTGAGCGTGGACATCCGGCCCCAGCCGGAGCGTACCCGAGCCGACCTGGAGACCCTGCGCAATGTCTACCGCACCGGCGGCGTGAACACTGCAGAGCATCTGTCGAATGTGCCCATCATCGACCTGCGCGGCCCGGACCCCGGCATCGCCCACGACGCCTTCCATTCCTGGCAGATGCGTGCCCGCCTTGAGGCCACCCAGGGCCATGCTGACAACCACGTGATCTGGTACGGCCCGGCGCCCCTGTTCGGCGATTCCGTGTTCACCACCGAAGCCCTGCTGGTCATGGATCTGTGGCTGTCCGAGATCGAACAGGACGATCGCGATGTCACGATTGCCGAGCGTGTCGTGGACAACAAACCGACCTTTGCCCGCGACCGCTGCCTGTCACTGTCCGGCTTGCTGGGCGGCCCCGACGGCCCCATCGTGCCGATGACCGGCCAGCTGCTGTACCCCGATCCGTTGCTGCCGTTGCTGGATCTGTCCCTGCTGCCGCCGGCCCCCGCCGAACTGGGCGTGATCGCCGATGCACTGACGGGCCAGGTGTGTGGCCTGGACCCGCAGACATTGCCGATCATCGATGAGATCCCGATCATCAGCGAACTGCTGGGCGTCATCACCGGGCTACTCAGCCCGATCCTGTCGCCCGTCGTCGAGCTGCAGGAGACCGTGGTCCTGACCCGCTTTGGCACCCCCCGCACCGTGGCCGGCGATTCCATCAAGACCCTGGTCAACAAGTGCCAGCTCAAGCCTGTCGATCCGGCGGATTACCCTTCCGTGCTGAACCCCCAGGCGTTCGCGCAACAGGTTGCCGAGATCTTCCCCGAGGGCGTGTGCGATTACAGCAAGCCAGGCGTGGGTGTCACGCCCACGGAAACCTGGCTGCAGTACGGCGATAGCGAACAAGTGATCTTCGGTGGCGAGCCGCTGCCAGACACCATTGCCCGTGGCTCCCGTCAGGGCTGGGCCTCCCCCGCGTTTGAGGTTGGGCTGTAACAGCGATATCGTTAATGCGGTCGACGGTAAGGAGGCCACCGGACTGTTCCGGTGGCCCCGTACCTCAGGGGGCAACATGAACGTAACAACCTACCGCAGCCTGCTTTATGCGCTCGGCGCTGGCTTCGCCGCCGTATTCGTCATTGTCGTGGTGCCGCCGCTGATCCAGAGCCGCGATATCATCGGCGCCATCGCCGCCGGCTTCGTCAATCCCTATTCAACCGGCTATTCCCTGGATGTCATCTTCTGCTGGTTCGTGCTCGCCGTATGGGTGCTGTACGAGGCCAGAACCACCCACATCCGCCATGGCTGGATCGCCCTGGTGATCGGTCTTGTGCCGGGTGTTGCCACCGGCTTCGCCGCCTACCTGCTGATCCGCCTCAGACAGGAGCGGAGAACACCATCCTGACAATCCGAAAGCCCTTGTGGGTAGATTGCACCGCCGCAGCCATCGCGGGGATTCTGGTGCTTGCCCTCAGTGGCTGGCTCAGCCGGTTGCATGCCTTGCCCCGGGACCTGCTGCTGTTCATCGGCGTGGTCAATCTGCTCTACGCCTGCTACTCCTTCAGCCTGGCCCGCCGGGCCACACGCGCCATGTGGCAGATCAAACTGCTGGTCTATGCCAATGCAGGCTGGGCTCTGGCCTGTCTGGGCATCATCGTGGCGTTCCGAGGCACGATAAGCCCTTTCGGCATCCTGCATCTGGCGGGTGAGGCGGCTTTCGTGGGCTGGCTGGCTGCGGTGGAGTGGCACCAGAGAGTGCAGTTAGCCAGCACGGCAGCGCGTTAAAAGGAGAAGACCATTGGCTGATTTCGTTATCACAACCTTTGATTGGGTCCCCGAAACCCCGCGGGGTTATGTACGGGATATCCGACTGCGCTGGGCCCTGGAGGAGGCGGGACTGCCCTATCGTGTCGAGGGCACCCCTTTCGCAGACCGGCGCGACGCGCATTTCTCGCGGCAACCCTTCGGGCAAGTGCCCTGGCTGACCCATGGTGACACGTCCATTTTCGAGAGCGGCGCCATCCTGCTTTATCTGGCAGAACGCAGTGCCGCTTTAATGCCCCCTGATCCGGCGGGCCGCAACAACGTCATCGAATGGCTGTTCGCGGGGCTCAATTCCGTCGAGATGGCTAGCGTGCCCTGGTCGATTTTCAAATTTTCCGGCGATGATGAGGAGACGCCAGGGCGAAGCAACCTGAACGCCTTTCTGGCCTCACGCCTCCATCATATGGAACAAGTGCTGGCCGAGCGCGAGTGGCTGGCCGGAGATTTTTCCGTCGCCGATATTGTCATGGTCGACGCATTGCGTCTGGTTGATCGGTTCGGCGAACTGGCGCCGCACAAGGCCAGCCGTGACTATATTGCACGCGGGACGGCCCGGCCGGCGTTCCGGAAAGCGCACGCAGATCAGATGGCTTTCTATGAGGCGGCAGATGCCAGGCGCGATGCCTAAAGACGCCGCCGCAAGGCGCTTGTTCTTCAGAAACGCCATCCAATATGCACGGTAGGGAATATGCTTATGCGGTCCTGATCATAGCGTTGGCCCGATATCTCAATATCGTCAACGTTGAATAAATAGCGTACCGATATCCAGGGCGAAATAAAAAGATTTTCGTTCATTTGAAAACGATATCCGGCCCGAGGGCCGAATCCTGCCATGACGTCACTGGCCTTCTCCCCCGAACTTCGCAGACGATACCTTGCCCTGGTTCTGTCAACATCGCCGCCGAAAAACCAGCCACGGCCTTGCCCGCTTGTATAGTAGTCCACCTTGAAAGTGACCCCGGATACGTCAACCTCGAAACGATCATTGCCGTGCAACCAGCGCGGAACGTCAGCACTGAAACTGCCCAGCTGCATGCGCCAGTGGCCACCCTCAAACAGGTAAGCAGCGTGGATGGAATGACCATTGACAAGATAGGCAAACGGATCCGCTTCCATTTCAAAATGCGCTGAGGCTGCCATGGGAGTGAGCCACAACACAGTGACAAATACGAACCTTCTCACATCATGCTCCTGTATCATCAAAGCCGGAGGCCAACGAGTTGCCTTTGTGCAGCGAAATAGCTATAAAACGCTCGTATCAGGCACAGTATGCTAGCGGGGTTCTCTCGGGATGAAGATCGCTCAACCGGACAAAATGAGTACCCATTCCGGACATTCGGCGTCTGTATCAGTGCGATCTGTCCTGCCGGTGCTGGCATACCTGCAAAGCAAGCAGCTGGATGTTCAGAAAATACCTGAGTTGGCCAGAATCAAGGCGGTATCTCTTGATGATATTGAAGCCAGAGTGCCGCACGCTTTGGCTATTTCGGTGTGGGAGAAAGCGAGCCGACTCGCCGGCGATGACCATATTGGATTGCATACCGCAGAATGTGTAAGGCCGGGATCATTCGGTGCGTTGGAATATGCGATTCGCTCCAGCCATGATCTGGGAGCGGGCATTCATCGTCTGGTGCAGTATCATCGCGTTATGCATGATGTCGCCGAAGTCAGACTCGAGACCGCGGGAAAGAACGCGATACTCAGCCATTGCCTGCCTGTGCCTGGCGGGGCACCGCAACCTGTATCCGAGTTCATCATGGCAGGATGGTATCTTGCCTTTTGTCGCCTGACTGGCGTCAGGCTCCGCCTTGACGAAGTCCGCTTCACCCACGCGAAACCTGCCAGTGTCTCGGAGTGCCAGCGTATCTTTGGTGCGCCATTAAGCTTCTCGCACGATCGAAGCGAACTGGTTTTTCCCGCCGGTTTGCTGGAACTGCCGATGCTGGAATCTGATGCCGAGTTGCAGCGACTTCTCGAATCTGTTGTCATGACCATGCATGAAAACCTCCCGGCATCCGAGGGGGTTATCAGCCAGGTTCTGCGACTACTACGAGATGAATTGTGTGATGGTGAGCCGACCATGGAGGCCATTGCCGAGAAGCTTTGCCTGACGCCGCGAACCCTGCACCGCCGGCTGAAGGAGGAAGGCACAAGCTTCCGCCTGATTGTGAATACAGCGCGCCGTGACCTGGCAGAACGCTACCTGCGGGAAGGGCGCATGACGATCACGGAAATCGCCTTCCTGCTTGGCTATTCCGACGCGAACGCCTTTCACCGCGCCTTCAAACGCTGGACCGGCCATGCCCCCCGCAGCCACCCCGTTTCGTGATCGGCATCTGTAATTGCGCCCATCACGCGCCAGGAGGAGCATACCGATGAGTAATACACTGAGCGATACGCAAAACAGAAAGGCCGAACGATTCATGGCGCGGCACAAGGAAAGCGGCTGCTTTCTCATGCCGAATGCGTGGGACGCCGGCAGCGCCAAGATGCTGGTTGCTGCCGGGTTTGATGCCATCGGCACGACAAGTGCAGGAATCGCTTTCTCTCAGGGCAAGCCGGATAACGCATTCTGCGCGCCGGAGGCAAGAGTTGAGCGCGATGCCATGCTCGTCGAAGTGCGTAAAATATGCGAATCCGTTTCGGTGCCGGTGAATGCTGATCTGGAAGCGGGATTCGGCGAATCCCCGGAGGATGTCGCGGACACCATCAGGCTTGCCATACAGTCGGGTGCCGTTGGTGGCAATATCGAAGACTATACAGGGCGTAAAGACCAGCCATTGTACGACCGCGCACAGGCCGTTGAGCGCATAGCAGCAGCCCGCCGAGCGATTGATGAAAGCGGCATGCCGTTTGTGCTTGTTGCGCGCACTGACCGATTCAACATTGGCGTGCCTGGTGGTTTGGACGAGGCCATAGAAAGGGCGAATCTGTATCGAGAGGCAGGAGCGGATTGCCTCTTCGCACCGGGTGCGAGTGACATCGATACCGTCCGCGAACTGGTGCGCGAGCTGACCGGCCCGCTCAACGTAGTGATGGGCCTGAGCGGCGCCGACGTCAGTTTTGCACAGCTCCGTGATCTGGGGGTGCGTCGCGTCAGCATAGGCGGTAGCCTGGCCAGATCACTGTACTTCCGCCTGCGTGCAGCGGCGCAGGAAATGATGGCGCACGGTACGTTCTCGTACGCCAATGAGCAAATATCCCAGGCCGAGCTCAATCAGATTTTCGAATCGAAACTTTGAAAAAAGCATATCTGCACTGGCGAAACCTGCGCCGCTCAGTATCCGACAGTGAAAGCCTGCCGGATGTGCTTTGGCGCTTCCGCTTCATCCAGCATCGCTACCGCAAAATCCTCCATGGAAATACGAGACGTACCGCTATCATCCACCACCAGGGTATCGGTGCCGAGACGGTAGTGCCCGGTGCGCTCTCCCGGTTGCAACATCGCGGCCGGTGAAAGGAAGGTCCAGTTTGCGCGGTGTTCATTCAGGCAGAGTTGGTACTGCGCCTGGCAGGCGTGAGCAATGGCCACTGCCGATACCGGCAAGAAGTCTGGTGCATTCAGTACTGTCTCACCGTTGCCGCTGGGCAGGCGTAACCGCGCAGCGCCGCCAACGAGCAATGCACGTATACCCTCCGCGATCGCACCGTCCAGAACGGAGCGGGTCAGTGCAACGAGGGCGCTCTCTTGGCCAGTCGGTGGGCGGAGCGCACTGATGATCACGTCGTGGCCCTTGACGGTCCGGGCGACCTGGGCCGCGTCTGCAACATCTGCCGCGCAGGGATAAACGTTATCGTGCAACGCGCCAAACTGCGCCTCCGTTCTGACCACGCCGGTGACCTTGTGTCCCCGCGCGAGCGCTTCTGCTGTGATGCGCTTGCCGACGTCTCCGGCGGCGCCGTAGATAATGATATTCATGCGATGTCTCCTTCCTGGTGAGCGAGTTGGTGTTGGGCAGACCTGGCCTTACTGAATGTGAGCAGGGCAACACCAACGATGATCAGGGTGGCGCCCGGAAGCAGCCCCTCGGGTAGCGCCTCGCCCTGCAGAAAAACAGCGACCGGCACGGCCACGAGCGCGCCCACAGAGCCGAGCAGGCTGAGCAGAACCGGCCCGCTCGACTTCTGCAGTACAAGCAGCAACATGAACAGCCCCGCGAAGACCACGGCCTGCACCGCGATCAGAATGAGCGGCAGACTCTGGTCAAGGGGAACGGCCAGTGAAAAACCTGGCAGCAGCCCGGCCCCCAGCAGCATGACTGCAGCGGCGACCAGCATCCCCGGCGCCAGCGCATCAGCTGACACACCTTCGGGCCAGCGCAGCGTGCGATACAGGTTGCCGATGGCCAGCAGAACTGGCCCGAGCAGGGCAATGAATATCCATAATCCATCAGCCTCGGGCGCCGCAAACTTGCGCACGGCAAGCACACCGGCACCTCCCGGCGCCACGGCCACGCCGACTGCGCGGACCATCTGGAAGCGCTCCAGGCGCCACGCCAACGCCCCCAGGTAGGTCAGCAAGGGCGGCAGAGAAATGATCAGGGCGATAAACCCGGCGCCAACATGGGGAACCGCCGAAAAGAAAATCAGATTGGACCCGGCCACGCCGACCAGCGCCGATACGCCATAGTACTCAAGCGCTCGGGCGTGGACCGGGGGCAGATCCCGGCGTAGCGCGGCAACGACCATCAACACAAGTGCCGCCCCGACGATGGACCAGTACAAAAATGCCAGCGGCGAGAGGCTTGCCTCCCCGGCGAGCTTTGCCAGATTGGTGGACAGCCCCAAAAGCGCCCCGCCTGATAGCAGGCTGAGCAAGGGGATCAGCTTCGCTCGCGGTGCGGGCAGGTTCATGAAGGTGCGCTGCTGGCTTTGCATGTGGCTTTGCATGTGGTCCTGCATGAGAGACCCCTGTTGGCATTTATCTTGACGTCAAGATAAGTGCCAACAATCTTGATGTCAAGATATATCTGTGCAACACTGATTCCCATGGACCACGTAGACAGCATCCTCGAACAATGGCGGCAAGAGCGCCCAGACCTCCACGTTACGCCGATGGGCACCATAGGGCGGATCAAGAGGCTTCATCAGCACCTCATGCGCAGCATGGAGAAGACCTGGTCAGAGCATGGCCTGAATGGCGCGAGTTTCGACGTCCTGGCCACTTTGCGCCGGGCAGGCCCGCCCTATGCGCTGTCCCCGGGAGAGCTGATGGCGTCGACCATGGTGACGTCCGGGACCATGACGCACCGGGTAGATCAGCTGGAGAAAGCGGGGCTGGTGGTGCGGACCCGGAATCCTGAAGACGGCCGCGGCTGGCTGATTGCGCTTTCTCCGGAGGGGTTCGAGCTGATCGAAGAGGCGGTGACTGCCCATGTTGAGACACAGGCCAGACTGGTCGCCGCCCTGACCGATGAGCAGCGAGCCCAATTGGATGATCTGTTGAGAGAGTTCTTGCGTGGCGTTCGCTGCGAGTGACGTGAGCGGTAAACCCCGCTGCGCCAATCCTCTCGGATCATCGCAGCCCAGGCTGAGAACCGGGATCTAATTCCCTATCACAATCGTGTTGAACCCCTCAGAAGATGTGGGGGCAACTCTGAGGAATAGATGGCTATTTTCCCAGCTTGGTAATTTCCTGGCTTCTGAGCTTCACCCAGCCGCTTACAAGCTCCTTGACTTGATAAATCATGGGTCTTTGAGCTGCATCTTTGTAGCCGAGCAGTGTAGGATCACCTTCCTGATATCGCAGCATGTGATCCATATTTTCAATAATATGCACTGTGGTTTCACCTAGCGATACGGATGGTATTTCACATGTGTCATCAGGATGGCACTGAAAATCCTTGGTGCCACCAATAGCCAGGATAGGGAGGGCATTCATTCCCAGGTGCGTTCTAATGTCGTAGTTAAATGTCTCCCTGTAAAATTTCGTGCCGACCAGGGAAAAAGAGATCCATATGCGCCTGAATTTTGTTTCTTCCACTTTTCGCCTGAGGGCTTCTATGGCTTTCTCGGGATCTTTTATATGAAAGAGACATCTGGCCAACTTCCCCTTCATCCCTGTCATTTTCGCCAGATCCCGATTGAGCACCTCGGCATTCTTGATGAAATCTGCTTCAAAGCTACGTAAACTCGCGCACAACATGATGATCCCGGCTATATCTGGCCTCTTGATACCAATTTCAGGTGCCAATACTGCGCCCTCACTATGCCCAAGTACATATACGTATCTCTTATCAATCTCGATTCGTCGACTGGCGTAGTCTATAGCTGCGCAGGCGTCGTCGACCATGTCACTCAATCCTGAAGTTCTGAAGTTGCCTTTGCTTTGCGCACAGCCTCGTTTGTCGTACCGCAATGCAGCGATGCCATTCTCTGTCAAATGCTCCGCCATGAATTTGAAGATCTGGACATCAAATCCGGATATATTTCCATCACGATCTTGCGGGCCGCTGCCATGAACCATGATTACACACGGGCAAGGTGCATCATTCGCCGGCAGCGTCAGAGTGCCGGCAAGGGAGATGCCTCTGGATGAAATAACAACGTCTTCTGCTCGCAATGAAGCCTCCGCCTCTAAGGTAATACTTTTGGCCAGGCGATCTCATGGGGCCCACCATTGTTGCTTCACTTCAAGTGGGGTCAGCCAGGCGGCGACGAAGCTTAAGAGCAGGGCAGCCAGGAGGCCGGCGAGTGCCACGGAAACAGGGCTGGCTGTGGACAGAATAAAAAGACCCATAAAGGCAACGTAGATCGCCGTCCCGCATGCGTAGATGCCAGACATCAGCCAGTGCACGCCAATGGTGCTGTGACAGTTCGAGCATCGGTGCCGCATCCCAAATGCTATCTTCCAGATTGGGAGTGTCGATTGGCGGCAATTCGGACAATTTCGCAAAAGATCTACCTCGCGTGACGGCCGGCTTCATCGGTTGAATTCTGAGCGCGCATTTTTCGAGGCCTCATGAAAAATTGAGCGCAGATGTGGTGAGCAGCGCTTCTTCTGAGCGTTTGCCGACATGCCAGTAACCTAGCCCCGATACTGCCCCGCCGGAAATGCGGAGGCAAGCCACAGCAGGCGTGCTGCCCATTTGGGGGGTGGGGTGGGGCATTAGGCTGCATCGTCAATGATAATGAAAGCAATTCCTATTTAGGTTATAGTCCAGGCTCACTTATCAGCCCGCCCTCGATTATCGCCGGACCCAGCCATGCCATACCGCCCCCTCACACTTTCTGCCCTCACCCTGGCCCTGCTCACCACAGGCGCCATGGCACATGCCGAGGGCACACGACTCGACACCATCGAAGTGCAAGCCAGCGCCGACGCCTCGGCCAGCGGCCTGAGCCGGGCCTATGCGGGCGGCCAAGTGGCGCAGGGCGGGCAGGTGGGCTTCCTCGGCACCCAGGCCATCATGGACAGCCCCTATACCTTTACCGACTACACCGAGCTGTTGATCAAGGACCAGCAGGCCGCCAGCGTCGGTGAGGTGCTGCTGAACGATCCGGCGGTGCGGGTGGCGCGGGGCTTCGGCAACTATCAGCAGGTCTATCTGGTGCGCGGCCTGCCGGTGTTTTCTGATGATATGACCTATAACGGCCTGTATGGCCTGCTGCCGCGCCAGTATCTGGCCAGCGAATTCATCGAGCGAGTGCAGGTGCTGCGCGGTGCCAACACCTTCCTCAAAGGCGCTGCCCCCGGCGGCAGCGGCCTCGGCGGCGCGGTAAACGTGGTGCCCAAGCGCGCGCCCAACGAACCCATGAACCAGGTGACCCTCGGCGCCCAAACCGGCGTGCAGGGCCACCTGGCCACCGATCTGGCGCGGCGCTCTGGTGATGGCCGTTACGGCATCCGCATCAACGCCGCCCGCCGTGATGGCGACACCGCCGCCAAGGGCGAGTCCTCTGAGCTGTCCATGGCGCATATCGGCGTGGATTTCCGCGACGAGGCCCTGCGCGTATCCGCTGACCTGGGCTTCCAGGACCACCGTATCGAGGGCGGCCAGCCCAACATCACCATCGACGGCACCCTGCCGATCCCCCGCACCCCGGATGCCAGCACCTCCATCGGCCAGTCCTGGACCTACTCCGATGCCCGGGACCTGTTCGGCACCCTGCGCGCCGAGTACGACTTCCGCGACAACGTCACCGGCTGGGCCGCCTTCGGCGCCCGCACCAGCGAAGAGGCGGGCATATTCGCCAACCCCACTGTGAACGACGCCAACGGCGACTACACTGCCAGCCGCTTCGACAATACCCGCGAAGACACCGTGCTCACCGGCGAAGCCGGCCTGCGCGTGCGCTTCGACACCGGCGCCATCAGCCATCAGGTCAGCGCATCTGCGGCCAGCTATGAACTGCAATCGAAAAACGCCTGGGCCATGTCTGCCGCCAGCATCACCGGCAATATCTACGCCCCGGCCGACGTGCCTCCGCCCGTACCGGATGCCTTCACCGGCGGCGACCTGAACAACCCGCTGACCACCATCAAGACCCGCGTGCACAGCCTGGCCTTGGCCGACCAGATGTCGTTGCTGAACGACCGCCTGCTGGTGACCGTGGGCGCCCGCTACCAGTACCTGAAAGACGACAGCTACGACAACGACACCGGCGCCCGGCTGACCGATGCCAGCTATGAAGACAGCGCTATTACCCCCAGCGTCGGTGTCGTCTACAAACTCACCCCGACGCTCTCGGCCTACGCCAACTACATCGAAGGCCTGCAAAAGGGCGCCCGCGCCCCGGCCGATAACTCCGTGGTCAATGCCGGCGAAGCCCTGGCCCCTTACCGCACCAAACAAAGCGAAGTGGGCCTGAAGTTCGAGCGCGGCACCCTCGGCGGTAGCGTGTCCGTCTATCGCAGCCGCAAACCCATTGCCGGGCTGGACGACAACGACGTCTTCACCGTGCAGGACCACCAGGAAAACGCCGGCCTGGAAATGATGGCCTACGGCCTGCTGACCCCCGACCTGAGCGTGCTCGGCGGCGTCAGCTACCTGGATGCCGACGTGGACGGCAACACCGCCATCGGCTCCCCGCGCACCCAGGCCAACCTGAATATGGAATACCGCCTGCCCCAGTTCATGGATGCCGCCCTGGACGGCCGCGTGATCCACACCAGCAGGCAGTTCGCCGACGCCGCCAACCAGCAAGAACTGGACGCCTGGACCCGGCTCGACCTGGGCGCCCGCTACACCTTGCCGGTGGGCGAGGCGGCCTTTCTGACCCTGCGCGGGCGGGTTGAGAACGTCACCAACGAGGACTACTGGGCCTCCGCCGGCGGCTTCCCCGGTGCCGGTTACCTGACCGTGGGCGCCCCGCGCACCTGGCTGCTGTCCGCCACCCTCGACTTCTGAACCGATTGCTATGACGCCACGCACACTCCGCATCTGGTCCGGCATCCACACCTGGACCAGCCTGATCTGCACCGCCTTTATCCTGATGCTGTGCATCACCGGGCTGCCGTTGATCTTTCATGACGAGATCGACAACCTGTTAGACAATCATGACTGGCAACCGGCCCACCCCGATGGCCCACTGCTGTCACTGGACGCCATGCTCGACGCCGCCCTGGCCAACCGCCCGGACCATGTGCCGCTGTTCATGAGCTTCGACATCGACCGCCCCGTGGTGAACGTGACCAGCGGCCCCACCCTGGACGCCGTCGTGCGCGACATGCACTTCGCCTCCTTCGATCGCACCAGCGGCGACCTGGTGCCCGGCGAAGAAGGCTTCGACCTGATGCACTTCATTCTGGAACTTCACACCGACATGTTCCTGGGCCTGCCGGGCATGCTGTTTCTCGGCGCCATGGGCCTGCTGCTGATACTGGCGATCATCTCCGGCGTGGTGCTTTATGCGCCCTTCATGCGCAAGCTGGATTTCGGCACCGTGCGCACCCGACGCTCCCCCCGCGTGAAATGGCTGGACTACCACAACCTGCTCGGCATCGTGACCGTCGCCTGGCTGCTGGTCGTGGGCCTCACTGGCGTCATCAACACCCTGAAAACCCCCATTGTGGACACCTGGCGCACCCACGCCCTGGCCGACCTCACCGCCGGCTACGACGACGCCACCGTGCCCACACCAGCCGAGCTGGCCTCCCTGGACGCCGCCGTCGCCCAGGCCGAAGCCGCCGCACCGGACATGACACTGCAATTCGTCGCCTTCCCCGGCGGCAGCTGGTCCACGGATTATCACTACGCCATCTTCCTCCACGGCAATACCCCGCTCACCTCGCACATCATCAGCCCCGCCCTCGTGGACGCCCGCACCGGCGCCTTCGCCGACATGCGCGAAATGCCCTGGTACAACAAGGCCCTGTCGCTGTCCGGGCCGTTGCACTTCGGCGATTACGGCGGGCTGCCATTAAAGATCCTGTGGGCGATTCTGGATGTGTTCACGATCGTGGTGCTGGGGACGGGGCTGTATTTGTGGGCAGTGCGCCGGAAGCGCGGCGCGCCATCGGTGCGGGGAGTAGCTGAGGTATGAAAAGTGCGTGGCAGATCTTTGCAGTGCCGATGGTGATTGCGGCGGCGAGCCTGGTGGGGTTGGTGGCAGCGTTGCTGGGGGAGGGGTGGATGAATGTTGTGGGGTGGGTGGGGTTGGCAGTGCCGGTGGGGTTGGCTGCGCTGGCATGGATCAAAGGAAGGCACTGAAGCCCGCCCAGCGGTTGGTGAATTCTACCCTGTACGAATATTCTACACAGCACAGAGCCACGTACTGGAAAAATATTATGGACGTCATCAGCTACACCGCAGCGAGAGCCAGCCTCGCAAAAATGATGGAGCAGGTTTGTGAAGACCATACCCCTATCATAATCGCTCAGGACAAGGCACAGTCCGTCGTCATTATCGCTCTGGAGGACTATGAGGCGCTGCAAGAAACCGCAGGCCTGCTGAGGGCACCAAAGAACACCCGTCGCCTGCTGGAATCTATTGCGGAACTAGAGCAAGGCGGTGTTCAAGAGAAGGAACTGGTATAGTAAATTTCATCTTCGCCCGGCATGTCTGGGAAGACTGTTTTTACCGGAAATTAGCAGGGAAAAGCCTTAATTGCATCAACAAGTATTATCAAATAAACGAAATAAAAGCGGCTTTAGGAGGTCGGTAAGCTGAAATCGCTTAAATATACGTTCACTATTAATGACGAGCGCAGTATGGTCTAAAGGGCCATTTATGACGCCTTATCTATTGTGTGGCTCCGGTATGACTACGAATTTGATGCTTGGATTCAGATCGCAGTTCTTCAGGAGTATAGGAGCTTTTCAAATATTCATGCGGCGGAAAAACCATACTGAAAGAATGCCATATCAATGACCTTTCCCATGGGATATCTATTTCGATTTGGGGTTTTAAAATCGGAAATAATCCAGCCTTCTTTCTTTCTCAGCTCATTTAACTTGGTCAAATATCGGGCACTAACATTTCCGGAGACGACATTCCCTGATTCGCTTTTGTACTTCCTTGCTCCTTGATTGAAGTACCTATCTCGGGCTGGACAATGGCCCCAAACTCCAAGGAGGAGTTTTGTTGAAAGCGTTTGAGTCCAAGAAATTCTTCCGCCCCCAAAATCCCGTATACTCTGGATGCCTTCATCAAAAGCCTCGAGAGCATGCTTATTCGCTGGAGTAAAGTCTTTTAGAGTCAGGCTCCAGAACTCCGCTGGAACTTCCGTAAAAAGATGCCCGGACAAGTCTTCGAAGAACCTTATATTCACGTATGGAAGCTGCGATGAGCCACGAAACATACCCCAATTCGCCAAGTAGAAGCCAATATTCAGCGCTGTATCACGAATCTTATCCTTGCTAGCCAAGTCTTGCCTTCTTTCTACGGACTGGATGTAGTCCCACAGGTAGTCCCATGCCTTTAGGCGTGGGTAAGCGTCTCCGCGAGACTGGGAGTAATAGTTCTGTGCCCTTTTTTCGAAATTGAACATAATCATCTCACGACATATAGCAGAATGGGCCGCGCCGCGCTCCTGCGCGTCGAGACTGCAAGGATGTAGCTTAGTCTCTATGCCTTAGCGGCTTCAGGATGAGAACATGGTTGTTAGCTATGAAGATGCAAGAATATACACTCTGTAGAGATAGCTAAAATAAGAAGCTGATAGAGAAGTGATAGGAAGTCTGAGATTTAATAACGAGAAAATTAGATATAAAAAAATAGCAAAAATATTATTACGGACCTAACATTTCCTGATTGGATTGCGGATCGGAGTTCTTCCAATTAAACCCATGAGCCCTACAAAATAGACCTGTGATTCTCGGCTTGCCGTTCCTTAGCCCATCATTAAATTGGCGGTGAAAATCATCATGCTCTGCTATAAGATTCTGATACCTTTGGTTTAACATTAATAATTCATTCTTAGCATCCTCGGTCTTATACCTGGCCTCGCCACTTCTCATCATGCCATCACAAGCGCTAAGCCATCCATCAAATGATCTCACGATTTCAATCAGCGCAATATTCGTAGCAATCAATCTATGCTCTGGAGGCAAAGTGTTAAAGCCGTGCTGGATACTGGAAATTGCATTATGAATAGAGATGAAAAGGCTGGGTCGCCGTACGGTCCAATCAATTTTCTCTGATGACAGTATTGAATCAATGTCTTCAAGGAGGCTAAACTTTCTAATTATGAATAGGTAGTTAGGAAGAGACATCCTAAGATACTTCATGGTGCGACGTTCTTGTAAGTATATCCTTGCGCGGACTTCGATAAATTGATCCCAGAATAGAATCATAGAAGAGGCTGTAAGTGTAAATCCACAAAGATAAAGAAGCCATGAAAAGCTTTGAATTCTTGATCCAATAACCGCTGATATCACAGTAAATGATCCAAAAGCAATGCTTGCCCAAACAGATTTTCTTGTTATTGATTCCATGTTTTGCCTCAATATACTTTTCATTTTGGATGTTCATGATACTCAAGGCGGGCTTGTCCCTATAGAGTAGACGTTATAGATGAGCCCTGAATTTCCTAGTTAAACATGCAGCAATCCATCGTGAAGTCCTTCAGTATTTTCTGCGCCACAGTCCATGGCAACCGCACCCCGGTCACCGCCCACATCCAGTATGTTCTGACCATGTTCTTCAACAGCCATGCATAGTGGATACTCATATCGGCAGCGCAGATGCTCGTCCGCTGTTCGACCCAAATCTGTGTAAAAGACGCTCATTGTCCCGAGCAGAGCCTCGTTAAACTCCTGCCTATCAATAGATGCATACTTGAGTATCATCCCCTACCTTGCGCGGTGCATGAGGATTTTGATGTTTCGCTTAAGTCCGTCCAGGCAGAAGCCGATATAGTTAGCCGTCAGCTGGCCATTGCGGTGCCCGCGTAGCCGGTCGACAACATTGGCCGCTTCTCCGATATAGTGAATGCGATAGACACCTTCCGGGTTGCGTATGCACCAGATGTAGATGCCGTTTATATTATTCCGGATGTCGTCAATTGTTGGGCTTGATCTAACCAAAGCCATATGGGCCGGATGTCTTGATCTTACCCATGTTTGCCTTTCTTTCTCAGGAGGTAAGATCTTCAAGGCGCGGACAGTCACCACATGATCCGCCTGCAACCTAGAGATTGGACCCGTGGAAGGCCGTGCGGCCTGGCGAAAGCCCAAGTCTAGCGTAGAAGTGCCTACGATACCGTGGCAAGTCCATCGGTTAGCAGAAGGTGTCCGTCAAAGCGGGGGAACTACAATTTCCCCTAGCAGCACTTTGTTAGGCACTTTCACTTCTCAGCTGTACAATTTTTTTGTCCAAATCTTCAATTCCATTCAATAGCGCCTGTACCGATTCAAATTCATCTTTTGGATTTATAGTTCCTTGGGTTCGCTTAGCCTTGTGCGCGACCTCCCCTCTTTTTGTTCCAAAGCTATCAATATTTGTTAGCCAAGTTTGATCAAGAGAGCCAATATCTATTCCAGTCGGTATAATAAGAGTTTTAAAGTTCTTTTCTTTGATCCCGTGATTGCCTTTGAGTTTTTGAGTGAATTGCTTTTGGGCCAGATCAATTACTTCAACGACCGAGTCCCTAGCACTTTTTCTTGACTTGGCAATTTGAATGATTTCTTCGTTTTTAATTTCCTCAGTCACACTCCAACTAGAATGATATGCAGCTAAAAATGACACGATAATGTTAGATGGCTTGTTACTTTTTTTCCAGTCGTGTATAGCTTGAGTGACAGTTTCTCTAGATACATCTTCTAAATAAGATTCAATTTCCGCATGAACAAGCAACCGATAGCCTCTAGCTCTATCTTGCTGCTTATCAGTATAGTCTCCAGTTGGAGAAAAATTCACAGGTAAAAGATGGAGGCGAAGCTCTCCTAGTCTACTTTTAAGCTCTTCAAATCGGTTAGACAAACGCATAATGCCAATCCCCCCTTTACACAATGCGATTGTCTATTAATTTTGGAACGTGTAGATGTGAGCCTAAAAGATCATTCAACACCTCGAACCAAGTAGAGATTCTTATTTGCGTCGCTGACAAACTCTTAGTCGTTGACTCGATAGATGCCATGAATTCCTTATTTTCGTTGCAGATATTTATATAAGCTGACTCGATTTCACCTTCCCTTCCTGCTGATAAGGCTCTGACCTCTTCGTCAACAAAAGACAAAATTAAAACATCAAATACTGCTCTGTTAAATCTCGACTCATATGAGGAACCACTCCATTTCCTGTACTCATTTCCTTTAAATATAGATTTAATGAATCTGTGAGCGATTTCGAAAGATTCCAGCTGAACGGAAATCATTTCTTCTTTTTCTTCCCAGCTCTCATTTAGGTTCTTGCAAGTATCATCAAGAAATTTCTTTAATGTGCCACCATATTTATAAAGAAAGTTTTTGAAAGCAAAAAACCTTAGCAGCAACTCCGCATCCCTCATCCTAAAGTCAGGATTCTTCAATTTTAATATTTCCCGTAGAGCATCGCTATTTGAAGAGGAGCGGTCCAGAAAGCTAACAAATGGTCCAGGATGAAGAGCCTGTCTTAATTCTTGAGGTGAAAGAGGCACGCTCCCAGTGTTCAGTCTCAAAAAAACATGGTACAAAAAATCTTCGTTAGGCCAGTTTTTGATAACCACTGTCCTGATAGGTTGATTCTCAAACGCAGACAAATCATCGAATAAGTCAAGATCACTCCTAAGGTTTTGGAGGCTTTTTCGATTCAGATCTTTTCTTATTTCTAGGCCAGTTAATTTTAACTGCTCATAAATCTCATCATCAGCATCAGCCGAAAATTGTCGAATGCTTAGCAGGCGCTGTTTTCCATCCAAAACAATATATGAGCCTCTTCGTTCTTTAGACTCAGCCAACACAACTTGTGGAATGGGTAGCCCTAGTATCAAAGACTCAATAAATTTACTTTTTCTCTTTTTGTCCCATGCATCTCTCCGCTGGAAATCAGGATTCAGTAGAATGTTCTGCTTATTAATTTGACTGAGAAGAGTTTCTGTTGTCCAGTCATTCCCACTGACAACTGCAGATGAGAAAGAAATTTGATCAAGTGAGCCAATGTCTTCATCCGACTCAAGCTGCTCTTCATCTTCCTTAAACTCAATGTTTTCGTCACTCACTCTACTCTCCAATTTTATATATCTCGATTCAATCTGCGTATGCCTAACAGGTATTAGGACGCGTGTGCCTATATTGAATAACGACGCACGCGGCCTATCACTGTATATCGACATGTATAATGATGAATGATTCGATCAAATCAGATGGTTTGATAGGTTCAGATTCAGCGCCCGCCTGTTCGCGTGACTTCTTCTTTTTCCAATTCAATAGCACTGTCCAAACCAGCCGGTTCCCCAGACACGCTACCGCCCTACCCGAAATCCCACGCATCATCCCATGCAGCGGCGAGTATCCTGTGTCTCAGCGTATTGATGTTGGCGAAGCTGGCAGCACTTCTCATGAGCGCTTGTCCGGCATGCCAGTAACCCTGTCCCGATACTGCCCCGTCAAAAATGTGATGGCAACCACATTTCAGCCCAGCATTACCCACAGCGCGGCCAGCAGCGCCGTCGGCGCCGTCTCCGCACGCAGCACCCGATTCCCCAACGCAAACGCCTGAAAACCTGCCTCACGGGCAGCTAGCAGTTCCTGATCAGAGAAGCCCCCCTCCGGGCCAGTCAGCAGGGTGAGGGAGGTACGCCCCGTGAGTGCGCTGGCGGGCAGGGATTGTTCGCCGGGATGGGCAATCAGGCGCAGCGGGGTGTCGCAGTCGGCCAGAAAGGTGGGCAGGGTCTGGGGTGCCTGCACCGTGGGCACCTGGTTCATACCACATTGCTCACAGGCGCTAATCACCACCTGCTGCCAGTGGCGCAGCTTCTTGTCCAGGCGGTCGCCGTCCAGGCGCACGTCGGTGCGTTCGGTGGTCAGCAGCTGGAATTGCGCGGCGCCGAGTTCGGTGGCCTTCTGCAGGGCGTAGTCCATGCGTTCGCCCTTGATCAGGGGCAGGGCGACGGTCACAGCCATTGGCGCGGTGCGGTTGTCGCTGTGGTGGTCGCCCACGTCCACCGTCACGGCTTTCTTGCTGATGGTGGTGATGCAGGCTTGCCATTCGCCGCCCTGGCCGTTGAACAGGGTCAGGGTGTCGCCGGGTTGCATGCGCAGGACGCGGCCGATGTGGTGGCTGGCGTCGGGCCCCAGGTCGGTGGTCTGGCCGGGGGTGAGGGGCTGGTTGTCGTAGAAGCGGCGCATGTCAGTCCTGCGTGGCGAGGTTGATGCCGTCCCAGGCCACGTTGGCCAGGTGGTCGATCTGTTCTGGCGTGATCACGTAGGGGGGCATGAAGTAGGTAACGTTGCCCAGCGGGCGCAGCAGGGCCTGTTGGCTCAGGGCGTGCTGGTAAACGCGCAGGCCGCGGCGTTCTTGCCAGTCGTAGGTCTCGCGGGTCTTTTTGTTCTTGACCATTTCCAGTGCGGCGATCATGCCGGTCTGGCGCACTTCGGCGACGTGGGGGTGGTCTTCGAAGCGGGTCAGGGCCTGGCGCATGTGGGTGGCCAGTTTCTGGTTCTCGGTGATCACGTCGTCGGTCTCGAAGATTTTCAGGGTGGCGAGGGCGGCGGCGCAGGCCAGGGGGTTGCCGGTGAAGCTGTGGGAGTGCAGGAAGGCACGCATGGTGTTGTAGTCGTCGTAGAAGGCGTTGTAGATCTCGTTGCTGGTCAGTACGGCGCACAGCGGCAGGTAGCCGGCGGTCAGGCCTTTGGAGAGGGCCATGAAGTCGGGGGTGATGCCGGCCTGTTCGCAGGCGAACAGGGTGCCGGTGCGGCCGAAGCCGACGGCGATTTCGTCGGCGATCAGGTGCACGCCGTATTTGTCGCAGGCGTCGCGCAGGAGCTTGAGGTATATGGGGTGGTACATGCGCATGCCGCCGGCGCATTGCACCAGGGGCTCGACGATGACGGCGCAGATCTCGTCGTGGTGTTCGGCGAGGATCGCTTTCATGCCGAGGAACTGGCGGCGGGAATAGGCTTCCCAGCTTTCGCCTTCCTCACGGTAAAAGCAGTCCGGGCTGGGGGCGGTGTGGACTTCCATCAGCAGGGGTTTGTAGGTGGCTTTGTAAAGGTCCACGTCGCCGACGGACAGGGCGGCGAGGGTTTCGCCGTGGTAGCTGTTGCCCAGGGTCACGAAGCGGTGTTTGCGGGATTTGCCGACGTTCTGCCAGTAGTGAAAGCTCATCTTGAGGGCGACTTCGATGCCCGAGGAGCCGTTGTCGGCGTAGAACACGCGGTCCAGGCCCGGGGGGGTGATGGCCACGAGTTGTTCGGACAGGGCGACGACGGGTTCGTGGGAGAAGCCGGCCAGGATGACGTGTTCGAGTTGATCCAGTTGTTCGTGCACGGCCTGGTTGATGCGCGGGTTGGCGTGGCCGAACAGGTTGACCCACCAGGAGCTGACGGCATCGATATAGCGGTTGCCGTCGAAGTCTTCCAGCCACACGCCTTCGCCGCGTTTGATCGGGATCAGGGGGAGGGTCTCGTGATCCTTCATCTGGGTGCAGGGGTGCCAGAGGACTTGCAGGTCTCGCTCGATGATGTCGCGGTTGCTGGTCATGGGGGTGGGGCTCCCTGGGGTTGTGGCATGGGGGGTTGGGTCGGGGACAAGGGTACTGGGATGTGAGGTGGGGTGGTAGGGGGCTGTGGGGTATGGGTTTGGGATGGGGCGGCTGCGAGGGGCGGGGGATGGGGCGAGGGGTGTGCGGAGCTCCGTAGGGTGCTGCTGAGCGCAGCGAAGCGCACCGCACCCGCGGACTTCCGGCAACAACCGAAGTTGAGGCAGGGCGTTTTGGGTTTGTTTGGGGGGTTATTACCAAAGTGCGGCAGTGAATTTGGGCATATGGTGCGCTTCACTTTGTTCAGCACACCCTACGCGGCTCAGCACACCCTACGGGGGCAGGGTGTGCTGAGGTTGGGCTTAATGCGCCGGTTGCAAATCGCTCATTTCTTCGCCGGTGTTGCCCATGTCCTTGCTGATGTAGAGGTACATGGCGGGGACGACGAAGAGGGTGAACAGGGTGCCCAGGGTCATGCCGGTGGCGATCACGAAGCCCATGGCGAAGCGGGAGCCGGCGCCGGGGCCGCTGGCGATCAGCAGGGGCACCATGGCCAGCACCAGCGCGGCGGTGGTCATCAGGATCGGCCGCAGGCGGATGGAGGTGGCTTCTTCGATGGCGCGGCGTTTGCTCAGGCCCTGTTCCTGCAGGGAGTTGGCAAACTCCACGATCAGGATGCCGTGCTTGGAGATCACGCCGATCAGCGTCACCAGGCCCACCTGGGTATAGATGTTCATGGAGGCGGTGGGCCAGTAGAGGCCGCCCATCTGGGCGAAGCCGCTGACGATGTTTAGGATCGCCATACACAGCAGGGCGCCGCACACGGACATCGGCACGGACACCAGCATCACCAGCGGATCACGCCAGGATTCGAACTGCGCGGCCAGTACCAGATAGATGATCACCAGCGCGAAGAAGAACGTCAGGATCAGCTGCGAGCCTTCGGTGCGGAACTGCCGAGACTGGCCCGCGTAGTCAGTGCGGTAGCCCTGGGGCAGAATCTCGGCAGCGGCATCTTCCAGCACGCCCAGTGCCTCGCCCAGTGACACACCCGGGCGGGGTACGGCGGAAATGGTGATGCTGTTGAGCTGCTGGAAGCGGTTCAACTGCTGCGGCTGCACGGTGTTCTTGAGCGTCGCAAAGGTGGACAGCTGCACCAGTTCGCCGCTGCGGGTGCGGGTGTAGTAATCCAGCACCTGCTCCGGGTTCAGGCGGTCGCTACGCTGCACCTGGGGGATCACCTTGTAAGAGCGATTTTCCAGGGCGAAGCGGTTGGCGAAGCCGCCAGCCAGCATGGCGGACATGTCCTGGCTCAGGCTGCGCATGTCGATACCCATGGCTGCGGCCTTGTCGCGGTCGATGACGATTTCCGAGCGCGGCTTGTCGATCTTCAGGTCGGTGTTGAGGAAGATGAACTTGCCGCTTTCAAAGCCCTTGCCAACGATCTGTTGCACCAGCTCACTGGCGGCGGCGATCGGCTGCGTGGTGCCGATCACGAATTCCACCGGGAAGCCGCCACCGCCACCGCTGGGCAGCGGCGGTGGCTGGAAGGCCGCCAGCTGCAAGCCCGGAATGGTGCCGATGATATTGTTGATGTCCATTTCCAGCACTTGTTTGGTGCTGCGCTCGCGCTGGTTCCAGGGCTTGAGCACCATACCGGCCAGGCCGTCGCTGGTGCTGCCGGCGCTGCCGCCGCCAAAGCCGTTGATCAGGAATACCTTGTCCATTTCCGGGAGCTCCTGCACTTTCTGGCGCAGGTTCTCGGTGTTTTTCTGGAAGTATTCCATGGTGGTGTAGGGATCGGATTCCGCGAACGCCAGAATAAAGCCCTGGTCTTCCTCGGGCGCCAGTTCTTCCGGCAGGCTGATAAACAGGAAGTAACAGGAGCCCAGCGCAATGGCACCGAACACGGCTACAACGATCTTGTCGTTGAGCATGGTATGCAGGCCGTTGCGGTAGGACAGCCGCAGGGATTCGAATTTGCCGTCGAGGTATTTCTCCAGCTTGCTGCCGCCGTTTTCGTTATGCGGCTTGAGCAATTTGCTGCACAGCATCGGCGAGAGGGTCAGTGCCACAATCCCCGAGAGCAGCACCGCGCCCGCCAGCGTAAAGGCGAATTCCACAAACAGCGTGCCACTGAGGCCGCCGATAAAGCCGATGGGCAGGTACACGGCCACCAGCGTGGTGGTCATGGCCACCACCGGCCAGGCGAGTTCGCGGGCGCCCTGAATGGCAGCGTCGTAGGGCTGCATGCCTTCCTCGACATGCCGGTGAATATTCTCCAGCACGATGATCGCATCATCCACCACGATGCCGATAGCCAGCACCATCGCCAGCAGCGTCAGCAGGTTGATGGAGAAGCCCATCAGCAGCATCAGGAACAGAGCACCGACCATGGACAAGGGCACCGCCACGGTGGGAATGATCACCGAGCGCAGTGACCCGAGGAACAGGAAGATCACCACGATCACGATGATCACGGCTTCGACGATGGTGGTCAGTACTTCGTCGATGGCGCTCTGGATATATTCCGTGGAGTCGTAGGGGATGTCCGCCGACAGGCCCTGGGGCAGTTCGGGCAGGATGTCGGTGTCCCACACTTCGCGCACCGCCTGGATCACGTCCAGCGCGTTGGCGTCCGGGGCAACTTCGATGCCGATAAAGGTCGCGGCCTGATCGCCGAAGGTGACGGTGGTGCCGTAGCTTTCTGCGCCCAGTTCGATGTCAGCAATATCCGCAAGGCGGATGATGGCGCCGCCTTCCTCGCGCACGATCAACCGCTCGAATTCCTCTGTCGTTTGCAGGTCGGTCTGTGCGGTCAGGTCGACACTCACCAGTGCGCCCTTGGTGGAGCCCACGGCGGACAGCACGTTGTTCGCCTGCAGGGCGCCATACACATCACTGGCGGTGACGCCCAGCGCCGTCATGCGCTCGGGCTTGAGCCAGATACGCATGGCGAAGGTGCGGCCACCGAGGATCTCGGCGCGCTGTACGCCGGGCACGGTGGACAGCAGCGGCTCGATCACACGCACCAGGTAGTCGGTGATCTGGTTGTTGTCGAGAATTTCGCTGTAGAAGGCCAGGTACATGGCCGCTGTGGCGTCGCCCTCGGCCAGTTCCACCACCGGGTCTTCGGATTCCGCCGGCAGTTCGCCGCGCAGTTTGTTGACCTTGGCGGCCACCTGCGTGAGCACTTCGTTGGCGTCTGCCTCCAGGCGCAGGAAGGCCTGAATGCTGGACACACCGCCGAAGCTGCTGGAGGTGATGTAATCAATGCCGTCGGCGGTGGCGATTTCCCGCTCCAGAGGCGCAGTGATAAAGCCCTGGATCAGGTCAGCGTCGGCGCCGATGTAGGCGGTGGTCACGCTGATCACCGCATTCTGCAGCTCCGGATACTGCCGCACGTTCAGCTCCATGGCGGCGCGCACGCCGAGCAGGAAGATGAACAGGCTGACCACGCTGGCCAGCACCGGTTTGCGGATAAAGATGTCGGTAAATTTCATTGTCGTTATCCCGGTGCTGATCAGGTGTTGTCAGGCGTGGGTGAGGTACTCGCCTGAGGCACAGCCTCGTCGCTGATGGTCACAGTGGCGTTGTTGCTGAGCTTCAGCAGGCCGGATGTCGCCACCCGGTCGCCGGGCTCGAGGCCTTCGGTGACGGCCACCATGTCGCCCAGCGTGCGGCCGGTGCGCACGAAGCGGCGGCTCACGGTAAGTGTGGGCTCGCCCTCTTCATCGGCTTCGCCTTCCACCACCACAAACACCGCGTTGCCGTAGGGGTTGTAGCTCACGGCGGTCTGCGGAATCGCCAGCAGCTCTTCGGCATCACCGAGGTCGATATTGACCCGGGCGAACATGCCGGCGCGCAGTTTGTGGTCCGGGTTGTCCAGGGTGGCCTGAATGGTGAAGTTACGGGTGCCGGGATTGATGCCGGGCTCCATGGCCGTGATCTGCCCGGCAAACTGCTCGCCGGGCCAGGCGTCGACCTCGGCCTGGATGGTCATTTCCAGATTGATGCTGGCCAGGCGTTGCTCGGGCAGGCTGAACTCGACATAGACCGGATCAAGCTGCTGCAGGCTGACCACGGGTGTGCCGGGGGACAGGTACTCGCCGAGGTCCACCTGGCGAATGCCCAGCTGGCCGGAGAAAGGCGCGCGAATGGTCTTCTGATTGACGCGGGCCTGTTGGGCGTTGAGGGCGCCGGTGGCCTGGTCGGCCTGGCTCTGGGAGCGGTCCAGTTCGGCCTTGGAGATGCTGCCTTGCTGGTTCAGCCGCTTGCTGCGGTCCAGTTCCAGCCGCGCCAGCTCCGCTGCGGCGCGCAGAGACTGCAACTCGGCGCGATCCGTGGCGTCGTCCAGGCGCAGCAGGATGTCGCCTTTTTCCACCATATCGCCGGAGTTGAAGCGGATTTCGGTGACGATGCCCGCAGCTTCCGTGGTCAGCTGGGTGCCGTTCACGGCCCGTGCGGTGCCCACAGCGCTGATGCCGCGTGCCCACGAGGCGTGCTCTGCCTCGGCGACGGTGATGCTGGCAACAGGCATTGGCATGTTGTCGAAGAACTGATTCATGCCAATACGCATCACCGCCTGGATACCGAACACCAGACCAAACACGATAAAGCAAGCCAGCAAGACCAGGAACATTCTCAGTTTCATTGTGGTGCGCCCTCAATGGGTTGAGCTTCGGGTTGAGCTGCCCGCTCAGCCTCGGCCGGTCGGAAATCATCAAACAGGGTGGAGCAGATGCGTGTCACCAATGCGTCAAGCGCCACGTCATCAAACGGGTCCTGCAACGGCTGCCAGTTCAGGCCGTTCAGGTGCGCGGCGCCGTGAGACAGCAACAAGCGGTACGGATCAGGCACATTCTCTTTTTCCAGCACGCCTTCCGCGTGAACCATGTGGTGCATGCCGATGGTCATGGCGTATTGGCCCAGTGCCATCTCCAGGGGATGGCGACCACGGCTGTCCACATCGCCGGCGTCGATGCCGTCCGTGACGATCTGCGATACCAGATCGCCGATCGGCCGATGCGCCTCGATCACCGCATCCCGCCGGCGCTGGGAGGCCGAGCCCCACACGGCTTCCGTAAAGACATACTGGGTCAGCCGGTAGTGGTCCGGGTGCCGTTCGGCAAACAGCATGTCGGCGACCATCAGGGCGAACATGCGATCCCGGGACGGCGCCTCCCAATGGGCCGCCCGTGCCATGGTGGCAACGCGTTTTTCTGCCTGATCGGCGCAGATCGCCAGCAGCAGGTCTTCCTTGGAGGAGAAATGCTGGTACAGGGTGCCGGTGGCGTAATCGCAGGAGCGCGCCACTTTGGCCATCTGCAGGGTCAGCAGGCCCTGCCCTGAAATCTGTTCTCGAGCAGCGTCCAGAAACAACTGCTCCCGTTCCGCGAGTTCACGCAGGCGTCTTTCCCGAGTGCCCATGGATGGTACGTCTCCGACGGTGGTTGAGTATCACTACGAACTATTGGGTGAATTATGAATACGGTTCACTTTATGAGCAAGAGTCGCCCAGATAGTCGGTCAGCATGCCCGAGCCGTCATGTGTCGTATTGTAAAAATGCGCAATGGCGGGATTTTGTTGGAAGATCGTGACAGATGCTGGCAGGAGCGCGTGAAGGTCGCCCTCGCGTGGCCTTGTTTCGAGGGGGTTTCAGTGCACAGCCATGAGCTTGTTCAGTCGGCAGACATAAACAGACTCAGGGTGTGGTTCAGGTGCGCCAGCCCCAGCGGTGTGCACACCAGCCGGTCCGGCGTGTCCGCCAGCAGGCCTTGCTGGCGGGCTCGGCCAAGGGGTGCTGCCAGCGCCGCCAGCGGCAGCCCGGTGCGGGCGCTGAACAGCGCAGCGTCGACGCCCTCCACCAACCGCAGGGCGTTCATCATGAATTCCCCCGGCAGCTCGTCGGCGGGCACCGTGGCTTCAGCGCGTCGAGTCGTGCCGCCTTCGGCCAGATAATCAGCCGGCATGCGGGTCTTGCGGTAGCGCAGCAGGTGTATGCCGGTGTCCGGATGGGTGTTGGTGCGGCGGGTCACCTTGCCATGGCCGCCAGCGCCAATCGCCAGATAGTCACCAAAGGCCCAGTAATTGAGGTTATGCCGGCACTGCTGCCCGGCCCGGGCAAAGGCGGAGACCTCGTAACGGCCATAGCCCGCAGCAGCCAGCAGGTCGAAACCGGCCGCCTCGGTGTCGGCCATGCTGTCGCCGTCCGGCTGCAGGGGCGGTGCGCGAAAGAACGCCGTGTTGGGCTCGATGGTCAGTTCGTACCAGCTGATATGGGTCGGCGCGAGGGCGATGGCCTGGCGCAGGTCGTCCAGCGCCTGCTGCGGGGATTGCCCCGGCAGGGCGTGCATCAGGTCCAGATTGAGGTTGTCGAAACCGGCGCGGCGGGCCTGTTCGGCGGCCCGCACCGCCTCGCCACCGCCGTGAATCCGGCCCAGTGCGCGCAGGTGGTCATCGTTGAAGCTCTGCACACCAATGGACAGCCGGTTGATGCCAGCCTGATGAAATCCGTTGAAGCGATCCTGCTCCACCGTGCCGGGATTGGCTTCCAGGGTGATTTCGCAATCCGGTGCCAGGGTCAGGCGCTGTGACAGGATACTCAGCAGCCGATGGTAGAAATCCGGGGACAACAGGCTCGGGGTGCCGCCGCCGAAGAAGATGCTGGTGATCGGGCGCTGCTGAACATCCGGCAGTTCCTGATCCAGGTCCGTCAGCAGCGCCTCCAGATAGGCGGCTTCCGGCAGGGCGCCGTTGCGCTCATGGGAGTTGAAGTCGCAATAGGGGCACTTGCGCACGCACCAGGGCAGGTGCACGTACAGGGACAGCGGCGGCAGTGGCTGGCCGGGCAATTGGCGATGGGGCATGGGCATGCAGACGGCCAGGGCTGATGGACTGGCCTGGCATTGTAGCAGTCATGATCGGGGGGTGGATGTTCGCCCATCAAAAAAGGGGGGCAGCCTTGCGGCTGCCCCCCTTTCTAACGATCACCTTGGCGAACAGACCTCAGTTGGTCATGTCCTCGTAGGTGTCTTCCGCTGCGTCACGGGTATCCTCGTAGGCTTCATCCGCGCTGCGGCCAGCTTCTTCCATGGGGCCGTCGTTGCCCATCATGGAATCATAGCTGTCTTCCATGCGATCCATGCCGTCGTCGAACGCCTCACCGGCTTGTTCGCCCGGGCCGGGATCGCCGCAGGCGGAAAGGGCAAAAACAGATACCAGAGCAAAACCGGCTAAATGCATCTTTTTCATGAAAGTCTCCTCCGTGTTACTTGGATGTCAGCCGTGGCCGACACATGACAAGGCAAAGCCTACTGGTTATTCGGGGCGAATGTGAGCCCCGGGTTTGCTTTTACAGGGAGGTTTAACATTAATTTGTAGTTTGAAGGGTTTTTCGGGCCACAAGCATGAAGTCGGCAAGTGCCTTGCCGCGGTGGCTGACGCGATGTTTTTCCGCAGCAGACATCTGCGCGGCGCTGCATTGTGCATCCCGCGCAAAGAAATGCGGGTCGTAACCGAAGCCGCCGTCGCCCTGCGGTGTCAGATGTATCGCGCCTTCCCAACTGCCCTGGCAGATGACTGGCACCGGGTCTGCGGCGTGGCGCATGAACACGATGACGCACTGATAGCGTGCATGGAAGGCGCTTTGCGCTGCAGAGTTGCTTTCCAGTGCACGCAAACGGCGCACCAGTTCCGCGTTGTTGTCTGCATCGGATGCATCGGGGCCAGCAAAGCGTGCGGAGTAAATGCCGGGTGCGCCATGGAGTGCGTCCACTTCCAGCCCGGAGTCGTCGCTGATGGCGGGCAGGCCGGTGTGGGCTGCAGCGTTGCGTGCCTTGATGATGGCGTTTTCGACAAACGTCAGGCCGGTTTCGTCGGCTTCGGGGACGCCGAGTTCGCTTTGTGGCAAAAGGCGTATGCCCAGCGGTCGCAGAATCTCGGTCAGCTCGCGCAGTTTTTTCTGATTGCCTGAGGCCAGCACCATATCCATCAGCAGCTCACGCGATAGATGGCGATTTCGCCAAACACATTGGGCCACAGCCGCGTGCCGATGCCGGAGGCATGGTCATTGTTCAGTACCAGTCTGTCGAGGATGCGATAGCCGCTCTTGCGACAATGTGTGTCGAAATCATTCACCGTGCACAGATGGATATTGGGCGTGTCATACCACTGATAGGGCAGGCGCCGGGACACCGGCATACGGCCTTTGAAAAACAGGTAACCGCGCACGCGCCAGTGGCCGAAGTTGGGGAAGGTGACAATCGCTTCGCGGCCCACGCGCAACATTTCTGCCAGCACCAGGTCGGGGCGCTGCACGGCCTGCAGCGCCTGGGTCATCAGCACATAATCGAAACGCTTGTCGGCAATATTGCCCAGCCCTTCATCAATGTCCTGTTCGATGACGTTGACGCCGCGGCGAATGCAACCGGCAATATTGTCCTGATCAATTTCGAGGCCATAGCCCTGCACGTTGCGGGTGTCGCGCAGGTTCTGCAGCAGCTGGCCTTCGCCGCAGCCAAGATCCAGCACGCGGGCGCCGTCGGGTATCCATTCGCGAATCAGCGACAGATCGGTGCGCAGGGCTTCGCCTCGTGTGTCGGGCAACGTATGGGCGGCGCTCATTGGCGGGGCTCTCTCTGCTGCGGCTCTCTTTGATCTGCTTCGAGATCACTGGCGATGCGATGCATCCAGGCGCCGAACAGCCGGGTGTACTCCGGGATGTCCAGCAGGAACGCATCGTGGCCTTTGTCGGTATCAACTTCGGCGTAACTCACGTCGCGGCCTACGGCCACCAGGGCATTGACGATCTCTTCCGAACGTTCCGGTGCAAAGCGCCAGTCCGAGGTGAACGACACCACCAGGAACGGACAGGTGGCCTGTGCCAGGGCACGTTCCAGGGAATGATCGAAATCGCGGGCCGGATCAAAATAATCCAGTGCCTTGGTCATCAGCAGATAGGTGTTGGCGTCGAAGTTACGGGAAAACGTCTCGCCCTGATGACGCAAATAGCTTTCCACCTGAAACTCCACATCGAAGCCGAAGTGGAAACGCCCGCTGCGCAGATCGCGACCGAACTTGGCGCGCATGGCGTCGTCACTCAGATAGGTGATGTGGCCGACCATCCGCGCCAGGATCAAACCCTGGCGGGGATAGGTGTCGTGCAAATAGTAGCGCCCGCCATGAAAATTCGGGTCGGTGAGAATGGATTGTCGGGCCACTTCGTTGAACGCGATGTTCTGTGCGGACAACTTTGAGGCCGAGGCAATCACCGCCGCGTGGGCAACGCGCTCGGGATGGTCGATGGACCATTGCAATGCCTGCATGCCACCCAGGCTGCCACCGATGACGGCGGCCCATTTCTGAATGCCGAGGCGATCCGCCAGCCGGGCCTGGCTGTTGACCCAGTCCTTGACGGTGACCATGGGGAAATCCGGCCCCCAGGGTTGGCCGGTTTCCGGGTTGATGCTGGCGGGGCCGGTGGAGCCGTGGCAGCCGCCCAGGTTATTCAGTGACACCACAAAGAAGCGGTCGGTATCAATCGGCTTGCCCGGCCCGATGCTGCTGTCCCACCAGCCCGGTCGCTTGTCCTCGGCGCTGTGATAGCCCGCCGCATGGTGATGCCCGGACAGCGCATGACAGATCAGTACCGCATTGGACGCGTCGGCATTCAGCGTGCCATAGGTCTCGTAGATCAGGTCATAGGCGGGCAGCACACGGCGGCATTCCAGCTCCAGCGGCTGGTCAAAATGCATCACGGAGGGCTTTACCAGGCCAACCGAGTCGTGTGCAGCAGCGTTATAGGCAGAGGTGTCGGGCATTATTTTCCGAATCAAGGTCCGAATGAGGTCCGGTCAAGCGACAGCAAAGAGCGCAAGTCTAAACAGCGCATGAAAGGGCTGCAATGTGGCCGCTGATATCAACCACTGAGAATGTCATGCCTGCGCGCAGAGCGCCAATTGTGAAGGCATGCGACCGTCGCGTGTCAGGGGGCAGGGGGCAGATCGCGCGCCATATCGAACCACAGGCGCGCATCGTCCAGAGGGGTTTCGGGGGGCAACAGGGGATTGTCCAGCACCAGCACGCGCCGCTGTCCCAGCCGGGCCTGGTTCAGTGCCTGCCGGTTGATCGGGTGCTCGCGAAACAGCGTCTCGAAGCTGCCATCCTCAAGGGCGCGTTCCAGCCCCTGCCGCAGGCGGTCCGCCAGTGCGGTATTGTCCGGGCCGACGAAGAAATAGCTGGCGGTGGGGTAATACAGCAGCAGTTCAGGCTCGACCATCAGCCCCATATCCGGCCGCTGGGCGACTTCCTGCCAGGGCTCGTTGAGCATGCGTGGCAGAAAATCGAAACGCCGTTGCTGCAGCATCATGAACAGCGGCTCATAGCCCGCCACCCGCTGCACGGGAATGCCATTGGCCGCGAGAATATCGGTGTCGGGCCAGTCATGGCCCTGTCCCGCTTGCATGGCGCGCAACCCTGCGACGTCGGTGATCTCGGCAAAGCGCGGGGCGTCGTCCTGGCGAATCAGCAGCAAACGATAGCCCCCGAGCCCGCGCAGCAATGGGATGCGGACCGGTAACAGGGCGGCTTCGCGCTCCCGGGAGGTCATGGTCCAGACTACATCCAGCGAGCGGCCGGCGGCGAGCTCGCTCAGGGCGCGGCTTTGGGGCATGGGGGTCGGGGCGGCGCTCAGCGTGTAGTCGCCATGGCTGTCCCGGGTGTTATCCAGCGCCAGGGTCAGCATGGCCATGAAGTAGCTGTTGCGCAGGTCGCGGCTGTCATCAACGTAGATATGACGGACGCGGGTGGTGTCATCGGCCAGCGCAGCAGTCGGCCCGAAGGACAACACGGCGGTCAGCAGCAGAGCGGTTGTCCTGATCGGTCTGCGCATGGCGGCTCTCGCTCTGGGTGCCGGGCCCCGGTTGTTGGCCAGGGTTGCCGGTCAGTTCGTCTCTGGCTGGACAGTCCGGGTGCGGCCGGTTTCATCAATGGCGACGAAGGTGAACATGCCCTCGGTCACTTTGGCGACTTCGCCCAGGCTGCGAATCCACACCTCGACGCGGATGCGCATGGAGCTGCGGCCGACATCCAGCAAATCGGTATAGCAGCTGACCACGGCACCGATGGGCACCGGGCGCAGGAAGGACATGCCGTCGATGGCCACGGTGGCGACGCGGCCCCGGGCTGCCTTGCGGGCGCAAACCGCGCCAGCCAGATCCATCTGGGACACCAGCCAGCCGCCAAAGATGTCACCGTTCCAGTTGGCGTCCTGGGGCATGGCGATGGTCTGGATGGCCAGTTCGCCGGTGGGTTGTGGTTCGTCGTCGCGTTCGTCAGTCATCGGTCTGTTCCGGTTTTCAAAGGGCTCGTCAGTCAGTTATATAGCAGCCCCGGCAGCCAGGTGGCCAGCGCGGGCCACACTGCGAGCAGGAGCAGCATCAGCAGTTGTATGAGAATAAAGGGTATCACGCCGCGATAGATAGCCGCTGTGCTGACGGTCTCGGGGGCGACACCGCGCAGGTAGAACAGGGCGAAGCCGAAGGGCGGCGTCAGGAAGGACGTCTGCAGGTTGAGAGCGATCATGATTCCCAGCCAGATCGGGTCCACGCCCAGCATCAGCAGGGCCGGGGCGACGATCGGCACCACCACGAAGGTGATCTCGATAAAGTCGAGAATGAAGCCGAGCAGGAAAATCAGCACCATCACCATCAGCATGGCGCCGAAGGCGCCGCCGGGCAGGTTGGTCAGCACTCGCTCTACGGCATCGCCGCCGCCATAGCCGTGGAACACCAGCGAAAACAGCGACGCGCCGATCAGGATCATGAAGACCATGCTGGTGACCCGGGTGGTGCCGCGCATCACCTCCTGCAGGCGGCGCAGGGTCAGCTGGCGCCGCAGCAGGGCCAGCAGCGTGGCGCCGGTGGCGCCGACGGCAGCGGCCTCGGTCGGGGTGGCCTTGCCTGTGAGGATGGCGCCCAGCACCGCGACAATCAGCAGCAGGGGCGGCAGCAGGCTGGTGAGCAGTGCCTTGGCGAGAGGTTTCTGGCCAGACGGCGCCCGGCCGCCCTCCGTGATCCCGGCGAGTGCCTCCGGCGCCATGCGGGGCAGAAGGTGGGGGCGCCACAGCGCCGTCCCCAAAATATAGAGGGCATACATACCCACCAGCACCAGGCCGGGCACCACAGCGCCCGCGAACAGGTCGCCCACGGACACGCTGTCGAAGGACCACAGGCCCTGGCGTAGCTGGGCTTGTTGGTAGGCGGTGGCCAGCACGTCGCCAAGCAGAATCAGGGCAATGGACGGGGGAATGATCTGGCCGAGGGTGCCGGTGGCGCAGATCAGCCCGCTGGCGATGCCCGGGTGGTAGCCCTGGCGCAACATGGTGGGGAGCGCCATCAGGCCCATGGTGACCACGGTGGCGCCGACGATGCCGGTGCTGGCGGCAAGCAGGGCCCCCACCATGATGATGGCGATACCCATGCCGCCGGGCAGCGGCCCGAACAGGCGCGCCATGGTGCCCAGCAGGTCTTCGGCGATGCGGGATTTTTCCAGCATCATGCCCATGAACACAAACAGGGGTACGGCAATCAGGGTGGTGTTACTGATGATGCCGAACAGGCGGTTGGGGATCAGGCCCAGTTCGCCGGGGTCGAACACGCCGGCGAGGATACCGGCAAAGGCAAACAGCAGGGCGACGCCGCCCAGGGTAAAAGCCACCGGGTAGCCTGCCATCAGCACCAGGCAGACGGTCACGAACATCAGCAGGGCGATCATTGCCACGGTGCGCCCTCCGCCTGTTGCGGCGCAGCGCCATCGCGCGGCGGCACCGGGTGCCCGCCCAGTACCAGCAGGGCACGCAGGATTTCCGCCGCCGCCTGGATCAGCAGTACACCGGGCAGTACCAGCAGCAGGCTCTTGAGCAGATACAGGAAGGGCAGGCCACCCGCTTCCTGAGAGCCTTCACGGCGGGCCCAGCTGAGCTGCACATAATCCAGGCTCATGACGAACAGGGTAATGGCCAGCGGCAGCAGCAACAGCAGGGCGCCCAGCAGATCGATGCGGGCGCGGCCTTGCGGCCCCAGCCGCTGGTAGAAGATGTCGACCCGCACATGCTCGTCCCGGGCCAGTGTATAGCCGGCGCCCAGAACGAACAGGGTTGCATGGATATAGAGGGCAGATTCCTGCAAGGCGATGCCGCCGATGTCGAACCCGTAGCGCAACACCACGATGGCCATCACCAGCGCGACAATGCCCAGCGCCAGCCAGCTGATCAGCCGGCCTGTGATCAGGCTGATGCCTTCCAGCACCTTCAATGCCGCCAATGCTGCTTGCACCCTTCCCGCCAAGCCATGCCCCCGTATGCCGTCCCGTTCCGCTGCCTGCTCATGCAGACGGCGCAGTATAGCCCAACCTGCCGTTCGCCCTGCTATGGCAGTGATGGCGTCATGGGTTGCGCAATATCTGCCAGTGTCATGGAATCTTCATAATGGGCCCCTATAGTCCCGGATCAAGCGCAGGGCATCTGCGTGCCTATACGATTGGGGAAACCTGGAGATCATTATGAAACTGCGTACGGCTTTTACCGCTGCTGCGGTAGCCATCACCACCACTTTCAGCGGCTTTGCCGTGGCGGATGTTGATCCGAAACTGCCGGCCTACCAGCGCGTGGGTGGCATTTCCGGTAACGTGAACAGCATTGGTTCCGATACCCTGAACAACCTCATGACCCTGTGGGCTGAGGAATACAACAAGTTCTACCCGAACGTACGGGTACAGGTTCAGGGCGCAGGTTCTTCCACTGCTCCGCCGGCCATCACCGAAGGCACCGCCAACCTGGCACCGATGAGCCGCGCCATGCGTGACTCCGAGATCCAGTCCTTCGAAAACCGTCATGGCTACAAGCCTTACGCGGTACCGGTCGCGATCGACATGGTTGCTGTCTACGTCAACAAGGACAACCCCATCGAAGGCATGACGCTGGCGCAGGTTGACGCCGTGTTCTCTGCGACCCGTCGTTGTGGTTACAAAGAAGACGTGACCCGTTGGGGCCAGCTGGGCCTGACCGGCGCCTGGGCAAACCGTGATTTCACGGTCTACAGCCGTAACGCGGTATCCGGCACCTACGGTTACTTCAAGCAGAACGCGCTGTGTGACGGTGACTTCAAACCCACCATCAACGAGCAGCCGGGTTCTTCTGCGGTAGTACAGGGTGTTGCTGAGTCCCTCAACGGCATCGGTTACTCCGGTATCGGCTACATCACTTCCGGCGTGCGCACCGTGCCGCTGGCACGTGAAGCCGGCCAGCCGTTTGCGGACACCACTGCAGAAAACGCTGCCACAGGTGACTACCCACTGGCTCGCTTCCTGTACGTGTACGTGAACAAGGCGCCAAACGGTGAGCTGGACCCGATCACCCGCGAGTTCGTCAAGCTGATCCTGTCCAAAGAAGGCCAGGAAGTGGTTGTCCGTGACGGCTACGTGCCCCTGCCAGAATCAGAAGCTGCCAAGCACCGCGCAGCGCTGGGTCTGTAAGGAGCCTGTAAGAAGCCTGTAAGCTACTGATAAGCAAGACACTGCTCCACAAGAAGGCGCCGGTTCCCGGCGCCTTTTTTATTGCCGGGGTGTGTTGGGGGAATTAACGGGGGCGAATCGGTGTGAAGGCTGAATGAAGCCGTCTGCCGGATTGTCACAATATCGTCATTTTAGGGGCCTATGCTGCGGGTCTCGGATTCAGCTTGCCGGATGATCATCTATGACTGATTCACAGAACGCCCATGCTCCGGACAACAGAGGCTTCCGCCATCTGTTGCCCGATGCCGAGGCGCGCAAGAAACAGCGCCGCCGGCGCATGATCAATGACAAACTCTCTGCGTTCGGCATTTCCATGGCCGGGATGGGCGTGGTGGGCGCCCTGGCGCTGATCTTTGTCTACCTGTTCAGCGAAGTGACGCCGCTGCTGCGCTCCGTGTCAGTGACCCCCCAGCTGGGTTACGCGCTGCCCGCAGCAGGCCCGGAAACGGAAACCCTGCATGTGATCCTGGACCGCTACCAGGAAATCGGCACGCAGATCACCCGCGATGGCCGGATCATCTTCTTTGAAGCGGATTCCGGCGAAGTGCGCAGCGAGTTCACGGTGCCGCTGCCCGAAGGCACCGAGGTGACCAGCTTCGGTTACGGCGAAAAGCGCGATGGCGTGCTGGCGTTCGGGCTGAGCAATGGCCAGGTCATGGTGGCCAAGATTGAATATGAGCTGACCTATCCGCAGAACTTCCGGGTGACCGTGCCCAAGGTCACCTATCCGCTGGGCGAAGCACCGGTGGATGTGGATGAGCAGGGACAAGCGCTGACCCAGATCGCGATCCAGGAAAGCAGCCGTGGCACGGTAGCGGTGGCCCGCACGGCCGACCAGCGGCTGCTGGTGAATGCCTATCGCACCCAGCGCAATATCTTCTCCGGTGATGTGCGCGTGACAGCTACGCGCACTGAAATGCCGACCTATCCCCATGCCGTGACGCGGATTCTGGTGGATAACAGCCAGCGCAACGTGTTTATCGCTGATCCGGCAGGCTACGTGGCCTACTACGACATTGCCGACGTCAACAATCCCTCCATGGTGGAGCGTCGCAGGGTCATCGAGGGCGGACAGCGTCTGACCAACATGGCCTTCATGGTGGGCACGGTGTCGCTGGTGATCGGCGGCGAAGACGGATCGCTGGCGCAGTGGCAGCTGGTGCGGGATGACCAGAACCAGCACAGCCTCGCGCGGATGCGCAGCTTCGTGCCGCACAAGGCACCGGTGACCTTTATCGACACCGAGTACACGCGCAAGGGCTTTCTCAGTGGTGCGGCAGACGGCACCCTGGGCATTCACTTCGGTACGTCCAGTCGCACCCTGCTGCAGGAATCCGTTCTTGATTCAACAGTAGGCCGTATTGCCATCTCGCCGATCAACGGCCGGATGCTGGTGGTGGACCAGTATGACGGCGTGCACCCGTATCTGGTGGACAACCCCCATCCACAGATATCGTTCCGCGCGCTGTGGCAGAAAGTCTGGTACGAAGGTCGCGGTGCGCCGGATTATGTCTGGCAGGCCTCTTCGGCGACGGATGAATTCGAGCCAAAAATGAGCCTGGTGCCGCTGACGGTGGGCACGCTCAAGGCCGCCTTCTTTGCCATGCTGATTGCCATGCCGGTGGCGGTGATGGGGGCCATCTACTCGGCCTACTTCATGACCCCGCGCATGCGCGGCCTGGTCAAGCCCAGTATCGAAATCATGGAAGCCTTGCCGACCGTTATTCTCGGTTTCCTGGCAGGCCTCTGGCTGGCGCCCTTTGTGGAAGACAATTTGCCAGTGGTGTTCACCATGCTGTTCGGCTTGCCGCTGGGCATGTTGCTGGCGGGCTACATCTGGTATCGACTGCCGCAGCAATACAAGAACTACGTGCCAGCAGGCTGGGAAGCGGCGGTGCTGATTCCGGTGGTGCTCGGTATCGGCTGGTTCTGTGTCGCTTCAAGCCCGTACATCCAGTTGTATTTCTTCGACGGCTCCATGCGCCAGTGGTTTACCGATCAGGGCATCAACTATGACCAGCGTAATGCGCTGGTGGTGGGTATCGCCATGGGCTTTGCGGTGATCCCGACCATCTTCTCGATTGCAGAGGATGCGGTGTTCAACGTGCCCAAGCATCTTACCCAGGGCTCCCTGGCATTGGGGGCCACCTCCTGGCAGACGGTGATGGGCGTGGTGCTGCCCACCGCGAGCCCGGGCATCTTCTCCGCCGTGATGATCGGCTTCGGGCGCGCCGTGGGTGAAACCATGATCGTCGTCATGGCCACCGGCAATAGCCCGGTCGTGAACTTCAATATCTTCGAAGGTATGCGCACCTTGTCCGCCAACGTGGCGGTCGAGTTGCCGGAAACCGCTGTCGGCAGCACTCACTTCCGCGTCCTGTTCCTGGCCGCGCTGGTGCTGCTGGTGATGACCTTTATCGTCAACACCATTGCCGAAATCGTGCGCCAGCGTCTGCGCGCACGCTACAGCAATCTTTGATCGGGGGATCCCATGAGCAAGAAGCAAGGTTGGTTCAAAAGCGGCACCCCCTGGATCTGGTTAAACGGTGGTGCGGTGGCGCTCAGTATCGTCATGGTCGCCGGGTTGCTGGGTTTGATCGCGGTGCGAGGTCTGTCCCATTTCTGGCCGGCACCCATCGTGCAGTTCGACTACACCCAGCGTGACGGCACCCAGGAAGTGGTCATGGGTGAAGTGGTGCGCAGCCAGACACTGGCGGGCACCATCGTCATCGATTCCGGCCGCCCGGATCTGGCGGAGGCGGATGATCTGGTGACCCGCTTTCTGATCAAGCGCGGTAACCGGGATGTCACCAGCCGCGACTTCATGTGGTACCTGCAGCCGGCCATGGGTGAGATGACCCGGCCACGAGATGCCATCGTGCTGGAGCGGCGTGAGTGGGGTAACTTCTATGGTCTGCCCAAGGCGGTTCTGGAAGGCGATACGGTGGTGGCCGAAGGCGAAGGCGTGATGGCCGAGCTGCGCAGCCGCATGGAACGTGCACTGAGCATCCGCAACGAGATCAACAAGATCGAACGTGGCGATATTGGCGACGTTAACTATCGCATGGAGCAGATTCGCCTGGGCTCCCGGCGCATTGAGCTGAATGACCGCCTCTCCGACGAGGAAAAGGCAGCGCGTGTTGCCGAACTGGAGGCCGGGCGCCAGGCGCTGGATGACGAGTATTCGGTGATTCAGCAACGTCTGGATCAGCTGAATGCCGAAGCCAGTCGTGACACCCTGTTGGCGTTGACCGCCGACGGACGTGAGATGCGCATCAGCCTGCGCGATATCGTGCGTGTGACGCAGCCGAACCAGTTGTCCCTGTTTGGCAAGATCGCGAACTATGTGGATCGCTTCTGGGAATTCATGAGTGGCAACCCTCGGGAAGCCAATACTGAGGGCGGTATTTTCCCGGCCATCTTCGGCACCGTGACCATGGTCTTCATCATGAGTCTGGTGGTGACGCCCTTCGGTGTGTTGGCGGCGATCTATCTGCGTGAGTATGCGAAACAGGGGCCGCTGTTGCGGGCCATCCGGATCTCGGTGTACAACCTGGCGGGTGTGCCCTCCATTGTTTACGGTGTGTTCGGTCTGGGCTTCTTTGTCTACACCGTCGGTGGCAGCATCGACCAGTTGTTCTATCCCGAATCCCTGCCGGCGCCGACATTCGGTACGCCGGGTCTGATGTGGGCGTCGCTGACGCTGGCGCTGCTGACCCTGCCGGTGGTGATCGTGTCCACGGAAGAAGGGCTGTCACGTATTCCCAGTACCATCCGCCAGGGCTCATTGGCACTGGGCGCCACCAAGGCCGAAACCCTGTGGCGTGTTGTCGTACCACTGGCGACACCCGCGATGATGACGGGCATGATTCTGGCGATTGCGCGGGCGGCCGGTGAAGTGGCGCCGCTGATGCTGGTGGGTGTGGTGAAGCTGGCGCCGACGTTGCCGGTGGACAGCTACTTCCCGTTCATCCATCTGGACAGAAAGATCATGCATCTGGGCTTCCACATCTACGATGTCGGCTTCCAGAGCCCGAATGCCGAAGCGGCCCGGCCGCTGGTGTATGCCACCGCCCTGGTGCTGGTGGGCATTATCGTGGTGCTGAACCTCACGGCCATCAGCATTCGAAACCGGTTGCGTGAGAAATACCGCGCAGATTCCGATTAAGTCTGGGATCGCCGCGCAGACAGGAGCACAGAAGATGACCGAATCACGCACTACACATAGTAAACAGAATGGGAACGATGCTATGACATCCACAGAACAGAGCAGCCACGGGTTTGATGCCAGCCAGTTGCGTTCCAGCGATGCGCCGCAGCTGAACCTGGCCAATGAAAAACTGAAGATGGATGTCCAGCACCTGAACCTGTTCTATGGCAATGACCAGGCGCTCAAGGACATAAATCTGGTTATTCCGGAAAAGAAAGTCACCGCCTTCATCGGGCCGTCCGGTTGCGGCAAGTCCACGCTGCTGCGGTGCTTCAATCGCATGAACGATCTGGTGGATATCTGCCGCATCGAAGGCAAGATCATGCTGGATGACAAGGATATCTATGCCCGCGGTGTGGATGTCGCAGAATTGCGCCGCCAGATCGGCATGGTGTTCCAGAAGCCGAACCCGTTCCCGAAATCCATTTACGAGAACGTGGCCTACGGCCTGCGCCTGCAGGGTGTGAAATCCAAGCGCGTGCTCGACGAAGTGGTGGAGAAATCCCTGCGCGGTGCCGCCCTGTGGGACGAAGTAAAAGATCGTCTGGAAGACAATGCCTTCGGTTTGTCCGGCGGCCAGCAGCAGCGTCTGGTGATTGCCCGGGCCATCGCCATCGAGCCCGAGGTGATTCTGCTGGATGAACCGGCATCGGCGCTGGACCCGATTTCCACACTCAAGATCGAAGAGCTGATCAACGAACTGAAAGATCAGTACACGATTGTCATCGTTACGCACAACATGCAACAGGCGGCGCGGGTGTCTGACTACACTGCCTTCATGTACATGGGCGAGATGGTGGAATACAGCGACACAGACAGCCTGTTCACCAACCCGCAGAAGAAACGCACCGAAGACTACATCACCGGTCGTTACGGTTAAGCGCACCTGCCAAGAGCATCCAAGAGAGAGAGCCTGATCATGGACAAGGACAATTATCAGCACCACATATCCCAACAGTTCAACAAGGACCTGGCAGCGGTGCGCAACCATCTGATGGAAATGGGTGGGTTGGTCGAGAAGCAAGCCGCCGATTCCCTGGATGCCTTGCTGAAAGGCGACACCGGCATGGCGGAGAACGTGCTGCAGGTCGAGGACCGCATCAACAAGCTGGAAATGATGATCGACGAGGAATGCTCGCGCATCATCGTGCTGCGCCAGCCCGCCGCGTCGGACCTGCGCATGATCGTGGCGATCTCCAAGGCCGTTGCGGATCTCGAGCGCATTGGTGACGAGTCGGCCAAGATTGCCCGTATGGCAATCCAGCTGGCGGAAGAAGGCGAATCACCGCGCGGCTACGTGGAAGCACGGCATATCGGCGCGCATGTGCGCCGCATGCTGCACGATGCGCTGGATGCCTTCGCCCGGTTTGATGTGGACAAGGCCGTGGAAGTCGCCGCCGAAGACGACCAGGTGGATCTGGAATACCGCAGCGCCATGCGCTCGCTGGTGACCTTCATGATGGAAGACCCGCGCTCCATCACCCGCGTGCTCAACGTCATGTGGACGCTGCGCTCCCTGGAGCGGATCGGCGATCACGCCCGCAACATCTGCGAGCAGGTGGTGTACCTGGTGCAGGGCAAGGATGTGCGCCACATCACCAGCGAAAAGATGCAGGAAGAAGTCCGCAAACCCGGCAAGCGCTAACCCGACCGACCCTCTTCACCGGGGGTCACGCCCCCTCCCCTGGGGGTCAGGTCTTGATTTTCACATCCGCTTATCCGAATATACAGATTAATCGGCCAACAGCGAGTTGTGACCATGAGCCTGTCACTCAGCCCTGCGATGCTGTGCAAATGCCTCGGAGACGAGACCCGTCTGCGTGCCACCTTGCTGGTGGCCCGCTTTGGCGAGCTGTGTGTCTGCGATCTGGTAACGGCCCTGGACGCGCCGCAATCCACGGTGTCGCGGCACCTGGCGCAACTGCGTAGCTGCGGCTTGCTCAGCGACCGCCGTGCCGGGCAGTGGGTGCACTACCGGCTCAACCCGGCACTGCCGGATTGGGCCAGCCGGGTCATCGACGAGTTGTGCAGTGCCGCTGCCGAGGCCAATCCTGACCTGATGCGTCACGCCCAGACCTGTTGCCCGGCACCGCTAACGCAGTGACCGGGCGCCGCCATTTACCGCCCAGGAAGGAGCCATTATGCAACTGCCCTTGAAAATTCTCGTGCTGTGCACGGGTAACTCTTGCCGCTCCATCATTGCCGAAGCACTGGCCAATCACCTTGGTGCGGGCCGTTTGCAAGCCTTCAGCGCCGGCAGCAATCCCACGGGACAGGTCAATCCCCATGCGCTGGCGGTGCTCGCCCGTCACGATGTGCCGGTGCGGGATCCCCGTTCCCAATCCTGGGATGAGTTCGAGAACCAGCCGCTGGATCTGGTGATCACCGTCTGCGACAACGCGGCGGGCGAAAGCTGCCCGATCTGGCTCGGTGACACGGTCAAGGCGCACTGGGGTGTGCCGGACCCGGCCCATGTGGCGGAGTCCGGCGCCGATGAGGCGGTCATCGCGCGCGCTTTCGAACTGACCTACCAGCAGATGACGTGCCGCATCGAGCGCCTGCTGGCGTTGCCGCTGGAAAAACTCAGTGCAGCAGAGCTGGCCCATGAACTGGATGACATTCAACGGCGGTGCGACTGATGGGTCTTTTTGAGCGTTATCTCAGCGTCTGGGTCGGCCTGGGCATTCTGGTCGGTATCAGTCTCGGGCTGGCGATTCCCGGTGTGTTTGCCACCGTGGCCGAGCTCGAATATGCCCACGTCAATCTGGTCGTGGCGGTGCTTATATGGGCCATGATCTATCCGATGATGGTGCAGGTGGATTTCACCGCCATCAAGGATATCCGCAAACGGCCCCAGGGCATCTGGCTGACCCTCGTGGTGAACTGGCTGATCAAGCCGTTCACCATGGCCGCGCTGGGTTGGCTGTTCTTCCGCGTGCTGTTTGCTGACTTTGTCGATCCTGAATCTGCCACAGAATATATCGCCGGCATGATTTTGCTGGGCGTGGCGCCGTGTACAGCCATGGTGTTTGTCTGGAGCCAGCTGACCAAGGGTGATCCCAATTACACCCTGGTGCAGGTGTCCATCAACGACATCATCATGATCTTTGCGTTTGCGCCGATTGCGGCGTTCCTGCTGGGCATCAGTGACATCACTGTGCCCTGGGAAACCCTGTTATTGTCCGTCGGCCTTTACGTCTTGCTGCCGCTGGTCGCCGGCGTGCTGACCCGCCGCTATCTCAACAACAGTGGCGGGACGGCGCGTATCAACAGCTTCCTGAGCCACGTCAAACCCTGGTCGATCATCGGCCTGCTCGGTACGGTGGTGCTGCTGTTCGGTTTCCAGGCGGAAACCATCATCAGCGATCCGTTCATCATTCTGCTGATCGCCATTCCGTTGCTGATACAGAGCTACGGCATTTTCTTCCTGGCCTACGGTGGCGCAAAGGCGTTGCGATTGCCGCACAACGTCGCTGCGCCGGCCGGATTGATCGGCACCTCCAACTTTTTCGAAATGGCCGTTGCGGTGGCAATTTCCCTGTTCGGCCTGCACAGCGGCGCGGCGCTGGCCACGGTGGTGGGTGTGCTGGTGGAAGTGCCGGTGATGCTGACCCTGGTGGCCTTTGCCAATCGCACCCGCCACTGGTTCGACGACGACACAAGCGCGGAGAAACCCCATGACATTGGATGATATGCCTGCTCTCGCACCGGCGCTGCTGGACGTGCCGGATGCCGACAAGGTGTTTGCTGGCGAAAGGGCGGCGCACAAGCCGCGCATCCTGCTGCTCTACGGTTCGCTGCGTGCGCGCTCCTTCAGTCGCCTGGCGGCAGAAGAAGCCGCGCGCATTCTGCAGGCGATGGGTGCCGAAACGCGGACCTTCAATCCGACGGGATTGCCCTTGCCGGACAGCGAGGACGCCAGCCACCCGAAAGTCGCCGAGCTGCGCGAGCTGGTGACCTGGAGCGAGGGCATGGTCTGGAGCTCGCCCGAGCGCCACGGCGCCATGACCGGCATCATGAAAGCCCAGATCGACTGGATACCCCTGTCGCTGGGCGCGGTGCGCCCCACCCAGGGCAAGACGCTTGCCGTGATGCAGGTGTGCGGCGGCTCCCAGTCGTTCAATGCGGTCAACCAGCTGCGCGTGCTCGGCCGCTGGATGCGCATGCTGACCATCCCCAATCAGTCGTCCGTGCCGAAAGCCTACATGGAGTTCGACGACAACGACCGCATGAAGCCGTCACCGTTCTACGACCGCATCGTGGATGTGATGGAAGAGCTGATGAAGTTCACTCTGCTGACCCGGGACCGCGTCGACTACTTCACCGACCGTTATTCGGAGCGCAAGGAAAGCGCCGACGAGCTGATGGCCCGCGTTAACCAGCGGGCCATCTGAGGCGTGCTGTATCCGCGCGGGCCGCACTTGCTCCGGGCTTACGCGGCAATCAGCGTGATCAATCCCAGCAGGATGAACAGTGCCGCGCTGATGCGGTGCGCCCAGGTTTCGAACACCGGGTTGGTGAGGCGGGCGCCGAGCCAGATGACCGGCACATTGGCGGCCACCATGCCCAGCGTCGAACCGCTGAGCACCGCCCAGTAGTCCTCGGGGAAACGTGCCGCCAGGGCTACTGTCGCCACCTGGGTCTTGTCGCCAATTTCCGCAAGAAAGAACAACACGAAGGCGGCGGTAAAAGCGCCCCAGCGGCGGCCGTTCTCGACGCTTTCTTCCTTGTCCGGAATCAGCATCCACACGCCCAGCAGAATGAAGCTGCCGCCCAGCAACCAGACCAGCAGGTTGTGGGGCAGCAGCTGGGCCACGGCAGCCCCCAGCCAGACCGACAGGCCATGATTGAGCAAGGTGGCCAGCAGTACACCGGAGAGAATCAGCCAGGGCGCCCGATAGCGCTGAGCCAGCGCAAACGACAGCAACTGGGTCTTGTCGCCGATTTCGCCAATGGCGATCAGCACGGTGGATATGACGAAGGCTTCTGCAAGCATAATGGTTTCCGCAGGCGGGACTGGATGGACAGACACGAGACACGGGCCGCCGTCCCGCCATGGGGGCTGCCAGTGTCCCGGGTCTTGTCAGTCCCGCCAGGGTCTGCCCGTCGAGGGGGCAGGGTGAGGCTGGGTCGATACGCCATGCTCTGTGGAGCAAGTATGTTGACGTATCTCTGCGATATCCGTGGTGCGACGTAGGGTGTGTGCAGTGACTACTCCCCCAGAACGCCGGAAAGGGTATCCTGAACATATTGTTTTGTCATCCCTCAGCGTCATCTGCAAGAGAAACCGCCCATGGAACAACGTCTTACCGAGATCGAAACCAAGCTGGCCTACCAGGAGGATCTGGTGCAGACCCTCAACGACATCGTGGCAACACAGCAGCACAAGATCGACCAGCTCGAAAAAGCCTGTCGCGGGCTGATCGAGCACTTCACCGACATGTCCGAGGTCGTGAAAAGCATGCAGGCGCCGGGGGACGAAGCCCCGCCGCATTATTGAGCCATGCTGGCCCGTCTGCCCGATCCGCGTCTGCGGCGTTTTGTCAGCCACTACTGGCTCAGCCGCGATAACAGCGCGCCGACGTTCAGTGTGCTGCCGGATGGCTGCGTGGATCTGGTGCTGGCCCTGCACGGCAGTGACTGGCAGGCGCTACTGTATGGCACCACCACTGCCCCGATGTCTGTGCCCCTGGCGCCAGGCCATGACTATCTGGGGATCTGCTTTCATCCCGGACAGGCCCGGCATTTTGTCACGGTGCCCGCAGGGGCGTTGACGAATACGGCGCTGCCCGCGGCGGCGCTGACCCGCTTCCCGTTACCGCCGTTGGCGGAGCAAATCGCCCACTCGGGGAACGCTGTTTTCCGGATGCTGGATGACGCGTTGTTGTGTCAGCTGGCTCGGGATTGCCCGTCGCTATCGCGGCTGGACGGCGTGCTGTTTCAGCTGAGCCAGCCCTGGGAAAAGAATGTCCACAGCGCGCTTGCCGGTGGCCCGCCGCAGCAACAGGTGGCCCGGCTTTCGGCCGATGCCGGGCTCAGTGCGCGTCAGTTACAGCGCCTGTTCCGCGAGGCGGTCGGCGTCTCCCCCAAAACACTGCACAGCATCCAGCGTGTGCGCTGGACAGCCGCCCAACTGGTGGCTGACACAGCACACTGTATTTCCCTGGCCGCGCTGGCATTCAGCGCAGGCTACAGTGACCAGAGCCACATGACCCGTGATTGCGTGCGGCTGCTGGGTGCCACACCCGCCGCGCTGCGTCAGCCTGATGTCGCATTTGTTCAAGCCGCCGACGCCCGCTGATCGCATTATCGTCATACCTTCAGACTATCCGCCGAAAAAGGAGACCTGTGATGCATCTCTGGAGTGGTGTCATAACCGAAAAGGTAGTGGAAAGCCGGGACTTCTACGTGCGGCTGTTTGGTTGCGAGGTGTTGTTTGACGAGCCCTGGTGTGTGGTGCTGCGCTTTGGTGACAGTGAGGTGGGCTTCATGCAGCCGGAGTTGCCGCAGCAGGCGCCGGTGTTTCGTGGCGCCTACCCCGGGCAGGGCATCTGGTTCACGCTGGATGTAGACGATGTGGATGCAGAACATACGCGGCTGAGCGCGTTGGGCGTACCGATTGCGGTATCACTGCGGGACGAAGACTGGGGCGACCGACACTTTTCGGTAATCGATCCTAACGGGATCGGCGTGGATATCGTTACGCGGCGCGCAGATTAACGTTGCTGGTTCGCTTCGCGCTGCAATACGTTCTGGTGTTCCCGTTCTTTGGCCTTGTAACCCAGGTAGGTGTCCAGATCCAGCTCTCTGAGCTGATCCGGGTACTGGTCGGTGAGCGCATGCCAGTTCTTCAGCCGCTGGATGTGTTCATCGCCCTCGGGCGATTGCAGAAACGCTTCCAGGGCCAGATAGAAACGCATGGTATTGCGCTCCACCATACCCCGGACACCACGCACGGGTTCCGGGGTTCCACCATTGTCCTCGACGCTGAAACCAATCCGGTGGCGGCCGGCGGAGGCAAAGTAGATCCGTTGGGCAACGCGGGTCACCATGTTGTGACGCAGGGAGTAGCTCACATGCACCAGACTGTTGTCGGCATCGACGGGCACGGCCTGAATCACGATGCGGTAATCGCGAGTGCCGAATGGTCCTTCGGGGCCATACAGGACGGTGTTGAGATAATCATTCTGAAAACTGAAGGCTTCGAAAACATAGTCACTGCGATGGGCATCCTCCGGGCTCTGATAATACAGACGTCCGGTATAGAGGCTGACGGTGGTCGGATCGCTGCCCAGATCCATGACGCATGCCTTGATATTGAAATGCAGGAAAATGATTTCACACCACACCCGTTTATCCGACAGCATGCTGTGGAGCATCTCGAAGGGGGTGTCGATCAGGACATAAATGCCGCCTTCCACCTTGTCACTGTCCTGCCGTGATTCCACGTAAATCGGTGCGTCGAAATCGGCTTTCTGAATGGCGGCGAGAACGGTTTCTGTATCGATGAGCGTGGCAGACCGGCTGTTGCCGTCAGCGTGCAAGGCCGGAGTGTGCAATAGCGTCAGGGCAGCAACGGCGCCTGCGAACTGACGTATCAGCGGTCGGATGGTCCCTGTCATCATGCAGCGCACTCCGTCCCTCCTCTCGGCCCCTGACAGGGCTGCTGGCAGGGAGGGTTCAACTCAGCCTAGCAGATCAGGCGCCCCGCATCATGGTACCAATGGCTGCTTTTGTGGCGGACTGCTCAGGCACTGGCAACAGTGTCTTCGCTGGCCAGCCGGTGATCCGGGAAGTGGCAGGTGAAGGTGCTGCCCCGTTCCGGCTGGCTTTGTATGGTCAGGGTGGCGTCATGGCGTAGCAGCACATGCTTGACGATGGCCAGGCCCAGCCCGGTGCCGCCGGTCTGGGTCACGCGGCTGGCGTCGGGCCGGTAGAAGCGCTCGGTCAGGCGGGGAATATGCTCGGCGTCAATGCCGACCCCATTGTCGCTCACTGCCAGATGACCGCCGCTGGCGTCTTCCCACCAGCGGATGCTGATCTTGCCGCCAGCGGGGGTGTACTTCACCGCATTGGTGACCAGATTGGCAAAGGCGCTGTGCAGCTCCGCCGGGTTGCCGAGCAGTGCGGCGCCCGGTGCGACCTCAAGCTGGATTTCCTGTTGCTTGTCCGTGGCCATGGCCAGGCCATCCTGGCGCAACCGCCGCAGCATGGGCGCCAGCGCCAGTCGCTCCGTGTCCAGATCCGGTTCGGTGCCTTCCAGGCGCGCCAGCAACAGCAGGTCGTTGATCAGTGCTTCCATGCGCTGGCTCTGCTGGTTCATCTGCAGCAGGGCCCGGTGGATGCGTTTCTGCTCGGCGGGCACCGAGTCCATCAGGGTTTCCAGATAGCCCTTGAGCACGGTCAGCGGGGTCTTGAGTTCGTGGCTGACATTGCCGACAAAGTCTTTGCGCATCTGCTCCAGGTTATGAAGGCGTGTTACGTCGCGCACGATCACCAGCCAGTCCCCGGCGCCGAAACGCGTGATGGTGAATTCCAGCATGCGGTGTTCGTCTGCCGGGGAGGGCAATGTCAGCGGGTGATCAAAGCTGCCCTCTTTCAGATAGTGGGCGAAACGGGGGTCGCGGATCAGGTTGGTCAGCGTCTGCTGCTTGTCATGGGGCGCCTTGAATCCGAGCAGCTTGTCGGCCGCGCGGTTCCAGTATTCCAGCCGGCCCTGGCGGTCCACGACAACAATGGCATCGCGCAGCGCCGTGATGGAACTCTCTGCCCGGGTCATCAGGAATTCCAGCTCGTGGCGAGCGCTCTTTTCCCGCCGCAGGAGGTGATACAGCCGGTCGAACAGGTCGCCCCAGGCGCCCTTGCTCTCTGGCGGGGCGGATTGCGTCCGCTCATAGGTGATGAGCCAGCGGCTCAGGCGAATCAGCTGCCGGGTACTGAAGATTACGCAACCCAGCATGGCAATAAAGGCGGGCCAGATGCTGTCGATCAGCAACGACAGGATCAACGCGGCAACCAGAATCAGGGCAAGCCGGCGTATTTCATTGCGGAGTGTGGGCGTCACTGGGCTCTCCGTTGCCGTCACTCATGATCAGGAAGCTTATTGTATGTCGTTCAGCCCCGCGCCGTCTTGGTGGAGAAACGATAGCCGGTGCCGCGTACGGTCTGGATGAAGCGGTCGAAATCGTAGGGGGACAGGGCCTTGCGCAGTCGCCGGATATGCACGTCGATGGTACGGTCCTCGACATACACATTGGCGCCCCACACCTGATCCAGCAGTTGCGTCCGTGAATAGGCGCGCTCCTGGTGGCTCATGAAAAACTCCAGCAGGCGATACTCCGTAGGCCCCATGTCCACCGGCTCGTCATTGGCGGTAATGCGGTGGCTCACCGGGTCCAGGCACAGGCCTTCCACTTCGATGGCTTTCTCGGCGGCACCGGCGGAGGTCCGGCGCAACACGGCCTTGATCCGGGAGACCAGTTCGCGGGTGGAAAACGGCTTGGTGATGTAGTCGTCAGCGCCCACGTCCAGGCCCTGGATCTTGTTGTCTTCCTCGCCTTTCGCGGTGAGCATGATGATCGGAATCTCATTGGTGCTCTCGTCGCGCTTGAGACGCCGCGCCAGCTCGATGCCGCTCACCGTGGGCAACATCCAGTCCATCAGTATCAGTTCCGGCCGCTCATCGACGATGATTTCGTGGGCGCGCTGGGCATTGTCAGCCTCGAGCACGTCGAAGTCGGCCATTTCCAGTGCCACCGCAACCATTTCGCGGATGGCCGGCTCGTCGTCCACTATCAATATTCTGTATCGGCTCATGGCGCTCATTCCCGGCTGTCATGATTGCAAACTGTCATGGTGCCTATTAGATGGCCGTTTCGTGACAAGGATATGACAATCAACCGGATAATGAACCGTTACAACAGATACTGCAGCCAGATACCGGCAAATAGCACTGCGCCGACCCACTGATTGTTCAGAAAGGCGCGGAAACAGGCGTCCGGAGCGCGGTCGCGGATCAGCCACTGCTGATAGACAAACAGGCCGGCTGCGGCCACCAGCGCCAGATACCAGGGCCAGGCAAAGCCCAGCCCCTGGCCGAGCAGCCACAGCGGCCATAGCGCCAGCAGCTGCAGGATGCCAATGATCATCCGGTCCGCCTCGCCAAACAGGATGGCGGTGCTCTTGATGCCCACCTTGAGGTCGTCTTCACGATCACACATGGCGTATTGCGTGTCGTAGGCGACCGTCCACAGCAATTTGGCGACGAAGATCAGCCAGGCCGCAGCGGGCAGGCTTTCAGTTTCTGCCGCAAACGCCATCGGAATGGCCCAGGCGAATGCCGCGCCGAGGAACAGCTGGGGCAGGAAGGTAAAGCGCTTCATGAACGGATAGATGATCGCCAGTGCGGCACCACCGAACGCCAGGTAGAAGGTGAACCGGTTCAGTTGCAGCACCAGGATCAGGGCCACCACCATCAAGGCCGCAAACAGCATCAACGCATCACGCCCGCGCAATGCACCGGTGGCCAACGGGCGGTGGCGTGTGCGCGAAACCTCACCGTCGAAATTGCGGTCGGCGTAATCGTTGATCACGCAGCCCGCTGCGCGCATCACGATCACCCCCAGGGTAAAGACGATGACGACCCGGGCAGAGGGCGAGCCGTCCCCGGCAATCCACACTGCCCACAGTGTCGGCCACAGCAGCAGCAGGGTGCCGATGGGACGATCCAGACGCATCAGCTGAATCCAGGGCCACAGGGCGGGGTAGCGGTGTTGCAGGGCGTCGAGCATGGCGGTCCTTGTCGGCGGCGCCGATAGCGCCTTCTATAACGGTATGGCCGGGCACATCACTGAGCGCTCGGTTCAGGCAATGATACGGGGCGCTACGGTGCGGTCAACGGCGGGGATCACTGGCTGCCGGCGGCAGCGTGATGGTCCACAGATGGGGCAGGAATATCTCGGCCACCAGCAGCGGTTTGCGGCGCTTGAGAAACAGGGACTGGCGGCCCCACAGCAGGCTGTCGGACGGCAGGTCGCCGGGGACCGGGTGCGGCAGTGCCGAAGCCGGCATGCAGGTGCCCCAGACCGCAGCGCGCCGCGCAGGTGGGCGCCGAAACAGTTCTGCACCGAGGGAGCGGCGCGCCATATGGCCGAGCACCCGATTGGCGCCGGAGAGCGAGCGCAGGGGCAGTACGCTGCGGGCGAAGACAACAGGCTCGCCGTCGAGGCTCAGGATGACTTCACGAATCAGCGCCGCCCGGCGCGGGCGCAGGCCCAGCAGGCGCGCTTCGTCGGGGCGTGGCGGCGCCACCTGTTGTCGCAGGGGGGTGACCACAAACCGGCCATGTTTCTTCAGGCGGTGGGTGAGGGAACCGCTGTCGGCGAGCCAGTCGGTCACCGCAGCGGGTGCCGCCAACTGCGCCAGGGGCCGCCAGCGCGGTGCGGGTGCCAGAATCGGGCCGGGTGTGAAGCGTTTCAATCAGGTCTCCCGCAGCGTGGCAAGGCGGCGGACGCAAGAACTGCTGCGCGCCGGGGCGATTGCCGGGGCACTATGCGGCAGCCTCTGGTGCTTGGCAAGAGGGCGGAATCGTGCCTCGCACAGGCTCTTTGCAGGCCATTTTTGCTTTTTTGTCAGACAGGCACTGATCAGTTGCCATGTCACGACCGTAGCGTCATTGATTTTTCACGGCTGCATGGCTAGTTTAAGCCCCTTCGCGCGCGGGGCGACGTCTGCCGTTGCCGCCGCCCTGTCCCCTGCAGGCAGTCTCTGCAGACAGATCCCCGATTATCAGAGAGGGCAAACCATGAAGAAGTGGGAATGTGTCGTTTGCGGCTTTATTTACGACGAAGCCGAGGGCCTGCCGGAAGAAGGTATTGCACCGGGTACCGCCTGGGATGATGTGCCGGATGACTGGGTCTGCCCGGATTGCGGCGTGTCCAAGGACGACTTCGAAATGGTCGAAATCTGATGGCTGATCCCATTATCGTCATCGGCACCGGCCTGGCGGGCTTCAACCTGGTCAAGGAACTGCGTAAGCATGACAAGGAGACCCCTGTGGTCATGCTGACCGCAGATGATGGCCGCAACTACTCCAAGCCCATGCTCTCCACCGGCTTCACCAAGGACAAGACCGCTGATGCTCTGGCGCTGGCGGGTCCCGAGAAGACCGCCGAGACTTTCGACATCACCCTGCGCACCGGTGTGACGGTGACGGCCATCGATCCGGCCGCGCACGAAGTGCGCATCGGCGATGAAGCATTGCGTTACAGCAAGCTGGTGCTGGCCTGGGGCGCGGACGTATTCCGCCCGCCGCTGGAAGGGGACGCCCTGGATCGGGTGTACACCGTGAACGACCTGATGGATTACGGACGTTTCCGTGATGCCCTGGCCGGCAAGAAAACCGTGCTGGTGGTCGGCGGTGGCCTGATCGGCTGCGAGTTTGCCAACGACCTCACCAATGGCGGCTTCAAGGTGCATGTGGTGGAGCCTGTGGGCCGCTGCCTGCCGACCTTCCTGCCAGAGCCCGCGTCGCTGGCGGTGTCGTCTGCCCTGTCCGACCTGGGCGTGGTCTTTCACTTCGGTCCGTTCGCACAGCGCGTTGATCAGGCGGGTGATGGCGTGCGTGCGACGCTGTCCGATGGCAGCACTGTCGAGGCCGATATCGTGCTGTCCGCCGTGGGCCTGCGTCCGCGTATCTCCCTGGCCGAGGCGGCCGGGCTGACCGTCAACCGGGGCATCTGCACCGACCGCTTCCTGCGCACCAGCGACCCGGACATTTATGCCCTGGGTGACTGCGCCGAAGTCGAGGGTCACGTACTGTTGTACGTATTGCCCCTGATGTCAGCTTCCCGTGCCCTGGCTCAGACGCTGGCCGGGCAGGAGACGCCGGTGAGCTACGGCGTCATGCCGGTCACCATCAAGACGCCAGCCTGTCCGGTGGTATGCATGGTGCCGCCCCAGGACGTGCAGGGCGAGTGGCAGATCGACGTGGACGGGCATAACGTCAAGGCCTTGTTCCACGACGCCGACGGCCAGTTGCGCGGCTACGCCCTCACGGGCGAGGCCTGCAGCGAGAAGATGAAGCTCAACAAGGAACTGCCGCCGCTGCTGGCCTGATACACACGGGCACACAGCACGCATAGCAGCAGCGGCACGGGAACGGGGCTGGCGGGACATACCCTCCGGCCTCGTTTTGTTTAAGATGGCGTAGCGATCACGACGCAATCATCCAACCCTGCAACGCGACGGTGACAGACTATGAAATTCCGCTTGGTACTACTGGTTCTTGGCTGGCGTTTGCGCTGGCTGGCCTGGCGTAACGCCGATTTCCGCAAACAGCTGGAAAATCGCAACGTCCTGATGCAGTGGCGTACCAAGGCCGGCGCCCCGGCGCGCTGGTTTCATTTCCAGCCGGGCAGTGTGCGGGCAACCGGCGGCATTCATCCAGCGCCGACAGTCAGCCTGAGTTTCGAAGACGCCGCCTATGCTTTCGCCACACTGAAGGCGGCGGGCAAGAACCAGATGGCCTTCATGGAAGGCATGCAGCAGGGCAAGATCCTGATCGAAGGCGATCCGGGGCAGCTGATGTGGTTCATGACCCTGATGAAGTTCATCGCGCCCGGCAAGAAGAAAAAGTAAAGCGCATCAGGTAATGGCCTCCAGGCCCTTGTCGGCGATGACGTTGAGCAGCTTGAGCGCTGGGCCGGCTGGACGTGTTTCACCCTGCTCCCACTTGCGTACGGTCGAGGCGCTGGTGTGCAGGTGATGCGCGAACACTGGCTGGCTGAAGTGCAGCGCCTCACGCAAACGCTTGATGTCGTCGGCGCTGAACTCGCGCACTGGCGGCGGGCAGATCGCGTCGAACTCGCGCATCGTCACTTTGCTGATTGCGCCAGCATCGTGCAATGCGGCCAGGTCACCGCGCAGTGATTCAATGATTTTGCTTGTCACAACACACCTCCAGTAAAACGCCCACTTGCACCGCCTTCATCAGATCCTTGGCCGATAACGCCAGAAATACCTTGCTGGCATATTGCAGCGCTTTCTTTTCGTCCTGCGTGATATTCGCCTTGTCGTTTTTCGGGAACCCATGCAGGAAGATATAACGTTGCCCGATGCGGGCTGATAACAAAGTGCGGTAGCCGCCGCGCTTGCCGGCACCTGGACGCGCGACTCTCTTCTTGTAGAGGCTGCCGCCCAAGTCGGCATCAACCAGCCCACTCTCCATTTCCTGGACTGCCTTGCATAGCACTTCATCGGGCAGCCTCTCGGTCGCCTGCCAGCGCGTAAAATCCTTCCGTTTCAGAACTTCCATGTCCGTCAATCTCCATTAGTATGCCCGTAACGGGTATACTTTGCCATCCCCTGGCAATCAGGTCCAGCTGCGGAACAAAAAAAGCCCCGACCTTGCGGCCGGGGCTTTTTGTTGTGACGTGACTTGAGGTTCGGTGTTACGGCAGGAAGCCGAAGATCGGGCCCAGGATAGCGCCCAGCACCGGGATGTCCTCGATACCGGAAGTGTCACCGCCGTCCACGGCGCCGAGCAGCGTGCCGAGCACGTCGCCCAATACCGGGATGGCACTCAGGCCGTCAGTGACCGGGCCAAGGGCGTCGGTCAGCAGCGCCAGGCAGCTGGCCGGGTCGGCCGGGTCACAGAAATCACCGAAGTCACCGCCGGGCAGGCCGCCGTCGCCGCCCGGGAAGTCGGGCAGTTCGCCGGACAGCAGGCCAACGATCAGGTCGCCCAGTACCGGAATTTCTTCCAGCAGGCCGGTCAGCGGCTCGAGCATATCTGCCAGGCCGGCGAGGGCTGCCAGGCAGCTGGCCGGGTCAGTCGGGTCGCAGGCGTCGAAGCCAGGCAGTTCCGGGAAGCCGCCGTCGCCGTCACCACCGCCGGGGAAGCCGGGGAAGTCAGGCACTTCGCCCGCCAGCAGGCCGTTGACGATGTCGCCAAGTACCGGGATCTGACCGAGTGCATCGCTCAGTGGTGCCAGGGCGTCAGTGAGGACTGCCAGGCAGCTGGCTGGGTCAGCCGGGTCGCAGGCGTCAAAGCCGGGCAGTTCCGGGAAGCCGCCGCCGCCCGGTGCTTCCGGCAGGTCGCCAGACAGGATGCCGTTGACGATGTCGCCGAGCACCGGAATCTGTGCCAGGGCATCAGACAGGGGCGCCAGCAGGTCGGTCAGTGCGCTGAGGCAGCCGGCCGGATCGGTCGGATCGCAGTCACCGAAGCCGGGAAATTCCGGCAGGCCGCCATCGCCGCCGCCGGGCGCTTCCGGCAGTTCGCCGGAGAGGATGCCATTGATGATGTCGCCGAGTACCGGGATCTGGTCCAGTGCGCCAGTCAAGGGTGCCAGCAGGTCGGTCAGTGCGCCGAGGCAGCCGATCGGATCGGTGGGATCGCAATCGTCGAAGCCGGGGAACGCAGGCAGGCCGCCATCGCCACCGCCGGGTGCTTCAGGCAGTTCACCGGACAGGATGCCGGCGATGATGTCGCCCAGTACGGGGATGGCGCTCAGTGCGTCGCTCAGCGGTGCCAGGGCGTCGGTCAAGAGTGCCAGGCAGCTGGCCGGGTCAGCCGGGTCACAGGTGTCGCCGAAACCGGGGAATTCCGGCAGGCCGCCGTCACCACCACCCGGCGCTTCAGGCAGTTCGCCGGACAGCAGGCCGTTGATGATGTCGCCGAGTACCGGGATCTGGCCAATGATGTCGGTCAGGGGTGCGAGCAGTTCGGTGAGCGCGCTCAGGCAACCGGCAGGATCAGTCGGGTCACAAGCGTCGAAGCCGGGCAGTTCCGGGATGTCGCCGCCGGGGCCGCCTTCACCGCCGCCCAGAATGGCGTCGAGGATGTCGCCCAGCACCGGAATGCCGTCAGCCAGTTCCAGCAGCGGTGCGAGTTGGTCGCCCAGTGCCAGCAGGCAGGCCAGCGGATCGCTGTCCGGATCGCACAGTTCGCCGATACCGGGCAGTTGATCAAAGCCGGGCAGGCCGTCGAAGCCGCCGCCACCGCCGGGGATGAATGCGCCAGCCGTTTCACTGATGCAGGCGGCCGGATCGAATTCTTCTGCCATGGCAGCAACCGGGCACACAGCCACGGTAATCAGGTTGGGACCCAGCAGCAGTTCCTGGGCATTGGCCAGGCTCTCACCCACTTCGGTGAGGCACTCCACCGGCGTCGTTGGACCGATAGGGCCCAGTGCAGCGACGGGGCAGATTTCGCCAACGATGTCGATCAGCGCAGACGGGCTCGGCGGTGTGAAGTCGCTGAACATGCTGGCGGCTTCGGTGAAGCAGCCCGCCGGGTCGAAGTCGCTCTGCATGGCCGCAATCGGGCACAGTGCAGCCGTCAGCGGGTTGTTGCCCAGCAGTGACTGGATGTTCTGCAGTGTCTCGGCGGTCTCGGCCAGACAGGCCGGTCCGAAATCCAGGGGCAGAACGCTGGCAGTGTTGCCATTTTCGCCCTCGGACACGCCGATCAGCGAGAAGCCGTCTGCCGCCTCAGGGCAGAACAACCCCAGCACATCTGCGTCAGCCGCTGAAATGCCCTGCAATGCTTCGTTTTCACAGGCAATACGGTCGATAAGTTCGCCGATGGTGCCCATTGACGCGGTGTTCGGGCAAAAGGCAATGGAGAACTCGTTGTTGGTGTCTACTACCGTGAGCAGCGGTTGGTCGCTGCTGCCGGGAGCACCGCTGCCGCCAGGTGCGGCTGTTGGCTCGGTGCTGCTGCCCCCACAGGCGGCAAGTACCAAGGCCAGAGCTGCCAGCAAGGCGCTTCTGGATAGCCATCCGTTCATTGGAAAACCCTCTTTATGTGTTGTCGCATCCCATATGCGGGACGATTCCCGCCCATTTCGACTATAAGGAGAGGGTGGTCGTGAAATATGTAGGCACTGATTTACGTCATGTAACGATTCAGCAATATTCGGTGTGGGAAATGCTGCCGATGTGATGGTGGGGTTAAGGGAAGCGCAGGAGTGCGGGGAATAGGTAAGTGGCCCATGGACGCCCGTCTCACTGGAAGTGTGAGGCAGTTCCGGACGTGGCTATCGGGGGTGCCGGGAACGGGGGATCGGCCCGGGGAGTCAGCTGCGTCTGGGGAGCAGCAGTGTGACGATGAACAGGCCGGCGGCTGACACCACAATGGACGGCCCGACGGGTGTATCGGCGTGCCAGCTCAGCAGGAGCCCGCCAAACACGGCAATCGAGCCGATCAGGCTGGCCAGCGCCGCCATCTGCACCGGGGTGCGGGTCAGCCGGCGCGCGCTGGCGGCCGGAATGATCAGCAGCGAGGTAATCAGCAGCACGCCGACGGTGCGGATGGCGCCGGCAATGAGCAACGCCAGCATCAGCATCAGCAGGGTGCGTGTGGCGGTGATGTTGATGCCTTCGATGCGCGCCAGTTCTTCGTTGACGGTGATGCTCAGCAGGCGGCGCCAGTTCAGTGCGGTGAGCAACAGGATGAAGAAGGTGCCGCCCCACAGCCAGGCCACGTCACGGCCGCTCACTGCCAGCAGGTCACCGAACAGGAAGCCGAACAGATCCACCTGCACCGTGGGCAGCAGGCTGACGGCAATAATGCCCAATGCCAGGGTGGTGTGGGCAACAATGCCCAGCAGGGTATCCCCGGCCAGATGTTGCTGCTGTTGCAGTGCGACCAGTGTCAGTGCCAGTACGAGGCAGCACAGCACCACGGCGGGATAGAGACTGATGCCCACGGCGAGGCCAAAGGCAGCGCCCAGCAAGGCGCCATGGGCGAGGGTGTCACCGAAGAATGCCATGCGGCGCCAGACCACGAAGGAGCCCATCGGCCCGGCGACGACCGCGACGGCGAGGCCTGCCGCCAGCGGTGCCAGTAGCAGCTCAATGATCATGCTTGCCGCCCCCGCATTCGTCACCGTGTTGATGGCCTGGTGCATCCACGTCACCGTGCAAGGTGTGCTCGTGATCGTGTTCGTGGGTGTACAGCGCCAGATTGGCGGCAGGATGGCCGGCGAACATGTCGTGAAACACCGGGTCCCGGGTCACCGCTTCAGGTGTGCCGGAGCAGCAGATGTGGTGGTGCAGGCAAATCACTTCGTCGGTGGCGGCCATCACCAGATGCAGATCATGGGAGATCAGCAGAATGCCGCAGCCGAATTCCTGTCGTACCTCGTCCAGCAGGCCGTAGAGCGCGTTCTGCCCCGCCACGTCGACGCCCTGGGCGGGTTCGTCCAGCACCAGCAGATCCGGTTTGCGCAGCAGTGCCCGGGCCAGCAGTACGCGCTGCATTTCGCCGCCAGAGAGTTGCTGGACCGGGCGCTTGTGCAGATGTTTTACGCCAACCCGGGCCAGGGCCGCGCGACGCTCGCGGGAGCGGCCCGACATGGCCAGCGCGAGAAAGCCGTCGACGGTCAGTGGCAGGCTGTCATCCACCTTGATGCGTTGTGGCATGTAGCCAATACGCAGAGAGCCATGGCGCTGCACTGTGCCGGCATGGGGGGTGATGATGCCCAGCACCACCCGGGCCAGGGTGGATTTTCCGGCACCATTGGGTCCGATCAGGGTCACAATGCGACCGGCGTGGAGCGTCAGACTGATGCGTGACAACACCTCTTCGCCGGCGAAGCGCACGGCGACATTGTCGAGCGTGACCAGCGGTCGCGCTGATGAGGGCGTTGATCGAGGTGATGCATCAATCATGGATATCGCTCTGGATCCGGAAAGCGGGGCTGTGGGCTGCTGCAACGCCGCTGATGATATACTATTACGCTTTGTAACGCGCTCGGGCCGCCCTGCTCGCCGGCGCTGTATCCGGGTGTCTGGCCTGTCGGAAGTTTGCCAATGCGTGTTTTGCTTTCCCTGTTGCTGACCTGCCAGCTGATGCTGGCCCTGCCGGCCGCCGCTGCGCCGCCGCACATTGTTGCCAGTGTTGAGCCGCTGTCCATGCTGTTGCGTGAGGTGCTGGGTGATGATGTCCGGGTCAGCACGTTACTGTCGCCACAACAGAATCCCCATCAGGTGTCATTTACCCCCGGCCAGGCGCGGGCGCTGCGTGATGCGGACTTGGTGATCTGGCTGGGGCCGGAGGCAGAGCCCCAGGTCGCGCAGATGGTGCAACGGCATGCCCGGGCCGCTCTGGCGCTGACGGACCTGCCGATGATCTACCGCCGTGACGGTGATGAGGGGCATTTGCACACGGATGAGCATGAGGATGATGACCACCATCACCATCATGACCTGCTGGATCCGCACCTGTGGTTGTACCCTGAAAACATGCTCCGGCTGGCGCAGGCGTTGCCTGACCAGGCGGTGCTGGCGGACCTGCCGGACTGGCCTGCGCGGCTGGCGGCGTTCGAGGCCCACCTGAATGACACCGTGACGCAACAGCGCGCGCGGCTCGCGCCGCTGGCGGACCGGTTGTACCTCAGCCACCATGATCCGTGGGCGTATTTTGCCGATGCGTTTGGTATCCAGCGACCGTTGATCATCAGCCATAACATTGAGGCATCGGCCAGCAGCCGGCGCTTCGCCGAGATTCATCGCACCATGGCGGTGCGCGAGGTGCGCTGCGTCATGGCCGAGCCAGAGGGGCGGCGCGCGCTGCTGGAACGTTTGTGTCGCGATGATTGCCGACTGGTCGAGGCAGACCCGATGGGGCGCAATCTTGCCAGTGAGGAGCCGGCAGCCCACTACACGGCACTGCTGACGCATCTGGGGGGATTGTTTGCCGGATGCCTGGCGGGCCCTGGCGCCAACTGATCGCCGGGCCAGCTTCTTGCATGCTCGTCAACCTGTCTGTCAATGCGTCCGGCACATCGGGCCGATATTCGCCGGGCCATTGTCGTCAGCCGGCAAATGCGTATGCTGAAGCGCTGCCCGTGAAGGGCTTTATACAATGAATGTCTGCAAAGGCAGCCCGCCGCAGCAGGCTGAATGGCTGTTTTCCTGAACGGGGTGCCCATGAGCCGGGGACATATTGCACGGACATTCAAACAGCAAGCGAGCGAGCAGCAGGCGAGCCTGGCAGAAGGAGTCTGCGGCGCCTCATGAGTCATACTGGCCTGCCCGAACAACATGCTACTGGCCGCTGTTTGCCCGGCAATCAGCGCCTGGCGATGGCCTGTTGGGATTATTCCTGGCTGACCCGCCGTGATGGCCGTGCCTGCGAGTATCGAGACCTGGATCGGGTCTTCGCCGAGTTGGCAGAGCGCGGCTATAACGCCCTGCGCGTCGATCCCTTTCCGCACTTGCTGGCGCGTGGCGAAAGCGGCCTGATCAGTGATCGTTTCGATATCTTGCCAGAGGGCGCCGATCTGCGCCGTGGCGCCCGTCGACCAGTGCAGGTGCAGCCGCGCCGGGTGCTGCCGGAATTGCTGCGTCGCGCCCGTGACCACGGCATCCAGCTGTGGTTGAGCAGCTGGTTTGTCCCGGACAGCCAGGCGCGTCGTTCATTTGTCCGGCGCCCCCGCGACTTTGTGCGGGTCTGGGCGGAGACGCTGGCCTTCATCGACAGCGAAGGGTTCAGCGAGCAGGTGCTGGCGGTGGATTTCTGCCATGAGTTCCCCCAGGCACCCTGGGCCCACGGCGCCTACCGGCGCATCTTCAATACCCACCCGCTGAACCCACTGCCCCAATTGCTGAGCTGGTCGCCATCCACCGCGCGGCGGGTGGAGGAGTATCTTATCGAAGTGCCCAGGGCACTCCGGGCGCTGCATCCTCATATCCAGTTTGGCGTGTCCGCTGCCGGGCAGGACGACAACCTGCGGCAACTGGATACCAGCGAACTGGATTTCATTGATCACCATGTCTGGCTCAGCGATGACCCGCGCTTTCGCATCGGCAGTGCCGAGTTGTTGCGCATGGCGCCGACAGCGCTGGGTGAGCGCATTCAGGGCCGCGTTGCCGCGTTGCTGTACCGCAGCCGCCAGAGCCAGTGGGCGGAGCGCATGCGCAAGCGCCTGCATGAGCAGGCGGAATTCGGTCGCTTGCGGCGCCTGCTGCCGGTGCTGGGCGAAGGGTATGTGCGGAACGCCCGGGAAAGCAGCCTGGACTGGGACTGGGTGCGGCTGGTGTCAGAGCATATGGTGGTGGCGGCGCTGGATGAAGGCGTGCAGGTGGTCAATGTCGGTATGCATGCCCGCCCCCACAGCCCCGGCTTCTGGGACGATGCCGCCTGGCACCGTCGCATCACCGGCATGATTCGCGACAACTGAAAAAATCAGAGAGCAGCCGCGCGGCAAGCAAAAAGCCGGGCAAACTCATCCGGGTCCTTGCTGCCCTGGCCAATGGCCTGCTCTGACGGCGGTGCGCCGAGACGGGACAGCCAGAAGCGCAGCGCGGCAATAGCCAGGGCCAGTGGCAGGCGCATGCGTGCGGCGGTGCCCAGTGGTCGCTGGTGTTGATAGCCATCCAGCAATGCGGTTTCCAGTGTCGGGTCAGGCCGGCCTGTTGCGTCCACGCACCAGTCGTTCATGGCGATGGCGATATCAAACTCCGCGCTGGCGGCCCCGGCGTTATAAAAATCCAGCATCCCGGTCAGCTGCTCACCGTTGAACAGCACGTTATCCCGAAACAGATCGCCATGGCACAGCACCGGGGCGGGCTCGTGCTGTTGCCAGCGCTGCAACAGCTTGCTCGCGATGTCTTGCTGTGCGGCGGGCAGTTTGCCCAGATGATCGGTGACCAGTTGTGCCAGTTGTGCGTTCGGGTCTGGTGCCGGGCCAGGGGGTGGCAGCGGTTGTGAGTGCAGTCGCCCGAGCAAGGCGCCGACGGTGGCGCAATGGCTGGCATCCGGGCACTGGATATGGCTGCCGGAGAGGCGTGGCACCAGCAGCGCCGGTTTGCCGACAACCTGCATCATGGCCGTCTTGCCACCCAGGGGCGCCGCAACGGGCAGGCCCTGGTGCGCGAGTTGCTGCAACAGGTCGATGAACCAGGGCAGGGCATCGGCGTCCAGCGTCTCGAACACGGTCAGCACCAGCGCCACGGGGATGCCGTTGGCGCGCCGGGCCTCGAGCATGAAATTGCTGTTCTCGATGCCCTCGGCGATAGGGCGCTGGCGCACCAGCGTCAGGCCGTCCCGGGACAGCAATTGCTGGATCTGATCGTCACTGAGTGGGGTAAAAACTGTCATGGAGGGAGTATAGCAATAACGGCGCTGCGGCGGGGCTGCCTTTGATTTCGGCCTGCACTGCGGCAAGATGCTCTCTCGATATCCATTCCCCATGAATCTGCGGACACCCAGCTCATGTCTGATCACGAATCTGGCCAGCAGCCTGATCAAAAAGCCGTCGTTCTGGTGGACGGCTCCTCCTATCTTTATCGTGCATTCCATGCCCTGCCGCCCCTGATGGCCTCCTCCGGTCAGCCCACCGGCGCTGTGCGGGGTGTGATCAGCATGTTGCGCAAGTTGCTGGCGGATTATCAGCCGGCGCAGATGGCCGTTGTCTTTGATGCCAAGGGCAAGACCTTCCGTGATGAGCTCTTCGAGCAGTACAAGGCACAGCGCCCGCCGATGCCGGACGAGCTGCGTGCGCAGGTCGAGCCGCTGTATGACGTGATCCGCGCCATGGGCTTGCCGCTGATTGTGGAGGAGGGTGTCGAGGCGGATGACGTGATTGGCACGCTGGCCCGTCAGGCCGCGGCCAACGGGCAGCCGGTGGTGATCTCCACCGGTGACAAGGATATGGCGCAGCTGGTGGATGCGCGTATCACGCTGGTCAACACCATGACGGGCACCGTCCTGAATCAGGATACCGTGGTGGACAAGTTCGGTGTCGGCCCGGAACTGATCATCGACCTGCTGGCGTTGATGGGCGACAAGGTAGACAACATTCCTGGCGTGCCCGGCGTCGGTGAAAAAACCGCGCTGGGGCTGCTGCAGGGCATCGGTTCCATGGAGGAGATTTATGCCAACCTGGACAAGGTATCCGGGCTGGCCATTCGCGGTGCCAAGACATTGGCGAAGAAGCTGGAAGAACATCGCGAACAGGCATTCCTGTCGTATCAGCTGGCGACCATCAAGGTGGATTGCCCGCTCAATGAAACCCTGGATGATCTGAAGCTGGGGACCCCGGACAAGACGTCATTGATCGAGCAATATCGGGCGCTGGAATTCAAGAGCTGGATTGCAGAATTGCTGGACGGTGATGAGCCCGCGTTGGCGGAAGAAGGTGGCGGCAGTGATGGGGATGGCGGTGATGCTGCCCCGACGATCAGCCGCGATGGTTATGACACGATTACCGATATGGCCGCACTGGATGTCTGGCTGAAAAAGCTGGAGAGCGCAACGCTGTTTGCATTTGATACCGAAACCACGAGTCTCGATTACATGCGTGCAGAGCTGGTCGGTGTGTCATTTGCGGTGGCGCCCGGCGAAGCCGCGTATGTGCCGGTGGCCCATGACTATCCCGGCGCGCCGGATCAGCTTGACCGCGATGAAGTGCTGGCAAAGCTCAAGCCGCTTCTGGAAAGCCATGATCACAAGAAAGTGGGCCAGAATCTGAAATACGACATGAGTGTGCTGGCGCAGTATGACGTGCGTCTTGGCGGCGTGGCGTTTGACACCATGCTTGAATCCTATGTGCTGGATTCTGTCGCGACACGGCATGATATGGATTCCCTGGCGCTCAAATATCTGGGCCACAAGAATATTGCCTTCAAGGATATCGCCGGCAAAGGCGCGAAGCAGTTGACCTTTAACCAGATCGCCATTGATGACGCAGCACCCTATGCGGCAGAAGATGCAGACATTACCTTGCGCTTGCATGAGACGCTGTGGCCGAAGCTTGACGCCACGCCCAGTCTGGTCAAGGTCTTCCATGATATCGAAATGCCGCTGGTGGGTGTGCTGTCGCGGCTGGAGCGCAACGGCTGCTATGTCGACGTCGATATGCTGCGCCGGCATAGTCAGGAATTGGCGAAACGCATGGGCGAACTGGAGGAAAATGCCTTCAGTGAGGCCGGCCGCAAATTCAATCTGAGTTCACCGAAACAGCTCGGTGCGATTCTGTATGAAGAGCAAGGGTTGCCGGTCATCAAGAAGACCCCCAAGGGTGCGCCATCCACTGCAGAAGCCGTGTTGCAGGAGCTGGCGCTGGACGGCCATACCCTGCCACAGATCATCATGGATTACCGTGAACTGTCGAAGCTGAAGAGCACCTATACCGACCGGCTGCCCGAGATGGTGCGCCCGCGCACCGGGCGTGTACACACGTCCTACCATCAGGCCGTAGCCGCAACCGGACGCTTGTCATCCAGCGATCCGAATTTGCAGAATATTCCGATTCGCAGCGAGGAAGGCCGGCGCATACGACAGGCGTTCCGCGCGCCGTCGGGGCGCAAAATAGTCGCGGCGGATTATTCCCAGATCGAGTTGCGCATCATGGCGCACCTCAGTGGTGATAAAGGCCTGCTGGATGCGTTCGAGAAAGGCCTGGATATTCACCGCGCCACCGCCGCAGAAGTGTGGGGCAAGACGCCGGACGACGTCAGCGACAATGAACGACGTAATGCCAAGGCGATCAATTTCGGCCTGATCTACGGCATGAGTGCGTTTGGCCTCGCCCGGCAGCTGGGCATTCCGAGGGGCGAAGCCCAGGAATATATTGATCTGTATTTTCAACGCTATCCCGGCGTCAAGGCCTACATGGACAACACCCGCGCCCACGCGGGCGAAAAAGGCTATGTGGAAACCCTGTATGGGCGTCGATTATATCTGCCGGAAATCAACAGCCGTAACGGCGCCATGCGGCAGGGGGCAGAGCGGACGGCAATCAACGCGCCGATGCAGGGTACGGCTGCGGACATCATCAAGCGCGCCATGATTGCGGTCGATGCATGGCTGGCGGACAGCAGCCTGGATGCAATGATGATCATGCAGGTACACGATGAACTGGTCTTCGAAGTGGCGGAGGCGGATGTCGATGCGCTGATCAGAGAGGTGTCGGCACTGATGTGCAATGCCGCCGAGCTGCGGGTGCCGCTCGTGGTCGATCCGGGTGTTGGTAACAACTGGGATGAGGCGCACTGATCGCGCAATGATGCCAATGCACCGCTGGCACACCGTAGCGGAACGGGTGTGCCAGCGGCTGGCATGCTGGTTAGAAATAGACGCTCAGCAGTACATCAGCAGCGCCCAGATCCAGGATGTTGAAATCACCATCCACGTCCGTGAAGGTGGCGCCGACGCGCACCGCCAGGCTGGCACGCGGGGCCAGGTTGAATTCCGTGCCCAGGAAGGCGCCGAGCTGCAGGATGTTGAAGCTGCCGTCACCGTCGTCCAGGGAGGTGTAGCTCAGGCTGCCATCGAAAAAGGTGCGCAGGTAAGGCGCGCCATAGGCCTGATACAGACGAGCGCCGCCGCCAAGACCCAGATTGGTATTGCCGTCTGCGTTAACGAGACGCAGGCTGCCGTAGGCCATCAGGTCGTCGCTGAGAAACAGACCGAGGTTGTAGGTGGGGCCGGTGGCGCCAAAGCTTTCCAGACTGTTGCTGCTGAAAGGCTGGGTCAGGAACAACGCGATATCGCCTTCGCCGGGTTGTTCGGCATGGGCAGTGGCGGACAGCAGCAGGGCAGTGGTGATCAGTGCAAGCAATCGGTTCAGCATGTGTATTTCCTTATTTTCTGTCAGGGAATCCTGTCTTCAGGGAGCTACCGCAAGCGGCGACCCTGGAACGACGGACCTGTTGCGGCGCGACAGCGAGAGTAGAGGTGGTGATGACGGGGCACAATGCCATCACGGCGCTTATCCCCTGTATGGGGGATGCCAGTCACCTGTTTGGATGACGGTGCTGATCTGACAGGAAGTCAGGAACGCATTGCGGTGGCAAATGGCCAGCGTGGCGAGCATGAATTTGGTTCAGGAATGAAAGAGTGCGTTGGGAGAGGTAAAATCTGTAAAAGTCGTCGAATGTTGAACGCGGTCTCACTGAAAGGCAGGAACTTAATGTCGGTTCAGTGCATCATATCAACAGCTGCGGATCGGTACCCCCCGATCCCCCAGTAACCCTCGCCGGTCCGTAGCTTTTTTAGTCTCTGGTTCTTCCCCCAAAGAGCCGGAGGCGGCAAGCCTCCCTGGCAGCGCAGTCGTTCCCTTCCCCCGATTTGCTGCCAGGGATTTTTTTTGCCCGCAGATTTCCTCCCCAGGAGCACCGCAGGCTGGCTGTTGTGTATGCAGCAAGACCCGTGCCAACTGGCTTGTGCCGGCCTTATCCCCTGTAAGAACTGACCGTACCCTGATCCTGTCTGGGCTGCCGGGCTGCTGACTCGCCGGTCATGTGACCCGATGCGGCACTGTCTGACGCTCCACGACCTGATGCTCTGCGACGATTGCACACCCGTGCGTTGCCCGTTGTTCGGGCCGGGGATGATTTGACGATGGTTTCACGCTGTGGCGTGCAATGTAAGGGCTCTTCGAGGCGCCAGTCTGGCAGGCAGGAACTTGCTGCATTCAGGGCGGTCTTCAGAAGGGACTGCGGACCGGTTCCCCCGATCCCCCCCGATCCCTCGCCGGGTCGCAGTCAACAGCCCCGACGCGCCCCCCCCTTAACGCGTCGGTGGCGGCAAGCCACCCTGGCAGCGCGGTCGATACCCCCTCGATTTGCTGCCGGGGTTTTTTTTGCCTGCCGTGGCCTTCCCGACGGACATGCGCGAAGCGTTTACCCGTCCTTCTCTGCGGAGGGTGCATCCTCGGCAATATCTGCGGCGTCCGTCACGGCCAGCCATTCGGCCAGCTTGTCCCAGGCATCCGTCAGGCCGGTACTGGCGGTGGCCGAGAACAGCTGGACCGACAGTTCGCCGGGGTGGCTCTTCAGAGCCTGGCGCGTCTTGAGCAGCGTGGTCTTGGCGGCACCGTGGCTGAGTTTGTCAGCCTTGGTCAGCAGGATGTGCAGCGGCATGCGGGCCTTGGCGGCCCAGTCCACCAGCATCAGGTCGTAATCCTTGAGCGGGTGGCGGATGTCCATCAGCAGCACCAGGCCCCGCAGGCACTGGCGCCCGGCGAGATAGGCATCCAGATCCCGCTGCCACTGCTCCCGCATGCCCTTGTTGACCTTGGCATAGCCGTAGCCGGGCAGGTCCACCAGCCGGCGGGTCTCGTCCAGGGTGAAGAAGTTGAGCAACTGTGTGCGGCCCGGCGTTTTCGAGGTGCGGGCCAGGCTCTTCTGGTCTGTGAGACGGTTGATGGCGCTGGACTTGCCGGCGTTGGAGCGGCCGGCAAAAGCGACCTCGAACCCCTCATCCGGGGGGCATTGGCTCAGTTTCGGGGCGCTGATGCTGAAGGCGGCCTGGCGTAGCAGGCGCTCGGCCGGGTGCATGGCTGCTGGCGCTGATCGGTGCGTCGGTTGGCGCATAATATCGGTCAATCCCGTGAAGGCTGCGGGTCATGGAGGTGTCTCGCAGAATAGGTATGATGCGACACAACGGTAGTATATAATGCGCGCCGCCAGCGTTTTGCGAAACCCCGAGGAACGCTGAGCTGCCTGAATGGTAGTTATTCAATGTAAGTATCCCGATTGGACCTCTGCCATGCCGGTTCGGCCAGTGTGGTCACAGGAGCGCGGACTATGAAGTGGATTACAGCAGTAACTGCGGCAGTTTCAGTGTTTGCACTCAGCAGCGTGGCCAGCGCGGCTACGGTGGAAGAGCGCTACAACTCCAGCTGCGTGTTCTGTCATGCCAGTGGCGCCGCCGGCGCACCGAAAACCGGTGACGAAGCCGCCTGGGCGCCTCGTCTCGAGGCAGGCATGGAGACGCTGGTCAAGCGCACCCGTGAAGGTTTCAATGCCATGCCGCCACGTGGCATGTGCGGCGACTGCAGTGATGATGAGTATCGCGCTCTGATCGAATACATGACCAAGTAATGTAAGGAATGGCCATGAAATCCCTGAAGCTGTTTGCTCTTGTACTGGCGGGTGTTCTCGCCGGCCAGGCCCACGCCGGTGATGCGGCGGCGGGCGAAGCCAAAGCCGCCGTGTGCGCGGCCTGTCACGGCCCGGACGGTAATAGTCCGGCTGCCGACTTCCCGAAAATTGCCGGCCAGGGCGAGAAGTATTTCGTCAAGCAGCTCATGGATTACAAGAGCGGCGCCCGGGAAAACGCCATCATGCGCGGCCAGGTTGCCGGTATGTCCGAGCAGGACATGAAAGATCTGGCGGCATTCTACGCGGCGCAGCCGATCGAAGTCGGTGCTGCAGACCCTGACCTGGTGGAAGCCGGCGAGCGTCTCTATCGCGGCGGCAACATGAGCACCGGCCTGGCCGCCTGTTCCGGTTGCCATGGCCCGGCAGGTGAAGGCATCGCTGCTGCGGGCTTCCCCGCACTGAGCGGCCAGCACGCGCGTTACATTGAAGAGCAGCTGCGTGCGTTCCGCGCGGCAGGCCGTGACGACCTCGGCGCATCCGCCTACCGTCGCAATGACACCACCAGCGACGAGCCCGGCATGATGCAGGCCATCGCCGCGAAGATGTCCGACCGTGAAATCAAGGCGGTAGCCAGCTTCATCTCCGGCCTGTCCAAATAGCCCTGTCGAGATGCGGCGCTTGCGCGCTCTGAAAAAACGGCCTTCGGGCCGTTTTTTTTGGCTCACTCCCCGCCTCCCCGCCTCTCGCCGTAGCGCTCCTGCACGCAAGCCTCACTAAAATCGTATATCCTGAGGTTATCGGGGAGCATTTGCCGAATCTGTCGGTCAAAGCCCCTAATCACTAATCAACGGCCACCAATGAAGTGTATCGAATCGAGGAGATTCCCGATGTTGCGACAGATAGCCGGGGCAGTCGCCCTGCTGGGCGTGGCGTTCAGCGCCAGCGTGTTTAACCAGGCACTGGCAGACGGCAAGCACAGCCGTTTCGCGGAAGGCACCCACTATCAGGTGCTTGACGAGGCTGTCAGTGTGGCAGATCCCGACAAGATCGAAGTACGCGAGTTCTTCTTCTACGGCTGCCCGGCCTGCTACAACGTCGAGCCCATCGTCAACGCCTGGAAGGCAGAGGCGGCAGACGACGTGGACTTCGTGCGCAGCCCGGTGCTCTTCATCCGTGGCGCGGAGCCCCTGGCGCGTGCTTACTTCGTCGCAGAGGCCAAAGGCATTCTGGACGAGATCCACCAGCCGATTTTCGACGCCATCCACAAACACCGTGAGCCGCTGTTCAGTGTGCCGGCCCTGGCGAATTTCTTCCGCAAGTACGGTGTTGAGCCGGACGATTTCAATGACCTCTACTCGTCCTTCGGCGTCTCCACCAAGGTGCGGCAGGCGGATACTGCGTCCCGCGACTACCGCCTGACCGGTGTGCCCTCGTTCACCGTGAATGGCAAGTATGTGGTGCTGCGCAACAACCTGCGCAACGATCGCGAGACCTTCGAAGTCATTGATTATCTTGTCAATCTCGAGCGCGAATCCAACTAAGGCACGTGGCATTTAAGGTAAGTTGATATGTCCCAGGCAGGTGAAGACACCTTCTCGCTGGTAAAACCGAAAGGTGGCTTCTCCCTTGTCCGGGAGGGGCTGCGCCGCCGCACCCGGCGGCCGCGCAGCATTGCCTTGCCGGATGACCGCCTGCGCCTGATGAGCTTCAACATCCAGGCGGGCATCGGCACCAGCAATTTCCGCGAGTACGTCACAGGCAGCTGGAAGCATCTGGTGGCGCACCCTGACAGCGTCGAGAATATCCGCAACATCGCTGAGGTGCTGCAGAGCTACGACATGGTGGCCCTGCAGGAGGTGGACGGCGGCAGCCTGCGCTCCCGCTTCACCAATCAGCTGGTACACCTGGCCTCGCTGGCCGAGTTCCCCTTCTGGCACCAGCAGCTCAATCGCAATCTTGGCCGCTTCGGCCAGTTCAGCAACGGCATGCTTAGCCGCGTGGTGCCCTACCACGTGGAAGATCACCGTCTGCCAGGGTTGCCGGGCCGGGGTGCGTTCATTGCCAAATACGGCCACCCGGAGATGCCGCTGGTAGTGGTGGGGGTGCACCTGGCGCTGGGCGGCAAGCACCGCAATGCGCAGTTGGCGTATCTGGCGGGTTTGCTCAAGCAATACCGGTATGTGGTGATCATGGGCGATTTCAATTGCCTGCCCCATGAACTGCTCAATTCTCCGCTGTCCGAACTGGATCTGCGGCTCATGGATGGTGAGCATCGCACCTATCCCAGCTGGGCGCCGGAAAAGCATCTTGATCATATTCTGGTCAGTAGCGGGCTGCAGGCTGTGGAAACCGCCGTGCTGAACAGTTGCCTGCTCTCAGACCACCTGCCGGTGGCCACCGAAATTGTCATTCCCGGCGAAGTGCTAGTCGCCAGTCGCGAATGGCCGCTGGAAAAATCAGACCGCTAAACGCCTGCCCACTCGCTGGCGGCGCAGCGCTGCGCGCCGTATCATCCGGCGATGCACTATCTCTATCAGTCCAACCGTCTCGAACATCTTGCTGCCATGCTGGCTGCTGTCATGGCGGCACGCCCGTCGGCGCCTCTGGTGCCGGAGCAGGTGCTGGTGCACAGCCCCGGCATGGCGACCTGGTTGCGACTGTATCTGGCCGCCGAGCGTGGCATCGCCGCCAATATCGCCTTCCCCTTGCCATCGTCATTCTTCTGGCAGCTGCATCGCCGCCTGCATCCTGAACTGCCGGAGCAGTCGGCGTGGAGCAAGGAGAATCTGCTCTGGCACCTGCTGGCCGAATTGCCTGCGCTACTGGAAGAACCGGAAGGCGCGCCCCTGCTGGCCTACCTCGGTGATGGGCGTCAGTCAGGCCCGCGCCCCTTGCGCCGCTATCAGCTATGCCAGCAGATCGCCGATCTGTTCGATCAGTATCTGGTCTATCGACCTGCCTGGCTGGTGGCCTGGGAGCAGGGCGACCGGCAAGGTGTGCCGGTCTCGCGGCACTGGCAGCCGCTGCTCTGGCAACGCCTGGCCCGGCGCATACGGGCGTTGGCGCCGGATGACCTGCACCGTGGTGAATTGATGGATGCCCGGCGTCTGGTTCGGCATCTCAGTCCCCGGCATCTGCCGGCGCGTGTGTTTCTGTTCGGCCCGACGACGCAGCCGGCAGCGCAGCTGGAGGCGCTGGGGGCGCTCGGCGAACATTGCGACGTGCATCTGTTCCTGCTGAACCCCAGCGCGGAATACTGGGGCCACGTACAGAGTGATCGGCAGTTGGCCCGCAGTCGCGTGACGGCGCTGCGCGCCGGGCAAGCCTGGGAAGAATTGCCCGGCGAAGTCGGCAATCCACTGCTGGCGTCGCTGGGCGGCCAGGGCCGTGAACTGCTGGAACTGTTGCTGGGTGGCCTGTGGCCTGCGGCGGAAGAGGTCGAGGCCTTTGATGCGCCGGCGGAGAACACCTTGCTGGGCCAGGTCCAGGCCGACATTTTCCACCTGCGTGACGGGCGCAACGCGCCCCGACCGGCCTGCGAGCCACACCACATTCAGTTGCATGATTGCCACAGCCCGATGCGCGAAGTGGAGGTGCTGCATGACCGCCTGCTGGCCCTGTTCGATGACGACGCCACCCTGACGCCCCGGGATGTGGTGGTCATGATGCCGGACGTCAGCGAGTATGCGCCGCTGATTGAGGCGGTGTTCGGCGCCGAGCGACAGGGCGAGCGTGACAGCAGTGTTCCCTGGGCCATCGCCGACCGTTCCCTCGCCGATGAAGCACCCTTGTTGCGCAGTGTGCTGCAATTGCTGCAGCCCCGCGTCAGCCGGTTTACCGCCAACGAAGTGATGGATCTGCTGGACGTGCCGGCCATTCGCCAGCGCTTCGGTTTTGTCGTGGACGACCTGCCCTTGTTGCGCAGCTGGATCGAGCAGGCGGGGATTCGCTGGGGGCTGGATGGCGGTCACCGGGCGCGGCTGGATTTACCGGCATTCCGTGAGAACAGCTGGGCCGCCGGTCTCGAGCGCATTCTGCTGGGCGTGGCCCTGGGCGAAGACGAAGTGCTGTGGGGCGCGATTCCCAGCCTGGCGGGTCTGACCCAGGGGCAGGCCGAACTGGCCGGGCGCCTGGGTGAATGTCTGCATCGACTGCAACGTTTCGAGGCGGAACTCGGGGAGCCCTGCAGCGCGCAGCAATGGCAGCAGCGGCTCAATCGCCTGCTGGATGATTGCTACGCCGCCGATCCGGCCTGGGATGCGGAGCTGGATCAGTTGCGCACCGCGCTGGATGAACTGGCCCGGGGTGCCACGCAGGCGCTGGCGGACCAGCCGCTGGATGTGGACATGATCCACAGCTGGCTGCGGCAGACGCTGGCCAGCAGTGCCGGGGGCCAGCGATTCCTCGCCGGGCGCGTCAACTTCTGCACCCTGATGCCCATGCGCAGCGTGCCGTTCCGCGTGGTCTGTCTGCTGGGCATGCAGGATGATGCCTACCCGCGACCGGAGCACCCGGCCGGGCATGACCTGATGCGCCTCAAGCCGCTGCCGGGGGATCGCTCCCGGCGCGCGGAGGACCGCTACCTGTTTCTTGAGGCGCTGCTGTCGGCCCGCGATCATCTGTATGTCAGCTGGTGTGGCCGTGACGCGCAGGACAACAGCGAGCGCCCGCCTTCCGTCGTGCTGGCGGAGCTGACGGATTATCTTGACCAGGCGTTTGTGCAGGGCGAGATGTCTGCGCCAGAGGGGCAGCGCTCGAAACTGGCCAGCGCGTTGACCGTGGTACATCCATTGCAGCCTTTCAGCCCGCGCTATTTTGCCCAGCAGGGTGGGGATGCGTTGTTTTCCTACGCGCGCCATTGGGCGGATGTCGCCGCGGCGCGCAAGTTGAGCTGCCTGAATCCGCCGTTGCCCACCGATGCCGGGCTCAGTGAGCGGTTGCTGGATATCAGCATCGTCGAGTTGAATCGTTTTCTGCGTAATCCTGCGCGCGCCTTTCTGGAGTGGCGGCTGGGTGTCTATCTGGGTGACACCACGCGGGTGCTGGAGGACGACGAACCGTTCCGCGCCGGCGGTCTGGAAATCTGGCAGCTGGAGCAACAGGTGCTGGAGCGTGTCCTGGCCGGTGAGGAACTGGAACCGCTGGTGATGCGCTGGCAGGGCAGCGGTCAACTGCCGCCCGGCGCGCCGGGTGAAGCGTTGCTGCAATCCCATGTGGCGGCGGCTGCAGAGCACGCCCGCCAGGTGCGGCGGCTCTGGGCCAAGGGCGAACTGCTCTCCCCCATGGCGTTCAGCATCAAGGGTGCCGGGGCGGCGGCGGACGTCGAACTGAGTGGGCATTTCCATGAACTGGCCAGTTGCGGTGTGCAGATCAGTTCCGCCTCGCGCCTGTTCAGTGGTGGCGACGCGCCGCGCAAGGCAACGGAACTCCATGCCTCGGCGAAGCTGCCCAAGGTGCGACATATGCTGGCCCTGTGGCTCAATCACCTGGCACTCAACACCTTGCCTCTGAGCGAATCGGCGCGGCGCAGTACGATGTTTTTCCGCGATGTGCGCCTGCACTTGCCCGCCTTGCCGGCGGACACCGCACGGGAACATCTGAGCGAGTTGCTGGTGCTGTATCGGCAAGGCCTGGCGGCGCCGCTGCCGTTCATGCCCCAGACCGGCTGGGCGGCGCTGATCTGGCCGGAGGATGTGGAGCGGGTGCAAGGTGTGCTGCTGGGCAGTGAACGGGTTGATGGTGAAGCCGCCGATGCGGCGGTGGCGCGGCTGTTCCCGGAACCGCTGATGATCGACTTTATCCGTCATGGCCGTCGCATCCTGGCGCCCTTGCGTGACGTCGCCAGCGTGTTGCCCTATGAGTGAGCTGCCGTATGAATAAAGTGACGCACACACTCGGCATGCCGCAGCCGCTGGACCTGACCAGTATCGCACTGGATGGCTTCAACCTGATTGAAGCCAGCGCCGGTACCGGCAAGACATTTTCCATTGCCGGGCTGTATCTGCGCCTGGTGCTCGGCCTGGGCCGCACGCCCCTACCGGTGGAAAGCATTCTGGTGGTGACCTTTACCCGTGCCGCCGTGGCGGAGTTGCGCGGGCGCATCCGCGCGCGCCTGAGCGAGGCGCGCCTGCTGTTCCAGAAAGGTGAAAGCGAGGACGCCTTCGAGCGCTATCTGCTGCAGAGCCTGGATGCGGATCAGGCGCTGCTGTTGCTCGAGCGCGCCCTGACCAGCATGGACAATGCTGCCATCTTTACCATCCATGGATTCTGCCAACGCCTGTTGCGCCAGCACGCGCTGGATCTTGGCGCGCCCATGGAAGTGGCCTTTGTGGAAGACGACAGCGCGCTGGTGCAGCAAGCGGTGGCGGATTTCTGGCGTCGCTTCGTGTATGGCGGCCCGGTGCGTGGGCAGCTGGACGGCAGTCGTCTGGTGGCCTGTTTCGGCACCCCGGACGGCTTGCAGCAACAGCTGCGGCCGCTGTTGCGCGAACCGCTGCCGCGCCTGCGTCCGGCACTGGACATGCCCGCGCTGGAGAAGCAGGCCCGGCATCGGGAGGCGATGTTGTCCGAGCTGCGTCTGGCCTGGCAGACCCATGGCGGCGTGGTGCGCCGACACCTGCAACAGGCCTGCGACGACAAGGTGTTCAATGGCCGCAAGTTGCAGTGGCGCTGGCTGCAGCCCGCCCTCAATCAGCTGGATGCCTGGGTGGCGGGCGACGCCGATACGCCTGTCGCGCGCACCGGCAATGGCGAGTTGCAGAGTAAGCGGCTGTACCCGGAGGAGCTGCGCGCGGCGGCCAAGCCGGAACGGCTGGCCGAGGTGCCCGGCCACGAGTTGCTGGATCTGCTGCCGGACATCGTGCGGGCGGATGAGCTGGCGCCGGCACTGGAGCGCGCTGGCTTGCTGGGCCATGCCCGTGAGCAGGTGCTGGCGCGCATGGCCCGGTTGAAAGAGAACGCGGGCCAGCGCGGCATGGATGACTTGCTGGCCGATGTGGGCCGGGCGCTCCAGGGCGACGCCGGCGAGACACTGGCGGCCGTGCTGGCGGAGCAGTATCCGGTTGCCCTGGTGGATGAATTCCAGGACACGGATCCGCTGCAGTACCGTATTTTTCGTACCCTGTATCACGGTCGTCCGGATACCGCGCTGTTCATGATCGGCGACCCGAAGCAGGCGATCTATCGCTTCCGTGGCGCCGATATTCATGCCTACCTTGCGGCCCGCGAAGACTGTGTCGCCGAGCGCCGCTTTACGCTGGGCGTCAACTGGCGTTCGGGCACGCCCATGGTGCGCGCGGTGAACAAGTTGTTTGCCAGCCATGGGGATCCGTTTGTGCTGCCGGGCATCGAATTCCACAACGCCCGCGCGGCGGGCCGGGCGGATGCCACGCCGCTGGCGACGGACGACAAGCGCGCCGCGCTGACCCTGGTGCTGGCTGATCCCGACGCCGAGGATCTGGGCGACAGCAAAGGGCGCGGCCAGCTCTGGCAGGCGCAGTGGATTGCGACCGAGATCCGCCGCCTGTTGTGCCAGGCCGCGAATGGCGCTGCCGCTATCGGCGAGCAGGCGCTGGTGGCGCGGGACATTGCCGTGCTGGTGCGTGGCCATGCCGAGGCCCGACAGGTGCGTGATGCGCTGGCGGAGCAGGGATTGGGCTGCGTTTATCGAGGCCGACAGAGCGTGTTCGATACCGCCATCGCCGCCGACCTGGAACAGGTGCTGGCGGCACTGGCCGAGCCGGAGAATGAAAGCCTGGTGCGCAGCGCGCTGGGCACGGCCCTGTTCGCCCAGCCGCCGGCGACCCTGTATCAGCGCTTCCAGCATCCGCAGGAGTGGCCGAGAACACTGAATCTGTTTCACGAACTGGCGCGCCAGTGGCGCACCCGGGGCGTAATGCCGGCGCTGTATCACCTGTTCGAGCAGGAACGCGTGCTGGTGCGTTTGCGCGCGACCCGTGACGGCGAACGACAGCTGACGGACCTGCTGCATCTGTGTGAGTTACTGCAGCAGGCTGCGGGGAGTCAGGGCGGCCCCCGGGAGCTGCTGCACTGGTTTGCGCGGCAGCGGCAGACCGGCAGCGATCAGGACGGTCGGCAGTTGCGCCTGGAGAGTGAGGACAATCTGGTGCAGGTGGTGACCATCCACACCAGCAAGGGGCTGCAGTATCCGGTGACCTTTGTGGCGGGGATGTGGCATGCCCCGTCGCGGGCGGCGGTGGATATCGGCTACACCGATGAAGATGGCCCCTGTGTGGCACTGGATGCGGAGCGCCTGCTGGATGAGGCGGCCCTGTCGGACGTGCGCGAGCGCGCCCGCACCGAGCGTCTGGGTGAGGATATGCGCCTGTTATACGTGGCGCTGACGCGCAGTATCCATCGTTGCTATGTGATGTTGGCGCCGGTGGGTCAAGGGCGGAGTGAGGCGGCGCTGCATCACCTGCTGGGCCTCGGCGCTGAGGAAACCGACGTGGCGGATTACCGACGCAGCATGGAGGCTCTGGCGGAGAATCGCACGCTGGCCTGGTGCAGCGACATGCCCCGGGTCAGCGGCCATTTACCAGCGCCCGAGCGGGTGTCGGCACGGGGTGTGCGCACGTTCAGTGGCGTGTTGCGGGATGACTGGCGGCTGACCAGCTACAGCGGCCTGACGCGGGATCTTGAGCATCCCAGGGCCGAGCATTTTGAACCGGCGGAAATCAGTGTGCCGGGCTATGTGATGCAGAGCCATTCGTTGCAGAGCTATGGAGCCCCCACCTTGCAGCAGGGTATCCATGGCTTCCCGCGAGGCGCGGCGCCGGGGATTTGTCTGCACGGTATTTTCGAGCGCATTGATTTTCATGCCCGAACGGTGAACCCGGATATGGTCAGCCAGCAGTTGTCCCGTCATGGCATCAGCAGTGACTGGACGCAGGTGGTCACGCGCATGGCAGAGGCGGTGCTGCGCTTGCCGCTGGCGGCGGATGCGCCCGCACTGGGTGATGCAGCGGCCTGGCAGGCGGAGATGGAGTTCATGCTGCCTGTGGCGGGGCTGGATGCGGCGGCGCTGGAACAGGCAGTGCAATTGCTGCCTTCGGCACTGCCCCGTCCGACCCTGGGCTTCGAGCGGGTGGCGGGCATGCTGCGGGGCTTTATTGATCTGGTCTTTGTCGTCGGCGAGCGCTATTACCTGGTGGATTTCAAGAGTAACTGGCTGGGCCCCCAGAGCCGTGATTACCATCCTGCGGCGCTGGACGCGGCGATGGCCGAGCATCGCTACGATGTGCAGGCCATGTTGTATGCGCTGGCGCTGCATCGGCACCTGCAACAGACCCTGCCCGACTATGATCCGGCGACGCATTTCGGCGGTGTCGGCTATCTGTTTCTGCGTGGCATGGCGGAGCCGGATGCCGCGCCGGGGCAGGGTGTCTGGTTTGCCCGGCCTGATGTGGCCACCCTGACGCGGATCGACGCGCTGTTTGGTCAGGTTGATGTCGGGGAGGCCGTATGAGCGCGGTGCGCTGGCTGGAGAGCTGTCTCGACAAGGGGTTGCTGCGACCGCTGGACATGAGCCTGGCGCGTCTGGTGGCCCGACACAGCCCGGACGATGACGAGCCGGTGTGGCTGATGGCCTTGATCAGCCACCTGGCGGGCCAGGGCCATGTGTGCCTGGACCTGAGCCTGCCGATGCCGCGCCCGTTTGATGCGGATGACTGCCCCTGGCTGGTGCCAACCGTGGCGCCCCTGGCTGACGGGGTAATCATTGGCGCTCCGGATGATATTGCGCCACTGATTCTGGAGGACAACCGGCTTTACCTGTCCCGGCATTTTCAGGCCGAGGGGCGTGTGGTGCATGCGGTGCGGCAGCGTTGTCGCCTGCGTGACCTGCCCATCGGTTTGCTGGGTAGCCTGGCAGGCCCGCTGTTCCCGCCCGCCGCTGACGGCCATGCCGATTGGCAGAAAGTGGCGGCCATCAATTGTGTGCTGCATGGCTTCGGGATCATTACCGGCGGCCCCGGCACCGGCAAGACCTGGACCGTGACACGCATGCTTGCCCTGCACCTGCTGGCGGCGGCGAAACAGGATCCCGAAGCGCCCTTACCCCGCCTGCGGCTTGCGGCACCCACCGGCAAGGCGGCGGCCCGTTTGACGGAATCCCTGCGCACTGCGCTGGCGGACCTGCCGTTGCCGGATGCCCTGCGTGAGGCGATGCCGGTGGAAGCGGTGACCCTGCATCGCCTGCTGGGCGCCAGCCGTGATGGCAAGCCCCGCTACCACGCCGGGCGCCCGCTGCCGGCGGATGTGGTGGTGGTCGACGAGGCGTCGATGATTGATCTCGGACTGATGACGCAATTGGTGGCTGCGCTGCCTGACCACGCGGCCCTGTATCTGGTAGGCGACCGGGATCAGCTGGCATCGGTGGAAGCGGGCAGCGTCTTCGCCGATTTGTGCGGCGATGTTGATGTGGGCAATGGACGCAATCGCTTCTCGCCGAATGTGTTCAGTCGATTGCTGGGTGAGTCATTGGTGGGCCTGTCCCAGGATATGCAGATGGGGCTGCCGGATGATCAGGTGGTGCGGCTGGAACAGGTACACCGCTTCGACGCCGCCTCGGGTATCGGCCGTCTCGCCGAGGCGGTACGGCTCGGGGATCAGGCCGCTGTGGAGGCCTTGCGGCAATCCCCCCCGGCCAACCTCAGTTGGCCCGCACCGGACCGCGCGGCGCTGGTGGAGGAGGCGATCACTGCCCTGACCCCCATGTTGACGCTGGCCGCCCGGGGCGCGCCAGCTCGGGATGTGCTGGCGGCGTTCGCCCGGTTCCGGTTGCTGTGCGCACAACGCCGTGGGCCGCTGGGCATGGAGACCTTCAATGCCCTGATTGTGCGTGCGCTGCGCAGCCGCGGGCTGTGCGGCCCCCATCCCTGGTTCCCGGGGCGTGCAGTATTGCTGACGCGCAACGACTGGAGTCAGGGGCTGTTCAATGGTGACGCCGGCGTGGCCTTGAAAGATCCGGCGGATGGGCAGCTCAAGGTGGCCTTTGCCGGCGCCGACGGTGAGTTGCGCTATGTGGCGCCGGTGCGTTTGCCCGACTTCGAGGACGCCTGGGCGATGACGATCCATAAAAGCCAGGGCAGCGAATTTGATCGCGTGCTGGTGGTGCTGCCGGACAATGACTCGCCCTTGCTGGGCCGCGAACTACTCTATACCGCCATAACCCGGGCCCGGGACGCCGTGGGCGTGGCCAGCACTGACGAGGTGCTGCGCCTGACGCTGGATCGCAAGATCCGTCGCAGCTCGGGGCTGGCGGAGCGGCTCAGGGAGCAATAGGGAGCAATCAAGGCATGACCCTCAGCATGACCCTCAGCTTGACCCATATTCAGGGTGTCATTTTTGATCTGGACGGGACGCTGGTGGATTCGCGGCTCGATTTCGATGCCATCCGTGCAGAAATCGCCTGCCCGCAGGATCTCGGGGTTCTGGAATACATAGACACCCTGCCGGATGCGCGCGCACAGCAGGCGGCCCATGCCGTTGTGCGCCGCTACGAGCAACAGGGCGCCGAGGCGGCAACCTGGATGCCGGGGGCGGAGGCGATGCTTGAGGGGCTCCGTGCCCGGGGCTTTCCTCTGGGTATCCTTACCCGCAATGCCCGGGATATCGCGACCGCCACGGCACAGCGGCTGGGGATTCGGGTGGACGTGATCCTCGGGCGGGAGGATTGCCCGCCCAAGCCTGATCCCCGGGGCTTGCTGCATATCGCGGCGCGCTGGGACATATCGCCAGAGCGCCTCATGTATATCGGCGACTTCAGCTACGACATGCTGGCCGCCCGGCGTGCGGGCATGCTTGCCTGCCTGTATGACCCGGCTGAAACCGGGGCGCATGCCAGCCTGGCGGATCTCGTGTTGACCGCATTCCCCGTCCTGGCCGACCGGCTGACCTCGCCCGACACAGGGAAAACACAGCGAGGAAGCTGAGTGTGCACCCGCCCCGCATTCATATGTTCAACCCGCCAGGATAAGCGTGTAGCGTTGGGATAACGTGCACCGTTTGTGGGCAAGCCACGAGGATGATGCGGGAGAGACGGTATGAAGCTGCCGGCGATGCCAGCGGATGAGGCGTTGAGACAGGCCGCACTGGAACGGCTGGACCTTCTGGATACGCCACCAGAAGCCCGATTTGATCGCCTGACCCGTATCGCTCAGGCAGCCTTCGATGTGCCAATGGCGCTGATCACGTTACTGGATGGTGATCGACAATGGTTCAAGTCCTGCCAGGGGCTGGATGCCACCGAGACCGACCGCAGTGTCTCGTTCTGTGGCCATGCGATCCTCAACGATCTGATGCTGGAAGTGCCGGATACCCTCGAGGATGAACGCTTTTGTGATAATCCACAGGTTATCGGTGAACCCGGTATTCGTTTTTATGCGGGCGTGCCACTGAGAACGCTGGACGGCTATGCAGTGGGGACGCTCTGTATCGTCGATGTGCGGCCCCGCCACCTGACTGATCAGCAGAAGCGGGCGCTCCAGGATCTGGCTTCCCTCGCCGCCCAGGAAATAAACCGGGAGTATGAAAAGGATCGCTTGCGTCTGGATGCCACCATCGAGGGGACCCACATTGGCACCTGGGAGTGGAATGTACAGACGGGGGAGGTGGTGTTGAATGAGCGCTGGGCCAATATTGTCGGTTACAGCCTGGCAGAACTGGCGCCGATCTCGATTGATACCTGGCAGCGCTTGTCCCATCCGGGGGATTTTCAGGCCTCCGGCCTCATTTTGAGGGAGCATCTTCGCGGCAAGACAAAGCTCTACGACTCGGTTACCCGGATGAAGCACAAGGACGGGCATTGGGTATGGGTGCGCACCCGCGGGCGAATCATCAGCCATTCGCGAAACGGCAAAGCGAAAATGATCTACGGCACGCTGTCGGATATTACGGAACAGAAATCTGCGGAACAGGCGCTGAAAACCAGTGAAGAGCGGCTGCGGGCATTGTTCGAGATGTCCCCGATCGGCATCGCGCTCAGTGATTTTTATTCGGGAAAATTTCTTGAGTTCAATCAGTCATTATTGGGTTCATCCGGGTATTCGGAGGAGCAACTCAAGCAGTTCTCGAATGCAGATATTACGCCACCGGAATATCGGGATATCGACGCCTTTTACCTGAGGCAGATGATGGAAACCGGACGTTACGGGCCCTATGAAAAGGAGATTATCGGCCTGCATGGCCAGCGTTACCCGGTAATGCTCAGTGGTGTTTTGTTGACGGACTCTGGCGGCCGCAAGCTGGTCTGGTCGATTGTCCATGATATCGGCGAGCGCAAGCTCATGGAGAAACTCAAGGACGAGTTTATTTCAACGGTAAGCCATGAGTTGCGTACACCGCTTACCTCCATTTCCGGGGCACTAGGCCTGCTTGCTGGCGGCGCCATGGGTGAGTTGCCAGAAGGCATGAAAAAAATGGTGGATGTGGCCAGCAAGAACAGCCAGCGCCTGGCGCGGCTGGTGAATGACCTGCTGGACATGGAAAAGCTGTTGGCGGGCAAAATGCGCCTGCATATGGAGCGCCTCAGAGCCTCCGTGTTGATCGACGAGGCAGTGAAATCCATTGCGCCATTCGCACAGCAACATGAGGTAAGCCTGGTGGTGCACTGCGAGCATGACGGCATGGTGCGTGTTGACGAGCATCGTTTTCAGCAGGTCATGACGAACCTGCTGTCCAATGCAGTGAAGTTCTCGCCAGCGAAAAGTGAAGTGGTGGTGCGGGTCGGTTCGCAGCAGGCGGATGACAACAGCGCGGTGTTGCGGATCAGCGTGGTGGACAAGGGAGAGGGTGTGCCGGAAGCGTTTCGCGACCGGATATTCGACAAGTTTTCCCAGGCTGACTCATCGGATACCCGATATAAAGCGGGTACCGGGCTCGGGCTGGCCATATCCAGGGAGCTTGTCCAGCGCATGGATGGGCGTATCGGCTTTGTCTCGCCCCCGGGGCAAGGTGCGACGTTCTATGTTGATTTCCCCTTGCAGGGTGGGGACTGAGCTTCCCGCTCGCGTTGATCCACGTTTGCTATTAGGCTTTGCCGCATGGTGACCCGCTCCCTTCGAATAATGCACTACAGACGCTCGTGCCTGCTCGCGCTGGTGCTGTGCGCCCTGTGTCTGGGCGGTTGCGCCAGCCGCACGTCGCTGACCGGGGAGACGTTCCGGCTCAGCATGCCGGCCCTGGAAGCGGCCATTGAAGACACCACCATCGAGGCGGTGCGAGTGGACGGCGATCTGAGGCTGGGATTCCTCAATGACAATGAGCATCTCTGGTTCTCCATCAATGAGCTGGAGCGCCTCAGCGAAGGCGGCGTGGAGATCATTCTCACGGAACTCAATACCCGGGAGCGTTTGCGTCGGCCGCCACGCCGTGCGGAGGTGGTGACCATACTGGATGAAGACGAGTTTGCGGCCATCCTCCATGACATGCTCGGTCTGCTTACGCCACTGGGGCCAGAGGAAGGGTTGTCCCTGCGCCTGCGGCGTCGCGAACTGGTGAGTTGGCGAGACGCTGACAGCGATCTGCAGGTGGCGCCCTGGGCGGAGGTGCCGTCCTCGGTCAAGGTGACGAGCAGTATCACGGATCGCCAGCTTTCGGCGCGCATGCTGTCGTTACTGCAGGATTTCAATCGCCACGGGGACGACACCCGATTCGGCCCCATGCTGTTCACCCTGACGCCGGATCAGCCGGGTGCACTGGGCTGGATCTATGCTGATGTGGACGCCGGCGAGCTCTATTACATCGTCGCGCCGGTAGCAGGTTCGGACATCACCGAGCCCATTCTGCGTGTGTCCCTGAAGACGCTGGACCGCGTCGTGATGCGTAGTCATGTCATCACCTTTTTCAAGAATCCGGTGACGACCATGCGCCGGTTGTTCGGTCATGTGGAGGACGCGGTAGTCAGTGCCGTGCGTCGCGCGCCTCGGGATGTGGACCCGGATGCACCATTGAATGAAGGCGAAGGGATGGATCTGATCGCCTGGGAAGCCCATCTGGATCAGCTGACGCGCAGTCACCGCTATCCGGGCAGGCTGGAGTATCTCATTGGTGGAGACGCCTTTTTCCCTGAACTGGTACAGCGCTTCCATGGTGCCAGTGAGCATATCGACATCCGCACCTACATCTTTGATAACGACGAGTACGCCGTGCAGATTGCGGACTTGCTACGCGCTCGCAGTGACGAAGTGCGCGTGCGGGTGATGATGGATGACCTGGGCTCGATGATGGCGGGGCTGACGCCGCCGCCGGAGGGTTACAGTGCGGGCTTCCAGCCGCCGACCGATATGGTGCGCTACCTGCGCAGCGGTTCCGACGTACAGTCCCGGCGGGTGGGTAACCCCTGGCTGACCGGTGACCATGCCAAGCTGACCATCGTGGACGGTGAGGTCGCCTATCTGGGGGGCATGAATTACGGCGCCGAATATCGCTACCACTGGCACGACATGATGGTGCGTGTGGAGGGGCCGGTGGTGGCGCGTTTGCAGAAAGAATTTGATCGTGCCTGGGCCCATGCCGGGCCAGGCGGTGATATCGCTTATCTGGTGCGCTCGCTGCGCTTGCCGCGGCTGGAGGAAACCGATATGCCTGAGGGCATGGTACCGGTGCGCGTTCTGCGTACGCGCACCGGTAAACGGGAAATCCTGCGTGCCCAGCTTGCAGCGATTCAGGCCACTCGGCAGTACATCTACATTGCGACGCCCTATTTTACCGAGCCGGACGTCATCAAGGCGCTGCTGGCGGCCCGCAGCCGGGGCGTGGATGTGCGTGTGGCGCTGCCCGGTGAGGGTAATCACGGCATCATGAACAGCGCCAACCTGTTCACGGCAAACCAGCTTCTGGAAGGCGGTGTACGTATTTTTATCTATCCGGGCATGACGCATGTCAAAGCTGCGGTGTATGACGGCTGGGCCAGCTTTGGCTCTGCCAATTTCGACCGCCTGAGCTTCAAGATGAACCAGGAAATCAATCTGGCGACGTCAGATCCTGATGCTGTGGAGCGGCTGCACCGTCAGCTTTTCACGCCGCATTTTGCGTCGAGCATCGAGCTGACAGAGCCGCTGGAATGGACCTGGGAAGATTATATTGCCGGGATGCTCTCCCGGCCTCTGTAGACATTCGTCCAGGCATTCTTCAATACCGTGTGACAGCCATGCCGGAGAACTGCTTGGCCAGATAGGTTGCATAGTCATCGGTCATGCCGGACAGAAAATCCAGCGCCCGCATCATGCATTGATACATGCGATCCTGGTCGGAAAGCTGACGCAGGTCCGGTGGGAAGCTGTGGCGGCCGATGAGATCAATGATGCGTTGATGACGGAAGTTGCTTTCATCGCCGCGGGCATGGCTGGCAGCCGCCTCGATCAATCCGTCCAGCAGTTTGCCAATCACTTCAAAAGCACCGATCTCCAGCTCCACCTTGCGCGGGTGCTCGAACACCTTGGTGCGTGCCAGCTGTTTGGCATTTTCCACCACGTCGCGTACGGCGGGCTCGCAGTGGGAAATCAGATCGCCATGCAGCTTGCCGGCAAGAAGCCGGTCATGATTGGCCATGAACGCTTCGACACCGGCTTCAATGAAGCGCTCGATGATCTTGCCGCGCAGCAGCGCTGCCTTGCGGCCCACGCGGACATCCGAGTGCAGCAGCGCGCGGACTTCCTCGCTGTCCGGGATGGCGGGTGACAGCAGGGCATGCACCTCATCCCAATGCAGCAGGTCCATTTCCAGCCCATCTTCCAGATCGATGATCGCGTAGCAGAAATCATCCGCGGCCTCGACCAGATAGGCGAGCGGGTGCCGCGCGAAGATATCCTCGCCGACCCGGGTCAGTCCTGTGGCACCAGCCACCTCCCGGAATGCGGCCGCTTCCGCCACAAAGGTGCTGTATTTGCCGGGGCGGGGGCAGGAGGCTTGCTGGCCGGTGGCTGACAGCCACGGGTACTTGAGAAATGCGCCCAGGGTGGCATACGTCAGCCGCATGCCGTCGTCGTACTGGTGATACTCACTCTTGGTCAGAATGCGGAAACCCTGGGCATTGCCCTCGAAGATCGACAGGTCCGCAGCCTGCTCCGGGGCCAGTGTGCCGAGGTAATGCTTGCCGCGCTCACCGAACCAGGCGCGAATGGCGCGCTCTCCCGTATGCCCGAACGGCGGGTTGCCGATGTCGTGCGCCAGGCAGGCTGACTGCACTATGTCGCCCAGGTCCGTCGGATTGGCATCCTGCGGCAGTAACCGCTGCTTCTCGAGCCGCTCGCCTACGCGAATGCCCAGTGTGCGGCCGACACAGGAGACTTCCAGCGAATGGGTCAGGCGATTATGCACATGGTCATTGGTGGCCAGCGGATGCACCTGCGTCTTGCGCGCCAGGCGCCGAAAGGCACCGGAGAAGATGATCTTGTCATGGTCCCTGATAAACGCAGTACGGCCGCTTTCATCCTTGGCCGCGCGATTGCCCAGGCGGCGCTTGTTCAGCAGAGTGCTCCAGTCCATATCCGGTTCCCGAGGGTGTAAAAGGTTGTATGCCTGCACTTGCTGCCCCGACAGGACAATGAAATCCTCGAATGCCGTGGCAGATATGGCCTGGCGTTCACGTTGCAGAGACGTTCACGTTGCAGTGAGGAGCACAGTGTAGCGTGGTCGCGAGCTCGTACACAGGCAAAAGCAACCATGGCAACAGGAGGCAGCATGAGCAAATCCATTCTGATGGTCATCACCAGCGCCAACGCAATGTCCGATGGCGATGCGACCGGCTTGTGGCTGGAAGAATTTGCGGTGCCCTGGCAGGCATTCACCGCCGCAGGCCTGGCAGTGACAGTGGCCACCATGCGCCCCGGTGAGGCGCCCATCGACCCGCGCAGCACGCCGGATGATGATCAGCGTCGCCAGTGGGCCGGCGCCATTGATGCGCTCGCCGGTGCCGCCAGCCTTGAAGACGTCTGGGAGCAGGATTTTGCCGCCGTTTTCATCCCCGGCGGTCACGGCACCATGTTCGATATGCCCGGGAACCCCCTGTTGGCAGGTGCCATCGAGCGGGTCTACGCCAGTGGCGGGATTGTGTCTGCCGTATGTCACGGCCCGGCGGCCTTTGTCGGGCCGAAGAAACCGGATGGTTCGCCGCTTGTGGCGGGGCACCGACTGACCTGCTTTACCAACGAAGAGGAACGTGAGGTGGGGCTGGATGCGGCCATGCCGTTTCTGTTGCAGACGCGCCTGGAAGAGTTGGGTGGCAAACTCGAGACGGCCGAAAAATTCGCTGACTTCGTGATGGCGGATGGCCAACTCATTACCGGGCAGAATCCGCCCTCCAGTGGGCAGACTGCGAAGCGCGTCATTAGCGCGCTGAGCGAATGAATGTGAACCGAAAGAGAGGGGTTGTCCGACGACCCGTTGGTCATTGCCGGGCGCTTCTATCCCAATAGCAGCAGGGTGGGCTAGACTGAGGCGACTTTCATTTTCACCTTCATCTTCAGGAGTGACAGCACGTGGCTGATGTTTATGGTTTTTCCGCAACAACCATTCGCGGAGAAGAGCGCGCCCTGGCCGATTATCGCGGCAAAGTGCTGCTGGTGGTCAACACCGCCAGCAAATGTGGCCTGACCCCGCAGTACAAGGGTTTGCAAGCGCTGCATGAGAAATACCAGGATCGCGGCCTGGCCATCCTTGGCTTCCCCTGCGACCAGTTCGGTCACCAGGAGCCGGGTGACGAAACCCAGATCAGCGAATTCTGCGAAATCAACTACGGCGTCAGCTTCCCCATGTTTGCCAAGATCGACGTCAACGGCGACGGCGCCCATCCGCTGTACAAGCATCTCAAGGAAGAAGCGCCGGGTCTGCTGGGCAGCAAGGGCATCAAGTGGAATTTCACCAAGTTCCTGATCAACAAGGACGGCAAGGTCGTCAAGCGCTTCGCGCCGACAGACAAACCCGAAGCACTGGAAAAGCACATCGAGAAGTTGCTGTAGGCGACTGCACGCTTCAGTTGATCTGGATGATGGCGCCCTGGATGCGCTGTGTACCGCGTGCCAGCGTATGCACTTCGTTGCCGTCTATACGGACAGCGCCATCCGCCAGAATCTCGATGCTCGCCTCTCCGGCTTGCAGCACCAGCCCCCCATCACACTGGACGGCAAGCCGGCCATCTTCCAACAGGCGCCATGCGGGGCCGTTGCCGTGCGCCTGGTCTGCGACCAGACGGGCAGTGACCACCCAGCCAACCTGCGTCGATATGGCCAACACCTGATCTCCGGCGCTCAGCGGCGGCAGATGCTCGGCGTAGGCTGCGATGGGCTCGGGCGGGCATCTCGCTTCACTCTGCACATCACTTTCAGTGGCACTCTCGATAGCACCCTCAGTAGCACCCTCTATCCCGTCTTCCATGCTGCCTGCGCTTTCGCGCTGCAAGCACAGATTGCCCTGCGCATCGGTGACGAGTGAGGCGGTAATGGCGGGCGCACCGGGAATCTGGCGGCCATGCTGGTGAGTATGCTGGGGAGTATGAGAGCTGCCGGCGTTCGTTGCGCGCTGCCGTTGCGGCAGTTGAGCACGGCGTTCGGCGAGTGCGTCAAGCGTCGCGGGGGCGGTTGCGCGTTCTTTAGCTAGTACGTTGGTGTCACTCATAGCGATCTAACCATCCATAGTCATTGTGCCAGTCATTGTACTGTCCTTGCCCGGGCTGATGCGTCTGGCAAGGAGGGGAAGCATTGACCATCAAAGGGGTGAAAATCAAGTTCTGCGTTTGGTGAGCCTGGCGCGCAGGCGCACGCGAATACCACAGTCAATTCGATGGGTAAAATCCGGAAAATCGTGACTTGGCAGTTTCATGGCGAAACGCTGAAATTTGTGTAAGAGATATCTGACAAACGATGTAAGACATATGCTACTTCCAGAACGTACATGCCAAAACTAATGTGAATCGCTTCACGAAAATGAATGTACGCTTGTTCAGAAAAGCCACTTTTCTGCGAAAAAAAAGCAATAAGTGGATTTATTTGAAATGCATCACGCAGAATTTTCATTTTTGACAATCGGGTTGAAAAAGACACAGAATCGCCGCGTTCCGAGTGCCATCGAAAAATATTAAATGATGGCACTTTGATATCACTGACGAGGTTTTTCTTTGTGGCTGAACAGGGACAACAGCGCAGGATGGCGCAGCAAGGACGCGTTCATGATGCAGCAAAATCTGTCACGGCTCGTGGTCGCGGCGCGAAGATTTCCGGTGCTTCCGTGCAGTCGCTGGTGCGGGGTGTCGCGCGCATCGTAGAGGGGCAGCGCCGCTTTGCTGACGAGTTTGGACTGCCGTACAGCCGCCTCTTTCAGGATGGATTCGAGGCGTTCAAGGGGCAGGCGCCCGAGGAGGTGCTGCGCACCTGGTTGAGCGCAGAGGGTGCCGACGCCAACCGGATTGATCAGCTGTTTTCCGATCTCCTGAGTCATCAGCTCGCGTTGGTAGAAGCGCTTGCCACCGTACACCAGCTCCCGAAACAACCTCTCGGCTTCCGGCAGCGCCTGGCCAGCCTGTTCCAGCGCGCGCCCCGGGAGCCTGATGAAGCAAGTCACCGCAGTTACATGGAAGTGATCGCCCCGGCCTTTGTGGCCGCCTATGCCGGTGCGCGGGAACAGGGACAGGCCCGACCCGCGTCGGAACCCGACAACACCCCTCCCACTTCCCATGAATAAGGTCATGACGATGCGCTCTATTGCACTAATGCTGATGGCGGTTCTGCTGTCCGCCTGTGGTTCGCCCGCGCTGAAGATCGGCGTGTCTTCCACCGCAGACATCAACAGGAACGAATTTGATGAGCCGCTGGCGGTGGTCGTGCGTATCTATCAACTGACAGATACGCGGCGCTTTGAGGAAGCCACCTTCGAAGAGCTCTGGCGCGAGGATTACCGGGCACTGGGTAACGATCTGGTGATGAAAGAAGAGTTCACCATGGACCCGGCCTATCAGCGGCGTATCGAGCTGCCCCGCCATGACAAGGCCAAGCATGTTGCGGCGATGGCGGTGTTCCGCTCTCCGGAAGAAACCCGCTGGCGGGATATGCGTGAGCTGCCCGGCAATTTTCTGACGCGCCGCTTCAGCCGCAAGATCAGCGTGTCACTGGAGGAGAATCGTCTGACTCTGGATTGAGTTCGACGCACCGGATAAACCTGTCCCGGATAAACGATCAAGGGAGCTGGACTGACCATCATGAGCGAAAGACAGCAGAAAGTAGTCTGGGCGGAAGGCCTGTTTCTCGGCCAGCAGCATTTCCAGCTCTGGGACAAATGCCTGCAGCAGGATCAGCAGCAGCGCAGTCGCCTGTTGAACCCCCATTGCTGGGGGCTCGTTGCCCTGCAGATGAGTCACGAGGCGCTGGACAATGGCCAGTGCCGTATTGAGGCCGTGTCGGCGGTCATGCCGGATGGTCGTCTGGTCAGCTTTGATGCACGCCAGCATGGCGGGCCCCTGATCTGCGAACTGACAGCAGGCGGCGATCAGGTCGATGTCTGGCTGGCGCTGCCTTCCAATGATCGCGTTGCCGGCATTAATGGCTACCAGGAACAGGGCCGGCTGTGTGGTTGGCAGGCGCGCTACCACGAAGTGACCGACGAGCATGATGCATCGCGCAGCCGTGAAGTCATTGTCGCGCAGCCGAACCTGAGCCTGTTGCGCGGTGACGAGTCCCGAGAGCATTACGCCGCACTGTGTATCGGCCGATTCGAGCACCAGGGTGACGGGCACTTCCGCGCTATCGAGCCCTTCATTCCCTCGGTGGTCAGTGTTGGCGCGTCACCGGCATTGAAAGCCTGGATGGCGCGGATTCGCGACCTGCTGGCCGCCCGTGTGCGTCAGCTGTCGCAGCAGCGCAACAGCTATGGTGACCTGGCGGATATGAGCGCCCGCGAGATGGGGCAGTTTCTGCGGCTGCTGCAACTGCGCCCGGCCCTGGCGGTGCTGGCCCATCAGCTCGCGCAGGACGGCACCCACCCTGAAGCCCTGTACCGGGAAATGCTGCGTCTGATCAACGGGCTGTGTGACTTTCAGGCAGATGAGGCGGCAGTGGAGCTGCCGGAATATCGCCATGGTGAATTGACGACCGTGTTCGGTGCCCTCGAAGCGCGATTGCGGGACTTTCTCGCCGAGGCGGCGCCGGAGTCGAGCACCGCCTTGTCGCTGCGCGAAGAGTCACCGGCCGTACTGATCGCAGAAGGCGTGCCCTGGGAGGCGCTGGAGCGGCAGCACCTGTATCTGGGCGTCTATCACGATGCGGACGACCCCTCCTGGGTGACGGATTTCTCGCGTCAGGTGAAAAGCGGCAGCCGCGAGGATCTGGAACTGATTCTGGCGTCAGCCTTGCCGGGCATTCGCCTGAGCCATACCCAGCGCCCCCCCAACCGCCTGCCAGTGAAAAGCGGTTACGAGTACTTCCGGTTCGAGCCCAGTGGCGAGTTCTGGCCACGTGCGCTAGAGGCGCGCAGCCTCTCGGTATTCCTGCCCGGCCTGTTTCAGGGCGCGCGCTTTGCCCTGCTTTGCGTGGAGGATTGAGCATGCAGACAGCGACGCAAGACGAGCCGAATACACGCCTGACGAATCCCCTTCTGGAATGTACTGCACACCTGTTTGATCTGGTGATGCCGCTGCGCGCCGGGGGCGGCGATGCGCCGGCCGATCTGCGCGAGCAGATTCTCAACGGTTTCGACATGTTCGAGCGGATGGCGTTCGAACGGCAAATCAATACCGCCGACGTGCAACAGGCCAAGTTTGCCGTTGCCGCCTTCATCGATGAATCGGTCATGGCGTCGTCATGGCCGCACCGGATGGAGTGGATGGGCAATCCCCTGCAGCTGCAGTTGTTCGGTGAGCACCTGGGGGGCGAGGTGTTTTTCGTTCGTCTGGGCGAGCTGCGCCAGCGGGGCGAACAGAGCCTGGACGTGCTGGAACTTTACTACGTCTGTCTGCAGCTTGGTTTTGAAGGCGTTTACAAGCTGCGCGGGCTGGAACAACTGATGGCATTGCAGGTGGATCTGCGCAGCCAGATCGACGGCCATCGTGGCGTGCCGGATCCGCGCCTCGCCCCCCAGGGTCAGCCCCGCGAGCACCTGTTCAGCCGTGTGGGCCGAGAGGTGCCGTACTGGGTGATCGCGGCAGTGACGGTGGCGTTCATGTTTTTCAGCTACACCGGCTATACCGCCGTGAGTGCAAAAAGTGCCCGCGATGCAGCCAGTGACATCAATGCCGAGCGCGTCAGGCTCAGCGATGCGCAGCCAGATCGCACAAGCACCATCGAACAGGCAAAAAGGATGTTTGGATAATGCCTAACGGAAAGGTTCTGCAAATGCTCAAGGGATTGCTGCTGTCCCGCTTCGGCAGCTCGGCGATTGGCCTGATCGCCGTGATCGCGTTGATCTGGTATGCCGGCCCCTATGTTGGTCTGGCAGATCGCAGCCTGCGCATCTGGGTCATCGTCGGGCTGATCGGCCTGTTTGTGCTCGCCTTCGGTGTGCGCTTCCTGCTGGCGCGCCGACGCGGTGCGGCGTTGCAGGCGCAAATCAGCGGACAAGGCCAGGCCGCAGAAATCGATTCCATTCGCGAGAAGATGGACGAAGCCATCTCCGCACTGAAGTCGTCACAGCTGGGCGGTGGCTATCGCGGCAGCGCCGCCTTGTATGCCTTGCCCTGGTATATGGTGATCGGTCCGTCTGCCGCAGGCAAAAGCACCATGCTGCGCAACTCCGGTCTGCATTTCCCTTACGCCGATGCGGACGATCTGCATTTTCGCGGCGTGGGCGGGACGCGCAACTGTGATTGGTGGTTCTCGGACGAGGCGGTGCTGCTGGATACCGCAGGTCGCTATACCACGGAAGACGAAGACCGGGATGAGTGGTACGCATTTCTGGACATGTTGCGCGGCCAGCGCAAGCGCGCGCCCATCAATGGTGTGCTGGTGGCCATCAGCGTTGCGGATCTGCTCACTGCTGACAGCGACGCACTGGAGCGCCATGTCAAGATCATCCGTGAGCGCATCAATGAACTGATGGAACGCCTCGGGCTGGTTTTCCCGGTCTTCATCGTGTTTACCAAGAGTGATCTGATTCCCGGCTTCGAGGAGTTCTTCGAAGACCTGAGCGACAGCGAGCGCGGCCAGCTGTGGGGCGCCTATCTGCTGGAGCAGAACGAAAACGGCCCGGCACCTGCTGAAGCCTTTGAACAGCATATGAACCAGATGTATGGCCGCCTGTGCGAGCTGCGCCTGCGCAAGCTGTCCATGCAACGCAAACTGGATCGCAAGGCGGCATTGTATGCATTCCCGGATCAGTTCCGGGCGGCCACTGAAAAGCTGTCTGAATGCATCAACATGCTGTTCCGTGACAACCCCTACCAGGAAACCCCGCAATTTGCCGGCGCCTATTTCACCAGTGGCACACAGGAAGGCACGCCGTTGACGCGACTGGTGGGTAACCTGCGTCAGGCATTCGGTTTTGACGAGCGCGAGTTGCCGCCACGGGCCAGCGCGCCCAAGCCCTACTTTATCAATCGCCTTTTCACGGAAGTCGTAATTCCGTTGCAGTCTTTCGTGCGAGGCAATCGCCGGCGCATGCTCTGGGACCGGGGCCTGAAAACCGGGGCCGTGGCTGCCGGCCTGTTGCTGGTGGTCGGCACCCTGCTGACCCTGAGCGCCTCCTACGGTGCCAATCGCCTGCTGCTCAACCAGGGTGTTGCCGTAAGCGAGCGTGTGGGGCAGGCCTTCAGTGATGATCGCTACGACACGCTGGATCGCTACCAGGTGCTGGCCGATGCATTTGATCACTACCAGCAACTCAAGGCCTACGAAGACGATCTGCCCTGGCGCTTCCGGTTTGGCGTCTACAACGGCCATCATCAGATGCCAGTGATGGAAGAGCTGATCGAGGCCGCAATGACCCGTTTCTATCGGCAGCCTGCATTCCATTCACTGGAGCTGGCGCTGGAGAACATGGAGCGTGGCTGGGACGCAGCCGACAGTCAGGGTCAGGAGGCCATGCGCGATGAGTACTATGCGTCTCTGAAGACGTATCTGATGATCAGTCGCGCGCCATTGCGCATGGAAACTGACGTGGCGGTGCCCGTGCTCAACAAGCTGTGGCTGGATCGCCTCGGCATGAAGAGCGAGCCGACATTCCGTGATGCGCTGAAGGACGAATCCCACGCATTGCATGGCCTCGCCGATTTCTATCTGGCGCGCACGGCGCAGCGGGAGCAGCGCTGGAATGCGCGGCAGGAGCTGATCACACAAAGTCGTGATCAGCTGCAGTCGCCGCCGGATGCGCGGCAGATGTATGCTCAGGTCATTTCGCGCGGCGCCAATGAAGTCCAGCCGTTCGGCATCGAGCAGATGCTGGATCGCAACGCGCGTAACATCATTGGCGCCAGCAACCAGATACCCGGTGTCTACACGCGAGACGGCTGGACCAGATTTGTCAGCCCGCAGATCGATACCCGTATCGAAGCGGCGACGCGGGGCGACTGGGTGCTCACCGGGCGCTACAGTCCGAGCGAGGATGAGGCCAATGGCGGTGATCTGATTGATCGCGAGTTGGCCAGAGAGTTGCGGGAAGAAATGCGTGATCTGTATTTCGAGGATTACGCAAAAGCCTGGCTGACTTTTCTGGGCGATGTGCGGGTGCATCGCTTCGATTCATTGCAGGATGGCGTGGGGCATCTGGATCAGCTGTCCCGCAGCGGCGGCCCCATCGGCCAGTTGATGGCAGCGGTATCGCGCAACCTGTCGTTGCACGAGCCGACCGGGCCGGGCGATGCGGCGCTGGATGCCCTGGGCGATCGTCGCGCCACGCTGGCCGGGCTGGATGAGCGCACCACAGAATTGCGGCGCTTTGCCCGCCCGGCGGAAGATCGCTCGGTCAGTGAGATGGTGCATCAGTATCTGACGATTCTGTCAGCACTGAAAACTGATATGGAGCGGCTGGCACTGGCCGTCAACGTCGACAGTGAGGCGGAGGTCTACGCGGCCAGCATCCTGGGTCGCGGTGGTTCCGAGACAGAGCTGTATCGCAGCTGGGTGACCATCAGCAGCCTGCTGGCGACGGTGGACCCGACCACCCGCGAGGCGTTGCGCCCGTTGCTGGAAGGCGCGGTGCGGGAGAGCTGGCGTAATGTGCTGCTGGCAGCACGCAGCAGTCTCGGACAGCAGTGGCAACGTGAAGTCGCCAACACCTTTGAAGAGCGACTGCAAAGCCGCTTCCCGTTCAATGCCCGGGGGCAGGATGCCACCCTGGAAGACATGTCCGATTTCTTCCGTCCCGGTGACGGTCGTTTCTGGGGCTTCGTCAATGAAAGCATGGACGCCTTCGTCGAGCAGACCCGGCGTGGCTGGCAAGAGCGCACCTGGCTTGACCAGGGCCTGGGTTTGTCCCAGCGATTCCTTGGCACCCTGGCGTCCAGTCAGGTCATCACCGACAGCCTGTTCGGGCGCGGCGGCCGCCGCCCGGAGCTGAGTTTTTATCTGTATCCGGTGCCGGCGCGTGGCGTCACGGAAATCATGCTGGAGAGCAACGGCCAGGCGTACCGTTATCGCAATGGTCCACAGGAATGGCGCCGTTTCACATGGCCAGGTGAGCAGGATCTGATTGGTGCCCGGGTGGCCGGCATTGCCGGGCGTGGCCAGATCCGGGATGAAATTCGCGCTGACGGCCACTGGGCACTGTTCCGGCTGCTCAATCAGGCCACCATTTCGCGTGACAGCGGCTCTGACCTGTTGCTGCAGTGGGAACTCAGTGGCGGCATGAGCGACCCGCTGCTAGTGCGCTATCGCCTGCGCGCTGACCGCCAGTCGAATCTGTTCCGTAACCGCATACTCAACACCTTCCGGGTGCCTGCAGACATCTTTGGCAACCTCATGCCCATCGCCGGCACGGTCATGGAGGGTCGCTGATGTTCGGATTTCTGAAGCAGGGCAAACCTGTCAGGGAAAACGGCGAAGAAAAGCCGGTGATTTCTGCCTTCGGCAAGCTGCCGATTCGCGCAGATTTCATCAAGCATCGGGTGGATGATCGCGAGATCCGCGAGCTTGATCAATGGATACAGGAAGGCTACGCGCTGATATCCCGGCGGCTGAACGGGACACAAAACGCGCCGGGCTTTCCCCAGGCCAGCGTGCACCATGCTGTATTTGCCGGTACCGACAATCGCCGCACCGTGCTGGCCACTATCGCGCCGGGCAGCGACCGCAGTGGTCGCTGGTACCCGTTCGTGATTGCCACCATTGCCCGGCCGCCCAGCGTCAAACAGGTGCAAGCGGCGGTGCCACTGGTTTACGGCCCTTTTTTCCGTCATGCGAATGACGTGGTCAGCCAGCGCTGGCGGCAGGAACCGCTGGAGAACCTGCTTGGCTGCCTGGATGCGGTGGCAGAAGACAGTGTGGCACGAGGCCGCAGTGCCATGGTGGAGCGTGAACTGGGCCTGCTGCGGGCCACCTCACTGGAGGTGATGGAAGCGCTGGCCGCCGAGTTTGCCGATGATCCTGCCGTGTTTCACCAGGGCGTCATCGAGCTGATCTCTGCCGTGATACGCCGGGGCCCGGCGCGCACCGCCTGGGGCATTCGCCTGCCATTGCCGGCCGGGGATGACGCGGAAGCCATTCTGGTGTTCTGGTTGCGCCTGATGGACAGCCTGATGGGGCAGAGCTGGAGCGGCAGCTATTTCTGGCGCAAGCGCGACGCTGCCCCGGGCTACGTCACCATTTTCTTTCGTACCGTGCCGCCCAGTTTTCTGCCGCATCTTTTCGACGAGCAGCTGCGCGACGGCACAGTACAGCACCTCACACAACTGCTGGCCGATCCGGCAAAGCCCTCCCGCAAGGCCATTGATGTGGCTGCGTTGCAGCAGGGCACCTTGCTGGATCTGTTGAGCCGGTATGTCAGCGGAGGCCAGCTATGAACGTCGCCGTCAATGCCGCTGAAAGCCCGCTGCTGACCTGGGTACAGATCTGCGAGGGCGGCGAAGATCCGCGCTACAGCGATGATTTTTCTGCCATCCGGGCAGAAGTGGAAAAGCTGGGCGGCAATGATTTCGAGCGTATCAGTGAGCTGGGCCAACGGATCCTGACCGACCAATCACTGGATCTGCGAGTGCTGGCTTATCTGTCGCTGGCACACACCTACCTGCACGGCGTTACCGGCTTGCACGATGCATTGCGGGCCTGGCATCTGGTCCTGACCGAGCGTTGGGACACTTGCTTCCCCGAGCGGGACAAGGCACGGCGTGGCGCGGTGGAGTGGCTGACCAATGAACGTTTGCCGGTCTATCTGGCCCGACATGTGGCGGACACGACAGCGATACCCGCCGTGCTCGACACATTGGATGTGTTCCATCAGGCCGTCAGCGACCGCCTGGGTGATGACGCGCCGCGTCTGAAAGCGGTGCGCAAATGGCTGGAAGGCCGTCTGGAAGACCAGAAAGTATCCGCGCCTGCCGCAGCGCCTTCACCGGCCATCAAGACGGAACAGGACCGGCCTGTGCGCAGCGCCCCGCCGTCGGAGACCAGCGCGCCTTCCGGGGCCATCGACAGCGACAAGGCAGAACAGAAAGCGTTGCGTGATCTGCTTGCCTGGTATCGCAGCGAACGGCGCTACGGGCAACTCGTGGCACTGGGCCGGGTCATGCGCTGGAGCGATCTGACGCCGCCACCCGCTGACAATGGCACCACGCGCTTGCCGCCGCCGCGCCCGGCGTCCCTGAACGCCATATCTGCAGCGCTGGATCGACAGCAGTGGGACGAGGCGTTGCTGGCGGCAGAGCGCGCATTCCTGGAGCCCGGCGGACAATTCTGTTTTCAGATTCAGCACTGGGCACACCAGGCCGCCAGTGCGGCGGGCCAGTCATCCGTCGCTGCCCTGATCGAGCGGGAAACCTGCGCGCTGCTCGGCCGCCATCGTGACCTGGTGCGCCTGCGTTTCAGTGACGGCGAGCCGTTTGTGGCGGGCAGTGCGGCGAACTGGATCGAGTCCGTCATGGCGCCTGCCGCAGGTGGCGGCAACGGCGCGCAAGACGGCAAGTGGGAACAGGCGGCGGAACACGCCACAGCGCTGAGTCAGGCGCAGGGGCTCGTGGCCGGCCTCGCTGCGCTGGACGAGATGCCGACACGCGGGCGCAAACAGCGCAGCGAACAGGATCTGCTCAAGGCAGAACTCTGCCTCAACCATCAGCGTGCCGAGCTGGCCTTGCCGTTGCTGGAAGCGGTCAGTGAACGGCTGGACGAGCATGGTATGCCCGCCTGGGATCCGGCGTTTTCGTTGCGGGTATGGCGTCTGACGCAGCAGGCGCTGCGGGCACAGGAAGACAGTGAAAAGGTACGGGAAAAACTGATGCAGGTGACGCAGCGCATCAGCCGCACCGACGTTACTGCTGCGGCGGCGATGCTGTAGCAAACCAGGATCAGCACTCAATCAAGAGATGAGGTGAGTCATGTCAAAGAGTTTTCAGAACGAACTGCCCCGGGCACGGGTGAATATCACCCTGGACCTTGAAACCGGCGGCGCCAAGAAGAAGCTGGAGCTGCCGCTGAAACTGCTGGTCATGGGTGACTACAGCAACGGCCAGACAGAAGGACGCATTGCCGAGCGCGAGCGTATTCGCATTGATCGCAACAACGTCAATGACGTGCTCAAGGATATCGCCCCCCGCGTGCGTTACACGGTGGAGAACAAGCTGCGGGACGACGGCTCTGATATTCAGGTCGATCTCGAGTTCGACAGCTTTGCATCGTTCAAGCCCGAGCAGGTGGCCCAGCGCATCCCGCAGCTCAATGACATGCTTGCCATGCGCAGTCTGCTCAAGGATCTGAAATCCAACCTGCTGGATAACAGCAAGTTCCGTCGTGAGCTGGAGCGGATCGTCAAGACCAAACCAGAGCTGGAAGAGCTGATGGGCGAGCTCAAGCAGCTGGTGCCGCTGGACGACGAAGCAGACAAAAGCGCGGGCGATGACGCCTGACGGATTGATCAGAATCAGTGTTCCGGCCCGGGTGCCGAGGACTGAGCAAGGAGACAGATGATGGCAACGCAGCAAGTACAGAAACAGGCCGGTACCGCCGAAGCATCCGAAGGGGAAGCGCTGGGCAGTATCTATGAACGTCTTTGCAACATGGTCGACATCAATCCCGTGGGCGAAAAAGTCGCCCTGAGCAGCTTCCACCAGAGCGCCAACCTGGCGGAGGTGCCGCTGGAGCAGCGCCTGACTGCTGCGTTGCAGGTGTTTCTTGATCTGGCCAGTCGCAGCGAGACCTTTGATCGCATCGACAAGACATTGCTGGATCAGTACATCGCCCGCATCGACAGCGCCATCAGCCGGCAGCTGGATGCGGTCATGCACCATGCCGAATTCCAGAAAGTCGAATCTGCATGGACGTCGCTCAAGTTTCTGGTGGATCGCTGCGACCCGAAAGCCAACATCCGTGTCGAGCTGCTGGACGCCAGCAAAGACGATCTGGTGGAAGACTTCGAGGACGTGCCGGATGTCACCCAGTCCGGGTTGTTCAATCATCTGTACATTCAGGAGTACGACACACCGGGTGGCGAGCCCATGTCTGCCGTGATCTCCAACTTCGAGTTTGATTGCTCGGCGCCTGATATCTCGTTGCTGACGGAAATTTCCCGCGTGGCTGCGGCGTCCCATTGTCCGTTCCTGGGCAGTGCCGGCAGCAAGTTCTTTGGCAAGGACTCCATCGAAGAAGTGCCGAAGATCCAGGACGTGGGCAGCTATCTGGAAAAAGCGGAATACACCCGCTGGCGCAGTTTCCGCGAGAGCGAGGACTCCCGCTATGTCGGTCTGGTCATGCCGCGCTTCCTGCTGCGCTTGCCCTACGGCGAAAGCAATCCGGTGCGCCTGTTCAATTACGAAGAGAATGTGACTGGCCCGGATCACGAGAAGTATCTGTGGGGGAATGCCACCTTTGCGTTTGCCTCAAACATGTCCCGCAGCTTCAAGCAGTATGGCTGGACCGTGAACATTCGCGGCCCGGAAGCGGGCGGCAAGCTGGAGAATCTGCCGCTGCACCATTATGACGTGGGCCGCGGCACCCAGGCGAAGATCCCGACCGAAATCCTGATTTCCGAAACCAAGGAACTGGAATTCGCAGACGAAGGCTTCATTCCGCTGAGCTTCTACAAGAACAGCGACTACGCCTGCTTCTTCTCCGCCAATTCGGTACAGAAAGCAGCCGAATACAACACCGCCGAGGCCACTGCCAACGCCCGCATCAATACGCGGCTGCCCTATATCTTCCTGGTTTCCCGCCTCGCGCACTATCTCAAGGTGCTGCAGCGGGAAAACATCGGCGCCAGCAAGGGCCGCCAGGAACTGGAAAACGAACTGAACGACTGGCTGCAGGGCCTGGTCACCAAGATGAACAACCCGGATCCGGAACTGGTCGCCAACTATCCGCTGCAGGATGGCTATGTGAAGGTGCACGACATTCCGGAAAATCCGGGTTACTACCGTGTCGACATGGCCGTGATGCCGCACTTCCAGATCGAAGGTGTCGATGTGCGGTTGTCGCTGGTGTCCCAGTTGCCTGCGGGCAAAGAGGGCTGATGCCGGCAACTGCCGGCTGGTCCGTGACGGTCACATCCGCTTTGCCCGTCGCCCCGGCTTATGGTGCCGGGCACTTGGGGGGAGGGTGTGAGATGTCGGCGCAACTGGCCGGCATCTGAATTTAACTTACAAACTCAACAGGAGGTTCTTATGGCGATTCCCGCCTATATGTGGATCAAGGACGATCAGGGTAATGATGTCGAGGGTTCGGTATCCATTGCTGATCGTGAAGGCAGCATCGAAGTGCTGCACTTTGACCACCAGCTGCGTATCCCGACGGATGGGGACACAGGTGCGCTGACCGGTACGCGCAAGCACGAGCCGTTCGTCTTTACCAAGGCGTTCGACAGTGCTTCGCCCTACCTGTACAAGGCGTGCAGCAATGGCCAGACCCTGAAGGAGCTGGTTCTGCGCTGGTACCGCATCGACGATACCGGCACGGAGAAGGAATATTTCCGCCACACCCTGAAGGACGTAAAAATCACTTCCGTCAAGCCCGTGATGCATAACGTCAAGGATGTCGACAAGGAAAGCTATCCGCATCTCGAGCAGGTGTCTGCCCGTTATGCCGGTGTGACCTGGACATATGTCGACGGCAATATCGAATTCTCGGACTCCTGGACCGAGGGTCGATAGCGCCAGCCGGGGCGAAGCCCGCTTCGCCCCTTCTTTTTCCTGCATTGCATGCACAGAGTGACGGTTATGTCAGCAGCCTTGTTTGAAGTGCTACATGGACGCTACAGCGACGGCACACCGGTCGCTACCGTGGAAGGGCGGGACGCCCGGCTGCGCAGCATTCATGATCATCTGCATCGCTTGCTGAACGCACGCAACAATGTGCTGGCACATCTGCCGGAACACGGGCTGCCGGATCTGCCCAGTCTGTATGACGGCCTGCCTTACTCTATCGATACGCTGACGCGCCTGGTGCGCGAGGCGATCGTTCGTTTTGAACCACGCCTGCAACATGTGCAGGTGACCGCGCGTGCCTCGGAAAGCCGGGACTGCGTGGTGCAGCTTGAAGTCACTGGCGTTGTGGAGGATGGCGGTCTGGCCCGATTCAGAACCTTCCTGCAAAGCGACGGCGGTGCCGACATTCGCCCGGGAGTGGCCAATGCGCGAGTATTTTGAAGCCGAAATGCGGCTGCTGCAGGATGCGGCCGCCGATTTCGCCCGGGCCCACCCGGAACAGGCCCGCATGCTGAACTTGACGGAAGTACGGGACCGGGACCCTTACGTCGAGCGCTTGCTGGAAGGCATGGCGTTCATGGCGGCGCAGATTCGCGCCCGCATCGATGACAGCGAAGTCGCGGTCAGCGAGCAGCTGCTGGAGCAGCTTTGCCCGGGGCAGTTGCGCGGCAGCCCCAGCGGTACGCTGCTGGCCTTTACACCGGACACCCATGCCCAGCAGAGCAAGACCGTTGCGGCGGGTAGCCGCGTCAGCAGTGCGCGAGTGGGCGATGACCGGCAGAGCTGTCAGTTTTCCACATTGATGACGGCCCAGGTGCAACCTCTGGCGGTGAAGGCGGTGACGGCCCGTGAAACGGCTGACGGTGGCACCACCCTGAGCATCACCATCGACCATGTTGGCGGCGGTGACATCGCGGCGCTGGCACTGACGCAACTGGATTTCTTTCTGCATGCGGACCATGCCCTGGCGCTGGCCCTGTTTCAGGGGCTGACGGAAAAGCCGGGTGAGATACAACTGTATGCCGACAGCAGCACCGACCCCTTCGCGACATTGCCGGGCAGCGCGCTGAGCGCGCCTGGCCTGGACAGCCCGCGCGGCGAAACCGATGCACTGCCGCACCATCGCGGCAACCCCGGATTTGATTTGCTGCAGGACTATTTCTCCTGGCGTGACCGGTTTCTCTTTGTACGCCTGGGCGGACCGATGCAGGGTGCCTCGCCACAGGCATGGCGTGTGCCGGATAAATGCAGCCGCCTGCGCATTGTTATTCCCATGGCACTGCGGTTGCCGGTCGAACATCAGTTGAAGGCCGAGAATCTGCGTCTGAACTGTGTGCCGGCCAGAAACCTGTACAGCATGGATGCCGACCCGCTGGAGGTGGACCAGCGCCGGGCGGAGTATCGTTTCCTGCCCGACAAGCAGCGCCCGGACACCGTCGTGCTGCACCATATCGAAGAGCTGCTGGGGCGCGAACAGAAAAGCGCGCGCGTCCGCCGCTTCCGTCCGTTCTACCAGGCGATGGATCTGGAGAACGGCGAGCATTGCTACCGCCTGACCCATCGTGACCTGGGATTGGCGACGCCGCAGCCGTTCATCAGCCTGTCTGGCCCGGCATTGATCGACCCGCAGACATTGTCTGCACGGGTGACGGTGAGCGACGGTTATCTGCCCCGGCGTTATCTTGCCGAAAACCAGATTACCGCACCGGGAGACGGCATACCCTCCGGCATCACCGTCACCAATATCACCCGCCCGACCAGCTACCTGCCTTGCCCGCCGAACACGACCTATCGCTGGCAATTGCAGGCGCTGATGCAGCTGCCTGTGGGTGGGCTGGCATCCAGAGAAGGCCTGCGTACCTTGCTTGGATTGCTGGACTGGACCGGCCGCGAAGAGCATCGCCGACGCCGCCAGGCCGTGCAGGAAGTCGTGACCGAGCCGGTGACCCGCATGCTGCGCGGCATGCTGTACCGAGGGCTTGCCATCACCGTGCACCTGAGTGAGCAGGATTTTCTGTCCCACGGCGATATCTATCTGTTTGGTTATGTCCTGCATCGGTTGCTGAGCCTCAGCGCCGCGATCAATGAAAGTGTCGAGCTGCGTGTTATTGCCCAGCCCGGCCAGAGGGAATTCATATGGGAACCACGGCCGGGTTGCGCGGCGCCGATCTGATCGGCCAGCTGCTGCGTGAGCCACAGCAATTCGATTTCGTCCAGGCCATGGAGTTGCTGGAGGCGAGCGACGTTGATGACCTGGCGTTTGGTCAAGGCCTGGATCAGCGTGTGCGCCTGCAGCCCAGTGAAGACCTGGTGTTCCCGGCAGCGGACATTCGCGACTGCCGGCGCAGCACCACAGGCCTGACGTTGCTGCTGAATTTTATGGGCTTGTATGGCGTAGACGCGCCGGTGCCCCATTACCTGCTGGACCGTACCACCGCTGAAGACGATGACGCAGCGCGCATGCGCGATTTTCTGGATGTCTTCAACCAGCGCTTCTACGTGCTGTTGTACAGAGCATTGCAGATCAGCCGTCCGGCGGCGGGCAGATTGCCGGCTGCGTTTTCCGGCACCGCCAGCGCGCTGTCGGGGCAGATATTGCTGACGCAGGAGCGCCGCCGATTTCCTGCCGGCCGCGTGCGCACCGCGGCCGGATTGCGGGCACTGCTGCAGGACTATATGAATGATGCAGTGAACGATGCAGTTCACGACCCGATGATCAGCGACACGACGCACGACAGAACCGGCGGCACACCAGTGGAAGTGGAAGACGGCCGCCCGACCTGGGCGCAGCTGGGTGAAGGCTGCACCCTGGGCGGCCAGACCACGCGCCTCGGTGACAATACCGTGCTCGGCGGCCGCGCCTGGATGGCCAGCGGTGCGGTGGCCATCAGGCTTGGGCCCGTCGATGCGGAACAGGCCCGCAACCTGTTGCCAGGACACCGCCAGCACGCACGTCTGCAAGCTCTGGTGGGGGAATACCTGCCAGCGCAGGTGGAAAGCGAATTGCACATTCGTGTGCGGCCTTCCTGCCAGCGCAATGCCGCCGCCGGGCTTGGCAAGGGCGAGCTGCATCTCGGCTGGTCGGTGTGGCTGGGCGAAAGACTGGATGACGAATACCTGGTTCGTGTTGCCCTCAACGCACCCTGTACGGACACAGTGCCAACACCCTAAAACAGACAAAGGGAGATTGACGATGCAGGCCGGAAACATGCGCCGCTTGCTTGAGAAGCTGAACGACACCTGTGCCGCTGCGCTGGAGAAGGCTGCCGTGATGGCCGCTGCACGCAGCGACTATGAAGTGCGCATCGAGCATGTGCTGATCAAACTGCTGGACAGCGATCTGCGCAACGATGTGCAGCAGGTCCTGGCGCGCGCGAATATCGACGCGGACGGCCTGTTCGACCAGCAGATGCAACGCCTTGCCCGGTTGCGCACGGCCAACCCGGATCGCCCGGTATTTTCGGCGCGTCTGGCGCAGTTGCTGGAGCAAGCCTGGCTGGCGACCACGCTTTATTACGACGGCGACAAGATTCGCAGCGTCGCCTTGCTGGACGCCTTGCTGGAGCTGCTGCCGCGCTTCGGCGAGCCGGGCATCGAGGCGCTGGATGCCCTCTCGCTGGATCGCATCCGTGAGCAGTATGTGGCCTTGACCCGCGGCTCGGTCGAGGGCGAGCCCGAAGACGTACCGGAAGCGAGCAGCGCCCGGCATGCGGCGCCCACCGGGGGCAGCGAAGAGGCCCTGCAGCAGTTCTGCCAGGACTTCACCGCCGATGCCCGTGCCGGCAAGCTGGACCCGGTCATGGGGCGTGGCGATGAAATCCGCATGGCCATCGACATTCTATGCCGCCGCCGCAAGAACAATCCGATTCTGGTCGGCGAGCCCGGCGTGGGCAAGACCGCCGTGGTTGAGGGCCTGGCCCTGTGCATCGCAGAAGGGCGCGTGCCCGATGCGCTCAAAGGCGTGCGCATACTCGGCCTGGATATCGGTCAGCTGCAAGCGGGCGCCAGCGTCAAAGGTGAGTTCGAGCGGCGACTCAAACAGGTGATCAGCGAAATACAGCATGCCAGCGAGCCGGTGATTCTGTTTATCGACGAAGCCCACACGTTGATCGGCGCCGGCGGCGAAGCAGGGCAGAACGATGCCGCCAACCTGCTCAAGCCCGCCCTGGCGCGCGGTGGCATGCGCACCATCGCCGCCACCACCTGGTCGGAATACAAACGTTACTTCGAGCGCGATGCAGCACTGGACCGTCGCTTCCAGCGCATCGCCGTGGACGAGCCCGATGCGGCGCGCGCCCTGCTGATGCTCAGCGGCCTGAAGGACAGCTATGCCAGACACCACGGCGTGCTGCTCACTGACGAAGCACTTGAGGCAGCAGTGCGCCTGTCGCAGCGCTATATCACCGGCCGTCAGCTACCCGATAAAGCCATTGATGTCCTGGATACCGCCGCCGCCCGCGTCCGCCTGAGCCAGGCCACCGAACCCCGGGATCTGGAACACGACGCCGAACAGCTGGGCTATTTCGAGCGCCGTCTTGCCGCCATCGCGCAGGATGCCGAGCAAGGCCTGGATACCAACCACCGCGTGCGCGATCAACTGCAGGCAGAGCAGGCCAGCGTCACGCAACGCATGGCCGCCACGCGCGAACGCTGGGAAAAAGAAAAATCCCTGGTCGCCGCCCTCGACGGCAGCCGGGAAAAACGGGCCGCCCTGCGCGACCTGCAACTCAGCGAACCCATGGTGCATCCGGAAGTGAACGGCGCCACCGTGGCGGCGGTGATCGCCGACTGGACCGGTATCCCACTGGGCCGCATGGTGCGTGACGAAGTGCAGACACTGGCCACACTGGAGCAACGCCTGGCCGGTCGCGTAGTGGGGCAGGACGGCGCACTGGCCATGATGGCCCGCACCCTGCGCGCCGCCAAAGCCGGCCTGCGCAAACAGGAAGGCCCACTGGGCGTCTTTCTGCTGGCCGGCCCCAGCGGCGTCGGCAAGACCGAAACCGCCCGTGCGCTGGCAGATGAATTATTCGGTGGCGAGCGTTTCCTGGTCAGCATCAACATGAGCGAGTACCAGGAAGCCCACACCACCTCGCAACTCAAAGGCAGCCCCCCGGGCTATGTCGGCTACGGCGAGGGCGGCGTGCTGACCGAAGCCGTGCGCCAGCGGCCCTACTCCGTCGTACTGCTGGACGAAGTGGAGAAAGCCCATCCGGACGTGATGAACCTGTTCTACCAGGTATTCGATCGCGGCATCCTGCGCGACGGCGAAGGGCGCGAAATCGACTTCTGCAATACCGTGATCCTGATGACGTCGAATCTCGGCAGCGACACCCTGCAACGTCTTGCCCTGCCGCCGGAGCCAGACACAGACGAATCCGCGCAGCCCGAAGATGATGCCTGGCAACCCCCGACCGACGCGGCACTGGCCGACGCCATAGAACCAGACCTGCGCCAGCATTTTGCCGCCGCGCTCCTCGCGCGCATGCAGGTCATTCCCTACCGCCCACTGGACAGCGACACCCTGGACACAGTGGTCGCCCTGCGCCTGGACGCCGTCGCCCAGCGCCTGCACGACGCCCACGGCCTGACGTTCCGCGTGGACGAAGCGGTGATACGACAACTGGCGGCCCAGTGCCAGGTGGCAGAAAGCGGTGCTCGCCAGGTGGAGGCGGTCATCGAACAACAACTGATGCCGGGCCTGGCCCAGCAGCTGCTGACCTATATGGCCGACGACGACATGCCGGATCTGCTGACGCTGGAAGTCAACGACACAGGCGGCCTCAGCGCTGTCTTTGCTGACACCGCGGAGCCGGAACAACTGAGGGCCTGATGGACGCCACGGAAACCGTGCGCCGCAAACGTATCGCAGGATCAGTCAGGAATAAGTCTGGATAGCACTTGGGGAGATCGACATGGACGCGAACAGTATTTCAACACAGATCGAAGCGGGCATGGATGCCGCCAACACCGTCATGCAGGCCGCAAAGTGCCGCTTTTTTGTCGGCATAGGAGACCTCGGCGAAGGTGCACTTGATGTGGAGTGCTTCACGACCCAGGCACTGGCGCTGTCCACGGCGACGCGAATGACCGTTGATGTGCTGGCGCGTGTCCAGCCCGATGCAGAAGCGCTGTTGGGTGAACCGGCGCAGTTGCGAATCAGCGGTGCCGGGGGAGGCGAAGACAGCACAATACCGCTGCTGGTCGAAGGTCTGGAAGAGCTTGACCCGAGCCCTGAGGGCGCACGCTGGCGCCTGCACCTGGCTTCGCCACTCTACCCACTGACATTGAATCGCCATAACCGGGTGTTTCTGAATCGCACACTGGCAGAGATCATCGAACAGGTCATGACCGAAGCCGGCTTCAGCGCCGATAGCCTGGTGACTGAATTTTCTGCACCCCAGCCGCCCCGGGATATGGTGGTGCAATACGAAGAAAGCGATCTGGACTTTCTCGGCCGCTTGCTGGCCCGCGACGGTGCTTTCTATACCGTGATGCACACCGACCAGGGAACGCGCTTCCTGTTTCAGGATGACAGCAACGCCATGCAGGAAACCCTGGGTGCCGTCCGCCTGGAATTTCATCAGGAGAGCGGCCAGGCCGCAGGCAGCGAAAAAGTTTTCGCGGTCAGCCGCACATTGCACTGGGGCACCGCACGCGTCTGCCTGGAAGACCAGAACCCGGACACACCGGATCGCATGCCACGAGGCGAAGCCATTGGCCCCAATGGCGACGGCGCCCACCACCTCTGGGGCGCCCATGCCGTGGACAGTGATCAGTGTCAGGCATTGGCACGGATTCGTGCGGAAGCGCTGGACGTTGCCCGCCAGACCGTTGTCGCCCGCGCCGATACCGCGCAACTGCTGCCCGGCATGCAACTGCAACTGGTCGGCCATCCCCGCTACAGCGGTGCCTGGCTGGTGGTGGCGGCCGACATCCAGGGCGACCAGCGAGTGGGCCACGCCTTTGGCCAGAACAGCGACCGCCCGGGCTTGCTCAGTGCGCTGACACTGCTGCCACTGGAACTGCCCTACCGCAGCAATGCCCCCTGGCAGCGCCCCCCGGTGCACGGCACGTTCTCCGCAGTGATCGAAGGTGACGGCGGTGATTATGCCTATCTGGATGATCAGGGCCGCTATCGCCTGCGCATGCCATTCGACCTGAGCGATGCCGCGCAAGCCGAAGCCAGCCCCCCTGTCCGGCTGATGCAACCCTACGGCGGCCCCGACAGCGGCATGCACCTGCCACTGCATGCAGGCACCGAAGTGCTGCTCAGCTGTGTCAACGGCGACATAGACCGCCCCGTGATTCTGGGTGCGCTCAGCAACCCTGAAACCCCGGGCCCCGTCACCGGCGCCAACCCTAGCCAGCACATCTTGCGCACGCGCGGTGGCAACGAACTGCTGATGGAAGACCTGGCCGGGGAAGAGCGCATCGAGCTGTTTACCCGTGACAGGTTGAACCGGCTCAGTCTGGATGCACGGGCTGATGGCCACCAGGTCACGCTGGAAACCACCGATGGTGATCTGCATCTGGTGGCCGGTGGTCACATGAACACAGAAGTGACAGGCAGCCAAACCGAGCAGGTGGGTGAAAGCAAGCGCGTTACCGTCACTGAGAGCATGGAATTTCAGACGCGCGAGGGTGCTATCGAAATGACGGCTGCCACGGACATGATATGGCATGCCAGTGAGGAAATAGCCGTTTCTGCGGAGACTGGTAGCGCGGCATTGCGTGCAGGAAAGGATCTTCTTCTGGAAAGCGGCGAAGATTTTTCCCTTGAAGCGGTGAACGGTGATGTTTCCATCAACAGCAGAAACGGTGATCTGGATATCAGTGTCAACGGCAGCATCAGTATGCGTGGCGCAGGCAACAAGGCGATTCGTATTGGGCAAAGCGGTGGCATGATCGAGATTACACCAGGCGGCGATCTCATCATTCAGGGAAAGAACGTCGAGATCTCTGGTGACTCGATCAAGGTCAATGGTGACCTTGTTGGAGGTAACTGATGCGGATGTCACTGGAAATTGACGGAATGCCTATTGATGCATGGCAGGTGGAGAGCAACGAGCTGTTGAGTGGAGTATCTACCTGCAAGGTAAGCTGCGTCATGAATGTGGCTGGGCTGGACATAGAAGGATTCCCAGGCAAGGCGGCGAAACTCCGTCTGGAGAGCATTGATGGTTTTTCCAGATGTGTAGAGGGCATTGTCATGCAGATCAGGGAAGAAGCCGGAAGCGGGTACGGCATACAGAATGTGGTTGTATGCCTTGCGTCGCGGTTGCATCGCCTGACACAAAAAATCCGGTATCGCATTATTCGGCAATGCAGTGTCATTGAGATAGCAGAAACCCTGCTGCGGGAGCATGGGTTGCTGTTGGATGATCGCACTGCCGGCGCATTTGAGCGGCAGGACTGGGTCGCACAGACCGGTGAGACAGATTTCCAGTTCCTCAGTCGTCTCCTTGCCCGGGAAGGGCTCTGGTTATATAGCGAGGCCACAGAGCGAGGCGAGCGTATTGTGCTCGCTGACGGGCCTCGCGGAGGGGCGCGTGCTGCTCGCAGAAGCTTGCATGTGATCAGTGAAGGGAGCGGGGTGAGGAGCATCAACGGCCATGAGGTGGTCGCGTTGACTCGCCTCCGCCGCTGCTGGCGCGGCCGCCCGGGAGCGGCGCGTCTTCATCGGCACGGGTGCCCCTCCAGCGACGTGCCCTGCACGAAAAATGCGGGCCAGGTTGATGCGGAAAACGGCGCGCTCGGCGGCGCAGAGGATGTTGGATTTCTTGATGGGCATCCGGACCCGGGCGTCACTGCGCGGCGTGCGCGGGTCCGGCAGCAGCGTTTTGACAGCGAGGCATACCGTGTCTTGGTAGATGGCCCTGTGGCGGATCTCCATCCGGGGCATTTGATCAATATCGCTGGTGAGGGCGAGTGCCTCGTAATACAGGCTACGTTACGTGGTGCTGTACCACGAGCTGACCAGGGCAATGTGCCGGCCTCACTGCAGTGGAGTGCCACATTGCAACCAACGCGTCGGCCTTACCAGAGCCCCGCGCCGGAGCGGACGGGTATCCCGAGGGTATTCGCTGCCCGGGTCGAGTCTGCCGAACCCTACGCGCAACTTGATAGGATGGGGCGCCGGAGGGCGCGCATCGCTTTTGATCAAGAGAGCCTGGATACAGCAGAAGCCAGCCCGCCCTTGCGCCAGCTTCAGCCGTTTAATACACGTCCCGGTGAGGATGGTCAGCCAGCAGGCTGGGACTGGCCATTACGCAACGGCGCCGAAGTGCTGATGACCTGCTTGAATGATGATCCCGACCAGCCTCTCATTCTTGGCTATAGCCCCTGCGCGACACAGGTCGGGCCAGTCAATGGCGTTAACCGCAGCCAATATCGGGTTCTGACACCCGCCGGACACCAGATGAGCCTGGATGATCTGAAGCAGGCAGAAGCGATCACTCTGCATACTCCGGAGGGGCATTGCATGCTCCGCCTGGATGCCGACAGTGAACTGCCATTGGTACGACTTGCCTGTCAGCAGGGCGGACTCGCGCTGCGTGCCGGTAAGAGTATGCGCACGCAGGTGGGCGGCGAGGTGCGTGCAGTGATTGGTGAGGGGCAGAGCACGGTTGTCGGTGAGAATATTCAATATACTTCTGAAAATGGCATAGTGCATTTTCAGTCGGCGACGCGTATCAAGGCGACGGCGGAGCGTGATTATCGCGCAGAATCAGGCGAGAACATGCAGCTTGCCGCAGGGAATCAGATGACGATGCGCGCGGAAGAAAATGTTTCTGTGACATCGACAGCTAACATCGCGGCATCCATGGGCGCCGATTTGCATATTCAGGCCAATGGGCGTCTGGAAATTTCAGGCTCTGGTGGTGGGGACATTACCCTCTATCAAGGCAGCGGCGGCATTACAGTCAAAGCAGATGGTACGGTGAGGCTATTCGGGAAATCGGTCACCATTACCGATAAAGGATAAGGCGCGCCAGGGAGGCATATCGTGGCAATTTCGTTTAATGGTTCTTTGCAGATGGATACAGGCGGTGGTGTCCAGCCGGACAATCCCGTACTGAGAAAACCGGGAAAGCCGGTGCCGGTGGAGCCGATTCCGGAGTTCCAGGAAGAGGTCGAGCTATTGCCAGGTCTGCCGGTCATCCTCGCGCGTCCGGCCCTGATTCCTGAACAGGTAAGGATTGAGGCGTTGCCAGAATCACTCTTCAATGACGTGCACCCCGGTCATGAATCCATCGATCTGGAAGGTATGCAATATGGACTTCGCATACTGCGCGAAGGCTACCTGTATGTGATCGATGAGAACCAGGATAACAAGGTGACGGGTTACGAAATCACCGAGAGCAACCGGTACAAGCCGCTTGAGACAGGCGAGAACGACTCTCAGTGTTTGGTAGGCAGCACCGCGTTGAGTATCGACGACCCTGAAGCAGCCACGCGGCCGGTCTGGTTCGCGTTCTCTGACGTGATGTGGACAGAGGCTGTGATCAGCGCACATCAGACTGATGCGGCACTGCGTGAGCGCCACATGGTGTGCTTTGACGTGCAAAAATGGATGGCTGATGGAGAGCACCCTGGCGCCTTCAGAATGCAGCGCCTGGGCTCACGCATCTGTGAGATGGGGCAGTTGCGACGCTCGCGTGCCAGAGCACTGGAATGGAGCCCCGCACCAGCGATGCGTGGCGGGCCAGCTACAGGCGCAGTAGTAATGCGCCAAGCCATGCGAACACTGCGTTCCCATAACTTGCCGAGGGACAAAGCGGTGACCATTCTGTTGCCAGATCCAGTCGGATTTTCTTCTGATCTGGCAGCGCTGATGCAGTATAAGGCCGAATCTTTCGTGGCGGACAGGGATGAGGAATATCGTCGAAAGACTGCTGCGGGCGCGGGTATCGATGAGATCGAGTTTGTGGTGAAAGAGAATGCCGAGAATGCCCTGGCTGCACGGGTTGAGGAGGAAGCGGTTTCCTGGGAATTCGAGAAACGGGACGGCTTCGGCCTTGGCAGACCACGGCCGGCGGATAAACACATGGCCGAGCAGATCAGAGCATCATTAACGGCAGAAAAGCTAGACATAGAAGTGGATGAAGTTTGGGCCACTTATATAGACCGTTTTGATGTGGGCGCCTGGCGGAACTGGTCACAGGCAGTTACTGATGATTTTCAGGCATTAAATGATATGCAAATTGGCCCAATGGCCAGGGCGCATAGAGCCTGGATGGAAAGTGACTTGCTGTATGCTTACCTCGAAGGTAATCACGACCCTGCTGATCCCGAGAGCGGGGAGGCGTACGTCGGAGTGGTTAGCTTATGTATCGGTAGCAGCCAGGACAAGGGCGCTTGCTTTGATCTATACAGCGAATGGCTGGAGGCTGATGATGACAACAACCCCTTGCGGCGGGCACTGGCCTACAACCAAGATAACATTCGTGAAAGTATCAATCAGGCCATTGTGCCGGGAGTAAGCTGGGAAGCATTGCCCTGGGACAAGATGTTCATGCTGTTTCAGAGTGCGGCGGAGCGCATGGAGTGCGGCGCCGGCGGCGTTCTGGGGCAGCTGATGGCGCAGGTGACGGGCCCACTAGAAAGTGTGGTTGCTAAAGCTGCCTCAAGTCACCGTGTATATGCCGCACTTGCCATGTTAGGGGCTTCGCATGGTCAGCCATTCGTGATGGTCAATGTATCGGGAAAAGGTAACGCGTTCTGGAGAATGTTGTCTTCCGAGATGGCACGGCTTAGCGGCGAAGCTGTCGATGACGTCCGGCTTCGTCGTGCGGTAACAAGACGCCTGTCGAGACTGTCTGCTCGCGGGCTGCCAATGGAACAGGTAATGAGCAACCGCTGGCTATTAATGATTAACCCGGATGCGGTGAAAGGAATGCCGGAGAACATAAAAGCCCCCGGCAGGCTGGAGGCTCGATCCGGTTGGCTGGCGCAGCATGTAAAGACTCCGGAGCAGGTGGAGAAGTTGCGGCTTTCGGTATGGCAGGAGCAGGTGCAGGGAAGATCCATTCAGACTACGCGAGCTGGAGCTTCAGTGGGGCTCGGAATTCTTGGGCTGCTGACACAGCATGTCGCGTTGTCGGGACTGCAAGGTCGCATGATGGACGCGATGTCTCATCAAAGAGCGGAGGTGAGGAGGCGCTTCTTTAGTCAGTGGATGCAGGTATGCGGCGCTTATGGGGAGTTAGTGGGTCGAGGCGTCGAAACGCTGGGGAGAATGCAGTTTCGAGTGGCTAGAGCGTTGAGGATGGAAAGTATTGGGAAGCTACTTAGGGTGGCGGGGCGCTACCTTGGTGCGGCAGGCGCTGCTGTGATGGCAATTTTGGATGTTCATGAGGGCTGGAAAGAGATTAAAAGAGGTAATGCAGTTCGTGGGGCTGGTTACATCGCTTTGGGGCTTATGGCTTTCTTATTTATTGTTGCCATATTCATAAAGGCATTTTCTGTTGGTGCGATAATTCTGACGATCACGTTACTATTTTCTTTAATGTTAGATTACTTTAGGCCTGATGATATACAGCTTTGGCTAGAGCGATGCATCTGGGGGCGTCTTGAGTCAGAACGCTATGCGGGCGAAAGCGTAGAGCAGAAAGAGCTTAAGCGGGCATTGGGAGTGCAGTAGATGTACTATAATGGACTGGTTCCGAAGTATAAGGTAAACCGCCCGCTAAGCAAGACGGAGCGGGAGTCTCGTCTTTCTCAGGATAAGAGCCTCGGCTTGGAGCCAACTAGCGCATTGTCTGTAATAAAGATGAATTCTACATTCATGGAGCTATCTGATAAGTATTATCCTTGGAAGGGCGTACTAACTTTATTGATGATTTTTGGGTTGGGTTTGGCTTTTTTTGTTGTTCTTTTTCCGGGGTATATTATTTTTGTGGAGCAATGGGGCGAGAAGAGTGCTGATCAGAGAATGAACGATTCTGTTATCGCCATTTTTTTGATCTTGCTGGGGGGGATGACGGCAATTTTTAGTTTTTGGGGATTGAAGAAGGAGTCGTTCAGATATACTCATTACCCAATAAGGCTTAATAGAAAAAACAGAAAGGTCTATGTTTTTCGTCTTGATGGGACTGTCCTAGAGGCGAATTGGGACGATATTTTTATTACTATAGTGCCTTCTTCTCCAAGCGAGCGCGATCCGGTCGGCGATGGATGGGATCTGCGAGCGAATATATTGGCGGGTGATCGGGAAACTGTTCTGGAAACTTTCGCCTTCGGGTATGTTTCGGAGCCAGAGAATCTTCGTCACCACTTTGAGTATCTACGTTTGTATATGGAGAAAGGCCCCGCCGCCATCGCCCCTTATACGCTGGATTGTCTGGATATCGCAGATAGAAAGGAAACAGCATGGTTTGGATTTAAACGTTTGATATTGAACTTTCATGGTTCGCTAGTCATTCAGTTGATAATGTTGATGCCTTTGATTCCCTCAGCTATAGGGCGCTCCATTGCTATGGCAACCAGCAAAATCCCTCGCTGGCCGGTGGAGGTTGAAGCAGCATGTCCGATAGAAAAAGGTGACCCATGGGTACGAGATGCCAGCACCCACCCAGCCAAGTGAGGCCTGTATCCGAAGGTGTAATGCAGGGCCGCGGTTGTCCGCGGCGTTTCTCAGAATAAGGGCGACAATAACTGTCTGAGATGGATTGAAAGCCCATTACGAAGTTATTCAGCGCAAATCCCGACGTCATTCATCGCCCGCCCACACGGTCACGATTCCGCCAAAAACACTTCCGCCTCAAACGCTGACATGAACACCTTCCCGCTCAGCTGTTCCAGCAGGCTTGAGCGCGCCAGACGATCAAGCACCGGGCCTTTTACTTCTGCAAGATGCAGCAGGATGTTGCGTTTTGCCAGTTCCTTGTTCAGTCCATGTAGCGTATCCAGGGCGGTGCCGTCTACGCGGCTGACGGAGGACATGATCAGCACCAGGTGGCGGGCTTCGGGTTGGCGTTTCAGTTCGCTCAGCACGCGGTCTTCCACGGCGCGGACGTTGCCGAAGAACAGGTTTTCGTCGATGCGCAGAAACAGCACGGAGCTATGGGTTTCCACCTCGTAGCGGTTCACGTTGCGGAAGTGTTCGGTGCCCGGCAGGCGGCCGACGACGGCGATATGCGGGCGGCTGGCGCGCCACACCAGTGTGGCAAGGGACAGGCCGATGCCGATGGCGATGCCGGCTTCCACGCCGAACAGCACGACGCCGGCAAAGGTGCCGAGCAGTGCGACGGCGTCGGTGCGGTCGTAGCGCCAGGCGTGGCGCAGGGTGTTCAGGTCGATCAGGCCGGCGGCGGCGACAATGATGGTGGCGGCGAGCACGGTCAGGGGCAGGGCGCTGAACAGGCCGGTAAAGCCGAGCAGTACCAGGGCCATGAGGGCGGCGGCAAACAGTCCGGCCATGGGGGTGCGGGCGCCGCCTTCGGCGTTGACGACGGTGCGGGCAAAGCTGCCGGTGACCGGAAAGCCGCCGCTGACGGCGCTGGCCATATTGGCGGCGCCAAGGCCGCGCAGCTCGGCGTCGGGGTTCAGGCGTTGGCCGTAACGCGCGGCCATAGACTGGCCGATGGACACGCTCTCCACAAACCCCACCAGGCCGATGGCCAGCGCCGGCAGCAGCAATATCTGGATTACCGACCAGTCGCTGGTGGGCAGTGTCAGGGACGGCAGGCCGCCGGGCAGGGTACCCACCACATGCAGCGTGTTCTGCCAGCCCTGGATAACCACCAGCACTATGGCACCCAGTACCACCACCATTGGCGCGAGCCGGGCAGCCAGTGCGGCGCGCACAGCGGGCAGGCCAAGGCGCACCAGTGCCCGGGCGAGAAACAGCCGGGCCAGTACCAGCAGGGCGAGGGCGCCCAGGCCGACCATGCTGGTCAGGGGCAGGGCGTCATCGATATTGGCCACCAGTGCCATCAGCAGTGTGACGGCGCTGGCGCCGCTGACGTCGATGCCGAGCAGCGGGCGCATCTGGCCAATGATGATCAGGACGGCGGCGCCGGAAATAAAACCGCTGATCACCGGGTGGCTGAGCAGTTGTGCCAGCACGCCCAGACGCAACAGGCCGAACACGAACAGCATGACGCCAGAGAGCAGGGCCAGCATGCCAGCGGCGGCGACATACTCGGCGCTGCCGGGGGCAAACAGGGGGGTCAGGGTCGAGGCGGTCATCAGGGCGAGTACGGCAACGGGGCCTACCGACAGCACCATGCTGGAGCCGAAGGCGGCGTAGGCCACCAGGGGTAGCAGGCTGGCGTACAGGCCTACGTGGGGCGGCAGCCCGGCCAGTGCGGCGTAGGCCAGCCCCTGGGGAATCAGCAGCAGCGTGGCGACCAGCGCGGCGGTCATGTCGCCGGTGATGGCGGCGCGTTGATAGCGCCGCAGCCAATCGGGCAGCCAGGCGGCGAAGCGGTTGGGGGGCGTGTTGTCGGTCATGGCGCCATGGGGCGTTTGCCCGGTCGGCGTTCCAGCAGCTCAAACAGGGCCATGCCGGCGAGCATCGCAACAACAAACACCACGGCCTTCATCTGGCCGGCGCCGAGGGCCACGAGTGCCGGGCCGGGGCAGAAGCCCGCCAGTCCCCAGCCGATGCCGAAGCCGAGACTGCCCCAGACCAGGCGTTTGTCGACATCGCGCCGGGTGGGTAAACGCATGGGCTCGCCGAGCAGGGAGATCTTGCGCTGGCCAGCGACCCGAAAGGCCACCAGCCCGACGACAATGGCGCCGCCCATGACCAGTGCCAGCGAGGGGTCCCAGGCGCCGGCGAGGTCAAGAAAGGCGAGTACTTTGGCGGGGTTGGCCATGCCGGCGACCAGCAGGCCGATGCCGAACAGCAACCCGATCAGAAAGGCCGATACGACGACTGGCACGGAAGAGTTACGTGTCATGGCTCAGGCTCCCATCAGATGGCGGACGACGAACACCGTGGCAAAGCCGGTGCCCATGAAGAGCAGTGTGGCCACCAGCGAGCGGGGCGACAGGCGAGACAGGCCGCAGACGCCATGGCCGCTGGTGCAGCCTGCGCCGTAGCGAGTACTTACACCCACGAGAAGCCCGGCAATGACAAGCAGTGGGTAGTCGGCGTCGATGCGGAGCTCAGGCAGCGGCCCGGTCAGCAGCCAGGCGACCGGCGCCAGGATCAGGCCCAGTACAAAGGCGGCGCGCCAGGCGATGTCGCCTCGCTGCGGCACCAGCAGCCCGCCAGTAATGCCAGAAATGCCGGTGATACGACCGTTGAACAGGATCATGGCCGCAGCGGCCAGACCGATCAGGCCACCACCGATCAATGCGCTCCAGGGGGTAAATGCAGCCCAGTCTATGTGCATGGGATTCTCCTCGCTTCTGCTGTGGTCTGTTGTCTCATGCGTCGTTGTTGCAGTACAGCGTATATAACGTCTGCAGCACCGCCAGCACGTTGGGGTCCGCGACCTGGTAATAGATGTGCTTGCCCTCGCGCCGGGTGGTCACCAGACCCTCGCGGCGTAGCACCCCAAGCTGTTGGGACAGGGTGGGCTGATAGATGCCCAGCCGTTCTTCCAGGTCGCTGACGCAAAGCTCTTCCTGACTCAGCTGGCAGAGCAGCAGCAGCCGGTCCTGATGTGCCAGCGAGCGCAGTAACAGCGTGGCGCTGCCAGCTGCTTCGCGCATTTTGTCGATGCTCATTGCTGACGTGTCTGGATGAGACTTGTCTGTATGAGAGATATCAGGCATGTCGATGGGCTCGGGTCGGGAACATGTCAACATTATATTGAAATACAATATATCTGCAAGTATATTGTATGCAGAAGCGGTGTCCTCCCATGCGGGTGCCGCACACGCTCAAGAAAGGAGAAAGCGATGACTCAGGTTATTCCGCAAGTGATGCCGTTTCTCGATGACGATACCGAGACCTGGAGCTATGTGGTCTATGACCGGGCCGGCGGTCACGCCGCAGTGATCGACCCGGTACTGGATTTCGATAGCAAGTCGGGCCGCACCAGCACCGGTGGCGCGCAGCGGCTGGTGGATTTCGTGCGCGCGCAGGATCTCACCGTGGACTGGATTCTGGAAACCCATGCCCATGCAGATCATCTGTCGGCGGCGCCCTTTGTGCGTGATCAGGTCGGCGGCAAGATAGCCATTGGCGAGAAGATCCGGGAGGTACAGAAGATCTTCCGCGACGTGTTCAATCTGGAAAAGCAGTTTCTCTGTGATGGCAGTCATTTCGATCACCTGTTCAGCGAGGATGAGACTTTCCACATCGGCGAGTTGACCGGGCGTGTGATCTACACTCCGGGCCACACCCCGGCGGACATGTCCTGGCTGATCGGCGATGCGCTGTTCGTCGGTGACACCCTGTTCCTGCCGGACGTCGGCACGGCGCGCTGTGATTTCCCCGGTGGTGATGCGGCGACGCTGTATCAGTCGGTGCAGCGGCTGCTGGCGCTGCCGGAGGACACGCGCATGTTCATGTGCCATGACTATCCGCCGGCAAGCCGTGACAGCCACGCCTGCGAAACCACCGTGGCAGAGCAGAAGCGCAGCAATATTCATGTGCACGAGGGCATATCAGAGGCGGCGTTTGTGGCCATGCGCACAGAGCGCGATGCCACCCTGGCGATGCCGCGGCTGATTCTGCCGTCGATTCAGGTGAATATTCGCGCCGGGCAGATGCCACCGGCGGAAGATAACGGTACCGTCTACCTGAAGATTCCAGTCAACGCGCTCTGACAGAACGCGCTCCGACGGAGACAGGTATGCGTTATCTGCAACGCGCACTGCTGGGGCTGCTGGCGGTGTGCCTGGTGGCAGCGGGTTATCTCTGGCTGACGTTGCTCAGCCCCTGGGGCTACTATCCGCCGGAAGATCTGCCGGCTATTGAGGCGACTATGGACGGTGAGCGTGGCCATCAGGTCTTCGCCTACGGCACGCTGACCCGGCCCTGGGTGCGCTGCATCGTCATGGGGCGCGCCGGGCAAGCCCGGCCGGACGCCCTGGCCGGGTATCGCCGTGATGCGCTGGACGTGATCCCGGACGCCACCGGCCGCACTGTGGGGCAGGTGTTCGAGGTGTCGCGACGGGAGCTGGCGCGGCTGGATCGTTACGAGCGCCTGGGTATTCGCTACGAGCGGGAGCTGAAAAGCCTCGAGAGTGGCGAGCTGGCATGGGTGTATCGGCGGATAGAGCAGAGGCGTCAGTAAGAATGAGGCGTCAGTAAACTATGGGGGCAAGACGACGTAGCGGGTTCCTGCTTGCCGGCCTGGCGCGTGATCCGTTGCTGGCCGTGTTACTGGTGAGTCTGCCGCTGTGCTACCTGCTCTTCCCGCTGCCGCTGTCGGGGCTGGCCGCGCTGGTGCACTGGGACATGCTGGCCGCGCTGTGCGGCTTGATGGTGCTCAGCAAAGCACTGGAAACAAGCGGTTTTCTGGGGCTGGCGGGCCGCTGGCTGCTGGTGCATGCGGCGGGTGAGCGGCGTCTCGCGGCGATGCTGATCCTGTTTGCCGCAGCGTTGTCGGCGGTGGTGACCAACGATGTGGCGCTGTTTATCGTCGTGCCGCTGACGCTGGCGTTGCGGACCAGAACGGTGCTGCCCGTGGGCCGTCTGGTGGTGTTCCAGGCGCTGGCGGTCAATGCGGGCTCTGCCGTCAGCCCCATGGGCAATCCGCAAAACCTGTATATCTGGCAAAGCGCCGAGCTGGGATTTCTGGAGTTCCTGCTGGCCATGTTGCCGCTGTCGGCGGCCTTGCTGGCACTGTTACTGCTGGCCGTGCCGCTGGCGTTTGCCAGCCGCCCTCTGCGCGTGCTGGATGAATCCCCGCCCATCGGTGACCGCCGCCTGCTGTGGCTGGCGGTGCTTTGCTTCCCGCCTTTTCTGTGGCTCGCCGATGGTGGTCTGGCCGTGCCGGCCATGGTGGCGGTGCTGGTGGTTTTTGCGGTGTGGCGACGCGACCTGTTGGTGAAACTGGATTGGGGGTTGCTGCTGGCCTTGATGCTGATGTTCGTCAATCTCGGCTTGCTGGCGACATGGCCGTTGCTCAGTACCCTCTTTGCCGGGGTGGAGGATTCGTCGGTCGCGTTGCTGGGCAGTGCTGCGCTGATCTCGCAGGTGATTTCCAACGTGCCGGCGGCGGTGCTGTTGTCTTCTTTCACGGAGGACTGGCGCGGGCTTGTCTGGGGCGTAAGCGTTGGCGGGTTCGGTCTGGCCATCGGCTCGCTGGCCAACCTGATTGCCTTGCGCCTCGCGCCCGTGCCGGGTATCTGGTGGGAATTTCACCGCTGGTCTGTGCCGATGTTTGTCGGCGCATTGCTGATCGGCTGGTGGCTGATATGACGCGCAGAACGAACTATTTTTTGCCTGCGATCCGGTTTGTGCCTGCCGCCCGCAGACCCGCTATAGTGTTTGCCTGACAGAGCCGGTGGCATGCAGCAAACGGGAGATCACATGACAAAGCGCAGTACGCGCCGCAACGGCATCAAAGCGTATCGAGGCATCAGGTCTGCCACCGTGTGCGCGTTGCTGATTGTCTTGAGCAGTGTTGGTAGTGCTCAGGAGAGCGCCCGGGAGAGCACCCGGCAGGAAAGCACCGCCCCTGCGGAAGAAGCCGCGCGCCTGCAGGCAACGCTGGACGAGGGCGCCCGCCATGCGCGCAACTGGCAACTGATCTGGGCCGGCGGTTATGGCGCGGCGATAGGCTTCTACCTCAGCGAAGCCGAGCGTACGAACAATCGGGAAACCCGTTTTGATGCCCATGTTACGGCGATCAAAAGCAGTCTGGCGCTGGCGGATGTGCTGATCAGCCCCCCGTCGCATCGGCGCACACAACGTGCACTGGATACCGGCGACGGGCAGGCGCCGGATCTGGCGCAGGCCCGGGCAGCGGTAGCGGCACTGGCCATCGAAGAGCTGCGCCGGCAGAGCTGGCGTGCCCGCATGGGGCCGCTGCTGGTGAATGCAGCGGGCGGGCTGGCGATCGGCGTCAGTGACGATCGGCCCAGTGATGGCTGGTTGAATTTTGCCTCCGGCATGCTGGTGAGCGAAGTGCGCATTCGCACGGAGCCGCGCCAGGCGACACGGCACGCGGACCGCTATGCGTCTGCGCCGCGCAACACGCTGCGCGTGGGAGACAACCAGTTGGCGTATGACTGGCAATGGTGGCTGGCACCGGCCCATGCGGGTCTGGTAGTGCGTTTCTGATGCGGTAACACGTCCCTCACAGCGCATGCCGGACACTGGCATGTGAGGTCAGGAATGTGGGCATGTTGCAGGGACATCAATGTATGACACGGCTTCAGGGTTTCTGGCGGCACGCCCTTGCAGCCCTGTGCTGTGTCGCGTTGCTGGCGGGCTGTCACCGGGTGGACATCGCCTACGAGCGCGGCGACTGGTTTGTCGCGCGCTGGGCAGCCAACCTGCTGGATCTGGATCGTGACCAGCGCCAGGCGGCACGCGCGCTGATCCAGGAGTACCGGGATGGGCCGGGGCGCGCGCGGGCCGGTGAGCTGGCGGCGTTGCTTGAGACATTCACAAACACCCTCGATGCCGACACGGTCACGACGGAGCAGTTAGCGGTGCAGATGGCAGCATTCGGCCATTTCGGTCGAGAAGTCAGTGGCGATCTGATTCCCGGCATGGTGACCGTGCTGGCAGACCTGCGGCCCGGGCAGGTGGCGCATCTGGGCAGTGAACTTCAGGCAATGCTGGATGAAGAGGCCGAGCGGGATACCGCAGCGCGTCAGGCCCGGCTCCAGGATGCGGTCAGCCGCTGGACCGGGAGGCTGGATGCGCAGCAGGAGGCACTCCTCAACACCTGCATTACTCGCATGCCCGATACCTGGGCCCGGCAGCGGGACTGGCGGGCCGACATGAATCAGCAATTGGTGACGTTGCTCGAGCAGGGGGCGGATCAACAGGCTTTGCAGGCGTATTTTCAGGCGCGTTATCAGTTGCTACCTGATCGGCGCCCCGACGATATCGTTGCACTGCAGCGAGAGGGGCTGGATGTCATGCAGGGTTGCCTTGCGGAGCTTCACCCGACCTTGACGGATCGGCAGCGGCAGCGGGCGTCATCACGCCTTGGTGACTACCGCGATGCCCTGTTGCGCATCGCCCGTCAGGGCGATGCGTCTTAGGGGGCGTGTATCGCGGAAGCCATGCTGGCGTTTATTGCGTCAGCTTGGCCGCCAGCTCTGCCACGTGCTTGCCCTGGAAGCGGGCGATTTCCAGCTCGTTGGCGCTGGGCTGGCGGCTGCCATCACCGTCGGCAAGTGTTGATGCGCCGTAGGGCGTGCCGCCCGTAATTTCCTTCATATTGGTCAAGGCCTGGCAGGTATAGGGCACGCCGACCACGACCATGCCGTGGTGAAACAGGGTGGTGTGAAACGAGGTGATGGTGGTTTCCTGGCCGCCGTGCTGAGTGCCGGTGGAGATGAAGACGCTGCCGATCTTGCCGACCAGTTTGCCGTTGGCCCACAGCCCGCCGGTCTGATCCAGGAAGTTGCGCATCTGGCCCGCCATATTGCCGAAGCGGGTGGGGGTGCCGAAGATGATGGCGTCGTAGTCGCCCAGTTCGTCCGGGGTCGCCAGCGGGGCTTTCTGGTCCACTTTGGCGTGCATGGCCTTGACGGTGTCTTCCGGCATGGTTTCCGGCACGCGTTTGATGGTCACGTCAGTGCCAGCGACGCCACGGGCGCCCTCGGCTACGGCCTCGGCCATGGTTTCCACGTGTCCCCAGGTGCTGTAGTAAAGAACCAGTACTTTCGCCATGCGTCATCACTCCTCGAGAAGGTCGGATTGTCTGTGCCTGATGCTGTGGGTGCTATTGGTGCTGTGAAAACAGGCCAATCACGAGAATAGGCAGCCTCGGGCGAGGGAAACACGGGGGTGTGCAGGGGGGATTGTTCAGTTTTTTAGATGAATCGGCCTGCCGCGGGCGCGGCAGGCCGGTTTCGATGGTCGATGTGGGTCTTAGATACTGCGTGAAATCAGCTCTTTCATGATTTCATTGGTGCCGCCATAGATGCGGTTGGCGCGGTTGTCGATGTAGGCCCGGGCAATCGGGTACTCGAGCATGTAGCCGTAGCCGCCGTGCAGCTGCACGCACTCGTCCACCACCTTGCTGAGCAGATCAGAGACCCAGTACTTGGCCGCGCAGGCGGCTTCAGGGCTGAGTTGGTTCTTCAGCACCAGCTCCATGCAGCGGTCTACATAGACGCGGGCGATCTGCACTTCCGAGCGCATTTCAGCCAGCTTGAAGCGGGTGTTCTGGAACGCCGAGATGGGTTTGCCGAAGGCCTTGCGGTCCTTGACGTATTCCACCGTGGTGGCCAGTGCGGCTTCGGCGCCGGACACGCACATGATGGCGATCATCATGCGTTCCCAGGCCAGCTCTTTCATCAGCATGATGAAGCCCATGCCTTCCATGCCCAGCAGGTTGCTCTTGGGTACGCGCACGTTGTCGAAGAACAGCTCGCAGGTGTCCTGGCCGCGCATGCCGACTTTTTTCAGCGGCTTGCCCTTGGTGAAGCCTTCAGTGCCTGCTTCGATCATCAGCAGGGACACGTCCTGTGCGCCTTTGCCGGAATCCCCGGTGCGCACTGCCACGACGGCCATGTCACACAGGTAGCCATTGGTGATGAAGATCTTCGAGCCGTTGACGATGTAGTCGTCGCCATCGGCCTTGGCGGTGGTCTTGATCGCCTGCAGGTCAGAGCCAGTGCCGGGCTCGGTCATGGCGATGGCGGTGACGACTTCGCCGGTGGCCATCTTCGGCAGCCACTGCTGTTTCTGCGCATCATTGCCGAAGTTGAGCAGGTAATTGGCTACGATGTCGGAATGCAGGGAGAAGCCACAGGCGGAATCACCGGAGCGGGCCTGCTCTTCCATCAGGATCATGCTGTACAGACGATCCACATTGGAACCGCCGTATTCCTCCGGCATGGTTGGGCAGAGCATGCCCAGCTCACCGGCCTTGTTCCACAGATCACGGTCGATGTGCTGCTGGGTTTCCCACTTTTCGTGGAACGGCGCGATCTCGGTCTCGAAGAAGCGGCGCGCGGTGGCGCGAAAGGCTTCATGGTCGGAATCGAAAAGGGTGCGGGGCATCATCGGTGCCACCGGCTTGGGAATATGGATATCTGCCATGGTGAGGAGGTTCCTGTCGGCTATACGTCGGAGAGCGGACCCGGGTTTGTCTGAACGGGATCACTGAGCCAGTGAACCGAAAAGTGACCCAAAGGTCGTGCGGCCCACATTTAAGGCAGCGTGTCGCCGCCGGTCAATGCCCGGATCGGACAGGTGAGTCAGTTTTGGTCAGTGCGGCAGCACGCCATACCACACCGCGAAAAAGTGGCAGATACTGCCGCCCATCACGAACAGGTGCCAGATGGCGTGGTTCATGGGGATCAGGTGAACCAGATAGAACACCACCCCCAGGGTGTAGGTGATGCCGCCGGCCAGCAGCAGGTAGAAGCCGAGGTCGTTGATATTGGCCAGCAGCTCGCCGGAGGCGAACATCACCAGCCAGCCCATCAGCAGATAGATCACCACCCGCAGGATCTTGTAGCGATTGCCGAACAGCAGTTTCAGGACCACACCGGTAAACGCCAGGCCCCATATGATGCCGAACAGGGTCCAGCCAATGGTGCCGCGCATGTTGACCAGCAGAAACGGGGTGTAGCTCCCGGCAATCAGCACGAAGATGGCGCAGTGGTCGAGCATCTTGAAGATGCTGCGCAGGCGCTCGTCGCGAAAGCCGTGGTACAGGGCCGAGGCGCCGTACAGCAGTGTCAGGCTGGCCCCGAAGACGGCGAAGCCGACGATCTTCCAAGGGTCTCCCATCTGTGACGCCACGATCACCAGCATTACGGTGCCGACGATGCTCAGCAGGGCGCCGACCCCGTGGGTCAGGCTGTTGAGGTTTTCTTCCAGCGTTGAGTAGGTTTCCCCGGTGGGCATTGCGTGGGTTCCGGTGAGTGCAGCGGTGTGTCCGAGCGATGCAGGCAGACTATCACTGCTGTGTGGCAGGCACCATATCGACCCAAGGCTGTTCCCTGAAGCATTCCGGTGTCAGGATCGGTAATCTCGTCATCGTCCTGACTAACATTGTCCTGATCAGCGCTGCCCAATGCAGACGGAGTGCCCGCCATGTCCGCTTCATCCCCATCCGCCGTGTCTGACACGGTCACTGTTGTCGCCGAACCGCCCCTGCTGTGGGTCACCATCAATCGTCCGGCCCATCGTAATGCCGTAAACGGGCCCACCGCAGAGGCGCTGGCGGCGGCATTCAGGCGTTTCGAGCAGGACGAGGCGCTGAGTGTCGCGATTCTGTGCGGCGCGGGCGCGCATTTCTGTGCCGGCGCAGACCTCAAGGCGGTCGCCAGCGGCGAGGGCGCCAATCGCATCAGCGCAGACGGCGATGGCCCCATGGGGCCCACTCGCATGCAGCTCAGCAAACCAGTCATTGCCGCCGTCTCCGGGTATTGCGTGGCGGGTGGGCTCGAACTGGCCGCCTGGTGCGACTTGCGCGTGGCGGATGACACGGCGGTGTTCGGGGTTTTCTGCCGGCGCTTCGGGGTGCCGCTGATCGACGGTGGCACGGTGCGCCTGCCGCGATTGATCGGCATGAGCCGGGCCATGGACCTGATACTGACCGGGCGCCCGGTGAGTGCCGACGAGGCGTTGCAGATGGGGCTGGCCAATCGTGTGGTGGCGCAGGGCACATTGCTTGATGCCGCCAGAGCCCTGGGATTGCAGATTGCCGCGTTTCCGCAGACCTGCCTGCGCGGGGACCGCGCCAGCGCCTTGCAGCAGTGGGGCATGACGGAGTCGGCGGCCATCGCCAATGAGTTCGAATATGGGCTGCGCACGCTGCAGTCGGGCGAAACCGTGTCTGGTGCCAGCCGCTTTCGTGACGGGCAGGGGCGCCACGGCGACTTTTGACGCAGCCGGGGCTTCCGGAGCGAAATGGCGTAATGCGCAAATCGTGATTGCAGATGTTGTTTTTGGCGCATGGTGTGGCGTCACGACGCTTCGCACAATCCCGTCATGCAGATTGGTGACGTGCTCAAGCTCAAGCGGGAAAGCCGCATGGAAACCCTGGAGGATGTGGCCTTCCGGGCGGGTACGGATGCCAGCAATCTGTCGCGCATCGAGCGCGGTCTTCAGCAACCTTCCCTGTCCCTGCTCGACGGCCTCGCTGCCGCCCTGCAGACCCGTGTGTCAGATATCTATCTGGAGCTTGAGGCGGCCCGCAATACGCCAGCCAGCAAAGCCCTGGAACCTGAGCCCTGGGTGGCCGATCTGCAACGGCTTCAGCGCCATGTGCGTGAGCTGGACGAAGACAAGCGCGCCATGCTGATTGATATGGCCAAGGTGCTGAAGAGGCACTGAATCCCGGGCCTGCTGCCTGCTCTGCTTATCCGCCCTGCAATAGCCTTAAGCTATCAAATCCCAAGCATTAATGCTCTGTCTCTTTCTGTGTTGCTGGCGTAGTCTGGAACTCAGGCAGGGCATTGCCGTCGGACCTGACAGGTACGCCGGGAAGCGCCTCGGCCGGTTTTGTTTCACAGCGTCCTGATAACCTCAGGAAGGAGCGCATATATGAATCACAACCCTGAAGTGGCAGCCGCTCTCTCTCGTCTTCTGGCGGAGAGCTATACCCTTTACCTGAAGTCCCACAACTTCCACTGGAACGTGAAGGGCCCCAACTTCCATGCGCTGCATCTGCTGTTCGAGGAGCAATACACCGAACTGGCCCAGGCGGTGGATCTGATCGCGGAGCGTATTCGTGCCATCGGCCAGCGCGCACCGGGCAGCTATGCAGAGTTCGCGAGCCTGTCTGCGGTCAAGGACGCCCAGGGCGAGCCGGATGCTGAGGCCATGCTGGCCGAGCTGGCGGCGGATCACCGCACGGTGGCGGAGCAGGCCGACCGGGTATTGCGCATTGCCCAGGAGCACCGCGATGAAGGTACGGCGTCGCTGGCGGGCGGTCGCATCGAGCTGCATGAAAAAGCAGTGTGGATGCTCAGCGCGCACCTGGGTTGACCCAGGCGATACCTTCTACACCCCTGACTGGCGTGGGCCGGTCAGGGGTGTATATTTATACGAACAACCCTATGTGAATAACACACGCAAGGAGAAGCAACATGAGCAGCCTGTTGGTCAAGGATGTGATGGCGAAGCATCCGCCGGCGATAGCAGAGGGGACGCCGCTTACCGACGTGGTGGATACGTTGCTGCGACACAAGTTTACCGGGTTGCCGGTCATCGACAGCGATGAGCAAGTGATTGGCTTTGTGTCCGAACAGGATTGCCTGCGTAGCATGCTGGTGTCCAGCTATCACGCAGAAGGCTCGCCGAAAGTGGAAGATGTGATGCATCGGGATCCGCTGACAGTCGGGCTCAACAGCTCCGTGGTGGATATTGCGGAGCAGATGATCAAACAGAAGCCCAAGGTCTATCCGGTGGTGGATGAACGTCGCCGACTGGTGGGGCTGCTGGTGCGCACCCAGGTGCTGATGGCACTGAAGAACAATCGCGGCAACAGCTGACCGCGATCCTGCTGCCTCGGGGCTTACGCTCCCGAGGCCAGCTCTGCTATGGTCGGGCTCTGTTTTACACCGCTTGGTTTTCACACCGCCTGCCCGAGGACGACCATGGCTTATCAGGACATCCTGTATGACGTCAGCGATCGCATTCTGACGATTACCCTCAACCGCCCCGACCGGCTCAATGCCTGGACACTGCAGATGCGCACCGAGATGCTCGATGCGCTGGATCGTGCCAATAAAGACGACGACATCGGCGTGATCGTGGTGACCGGTGCTGGCCGCGCGTTCTGTGCCGGCATGGAGCTGGAGCGCCCCGAGGGCAATATCTTTGGCTACGACACCCCCCAGGGTGACGAACTCAGCGCCGACGAACTCAATATTGACGAGATTCGCGATTCCGGCGGCGAGTTGTCCCTGGCGATCTATCGCTCGAAGAAGCCGGTGATTGCGGCCATCAATGGCGCTGCCGTCGGCGTGGGCATCACCATGACCCTGCCGATGGATTTTCGCATTGCGGCGGAAGGCGCCAAGATCGGCTTTGTCTTCAGTCAGCGCGGCATCGTGCCTGAGGCCTGTTCCAGCTGGTTCCTGCCGCGCCTGGTGGGCATGCAGAATGCCATGGAGTGGGTGCTTTCCGGCGAAATCTTCTCGGCTGAGGAAGGTCTGCAGAAAGGCCTGTTCCGCAATCTTGAGCCCAAGGACCAGGTGCTGGACGCAGCCTATACTCTGGCGCGAAAGCTGATGCACAAGACCTCGCCGATTTCGCTGGCGCTGGGCCGGCAGATGCTCTGGCGCAACCCCAACTTCGATCACCCCATGCATGCCCATAACGTGGATTCGCGCCTGATGTATATCACCAGCGAGCGCCAGGATGGCCGGGACGGCTTCAAGGCCTTCCTGGAAAAGCGCGAGCCGGTGTTCACGGCCCGGGTGTCGGAATCCGTGCCTGACCAGTTCGACTTCTGGCCGGAGCCGACGCTGAAGTAGCCCTGCGGCCGGGTGCATCCGTGCCCGGCGACGCTACTGCCATAATCTGTCAGCATGGGCTGCTACAACTGAGGCTCCTTTACGTCACGGAGAGCAGACCCATGTTGACCCTTCACCCCGTCTCTCAATACGGCTCTCATCCCGGCCTCTCCACCCGCGCTGTAGCGGAGTAGGGCGCCGTCATGGACAAGACCGCTCGTCTGTTCAGCCTGATGGATGCCCTGCGCCGTCGGCGCCTGCCGGTGACTGCGGCGACCCTGGCGGATGAGTTGTCCGTCTCCGTGCGCACCATTTATCGGGATGTCCAGGCGTTGATTGGCCTGGGTGCCACGATTGATGGGGAAGCGGGCATGGGTTATGTGCTGCGCACCGGGTTCTTTCTGCCGCCGTTGATGTTCGATGATGCGGAGCTGGAGGCGCTGGTGCTGGGGGCCAGCTGGGTGGCCGGGCAGGGTGATGAGGAGCTGGTGCGTGCAGCGCGCAACGTGCTGGCCAAGGTGGCGACCGCCTCGCCACAGGACCTGCGCGACCGCATCGATGACATCGGCTTGTGGGCGTCGCCGGTCGGGGAGGACCCGGGTACGGCCTTTCTGCCCCATGTGCGTGAGGCCATTCGCCGTGAGCAACGGCTGCATATGGGCTACCGGCGCGCCGACGGCGAGGCCAGCGAGCGCACTGTCTGGCCGATCATGCTGGCCTTCTTCGAGCGGGTCCGCATGCTGGTGGCCTGGTGTGAGTTGCGCCAGGGGTTCCGGCATTTTCGCCTGGATCGCATCAGTGAGTTGACGATGCCGGGCGACCACTATCCCCGGCGCCGCAGTGTGCTGGTGCGGGAGTGGCGGCGGGAGATGCGGATTCCCGACTAGTAGCGGGCTCATACAATCCTCCCCGGCATGCCGGGCCTACCATACGGGCATCTTGTCAGTACAAATTTGCCAGTACAATAATGAGGTCCGACCATGCGCGACTTGCAGACATTCCTTGATGATTACGGCGACAGCCACCGTAACCCGCTGAACCAGTGGATTCACATTCTCTGTGTGCCGGCGATCCTGTTCTCCACCCTGGGCCTGTTGTGGCTGATCCCGGTGGGCAGCTGGCTAGGCCTGAGCCCGGAAGTGGCCTACTGGGTCAATGGCGGCACCATTCTCGCGGCACTCTCCGGCATCGTGTACCTGCGCCTGTCCATCGGGGTATTCCTGTTGATGACGGGCTGGTTTGCACTGTCCGTGTGGGGCATTGTCGCGATCCAGAATGCCGGCTGGTCGCTGTTCTGGATCAGTCTGGTGGTCTGGGTGGCTGCCTGGCTGGTGCAGGTTTACGGCCATAAGGTCGAGGGCAAGAAGCCGTCCTTCATCGAAGATCTGGTGTTCCTGCTGATCGGGCCGATCTTTGTCAGCTTCGAAGTAGGCGCCAAGCTGGGTCTGCCGGTTCCCCGGCCCGCCGGGCACTAAGGCACCTCTGAATAATGAGTCTTCGCTGAACAGCTGGCCCGTCGGGGCCAGCATCTGCCTCGCCCTATTCGCGCGTTACGCAACGCCGTGGTTTTGGTTATGCTGAAACACGACTTCTGCCAGCGAACGGATGCCTTTTGACGTCAGAACAGCCTCCCCGCCAGCCTGCCAATCAGCCCCGCAGCGACCCCCGTCCTGCAGACGGGCCGGGCGCTGTGTCGTTGCACGGCACCATTTACGTGTGGTCCGACTGCTGGGTGGTGCGCGGCCAACTGATGGCCAATCGGCCCCACCGGCATGTCAGCGCGTCCCTGTTGTTGGGGCTCAACGGCGCCTTTGAGCTGGAAGTCAGTGGTGAGCGGCGCCAGACGCGGGCGGCGCTGGTGGCGCCGGATACGGTGCAGGCGCTTGATCCGGCCGGGACCCGAATGCTGGTCATGCAGCTGGATCCGGACAGCCCGGCCTGGCGGCGCCTGGTGATGGCGCTGAAAGGCGGCGTTTCTGCAGATCTTTCCCTGCCGCCCGCCGTGGTGGCAGCGCTCGACAGTGCCGGCGACAGTGCTGGCATGGCTGCCGCGCTGGACCGCCTGCTGGATGCCACGGCGACAGAGCCGGCCTCACTCGATCCCCGGGTGGCCCGTATCTGTGCGCACTTGCGCGACACACTTCCCGAACGGCTTGATGCCGGCGCCCTGGCGGAGAGTGCCGGGATTTCGGTGTCCCGGCTGACGCACCTGTTCCGTGAGCAGACCGGTGTGCCCCTGCGGCGATTTCTCCTGCATCTGAAGATCACCCGCGCCGTGGCGCGCTGGCAGCCCGGCATGACGCTCTCCACGCTGGCGGCGGAAGCCGGCTTCTATGATCAGCCCCATCTGATTCGTACCGCGCGGGAAATGTTCGACGCCCTGCCGTCGATCTACATCACGGCCGGGCAGTTCGAGATTTGCCGCTGCGAACCTTCACTTCAGGCGCTTTTGCGGTAAGCTTCATGGTGCTGTCATTGCAGGCAGCACAGCATTCTGACCAGGGGACGTTATGAAAATCGAGACTGTTGCCATTCATGGCGGCTTTGCCGGTGACCCGGAAACCCATGCGGTGGCCGTGCCGGTCTATCAGACTACCAGCTACTATTTTGATAACACCCAGCACGGGGCGGATCTGTTTGATCTGAAAGTGCCGGGCAATATCTACAGCCGTATCATGAACCCCACCAACGCCGTGCTGGAGCAGCGCGTGGCGGAAATGGAAGGGGGTATTGGTGCGTTGGCCATGGCTTCGGGGATGGCCGCCATTACCGCCGCCATCCAGACGCTGGCGCGGGTGGGTGACAACATCATTTCCGTCAGCCAGTTGTACGGCGGCACATACAACCTGTTTGCCCACACCTTGCCGACCATGGGCATCGAAGTGCGCATGGGCAGCGGCGACGATCCGGCGGCACTGGAAGCGCTGATCGACGACCGCACCCGCGCCATTTTCTGTGAATCCATTGGCAATCCGGCGGGCAATATTGTCGATCTGAGTGCGCTGGCGGATCTGGCTCACCGTCATGGTGTGCCGCTGGTGGTGGATAACACCGTGGCGACGCCCGTGCTGTGCCGGCCCATCGATTTCGGTGCCGATATCGTCGTGCATTCGTTGACCAAGTACATGGGCGGTCATGGCACGACGGTGGCGGGCATTATTGTGGATTCCGGCAAATTCCCCTGGAAGGATAATCCGCGTTTCCCGCAGTTCAATGAACCGGACCCGTCCTACCATGGGGTGGTATATACCGAGGCATTGGGTGAGGCGGCATTTATCGGGCGCGCTCGTGTGGTGCCATTGCGCAATATGGGCGCGGCCCTGTCACCCTTCAATGCGTTTCTGATTCTGCAGGGCATCGAGACGCTGTCCCTGCGCATGGAACGGCATTGCGAAAATGCGCAGAAAGTGGCCGAGTTTCTGAAGGCCCACAAGAAAGTGCGCTGGGTCAAATATGCCGGCCTGAAAGACGATCCCTATCATGCCCTGGCGCAGCGCTATACGCGTGGTACGCCGGCGTCGATCCTCAGCTTCGGTATCGAGGGTGGCCGCGAGGCGGGTGCGAAGTTCATTGACGGGCTGCAGATGATCAAGCGGCTGGTGAATATCGGCGATGCCAAGTCACTCGCCTGTCACCCGGCCACCACGACCCATCGGCAACTGGACGAGCACGAGCTGAAAAAAGCGGGTGTGAGTGCGGACATGGTGCGTCTGTCTGTGGGCATAGAGCACATCGACGACATTCTGGCCGATATTACTCAGGCTCTCCCTTGAGGTCCTGACGTGCAAGAGTCTGACGCGTAAGTGTCTGACGAGTAAGCGCCTGGCGCGCATCGCGGAAGCGGGCCGGGCTTTCACCGGCCCAGCGGCGAAAGGCCTTGGCAAAGGCGCTTTCGTCGGAAAACCCCAGCGCCTCGGCGATATCTGCCAGGCGCTGATCCGTGCTGAGGAGCTGTTCTGCCATCTGGTACAGCGCCGCATCCCGTAGCAGCTTGAAGGAGCTGCCTTCATCGGCCAGCCGGCGATTCAGATGCCTGCCGCTGATACCCAGCGTCTCTGCCACCTTTTCCTTGCCCCAATGCGGGTGCTCACGCACCAGTGCTTCGACCTGTGCCGCGACACTCTGCGCCGACAGGCTGGCCAGCATGCCATCGGCAACGCCGCGCAGATGCTCACGCATGGCGGCATTGGCCTGAATCAGCGGAATCGTCAGATCACTGTCCTGCAGCCACATGCTGTAGTCGTCGGCATCGAACTCCACCGGGCAACCCAGCAGCGAACGGTAGCGTTCCGCATTGTCCCGTTGCCCGTGTTGCAGGCGAATGGCACTGGGTCGGAATTGCTCGCCAGTCATCCAGCGCGACAGGTGCACCAGGCAACCCAGCACCGCTTCGGCGCGCACTTCCAATGTGCTGAGATAGCCAGGGCGGTAGCGCAGCCGCAGGCCACCGCGTTCGGCGCGTGCCTCGAAATGGCTGCCTTCACTGATGATCGGGAAATACTCCAGCAGCGTGTCTACGGCGTCGCCCAGGGTGTCGCAGCTCATCACCAGGAGACCGGCGCTGTCCAGATGACCCACCTGGATTTCCAGCCCCAGCCGCAGCCCTATCAACGGGTCGTCGGTGCTCTCGCAGATGCTTTGCCAGATCGCGTCCTGGGCCGTCAGGGGGACCCGATCCTGGGCCGGATCAAGTCGCGAGAGCGCTTCTGCGGGCAGCCGCACACCCAGCCGTTCAGCCGCTTGCACCACGGCCTGGCTGAAACGCAGGGTCACGGTGGGGTTGCTTGATGTGCTCTCCGACATAGCGTCCTGTGGCCCTTGATGCAGGGGGCGTCCCGAATTAACCGGTCATGGTCCCGATCGAGCCGGTACAGCTGGGGCGCGATCTCCTACTCTGGTGTGACTGATCTGGTGTGTGAAGAGCATAACAAGAAGGAGGCCCCATGTACGCTGTCATTGGCGCCGGGCCCATGGGCCTGGCCACTGCCCGAAATCTGGACAAATACGGTATCCCTTTCATCGGCTTCGAACTGAATGCGGATGTCGGCGGGCTGTGGGATATCGATAACCCCCACAGCACCATGTACGAGACCGCCCACCTCATTTCCTCCAAACGCATGACGGAATTCACCGAGTTCCCGATGAAGGAGGAGGTGGCGCCGTATCCCCACCATGCCGAGCTGCGTGAATACTTCCGTGACTATGCGAAGCACTTCGATCTGTACCGGCACTATGAATTCAACACCCGTGTGCTGGCCGTGGAGCGCGATGGCGCTGGCTGGCTGATCAGCACGCGACGGGGCGACGAAGTCAGTACCCGCCGTTTTGATGGTCTGCTGATTGCCAACGGCACCTTGCACCATCCGAACATGCCAGCGCTGCCGGGTGAATTCGCCGGGCGCTTGATGCATGCCAGTGAATACCGGACGCCGTCGGTCTTTGACGGCAAGCGGGTGCTGGTGGTGGGCTGTGGCAATTCCGGCGCGGATATCGCAGTGGATGCCGTGCACCATGCCAGCAAGGTGGATCTTTCCGTGCGCCGGGGCTATTACTTCCTGCCCAAATTCCTGCTGGGCAAACCGACGGATACCCTGGGTGGCAAGTTGAAGCTGCCACGCCGGGTCAAGCAGTGGCTGGATGGCCTGATGATTCGCACGGTGATGGGCAAGCCGTCGCAATACGGTTTGCCTGACCCGGACTACCGCATGTATGAATCCCATCCGGTGATGAATTCCCTGATTCTGCATCACCTGGGCCATGGTGATATTCATGCACGTCGCGATATCGCACAGATCGACGGGCATACGGTGACCTTTACCGATGGCGAGCAGGCCGACTATGACCTGATCCTGATGGCCACGGGCTACAAGCTGCATTACCCGTTCATTGATCGCGATGAGTTGAACTGGCCCCGCACGGCGGGGGCGCCGCAGCTTTATCTGAACGTCTTCCATCCCGAGTACGATAACCTGTTCATGATGGGCATGATCGAAGCCGCAGGTCTCGGCTGGGAAGGGCGCAACGAACAGGCCGAGCTGGTGGCGCTGTATATCCGGCAGCTGGCGGCGGGCGCACCGTCTGCGTTGAAGCTGAAAGAGATCAAGCGCCGTGAGGCTGAAAATACGCTGGATGGCGGCTACGCGTATCTGAAACTGGATCGCATGGCCTACTACGTGCACAAGGACACTTACCGCACTGCCGTGCACAAGCACATCAGCAGTTTGCGGGGGGATCTTGTCCGGACACCGGAACCTGCGACAGGCGCGGCCTGAATAGCGAGTAGCCATCATGTCCGGAGCTTTGCCGATACAGTTTGATCCTGCCAGCCTGGTGATGCTCAACGCCATTATGGCGCTGATGATGTTTGGCGTATCCCTGACGTTGCGCGTCGAGGACTTTCGTCGTGTGCTGGTGGCGCCCGTTGCGCCGGTGGCCGGGTTGATCGCGCAGTTCATGTTGCTGCCGGCCATTACCTGTTTTGCCACCTGGTGGTTCCGGGTCGACCCGGAGCTGGCGCTGGGCATGATTCTGGTGGCGTCCTGCCCGGGCGGCACCTTTTCCAACATCATGACCTGGCTGGGCCGTGCCAATGTCGCTGTGTCGGTGAGCATGACGGCGGTGTCGAGCCTCGTGGCCACGGTGATGACGCCCTTCAACTTTGCGTTGTATGGCTATCTCAATCCCGATACGCGCGAGATATTCACCAGTATCGCCATTGATCCTTTCAGTATCCTGTTATTGGTGCTGCTGGTGCTGGCGGTGCCCATGTGTCTCGGCATGTGGGTGGCGCGCCGTTTTCCCGGCCTTGCTGCACGGAGTGAAAAGCCGTTCCGCATTGCTGCGCTGGTGGTTTTCCTGGCCTTCGTGGCGATTGCGTTCAGCAATAATTTTGCCCTGTTTATCGAGCGCTTCCATACCTTCTTCTGGCTGGTGGTGGCGCACAACATGATGGCCCTGAGCCTGGGCAATCTCATGGGTCGCGCCTGCCGCATGCCGGTGGGTGATCGCCGCGCCGTGACCATGGAAGTCGGTATCCAGAACTCCGGGCTCGGCCTGGTCATTCTGTTCACTTTTTTCCCGGAGGCGGGCGGCATGATGCTGATCACGGCGTTCTGGGGCGTGTGGCATCTGGTTTCCGGCCTGACGCTGGCCATGCTCTGGGCACGTTCGAAAGATGGACGTGCGGCGCGGGCCCTTGAGGGCAATCAATCACAAAAGGGGGTTTCGTGACAGACAAGACGATCCTGATTACCGGTGCTGCCGGCTATGTGGGCTGCCTGCTCGGCGCTCGGCTCGCTGCCCACTACAAGGTGCTGGGCACGGACATTCGCCGTCGCGATGATGCCGGCTTTCCGATCCACGAAATGGATATTCGGGACCCGGCGCTCAAGGATCTGCTGGTCCATGAGCGTGTTACCCATGTGGTGCATCTGGCATCCGTGCTGGATACCACGGGGAGCCGGGAAAAAGACTATGACATCGACGTAAACGGGACGCGCAATGTCCTGGACTGTTGCGTGCGTGCCGGCGTCCGCCACGTCACCGTTACCAGCTCGGGTGCGGCATATGGCTACCATGCTGACAATCCTGACTGGCTGGATGAGGAGCATGCCCTGCGCGGCAACCCGGAATTTCCCTACGCTGATCACAAGCGGCGTATCGAAAAAATGCTGGGCGAATACCGTGACCGTTACCCGGGCCTGAAACAGCTGATATTCCGCCCCGGGACAATTCTGGGTGCAGAGACGAAAAACCTGATCACCAATCTGTTCACGGCAAAGAGGCTGCTGGCAATCCGCGGCAGTGATTCACCGTTCGTGTTCATCTGGGATGAGGACGTGATTGGCGCCATGGAATTCGGACTGCGGGAAGACAAGACCGGCATCTTCAATATGGCGGGGGACGGGGCCCTGACCATTCATGAGATTGCAGCGTTGCTGGGCAAGCCGGTGCGTGAGCTGCCTGCCGGTCTGATCAAGACGGTGCTGTGGATCGGTCGTTGCCTGCGCATTGGCCGCTATGGCCCGGAGCAGGTGAATTTCCTGCGCTACCGCCCGGTACTCAGCAATCGGCGTTTGAAAGATATATTTGGCTATGTGCCGGAAAAGACCTCGGAAGACACCCTGCGTTTCTATATCGAGCATGCGCGGGCAAGGGGAGACCTATGAGCAACGATATGACCCTGTCCGGCTGTGTGCTGATTACCGGCGCGGCAGGAGGGCTCGGTTGGGAGATGGCCCGGGCGTTTCACCGTCGCGGGCATGCACTGGTACTGGCAGATATTAACGGCGCACAGCTTGATGCCCGCGCCGCCGAGCTGGCCACGCCTGAGCGTGTTGCCGTGCTGGCGGGAGACATCACGGAACATGCGCATCAGCAGGCGCTGCTGGATCTGGCCCAGGCGCGTTTCGGCGGCACGGCGGTGCTGGTGAACAATGCCGGCATCACGCACCGCTCGCTGGCCGACAAAACCGACCCTGCGGTGCTGCGCAAGGTGATGCAGATCGACTGGCAGGCGCCGCTGGAGCTGGCGCTGCGCGCCATGCCGCAGATCCGGCAGCACCGGGGTGCCCTGATCAATATCGGTTCCATGGCGGGCTGGATGCCCGTGCTGGGGCGCACGGCCTATTGCGCTGCCAAGGCCGCCCTGTCGCAGTCCTTTGAAGTGATCCGTTGCGAGCAACAGCGTCATGGCGTGCATGTGCTGATGGCCTATCCCAGTTTCATCGACACGCCCATCGAGCAGCACGCGCTGGGCCATGACGGTAAACCGGCACGCCATGCGCGCTCCATGGTGGGCAAGATGAAAAGCGCAGACTGGATGGCAGAGCGCATTGTCGTGGCCTGGGAAAAACGCAAGAAGCGGGTCTACTCGGATAACCTGGCCGTGTTCGGCGCGCTGCTGTGGCGTGTGGCACCGGACATGTATCAGCGCATCATGATGAAGAAGTTCGCGGTGGAGCTGGAGCAGTAATGGATCCCTGGCTCTGGCTTGCCCTGTTTATCCTGATTGCCTACACCATTGAAACTGTCACAGGCTTCGGCAGTATCGTGATCGCCCTCTCCCTCGGGGCGATCCTGTTGCCGATTCCGGCGTTGCTGCCGGTGCTGGTGCCCCTGAATATCCTCATGAGCGGTTACCTGAGTGTGCGGCACCGTCATGCCATTCACTGGCCCACGTTATTGCGCATGATCTTGCCGTTGATGGCTGCCGGCACATTGGCGGGCTATTTGCTGCGTCCGTATCTGGGTGCAGATCTGCTGCAGGGATTGTTTGGCGTGCTGATCATCTGGTTTGCCGGCCGGGAGCTCTGGCGCATGGCCAACAACCATGTGCCGCGAGCGCACCCGACGGGCGTGACGCGGGGGCTGATGGCGGTTGCCGGGGTCACCCACGGTCTGTTTGCCTCCGGCGGCCCTTTGCTGGTCTATGCGCTGACAGGTGTCCAGCTGGACAAGGCCCGCTTTCGGGCCACACTGATTGCGGTCTGGTTTTCCCTCAACAGCCTGCTGACGGTGATCTTCCTTCTCGACGGCAGCCTGCTGGCGGCGGGCCCGCGGTTGCTGATGTATCTGCCGGTGCTGGTGGTGGGTGTGTGCCTGGGTGAGTGGCTGCACCACCGCGTTAACGAGCAGCGTTTCCGGCAGCTGGTCTTTGTCATGCTGCTGGTGACAGGGGGCGCGTTGCTGCTCTGAGCGGCCTGTTCATATGGACAGTCATTGTGTTAATCTTGAGCAAGTGCAACGTGTCGCTCACCTGCCCAGAGACATGCTCATGCCGCCGCAGACTTCCGTACAGATTACGGCCACACAAATTCCTGACTGGTCCGATGCCAGTCGTCAGGGCCTGGTGCACTGGTGGCAGGACATGGCCGCGCGTCACCTGGCCTTCTATCCCGATGATGCGCCGGAAAGTGTCTTTTCCTTCACGGATGGTGCGCCGTTGTTTGATGCGGCGGCCAGCGCCAAGCTGCGCGGAATTATTGCGGCGATGTTCCGTGAGCATGGTAATGAGGTGTACCGGGTGGCCGAGGAGGCAGTGCTGGCGCTGCTGGAAAGCCGTGCAAGCTGAGGTGGCCTGTGTGTCCGGTGAGGCCATCCTGCCCTGGCTGGATGCGCTGGCGCGGCTGCGGTTGCAGGTCTTTCGTGAATGGCCCTATCTCTATGACGGCGACGAAGCCTACGAGCGCCGCTATCTGCAAACCTATGCGAATGCCTCGCAAAGCCTGATGGTGCTGGCCCTGAGTGACGGCCACGTGGTGGGCGCCTCCAGTGGCTTGCCCATGGCAGAGGCCGAGCCGGCCTTTCAGGCGCCGTTTCATGAGCGCGGGATCGACGTCGCCGAGGTGTTCTACTTCGGTGAATCCGTGCTCGACAGCCGTTTTCGCGGCCAGGGGCTGGGGCATCTGTTTTTTGATCAGCGTGAGGCCTTTGCCCGGCGTGCCGGATACGCCATCACCACCTTCTGTGCGGTGCAGCGCCCGGCGGATCACCCGGCCAGGCCGACGGACTATCGGCCGCTGGACACCTTCTGGCAGGGGCGGGGGTATTGCCGGCAAGACGGCATGCTCACCCGGTTCAACTGGCAGGATATCGGCGAAGACGCCGAAACGGCCAAGCCCATGCAGTTCTGGACGCGTGGTCTGTGAGGTTGCTTCACGCGGTACTGGCGGGTAGGGGCGGATGCTCTATACAGTCGTTGTCGAAGCACCAGCATTCACCCTACGGAGCCTGACATGTTGCACCGGGTAGCCATACTGATCATCGCCCTCGCGGGCCTGGCCGGGCCTGTGAGCGCGGCAACGGCCAATGAATGCCCGGCAGTGTTGCAGCATCAGTTCCAGCAACTCGATTCGGATCAGCTTATCGACCTGTGTGAATTCGCAGGCCGCCCGGTACTGGTGGTGAATACTGCCAGCTTTTGCGGCTACACCGGCCAGTTCGAGGGGCTGGAAGCGCTGTTTCAGCGCTACGGTGAGGCGGGCCTGATGATCGTGGGTGTGCCGTCCAACGACTTCAATCAGGAGGCCCGCGACCAGGCGGAAACGGCGGAGATCTGTTACGCCAATTACGGCGTCACCTTCACCATGACGGCTCCCCAGTCAGTGCGCGGCGCGGCGGCGCATCCGCTGTTTCGCACCCTGGCAAGGGAGAGCGGTTCGCCGCCGCGCTGGAACTTCCACAAGTATCTTATCGCGCCGGACGGCACCGTCAGCGCGCAGTTCCCCAGCCAGATAGCGCCGCAAGACGCGCGCATCACCAGCCTGATCGAGGCGCAGCTGGCCCGCTGAGGGGCTGCGGGTTCAGCAGCTCCCCAATCGTTTCCCTTCGATATTCATCTGCATATTCATTTCCCCCATGGGGGTGGTCATCTTGCCATCCATCAGGCCTTCCACGCGGTCGCCCTTGAACTGCATGGTCATGGTCATGGTTGAGGTCATGCCTTCCTCGCTGGTGCAGCGCAGGCTGTAACGCATGTTGGAGCGGCTGAGTGTCTTGTCCGTGATCTCGCAGTCGCCCATGTCTTCGGAGAACAGCTCCGGATTGGCGATGTCTTCCGCCGTCACGCACTCTCGGTGGCTGTCTCGCTGAGGTGGCATGGCCTGTCCGCCGGTGCTGATTCGGGTGACATTGGTGTATTCCCACTCACCGGGCTGGACGTTGGGTTCCGCTGCGGCGCTGAGGGTGCTCAACGCGAGCAGTCCCGGGGCGAGCACGCCCATTCCCAGAGTGGCAGCTAACCTGCGAGCCCCGGTTTTGAGCGGGGGTGATGTGATGGCTGTGACTCTCTGCCCCATGTGCTGAACTCCTTATATGTGTGATGCCTGTACGCGTGGTGTCTGCAATGCAGGCTTGACGCCAGACAGTAGCGCCCATGTGTCGCATCGGGAATGCCCCAAACGGGTTAACCGGCGAGCCGTGAGCGGCCTGTCTTTGAAGGTTAGCCCGTTTGGGGCATGGGGTAACCTGTGCCAAAGCGTCATGATGTGAAGGCTGTGCGCCTTTGGCTGCTCTGGGCGGTGTCCCGGCACCTGCGCTTGAGACGCCGCGCCTGAGCGGCAACAATAAGAACAGGGGTCCTGTATCGGGGCTAGATCGAAAAGCAATGATCATCACGCAGGGAATCTGCCCATGCAGAATGTATTGATCGTGGAAGATCATGAAGAAACACGCCAATGGCTTGCGGGCATCGTGACGGCTGCGTTTGCCTCCCCGGCTATCCATGAAGCCGGCACACTGGAACAGGCGCGGGCGCTGTTGCAGCAGCACACGGTGGCGCTGGCGCTGGTAGATCTGAGTTTGCCGGATGGCAGTGGTATGCAACTGCTCCAGCATCTCCAGGAGTTCAGCCCGGAAACGTATCTGGTCGTGACCACCATCTTCGACGACGACCGGCATCTGTTCGACGCGCTGCAGGCTGGTGCCAACGGCTATCTGCTCAAGGATCAGCCGCGTCAGGTGATGATCGACAGCCTGGCGGGCATTGCCACCGGCAAACCGCCGCTGAGCCCGGCCATTTCCCGGCGTATTCTGCGGCATTTCCAGCAGGCGCCAACCCGCACGGTGGAGAACCCGCTGTCGGACCGGGAAGTGGAAGTCCTGATGCTGCTGGCCAAGGGCATGGGGCGGAGTGACATTGCCGAGCTGTTGAACGTATCCGTCAACACGGCTGCCAGCCACATCAAATCCATCTATCGGAAACTCAATGTGTCCGGCAGGGCCGAGGCGACCCTTGAGGCCGTGCATATGGGCATTGTGCCGCAGTCGCAGCCGCGGCGCTGACGGCCATGGGGGCATCGACCACCAGCGCGCAGCGCGACGACAACATCGAGGTCGTGTCGACAGATGCTGCATCGGGGGCGAGTATCGCCCCGGTGCCGGCCATGGTGACAGGGGCTGCGCTGGCGCTGCTGCTGATCCTGATGGCAGTGATGGCGGTGCTCAATCAACCCTGGACGGGGATCACGCTGGCGCCGGATGAGGGCAGCGATCATCTGCGCATCGTCGCATTGCACCCCGACAGCGATGCCCGGCTCCTGTTGACGGTGGATCAGCAGGTGATGGCGCTGATAAACCCGGTGTCAGGGGACTACCTTGATCTGACCGGGTTTGTGCCAGGGGTGGAGCCTCCCAGCCTCCCGACCTATGCCGAGCACAATGCATTGCTGGCACGCGAGGGCCGGCTGGCGGCGGCACTCGAAGGGACGGAAGTGACGCTGGTGCTGGCGGATGGCAGCACCGTGAAAATCCCGGTGCACAATGATCGACCGCTGAACGCGATGCCGCTGGATTTCTGGCTGTTCAATCTGTTCGGCACGATTGCCTGGACCATCAGTCTGGCGGTCTGGGCGGCCCGCCCCTGGCAACTCCCGGCGCGCTTGCTGGCAATGTCCGGCGCGGGTTTCTTCTTTGCCACCTTGTTCAACAGCATTTATCTGTCCCGGGAGCTGGCGCTGCCCGAGGACGTTTTCCTGTTCCTCTCGCGCATGAATCATCTCGCGCTGGCGGTGATGCTGGTGTCCCTTATGGCGCTGATGGCCTATTACCCGCGCAGACTGACCCGGCTCTCCCCCGGTGTGCCGATTGCGCTCGGTCTGGTGCTGTACCAGCTCAATGAGCAGATGCAGTGGATAGAGTGGCCTTTGCATGCTTATTACATGCCGATCATGGCGCTCTATCTGATCGGTATTCTGGTCGCCATTCTGCAGTGGCACCTGTCCCGGGATCAGCCGCTGGATCGTGCTGCCCTGAAGTGGGTATTTCTGTCGATATTCATCGTCATGGGTCTGGGGCTGGCGATCTACTTCGTGCCGATTGCCTTCACTGGCGAAGCAGTCTTTCCCCAGGCAGCCATGGTGGGTATCGCGTCCATGTTGTATATCGGATTCGCCTTCGGCGTGCTGCGGTATCGGCTGTTTGATCTGGAGCGCTGGTGGTTCCGCATCTGGGTGTGGTTCCTCGGCGGCCTGGCGGTGGTGGCATTTGATCTCTTGCTGATTACGATGCTGGGGGTGCAGCCGGTTGTGGGCCTGGGTGTTGCCGTGATTGCGGTGGGCTGGCTTTATTTCCCGTTGCGGCAATGGGCATGGCAGGCCATGTCCGGCAGCGCCCGCACCTCGCCGGAGAACAGCCTGGTCGAGATGGTGGAGCTCATATCGAGCGCGGTGCCGGCGGGTTCTACAGATCTTCACTGGCGCCATTTGCTGCAGCGGCTGTACGAACCGGCGGGCGTCGTGGTCAATCCGGATTTTCTCCCATCCCCCCGCATTCGTGACAATGGTGCGGTCATGGACGTACCGCTGCTGAGCGGCAAAGGCTCTGTGGCGCTGACATTCGCCGATCGCGGGCGTCGGCTGTTTGCGCCGGGGGATGTGGAACATGCTGCCGGAATGCTGACGGTCTCGCGACGTATCCTGCGCGTTCGCCTGGCAGAAATTGAAGCAGCGAGGACCGAGCGGGACAGAATTATGCGCGATCTGCATGATGACGTGGGCGGCAGGATTCTGAGCTTGCTGCGTAATGCGCCCGATGAAAAGTATGAAACCCTGGCGCGTAATGCTCTGCAATCGTTACGCGAGACGATGCATGCGCTTGATGAGAACGTTATTTGTCGTCTGGATGACTGTATTGACGACTGGCATTCGGATTGCCTGACACGTTGCCGAGAAATGAATGTGCCCATGCAATGGCGTCAGGCGGCAAAGATCGAGGATATGGCTGTCAGTATTCGTCATCATATCAATGTGCGGCGCATCCTGTCCGAGGCGCTCACCAATGCCTTCCGTCATGCCCGCCCTGATACGATCAGCATCGAAATTTCCGGCAATGACGCCGTTCTGAGTGTCGAAGTGATCAACAACGGGCTTGGTGAGCATGAGGCGGAACATAATGTTCTGGCGGGACGCGGACTGAACCACATGCGTACCCGCGCGGAAGAGTTGGGTGGCTTCTTTTCTTTCCAGTTCTTCGAAGATGTGGCGCGAGTAAGCGCTTCGATACCGTTACGCTAGCTGTTGCATGATACGGGATAAGCCTGGCATGAAAAATTGATGAAGAATCATTTTGACTGGATGATGGCGCTGCCCCCACGAAAATTATTCTTGTTGCTGAGCGGTCTTGCGCTGCTGGTGACAATAATGTGCTTTGCGGTGGTGGCGACCACACCCACCCTGGGGCTGACGCTCGAAAAGACGGACGCGGCGGTGGGTATTCGTGTCAGTGATGTGGCCGCGAGTGGGCCCAATGCGGGGCGCATCGCGCCAGGCACAGTGCTGGTTGCCATGTCTACCGCGAAGGGAGATATACCGCTACGACCGGATATTCTGATTGAAGACCCCGACCTGCTTGATTACGAGGCCTATAACCGTTTTCTTGCAGACCAGCAGCTGCTGCGCCGGGCCCTGAATCAGGATCGGGTGACGATGGTGGCCGACGACGGTCAACGTATTGTTCTGGAGACGAGCCTGCCGCTGTGGACGCCGGCAATGACCTACGCTGTTATTTATGCATTCTATGGCTGGGTTGGATTGCTGGTTGTGCTGGGTATCTGGGTGTATCGGCCAGCAGATATCGCGACGCGTTTGTTTGCCCTCTCTGGCGTGGCGCTATTTCTGACCATATTGACGCTGGCGACCTATGGCGGTCGCGAGTTGGCCTTGTATGGCAGTACGACGGCGTTCCTGATGTCGGTAAACCATATTGCGGTGTTGATGGTTGCGGCGACGCTGGCGACGCTTTTCTGGGTATATCCACGCAGGCTGGGGCCCCAACCTGCACCCACCATCGCCGTTGGCCTGGCAGTGCTGGCCTGGCTGGCGGATCAGTTCCAGATAGGGCCAGGGCCGCAGTACACCATCTATGGCGTTATTCTGCTGGGCTTTGTGTGTGGCGTCACCGTCATGGGCTGCCAATGGCGTGCTACTCGCGGACGGCCACTGGATCGGGCGGCGCTGAAGTGGTGTGTGCTGTCGATCTTCGTCGGTACCTTCCTGTTGTTTGCGCTGATCATGCTCCCGCCCGCGGTGGGCGGTACCCGTCTGGTGCCCATGGCGATCAGTCTGTCCTCGGTGCTGGTGCTCTATCTCGGGTTGGCAGCAGGGTTGCGTCGCTACAGGTTGTTTCATCTGGAGCGCTGGTGGTTTGGCACCTGGCAATGGTTCCTGGGGGGTGTACTGGTGTTGGTGCTCGACGGTGTGCTGGTGTTTGTTATCGGTATGGCCGGGGCCTACGCGTTGCTATTGTCGCTGGCGATTGCGGGCTGGATCTATTTCCCGTTACGGGTGTGGTTGATGGGCCTGTTGGGCCGCCGTGAGCCTGCCACGCTTGAGAATTCACTGCCGCAGTTGGTGAATAATCTGTTTACAGCGGACAGTGAAGCAAAGATCCATGCCGCCTGGCCGGGACTGTTGCGCAGCACGTTCCGGCCACTGCATATGACGCAACGCCCGGCGGTGGATGCTGCGCCGGATGTTGCTGCGTCCGAGGATGGTGCGCGCTTGCACGTCAAGGCGCTCAGGCCCGGCAAGGCTGATACGGTCCTTGAATACCCTGATGAGGGCGGGCGGCTGTTTACGCGCAATGACCTGCGCACTGCAGCGCTGCTGCGCGGACTGACAGACAAGGCCATCAATGCGGTGCAGGCGCGCGAACAGGGTGCAGATGCGGAGCGGCAACGCATAGCGCGGGATCTGCATGATGATGTGGGGGGGCGTATCCTCAGCTTGCTGCGCAATGCACCGGATGCGCATCAGGAACAGCTGGCGCGCAATGCATTGCAGTCCCTGCGTGAGGCGTTGCAGGCGCTGGATCAGTCAGCCGACTGCCGCATCAGTGACTGCCTTGAAGACTGGCAGGCAGATTGTCAGGCGCGTTGTCAGGAGATGGGGGTGCGGTTGGAATGGCAGCAGAAAGTGCGCGCCAACGGCGCGACAATGTCGGTGCGGCAGAGTATCAATATTGGTCGTATTTTCGCCGAGGGGCTGACCAATGCGTTCCGCCATGCCCGGCCGAAAGTGATTGCCATCACCCTCTCCGGCGACCCTGCCGAGTTGTCCATTGTGATGGAAAATGACGGCGTGGGGGATTGTGAGGCGGAGCAGCATGTGTTGGCGGGCCGAGGCTTGCATCACATGCGCACTCGCGCCGAGGAACTCGGCGGGGTGTTCGCCTTCCATCTGGCAGGCCGGTCCGCGCGGTTGACGGCCTCGGTGCCGCTTTCAGGTGATTCTCCTCCAGCGGCGGCTGTGCAGTGATTGGCCTTCAGCGCCCGAAGACGCGGTTCAGAGCCCGATCCACGGCGCGGTCAGCGGCCTCGTCAGTCTCCTTGTCCACGCGCCGGCCGGTGCGCTGCTGCTGTCGCTCACGCTGGCGATCCGCGCGCTCCTGCGCCTGGTCACTGCCGGGGACAGCCGAGCGCTCGCTGCCCTGTTCCTTGTCCTGTGCCTGACCGGCGGTGGCGACGGTAAACAGGCAGATCATCACTAGCAGACGTGTCATGGGGTGGCCCTCCAGGTTGACGGTCGGGCATTCAGTGTCCCCCGCTGCGCTTGAGCTGCCTATCCCCTTTACAGGGGATGACAAATTAATGGGAAATGTATACCTGATGCTGCCCGGCCCTGATGGCGGGGCTGCCGCCATTCGCTATACTGCGCCGCTGATGGCAAGTCACGGGGTAGCGCAGCATGAACACACTGGCATTGAGCAACCGGCGTACGCGTCTGGGAGAGTGGGTCGAATCCGCTGTCGTGCGTCATTTCATTACGGGTCTGATCATTCTCAACGCCATTGTCCTGGGGGTTGAGACGTCCGCCAGTGCCCGGGAGGCGGCGGGTGGCCTCCTGCAACTGTTGAATCAGGGCATCCTTGCGGTATTCGTGGCAGAAATCCTGATCAAGCTGGTGGCGTTCGGGCCGCGTTTCTTCCGCTCCGGCTGGAACGTCTTCGACTTCCTGATTGTAGGCATTTCCCTGGCGCCGGCCTCCGGCCCGCTGGCGATTCTGCGCAGCCTGCGTATTCTGCGGGTGCTGCGCCTGCTGTCTGCGGTGAAGCGACTGCGCATGCTGGTGGAGTCACTGATGCACTCCCTGCCGGGGATTGGCTGGACGGCAGCGTTGTTGCTGATGATGTTCTACATCTTCGGGGTGATGGGGACGGAGCTGTTCGGGCAAAGTTTCCCTGAGTGGTTCGGTACCCTGGGGGCGAGCATCTATAGCCTGTTCCAGATCATGACGCTGGAAAGCTGGTCGATGGGCATTGCCCGACCGGTGATGGAAGTCTATCCCCATGCGTGGATTTTCTTTGTCCCGTTTATTCTGATTTCCAGCTTCATGGTGCTGAACCTCTTCATTGCCATTATCGTCAGCGCGACCCAGGAAGTGCATGAAAGTGAACAGCGGGCGGAGCGTGAGGCGGCCAACAAGGTGGCCCATGATGAGCGTCAGGAGATGCTGGATCTGTTGCGTGCTGTGGACAAGAAGCTGGAGAAGCTGAAAGCGCTGGAAGATAACGCCGGAAGCAGCCGCTAGAGTTGTCGCTCTGAGGGCTGGAGCAGCGTCAGAGTTGCAGAGGCTGCTGGCGCAGTTCTTCGCGCAGGGTTTCAAGCGCCTGTTGAAGCAGCGCGATGCCGTTGTCACCCAGATGGTGAGAGCATGACAGGCGTCGCGCCATGCGCGAGATGACGCCGTCGCTGCTGCGGGCACTGATCAGCATGCCCTCTATACGATAGCCCACCACTTCGTCAGACAGAAACAGGGACGTTACCGTCTCGCCGTCCATGTCGACGGCGACCGCGTGGCGGTCAAGCCAGCTGTCGATAACTGTCGCATCGCCCCGCAGCCGGCCGGCCTTGCTTTCGGGCTGGTTGGCGAGGTCGGCGGTCTGGTGCCTGGAAGCGTGATAGCTGTGCATGGCGAAACCATTGTCAGTGACATTTGTCAGTGAAAGCTCTGAATAACCTGTTCAGAATGCCTTATTCACAACAGCTTGTCGCCATTTCCTGTGTGGGGAATATGTAATGTTTTCGAGCATTAATATTTATGAAAGACAGCTTTGAAAGAAGTTGCTGCCCCGCCGTTTCCGCAGCATGGCACCCGATAGATAGTGGCACTGTGCCATGGCGTTTTCAGGGTGCTTCGCCAGTGTCCTCGCGCAGCGCCAGCTGCTGGCTGAGAATATCTTCGTAATTCCGGATGCGGCGCAGGTAATGCACCGGCTCGCTGCCCCGGGCATAGCCGTAACGCAAGTGACGGTAGTAGTCCGGCTGCGACAAACGCGGCAGCACCTCGCGAAGATCCAGCCAGCTGTCCGGGTTCTTGCCTTTATGCGCTGCCAGCGCCCGGGCATCGTGAATGTGGCCCATGCCCACGTTATAGGCGGCCAGCGCGATCCAGGTGCGATCCGGCTCGGTGATGTTTTCGGACAGGCGGCTGCGCAAGTTGGCGAGATAGCGGGCGCCGCCCTCGATGCTCTGTGCGGCATCCAGACGGTTGTCGACGCCGAGTTCCCCCGCTGTGCGTAACGTCAACATCATCATGCCCCGCACACCGGTGGGGCTGCGCGCGGTCGGATTCCAGTGGGATTCCTGGTAGGCCTGCGCAGCCAGCAGGCGCCAGTCGAAACCGTGCTGTGCGCCCGCCTCCTCGAACATTGCGCGATAAGCTGGCAAGCGTTCATCAATACGACGAATAAAGCGTGCCGTGTCCACGTAATCAAAGATTTCCACGTGGGCGTAATAGCGTGCTGCAACTAACGTGATGCGTGCCGCTTCATTGGCATCGTCATACCAGGCATGCAATGCATCACGCAGATTGTCAGCCCCTTTGGGTAGCAGCCAGGCCAGTTCCTCTGGTTCGTTGAGCGGAAACATCACGCTCAGTTCCGGAAAATAACGCCGGTTGATGGCGACAATGTTGGAGTCGGCAATAGTACAGTCGATCTCTTTTTCCCATACTTTCTGCAGAATCAGTTCGGTGGACAGGGAGGGGTCGGCGTCCCAGGTCAGGTCGGGGTACTCTGTGTCGCGCAGGCGCGTCAGGCGTTCTTCATAGCTGGAGCCGCCGATCACCAGCAAAGACAGACCGGCAAGATCATCCACTGTGCGGGGCTGGGCACCGGAGCGGTGACAGACGACCTGCTGCTGGACTTCGTAATAGCCGGGACCGAAGCTGAAATGTTCTGCGCGGCTTTCCAGGTGCGTCAGCCCTGCAGCGGCCAGATGGGCAGTGCCGGCCGCCAGTTCGTTCTGGATTTCGGTAATGGTATGACGAAGACGAAACTCCACTTCAACGCCGAGGCTTGCGGCAAAGTCCATCACCAGATCATGCTCGAAGCCGACTGGCTGATCATCTCGGTCGATAAAATAGGTGGTGGGCGCGTTCCGTGTCAGTACCACCAGCGTGCCGCTGTCCTTGATGGCCTGCACGTCGGGGCTCAGTGCGGGCTCCCGCTGGCAGGCTGCGAGCATGCCCGTCAAGGCAGCCATGGTCGCCAGGAGTAACCCTTTATTCAGATACATGTTGTTCAGATACATGATGATCCCCTTCCCCTGCTACTACGCCTGTGCGCCCCGCGCGCCGTCAGGTTTTACGCAACGCCGCAGTGCCTGCAGGCAATTGTGATGATAGTTTACTGACTCAGGCGGCGAGGCCAAGTGAAGGGGCTTTCACATGAGATGTTTTGTCGCGATGATAATGGTTAATGGGCCGAGCCGGGCGATAACCCGAATCGGCTATAACCCGGATAAGGAGCGCGAAGGATGGTGGTCAGGTTCATGAAACTGAGAGGCATGAAACTGAGAGGCATGGAACTGAAGGGCGTGGCGCTGAAGGGCATGGCACTGAAAACCGTGCGCCAGGGGCGCCGTGTCGCCCTGCTCGGCAGCCTGCTTGCGGGCGCCGCCCTGCTGGTCGCCTGTCAGGGCAGCGAGTTGATCATGCCTGAGGGCGCAGTGGCCTGCGGCGAGAAGCCCGACCTGCCGCCAGAGCAGGTGGCCTGCCCGATGATCTACGCCCCGGTGTGCGGGTTCGACAGTGCCGGGGTGGAAGTGGGCACCTTCGGTAACAACTGCCAGGCCTGTGCGCAGCCAGAGGTGCTGTCTTACACCTCGGGTGGCTGCGAGGAAGACCGCACCAGGTAACGGGCTCGGGTCCCCGACGGTCAGGGGCTGATGCGCAGCAGCTTGCCGTCGCTGTCGTCGGTCAGCAGATAGATCATGCCGTCGGGGCCGGTGCGCACATCACGAAAGCGCAGGCCGGCATCGTCCAGCAGGCGCTCTTCTTCCACCTCCTGATTGTCGGCATCGAAACGCACCCGGGCAATATGCTCGCCCGCCAGTGCGCCGACAAACAGGTCGCCGCGCCAGTCCGGGAATGCGTCGCCATCGTAGAGGGTCATGCCGGAAGGGGCGATGGAGGGCGTCCAGTGCTTCAGCGGCGGTTCCATGCCTTCCTTTTCGTCCGGGCCAATGTATTCGCCGCTGTACTCCACGCCATGGGTGACCTCCGGCCAGCCGTAGTTGAGCCCGGGACGAATCAGGTTGATTTCATCGCCACCTCTGGGCCCGTGCTCATGCTGCCACAGGTCACCGGTGCCGGGGTGCAGCACCATGCCCTGCGCGTTGCGATGGCCGTAGCTCCAGATGGCGTCATCCTTGTCGGCATCCCCAACAAAAGGGTTGTCGTCCGGAATGCTGCCGTCGTCATGCAATCGCAGCGTGACGCCAGCATGATCTGAAGCGTCCTGGGCCCGTGGGTCTTGCCCCCGGTCGCCGACGGTGACAAACAGGTAACCATCGCCATCAAACAGCAACTTGCCGGCATGGTGCCGACCGCCCGTGGCGCAGGCATCGGCGACAAAGATGTCTTCGAAGTTTTCAATGCTGTTTTCGTTATTGAAGATGCCGCGCCCGACAGCGGTCGTCGCGCCGCCCTCATCGCAGGCTTTGGCGTAGCTGAGATAGATCATGCGCGTGCTGCTGAAATCCGGATGCAGCACCACTTCCATCAGGCCGCCCTGATTTTCCGCCACCACGGTCGGCACGCCTGATACGGGTTCAGGCAGCAGTGTATTTTCCTGCATGCGCCGCAATTGACCGGAACGTTCAGTGATCAGGCTGTCGCCATTCGGCAGAAAGGCGATGGACCAGGGGTGGTCCAGCCCGGAGGCAAGTTCTTCGACAATGAAGTCATGATAGTCAGAAGACCGTCGGTGATCAGGGGCATTGCTGGATACTGCGCCGGTGACAGCCGTGGTCTTGTTATCGCCGCAGCCGCTGAGGCCGCCAAGCAGTGCTGTGGTCGCGATACCGCTCAGTGTCAGGGCGAAAACGCCAAACCGACTCATGTCGCAATCCTCCCGTTCATAGCCGAAAAGCGGCTGACAAAAATGTGTAGTTGATCTTACGTTTAACAGTACCTCACTGGCTGTGACGCAGTGCGTTCACAGCCGTAATGATTGGTAAAAAGCAGCGGCAAGGGCGAGAACGCCGCGTTAGCGGCGTTCCCGGAATTCCACGATCTGCTGGAATGTCGGGCGGTTCTGCCAATGGGTCAGACGCAGGCTGGCCAGACCGATTGCCCGGTGGCCGATGGCGTCGTTGTCCATGTTGACCGTCCAGTTATCCATATTGCCAACGCCGCCGAGATCGTCGATGGCGTCGATCAGGCTCAGCATCAGGGCACTGCGACAATCCGCGCTGACATCTGATGCGGCGCAGCGCAGGACGCGGTAACCGACATCGGTTTCACCCGCTGCCATGTCCAGTGTCCGGCGCAGATAGCCGTAGTAACCAGACTGGTAGGCCGAGCCCATGTCCCCGGGCGCATTGTCCCGACCGACCGGGGCCAGATTGCCGGCTGGCGTGTCTTCCAGTGCGGTGACCTGGGGCAGCAGCCGTTCGATCATGCGGGTATACCAGGCATCCATCAGGGCGACGGCATTCTCCTCGTCGTAGCGACCATTGTTGTCGCGGTCGCGGCGGAAAGCGCCATTGGCGTTCCACCCCGAGAGCAGGTTCAGCGCGGCATCGATATCACCACTGACACTGCCCTGGCGCAGCAAACGCACGGCGGCGGGCAGAATTTCCTGGCCGCGCAGATCCACGACGGCGGCATCACCCATGGCCTCGGTCAGCCGTGCCAGCGTGATATTGCCTTCGCTGACCAGCTGCTCCAGGCGGACATCCAGCATGTCGTTGCGGTGTACCAGCTGATAGGAGGCATTGTCGTCCGCAGACCACCAGTCTTTGGCGGGCCGGTTGTTCCAGCTGGCCAGATAGCCCCGTGCCGGGTTGGTGTCGTTGGGCATGTCTTCCAGTGACAGGAAACCGGTCCAGTCTGCGCTGCCATCGCCCCAGGACGGCAGCTCCGGGTGCACGCCGCTGGCGCGGCGGGGATACAGGCCAGTATGGATGAAGGAAATATCGTCCTTGTCGGCATAGAACCAGTTGAAGCTGCCCGTCGTGGCGCTGAAGACTTCGCGGAAGCTCTGTGCATCAAACACATCGTTACGTGTCGCGCGCACAAACGGCAGTGCCGTATCCAGCTCCGCGAAATAGGTGGTGCGCTGGCGCGCCAGGGCGACGGGCTGGCCGTTCACCGTGGCGAAGCCGAGTACCGGACCATAGTCGTCACTGCGGATGACATTACGGGTGACCTTGATGTTCTGGCCAACGCTGGTCGGATCGTCCATGGGCACGGCGAGGTTCCATTTGGCCGCCCAGCTGTCGTTGATCACATCAAAGGGTTTGCACTCACCCTTGAACAGATAGCCGCCCTGGGGATCATTGCCGCCGTCAGGCGTGCACAGCCGCAGCACGCGCACATCGGTGAGGTCAGAGTTGCCGGATGTCGCGCTCCAGGCAAAGTCCGGGCCTCGGCCGATCACCACATAGGGCAGGCCGGTAAAGGTCATGCCGCGTGTGTTCAGATCGCCGCCGTGGACGGACATCTCCAGCAGCAGCTGGGGTACGAAATAACTGGTCTGAGGCCCGAACACCGCCAGGGGATGGCCGCTGGCGGTGTGCTCGCCATTGATCAGCAGCGCGTTGGACATGGTGTTGGGGAAGCCATCACGCAGCCCGTCCAGGCTGGCCAGGGTGCCGATGACGCGTTCGCGGGTGATCGCGCGCAGCTGCTCATCACTCATGTCATCACTCATGCCGCCGCGTGCGACCAGTGCCGCCGGTGCTGTGGCCTCTGCATCGCGCAGGCCAAGGCGTGTCAGCGTGTTGTCATACCAGTTGCCGAGGCCGGCCAGCATGCCGTCCTGCGGTGTGCTGTCGACCACCGCCAGTGACAACAGGCCGCGCAGCAGATTCAGGGTGCCATCGATGATCACATTGATGACGCCGGTGCCGGGCAATGCCGGAATGGCGCCATCGATACCCGGGCACATGGCCTGGCCAGGGCGGCCACAGGGCTCGGTCAGCAACGGGTTCTGGGCCTGGAAGCTGCCCTCGTCGAACATGACGGCCGCAGGGAAACGGCCGGCGAAAGAGGCTTCCAGCGGACAGGCATCTTCGTCGATGACCGGTGGCGACTGGGTGGGGAAGCTGCGCAGCGTGGTGACCGAGGATTCCGGGTCATTGGCGTGGCGCAGGTCGCGCCACAGGTCGCAGGCCACAATCGGATCATTGGTTTGCGCCAGCAATTCCTGAAGCAGCAGCACGTTGCGGTGTTCGCCGCCGCCGCCGCCCGCGAAAATGCCCTGGATCAGCGTCGCGATGGCGACCACGTCCTCACGCACGAAGGGCTCCAGGTTGACGCCCAGGCCGACATATTCGATGGGTACTTCCAATAGCCCCTGTTGGGCCAGGTCCACGTACTTATTCAGACCCGCGACAAAGGCTTCGGCGTCCACCAGGATCTGGGCGCCATCTTCTCCCAGCTTGCTGGCGACACCGGCGATCTGAGCGGAGAGGTCGATTTCCCGGTACGGGGCGTTGCGGGCAATGTCGTTGTCGAAGGAAAAGTCCGCCGGGCCCAGGAATTTCGACAGCTGCCCACGCCCGGCGCGCCGCAGCACATCCAGCAGGAACAGGCGGTCTTCCGCCGTCACGTAGCCCATGCCGAACAGGGCATCGGTGCGCTTCTCACCGTAGATATGCGGCACGCCGAAGTCGTCACGCTTGATATCCACCGTGTAATCGCCCTCGGCGACGGTGATCTCCCGGGTCCAGTTGCCGGCATCCGGCGCCAGCATGGGGGCGTGCTTGAAGTAGTTCACCAGCTCATCATCGGTCAGCCCGGCAGGGCTGAACGCCAGGTTCTCATACATATCCAGCTGGTCATCAAAATGCGGCTCGCGGAACAGGGCGGGCAGCAGGCCCAGTTGGCTCAGCCCGTCGTCAAGCAGGCTGCCGAGCAGATCGCCCAGGCCCGGGATGTCCTGCAGCAGATTGCTGACGCCGCCGTTGTCATCCTGCCCGGGGGGCAGAATGTTCATCACGGTGCCGTAGTCAGCGAATGGCTGCGTCACAGGCACCGGCGTGCGGCTGCCTGGATTGCCCGGGCCACCCGGATTTCCGGGGTCGCGGGGGTCTTCGCCGCCCGGGCTGCTCAGGCTGCCGCCGGATGAGCCGCCACAGGCGGCCAGCGAAAGGGCTGCCGCGAGGGCAAACAGGGTTGTTGCGCGCTTGATCATCTGTCCTTCTCCATGAGCGCCATCGGCGGGCGCTTCCTTCTTGTGTCGTTATCCGGGGAAGGTGCTTTGTCGTGGGAAGTTATCAGCACCATCGTGCAACTTTGGCACGTGGCGGGGGCGGTGTGACCACGAGGACACAAAACGCTTAGAAATTACCCAGTACGGATACAAAGCGGAAAGGCGGGCTTGCGGTGCCCGGGCGGCCACCGCAAGTGCCTGTTTTATCGAGTGCCTGTTTGCTGATTGCCGGGTTACCAGCGAGTGCCGGGTTACCAGGTATCGATAAAGCGTTTGCGCTGCGTGCGCGGTGCAGCGGCGGGGGTGCTCTGCAGACCGCGTAACAGCCAGCCCCGGGTGTCCTGCGGATCGATCACGTTATCGATTTCCAGATGGCTGGCCATGTTCAGGGCTTTGCCCTGGCGGTAGGCGGTGCGCACCATCCGGTCGAACAGCTTCTGCCGTTTATCCGCATCGTCGATGGCGGCCAGCTCCCGGGCGTAGCCCAGGCGCACCGCGCCTTCAAGGCCCATGGCGCCGAACTCGCCGCTGGGCCAGGCAATGGTGAACACCGGCGCGTGGAAACTGCCAGCCGCCATCGCTTGTGCGCCCAGCCCGTAACCCTTGCGCAGCACCACCGTGAACACCGGCGAGGTCATACCGGCGGCTGTTACAAACAGGCGTGACATGTGGCGCACGCTGGCGGTCTGTTCCGCCTCCGGGCCGACCATGAAGCCGGGCGTGTCGCACAGGGAAATCAGCGGCAGATCAAAGGCGTCACACAGCTGCATGAAGCGCGCTGCCTTGTCGGCGCCGTCGCTGTCGATGGCGCCGCCCAGATGCATCGGGTTGTTGGCGATCAGACCAAAAGGCCGGCCCTCGATGCGCACCAGTGCAGTGATCATGCCCGGCGCGAATTGCCGTCGCAGTTCCATGACGCTGTCGGTATCGGCGAGGGTCTGGATGACCTGGCGTATATCGTAAACCCGCACCCGGTTCTCCGGAATCAGATGCCGCAGGCCACGTTGGTCGGCGCAGGTCCAGGTGGACCGGGTGCCCTGGAAGTAGCCCAGATATTGCCGCGCCGCAGCACTGGCGGCTTCTTCGTCCGGGACTATCACGTCCAGCACGCCGTTGGGGCCCTGCACACTGACCGGGCCCACCTGCTCGGGTGTGAAGCGGCCCAGTCCGCCGCCTTCGATCATGGCGGGGCCGGCCATGCCCAGGGTGGCGTTCTCGGTGGCGATGATCACATCACAACACCCCGCCAGCGCCGCGTTACCGGCAAAGCAGCGGCCCGAGACCACGCTCACAAGGGGCACCAGTCCGTTGAGGCGCGCGAGGCCCAGGAACGTCATGTTGTCCAGCCCGGCCACGCCGGTAAAGTCAGTGTCCCCGGGACGACCGCCGCCGCCTTCTGCGTACAACACAACAGGCAGGCGCCATTGCTCTGCCAGTGTCAGTGCCCGGTCGGTTTTCTTGTGATTCATCATGCCCTGGGTGCCGGCAAACACCGTGTAGTCGTAGGCCAGTGCCATGCAACGGCTGGCGTCCGGGCCGAACTGATCGGCATTGATGGTGCCCGTGCCGGTGATCAGGCCGTCTGCCGGGCTCAGGGCGATAAGCTCCTCCGCGCTGCGTCGCCGCCGCTGTGCGGCCAGTGCCAGACCGCCGTACTCGTTGAAGCTGCCAGGGTCCAGCAAGGCGTCGAGGTTTTCCCGCGCGGTACGTTGGCCGGTCTTGCGGCGCCGTGCCACGGCGTCCGGCCGTTGCGCATCCAGCAAGCCGGCTTGTCGTGCCAGCACTTCCGCCAGATCGTCGCGAATCAGATCCGGATCGATGACCGCGTCCGACGTGTCGCCGGTGTACGTGTCTTCGCCGACTTCGAGTATGACCACGGGCTGCCCTTCGCTGATCAGGTCGCCAGCCTGGCCCCGGCATTCGACAATGCGGCCCGCATGGGTTGCCTTGAGCTCGAATTCCATTTTCATGGCGTCCATCAGCGCCAGCGTCTGACCAGCCGCGATGACAGCGCCGGGTGCCACCAGCATCGAGGTAAGCGTGCCCGATACCGGCGCGGCCACCGCCGCACAGCCCTCGGGCAACGGGGCTTCCTCGGGCGTGGCGGCAGGGCGCGTGGCAGGGTGCACGGCATCGCTGAAATAGTATTGGGGGTGCGGCTGATGCGGCTCGGCCAGCAGCGTCTCGAGGTGGGTGCCGATAAAGCCCGTGTCGATATCGTTGGCCTGAACTTGTGGATGGCTCAGCAGGTTCTGCAGCAGGGGAATGCCGGTGGCCACGCCCTCGATGCGGCATTCGCACAGCGCGCGATACGCGCGTTGCAAAAGCGTTGCATAGGCATCGTGCGGCCCGTGCACGATCAGCTTGGCCAGCAGGGTATCGAAACGGGGGTTGGTGGTGTAGCCGGTGTAACCGCAACTGTCCACGCGAATGCCAGCGCCAGTGGGCGGTTCGAACGCGCTCAGTGTGCCGTGGGCAGGACGTGTGCTGCCGTCGGCGGCCAGGGTTTCCATATTGATGCGCAGCTGTACGGCATAGCCGCTGAATGTCGGCGGCATGGGCAGCGCCAGATCGGCAATCGATGCCCCCAGGGCAACGCGCAATTGCAGCTGCACCAGGTCCAGCCCGGTCACGGCTTCGGTGACGGTGTGCTCCACTTGCAGGCGCGGATTGGTTTCAATGAAGAAAAAATCCTGTCCGTCGCGGGGCACCATGAACTCCACGGTACCCAGCCCGCGATAACGCAGGGATTCGCCGAGTTGCACCGCGGCATCCAGCATGCGCTGGCGCAGATCAGGATCGAGCCCCGGCGCCGGTGCGACTTCCACCAGCTTCTGATGGCGGCGCTGTAACGAGCATTCGCGTTCGCCGAGGGCCACGACGCCGCCCTGACCATCGCCGAGAATCTGTACTTCAATGTGTCGGGCCCGGGCGATCAGGGCTTCAACATACAAGGCATCCCGGCCGAAGGCATTCTGTGCTTCAGAGGCGCAGCGGGCGTAGGCCCCGGCAATGTCTTCGGGCTGCGTGACGGCACGCATCCCGCGCCCGCCACCGCCGGCGAGCGCCTTGATCATCATGCCCTGGCCGGGCTGTCTCTGTTGCAGGTCGGCAAAAAAGGCCTGGGCCTGCGCCAGGCTGGTGGGGCTGTCGGTGCCGGGCACGACAGGCACACCGGCACGCTGGGCCAGCTGTCTTGCCGCAATCTTGTCACCAAACGCATCCAGCACCTCGGCGGACGGCCCAACAAAACACAGGCCGGCGGTTGCGCATGCGCGCGCGAAGTCGCCGCTTTCACTGAGAAAACCGTAGCCCGGATGCACTGCGGTGCAGCCCTGTGCCCGCGCGGCGTCTATCAAGGCGTCGATGTCCAGATAGGCCGCGGGCCCCTCACCGGGTAATGCGTGGGCCGTATCCGCGCGCCGTCGATGCAATGCCTGTGCATCATCCGTGCTGTACACCGCGACGGTACGCCAGCCCAGCGCTTGTGCCGCGCGACTGATGCGAATCGCGATCTCGCCACGATTTGCGATCAGCAGGCAGGGTGGGGCGGCTTGGTCGGCGGTGCTGTTGGCGGTGGTCTCGGGTATGGACATGACAGTGCTCTTTATGGGGGGCAAGTATGGGGCTCAAACGATTGATGGTAAGCCCTGGCGTGGGAAGTCTGAACTGAGCATTTCCGATGGTTCGCCATGCAGCAGATGCATACCAGTAACAATGGTCGCCGTGCTTGCCGCATTTTTTGGTGTGACCGCACAGGATGACTGTGCGCTGCGTCACGCTTTCACGAGCGTAAGTCATTGTTGGAAAACAAAAAAATACACAGCTGCCACGGATGTGAACGACTGCCTGCGGCTAGGGTGGTGTTTTATTTTTCGGCTTTCGAAACGGGGACACACCATGAAATGGAATATCATGCCGGGCGCGGCAGCTTTCGCGTTGCTGATGAGCGCTGCGCCGGTGCAAGCGGGGCTTATCGGCTCACTGACAAATGCCGTCAACAATGCCGTCAACGACGTCACAGCGCCTGTCACGGATCTGGCTACCGATCTGGTCGACAGCACGGGCCTGCTGCCCGGCGATGCCATTACGGATCAGTACATCGTCATGCTCGACCCGAATATCACCGGGTTGCTTGGTGCGCTGGATCTGGATCAGGCGATTGCCACGCTGCTGGCGACGGTGGGCGGCGGCGATGTACTGCACACCTACGAGCATGCGCTGACCGGGATGGCCGTACAGATGACGGACTTGCAGGCGTCATTGCTGGGTGCCTTGCCGGGTGTGTTGCATGTGGAGCGCGATCAGGTCGTGCAGATCATCGCGACACAGAATAATGCAACATGGGGTCTGGATCGTATCGACCAGCGCAATCTGCCGCTGGATGGCCTGTACGTGTATCCGGACAGCGCCGGTGCTGGCGTCAATGTCTATATCCTCGATACCGGGTTACGTGCCACGCACCAGGAATTTGCCGGCCGGGTCATCACCGGGCGAAATTTCGCCTCCAACGGTGGCGGTTTCCTGGGGCTGGGTGGCAGCACCGATCCGGCCAACACCAATGATTGCAACGGCCATGGCACCCACGTCGCCAGCACTGCCGCGGGGAGCGTATATGGTGTGGCCAAGGCCGCCAGCGTGTCGCCAGTCCGTGTGCTGGATTGCGGCGGCAGCGGCGCCAACTCTGGCGTCATTGCCGGCGTCGACTGGGTCGCCGGTAATCACATCAAGCCGGCGGTGGCGAACATGTCACTGGGTGGCGGTAACTCCACGGCGCTGGATCAGGCGGTGCGCAATGCGGTGTCTGCGGGCGTGACCTTTGTCGTTGCGGCAGGTAACAGCAATGCCAATGCCTGTACCGGTTCGCCGAACCGCGTAGCGGAAGCATTGACCGTGGGCGCGACCGCCAGCAATGACAGCCGATCCTCGTTCTCGAATTTCGGCAGCTGTGTCGACATCTTTGCACCGGGCACCAATATCACCGCGGCCTGGTTCCAGAGTGACACCCAGCTGCGCACCATCAGCGGCACCTCCATGGCGGCGCCCCATGTTGCCGGCGCGGCCGCCCTGTATCTGGGCAAGGAAAGCAGCGCTACACCGGATGAAGTCGGCAATGTACTGCTCGCAGATGCCACCAGCGGTGTGTTGAGCAGCATCGGCAGTGGCTCGCCCAATCTGCTGCTCTACGTTGATCCAGCGGATAACGGCAACCCGGTAGATCGTCCACCGGTGGCAGCCTTTACCTTCGACTGTGATGCACTGGTCTGTGCGTTCGATGCCAGCGGCAGCACCGACGATGTCGGCGTGGCGGCGTGGGAATGGCAGTTCGGCGATGGCAACACCGCCAGCGGTGAGCAGGTGCAACATACTTATGCCGCCAACGGCGACTACAGTGTCACGCTGACGGTCACCGATACGGCCAACCAGACCGCAGACCGTAGCGAAACAGTCACTGTCAACGATGGCCAGGGTCCGGATTGCCCGGGCTGCACCAGCCGCACCGGGACGCTGAACAACGGCCAGCAGGCTACGCATCAGTTCAATGCAGGCGGCACGGTGACGGGTATTTTGCTGAGCCCGGCGGGCGCATCCTTTGATCTGTTTCTGGAAAGCCGCAGTTGCTTCCTGCTTTTCGGTTGCAGCTGGAGCACTGTCGCCACAGGTCAGGGCAGCGCAGCGGAAAAGCAGATCAACACCAGTGTGTCCAGCGGAACCTATCGGTGGCGGGTGCGCGCCACGACAGGCAGTGGCGCCTATGAGCTGCTGACCAATCCATGACGCCCTGATACACGTCCACAGATACAGGACCATGCATTTCGCTCTGGCGGCCTTCGGGCCGCCTTTTTTTATGGGCAGGTTTCATAAAAGTAACATCAAGGCACGCCATGCTCTGTCATAAAATCATGATTACCCACCCATAGCCCTTATCATGCGCACATTTCTCAGAGCACAGACAGAGCATTTTACGGACGATGCACTCACCGTGTATTCGGCAGGCCCGGGAGGGTTGATACGCGCCCTGGCCGATGCGTATACCCGTGACACCGGCTTGCCGGTGAACGTCTTTCAGGCGACCACCGGCAAAGTGCTGGCGCGGCTCGAAGCCGAATCGGCCAGCCCGGCGGCAGACCTGTTTATTTCCGCCTCCTGGGACACGGGCAGGGCATTGCAGGCACGTGGCTGGCTGGCGCCGATGACCGCGCCGCGTGCCATGGCATTGCCGGCACAGTTCAGGACCGCGACCTGTGCGGCGCAGGGTATCTCCGCGCTGGGCATCATCTGGCACAGGGATTGTCCGGCGCCGGCGCCGCGAGACTGGACGGATCTGGCCGACCCGGTTTATGCAGACTTGATCACGACGCCTGACCCGGCACTCTCCGGTGCTGCTGTGGATCTGTTGCTGGGTTTGCAGCACACGCTGGGCGATCGCGCCTGGGTGTTGTTCGACGCCCTGCGACGCAATCGCATGGCGGTCACTGGCGCCAATGCGCAGGCGCTGGCATCGGTATTGCGCGGCGAGCGTGGTCTGGTGTTTGGTGCGGTGGATTACATGGCCCACGACAGCATCAGCCAGGGCGCGCCAGTGCGTTTCATCATGCCTGATAGCGGCACAGTGATTGCGCCGAGGGCGATGATGGTGCTGAACAGTTCACAGCGTAAAGCGCAGGCGTTTGCGTTTGTCGATCATGTGTTGTCGGATGCTGGCCAGGCGGCTGTGACAGACGCTGGTCTGATTCCCGCGCGGCTTGATGTGGCGACAGCCCGGGGGCGTTCGTTGCGTGACGTGACGTTGCTGCAATTGGCCCAGGCCCACGAAAGTGCGCGTCTCGCGGCACGCACACGCTTCGCCGATCTGTTTGCCGGCTGATCAGACCAGCGGCTTGCCCCGCCGCAGTCGCCGGCGGACATCGCGGATCATCAGCAGATAGGGCAACTGCCGGATGACGCGAGGTAGCAGGTTGTTGATGCCCGCCAGCAGGCCGATGACGCGCTCGAACCGCGACTGTTTCCTGTCGCTCCATGGCAGCCCCATGACGTCGCGTATTTCAACGGGCAGAAAACCTGTCGTGATGAAGCGGTTGAGCGGGCCGAGCAGCCAGCTGAGTGGACGCGGCAGGAACTTGAGATCGGCGATATCCAGCAGGTACTGGCGCACGGGCTCATCCAGATGCAGCGCAGACAGGCCGTCCTGCCAGTAGCGTTGAAAGGCCGCCAGATCGGCGGGCCACATGTCCTCACGCACCTGCAGTGTAGTGCCGAGAGGTTTGGCCAGCTGGTAGAGTTGCTCGGCATCTTCCTGGGTCATCTCGCCGTGCAGATAACGCTGCATGTCGGCAATGCCCCAGTAGAGACAGGCGGCCACCCACAGCTGTAACGACGGATCAAGGGCATGGTATTTCACCGGTGAGGTCTCGGTGGAATAGACCTGGGCGTGGGCGCCGTTGACCGCGCGCCGGTAGCGGGCCTTTTCTTCTGCCGTGCCGATCATGGCAACCGCGATATAGGTCAGCGTCGTGCGGGTGCGCTTGATGGGGTGGCGAAATATCTGGCCGCTCTCGACACGGCTTTCGAGTACGCCATAGCCGACGCCGGGCAGTGCCAGCTGCATGATGACGTTGGCGCCGCCACCGAGGATGCCAAGCCCGTCAAGCACACCGGGAAAGCGCTGGTCCCACTCTCTGGCGGTCAGCGCGGGGGCTGACGCACTGGATACCTCTGAGGTGTGACGTGTGCTGCCTGTTTTCTCTGTGCTCTGAATCGTCATCTTGCCACCGGATTTTTCTTCTTGCCCGGCAGCATAGTGTCAATGTGCCACCTGTTTCCAGAGCGCTTCAGTAAGCGCAAGCCTGTTCATGACTGATCGAGTCATGGCCACGGCTTATGGCCCGTTCAGACAAGAAAAAAGTCATCGGCAGCGTGCGGGCATCCGTATCAGGCGCTGATGTGGCGAGCTTCCGACGGCCATGTGCCGCGCCTGAAAGTGTTGCCCTCACTGGCCTGGCCCACGGCGCTGATGCGCATGGGGCAGGTGTGGCAGCTGAAACCTGTACCAATGTGCCAGAACTGTCATCTGGTCCGTCATCTCTACCCGACAGCCCCGTTCTACCGCTATGGCAAGGCCTGGGCGGCCCGTGAAAGGCGGCATCGGGCGAAATCCGGCAGCATGATCATCGGGCCCTTCGGTCTTGGCCCACGGCAGGGCATGGCGGGACTCACAAAAAAACACATATCTTAAATAGAGACTGCCGGAAGCCCCGCTGATAATGAAATTCACGATTGCGGCCCCGGCCGCGCTTATTGTTTATCTTGTTGACTGCCTTACAACTCTAGTGACCCTCCCCCGGGTCACTTTTTTTTGCACACCCGTTTTTGCCCGTCAGCGCACATCCTCGCCGGCAGTGACGATCTTCAGCGTATTGGTGCCGCCATGGGCGCGGTCATAGTCGCCTTTGGTAATCAGTATCCGGTCTCCCGCTTCTACCAGTCCCAGCGCCATCAGTTGTGACACCGCTTCGCCATTGATCCGTGAATTCGGCACTGACTCACTGTCAAAGGCCATGGTTTCCACGCCCCGATAGATGGACACGCGGCGCTGTGTGCGGGGATGCGGGGTAAAGGCAAAAATCGGCATGCCGGAGCGGATGCGCGACATCAGCTTCGGTGTGGCGCCGGTTTCGGTCATGGTGATGATGGCCTTGACGCCGCTGAGGTGGTTGGCCACATACATGGCTGCCATGGCAATGGATTCATCAATGGCGTGGAGTATGTCCGGCTGGCGCTGGCCGGCGAAGCCGCGCTGTTGCCAGGAGCGTTCTGCGCCGAGAATGATGCGGTGCATGGCGGCAACGGTGACCACAGGATAGTCCCCCACAGCAGTTTCGCCGGAGAGCATCACGGCATCGGTGCCATCAAGCACCGCGTTGGCGACATCGGACACTTCGGCCCGCGTCGGCTGCGGACTGCTGATCATGGACTCCATCATCTGCGTCGCCGTAATGACGAAGCGATCCAGTGCGCGGGCGCGCAGGATGATGTGTTTCTGTACCCCGACCAGTTCGGCATCGCCGATTTCCACGGCCAGATCGCCGCGGGCGACCATGACGCCATCAGACGCCAGGATGATGGCATCCAGCGTGGCCTCTTCGGCCACCGCCTCGGCGCGTTCGATCTTGGCGATGATGCCGCCCCGGCCACCTGCTTCCCGGTACAGTTGCCGCGCCCGGGTTACGTCCTCGGCGTTGCGGGGGAACGACAGCGCCAGATAATCCAGATCCATGCTGGCGGCCAGCGTGATGTCGGCGAGATCCTTGTCGGTCAGGGCGGCGGCGGTCAGCCCGCCCCCTTTGCGATTGATGCCCTTGTTATTGCTGAGCACGCCGCCGGTGATCACTTCGCACTCGATACGGCTGCCGCGGATGTCCAGAACTTCGAGGGCGATAAGGCCGTCGTTAAGCAGCAGGGTGTCACCCACGTCACAGTCATCGGCCAGTTGCGGGTAGTCCACGCCGACCTGTGTGGCGTCGCCGGCATCCTTGTCCAGCTCCGTGTCCAGGCAGAAGTGAGCGCCAGGGCTCAGGCGAATGCTGCCCGCGCTGAAGCGCGCAATGCGGATTTTCGGCCCCTGCAGGTCACCCAGCAAGGCAACAATGCGCTGCTCGGTCCGGGCGGCTTCGCGGATATGGGCTGCCACTTGTTGATGATCGGCGGCGCTGCCATGGGAGAAGTTCAGCCGGAACACATTGACGCCGGCAGCTATCAACTGGCGCAGGATGTCTGGCTGTGCGGAGGCTGGACCAACGGTGGCGACGATCTTGGTGCGTCTGAACATGGGCTGTCCTGATCAGGTGGGTTACAGCACCATGATGCGGCAAACCGGCGCTCGAGATAAGCCTTGCGTGGACATGCTCTGGATCCGCCTCGGCAGGAGCCCGGAAGGGCGGTCCGGAAACCGGGAGGGATGGGGGGAAGCGTTTTTGCGGTGATAGCATTGCGCAGGCCATTCAGGTAAGTTCGCCGCTAGCGGGACGGCGCTACGCATCGGGTCGGAGCGCTTCCATACAGAGGCGGGTCCGGCCCGAATGGTTCTGGCCCGATCTGCAATGACGCCGGCCAATTTGCGGCACAGGGTTATCGTGGCGACTGACAGACTGAAGCTGCTGTTCTACCAGATTGCCGCCAGTGGCGTGTTGCCGGCGCGCTGGTTTGAGCCTGATCTGCCTCCTCTTCAGGCGCGCGCCGCAATCACCGGGCGGCTGCATCTGGAAGTGGTAAGCCATTGCTGGCAATACAGCCACTTGCTGATCTACCAACTCAGTTCTCTGGTGTTGTTCCCCCCCCGGGATATGGACCTGACCATGACGGTGTTCTATTGCCCGGAAGACGCCGCGACGGCGGCGCTGCTCGGATTCTTTGCCGATCAGCGTGTGCCGGGAGTGCGCTGGAACTGGCAGCCGCTACCCCGGCAGGCGTTGTTCCGACGCAGCATCGGGCGTAATCGCGCAGCGTTGGCCACCACCGCTGACTGGGTCTGGTTCACTGACTGCGATCTCATGTTCCGGGAAGGGTGCCTGGATGCCCTGTCCGATCTCCTTCAGGGGCGGCAAGAGGCATTGTTCTATCCGGACGAGGAGCGCTGCACAGATTTGCTGGAGGCCGAGAACCCGATGCTTGGCAGTGGCCGACAGTCGCCGACGGTGCTGGATATCGGTGCGGAGGTCTTTACCAGCCTGTACCCCACACGCGCTACAGGGCCGTTGCAGATAGCCCACGGCGATGTGTGTCGTGCGGTCGGCTATTGCAGGCATATTCGCGTCTATCAGATGCCGGTGGAGAGTTTTGCAAAGTGCCATGAGGACAGAGCCTTTCGCTGGCTTCTCAGAACCCGCGGCGAGCCGTTGAAGCTGCCCGGTGTTTATCGGATACGTCATGTGCACAAAGGCCGTTACAGCGGCTCTGAAACACATAAACGGTTGCGCACGCGGCTTCGCGCGCTGAAAGACCGGCGGTAAGATCGTCGCACCCCTTCATGATCGGCGGAGGCGCCACAGTGCTGTTTTGTATCTTCTCCTTCAATCGCGGTCGCTATCTCGAGAACTGCGTCAACAGCATCGAGCGCTGTGCTCCGGGTACGCCCATAGCGATCTTTGACGACAACAGCGAAGACGCTGACACCATCGCGCTTTTGAGTCGTCTGAGGGAGCGCTATCCAGTCATCCAGCCTGAACAGGGCAGCTATCGGCGTCTCGGGGGGGCTGTATGGCAACATGCAGAAAGCGTTGAATTTCGCTGAACAGCAGGGCGCAAGCCTGGTCTGTTATCTGCAGGATGATACGCAGATGGTGCGGCCGCTAGCCGCAGAAGATGAACAGTATCTGGCAGGCCTCTTTGCTGAAAACGAGGGTATCGGTTTCATTCATCCCTGTTTTCTGCGGGGGCGTAATCGTGCCCGTGATGAACGGCATATGTACTATGACGAGCACGTCGGCGTGTATTACCGGCAAGGCGCGCGACGCAGTGCGGGCACCCATTTTTCTGCGTTACTGATCATGCAGCCGACACGTCTGCTGGCGCGGGGGTGGTCTTTCCTCGAGTCAGAGCCCCGCAATGATGAACAGGCCGCTCGGCTGTTCGGTCCCATGCCCTATCTGCATGTGCCCTTCGCCATGTGGCTGCCGGAAGTGCCTGCTTATCGCGGCAAGCGTAAGACCCTGGCATTGAAGATTGCCGAACGGCAGAGAAACTCCGGTTACTTCCCGTTCCGTATTCTGGATGCGGCAGAGACAAAGGTGCTCGCCGCGCGCAGCCATGTGCGGCCGCCGTTCGCAGAGGATGTGCTTGAATGTATTGATGGTGATCCACCCGGGCCCTGGGCCTATCATCCGATGCAGGGCAGCCGCTGGTTGCAGAAGCTCTGTAGTGTGGAAAACGCGTTACGGCGCTGGTTGAGATTCTGAGCGAGCAGTTATTCCTGACATTTTTCATGGGAATGAGCTGCTAGTGCTGATTCAGCTCACTAATGCCATGGTCAGTGCGAATTACGCCGTTGCGCGCGTTGTTGAGGCGCAGCTGCTTGTTCTCCCTGACCTTCTCCGGGTCCCTGTAGCCCCGGGGGTGGTCCAGGTGAATGACGATGGCGTTGTAGCGTACATGCTTCGGGCGGATGCCAGCATTGATCAGGCGCACGCCGAACTCCCGGTCCAGGCCGCCCCAGGGCATGCGTTCGTCGAATCCGTTGACGTGCAGGACGTCTTTGCGCCAGGCAGAGCCATTCGAGCCTTTGAAATTGCAGGCGGTCGGTGTCAACCGATTGAGAACCTGTGCCAGTCCCGGTGATGCGGTGAGCTTGCTGTTCTTGTAGCTGGATTTCAGCCCGTGGGCCTTGAGCCATTTCAGGCCAAAGCATTGGCCGTTGAGGATATCAGCCTTGCTGATGGCCTGGCTCGTGCTCATCGGTAGCTTGTGATAGCCGCCGGAAAGATAGTGGCCCGGCCTGGCTTCAGTGGCGTGCACGGAAAGAAAATCGGCGCGTGGAACGCAGTCGCCGTCGGTGAAAACCAGATACGGCGCATCGGCCTGGAGAATCGACTTGTTGAGGATTCGGCACTTGCGAAAGCCCTTGTCCTCTTGCCAGACGTGCTTGATGTCGAGGTCCGTTTCGGCCTTGATGTGGTTGATCACATCCAGTGTGCGCTGATCCGAGCCGTCATCGCCGATGACGATCTCGAAATCGGGGTGGGACTGCACGCTGTAGCCCCAGAGCACTTTCTCAAGCCACTCCGGCGCATTGTAGGTGGTCATGATTACCGAGATTCTCATGCGATAGTGCTCCGTACCGCGCCCGGGTACGCCCGGGTAATAGTGCTGCAGCCTGTTGAAACGCGTCATGTCTTCGCGGCTCATCAGTTGGGCCAGGAGGAAGGCTGGCCATCTGCGTGCGGCCTGGCGGTGCGGCACCGGCAGTGCAGGATGGGTCAGGGCGGAATAATAGTCGCATCTGTGCGGCTTTGCCATGTCCCGGCCCCCGGGGCGGCGGCCTGCCGTGGACTCCGGCGCCCTGAGCGATTATCATGCCGCTCTTGACGACGCACCCGTAGCTCAGCTGGATAGAGTACTGCCCTCCGAAGGCAGGGGTCACTGGTTCGAATCCAGTCGGGTGCACCATACAGGAAAGGCCATCTCCCCCGGGGAGATGGCCTTTTTTATGGCTTGTCGCAGGCAGGTCAGGGTGGTCGCGGGATCAGTCGCGGGGTTGCCCGACTACAGGGGGCGAGCTAGTGTAACGGGCGCCTGCAACAGCATATAAGACGAGGAGCCCGTCCCATGACCATCCGTAATCCTGCCGACCGTAATCCTTCCGAGTTATTTGATCTCACGGGCCGGGTCGCCCTGGTCACCGGCGCCAGTCGCGGGATCGGCGAGGCCATTGCCCGCACGCTGGCCAGCGCTGGTGCCACGGTGATTGTCTCGTCGCGCAAGGCGGAGGCCTGTGATGCGGTGGTGGCAGCGATCCAGGACGCCGGCGGCAAGGCGGAAACGATCGCTTGTCATATTGGTGAAATGGACCAGATTCAGGCGCTCTTTGCCACGATCCGTGAGCGTCATGGCCGGCTTGATATACTGGTCAATAATGCAGCGGCTAACCCCTATTTCGGCCACATTCTAGATACCGATCTTGCGGCCTTCCAGAAGACGGTGGACGTGAATATTCGCGGCTACTTCTTTATGTCTGTGGAAGGCGGCAAGTTGATGCGTGAAAACGGCGGCGGCGCCATCGTTAATGTGGCGTCTGTCAACGGGATTATTCCCGGGCCGATGCAGGGCATCTACTCGATTACCAAGGCGGCAGTGATTTCCATGACCAAGGCGTTTGCGCGGGAGTGCGGCGAAACGGGGATTCGTGTGAACGCCTTGCTGCCCGGTGCAACGGACACGAAGTTTGCCAGTGCACTGGTCAATAACGAGGCTATCCTCAAGTCACTGCTGACCCATGTGCCCATGAATCGCGTGGCTGATCCGGCAGAAATGGCGGGGGCAGTGCTGTATCTTGTGAGTGATGCCAGCAGCTACACCACCGGGACCTGCATGCAGGTGGATGGCGGTTACCTGACAGCCTGACCCGGGAGCCTGCCCTGCCCCGGCAGCCTGATAAGACCCGCTTGCGATCCCACTTTGCCAGAGGCCTGCGCGATGACAATTTACTGGCTCGTCCTGTTTGTGGCTGTGTTTGTGGAAATCGGCTGGGCATTGAGCCTGAAGTGGGTCGGGACTTCGCCGAGTCTGTTGTCGGTGAGCGTTGTGACGACACTGACGATCCTGAACATGGTGATGTTGTCGTTTGCCATGCGCGGTATTGCTGTCGGGACTGCGTATGCCGTCTGGACCGGGCTCGGCGCAGTCGGCATCACCTTGTGTGCGATCTGGCTTTATCATGATCCGGTGACGCCGCTACGCCTGATGTTTATTGCGCTGATTATCGGTGGCGTTGTCGGATTGAAAATGACGGCGGCCAGTTGACCAGTCTGCACACTTTTACAAGCTTTTAAGCACTTGTCGTACAGGCCTGGTTAACTTAGGGGGTCAGACTCAGAGGTTCAGGTTTCGGCGGTTGGGGGTCAGCTGTCGGGATGTATTTCAACATCGGGTGGAGCCGGGGGGCGGCGTCAGTTGTGATCGATGCTTTTCCCGCTTGCGCAAGGAGGAACGACGTTTGCGTATCGCTTATCTGGAAGATGACACCGCTCAGGCGGACATGGTCAAACATATGCTGGCCGAGGCCGGGCATTCCTGCATTCATTGTACCAATGGTCGGGAATTCATGGTGCTGATGCGCCGTGAAACCTTTGATCTGCTGCTGCTCGACTGGGAAGTGCCCGACATGAGCGGGCATGATGTGCTCAACGAACTGCGCGCCAATGGCAATCCGGTGCCAGTGTTGTTCGCCACCCAGCGGGATGATGAGGCCTCCATCGTCGGTGCGCTCAGTCATGGGGCTGACGATTACATGGTCAAGCCTGTACGACAGGCCGAACTGTTGGCGCGGATCACCGCTCTGGGTCGCCGTGCCGGGGTGGGTGAGGTGGTACCTCAGGGGGTTCAGGAAGTGGGCCCCTGGACCATCGACCGGGGCCGCCGCGTGATCACGCTGGATGGCGAGCCGGTGAAGCTGACAGACAAGGATTTCGAACTGGCCAGCTACCTGTTCCAGAACGTCGGCAAGCTGATGTCCCGGGCGCATTTGCTGGAAAAGGTCTGGGGCATCATGTCGGCCATCGAGTCGCGCACGGTGGACGTGCATATCAGCCGTATTCGCCGGAGCCTCGAAATCCGTCCGGAGCGGGGATATCGCATCAAGACCATCTATCAGCATGGCTATCGCCTGGAGTCCATCGAGGGCAGTGACTGAATCCTCCGTCACGCCCGCGATTGCATCACTTTTTCGTCATTCGCTTTGCGTGGCGGGCCGCTGATGCGGCAAAGTAGCGGTCTGTAATTCGCAGCGAGACTGGCGCATGGCCCGCAGAACGTCCTTTTCAGCCCTTATGTCCGGTGCAGAGCCCGGTTTGCGCGTCGCCGTGTGTCCGCTGACCGGGGGCGGCCTGTGAGCAAGCTGATCCGCCGGGAAAGCGCCCGGCGCTACTACATCGAGCATGCCGCCGTACTGCTGTCAGTGGCTGCCCTGTGCGCGGTGCTGCTGCACACAGGCGCCCTGATGTCCCTGAGCCGGCATATCTACGACCGCATGCTGCCGCTGTTGCCCGAAGAGGACATGAGTGACCTGGCGATCGTGGCCATCGACGAAAAGAGCCTGCAGCAGGTGGGCCGTTGGCCCTGGGATCGCAGCGTTCATGCGCGCCTGGTCGAGCAACTGAATGTGTACGGCGCCCGCGCAGTGGTACTGGATCTGATCTTTGCTGAACCGGATCGTGTGCGGCCGGATTCGGATGCCGCTCTGGTACAGGCGATTTCTGACCACGGGCGGGTGTTTCTGCCGGTGCACGTCAGCGATGGCGGCGGTGATCTCATCGAAGTGATGCCCCACACCCCCTTTGCCCAGGCGGCGGCGGGCATGGGCCACGTGGATGTCGAGCTGGACAATGACGGCGTCGTACGTGGCCTCTACATGCGCAGTGGCATCGGACAACCCTGGTGGCCGCACCTGTCCCTGGTGCTCCTCAACGACCTTTCCGCCCGCAGCGTCTCGCGCTTCCCCGCCGCACGCAACGGCAGTAGCGAGACCCTGAGCAAGGTGCAGCAGTACTACCGTCTGGTGCCCTTCACCAATGTCCGTGACGCGGTGCCCCGCTTCTCGGCTGTGGATGTCCTGCAGGGCGATGTCGCGCCGGAGGCCCTGGAGGGGCGCATCGTGTTCCTGGGGGCGACGGCCCAGGGCCTGGGTGATCTGTTGCCGACACCGCTGGCGGGGCGCGGCGGGTTGATGCCCGGCGTGGAGATGAACGCCAGTATATTCACCGCGCTGCGCCACGACACGCTGATCCGCACCTTGCCCACGGGCTGGATATGGGGCCTGACGCTGGTGTTGGCATTGGCGGCGCCGATGAGCTTGCCCTTTGTGGCGCCGCGCTGGTCGATTCCGCTGGTGCTGGGCGTGTTGGTCGGCACGCTGCTGCTGAGTCTGGGGATGTTGCACTGGCTGCGCCTGTGGTTCCCGGTCGGGCCCGTCCTGCTGGGTGCCGTACTGGGCTATCCGTTGTGGACCTGGCGCCGCCTGGAATATTCCCTGGGCTACATGCGTTCCGCACTGCGGCGGCTGTCCGCCCATGATGATCTCAACCGACGCCTGCTTGACCCGGCCTCCATGCCGCGTTTCCTGCAATGGGCCGAGCAGGTGCTGCCCATTGCCGCCTGGCGCCTGTCCCGCCGTCCGGGCGGTGCCGTCGAGCAGGGCGGTGCGCCGGTGTCATCCCACGCCTGGCACGGTGACCGCGCCAGGCATTACGAGCTGGTCAGCGAAGGCCAGCGTTATGAGCTGGCGGTGGTGTGGCAGGAGAATGAACCGACGCCTGCCCGGGAGCAGTGGCTGCGCGCCATGGTGTCCCGCTGCACCATACCGGTTGAAGATCAGGAGCAGTATTACGATGTGGTGGAGAGCCATATCGAGCGGGTACGCGCCCAGGAACTGCGGCAGCAGGCGCTGACCCGCTTTTTCGAGGCCAGTCTGGCACAGCTGCGTGACGGGGTGGTGATCAGCGATGCCTGTGGCTGCCTGTTGTTCGTGAACGCCCAGGCATCGGAATGGCTGGGGCTGCCCACCCGGGAAATGGATGATATCAGCCTGCTGCAATTGGGCAGGGAGCTGGTGCTGGGCGAGGACGCGGACTGGCAGCAGTTGCTGGACGAGGCGATCGCCAGCGGCCGCAGCCAGGTCGAATGCCGCAGCCGCCGGGGCAACGAGCTGTACCTGGATATCCTGCGCATTCGCGCCGGCCACCAGCCCGGTGAGGTGCTGATCCTGACCCTCAAGGATATCTCCGAGGTCAAACAGGCCATGCGTGCGCGGACCGAGATGCTGGACTTCCTGTCCCATGATCTGCGTAGCCCGATGATCTCCCTGCTGGCGCTGTCGGAGCGCTATGGCCAGCAGCATGAGGACGAAGGAGTGCAGGAACTGCTTGCCCAGACGCGCTACTACGCCCGTCGCAGCCTGAACATTGCCGAGCAGTTCCTGCAGCTGGCGCGCGCCGAGTCCTCCGAGGAGGTCGAGACCACCATGGTGGACATGCTGCCGGTGGTGGAAAGTGCCATGGAGAACGTCGTGCACCAGGCCCAGCAGCGCGATATCCGGCTGCACTTCGACTACCTGTCTGCGGATGAGGTGTGGGTCAACGGCAATCATGAGCTGCTGGAACGGGCGGTGCTCAATCTGTTGACCAACGCCATCAAGTACAGCGAGCCGGGTAGCCGGGTGGACGTGCGGCTGTATTGCGAGAAAAGCCAGGTGCGCTGCGAGGTGCGGGATCAGGGCGTGGGCATCGAGCCGGACTTCCTGCCGCACCTGTTCAAGCGTTTCAGCCGCGCCCGTAACGCCGGGGGCGCGCGCACCCATGGCGCGGGCCTGGGGCTGCGTTTCGTGAAGGTGGTGGCGGAGCGCCACAATGGCGATATTCAGGCCGAGAGCCAGCCGGGGGGCGGCAGCCGGTTCACGCTGTGCTTGCCCCGGGTGGCCCTAGAATGACAGGTGTCAGCGTGATTCTGGTCCCGGGCATTTAACCCCGCGGGCGGAATGGGTATAATCCCGCCCCGCCGGGTTTGGCATAGTGCCTGCTGCATGCAGCGCTGCCGGGCCGCCCTATGCCGAGATGAGGTGTCATCGTGAACAAGTTTGTAGTCATCAGCCTTGCTGTACTCGCCACCCTGGTAGCCGGTGTGACCCACGGCGCCCGCTCCACGCAAGAAATTTCACCCCACGGTCTGGGCGATCGCTCTGTGTTCAGTGAGCGCGCCATTTCCGAGCGCCTGCGCCCGGTGGGCAATGTCTGCATCGACGGCCAGGACTGTGGTGCTGCAGCGGCAGCCTCCGAGGTCGCGTCCGGCCCGCGTAGCGGTGAGGACGTTTATGGCACGGCGTGCGCCGCTTGCCACACCTCTGGTGCCGCCGGTGCGCCGGTGACCGGCGACAAGGCTGCCTGGGCGCCGCGTATCAGCAAAGGCATGGATACCCTGACGCAGCATACCGTCGACGGGTTTGGCGCCATGCCGGCCATGGGTATGTGCATGGACTGCTCTGAAGACGAGATTCGTGCCGCCGTGGAATACGTGGTCAATGAAAGCCGCTAGGCCCCGTTTGCGGAGCCTGCGTTTGCGCAGTCTGTTCAGTGCCGTGGCGATAGCCGCCATGGCACTGGCGTTGGCCGCCTGCGGCGAGCCTGAGCCGCCCCAGCCTCAGGTCGAGGCGATTCCTGAGGGTGGTGTGCGTCAGGAGCCACCGCCGATGGTCGAGCCTGCAGATGCGCCGCCGCCGCTGGAAGAGCCTGTTGAATAAGACGCTGGCGAATAAGAAGCTGGCGAATAAGAACCTGAATCAGCCGAGCAGGGCGCGCAGGCCAGCGATGCTGGCTTCCGCCATTTCATCGGCTTTCGCTTCATCCTGTTTGAAACCCTGCCCGACAAACTCCAGATCCTCCTGAGGCATTTCCTCGAAGAAACGACTGGGGGTGGTGTCCACCTTCTCCCCGAACTGCTTGCGACTCATCGAATAGCTCAGGGTGAGGTTGCGCTTGGCGCGGGTGATGCCCACGTACATCAGGCGCCGCTCTTCGACGATCGAGTCCTCCTCGATGCTGGTGCGATGCGGCAGCAATTCTTCCTCGACACCCATCATGTAGACGTGGGGGTATTCCAGCCCCTTGGCGGCATGCAGCGTCATCAGCTGCACCTTGTCGGAATCGTCCTCTTCATCCTGCTGTTCGAGCATGTCGATCAGCACCAGCTTGGCAATCACGGTTTCCAGGTCGGTGGGCTCGTCATCGTCCTTGTCCAGCATGCGCTGGATGCTGGCCACCAGGGTCCAGACGTTCTCGATGCGCTTCTCGGCCACCCGCGGGCTGGCGGATTGCTGGTGCAGCCAGCCTTCATAGTCCATGTCCGTGATCAGCTCGCGCACCGCCTGGATGCTGTTTTCCCGGAAACACAGCTCGCGCTTGCGATCCAGCCACTGCTTGAATTCGCGTAGCCGCTCGGCGGCCTTGGGCGCCATCAGCTCGCCGATGCCCATATCGTCGCAGACGTGATACAGCCCCTGATTGCGCTGCGCCGCCCAGCCGGCCAGCTTCTCCAGCGTCGCCGGGCCAATTTCCCGCCGTGGCGTGTTGATGATGCGCAGGAAGGCATTGTCATCGTCGGGGTTGACCAGCAGGCGCAGGTAGCACATCAGGTCCTTGATCTCGGACCGGGAAAAGAAGCTCTTGCCGCCGGAGACCTTGTAGGGAATCTGCAGCGACTGCAGCTTGGTTTCGATCAGGCGTGACTGAAAGTTGCCGCGATAGAGAATGGCAAAATCCTTCCACTGCAGGCCGCGCTGCAAACGCTGATGAAACAGGTCTGCGGCGATCCACTCGGTTTCCGCATCTTCATCGCGCATGGCCACGACCCGGATCGGGTCGCCGTAGCCGTAATCCGACCACAGGGTTTTTTCGAATACGTGGGGGTTGTTACTGATCACCGCGTTGGCGGCTTTCAGAATGCGGCCGGTGGAGCGGTAGTTCTGCTCCAGTTTGACCACCTGAAGCTGCGGCCAGTCTGTCTGCAACTGAGCCAGATTTTCCGGCTTGGCCCCGCGCCAGGCATAAATCGACTGATCATCATCGCCCACCACGGTAAAGCGGCCCTCGGGCTCCACCAGCAGACGAACCAGCTCGTACTGGGCACTGTTGGTATCCTGATACTCATCCACCAGCATGTAGCGAATGCGATTGCGCCATTTTTCCAGAATCCGTGGCTGCTCCCGAAACAGCGCCACCGGCAGCATGATCAGGTCATCGAAATCCACGGCGTTACAGGCGCGCAGCATGCGGTTATAGCGGCCATAGGCAATGCCGGCGCGCAGCTCGTCATCGGTTTCTGCCCGGCTGACCGCGTCCTCCGGCATCACCAGTTCGTTCTTCCAGTGGGAAATTTTTGCGTGAATGGCGTCGGCTGCCTGCAGATCCCGCTCACTGTCACCCCGATGCAGCAGCTCCTTCAAGAGCTCGCGACTGTCGGTCTGGTCGAGAATGGAAAAGCCCCGGCGCAGCCCGCTGGCGGCCTGTTCCTGCTTGATGATGCGCAGGCCCAGGTTGTGGAAGGTCGAGACGATCAGCCCCCGGGTCTCCGCCCGGGACGCCAGCGCCGCCACCCGCTCTTTCATTTCCCGCGCCGCCTTGTTGGTAAAGGTCACCGCCGCGATATGCCGCGCGGCAATCTCGTGATGCTGGATCAGCCAGGCGATCTTCTGGGTGATCACGCTGGTCTTGCCGGACCCGGCACCCGCGAGCACCAGCAGGGGGCCGTGGGTGTGGGCAACAGCTTCACGTTGACGGGGATTGAGGTTGTTCACAGAGGGCTCCGACGCGAGGAGCGCACACTATACCAGTGCAGACACCTGAACCGGTATGCCGGTCATGAAGGCCTGGTTGCTGAGCACCTCAAAGCTGCCGGGCCCGCTGGGCAGCAGCACATTGACGTTGGTGCCCGGGTGCTGGCGTGCCAGCGTCAGGCCGGGGGTCTGCTGGTTGCCCCAGCCATGCACCATGGCGACCACACCGGGGCGCAGGGTGTCATCCGGGTGCACGCTGGCCTGCAGCGCCCCGGAGGCGCTGCGCACGGTGATGGGCGTGCCAGCGGTCAGCCCGAGCCGGGTGATGTCCTCCGGTGCCATGTGCAGCGGATTGTCCTGCTGGCCCTCGCGCTTGAGCTGCGGCACGTTCTGGTACCAGCTGTTGTGCATGTAATGGGTGCGCAGATTGATCAACTGCAGGTTGGCTGACGGTGCCTTGCCAGCGTCCTGCTGGAGCTCGGCAAAGATGTTCGCAGCTTGCTTCAGGGCATCGCTGAACAGCGCCGGGCAGCAGTCCACCCGCTGGTCATCGGTTTGCAGCCAGTCGCTGTAGAAGCGACCGGGTGTGTGTCGCGGCAGCACGGCGGTGTGGTGATCGGCCTGTTGCAACTGCGCCACGGACAGCCCGGAACGGCTGAGCATGCGATCCAGACGCTGAAACAGGGGCGGCTCATCCTGACCCTCGGCGAGGGGCTGATCAAACAGCGATGGCCGGCCCATGGCTTGCAGTAACCGGTTCAGTATCCACCATTCCTCGCGGCGCTCTGCCGCTGGCGGCACTACCGCATCGGTGTACTGCGCGTAGGGCTGATACTGCATGCCCAGCCCGCAGATATTGATATCGCGCCGCTCCAGCATGTCGGCACAGGGCAGCACGTAATCGGCCAGTTCGCCGGTGGCGTTGCGGAACAGGTCCAGCACCACGATCAGTTCCAGCTTGCCGAAGGCGCGGCGCAAATGTGTTTCGCCCGCCACGGACAGCAGCGGATTGCCGGCCATGACGATCAGCGCCCGAATCAGCTGCGTGTCCTGCTCGATCATCTGGGGCAACAGGTTCGCGGGCAGGATGCCGCGAATGTGCCTGAGCGGCCCGTAGTCAGGAGGGAAAGTGCCGTCGCGAAAAAAGACCTGCGAGGTATCCGTGCGGCCAGCCTTGGCCGCAGGGTAGAAGCCTGCCGCATAGTAGTTCCCGCCGGGACGATCCAGATTGCCGGTGACGAAGGACAGCATCTGCAACAGCCAGTAACACAGGGTGCCCTGACGGCCCATGTTGACGCCTGTGGACATATGCACACAGGCCGATGGCGCTTCGCCGAACTCCCGGGCGATGCGGCGAATCTGCGCGGCATCCAGGCCGGTGACCTGCGCCACGGTGTCCGCATCCCAGGGCGCGATGAAGTCGCGCAAGCCCTGGATATGTTTGCCATGTTCGCGGATGGTCTGTTCGTCAAATAGCCCGGCCTTGTCCAGTTCGTGCAGCAGGGCGGCCATGAGATAGAGGTCGGTATCCGGTTTGACCGGCAGCCAGTCGCCGGTCGCTGGCGTTACCGCTTCGATGCGGCGCGGGTTCACGAACCAGACTTTGGCGCCGCGCTTCACCGCCGCCCGGAACTTGGCCATCGGGTCAGCAATGGCGATGAAGCTCATGTGTGAGACGCGCGGGTTCTCACCGAAAATAAGCGCGTAGTCGGTGTGTTCAAGATCCGGCACCGGGTGCAGCGTGCTGGTGCCGAACACCGCCTCTGCGCCGGCAAATTTATTCGAGCAATCCTGGGTGGCCGAGCTGAACATGCGCTGGCAACCGATCTGCCGGAAGAAGCTGTCCATGGCTTCGCTGCCCAGAGCGTTGAATGCCATGGGGTTGCCGATATACCCGGCCACGGCGGTGCTGCCATGCCGTTGGGTGATGTCTTGCAGTCGCGTGGCAATATCGCCAATGGCCTCGTCCCAGGACACGGCCGTGAACGGCTGGCCGCTGCGCCGTTGGCCGTCGCCGTCCGGCGTGCGCTTGAGCGGCGCATCAAGCCGGTCGGCATCATTGTGAATGGCGGTGTAGTAGAGCCCCTTGTGGCAGGCAAAGCCCGCCGTCACCGGGTGTGTGCGATCCGGCTTCAGACGTGTCACACGGCCGCCGTTGACCTCGGCGGTCAGCGCACAGGAAGGCTCGCAGACACGGCAAAACGTACCTGTGGTCCGTGTTTCTGGCGTGTGTGCGGGCATCTTCACCTCCGGATAGCCTGATGCGATAGCACTCAATCATGCCTGAGGAGGATGGCCAGCCCGATACACAAAAAACAGAATGTTGTATGGTTTAGCCGCGTGCCTGGCGTGAAGCCGTTTACTATTCTCCGAATAAGCCGTGCCCAACACGACAGAAAGAGCAGGAGCCCGTCAATGCGTGAACAGCAACCCGCCCCGCCGCTGGCACTCAGTCGTGACCTGCCTGTGGCCAGTGGTGATGCGAAGCACGAGCAGATTCTTGATGCCGGGCTGGCGCTGTTTATCGAGTCCGGCATGCGCCGTACCACCATGGAAGATGTTGCCCTGCGGGCGGGCATCGGCCGGGCAACGGTATACCGGCGTTTCGGCGACAAGGACCAACTGATCCAGGCAGTGATCCTGCGTGAATGCCAGCGCCATCTCAGCCAGATCGAAAAGCAGCTGCAGGCATTCAGCTCGCCGCTGGATGCCTTGCTGGAGGCGTTCGTGCTGGCCACGCTGGGGGCCTTCAATCACCCGTTGCTGGTGCGCCTGCTGGATGCCGAGCCGGAATACATCCTGCCGTATCTGACGCGCAGCCTGCCTCAGGTGATGACCTTCAGTCGTCTCTATCTGGCCTCGCAGATCCGCAAAGGGCAGAAGGCCGGGGCCATCAGCCGCCGGCCCGCCGAGCAAAGCGCCGAGCTGTTGCTGCGCCTGATGCAGTCGCTGGTGCTGAGCCCTGATGGTGTCATTTCTCCCGACAATGAAAAGAGCGTGCGTGCGTTCACCGAGACCTACCTGCGTCCGATCCTGACTCCCTGATACTTTCTGATACGCCCTGATCAGCTGACCTGAACCGTCGCCGGCATGGCGTTTTGTGTCGTAAACGGTAACCGGAAATCTGTATGACCGGCTTGCTTGTGTCTGCAATGAGACATATTTTCATATTTATCTCATTGTCAGGAGCAGGCATATGTCCTCTGAGGCCGTACTTCCCGAAAAGCAGATATTCGAGGCGCCCAGGTCACCATCGGGCAACGCAGTCGAAGGCCGCTCTGCGGACGAGCAGAATCAGCTCGACACCCTGGGGCCGGATTCCCATACCTGGCGCGATTTCGGTTCCTGGCGTTTTCACCTGATGCTGCCCCAGGCGTTCCTGATGCAGGTGGCTCATCCGGTGATCGATGCGGGCGTTGGCGAGCATTCGGTATACCGCACGGACCCCTGGGGCCGGGCCAAGCGGTCCACGCAGATGCTCTGGCCAGTGGTCTATGCACGCCGGGATGATGCCATTCAAAAAGGCAAAGTGCTGCGCGAACTGCATCGCAGCATCAAGGGCGTGGACAAAAACGGTAAGCGTTATTTTGCGCTGGACCCGGAGGCCTATGGCTGGGTCCATGTGACCGGCTACGACGCCAGTATCCGCATGCATGAACTGTTCGGCACGCCGCCGACGCCGGAACAACGGCAAGAGATGTTCCGCGAATGGCGCCAGTTCGGGCTATTGCTGGGTGTGCGCGATCAGGATCTGCCGGCCACAGAAGCAGAGTACTGGGAATACTTCGAGCGCATCATTACCGGGCGTCTGGAAATGGGCGAGGTCGCCAAGGACCTGCTCAGTGACAGCTACTATTTCGATCAGCCGCGTCCGCCTGTGAAAGGGCTGCCGGAATTCGTGTGGCGCCTGTCACTTCAGGTAACAGGGCGCCTCTTGCGTTTCAACACACTGGGTACGCTGCCCCCGGTGTTTCGTGAGCACTTCAATATTCCCTGGACCGACAAGGACGAACGCCGTTTTCGCCGCTGGTGCCGTATCTATCGTGTGATACATCGGATGATGCCACAGCGCATGCGCTACATCACGTTGGCGCGGCGTGCCATGCGCGATGCAGAAAAACACCCCGAGGCCTACACATGGAGCCGAACATGACACCGGATTACCCCTGGCTGAAAACCTACAAAGCGATGGGCCTGGACTGGCACAGAGTGCCGGAGGTGCCCAACAAGACCTTGTCGGATTATGTGCGCAGCCACGGTGAGGAATTTCCTGAGCGCGAAGCGCTGGTATTTCTCGGGCGCAGTATCGTTTACCGCGACCTGGATCAGCTGGCTGACCGTATGGCGGGGCTGCTGACCTCGCTGGGCTGCCGCAAAGGCGACGTGCTGGGGCTGCATCTGCCGAATACACCGCAATATGTGGTGGCTTTCATCGCCGCAGCCCGGTTGGGGATGGTGTGCACCAGCGTATCGCCGCTGATGACGCCGCCTGAGGTGATTCACCAGGGTAACGATGCACGCATTACTGTGCTGCTGACACTGCAACCGCTATGGGAGCAGGTGGTCACCCATGCGGCACGCAAGATGCGCTCACTGCGCGCCGTGCTGGTAAGCAATCCCGCCGACATGATGGGGGGCGAGATCACACCGTTTGAAGAAATGTGCGGTGACGCCAAAGTCCTGTCGCTGGTGGACCATCTGCCTGGTGCAGGAGAGCCGATCCCGGAAGCGCCGAGCGCGAGCCATACCGGCATGGACGATGTGCTTTATCTGCAATATACCGGCGGCACGACAGGCGCGCCCAAGGGTGCCCGGCTGACGTCGCGCAACCTGTTCACCAACAATGTGCAGGCCGATGTGTTCTACGGCTATCGCCTTGGCCAGGAAATTGTCGCCTCGGCGTTTCCGCTGTTTCACATTGGTGGTGCAGCAGTGCTGTTCAATTCGCTGCGCACTGCCGCGACCTTCATGCTGATTCCGGATCCGCGCAATATCGATCATTTCGTCAGCGAAATGCAGTTGCGTATGCCCACCATCATTGCGGCGGTGCCGGCGTTATACCAGATGCTGTGCCAGCATGAGGGCTTCCGCGCGCTGGACTTTACCGACATGCATACCGCGGTATCCGGCGCAGCGCCTTTTGCGCGGGAGGAAGTGGCGCGGCTGGCGGAGATCATCGGTGCGGACAAGTTCTGCGAAGTCTATGGCATGACAGAAACCAGCCCGGTACAGACGCTCAACCCGGCGAAGCGCTTCAAGCCCGGCAGCGTCGGCGTACCGGTGCCGGGGACGCAGGTGCGTATCGTGGATGCTGAAGATGGTGTGACGCAGATGCCGCCGGGGGAGCCCGGTGAAGTCATTGTGGCCGGCCCGCAGGTGATGCCCGGCTATCTGGCCATGCCAGAGGCCACTGCAGAAGCATTGCGTGAGCACGACGGCCTGGTGTGGATGCACACCGGCGATATCGGCGTCATGGATGAAGACGGCTATGTGACCATCTGTGATCGCAGCAAGGACATGCTGATTGTGGGGGGCTTCAAGGTGTTTTCCGTGGAATTGGAAAACAAGGTACAGGCATTGCCCTGGGTGGCGATGTGCGCCGTGGTAGGGCGCGCGGACGAGAAGCGGCCGGGCAACGATATTGTGCAGCTGTACGTGCAGGGGATGCCAGGCCAGCTGCAGGACGAGGCCGCCAGACGCGAGGAGCTTGAGGCCTACTGTCGTTCACAGATGTCCCCGTACAAGGTGCCGCGCGAGATTTTCTTCGTCGAGGCCATTCCTCTGACATCCGTTGGCAAAATCGACAAGAAGGCGCTGCGAAAATGATCACGATAATGAGAATAACAATGAAGCCTGTGCTGATAGTACTTCTGATACTGCCGCTGCTCGCACTGCAAGGCTGCGGCGCGCTGCGCGCCCCGGACTTTGAAGTGGCGGATGCCGAAAACCTTGAGGAGTGGCAGATTGAAGGCCGACTGCGCATCCGCGGCGATCAAGGGCGTGAAGACACCTGGTTCACCTTCACGCAGATCAATGGCAGCTTCGATATGGGATTGTTGCCGGATGCCCCGGTGGGCGAGCCGGGCGCGGTGCTGCGTGCCGAAGACATGCACGGCACAGACCTCCATTTGATGGCGCGAGACAGGGAGACCAGTGAGCTGGCGTTGTCGATACGGGACCAGCTTCCCGTGCACCATATGGCTTACTGGCTGCGGGGTTTACCAGCGACGCCTGATGCGTCGATGACCCATGATAAGCCCGGCTACATTACGGCAATGACAGACGATGGCTGGGACATTGAGTATCGAAATCTGATGCGGGTTAACAACTACATGCTGCCGGAGCGCATGCGCATGACACGCAACGGCACGCGTGTCGACATCGATCTCGTGCGTGCAGAAACCGGCTATCTCTCCAGTCCTTGCCCCAGAGATTTTTTGCCAGGCGCCGGGCATCCGGGCGCAGTCAGTGATGATGCCGACCCAGGGCGAGACCGGGTGGCCGAACTGGTGCCGGCCGATGGTTCAGCGCCGATGCCACGCTGGGTAGATCGCGAGGCTTTCTGCGCGCAGCTGTACAAGGTGCACGGCAAGATCCCTGATCCGCGCGTTGGCCTTTATGGGCCGGACTCGATGATGTGGAAACTGCAGGCCCCCATGGCACCGGGCGGCCTGGGCGCCGGACGCGCGCTGTTGCTGCAGAACGCGCACCCCTGGGTCACCCGCGGCGTGGATGAGCACTCGGTAGTGCGAGATGACCCGCTGGGTCGCGCACGTCGCACCTTTCAGCATGTCTTCAGCATCGTTTACGGCAGCATGCCGCAGGTCATGGGCTCGGCCAACCAGGTGCATGCGATCCACGAATCCATCGAAGGCGACATGTCCTATGATGCGGGCGCCTTCAAACAGGGCACCGAGTACCGGGCGAACGAAATCAACGCCATGATCTGGGTGCATTCCACCCTGTGGGAAACGCTGGCGAAGATGTATGAGCAGATCAAGGGCAAGCTCACGGACGAAGAAAAAGAGCAGTTCTACCAGGAGAGCAAACTGTTCGCGATGGTATTTGGCATCCCGGAAGACGCCTTGCCGCGCACCTGGAATGAGTTCGTGGCCTATAACGAAGCCATGTGGGCCAGCGAGCAGCTGACCGTCACTGATGCGACGCAGCAGTTGCGCGAGGATCTGTTCCGGCCGCAGTCCGTCTTTCTGATCTTCCCCATGTGGGCGCAGCGTATTTCGACGGCCGCCAATCTGCCGGAAGAAGTGCGCGAGAAATACGATATCAATTATGGGGCATGGCAGAAAACGAATTACTTCTGGATCAAGAACAGCGCGCGTGTCACTTCCTGGGTGCTGCCGGGCCGACTGGAAAACAACCCCTTTCATCATGAGGCACATGCCCGTCTTGATGGCGAACGGCCCGGTTTCTATCAGCGCTGGCTGATCCGCACGCTGATGGGGCAGGAGCGCCTGGTCAACTGATGAAGCTTATGTGCGGCGTGAGTGATGCAAATACACGCCTCAGCAGGTTACTGCTGGGGAGTGTTTGCCTGTTTATGGCTATGGCAGCCAGCAGTTATAGCGGCCATATCCGGTATATGAGCAACGATGAATTCCTGGCGTTTTCGTTCGAGGAAGGCTCACCCCGCCTCCAGTTTCTGATACTGGATCAGGCGTTACGTGATGATGCAGAGCAGATTCTCGAACGGCGCCTGGGCAGTGCCCGGCAACGGTACTGGCGAGACGGTGAGCGCACCGCCTGGATCATGGAAGAAATCGGCAAGGAGTATCCCATTACCATGGGGCTGGTCGTCGGTGAGCACGGCATCGAGCATGTGCGTATCCTGGTGTACCGCGAACCCCGCGGCGGCGAAGTGCACGAACGTTTCTTTACTCGTCAGTTCGAGGGTGCCGTGCTGGCCAATGGTAATCGCCTGGACCGGTCTATCGACAACATCACCGGCGCGACCCTCTCCGTGGATGCCGTGACGCGGGTGTCGCGCCTGGTGCTGCGGCTGCATGACGAGGCCCTGAGCCGATGACCCGCGCGCGGCGTGGCCGCTGGTTGCGTTGGCATCGGTGGCTCGGGTTGTTCTTGCTGTTGCCGATTCTGTTTCTGGTGATCACGGGGGTGCTGATCAGTGTCAGTGACTGGCGCGGTTGGCAACATGAGCCGGTGCACGCCTCTGTTCTGTCCTGGTTGTACGGTGTGCCACCGGATGTGCCGGAGACCGGGTATCAGGCAGAGGGTCACTGGCTTGCCCGGCAGGGTGGCCGCCTGCTGTTCAATACAACCCAGGTAGCGCGCTGTCCGCATGCGCTGGTGGGTGCAGTGAACCATCAGGATCTGATTGCCGCGATCTGTGGTGACAGCATGCTATTGCTGGATCACAAGGGTGCGCTGATAGAAACCCTGAGCGGCGTGCCTGACGGGGGGCAGCGACTTGGCCTGGATAGCGGCGGACAGTTGTTGCTGCAAAGTCATGCTGGCACCCATCTGTTTGATGATTTCACGGGTGCATGGCGTGACAGTGATGAAGATACGGTTGACTGGGCCCGGGAGACACCTTTGCCGGACACGTTACGCCATGAGCTGGCGCAAGGCGCGCCCTTGCCGGGCATCAGCCGGGAACGGGTGATGCTGGATCTGCACAGCGGCAGACTGTTTGGCCGTGCCGGTGTCTGGGTGATCAATGCGGCGGCGCTGCTGATGACCCTGCTGGCACTCAGCGGCGCCTGGACCTGGGCCAGCCGGCTGGTGCGTAAGCGCTGACAGTTCAGGCTGATGCGCTCAAGGCGTGAGACTGATACTGCTCTTCAGCGTGGCGCCAGGGATGACCATCTCGCCGAGACGGTCGTTCCCGAAGTACACGTCGCTACGCAGCACCTGCCCGCCGGCACCGCCCGGCAACAGCGCGCCGGCGTGCGCGTCATCCATGCGCCCTGCTGCGCTGGCGCCGATGCGAATGGTGTTGCTCAGTGCGAGCTCTGGCGGTGATCCGTCGCTTTTCTCGTTGCGCCCGTAAACCTGAAGCCGCCCGTCCTCGAGGCTAACGTCGCCGGTGATGCCGGTGAAGCTCAATGCCACATCCGGGCGGCCGGGTTCGTAGATGGCGTAGTAGCTGCCTTGACCGCCGGCAAGTGTGGCGTCCGCTGTATTGTTCAGCTCGCCCAGTCGCAGCGCGGCGCTGTAACCGAGGTAGGCCTCTCCGGGCGGCGGAGGCGTAATGCGGAAATTGGCAAACCCCTCCAGGTTCAGGTCCGAGCCCGCGATGGCCATCATGTCCTGGCCGTCCGGTACGCGCGTCAGTGCAAGCAAGCCGCGAAGCTGCATGCGGGCGCGCGGTGACATCAGATCAATACCGCCGTTACCGTCATCGTTATTCCGCAGCCAGATTCGCGTGTCGTCACCTGCAAACAGGAAGTCGGCACCCACCATGCCAAATCCCATGTTGACGGCGCGATCGCAACCGCCGATGCCGGCACCCGGACAGGTATCCACGACCATGAAATGTGACCCTTCCTGCCATATGACATCGCCCTGGCCATCGCGGGAGGATTGACTCATCAGCAGAATATCAGCGATGAAGCCGCTGTCCGCATCGTAAAGACTGCCGCCGGGATACATGACCACATTGGCATTGATGTTGGGCAAGGTGTACACCAGACCCCAGTGATAATGTTCCGGGTCGCTGTAAACGCCGTCCGGATCCACGATCACCTGGTTGGCATAGGCCAACAGGTTGCCGTCGCGTATGGCAAACAGCAGGCCGTCGCCATCGGTGCGGTTGCTGCCGTGGGTGTAGCCGCTGATGTTGCCGGCGTGCAGATTCAGCATGCTGCCTTCACAGCCGCTACCATGGGTGCTCCCGCCCCAGCAAAGCCCGCCCGGGCCGCTGCTGCCTGCAGGTATCACGTCAAGCGTGATGGGAAAGGAGAAGCCTTTTTCCGCTGGATTGCCATCGCTGTCCGTGAGATTCCGCCAGTCTGTAAACGCCAGTGCCATGCGGCTCTCCCCCGGCAACTGACCGGCATGACCCAGGCGCCAGCGCATGTGGTTCTCCGGATCGAAGGGATCGTCGTGGTGCTTGCGATAGTTCCAGCTGATGTTCATGTGCAAGCCCTCAGTGCGCGCACTCTGGTCAACGGCGCCGTCCACCTCGTTGCCTTGCCAGACGCCGCCGGAGCCCAGTGTGAGATCGGTGTCATACAACATGCCGCGCCAGCCCAGCTGCAGGAGCGGGCGGTCAGTGGTGGTGACGGCGCTGTCTGTCTGGGAGGCGTCATGCTTGTAGAGCCAGTCAAAGGATACGCCGTAATTCACGTCACCGGCGATGTGCAGTCCATCGTTGCTCAGGCCGATTACGCCGGTTGGCATGTCCCAGAGAAAGTCGAGTTCTGCCAGTGTGATGCCTGCATCGGCATAACCTGTTGGGTGATAGAACAGCGCCGCATCAGTCAGGGAAAGATACAAGGCTGCGACGCCGGTGTCGGGCGCGGTATGGGCGAATAATCCATGATTGCTGATGCGAAACGCCGTGGTGGCATCCAGCACCCACTCGCCAAATCGCTGTGAGGCATGGCCCAGATCAAGGCTGCCGAGGCGGAACCGGGTAGCAGCCATATCCGCATTATAAGCAATGCGGACATCGCCGTCGGGATCCGTACCGACATCCAGCGTGGCAGTAAACCAGGTGGCGTTGGGTTCAAGTGGTGTATAGGTTATATTCCGCGCACGCAGCACACCAGCATCGGCGGTGCCTTCATCGGCATGCACGGCGATGGATTCAATGGCAATGCCCGATGAGTTCAGCAACACGGCAATGCCGTCGCGACCGGATACAGACGACATCTCGCCTTCGCTCATCGGGCGCATTGTGTTGGCGTTTGTGCTGGCATTGCTGCTACCCGCAACAATCAGCAACAGACATAGCGTGATTTGTGATGAGTAGGGTGTCTGCGACATGACAGTGATATCTCCTCAGCAGAACACGCTGGAGCCATAGCAATTCCGCCCGGGCGCGAGGGCAAACTCGGCGTTCTCGATCAGGTGGCCTGGAGCGCCCAGCAGGGACAGTGCATTGCCAATGCTCAGCATGCCCAGGTTGTTGCTGGGGTTATAGACATCCAGGAGTTTTACGGAGGGTGCATTGAGCCACCAGCCGGTGTTGGCGGGCACCGAATAGGCACTGTTGCAGCGCGGTGTCTGGAAGTCGCCGGCGGCGCAGGCGTCAAACGCGGCGTTAGCGCCACTATAAGTGCCATTGGCCTGAAGCTCCTGGATGGGAGTGACCTTGCTGTAGCGAGGATAGGCTACCGGCTCCCGCTGGAATGACAGGAAGAAATCCCCGGTGTCTTCGAAAGTCAGTTTATGTACCAGGCGCAGATCCGCATTCAACTGCGCGGAGACATCGTTGAGCCCAAGCAATTCCAGCACCGCTGTGATGCCGCTGCCGGTGAGAGACAGTTCCGCAGCACGAAGCCCCAGCCCCTGCATTCGCGTGCCGGCAAGATCAATGAAGAATGCATCGTCGCGGCTTTCCCCGCACAGGTCGTTGCCGGCGGCAGTCCGACCGATACAGCCGACGGCGGAGAGTGGCAGGGGGATGCCGATGCAGGTGCTGCCGATGATCAAGCCGGGACAGACCTGGGCCGATACACCCATGGTCAGTGACATTTCTGCGCCCAGAAAGCCACTCACTGAATTGATGCCGGAATGGCAGCCCACCACACCGGGCCCCGTGGACGCCGCCGGATTACATGCGCCGTGAAGAATGTTCTCTTGATTCTGACCGGCCTGGTCGTAGACGCGTCCGGCACTGATTGCACCATCGGCGCTCTGGGCGCCAATCTTTATGCCCACCACTTCGCGCAGCGCCGGGTCATGCTCATTGCGTATCGCCAGCTCGATGTAGGGGCGTTTCAGTATGAAGGCACTCATTGCGTCACCGATGTCAGTGCCGGAGCGCCCCATCAGTGAGGCATAGTCGATATCGATATCACACCCTGCATAGCCGGAGAGATGATCATTGATGCCGCCACAGCCGAGCTGTAGCTTGCTGATATTCATGTTCAACTCCAGCTGACCGTCCAGCCCCATGCGATAGAACGTGAATGGGCTGGAATAGATGTTGGCGCCGGCAAGTTCGCTGCCACTGATCTTGTCTGTCACGATGAGCCCCTGGGCCATGATGTCACCCAGATCCTGGTCGCTGACGGACGTTAATCCATGGGGTATGAGTGTGCTTGCAGAGACTGACTGATCAGCCGGCACCGTTGATGCCGTAGCGGCCGTCGGCACCATGAGTGTCGACAGGGCAATGATCAGAGCCGGGAAAGGGCCTCCGCCGATAAGATGTGCTGTCTTTTTCATATCAGTATCCATACATCTGCAGCTGTCCGTCGAAGCGCATCTGTGCTGCGCCATTGATGGCATTCGGGCCATCGGCCATGCGAATGCCCAAAGCAGAACCGCTGGTGTTGTCCAGCAGGTAACCGGTATCGCCGAACTCGGCGGTGATGCGTGCCGCACTGAAATAGAACAGCACGTCGCCGTAGTGCGCAGCGCCGGGCTGCATGTCGCTGTGGTCATAGCTCAATTGCAGTGCCGGTTTGTCGTCGGGGCTGAAGCCCGCCGGAAAGCGCGCCGCGCACTGGGCGTCACACAGTGATGAGGGCGTGGCGCTGGTGCGTACGGAATCGAATCGCACCCCGTTGATGGAAAAAGCGCCGTGGTAATCCTTGAGCACCAGCCAGGCCTTGAGGCCGGCCTCATCAGACATGTCATTGAATTGCAGGGCAAGTCGACAGTCTGGTGTGCCGTTGCTGTGTGTGCCGACCCCCGGGCAGGCAATCGGGGTGATCTGGCCATCAGAAGCCAGCTCGGCGTTGATCAGAAAGGAAAAATTCACGCCAACACCTTCCCGCCCCGAGATGCCCGCCATGTCATCGTCATCCAGCGGCTCGAGATTCAACGCCTGCGCTAACGATGTGATGGCAAGCGATAGGGCCGCCAGCATGATGATAAATTTCGTCTTTATATTTTTATTCATCGCGCTCTCCATTCTTGCTCTCTATCAAAGATCGGCGCCGAAACTGGTGAAACGCACATAGTTGATCAGCAGCCCTTCTGCGCGGGAGTCTCCGAGATTGGCGACGTTGGTCTGGATGACGGGTTGCGAATGGGCGGAAGCCGGAGCATGGCCGAAGTAGTAAGCCGGGTTGACCCGGCTGACATTGGTGATTGGTGCAGAGATGCTGAATGCGCCGCCATAACCGCAGTTGAAGCGCGCGTTACCGGTGGTGCCAGGCGTGCACGAAGCATTACCAACGTAATAGCGGCCAGTCTGTCCATGACCGCTGCCTGCGGGCGTATACGCGGCACCATGCAGGCCGCTGCATCCGCTGCCGATGTGGCCCGGGCAGGAATAGTTATAGGCGCCAGGGCGCACGTCCACGGCAGTGAGTCGGTAGGCAAAGGCATTGAATGTCTGCCCCTCGCGTGCGCGAAAGAAAATACCGTCGTCCGTGTAATTGTAGGCGTTTCTGCCGGCAGGCATTGAGGTGGGTGGGTTCGGACAACCGACGCCCTGGCAGGGAAACCAGTCGCCCCAGCGCGAGTAGCCGTGGGTGACATGATAGTTGTCTGGCACAGCGATACCCGGGGTGGCGCCGGGTGTATTGGCAAGTAAGGCAGCGCGGGCAGTTATATGCCCGGCATTGGTGCTGTCCGGCACGGCATGACTGTAGAAGCGCGTCCACACGGCCTGGTTTTCTTCCGGCAGGCGCGGAATCTCCAGGATGAAATTGCCGTCGGTCACATAGTTGCCGTTGGCGTCCCGTGGTACATCCAGCACCAGCGCCTGATAAAACAGCTGGCCTAACGGAATGTAAGCCTCCACATTTCGGAAGTGCAGACCTTCATTGGCGGAAAAATCTACCGGCACGCCAAGGGCATCGGAGGTGTTGCCGATCTGGTTTACGCTAAAACGAAAATCACCCTGAAGATGACTGTGATACATCAGGGCAAGGGTTTCGTTACCGGGTTCGGTGAACTGGAACAATCGCAGTGCGCTGTCGGCGGCACTGCCCTGAATCAGGGTCTGGCTCTTGAGCAGGCCGGCATGGGTCAAGGTATCAGGGTGCTTGCCTACTTCGATCTCGCCCCAGAAGGCAAACCGGTAATCGTCCTGCTGCGTTGGAGCGAGAAGCTCAAGTACCGTGTGGCTTTCACTGGTATTGCCGCTCCAGGTCACGATGCCATTGCCGATCTGCGTCGGACCACCGCCGTCGCCGGCATAGTCCTGAACGCGCAGCACGTAAGGATTGTCATGGGCGGCAAAACGGGGGATGGGGCCGCCGCGTGGGCAGCCCAGCCCATTTGCACCCTGGCCGCTGCAGGCATTCATGTTGCCCCCGGTTTCTGTCCAGCCGAAACCGGGCCCTGTGCCCGACACGCTGACGCCATACCAGCGCAGGTCGCCGCGCTGCCAGTCAGTTGCAGGATCTGCGTTGGAGCCTACCTGCTCGAAATAGCTGGTAGGGTTGGTCAGCCAGCGAAAATCTTCCCAGGTAAAGGTCAGGCCGGTGCCGTCGATGGCGGCCATTTCATCGTCTTTCAGCGGCGTCATGCCGATGCTGTTACTGTGGGCGACGCCGGTAGCAAGGAGCATTCCGGCGAGCAACACAGCATTACAGCTAACACCTGTAAACTCATACAGGGTTCTACGGCATGTTTTTCTGATAGCAGCATTCATCATTATTATTTTTGTATCCCGAACTTATAGTGTTTTAGTGGTTCGGTCGGAGACAGCTTGCCCGCCCTGTTGAACAGGTGGTATTCATGGTGTGAGGAAGCGTTGCCTTGAAAACATAATGGCCTTCAGGCAGCACCGCGGTCTTGTCGGCTCGGGTCGAAAAATTAGGCGAACGGGACAGGAGAATGGAAACGCAATCACGCAAGGTGAGCAGGGAGGGCGCTGCACAGGCGCTGCAGCATCGGGGTGGCATCCCCGGTGTATACCTGTTGCTGCTGTGCGATGTCTGCCACCAGCTCGGTTTGCGCGATGCAGACCTGCTGCGAGGGCTCGGCACCAGCCGCGTGGCCCTGTGTCAGCCAGACAGCCAGGTATCGATGCTGACCGCCTATACCGCGACCCGGCGTGCCGTGGACGCGGTGGGTGATCAGGGGCTGGGCCTGGCCTACGCTCGGGCGTTTCGTGTCACCTTGATGGGATCAGTCGGCTTGCTGGCCCTGTCGAGCCCATCGGTATTGTCAGCGCTGGATGCGGTGATTCGGTTTATTGCATTGCGAACCCCCTTCCTGAGCGCGCGCTTTGAACAGAATGATGAACGCGTGGCGGTACATATCCGCTGTGAGGAAAAGCTCGGCCATGGCGTGACCAGCTTTGTCATGGAGGTGATGCTGGTGGGCCTGGCGATCATTCTTGAGCAGATGTGTGGTCGGCGCATGCCGGGTTTGATGCTGTACATGGCTTGCCCGGAACCTGCCTATTTTCGCAGGTATGCGGACGAGCTGCCCGCGCCGGTGGTATTTGATGCGCAGTCCTGGTCGCTGGAGGGGGATGTGGCGGTATTTCACAGTGAGCCACCGCTGTCCAATCCGGCCATGGAAGCCGCTGCCCGGGAGCAGTGTGAGCAGGAGTACATGCAGCTGTATGGCTCGCGGGACGGGATTACCGGCCGTATTCGCGATCATCTGGCGCGCTGCGAAAGCGGCCAGCCGTTGCCGGGGCTGGAGCAGTTTGCGGGCTGGCTGGGGGTGTCGCCACGCACGCTCAAGCGGCGTCTGCAGAACGAGGGCGCCAGCTACCGTGAGCTGGTGGATGCGGAGCTGTACGGGCGGGCCCAGCGCCTGCTGTCCTGCGAGCGGCTGTCCATATCCCAGGTCGGCTATCAGCTGGGCTACCATGAAGCGGCAAGCTTCTCCCGCGCTTTCTCCCGCTGGGCTGGCGTCAGTCCACGGGACTACCGCAAGAAGCTGGAGCATCCCAGGGGCGCGACTGAGCCCCCTGACAAGCGCCGTATGTGACGTGTTCCCCATTATTCCTGAGCGATTTCGTCCTTGAGCCGGGCGCGTTGACTGTCTAGTCTCTTTGGCTGCAGTTCCTGCCCACGGCGAGAGGTATTCACATGAACCCGATTTTTTCCATGACCGGCAAACGTGTGCTGGTGACCGGCGCATCCAGTGGCTTCGGGGCACATTTTGCCCGTGTTCTGGCGGAGGCCGGAGCCGACCTGGTATTGGCCGCCCGCCGGGTGGAAAAGCTGGAGGAGACCGCCGAGGCGGTGCGGACACTGGGTCGTGAAGCAACCGTGGTCCCGATGGACGTGTCCGATTACGAGAGCGTCAAAGCGGCCTTTGCCGCCATGCCGGAGATCCACGTGGTGATCAATAACGCTGGCATCAACCGGGTCAGCACCACCCATGAGATCAGTGAGGATGACTGGGACGCGGTGCTGGACACCAACCTCAAGGGCGTCTGGGCCGTCGCCCAGCAGGCCATGCGGCGCTGGATGGCTGCGGGCACCGGCGGCAATATCATCAATATCGCCTCCGTGCTGGGCCTGCGCGTCGGGCAGCAGCTGGGCGCCTACACCGCATCGAAAGCGGCCGTGGTGCAGCTGACCCGTTCCATTGCACTGGACTATGCGCGATACGGTATTCGCTGTAACGCCATCTGCCCGGGCTATTTTGAAACCGAGATCAATCGCGACTGGCTGCACACCGAGCACGGCAAGAAACAGATCAAGCGAATCCCCTTCCACCGTGTCGGCGACATGCCGGAGATGAGCGGCCCGTTGTTGCTGCTGGCCTCTGACGCATCCAGCTATATGAGTGGCGCAGTGGTGCCGGTAGACGGCGCCCATCTCTGTTCCACCCTGTAATCTGCAAGGCGAATACTATTATGGATTTTACGCTGCCGGACCATATCGAAGCCCTGCGCCTGCAGGTGCGTGATTTTGTTGATGAACATGTCATGCCGCTGGAACTCGACAGCGGTAATTACGATGCCCATGAAAACCTGCGCGACGAGGTTGTTGCAGCCATGCGCGAGAAGGCGCGGGCAGCGGGGCTCTGGGCTTTCCAGATGCCGAAACAGCTCGGCGGCCTGGATGTGGGTGTTGTGGGCATGGCGGCGTTGTATGAAGAAGCCGCGCGTTCCCCCTTTGGCCCGCTGGCGTTCAATTGCGCGCCGCCGGACGACGGCAACATGATCGTGCTCAACAAGCTGCTGAGCCCGGAACAGAAAACACGCTGGCTGCAGCCCATCATCGACGGCAAGGTGCGTTCTGCGTTTGCCATGACAGAGCCGGATGGCGGCTGCGGGTCTGACCCGTCGCTGACCTATACCCGCGCGGAGAAGCAGGGCGACAACTGGGTCATCCATGGCCGCAAATGGTTTATCACCGGTGCCGAAGGCGCGCAGCATTTCGTGCTGCTGGCCAAGACCAGTGATGACCCGCGCAAGGGACTCACTGCGTTCCTGTTCGACGCAGACCAGCCCGGTTGGGAGATCGTGCGGCGCATCGGCATCATGGGACCGGAAGAGCACGGCGGCCATTGTGAGCTGCGCTTTGATGGCCTGGTCATTCCCGACGAGAACCGTCTTCTGGAAGTGGGCGACGGCCTCAAGGTGACACAGATTCGTCTTGGCACGGCGCGGCTGACGCATTGCATGCGCTGGCTCGGGTTGGCCAAGCGTTGTATGGAAATCGCCGGTGGCTATGTGGAAAACCGCATGAGTTTCGGCACCACGCTGGCACAGCATGAAGGCGTGCAATGGATGCTGGGCGATGTCGCCAAGGATATTCATATCGGCCGACTGCTGACCATGCAGGCTGCCTGGAAGCTGGATCAGGGTGATTTTGCCCGCAGCGAGATTTCCATGGCCAAGATCCATGTGGCTGACACGCTGCATAAAGCCGCCGACACGGCGATTCAGTTGTGCGGCGCCCGGGGCTATTCCAAGGATACGCTGCTGGAATGGATTTATCGTTATGCGCGCCAGGCGCGGCTGGTGGACGGTGCCAGCGAAATCCACAAGATGGTGTTGTCCCGCGCGTACCTGAAAGAAAAAAATGACTTTTTCCGGTGGGGTGTATGAGCCCGGAAGACATTGCACGTCTGGAACACTGGCTCGCGGGCAAAACAGGCGAGCAGGTCACCATCGGTGCCGTGAAAGCGCTTTCCGGTGGCGCCATTCAGGAGAACTGGGCTGCGGATATCCAGTGCGGCGACGAGTTGATTGAGGCGGTAATCCGCTGCGACGCACCGTCGGCAGTGGGTGACAGTCTCAGCCGCACGCAGGAATTCGCCTTGCTCAAGGCAGCCTATGCCGTCGGTGTGACGGTGCCGGGCCCGCTATGGCAGGGCGATGCCGCCGTACTGGGGCGGGATTTCTTTATCATGCGTCGGGCAGCGGGTACCGCAGCGGGGCACAAGCTGGTGCGTGACAAGACTCTGGGCGCAGACCGCGAGGCACTGGTGCGGCAGGTGGGTCGGGAAATGGCGCGTATCCACAGCATCAGGCCGCCGCGGGATGACCTGGCATTTCTGACGCCGCCAGCGGTGCATCCGGCGTTGTTGTTTGTGCAGGAGAGCCGCGATTTTCTGGATCAATACCACAGCGCGTTCCCCGGACTTGAATGGGGGCTGCGCTGGCTGGAGACCCATCTGCCCCCACAGGAGCCCCTGTGTCTGGTGCATCGGGATTTCCGCACCGGCAATTATATGGTCAACGAACAAGGCCTCACTGCGGTACTGGACTGGGAGTTCACTGCCTGGTCGCAACCGTTGGAAGACCTCGGCTGGTTCTGCGCACGCTGCTGGCGCTTCGGACAGCTGGATGACGCACTGGCCGCAGGTGGTCTGGGCTCGCGGGAGGCACTGTTTGATGGTTACCGGGAAGTCAGCGGCCGACAGGTGACTGCTGAAGAAATCTATTATTGGGAAGTGTTTGCCCACGCACGCTGGGCGATGATCGCCATCAAGCAGGGCGAGCGACATATTTCCGGGCAAGAGCCTTCGCTGGAACTGGCGCTGACCGCGCACATCGTTCCGGAGTTGGAGCTGCACATTCTTGCCATGACAGGCCTCAAGCCGGACCGCTGAGGCGGTCCTGTCCTTTTTCTCAGCCTGTCCATTTTACAGGGAGTCTGACCATGCGCATCAAACCCGATGGCGCCGACCTGCTCGATACCGTGGCGACAGTATTGCGCGAAGAAATACTGCCAGCATTGCCGGCGGACAAGCACTCACGCCAGCACTATGCACTGCGCATGGCACTGAATGCCCTCGGCATTGCGCGCCGTCAGTTGCAAGCGGGAGACGCGGCGGAGGATGTGGAGTATGAAGCCCTTCAGGTGCTGCTGGATGAAGACGGCAGCCACGAGGAAATGTCACGCAGTTTCGCCCGGTTAATCCGTGCCGGTGGCGTGGACGAAGACGCAGCACTGCAACGCATGTTGTGGCGGCTGACCGCGCAACGGGTCAGTGAAAGCGCGCCGCGCTATCTCTCTCAGGAAGGGCTGTCTCAGGAGAGCTAGAAAAATGATAGCACCCTGCTGTGCCCGGATCAGGACGGCACAGCAAGGTACTGGACGATCATGTCGGTAAGGCCTTCAGCCACCTCCTTCTGCGGAATCAGGGGATGATCGTCAGCAATTAACCGCACCATGGTGAACAACGTGCTGTTGACGATGATGAAGATCCGCACCTGCAGGTTCTCGATCGGGTACTCGCGATAGTGGCGCAGGAACCACACCCGGGCCAGTTCGAGAAAATGCTGTTGCAGCACATCCGCCACCTTGTCCGTGGGCATGCGATGCCAGTTCTTGATCAATTCCACATAAAGCCCATCGCCCGCGCGCAGCAGGGCGAAGCCATAACCGATGGCGCCGCTGACCATATCGCGCAGATTGCCGGCGGTATCCACCGGCAGTTGTCGTAGCCCTCGGGCGATGGCAGCCGCGCGATCGGCCACCAGCGCGTCAATCAACGCTTCCTTGTCCTCGAAATACTGATACAGCGACCCGACGCTGACCCCGGCGAGCTCGGCAATCCGTGGCGTGGTGGTGCCATCCAGGCCGTTGGCCACGATGCAGCGGGCGGTGGCGTCGATCAGGTCAGCCACCATCTGCTTCGAGCGGGCCTGCCGGGGGCGTTTGCGCATGTGTGGCTCCCTTGTGTGGCTCCGTGGAAAGAGACGACTCAAATGCGAATTGAATGCGAATACATCTTCGCATTATGGTATCAGCCAGCACAACCCCGCCACGATGCCTGGCTGCCCCGCCCGGCTGTCCGGCCTGGTTCTCTGGAGCACATCATGACCACTGCACACGCCACGGACACCCCATTCGCTGCCACCCCGGCATCCGCCGTCGCGGCGCCGCGCCGGGCGCGACCGTTCGACAAGACCCAGGCGCCGACCTCGGCACTGATACGGCTGATTGCCGGCCGCGAGCTCGCGCCCACCCGGCAGGAGTATGACGCCGCCGTCGCCGCCCTCCAGGACGGTGATCCGGCGATGGATACCCTGGTTGAGTGGATGTACGACTATGGCCCGCGCGAAGCCCGTGCCCTGTTCGAGCAGGCGCTGGCCCAGGGGGTGGAGCAGGTGGCTGATTGCCCGGAGCCGTTGCGCCGATTTTTCCGGGAGGTCGAAGCGGAGCCCGTGTGGCTGGATCGCACACTGTTGGCAGAGGGCGCGCGCTTCATTCAGGGGTCGGGCTTAACCGCCGCCTATGTGCTGCGCGATCTGGCCCTGATGGGTGGCTATCTGTTGTCGGGCTTTAATCAGTCGCTGGTGCTCACCGGCGCGCTCAACAAGGGCACCGCTCGCCGCGTGGCCGAAACCGGTAAATGGTGGATCGACTGCACCGAAGAGGGCGGCCTGGCACCCGGCGCCGACGGCGTCCGCGCCACGCTGCACGTGCGGCTGGTGCATGCTCTGGTACGGCGTAATCTGGCCGGCCGGCCGGAATGGGACAGCAGCGAGTGGGGCATGCCGCTATGCCAGATCGACATGGCGGCGACCTATCTGGGGTTCAGCGTGGTGATGCTGGGCGGCCTGCGCAAGCTGGGTATTCCCGTGACCCGGCGCGAATCCCGCGCGGTCATGCATCTGTGGCGTTACACCTGCTGGCTGATGGGTGTGCAGGAGAAATGGCTGGTCGACAGTGAGCGCGAGGGCATGGTGCTGCTGCATCACACCATCATGACCCAGAGCCGTCCCGACTGGACCAGTCGCGAGTTGGGCCAGGCGCTGGCGCAGGAACCGCTGGAGCGCAGTTACTCCCGCTGGCAGTCCCTGCGCCGGAAGCTGGATTACCACCGCCACCTGAGCGTCAGTCAGTATTTTCTGGGCAGCGAAAAAATGGCCCAGCTCGGCTTGCAGGGCGCCAGCAGCTGGTACCCCCTGCTGACCATGCCGTTGCGCGTTTTGGGCTACAGCCTGCAGCGTTTTGTCCCGGGTTTGCGCCGCCTGCAGCAGCGTCGCGGTCGGCGCGCCCAGCAGGCGGCGCTCGCAGCAATGTTTGGTGATCAGACGCAGGGTGTGATTCAGCCCGGCAAGGACCATCCGGCACATTTGTGACGTCGTATCAGGAAGGACTGGCGGATGAGGGCAACGGCCCCGACGTGCTGCAGAAGGTCACCGACAGCGACGCGCGCCGAGAGAACAGGAAAGACGGCGCCACACCGAAATTGTCCCGAAACGTGCGCGACAGGTGTGCCGCATCGGCAAAGTCGGCGGCATGCGCTGCCTGCGTCAGAGAAGCGCCACCGAGCGCCGCTTCAATCGCCAGTCTAAGCCGGCGCCAGAGTACATAACGACGTATCGGCACACCGATGGTGTCGGTGAAGGCATGCGCCAGCCAGCTCTCCGATGTGTGCGCGATGCGTGCCAGTGTTGCCAGCCGTATCGGCGAATCCAGATGATCGCCCAGCCAGTCGAGCACCCGTTGCAGGCGCGCGTCGATCTGCTCATCGCGTATGCCCGGAAGGCCCGGCAGTGTATTGCAGACAGTATTGGCCAGTGCCGCGTTTTGCTGATCTTGCAGCAGCGTATGGATCGCTTTTATCGGCAGTGACGCAGGATCAACGGAGGTAATACAGTCTGCCTCGCCGTTGCCCAGATGTTGTGTCAGGGCTTCGCATTCCTGACTTTCCGGATCGAAATAAAACAGCGCCAGCAGGTCTTGATGCTGCACGATCTGATGCGAGACATCCGGCGGAATGAAGAAGGCCGGCCCGGATAACAGCGCTTCTTTATCACCCCCGCGCACCTGCACCGGTGCCGGGCCCAGGCTGATGCAGAGCTGCGCCGCATGGTGGCGATGTGCATGGGTGTCCAGCCCCGGGCCGATGAACAGCAGGCGGTGTGGCCACAGATAAAGTTGTACCGTCGAGGTGTCTGTCATGATCTGCCAGTTTATTCAAGCGTACTATTGCTGACCATTGAATACTGTCGCCGATGATGACAGATATCGGAGACGGTTATGCAGTATGTGAAACGAATGCTGGCCTGGCTGACGTGGCCAGTATTGCTGTTCGGGTTTGGTGGCGCCATTGTCGTGGCCGGAAGCCAGGGCGCCAGCGTTGTGGTGATGTTGATGATACTGATCGCCGCTGTGCTGTTCTGCTTTGTGATGGAGCGCCTGATTCCCTGGCAGCGTGACTGGAACAGGAATCAGGGTGACGCCGGGCGGGATATCCTGCACGCGATGGTCAGTCTGACTCTCAATCGCGCGTCGCTGTGGTTGTTGCCGCTGTTTGCCGCGCTGGCGATCGGGGGAGGGATATGGCCGCAGCACTGGCCCTATCTGTTTCAGGTGTTGTTGGCAGTGCTGATTCTGGATACGGGTATGGCCATGGCACATCACGCCAGCCACCGCCTGCTATGGCTATGGCGCTTTCACGCCGTGCATCACAGTCCACGGCGATTGTATGGCTTCAATGGCCTGATGAAACATCCGGTGCACCAGAGTGTGGAAGCGACTGCCGGGGTGTTGCCGTTACTGTTGTTGGGTATCCCGCTGAATGTGGCGATCATACTGCCGTTCCTGGCCTCGATTGCGCTGCTTTGCCAGCATACCAATGCGGATATTCGCACCGGCATCTTCCGTTACCTGTTTGCAAACGCCGAGATACATCGTTTCCATCATCGCCGCCATGGCGATGGCGATATCAATTTTGGTCTCTTTACTACGCTTTATGATCATCTTGTCGGAACCTTCCACTATCAGCCCGGCAAGGCACCGCGCACCAGCGAGGAGCTGGGACTGAGACAGCAAGAAGACTACCCGGTGAGCTATCTTGCGCAGTTACGCGAGCCGTTCAGACGAAACAAGCAGAAGCCGGTGTCCTGACGGCGGCGAGCGCTGATGATGTGACAGGCTAGGCCGGGTTGTGCGCTTTGGTGGAGAGATCCACACCCAGCGTGGAGAGCACCTTGATCAGCGTATCCAGCCGTGGATTCCCTTTTTCGCTCAGGGCGGCATAAAGACTCTGTCGGGCAAGGCCGGTTTCCCGTGCGATATCGGTCATACCTTTCGCTCTTGCTGCCACGCCAATGGCGGAGGCGATATAGGCGCCATCCCGGGTTTCGAAGGCAGCAGCCAGAAACTCGGCAATGGCCTCCGGTGAGTCAAGATACTCTGCCGGATCAAATGCTGTGAGTCGGGTTTTCATATGTCCTCCAGCTCTCTCGCTAACCGCTTGGCCAGTCTGATGTCTCTTTGCTGACCGATCTTTTGTCCGCCGCATAACAGAATCACCAGTGCATCGCCCTTTCGCTTTGCGTATAGCCTGTAGCCTTTCCCGTAATCAATGCGCAACTCTGAAACGCCTTCGCCCACCGGCTTTACGTCTCCCCACAAACCGTGTGAGAGGCGATGCACCCGCTCGATGATGCGGCCCCTGGCTCGGGCATCACGGAGTGTCAGCAGCCATTTTCCGAATGCGGGATGCTGGACGATTCTCATATGAATTGTCTCTTATATATGACAGAAGCGCAAGATCATGCCTCGCCGGGCAGCGATGATCAGGCGGGCGGCGCGGCGGAGGTGGGGCGATAGCTGAGGGCTTCCAGGAGGTGGCTTTCCCTGATGACGTCCTCACCGGCCAGGTCGGCCAGGGTGCGGGCCACGCGTATCAGGCGGTGGAGGCTGCGCGCGGACAGGCCGAGTTGCTCCATGCTGTGTTGCAGCCAGTGGCGGTGTGCGTGGAGCCAGGGTGCAAGCGTTGTGGCGTCGAGCTGGCTGTTGAGCCGGTCCTGCCGCGCGAGTTGTCGTTGGCGGGCGGCGATGACGCGTTCGCGTACCGATGCGCTGGCTTCGCCTTCTTCCTGGCTGGTGATGGCGGCGGCCGGTACGGCCTCCACATCAAGATGCAGATCAATGCGATCCAGCAGCGGGCCGGACAGTTTCTGCTGATAGCGCCGGGCCTTGTCGCAAAAGTACCCACAGCTGCGGGCGGGGTCGCCAAGCCAGCCGCAGGGGCAGGGGTTCATGGCGGCTACAAGCTGAAAGTGCGCCGGGAAACGTGCCTGTGCCCGGGCACGGGAAATATGGACCTCGCCGGTTTCCAGCGGCTCGCGCAGCACTTCCAGCACCTGCCGGTTGAATTCGGGCAATTCGTCCAGAAACAGCACGCCACGGTGCGCCAGCGAGATTTCGCCGGGGCACGGTGTGCCGCCGCCGCCCACCAGTGCGGCGGCTGACGCAGTATGGTGCGGCGAGCGAAAAGGCGGGAGATGGAACTGCGCCAGGGCACGGGATCGATGCAGTGAATGGACGGCGGCGACTTCCAGTGCTGCCTCGTTGTCCAGCGGCGGCAGCAGGCCGGGCAGGCGCTGTGCAAGCATGCTCTTGCCGCTGCCGGGCGGGCCACTGAGCAACAGTGAGTGGCCGCCCGCTGCAGCGATTTCCAGCGCGCGGCGGGCCTGGTGCTGGCCGCGCACATCGCGGAGGCAAGGAGCAGAAGGTGTGGTGGCTGATGTGATGCCAGGCATCGCCGGTGCCGTGGCCGCAGCAATGATTTCCCGGCCTTCCAGATGTGCGCATACCGCCAAAAGGGAATCGGCACCGTGGACAGCACAATGCGCCAGCGCCGCTTCGGCGGCGTTGCTGCAGGGAACGATCAGGGCACGATCGCTGCGGCTTGCGGCGAGCGCGGCGGGCAGTACGCCGTGGCCTGGCCGCAGCTCACCGCCCAGTGCGAGTTCACCCAGACATTCGAAGGCGTCGGGATCGGTGATGCGCAGCTGGCCGCTGGCGGCGAGGATGCCCAGTGCGATGGGCAGATCATAACGACCGCCGCCCTTGGGCAGATCCGCCGGTGCCAGATTGACGGTAATGCGCCGCGTCGGAAACTCGAAGCCGCTATTGATCAGTGCCGAGCGCACGCGATCGCGGCTCTCGCGCACCGCGGCTTCGGGCAAGCCGACAATGGAAAAACCGGGCAGGCCCGGTGACAGGTGGGTTTCCACCTGCACTTCGGGGGCATCTATGCCGAGCACGGCACGGGTGTGCAGCAGGGTGACAGACATGAAAAAGGCTCGCCGGATCTGGTCCGACGAGCCTGACAAAGGCGGCCCTGGCTGTCTGTCAGCCAGGGCCGATGGATGCTGTCAGTGTTCAGCTACAGTGTTTTGTATACGTATGCGGAAAAACAGCGCGTAAAGCGTCGGTACGGCAATCAATGTCAGCACCGTAGCAAAGGCCAGGCCGCCCATGATGGTGACCGCCATGCTGGCAAAGAAGGCATCCCAGAGCAGCGGCACCATGCCGAGAATAGTCGTGACGGCGGCCAGGAACACCGGACGAAGACGACTGATGCTGGCTTCTGTCAGGGCGAGGACAGACTCCTTGCCGGTGGCAATCTGCGCATCGATTTCGTCCACCAGGACGATGGCATTTTTCATCAGCATGCCGGACAGGCTCAGGAAACCGAGCAATGCGGTAAAGGTAAAGGGCATGCCGGTGAGTAGCAGCCCCAACGTCACACCGCAGATGGACATGGGCACGATCAGCCAGATCACCGCAGGCTGTCGCAATTTCCCGAACAACAGGATGCTGATCAGCAACATGATCAGGAAGCTCAGTGGCAATTGAGCGCCGAGAGAGGCCTGGGCTTCACGGGAGTTCTCGTACTCGCCGCCCCATTCCATGCGGTAGCCTTGAGGCACCTTGATGTCCTCGATAGCGGCACGCACGCGCCGGAATGCTTCGTCGGATGTCAGATCACCTTCCGGTTCCGCCTGCACAGTGAGTGTGCGCACCCGGTTGCGGCGATGGATGAGCGCTTCTTCGTTGGCGGTGGTGAAACCGTCGACCACTTGCGTGACGGGCACGTAGGCCTGTTCGCTGGCGCTCCAGATAAGCCGGTCTGTCAGGCGTGTCACATCGAGCCGCTCGAAATCCGGCGGACGCGAGACGATGGGGATTTGCTCGTCGCCTTCGCGATAAGTGCCGGCGCGCACGCCAGTGGTGGCAAATTCCAGCGACTGGGCGACTTCGGCACGGCTGATGCCGGCGACGCGCGCGCGTTCCTCGCTGAACTGCGGCAGTATCACCAGCTCTCGCTGGCGCCAGTTGGTGCGCACGTCCGTGACGCCTTCGGTGGCGTTCATGATGGCGCTGGCTTCATCGCCCAGGCGGCGCAGCACGTCGGTATCCGGGCCGGAAAAACGGGCTTCGAGTTTGGCGCCGTCCCCGGGGCCGAACATCAGACGCTGGGTATAGATTTCTGCGTCGGGGAAGAGCGGGGGCAATGTCTCGCGCAACGTGGCCATCAGCGGCGGGATCTGATTGCGATGCCCGACACGCACAATCAATTGTCCATACGCCGGATTGGGCTGCTCCGGCGCATAGGTGAGCATGAAGCGGCTGGCACCGCTGCCCACAAAGCTGGCGACGGACACCACTTTCGGGTGCTCCCGGATCAAGGCGTCGATCTCGGCGATGTCGCGGGCGGTAGCGCGAATATCCGAGCCCTGTGGCAGCGTGTAGTTGACGTAAAACAGGGGCGTGTTGGACGCCGGAAAGAACGCCTGTTTGACGAAACCGAAGCCTGCCAGACAGAACAATGTCAGCAGGGTCAGGCCAGCCAGCGTCTTGCCCCGTGCGCGCAGGGCGCCTTGCAGGGCGTTGCGATAAAGCAGGTAAGGGCGGCCGGCATAGGGATCCTTCTCGGCCGAATCCTTTGCCACGCGGAAGAAGTAATTCCCCAGCAGCGGCGTTACGGTGACCGCCAGAATCCAGCTCAGCAACAGGGAAATGCCGATCACCGCAAACAGCGAGAACAGGAATTCCCCCGTCACATCCTGAGACAGGCCGATACCGGCGAATGCCATGATGCCGATGACGGTGGCGCCGAGCAGTGGTATCTGTGTTCGGCGTGCGGAATCACTGGCCGCCTCTTTGGCTTTCATGCCGCGTTGCATATTGATCAGCATGCCTTCGGCGACAACGATAGCATTGTCCACCAGCATGCCCATGGCGATGATCAGCGCGCCGAGAGAAATACGCTCCATCTCGATATGCAGCAATCGCATGAACAGAATGGTGCCCAGTACCGTCAACAGCAGTGTGGCACCGACGACGATCCCGACGCGCCAACCCATGGTCAGGCACAGCACACCGATAACGATGGCCACGGACAGCAGCAGGCTGACAATAAAGCTGTTGATGGCTTCATCGACCACCACATGCTGTTCGTAGATGGGATGCAGATTGACACCCAGCGGGATGCGCGACTGCAACTCCGCCAGGTGAGCGTCCACCGCCTTGCCGACTTCGACAATATTGGCATCCGGCACACCGGCTACCGCCAGTGTGAAAGCGGGCACGCCATTGAAGCGTATCAGTTGATCAGGGATTTCCGTGCTCTGGCGAAATACATCGGCAATATCCACCAGGCTGATTTGCTCGGTGGAGCCGGGGCGACCGATGCGCAAGCTCTCGATGGCGCGCACGGAATCGAAGCCCGGACGATTGGTCAGCCGCACACGGCGATCGCCGATGCTGATGGCGCCTGCGCTTTCCACGGCATTTTCAGTTTGTATGGTGTTGAGCACTTGCTCCACCGGCAGCCCGAGGGTGGCAAGGCGCTCGCTGGAAATTTCCACATAAATGGTTTCGGTGGGCTCGCCCGCAGTCGTGACTTTGGCGACACCGGGCACGGTGAGCAGCTCACGTCGCAGGAAGCGCGCAAGATTGCGGATTTCCTGCTCGGTGAATTCTTCTGCGGTGACCGCATAAAAAATACCGAACACATCGCCGAAGTCATCATTCACCTTGGGCGTGCCGGCGCCAGCGGGCAGGTCCGGCCGTGCATCGTTGACCTTGCGTCGCAGCTCATCCCAGACCTGTGGCATGGTGGTGCTGTCATACTGGTCTTTGATCTGTACCGTAATTTCCGACAGGCCGGGTTTGGATTTCGAGGTCACCCGTTTTAACTGAGGCAGCTGTTGCAACGCTGACTCGAGCAACTCGGTCACTTCTTCCTCGACTTCTTCGGCTGTCGCGCCGGTGTACGGTGTGACAATGACCGCCTGCTTGAGGGTAAATGCCGGGTCTTCCAGGCGCCCGATGGACGACAAAGCCCAGAGACCGCCGAGCAGGCAGATGACAATGATCAGCCAGGTATTGACCGGGCGTTCGATGGCGCCGCGTGCGATATCCATGATGCAGCTCCGCTCAGTATTTCTCGAAAGGGCGAACGCGCATGCCATCGCGCAGGAAAACGGTGCCCGCTGTCACCACGGTGTCGCCGGGGGAGAGCCCGCTCAGCACGGCAGCCTGATCCAGCCCGAGCTGGCCCACGCTGATATCGCGGGGGCTGACAGTGCCGCTTTCATCGTCGTACAGCCATACACGGAAGCTGCCATCCGCCTGCATATCCAGTGCGCCAACGGGCACCTGGACGATGGCATCCTCCAGTGCATCACGGGTGCGAATTTCTACGGTTACCGTCATGCCGGGCAGCACATTGAATGTCTCCGGCCGGGGCATGCCAAAGCTGACCTGATAGGTCTGGGTGACCGCATCCGGTTCCGTCTCATGCTCGCGATAGGTCAACGGGAAGTGCATGTCGGGGTGTTGCGAGAAGTGGGCGGTGACATCGAACAGCGATGTCTCATCCGATATCCGCACCAGATGCTCGGGCACATTGATATGTACGCGCAGTTCGGTCACGTCCTGCACCCGCACCACGGTGGTGTTGGGTTGTACATTGGTATAGCGATCCACCAGCCGGCGGGTGATCAGTGCATCGAAGGGGGCAGTGATGCGCGCGTAAGAGAGGTTGCGCCGGGCGTTGTCCAGGGCCACCTCAGCCAGGTCGTGCTGGGTCTTGGCCTGATCAAAGGCGGACGGCGACACAGTGCCGCGCTCCAGCAAGGTGCGGTTTCGCTCCAGATCCCGGCGCGCCTGCTCCAGCTGCACTTCCGATTCGCGCACCGCCAGGCGGTAGTCCGCCGGGTCCAGCGCGGCGATCAGATTGCCGGCGGCGACGACCGCGCCCTGCTGTACCGGCAGTTCGGTAATACGCCCGCCCACCTGAAAGGACAGATCCACGGTGCTGACGGCATCCACGCGGCCTACGAAGCGGCGGCTGGTGATGCCCTCGTCTTCGCCGATGACCAGAACACGTACCGGGCGTACGCCCGCTTCGTCGTCATCCGGCGGGCCGCCACAGGCGCTGAGCATCAGCGCAGTGGCCATCAGCGGCAGTGTCAGGGGGAGCAGCATGGCGCGGGGCATCTTCATGACAGCAATTCCTCGGTAAGCTCAAGCAAGCGACGATTGAGGCGTTCTTTATGATCCGGTGTCAGCGGTGACAGTGCCAGCAGATCCTGGAACAGCAGGCCGTCCGCCGCAGCCAGCAACAGCAGGGTGAGATCCAGGCTCGATTGACCCCCGGCCGCGTTGTCAGCGCTCAGCAGAGCGTGTATCTGGCGTATGTGCTCGCGCATGGGGTCCAGCAATTGCGGCTTCTCCGCGGCAGCGGCCAGTACCGCCATGGCGACATCCGGATTCAACGCCCTGTGCTCTGTCTGCCTTGCAGTGAGAATCGACCGCAGCGTCCTGTGCGGCTGTCCGTCCAGGGCGGCGTCGGCCTGGGCCCGGGCGGCGGCGTTCTGTTCTATCAGGCGCTCCAGCATCCCGTTGATCAAGGCGTCTTTATTAGGGAAATGGTAAAGCACCCCGCCCTTGCTGAGGCCACTCTCCCGGGCAACCGCGTCCAGCGTCACATGCCCGGCTCCACGATTGGCGGCCACCTGCTGGGCTGCATCGAGAATCTGGTCGCGGGTATTCGGGCTGCCAGGAGCCGGCTTGGGTCGTCGCATTAGTGTACCGTCCGGTTGGTATAGTAATTGCGCGGCATTATACCGCTGGCGGTGCGTGCCGCAAGCAGAATGGATGACTGCGGAGTCTTCCCGGCCAGGGCTGCCCCGGCGGGTCCGGCGTGCTCAGAACGTCCGGGTGAAAGGGCGCCGCAGCAAGGGCACAAGGATGATCAGCGTAAAACACAGGCTTGCGGCGGCGCTGACCAGCAGTTGCGGCAGGCCCGGTGGCGCCAGACAGGGGGTGCAGCGGTAGAACAGTGTGGCGCTGAGCCCGATGCCCAGTGCCAGCGCGGCGATCAGGCCGAGAGTCAGGGGGGCGAGCGGACGGCGTCGATGCAGGCACCCTGCGGCCAGCACGAAATACAGCAGCAGTGACGGTGCCAGGGCCAGCACCATGAACGCCGCCGGGCGCTGATCCATGTCCGGCCATTGCCGGGGGGCTGAGACGGCGGGACGGTAGAAGCAGCTCAAATCACAGCCGCTGGCGCTGACAGCCTGGGGGTCGGCGCCATAGGCCAGCAACAGGGTCACCAGCGCATGCTGTCCCTGGCGGGCAGCGGCCAGGACGGCAGTATCACCGTCGCTGTTGCGACCCTCGATAACGGCGCCATCCAGCAGCAACCACTCCACCACTGCCGGATCGGCACCGCCCTGCGCCAGATAGCTGGCCAGCAGGTCGGGAGCAAGGCGGTGGCGTTCAGGCAGGGCGTCGGCAATCTGGCGAATCAGTGGCAGGCGGCCGCTGTGCAATGCCAGGGGCAGATCGGCGCCGCGTACCGTTTCCCCGGCGGCCAGCAACGCACGAATGCGTCCGAGATCGCCAGCGGCGATGGCGTCACTGATGGTGGCTGCACTGCCTTGGTGCGCGGGCGGCAGATCCCTGTCGTCGGCCTCTGCAGACAGCGTCGTTGGCACGACAGTCATTAATAGACCAGCCAACAGCAGACCAGTCAGTAGCGGGGCAGTCGATAAAAGAGAGTGCAGACAGCGCAACATCAGGGGGCGGACGGGCGCTCCAGCTCGGCCACCTGGCGCTCCAGCGCCTCCAGCTTCTCGCGGGTGCGGCCCAGCACCTGCTGCTGGATGTCGAATTCCTCGCGGCTGACGAGATCCATCCGGCCAATGGCCTCGCGCAGCACGGCCTGAACATTGCGCTCTATCTCGTCCTGGACATCGCCCAGCCCGGCGGGCAACCGACGGCTAATTTCTGCGACGAGACGATCAATAAGGGGCAGGTCATTCATGGTCAAAGCCTGATATTGTGGGGGCGCCATGGTAACACGGACCGGCATGACCGGCAGGGCTCTCCCCAGCGTGCACCATTTTGGGGAGTGCACCAAACCCGTGCGCTATAATGGCTCCCGCTGTTTCGGGGTATCGCCCCGGATACAGGCTAACCCTCTGATTTTGCATACGATTTCAAAACAGGCATGGATCGTGCAATCACGCAGAGCAACGCAGGAAGCGATGTGGCACCAACGCATCAATTCTTGTCAGGCCGGCACAGGGTTCCATACCGGATCACTGTACTGACCAGAAAGAGCAAGAGCCTCGTGCTCGCTGCTGAACAGGATGAGGCAACGCCTCAATCGGGGAACGGAAGGCGCCGCAGACGCGGTGCAAGCCACAGGAGACTGACATGAAACTCGTCACAGCCATTATCAAGCCCTTCAAGCTTGACGACGTGCGTGAGGCGCTGTCCGAGATAGGGGTCCAGGGCATTACTGTCACCGAAGTGAAAGGCTTCGGGCGTCAGAAAGGCCATACCGAACTCTATCGTGGCGCTGAGTACGTGGTAGATTTTTTGCCAAAAGTGAAGATCGAGGTCGCCATTGCCGATGGCGCGTTGGATCAGGTCATTGAAGCAATTTCGAAAGCGGCCAACACCGGCAAGATTGGTGACGGCAAGATTTTCGTGACGGAATTGCTGCAAGCGATCCGGATTCGTACTGGGGAGACTGGCGAAGACGCCGTCTGAACATCGTCAACCAACGGTCCATGCCTAAACTAGTTGACTGACGCTTCCTATCGGAGGGTTGCATCGTGGAAAACCAAATTTATGAGCTGCAGTTTGCGCTCGACACCTTTTATTTCTTGATATGTGGCGCTTTGGTCATGTGGATGGCCGCCGGCTTCTCCATGCTCGAAGCAGGTCTGGTGCGTGCCAAAAACACCACTGAGATTCTGACCAAAAACGTCGCACTTTATGCCATTGCCTGCACCATGTACCTGATCTGCGGTTACGCGATCATGTATGACGGCGCCTGGTTCCTCAGCGGTATCGGCGATTACGATCAAGCCGCCATGCTGGCTGACTCTGCTGAAGCAGGCTTCGACGGTGATTCCGTTTATGCCCCGGCTTCTGACTTCTTCTTCCAGGTCGTGTTTGTTGCGACTGCGATGTCCATCGTCTCCGGTGCTGTTGCCGAGCGTATGAAACTCTGGGCTTTCCTGGCCTTCACCGTCGTCATGACCGGCTTCATCTACCCGATGCAGGGTTCCTGGACCTGGGGCGAAGTGCCGGTATTCGGCATGTATGACCTGGGCGAAATCGGCTTCTCGGACTTCGCGGGCTCCGGTATCGTGCACATGGCAGGTGCTGCTGCTGCACTGGCAGGCGTATTGCTGCTCGGCGCACGGAAAGGCAAGTACGGCCCCAACGGCCAGACCAACGCCATTCCGGGTGCTAACCTGCCGCTGGCAACACTGGGTACTTTCATCCTGTGGATGGGCTGGTTCGGCTTCAACGGCGGCTCCGTACTCAAGATGAGCGATGGCATGAACGCCAACGACGTGGCCATGGTGTTCCTGAACACCAACGCTGCTGCCGCTGGTGGTGGTATCGCCGCGCTGATCCTGGCTCGCCTGCTGTTCGGTAAAGCCGATCTGACCATGCTGCTCAACGGTGCGCTGGCTGGTCTGGTGACCATTACTGCTGGCCCGGATACACCGACTGCGCTGCAAGCGCTGATCTTCGGTGGCCTCGGCGGTCTGCTGGTAGTGGTATCCATCCTGGCGCTGGACAAGATCAAGATCGACGATCCGGTGGGTGCCATCTCTGTACACGGTACCTGCGGTATTCTCGGCCTGATGCTGGTGCCGCTGACAAGCGACGCGACCTTCCTGGGTCAGCTCGCTGGCATGGTCACCATCTTCGTCTGGGTATTCGGTGCCAGCCTGATTGTCTGGAGCATCATCAAGGCAGTCATCGGCATCCGGGTTCCTGAGGAAGACGAGTACGCCGGTATGGACCTGTCCGACTGCGGTATGGAAGCTTACCCGGAATTCGTCAAGGGCAACTAAGCTCTGGCAAGGGTAACTGCTCTGCAAAGAGCAACAAGGTAAACAGAGAGGGCGCCCCCGGGGCGCCCTTTTCTGTTTTTGGGAAAGCTGCGCTGTTTCGGGAAAGCCGCGCCCGGAAGCGGGCCAGACAAATTCGCCAGTGCGCGTTATGGTATGGCATCGAATGCAGGAAGCAGGAGCAGTGTCATGTCCGAACACCCCTCACGGCTTGTGCTGGTGATCAATTGCGGCAGTTCGTCCATCAAGTTTGCGCTGGTAGACGAGCAGCGCAGCGGCTTTGTGCTGCACGGGCTGGCGGACCGGCTTGGCAGCGATGAGGCCTCGTTACGCTGGCAGCAGGGTGATGGGACAACCTCTCGCCAGGAGCGCCCCCTCGGCGCGGCGGACCACCGGCAGGCCATGGAGGCATTGCTGCCCATGGTGCGCGAGCATGCCGGCGACCGCCTGACGGCGGTGGGCCATAGGGTGGTGCATGGGGGCGAGCACTTCACGGCTGCGTGCCAGATTGATGACGCTGCGCGCCAGGCCATCGAGCAGGCGTCGGCGCTGGCGCCCCTGCATAATCCTGCCAACCTTATGGGCATTGATGCGGCCACCGCGCTGTTCCCGCAGCTGCCGCATATCGCGGTGTTCGACACCGCCTTTCACCAGAGCATGCCCGCCCACGCATACCGTTACGCCATACCGGAAGCCTTGTATGCCGAGCAGCGAGTGCGGCGCTATGGCTTTCATGGCACCAGCCACCGCTATGTCACCGGCGAAGCCGCCCGCATGACCGGCCTGTCGCCCACCGACAGCGGCTGGTTGTCGGCGCATCTGGGCAATGGCTGTTCGACCTGCGCGGTCCAGGACGGTGTAAGCCGCGATACCAGCATGGGCTTTACGCCGCTGGAAGGGCTTGTCATGGGCACCCGCAGTGGCGATGTCGATCCCAATCTGCATGGTTTTCTCGGCCGCACCCTGGGCTGGTCACTGGAAAAAATCGACGCCGTGCTGAATCGCGAGAGCGGGCTGCTCGGCTTGTCCGGGTTGAGCAATGACATGCGTGAACTGGAACAGGCGCGGGAGCAGGGCCATGACGGCGCGACGCTGGCCATCGAAGTATTCTGCTACCGGCTGGCCAAATCCCTTGCCAGCATGTGCTGCGCCCTGACGCGCCTTGATGGCGTCATCTTTACCGGCGGCATTGGCGAAAACTCGCCGCTGATCCGCGCCAGAACAATAGCGCATCTCGGGTTGCTGGGCCTGGCACTGGATGAAGAGGCCAACCAGCGTTGTGTGCGCGGCGTCGCGGGCGCCATAGAGAGGACCGCCAAACCGCACGGCGCCCACCTGACCGTTCCGCATAATGTACATATATTAATAGTGCCGACGGATGAAGAGCGCCAGATTGCGCTGGAATCGCTGGCCTGTCTTGATGCAGAAAGTCAGGCGGACATTCATGCAGACATTCATGCAGACAAGCAGACAGACAGGGGATTCTGATGCAGGTTTTCTTTCTTGCCCCCACCGGTTTTGGTGTCGGCCTGACGTCCGCCAGCCTCGGCCTGATTCGGGCGCTCGAACATGGCGGCCTGAAGGTCGGCTTCTGCAAACTCATCGCCCAGAACCAGCAGGGTGATACCGGGCCGGAGCGGTCTTCCGAGCTGGTGTCGCGCACACTGGGTATCACGCCGCCGGAGCCCCTGCCGTTGGCCCGGGCGGAGCGCCTGCTCAGTGAAGGCCGTATGGCGGATCTGTTGCAGGAAGGTGTGCAGCGTTTTCATCAGGCGGCCAAAGGCAATGATGTGGTCGTCGTGGAAGGCATGGTCCCGACCCGCAAGGTCAGCTATGCCGAGCGCCTGAATGCGGAACTGGCCAGCAGTGTCGACGGTGAAGTGATTCTGGTGGCGGCCTCTGATAATGACAGTGTTGATGCGCTGGCGGATCGCATTGAAATCAATGCGCGTCAGTTTGGTGGCCCGGGCAGTGACCGGGTGCTGGGTGTCATCCTCAACAAGGTGCGCGATTCAAACCTGCCCGATGCCCTGCGCGAGCGCTTGCCGCAAATGGCGGATAATAACTTCCGGCTGCTGGGCACTGTGCCGTGGGAGGAGGCGCTGAGCGCCCCGCGTACCCGCGATGTGGCAGAGCTGCTTGGGGCGGAAGTGCTGCATGCCGGCGATTACGATAACCGCCGCGCAGAACGCATTGTGCTGTGCGCGCGAGCCGTCGCCAACACGGTAGAGTTGTTACAGCCGCGCGTGCTGGTGGTTACTCCGGGCGATCGCGACGACATCATTCTGGCCACCAGTCTGGCGGCGGCGCGGGGCGTGCCATTGGCCGGGCTTTTATTGTGCACCGGCTTCAAACCCGACCCGCGTATCATGTCGCTGTGCCAGGGCGCGCTGGATGCAGGCCTGCCGGTCATGACGGTGGATACGGGTTCCTACGATACTGCCACCAATCTCAACCGCATGAGCCGCGAGATTCCGGTGGATGATCGCGAACGGGCCGAACAGGTGACCGATTTTGTGGCGTCCAGACTGGATAGAGACTGGTTGCTGACCCGCTGCGGTACGCCAAAGGAACACACGCTATCGCCCTCAGCGTTTCGCTACAAAATGGTGGAACAGGCGCGCAACGCCAACAAACGCATCGTGCTGCCCGAGGGCAGCGAGCCGCGCACCATCCAGGCAGCCGTGCAGTGCCAGAACCGGGGCATCGCCCGGTGCGTATTGCTGGCGCCGCCAGCCGAAGTGGAAAAAGTCGCCCGCGCCCAGGGTATCGTGCTCCCCGATGCACTGGAAATCATTGACCCCGATGCTATCCGCGAGCAGTACGTCGCCCCCATGGTGGCGCTGCGCAAGAGCCGCGGGCTGAACGAACCCATGGCACTGGCGCAACTGGAAGATACCGTCGTGCTGGGCACCATGATGCTGGCGCAGGGTGACGTGGACGGCCTGGTATCGGGCGCGGTCAATACCACCGCCAATACCATTCGCCCGGCGCTGCAATTGATCAAGACTGCACCAGGCTATCACCTGGTGTCGTCTGTCTTCTTCATGCTGCTACCGCAACAGGTACTGGTTTACGGCGACTGCGCCGTCAATCCTGACCCGACGGCAGAAGAGCTGGCGGAAATCGCCATCCAGAGCGCACGCTCGGCTGAGGCGTTCGGCATTCCGGTGCGGGTTGCCATGCTGAGTTACTCCACCGGCGACTCCGGCGGTGGCAACGACGTGGAAAAAGTACGCGAGGCGACACGCCTGGCAAAGAAGATGAACCCGGACTTGCTGATCGACGGCCCGCTGCAATACGACGCCGCAGCAATCCAGAGCGTGGCGCGCGCCAAGGCGCCGGACAGCCCGGTGGCCGGGCGGGCCACGGTATTTATCTTCCCGGATCTCAACACGGGCAACACCACCTACAAGGCGGTGCAGCGCAGCGCCAACTGCGTCAGCGTCGGGCCCATGTTGCAGGGGCTGAATAAACCGGTAAACGATCTGTCCCGTGGGGCGCTGGTGGAAGATATCGTTTATACGATTGCTATTACAGCAATACAGGCTGCAGCGCAGGGGCAGTGAGGGTCTTGCATGCTGCCCGGGGCCCTGCCATGCAGTCGAGGGCATAACAACAAGGAGTAGGGGGGTGCAGACAGATAAAGCAGTACTATCCCGTAACATGGCCCTGGCGCTGGTTATCACGGCGGTGGTGCAGTCGGCGTTGCTGCTGGCTCTGCACAAGGTCCTGGTCCATGGGTTCTGGCCAGCAACCGACCCGCGCTGGCTGCATGCCGCCTACACGGTATTTGTTGGCACGCCTGCGTTTCTCTATCTCGGCCTGCGGGAATGGAACGATCGGGTGAACGTCCTGGCAGTGGGCGCGATGGCCCTTATCCTCTTCTGGCTGGGCTGGCACGCTGGCTGGGTTGCGATCCCGTATGCCAGCGGCGATTACGGCTATCGGCAGTCCTCGATGACCGCTCAGCTTGTCTGCGTTGCTGCGGTGATGGTTTTTGTGGCGGCGTTCCTGTTTCGGGGTTGGCGGGAGGGTGGGCACTGGCGCCGGCCCCCCGCGCTTTTCCTCTCCGTCTCTTGGGACAACGCATTGACGCTCGGCTTTCTCAAGCTATATCTCATAGCCTTCTGGCTGCTGCTGGCCTTGTGGGCGGCTCTGTTCAAGCTGATCAATATCGAATTCTTTGTGGACTTATTCACTGCGGCCGAGTTTATTTATCCGGTCACTGGCCTGGCGGGTGGTCTGGGACTGGTGATCATTCGGCAGCGGATGGAGTTCATCAGTTCCGTGCGTTATATGTGCGAAACGCTGATTCGTGCGCTGTTGCCATTGGTTGTTGTCACCCTCCTGTGCTTTCTGGCCGCCCTGCCATTCACAGGTCTGGCGCCGCTATGGGAAACAGGCTTTGGTACTTTCCTGCTGCTGCTGATTTCAGCGGTCATTCTGTTCGCCTTCAACGCCGACTTCGGTGGTGGCCGGTCATTGGCGTACCCGCGTGCGTTGGCCTGGCTCATCCGGGCGGGCGTCTCGGTTGTGCCGGTCAGTCTTGCCCTGGCCGGATGGGGGCTCTGGCTCCGGGTCGAACAGTATGGCTGGACACTGAGCCGCTACTGGGCGCTTTTCATCATTCTGGTGCTGGCAGCTTTCTCATTGGCCTATGTGTATAACATTCTCGTGGCCGCGGCTCGAAAGCAGAAGCTGGCCTATAGGCAGATCGAGTGCGCCAACGCCAGCCTCGGTATTGCTCTGCTGCTGGCCTTGTTGCTGGTCAATACCGGCTTGTTCGATTTCCGCAAACTGGCTGTTTCGGCCCAGCTTGATCGGTTAGCCAGTGGTGACGTGGCACAAGAAAGCTTCGATATCCATTACCTCGCCTTCAGGCTGGGACATTATGGCCACCGGGAACTGATCAACTTGCGTGATGTAGTGGAAGAGGAAGCCCCGGCTTTCGCAGCCCGCATCAACGCTGTTCTCAACCCCGCAAGTCGCGGAAAAGCGTCAGATTCGGACCTTCTACCTGAGGGCGAACAGGCTCTGCGAGATCAATTTCTGATCATGGAGGGGGTGGATGTCCCCGCTGATCTGCTGCGTGCCCTGTTGGAAGACGGAACTACCCGTAGCCACTGCCTGGAAAGCGAGCCGCGTTGCCGTTTGGTCACCCTGCCTGTCTATGACGACGCTGTCTGGGTTCTGGCGAAGACACTCAACACGTCGCTACGCTATTCTCGCCTTGCGGCCCATGACCCTGACGGCGATGGCTGGTTGAATGTGGGCTATCTGGCCCATCCACAGTGTCCTGCTCGCTGGAGTACTGACGGAAATCAGGAGAGTTCCGGTGAGGAAGGACTTGAGATAGTAGAACTGGTTACCGAGCCTGCCCCGTTTCTTCGTATCGGGCGCTGTGCGTATCAACTGATATTCTTTCTGGACGCCAGGCCGCTGTCTTCGAAACACTAGATATGGGGTTAGAGTATGGCAGAAATGCACTATGAGTTTTCGCTACAGCTATGGATAATGCAATGAAAATATTTTTATGGGCATGTCTTCTATTGTCTTTTCCGGGATTGTCGGGGGCTGAGTCTGACTGTTCTGACAGAAGTCGTTTTGCCCATTCTGAATACTCTCTGATCTGTGATGCACAACAGCAGGAGATTTTCGACTTAAAAGACCGGATCATCAAAGACATAGAGTTCTTTAAAGCGTGGAGGGCGGATGGCGGAGGCGATTCTTCTTCTGCCATGAAAGAAGATGTCATGGCTGTTGAAGGGTTGGTGGCTAGCGCAGAGGAAGCAATACGGTCGCTTGCCAGAGTTAAATGCAGGTTCGCGGAAGGTGGCGCCGGCTTCGTGCCGTGGTCAGGAAGCGGAGTTCTTAATGAACCATTATGCCGACAGAAACTGGAAACGGAGGAAACTATCCAGGTTCTGGAAAGTGCCATATTATATTTGAATATTGAAAAGCCATCTTTCGATTGTAATAAGGCGACAACGGAAATTGAAATATCCATCTGTAGATCTGAAGTGCTCTCTGGTCTGGATAGGTTAATATCCGAAAAATTCATTGAGAGATACGAGGGCGGGAATAAGAAGGTAATCGAGGCTCAAAGAGCCTGGCTGAGCGGCTCAAGGGATGGGTGTTTGGGCTCCAATGATTTAGAGGGCTGCTTAAAGGATGTCATGACCAATAGGTTGAGCGACCTACATGGTGAAATTTAGGGGCCAATTTTCCTGTAAGAACCGGATTTATGGTTCATCGAAATTATTAGAATAAAGAGAGGAGCGCAGAAATGAGAGGAGCTTTAATTGCACTACTTCTTTTGCCGCTAATGGCATGTCTACCAAAAGAGCGCCCTGAAAAAATTGCTATTGAATACTTATCCGTGATGAATCTGTATGGATTTCAAGAAGCTGTCTCTTACATGCATCCTGATTTGTTGTCAGGATTAAGAGAGAATATTCAGCCATCTGATGGAGAAACGGCAGAAGAAAGTCAATCAAGAGAAATATCTGATGAGGAATTTGTTCGGGCTATCTTCGAAGATGCGCCGTTCTTGACTGTTGAAGACCAGAGGATGGAGCATATTGGCACTTTAAAAGAAGATGCGGTCAGTCATGTATTGCTTAGAATGGCATTTCTGAGAGGTGGAGATTGGTATGAAGTTGTCGAATACGTGCCAATGAAAAAGTTTCAAGGTCAATGGAGGGTATATGAAAAAATAAAGATGGAGAAGATGGGGGAAAGGCTAAGATCAATGTATTGATAATGGAGGCACCATATTTTTGAGGAACAAAATGATAAGAAGCGCCTTTGCAGCTATAAGCCTGATGTTATCGGCTGGGAATGCCTTGCCGAATGATATTTCAATTTATGATGGCCAGTATCGCGTAATCGAGATGCAGAAAGAAATTCTTATTGATCTTCAGGAAGAGGCTATTGCTGAGATTGATGAAGTGGATCAGATAATAGAGCATCTTGAAAAGATCGGAATTTCGATTGTTGAGATTCAGAATAGAGAAAATGAAGGAATGCTGGCAGAAAGATTCAGGCCCAATATAAAAAGAATGAACCGGATTTATGAAAAGATGACTGAAGAAAATAGAATTACATTTCTTGAGTTGGCCCGGTTGTATGGTATGTATCACCAGATTAGCATGCTTTGTGAATTGGATTCGATGCTGGGTGATGTTGATGCTTTCGTTGAGACCGTTGAGCTCACACAATTAGCAAGTTCTGAGGAGCTATATACCGAGTTTAGGATGGGAGCAAAATCGATGAGCGGCATCAGCCCGACAAGACAGATTTGTGAGGAGCAAGTGTCTCTGAACGCCGATATAAAAGCTGGTAATTTACAGTTCAAGGAGAGTCTGGATTAGCTGTGGCGTGTAGCAGGCGTTCGATGAAGGACTGGGCGTAAGCGGGCGAATCCTGCGCGATGTAGTCGCGGATGTGCTCGACGTCGAGCAGCGCCTGTTCAGACCAGATGACCTTCATGTAGTGCGTTTGCCCAGCAGGCGTTGCTCCACTTCTTCTTGCGTATAGGTGCGGCCTTAGTCCAGGTCGCGCAAGCCTTTTTCCAGCTTCTGCCGGATGTAGAGCGCATGCATGGCGTCGTCGAAGGTGGCCTGTTCCGGGAGGTGGTCGGCAATGTCGTGAATGATCTGTTTGATGGTTTGCATGGTGGCGATCCTGCGAGCCTATACATAGAGAGCATACGCCATCATAGAGGGCATCGTCGTCGTTGTCCCAAACATCGGCAGGAGCAGCCGCCAGTATAGCGGCATTCTCCTTTTCACCCAAACATACAATATGTCACGCGCAGCGCTGGCAGGGAATATCTTCAAGCAGTCTCGCGTTGCTCGAACCAGTCCTGTGTGCCGCCCTCATAGTCGTAGACCGCAGTAAAGCCTCCTGCTTCGAGCTTGTCGGTCGCCTGCTCGGAAGCATCGCAGTCAAAGCTGGCGCAATACACCACGACCTTGCGGTCCTTGCGTCCCGCAACCTTCTCGACACGCTCGACAAAGCCCGCGTCATCCACGGGCACGTTGACCGATGTGCGGATGTGCGCCTTGTTGAAGGCATCGGGGGGCAGCACGTTGATCAGAACGAAATCCTCGTGTTGCTCTTCATTCATTCGCTTCAGCTCATCTCTTGTCAGGGGCGTCATACTTCCTCCTTGTCGACATTGATTCGGAAACGTCTGTTTTTTGACCTTAACACCCTATTTTTTCGGGAAAAATGTGTGTGAGTTCAAAAAACGGGATTTTACGTTTTTTTGTAAGTTATGGCTTACAGCCATCTTTCGAGATCGGCCTTATACTGCGGATTGTCCGAGGGGCGCCGCAAGGCGAGTCGGGCAGAGGGAAGTCGGCCAGGCGAAGCGCCTGCGGGCATGGTCTGTGCTGATAAATAAAGGAAATAAAAGGGGGAAACTGCCGATGGATGGTCACGGCAATCCGGGGCGCACTCAGCGTCTTGCTTATCTTGGCTCCGGTATGGAGCTGTTCCTGATTTTTCTGGTCAATACACTGCTCAAGATAGTCACGCTGGGCATCTATCACTTCTGGGCCAAGGCGCGTGTGCGGCGTTATCTGTGGACTCACACCGAGTTTGACGGGGAGCGGCTGGAGTACACGGGCACCGGCGGCGAGCTGTTTTTCGGCTTTTTGCGTGCCCTGGCCATCATGATCGTGGTGATGCTGGCGTTGTTCGTGTTGTGGCAGCTATCGGAAATACTCGCCATCCTGGTGGTCATGCTGGCCTACCTCATGTCGCCCGCATTTGTGGGTGCCCTGTTGTATCTCGCGCAGCGGTACCGTTTCAGCCGTACCCGTTTTCGGGGCATTCGCTTTGGCTTGCAGGGCAAAGCCATCGAGTTCGGCTTCAAGTTCTTTGGTTATGGTTTGCTGGTGGGGCTGACCCTGGGTATCTACAAGCCGCACATGAGCATGCAGCTCTCCAGCTATACCCTGAACAACACCTGGTTCGGTAGCCAGCAGGCGGGCTTCACCGGCCAGGGCGGCGACCTGATGGGGCGTTTCATGCTGGCCTACGGGATCACCGTGGCGGGCATCATCGCCAGTGTCATGCTGATCTTCTCTGGCCTGGAGCCCGTGCTGTGGGGTGCAATGATCGGCGCGGTGGTGATCGCCGTGATGCTGGCCTGGTACTGGTACAGCGTGGAAGAGATGCGCTACACCGTGAGCCATACCTCGCTGGGGGATATGCGTTTCGCTCTGCAGGCCAGCCATGGCCAGATGTTCGTGCTCTCTGCCACGAACCTGTTGTTGCTGGTGGTCACCCTGGGTCTGGCTTATGCCTGGGTCACTGTGCGCACCATGCGTTTCATGGCGTCGCATATGCAGGTCGGTGGGGAACTAGATTATGCCGCAATTCTGCAGACCCAGGAGCAATCCGACGCGCTGGGCGAGGGTATGGCGGAGCTGGCTGATATCGGCGCCCTGTGATTCTCGGGCTCTGGTATGACGGCGAGTCTGCGGCCCGCACGGAGGTCGAGGTGCGGGTGGTGGGCCGGCAACTGGCGCTGCTGGAAATCGGCACCGGCTACACGCTGCACCATCTGCCGATCGAGCAGCTGAGGCTGGCGGAGGATGTGTATCCGGGGCAGCCCCTGCGGTTGTGCAGTCTGATGCAACCGGATGCGCGCCTGGTGGTGGCCGATCACAGTTTTCTGGTCGCCTTGCGCAAGGTGTATCCCGCGCTGGGCCGTGGCCGCTTCAGTCGCAGCTATCTGGGTGGCATGTCTCTGCGCCGGCGCTTTGTGCTGGTGGGGGGCTTTGTGCTCGCGTGCCTGGTGGGGCTGATCGCCTCGGTACCTTATCTCGGGGAAGAGGCCGCTGCGGCAATGCCGGCTGAGTGGGAGCGCACTGCGGGGGAAAAGATCGTTGCGTATATCACACGCGATATGGGCGTCTGTGATGACCCGCAGGGCACTGAGGCACTGGACCGGCTTGTCACCCGGCTGGCGGTGCGCAGCGGCCACGATAATGATTTTGTGGTGCAGGTGATGGACGCGGCCATGGTGAATGCTTTTGCCGCGCCGGGCGGGCAGATCATGCTGACCCGCGGCTTGCTGCATGACGCCAGTAGCGCGGAGGAAGTGGCAGCGGTGCTGGCCCACGAAATGGCCCATTCGGTCCTGCAGCATCCAACCCGTGCCATGGGGCGGGCTCTGGGTTATCGGCTGGTGTTTGCCACCTTGCTGGGGGATGCCTCGTCTGTGGCAGGTATGGCTGGCCAGGCAGGGGAAACCCTGTTGAACCGCTCCTACAGTCGCGAGGCTGAGCTGGAAGCGGATCGTATCGCACTGCAGATTCTCAATAATGCAGGGATAGACAGTCAGGGGCTGGCGGCGTTTTTTGAGCGCAGACAGAAAAGCCGTCTGTTCAGCGGGCCGCGTGGTAGTGACATTCTCAGCACACATCCGTCGTTCCCCGCGCGCATCACGCAAGCACGGGCTTATGAGCAGGAAGGGTTGCCGGCAATGCATGACGGTGACTGGATGGCGTTACAAGCAATGTGTCATGAAAAATACTAACTAAAAAGGGAAAGCACCATGAGTGAAAAACGTATTTTGCCAGCGTTTCTGCTGTGTTTCTTCTTCGGTATTTTGGGAGTGCATCGGTTCTATGTGGGCAAGGTCGGCACAGGTATTCTGCAAATACTGACACTGGGCGGGCTGGGCATCTGGGCGCTCATTGATTTCATCATGATCATCGTCGGTGCCTTTACTGACAAGAACGGTAACAAGCTGACCGAGTGGACCTGAGATCGCGTAGCTTGTGACAGCCTTGCTGCGGATACTCTCCGCAGCAAGGCTGTTGTATTACAGGCGGGTGCTGGCGCGATGGTTTTCCGGGAAAATCAGCGTCGGGCTGCCGGGCAGGGATACCGGAAGCTGGTCAGGTGATGACAGCTGATAAGCTTCCTTTTCCATCTGCTCGCTCATGCCTTCCAGTGTCTGCAGCGGCGCACGGGTGGACACAAAGTTCGACAGCCAGGCCGGGATGGCGCCACCGGGATTGACCATGGTCTGGAAGGTGATGCGCGTCCAGCCGTCATTCAGTGGTTCGAAGCGGAACACGTTGTTCAGTGCCGGAATACGCACATAACCGCGTTGCTCTTCGAGCACGTCATCGGTGGCAGTGGAGTGCACGGTGACCGCATAGGTGTCCGGGTCCTGTTCATAGTGGCTGCGTACCAGCACGTCGCGATCCGATACCGGCCAGATGCCGCGAATCATCACGCGGGCATGTTCGGCCCCCCATTCCTCCTCACGCATTTCCGTGCCCTTGCACTGAAATACCCAGTCCTGGAAATTCGGCACGTCACTGATGACCGCCATCACGGTGATCAGGGGATGGGGCACTTCGACAATGCCACGAAACTGTTTGATGGGCGTGCCGTCGACGGGGCGCACGTAGGTGCCGACGTCGCCGCGCTCGCGGGCCTCGCGGATCTGTTCCCACTCGGCCTCCGCCAGGGTCTGGAGGGGCATCAGCAACATCAGCGCGGTCAGTGTGGCGAGCAGTCGGCGTGCACTCAGCATCATGGGTCTCCGTTCTTGTTGAATGGTTATGAAATAGAGGTAGCGGGTGACCGGAGGCAGTAAGCAGCCCGGGCCCGGAAGCGGGACTACTGTGCCAGAGCTGCCACAGGAACGTGAAGGCTGGATTGGCCGCAGCGCCCGGCGCTCGGGCCACCTTTACATTGTTCAATGGCGCTATATTCACTGTAATGAGAGCAAGCAGACCGGCGCTGGATAGAGAGGAGTGATACAGCCCATGGCTCAACAGTTTCGTATCGATGCTGACGGTACCGGCCTGCATGCCCGGGCCTGGGGCGATGCCCGCAACCCGGCGCTGGTGCTGGTGCACGGCTATCCGGATAACCACAGCGTCTGGCGCCCGGTGGCGGAGCTGCTGGCGGCTCAGTTCTATGTGGTGGCCTACGATGTGCGCGGGGCGGGGGCGTCCGATGCGCCGGCGGCGTTACGTGAGTACCGCATGCCCCGGCTGGCGGCGGATCTGGCTGCGGTGGTGGATGCCTTGCTGCCCGGCCGGGATTTTCATCTGGCGGCCCACGACTGGGGGTCGATCCAGAGCTGGGAATCCGTGACCACCGGGCCGCTGACGACGCGTATTCTTTCGTACACCAGCCTGTCCGGCCCCTGTCTGGATCATGCGGGCTACTGGATGCGGGAGCGGCTGGGCAGCCTGTCCCTGGCCAGGCAGGGCAAGGCGCTGCGGCAACTGACCAGTTCCTGGTATGTCGCCATGTTCCAGCTGCCGGTGCTGCCGGAGCTGATCTGGCGGACCGCCATGGGGCGTCTCTGGCCGGTGTTTCTGCGCCGAGTCGAGGGCGTCGCCGAGGCGCATCCGAACCCCACGCAGACCCAGGATGGCCGTTACGGGGTGCGGCTGTACCGTGCCAATTTCCGCCGCAAGATGCTCCGTCCTGAACCCCGCTATGCCCGCTGTCCGGTGCAGCTCCTGGTGCCGACGCGGGATAACTACGTGGGGGCAGAGTTGTTCGAGGATATGCATCGCTGGGTGCCGGAGCTGTATCGCCGTGATATTGATGCGGGCCATTGGGTGCTGCTGAGCGATCCGGCGCTGGTCGCAGAAGCCATTGCGGCGTTTGCCGAGGCGGTGGAGCAGGGCAGGCAGGAGGAGGCCTTCGCCGGTCAGCGCGTGGTGGCAACTGAAGCCGACAACATGGCTCGGGCGGTGGCGTCATGAAGACACAAGGCCGCTCGGAAACGCGCCCTCGACTCCAGGCCCGGCGCGTGGCGTTCGACCTGTCCCGCTCGCCGTTGCACTGGATACCGGGCGACCCTTTGTCGAGTCATCTCATCAACGGCATTAATCTGCTGCTGCCCGCGGGCGAGTTGTGGTTCTGCCGGGTCTATAACCAGGCGCTGCCCCATATCACTGACCCGCTTCTGCGCGAGGAGGTGCAAGGTTTCATTCGCCAGGAGGGCATGCACGCCCAGGCACACCGCAAGGCGGAAAAGTGGTTGCAGGATCAGGGCATGGATGTGACGGCTTATCGGCGTCGGGTGGATTTCGTGTTCCAGCAGCTGCTGGGGGATACGCCGCTGGGGTTGAAGCCCTTACAGCATCGTTGGCTGGCACGGCACTGGCTGATTGTCCGGGTGGGCATTGTTGCCGCCGTCGAGCATTTCACCGGCCTGCTGGGTGACTGGTGCATGAACAGCGAGAGCTGGGACAAGGCAGATCCGGTGGTGGCGGACCTGTTTCGGTGGCATCTGGCCGAGGAAGTGGAGCATCGCTCTGTGGCGTTCGACCTGTTCGAACATTTATGCCGCACCCAGGCCGGCTTTTATCTCAGCCGCCAGGCGCTGATGGCACTGGTGTTTCCGTTATTCCTGCAATTCATTGCCGAGGGTGGCCGCAGCCTGGCCGGGCAAGACCCGGACCCGCAGGTGCGTCGGCTGGCCCGGCGTACCACCCTGCGCATCCTGCTGGATATCGAACGCATCGGTCGCCGCAACGACAATGTGCCCACCTTCAGTCTGATCCTGGGCCGCACCTTGCGCTGGATAGCGCCGGGCTTCCATCCGGAAACGGAAGGCGATACGGCACAGGCCCTGGCTTACATCGCGCGCTCGCCCGCGGCAAATGCCGGGGCGAAGCGTGCAGCGCAGGGTGCGCTGCACTAACGTCGTCAGCTGAAGCGTCGTCAGCCGAGTTTCTTGACCAGACTCAGCGGCAGGTTGCGCATCAGGAAGCCAACAGCCACCCAGGGCCATGCAGGGACGCAGGCACTGGGGGTTTCCTTTTCGATGGCCTTGACCAGCAATCGACAGCCGGTTTCCGTATCCACCATGAAGGGTGTGTTTTTCACCTTCTCATTGATTTCCGAGCGGATGTAGCCGGGGTAGATGGTGCTGATCTTGATTGGCTTGCCGAGCATCTCCGAGCGCAAGCCTTCCGCCAGCGCCGCGACGCCCGCCTTGGTGGCGGCATAGGTGGTGAGATTCTTCGGCATGCCGCGCATGGCGCTCATGGAGGAGATCATCACCAGATGACCGCTGTTCTGGTCGCGGAAAATTTCCATGGCGGCTTCGCACTGCGCCAGTGCGGCCACAAAGTTGGTTTCGGCAGTCTGGCGATTGGCCCAGAAATAACCGGTGCCCAATGGTTGGCCTTTGCCCATGCCGGCATTGACGATGATGCGGTCCAGCGAGCCGAGTTCCTGGCGAAATGCATGAAAGACCTCAAACACCTTGTCGTAATCGAGCACATCCAGCGGCTTGAGCGCGACCTTGATGCCGGGGTGCTTCTGCGTCAATTCATCGCGCAAGGTTTCGAGCCGTTCTACGCGCCGTGCACACAGCGCCAGGTTGTATCCTCTGGCGGCGAATTCCCGCGCCATACCTTCGCCGAGGCCGGAGCTGGCCCCGGTAATCAGAATATTCTTGCTCATGATGTTTCTCGTCTTATTTCGTGTTCAGGTTAACGATAAGTCAGCAGATGCTGATGCTCACCTTCAAAGTGACTGTGCTCATTGAAGGTGCTGAGAAAACTGCCACTGCTGCCAAACACCACCTTGGTGACCGTCGCGTTGGCAATGATGCGGTTGAGCTTCTGCCACTCGACATCGGGTAACTGCCACAGCTGCTGCACCACGGTGCTGATCACGCCGCCAGAGGTATAAACCAGCGTATTCTGGGAGCGCCCGCTGTCGACCAGTTCCCGCAGCCCGGCCACGATGCGTTGCTGAAACGCCGGCCATGCCTCGTTGTATTCCGCGTCATGGCGGCCGCTGGTCCAGCGCTGCAAGGCGTCTTCGAACATGGCCTGGAAAGCGATCCGGGGTTTGAGGGTGCGCGCCAGATCAGCGAGCATCAGGGTGCGGCTGGCATACAGGGGTTTGTGACGCACGATCAGATCTTCATGGTCGTACTCATTCCAGCGGGCGTCGGTGTGCCAGTCGTTGCCCTGGCCCATGTGGGCCAGGCTGTAATGCGCGGTCTGGCGGTGGCGCTTCATGTCGCCGCAGACTACCCGATCAGGCGTGCCGATCCGGGCGCGCAATGCCTCGCCCAGGCGTTCCGACTGCTCGATGCCCATCGGTGACAGCTGGTCGTAGTCGCGTTTGCCCGCCGAAGCCTGGCCATGGCGGATCAGATAGATAGCACCCATATCAGTTCCGCGCCGCCTTGATGGCGCGCTTGCAGCGCCAATGCAGATAGTGATTGAACAGCCAGAAGTTCTTGAACGCCGGATTGCGCGTCTGCTTGTGGTGATAGCGGTAGTAGATCTGCTGCACAATCACCGCCAGACGAAACAGGCCATAGACTTCATAGAAGGCCCAGTTGTCCGGGCTGAGCTTCATCTTGTCGCAGTAATACTCGACCACCTCCGCACGGGTGAACATGCCCGGCAAGTGCGTCGGCTGGCGGCGCAGCATCTGTTGCAGCCGGTCGTCATCCGCCTCGACCCAGTAGGCCAGGGTGTTGCCGAGATCCATCAATGGGTCGCCAAGCGTGGCCATTTCCCAGTCCAGCACGCCGATAATGTGCTGGGGGTTTTGCGCATCCAGCACCAGATTGTCGAAGCGGAAATCATTGTGGATGATGACCGTCGCTACATCATCGGGCATGTTGGCCTGAAGCCAGTCACGCACGTAGCGCCAGCCCGGTACATTCCAGGTTTTTGATTTGTCGTAGCGCCCGGACCAGCCTTCGATCTGCCGCTTCACATAACCGCCACCCTTGCCCAGATGATCCAGTCCGGCACTCTGGTAATCCACCTGATGCAGTTCGATCAGCTTGTCGATGACGCCCTGGCAAAGCTGCCGGGTTTCCGGCGCTGACAATTGCACCCCTCTCGGCAGATTGGCGCGGGGGATGATGCCCTCGATGCGATCCATGACATAAAAATCGCAATCCATGACAGCGGGGTCTTCGCACAGGGCGACCATATCCGGCACGCTCGGATAGACCGGCTTCAATGCGGCCTGCACCTTGAATTCCCGCGCCATGTCGTGGGCGCCTTTGGCCTTGTGGCCAAACGGTGGGCGCCGCAGGATCAGGTCGCGCTCGGGATAGCGTAGCTGGTAGGTAAGATTGGACGCGCCGCCGGAGAATTGCTTTATTTCCGGCTCTCCGTGCAAGGAAGGCACCTGGCTTTTCAGCCACGCATCCATTTTTTCGACATCAAAGGTCTCGCCGTCGCGAACGGCTTTCGCCTGGTCCAGCACTGTGTCGGTGTTGCTCATCCGGCTTTCTCCAGCTTTTCTTTCATGCGCCGCCCGGCCTTGCCTGCCTCCCGGTTATACAGGAAAGGCAGGAATTTCTTGATGCGGTACAGCATCCGTCCTTCCTTGTGCGGCAGGATCAGGAACTGCTTTTTTTCGGCGCTGCGATAAATATAGTCCGCCACATCTTCGGCGGTGAGCTTGCCGCCCGCAAGCAGCTTGCGCACGGTCTGCTCCATGCCCGGCTCCGGGGTGCGCAGGGATTCCGCCAGATTGGTCTGGAAAAAGCTCGGGCACACGACAGCGGTATGAATGCCATAGGCGGCCAGCTCATGGCGCATGGTTTCCGAGAGTGCCACCACGGACGCCTTGGTGACGTTGTAGGAACCCATGGCCGGGGCGTTGGCAATGGCAGCCAGGGAAGCAATATTGATGATCTGGCCGCTGCCCTGCTTTTTCATGATCGGCACCATGCTGCGCAACCCGCGCACAATACCCTTGAGATTGATATCAATGATCCAGTCCCAGTCTTCGATGCTGGTCTTGTCGACCCGTCCGGCACTGGCCACGCCGGCGTTGTTGACCAGCACATCCAGGCCTTGCCAGTGCGTGTTGCACCATTCGGCCAGCATGTCCCAGTCCTGATCGACACAGATATTGGCCTTGACGAAGTGCACGTCGCCCCGGGCGCGAAGCTCGAACTCGGTCTGTTCGCCGCGCTCCTGATGCACATCGGTGATCAGCACCCGCGCACCCGCATCCAGATAGCGTTCGGCCATTGCCTTGCCCAGTCCCGACGCGCCGCCGGTAATCAGTACTCGCTTGCTCATGTTCCGATCCCTGTGTTGATCAACCGTGATTTATAAAACAACAATGCCCCGCTGTTGCGGGGCCGGGTTGTGGGCAGCTGACCGTCTGTATCAGCGGCGATATTTCATCAGCTCGAATTTGGCAATCAGGCCACGGTGCACTTCATCCGGGCCGTCCGCCAGGCGCAGCGAGCGCGCCATGGTCCAGGCTGCCGCCAGCGGGAAGTCGTTGCTCAGGCCGCCGCCGCCGTGGATCTGCATCGCCATGTCGATGACCTGCTGTGCCACGTTCGGGCAGACCACCTTGATCTGCGAAATCTCGCTCATGGCGGCCATCACGCCTTTCTTGTCGATCAGCCAGGCGGCCTTGAGCACCAGCAGGCGCGCTTGCTCGATCATGATACGCGCGTCGGCAATGCGTTCGCGGTTGCCGCCAAGATTGACCAGCGGCTTGCCAAAGGCGACCCGCTCGGTGCCACGCTCGCACATCAATCGCAGTGCCATTTCCGACAGGCCCAGCAAGCGCATGCAGTGGTGAATACGGCCCGGCCCGAGGCGGCCCTGGGCGATTTCAAAGCCGCGACCGGGCCCGGCAATGATGGCGCTCTTTGGCAGCCGCACGTTATCGAATACCACCTCGCCGTGGCCGGAGGGCTCGTCATACATGCCCATGGTTTGCAGCATGCGTTCTACCCGCACCCCCGGCGTGTCCTTGGGCACCAGTACCATGGAGTGCTGGGCATGGCGGCTGGCGGTCGGGTCGGTGAGCCCCATGAAGATGATGATCTTGCAGTTCGGGTGACCGATGCCGGTGCTCCACCACTTGCGACCGTTGAGTACCACTTCGTCACCTTCCACGGTGGCGGTGGCCGCCATGTTGGTGGCGTCCGAGGAGGCCACACCGGGCTCGGTCATGCAGAAGGCAGAGCGGATTTCACCGGCCAGCAGCGGCGTCAGCCACTGGGCTTTCTGTTCCTCGTTGCCGTAGTGATACAGCACTTCCATATTGCCGGTGTCCGGCGCGTTGCAGTTGAAGATTTCCGGCGCAATGGCAGAGCGACCGGTCAGCTCGGCCACGGAGGCATAATCTGTCACGGAAATGCCGGCGCCGAGTTTCTCGTCCGGCAGGAACATGTTCCACAGGCCTTCAGCTTTGGCCTTGGCCTTCAGCTCCTCGATGATCGGCAGCACCACCCACTTGTTATCCAGGCTCTGCAGCTCGGTATGGTAAGCGTGTTCGATGGGGTGGATATGCTCGTCCATGAAACGCTGGACGCGATCGTAGTAATCCTGGGCTTTGGGCGACAGGCTGAAATCCATGATGTGCTCCCGGTCATTGGGTGGCGGCTGTGGGTGGCGGCTGTGTCCCATCATTACTGATGCATCGCCAACATTGCCAATACCTCGAGTGTATGGAAGGCTAGGCAATGAATCTAATGAATAGTGTGAATTTCATATCATGCATGCTTCGAATAGCGCGCCGGGTCTCAACCCGGGTCTTAACTCTGGTCTTAACCCCAGCCTGAATATAGGTCGCCTCGATCTGAACCTGTTTGTGGTCTTCGAGGCCATTTACCGCGAGGGCTCCATCACCCGGGCGGCGTCTGTGCTGAACCTGAGCCAGCCAGCGGTGAGTCATGCGCTGGCGCGGCTGCGCGAACGCCTGGAAGATCCCCTGTTCGTGCGGCGGGGGCGAGACATGGCCCCCACACCCCGGGCGCGGGAGCTGATCAACCCGGTGCGCGAGGCGCTGCACGGGCTGCAAGGCTGCCTGTCTGGTATGGGCGGCTTCGAGCCTGCCCAGGCACGGCGTACCTTCGTGCTGGGCCTGCGCGACGGGCTTGAAGCCTGTGTGCTGCCGACGCTGATGCAGACGCTGGCCAGCGAGGCACCGGGTGTAGACCTGCAATCGCTGACCATCGGACGGCGTGAGCTGGCCCCCAGCCTGGCGGCGGGGCGGCTGGATCTGGCCATGGATGTGCAGCTGCCCATGGATGCCGATATCCGCCAGGCACACCTCATGGATGTGCCGTTGGTGGTTATGCTGCGCGCCGGGCACCCGCTGGCAGAGATGACGGCAGTGTCGCTGGCGGATTATCTGGCCGCCCGACATGTGCTGGTGTCCTCGCGCCGGCGAGGCCCGGGGCTGGAGGATTTCGGCCTGGCCCAGGCCGGGCACCACCGACACATCGCGCTGCGCTGCCAGCACTATCAGGCGGCCATGGCGACGGTGGCCGCCACCGATCTGCTGCTTACCCTGCCGGACATGCTGGCGCAGGATCTGGCCCCGCCGGGGGTGGTGGTGCGGCCCTTGCCCGTGCGCATGCCGCCACTGTCCCTGTATCTGTACTGGCACCGCGATCAGGATGCCGACCTGGCCCTGGACTGGTTGCGCCAGCGCGTCCTGGCGTCCGCTCCGGGGCAGCCTGCGGGCTAAAGCAGCGCCCGGGCGGCGTTCCAGGTCAGGCCGAACAACATCAGCGACGACAGGGCAAACAGGACAAAGCGCACCTCGATGACGTTGGTCAGCGATTGCCACAGGCTGTGGACAATGCGCAGGCCGACATAGGCCCAGGCCAACACCAGACTGCTGCCGCCGCCGGCTTCCAGCAAGGCCAGCGACAGGGCGATGGCATAGAAAATGGTCGGCTGTTCCATCAGGTGGTTGTAGTTGTCTGCCTTCCAGCGTGTGCGGGGCGGCAACAGGTTCATCTGCTCCCCGCGCGGCAGCTGCGGATCCGGTTTCATTTTGGCGCGGGCCATGGCGGGCAGGCGGGTGGCATACATCCAGACCCACATGAGCAGGGACCAGGCCACCAGGGCGACCACGGGAGCAATAATCGGGCTGTGCATGCTGTTTCTCCTTGATGTTGTTGTGATGCCCGCTCGAGTGTAAGGCCAGCAGCAGAGCCGGGCGAGATGTTGGGCAAAGAAAGCGGGGAGCGTCTGGAGAAGGTGTGGAGAATGTCTGGAGAGTTATTCGGAGGTGCCGTAGGCTGACGACATGAAAAAATCCATCGGTGTTCCGCTCGTTATTACCGCAGGCCTGGCGGTCCTGTTCCTGCTCGGCAATCTGCTGGTCTTCAATGCATTGCCGAAAAGCAAACGTCTGCTGGAGCCGGTGGTGCCGGCCTATTCGGTCGCCGACCCCGCTTTTCGGCAGACGCTGGACGCACTGTTGCACAGCCCGATTCGGGGCGGTCATGAAATCCTGCCACTTGAAGATGGTGAGGCGATCTACGCGGCCATGCGGGAGGCGGTGGGCCAGGCGCAGCATAGCGTCACCTTCGAGACCTACGAATTCTGGGGCGCGGCATCTGCAGGGGCGTTCGCCGATGTGCTGGCCGAAGCGGCTGAGCGCGGCGTCAAGGTAAAGGTGATTGCCGACTACATCGGCTCGCGGACCGCTGATCCGGAGAAATTTACCCGCATGGAAGAGGCGGGCGTCAGAGTGGTGCGCTGGCGCGAGCCATCCTGGTATCAGCTGTCCCGGTTCAATCACCGTACGCATCGCAAGCTGCTGATGATTGATGGCGAGACCGGCTTTATCGGTGGCGCGAACATGGCCGATAACTGGTTGGCCAGCGAAGTGGACAGCAGCTACCGGGATCATCACTTCCGCGTTCGGGGGCCGGTGGTGGCCAACATGCAGGGGGCGTTTGCGGAAACCTGGCTAGAGGCGACCGGCGAATTGCTGGAAGGCGACCTGTTTTTCCCGGCGCTGTCGGAGCAGGGTGAAGCAGTGCTGCAACTGGTGAAGAGCTCGCCGCGCGAAGGCCGCCACCGAATGCGCTTTCTGTTTCTGTATGCCATCGCTGCAGCAGAGACATCCATCACTGCCGCGACCGCCTACTTCTATCCCGATCCCGCCGTCATCGAGGCCCTGACGGCTGCCGCCGAGCGCGGCGTCAAGGTGCGCATTCTGGTGCCGGGTGGCAGCATCGATCAGGGCTATATTCGTCATGCCTCGGTGAATCGCTGGCAGCCGATGCTGGAAGCCGGTGTGTCGTTATATGAGTACCAACCCAGCATGTACCACGCCAAATTGCTGACCATTGACGACGCCTGGGCCAGCGTCGGTTCTACGAACATGGACAACCGCTCGTTTCGTATCAATGATGAAGCAAATCTGAATATTTACGATGAAGACACGGCCTGGCACATCCGCATGCTGATTGAAAACGATCTGAAGTCCGCAGAGCGGTATACGCTGTCGCGCTGGGAGCAGCGCCCCTGGTACAAGCGCCTGGTGGGTTATGGTGCTGCACTGCTCGGGGCACATCTCTAGCATGCGCAGGCTCTCACTGCTCCTGTTGCTGTGGTGCGCCGGCGCGCACGCCAGTGAACCCCTGCGCATCGCAGCGGCTGCCGATCTGCGCTATGCACTGGATGACATCGTCGAGGCTTACCGGCAGGCACATCCCGAGGCCAATATCGAGGTTCTCTACGGCTCATCCGGCAAAATGACAACGCAGATCCTTCATGGCGCGCCCTTCGACATCTTCTTTTCTGCCGACATTGCATACCCGGAAAGGCTCCGGGACAGGGGGCTGGCCGCGACGGAGCCAGCCGTTTACGCGATGGGCCGCATCGTCATCTGGAGTAACACTCTCGACGCCGCCAGCCTGACGCTGGAAGACCTGGCGTCCGACGACATCCGCCGCATTGCCATCGCCCAGCCGGCCCATGCGCCTTACGGTCTGCGCGCCAAAGAGGCACTGCAATCTGCGGGTGTCTGGGAGGCCGTGCAGGGCAAGCTGGTGTTCGGCGAGAACATTGCCCACGCGGCACAGATGGCCCGGTCGGGCGCCGCGCAGGTTGGCATCATTGCCCTGTCGCTGGCGAAGTTTCCTGACCTGGCGACCCACGGGTACCATTTGATTGACGACGCGTTACACAAGCCGCTGACGCAGGGCTATGTTGTGACCCGGCGGGGCGGCGGCAAGCCGGAGGCGCGGGCGTTCGCTGACTTCATGGCAAACGAGACAGCCCACGACATCATGTCGCGTTACGGGTTTGTCCTGGCGGAGTAAGCACGATGTTTTCACTGGGTCCGGCAGAGTGGCAGGCGATCAACGTCACCTTCAGGCTTTGCCTGTACACGACGCTGATTCTGCTGGTGCTGGCGACGCCCATCGCCTGGTGGCTGGCGCAAGGCCGCAACACGGTGCGGACCGTGGTGCAGGCGATTGTTGCCCTGCCACTGGTGCTGCCGCCGACCGTGCTGGGGTTCTACCTGCTAATCGTGCTGGGCCCCGAGGGGATCGTGGGGGAAACCCTTGAACGCATTGGCCTGCACCATCTCGCCTTTACCTTCGAGGGCATCCTGATTGCCTCGGTGCTGTATTCCATGCCGTTTGCCGTGCAGCCACTCACCCAGGCGTTCAGCAATCTGGGCCGCCGCCCGGTGGAAGTCGCCAGCAGCCTCGGTGCCGGATTCGCCGATCGTTTTTTCAGCGTGATTTTCCCCCTGACCCGGAGCGGTTTCGTGGTGGCGGCGACGTTGACCTTCGCCCATACGCTGGGCGAGTTCGGCGTTATTCTGATGCTCGGCGGCAGTATCCCCGGCGAGACCAAAGTGCTGTCGGTATTGATCTACGACCATGCCGAGGCGATGAATTACGAAGCGACCCACGCCCTTTCGCTGATGCTGCTGATCTTCGCGTTTATCACCCTGTTCGTGGTGTACAGCATTAATCGTCGCCTGGTGGTGGCCCGATTATGACACTGCATATTCGGGCCCGGTTGCGACGGGGCGATGATTTCGAGCTTGATGTGGACAGCACGTTGCCGCTGGATGGCGTCACGGCGCTGTTCGGGCGCTCGGGCTGTGGCAAGACCACACTGCTGCGCGTTATAGCCGGCCTTGAACGGCCGCAGGATGCAACGGTGCGGTTTGCCGGGCAGTCCTGGCAGCAAGGGCGCCGACAGTTTGTGCCCTTGCACAAACGACGTATCGGCCTGGTGTTTCAGGAGCACAGCCTGTTGCCGCATCTGTCGGCAAAAGAAAACCTGCTGTATGGCTATCGCCGCACGCCCGAGGCACTGCGTCGCCTGCATCCCGATGAGGTGATGGCGATGCTCGGCATTGATGATCTGCTCGAACGGCGGATCGACCAGTTATCCGGTGGCCAGCGTCAGCGGTTTTCATTGGGTCGGGCGTTGCTTATCAGCCCTCAACTGCTGCTGCTGGATGAGCCGCTGGCGGCGCTTGATACACAGACCAAGAGTGAGATCATGCCGTTTCTGTCGCGCATGGCGGCGGAGTCCGGGGTGCCGATCATCATGGTCAGCCATGTGCCGGACGAGGTCGAGCGGCTGGCAGATCGAGTGGCGTTCATGCATGCCGGCCGGATCCAGCGGGTCGAGTCGCTGAGGGAAGCGCTGGCCCGCCCCGACTCGCCGCTGTTTGATGATGAGGGCGCGGCGTCCGTGCTCGAGGGGCGGCTTGGTTGTCTTGATGAAGGCCTGGATGAATGCCCGATTGAAGAGGGCTATCAGTGGTTCGGCACGGACGACATGGCCCTACGGGTGCCTGCTAATGGCTATGCCTCAAAACATGCCGCAAGACATGCCACAGGACATGCCACAGGACATGCCACAGGAGCCCGCCCCTCCAGACTGCGCATTCTTGCGCGCGACGTCAGTCTGTCGCTGGATGTGCCCCACCGCATCAGTATCCAGAACCATCTGCCCGTGATCATCGAGCGTATTGATCCACCCCGGAACCACCGCACCATAGTGGCCTGCCGCACGGCGGATCAGCAGCTGCTGCTGGCGGAGGTGACGCCTCATGCAGTGCGCCAGCTTGCGCTGGCGCCGAGCCAGCGTGTTTACGCGCTGATCAAATCGGTGGCGTTACTGGCGTGAGCCTCTCTCGCCAGTATGATGGTCAGCATTCGATTCAAACCATGTGATGTAAAAGCAGGGGGTAGCGGCAATGCACGATGTGCTCCTGGATAGTCTGCGCGCGCCGATTGCGCCGCCCTTGACGGAAGACCTCGCAGACTGGCGGCAGCGTTGGCTGGCGCTGACGGCGGCCCACACCGACGCCAGCCCGGCGGATCACGCCATACGTGGCGGGGCCATGGCGGACCGATTGGGTTGGGCATTTGCGGCGGGCTATCAGGCCGCCATGGCAGCTGGCTTCCCCCAGGACGGCGTTGCAGGTTTGCAGGCGTTCTGCGCGACCGAAGCAGGCGGAAACCGCCCCCGGGATATCACCACGTCCCTGCAACGAGAGGATGGGGCGTGGCGCTTGTCCGGCATCAAGGCCTGGAGCACCTTCGGGCAGGCCTGTGACAGTCTGTTTGTCGTGGTTAGAGAAGAAGAGGCCAGAGAAGTACTGGATGAAAAAGAGGCAGATTCGTCTCGCCCCCAGCTGCGGGTGGTGCGCGTGCCGGCCTCTGCGACGGGGGTGACCTTCCAGCCGCAGCCGCCGTTACCGTTTATTCCGGAGGTGCCGCATTGCGGCGTGGCGTTCGAGTCAGTGGCCTTGCCGGATGACGCGGTGCTGCCCGGCGACGGCTACAGTGATTACCTGAAGCCGTTTCGCACCATCGAGGATATCCACGTCATGCTCGCGCTGCTGGCCCATGGCCTGCGGGAAGTGCGGCGTTTGGGTGGCCCTGCAGAGGCGGCGTTGTTGTCTGCACTCGGGGCGGCGCTGGCGTCGGTGTCCGCGCTCGCGGAGCGGGACCCGGCTGCGCCCTTGACGCACTGGTTGCTGGATGCAGCGCAGGAGGATGCCGCGGCATTGTATGAGCGGGTCGGAGCATTGCTGGCGGCACACCCGGCGGACCCTGCAGCGGCTCGCTGGCAACGGGATGCGCGCCTGTTCGGCATTGCCGGCAAAGCCAGGGCGCTGCGTGCGCAGCGCGCTCGGGAACTGCTGGGGCTTGTGTCAGAGCCGGGCTGATCAGCGGTCGGCGAAGAACTTTTCCTTTTCCTCATGCAGCGCCTTGATGTCGGCGCAGTATTCCGCTGTCGGGCGAATCATGAGGCGTTCTACGCCGATGGGCTCGCCGCTTTCCAGGCAGTAGCCATACTCGCCGGTGCTGATGCGCTGCAGGGATTTTTCGATCTTGCGCAGTAGCAGCCGCTCGCGATCCATGATGCGCAAGGCGATGCGAGCATCTTCCTCATATTGCGCATGGTCCAGGTCGTCATTCATTTCCGGGGGAGACGAGAGCTGGACCTTGGCGTCTTCGATATGCGCCATGGTGTCTTCCCGCAGGGCCAGCAGCTTGTCCCGGAAGAACGCCAGTTGCTCCGCATTCATGTAGTCCGGGTCGTGGGCCTGGCTGGGCTGTGTCGCACGGGCCTCTGCCGCCCGTTGCCGGTCGGCCAGATTCCGCTCCACCAGTGAGATGCCGGCGCCGGGGCGGGGCGGCAGCCTGCTGGCGGGCCGTGACGGGTCCGGGCGTTTCAGCGACGAGGCGGCGGGCACGGACTTTCTGCGCATGGCCGGTCTGGGCTTGGCGGCGGGTGCCTGCTGGGGGCTGGCCGTCTTTTCCACGGCGGCTTTTGTGGCAACAGCTTTCTTGGCGACCGCTTTTTTCGCTGCGGCAGGTTTTTTCGCGACTGCTGGCTTGGCTGCCGGTGTCTTTGTTGCGGCCGGCTTCTTCGCCGCAGCGGCTTTCTTCACCGGCGCAGACTTGGCTGCGGGCTTCGGGGCTGCCGGGGCTTTCTTTGCAGCGGCCTTTTTCGGAGCCGCCTTTTTGGCAGGTGTCTTTTTTGCGGGTGCCTTGGCCGCGGGTGCTTTCTTCGCTGGTGCTTTCTTCACCGCCGCCGGCGCCTTCTTTGCGCTGGCCTTGCTGGCGGCTACGGGTTTCTTCGCTGCCTTGGTTGCAGCGGCTTTGCGTTTTACTGCCATGGTCATTTGTCCTGTGGTGCTGCGGGCTCCGGGGCGCCGCAGGGTTTGTTACAATATAACATAAAAGGTGTCGGCAGATCTGTCGATGCCGACGTTACAGGCCGCAAGACAGGCCTCAATACAAGTAACGTGCGATCAGACAGGTCAACTCTTCGACGACATCCTCATCACTGTAGTAGGGCGCAGGGTCCATGACGTGTCGCGCCAGAATAGCAGTACAAGCGTGAAAGATAACAAAGATTGCGCGATCCAGGTCCGATACCTGCAATCGGCTGCGCTGGCGCATGAGAAAACGGCGCATGGCCTCCATCAGATGGTGTTCGAAATCCCGGGCCTCCGGCAGATCGGCAAGCATGTTCTGGTGCTTGAGCAACTCCCCCAGCAAGCCGCTGTGCTGGCGATAGTGGCCGATAGCGGCCTGGGCCCAGAGCCGGGTGGAGTCCTCCACACTGGCCTCGCCGAGGGAATCCAGCATGTCGTTGAGCACCCGGGCCAGATCCAGCCGGTAGCGTTGCAGCAGCGCGCTGAGCAGCGCCTGCTTGTCCGGGAAGTATTGATACAGGGACGCAATATTGACGTTGGCCTCCTCCGCGACCCGGTTGGTGGTGATCTGTGCCAGGCCGTCGCGCTGCAACAGGGTGCCGGTGGCGCTGATGATGCGCTCCACGGTGCGCACCGCCCGGGGCTGGCGGGGGACCTTTCTGAGGCTGGCGTAACGGCTGCTGTCTGGGAGCATGGAAAAACCAAGTTTAATGTAAGTAAAAGCTTATATTAGGCTGCTATGACAACCCGACGCAAACCCGGAGGCACCATGCCAGCATTACCCCTGTCTGCCGCGCCAACCGAATACCCCGAGGAGCTGCTGGCCCGCATGCGCCATACCTGTGATCCCCTGGCGGATGCCGTGGCGGCGCGTATCGAGCGGCAACGGCCGTCGCAGATGCTGGATGAGGTGTATGCCCGGGCAGCGTCTGATGACAGGTCTGACAACGCACCCTTTGCTGCGTTCGTGGCCCAGGCCCACAGCGTGCCCGAGTGGGTGGACTGGGCGCAGATCGAGCAGGCCCGCAAGGTCAGCCTGGCGTTTGCCAATGTGCGGGGTATCGCGCTGCTGGTCAGCAGCCTGGTGGAGGGTTACTCCCTCAGCAAGGCAGCCCATGTGCTGATTGCTACCGGGCGGCTGCATCAGGATGTGCTGCGGCGGGTCTATGAGACGTCCCAGATGAGCCACAACATGAATGTGCCCGGCAACCTGCGTCCCGGCGAACCCGGGCACCGCACCATCATGGAGGTGCGGCTGCTGCACGCCATGGTGCGCAAGTATCTGCGCGAGCGTGGCTGGGATGTGGCGCAATACGACGAGCCCATCAACCAGGAAGACATGGCGTTCACCATTATCGAGTTCAATTATCTGTCGATCCGTGGCATGGCCCGGATGGGCGCGGTGCTGAGTGAGGCGGACCAGCAGGCGCTGCATCACTTGTGGCGCTATGTCGCCTACCTCAATGGCGTGGATGAGGCGTTGCTGACGCCGTCCCTGGCGGATGAGATTCATCTCTACCAGCGCATCCGCCAGCGGCAGTACTCCCCCAACGAGGAAAGCCGCCAGTTGACCGACGCGGTGCTGACGGCTCTGGCCGGGCAGCCGCCGTTCAATCTGCCGAAGGCGTTTCTGTGTGAATTGAGCCGCCAGTGTCTGGGGGACGAGTTGGCCGATGCCTATGCCTTGCCGCGTCACCGGGGCTGGCGGCAGGCCATGCGGTTGTACCAGGCCGGCAATCGCGTTGCGACCCTGGCGCACTATCGCCTGCCCGGCTTCGCGGGCCTCACCGAGCGAATGAATTTCCGGTTTCTGAGCAAGGCATTGCAGGACAACCTGCCCAGCGACCCGGAGAAACGCGCCTTCCGTCATATCGCCTGACGCACATACCCTGAGGCACATAGAAAGACCACACAAGGCTCACACAGCGCACATCAGTTCCCCAAACAGCCTGGCAATACTCTCCGGACCGGATAGAAGGTCACGCCCTGCATGCAGGGCTCAAGGAGAGTGTCATGGCAAGAACAACAGGGTTAAGAAAAAAAGGGCTATTGAAAGGGCTACTGGTGATGCTGATCACCATGCTGGGTCAGCCAGCACTGGCGATGCCCACGTCGCTGAATACATGGCTCAACAATGCCGGCAGCGGCGCCATGCTGGTGCGCGGCGGGGCGGAATCGCCCTGGGCGCCGGCGCTGTTGCTGGATACCGAGGTGGATATCCGCGTCAGCGGGCCGGTGGCGCATGTCACGGTAACGCAGCAGTTTCGCCATCAGGGCCGCGATTTTGTGGAAGGGCAATATGTCTTCCCGCTGGCGGAGCAGGCCGCCGTCCACGGCATGGTGTTGCAGGTGGGAGAGCGGCGCATCGTGGGCGCCATACACGAGAAGCAGCAAGCGCGGGAAATCTATGCGCAGGCACGGGCCCAGGGCCAGCGCGCGGGTCTGGTGGAGCAGCGCCGCCCGAATCTGTTTGTCACGTCCGTGGCGAATATCGCACCCGGCGACACGGTATCCGTAGAGCTGGAGTACACCGAGCTGCTGGTGCCGGATGCGCTGACCTTCGGGCTGCGTTTCCCGATGACCATGACGCCGCGCTATACACCGCGCCATTCAGAACACGATGCTTTACACGACACCCCGCACGGCTCACACAACACATCACACAGCACGCCTCACCCAACGCAGTCCGCTAACGGCGCTCCCGTCGAAGGCCCTCTTGTTGAAGGCCCCATCGTGCACCAGAGCGCGATACCGGAGACCTCACATCAGGCGCGTATCCGGGTTTATGTGGATGCGGGGATGGCGCTGGATACCCTGACCAGCCCGAGTCATCGCATCGGCCTGGAATATGACGGGCGCGGCTATCAGATCATCCTGCCGGATGAACAGGTGCCCATGGACCGGGACTTCGTGCTCAACTGGCGCCTGCCGGAGGGGGCGGACAGTCAGGCCGCGTTGTTTACCGAGGAAGTTAACGGCGAGCATTACGGTTTGCTGATGTTGACGCCCGGGCTGTCCGGCGCGGCCGCCCGCGCCAGCCAGCAGGTCAGTGAGCAGCCACGCCTGCCCCGCGACGTCATCCTGATTGTGGACACCTCCGGTTCCATGGCGGGCGAGCGCATGCGCCAGGCGAAAGAAAGTCTGCAGTATGCCCTCAGCCGTCTGCAGCCCGAGGACCATTTCAACGTGCTGGAATTCAACCACCGGCACCGCATGCTGTACCGCGCGTCTGTGCCGGCGTCACCGGACAACCTGCGAGAGGCGACTGAGTGGGTGGGGCGGCTGCAGGCCGGGGGCGGTACCGAGATGCTGCCGGTGCTGGAAGCAGCGCTGACATCGCCGTCCACGCCGGGCTATCTGCGACAGGTGATCTTCATCACGGATGGTGCCGTCAGCAATGAAGAGGCGGTGCTGCAGATGATCGAGCGGCGGATTCATCGCGCCCGGTTGTTTACGGTCGGCATCGGCGCGGCGCCCAACAGTTACCTGCTGCGTCGTGCGGCGGACATCGGCCGTGGTCAGTTCACGTACATTGGTGGTTCGGCAAACGTCTCGCAGCATATGTCGCGGCTGTTCGAAAAGCTGGAGCAGCCGGTGCTGACAGATTTGAGGATTGTATTGCCGGACGGCATGCAGGCCGAGATCTGGCCCTCACGGCTGCCTGACCTGTATGCCGGCCAGCCCCTGATGGCCACCCTGAAGTTCACCCCGGACGGATCAGCATCGTCCCAGGCATTTCCTGCATCCGTGATCCTGCAGGGCAAGTCACCGGTGCCCTGGGAGCAGGAGGTGGTCATGCCGGTGGCGCAACAGCACGCAGGCGTATCTACCCTCTGGGCCCGGGAAAAAATTACGGCGCTGAGTGACCGTATGGTGCGTGGCGAACCGGAAGATGCGGTGCGCGACGAGATTATTGACGTGGCGCTGGCGCACCGATTAGCCAGCCGCTACACCAGCTTTGTGGCGGTGGAACAGCGGCCGGTGCGTGGCGTAGAGGAGCCGCTCTCCCGCGAGGCAGTGGCGAACCGCAATCCGGTGGATCATGTCTATCCACAGACCTCCCTGGGCCTGGCGCGCCTGTGGTGGCTGGCACTGGCCTGCTGGTTACTGGTGGCGGTGCTACTGGTGGTGCGAAAAAAAGAGCAGCGTTGTGTGGGAGTGGCAGCATGATCATGTGCAAACCACGCAAAAAGCGACTCTCCAAACCATTCTCCAAACGATCCTCCACCTGCCTGGCCGGCGCACTGGTGCTGGTGGCCACCCTGGTGACCGGACAGGCGTTATGGCTCCAGGCCAAGGCCTGGCTGGCGCAGCGGCTGATCGCGTCGGCCTGGCAACAGACGCTGGCCAGTGGTGCGCCGGTGAAGCCCTGGCCCTGGGCGGACACCTGGCCGGTGGCACGGCTGACCACACCGCAGGGGCGGCATCTGTATGTGCTGGCCAGTGTCAGTGGTCAGGCGCTGGCATTCGGGCCCGGGCATCTCTCTGCCAGCGCCTTGCCGGGTGAAGCGGGCACAGTATTGATTGCCGGGCATCAGGACAGTCATCTGGCCTTCCTGGAAGAGGTCAAGTCGGGGGATGCACTGGCGTTGCAAGGTGTGGACGGGCAGATCTATCAGTACCGTGTTGCCGGGGCCGATATCGTCGACAGCAGCAACCAGCACATCAGCCTGCAATACGGCACGCCGGAGTTGCGCCTGGTGACCTGCTACCCGTTTGCATCGCTGCAGAGCGGTGGGCCGCTGCGCTATGTGGTCACCGCCTGGCTGGAAGAAATGCGATGAGCAGTTGCGGTGTCGCGAGTGTGCCGGGACAATCAGCTCGAGACGTGTTGATGCATAGACAGGCAGGGTTGCCGGGGATACCTGACATGGCTGACAGAATACTGATCATAGAAGATGAAGCAGCCATTGCTGATGCATTGATCTATGCCCTGCGCACCGACGGCTTCGCCGTTCACTGGTGCGCCCTGGCCCGGGAAGGGATGGCCTGGCTGCAGACGCAACCGGTGGACCTGGTGGTGCTTGATGTGGGCTTGCCGGATGAAAGCGGCTTCGAGCTGTGTCGGCGTATTCGCACCCTGTCACAGGTGCCGGTGATGTTCCTGACCGCGCGCAAGGAAGAAGTGGATCGCATCGTCGGGCTGGAAATCGGCGCCGATGATTATGTGGTGAAACCCTTCAGCCCACGGGAAATCTCTGCTCGGGTGCGGGCTATCCTGCGCCGCACCCGGCAGCTGCCGGATGGCGCGCTGACGCAGCCCAGAACCACCGAGCCGGCGGCGGCCTTTGTGCTGGATGATGCGGCAAAGCGCATCAGCTACCGGGGCCAGTGGCTGGTGCTCACCCGCTACGAATATCTGATTCTCGGCGCCCTGCTGCAGCGCCCGGACCATGTGCTCAGCCGCAGCCAGTTGATGGATGCCGCCTGGGAAGACCCGGCCGCCAGTTTTGATCGGGCGGTGGACACCCACATCAAGGGCATTCGCGCCAAGCTGAAACAGGTGGATGCCGAAGCAGACCCGATACGCACCCATCGCGGGCTGGGTTACAGCCTGTGCTCCGCCGCGGAAACCTCCGCGCCGTGACCTTGAACCTGCGCATCATGCTGGTGTGGCTGCTGCTGGTGGGCGGCGGCCTGATTCTGGTGATGCAGAGCGTGATCGGACAATTGCCATCGACCATTCGCCAGGCCAGCGAAGAGGTGCTGGTGGACAGCGCGAACTTGCTGGCAGAACTGGCAGCGCTGCACTGGGATCAGGACTTCGCGTCCGATGCGCCGTTTGTGATGGCCGTGGAGCGCTACGGCGCCCGGCGCTTCGATGCGACAATCTGGTCACGGCATAAGACCGAACCGGACTTCGTGCTCTACGTGACCGATCTCACCGGGCAAGTCATGTATCACACCGACCGCACGCTGATCGGCGCGGACTTTTCCGGTTGGCGCGATGTGCAGCGCACCCTGCTGGGCGGCTATGGCGCACGGACCACACGCACAGACCCCGGCGATGAAAACTCCAGCTTCATGTATGTGGCCGCACCAGTGCAGCGCAATGGTGAGTTACTTGGTGTGCTGTCGGTGGGTCAGCCCACGGCAAGCTTCGAGCCGTTTCTGGCGTTGGCCCGCGAGCAGTTGTGGCAGCGTGGCAGCCTGATACTGCTGGCATCGCTGCTGCTGGGCGCCGTGCTGTCGTTGTGGCTGACACGGTCCATCCGACGGCTGGTGGAGTATGTGGAAAAACTGCGGCGCGGCGAAAGAGCGGCGCCACCGGCCCTGCGCGAGCGCGAGCTCAATCGGCTGGCCCAGGCCACGGATGCCATGCGCGCGGAAATCGACGGCAAGCAATATGTGGAAGACTATGTCCACACACTGACCCACGAGATGAAATCCCCCCTGTCCGCCATCCGTGCGGCGACAGAACTGCTGCAAGAAGCGGATGTGCCGGAAGCTGATCAACGTCGCTTCCTGACCAACGTGGATATGGAATCAGCGCGCTTGCAGCGCCTGATCGACCGGTTGTTGTCCCTGGCCACGGTGGAAAAAAAGCAGCACCTCAGTGGTGTGGAGAACATTGATCTTGGCCAGCTGGTCAAGATGGAAATCATGGCCAAGCAGACTCGCGCACAGCCGCGCAATGTCATGCTGCAGATGGTGTGCGAGCGCAATCTTCAGGTTACCGGGGAGCGTTTTCTGCTTGAGCAGGCAGTGAGCAATCTGCTGGATAACGCCATAGAGTTCAGCCCGGACAACAGTGCGGTGAAAATAAAACTGGATGGCGATGCAGAGCGGGTGTGGCTGATGATCAGCAACGCCGGCCCACCGATCCCGGACTATGCTCTGGCGCGCATCTTCGAACGCTTCTATTCCCTGCCGCGCCCGGGAAGCCAACGCAAGAGCACCGGCCTGGGGCTGAGTTTTGTCTCAGAAGTGGCACAACTCCATCAGGGCGAAGTGCGCCTGCGCAATCTGCCGGAACGCGGCGTGCAGGCCATACTCTGGTTGCCCGCCCGGACGTGAGTCGAAGAGTCAGCCTGCGCTGCGCAGTGCGGCGGCACCGAGTTTCAGGATGCGCATGTCGCCCCAAGGCGTGCCGCTGCCGGCGTTGACGGTGAGGGCCACCGAAAGATTGCGGGCGGGGTCTGCCCAGGCGCCGGAGCCACCGAATCCGAAATGGCCGAAGGCCTGGCGTGGGCGTCGTCGTGCCAGTACGTAGGGCTGGTGATAACCCAGTCGCCAGCGCATGGGGGAAAACAGCGCGCGGTCCAGCGTAAAGACCTGTTGTGCGCTGATCAGTGGCAGCATCTCGGGGGGCAGAATGCGCACGCCATCCAGTTCACCGCCGTTGGCCAGCGCCGCGTACATGCGCGCCAGTGAGCGTGCGGTAAAGGTGCCGTTGACTGCAGGCATGGCGGCACTGAGTGCGATGGGGGTGACCAGTTTGCGCGGCTGGAAACCGCGCACCGTGACGGCATCTTCGAAGGGCGAGAAATCAGGCGCCAACCCACGCTGCTGTAGTGCAGACAGACTGCTGCGCAGGCCGCTACCGAATTGTTTGCGTAGCCGCGATCCCAGGGACGGCGCTCTGCGCGGTGCGCCCTCCGGGCGACCCATCAGTAACATGGCGACGCGATGATGGGCCTGCTCCGGGACGCCGATATACAGCCCGTCCAGCCCCAGGGGCTCGGCCAGACGACGTTGTGTCAGTGTGGTGATGGATTCACCGCTGACACGGCGAATCACTTCGCCCACCAGCCAGCCATAAGTCAGTGCGTGATAGACACTGTGCGGGGCCTTGCTGCGATCACCGGGTGCCGCAGCCAGTGCGTTGCAGACGGTATCCCAGTCGCACAGATCTTCGAAGCGCAGGTTCAGATTGCGCATGCCATACAGCCCGGCGCGATGGGTCAGCAGGTCGCGTACGGTGATATCGGCTTTGCCGTTGGCGGCAAATTCGGGCCAGTGTTGCGCCACGGGATCGTCGTAATCCAGTTTGCCTTCTGCCACCAGTTGATGCAGCAGTGTGGCAGTGACGCCCTTGGTGGTGGAGAAGGAAACCGCCAGCGTATCCTCTGCCCAGGCGCTACCCGCGTCATCCCGCACACCACCCCACAGGTCCACGACTTTTTCGCCGTGATGATAGACGCAGACGGCGCCGCCGCCGGGTGTCCGGCGCAGCTGTTCACGAAAGACATTTTCGACGGCGCGGAAGGCCGGCGTGGCAGTGCCTTTCACGTCATTGTGGGCCGTGTTTGTGTGCAGAGTGCCTGTGCGCAGGGTGTTTGTGTCTGTGTCTGTGTCTGTCGTCGCTGGGGGCATGCCGGGTGTATCTCTTGTCGTAAAAAAAGCCGCACAAAAAAACGCCGGGTTACCCCGGCGTCTTGCTGTTCAGGCGGAGGCCTTGAGTGCCTTGCCCTTGTCGCTGCGGGCTGTCTTGCTGGCGGCCTTGCTGGTTGCCGACGGTGCCGGATTGGAGAATTCCATGCTGCCATCGTCCACTTTGGTGTAGCGGAGCTGCGCCAGATCGAACAGGTAATTCTGCAGCACTTTCCACGGCGCCTTGGAGCCCTGTTTCGGGAACCGGTTGGCAGCGCGCTGGATATACCCGGATCGCATGTCCAGGAACGGCGTTTCTACCACAGAGGCATCGCGCATGCGCGGGGTGCACTGGCGGGTGCCGGTCTTGTCCATGTGATTCAGCAGGCGGCAGATGTACTCGCTGCTGATGTCGGCTTTCAGTGTCCAGGAGGCATTGGTGTAGCCGAAGATCATCGCGGCGTTGGGAATGTCGCTGAGCATCAGGGCGCGATAGGCCGTGGACTGGGTGACATCCACCGGCTTGCCGTCCACCTTGACATCGGTGCCGCCCAGCAGCTGCAGATCCAGGCCGGTGGCGGAAACCACGATATCGGCTTCCAGCTCCTGGCCTGACTTCAGGCGAATGCCGTTTTCGGTAAAGGTGTCGATGTGGTCGGTGACCACAGAGGCCTTGCCCCGGCGCAGCACCTTGAACAGGTCGCCATCCGGCACCGCACACAGGCGCTCATCCCAGGGGTTGTAGCTGGGGGTGAAGTGGCTCATGTCGAAATCTTTGCCGAGCTGCTTTTTGGCCAGGCCCAGCAGCATCTTGCGCACCAGCTTCGGCTGCGTCTTGCTGAGTTTGTAGACGCCCATCTGCAGGCCCACGTTACGGGTGCGGGCAAGGCGATAGACCAGTTTTTCCGGCAGGAAGCGGCGTAGCTGCATGGAGATGACATCTTTCTCCGGCACCGTGGCGACGTAGGTTGGAGAGCGCTGCAACATGGTGATGTGCGCGGCCTTGTCGGCCATGGCCGGGATCAGTGTCACGGCGGTGGCGCCAGAACCGATGACGACAACGCGTTTGCCGCTGTAGTCCAGATCTTCCGGCCAGTGCTGGGGATGAATGAAGGTGCCTTTATAGTCATCCCGGCCCGGGAAGTCCGGCGTAAAGCCGGCGGCGTAGTTGTAGTAGCCGGTGCAGGACAGCAGGAAGTTGCAGGTAAAGGAGGTGCTGCGACCGGTTTTCTTGTTGGTCGCCTTGACCGTCCAGGTGGCGTCTTCGCTGGACCAGTCCGCACTCTTCACATGGTGACCGAAATGAATGTGATCGGTGATGCCGTATTCATCCGCTGTTTCGCAGATATAGTCACGGATCGATTCGCCGTCGGCGATGGCCTTGTCATTGGTCCACGGCTTGAAGCTGTAGCCCAGGGTGTACATGTCGGAATCAGAACGCACGCCGGGGTAGCGGAACAGATCCCAGGTGCCGCCGATGGCATCGCGGCCTTCCAGCAGCGCGAAGCTCTTGTTCGGGCACTTGGTGCGCAGGTGGCAGGCAGCGCCAATCCCTGAAAGGCCAGCCCCGATAATCAGCACATCAACATGTTTGCTCGGCATAGCGTTATCCCGTTGGTCTCAGATGCCGGCCCACCCGGCAGTTGCATCCTGCCATTCTGTGCGGCGTGCGCACGGTCGGATCAGGACAAAACATTGACATCGTTTGATGTAATGGTGGCCAGTTTACGCTGGTGGCACCAGCCCCGGGCTTGGCCGCCCGGGCAGCGTGAAACCGGCGCTGCGGTCAGCGTAGCGTGAAAAAAGGCCGAAAAATCAACGCAGTGCCGGGCCTGCCTGGTCCATCAGAGCGCGCAGTTCCTCAGCGGTGGAGAGGCCCGGCCAGCTATTGATCAGGGCGCCCTGGCCGTCGAACAGCAGGAAGGTGATTGGCCCAACATGATAGCGCGACATCAGCGCGCGGGCGTCCGGGTGCCCCGTGTCGGCGATGAGCAACTGCACCTGGGCTTCCAGGGCGGCGCGCTCGCGGTTCATCTCTTCGGTCTGTCGGCTGCTGGCGACCAGATCCCGGTCATAGACAAAGACCAGGGCGGGTTGACCATTGCCGATCTTCGACAGGTCAGCATCAAAGCCTTTCGGGATCGCCAGCCAGAGGGCGTAGCCCAGCGCGACCAGCACAAGCAGCGAGGACAGGGCAATGATCAGCGTCTTGCGCCCTCCGGATTGCGGCACGGTGTGTCTCCTTTAGCCATGGAACTCGGAATCGGGCTGAAAAGGGTACACCGAATTCGGGGCGTCGGGGTAAATGGCCAGACTGGAACGACGGAGCAGTGTGCAGCCCGGCTCACTGGTCGGGCTGTTTGCGCAAGCTGATGGCGACCCGGTTGAGGGCATTCATGGCGGCGATGGCCAGGGTCAGATCGGCCAACTCCGATGCGGTGAAGTGCGACTGCGCCCGTTGATAGACCGGGTCCGGTGCATGGCCCTGCTCAATGCGGGTTACAGCTTCCGTCCAGGCCAGCGCAGCCTGTTCGCGGTCGTCGAACAGGCCGGATTCCGCCCAGGCATTCAGGCAATCGAGCTGGCGCTGGCTGACCCCCGCAGCGCGCGCCCCGTCAGCGTGCAGTGACAGGCAGTAGGCGCAGCCATTGATCTGGGAGACCCGCATTTCCACCAGCGACAGCAGGCCTTCCGGGAGCGCTTTCAGGTGCTGGCGGGCACCCGCCAGACGCGCCAGGGCGGTGGGGTTCAGGGTGGCATAGTCGAGGCGTGGCGGGGTCTGGGGCATGGGTTTCTCCTTACTGAACGGGTGGACGCACAGTGTCTGCGATGCGGCGGTATGGCGGCTTGTAGTTTTGCGCCAATCCCGCGAGCATTGAGCGGTGATATCGGAGCCGTGTGATGCCGTCCTGTTCTGTCATGCCACGCATGCCACTCAAGCCATTGTGTTTCCTGCCGCCGCCGCCGGCCTTGCGCCAGCAGGTGCAGGCGATCTGGTGCCTGGATACCCGCCAGAGCGGGCCGGGCCGGGAACCTGCTTTCATGCACCCGGATGGGGGCACCGGCTTTGTCCTGAATCTGGGTCGCCCGCTGCCGCCGCGTGTGCCGGGTGAGCAGCCGCCGGTCTGGCTGGGCTGGGAAGGTGTGCAGCCGATATCAGGCAGGCTGACACCGGACACTGGATGGCTGAGCTACGGTGTGCGCTTTCACCCGGGCGGTGCCCGGCGCTTCTGGGGTGGCGTGCCGATGTTGCAGACCAGCACCGAGGCGCTGGACGCCGTGCACGGCCATGCCCTGCGGCGCTTGCATCAGCGTCTGGGCGAGGTGGGGGATGTGCGAGCCGGGTTGCAGCATCTGGCCGACTGGCTGATGCAGCAGTTGCAGCCGTCAACCGCCTGCCAGGTCAGTCAGCGTTCGCTTGAGGCCGTCATGGAGCAGGTGTCACAGGCAGAGTCAGTGGCCCGTGCCGCTGCGGCGCTGCATCTGTCGCGCCGTGCTCTGGAGCGCCGCTTTGCGGAGCAGGTGGGCGTGTCGCCGAAGCAGTATGCGCGCATCCAGCGCATCGCCCGGGCCCGTGATCTGCTGAAGCGCGGCCCACCGATCAGGCAGGCCGAGCTGGCGCAGCAGTTGGGTTATTTTGATGAAGCCCACTTCATCCACGACTTCCGCGCCATGGTGGGCATCACCCCTGGCCACTATGCACGTCGGCAGTCGCCTTTTTCACCCCTGGTGCTTGGCTAAGTTGGTGCTTGGCTAATCTGTCAGGCCAGTGCTTTCTGCATGAACGGCGGCAGCACCAGTGCGCCACGGTGGGCGGCAGCGGTGTAGTAGAGCGTGTCGAACGCCTTGTTCTCTGCGGCCTGCTCGCGGAAGGCTGTCACGTCGGTGCCCTTGCCGGCCATGGTGCAGCTCCACCAGCCACTGGGGTAGCACACCTGCGGGAACGGCAGTGTCTGGGTGCTGGTAAACCCGGCTTCACGCATGTTGATATGCAGATCGCGGATGATGGTATCGCTGTGCAGGAGCGGCGATTCGCTTTGCTGCACGATGATGCCGCCGTCGCGCAGTACCCGATGGCACTCGCGGAAGAAGTCTGCCTTGAACAACCCTTCTGCCGGGCCCACCGGATCAGTGGAATCCACGATGATCACATCCACGCTGCCGGCCTCGCACTCGCGCATCCACTTCACGCCGTCGATGAACAGCAGTTCGGCACGCGGGTCGTCGTTGGATTCACACAGCTCCGGGAAGTACTTCTCGGACATGCGCGTGACCATTTCGTCGATATCGATCTGGGTCGCTTTTTCCACATTGGGGTGGCGCAGCACTTCCCTCAATGTGCCGCAGTCGCCGCCGCCGATGATGACCACGTTCTTCGGCGCCGGGTGGCTGAACAGGGCGGGGTGAGACATCATCTCGTGGTAGAGGAAGTTGTCGCGGCTGGTGACCATGGTGCAGCCGTCAATGGTCATCAGATAGCCGAAGGTATCGGTCTCCCACATTTCGATATGCTGGTATTCGGTCTGCACCTCTTCCAGCTTCTTTTTCAGACGCAGGCCGAACGCTGTGCCAGCGCTGTCGAAATGCTCGATAAACCACTTTTCTCCGGACATGATGCCACCTCTCTGCATGGGGGGTGCCGCGGGGCCTGTCTGGCCCGCACGGCGAAAAGCCTGAACGGGGCGCATTCTACCGGCTCAATCATGTCCGGCCCATGAATAAATACACCTCTGGCGGTGCCAATCGCCACCGCCAGCACTCGCTCCCACCGGGGCGAACCTGCGATAATGCGGCGCATTGTCGCCATCACGCTGACCGCCGTTGACGTACCGTACCCGAGAGACCGCACCCGAGAGAGCCGCCATGAGCAGTAACTGGACCACCGATGACGCCCTGCGTATCTACAATGTTGAACGCTGGGGTGAAGGCTATTTCGATGTGGATGCGGCTGGCAAGGTCCGGGTGCGCCCCGATGGCCCGCCCGCAGACGGCAAGACCGGTGGCGCGGCCCGTCTGGAAGACGTGCTGGCCGCTTGCCGTCAGGCCGGGCTGCGCTCGCCGGTGCTGGTGCGGTTTGACGGGATTCTGCGGCATCGGGTGCGCATGCTGTCGGCGGCGTTCCGCCATGCCATCAGTGAGCAGGGCTATGGCGGTCGCTATACGCCGGTGTTCCCGATCAAGGTCAACCAGCAGCGCCGGGTGGTGGAAGAGATCGTCAATGCCCGCGAAGCCCATGCCCCGGTGGGACTGGAAGCCGGTTCCAAGCCGGAGCTGCTGGCGGTGCTGGCCTTGTCTGGCAGTGGCGCGGGCGGTGACGCCAACACCATCGTCTGCAATGGCTACAAGGATCGCGAGTACATCCGCCTGGCGCTGACCGGGGAAAAGCTCGGTCACCGTGTCTATATCGTGGTGGAGAAGCTGTCCGAGCTGGCGTTGATCCTGGACGAGGCCCGTGCACTGGATGTGGTGCCGCGCATTGGTCTGCGGGTGCGCCTGATGTCCATCAGTAAGGGCAACTGGCAGAACACCGGCGGCGAAAAATCCAAGTTCGGCCTGTCAGCATCGCAGCTGGTGAAAGCCGTGGAGATCTGCCGTGACGCCGGCAGCCTGGACAGCTTGCGTATGCTGCATTTCCACCTGGGTTCCCAGGTGGCCAATATCCAGGACATCAAGGCCGGCATGCGTGAAGCGGCGCGCTACTATCAGGAGCTGCGTGCGCTGGGCGCCCCCGTGGACACCATGGATGTGGGCGGCGGGCTGGGTGTGGATTATGAAGGCACCCGCTCGCGCTCCCTGTGTTCCATGAATTACGGCATCACCGATTATGCTTGGCATATCGTGCAGACCCTGCGCGAAGCCTGTGTGCGCGCGGAACTGCCAGAGCCGGCGATCATCAGCGAGTCAGGGCGTGCGCTGACCGCGCACCACGCGGTGTTGCTGGTGAACGTGATTGATCGCGAGCAACTGCGCGTGCAGCAGGTTGCAGCGCCAGAACCTGGATCACCGGTAGAGCTGACGTTGTTGTGGGATCTGTACCAGATGTTGTCCGGGCCCCGGCCGCATTTGCTGGAGGCGTATCAGGAAGTGCTGGGCGCCTGGCAGGATGCCCACCAGCGTTATCTTGCCGGTGAGGTGTCGTTGCCCCAGCGGGCCGTGGCAGAAAAACTGTACATCAATTGCCTGCTGACCCTGCGCCGCCAGCTCGATCCCCTGCGCAAGCATCAGCGCGCCTTGCTGGATGACCTCAATGCGATTCTGGCGGACAAACTGTTCCTGAACTTTTCCGTCTTCCAGTCTGTGCCGGATGTGTGGGGTATCAGCCAGGTATTCCCGATCCTGCCGCTGACCGGCCTGGATCAACCGCCCACGGTGCGCGCGGTGCTGCAGGACATCACCTGCGATTCCGATGGCCGTATCGACCAGTACGTGGATGGCGAAGGTCTGGAAAGCACCTTGCCGTTGCCGGAAAACTACGGCGATGAGCTGGGCATTTTTATGGTTGGCGCGTACCAGGAAATCCTCGGCGACATGCACAACCTGTTTGGCGACACGGACTCCGTGGACGTGGACATCGACGAGCAGGGCGGTATTCATCTGGATGAAGCCATCCAGGGCGACACGGTCAGCTCCGTGCTGCGGTACGTCAATTATGACCCGGACAAACTGCTTGCCATGCTGGGCGAACAGTTCACCCGCATCCGCCTGCCTGAGGCGGAACGGGAGGGGTTGCTGGCCGAGATCCGCGAGGGGCTGGCGGGTTATACCTATCTTGAACCCTGACGTGCCCTGAACCCGGATTGGCTGTCAGCGATGCCCGTGCTCGCTACCCAGGTCGACATCGGGTAGCGGCGGCGCAGTAGATTCCGCGTCGCGGATATCGGCCTCCGCATGCCGTTGGCGCACGAAGGCGCGCAGGGTATCCACGCGATCGTTGTCCACATCCAGCATCATCAGCACGCTGCCGCGCTGAATGGCCGCGTGGCATGCCTCGATTTCCTCGTCCGGCACACTGGCGCCGAGCATGGCAGACGCCCAGGCACCGAACCCGGTGCCTACCAGGGCAATACCCAGTACCGCCGCGCCGCCCAGGGCCAGGCCGCCAGTGGGCAGTGCCATGGCGGTGAGGCCCGCGAGCAGGCCGGAAGAACCACCGAGCGCGGCGCCACGTTTCAGCGCCGGACCGAGGTCAGACTTTTCCAGCGTGTCGGCTTCCGGCAGATCGCCCAGGGGCACGTCGTGTCGTGCGACCAGATGCATACGGTCGTCGTTGATGCCCTCCTGACGTAAATCCTTCACCAGGTCCGCAGCGGCGGGCACGTTCGGTAACAGAAAATAGATGCGTCGCATCGGGTGTCTCCTTTTTTGCATCAGGCATATGCCAGTCCTGACATCGACCACATCTGAATTCAACCGGCACTCATCACGTCGTGCCGGTGTTTTACTGTGTTATACAGGGTGAACCGACAAGGCGAGCTGCACAGTGAGGGCAGGGCAATGTGGTTCAGGCGTGCGATGCACAGAATAGGTCTTCTTTTCCGGCGCAGGAAAAAGCCGGCGGACGAACCGCTGTCAGAAACGCCTGCGCGGCCGCCGCGTGGTGAGCAGAGTGTTGCGCATCCGGGTACGGCGGCACCGCCGGAGCATCATCATGGTCGGCGTGCGGTGAAGGAATGGTTCACCAACCATTGGGATATGGATTATATGTCCCGGGAAGAATTGGAAAATCTGGAGCAGGCAATGCGCGAGCGGGAAAAAAAAGAAAGTAAAAATCAGTAAAAGGCCGCACGAAGGTGCCATGTTTTATGCCTGCCGCATCGCATTTTTACATTAATACAATCGTTTTACCGGGAACAGGATATGGAGCGATCGGATAATCGCGCGCATGATGTGGAGGGTCGATTTGACCGACCATGATAAACAGGGAGATGAATGATGAAGAATAATACAGCACGGAATATTCTGGCTGGCACAGCGATGATGCTGACGATGGGTGTGATGTCAGCCGCACAGGCTGATGCTGTTGGTGTATCGGCAGACGCATCAGTGGGTGCTGATTTGCGCGCTACCGAGCGCAGCGCGCGTGAGCAGCGCGATGTCCACCGCAGTGATGCTGCAGCAGCTCGCGACGATGCTCGCCAGCGCGGCGAAGCGGCAGCCGAGGAAGCTCGGGAGACAGGTGATGCCGCAGCGCAGCGCGGCCGCGAGACACGCGATGAAGCGCGGGAGAAAGGTCAGCAGCGTGCAGAAGAAGCGCGTGAGCAGGGGCAGGCGCAACGCGATGCTGCTGCTGAGCGTGCCGAAGGTGCACGGGCCGGTGCCGCAGTGAGCGGCGAAGCAGGTGGTGCCAGTGCTGATGCAGAGGTTGATGCGCGGGCGGGCAATCGCGGGGAAGAGCAATCCGAGCGTCCCTGGTATCGGTTCTGGAATTGATGGTACCTGTTCCGGAACTGAGCACTGATCAAGCGTGACAGATGACCCCGGTCCGCCCTCGGCGGCCGGGGTTTATTGTTCCAGCTGCAATAGCAGTCGCGTGCGGAGCGTCGTCAGCGGCAGCGCCATGATGCGCTCGCGCATCTCCCTGTTCCAGGCATCGTTAGCCCCATTGTTGCCCCAGCGGCGTTGCTGGCGGTAAACACACACACTGAGCACAAACGCTTCGACATCCACGGCTCGGGCAAGTTGCTCCTCATGCACCATGGGCATGGTTGGCCAGCGTGTTTTCAGGCGCCCGGCAAACCCGCCATCGGTGACGCCAATCTGTTGCCCTGCCTCATCAAGCAGCGGGGTGTTGCCCAGCCCGCAGCTGGGTGAGCGGGCTTTCAGAATCATGCCATCGAGCTGCGACGCTTTTCGACTGTGCGTGTCATGGCCGCAAAGGTCGTCGGCATAGGTGTGCAGCGCATCGGTGATATCCGCCACCAGCCCGTCCCGGTTGCGAATCTGCTGGCCAGCGTCGTCAGTGGCGATGATATCCACTGGCGGCCGGGGAACAGGCAAGCCAATGGCGACTTCCGGACAGTACTCAATGCAGTGCAGCCAGCGCGGCAGCACATCCGCCACGGTGCCATGGCGTTTTGCTTCGCCGTTGTAGCGGACCAGCCTGCCCATCAGGCAGGCACTGACGCCCACTCGTGGTTTATCATCGTTGAGCGAGGTCAGACCGAGCGTATCCAGCCATCGATCCAGACGGCTGCTGGCGGCATCGCCCTGATGCGCGGACACGGTCTGGGATGTAGATGGCTCTGATGCAGAGGGCCTGGACGAAGAGGTGGGCGCGGACATGCGTGGTGTTTTCCTGGACAGGGCGACTCTCATAACGGGCGCAGCAACGGATGCGGCAACCGGTCGAGAGACACCGGATGAACTGGATTTCTCTGGTCTGGAGGCGTCTCTGGACAGCATGCACCAATGGCAGTACTTCGACCAGACCTCGCCAGAGCAGGTGGCGGAGCGGATTCGTGATGCGCAGGTGGTGGTCACCAACAAGGTCGTGCTGGACAGGGTGGTCATCGAGGGCGCGCCGGATCTGCGGCTGATCTGTGTGATCGCCACCGGCACCAATAACATTGATCTGGCGGCAGCAGAGGCGCGCGGTATTCCGGTCTGCAACGTGACCGATTATGCCGGCCCGGGCGTTGCCCAGCACACTCTGGCGCTGATGCTGGGGCTGGCGACGCGCTGGCATGAGTATTACGCGGATGTGCAGGCCGGCCTCTGGAGCCAGTCCCCGACCTTTTGCCTGATGCAGCGCCCGGTCATGGAGCTGGCGGGCAAGACGCTGGGCATTGTCGGCCATGGCACCCTGGGCCAGGCCGTGGCGCGGCTGGCCGAGGCCTTCGGTATGCGCGTGCTGGTGGCCGCGAGCCAGCGCCCCGGCGCCGCCGTTGAAGCAGGGCGGGTGCCGCTGGAGGCGTTATTACCGCAGGTGGATGTGCTGTCCCTGCATTGCCCGCTCACCGAAGACACCCGACACCTGATCGGTGCGCCACAACTGGCGGCCATGAAATCCTCGGCCCTGCTGATCAACACGGCACGGGGCGGCTTGATCGACGAGATGGCGCTGGCAGACGCCCTGCGCCGGGGCGACATCGCGGGCGCAGCGCTGGATGTGCTCAGCCAGGAGCCGCCCCCCGCTGATCACGTGCTGCTGGCGGCCGATATCCCGAACCTGATCATTACCCCACACAACGCCTGGATCAGCCGCGAATGCCGCCAGCGCCTGCTGGACGGCGTGGCCGCCAATATCCGCAACTGGGTTACAGTGCGAGACAATCCCTGATCGGCAAGTAGAGCGCCAGGGCGCTGTCATCAATCAGCTGCAAGCCGAAATGCCGGTAGAAGGCTGCGGCGCTGTCATCCTTGGCATCCACCAGCAGGCCGTATAGCGCTGTGGCCTCACGATGAATGCGCGCCGCATCCTTGATGGCGGAAACCAGCGCCAGTTCTCCGAAACCCTGTCCCCTGCAGCGCAAGTCTGTCGCCAGCCTTGTCATGCGCAAAAAGGGTACCGGGTGCGGATAGCCGGCGAGGCCGGGCAACGCATCTGCTTCATGCACACTTATTTCGCATGGCGCCGTGGAATAGAAGGCCAGGATACGGGTTGGCTGAGCGGGTTCTATCAGCACCGTGGTGCGTGTCAGGTGCCGGTCGTTGGCCTGTCTTGCCTGCTGGCGCAGGAAGCGGTTCAGTGCGTCGTTGCCGCAGTCGAATCCCGCGCGGTCATGGTTGCGGGTCAGTATCCGTTTCTGGATCGGGTTGCCGGTACTCGTCACTCATGACCTCCCTGTATCGGTGAGCGGCCTGCTTCAGGCGTGGTGCGGGGTTCGCGGGCTGATCCAGAACCGCCATCATCCGGGCAAAGGCGTCGCGACTGATGCGCAGCCGGGTGGCATCCTGCGTGACCCGATTGGCGCGCTCCAGCGCGGAATCTATCAGAAACTGGGAAACCGTTGCGCCGACAAGGTCTGCGGCATCGGCGATGCGCTGGTGAATATCCGCATTGGTGCGAGCGACCAGCCGCTTGTCGGCGGGCTTGTCTTCTGTCGCGGAACTCATGCGTCGTCTCCAGAGTTTTTGATGGTGTTAATGATGGCGTCGATAATGGTGCCAGATTGGCACACAGTGCATTGCTGTGTCAATATGTGTGCCAATATGGCACCAACTATGATGGCGCCAAATATGGCAGTAGTGGAGAAGCGTTGTGTGGCATCAACATGAGATTGTGCTGAGGCCTCGGCCGAGAGGTTTTCATCTGGTGACGGAGGAGGTCTGTGCGGCCCTGCCAGCCCTGGCGCAGGTGAAGGTGGGGTTGCTGCATCTGTTTATCCGCCACACCTCCGCCTCACTGGCCATCAATGAAAACGCAGACCCGGATGTGCGCGGCGACCTGGAGCGGCATTTCAATGTGATGGTGCCGGAGCGGGCGCCGCACTATGAGCACACGCTGGAAGGCCCGGACGACATGCCCGCGCATATAAAGAGTGTGCTGATTGGCCCGGACCTGATGATTCCGGTGAAAGGTGGCCGTCTGCAGCTGGGCACCTGGCAGGGCATCTACCTGTGCGAGCACCGGGATCAGGGTGGTGCTCGCACATTGGTGGCAACGCTTCAGGGGCAGTAGCAGTTGACCGGGTTTTTAGTGACCAGTTAGTTACTCGGCAACCCAGCGGAGGAAAGCACGGCGTTCTTCTGCACTGGCCTGTGACCACCAGGCTTTGAGCATATCCAGAGATTCGACATCATCAGCTTGCGAAGATGAACTACTGGCCGCCGGGGCTACTGTTTCGGCGGTTGGCTCGGTGGCGCCAGTGGTCAGGCCGCCGATCAGGCCAGGGCGGGTCATGCCGCTGGGACGTGTCGGGCGCCGCTCGCTGCTGGCGACATGCTCGCTCCAGCCGCTGAAGTTGCGCGCCAGTTCGCGGGCATCCGGCAGGTTGCTCGGGGTGTCGTAGCCGAGCCGGAAGAAGCTGCCGGGTTGCCCTGCTATATCGAACACGACGGGCTCGGAGCGCACCACGACGTGGCTGCTTGTTGTGTCGGGCTCCCAGATTTCCTTGTAGAAGGCGACAATCTGGTATTCCCCCGGCGCCAGGTGCAGATCCTTGTAGCCGCTGGAGAACAGCGTGTTGACGCCAGCCGGGCGCTGCCCGTTGATGTTGAGGATTTCCAGGGTTTCCGGCACGCGTACCCGGGTTATGTCGCTCTCTGCTCTTTCCGGGCCGTCATACAGCTGGACCACCGGGCTGCTGGCGCAGGCAGTCAATGTCAGCAGCGCTGCCAGTAACACCGACAAGGGAAACGTCGTGCTGTGCATCGCCTTGTGCCATATCTGTTTCATCGCCAACTCCTGCTAACGCCGTAGGGGAAATCTGCATGTCACGTTATATGAAAATAATATGACAGCAGCGTGACCGTCATTGGCCTGGATGGTTGCCCTGGGCGCTGGCCTCAGAAAGACAGCCCCTGCTTGACCGGCGCCACTGGCCCGTCTTCAGAGGCCGGTGCCTGGCAGGTGCTCTGGCAGCTCTCCATGGTGTCGAATGGGACGTTGCCGCCACAGCCACCCCAGATGAAGCTGCGACACTCGCCTTTCTGCTCATCATGGTAGTAACGGGTAAAGGCCGCGCGGCACATGCCGGCGTCCGGCTTTTCGCTACAGGCGGCGGGCAGGGCAGCTTTGTCCATCGGCGTGCTGGTGCAGGCGCCCAGCATCAACGCAGCGGCCAGGGCCACAAGCAGGCCAGTGGTGCGTGAACCAGGCGCGCGGGACGGTGTGCTTATCGAACGTGTTTCTTGTCGCATGGGAGTTCCTTGTCAGGAGCCAATTGGATAACGGTGCGCTGGAACACCATATTGTTGGGAATGTTATAGAGGTTGCCGTCGGCATCCGCCAGGGTCAGGGTCATCAGCCCCATGTGGCGTACCTGGCCGGTGACGGTGTTGTCACCATCAAGCATGCGGATACGATCGCCCACACGAAACGGCGCGCTGAAAAACAGGATCAGCGCGGCGGTGGTATTGCTGAGCAGCGACCAGGCCGCGAACAGTGCGATGCCCACCAGCGCAAACACGGACGAGGCGAAGACCATGAAGCCTTGCCCCGAGAAGCCCCAGATGGCGCCAAGTGCGAAGGCGAGCAATATCAGTGTGGTCACATTGATCAGCACCGAGACCTGAAAGATGCGTGACGGCGCATAGCCATGGCCCTGGCCAAGGCGGCGCACCAGTCTGCGCAGCAGCGTAGACAGCACCAGCATGCCGGCGATCACGCTGGCGCTGATCAGCAGCCGCAACAGTGTCTGGTCGATATCGCCGATATTCATTCAGCGCTGCTCCTCAGCCGTAACGGCTGTCACTGACAAACGGGTTGGTGAGCCGTTCCTGGCCGAGGGTGGACATCGGGCCATGGCCGGGAATGAAGGCGATATCGTCCCCCAATGGAAACAGTTTGCCGCGAATGGCATTCACCAGGTCATCCATGTTGCCACGGGGGAAGTCTGTGCGGCCGATGGACCCGGCGAACAGCACATCGCCGACAATGGCCAGCTGCGCCACGGGCTCGAAAAACACCACGTGGCCCGGTGTGTGGCCGGGGCAGTGCAGCACTTGCAGCACCGTCTCGCCAACGCTGACGGTATCACCCTCTTCCAGCCAGCGATCCGGCGAGAAGGCATCGGCGGGCGCGAAACCGAACATCTGGGCCTGCTGCGGCAGCATGTCGATCCAGAACTGATCATCCCGGTGCGGGCCTTCAATGGGCAGATGCAATCGCTGCGCCAGCTCGGCTGCGGCCCCGGCATGGTCGATATGGCCATGGGTGAGCAGGATCTTCTCTGGTTCCCCACCTGACTCTTCAATAGCGGCCAGAATGCGATCAATATCCCCACCCGGATCGCAAATGGCCAGCTTGTTGCTGCTCTCGCACAGCAATAGCGAACAGTTCTGCTCGAAGGGCGTTACCGGGAGGATGGCGTATTTCATGGGGTGCGGCCGTGCCTGACTCGTGAAGCGGGAGAGTATATCAGGCGTGGGGTGGGGGGCTCAGCTGTTGTGTGTGGTTTTACATATGGGGGGAGGGGCGGGTGGTTGGGAGCGTGGTGGGCGGTGCCATTAAGCGCACCCCCCAACGACGGGGCGGCGGGGGGG